>NZ_JACCCC010000001.1:2400000-4800000 GCF_013408795.1 Spinactinospora alkalitolerans
GCCGCCGGCACCGGGTCCCGGCCGTCCGGCGCAGGATCGCCGGAGCGCTGTTCGCCCTCGCCGCCGCGACCGCGGCGTTCGCCGTCGGCGTCGCCCTCGACGACCACACCGTCCTGGCCTCCGCGGCGACCGGTCTACTCGTGGCCGCCCTCGGCTACGCCGCACTGCCCACCGTTCTCGGCCTGCTGACCTGCGCGGTGCTGAGCGTGATCGCGGTACTGGCCGCTGTCGAGAAGATCCCGGACGAGCCCGAACCGGCCTGGGCGCTGGCGCTCATCGCACTCGGACTGGTCTGGGGCGCGCTCGCGGTCGCGGGCCTGCTCGCCCCCAGGGCGCTCGGGCTCGGGGCGGGGGCGACGATCGCGCTCCTCGGGGCGCAGCAGCCGTTCTACGGCGGGGGAGTGGACGTGGCGTGGGGCTACACGCTGACGCTGGCGGTGGCCGTCGGCTGCCTCGTCCTCTACCAGCGGGAGCGCGCATGGGTGCTGCTGGTGGCCGGGGTCGCGGGGGTCACGCTGGCCGTGCCGGAGGCGGTCTGGGACTGGACCGACGGCGCCATCGGCGGCGCCGCGGCGCTGCTCCTCGCCGGTGCGATCCTCATCCTCGCCAGCGGCATCGGCGTGCGGGCCCATCGCAGACGGAGCCCGGAGGCTCCTCGCCGGTCTTGAGGCCGGGCACCTCGTTCCGGCGGCGGTTTTTCAGGGTGCCGCCCCACTCCGTGAGAAACCCGCTTCGACATCGGCGCAGCTCCCGGTGTCCGCTGTGGGACAGCGCGTCAACCCTCGGCGGGGTGGGGCGTCCTACCGGGTAGAGGGCTCAACGACCGTGGCACCGGCCAGGTCCCTTCGCGATCCCGGGAGGATCCCATGCCGATCGGCTCTTCCACCCGACGGCGTTCCGCGCGCCTCGCGCTCGCCGCAGCCGCCGCGGCGGCCACGCTGACCGCCGTCGCGTCCACGGCCGCCGCGGCCGACGACGCGCCCGCCGAGGAGCGGCAGCACATCGCGACCACCACGCTGGGCCAGGACCTGAAGGTCACGCTGACGGCGGTCAGGGCAGGGGAGTACGAGGCCGACGTCGTGCTGACCGCCCACCGCTTCACCGACGGCCGGTGGCAGACGGTCGACCGCGCCGCCGTGGGCGACACGTGGTTCTGGTACCCGCTCACCGGGCGGGGAGCGGTCTGCGAACTGGCGGTCGGGAACCGGCCCGGCGAGCAGCCGACGGTCGACGTCAGCCTCCTGCAGTCGCCGTCCCTGGGCTGCTCGCAGACCTACCGCATCGTCGTCGACGGGTGACGGCCCCGGTCGGCGCGGCGGGTCGGGGCCGCGCCGACCCCGCGCGGTGCGGAGCCGGACCGGCGTCACCGGCGGCCGCCGCGCATGAAGCCGGTGAACTCCTCCTCAGCGCGGCTCGGCCGCCACGTGCGCCCAGGTCTGGGTGAAGAAGAGCGCGCCGTCGACCAGGTGCGGGCGCAGGCCGGTGGCGGGGCCGCCGTCGAGTTCGGCGCCGAGCTCCCGCTCGATCCGCGCGGCGGCGTCGGCGGGGGTGCGGGCCTGTTCGAGCCATTGGCGCAGCGGGCGGGAGACGTCGAAGACGTCCGTGCGCCGCACGGCCGCGCCGGCCGCCTCCAGCAGTTCGGCGATCCCCTCCGCCGTCGGCATCGACCCGTGGGAGGGGTCGCGCAGCCGCTCCATGCGGTCGGCGTCGCCCGGCGCCGCGGGGTCGGTCACCATGTCGGCCACGACGACGCGGCCCCCGGGACGGCACACCCGCACCAGTTCGGCCGTGACGCCGGCGGGGGAGACCACGTGGTGCAGCGAGAAGCGCGACACCACCAGGGAGAAGGAGTCGTCCAGGTGGGGCAGGGCCGCGGCGTCGCCGCGCTCGAAGACCACGTTGGCGATGCCCTCGGCGTCGGCGCGCTCCTTGCCGACCGCCAGCATCTCCGGGGTGCTGTCCAGTGCGTTCACGTGCCGGGTGCGCGCGGCGAGCGCGCGGGCGACCAGCCCGGTTCCGCACGCGGCGTCCAGGCACACGTCGGCGGCGCCGGGTCGGGCGAAGTCGACGAGGCGCTCCAGGTGCACGGTGAACGCGGAGTTCAGCCGCCGGTCCTCGAACGTGCCCGCCTGACGGCCGAACTCCCGCAGGACGGCCGCGCGCCGCGCGGCCGCATCCGTGGACGACACCTGTCCGCCTCCCTCGATGACGACGTTTGATCCGCAACGCTACTAAAGCGGGATCGCCGCGGCGATCGGGGGTGGTGGTGCGAGGTCGTCGATGGAATGTGAAGCTGAACCTTTAACGTGAGTTTCAACCTCGACCACCGGGGGTCGCGAACCTCAGCCGAAGGTGGGATCCGCGGTGGTTGGGCGATGGTGCCCTCCGTCCCCGGCCTCAGGGGGTCGAGGTGGAGGGGACCCACCCGCACGCCCACTCCATCCCGGGGCCGAGGTTAAACCTCAGGTTCAACAAAAGGGCCGCCGATAACGGGGAATTCATGGGATTTCCGATTTCTTTACTCATCGGCTCCTTCCAGCGCCATGATCCCGTGCAGCGCCATCGCGCCGCCCGGCCCCAGATGGCGACCGCGTGCGGCACGGGTACGGCGGGGCCGCGGACGAGGGCGCCGGCGAGGCCGCCCCCGGCGCGGCCGTATCCGAGGAGGCCCCGGACGGCGGCGGACAGGTGGCGCTGAGCGTGTCGGACTGGACCCCGATCAGCGACGTGGTGACCGACAGCGAGGGCTGCACGCTCTACCGGTTCGGCCAGGACTCCGCCGGCCCCCGGCCTCGGTCTGCGAAGGCGAGTGCGCCGAGCAGTGGCCGCCGGCCGTGGGCGAGGAGGAGGTCTCGACCGAGGGGATCGACCAGGGACTCGTCGACCGGATCGAACGGCCCGACGGCACGTGGCAGATCACGCTCGGAGGGTGGCCGCTGTACCGCTACGTCGGCGACGTGGTGCCCGGCGACGTGGTGCCCGGCGACGTCAACGGCCAGGGCTCGGGCGGCACCTGGTTCGCCGCGGCGTGGCCACCGCGCACCCGCGGACGCCGCGTCATCGCGTCCGCGGGTGCGCGGCGTCGTAATGGGCGCGGGCGGCCTCGACCTCGAGGCGGTGCTCGCGGGATGAGCCGGGACCGGTCGCGGGGCGCCGGCCGGACGGGGCCGCTGAGCGGCGGCCCTGCGGGGTCACTCCGGTCGGCGCGGGCCGAACGGCACCGGCAGGCGGCTGCGCCGGGGCGGCTTGGGCAGCCGGGCCGAGACCCGGGTCCATTCGCGGTCGAGGAGGGCGCGGACGCGCTGCCGGTCGGTCCCCGCCGGTGCGCCGTCCGGGCCCCGCCCGCCGCCCGGTGCCAGCGCCAGGGCCCGGCGCAGCAGCTCGGCGGATTCGGGGCGGTCGCCGGGGCTCTTGGCCATCGCGGCCAGCACCAGCTCCTCCAGTCCCGGCGGCAGCCCCGCGAGGTCCGGCTCCTCGTGCAGCACGCGCCGGGCCAGCACCTTGGGGTGGCCGTGGCCGAACGGGTCGTGCCGTGCGGCGGCGAAGGCCACCAGCGCGCCCCAGAGGAAGACGTCGGAGCGCCTGGTCGCGTGCGCGCCCCGGTACTGCTCCGGGCTGATCCAGCCGGGCGTGCCCACCCGGTCGCCGCCGGGTGCGCCGGACGCGATCGGCGCACCGGTCCGGTAGGGCGGCGACGGCGGGTGGGGGATCCGCAGTTCGCTGACCCGGCGGCGCATCCGGCGCAGGCGCAGCCACAGGGTCGGGTCCTCGTGGGCGTATGCGATGCCGAAGTCGAGCACCTTCGGTGCGCCGGGGGCCAGGATGACGTTGCCGGGCTTGAGGTCGCGGTGGACGATGCCCACCGCGTGGACCGCGCGCAGCGCCTCGGCCGCGCCGACGGCCAGGCCCAGCAGCATGCCGCCGCGCAGCGCCCCGTACCGCTCGACGTGGTGGCGCAGCGTCGGCCCCGGTACGTACTCGGTGGCCAGCCAGGGCAGCGTGGCCTCCACGTCGGCGTGGACGAACCGGGGGACGCAGGGGCTGTCGACGCGGGCCATCAGCCTGGCCTCGCGGGCGAAGCGCCTGCGGAACTCCGGGTCGGCCGCGTGCGCGCCGTGGATCACCTTGATCGCCAGGTAACCGCTCAGGCCGTCGGCGCTGCCGGCGTAGACGGTGCCCATGCCGCCCGAACCGACCCGGCCGACCAGCCGGTAGGGCCCCACCGTCGCGGGGTCCTCGGGACGCAGCCGCTGCAGCCGCCGGCTGCCCCGCGCGATCACCGCGCGCTCCCGGAACCGGCCGGAGGCCCGGCGTGCGCGCACCGGAGCGGCGCCGCGGCCGCGGCGCCTGCGAGGGGTCCGGGGGACCGTGCTTCCTTCGCTGCCACGTCACCGTCCCGAGTGTGAGAGGCCGATCGCCAGGGCGATGGAGCGCGCCGATGCCGAGCAGCGTACCGGCGAACCGCGGGATGAGCGCGGAAACCGCCCGGGGGAGCGGTTTGCCCCGCGAGCGCCGCGGGTAGCGGCAGCCGCAGCCAGCGGAGGGAGGACGGCGATGCACGAGGGCGATGAGGACTCCGACCGGCGCCCATTGGCCGACCGCAGGCCGCAGGAGCAGGTCGAGGAGAACCCCACGGGCGCCGCTGACATCGCGGATGAGGACGCGCCGTCACCGACGGACCCGCCCAACCAGTGGAAGGACAAGAACAAACTCGAAGGCGACGAGGACATCGACGAACCCCCGACCCGCGCGTAGGAGCAGGCGAGGGCGAGCGGGGATCACGGTCGCCGGGGGGACTCCGGCGGGGGTGGACCGCCCGGATCACCGGACGGCCTCCATTCACCGCTGCGGTCCTGGCGATCCGGGTGTTCCGCCCCCATCAGCAGCACGACCGAGCCAACGGCGACGCACACCCGTTGCGATCGCCTGAGACCACCGGCACCCTCCATGGCCTGATTCTTGCGGAGCATGGCCTTCCGGCCACTCGTCGGAGGGTGGTGCGCGGCGCACAATGATCCGGTGACACAGACATTCTCCGATTCCGCGGACCGGCGTCCCCCCGCGAATCCGCCGAACCGCTTCCCCCGCGTCCACCGCGCCTGGTGGGTCGCTGCCGTGGCGTTCGTCGCGCTCGTCGGCGCAGCGGCGTTCCGGGCCGCCCCGAGCGTGATGATCGAGCCGCTGCACGAGGAGTTCGGCTGGTCGCACGGCACCATCTCGGCCGCGGTCTCGGTCAACATCGTCCTGTACGGGCTGACGTCGCCGTTCGCGGCGGCCCTGATGGACCGGTTCGGCATGCGCCGGGTCGTCTCGGCCGCGCTGCTGCTGGTCGCGGCGGGCAGCGGGCTGACGGTCCTCATGGAGACGAGCTGGCAGCTCGTGCTGTGCTGGGGCGTGCTGGTCGGCCTGGGCACCGGGTCGATGGCCATGGCGTTCGTGGCGACCGTGACCAGCCGGTGGTTCGTCAAGCGGCGCGGCCTGGTCACCGGCGTCCTCACGGCCGGGACGGCGACAGGGCAGCTGCTCTTCCTGCCGCTGCTCGCCGTGCTCATCGACCACCACGGCTGGCGCACGGCGTCGCTGACGGTCGCGTTCACGGCGCTGGCCGTCGTGCCGCTGGTGGCGTGGCTGCTGCGCGACCGGCCGGAGGACGTCGGCACCACGGCCTACGGCGCCGAGGGCCCGGCCGCCCCGGTCCCCGCGCAGACCGGGGCCGCGCTGCGCACGCTGAGGGTGCTGTTCGCCGCCGCGCGCACCCGCCCCTTCTGGCTGCTGGCCGGGACGTTCGCGATCTGCGGCGCCTCGACCAACGGCCTCGTCGGCACGCACTTCGTCCCGGCGGCCCACGACCACGGCATGCCGATCACGGCCGCGGCGTCCCTGCTCGCCGTGATCGGCGTCTTCGACCTGATCGGTACGGTCGCCTCCGGCTGGCTGACCGACCGCTTCGACTCGCGCGCGCTGCTCGGCGTCTACTACGCGCTGCGCGGGCTCTCGCTGATGCTGCTGCCGTTCCTGTTCGCCGACCAGGTGCAGCCGCCGATGCTGTTCTTCATCGTCTTCTACGGCCTGGACTGGGTGGCGACCGTGCCGCCGACCATCGCGCTGTGCCGCGAGCACTTCGGCGAGGACGGCCCCATCGTCTTCGGCTGGGTGCTGGCCGCACACCAGGTCGGCGCCGGCGCGGTGGCGCTCCTGGCCGGGCTCGTCCGCGACCACTCCGGCGGCTACGACCTCGCCTGGTACGGAGCGGGCGCCCTGTGCGCGGTGGCCGCAGCGATGTCCCTGGCCATCCGCCGCAGGAGCAGGCCCGCCGCCCCGGTCGCCGGCGCTTCCGAGCGGTAGGCCGGGCGGGCGCCCGCGTGTCCGCTTCCGGACGCGACGCCGACGGGACGCGTCCGTCTGCGACAACAGGACCCCGGGCGGGGTACCTCTAAGGAGGCAGCGGCGTCGGACGGAGGGAGCCGAGGATGACACCGGAGAACGCCGAACCGCGCGGACCCCGCGAGATCGTCGCCGGGGTGGACGGATCGGGACCGGCCTGGGCCGCCCTGGAGTGGGCCGCGGCGGCCGCCGCGGGCAGGGGAGCGGCGCTGCGGATCGTCTACGCCTTGAGCATGCCTCTGGTCAGGGAGCCCTTCGGCAAGGCCATCCGCATGGCCCCCACCCCGGAAGTGGCCGAGAGGGGCGGCGCGTTCCTGGCCGCGGCCGCCGAGCGGGTCGGCCGGGCCCACCCGAGGCTGCCGGTCCAGACGCAGGTCTCGGCGCGCGAGCCGGCTCCGGCCCTGCTCGCCGCGGCGGAGCACGCCGAGCTCGCCGTCGTGGGCTCTCGAGGGCTGGGCGGTCTGGGGTCGACCTTCTTCGGGTCGGTGAGCCTGCGCGTCGCAGCCCACGCGGCGTGCCCCGTCGTGGTGATCCCGCCCGAGAAGAAGGGGGGCGCGCGCGGGGACCGGCGCGACGTCGTGGTGGGGGTGGACGGCTCCCCGGCCTCGGCGGCGGCGCTGCGGTGCGCGCTGCGGGAGGCGGCGCGCATCGGAGCCGACCTCGTCGCCGTGCACGTCCTGCGGGCACCCGAGCCGCCCGGTCCGCTGGCGCCGGACGCGGACGCGGAGTCGGACCGGGACCGCCGGACCAACGCGGAGCGGGTCGAAGGCTACGTCCACGACTTCGTCGCCCGGGAACGTCCCCCGGGCAGCGGGGGCGTCGACGTGCGGGTCGCGGTGATGGAGGGCCACGCCGCCCAGGCGCTGCTGGAGCAGAGCGAAGGGGCCGCCCTGCTGGTCGTCGGATCCCGCGGCCACGGCGGCTTCCTCGGCCTGCTGCTGGGCTCGGTGAGCCGAGCGGTGCTGCACCACTCGGCGGTCCCGGTGATGGTGGTGCGCTCCGGGAGCGAGCCCCCGCCGTCCTGACGGGGCGGCACCCCGGCAGGACCCGCGCCGCCCGCGGGGCCGCGCTCCTCGCCCCGCGGCCATATTCGGCGCCGATTTCGGTTTGCCGCCCGCGTCCCCGGTCAGCTTCGAGAGAAAGGCGGGAAAGGGGAGAAGGAGCGAGATGGGACGCGGCGTCGCACACAAGCTGATCGAGTCGCACCTGGTCGAAGGCGAGATGGTGCCCGGAGAGGTGATCGGGATCGGCATCGACCAGACCCTGACCCAGGACGCCACCGGGACCCTGGTGATGCAGGAGTTGGAGGCGCTGGGCCTGGACCGGGCGAGGACCGAGCTCAGCGCGCAGTACGTGGACCACAACCTGCTCCAGGCCGACGAGAAGAACGCCGAGGACCACGCGTTCCTGCACTCGGCGGCGCGTCGCTACGGGCTGTGGTTCTCCAAGCCGGGCAACGGCGTTTCCCACCCGACCCACATGCAGCGCTTCGGCGTCCCCGGCAAGACGATGGCCGGCTCCGACTCCCACACCTGCGCCGCGGGGTCGCTGGGCATGCTGGCGATCGGCGTCGGCGGCCTGGAGGTGGCCATGGCCATCGCCGGCCGTCCGCTGCGGGTCCGGATGCCCGAGATCTGGGGCGTCAGGCTCACCGGTGAGCTGCCCGCGTGGACCTCGGCCAAGGACGTGATCCTGGAGATGCTGCGGCGGCACGGCGTCAAGGGCGGGCTGAACCGGATCGTCGAGTACCACGGTCCGGGAGTCGCCACGCTCACCGCGATGGACCGCCACGTCATCGCGAACATGGGCGCCGAACTGGGCGCCACGACCACGGTGTTCCCCGCCGACGGCGCGGTGCGCGACTTCCTGCGCGCCGAGGACCGCGAGGACGACTTCGTGGAGCTGCTCGCCGACCCCGACGCCGACTACGACGTCACCGACGAGATCGACCTGTCATCGGTGCAGCCGCTGATCGCGCGGCCGTCGTCGCCGGGCGACGTCGTGCCGGTGCGCGAGGTCGCGGGGACGGACGTGAGCCAGGTGGTCATCGGCTCGTCGGCCAACCCCGGGCTGCGGGACTACGCCATCGCGGCGGCCATGGTGAAGGGCCGCCAGACCGACAGCGCGGTCAGCTTCGACGTCAATCCGTCGTCGCGCCAGATCTTCTCCGACCTGACCCGGATGGGCGCGACCTTCGACCTCATCAACGCCGGAGCGCGGATCCACCAGGCCGGCTGCCTCGGCTGCATCGGGGTGGGGCAGGCGCCGGCGGTCGGCCGCAACTCGCTGCGCACCTTCCCGCGCAACTTCCCCGGCCGCTCCGGGACCAAGGAGGACTCGGTGTGGCTGTGCTCGCCGGAGACCGCGGCCGCCTCCGCGCTCACCGGCGTCATCACCGACCCCCGCGACCTGGCCGAGAAGCTCGGGATGGCCTATCCGAGGCTGGAGCTGCCCGAGCGCGCCAGCGTCAACACCGCGATGCTGGTTCCGCCGCTACCGCGCGAGGAGGCCGAGAGCGAGGAGCTCGTCAAGGGCCCCAACATCTCCGCGCTGCCGGACTTCCCGCCGCTGCCCGACCGGATCGAGGCGCCGGTCCTGCTCAAGGTCGGCGACGACGTCTCCACCGACGAGATCTCACCGGCCGGGGCCCGCGCGCTGCCGTTCCGCTCCAACGTCCCCAAGCTCGCCGAGTTCACCTTCACCCAGATCGACGAGGACTACCCGGAGCGGGCGCGCGAGACCGCCCGGGAGTCGGGGCACTTCGTGATCGGCGGGGACAACTACGGGCAGGGCTCCTCCCGCGAGCACGCGGCGATCACCCCCCGCTACCTCGGTCTGCACGCGGTGATCGCCAAGTCCTTCGCCAGGATCCACTGGCAGAACCTCGCCAACTTCGGCGTCCTGGCGCTGGAGTTCGCCGACCCGGCCGACTACGATCGCATCGATGCCGGCGACGTTCTCGTCCTGCGCGACCTGGCCGAAACCCTGCCCTCCGGCGCCGAGCTGACCGTGCGCAACGACACGAAGGGGGAGGAGTACCGGCTGCGCCACCGGCTCTCGCCGCCCCAGGTCGAGGCCGTGCTGGCCGGCGGCCAGATCCCCCTGCTGGCCAGGGAGCTGACCTGACCGCTACCGCCGGTGGGGGCGGGCAGGAGGAGTGGCATTCGCGGAGACGCGGTCCTGGCCGAGTACGTGACCGCGGCACACGTGTGACCCGGGGGAGCGGGTCAGGGCTGCTTCCGCTGTTCAGGCGGTGGCACGGACGAACCCATGCCGGACTCTGTCCGGATCAAGCCCGCTTCATGGAGTGACCGAACCGCCTTCCGTGATGCGGGCCACGCCGGACTCGGCTTCCGGTACAGCGGACGGGCCCGGCGAGCAACGCTCGCCGGGCCCGTTCACGTGTGCCGGGTGCGATGCGGCGGTCGCCTCTCGGCGCGTGGCGCAACGCGGCTCCGAGACCGTCCGGCCCTCCCGCGCCGGGCGCGGGTGCCGGTCCGCGGTATTCCGCGAAGGCGATGGGTGAGGCCCGGGGGACACTTGCTACCGCATCGACCCGCACCCCGCACAACCACATGGCGAGGGCCGATATTCCGCCGCGCCGGAGGGCGCTCCTGCGGCGCGGCGTCCCCGGCCGGAACGGCCGTCCGGCGGGCCGTGCGGGGCGGCCCTCGACGGATATCCCGCGGATCAGCGTGGATCAGGGCGGATCCGGTCGTGCCAACGGCGCCGTGTGACGTACGATACGACTTGTTCGTTTATTGTACGTACAGGCAGTACGTACCGTACGGTTTCCCAGTGTGGCGCGCGACGAGGACGAGCAGGGCTCGTCGCCCGGAGAGGAGTGGGCGTGTCCGATCCCGGAGGATCCGCGATCCCGATGTTCAAAGTGATGAACCGGCTGCCCGGCGGCCTGATGCTGGTGCCCCTGGTCCTGGGATCGCTCGTCGGCACCTTCGCGCCCGGCGCGCTGGAGATCGGCAGCTTCACCACGGCGCTGTTCAAGGACAGCGCGATGCCGCTGATCGCCCTGCTGATCTTCGCCACCGGCACCCAGGTGACCATGCGCACCGGGGGTCCGGTTCTGGCGACCACCGGCGTGGTGCTGCTCGGCAAGAGCGTCATCCCCGGACTGCTGATCATCGCGCTCGGAATGGTCGTCGGCCCCGAAGGGCTCCTCGGCGTCTCCATCCTCGCCCTGCTGGCCGCGGCCACCAACGCCAACGGCGGCCTGTGGCTGGCGATCACCGGGCAGTACGGCCGCGAGCGCGACCGCGGCGCCTACATCGCCGGAGCCGTCAACGACGGCCCGTTCTTCACCCTGCTGTTCATCGGCGCCTCCGGGCTCGGCCAGATCCCGTTCCTGGCGCTGCTCGCCGCCATCGTCCCCTTCATCCTCGGCGTCATCGTCGGCAACGTGGACGCCCAGTGGCGCGAAACCCTCAAGCCCGTCCCCAGCATCGTGATCCCCTTCTTCGCCTTCGCGCTGGGCACCGGGATCGACCTCGCCGACGTGGCCTCCGGCGGACTGACCGGCGTCGTCCTCGGCGTGCTGATCACCCCGATCACCGGCAGCCTGGTCTACCTGGGCTACCGGCTGCTGCTGCGCCGGGGCGCGGAGAGCCCCATCGGCTTCGCCGCGGGCACCACCTCGGGCAACGCGGTCGCCACCCCCGCCGTCGTCGCGGCGGCCGACCCCTCCTTCCAGGCCTACGCCGGGGCGGCGACCTCCCAGGTCGCGGCGTGCGTGCTGGTCAGCGCGCTCCTGGCGCCCCTCATGGTGTCCTGGCTGCTCAAGCGCAGCGGAACCGCGGCCACCGTCCGATCCGAGGAGCCGGAAGAGGAGGTGGCCCCGTGAGCCCCGCCATCGCCCTGATCGCCGACGACCTCACCGGTGCCGGCGACACCGCGGTCCAGTTCCTGCGGGCCGGCTGGTCGACCGAGCTGCGGCTCGCCGGCGGCGCCGACGTCAGCGCCGACGTGCTGGCCGTGAGCACCGACTCCCGGGCGCTGCCCGCCGAGGAGGCGGCCCGGGTGGTCGCCGAGCAGACCGCCGCGCTGCGTGCCGCCGGAGCCCGCCACCTGTACAAGAAGGTGGACTCCACGCTCCGCGGCCCGATCCGGGCCGAGATCGACGCGGCCCTGTCGGCGTGGGCGCCCGGCGCGACCGCGGTGGTCTGCCCGGCGTTCCCGCCGGCCGGGCGGACCGTGCGCGACGGCGTTCTGCTGGTCGACGGGGTGCCGGTGGCGCGGACCGGCATCGGCCGCGACCCGGTCGCCCCCGTCCGCGAGAGCCACCTGCCCACCCTCCTCGACGCCGCCCACGTGCGGCTCACCGGGGACGACCCCGCGGCCGGCGCCAAGGAGATCACCGCGGCCGGCCCGGTCGTGGTGGCCGACGCCGAGACCGACGAGGACCTGCGGCGGCTCGCCGAGGCCGTCGCCCGCGCGGGCCGCGGCGCGGTCCCGGTGGGCTCGGCCGGACTCGCGGGGCCCATGGCCGGCGCCTGGGCCGCGCAGCAGGACCCCGCCCCGGCCCTCGTCGTCGTGACCTCGCTGCACCATGCCACCCGCGCGCAGGCCGAAGCGCTCGCCCTGCGCCGCCCCGACGCGCTGCTGCGTCCCGACCCCGCGACCCTGCTCGACGCCGACGCGTGGGCGCGGTGGTCGGCCGCGGCCCATGAGCGGCTGGCCGCGGCCGAAGAGCTGCTCGTCCTGCTCGCGCCGGAGGACCGGGACGCCCGGCTCGCCCCGGAGCTGGTCGCCCGGCGGTTCGGCGCGCTCGCGGCCGACCTGGCGGGCGCGCACCGCATCGCCGGTCTCGTCGTGACCGGCGGCGACGGCGCGCGCGCCGTCGCAGACGCGCTGGCCGCCACCGGCATCGCGCTGGCCGGGGAGGTCGCCCCGGGAATCCCCATCGGCACCCTGGTCGGCGGGCCGCTGCACGGCCGGTTCCTGGTCACCAAGGCCGGCGGGTTCGGCGACACCGACGTACTCATCAGGGCCGCGACAGCGGTCCGCCAGAGGAGGTAGCACCATGACCGTTCCCACGCTCGCCGTCACGCTGGGCGACGTCGCCGGCATCGGGCCGGAGATCACCGCCAAGTCCCTGCTCGGCCACTCCGAGCTGCGCGAGATCAGCCGCCCGGTGGTCATCGGGGACGCCGACGCGCTGCGCGGGGCCGTGGCCGCGGTCGGGGGCGACCCCGCGGCGGTCCGCACCGTGGAGTCGCCGGCCGACGCCGTCAACGAGCCGGGGCTGATCGAGGTCGTGCAGACCGGCCCGTCACTGGCCGACGTGCCCCACGGCGAGCTGAGCGCGAAGGCCGGCGACGCCTCGGCGCGCTTCGTGATGCGCGCCTGCGACCTGGCCAGGAGGGGACTGGTCGACGGCATCGTCACCGCCCCGCTGAACAAGGCCGCCATGCACATGGGCGGGCACAAGTGGCCCGGGCACACCGAACTGCTCGCGCACGAGTTCGGCGTCGAGGACTTCAGCCTGGTGCTCTCCGCGGGGGACCTCTACTTCTTCCACATCACCACGCACGTCTCGCTCGCCGACGCGATCCGGCTGCTGACCCCCGAGCGGGTCGAGTCGGTGCTGCGGCTGGTGGGGTCGTTCGCCGCGGCGCTGGGCACCCCCGACGAGCGCATCGGCGTGGCCGGGCTGAACCCGCACGCCGGGGAGAACCGGCTGTTCGGCGACGAGGACGCCGACATCCTGGAGCCGGTGGTGCGCAGGCTCAACGAGGAGGGGCTCAACGCGGTCGGCCCGCTGCCCGCGGACGCCCTCATCCCCGCGGCCGTGCGCGGCGACTGGAAGTTGATCACGATCTGCTACCACGACCAGGGACACGCCCCGTTCAAGGCCGTCTACGGCGACGACGGCGTCAACATCACCGTGGGCCTGCCGGTGGTCCGGGTCTCGGTGGACCACGGCACGGCCTTCGACATCGCGGGCAAGGGGATCGCCCGCGAGGCCAGCCTGGTGCTGTCGATCCGCAGGGCCGCCGAACTGGCGCCGGGATGGGGCCACGTCCGGCGGGCCGGCGAGCCCCGCTCCGCGGCGTGACCGCGGCCCGCGGCGGCCGCGCCCGCCCCGATCCGGGCGGCGGCGCGGCCGCGCCGTCCTGACCCGTCCGCCGAATCAGGGGCACCTACAATTCCGGCCATGCGCATCGATCGCACCGACAGCCGCCCGCTGCACGCCCAGGTCGCCGGCGCCCTGCGCGCGCAGATCCGGGACCGCACCATCTCGCCCGGCGACACCCTGCCCAGCGAGGCGTCCCTGTGCGAGCGCTTCGGCGTCTCGCGCAGCGTGGTCCGCCAGGCACTGTCCACCCTGGAGGACGAGGGGACGGTGCGGCGCGCGCCCGGCCGGGCCCCGGTGGCGGTCGGCCAGGGCGAGCACCGGCGGCTCGTGCAGCGCGTCACCGGCCTGTTCGACCAGTTCGACCGGACCGGGCTGTCCCTGCGCACCCGGGTCCTGCGGCTGGAGCGGACCACCGCGCCCCGCCACATCGGCGAGCAGCTCGGCACGAAGGACGTCCTGCTGCTCGAACGCCTGAGGTCGGTCGAGGACGGCCCGCTGGCCTATGTGCGCACGTGGCTGCCCGCGTCCCGGATCGAGGGCCTCACCGCCACGCTGCTGACCGACGCGTCCCTGCACCGGCTGCTGCAGGACCGGTTCGGGATCCGCCTGGTGAGCGGGCGCCGCCAGATCCGGGCCGTGCCCGCCGACGACACCATCGCCGGCCACCTCGGCATCCCCGCGGGCGCGCCGCTGCTGCTGCTGGAGGGCAGCAGCAGCGACCGCGGCGGTGCGCCCGTCGAGTGGTTCGAGAGCTGGCACCGCTCCGACCGCATCGTCTTCGACATCGACGCCGACGAGTCGGCCGAACAGGTCAGCCTGCACCCGGCCGCACCCCCGGGCGCCGCGCGGCCGCCGGAGCGGGCGGCCGGGACCGGAGCGGCCCCGCCGTCGCTGAGCCGGGCCCGCAGCCTGGTCGCCGAGCTGGCCGTCGAGCTCGACCGCGCCGAACGGGCCGGGCGCACCGACCGCTGACGCCGCGGCACGCTGACCCGCCGCCGCGACCGGAACCGGGTGGGTTCCGCGCCCCGATCCGGGGTAGCGGCGGGCACATGACCGACCAGGATCCGCGCAAGGAAACCGACGACTGGAAGACCGGCGAGGAGCCGGCCACCGGACCGCAGCTCAGCTACCTGGAGACGCTGGCGAGGGAGGCCGGCGAGGAGGTGCCCGAAGGGCTCAGCAAGGCCGAGGCGTCCCGCCTCATCGACGAGTTCCAGCGGCGCTCGCCCCGCACCGACTGACCCGCCCGCCCGGCGTGGCACGCTTGTTCCTCGGGCCGGGGCCCGTCGGCTCCGGAAGGGTGAAGAATCGTCTCACGTTAGGGTGGGTTCAGTTGAGGGGGTGCGTCCATGAGTGAGGGCCACATGCAGATCGGTGAGGTGGCCGAACGCACGGGCCTGTCGCTGCGGACGATCCGCTACTACGGCGAGGTCGGGCTGGTCGAACCGTCGGCGCGCTCCAAGGGCGGGTTCCGGCTCTACACCGGCTCCGATGTGGAGCGGCTGCTGCTGATCAAGCGGATGAAGCCGCTGGACTTCAGTCTGGAGGAGACCCGCGACCTGCTCGACGTCCTCGACCGGCTGGAGGCCGGAGAGCTCGGCGAACCCGAGCGCGACGCCCTGCTCGCGCGCCTGGACATGTTCAGCGAGGCCGCGGCGGCGCGCTGCCGGACGCTGCGGGAGCATCTGGACATGGCCGAGGAGTTCGGCGGTCGGCTGCGCGAACAGCGGGCCAGACACGAGGCCACCGCCTGACACCGCGTCCGCGGCCGCGCCGTCTCGGGTGCCGGCGGGGAAAACGGTTCGGCCGGGGCGCGAGGGCTCTTCTCCGGTGCCGGTCATGGACTACGGGGTGCGGGAAGCAGAGCGCCTGGGCGCGGTGGAGCTGCCCGATGGGCGGAGGCTGGGCTGGGCGCAGTGGGGGCCGCCGGACGGGGCGCCGGTGCTGTTCTTCTCCGGTGCCGCCATGGGGCGCGGCCTGGGGTTCGGCGCGGACATCCTCGCCGATCGGGGAGTGCGGCTGATCGCGGTGGACCGGCCCGGGCTGGGCGCCTCCGATCCCGATCCGAAGGAGAGCCGATCCGGAGGCGCGAGGCGAACGACGAGGTCGGCCCCGACGCCGCGGCGCTGCAGGAGATCGCCGACGGCGTGCACGCGTGGGTGCAGCCCGACGGGGCCTGGCGGGTCGGCAACGCCCCACCAGGCGAAGCGCTCCGACTCGACCACGAAGCACGCCTGCAGCGCCCCGGGCAGCGGCGCGTCTTCAGGAGGGGAGCCGTCGCGGGGGCCGGAACGCATCGGGTGTCGGCTCCTCATCAGACGGCGACCGTTTCTCACGGAGATGCTATGGCCGAACGCCGCTATCGGGCCCTTGCCGAGCTTTCAAAGGCTATGTGGATTCCGGCGGGGTGGAGCACACCCACCGACGAGATCAGAGGAGGCGGCCCCGGAGGGGCGGGGCCGCCGCACCGGGGGTCAGGGCCGCGGGTCCTGGTGCACGGCCGTGACGGTCGGCACCCCGACGTCGGGGTTGGCGCACGCCTGCATGCCCCGGACCTCGGCGAACGTCGACTCGTAGGCGTCGGGCGGGTAGACCCGCAGCCCCACGACGTTCTCGGGCCGGCACTCCGCCGGGTCGTAGTTGCCGACATTGGGCTGGCGCAGCGTGGCGTAGCCCGAGGCGCCGGGGTCGACGGTGAACGACCGGTCCGCGGTGCCGGTGCGGTCGGCGTCGGCGCCCACCTGGTGGGCTTCGATGTCCAGCCAGGACACCCCCGGGTACCCGTACAGCGTGCAGGCGCGGTCGGAGGTGTTGCGCAACTCCAGTTCGATGTAGGTGCTGCCGGTGGCGGCGCCGCGCCCGTACTCGCTGATCTCCAGTTGGTCGGTGCGGCAGTCCGGCGGGGCCTCGGCCCCGGGAGCCGAGGTCGAGGCCCCGGCCGCGGGTGCGGGCGCCGCGATCAGCAGCGCCGGGAGCGCGGCCGCCGCGACCAGCCCGCTCGATCGGGCCACCGGGCCGCGCGGTGCCGTTCTCGATGCCATGTTCACCACTCCTTTCTCTTGGGTTGATGCCTCGGAGCGCGGCGGGGTTCACCGGACGCGCCTGGGAATCCGTTCAACGCCGCGGCCCCGAGGGCTCGGCCGCGCTCGGCGCCGGTCCCGGCCGCGCGCCGTCAAGGGCCGCCCACCGGTGGATCCGCGCCAATGGAGATTGGGGTTCCGAACGCCGGGTAGCGGCGGAGTCCACCTGAAGAGGCAGCGGGGGAGAGACAAGAGTGAGTCAGACGAACATCTTCGTGATCGGGCTGGACGAGGCGAACCTGGACACGCTGCGGGACGTCCCGCACGCGGCGGACTACCGGTTCCACCCGTTGCTGAACGTCGAGGAGCTCCAGTACGGCGAGATCCCCGTGGCGGACCTGATCCGCAAGGCGGAGTCGGAGCTGGACGCCTTCGGCGGGAGTATCGACGCCATCGTCGGCTACTGGGACTTCCCGGTGAGCACGATCGTGCCGATCCTGGCCGAGCGCTACGGAACGCGCAGCACGAGCCTGGAGTCGGTGGTCAAGTGCGAGCACAAGTACTGGAGCCGGCTGGAGCAGCAGAAGGTGATCGACGAGCATCCGCGGTTCGCGCTCGTGGACCTCGAAGGCGAGCCGGAGCCGCCGGCGGGCCTGCGGTTCCCGATGTGGCTCAAGCCGGTCAAGTCCTTCTCGTCGGAGCTGGCCTTCCACGTCGCCGACGAGAAGGAGTTCCGGGAGGCGGTGGCCGAGATCCGCGAGGGCGTCCACCGCATCGGCCGACCGTTCGAGTACATCATGGACCGGATGGACCTGCCCCCGGAGATCGCGGCCGCGGGCGGGCAGGCGTGCCTGGCCGAGGAGGCGCTCACGGGCGTGCAGGCCGCGGTCGAGGGCTACGTGTTCGACGGCGAGATCACCGTGTACGGGGCGCTGGACTCCGTCAACTACCCCGACAGCTCCGTCTTCCTGCGCCACCAGTACCCCTCCCGCCTGCCCCAACCCGTGGTGCGCCGGCTCAAGGACATCTCCAAGCGGGTGATCGCCCAGATCGGCATGGACTCGGCGACGTTCAGCATCGAGTTCTTCTACGACCCCGAGACCGAGGAGGTCAACCTGCTGGAGGTCAACCCGCGGCACTCGCAGTCGCACTCCGAGATGTTCGAGTACGTCGACGGCGTGCCCAACCACCACTGCATGATCAGCCTCGCGCTCGGCCGCGACCCGCGGCTGCCGGACCACAAGGGCAGCTACGACCTGGCCGCGAAGTGGTACTACCGGCGCTTCGCCGACGGCGTGGTACGGCGCAGGCCGACGCAGGAGGAGGTCGACCGCCTGGAGCAGGAGATCCCCGGCGTGAAGGTCGACCTCGTGCCCCAGGAGGGCGAGCGGCTCTCCGACATGCCGGGGCAGGACAGCTACAGCTACGAGCTCGCCCACATCTTCGTCGGCGCGGACAGCCAGGCGGAGCTGCAGGCCAAGTACGACCGCTGCGTGGAGGCGCTGAACTTCGAGTTCGACGAAGTGGCGCCAGGAGAGGAGGACGCCCGTTAATGCGCGAAGTGACCGCCCTGCCCAACGCGATCAAGGAGGAGGAGCACGTCTGGATCCCGGTCTCCGACGGCACCCGCCTGGCGGCCCGGATCTGGCGTCCGACCTCCTCCGATGACGAGCCCGTTCCGGGCGTGCTGGAGTACATCCCCTACCGCAAGCGCGACCTCACCTCGGTGCGCGACTCCATCCACCACCCCTACATCGCCGGGCACGGCTACGCGTGCGTGCGGGTGGACCTGCGCGGCACGGGGGATTCCGAGGGCGTCCTCGTCGACGAGTACCTGGAGCAGGAGCAGCACGACGCCGAGGACGTGCTGGCGTGGATGGCCGACCAGCCGTGGTGCAACGGCCGCAACGGGATGATGGGCATCTCCTGGGGCGGCTTCAGCGCGCTCCAGGCCGCGGCCCGGCAGCCGGCCAGCCTGCAGGCGATCGTCATCGCCTCCTTCACCGACGACCGCTACGCCGACGACTTCCACTACATGGGCGGCTGCATGCTCTCGGACAACCTCGCCGAGGCGGGCACCATGTTCGCGCACGCCACCTGCCCGCCCGACCCGGCCCTGGTCGGCGATCGCTGGCGGGACATGTGGCTGGAGCGGATGGAGCACAGCCGCCCGTGGGTCCTGGAGTGGCTGCACCACCAGCGCCGCGACGACTACTGGCGGCACGCCTCGGTCTGCGAGGACTACCGGGCCGTGCGGTGCCCGGTGCTGGCCTCCAGCGGCTGGGCCGACGGCTACTCCAACGCGGTGACGCGGCTGCTGGAGTACCTGGACGTGCCGCGCAAGGGGCTGATCGGCCCGTGGTCGCACAAGCTGCCGCACCTCGGGGAGCCCGGTCCGGCGATCGGCTACCTGCAGGAGGTCGTGCGCTGGTGGGACCACTGGCTCAAGGACGCGGACAACGGCGCGACGGACGGGCCCATGCTGCAGGCGTGGATGCAGGAGAGCGTGCCGCCCTCCACCGCCTACGCCGAACGGCCCGGCCGCTGGGTGGGCGAGCCGTCCTGGCCGTCCCCGCACGTCGAGCAGGTGACCCACCCCCTGAGCAGGCACCGGATCGGAGCGCCGGGCGACGCGATGGAGGAGGCGGAGCTGACGGTGCGGTCGCCCCTGTCCGTGGGCCAGTTCGCCGGCAAGTGGGCCTCCTACAACGCGCCGCCCGACCTGCCCTACGACCAGCGCGAGGAGGACGGCGGTTCGCTGGTCTTCGACACCGACGTGCTCACCGAGCGCACCGAGATCCTCGGCTCGCCGACCGTGTACCTCGAAATCGCGGCGAGCGAACCCGTCGCGATGGTGGCCGCGCGGCTGTCGGACGTGGCCCCGGACGGCAGCGCCACCCGGGTCACCTACGGCCTGCTGAACTTCACCCGCCGGGACAGCTTCGACGAGCCGGAACCGCTCGTCCCCGGCAAGCGCTACCGGGCGGCCGTGCAGCTCAACGGCGTGGCGCAGGTGTTCCCGCCGGGGCACCGGATCCGGCTGTCGCTGTCGACGTCGTATTGGCCGCTGGCCTGGCCGCCGCCCAGGCCCGTGCTGCTGAGCGTGTACGCGGGCACCAGCAGCCTGACGCTGCCGGTGCGCCCGACCGGCGAATCCGACGAGACCGGGTCGCGGCCGTTCGGCGAGCCCGAGGGGACGCCGCCGGCCTCGACCATGCAGGTGAGCCCCGGCGAGCACCACTGGAGGGTGTTCCGCGACCTCGTTGACTACAGCTCGTCGCTGGAGATCGTGAAGGACAACGGGACGGTGCGCTACGACGGCATCGACCTCGACGTGAGCCGCCGCGCCTACGAGCGCTACGACTCGGTGGCCGGCGACTTCGAATCGGTGCGCGGGGAGTCGACGTGGACGATGGGCTTCGCCCGCGGCGACTGGAGCACCCGGACCGTGACCCGCACCGTACTGCGCTCCACCGAGACCGAGTTCGTGCTGCACGCGACGCTGGACGGCTACGAGGGAGCCGAGCGGGTGTTCTCCCGCGAATGGAGCGAGAGCGTCCCCCGCGACAACGTCTGACCCGCCCGGACCCCTGCCCCGGAGCCGGTTTCTCCGATCGGCGCCGGGACTCCGTTTCCGCACGTGGGCCCCGTTCCGGAATTCATCCCTTCCTTTCGCGCTCACCTTCGTTGATCATTTCGGTGATCTTGTCGCGGAGCTCCAGGGAGGTCTCGCGCACGCGCCCGAACCAGCACTCATGGCGATCCGTGGCGGCGATCAGGTCGTCGAGCAATTCCTGTAGCGCATCCCGCTCTTCGGGGGTCAAAGGGCTCATGACGCGCTCTGCCGCAGCACCCGGAGGGCGGCGCGCCGCCGACGCGCGAAGGAGGCGGATCGGATGATGTCCTCGGCCCGCCGCCGTTCCTCGTGGGCGACCAGGTAGGGCCGGATCATCGACGCCTGCCGGGCATGGCGGGGTTGGTAGCGTGGTTTCGTCACCGGAACTCCTTGGAACGGTGGCCGTGTCCCGGGGCTGTGTCCGCAGTCGCCGGGACTTCGTATGGGGCAACCATCCCGCTACACATTCCGACCTGCCAGGGAAGCCACATTTCCCGGTCTTCTTCGGGAATCGGTGGAATCCTGTAGCCCGTCCGTGGAACTGTGTAGACGTGGGAGACAAGGTCAGTCCGATATGGGCGCGCTACGGTGCGGAGCTTCGGCGATTGCGCCTGGCATCAGGCAGAACGCAAACCGATCTCGGTAGGTCCGTCCTGTTGTCGAAGGCGATGATCTCGGGAATGGAGCGAGGAACACGTGCCCCACGGAGAGACCATTCGGAATCCCTTGATACCGCGCTGTCTACAGGGGGATTTCTCACCCGGCTGTGGGAAGAGCTGACGAACCAAAGAGACGTTCCCGCATGGTTCCGGGACGCCCTGCTTCTGGAACGCCGGGCAACCGAGCTACGGGAATATCAGCCGGTGCTCATTCCAGGGCTGCTTCAGAGCTCGGATTATGCGCGGACACTGATCCGAGCACGGCGTGTTCGGGCGAGCGCGGATCAGGTGGACCAGGTGACTAAGGCGCGAACGGAACGGTTTCCCGCCCTACTTCCGAACCGACCTCTGTTGTGGTTCATCGTTGATCAGGCGGTCCTCACCCGGGTGATCGGCTCTGAGAAGATCATGAGTGACCAACTCGGACATGTGGCCGAGCTGGTAGAAGGTGAGATGGTCAGGTTCCAGGTGATTCCTCCGACGCGCAGACACCCGGGGCTGTGTCCACCGTTCCGACTGATCGCGCTCAACGACTCCCAGACGGTCGCGTACGCAGAGCATGCACTCGGAGGGGAGACGATCGACGCAGCGGAGCGGGTGAACGAAGCGTCAACCCTGTTCGGGACACTGTTGGGCGAGGCGCTTCCCCCGGATGCCTCGCTGGACCTGATCCGCACGATCCAAAAGGAGATGACCAGGTGAACTGGCACACGAGTTCATACACCAGTGGCGACGGTGGGAACTGCGTCGAGGTCGCGGAGACCCCTGAGGTCGTGTACGTCCGCGATACGAAGAACAGAGGTCACGGGTCCCTCACATTCCCCGCGTCCGAGTGGACGGCGTTCCTGGCGGACGCGGACCGTCTCTGAAGCGGGGACGCCCCGGCCCCGGTGTCCGGCCAAGGGGCCGGGGGCGATCCCGTCGACGGCCGACCGCGACGCGCGGATAACCGCTGGCCGATCGTGGGGCGGGCCTGGGACGATCGCGGCATGGCGCCTACGTTCGAAGACCTGATCGCCGAGGCCGAGTCCGTCTCCGTGGAGGGCTGGGACTTCTCCTGGCTGGACGGGCGGGCGACCGAGGAGCGCCCCTCCTGGGGATACGCGCGGTCGATGGGCGAGCGGATGGCGCGGGCCGATGCCGCCCTCGACGTCCAGACCGGCGGCGGGGAGGTCCTCGCCGCCGTCCCGAAGCTGCCCCCGCTGACCGTGGCCACCGAGGCGTGGCCGCCCAACCTCGCACGGGCGACCGCGCTGCTGCGCCCGCGCGGGGTGGCGGTCGTCGCCGACGAGGACGAGCCGCCGCTGCCGTTCGCCGACGACGCCTTCGCCCTCGTGGTCAGCCGCCACCCGGTGACCACGTGGTGGGAGGAGATCGCCCGGGTGCTGCAGCCGGGCGGGACGTACTTCTCCCAGCAGGTCGGACCCGCGAGCGTGTTCGAACTGGTCGAGTACTTCCTCGGGCCGCAGCCGCCCGAGGTGCGCCGCAGGCGCCACCCCGACGACGCCGGGGCGCTGACCGAGGCCGCCGGTCTGGAGGTGGTCGACCTTCGATCGGAGTCGCTGCGCACGGAGTTCTTCGACGTGGGCGCGGTGGTCTACTTCCTGCGCAAGGTCATCTGGATGGTTCCGGGGTTCACCGTCGACCGGTACCGCGCCGAGCTGCGCGCCCTGCACGAGCGCATCCGCACCGACGGCCCCTTCGTCGCGCACACGACGCGCTTCCTGATCGAGGCTCGAAAGCCCGCCTGAGGATCGCGTGCACACCACCGAGTGCGAAAGCCAGGTGGACCGGCCCGGTGGTGAACGTGCGGCTCAAGTCTGCTGTGCGGCCTTTTTGCGGTGGCTCTCTTGTCGATCTTGACCTTGGGTTTCAACCTCGGCCCCGGGACGGAGCAGGCGCGCGGGCGGGCCCTCCACCTCGACCCCCTGAGGCCGGGGACGGCGTGCACCATCGCCCAGCCACCGCGGGCTTTCCGTGCATCACCGGTGGCCTGGAGGGCAACCATCGCCCACCCCGCTGCAACCACCATCGGAAACCACCAACGTTTTCAGGCCCCATAAGGCCAAGATCGGCGAAAAGGCCGTCGGGGAAGGGGCGCGCCTCTCGCCCGGCCCGCGGCGCAGTCCGACTACGCCCCCGGACGTAGCGGCGGAACCGCTCCGTGGGTGACGACCGCGACCCCGGCCGGGGAGCAGGCTGGTCAGCATCCGACCTCCGCGATCGCGAGAAAGGCGCCGGCCCATGCCCGACGACTCCGACGAACTGCTGGTCCGCACCACGGACCTGTCCAAGCGCTACGGCGGCGCGGCCGCCGTCGACCGGCTCGACCTCACCGTGCGCCGCGGTGAGATCTTCGGCTTCCTCGGCCCCAACGGCGCGGGCAAGACCACGACCCTGCGGATGCTGCTCGGCCTGATCCGCCCGTCGTCGGGAACGGCCAGGGTCCTGGGACGCCCGCCCGGGCACCCCGCCGCGCTGCGCGCGATCGGCGCGCTGATCGAGGGCCCGGCGTTCTACCCTTACCTGTCCGGCCGCGACAACCTGCGCCTCGTCGCCCGCTACGCCGGGATCCGCGCGGGCCGGACGGACGCGGCCCTGGAGACGGTGGGTCTGGCCGGGCGCGGCGGCGACGCGTTCGCGACGTACTCGCTGGGCATGAAGCAGCGGCTCGGCGTCGCCGCGGCGCTGCTGAAGGACCCGGAGCTGGTCATCCTGGACGAGCCCACCAACGGCCTCGACCCCGGCGGCATGCGCGACATGCGCGGGCTCATCCGCGACCTCGCCGACTGGGGGCACACCGTCCTGCTGTCCAGCCACCTCATGGCCGAGGTGGAGCAGCTCTGCGACCGCGTCGCGGTGATCTCCGGCGGCCGCCTCGTCGCGGAGGGCGACGTCACCGAACTGCGCGGCGAGAGCGTGCTGCGCGTGCGCGCCGACCCTCTGGACCGGGCCCGCGAGCTGCTGGAGCGGCTGGTCGGGCCGGACCGCGTCGCGCTCGACGGCGGCGGCCTGCGGCTGCGCACCGATCCGGCCGGGGCCGGCCCGCTCAACAAGGAGCTTGTCGGCGCCGGGATCACCGTCACCGAGCTGTGCCGCGAGAAGCGCACCCTGGAGGACGCGTTCTTCGAGGTGACCGGGACCGGGGGAGGGAACCGATGATGTCCGCGTTCGCGGCGGCCGTCGCGGCCGAGATGGTGAAACTGGGCAGGCGTCCGGCCAACCTGGTGCTGCTCGGCGCGTTCCTGCTGCTGCTCACCGTGTTTCGCTACGCGATCCCCTACTCGGCCTCGCTGGAGGACGGCGGGCCGGGGCGGGCCGCGCTCGCGCCGGCACTGCCCGACCAGCTCGTGGTCAACGCGCTGTCTGCGATGCCGGTGTTCGCCGGCGCGCTGATGCTGGTCTTCGGCGCGCTGACCGTGGGGTCGGAGTACGGCTGGGACACGATGAAGACGGTGCTCACCCAGCGGCCGTCCCGCACGGCGTTCGCGCTGGCCAAGGTGGCCGCGATCGCGTTGTCCGCGCTGCTGGCGGTCGTCGCCGCGCTGGCCTGGTGCGCGCTGCTGGGCGCGGGGGTCGCGCTGCTGGACGGGGCGGCGATGGACTGGCCGCCGGCGGCCGACGCGGCGCGGGGACTCCTGGCGGGCTGGCTGATCCTGACCGTGTGGGGCCTGGCCGGCGGGGCGCTGGCGTTCCTCACCCGGGGCGTGGCGCTGCCGATCGGGCTGGGCGTCGTGTGGATCCTCGGCGTCGAGAACCTGCTCTCCGGCATCGCCGACAACCTGCTCACGGCGCTGCAGCCGGTGCGGGACGCGCTTCCGGGCGCGAACGCCGGATCGCTCGTCTCGGCGCTGGCCGAGGGCGTCGCCGCGGGCGGGCCGGTCCCGGGCGTCGTCGACGTGGTCGGCGGCGAGCGGGCCGCGGTCACGCTGTGCTGCTACGCGCTGGGGTTCTCCCTGGCCGCGGTCGCGCTGCTGCGCCGGCGCGACCTGGCCGGCTGACGGGTGCGGCGCGGTGCGGGCCACCGCGCCGCGTGCCCCCGCGGGCCACCCCGCGCCCTCTACCTGACACTCCCTGTCAGGTAGAGGGCGCTTGACTGTGCGCATGACCCAACAACAACCGATTCTGGTCCTCGGGGCGACCGGCTCCACCGGTCGACGGGTGGCCGACCTGCTGCGCGCCGCGGGACACCCGGTGCGCGCCGCCTCCCGCGGAGGTGCGGTGCGCTTCGACTGGGCCGACCCCGACACCTGGGAGCCCGCCGTGTCCGGCGCGTCGCGCATGTACCTCATGGCGCCGCACGAGCTGCCGATCGACCCGTCGTTCGTCGCCTGCGCGGTCGGGCAGGGGGTGCGGCGCATCGTGCTGCTCTCCAGCAGGGGCATCGAGACGATGGGCGACGAGCGGCTGATGGCGGCCGAGCGGACGGTGCGCGAGTCCGGAGCGGAGTGGACCGTCGTGCGGCCGGACTGGTTCAACCAGAACTTCGACGAGGGCTTCTTCCGCGAGGCGGTCACGGCGGGCGAGCTCGCGCTGCCGCTGGGGGAGGCGCGCCAGGCGTTCGTCGACGCCGACGACATCGCCGCGGTCGCCGCCGCCGCGCTCACCGGGGACGGCCACGCGGGGCGCAGCTACGAGCTGACCGGTCCGCGGGCGCTGTCGTTCGCCGAGGCCCTCGCGGTCATCGGCCGGGCGAGCGGTCGGCGGCTGCGCTTCCTGGGGACGGAGGAGGAGTACCTGGCCGTCCAGGTCGCCTCAGGGGCCTCGCGGGAGGAGGCCGCGGGCGCGGCCGCGGCGTTCGCGGCCCTGCGCGGCCTCGGCGACGCCGAGCCCACCGACGCGGTGCGGCGCGTGACGGGACGCGACCCCAGGGACTTGGAGTCCTACGCCGCCGAAGCCGCGGCCCGGGGCGCCTGGCGCGGCTGAGCCGGACGCGTCCGGGCGAGCGAGGAGAGACCGCACCCCCGTCTTCACGCCCGCCCGCCCGGCCGGGACTTCCCCGGCCGGCCGGCGGGTGGGGCACCGGCCCGTCCGGCGGCGCCGGCGTCCTCCGGTCAGCCCCGCCCCGCGGCGGCGGCCGCCGCGGCGAGGGCGGGTTCGCTCCATGTGCGCTGGTAGGCCTCGACCAGCCAGGCGTCGGCCCAGGCGTGGTCGGGGTGCTCGGGCAGCGGCGAGGTGGTGACGAGGTCGCGCAGCTCGGCCTCCAGCTCCTCGGCCGCGGCCAGCGCCTCGGCCATCGAGTGCTCGCCGCGGCGCAGCTCGCGCAGCCAGGACGCCCACGGGTCCGGCATCGGCAGCGTCACCCGCCCGGTGCGCAGCATCTCCGAACCCTGAACGCCGAGCCGCACCATGTGGTAGGCGAACTTGACGTCGAAGCCGTACTCGGCGATCAGCTCGGGACGGTTGGTGTGCCGCCCGCCGCGCCGCCCCAGCATGCTGTCGCGCTGCGCCCGCAGGTAGCCGAGGAACCGGTGCCCGGCCTGGCGGGACAGGATCCGCTCGCGTTCGGCGCGCAGCCGCCGCCCCAGGTCGGTGACGCGGACGATCTCGTCCTCGGGCACGAACAGCGGCAGCAACACCGTCGGGTTGCCCGTCAGCGCCAGCCGCAGCCACTTGCGCAGCGAGTACACGGTCAGGTCGAGGTCGCCGGGCCCGGAGCGCACCCCCTCGGGCTGCGTGCGGTGGACGTACTGCTCGAACCGGCGCAGTCCGATCACGTACTCCGGCGGCTCGACGCAGATGCCCATCTCGTCGCGGTCGTCCTGGCCGGCGACGGTGATGCCGTGGACCCCCGATCCCACCTGGCAGCGCAGGATCGTCGTCCGCTCGGCGATCGCGGCGAACTCGGGGCTGGAGTGCTTCATCGGCCGGACCTTCCCTCCATGTCGTGGTGCGGCGCCCCGCACCGGGCACTTCCCGCGGAGAGGGAAGTCTTCGAACCTACCGGCCGGGGCACGGCCCCGCGACGGGTTTTCCGCCGCCCGGACGGCGGGAGGCGCCGGGCGGGAGCGGTTCCGGAGGACCCGTCAGCGTCCCCGGGTGCGTGAGAGCGCCGACCGGTCGCCGTCGCGGAGCGGGCCGCACCCCGACCGCGACGCGGCAGGGCGGGCGCAGGCCCGACAGGGCGGCCCGCCGCGCCGGGGCCGCCGTGCTGCGGCACCGCCCGGACCTCTGGCTGGCGCAGGACGCGGGGACGCCCGCTCCGACGACCGCCCTCAGCCCCCGCCGCCGCGTGCCCGCTCGGTCGTGTCCAGCCGGATCCACACGTCCGGCGTCCCGCCCGCACCCGGGCGCCGCTCCTCCCGCCAGGCCGACCCGACGCACGCGGTGGCCACCCGCCGCCAGAACCGGGCGGCGCCGGGGTTCTCCTCCTGGAAGGCGATACCCCAGGGCCCGGGCCGCAGGCGCAGCAGCTCCAGGGCCGCCCGGTGGCCGACCCCCCGCCTGCGCAGCGCGCGGACCACGAAGAACGCGAAGATCGACGTCGCACCGTCGGCAAGGCCCCGTGTCAGCGTGAAGCCGGCGAGGGTCGGCCCGGAGCGGATCAGGTAGGCGCGGCGGTCCGGCTCGCCGAAGAACGACGGGAGCGCGTCGAAGGCGAACACCCCGTCGGCGTCCGGCGTGTAGCCGCGGAACTCCGACAGGTCGTGCCGTTCGAGCTGGGCCAGCCGCTCGATCACGGGCCGCTGGTCCTCACCCGCCTCGCAGACGGTGACCGCCGCGCGATCCGGTGCCGAATCCATGAGGCCATGGTGACAGGAGGCGCCGGCGCCCCCCGACGCGCGGGGAAGGAAATCACCGTTCGCTGACGGCGCCGCCGTCGTGGGCGACCCTTCCGCCGACGACGGTGGCTCCGACGGAGACGTCCTTGATCCTGTCGGGGGCGACGTTCAGCAGGTCGTCGGAGAGGACGGCGACGTCGGCGAGCATGCCGCGCCGCAGCACGCCCTTGCGGCCCTCCTCGTGCACGGCGTGGGCCGAGCCGACGGTGTAGGCGTGCAGCGCCTGCAGCGGGGTGAGCGCCTCCTCCGGGGCGAGCGGCGCACCCGAGGCGGTGCGCCGGTTGACCATGTCGTGGATCCCGAGGATCGGGCTGCCGTGGGCCACCGGGGCGTCGCTGCTGCCGGGCAGCACCATGCCCGCGTCGAGGACGCTGCGCATCCGGTAGCACCGTCGGCTCCGCTCCGGACCCAGGGCCGCGAGCATGCCGTCGCCCAGCTCCGAGACGAAGCGCCCCTGCGGCACCGGGACGACCCCGAGCTCGGCCGCGCGGCGCACCTGGGCGTCGGAGGCCACGGCGAAGTGCTCGATCCGGTGCCGGGCATCGGCGCGGGGGTGCCGCTCCTGCGCCTCGGTGAGGATGTCCAAGACGGCCCCGATCGCGGCGTCGCCGATCGCGTGCGCGGCGACCTGCCAGCCGCACCGGTGCGCCTCGACGACCATCTCGCGCAGTTCCTCGCGCTCGAACTGGAGGAACCCGCGGTTGTCGGGGTCGTCGTGGTAGCCGCAGCACATGTGGGCCGAGCGCCCGATGAGCGAGCCGTCGGAGAGGACCTTGGTCGGTCCGACGCGCAGCCATTCGTCACCGAAGCCGCTGCGCAGCCCCAGGTCGAGGCCGAACCAGCGTTCGCCGGGCTGGAACAGCCCGAGGTCGCGCAGCACCGTCAGATAGGGCATGACGGTCATGCGCACCCCCAGCGCCCCCCGCTCCCGCGCGAGGTGGAAGGCGTGCAGGTCGACCGGCCCGTGCCCGATGTGCTCCACGGCCCCGATGCCCGGCTCGGTGGCGCTGGTCAGCCCCTCGGCCAGCGCGGCCCACGAGGCCGCGGCGATGCTCGCGACGATCTCCTCCACCGGCTCGGGGCGCAGCACGCGGGTGACCAGCGCCTGGGCGGTCTCCTGGAGCAGGCCCTCGGCACGGCCGTCGGCGTCACGCGCCACGTGGCCGCCCTCGACACCGGGCACCCCGTCGCGGCCCGGGTACCCGGCGCGCTCGAAGGCGGCGGTGCCGGCCACTCCCATGTGCCCGGACACGTGCTCCAGCCAGACCGGCCGCCCGCCGGCCGCGGCGTCCAGCGCGGCGGCGGTGGGGTGCGCGCCGATCTTGTTCTGGTCGTAGCCGGCCCCCCGCACCCAGGCGTCCCCCGGCAGTCGGGCGGCGTGCCGGGCGACCGCCTCGTAGAGCGCCTCCAGGGTCGGGACCTGCGAGGCGCGCAGGTCCAGGGAGCGCAGCCGGTCGCCGCGCATGCTCAGGTGGTGGTGGGCGTCGTTGAAGCCGGGGACGGCCGGGGCGCCGCCCAGGTCCACGACCCGGTCGGCGGCCGCGCCTGCGACCTCCTCGTCGAAGCCGGCGATCCGCCCGGCGACCACCCCCATCGTCTGAGCGTGCGGGCGCCGCGGGTCCAGCGTGGTGAACCTGGCGTTGGTGAACAGTGCGTCGAGTCGCATGAGGATCCCCCGTTTCTGCGTGTCTGCGGTGCTGCTTCTGCCGCGGGCCCTCAGGCGCCGCTCGCCCGCCGGGCGGCCAGGCGCCGGGCCAGGACCAGTACGCAGGCCACGGTGAGCAGCAGGAGCGTCACGTAGTAGCCGGCGACCGCCCACGGCGAGCCGTCGCTGGAGGTCAGCAGGTACTGCGCGACCAGCGGCGTCGAGCCGCCGATGACCGACCCGCAGAACTGGTAGGCGACGGAGATGCCGGTGTAGCGGACGTTGGCCGGGAACACCTGGGCGAGGAAGCCGGCCAGCATGGCGTAGTAGGCGGAGCCGGTGACGATGCCCAGCGCCAGACCCGCGGTGATCAGCGCGGGCTGGGCCGTCATGATCAGCAGGAACATCGGGACCACGGCGACGATGTTGCCGATCAGCGCTCCGGCCATCAGCCGCACCGTGCCGACGCGCTGGGCGATCAGCGCGGCGGCCGGCTGCCAGAGGAACTGCAGGACGGAGACGGCCAGCAGCACGTAGATCATCGTCTGTCGGGGCACCTGCAGTTCGGTGGTGGTCCAGGACAGCACGAAGGTGTTGGTGAAGTAGGCGGCGGAGATGCCGATGGCGCTGGCGCCGATCGCCAGCAGAACCAGACCCCAGGAGGAGCGCAGCACCTCGACCAGGGGCGCCTTGACCACTCCGGCCTGCCGCCTGGTCTCGGCGAAGTCCGTCGACTCCTCGACCTTGACCCGGATGACCAGCCCGACCACGACCAGCACGGCCGACAGCAGGAAGGGCACGCGCCAACCCCAGGAGAAGAATGCCTCGTCGGGCAGGTAGCCCACGACCATGAAGACCAGGGTGGCCAGGGTGGCGCCGGCCGGCGATCCCTGCTGCACCCACATCCCCGAGATCCCCCGGCGTTTCTTCGGTGCGCTCTCGGTGGCCATGAGGACCGCTCCGCCCCATTCGCCGCCCACGGCGACGCCCTGGACGAAGCGCAGCGCCACCAGCAGCAGCGGCGCGGCCAGCCCGATGGCGGCATAGGTCGGCAGCAGGCCGATGCCGGTGGTGGCGACCCCCATCATCAGCAGCGTGACGACCAGGGTCTGCTTGCGGCCCAGGCGGTCGCCGATGTGGCCGAAGACGATTCCGCCGAGAGGGCGCGCCAGGAAGCCGACCCAGAAGGCCGCGAACGACGCCATGGTGCCCGCGGCCGGGCTGACCTCGGGGAAGAAGAGGCGTGCGAAGACCAGCGCGGAGGCGGTCCCGTAGATGTAGAAGTCGTACCACTCGATGGCGGTGCCGACGAACGAGGCGATCGTCGCCCGCCGCGTTCGCGAGCCGACCGGGACGTCGGTCGTGGTCATGGGGACCCCGGATTCCGCTCAGGACCTGCCCCGGAAGGGGACGGCCGTTGTCCGAAAGATGAACAGTGGACAGTCTGGGCACCCAGCGGCTATACAGTCCAATACTCAAAAAGTCGGCCGTTCATGCCTGGGAGGCATTGTGGAACTGCGGGTGGTCAACTACTTCCTCACCGTGGTCGACCACGGGTCGGTGACGAGCGCGGCCAAACAGGTCCGCGTCGCCCAGCCCTCGGTTTCGCGGCAGCTGCGCACCCTGGAGCGGGAGCTGGGCGTCGAGCTGTTCCAGCGGGGGAGCGGGCCGCTGCGGCTGAGCGCCGCCGGCGAGCGCTTCCTCCCCATCGCGCGCGACCTGGTCGGGCGGGCATCCCGGGCGCGGGAGCTCATGCGCTCGGTGGCCGAGCAGCGGCGGGTGCGGCTGCGGGTGATCTGCCCGCCGGCCACCGCCACTCACCTGGTGGCGCCCTTCGCCGCGCAGCGGGCGGCCCCCTTCGCCGATGTGCTGCCGCACCAGCCCGAAGCGGTCTTCGACCTCGTCGCCGAGGCAAAAGGCGACCTCGGCATCAGCACCGTGCCCCCGCCGCCCTCCCTCGCCTCGATCTACGTGGGAGCCGCGCCGTTGTGGGCGCAGATGCCGCCCGGCCACCCACTGGCCGGGCGCGGTGAGGTGGACCTCGCCGAGCTCGCCGACGCGGCGCTCGTCCTCATGGGGCGGGGCAGCGCCGTGCGCCGCATCTTCGACGCGGCCGTGGTCGGCGGGGAGCACACGATCGACCCGGTCGCCGAGCCGAACTCGCCGATCATGGCCCAGGCGCTGGCGGCGGCGGGGGAGGGCGTCTGCGTGGTCTCCGACCTCCCCTCCTTCGGCCTGTGCTCCGCGCGGATCCGCGGCCCCGAGGGCCTACTGACGTTCTCGCTGTACGCCGGCTGGGACCGCACCCATTACGCGCACGCCGAGATCCGCCAGGTGCTGGGCGAGCTCGCCGACTGGATGGCCGAGGTCCACGAGCCCCGCGCGCGGTGACGCCCTGGAGCGGGCGGAACGCGGCCGCGGGCGCCCCGGGTCGGCCGATCCCGGCGGTGCGGGCGCTCGGGGCCGCCCACGTGCTGCGCGGCTCGCTCGAAGCGCTCAACCCCGATGCGGTGCGGCTGGCCGATCGGCTCCGGGCCGAGCTGGGCGAGCACGCCTACCGGGCCGCCTACCGGCAGGGCCGCGACCTCGACCGGGCCGGCGCGCTCACCCTCGTCGCCGCCCAGCTCGGCACCGAGGCGGCGTAGCCGGGGCCGAGGTCCCGAGGGGTGTTCTGAGGTTTGCGGTGGTTCTCTCGCTGATCTCGACCTTGGGTTTTATCCTCGGCCTCGGGATGGAGTAGGCGCGCGGGTAGGTCCCCTCCACCTCGATCCCAGGGGGGCGTGTAGGCCATCCCTCCTTGGGTCGAGGCTTCACGACCCCCAGTGGCCGAGGTTGAAACTCACGTTGACCTTGTGGGCGTTATTTCAACGTCTTCAGGCCCCACAAGGTCAAGATCGGCGCCAAAGGAGGCGCGGCGCGGCCCCGGCGCGCCGGGTGCTCGGCGCGCGTCCGCCGGGGTAGGGACGTGGGCGTACCGGTCGCGCACCGCGCCGGAAGGAGGCGCCATGGGAGCGGGAGACGACGAGGAATCGGAGCCGCCGTTCGGGCCGTCGCCCGCGATGCTGCGGCGGTGGCGCCGCCTGCTGGCCGACGAGCAGGAGGCCGCCCGGGCCTACCGGGAGCTGGCCTCCCGCCGCTCCGGTGAGGAGCGGGAGATCCTGCTCGGGCTGGCCGCCGCGGAGGAGCGCCACGTGGCGCACTGGGAGGGCCTGCTCGGCGAGGACGTCGGCAGGCTGCGCCGCGGTACCCCGCGGACGCGGCTGATGACCTTCCTCGCCCGCCACTTCGGCTGGGTGTTCGTGCTGGCGCTCATGCAGCAGGCCGAGAGCCGGCCGGTCTACGACTCCGACTCCGACGCCCCGCCCGCGATGGCGGCCGACGAGCGGATCCACGGCGAGGTCGTGCGCGGGCTCGCCGCGCGGGGGCGGGCCCGGATGTCGGGAACGCTGCGCGCGGCGGTCTTCGGGGCCAACGACGGGCTGGTGAGCAACATCGCGCTGGTCCTCGGGGTGATCGGCGGCGGAGCCGGCACGCAGACCGTGCTGCTGACCGGGCTGTCGGGGCTGCTGGCCGGGGCGCTGTCGATGGCGGCCGGGGAGTACATCTCGGTGAGCTCGCAGCGCGAGCTGCTGGCCGCCTCCACACCGGACGAGGCCGCGCGGGCGTCGTTGCCCGCACTCGACGTCGACGCCAACGAGCTCGCCCTGGTCTACCGGGCGCGGGGGATGCCGGCGGAGGAGGCCCGGCGGCACGCCGACGCGGTGCTGCGCCGCGAGCACTCCGGTCCGGCCCCGGCCGTGTCCGGCTCCGAGGGCGCCGACGTCGTCGGCAGCGGGATCGGCGCGGCGGGGGCCAGCTTCGCGTTCTTCGGAACCGGTGCGCTGGTGCCGGTGCTGCCGTTCCTGGCCGGGGCGGAGGGCCTCGCCGCCGTCGTGGCGGCCGGGCTGCTCACCGGGGTCGCGCTGATGCTCACCGGCGGAGTCGTGGGGGTGCTGTCCGGCGCGCCGCCGCTGCGTCGCGCACTGCGCCAGTTCGCCATCGGCGCGGCCGCCGCGGCACTGACCTACCTGCTCGGACTGGCCTTCGGCGCCACCCTGGGCTGATGATCGGTTGCGGCCGTCGAGGCCGATCGGGACGAGGAGCCTTCCGTCGGCCGTGTGGGGCCGCACAGCAGACCTCCGGTCACCGGACCGCAACCGATCCCGCCGGGCGCACCACCCGACCACTGCGAACCTCGGGAAGTACGGCGGCACCCACGCCACCACGGTCAGCACGCAGAAGGCGAAGAACCACGCCCTGAACACCGCCGACCGCGCGGTCGGGCGCCGCCTCCACCGCGCGGTCGGCGTCCGATCGGTGCGGCCGGGCATGCGCGCCGCGTCCACGGGTAGTCGGCCCGGCGTCGGCTCGGTGCTGCGTGCGGGGGGTGGGAATGCGGGTATTGCGGCTGTGCTCGGTTTTCGAGGTGCCGCCGGGCGTGCTGGAGGGGCGGGGGCGCCGGTTCGATCCCGTCGGGGGGATGCAGAACCACACCGCCCGGTTGAGCGAGGAGCTCGACCGGTTGGGGGTGGCGCAGACGGTTCTGACGACCCGGCCGCCCGGCGCGCCGACGCGGGAGCCGCTGGGGAGCCGCGGGCAGGTGGTGCGCCTGGGCCTTCCCGTGCCGTGGGCGCGGCAGATGTACAGCCTGCCGGCGGCCGGACGGGTGCACCGACTGGCCGCGGACGCCGATCTCGTCCACGCCCACCTGGGAGAGGACATCGCCGTGGTCCCGCTGGCCCTGCTCGCGGTCAGCCGGCGCCGACTGCCGCTCGTCCTGACCGTGCACTGCAGCGTGCTGCACACGGTCACCGCCGACGGGCCGCGTTCAGCGATGCTGAAACTGCTCGGCGGCCGGATGGAGGCCCTGGGGCTGGCGCGCGCCGACGCCGTCATCGTCCTCACCCCGCGCACCCGGCGGCTGGTCCGCGGCCTGGGAGTGGCGCGGGAGAAGGTGTCCGTCATCTCCTCCGGGGTGGCCGAACCCGCGTTCGCCGGCGGGACCTCCGGGCCCGATCCGCTGGCGGGCGTGCCGCGGCCGCGCGTCCTGTTCCTGGGGCGGCTGCACCGCCAGAAGGGCGTCGACGTCCTGCTGCGGGCCTTTTCCCGCATCGCCGACCAGGGCGCCCACCTCGTCGTGGTCGGGGACGGGCCCGAGGCGGCGGGCCTGCGTGCACTCGCCGACCGGCTCGGCGTGGCCGCGCGAGTGCACTGGCGCGGTTTCGTCCCGCACGAGCAGGTCCCGCCGATACTGGCGGCGGTCGACGCGCTGGCGCTGCCTTCGCGCTACGAGGAGCTGGGGACGGTGCTGGTCGAGGCGCTGCGGGCGGGAGTGCCGGTGGTCGCGGCCGACACCGGCGGCATCCCCGATGTCATCGAGGACGGGGTCACCGGCCTGCTGGTGCCCGCGGAGGCTCCCGAACCCCTCGCCCGCGCGCTGTCCGGGCTGCTGGGGGACCGCGATCTCGCGGCCCGGCTGGCCGCAGCGGGCCGGGCGCGGGCGGCGCGCTACCGGTGGGACCGGCTCGCCCGGCAGGTCCTCTCCCTCTACGCCGACCTCGTCCTGCCCGCCCGGGTGGAGCCGGTATGAGGGCGGTGTTCGTGGTGGACAGCGACGCCTTCGGCGGAGCCGAGGTCCACACCTCGCACCTGCTGCGCCGGCTGCCCCCGGGGATCCGGCGCGGCCTCGTCGTCTCCGAGCCGGTCGCCCCGGCGTTCCGCTCGGTGCCGCACGTGGCGGAGCGCGTCGCCGTGCCCCTCGCCCGCCACCGCGACAGCGCCCCGGAGGTGGCCGCGGCGCTGGCCCGGCTGGAACCGGACGTGGTGCACGTCAACCTCGTCGATCCGGCGAGCAACGCCGCGTGCCTGGCCGCGGCCCTTGACACCGCGCCGACGGTCGCCACCCTGCACCTCACCGGGCACCCCGGACCCGACCCATCGGGCCTGTCCGCCCTGTACGGCGGGCTCGACCGGGCGGTGGCGCCTTCGGCGCCCATCGCGGCCCAGCTCTGCGAGCTCGGGGTCCGCCCGGAGCGCGTGGTGCGGGTCCGCAACGGCGTGGACCTGCCCGCCGAGGCCGCGCGGCCGCCGGGGAGGACGCCGCTGCTGATCGGCGCCGTGGGGCGGCTCACCGAGCAGAAGGGCTTCGACGTGCTGCTGGGGGCCGTGCGCCGACTGGTCCGCGGCGGCCGCCCGCTCGCCGTGGTCGTCGCGGGGGAGGGCCGGGACCGGGCGCGGCTGGAGCGGCAGGCGCCGGGGCTGCCGGTGACCTTCATCGGGCACTGCGCGGACGTGCCCGCGCTGCTGCGCCGCCTGGACGTGTTCTGCCTGCCGTCCCGCCGCGAGGCGCTGTCGCTGGCGCTGCTGGAGGCGATGGCGCACGGCCTGCCCTGCGTCACCACCGCGGTGGGCGACGTCGGCCCGGAAGTGGGGGAGGACGCCCTGGTGGTCGAGCCGGAGGACGAGGTGGGACTGGCCGCGGCGCTGGACCGGCTGCTCGGCGATCCGGCGCTGCGCCGCGCGCTGGGCGAGCGCGCGCGGCGCAGGGCCCTGGCGTCGTTCTCCGCCCAGCGCATGGCCGACGACTACGCCGGCGTCATCGCCTCCGCCGGCGCCGGTCACCCGATGAGGGCTTCGACGTGACCGACGACGTCGTCCACCGACACCCGCGAGGCGCAGCGGAAGTCGATGGGGCAGGTGAGGTGCCGGCACGGGCTGCATCCGACGTCGCTGCGGGCGACGCGGTGCCGGGGACCGGGATGGGCCCAGCGCACCGGATCGCCGGAGAGGAAGACCGTCACGCTCGGCGCGCCGACGGCCGCGGCCAGGTGCGCGGCCCCGGTGTCGTTGCCCACCAGCAGCCGCGCGCCCCGGAGCAGCAGGGCGTAGCCGCCCAGCGTCGTCCGCCCGGCCAGGTCGGTGGCTGGTTCGCGCATCTCCCCGGCGACCGCGGCGGTGAGCCCCCGCTCGGCCGGGACCCCGCCGAGCACCACGCGCAGACCTCGCCGGGCGAGGGCGTCGGCGACCCGCGCGAAGCGGTCGGCGGGCCAGCGCCGGCTGGCGCAGGTGGCCCCCGGGTGGACGACCGCGTAGCCGCCGGGCCGCAGACCGTGGCGCCCGCACAGGCCGCGGTACTCGCGGTGGTCGGCGGGGGTGGAGGGGAACTCCAGCGCGTCGGCGCCGGCGGCGGCCGGGACGCCCAGGCGCCGCACCAGCCGCAGGTGCCGCCAGACCTCGTGGGCCTCCCGGGGGTAGGCCAGCCCCAGCGCCGGGTCCGGCGGGCGCCAGCCGGCCACCGCGAACCCGGCGACCAGGCGCGCCCCCATCCGTTCGGTCACCTCGCCCGCCACCGGGTTGTCGCCGTAGGACTGGACGGCCAGATCGAACCCGCGCTCGGCGGCCCGCCGCCAGAACCCCGGCAGCTCCTCCGCGCGGGGCGGGCGCTCGGGGATCCCCGGATGGCCGGGGAACGGCAGCAGTTCGTCCACGCAGGCGCGCATACGCCGCACGACCGGCGCCATCTCGGCCCAGGTGACCAGCGTGATCCGCAGATCAGGGCGGGCCCGGCGCACCGCCCGCAGAGCGGGGGCGCCGCACAGCAGGTCGCCGAGACCGACGCGCAACCGTACGAACGCGACGCCGCGGACATCGGGGTCCATGAGAGCCGAGGCCATGATGGCGACCGGCTACCCCGGGTCAGCGTTGTCATGCCGACCTTCGAGCAGTCGGCCTTCCTCCCGCGGGCCGTCGCCGGCCTGCTCGCCCAGGACGTGCCGGACTGGGAGCTCATCGTGGTCGACGACGGATCCACCGACGGCACGCCCGATGCGCTGCGCCCGTTCCTGCGCGACCCCCGGGTGCGCTGCCACCGCTCGGCGGTCAACCGCGGCCTCGGCGCCGCGGCCAACATCGGACTGGACATGGCGCGCGCACCGCTGATCGCCTACCTGCCCTCCGACGACGTCTACGACCGCACCCACCTCGCCGTCCTGCTGGAGCCGTTCGACGACGACGGGGTCGTGCTCGCCTGGTCGGGAACGCGGCACGGCGACGCGGCGGAGTTCCTCGACGGACCGTGCGGCGGACCGCTCCAGCTCGTCCAGGTGATGCACCGCCGGACCCCGGACCGCTGGGTGGAGCGCTCGGAACTGGAGAGCGACGACCTCGACCGGCTGCTGTGGTCGGCGCTGCGCCGGCGCGGGAGGGCCGTCGGCACCGGCCGGGTCACCTGCACCTGGACCGACCACCCCGACCAGCGGCACAAGGCGATCCGCGAACGCCACGACGGCGGCCTGAACGTGTTCCGGCGGCGCTACCGGATCGCCGACCCGCTCCGCTTCCACACCAGCGACGGCACCCGGATCGACGAGCGGCGCCTGTACGACCGGTTCCGGCGCAGGCCGCATCCGGCGGCCCCGGACGGGCTGCGGATCCTGCTCGTCGGGGAACTGTCCTACCAGCCCGAACGCGTGCTGGCCCTCGCCGAGCGGGGGCACCGGCTGCACGGACTGTGGACGCCCGACGGCCTCGGCGTCGACACCGTGGGCCCGCTGCCGTTCGGGCACGTCGCCGATGTGCCGGCGGCGGACTGGCCGGAGGCGGTCCGCGAGCTGCGGCCCGACGTCGTCTACGCCCAGCTCGGCTGGCGGGCCGTGCCCTTCGCCCACGAGGTCATGCGGCGCTCCCGCGGCGTGCCCTTCGTCTGGCACTTCAAGGAGTCCCCGCAGCGCAGCATCGCGCGCGGCGAGTGGCGCCTGCTGGCCGACCTGTGCACCCGGGCCGACGCCCTGGTCCTGTCCACCCCGGAGGAGCGGGAGTGGTTCGAGCTGGCGCTGCCCGGCCGCATCGATCCGGCCCGCACGCTGGTGATCGACGGCAGCCTGCCCAAGGCCGACTGGCTGCGGGGCCGCCGCGCCGAGCGGCTGGCCGAACGCGACGGCGCCCCGCACACCGCCGTGCTGGGGCGTCCGCTCGGTTTCGGCACCGACTTCCTCGCCGAGCTCACCGCCCTCGGGATCCACGTCCACCTGCACGGACTCGTCGACGGCCCCGGCCCGCAGGGGCGATGGCGCGACTGGCTGGGCGACGCGCTGCACCGGTGCGCGGGCCGACTGCACGTCCACCCGCCCGTCGACCAGCGGGACTGGGTGCGGGTGCTGTCCCGCTACGACGCCGGATGGCTGCACCGCTTCACCAGCCGCAACAACGGCGACCTGCGCGCGGCAGGCTGGGACGACCTCAACCACCCGGCCCGCGTCGGCACCCTGCTCGCCGCCGGGCTGCCGCTGCTCCAGGTGCGCAACCCCGGCTGCACCGTGGCGATGGAGCGCTTCGTCACCCGGCACCGGGTCGGCCTGCTCTACGACGGGCCCGCCGACCTCGCCGCCCGGCTGCACGACGACGGCTCGATGTCGGAGCTGCGCGCTTCGATCTGGCCCCGCAGGCACGAGTTCACCTTCGACCACCGCGTCGACGAACTGATCGCGCTGTTCCGGCGCCTGAGGGAGGAGGGCGCCACCGATGACCGGTGACCGCCTGGTGATCATCGGCGCCGGCCCCACCGGTCTGGGGGCGGCGCACCGGCTGCGCGAACTCGGCTGCGACGCGTGGGTGCTGCTGGAGGCCTCCGACGGCGTCGGAGGGCTCGCGCGGTCCTACCTCGATGAGGCCGGATTCACCTACGACATCGGCGGCCACGTCATCTTCAGCCACTATCCCTACGTCGACCGGCTGCTGGACGGGCTGCTCGGCGACGACCACACCACGATCCGGCGCTCGGCGTGGATCCGGATGCGGCAGCGCCACATCCCCTACCCCTTCCAGAACCACTTCGGCGGGCTGGACGCCCCCACCGTCTACGAGTGCCTGCGCGGCCTGGTCGGCGCGCACGTCAACGCGGCCGGATCACCGCCCAGACCCCGCCACTTCGCCGACTGGATCGACGCCACCTTCGGCGACGGCATCGCCCGGCACTTCATGCGGCCCTACAACGCCAAGGTGTGGGCCACCCCCCTCCACGAGATGGCCTACCAGTGGATCGGCGAACGCGTCTCCGTCGTCGACGTCGACGCGGCCCTGCGCCACGTCGTGCTCGGCGACGGCGACCTGGACTGGGGGCCCAACAGCACCTTCCGCTACCCCGCCCGCGAGGGGACCGGGTACCTCTACACCAGGCTCGCCCGCCCGCTGACCGCGCAGATCAGACTGCACAGCCCCGTCGTGCGCGTCGAACCGGAGCGGCGCGTCGTCCACACCGCCGACGGCGCCGCGCGCCGCTACGGCCTCCTGCTCAGCACCATGCCGATGGACGACCTGGTGCGGTGCTGCGACGGCGCTCCGCCGCACGTGCGCGCAGCGGCCCGGCGGCTCGCGGCCACCGGCACCCACGTGGTCGGAGTGGGCCTGGACCGCCCGGTCCCCTCCGAACGCACCTGGGTCTACTACCCCGAGCCCGACGTGCCCTTCCACCGGGTGACGCTGCTGTCGAACTACTCCCCGCGGATGACCGCCCGCCCGGACCAGTCCCTGCTCCTGGCCGAGCTCTCGGTCTCCCGCCACCGGCCGGTCGACGCGGGCGCGGTGGTCGCCTCCGTACTCCGGGGCATGGAACGCGTCGGCCTGCTCCGAGCCGGCGAGCGCCCCGCCACCACGTGGCACTGCCTGCGGGAGAAGAGTCACCCGGTGCCGACGCTGGACCGCGACGCCGCGCTCGCGGCCATCGAGCCGTGGCTGGCCGGGCACGGCATCAGCTCACGGGGGCGCATGGGGGCCTGGCGTTACGAGATCGGAAACATGGACCACGCCCTCATGCAGGGCGCGCAGTGGGCGGAGCGCGCACTGACCGGCGGACGGGAGGACGTGTGGGAACGGAACTGAGTCTGGGCGGCAGGCGCCACGACGTGACCGCACACCCCCTCGTCATGGGGATCCTGAACCGGACCAGGGACTCCTTCTACGACGGCGGGCGCCACTTCCGCCTCGACGCCCTGCTGCGCCGCGCCGAGTCCATGGTGGGCGACGGCGCCGACATCCTGGACGTGGGCGCCCGACCGGGCGGCGTGGGCGTCCGCGACGTCCCCCTCCTCGAGGAGTGCGACCTCGTCGTCGAAACGGTCACCGCCCTGCGGGAGCGGTTCGACGCGCCGGTCTCGGTCGACACCACGCGCGCCGCGGTCGCCGAGGCGGCGTTCGCGCACGGAGCGGTGCTGGGCAACGACATGAGCGGCTTCGGCGATCCCGGCTACCTGCCGGCGGCCGCGCGGCACGGCGCATCCGTGGTCGCCACCCACACCCGGCTTCCGCCCGGGATCCCCGACCCGGACCCGGTCTACGGCGACGTCGTCGGCGACGTCGCCGCGCACCTGCGCCACCTCGCACAACGGTGCTGGGACGCCGGCCTGCCGGCCCACCGGGTGATCCTCGACCCGGGCCTGGACCTGGGCAAGACCTGGCGGCAGTCGCTGCGGCTGCTCGCCGCGATCGGGCGGTTCGCCCGGCCGGGCCACCCCGTGCTGCTGGCCGCCTCCAACAAGATATTCCTGGGGCGGCTGCTCGGCCTGGACACAGGGGAGCGCGGCGCCGCGTCGACGGCCGCGGTCGCCGTCGGCGTGCTGCGCGGCGCCGGCGTCATCCGCGCCCATGACGTCCGCGCCGCCCGGCACGCGGCCGACCTGTGCGCGGCGGTGCTCGCCGCCGACGCGCGACCGGAGGCCTGGAACCGCTGACGGCCGGACGTGCGAGGGCCCCCGGTGGTTCGGCGCCGACGCCGGTGATCCGAACCGATCCGGAGGCCCCCGCCTGCTTCCGGGGGCGCCGGCCGCGCGGCCCGCGCACCCCGCCGCCGGTGCCGCTAGGCGGCGCCGACGTTGACGTCGATGCAGGCGTAGAACGCGTTGGCGGTGTCGGCGATGTTCCACACCGCGAGGATCTTCTGCTCACCGCTCAGCCCGCCGAGGTCGACCCTGTGGGTCAGCGAGGAGGGCGGCTGCGCACCGTGGTCGTCGAAGACCGCGAGCCGCCGGCCGCCGGCGAAGTACTCCCAGGTGCTCGTGGAGTGCCGGGCGGTGATCGTCCAGGTGAAGTCCACCGAGTTGCCCACGGGGGTGACCTGCCAGCCCTTGCTGTCGTCGTCGAGCTCGGCGAACCGGCTGTTGCCGCCGCTGCAACTGGTCAGGCCCTTGGGGCCCTCGACGCTCTGCGGTTCCCACTTGATGCTGCCGCAGGAGACCGTTCCGGCCGCGCACTGCGCCTGGCGGCTGGCCGGGGAGGACACGTAGCCGTGGGCGTTGGCCGTTCCCGCGGGCATCAGCACGAAGAGGAGCGGGGTCACGGCGGTGACGGCGGCGGCGGAGAGGAACTTCCTTTTCAGGTTCATTGCAGGCCCTTCTCGTATCGGACCGCGATCCCCGGATCCGGGGGCGCCGGGTCGGCCCGGTGCCCGGAGGGGGCGGGGAGGCGCGGCGGTGGGGAGATGAGGGCTGTGCGGAACCCTCGGGATGGGAGTGCGCCCGCACTGCTACGCCGTGCGTGCGACCTCGTCGGCGACGTGTGTGGAGTGCGCCGCCTCCCTTGGTTTCGGTTCACGTGCGAACAGGGCGATGGGCATTCCTCCCGTGGCGGCGGGCGACGCTGGGGGCGCCGGAGGCGCCGTCCCGGGCCACTCGGCGTTCGCGCCCGCCAATTGGTCCAGACCGTAATTCGGTGTCCACGTTCGGTCAAGGGGCTGTCACCTTCCGTGCGCCCGCCGCCCGCTGCCGCGGGGCCGCGGCGCCGGAGCGTCCCGGCGGCGCCCGGTATCGTCCAGGGGAGGATCACCGGATTCCCCGGACCTGCGCCGCCGACACCCCCGGCCGCCGACCGGTCCACCCGGGCGCGCCCGGGGCCGCGCCCGCCGTTTCCCGCGCGATGCGCCGCGGGTGACACTTCCCTTACCTCCGCGCCACATCCACCGCCGCCCGCTGCCGCGGGGAGCCGGCCGCTCGACCGTTCATGAGTGCATCACCGCAGGCGAGAGCCTTGTAGTTCGCATCGGCGTGAAGCCGCGACCGATGCGGGAAGGGGGAACGGGAGCCCGCCGCCGCAGGGCGGCCGGTCGATGAGGACGGAGGCGGTTGTGCCCAGTGTCGCGAGCCGGTTGTTGAGGATGACGGCGTCCGTGATCGGCGCCCAGGTCGAGTATCGCGACCCCGACGTCGTGCGCCGCAAGGTCGAGGCCAAGCAGGTGCGGCCCACCTCCTACGGGCCGCCCCGGCGCCTGGAGCGCACCTGCGCCGTCGACCTGGACTACCGGCGCGGGTGGCCCTGCTACCGGGTGGCGCCCCGGACCGGCGCCCCCGGCCCCGACGTGCTCTTCGTCCACGGCGGCGCCTACATCGAGGAGATCAGCGCCATGCACTGGCGGCTGATCGAGCGACTGGCGACCGCGCTGTCGGCGCGGGTGACCGTGCCGGTCTACCCGCTCGCGCCCCGGGGGTGCGCGGGAAGCGTCGCGCCCGAGGTCACCGGGCTCGCCAGGGAGCTGCTGGAGCGCGCATCGGGCGACGTGGTGCTCATGGGCGACTCGGCGGGCGGCGGCATGGTCCTGGCCGCGGCGCAGCGCCTGCGCGACGAGGGCGGCGACCAGCCCGACCGCCTCATCCTGATCTCGCCCTGGCTGGACGTGACGATGAGGAACCCGGCGATCCCCGAGGTGGAGCCGCGCGACCCCGAGCTGTCCAGCCCGGCGCTGCGGTTCGCCGGCGGGCTGTGGGCGCACGACCTCGATCCGGACGATCCCGTGGTCAGCCCGATCAACGGCACCATGGCCGGGCTCCCGCCCACCACGGTCTTCATCGGCACCCACGACGTGCTCAACCCCGACGCGCACCGGTTCCGCGCCCTCGCCGAGGGGGACGGCGTCCCGGTGGACTTCCACGAGGCCCCCGGCCAGATCCACGTCTACCCGCTGTACCGGATCCCGGAGGGCCGGCGTGCGCGCGACCGGATCATCACCGCGATCCGCCGCTCGACCCCCTGACCCCGCCACCCGCACCCGCCCACCGGGCCGGACGGCGACCCGCCATCGGGACGGCGTGCCCCGATGCAGGGCGGAGGGGCCTCCCGGAGTTCCTCGTGGACCAGGGGCTCCGGGCGGGGTCAGCGGCGCGGGCGGCCGGCCCGGCCCTCCGTCCAGACGGGTTCACCGGCCCCGAACTCACCGCCGCCTACGCGCTGGCCGACTACGTCATCGGTTCGGCCACGATGCAGGTCCCGGCCCTCGGCAACGACGAGCGGCAGGAGCGGCGGGCCTCCGACCCTCAGGTCACAGCAGGGCGCCGAGGCGCTGGGCCGCGTCGACGACCGTCGTGCCGAGCGCCTCCTCGTCGGAGACCTCGAACAGGGACAGGCCGATGCTGATGGGCCGCGCGCCCCGCCTGTCGGGCACCGGTGCCGAGATGCCCGTGATGGAGGACGCGATCTCGCCGTAGGAGACGGCGAACCCCCGCTCGCGCGCCCGCGCCACCTCGGCGCGCTCGTTCGGGACCGGCGGCTGCGCCGCCAGGATGGCCAGCCCGGCGGAACCTCGGTCGATCGGGTCGACCTGCCCGGCGTGGAACGAGACGTGCATCCGGGCGTGCCGCGGTTCGACGATCATCATCATCCGCACCTGCGCCTCGTCCTCCCGCACCACCAGATGCGCGGTGGCCCGGGTGGCGTCGGTGAGTCCTTCGAGGACCGGGCGGGCGAGGGCGCGCAGGTCCTGCTCGACGGGTTCGGCGAGGCGGACCAGGCCGTTGCCCAGCGAGATCCGCTTGAAGGAGTCCCGGTGACACAGGCGGTGCGCCTCAAGGGTGCGGACCAGCCGGTGGGCCACGGTCCGGTGCACCCCGATGCCGTCGGCGATCTCGGTGAGGGAGAGGCCCTGAGGGTGGCGGACGAGCAGCTCCAGGATCTGCAGCCCGTTGTCCAGCGTCTTCGACAGTCCGGAGTCGCGCGGACGGGTGTCGTCGCCGGGGCCGGCGGAGGGGGGTTCAGGCATGTCACTCCTCTTGACGCGTGCGCTCGATCACTTTACTGTTTTCGTTAAGCGCACATTACGTGCGATTATCGCACATACACGAGGGGTTTGCCACCCCGGTCACCGAACGAAGTCACGTCTTCTCGTGGAGGTCCCTTCCGTGTCAGGTGTTTGCGAGCGAGCGCTCGACGCCGAGGCGCTCGCCGGCATCCAGCAGCTCTACGCCGCGCAGAGCCACTGGATCGACGGCGGCCGCGCGCGCGAGTGGGCGCGGACGTTCACCGAGGACGGGGAGTTCCACTCGCCGAGCTACCCCGAGCCGGTGGTCGGCACCGCGGAGCTGACCGCCTTCGCCGAGCGGTTCCACGCCGACGCCCGGGCCGCGGGGGAGATCCGGCGCCACGTCGTGACCAACGTCCACGCCGAGCCGGCCGCCGCCGAGCACGCCGCCACCGTCCGCGCCTACCTGCAGATCGTCAGCACCCCCGCGGGCGGCGAGCCCCGGCTGGTGCGGCTGACCACCCTGACCGACGACGTGGTCCGCTCACCCGGCGGCTGGCGGGTGCGCCGCCGCGTCGTGCGGCGCGACGACGAACCCGGCTGAGCGCGCCCCTCCCTCGGCACCCCCCGAGGCCAGCGCACACAGACGACCCGCGGCCCCGCGCGGCCGCCGACCGACCGACGGAGAACATATGACGAGCGAGCCCGATCCCACCGGCCCCGGACGCGTCCTGCACCGCCCGATGACCGCCGTCTACCCCGAGCTTCCGGGCCGGACCGCCGTGATCACCGGCGCCGCCCGGGGCATGGGCGCCCGGTTCGCGGCCGGCCTCGCCGCCCGCGGGGTCGACGTGGTCGGCGGCGACATCGACGCCGAGCAGATGGCAGCCACCGCCGAGGAGGTCGGCGCCGAGGCCCGCGCGACCGCGCTCGGCGACCGCCCCGGACGGGTGCTCGCCCGCCGCCTCGACGTCACCAGACCCGAGGAGCACGAGGCGCTGGCGCGGGACGCGCTGGAGGAGTTCGGCGGGATCGACTTCTGGATCAACAACGCGGGGATCTTCCCCTCCGCCGCGGCGGAGGAGATCTCCGCCGAGCAGATCGGCGCGACCCTGTCGGTCAACGTCGAGGGCGTGCTGTTCGGGGCCCAGGCCGCGGCCCGCCACATGCGGCCGGGCGGCGCGATCGTCAACATGTCGTCGGTGTCGGCCTGGGACGCCGCACGGGTCCTGGAGGAGGCCGACGCCGGCCGCACGCTGCGCGCCGTTACCCTGGAGCGACTCGCCGAGGCGATGGGCGTTCCCGCGGACGCCCTGATCGCGACGGTGGACCGGTGGAACGCGCAGGTGCCCGAGGGCGCCGACCCCGACTTCCTGCGCCACCGCACACTGGCGAACAAGGGCTCGCAGCACCATCCCGACCCGATCGACAAGGCGCCGTTCTACGCGGTGCGGATCCTGCCCGCCGAACTCGTCTGCACCCACGCCGGCCTGGAGATCAACGCCGACGCGGCCGTGCTCGACGACCGGGGGGCCGTGGTCCCCGGACTGTTCGCCGCGGGCGAGGCCGGGGCCGGCGTGCTCGGGCTCCGCTACGTGGGCGGCGGCAACGCCGCCGCCCACGTAGCGGAGCCCGAGACCTTCCTCGGCCAGCTCCGTGTGCTCAAGGACGGGCGGGTCCTCTACCTCGCGGTCGCCAACCTGTTCGCCGCGTGCGGGCTGTACGGGTTCACGTTCTTCCTGCCGCAGATCGTGCAGCAGATGGACCCGTCGTACTCCGCGACCAACATCGGCTTCCTCGGCGCGATCCCGTTCCTGGTCGGTGCGGTGGGCATGCTGCTGGTCGCCCGCAACTCCGACCGCACCGGCGAGCGCAGGTTCCACGTGATCGCCCTGATGCTGCTGGCGGCGGCGGGCCTGTTCGGCACCATCCAGTTCCGGACCGACCCGGTGATCGCGCTGGCCTGCCTGTCGATGGTGGGGATCGGCGTCCTCGGCTACATGGCGCCGTACTGGGCGCTGGCCTCGCGCCTGCTGTCCAGGGAGCACACGGCCGTCGGTCTGGCGGCGATCAACTCGATCGCCGCGCTCGGCGGCTTCTTCGGCCCATACGTGATCGGTGTCAACGCCACGGCGGACGACGTCTCGGTGGGCCTGTACTTCCCGATCGGCTGCCTGGTCGTCTGCGCGGTCATGCTGGCGTTCCTCAAGGTGCCGCGTGCGGACCGCCCCGCCGCTGAGGCGGGCGCCCAGGCGCCGACCGCCCCGGCCGCGAAGTAGCGGGGAGGCCCCGCGGCCTTTCCCGCCGGATATAGTCCACGTATTGACTATCTCCGGTGCGGGGGCCGCGGGCCTGCTGCGGATAGGCTGAGGCTCATGGGCGAAGACGGCGGGCGGGAGCCGGGGGACGAGCTCTTCCCGGCACCGGGCGACCTGGACTTCTGGTCCTTCGTCGACCTCGCCAAGCGGAGGCTGGCAGCCGAGTACGGCTTCGAGCACCCGCTGGCCACCGAGGTGCTGCTGACCCTCAACCGGGCCTCCGACATCGTCACCTACGACCTGGCCTCCACGGTGCACCGCCCGCGCGGTCGCTCCTGGTCGGGCTTCCGGCTGCTGTTCGTCACCTGGCTGGTGGGGCCGCTGGAGCAGAAGAACGCGGCCGATCTGACCGGAATGAGCCGGGCGGCGGTCTCCAACCTGACCAAGACGCTGATCGCCGACGGCCTGCTGGACCGCGCGCCCTCGGCGGAGGACGGCCGGTCGGTGCGGCTGTCGCTGACCGAGCGCGGCCGGCGGGAGATGGTTGACGTCTTCCGCGTCCACAACGAGCGCGAGCACGGGTGGACCAGCGTGCTCACCGAGGCCGAGCAGCGCATCCTGATCATGCTGCTGGACAAGCTGATCACCAACCGCGACCAGTTCGACGTCCGCGGCCGCACCTGAGCGCGTGGCGCGCGCTGCGTGCGGAGCGCTGCGCGCAGCGGCCCCTCCTCTTCCTCCCCGCCCCTGCGCGTCCGGAGGCGTCCGCGCCGCAGCGGCGGCGGGCGTCCGCGATCTCGGGGGCAACCCTGTCCAAAAAGTAGTCAATGTGTTAACTATGTGGGGAGGGCGTTCGGTCGCCCGCGGCACCCACAGCGCCGCGGGTCCGGCGTCCGCACGACCGCGGCCGCGGTCCCCACCGACGTTCAAGGAGGCGAGCCATGGCGTACTACCGCCGGGTGGGCGACGTCCCGCCGAAGCGCCACACCCAGCACCCCGGCGACGACGGCCGGCTCTACTACGAGGAGCTGATGGGCGAGGAGGGCTTCTCGTCGGACTCCTCGCTGCTGTACCACCGCAACATCCCGTCGGCGATCGTGGACTCCGGCGTCTGGGAGCCGCCGAACCAGGACACCGTCCCCAACCACCCGCTGCGGCCGCGCCACCTGAAGCTGCACGACCTCTTCCCCGAGGGCGGCGCGGCAGGGACCGACGCCGTCACCGGGCGCCGGCTGGTCCTCGGCAACGCCGACGTCCGCATCTCCTACGTGGTGGCCGGCGCGCAGTCCCCGCTGTACCGCAACGCCGTGGGCGACGAGATCGTCTACGTCGAGTCCGGCGAGGCGACGGTGGAGACGGTGTTCGGCACGCTCAGGGCCACGGCCGGCGACTACGTGCTCATCCCGACCTCCACCACCCACCGCTGGCTGCCCGCCGGCGACGGGCCGCTGCGCGCCTACGCCATCGAGGCCGGCAGCCACATCGCCCCGCCCAGGCGCTACCTGTCCCGCTACGGCCAGCTCCTGGAGAACGCGCCGTTCTGCGAGCGGGACCTGCACGGCCCCGACGAGGTGCTGCTCGCCGAGGGCACCGACGTCGAGGTGCTGGTCAAGCACCGCGGGTCCCGCGGCATCGTGGGCACCCGCATGGTCTACCCGCACCACCCGTTCGACGTGGTCGGCTGGGACGGCTGCCTGTACCCGTTCACCTTCAGCATCCACGACTACGAGCCCATCACCGGCCGCATCCACCAGCCGCCGCCCGCGCACCAGGTCTTCGAGGGGCACAACTTCGTGGTGTGCAACTTCGTCCCGCGCAAGGTCGACTACCACCCGCTGTCCATCCCGGTGCCCTACTACCACTCCAACGTCGACTCCGACGAGATCATGTTCTACTGCGGCGGCGACTACGAGGCCCGCAAGGGCTCGGGCATCGGCCAGGGGTCGGTCTCGGTGCACCCCGGCGGGCACGCCCACGGCCCGCAGCCCGGCGCCTACGAGCGCAGCGTCGGCGTGGAGTTCTTCGACGAGCTCGCCGTCATGGTGGACACCTTCCGCCCGCTCGAACTCGGTGAAGGCGCCCTGGCCTGCGAGGACGACAACTACGCCTGGACCTGGGCCGGAAAGGGGCCGCGGAAGTGACAGCACCGGTTTCGCTGCCCGCCTTCGCCAGGCGGCTGTGCGACGACGCCGCGGTCTTCCCGCCCGGGCTGGCGCCGCTGGCCGACGCCGTTCCCGCGCACGCGCACCACGCCGCCTCGGCCCACGCCGGCCTGGTCGGGCCGCTCGTGGTGGCCGCGGCGGGGCTCGACGAACTGGCGCGGCTCCTGCCCGCCCCCGACGGCGACCGCCTGGACCTCGCCGTCACGGTCCCCTCCGGCCCCGGGCACGTCGGCGCCGCGCTCGCCGCGGTCGAGGCGCTGCCGGTGCACCTGCGCGCCCTGGAGGTCGCGGTGCCCGACGGGACGGACGCGCCGGAGCTGCTGGCCGCGCTGGACCGGGCCTGCTCCGGCGCCGCGGCGCAACGGGCGGAGGTCTTCGTCGAGGTGCCGCGGGACGACCGCCGCGCACAGATCATCGCGGCGCTGCCCTCGACCCGCTACCGCGCGAAGTTGCGCACCGGGGGCGTGCGCGCCGAGCTGTACCCCGACGAGGCCGAGCTCGCCGCGGCGATCGCGGCCGTAGTCGGCGCCGGGGTGCCGTTCAAGGCCACCGCGGGCCTGCACCACGCCGTCCGCAACACCGACCCGGAGACGGGCTTCGAACAGCACGGCTTCCTCAACGTGCTGCTCGCCGCCGACGCCGCCCTGCGCGGCGCGGACGCGGCCGAACTGGCGGGCGTGCTCGCCGAGCGGGACGCGGCGGCGGTGGCCGCCCGCGTCGCCGGACTGGACGAGGCCCGCGCCGCGGCGGCCCGCGCGGCCTTCGCGTCCTTCGGCACCTGCAGCATCAGTGACCCGCTCACCGAACTGGTCGGCCTGGGGCTGCTCCCGGCCTCGGTGGCGACCGCGAACGGAGGAACCCCGTGACGACGTTGACCATCCCCGACGGCTCGCTGTTCGGGCTCGACAACCTGCCCTACGGCGTGTTCTCCACACCGGGCGCCGCGCCGCGCGTCGGCGTCCGGGTCGGCGACTCCGTCGTGGACCTGGCGCGGGCGCTCGGCGACGACGTCTTCGCCCGGCCGACGCTCAACCCGTTCATGGAGCAGGGGCACCGGCGCTGGACGGCGGTGCGCGAGCAGATCACCGAACTGGTGTCGGGCGACGTCCCCGACGGCGCGGTCCACCCGGTCGGCGCGGTGACGCTGCACCTGCCGTTCCGGGTCGGCGACTACGTCGACTTCTACGCCTCCGAGCACCACGCCGCCAACCTCGGCCGGCTGTTCCGCCCCGACGCGGCGCCGCTCATGCCCAACTGGAAGCACCTGCCGGTCGGCTACCACGGCCGCGGCGGCACGGTCGTGGTGTCGGGGACCGACATCGTGCGGCCCTGCGGGCAGCGCAAGGCGCCCGGCGAGGCCGCGCCGACCTTCGGGCCCTCCCGGCGCCTCGACATCGAGGCCGAGATGGGGTTCGTCGTCGGCACCGGTTCCGAGCAGGGCAGCCCAGTCTCCTGCGACGACTTCGCCGAGCGGGTGTTCGGTGCGGTCATCGTCAACGACTGGTCGGCGCGCGACATCCAGTCCTGGGAGTACGTGCCGCTGGGCCCGTTCCTCGGCAAGAGCTTCGCGACATCGGTCTCGCCGTGGGTCGTGCCGCTGCTCGCGCTCGAGGCCGCCCGCGTCGACACGCCGGTCCAGGATCCGCGGCCGCTGCCCTACCTGCGGGAGAGCCGGGCCTGGGGGCTGGACGTCGACATGGCCGTGGAGTGGAACGGCCAGGAGGTCAGCCGGCCGCCGTACCGGGAGATGTACTGGTCGCCGGCGCAGATGCTGGCGCACATGACCGTCAACGGCGCCTCGACGCGTGCCGGGGACCTCTACGCCTCGGGCACCGTCTCCGGGCCGGAGAAGGGGCAGCGCGGCGCGTTCATCGAACTGACCTGGGGCGGCGGGGAGCCGGTCGGCGTCAACGGCGAGGAGCGCACCTTCCTGCGGGACGGCGACGAGGTCGCGATCTCCGCCACCGCGCCGGGAACCGCGGGCGGGCGCATCGGATTCGGCGAGGTCCGCGGCCGTGTCCTGCCCGCGACGGGGGCCGGCGAGTGAGCGGCAGGGTCATCGCCACGGGAGCCGACCCGGCCGTCTGACCGGCCCGGCCCCGCCGCCCCGTCCCCGAACCCTCCGGACGGTTCGGGGACGGGGCGGTCATCGGGTGCCGCGCGCGATGTGGCGGTGGGCCGTCTCCGCGGTGAAACCGCATCGGCGCAGTCGCCGCGCACACTCCTCGGCGACGGCCACGGAGCGGTGCCGGCCGTCCTGGCAGCACACGAACACGTTCACCGGGTCGTCCGGCGGGGCGGAGTACGGCAGCAGCGCCAGTGCCCGGCCGACGACGCGCTCGACGATCTCCTCGGCGCCGGGGGTGGCCAGGACGTGCCGGCGCACCTGCGGGTCCAGCCCGGTCAGCTCGCGCATCGCCGGGTCGGCCTGCGGATTGTGCAGGGCCTCGGACAGGTCGACCAGCAGACCGCTGCCGTGCGGCGGGTCGCCGTGCACGCGCCCGAAGGAGGTGAAGGCGAAGTCGGGCACGGGGCTCCTCTCACCGGGTCCTGCAGAAGTCGCGGTCGGCCTGAGCCGCCTCCTTCCCGTCGACTTCGACCTTATCGACGTTGAAACCGTGGTTTCAGGGTCCACACGGTCAAGACCGGCGAAAGTACGCCCGCCGCCGCGCCTCCGCCAGGTGGCGGGGAGGGGACGGGAACTCCCGCCGCATGGCGGTGGTGCCGCGTCGGCCTGGACCCAAGGATGAGTCGTAGGTCACGCTCGTGTGGCCGCGACACCAGGAGGCTTTGATGACGACAGCCGCGCATCCGCCGTTCGATGCGGAGCTCAGCGCCGCCCTGCAGGCCATGGTGATGGCCGGCCAGGCCCCCGGCACGCTCACGCCCGACCTGATCCCCGCGCTGCGGGAGCGCAACGCACTCCAGCGGCCCGGCGACGAGGAGCTGCGCCGGGGCGGGCGCATCGAGATCGAGGAGCGCGGCATCCCCGGTCCCGAGAGCGCCCCCGACCTGTCGGTGCTGATCTGCCGCCCGGCCGGCGCCGCGACCCCGGCCCCCGGGGTCTACAACATCCACGGCGGCGGCATGATCATGGGCGACAACCGCACCGCGATCACCGCCCTGCTGGACTGGGTGGAGCAGCTCGGCGTGATCGTCGTGTCGGTGGAGTACCGGCTCGCCCCCGAACACCCGCATCCCGCCCCCGTTGAGGACTGCTACGCCGGACTGCTGTGGACCGCCGCGAACGCCGCCGAGGTGGGCATCGACCCGCAGCGGCTGCTGATCGCCGGGGCGAGCGCGGGCGGCGGGCTGGCGGCGGCCGTCGCGCTCATGGCCCGCGACCGCGGCGGCCCGGCCCTGCTGGGCCAGATGCTGATCTGCCCCATGCTCGACGACCGCAACGAGACGCCCTCCAGCCACGAGCTCGACGGCGAAGGCGTCTGGGACCGCACCTCCAACCTCACCGGCTGGGGCGCGCTGCTCGGCGAGCAGCGCGGCGGACCCGACGTCTCCCCCTACGCCGCGCCGGCGCGCGCGGACGACCTGTCCGGTCTCCCGCCGGCGTTCGTCGACGTCGGCTCGGTCGAGACCTTCCGCGACGAGGACGTCGCCTACGCCACCCGCATCTGGCAGGCCGGCGGATCGGCCGAGCTGCACGTCTGGCCCGGCGGCTTCCACGGCTTCGACCTGATGCTCCCGCAGGCCGCCCTCTCCCAGGCGGCCCAGGCGGCGCGCGTCCAGTGGATCCGGCGGCTGCTGGGCTCCTACTGAGGCTGCGGAAGTCGGGGACCGGCAGGCGGCTGCGTCTCCTCCGGCGGCGATCTCGACTTTGGGTTTCAACCTCGACCCCAGGGGGGCTTCAACCCCAACCCCGGGATGGAGTGGGCGCGCGGGTGGGTCCCTTCCACCTTGACTCCAGGGGGTTGTGAAGGCCCGCCCCAGGAGGGGTGGCGTGCGGGTGGGCGATTCTCTCGCGTGGCCGAAGGCCCGTGGACGCGAAATCGCCCTCCCGCGCGCGAAGCGCACGCCGACACCATGGGCACAGACCGACACCGCGGTTTCGGCCCGGAGCCCGAGGTGGCGGCGTGCGTTCAGTCTTTGGGCCGGGGTTCAAACTCCTGTGGCCGGTGTTTCACGCCCTCGGTGGCCGGCCCGGTCGCCCACGGCGGCCCGCCGCCGTGGGCGCTCGCCGAAACCCCGGTCGCGCCCTGGCACCCACGGTGGCGGCGTGGGCGGCGCGGCGCCGGGGCGATCCCTTGATGGGCCTCCGGCCGCGCGAGAGGATCGCCCGGTCACCGCGGATCCCTCCTTGGGCTGAGGCTTCACGACCCCCGATGGCCGAGGTTGAAACTCACGGTCGAGAACGGTCGAGAAGCGTCGGCGGGAAGGGGATGGGGCGGAAGAGGATCCGACCCGACCACGACCACGTCCTGCGGCCGATCTGGACAACCGCTCCGGTCAGGAGCAGGATCGCCGCCATGCAGGAACTCGCCGCCCGCCTGGCCGCGCTGGACCCCGACGCCGGCGCGGCCGTCCAGGTGATCGCCTACTTCGACACCCTGCTCGACGAGCACGCGGGACTGGAGTCCTTCGTGCGCGGCGCCGCCGTGCTGACGGGGTGCTCCGCGCGTCTGGCCGATCCCGAGCGGCGCGTCCACGTCCGGGTCGAGCCCGATGGCCGCCGACTGGACTCCGCCGCGCCGCCCGATCCGGTCTGGCCGTCGACCGCGCTGCACCACCCCGGGGGCGAGGCCCGCGTCTGGATCGAGCGCGCCGCCGGCCCGCGCCCCCTCGACGAGATCGTGCTCGAACGCCTGGCCGCCGGTGCGCGCGTCGTCCTCGACCGCACCCGCGGCCGCCTCTTCCCCGATGACGACCCCGCCTCCGTCGAAGTGCTGCTCGACGCCGAGGCCTCCGGCGACATCCGGCTGCGGGCCGCCCGCCGCCTGGGCCTGGACCCGGCCGCAGCGCGGGTGCGGGCGCTCGCCGTGCTCACCGACGGCGCCGCGCCGCTGCCCGGCGCCGCCCGGATCGGCGGGGCCCAGGCCCTCGTGGAGCACCTCGGCCGTCCCCGGCCCGCCCCGCCGGGGCGCGTCGGGATCGGTCCCGCCGTCCCCGTCGAGGAGCTGCCCGGATCGTGGGCGGCGGCGCACCTCGCACTGCGCTTCACCGCCGCGGGCACGGCCGTCGATCCGGGGCCGCGCACCGTCGAGGCGGACCGGCTCGGCGGGCTCGCCGTCCTCGCCGAGGGGGTCGACCGGGGCGCTCCCGTGGTCCCCGACGTCCATCGGCTGGACCGGGCCTCCGATGCCGCGCCGTGGATGCTGGTCACCCTGGACGCGGTCGCCACCCACGCCAGCCTGCGCGCCGCCGCCACCGCCCTGCACGTGCACCATTCGACCCTGCGGGAGCGGATGCGCCAGGCCGAGGCCAGGCTCGGCTGGAACGCGGTCGAGCCCGCCGGCCGGCTGCGCCTCCAGCTCGCGCTCGCCCTGCGGCGCCTGCACAGGACGGACTTCTGAACCGCCTCGGCGGGCGCACTCCGCCCACCGGCCGCGGCATCGAAGAGAGGGGAGGGGCGTCACTGCTCGGTGAGCGCGAGCCTGGCGCCGAGGGCGACGAACGCGCCCGCGAAGACGCGGCGCATCCAGGTCAGCACCTGAGGGCGCGAGATGACGCGGGTGCGGATCACGGCGGCGAACCTGCCGTAGCCGACGAAGACGACGAACGTGAGCAGCATGAAGACGGCGCTCAACTCGACCATGTGAAGGAGCGCGTTCGGCTCGCCGGCGCCCACGAACTGCGGCAGGAACGCGAAGAAGAAGATCGTGAGCTTCGGATTGAGGATGTTGATCAGGACGGCGGAGACGATCACCCGCACCGCCGAACGCGGAGCGGTGTCCTCCCGCACCGCGAGCGCGCCCTCGTCCCGCAGCGTGCTCCACGCCATGTAGAGGAGGTAGGCCACCCCCAGGTACTTGAGGACCTGGAACGCCGGTGCGCTCGTGTGCAGCAGCGCCGCGAGTCCCGTGATCGCCGCCACCACGTGCGGGACGGTGCCCAGCGTGCACCCGGCCGCGGCGACGACGCTCGCGCGGGCGCCGCGCGAGAGGCCGGCCGCCATCGTGTAGAGGACGCCGGTGCCGGGTGTGGCGACGACGATGAGCGATGTCAGCAGGAACTCGATGGTCACGGCGGTCCTCCGGGCGCGGCGGTGGTACGGGCGGCGACACCGGGAGTGCCCCGCCGCCGATCACTCTGCCGCTATCGTGGTCCGGTGAACAGGTCCAAAGTGCAGGCCTTTGACCGGTCCATAACGTCCGGATCCGACTTCCTCCAACTGGACATCGGCGACGCGCCGGCGGGCGGGCTGTCCGACTGGCTGGCCCGGCGGCTCCGGCTCGCGATCTCGGACGGCCGCCTGCCGGTGGGCGACCGGCTGCCTGCCACCCGGGTCCTGGCCGCGGAACTGCGCGTGTCCCGCGGCGTCGTCACCGAGGCCTACCGGCGCCTGGCCGAGGACGGGCACGTCGCCGGGCGCGGTCGGCGCGGAACGGTCGTCGTCGCCGCTCCCGTGGCCGCGCCGGCGGCGGCGCGGCCGCCCGCGCCCACCGGTCCGCCGCCGGTGGACGCGCTGTTCGCCGCGCCCGGCGCGGACGCCTTCGACGCGTTGCGAGCGGTCCCGGCCCGGATCGACCTGTCGCCCGGTCTGCCGGACCTGGCCGCGTTCCCGCGAGCGGCGTGGCTGCGCGCCGAGCGCTCGGTGCTCGGCGACCTCTCGGCGTCCGACCTCGGGTACGGCGATCCCCGAGGGGCCGCGGCGCTGCGCCTGGCCGTCGTGAACTGGCTGGCCCGCAACCGCGGGATCAGGGCGGACCCGGGCGAGGTGCTCGTCGTCGCCGGCGTCGCCCAGGCGCTCGGGCTGCTCGCGGAGGTGCTCCGGCACGACGGGATCTCCGAGGTGGCGGTGGAGGACCCCGGATCGCTCGGGGCCCGCCAGCACCTGCGCAGCCGGGGACTGGTCGCCCCGCCGGTCCCGGTCGACTCCGAAGGGATCCGCGTCGACGCGCTGCGCGCCCAGGGCGCCCCGGCCGTCCTGCTGACCCCGGCGCACCAGTTCCCGACCGGGGTGGTGCTCGGCGGCGGGAGGCGCCGCGAGCTGATGCGGTGGGCCGGTGAGGGCGGGCTGGTCATCGAGGACGACTACGACGCCGAGCACCGCTACGACCGGCCACCGGTTCCGGCTCTGCGATCGATGCTCGCCGAGCACGTCTGCTACGCCGGGAGCGTGTCCAAGCTCCTCGCTCCGGCCCTGCGCGTGGGGTGGGTCCTCGCGCCGCCGAAGTACCGCGACGCCCTCGTGGCGGCCAAGCGCCACGCCGACCTCGGCAACGCCGTGCTGCCGCAGATGGTCCTGGCACGGCTGATGGAATCGGGGGAGATGGAGCGCCATCTGCGCCTCCTGCGCAGACGCCACCGCCGCCGCAGGGACGCGATGATCGACGCGATCAGGACCCACCTCCCGGACGCGGTCGTGCACGGCGCCGCGGCGGGCCTGCACCTGATGATCACCTTCGACGCCGGCTTCGCCGACGCCGACCTCGCCGCAGCGTCGCTCGCGCGCGGCGTGAAGGTGCATCCGCTGTCGTGGCACGGCCGGCGCCCGGACCGGCCGGGGCTCGTCCTGGGCTACGCCGCGAGCACGCCGACCGCCATCGGCGAGGGCGTGGCGACCCTGGCCGACGTCCTGCGGCGGCTGCCGTGACAGCGGGACGGTGACCGGCGCGGCGATCTTCACCGAGCCGACGACTCAGGACACTGGCCGGTCCGCCCGTCCCGGGGGGGCTTCGGCGTCGCGCGAGGGGGCGGTGAGCATTCCCTCGGCGGCGTCCACCAGGTCCACCGCCCAGGGCTGCGGCGTGCCGGCCTCGGCGGTCGCGCCGCGCTGCTCCATGTCGCCCGCCGTCATGATGACGAGGGTGCGCAGCATCCGCAGCCGGTTGCGCAGCACGGCCTCCGGCAGCCCGGACAGGCGCGCGGTGATCCCGTCCCACACCGCGTTCAGCCCGTCGGCCTCCTCCCAGCCGAAGTGCAGGAACTCCCGCCGGTGGACGGGATCGGCGGCCAATTGGGAGAAGAACCGCGCGTAGTGGCTGCCTTCGAGGATGTTGGCCGCGAGGGGGAAGACGAGGGCCTCCAGGAGGACGCGGAGGTCGTCCTGCGGGCCGCCGTCGGCGATCCGCTTGAGCATCTCCATCCGCAGGGCGTTGATGTCGCGCATCCGGTACTCGAAGATCGCGCGGACCAGCTCCTGCTTGTCGCCGAAGTAGTAGTGCACGGCCGAGGTGTTGCGCTGCCCGGCCGCCGCCGCGATCTCGCGCAGGGAGACGGCGGCGATGCCGTTGACGGCGAACAGCCGCTCGGCCGTCTCGATGAGCCGTTCCCTGGTGGTGGACGCGGGAGAGCGCGGACTGGGCATGGTTCTCCTCGTGGTCGCGGGGACGCGTCCGAGTGGCGGCTGCCCCCAACGTACTCGGCATCCCCTCTTGCCGGATTAAAGCATACGCTTTAATGTGGCCTGCGTCATGCTTTTCCGAACAGTGTTAGGCAGAGTGGCCGCGCCGCGACCCCAGGGGGACACACGATGCAGACGATCCGGGAACTCGCCGAGCAGGGCTGGACGGGCGCCCTCGACCTGAAGGTCGACTTCCATCCGGTGCGGGTCCGGCGCTCGCGCGCCGAGGAGGTGCACGAGCGGATCCTCGTCTTCAGCGGGCTCGCCAACAGCTACGCCGTGGACACCGGCGACGGACTGGTGCTCCTGGACGCCGGGCACGTCGCCGAGGCCGCCGACCTGCACGCGCGGATCCGCGACTGGCGCCCCGACACCCCGCTGTACGGCGCGGTCTACTCCCACCACCACGTCGACCACGTCTTCGGCGTCGCCCCCTTCGACGCGGAGGCCGCCGAACGCGGGTGGCCGGCCCCGGTCGTCCACGCGCACGCCGACGTCGTCCCGCACTTCGACCGCTACCGCGCCACCAACGGGCTCAACACCGCGCTCAACCGCCGCCAGTTCGCCGTCGACACCCCGGACTTCCGCTGGCCCGACCGGTTCCGCCACCCCGATGTCGGCTACCGCGACCGGATGGCCTTCCACCGGGGCGACCTCACCTTCGACCTGCACCACGCCCGCGGCGAGACCGACGACGCCACCTGGACCTGGATCCCGGAGCTGAAGGCGGTGCACACCGGCGACCTGTTCATCTGGGCGCTGCCCAACGCCGGCAACCCGCAGAAGGTGCAGCGCTACGCGAGCGACTGGGCGCACGCGCTGCGCGAGATGGCCGCCCTCGGCGCCGAACTGCTGCTGCCCGGCCACGGCCTGCCGGTCTTCGGCGCCGACCGGGTCCGCAGGGCCTGCTCCGAAACCGCCGAGCTGCTCGAGTCCCTGGAGGCCCAGACCCTGGCCGCGATGAACCGGGGCCTGCCGCTGGACGAGGTCATCCATGCCGTCTCCGTCCCCGCCCACCTGGCCGACCGGCCCTACCTGCAGCCCGTCTACGACCATCCGCAGTTCGTCGTCCGCAACATCTGGCGCCGCTACGGCGGCTGGTACGACGGCGAGCCCGACAACCTGGTGCCCGCGCCGCGGGACGCGCAGGCGCGCGAATGGGTGCGCCTGGCCGGCGGGGTGCGCAGCGTGCTCGACCGCGCCGCCGAACTGCACCGGGACGGGGACTCCCGGCTCGCCTGCCACCTCGTCGAGCACGCCGTGCGCGCGGCGCCCGACGACGCCGACGTCCACGAGCTGCGCGCCCGGATCTACGCCGAGCGCGCCGCGGGGGAGTCCTCCCTCATGGTCCGCAACATCCTCGGCCACGCGGCCGCGGCCAGCCGCGAAGGCGAGCGCGACCTCGCCTCCCGCGGCTGACCCCGGCACGTCCGAAGGACCGTTACGAGTGAAAGGCGCCGAAACCGTGGCACTCCGTACCGCCAAGCGGGACACGCCCCCCGAAGCGGCCGCCGGCTCCCGCCGGGCCTGGCTCATCGTCGCGATGCTCGTGGTGCTGATGGCGCTGAACTACGCCGACAAGCTGGCGTTCGGCCTCGCCGCCACCCCGATCATCGCCGAGTTCGACCTGACGCTCGACCAGTTCGGGCTGGCCGGCAGCGCCTTCTACGTGCCCTTCTTCATCACCACCCTGCTGGTCGGGTTCGCGGCCGACCGGACCGGCAGCACCCGGCCGCTGGGCGCGATCGCGGTGCTGTGGGGCGTGGCGCAGATCTCCATGGTCTTCGCCACCGGCCTCGGGGTCATCCTGTTCTCCCGACTGCTGCTGGGCGCATCGGAGGGCCCCACCTACGGCCTGGTCAACCACGCGGCCTTCTCCTGGCTGAGGGACGGCGACCGCAACCTGGCCAGCTCCCTGCTCTCGGCGGGCGGCTCGCTCGGCGTCATGATCGGCGCACCGGTTCTGACCTGGCTCATCGTCGACCACGGCTGGCGGGCGGCGTTCCTGGTCTCGGGGCTGGCCAGCGTAGTGTGGTGCCTGGCCTGGATCTTCGTCGGACGGGAGGGGCCACTCAGCCGCAGGGACCCCGACTCCACGGCCGCGACCGCACCGGCCACCGCGGCGAAGGCGAGCGCCGCGGCCCCCGACACCACCGCGGCGGACGCGCACGGTCCCGGCCCCGTCGGGGGCGCCGCGCCCGCTCCGGGCACAGGGCCGTCCTTCCTGCGCATCGTCACCACGCCCACCTTCATCGCCGTGTCGCTGGGCGCCTTCGCAGGGAACTGGGCGATCGCCGTGGGCCTGTCCTTCAAGCCGCTCTACGCCGAACAGGTGCTGCACCTCACCGAGCAGCAGATCAGCCTGTTCATCATCGTCGGGCAGATCTTCACCACGGTGGCCGTCTACATCGGGCTCGGCTACACCATGAAGGCACTCATGGCCCGCGGCTTCTCCGGCCGCGTCTCGCGCGGCGCCCTCGGCGGCGCCTGCGTGATCGCGGCCGGGTTCGCGTTCATCGGCTTCGTGTACGCCCCCGGCCTGTACCCCAAGCTCGCCTGCAGCGTCCTCGGCGGCATCGGCCTGATCGCCTTCCCTGTCGGCAGCACCGTCATCGGCCAGATCGCCCCCGCCGCCCGCCGCGCGGGGGTGCTGGGCACCTACGCGGCGGTCTACGGCCTCGCCGGGATCATCGCGCCGTGGCTCACCGGGCTCATCGCCGAGCAGGCCGCCACCCAGGAGGCCGGGCTCAACAACGCCTTCCTCTTCTGGGGCGTCCTGACCGTGGTGTGCGGCGCCGTCGCGCTCGCCTGCACCCGTCCCGAACGCGACGCGGCGCGGATCGGCTCGGCTCCGCCACCCGCGAAGACCGGGTGAGGGCCGACCCCGCGGGCGGCGGGGCGGCTGCGCCCACGCCGCCCGCGGGCGTCCCTCCCTCAGCACCGGGGGCGGCCGGTCACTCCAGTGCCGGACGGCGTTCGGCGAAGCGGGTGGCCCGCTCGAACGCGCGGCCGTGGCGGAGCAGCGCCAGGTCGGCCCCGTAGGGCGCGACGAGCTGGACGCCCACCGGCAGGCCGTCCGGCGTGAAGCCGCCCGGCACCGACATCGCCGGGCAGCCCGTCACCGTCACGTGGCAGGCCGAGCGCATCCAGTCGAGGTAGTCCCTCATCGGCTCGCCCGCGACCTCGGTCGGGTACTCCAGTCCCACGTCGAACGGCGGAAGCTGGCTGACCGGCAGCAGCAGCAGGTCGTGGCGGCCGAAGAACTCCCGGAACCGGTGGAACAGCGCGGCCAGCCCCTCCTTGGCCCGGCCGACGTCCTCGCCCGACAGTGCGCGGCCGGCCGCGGCGTTGGCGACCACGGCCTCCTTCACCCGGCCGGGGTGGGCCTCGATCAGCGGGCCGAACGCCAGGTGGAACTGCCAGGCGCGCAGCGTGCGGAACACCTCGTCGGCGCCGGAGAGGTCCGGACGGACCTCCTCCACCACGCACCCCAGCCCGGCGAACGTCTTCGCCGCTTCGGTGACGACGCGCGCCACTTCCGGTTCGACCGGCAGCGCGCCGCCGAAGTCCGGCGAGAACCCCACGCGCAGCCCGCGCACGTCGTGCTCCAGCGGCGCCGCGAACACCGATCCCGGCTCGCCCAGCGCGCCGGGCGCCCGGGGGTCGGGTCCGGCGATCGCCGACAGCAGCAGGGCGGCGTCGGCGACCGTGCGCCCCATCGGCCCCGCCGTCGCCATCGTCTCCCAGGGCAGCGACGACGGCCAGGCGGGCACTCGCCCGGGGGTGGGGCGCAGGCCTACGACGTTGTTGAAGGAGGCGGGGTTGCGCAGGGAGCCGCCCATGTCGGAGCCGTCGGCGAGCGGGTGCATCCCCGCGGCGAGCGCGGCGGCGGCCCCGCCGCTGCTGCCGCCGGCCGACTTGGCGGTGTCGTAGGGGTTGCGGGTGGTCCCGAAGATCGGGTTGAAGGTGTGCGATCCGGCCGCGAACTCCGGCACGTTGGTCTTGCCGATCGTGATGGCCCCCGCGGCGCGCATCCGCTCCACGATCAGCTCGTCGCGTTCGGGCACGTGGTCGGCGAAGACCGGCGAGCCGAACGTGGTGCGCACGCCCGCGGTCTCGTGGGTGTCCTTGTGCGCGATCGGCAGGCCGTGCAGCGGGCCGACCCCGGCGCCGGAGGCCAGGCGCTCGTCGGCGGCGGCGGCCTCGGCCATCGCCCGCTCCGCGCACACCGTCACCACCGCGTTGACCGCGGGGTTGACCGCCGCGATCCGGTCCAGGTGCGCCCCGACCACCTCGCGGGCCGACACCTCCCGGGCGCGCAGCATCCGCGCGAGTTCCACGGCGTCCAGGCGGCACAGCTCAGTGCTCAACGATTCCTCCGGTCACGGTGTCGAAGGAGCGGCGAAGCTCCAGGTAGGCCTCGCGGGACATCTTCGGCCCGCTCTCCGCGACGACCCGGTCGGCCCCGGCGGCGCCGTCGCACAGCAGGTCGACGACGGTCATCGCCATGAACTTCGCCGGGTTCACGGCGGCGGCGACGTGGTCGGCGGTGTGGAAGCCGGGGCCGTGGAACGCCGCCGAGCTGCCGGAGGCCGCCCACGGGTGCACGACCGGCATGATGTGGCCGAGGTCGCCGGCGTCGGTGGAGCCGCCCATGCGGCCGCCGTCGCGCACCGTCTCCCGCACGCCGAACAGATCGGTGCAGTTGGCGTACATCAGGTCGGCGAGCGGCGCGTCGGTCTCCAGCGGGAGGTAGCCGCCGACCGTCTCGATCCGCACGTCCACGCCCAGCGCGAACGCCCCGGCGCGCAGCGCGCGGTCCACCTTCGCCGCGGCGTCGCGCATGGCCGCGACCGTCCCGGCCCGGATCATCAGCTCCATGTCGGCGCGGGCCGGGACCGCGCTGACCGCCTCCCCGCCGGTGAGGATCTGGCTGACCCGCACGGTGTCGGCGTCGTCGAAGGTGTCGCGCTGCGCGTCGATCGCCGCGATCGCCAGCGTCGCGGCCTTCAGCGCGTTGGCGCCGGCCCACGGCGTCGCGCCCGCGTGCGCGGCGACGCCGGTGAACGTGACGCGCTTGACCAGGGAGCCGTTCGCCGACATCGCGACCGCCGCGGCCGGCGAGCTCACCATCGGCCCGGCGTGCGTCATCATCGCGATGTCGACGTCGTCGAACGCGCCGAGCCGGATCAGCTCCGGCTTGCCGAGGATGAACTCGAAGTCCCCGGCCTCCCGGCGCGACAGCCGCCAGTCGACCTCGATGCACTCCTCAGCAGGCACGGCGAACAGCGCGACGTCGCCGTCGAGCCGGTCCATGACCGGGGCCAGGCCGAACCCGGCCCCGATCATCGACGCGATCTGGGCGTTGTGCCCGCAGGCGTGCGCAGCGCCGGTCTCGGGGTCGGCGTAGGGGTGGCCGGAGACCAGCAGCGAGTCCAGCTCGCCGAGGACCGCGACGGTGCGCCGCGACGTCCGGCCGCGCATGCGGGCCTTGACGCCGGTCCCGGCGAGCCCGTCCTCGTGGGCCAGGCCCATGCCGTCGAACCACCGCCGCACCCGCTCCGACGTGCGCGTCTCCCGCCAGCCCGTCTCGGGGTGGCGCAGGACCTCCTCGGAGACCGCGGTGACCTCCTCGGCGCGCCGGTCGATCTCCGCACAGACGGCGGCCTTCAGCCGCGCGCGCTCCGCTGCCGCATCCGTCGCGGTCGTGTCGCTCATGGCTCGCACTCCTCCCTCTCTACTTCTCCGCGGCGACCGGCACCGACGGCGTCGGCTCCTCCGGCGCGCCGGCCCTCCGGCGCGCGTTCAGCACGAGCTGGGCCGCGGCGGCCACCGCGACGTTGACGACGAGTGCGACGACGCCCTCGCTGACGTCGCCGAAGCGCAGCGGTGTGAACGTCAGGACGATGACCGCGCCGACACCGGTCAGCATGCCCAGCATCGCCGGCCCCGCGTCGAGCAGCCGCCGCCTGCCGATCGCGGCGAGCAGCGCCGGCGCGAGCTGGGTCAGGCCGCTGAACGTGAGCAGCAGCAGGTTCGCCAGCAGGTCGGGGCGCAGGATGCCCAGGACCAGCGCGAGCGAGGCCGAGGCGACCACCACGCCGTGGTTGACGGCGAACCTCGCGCGCTCCCCGCGCGGTGTGACCAGGTTGTTCGCGACGAGCGTCGAGATGCCCAGGCACATCGCCGCCCCGGGCACCATCGCGGTCGCGGCGGCGGCGACGGCGACCACGCCGGTGGCCCAGTCCGGCAGCGCGCCGGCGGCGAGCGTGAGCAGCACGGCGTCGCTGCGGGTGCCGGAGTCGAGCACGAGCAGCCCGGTGAAGCCGACGATGATCGGCAGGATGATGACCACCTGGTACAGCGGCAGGAACACGTTGTTGGTGCGGATCACCGCCGCGCTGCGGGAGGCGAGCATGGGCGGCCACATATGCGGCAGCGTCAGGAACGCGCTGCCCAGCGCGGAGACGAGGACGTTGCTGAACCACCAGGTCCGGGAGAAGCCCTCGACGTCGCCGACGGTCAGCATCTCCGGGCGCAGCTCGCGGACCTGCTCGAACAGCGCGCCGATTCCGCCGGCGTAGTGCATCGGGACCAGGACCGCGATGACCGCGATCACGACGATCACCAGCGCGTCCTTGAAGTAGGCGGTCGTCGCGATGCCGCGGATCCCCGACCACAGGACGAAGGCCACCATCAGAACGGTCGCCACGATCATGCTCAGCGTGCCCGACGCCGCGTCCCCGGTGACCAGTTCGACGATCAGGCCCAGCCCGGTGATCTGCAGCTGCAGGTAGGGCAGCAGGAACACCACGCCGATGACGGCGACGAGCCTGCCGAACAGCGGACTGGAGTAGCGGTGCGCGTAGAAGTCGGCCTGGGTGATGTAGCCGTGCTCCTTGCCCAGCCGCCAGATCATCGGGCCGATGAAGAACAGTCCGAGGTAGCTCAGCGGGATGTAGGGGATGGCGTAGGTGGCGGCGGCGCCGCCGGTGAACGCCAGGCCGGCGACGGCGAGGAAGGTGAAGGTCGTGAACGACTCGCCGGCCTGGAGGAACCACATCGACAGCGCGCCGAAGTCGCGGCCCCCGACCGTCCACTCCGAGAGGTTCACCGACTTCTTGCGGCCGAGCAGGCCGAGGAGCGCGATGACGGCCATTCCGGCCAGGGACACCAGGAACGTCGTGGTCAGCACGGGCCGTCCTCCTCGTCGGCACCGCGGTGGGTGCGGTTCACCAGCGCCAGGAACGGCGTGATCGCCAGGACCCACACCGAGGTCCAGACGAACAGCGCGGGCAGGCCGAACCAGAGCCGGTCGGTGTTGACGAACGGCAGCCACACCGACGACAGCAGTGCGGCGACGGGAACGGCCAGCAACGCCACGGCGCCTTTGCGGCTCACCGGAGCGCCCCGGTGGTCCGTGTGGTGGGGGAGTCGGACACGTCGGCCTCCTTGGCTGAAGAAAACGTGTGGCCAAGAATGCATGTGCCGCCTGTTACAGACAAGTGGAATCGCTATAGTGACGAAAACAGCCATCAGAATGACCGGAGGGCGCTACCATGCCGCAGGAGCTGGACGGACTCGACCGGCGGATCATGGCCGCTCTCCAGGTCGACGGGCGGGCTCCGTGGCGCCGGATCGCCGCCGTGCTGGGCGAACCGGAGCGCTCGGTCGCGCGGCGCGGCAACCGGCTGCTGGAGCGCGGGCTCGTCACGGTCATCGGACTGTGCATCGGCGGCGAGCCGGTCATCGTCCGCAGCCGGCACGCCAGCGGCGGCCTCCGCATGGGCGGCACCGCGCTCGCCCGCCGCTCCGACACGACGTTCAGCTACGCGGTCACCGGGACCGCGGACTGCGTCACCGAGCTGTTCTGCGCGCCGGAGCGGCTGCTGGCCCTCACCGTGGACGAACTGCCCGGCCTGCCCGGCGTCGTCGGCGTCGAGACGCTGCCGGTGCTGCACTACTACCGGACCGTGCACGAGTGGTTCCCCGGCGTCCTCACCTCCGACGAGACCGCGGGGCTCTGCGAGTTCGAGCCGATCACGCCCACGGCGCAGAACCCGCCGCCGGACTCGTTGAGCGAGGTCGACCACGCGATCCTGCGCGGACTGTCGGGCAACGGCCGGCTCACCCACGAGGTGCTCGGCCGCATGGCCGGGGTGTCGGAGCCGACGGCCCGGCGCAGGGTGGAGTCGCTGCGCGCCAGCGGCCTGGTCCACCTGCGCGCGGTCGTGGAGCCCGCCCTGCTGGGGCTCCCGGTCGAGGCGCTGCTGTGGATCAAGGCCGCGCCGCACGCGACCGACGAAATCGGCCACGGGCTGCTCGAATCGACGTGGGTGCGCTACGCGGCCGTGCTGATGGGCGAGTACCAGATCCTGTGCCACGTGGCCGCGCCGTCAAAGGCGGAGCTGCACGACTTCATCTCGCGCGGCGCGTGGTCGCGCCGCGCCGCAGCCGTGGACACCTCGCTCATCGTCAGCCCGTTCAAGCGCAGCGGCGTCCTGCGCTCCCGCTGACCACGGGAGCGCAGGACGCGTGCGCCGCCGCTGCGGCGCCGCGGTCGCGGTGCCCGGCCGCACCGCATGTTCGGCCCCCGGCCGGGTAGCGGTCGCCGCGAAGGAGGACGCGAATTGCCTTTGCGGATCGAGGACTACGCGCTGATCGGGGACACGCAGACGGCGGCGCTGGTCGGGACCGACGGGGGGATCGACTGGCTGTGCCTGCCCCGGTTCGACTCCGGGGCCTGCTTCGCGGCTCTGCTCGGCGACGCCGACAACGGCCGCTGGAGTATGGCCCCGGCGGGGCCGCACCGGATGCTGGGGCGGCGCTACCGCGACGACAGCCTGGTGCTGGAGACCGAGTTCGGTGACGACGAGGGGGCGATCCGGGTCGTCGACTGCATGCCGATCCGCGACCGCGCGCCCGACCTGGTGCGGCGGGTGGAGGGCGTGCGGGGCCGGGTCCGGGTCCGCTCCCGGCTGAAGGTCCGCTTCGACTACGGCTACGTCATCCCGTGGCTGCCCGGCGACGGCCACCGGCTGCGCATGGTCGCGGGCCCCGACGCCGTCCACCTCGACTCCGACGTCGAGTTCGACGTCGACGACCCGACGGAACCGGTGGCGGAGTTCACCGTCGCCGAGGGCCAGAGCGTGGGCTTCCGGTTGACGTGGACCCCGTCGACCGCGCCCGAACCGCGGGATCTCGACATCGGCCGGGCCATCGACGACACGGACGAGTGGTGGCGGGAGTGGGCCGGGCGCTGCGACTACGGCGGGGAGTACCGGGAGGCGGTCATCCGGTCGCTGATCACGCTCAAGGCGCTCACCTACGCGCCGAGCGGCGGCATCGTCGCGGCCCCCACCACCTCGCTGCCCGAGCAGTTGGGCGGGGTGCGCAACTGGGACTACCGCTACTGCTGGATCCGCGACGCCACGTTCACCCTGCTGGCGCTCTTGGACGCCGGGTACGAGGAGGAGGCCGCCGCGTGGCGGGAGTGGCTGCTGCGCGCGGTCGCCGGGCACCCGGGGCAGATGCGGATCATGTACGGGATCGAAGGCGAGCGCCGGCTGCCGGAGAACGAGCTGGACTGGCTGTCCGGCTACGCCGGGTCGCGCCCGGTGCGCATCGGCAACGAGGCCGCCCGGCAGTGGCAGCTCGACGCCTACGGCGAGATCATGGACGCCCTGCACCAGGCCCGCGACCGCGGCATCCCGCCGGACGAGCAGGCGTGGCGGCTGCAGCGCGCGCTGATGGAGTTCCTGGAGTCGCGCTGGGACGAACCCGACAACGGCATCTGGGAGATGCGCGGCCCGCGCCGCCACTTCACCCACTCCAAGGTGATGGCCTGGACGGCGGTGGACCGCGCGGTCAAGGCCGTCGAGGACTTCGAGCTGAGCGGTCCGGTGGAGAAGTGGAAGCGGCTGCGCGACGAGATCTTCGACGAGGTGTGCGCCAAGGCCTACGACGGTGAGCGCCGCACGTTCACGCAGTACTACGGCTCCTCGGGGCTGGACGCGTCGCTGCTGCTGATGACCAGCGTCGGTTTCCTGTCGGCCGACGACGAGCGGATGGAGGGCACCGTCGCGGCCATCGAGCGCGAGCTGTGCGAGGACGGCTTCGTCCAGCGCTACGCCATGAGCGCGTGGAGCAGGGAGGTCGACGCGCTGCCCCCGGGCGAGGGCGCCTTCCTGCCCTGCACGTTCTGGCTCGCCGACAACCACATCCTGCAGGGGCGGGTGGAGGAGGGGCGCGCGCTGTTCGAGCGGCTGCTCGGCCTGCGCAACGACCTGGGGCTGCTGGCGGAGGAGTACGATTCGCGCGCCGGGCGGATGGTGGGCAACTTCCCCCAGGCGCTGTCGCACATCGCCCTGGTCAACACCGCCTTCACCCTCCAGACCTCGCACGGCCCGACCCAGCGGCGAGCGGAGACCGGCCGGCACGAGCAGCCGCCGGAGTGAACGCCGATACCGGGGTCAGCGCGATCGGTCGGGGCCCGCGGCGGAGGGCGGCCGCGGGGGCGGGCGCACGCCGCTGATGACGAGGCCGCTGCGCGGGCGGGCCGGGACGCGGCGCAGCGAGATCGTCAGGTCCTGGTCCGGGACGTCGTAGTCCAGCCGTGCCAGTCGGAGCACCAGGGCCTGCAGCAGCGCGACGGCGACGCCCTCACCCGGGCACCGGTGGCCGGTGTGCGGGTCGCCGCCGCCCTGCGGAACCAGGTCGTCGCGTCCGGCCGGTCGGTCGAGGAAGCGCTGCGGGGCGAAGGCGTAGGGGTCGGTCCACAGCCCGGCGTCGTGGTTCTGCCCGTACAGGTCGAGCAGCACGAGCGCGCCGGCCGGGATCGGTTCGCCGCGCCAGGTCAGGTCCGCGGCCGCCCGGCCGCCGATGAAGGGGGCGAACGGGTAGAAGCGCCGGACCTCCTGCACGAACGCCTCGGCGTAGGCCGCGCCCTCCTCGCCGCCCTCGCGCAACCGCGCCCGGTGCCGCGGCCACAGGTGCAGCGCGTGCGCCGCGAAGGCGACGAACCAGCAGACCGCGACGGTGGGGCGTACGACGTTGAGCAGCTCCACCGCCGCCACGCGCGGGTGCAGCGGTTCGCCGTCGGCGTCGCGGTGCCGCGCCACCACGTCGAGCGCCGAACCCGGCTGCGCGGTGACCGCGCCGCCGCGCACGTCCTCCACCAGGCCCGCCAGCCCGGCCTCCCGGCGTCCGCGCGCCCACCGGGCGCGCCAGTGGCGCGGGCCCGGGGTGGCGAAGCCGTCGACCATGGCCACCAGGTCGCGGGCCATCGGGGCCGCATCGGCCTCGTCCAGGGGGACACCGGCCCACCGGCAGACCCCCCGGGTGACGATCCGGCTCGCCTCGTCGAACAGCACGACCCGCGGGCGGTCCGCCCACGACGCGACCGCCTCGTCCCACGCCGAGGTCGTGCGGTCGACCAGCGCGGCGATGCCGGCGGGGTCGGCGAGCAGGGACAGGAACATCGCCTTGCGCACGCGGTGGGCCTCCCCGTCGAGGGTGTGCACCGACCCGTTGCCGAACAACGTGCTGCGCACCGGCTCGGGGATGGCGGTGTGCCGGCGCACGTGGCGCTCGTCGTAGAAGAACCGCACCGCCTCCGGTCCGCACAGGCCCACGGCGTGTTGGCCCAGCACCCGTGCGCGGACCACGCCCCCGGCGGCGCGGCGGCGGCGGTCGGGCAGCCAGGCGTAGCCTTTGGCCAGCATGTACGGGGTGCTGTCGATCAGCGGAGCGCGGTGTGAACCCATGCATCCCGCATTGCCCCGGCCGCCCGTTGCCAAACACGCGGGCGGGCCCTTCGCCGAGGACCGGGTGCGAGCGCGGATCGCCGGCCGCCCCGTCGGCCACCGGCTCGCGCGCCCCGGTCGCCCGCGGATCCGGACGGCGGGCTCCGGTGAACCGGATATCGAAGTCCGGGACCGTCCGGACGGGCGTTTTCCCGGCAGGGTCGCGGGTAGTGGCGGCCGAACCATTCACGTGCAGCTCATCACGGTAAAGGAACCGATTCTCGTGCGAGTCAAGGACCGTGTCGCCGTCGTCACCGGCGCCTCGAGCGGCATCGGGCGGGCCACCGCCCTGGCCCTCGCGAAGAAGGGGGCCGCGGTGGTGCTGGCCGCCCGGGGCGAAGAAGCGCTGGAGCAGGTCGCCGAGGAGTGCCGCTCCCACGGCGGGCAGGCCCTCGCGGTCCCCACCGATGTGGCCGACCACGAGAGCGTCGAGGCGCTGGCGCGGCGGGCCGCCGAGCGGTTCGGGCGGATCGACGTGTGGGTGAACGCCGCCGCGCTGACCCTGTTCGGGCCGTTCAGCGAAGTGCCGTTGCAAGACTTTCGCAGGGTCGTGGACGTGAACCTCATGGGGTATGTCCACGGGGCCCGGGCGGCCCTGCCCCACCTGCGGGAGCAGGGGCGCGGCGTCCTGGTCAACGTCTCCTCGATCGTCGGTGTGGTGGCCCAGCCCTACACCCACGCCTACGGCGTGACGAAGTTCGCCATCCGCGGACTCAGCGCCTCCCTGCGCCAGGAACTGCGGCTGGAGGGGGCCCGGCGGATCCACGTGTGCAGCGTGCTGCCGGCCACGATCGACACGCCGTTCTTCCAGCACGCCGCGAACTACACCGGGCGCAAGGTGGTGGCGATGCCCCCGGTCTACACACCGGAGAGCGTGGCCCGCGCCATCGTGGACCTGGTGCGCGTGCCGCGCCGCGAGGTCGTCGTCGGACCCGGCCGCGGTCTGGTCGCCCTGTCCAAGACCGCCCCGGGACTGGCCGAGCGGATCATGGGAACCCAGGTGGACCGCGCCCACCTGTCGCGCAAGGAACCCGCGGCCGCCGGCAGCGGCAGCCTCTACCGGCCGGCGCCCGGAACCGGGAGCGTGCACGGAGGCTGGCACGGCCGGCGCCGCACCGCCGTGCGGCGCCTCGCCGCGGCCGCGGCGCTGGGCGCAGTCGCCGCCGCGGGCGTCCGCCGATGCCGGCGCTGATCCGTCCCCCGATCCGGATCGGGCGCGAGTTCACACCGGCGGCGGGGACCCGCGTGCACGCGGCCGTCGTGGGACCGGCCGCGGCCGAAGAGGTGGTGTGCGTGCACGGTCTGGGATGCTCGCACCGTTACTTCATGCCCTTCGCCCGCGCGCTCGCGCCCGCGTTCCGGGCCGTGGCGGTGGACCTGCCCGGTTTCGGGCGGACCCCCGGCCCCGTCGAGGCCCTGGACATCCGCGGCCTGTCCCGCGCGCTGGCCGACTGGCTGCGTGCGAGCGGCCGGGCGGGAGCGCCCTTGGTCGCCAACTCCGTGGGCTGCCAAGTGGTCGTGGACATGGCCGTGCACGCGCCGGAGCTGATGGGGCCCGCCGTCCTCAACGGCCCCACGATGGACCGGCGCGCCCGGACGCTGCCCCGGCAGCTGGCGCGTCTGGCGCTGGACGGACTCCGGGAGCGGCCGAGCCTCGGCGCGGTCCTCGCCCGCGACTACCTCGACTGCGGACCGCGTCGGCTGGTCGCCACGTTCGCCCATGCGCTGGCCGATCCGGTGGAGCGCAAGCTGCCGCGCGTCCGCGGGCCCGCACTGGTGCTCCGCGGCACCCGCGACCCCGTGGTCCCGCACGAATGGGGCGCGGAAGTGGCCGGCCTGCTGCCGACCGGCCGGCTGATCGAAGTGTCGGGATTCGGACACACCCTGAACTACTCGGCCCCCGAGGAGCTGGCGCGGATCACGCGCGACCTGCTCGACGGGGAGAGGCCGATCGTGAGGAGATGCTCATGGGACGTCTGCGCGCCGCCCGGATGCTGACCGACTTCGACTCGTCGGTGAACATGGTCCGGGCCCTCGGCCGCTTCCTGCGCGGCAAGGACCACCGGGGCATGTCCGTGGGGCCCGGCTCGGCGGTTCTGGCCGGAGCCGCTTCGGCGCCGCCCCATTCGCTGCGCCGTGCGTCCTTCACCGCCATGGGACGCGGCCAGGGGATTCCGCTGAACTGGGCGCAGCAGGTGCGCGCCGACGAACTCGCCGAGTGGGTGACCCGGCAGTACGGCTCCGGTCCGTATCCGGCCGTCGTCATCGGCTCGGCGAGCGGTGCTGCGGTGTTCCTGGCGGCGGCGCTGCGGGCCCCGTTCCTGCCGCAGACCCTGCTGGTGGGAGCCCATGACACCGCCACCCACCCCGACGACCCCATCGGCGCGATGCGCGCCCTGGCCCCCACCGCGCGCATGGTGGCGGCGAACAACCCCGAGGTCGCCGTGCACCACATGCACGATCCCGCCCAGGACCGCCCGATGCTGGAGGGAATGGCCTATCTGCGGCTCAAGCGGCTCCGGCTCGGCCGCGTCTACGAGCGCTTCCTCGAACAGCGACTGGCACCGGGAGCGACGGTCATCCAGCTGGAGTGCACCCGCGACTGGCGCACCCGGCAGGTGGGAGAGCGCGCTTATTTCCAGTTCGGCGCCCTCGGCGGGGTGTCGGAGGAGGAGTACCACAACAGTGGGGAGCGCATCGCCGATTACCTGGCCGGGCAGAACTCCCCCCGGTGGCGGTGGGAGCCGCCCGAGCCCGACGGCCGGCGCCCCGAAGCCGAATGGGGGTTCGATCCCGCGCTCACCCGCGACATCGAGACCGCCGCCGCCCGCAACGGCTACTCGCTGCGCAGGCTCACCGTGACCGAACCGCAGCAGCTGAGCCCGTTCGCCGCCGATCTGTACCGCTGGTGGTACCGCGGCCGCGGCATGCCCGCCAACCGCCTGCTCGTGCAGTCCTACGTGCAGTGGGACCCGATGTGGACGCTGCGCCTGGGCGCGGTCCCGTTCTGGCTCAGGTTCAACATGCGGCCCTCGTATGAGGACCTGGACCGCTACCTCGACGCCGCCGCCCTCTACGACCGCATCCACCTCAACCTCTTCTCCCAGGGGCTGTGGTCGCCCGGGGCGGTGTCCATCGAGCAGTGGCGGCACCTCATCACCGGCCGTGCCCGCGAACAGGAGGACGTCATCGGGGTCGACACCGGCGCCTACCCGAGCGACACCGGGAGCACCCTTCGCTACCAGCCCGCGTTCCGGTCCCTTCCGCCCCGCTACTCGCTGCCCGCCCCGCTCACGGTGGGCGACGTCGACGAGTTCTGCGGGGGCACCGCGTGGACGGGGCCGAGCACCTGAACCCCCGTCGCCCCGTGCTCGGCCGGTCGCGCCCGCACTCGGGGAGAGCCGTGCGCCGCACGGCCCCGGAGTCGATGCCCGATGAAAGCCTCGGCATTGTCCGCAGCGGTCGCTCCCCGGTTCGCCGACCGGAACCGCCGTCGAGGGAGGAGAAGCCGGTGAGCGAGGTCCGACCTGAGGAGCTCGCGAGGGTGTTCGCCGACATCACGAGGGATCTGCTGGCGCAGGGATCGCTGCAGCACGTCCTCGATGAGATCGTGCGGCTGGCGGTGCGGACCATCGACGGCTGCGAGGAGGCCGGTGTGCTGCTTGTGGACCGCAGGCGGCGCCGCTTTGAGACGCCCGCGACAACCGGTGAGCTGGTCAGAGCATCCGACGAGGCGCAGTTCGAGTCCGATGAGGGGCCGTGCCTGGACGCGGCCCGGCACGAGCGCAGCTTCCTCGTGGTCGACATGGCGCGGGAGACCCGGTGGCCGCGCTACCGGCCGCGCGCGGTGGAGCTGGGCATCGCCGCCATGATGGGGTTCGAGCTGTTCCCCCACGAAAGGGTCTTCGGCGCGCTGGACCTGTATTCACGCAGGGCGCACGCCTTCGACGAGCACTCCAGGGAGGTGGGCTGGGTGTTCGCCTCGCACGCGGCCGTCGCGATCGCCGCCGTCCAGCGGGGGGAGACGCTGCGCGCCGGTTATGAGACCCGGCAGGAGATCGGTGCGGCGGTGGGCATCCTGATGGAGCGCCACGGGCTCACCGGCGAGCAGGCCTTCGATGTGCTCAGGCGGGCATCCATGGAGTTCAACACCAAGCTCCACGAGGTGGCCGCCAGGTCACGCGGACCGGGGAGGCGCCCTCCGGCAGTCGGCCCGGTCGTAGTGGGCATACCTGACCCATGAGTTCTCAGCAGCCCTTGTTCGGGACCGACCCGGCCGCCGAGCACCTGGCCGCGCTGCTGCGCAGGCAGCGCGAGGAGCTGCGGGGCCGCACCGCCACCATCGGTGCCTCCGCGGTGGTGCACGCGGTGGAGGAGACCACCTGGATCGGGATGCGGGTGGCGGTGCCGGCCTGCCGGGCCACCGCCGATCCGATGCGGCTGCGCCCCAGTGACCGCCCCGTCACCTGCCAGCGGTGCCGCCGCCGCACGGCTCCCCGCCGGAGCGGCGGTGTGCCCGCAGGCCAGCTCGCCCTCGACACCGGTTCTCCGTAGCCCATCATCCCGCCCGGGGGCGCACCGGTCGGCCGGGCGGTCCCTCGCCCCGCGGCCTCAACCGGACAGGGGGAGGACGGTGCGGCCCCGCGGGTGCGCGCCGCCGGGCGCGCCGCCCCCCGGGAACGGGAGGTGCGTCCGGCGCGGACGCCGTCCCGCCGCGCCCCGCCGCCGAAGCAGACGGCAAAGGTGTGCGCGAACCCGCGCCACCGCTTCGGCCGGGAGGCGCGGCCCCACGCCGGGCTCACCGGTGAAGGACGCGCCAAGAGGGCCGCACTCTCCCGGCAACCTCCCGCAGAACCGTCCCTGCACCTAAAGGCCCACTCGACTTCTGCAGACCTCAATAGGCGTAGTGCCGTGAGAGGTCGGTGATCACGGTCAGCATCGCGCGGACGGCGGGCGTGGTCGTCGGTGAGGTGACGGCGGAGATGCGTCGGAGCACGCGGGGGCGTATCTCCCGGAGCGCGACACCGGGGCCCATGTGGTCCGCGGCGAGCCGGGGTACCAGGGCCACACCGACACCGGAGGCGACGAGGCGGCTGACGGCGAGGTAGTCGTCGCTCTCGAAGGCGACGTGAGGGCGGAACCCGGCGGCGGCGCAGAGGTGGTCGAGCTGTTCCCGGCACATGGGGTCCGGGCCGCTGTCGCGGATCCACGGCTGCTCGCGCAACTCGGCGATGGCCACGTGACGCGGGTCGGCGGCCGCGGCGGGATGGTCGGCGGGCAGGGCGACGTGCATCGCATCGTCGAGCAGTCGGTGCCGGTCGAGGTCGCCCACCGGCAGCGTCGGCCCGGGGTGGTAGTCGAACACGACGGCGAGGTCGAGCGCGCCATCGCGGACGAGAGCCGGGCAGGCAGCGGGTTCACGGATGTCCAGGCTCATCTGGACGTCGGGGTGTTCGCGGCGGAACACGCCGATGGCCTCGGGGAGGAGGCGTGCCCCGGCACTGGGGAACGTGGCCAGCCGGAGTCGGCCCGCACGGAGGTTGACCAGGTCGGTCAGTTCCGTCTCGGCGCGCTGGAGGCGCTGCAGAAGCGCTCCGGTGTGCTCGGTGAGCAGCCGGCCGGCCTCGGTGAGGCGCACTCCGCGGGCGTGCCGGATCAGCAGTGGGGTGCCGGTCTGCCGCTCCAGGGCGGCGATCTGCTGGGACACCGCGGAGGGAGTGAACGCCAGCTCGGCGGCGGCCTTGGTCATCGAGCCCTGCTCGGCCACGGAGTGCAGGACCACCAGATGACGAAACTCCAGCATCAAGTCCAGCTTAACACCGGGTGCCGAAGACGTCGCTGGTGTTACACCTGGACGCCGACGATGCTGGTGACCATGGACTTCGCGCCTCGTCCCCCTACTGACGCGGCCCGCCCCGGCGGCGGGCCCGCGGCCGACCGAACGCACCGGCGGCGGAGGGGCGAGTGGATCTCGGGGTGCGGTGCCGCGGTCGCCGCGCTGTTCCTGATCGGCACCTCGGCACCGGTCGCGGCCAGACTGGGGGACTACCCCCTACTCGGCGGGCAGGCCGTCCGGTTCGCCGTCGCGGCGGTGGTCCTGCTGGCGCTGCTGCCCGCCGCGGGCGGGGCCGCCCCGTCCCGGCCGACGGTGCGAGACCTCGCGGGGTCGGCCGTGCTGGGGCTGGTCGGCATCGCCGGGTTCAACGTCTTCCTCGTGGCCGCCGCCCGTGCGGCCGATCCCACGCTGGTCGGCACGGTGCTGGCCGTGGCTCCGATCGCCCTGGCGGTCCTCGGTCCGGCGATGCGCCGGCACCGCCCGAGCCCCACGGTCGCGGCCGGATGCGTGATCGTCGCGGTCGGCACCGTCGCGGCCACCGGGTCGGGCGGCAGCGGCGCATCCGGAGCGCTGCTGTGCCTCGGTGCGCTGGTCTGCGAGATCGCCTTCTCCCTGCTCGCGGTCCCGCTCATCGACCGGCTCGGAACCCTGCGCACCACCGCCTACGCCGTCACCGCGGCCGCGCTCCTGCTCGCCGCCGCAAGCCTCTCCGCCGAGGGCGCCGCCGGCCTCCTCCGCACGCCCACGGCGACCGAACTGGCCTGCCTGCTCTATCTGGCACTGGTGATCGCCGTCGCGGCCAACCTGCTCTGGTACGCGGCCCTGCCCCGCATCGGGGCCGACCACGCGGGCCTGTTCTACGCCTTCACCCCCATCGGTGCGTTGACCGCCGGTCTGCTGCTGCACACCAGCACGCCCACGGCGAGTGGGCTGGTGGGCCTGGTGCTGACCGTCACGGGACTGCTCGTCGGCCTCGCCCCCGCACCGGTGCGCCGGCGCCGCCGAGCGGGTCGCGCCACCGCGAGGCCGACACCCGCGCCTCCCGACCGGAGCGGACCGGCCCGGCCCCGGTCGCCGGGCTCCGGCGTCCAGCGGTGCTGAGGTCGGCGGGCACCGTCGGGGCGCGCCGACTCCGGGTCGGCGGCGCCGATCTCCCCGCGCGAGGCGATCCGCGTCAGCTCGGTGTGCGTGTCGATGCAGAACGGGCACCGGTGCAGCCGCGCGGTGAGCAGCGCCGTGTACTCCCGCTCCGCGGCCGTCCAGAACGACGGGCCGCGCATCGCCCGGGAGGTGAGCTCCGGCATGGTGTGGCCGAAGAACCCCGGTCGGTACAGCAGGACCTTGACGATGTCGGCCGTCTCGGCACCGGACAGGCGCGCCGCCATCGACATGAACAGGCGGGCGCGCCGCCGATGCCCGCGCTCAAGGACCCCGAGCCGCATGCCGGTGGGGCTATAGCGGCCCGGTGACGATCGAGCGGGCCGGATCGGCGGATCGGGCCCGGACACCGTTCCGCGGCCATCGGGGAATTGCGGGCACGGCCCGCAGCGTATTCTCTCGTCCCATTACGCCGGGTCAGCGAGTATCGTGCCGCCCTCATTCGCCGGGCTTGTCGGGAAATCCGCATTGACCCGTTCGTTTTCGGTGGTCCGGAACCTGAGCCGGTACCGTAGCGGCCGTTTGGTCGAGCACCCATCGGACAGACCGATCACGCACAGTGATTGCCGCTGATCCGTCTACCAGGGGTAGGGAATGACCACGATCGCCTTCGACCACACGACCACCGACTACCGGCTGCCGCACGCGCGGTGCCTGGCCTACGCGGCGCAACTCGCCTACGAGGACGAGGAGCAGGTCGAGCAGAAGGCGCGCGAATGGGGGTTCGACCGCGTCCGGTTCTTCCGGGTGCCGCACACCCCGCCGTTCCCGCTGGAGGACACCCAGGCCTACGCCATGGCCAGCGACGACATGGTCATCATCGCCTTCCGCGGCACCCAGGCCGAGGAGATCCGCGACTGGCTCTCCGACGCCAACGCCCCCATGGTCCCCCACTCGGGCAACACCGGCATGGCGCACTGGGGGTTCAGCACCGCCCTGGAGGCGGTCTACCCCGACATCCTCGACGCGGTCCGGGAGTTCCGCGCCGACGGGCAGTCGCTGTGGTTCACCGGGCACAGCCTCGGCGGCGCCCTGGCGATGCTGGCCGCCGCCCGGATGCATTTCGTCGACGGCCTGCTGGCCGACGGCGTCTACACCTTCGGCCAGCCGCGCACCTGCGACGCGGCGCTCGCCGATGCCTACGACACGGCGTTTCGGGGCCGGATGTTCCGGTTCGTCAACAACAGCGACATCGTCGCCCAGGTCCCGCCCGAACCGATCTACCGCCACGTCGCCGAGATGAAGTACTTCGACGCCGACGGCCGCATGCGCGACAGGGCGCCGTCCCTCATGGGCGGTCTGGCGGACCGGGTCAAGGGCCACACCGCCGACGTGTTCGCCCCCGGCACCGACGGCATCCGCGACCACTACATGGACGCCTACATCGCCCGCCTCGACACCGCAGCCGGCTGAGTCGACCCGCACGGCCGCGCCCGCGGTGCGGGGACGTCATCGGTCAACGTGGCCGCCTGGCGCTCCCGCCGCGTTTGCGTGATCACGGTGTCCCCCAGTCGGGTACGAGCCGACCGCCCGTCGGGAACGCGTCGGCGCCCGCACCGCCCGGCCCCGTGGAGGGCGGTGCGGGCGCCGACGCCGGTCAGTTCCGCGAGGCGGGGGCCGGTCGGCCGTAGGTCATGCGGCGGAGGAACCACTCGGCCGGTCCCTGCCTGAAGCCGGCGCGGCGCATGGTGTCGGCCAGCACGACCGTGGCCAGCCACACCGCGACGCCGAGGCCGACGGCCTGCGCGTCGGTCAGGGAGGGACCGATCCCCAGGGCGTAGGGCGGGATCAGCACCGCCCAGACCGCCGACTGCAGCAGATAGGAGGTCATCGACCGCTGCCCGGTCGCGGCGAGTGCGGTGACGACCGGCCCGCGCCGCCGCCCCAGCCGGAGCGCGACGAGCGCGATGACCGCCGCGTAGCCGAAGCCGCCCGCGTAGCCGACGACCAGGTGCAGCCAGAAGACGGCGGCCGCGGCCATCGGGGAGGCGTCCCACACCTCGATGTTGATCAGTGCGTGCGGGATCCCGCCGAGTACCGCCGCGCCGATCCCCCAGACCGCGACGCGCCGCAGCAGGACGCGGTGCCGCTGCGGTTCCTCCAGCAGGCGGCGCCGCGCGGCCCACACGCCGATCATGAACGGGAACGCCGAGATCGCGATCATCAGCGGCCAGAAGAAGGGCAGCGTCACCACGCGCATCGCCATGTCGAGCAGGGGAGTGACGTCCTGGGACCCCTCCTGCGCGGCGGAGTACAGCACGTTGTTGACCGCCGCGTAGAAGAGGCCGCCGACGGCCATCCAGGCGAACGCGTGGGTGAGCAGCCGACGGTCGGTGAACTGCAGGACCGCGGTGAACAGCAGGGCGATGAGGCCGTAGACGGCGATGATGTCGCCGTAGAACAGCAGCGCGGTGTGTGCGACGCCGATGGTCACCAGCCAGCGGCCGCGCCGGCGCAGCAGGCGGCGCACCCACGGCCATTCGCGTCCTTCGGCCGCGCGGCGGAGGTGGATCTGGGCGAGGCCGTAGCCGAAGAGGGCGGCGAACATCGGGTAGCCCCGGTTCTCGCCGAACAGCGCCATGAAGGCGGTGACGGCGACGTCGAAGGGGCCGTCGAGTGCGTAGCCGCCCCCGCCGGTGGCCACGCGGAACATGTGGGCGTGGACGGTGGCGATGACGAGCAGCATGAACCCGCGGGCCAGGTCGGGGGCGAGCGAGCGCTGCGCCGTGGGGACCGCGCCGGACTCCGGCGGCGGGCCGCCTCGGGTGGTCGTGTTCTGGGGCATGGGTCCGTCCTCGATCGTCCATCGAACCTTAGATACGATTCCGTATCCAACAGGAGGAATATAAGATACGCAGACGTATCCAAGGAAGGGGCTGGGTGTGACCGACCGGAACCGGACAGCCGACGGGGACGCCCGGACGCCCGCCAGGCGGCGCCGCGGCGAGGAGCTCGTGGCCGCCATCCACGAGGCGGCCCTGGAGGAGACCGTCGAGCACGGGCTGGGACGGCTGAGCATGGAGGGCATCGCGCGCAGGGCCGGCACCGCCAAGACGTCCCTCTACCGGCGCTGGTCCTCGCCCGAGGACATCGTGATCGAGGCGCTGTACCGGACGTATCCGATGGAGGAGCCCTCCCCGGGCGCCGACGACCTGCGCGGCGACCTCATCGCCGCGCTCGCGCTGATGCGCGACGGGGCGATGCAGCCGGTCCACGGTGCGGTCATGGCCGCCCTGCTGGAAGAGGCGCGCCGCCGGCCAGACCTGCACGAGCGGCTCTACAGCGACGTGTTCGACGCTCGCGGCGGCCGGTTCACCCGCACCGTGCTGCTGCACTACGCCGAGCACGGCCACATCGACCCCGCGCGGCTCACCCCCGTGGTGTTCGACATCGGCGAGGCGCTCATGCTCAAGTACGGCCTCGACACGTTCGCGCTGCCCGATGACGCCTACATCGCCGCCATCGTCGATCAGGCGATCCTGCCGGCGGTCGGCCACGGCCCCGGGCCCCCGCCGAGCGCACGAGTATGACGAGGGCGGCCGTCGGACCCCGGTCGACGGGGTCTGCCCGGTGGCCGCGGCCGGACGCCCCGCCCTGCGGTGCCGGGACCGGCGCCTCATTCGAATCCGGTGGTCTCCTGTCTCCCGGCGGACGTCCCTCCCGGATCCGACGCGGGGCGTCGAGCCGGTTCCCGTCCGACGCGCGGCTCCTTCGCCGGACTGTCCATAACGGTCTCCGCATCCGCTCCGTAATCAATGCGGCCCGTGATCGGACCATTGCGACATCACGCTCCTTCTGTGCGGGCCCGGTGCGACCGCCGATGCGGTTTGGCGGTAGATCTCCCCATTTCTGAATGCGGCGCGCGGGCGCCCGGGTGCGGCGATCGCAGCGATCCGCCGATTCCTGGAATGGTTGACCGCGGGCCGGGTATGGTCGCTCGAACATTCGACCGCAGGCCTCGCGGAATAATTTCCATTCCGATTGAATTCCCGCTGGCCCTGTGGTCTCTTTGGTGTCGGCCCGGTGAATGGAATTCCTTGAATTGAGATGAGAGCAGGAGCGCTCATGGAGGCTTTCGAACTGCCCGACTTCTACCTCCCGCACCCGGCCAGGATCAACCCCCACCTGGAGCGGGCCCGCGAGCACAGCACGGAATGGGCTCGGCGGATGGGCATGCTCGACGCCCCCAAACCCGGTGGCGGCACCGTCTGGGACGAGGCGGACCTGGCCGGCATGGACTACGCGCTGATGTGCGCCTACACCCATCCGGACTGCGACGGTCCCATGCTCGACCTGATCACCGACTGGTACGTCTGGGTGTTCTTCTTCGACGACGACTTCCTCGAGCGGTTCAAGTACTCCCGCGACTTCGCGGGGGCGAGGTCCTACCTCGACCGCCTCGAGCTGTTCATGACCGAGGAGGGGCGGGAGCCGCCGGAGCCGGAGAACGCGGCCGAGTCGGGACTGGCCGACCTGTGGCGGCGCACGGTGCCGTCGATGTCGGCCGACTGGCGGCGGCGCTTCATCACCAGCACGCACAACCTCATGGTCGAATCCATGTGGGAGCTGGACAACATCGACCGCGACCGCGTCGCCAACCCGATCGAGTACATACAGATGCGGCGCAGGGTCGGTGGGGCGCCGTGGTCGGCCAACCTCGTCGAGGTCGCCGTCGGCGCCGAGATCCCCGAGGCGATCGCGGGGACGAGGCCCATGAGGGTCCTGGCCGACACCTTCTCCGATGCGGTGCACCTGCGCAACGACCTGTTCTCCTACCAGCGCGAGGTCCGGGAGGAGGGGGAGAACTCCAACGCGGTGCTGGTCTTCGAGCGGTTCTTCGGCCGCTCCACGCAGGAGGCCGCCGACCTGGTCAACGAACTGCTGACCTCCCGGCTGGTGCAGTTCGAGAACACGGCACTGGGTGAGGTGCCCGGCCTGTTGGCCGAGCACGCCGTGTCCCCGGGCGAGCAGGCCGGGGTGGCCGCCTACGTCAAGGGACTCCAGGACTGGCAGGCGGGCGGGCACGAGTGGCACGCGAGGTCCAGCCGGTACATGAACGAGGGCGCCGCCAACCGCCCGGCCGGTCCGCTCTCGGGACCGACCGGGCTGGGCACGGCGGCCGCCAGGCCGGCGTTCCTCTCGGTCGTACCGGGTCTGCAGCGCAGGTCGCGGCAGCTCTCCCAGCCGCTGTTCCGTCCCGTGGGGCACCTGCCGCTGCCGGAGCTCCCCATGCCCTACCCCATCCGGACCAGCCCGCATCTGGACACGGCGCGCGCGTACGCGATCGGCTGGGCGCGGCGCATGGGCATGTTCGACTCGGTGCCCGGCGTGGAGTACGGCGGGGTCTGGGACGAGCAGCGGTTCATCGGCCTGGACCTCCCGCACTGCGCCGCCATGATCCACGCCGACGCCGACCTGGAGGAGCTCTACCTGTCCTCGGACTGGCTGGCGTGGGGGACCTACGGCGACGACTACTTCCCTCTGGTGTTCGGCGGCAGCCGCAACCTGGCGGCGGCCAAGCTCTGCAACGAGCGGCTGCCGGCCTTCATGCCGCTGAACGGCGAGCCGATGCCCGAGCCGACGAACCCGATCGAGCGCGGTCTGGCCGACCTCTGGCGCCGCACGGCGGGTCCGATGGCGCCGCCCGCGCGGGAGCAGTTCCGTGCGGCGGTGGAGGACATGACCGCGAGCTGGCTGTGGGAGCTGGACAACCAGGCCGGGAACCGCATGCCCGACCCGGTCGACTACATGGAGATGCGCCGCAAGACCTTCGGCTCGGACATGACCATGGCTCTCGCGCGGCTCGCGCACTCCGGTGACGTGCCCCAGGAGGTCTACGACACGCGGGTCATGCGCGAGCTGGACACCGCGGCCCAGGACTACGCCTGCTTCACCAACGACCTGTTCTCCTACCAGAAGGAGATCGAGTTCGAGGGGGAGATCCACAACATGGTCCTGGTCGTCGAGAACTTCCTGGGCGTCGACCGCCTGGCGGCACGAGACGTCGTGGCCGACCTGATGACGGCGCGGATGGAGCAGTTCGAGCACATCGTCGCCAACGACCTGCCGAGGCTGTTCGAGGAGTTCGACCTCGACGAGCCGGTCCGCAGGATCCTCACCCGCCACGCCGACGACCACAAGGAGTGGATGTCGGGAATCATGGAGTGGCACCGCAAGTGCGTCCGCTACACCGAGGCCGAGCGCCGGTACCACACGGCGCCGGGCATCCCCGACGACCACGCGTGGTCGCCCACCGGCCTGGGCACGTCAGCGGCGCGGATCGCGTCGACGGCGGGAGCGATCAGCGCCTGACCCCGCCCGCCGGCGACGCGCCGGACCGCAGCACACGACCGCGGCCGTGTGGCTGACCTGCGGACTGGTGGAGTGCTGGATTATGGGCCAAGATGGGGCGCCGTGGACACAATCCGTAACTCGTCGGGTGGCCAGGTCTCGGGGACGCTGATCCAGATCGGCACACTCAACGGGTCTGTGGACCTCGGGCAGCAGGGGAGACGAGGAGTTCGCCTGCTACCCGCGGTCACCTCGGCGTTTCAGAACCGTACGGTCGAGTTCGCCGAACTCGACGGCTGGGCCGAGGAGGCCGAAGCCGGCGGGAGGCGCCTGTGGAACATCACGGGGTCGTCCGGGATCGGAAAGACCACGCTCGCCCTCACCTGGATCAACGAGAACCGGCACCGCTTCGGCCACGCCCAGATCGCCATGGAGTGCGGAGGCGGTTCCCGCGGCGGCCGGGGCCGCGGTATCGAGGAGGTGTGCGACCGCTACTTCGCGTTGACCGGATTCGTCACCGAAGGGCACGCGCTGGGGACGCCCGCCGCGAAGATCGACCTGTTCCGCTCGCTGATCGAGGAGCGTCCGGTCGTGCTCCTCCTCGACGACGTCCAATCGGCCGCCCAGGTCCGGCCGTTCCTGTCGAACCTTCCGGGGCTACTGGTCATCGTCACCAGCCGCGTCCCGCTCCCCGGGCTCGCTCAGGACCGGCCGCGCCGATTGGACCTGGCCCCGATGACGGGCGAGGCCCTGGCGGACCTGCTCGTCGAAATCCTGGACGAGGAGCGCACGGCAGCGGAGCCCCGCGCCTTCGCCGAACTCGTCGCGCTGTGCACGGGCTCGCCCCTGGTCGCCGGCCACGCTGCCGGCCTGCTGCACGACCGGCCGAACCTGCCGATCGGTGGACTCGTCGCCCGGATGGCCGAACACGGCCGCTTGACCGCCATCGAGGACGGGGACGACGACACCATGGCCCGCCCGTCATCGGTGTTCGACGTCTCCTACGCCGAACTCGGCCCGGATGGCGCCGAGGTCTACCGCGCCATCGGCCTGCATCCGACCCGGGACTTCGACTCCGGGTTGATTCCGGCGCTGTTCCCCGACTCCCCGGAGCGCGGTGAAGCGGGACTGCGCGAGCTGCTGCGCCGCGGGCTGGTCAAGGCGGACCGGCGCGGCCGCAGCCTGATGGACGACCTCACCCACGAACACGCCGCGACGCGCGCCCACCGCAGCACCGGCCCCGGCGAGCGCGCGCGGATCCGCGAGCGGATCGCGGACCACTACCTCCACGGCGCCGTCGCGGCGGACACCCACCTGTCCCAGCGCTGGCGGCTCGGTCGGCTCTACGGCGAACGGCCGCCGTTCCCGCCTCCGGACTTCGCCGCTGCTCTGCGGCGCGACCCCGCGGCCGAACGGAGCCCCGGCGATCCGCCGGCACCCATGGAGTGGATCGGGGACAACCTCGCCGCGATCATGTCCTGCATGGAGCGTTCCGGCCGGATATGGGACGGGAGCCGCCCGGCCCCCGGCTACCGGTGGCAGATGGCCGAGGCCACCAACGCCTATTTCACCGCCAACGGGCGCGGCGACGAGCGTGCGACCATTCTGGCCTGGGCCGAGCAGGACGCGCTGGCGTGCGAGGACGCCGACGCCCAGGCGCGCGTCCAGGCGCAGTGGGGCGAGATGCTGCTCGGCCAGGGCCGGCCGGACGAGGCGGAGAAACGGTTCCGGCGCTCACTGGAGGCGGCCGAGGCCGGTGCCGATCCACGGGGAGTGGGCGCCGCGCTGGAGTGGCTGGGCATCACCGAGCGCCGCCGCGGACGGCCCCGCCGGGCCCTGGAGTACCTCGACAGGTCCCGGCCGTTCCTCGATCCCGCGCGCAGGCGCAGCCACGCCCTGCACCACATGCACCGGGCCGACGCCTACGCCGTCCTCGGCGACCGCCCGGCGGCGCTGGAGTGCTACGCCGCGTCCATGGCGTGCTTCCGCGAATACGCCGAAGAGGGACGGCGCGACCACGCCAACGAGGGCAAGGTCCTGATGGGGCAGGGCCGATCGCTGGCGGCGGAACACCCGGACCAGGCGCGGGCCCTGTTCGAGGAGGCCGTGACCCGCTTCCGCGCGGCGCAGCGTCCCTACCAGGAGGGCAAGGCCGTGGAAGCCCTCGGCGATCTCGGAGGCGGCGACGAGGCCGCGGGCCGGTACTGGCAGGCGGCGCTCGACCTCTATGCCCGCATCGGCAACGCGGGCGCGGCCGATCGCGTGCGCGCCAAACTCGGCCGCACCGGCTGACCGGGCCATCGGATACAGGCGTCAGCGGGTGGTGGCGCGGAACTCGGCGCGGACCGTGCGCTCGGGGGAGACGTGGACCACCAGAGGGCTCGACGCCGCGATGTCCTCGACGGCGTGCGCTCCGGTCAGAATCCGCTCCGCCAGCACGGCGAGCACCAGCTCCGCGTCCTCGGCGTGGTCGATCGAGTCGAGGACGAGCGACGCCGATCGGCCGTCGCGCGTGCGCACGCGGGCGCCGTGCGCATCGTGGACGACGGTCAACCGGGCGCCGCAGCGGTGCTCGAAGACGTCGGCCGACCACGTCTCCTCGTCACAGGGCAGTGCGTCCAGCGGGACTCGGACGATGTCGGCCAGTCCGAACAGCCGGTGGTCGAGCTCCTCGTCGGAGACGATCAGCACCCCTTCGGGAAGGGGCGCGGTGATCGGGGCGTCGGCGGCAACGGCGGCCGGGGTCCGGTGGACGGAGAGCTCGCCGGGACCGCCGCCGTCGACCTGCCGGACGTGCGTCCACAGCGAGGAGGGCGACGCGCTGCCGAGCTCCGGGGCGGGGACGGCGAGCAGCGCGGGTTCGGTCTCCGGCGGCGGGGCGCCGATGATCCGGTAGGCCGCTTCCCGGATCAGAGGGAGCGAGCGGCCGGGTGCGGAGCTGACCCATGCGGCGCCGGTCGCGTGCGTCTGTCCGCGGAGTTCCTCGGCGAGGTGCAGTTGCGGCCGGATCGGCGCGAACGGATCGAGGGTCGGCGCGACGTCGAAGAGCCGGCCGAGGCCGGAGCAGGGGTCGATCGCGGAGCGGCCGCTCTTGTCGAGTAGGACCGGTCGGCCCACGGCGGCGGCGTACATGCCGACGGAACCGTGGTCGGAGACGACCCAGTCGGAGGCGATGACGGCGGCCCGCCAGCCTTCGTGCGGGTGGATGAGGAACAGCCCGGCGCGGAGCGCGTCGAACAGCCATGCGCGAATCTGGTATTCGCTGTGGGAGGCCCAGATATTGGGGTGCAGGATCAGGGCGATTCGGAATTCGTCGTGGGGGAGCTGCGCGAGGAGGCGCGGTATGAGTTCGGGGTCGAGCCCGAACAGCGAGTCGTCTTTCCACGTCGAGTTGACGGTGATGAGCCGCTGGCCGGGGCGCAGACGGAAGGCGCGGCGGTAGTTGAGCCGGCGGGGCAGGCTCGCGAGGAGGCGGTCGTAGCAGGGGTCGCCGGCGACGAAGGCGAGGGGGAGGGCGTCGCGGCAGCCTTCGGCGAGCCGACCGAGCTGCTCGGAGTGAGAGAGCGCGATGGCGGACGGAACGAGACGCCCGTCGTGCTTCAGGGTGTCCTCGGACAGGCCGAAGACTCCCGGCTCCCGGCTCCCGGCTCCCGGCTCCCGGCTCCCGGCTCCCGGCTCCCGGCTCCCGGCTCCCGGCTCCCGGCTCCCGGCTCCCGGCTCCCGGCTCCCGGCTCCCGGCTCCCGGCTCCCGGCTCCCGGCTCCCGGCTCCACCTTTTATTGTATCCATTGCCATGGGGAATTCGCAGAATCGGCGATTTCAATTCGTGGAGGTTGTCCCCGAGGCTCGCGGTGACGACGATATCGAATTCGAGGCTCGCCGCCTGTTCCCACGTCAGGCGCAGAAATCCCGTTTCCTTCATGTGTTCCTCGACGCCGGAGGAGAACACGGCGTCGCTCGTCTGCACGCTGAAGAGCTGGACGCGCCGGTCGTGGAAGACAGGGAGTACGTCGGTCATGCGCGTGGCGGCGGCGACGCTGTGGATGACGGCAAGGACGCGCAACGACGTCGACGCGGTTCTCCACGAGGGCTCCGCGGAGCGGATGGGGCGAGCTGCCGATGAGGGATCCGCCGTCTTGTCCGTCACAAGGCGGAAAGCATACCGGCCAACGCGACAATCCGGCAAAAGGGAACGGAACGGGCGGGTTCGTCCGAAGGCGGGGCCGAGTCCGATCCTCCTCAGCAGTTGGGCGTTGAGGGCCACCACGATGGTGGACAGGCTCATCACCACCGCGCCGGATTCCGGCGGCGGCTCCTACACCGGATCGGCCTCCGGCAGCGCCCGTGCGGCCCTGGACCTCGCCTACAGCAGGATCGGCACGCCCTACGTCTGGGGCGGAACCGGCCCCGTCCTCAGCCGAGGGAGGTGAGGAGGTCGTTGCACGCCTGTTCGCAGCGTCGGCAGGCTTCGGCGCAGACGCGGCAGTGGTCGTGCATGTCGGCGTGGCGGGCGCACTCGTCGCCGCAGCTCTTGCACGCCTGCGCACATGCCTGGAGTACTTCGCGGGTGATGTTGGCGTCGTAGCCGGTGTGGCGGGACAGCACCCGTCCGGTCGTCAGGCAGATGTCGGCGCAGTCGTCGTTGGCGCGGATGCACTTGCGCAGCTCCGCCACCCGCTCCTCGCTGAGGCAGGCGTCGGCGCAGGCCGTGCAGGCCTGTGCGCAGGTGAAGCACTCCTGGATGCAGCGGGTCAGCTTCTCCCGGTCCAGGTGGCCCAGGCTCGCCGGATAGGTCTGGAGCATGTCACCGGCAACGGTCATCGTCGGCCTCCGTCGTCGTCGATCGCGATTGGCGGCGGCCCACTGCCCGGTATCCGGCGCCCGAAACACCGCGTCAGGGAACAACGGTTGTCCGTGGTGGTTACCGGCTCCTCGCGGTCGTCGGCATTCTCAAGGCAAGGGGGCCGAGGGCGTGCACGGGCGGGAGCGGGCCGGTTCGGTCCGCCCCCGCTTGCGGGTCACGAGACCTCGGCCATCGTCCTGCCGCAGCAGCACGTCGGGTTCTGGTCACCGGTGCAGGTGGCCGGAGCGCCGCGGGTCACCGTGACCTCGCATCCGCAGCCGGGGTCGGGGCAGCGGTAGGTCTCGCCTTCACGCAATGGCATGATCGGCTCCTTCCGTTCGTTCCTGGTAGTGACGCTAGAACCCGGCCCCGGGGGCCGGGTCAAGACCGGGAGGACGAAGAAGGAGGCGGGCGGATGGCTGCGATGCTCACGACCGGCCAGATCGCCGAGGCGGCCGGGGTCTCGCGAAAGGCGCTGCGGGTGTATGAGGAGCGTGGTCTCCTCAGTCCTGAGCGCGGCCCGCAGGGCTATCGGTGCTACAGCCGGACCGAGGTGGAGGTGGCCGTGTTCATCCGCCGGGCCCGCGCGCTCGGACTGGGGTTGGACGGCATCGCCGGGATCCTGGCGGTGGGTCGCAGCGGTCAGGCGCCATGTGCGGAGGTCCGGGGCCTGCTCGATGAGCGCCTGGCCGAAATCGATGCCGCCATCGCCGATCTGCGCGCGCTGCGCACCACCCTGGAGCACGCGCGCACCACGCCACCGGCCGACCCGGTCGGCGACTCCGGTGCCATCTGCCCCATCATCGACGGTTCGTCTGGACGGTGCGGCGCAGGGGGAGGCACCGGAGGACTTCGGTGACGGCGGCCAGACCGTGGGGAGTCGTCCGGCTGGTGCGCCGACCGATGGCGAGAACGGTGAGGAGGGCGTGAGCGAGCATGGCCGGCAGCGTCCAGCGGTGCCAGGATCGCCAGTGCCGGGCCTGGTGCCGGCCCAGTCCGGTGAGGGGTCCGGCGGTCTGGAGGTTCTCCTCCGCCGACCAGCGGCGGCCGGCGGCTTCCACCAGCCATGCCGACCACGGCTGCCGGTAAGCCGACATGCCGGGCGGCAGGCGCCACCCTTACCGACGCAGGCTGCCCCCGCAGGTCAGGCGGCATCGGTTCGCGCCGCGGTGACCGCCACCGTGGTGTAGCGCATCGTGAAGCCGCCTCCCATCGTGTCGATGGCGGCGCCCATGCCTGCCAGCAGCTCCTCCAGCCTGGCCGGCGGGAACCGGCTGTGGCCGCCTTGAGTGGGTATCTGGTCCAGCCACTCGTCCCGGGTGTAGGACCGCTCCCAGTCGAATCGCCACTGCTCCGGATCGCCGAACGCGCCCACCTGCCGTATCCCGTCGGCTGCCCTGGTGCACAGCACCGAGTACCCGTCCGAGTCGGTCGTCCATCGGCGGGAGGCAAGGGAGTCGGGCATCACCCCGCGGTAGACCTCGGCGAAGGCTTCCGCCACGTCGGGCGGCGGTTGATCCACGTTCCAGAACACCGCCAGCCGGCCGCCGGGCCGCAGCGCCTGCGCGGCCTTGGCCGCTCCCGCGACCGGGTCCACCCAGTGCCAGGTCTGCCCGGCGACGACCGCGTCGAATGCTCGGCCGGCGGGGTCCCAGACCTCGAACGCCGCCACCTCGACCTCGACCCCGCTCCGCCGCGCGAAGTCGGCCATCCGCGCGTCCGGCTCGACCCCGAGCACCCGACAGCCGGCCGCTTGGAACTGCCGGGCCGCGATGCCGGTACCGCAGCCGACGTCGACGACGTCGGGCCCGGGGCCGGCGGCGACGATCGCCTCCACCATGGCGTCGGGGTAGCGGGGCCGGGCCCGGTCATAGCGTTCGGCGTCCGAGCCGAACGACTCCGCTACCTGTCGGTGTTGATGAGGCTCGTGCTCGGAAGGGCGCGCTCGCTCCGGCGGTATGGTGGGCATGCGCCCACCATAGTGGGCAAGTGCCCACTCGACAATCGGGTGGGACCGAGCAAGGGAGAGGAGTGATGCACGGTGCCGACAGGGGTGGCCATACGCGCCGTGCGCGAGCATCTGTTCGACGCCGCCGAGCGCGTCCTGCTCCGGGACGGGCCGAGCGCACTGACCAGCCGGGCGGTCACCACGGAGGCGGGCTGTGCCAAGGGCGTCCTGCACCGGCACTTCGCCGACTTCGACGCCTTCCTCGCCGAACTTGTGCTGGACCGCATCGACCGGATCGACCGCCAGGCCGCCGCCCTGCGCGACTCGGCCGGGACCGGCACCGTCGCCGACAACCTCACCGACGCGCTGACGGCCCTGTTCGGGCCGGTCGCCGTGGCGATCGTCGGCCTCGTCACCTTCCGGGACGACCTGCGTGCCCGGCTGCGCCAGACCACGCCGACCGGCCTGCCGGTCCTGACGGAGGCCACGGCCATGATCGCCTCCTACCTCACCGCCGAGCGCGAACTGGGCCGCATCGCGGCCGATGCCGACGTCGACGCGCTCGCTCCCACGCTGATCGGGGCCGGGCACCTGCTGTTCGCCGACCGGAAAGGCGCCCCGCCGGAGGCCGGTGCCGTCCGCAAGGTCGTGACCACGGTCATCCCGGCTTGGACGGCGTAGACCGCGGCGGCGATCACGCCGTCGACGCCCTCGGCCACCACCGAGCCGCGGGCTCCGGCGACGTAGACGGATTGCGGGTGCCCGGTCACACCTCCGTCGGAGATGTCCGCGTCGCCGACCCCATCGTGCTCGCCCGCACTCGACCACTATTCCAGGTCGATCTCGCTCCGCGGGTCAGAGCCACCCCGGCCGGTGGAGTGCCCGGTCGTGCCGTGCCCGGGCCCGTAGGCGTCATCCGCCGTCGGACGGGTCCGGCCGGAGGCCGCCCCGATCCGTCGGCACAGCTGTCGGGTGTGTATCCGCCGAGGTCGCGGGTAGCGGCGCGATGCGCCGCCGGTACGGAGCGGATCGCGCCGGCGGACGTGAAGTGCGGCCCGCCGTCTCACAATCAGCGCCACAAGGTGACCGATGTTCTTCCAGCAGTTCTACCTCGCGAGCCTGGGCCATGCCTCCTATCTCGTCGGTGATGAGAAGACCGGGCGGGCACTGGTGTTCGACCCCCGCCGCGACGTGGAGGTCTATCTGCACGCCGCCCGGCGGCAGGGCCTGCGCATCGCCTACGCCGCCGATTCCCACGGCCACAACGACTACCTGTCCGGGCTGAGCGAGCTGGCCGCCCGCCAGGACGGTCTGGACCTGTGGGGATCGGCTCGGGCGCAGCTGGGCTATGAGCACCGCGGGCTGCGCGACGGGGAGACCATCGAGTTCGGTGACGTCGGCATCGAGGTGATGCACACGCCCGGACACACCCCCGAGCACATCAGCCTGCTGGTCTATGACCGTTCCGCCGGCTCCGACGTTCCGGCACTGCTGCTCTCCGGCGGGGCGCTGCTGGTGGGAGACCTGGCCCGGCCGGACCTGCTCGGCGGAGAGGAGCACGCCCGCCGGGCGGCCCGGGAGTTCTGCGACACGGTCCAGACCAAGCTGCTGCCTCTGCCCGACGGCGTGCAGGTCTTCCCCACTCACGTGGCCGGATCACTGTGCGGGGGCAGCATCGGCTCCCGCCTGTCGACCACGCTGGGCTACGAGCGGAAAACGAACGCGATCCTGGCACGGATGGACTCCGAGGACGAGTTCGTGCGCGAATGCATCCGGCTGGACAACCTGCCCGCGGTCCCGCCGTACTGGCGGCGCATGCGCGAACGGAACCTCGCCGGCGTGGACCCTCTCGGCGTGCTGGGCGAGCCTCCCGCCCTGCCCGTGGACGCCTTCGCCGAGGAGCAGCAGGCAGGGGCGCTCGTCCTGGACGCGCGGACACCGGAGGCCTTCGGCGGCGAACACATTCCCGGCGCGCTCAACGTCGGCCTCGGCCCCGCCTTCGCGACCTGGGCCGGAACCGTGCTGCCCGCCGATGCGCACGTCCTGCTCGTCGTGGACGGCTCCGAGCAGGTGTGGGAGGCCACCTGGCAACTGCTGCGCATCGGCTACGCACCCCCGATCGGCTGGCTGGCCGGCGGTATGGCCGCCTGGCGCACGTCCGCCCGACCGATCGAGAGCCTGCAGCAGATCAGCGTCCACCGCCTCCGCGACGCCCTGGACAACGGCGAAGTGGACCTGCTCGATGTACGCCAGCCCGGCGAATGGGCCGGCGGGCACGTTCCCGGCGCCGTCTACATCACCGGCGCCGAGCTCCCCGACCGCATCGGCGAGGTCCCCGCGGACCGGCCGCTCGCCGTGACCTGCGGCAGCGGCTACCGATCCTCGGTGGCCGCCAGCCTGCTCGCCCGCGACCGAAAGGAGAAGGTGCTCAACGTGGCCGGCGGCATGACCGCATGGAAGAACGCCGGCCTGCCCACCGAGGACTAGCCGACCACAGGACGACCGCACGGAAAGGCCGGAGAGCATGGACTACGCCCGCAGCATCACCCTGGACCTGCCCTACGACCAGGCCGTCCCGCGGGTCAAGGAGGCCTTCAAGGCCCAGGGCTTCGGCACACTGACCGAAATCGACGTGACGGTCACGCTGAAGGAGAAACTCGGCGAGGACATGGAGCCCTACATCATCCTCGGCATGTGCAGCCCGAACCTCGCTCACCAGGCGCTGGAGGCCGAACGCGAGATCGGTCTGCTGCTGCCCTGCAACGTCGTCGTCCGCGCCCACCAGGACGGCGCGCTCGTGCAGGCACTCGACCCCCACGTCATGGTCAGCGTTCCCGAACGCCAAGAACTGCAGCCGGTGGCCCAGCAGGCCGCCCGTCAGATCCAGGCCGCCCTGGACTCCCTGACCCCGTGACCGCCACGGGCCGAGCCGTCGTGCTTCAGCCCCTTTCCTCGGTTCCCTGACTCGGGGGATCAGTGGTCGGCCTCGCGGGTCGTCCGGCGACGCCGAACGGCGATCCAGGCGCTCAGCGCGAGGGCGGGTGCGGCGTTGAGGATCGGGCCGATGGGGGAGGACGCCTGGGAGGGGGTGCGCAGCAGGTCGGCGTGGAACTGCTGGTTGACGCCCAGCAGCACGAACAGCACGCCGCCGACGACCGCGACCGCGGGCCATGACCGCACGTCGACGTTGAGCCGGCGCCCGGCCACCAGGCCGCCCAACGCCGCCGCCGCCAACCAGCGGTGCCGGTCCCGAGCCTCGATCCGCAACTCCACCGGTGACTTCCAGGTGGCCATGCTTCCTTCCTCCCCGTCCTCAGAGTGAACGCCGCCTTCGCCGCTTCCTCGGATCCTGTGGGCGGGCGGGCGCGTCATCACACTTCGCCACGGTGGGGGCGCCGCACATTCCGCGGAGGAACCGGATCACACGGTTCCGTATACGCTCTCGGAGTCTGACCGGGGCTTTCCGCTGTGTGGCTGAAGGGGGGCGGCGGTTCGCCTCGCCGGTGAAACGGGGCGACCGTGTCCGTGGAAGCCTGTGGAGGCCGTTCCTCTTCGCCCGGGCGCTCCGACTGCGTTGTGACCGTCGTCCGCCACTCACCCACGAGACGCCGAGCCGGCCCGGCCGGTCGGCGCGTAAGGAACCCGACATGCCGCACGCCACCGCCGCCGACGGAACCCGGATCGCCTACCAGGTCCGGGGCGACGGCCCCCCACTCGTCCTGCTCGCGGGCCAGGCCAACGACCACCGCTGGTGGGACCCGGTCCGGCATGACTTCGACGGCGCCCACAGCACCATCACCCTCGACTACCGCGGGACCGGCGCCAGCGACAAGCCCGACAGTCCCTACAGCACCGAGGGATTCGCCGATGACGTGATCGCGGTGCTGGACGAGCTCGGTGTCGACCGCTCCGCCGTGTACGGAACCTCGATGGGCGGCCGGGTCGCCCAATGGCTGGCCGTCCGCCACCCGGAGCGGGTCGGCTCCCTCGTGCTCGGCTGCACCTCTCCGGGCACGCGGCACGGCGTCGAACGCGGAGACGACGTCCGGAGGTCCCTGGCCCAGCCCGACCCGGCCGCGGCCCGGCGCGCCCTGCTCGAGCTGATGTACACCCCGGAGTGGTTGGCGCTGCACCCCGGCCCGTACACGACCCTCGGGGATCCCGCGATGCCCGCTTACGCCCGGCGCAGGCATCTGAGCGCGAGCAACCGCCATGACGCGTGGGAGGCGCTGCCCGCCATCGAGGCGCCCACGATGGTGGTCCACGGCACCGACGACGCCCTCAACCCCGCCGCGAACGCGTCGCTGCTCGCGGACCGCATCCCCGGCGCCCGCCTGCACCTCGTCCCCGGCGCGCGGCACGCCTACTTCGAGGAGTTCCGCACCACCGCCGGCGCAGCCGTACTCGACTTCCTGGCCGGAGCGCGACACCGGTGAGCCCGGCGACTGCTGCGCTACCACGGGGAGCAGGGGACCGATCAGCCCCGGCCGCTCCCGAACGGCCACCGCGAGTACGGCGAGCGCTTCGTGGACCGGGGCGTGCGGACCATGGGCTGCTCGATCGGCGCCATTGACGGAGCGGACGCGTCGGCGGTTGCGCCACCGCGCGGTTCTTCGCCAGCGGGGTCCCCCGGGGCGCGGCCGCCCCCCTCGGCGCGGTCTGGTCGGCCTCGATGATGCTCGACCACCTGGGTCCCCGAGCCCGCCGTCGCCTCAGGAGGCGGCGGCGATGAGGGCGGCCTCTTCCTCCTCGACCCGGCGGTTCCATTCGGCCTTGGTCGACTGCCAGGCGTCCTCGTCGCGGCCCAGGCGCCAGTAGCCGGAGATCGACAGGCCCTCCCGCGGGACGCCGCGCTCGACGCGCAGGAGGGACCGCAGTTCCTTGACGGTGCCGGCCTCGCCGTGCACGAAGGCCTGGACCTCGCCGGGAGGGAACTCCAGCGCCCGCACGGCCTCGACGAGCGCGGCGCCCACGGGCCTGGAGCCGCGGTGCAGCCAGTGCACGTGGACGTCGGGGTGGGCGGCCAGGTCCTGTTCCTCGCCGGGGCCGGCCACTTCGAGGAGGGCGTGCGCCGTGCGTCCCCCGGGCAGGCGCTCGATCGAGGCCGCGATGGCCGGCAGCGCGCTTTCGTCACCGGCGAGCAGGTGCCAGTCGGCCTCGGGGGCCGGAGCGTAGCCGCCGCCGGGGCCCAGGAAGCGCAGCAGGTCGCCGGGGCGGGCGCCGGCCGCCCACGGGCCGGCCAGGCCGGAGTCGCCGTGCACGACGAAGTCGATGGTGAGCAGGCGCGCCCGGGGGTCCCAGGTCCGGACCGTGTAGGTGCGCGTCACGGGCCACTCCTCGCGGGGCCGCTCGCCGCGGATCGCGTCGATGTCGAACGGCTCGGGGTAGTCCACACCGGGCGGGGGAAAGAGCAGCTTGACGTAGCTGTCGGTCGCCGCGCCGACGCCGAACTCCGCGAGCCCCGCGCCGCCGAGCACCACCCGGACCATGTGCGGGGTCACGTGCTGCACGCTCTCGACCCGGCCGCGGTGGACGGTTCTCTTCGCGCGCTGCCGCTGCTCTGCCATCGTGTCTCCCTCTCCTTGGCGCACAGAAAGGTTAGGCGAACCTAACTACCCTCAAGCTAGGGCAGACCCGGTCCCGGCGGCAAACCCGCCGCGACGGCGACCGGTCCTCCCGGTGCGGGGAGTGGGAGCGGCCCGGGGGCGGCCTGACCGGTTCCGGACGGGCGGTGCCGGGACCGGGGGACGAACCGCCGAGGGAGTCCGGTGAGGGGCTACCGTGATCGGGTGCCCGAGGAGTACTGGAACCACAACGTGCACTACCACCCGACCGTGCTCGACGCGGTGCCGCAGGGACGCGGTGCGGCACTGGACGTGGGCTGCGGCGACGGCCTGCTGGTCCGCAGGCGGGCCGGGCGCGCCCGCAGGGCGACGGGGGTGGACCGCTCGGCGGCGATGGTGCCGCTCGCCCGCGAACGCAGCGGGCACGTCGGCAACGCCGACTTCGTGGAGGCCGACGTCTGCGACGCCGTCGGCGGCCGCCTGCCCGAGGGCGGCTACGACTTCGTCAGCGCGGTGGCGGTGGTGCACCACCCGGGGTTCGCGCGGGCGGTCGAGGCGATGGTGCGGCTGCTGGCGCCCGGCGGGCGCCTGGCGGTCGTCGGGCTCGCGAACAACCGCACTCCGCTGGACTGGGTCGTCAGCGGCGTCGGCGTCCCGGTGGCGCGGCTGCGGGCGCGGCGGCAGGGGCGGTCCGGCCGGCGTGCCCATCGTCGACCCCGACATGGCCTGGGGTGAGGTCCGCCGGGAGGCGCGGCACCTGCTGCCGGGGTCCCTGTTCCGCCGCCACCTGCTGTGGCGCTACTCCGCCGTGTGGGAGAAACCGCTGTAGCCCGCGGGCACCGCGCGCCGGTGCCGCCACCGCGCCGACTCCGGCGGCCCGGCGCGGATCCGCGACCGCTTCACCACCCTCGCCGGTGTGACCCTGGACTTCCACGAGTTCCGGGAGGTCGCGGTGCACAGCACCGCGGACCCCGAAGTGGTCGCCGCCGAATACGACGCCCACGGCGTGGCCACCGGCACCGGCCGCCCCTTCGCCGTGCGCTGTCTGTGGGTCCTGAAGATCTCCGGCGGCCGGATCGCGTTCTGGCGCGACTACCTCACCCCGCAGGAGATCCTCGCCCTGCAGGAGCCCCGCGTCCCCGGACCCGCCCCACGAGGCGCGCTAGACGTTGAAAGGGCCGGGATCGTCTCCGGTCCCTGCCGTGGTTGTGCGGGCCTGGTGGGGCTGTCGCCGGCGCGCCGGCGCTGACGGCGGCCTTCCCAGGTCATGCGCGGTGATTGGAGGGCTGCGGCCACAGCCCTCCAACTCCCGTCAACGATCTGGCGCTGCGCGGGCGGGCGCTGCGCCTGGACCACGACGGCCGGTCCCGCCTCTACCGGCTCGCCGGTCTGAGCCCCCGGCCCGCATCGGCCCCCGCGGGCCCGCGCGCGGTGCGAAGGGGAACGGACGCCCGCGCGGAGGGGCGAACGATCCGCGGCCAGGCGGTGGCGTGCGCGTTCCTCCCTCGCGTCCGGTGGTGTGCCCCACCGGCTTGACAGAATGATTATCATTTTCATGCCTGGTCCTCCTGCCCCTTTCGAGGAACGGGAACACCCATGGCGCTCTCCCCGCAGCCGGTCCCGCCTCCCCGAGGGGGTGCGGCGCGCCGCACGCGGGGGCGTGCCGGTGAGCAACGTCGTTTCGATCTCGGGAGAAGGTGTCACGTGCCGCGAACCGGTGCCCCACCCCCTTTATCGGTGCCCAGAGCGGTCCGGAGTCCCGGCGGTTCCACCGGGACCGCCGGAACCGGCCGGTCACCGGCCCTGGGCGGCCTCGGCGCCGTCGCGGTCCTCCTGCCCCTGCTGGCGCTCTCGGCGGTGCTGGCCATCGGTCTGGGATCGGCGGTGGTCGCACCGGCCGACACCCTGCGCTACCTGTGGGCGGCGCTCAGCGGCGGGGAGATCGGCGCCGACGAGGTGACCCGGTACCAGATCATCTGGCAGTTGCGCACTCCTCGGGTGCTGCTCGCCGCCATCGTGGGGGCCGGCCTGGGAGCCGTGGGGGTGGCGATCCAGGCGATGGTGCGCAACCCGCTGGCCGATCCCTTCATCCTGGGCGTCTCCTCCGGGGCCTCGGTGGGCGCGGTCGCCGTCGGCGCCTTCGGGATCCTGACCGCCCTGGGCGTCTACGCGGTCTCGGCGGGCGCGTTCCTGGGGGCGCTGGGCGCGACGGCGCTGGTGTACCTGATCTCCTCCGCCGGGGGCGGGGTGACCCCGCTGCGCCTGGTCCTGACCGGGGTGGCGCTGTCGTTCGGCTTCCAGGCGGTCATGGGCGTGATCGTCTACTTCGCCCCGAACAGCGAGGCCACGAGCACGGTCCTGTTCTGGACGATGGGCGGCTTCGGCGCCGCGACCTGGGGGTCCCTTCCCCCGGTGGCGGCCGTGGTCCTCGCAGGAACCCTCGTCCTGCGCGCGGTGAGCCGGCCGCTGGACGTGCTGACCCTGGGGGACGAGACGGCCGCGAGCCTGGGGGTGGGCACCGACCGCCTGCGCAAGGGCCTGTTCGCGCTGACCGCGCTGATGACCGGGGCCATGGTCGCGGTCAGCGGCGCGATCGGGTTCGTGGGGCTGGTCGTGCCGCACGTCGTGCGCATCGTCGTGGGCGCGGGCCACCGGCGGGTCCTGACGGTGGCGCCCCTGGCCGGCGCGGTCTTCATGGTCTGGGCGGACCTGGCCTCACGGGTGCTCGTGGCCCCGCGCGAGCTTCCGCTGGGATTCATCACCGCCCTGGTCGGAGTGCCGGTCTTCATCGCGCTCCTGCGCCGCAGGGGCTATCTGTTCGGCGGCCGGTGATGGATCTGCACCTGGACGGGATCTCGGTCGACATCGGCGGAGCGAGCCTGGTCCGCGAGCTGTCGCTGGAGGTGCCGGGGGGCGCGGTCGTCGGACTCGTCGGCCCCAACGGCTCGGGCAAGTCGACGGCGCTGCGCTGCGTCTACCGGGCCCTGCGCCCCAGCAGCGGGGTGGTGCGGCTCGACGGGCGGGACCTCTCCTCGCTGAGCCTGCGCGGCAGCGCCCGCTCGGTCGCCGCGCTCACCCAGGAGAGCGGCAGCGACCTGGACTTCACCGTCGCCGAGGTCGTCGCCATGGGGCGGACGCCCCACCAGCGCGGCAACCGGCCCCTGGACGGCCGGGAGCAGGACCTGTGCCGCGAGGCGATGGAACGGATGGACGTGGCCCACCTGGCCGATCGGGGCGTCCTCGAGCTGTCGGGCGGCGAGCGCCAGAGGGTGCTCATGGCCCGCTGCCTCGTGCAGGAACCGCGGGTCCTCGTCCTGGACGAACCCACCAACCACCTCGACGTGCGCCACCAGATCGGGCTGCTCTCCCTCGTCAGGCGGGCCGGGATCACCGTCCTGCTGGTCCTGCACGACCTGAACCTGGCCTCGGCCGCGTGCGACCGCATCGGCGTGCTCTCCCAGGGGCGGCTGGTCGCCTCGGGGACGCCCGGAGAGGTCTTGGTCCCCTCGATGGTCAGGCAGGTCTTCGGCGTCGAGGCCACCGTCGTCCCCCACCCGCTCACCGGGGACCCGCAACTGCTCTACACGCTCTCCTCTGATGTCTCTTGAGAAAGAAGGACGCACATGACCGACCGAGCATCCGGCGCACCCGGTTCGCCCCTGCGGGGCGCCGCCCTGCTGGGCGCCCTCGCGCTCCTGGCCACGGGCTGCGGTGCCCGGGTCGAGGGAAGCGCGGACGAGGCGCGGACCGTCACCGTGAACCGGTGCGGTGAGGAGGTCGAGTACACGACCCCCCGGCGCGCCGTGGTCTACGAGGGCGGCAGCGCCGACAAGATGTTCGCCCTGGGCCTGACCGAGCACGTGCACGGCTACGTGCTGCCGCCGGCCAACCCCCCGGTCTCGGAGTCGCCGTGGGCGCAGGAGTACGAGGAGGTGGAGTTCCTCAGCGACGACCTGCTCAACCGCGAACTGGTCGTGGACGCCGAGGCCGACTTCGTCCTCGCCGGATGGAACTCGGGGTTCAGCGACGAGCGCGGAATCACCCCGGAGATCCTGGACGACCTCGGCATCCAGAGCTTCATGCACACCGAGTCCTGCTACAACTACCCGGGCCACCCCGAACGGATGCCCCCTTTCGAGGCCCTCTACGCCGACCTGGAGCGGCTGGGCGCCGTCTTCGGGGTCGAGCAGGAGGCCGCCGAGCTCGTCGAGGGGTACAAGGAGCGGGTCGCCGCGGTGCGGGAGCAGGCCCCCGAGGGGGAGCCGGTCCCGGTCTTCCTCTACGACTCGGGAACCGACCAGCCCTTCACCGCGGGAAGCCAGGTGCCCCCCAACGACATCATCCGCTTCGCTGGGGGAGAGAACATCTTCGCCGACCTCGACGAGCGGTGGACCCAGGTCGGCTGGGAGTCCGTCGTGCAGGCCCGGCCCGAGGTCATCATCATCCTCGACTACGGCGACCAGCCCGCCGAGGACAAGATCGAGTTCCTGAAGTCGTCACCGGCCACCGCCGAACTGCCCGCCGTGGTCGAGGAGGACTTCTTCGTGCTGGACTACAACGAGGGCATCTCCGGCCCCCGCAACATCGACGGCCTGGAGAAGTTCGCCGAGTACCTGCGCGAGCTCCGCGCGGACTAGCGGACCGGGGAAAGGCCCGCCCGGCTCGCGTCGGCCCCGGGGAGCGAGCGCCCTCCCGGAGCCGGCGCGGGCCCGCCGCTCACCCGGTCCCGTCGAACACCGCCCGGCGCGGGGCCGCGGCCCCCGACCACCGCATGCGGGACCAGGGCAGGCCGAGTTCGGCCGGGTCGGTGACGTCGAGCGGTTTCAGGTCCTGCACGGCACAGGCCTCCCGGTGCCTGGCGAACACCGAGTCCGCGTAGCGGTGCCCGGTGTCGGCCGCGACGAAGAGCACCGTCCGCTCCGGGGCGCGCAGGCTCTCCCAGCGCGCGGCCAGGTAGGCGGCCCCGCTGGACAGTCCGGCGAAGAGGGCGTGGCGGCGCAGCAGCTCCACGCTCCCGGCCAGGGCGGCCTCGAAGCCGATCCAGTGGACGATGTCGTAGAGCGCGTGGTCGACGTTGCCGAAGGGGATGGCGCTGCCGATGCCGGCGATGATGATGTCGGGGTCGGACACGCCGTCGCCGCCGAAGGTCACGCTCCCGAAGGGCTGCACCCCCGCCAGCACGGTCCCCGGTGCGCTCCGCCGCAGGAAGGTGGCCAGCGCCCCGGTCGAGGCGCCGGAGCCGACCCCGCCCACCAGGGTCAGGTCCTCGGTGCCGGCCTCCCGCAGGACGAGGTCGGCGACGGAGCGGTACCCCTGGTAGTGCACGGGGTCGTGGTACTGGCGCATCCAGTGGTAGCGCGGGTTGGCGCGCAGGATCTCCCGGATGCGGCGCACCCGGCGGCTCTGGTCCAGCTTCAGGTCCCGGCAGGGAGCCATCTGCTCCAGCGAGGCGCCCAGGACCTCCAACTGGACGCGCAGGGTGCGGTCGACGGTGGTGGAGCCGACGATGTGGCAGCCCAGGCCGTAGCGGTGGCAGGCCAGGGCGAGGGCGTAGGCGTAGATGCCGCTGGAGCTGTCCAGCACGGTGTCGCCGGGGCGCACGGTCCCGGCCTCGATCAGGTGGCGGACCGCGGCCAGGGCCGAGACCACCTTCATCGTCTCGAACCGCAGGCACAGGAGCCCGCCGCCCAGGTCGATCAGGTCCGGTCTGCCGATCGCTTCGGATACGTGGTCGTCCATGGTCGTTCTCCTTCGTTCTCGGGAGGAGTCCGGAAGGTCCGTACGGCGGTGAGCCCGTGACCGCGCAGCCGGGCCCGGCATTCGTCCAGGCGCTCCCGCAGGGCCTGCTGCCCGGCGTCGAAGAGCAGGCCGGCGACGTTTCCGCTGTGGGCGACCTGCAGGCCGACGGCGCCGCAGGCGCGGGCGACGCCCTCCAGCGCGCCGAGTTCGGCCTTGGGCAGCAGACGCTGGTTGCGGCGCGCGCTCTCGGCGGCGACCCGTCCCACCTCGGCGGCGTCACCCGCGGCGATGGCACGGCGCAGCAGGTCGCGCAGCCGCTCATAGGCGTCGACGTCGTCCTCGCGGTGGGTCCGCCCGGTCACGGAGAGCGTGCTGACCGCCCGCCCACCGCCGGTCAGGCAGCCCACCACGGCCATCGGGGGCAGGGCGGCCCCGAGCTCCTCCAGGACGAGTCCCCGCCGCTGGGCGAACAGCACCGGCCGGTCCCCGAACATGGTCGGATCGGCGGCCCGCTCGGCGCTCACCGCCAGACGCGCGATGGCGCCGGGCGGCAGTTCCGTGCGGAAGCAGGCCGAGACGGCGCGGATCGCGGCCAGGACGTCGCTGGTCGAGGAGCCAAGCCCCAGGCCGACGGGCACGCCCGTGCTGAGGTGCAGCAGCCCTCCGCACGCGCGCGTCCCCGACAGCCGTGCGCATTCGGCCACCGCCAGGGCGGCCGCCCTGGCCGCCTTGGCGCGCCCCCGGCCGGGGACCAGGACGCGGTGCGCCGGGGTGCCCGGCAGGGGAGTGAACGTCGCCCGGGTCAGCGGCCGGGCCATCGGGAGCGTGACCAGGCCCCTGCAGGGGCGCCCCCGTTCGTCGAGGAACACGCCCTGCAGGATCTCCCCGTGGTGGCATGCTGCCAGGCCCGTGCCCGGCCTCACACCCGGTCCGTGGCGCGGTAGCGGTACAGCGCCGTGGGGTCGGCGCTGAACTGGGAGAAGGGGAAGGGCTCGGCCGAGACCCCCGACACCCCGGCGCCGAGGAAGGCCCGGGCCACCGCGCCGCCGCTCTGGGCGTAGACGTACAGGGGGACCCGCCGTTCGCGGCAGCGCAGCAGGAGCTCGTCGAAGGTGCCGTTGCCCAGGGTCATTCCGGTGGCCACCACCGCGTCGGCGGCGTCGACGACCTCCGCCGCCGTCTCGGCCACCGGATCGCCCCACTGGGTGGTGCGCAGGTTGAGGTCGCAGGGCAGGCATTCGCCGCCGCGCTCGCGGATCGCCGCGACGAGGGGGTTGACCACGCCGATCAGTCCGATCCGCGCGCCCTCGGCGATGGGCACGAGATCGGCGATGGCCGCGTCCCGCGCCTCGGCGCGCTCCTCGGGGGTCCCTGCGGGCAGCTCGACCCGCTCGGCCCGGAGGTCCTCCGGGTGCGGGGCGGCCTGGGCGAGGTGGGCGTCCAGGGCGGCCACCCGCAGGGGCAGGGGGCCGCGGGACATCAGTTCGGCCAGGGGCGCCCCGGAGGCCTCGCGGCAGACCTCGGGGGCGATCTCGCCCGCCTCGAAGGCGCACGCCCCGAAGACCCGGCCCGCGCGGACGACGACGTAGCGGTTGAGGTAGGTGGTGCCGCCCCCGGCGAGCCTGGTGCCGTGGTGGAGCCAGAAGACGCTGGTCGCCACGGTCCCTCGCGCCTGGTCCAGGGCCTGGTGGAAGAGGTCGTCCAGGGTTCTCACGCCGCCCCCTCGCGCTGGAGACGGAACAGGTGGGTCACGACTCCGTCGCCCCAGTCGTGGCGGTGGCGCACCTCGGCGGTGAAGCCGGTGTCCTCGGCCTGGCCGACGATGCGGCGCAGGTCGGCGGTGTTGGAGGCGACGAGGAAGACCTCTGCGCCGGGGGCCAGCAGCTCGCGCCGCCGGAGCTGGGTGAAGAGGGCCTCGGTGACCGGTGCGCCCGCGCAGACGTTGCGGACGATGTCGGGGTCGCTGCTGACAGGTTGGCTGACGGCGGGCGGGTTGAAGGTGACCACGTCCAGCCGGACGCCGTCGGGCAGGCCCTCGAACATGTCGGAGACCACGGGAACCAGCGTGCTCCCGGTGCGGCCGCCCGCGAGGCGCTCGTAGTTCTGCTTGGTGGCGGCCACGCTCTGCGGGTGGACGTCGACAGCGTAGATCCGCTCGGCCCCCCGGAGCCCGGCGACGACGGCCTCCACGCCCAGCCCCACGCCCATGGCGGCGTAGCGCCGTCCGCGCACGTCGATGTCGTCGTCCAGGATCCGCTGGTGGATCATCCTGCTGGTGGCCCCGGGGAGGAAGACCCTGGGGGGAACCTCGAAGTCCCAGCCGTTCCAGGCGTAGGAGCGGGTGGTGTGCAGGTCCTCCTTGGGCCGGTTGAGGGCGATGATCTGTTCCGCGGGCAGCGGCGGGGGGAGCTGGGCGATGAGGGAGCGCTCCACGGGGATCCTTTCGGTGGTGGCGGCCGCACCGGGCGGCCTCGGTCACGGGTGTCCGTCCGGAGGGGACCGGAACCGTCGCCATTCGGACAGGCGAGGCGTTCCGGGCATACATTAGTGAAAATGAAAATCATTGTCATCCGCATTCCGGTGGCTGAAAGTGTCTGGAAGGTCACAGTGGGCGCGGCGCGGCGGTGCGGGCGGTGGTCCGGCGCCGGGACGGGGGGCTCCGGAGCCGGATGCGCGGCCGCGGCGGGCGCCGGGGGCGGCTCAGGGGCGCGCTCGTGATTTGCCATCGAAAACGATAACTGTTTTCATTGCGTTCCATTCAGATGCGCGTACGGAACCAGAAGAGGAGCGACCGTGGCCCACCCGCAGGGACCCGAGGCCGAGCGGGCCGAGGAGCCGCAGAGGACCGTCCTGCTCGCCCCCGCCTTCGTCCGCCTGTGGTCGGGCACCACCGCCTCGGGGCTGGCCACGTGGGCCATGCCCTTCATCCTCGGGCTGGCCGTCCTGGACGGCTCCATCACAGCCTTCGACCTGGGCCTCGCCCTGGCCACCAGGACGGCGGGCTTCCTCCTGGCGGTCCCCTTCGGCGGGCTCCTGGCCGACCGCCTCTCGCGCCGGGCGGTGGTGCTGTGGGCCGCGGCGGCGGCCGCGGCGGCCACCCCCCTGGTGGCCGTCGGCGTCGGAGGCTCCACGGGGCTCATGGCCGCGGCGGCGGCGGTGGTCGGTGCGGGCCAGGGAGCGTGCCGACCCGCCTTCCAGGCGCTGACCGCCGAAGTGGTGGACGAACCGCGGCGCCAGCAGGCCAACGCCGCGATCACCTTCTCGGTGCGGGTCACCACCCTGCTGGCCCCCGGGCTGACGGCGCTGCTGTCCACCGTGCTCGGCATCGGCCCCCTGCTGCTGATCACCGCCGCGCTCTGGGCGGTGGCAGCCCTGGCCCCGCCATCGGGGGTCCGGGGCCCGGTGGAGGCCCGGGCCCGGTCGTCCTTTCGCGCCGAGTTCGCCGACGGAATGCGCGAGGCCCGCCGCCACCCCTGGTTCATCGCGGGCCTCGGGGCCCTGACCACGGTGATCGCCACGGGGTACTCGGCCACCGGCGTGCTGCTGCCCGTGGTCAGCCGGGACGTGTTCGGCACCGAGGCCGTGCTGGCCGGCGCGCTGACCGCCTACACCGTCGGCGCGCTGGCGGGTGCGGTGCTGATCGGGCGCCGACGCTTCTCCTCCCAGGGATGGACCGCGCTGGCGGGGCTGGCCCTGTACGGGTTCGCGCCCTTGAGCCTGCTGTTCCCCGTCGACCCCCTGGTGGTCTTCGCCGCCTACGCCCTGGCCGGGGTGGGGATCGAGCTGTTCAACGTCCCGTGGTTCACCGCGGCCCAGCGCGAGGTGGAGCCCGGCAAGCTCGCCCGGGTGTCCTCGCTGGACTTCCTGTTCTCCTACGGGCTCGCGCCGGTGGGCCTGGCGCTGATCGCCCCGGCCGCCCAGGTCTTCGGGACCGACATCGTGCTCGCCGTCTGCGCCGTCCTGTGCTTCCTTGCCCCGGCCGCCGCTGCCCGGGCCCCGGGGACCCGCCACTTCCGGCGGTCCACCCAGGACTGATCGGGCGCCGGGCCGCCGATGCGGTGGGTCACCGCTGGAAACGGGTGACGAAGCGGCGCTGCCAGGGGGTCTCCACGGCGCGTGGCGCGTAGTGTTCGCGGACGTAGGCGACGGCCTCACGGCCGGGTACTCCGTCCAGGACGGCCAGGCAGGCCAGCGCGGTGCCGGTCCGCCCCTGTCCGCCGCCGCAGGCGACCTCGACGCGTTCGGTCCCGGCGCGCTCCCACGCCTCGCGCAGCGCCGCCTCGGTGGCGGCGCGGTCGGACGGCAGCCAGAAGTCGGGCCAGCGCAGCCAGCGGGCCTCCCAGTCGACCGGGGGCGGTCGGCGCCCCAGCAGATACAGCGCGAAGGCGGGCACCGGCCCCGCCGGCAGGGGACGTCTGAGTCCCCTGCCGCGCACGAGCCGACCCGAGGGCAGGCGCAGCACACCCGCCGCCGCGGGCTCCCAGGAAGCGGTCACGCAGCGACCCTAGCCTCTTCGGTCCGGCCGATGCGTGGACCGGGAGTGGACCGGGACCGGGCGCGCCCACCCGGCTGGGCGATCAGGCAGCGGCCGGTCGTCAGCCGGGGTGGTCCCCGGCCGCGTCGATCACGCCGTGCACGGCCGCGCTGATGCGCCGGGCGGCGGCCTCGGGGTCGGGTCGGCCGGTGTCGAGCCAGGCGATGACCGCCTCGATGGTCAGGGCCGGGACCAGCCGGCAGGCCCAGTCGGCCCAGGGCCCCTCGGGCAGGCGTCCGGCCAGGTTCCTGCGGGTGATCTCGGTGGAGGCCGAGGTGAGGGCGTCGACCAGGTCGCGGAACTCCGGTTCGCGGGCGGCGTGGCGGAACAGCAGCCGGAAGGCGTCGGGATCGGCGGCGGCGGCGCGCAGCAGCGAGGGGATGGCGTCGTCGCCGAAGTCGTCGACGCCCACCTGCTCGTCCAGGCGCTGGCAGGCGCGGTCGAGCACCGCCCGGTACAGGGCCGCCTTGGAGTCGAAGTGCCGGTAGAGCAGCACCCGGGTGATGTCGGCCTCGGCGGCGATGTCGTCCAGGCCGGTCGCGGCGAATCCGGCGCGGGCGAAGGCGCGGGTGGCGGCGTCCAGGATCTGCCCGCGCCGCTCGGCCCGGCGCAGCCGGCGCACCGGCCCGTGCGTCCCCGGTCGCTCACGTGCCTGTCGGCCGTCCTCGCTCATGCCGCCCGCCCTTCTTTGTTGACACGGAAGTATACATGTGCTCTTGTTTAAAGAAGAGTATACAAGTTGGCGTCAACAAGGAGGGCGCGATGAGTCTCGTCCGACTGCCGTTCGAGCAGTCCCATCCGCTGCGCAGCGCACCGGTGCTGCGCGAACTGCAGACCCGCGGGCCCGTCCACCGGGTCCGCACCGCGGTCGGAGACGAAGCGTGGCTGGTCACCGATCACGGACAGGTGCGGAGCCTGCTGGACGACGACCGGCTCGGCCGCTCCCATCCCGACCCCGCGAACGCCGCCCGCACCGGGGAGTCGGCCCTGTTCGGCGGCCCGAACGGCGACCACGACACCGAGCACGCCGACCACGCGCGGATGCGGGCGCTGATGCAACCGCACTTCTCGCCCCGGCGGATGCGCGAGCTGCGCCCCCGCGTGGAGGCGCTCACCTCCGACCTGCTCGACGACCTCGCCCGGCAGGGCCCACCGGCCGACCTCAACCAGGCGCTGGCCCTGCCGCTGCCCATCGCGGTCATCTGCGAACTGCTCGGCGTGCCCTACGCCGACCGCGACCGCTTCCGCGCCTGGACCCGGGCCGCCGCCGACGTGGGCGACCGCGCCCGCTCCGAGCAAGGGCTGGCCGACCTGTTCGGCTACGGCCGGGAACTGGTGGCCCGCAAGCGGCGCGAGCCCGGCGACGACGTCATCTCCCGCCTGTGCGCGACCGAGGGCGTCGGCGACGACGAGGCCGCCATGCTGGGCATGGCCCTGCTGTTCGCCGGGCACGAGACCACGGTCGTGGCCATCGGACTGGGCGCCCTGTTCCTGCTGGCCGACCCCGCCCAGTGGCGGCGGCTGCAGGCCGACCCCGACCTCGTCGGCTCCGCGGTGGAGGAGATCCTGCGCGCGCCGGCCAAGAACACCGGCGGCATCCCCCGCTACGCCCGCACCGACCTCGACATCGCCGGCACCCCGGTGCGCGCGGGCGAACTGGTCCTGCTCGACACCGGTGCCGCCAACCACGATCCCGCCGTCTTCGCCGACCCCGACCGCTTCGACGTCACCCGGCGCGCGGCCGGCCACCTCACCTTCGGCCACGGCGCCCGCTACTGCATCGGCGCACCCCTGGCCCGCATCGAGCTGCAGGCCGTCTTCTCCCAGCTCATCCCGCGATTCCCCACCATGCGCCCGGCCGTGGCCGTGGAAGAGCTGACCTTCAACAGCGATGTGCTGACCGGCGGCCTGACCGAGCTGCCCGTGACCTGGTGAGGACCGCCGGCGCGCGCCCGCCCCGCGAAACCGCGCGGCAGCGGCGACTCGTGGGACGGGCTCGGCGCCGCGGTTCTCGGCGCCTTCGGGCCGGTCCGCTCGGCGTCGGAGCCTGCGTCAGGTAAGGCGGAGGATGACAGGATGACTCCTAAAACGTTTCATCACGGGGCGTGCTCCGGACCGGCCGGGGGCATTGGTCGGCCTGCGGGGGCCGTCGGGCCGGGGCTTTCGGTGCGGTGGGTGGGTCTAGTCCTGGGTTTCGAGGCCGCCGGCGAGGAGGGGGGCGGTGGTCAGGTCGGGGTTGTCGCGTTGGATCACGCGCAGCCGCCACTTGTTGTGGATGAGTGCCAGGAGTGCGTGGTCGGAGCGGCGGGTCAGGACCTCGGCGCCGGGCAGGGCGTGCAGGGCGGGCGCGGAGGCGGCGTCGGTGCGGCGGGCGATGCTGTAGTCCAGGTGGGCCAGCTCGATCGGGGCGCGGAACTCGTGGGCCATCCGGTGGGCGACCACGTCGAACTGCAGCGGGCCCACCGCGGCCAGCACCGGGGCCTGGTCGCCGCGCACCTCAGAGGACAGCACCTGGATCACGCCCTCGGTGTCGAGCTGGTCGATGCCGCGGCGGAACTGCTTGTGGCGGCCGGCGTCGGTGGCGCGGGCCACCGCGAAGTGCTCGGGGGCGAAGCTGGGGATCGGCGCGAACTCGACCTTGGGCCCGGCGTAGAGGGTGTCGCCGACCCGCAGGGCGGCGGCGTTGACCAGGGCGATCACGTCGCCGGGGTAGGCGGTGTCGATGGTGTGGCGCTGGGAGCCGAACACGGCCTGGGAGTACTTGGTGGCGAACGGGCGGCCGGTGGCGGCGTGGGTGAGCACCATGCCGCGCTCGAAGCGGCCCGAGCACACCCGCACAAACGCCATCCGGTCGCGGTGGGCCTTGTCCATGTTGGCCTGCATCTTGAACACCAGGCCCGAAAACGGCGCCTGGACCGGGCGCGGCCGGCCGCCGGCATCAGGCTGGGCCGAGGGGGCCGGGGCCAGGGCGATCAGGGTGCGCAGCAGCGCGGCGACGCCGAAGTTGGGCAGCGCGGCGCCGAACAGCACCGGCGAGGAGGCCCCGGCCAGGAAGGAGGCCTGGTCGTAGTCGGCGCCGATCTCGGCCAGCAGCTCGAGTTCCTCGCCGGCCTGGGCCCAGGCCGGGCCCTCGGCCCGGGCGGCCTGCTGCGCGTTCAGCGTCTCCTCGCGGGCCCGGGTGGCGCCGCCGGGGGTGCGCTCCAGCTTGGTGTAGGCTCCGCCGGGCCGCTCGATCAGGCCGCGGAAGTCCCCGGCGATGCCCACCGGCCAGTTCAGCGGGGTGGGGCGCAGCCCGATGCGCTGCTCGATCTCATCGAGCAGCTCCAGCGGCTCGCGGCCGGGCCGGTCCCACTTGTTGACGAAGGTGATCACCGGGACCCGCCGGGCCCGGCACACCTCGAACAGCTTCAGGGTCTGGGGCTCCAGGCCCTTGGCCGAGTCCAGCAGCATGATCGCGCAGTCCACCGCGGCCAGCACCCGGTAGGTGTCCTCGGAGAAGTCGGCGTGGCCGGGGGTGTCCAGCAGGTTCAGCACGTGGCCGTCGTAGTCGATGCGCAGCGCCGCCGAGGTGATGGAGATCCCGCGGGCGCGCTCCATCTCCATCCAGTCCGAGACCACCCCGCGCCGCTCGCCCTTGCCGTGCACCGCCCCGGCCGAGGCGATGGCCGCCGCATGCAGCGCCAACGCCTCGGTCAACGTCGACTTGCCCGCATCCGGATGCGAGATCACCGCAAACGTACGCCGACGAGCCGCCTCGGCCGTCACCTCGGCGGCCGGTGCTCCGTTCGCCGCCGTCTCTGCCGCAGTCACCGTCGCGTCCCGTTCCCTTCACTTCAGGCGCGGACCTCGTGCCTGCCGCGCTGCGCCCGGAGCCGGTTCTCGAACTCCCGGGCCATGTCCAGTTGCCGGCGCAGTGCCGCGCAGCGCGCCGCGGTGGCCTCTTCGAACATGTCGAGCCGGGTCATCAGTGCGGTGCGTTCCTGCTCGGTGACGTCGCCGGCCTCCAGCCGGTCGAGGACGTCGAGCAGGTCGCGGGTCTCCTCCAGGCTGAAGTCCAGCGGCTTCATCCGCTTGATCAGCAGCAGCCGCTCCACATCGGAGCCGGTGTAGAGCCGGAATCCGCCCTTGGAGCGCGCCGACGGCTTCACCAGGCCCACTTCACCGTAGTAGCGGATCGTCCGCAGCGACAGGTCCGTGCGTTCGGCCACCTCACCGATCTGCATGTGCTCCGCGCCCATCGACGCACCTCCTCAGAACAATCTACCCTAACGTGAAAGATGAGTACCGGATATCCGTTGCCGACCGTGGCGGGCCTCGCCACAGCGACGCACTCGGCATCGATCAGCGAGGAGTCCGCCCATGCCACGTCAGATGACCTGCCCCGCCTGCGGTGAGACCGAGGACCTCAGTGGCGAGCGCACCGATGCGGGCATCGTGATCCGCTGCGGCGCGTGCGAGGCCCAATGGGCGCGCGACACCCCCTACACCTGCGCCACGTGCGGCGGCGACGACATCCACATGCGCCCCCAGGCTCTGACCCAGTACTCCCGCGGTACCCAGCTCTCCATCGTCGGCCTGCACTACATCCCGCTGTGCGCCGGCTGCGACGCCGCCATGCTGGCCCGCGCCAACCAGCAGAAACCCGTCCCCGGCCAGTACCACTCCGCAGCCGCCCGCAAGCGCCGGGACGGCGGCGACGACGCCGCCGACACCCTCATCCTGCCCCGGTGACACGCCCGTCCCGGCCCCGACCGGCCACCGCAGCGGGGCAGGAGCCGCGGGCGAACGCAACGGGCGGCGGGACGCGCGGATCTCCGCACGTCCGCCGCCCGTAAAAGCCGAAAAAGGCGTGATCGGCCGGCGCGGACCCGGCTCAGCGCTTCACCGCGGCCGGCGGGAGCTCCGGCAGAGCGGCGAGGCGCCGCGCATCGGCGAGGGCCGCGGTCTCAAGAATCCCGCCGGACGTGCGGCTGGGCATCGCGCGGGACCTCGGGGAGGTGATCCCACAGACTCCGCAGATGGGGGTAGAAGCCATCGGGCAGCCGGCCGAGGACGCTCAGCACATCGCTGCGGGCTCCCTGCGACTCCGCCGCGCTGATCACCTGCCCCCGTTTCAGGGGGCCGGAACCGAACGCGCCCTCCAGATGCTCGGCGATCTCCCGTCGTGTGACGACCATTCCCACTCCTTCTCCTTTCTGCGGCAACGGACCCTGGAAAGCCCCGGATCCCCTATCGCCTGGCGAAGAGAGCAGGGACGTCCGTCGCGGGGAGCTTCGGGCTCCCCGCCTCCACGCCGACCGTCCGCCGTGGACCACCGCAGTGGTACGGGCGCCTGAATGCTGGGGAACGCACCCGAACCACCGCGATGGGAGGAGGACCGGCGAGTACGCATCGGAAGCGGCGGCCGGTCCTCCGTCGTCCATAACTCTACTCTCTCGTAAGAGTAGACTTCACTCGGGGTGGGGAGCCGACGGGAGCCACGGCCGTCCAGGCCATGGACCCCGACCGAAGGGGTTCCGTTGGCCGACCGCCATCCCCGCGACGAGAGCACACTGCTCGACTGCGCCGACGGATACCGCCCCCCTTCCTGCGGCGGCTCGCCCGAGACGCCCCTGACCGAGGTCGAGACCGCCGCGGCAGCGCTGAACCGGGCACTGCGCACGACGCGACCGCGGTGGTCGCCGTCGCCCGGCCGGAAGCCCGTGCCGGACCCCTCAACCGCGGGCGTCGCGCAGGGCCTGGGGGAGCGGGTCGGTGTGCACGATGTGCAGGCCGCTGACCGCGCGGGTGAGGGCGACGTAGAGGCGGTGCAGCCCGCGCGGCTCGGCCGCGGCGATCCGGGCCGGTTCGGCGACGATGACCGAGTCGAACTCCAGGCCCTTGGCGAGGGCGGCCGGGACGCACACCAGGCGGGTGGCCTCCAGCGCGTCCTCGGCCCCGCCGAGCAGCCCGGCCTCCAGGCCCTCGGCGAGCAGGCGCTCGTGGATCGCGGCGGCGTCGGCGTCGGCGGCGACGAGGCCGACCGAGCCGTCGCCCTTGAGCGCCTCCCGGCAGGCCAGCGCGAGGGCGCCGAGCCGGTCGTCCCGCGCCGCCTCGGTGACCCGCAGCGCTCCCGGTGCGCGGCGCACCCCGGTGGGCGCGCCCAGGCCAGGGGCGATCTGGGGCAGCAGCCGCGCGGCGTAGTCGATGATCTGGGCCGGGACCCGGAACCCGCGCTCGAGCACCGCCACGTGGGCGTCGGGCTGGCCGAGGTGCTCCAGCAGCGACGACCAGTCGCCGACCGCCCACGGCCCGGTGCCCTGGGCGATGTCGCCGAGCACGGTGAGCGAGCCCCTGGTGCAGCGCCGGCCGATCGCGCGGCACTGCATCGGGCTGAGGTCCTGGGCCTCGTCGACGACGATGTGGCCCATCGTCGCCGGCCGCTCGATCAGGGCCGCGGCCTCGTCGATCAGCGCCAGGTCCGCGGTGGACCACTTCGCCGACTTCGGCCCGCGCGGCCGACCGGGCAGCAGGACCGCCTCCTGCTCCTCGGCGGTGAGGACGCCGTCGGCGGCGCGGGCCAGCCGGTCGCGGTCGGTGAGCAGGGCGAGCAGCAGCCGGACCGGGTCGGCCTTGGGCCACATCCGCCGCACCGCGGCGCTGATCGCCCGGTTGCGGCGCAACTCGGTGAGCGTGCCGGAGTCGCACGGCTCGCCCGCGTTCTCGATCTGGCGCATCACCAGGTGCGCGATGCGCTGGACGAGCAGGTTGGGGCCCGCGCCGTAGCCGATGCCGCGGCCGCGCAGCTCGGTGAGCACCTCGGCCAGCTCTTCCGGGTGGAGCCGCCACTTGCGCGAGCCGCGCTCCACGACCAGGGTCTCCTCCAGCGGCCGCGGCTGCGCCCACAGGGCGCGCCGGATGACCTCGGCCATGCGGGCGTCGCCCTTGACCCGCGCGGCGTGCGGTTCCTCGTCGCGGCGCACGGGCACCCGGTCGATCAGCTCCTCGACGGTGGCCTGGCGGACGCCGACCTCGCCGAGTGCGGGCAGCACGTTGCGGATGTAGGACAGGAAGGAGCGGTTCGGCCCGACGATGGCCACGCCGCCGTCCTGGCGGAGCCGGTCGCGCTCGGTGTAGAGCAGGTAGGCGATGCGGTGCAGGCCCACGGCGGTCTTGCCGGTGCCCGGGGCGCCCTGCACGCACAGGGTGGGGCGCAGCGGTGCCCGGACCAGGTGGTCCTGCTCGGGCTGGATGGTGGCGACGATGTCGCGCATCGGGCCGGTGCGGGGGCGCTCGATCTCGGCGGCCAGCAGCGTGTCGGCCGACCCGGACTCCGCGGCGGGGCCGCCGGGAGCCGACAGCGGCTCGTCCTCGTAGGCGGTGAGCTCGGCGGTGTCGGAGAAGCCGTAGCGGCGCCGCAGCAGCACCCCCTGCGGGTCGTCGCGGCCGGCCCGGTAGAACGCGGCGGAGATCCGCGCCCGCCAGTCCACGATCAGGGGCGTGGCGTCGGCGTCGTGCACGTGGCGCCGCCCGATGTAGACCCGGTCGGCCTCGGGCGCGCGGGTCGCCGACGGCGGGTCGGCGGGATCGGCCTCGTAGACGGCGCCGGGCGGGTAGTCCAGCCGTCCGAAGAACAGCGGCACGTCGGGCAGGTCGACGAGGGCTTCGGCGCGCCGCTGCCGGTCGGAGGCCAGCAGTCGGTTGGTGAACGTGTAGTCGGCGTCCTCGGAGCTGTCCTGCACGGTCTCGGTGGTGACGACGTCCTCGTGCATGCGCCCCAAGGCGGCTCGGGCGTCGGCGAGGAAGGCGCGTTCGGAGCGGATCTCGGGGTCGACGGCGGGATCGGGCGCGCGTTCGGGCATGGTGAGGGCTGCCTCGGTTCTCGGCGGGACAACGGATTACGAGGGGAGACGGCGGGCGCGGATCCGGTCGGTCGGTGCGAGGGACCGGAGCACGGTGGTCGCGTTCGCGGGATGCGCGCCTCGCAGGGCCGCGTCGTCTCCGTGGCAGATCGTCTGCTGCCACCGGCAACCCTACCTTCACGTTAGGAGAGGTTCTGGCGTGCTTCCGCCGGGGCCAGGGGCGCGCCCTGCGACGTCCTTCCGGCCGTCCACGCCGAGTTTGGCCTCCAACTCGGCGACCAGCCGCACCTGGGTCTCCGGGGAGGCGCCGGCATGGTGGGTCCGCAAGGCGGGGGTCCGGGCGGCGAGTCCGCGGGTGGCCTCGAACCGTCCGACGATGAAGGCGCCGTCGCGGTAGAAGGGGTAGACCCGCGGTTCCCAGGAGTGCCGGCGGTCGCCGCCGTCTCCACCTGGGAGACGACCTCGTTGACGACGGGCTCCTCCTCGGATTCCCCGGTGGTCACCGGGATGGTGGATGTCCGGGTAGGGCGAGTAGCGGAGCCGGTGCACGGGATCCGGCACCCGGAAGAACGATCCGCCAGCGTCTTGGCCAGCGCATTCACAAATGCGGTAAATCCGAGCGGCTTCTTGTGAACGGCCACGAACGGGATCGGGACCGAGGCCGGGAATGCGTGCGGACGGAGGCCTCTTTTCCGCTGGACCCGCTTCATCGAGGTAAGAGCGGTCGCGTGAAGCGAGCGGGTCCGGTCCTGTCCAGCGGTCTGCGGACGGTGCCATTGACGGACCCGCCGTCCCCATCGGCTCCCGTCGCACCTCACCGCCATCCATTCGGCCATGGCAATGTGGCCTTGAAAGCGAGGTGTTTGTGTCTTTGCGGCCAGGGCAGGGCTTGAACAGGTCCGAAAGCGCGGCCTGAAAACTCCGGTCGGCCGTGCCCTGTCCGGCACGGCCGCAACCGGTCGAGTAGCGGTTGGGGCACCACCGCTCTCCCACACGGATTGACCGGCTCGGCGAAACGGGGGCCTTGCCATGCTCACCTTGGACACGCACACCGCTCCACGATCCCGCGCTTCGTCCGCTCCCAGCAGCGGCGCCGATACCGCACCGCCGGTTCCGCGGCCGCGCACCAGCCCCGAAAACCTGCTGGCCGCGCTGGCCGAGATGCCGGCCGATGCCCCGGACGCGGCCCGCATCCGTTCTACGCTCGCCGAGATCTACATGCCGCTGGCGCACAGGGAGGCGCGGCGCTACCGCAGCCGCGGCGAACCCTTCGACGACCTCTACCAGGTCGCCATGCTCGGGGTGATGAAGGCGATCAAGGGATTCGATCCAGGCTACGGCAGGCCGTTCGTCTCCTACCTGCTGCCCATGGTCACCGGTGAGCTCAAGCGGCACTTCCGCGACGCCACCTGGGCCGTCCGCGTGCCGCGCAAGCACCAGGAGAAACGCACCGAACTCAACCGCTTCACCATCGAGTTCACCCAGAGCCGCGGCCGCGCCCCCACAACGGCCGAGACCGCCGAGGCGCTGGGGATGGACACAGACGCCGCGGTCGAGTTGATCGACGCCGCCACCGCCTACAGCGCACTGTCACTGGACGCGCCCTACGGCGACCGCCAGGAGGAGGACACCTCCCTCGGCGACACGCTCGGACAAGCCGACCACGCGTTGGAAAGCGTCGTGGACCGCGAAGCGCTGCAGGCCGCGCTGGCCGAACTCCCCGCCCGGAGGCGGCGCATCGTCCTGCTGCGGTTCTTCGGCAACAAGACCCAGGCCGAGATCGCCGAAGCATTGGGAATATCCCAGATGCACGTCTCCCGCCTGCTCGCCCAGACACTCGATCAGCTGCACGCCAGCCTCATGGCCGAGAGCTGAGGCGTCCTCGCGGCCGGCGTACGGCACACGGGCACGGCCGACGACCGCACACGGGCCGGCGATGGCAACGGCATCATCGAAACCCGAGGTCAGGCGGGCGTCCAGCGGCGCAGAACGCGCGGGCCCGCCCGGCTTGCGGCAGGCCCGCGCACCTTCTCCGGGGTGTTACCTGTTGCCGCGCGACAGCGCCTCGAGCAGCTCCTCCTTGCGCATCTCCGACCGGTTCTCGATCCCTCGCTCCTCGGCGCGCTGCTGCAGCTCCTCCACGGTCAGATTCGCGAGGTCGCCGTACTTCTCGCGCTTCTCCTCGAGTCGGCGGTCACCGTGCTCGGCACGCGGATTGTCGCTGTTCTGCCCCTGGGCCATGGTTCCTCCTCGTCATTGCTCATCGTGGTGTTCGGGAAACGCTCCGACGCGCCGGTCTCACCGGCGCATCACCACAAGACGCCGGACGGCGCCCCACAGACTCGGCTATCCCCGAGGATGGCGATTACTTCCGGAGGGCAGCAAATAACCAGACAAAAAGCCTGCGATCGACTCCTTGCCGAGAACGGCTCGGACGGCGACGGCCGGCGGCATGCGGCGGTGGGACCGGCGAGCACCACGCCCGCGGCCGACTACTGGGACGGGGCCGGCTCAGTGCCCTCGTTCGCCGCCTCGCTTCCACGAAGACGGCGGGATTCATCCCTGGAAGCAGGTGGGTCCGGCCGAACGGTGCGCCTCCTCGGTGCGGGATCGGTCTCAGAGGGGGCCTCTCGCGGACCACGGAGCGGATCGGCGTCCAGCGGCGTCGCCCAGGTTCTGGCCGGAATGGTGAAGTAGGACGGCCAGGAGAGCGATGCCTCGCCGAGATCCGGGCGCACCAGGTAGATGTATGTGCCGTCGGGTTGCGGCCGGGAGCTGACGATGGCGGCGGTTCCCTGGATGAACGCGACCGCATCGTCTTCGCTGGCTTCATGGACGCGTGTGCCGGGCGGGTAAGGGTGCTGCGGTATGGGGTCCAGCATGATCAGAACCTGACTCGCGTTTTGAACGGTCTCATTGCCGCTGTGCGACAAAAGAGGGGCACTACGAGGCCGGGGCGGTCCCTCGCAGCCGGAGGACGGGACCGCCCCGGCCGACCTTCCACATCCTGGTAAGGGCTCGAATCGGCGAAAAGCCCACCAGCGGAGTCCGAGCGGACTCCCGGCTCCCGGTCGCCTTCCCCCCCTCATAAGGCGGATACCGGAAAGCGGCGCAGGACGATGGACGCCAATGGCGCTGCCGCTGCGCCTGGAAGGTCTTCGGCACTCGATGATTCACCGAGCCGCCGGAGCACAGAGGGATGTATTCCTCGTGCCTGGCGTCCACTGCCCGTGGATCTACTTCTCAACCGTCCCAACACCGATCTTTTCGGCTGCGGATCGCCGAGGAAATGGACATGGGGGTAGAGAGATGTGCAGAGAAGTGTTCCGATGTCGATACCGCCCATTCTGGAATCCGGCCGCACCACTATTGGGAGGCAGCGCCACGGGCACGCATCAATGCAGGTCCATGCACGGCAATTCACCCGGTTGCGCCGCGGTCCGGTGCACGGCCCGGTCGTGTGGCCCGGAAATGCCTCCGGCGCAGCCGGCGGCCCGGAGCGGGGACGGCTCAGCGCCGGCATCGGCGGACGCCCGCGACGCCAACTCCTCGACGCCGCCGTAGTCGGCCACATCGGGGACGGGGGAGGGGGACGGCGCCGCACGGCGCCGCCCCCCTCGCGCCGGTGGCGGTCAGGCGGTCGCGAGCATGCGCTGGCCCAGTTCGTTGGCGAACCGCTCCAGCTTGCCGGCGGTCTCCTCCTCCTGCAGCAGGTTGGTCTCCAGCAGTTGGATGCACTTCGTCTCGCCCATGAGCATCGCCTTGCCCACCAGTCCGCGGTAGCTGGCGATCTCGAAGTGCTCGATCTTGGCCGCCCCGCCCAGGGCGAACATCGTCAACACGTCCGCCGAGGGCTGCCGGTCGAGGAACTCCCGGTACTCCCTGTGGATCGCCTCGACCGGGCCGCAGGTCACCTGCTGCGGCGAGGTCCCAAGCTGCTGGAAGCACTGCTCCAGGTTCTTGGCCTGCTGCCGGGTCTCCTGCTGGTGGGTGCGCAGCATCTGCGTCAGGGTCTCGTCCCCGACCCGGTCGGCCACCTCGGTCAGCATCTCCGCGATCCTGTTCTCACCGTCATACATCGCCGAAAGCTCGTAGACGAACAGGTCCTTCGGGTTGTCGAGCCTCATCATGCCTCCTCGTAGCGTTCACCATGGTGAAGGCGGCCGACTACCCGCGCGCACCCCGCTTACTCCTCCTGCGGCCTCCGGCCCCGGCGCTCCCCCTGAAACCGGTATTGCCGCCGGTGGCGGTCATGGAGCATGTGCGGTCACGCGGGGCGGCGGAGAATCTGTTCGGGCGCCCTAGGGACTCTCGTCCGCTGCCTGAGGCCTTGATGCCGGTGCGCGGTCATGTTCTCCGTGTTCGTGCGCCTCCCTTCCACCCGGTGTGCGAACACTGGTGCCGTGGGCCGGGGTGGCCGTCCGGTATTCGCGCGGGCTGATGCCGCGCTCCCGTTTGAACGCGGTGCTCAGGGTGAAGGCGTTGGCGAACCCGACGCGGCCCGCTACGGCACCGACCGTCGCGCCGGGCTCGCACAGCAGGTCGGCGGCCAGGGTGAGCCGCCACTCCCGCAGGTAGGCCATCGGCGGCTGTCCGACCAGGGCGCTGAAGCGCCGGGCCAGGCTCGCCCGGGACACGCCCGATTCGGCCGTCGGCGCCGCCACCGTCCACGGGTGGGCGGGGTTCGCGTGCGGTAGGCGCAAGGCCGGCCCCGCCACCTGGGAGCCGACGCTGCGGGACGTGGCGGCCATGTACGTGGTCGCACCGGACTTGGGCGGTCCGCAGGCCGCCGAAGCCGTAGCCGCGCTCACCGACGACGTACGGCGTGTACTCGGCCGGGCTCCCCGGGACTTCTCCGACTACGCCGAGAGCGCCGCCGCACACGGCGCATGGCGCGGCTGACCTTCTGCCGGCCGGCCCCGGAAAAAGGCGATCCCCTCCGACCGTTTCGACGGAGGGATCACGGCGACCGCTCACCGGTCCGTCCGGGAACGGATCGGTGAAGACCGGTTCCACCCGCGCGTCCCAGCCGTGTCAGCGGCTCTCCGGCCCGCCCACCGGTACGAGGTTCCCGGCCTGAGTCCGTGGCGGCGAGGGGGCGGCGCGCCGTTGTCGGCGGGGCAGGAACGCCGCGATCGCCAATGCGGTGAGCGCCGCACCCGCGCCGATCCCCATGACCAGGCGAAAGCCGTTCATCGCCCACCCGCACGCCGTCCCTCCCGGGGTGGGCCTACACGACCCCCTGGGGTCGAGGCGGAAGGGGCCCGCCCGTACGCCCACTCCATCCCGGGGGCGAGGTTGAAACCCAAGGTCAAGATCAGCGAGAGAACCACCGTGTGCGCCCGCAGCCGTCCTCGCTGCCGCTTTTCCGCCTGAGACCGCCCGTCGCCCGGCGGCGAACAAGGCCGTACAGCGCACCTCGGCCGCCCGGCCACCGACCACCCGGCGCGACTTCTGCAGACCTCGGTAATCGGGTGGGGCCTGCCCGAACAGCCCCGGCTGCAGGCGAGCGGAAATCTGGAAGGGCTCACGACCGGGACGCGGTAGGGGCAGGTGCGGACGACCCGGCCCGGTGCCTCGGCGTTCTTCCGCGCAAAAGCCGTCGACGGACTGATCGACGACATGCTGTCCGCTCCCAGGCCGGTGGATCGGGTCGAGGCGTTCCGCTCTCCCATGCCGTCACCGGTGATCCGCGAACTTCTCGGGGTGCCCTGTTCCGAACCTGATACGACGCGGGGTGGGTACGGTGAGCGTCGCCGAGGGGCCGTGCCGACAGCGGCGACGGCGTCGTGGTGCGGCTCGTCGACCATGCACGAAGTGGGCGAGCGCACGCCATACCCGGCGTATTCGGGGGCAGCGACCCAGAGTGCACGATCGTGAATCCAGGTGTGGGGACCGGTATGGAGCAGGAGACGGCGCCGCCGCAGCGGAGCGAAGCCGCGGCGCAGGGAACGTTGGACCGGATGAGGCAGTGGCTGCGGCGGGCGGCCGGATCGGACGGCCATGAGCGCCACACCCTGCTGCTCATCGGCAAGAGCACGCTGGCGGCCTGTGTCGCCTGGGCGATCTCCTACCACCTGATGAAGGCGCAGTCGCCGGCGTTCGCGCCGTTCTCGGCCGTTCTGATGATGCAGGTCACCGTCTACCAATCGGTGGCCCAGTCGCTGCGCTACGTCGGTGCGGTGAGCGCGGGCGTGGCGCTGCAGGGCGTACTCGGCTTCCTCGCGGGCCCCGACCTGCTCACGTTCGCGCTGGTGGCGTTGGCGGCGCTGGCGATCGGCCGATGGTCTGCGCTGGGGTCCCAGGGCTCCCAGGTGGCGACGGCGGCCTTCTTCGCCTTCTCCACCTACATCGCGGCCGCCGGCACGGCCGACCGTTTCGCCCAGCTCGGCCAGATCATCGTCCTGGTCCTCATCGGATGCGGCGTGGGGGTGCTGGTCAACCTGGCCGTCCTGCCGCCGATGCGCTACCGCAGCGCCGAGTACGGGGTGCGCACGCTGGCCCATTCACTGTGCGACCTGGTGGGCGACATGTACCCGGCGCTGCGCGAAGGCGAGCTGGACGGGGAGCGCACCGGCCATTGGCGGCAGCGGGCGGCGCAGACGGAGTCGATCGTCCATCAGGCCCGCACCGCGGTGCGCACCGCCAAGGAGAGCGTCTACTACAACCCGCGCCGCCTGCTGCGGCGGCACCAGGGCGACACCTCCTTCTCCGGTTACGGGGCCCTGGTCGATGCCCTGGAGCGGGTCTCCTTCCAGCTGGCCTCGGTGACCCGCAGCCTGGAGCGGTGGGACGACGGCGATTCGAGCCCTCAGGGCCGGGAGTTCCTCCGCTGTTTCGGCGACTTCCTCGCCTCGGTCGGGGTGATCACCCGGCTGCTGAGCGAGGTCGACGAAGGTCGACTGGCCGAGCAGGCCCGGGAGCTGTGCGCACAGAGCAGGGAGGCGCAGAAGTGCCACAGGCGGCTGACCGAGGGTGCCGAGCAGGGCTTGCTGCCGCTGACCGACCACTCGCGCCCCTACGGGATCCTGCTGGCGGATGCGAGCCGGCTGATGGACGAGCTCCAGTACACCTGCGACGTGCTCCAGCAGTGCGTGGAGCGCGAAACGGCGGATCCAGCCCCGTAGAACCCGGGGGCCGGGAGTCCGTCCGGCATGGGGAGATATGGGGGCAACGGAACGGCCGTCAGCACCAAGGGTTCGATCTCCACACGTGCGAGGCCGACGAATACTGTTTCGGCGAGCCAGCGGTGCGCCGTGTCGGGCCGGACCGGAGTGCTGAGCGCTCTTCAGCATGGCCCCGACCTCGTCCGCCGTCTCGTGCAGGGCCTGGAGGCGTTGGAATCCCTGGTCCGTTGGCGTCCTACACGCCGCACACCATCAGCGAGGAGCGTTCCCTGCGCATCGAACTGGCGGAGGTCCGGCAGCGTGGTTTCTCCTTCTGCCGAGGCCACATCCACCCCGACGCGGCGGGCGTCGCGGTGCCGGTTCGGCAGGACGACCGCGTGATCGCCGCAATGGGGCTCGTCGTGCCCAACGACGACGGCGCGTGGGCGTTCAGCCGACCGCTCATGCTTGCCGGCCTGGCGCTGAGCCGTGCGCTGAGCAGCGCTCCGGATCCGATGAGAGGCGGGGAGCCCCGGCCGGTCGCCGGAGAGTGACCGTCTTCCCGGCACACGGTCGGTGCGGGACTCACGGCCCGTGTAGCCGTCTTCCGGTGACCGGTGGTCAAGGAAGGCGGAAGCGGGAGACCGAGGGGTCGGGGCCGGGACCTGGCGTGCGTTCTCTGTCGTGACCAGCCGTTCCGGGTTCGTTGTGGGGGCGTATGGGGCCGTTCCCGAATGTCCGGATGCCCCGCCGGTGCGATCCGGGACATCACCGTCTTTCCGCTGAATGGAAGCAGTATGGCTCCGCCGCCGGAGTGCGTCCGATGCTCGGACCACACCCCCGGAGTCACGAGGAGTTCTCATGGCGGTGAACACGTTCGCCACATCCCCTTCGAACGGCGGTACCGATCCGACCGCGGTGGCGTCGCTCCGGGTGACCGGCAAGGTCGAGGCGGCCGACGGAGTCGTGGCCGCGGCAGAGGAGGCCGGTACGGGTGGCCGCCGGTTCGACGTGGAGCTGCGGCGCTCGGGTACGACGCTCACGGTGGGCTCGGACCGGTCGCTGCTCCAGGTGCTCGGTGAGGCCGGCGTCCACGTCCTGTCGTCGTGCCGCCAGGGCCTGTGCGGCACCTGTGAGACCGCGGTGCTCAGCGGTGTCCCCGACCACCGGGACTCGATCCTCGACGAGGACGACCGCGCCGCCGGGGACTGCATGTTCGTCTGCGTCTCCCGGGCGCGCTCCGAACGCCTCGTCCTCGACCTGTGACTCCCTCACCTAAGGACCACGCGACGCCTGCGACCGACATGCCCCCCGCGACGGTTTCCCTGGACGCCGACCCCTTCGCCCCGGAGGTGCTGGAGGGCCCGCTCGCCCTCCAGGCGCGACTGCGCGAGGCCGGAGCCGCCGTGTACCTCGAACGCCACGGCGTCTACGCGCTGGCCCGGTACGAGCACGTCCACGCGGCGCTGACCGACTGGCAGTCCTTCCAGCCCGCCGCCGGTGTGGGCCTGGCCAACTTCCGGCACGAGAAGCCGTGGCGCGCGCCGAGCCTGCTGCTGGAGGCCGACCCGCCCCGGCACGACGCGCCCCGGGCCGTTCTGAGCAGGATCCTCGGACCGCGTGCGATTCGGAGGCTGCGCGGCGCCTGGGCGGAGGACGCCCGCGAGCTCGTGGACCGGGTCGTGCGCAGCCCCGAGTTCGACGCCGTCGCCGACCTCGCCCAGGTCTTCCCGCTGCGGGTGTTCCCCGACGCGGTCGGCCTGGAGCACGAGGGGCGGCAGCACCTTTTGCCCTACGGAGACCACGCGTTCAACGCCTTCGGGCCGTCGAACGCACTGGTGGCCAAGGGCACTCCGCACGTCGCGGAGCTCTCGGCGTGGGTCGGCGGCCAGTGCGCCCGTGAACGGCTGGCGCCCGGCGGGTTCGGTGCCGCGATCTGGGAGGCGGCCGACCGCGGCGACATCACCGCCGAGCAGGCACCGCTCATCGTCCGCTCCCTTCTCACCGCCGGAGTGGACACCACCGTGCACGCTCTGGGCGCGGTGCTCTACGCCTTCGCCACCCATCCCGACCAGTGGAGGCGCCTGCGCGAGGACCCCCGACTCGCCCGCGTCGCCTTCGACGAGGCCGTGCGCTGGGAGTCGCCGGTGCAGACCTTCTTCCGTACGGCGACGGGCGACGTCGAGATCGCGGAGACCACCGTCCCCGATGGCAAGAAGATCCTGATGTTCCTGGGCGCGGCCAACCGCGACCCGCGCCACTGGAACGATCCCGATGCCTTCGACCTCGCCCGCGACCCATCGGGGCACGTGGGCTTCGGCATGGGCATCCACCAGTGCGTGGGCCAGCACATCGCGCGCCTGGAGGCGGAGTCGCTGCTCACCGCCTTGGCCGAACGCGTCGAGCGAATCGAGCTCGCCGGCACACCGCGTCGGCACCTCAACAACACCCTGCGCGCCTGGTCCTCGCTACCGGTGCGCGTCCGTACCGGCTGACAGCGGCCCCCGGGTCGCCGGTGCCCGGCTGGCGGGAGCCGCCGCGATCATCGCCGTCGACGTCGACGGCCGCAAGCTCGGCAAGGCACGACGGGAGTCGGGCGCCGCGCACACCGTGAACGCCTCACACGCGGATCCGATCGAAGCTGTACGGGAACTCACGGGTGGACACGGCGCCGCACATAACCCCGACGCCGTCATGGCGAAGGTGGGAGACCGCCGGGTGTCGGACGTCAGCCGTCGCCAGTGGGGCGGTGGGCGGTTCTAGCGCTCGGCCGGGTCGGCCGCTTCCACGCGCCTCCCCACCTCGGCGAGCACACCGCGCAGCCAGGCGTGCCCCGGATCGCTGTGGTGGGTGGGGTGGTACCAGAACGCCTCCAGGACCGGCACCGCGTCGTAGGGGCAGGGCAGCACGCGCAGATCCGCCATGCGGGCCACCCGGCGCGCCAGCCGCTCCTGCAGCAGCGCGATCCGGTCTGTGCCGGCGATCAGGAACGGCAGCGACTGGAAGTTGTCGACCACCGCCTCCACGCGCGGCTCGACCCCGAGCATGCTCAACTGGCGTGCGGCCGAGGCGAAGGCGGTCGCGCCGCGGAAGGTCATCGCCCAGGGCAGCCGCCGCAGGTCGGCCATTGTCAGCTCCTCGCCCACGCCGCTGTTGCCCGAAGCGACCACGCACACCCACCGGTCGGTGTAGAGGTCGAGTGAGGGCTGGTCGGCGATGAAGCCGTGCGGCATGACCAGGCCGTCGACCGCACGGAGCGTGGTGTCGCTGTCGTCGACGGCGCCGATGCTGATCTGGCGGAAGTGCACCCGCACCTTCGGCGCGGCGCGTTTCAGCTGCGCCATCAGCTCCTCGCCGAGGACCGCGATGGCGTAGTCGGAGGCGACCAGGGTGAACTCGCGGTCGGAGGCGGCGGGGTCGAAGGCGGGTTGGGCGGTGAAGACGCGCCGCACCATGGTGACGGCCAGCGCCGCGTGGTCGCGCAGGGCCGCGCCCAGCGGCGTCAGTTCGTAGCCGTTGCCCACCCGCACCAGCAGTTCGTCGCCGAAGTGGCGGCGCAGGCGGGCCAGCGATCCGCTCATGGCCGGCTGGCTCAGCCCGATCCGCTCCCCGGCCCGGGTGACGTTGCGTTCCTCCAGCAGCGCGTGCAGCGCCGTCAGCAGGTTGAGGTCGAGGCTCTCCAGCCGCATCGCCATGCTCCTTGCATCGCTCCCACCAATGCCCCCCATACAAGGTATCTATTTCCGTGATCGTCGGCAGAGCGCCAGAGTGAGGGCAGTCACTTTTGGAGGCAACGTGGTGGAGACATCCCCGCAGCCCGGCGACCGCTTCGCGCTGGGCACCCTCGCGGATGGCGACCGCGAGTTCCCCGCACTGGTGGTCGGCGAGCACGTCTTGGACCTGTCGCAGTCCGGCGTCCTGGACCACCCGTCCGACGGGTCCGTCACCCTCATCGGGATCCTGGAGTCCTGGGACCTGCACCTGTCCCGACTCGTCCGACTGGCCGCTGAGACCGGCCTGCCCTGGACCGATCTCAGCGGGTTCACGCTGCGCGCGCCGCTGCGGCCCGGCCAGGTGCTGCAGTCGGGCGCCAACTACCGCACCCACGTCATCGACCTCGCCGTCGCCCACCGCGCCGTCGCCGGACCCGAGGACGAGGCCGCGACCCGCGCCGAGGTCGGGGCGATGATGGACCGCCGCGCCGCTGAGGGCGCCCCCTACCTGTTCACCGGCCTCCCCTCAGCCGTCGCCGGGCCCTACGACGACCTGGTGCTCCCCGGCTACAGCGACAAGCACGACTGGGAACTGGAGTTGGCCGCGGTCATCGGCCGCCCCGCCTTCCGCCTCTCGCGCGAGCAGGCGCTCGACTGCGTCGCCGGCTACACCATCGCCAACGACATCACTACCCGCGACCTGGTGTTCCGCGCCGACATGCCTGAGATCGGCACCGACTGGCTGCGCGCCAAGAACGCCCCCGGCTTCCTGCCGCTGGAGCCCTACCTCGTTCCGGCGCACTGCGTCGCCGATCCCACGGACCTGCGGGTGCGGCTGGCGGTCAACGGCGAGACCATGCAGGACGAGACCACCAAGGACATGCTCTTCGACGTCGCCGCCCTGGTGGCCGCCGCATCCCAGACCGTCCGGCTGGCCCCCGGCGACCTGGTGCTGACCGGCAGCCCCGCCGGCAACGGCATGGCCACCGGCCGGTTCCTGCGCGAGGGCGATGTGATGGAGGGCTCCATCACCGGACTGGGCAGCCAGCGCACCGTGTGCAGGGCCGAGCGGTGAGCGGCACCGCAGAGCACGCGGCCGCACGCACCGCGGAGGAGGCCGTCGCCGAAGCCGCCCGCGCCTACTCCAACTGGGGCCGCTGGGGCGGCGACGACGTGCGCGGCACGCTCAACTTCCTCGAACCGGCCATGCGCGCGCGGGCCGCCGCGCTCGTGGTGCGCGGGGAGTCCTTCTCGCTGTCGCAGCGCTTCGACATGAACGGCCCGCAGAAGGGCTGGCGGCGCCGCACCAACCCCGTGCACACCATGCTCGACACCGGCACCGACGCCGCACTGGGCAAGCAGGGCTTCCCGCACGGCATCGGCGGCGCCGACGACGTCATCGCCATGCCGCTGCAGTGCTCCACCCAGTGGGACGGCCTGGGCCACATCTTCGACCACGGCAAGGCGTGGAACGGGCGCGACGCCGCCGAGGCGGTCACCTCGGACGGGGACCTGGTCACCGGGATCGAGACCATCGCCGAGGTGGTGGCCGGGCGCGGAGTCCTGCTGGACGTGGGCCGGGTGGTGGGCGACGGCGGCGAACTGCCCGACGGTTTCGCCGTCACCGCCGAGCACCTGGAGACCACCGCCGCCGCGCACGGGGTCGAGGTCGGCCGCGGCGACATCGTGTGCGTGCGCACCGGACAGCTCGCCCGCGTGCGCCGCGAGGGCTGGGGCGACTACGCCGGAGGGCCGGCCCCGGGCCTGTCGTTCTGGAGCGCCGGATGGCTGCACCGCAGCCAGATCGCCGCGATCGCCACCGACACCTGGGGCTTCGAGGTGCGCCCCAACGAGTTCCCCGACGCCTTCCAGCCGCTGCACCAGGTGGCCATCCCCAACATGGGGCTGCTCATAGGCGAGATGTGGGACCTGGAGGCCCTGGCCGCCGACTGCGCCGCCCATGGCGGCTACGCGTTCCAACTGGTCGCGGCGCCGCTGCCGATCACCGGAGCCGTCGGCTCGCCCGTCAACCCCATCGCATTGAAGTAGCGAGGCACCGCCATGAAAGTACTGATCGTCGGCTGCGGCATCACCGGTTCGGCCCTGGGCATCCTGTTGGCGCGCGCGGGCGCCGAGGTCGACATCGTCGAGCTCGAACCCAAGTGGAGCACGCTGGGCTCAGGCATCACCCTGCAGGGCAACGCGCTGCGGGTGCTGCGCGAGCTGGGCGTGTGGGAGCAGGTGGCGGCCGCCGGCTACGCCTTCGACTCCCTGGGCATCCGCGCCCCCGACGGCACACTGCTGTTCGAGGGCCAGGACCACCGCACCGGCGGACACGACCTGCCCGCCACCCTGGGCATGGACCGGCCCGACCTGCAGGCCGTCCTGCTGGCCGAACTGCGCCGCGCCGGCGCTCGCATCAGCCTGGGCCGCACCGTCCAAGCGCTGGAGGACACCGGCGCGGGCGTCGACGCGGTCTTCGACGACGGCACCGCCGACTTCTACGACCTCGTGGCCAGCGCCGACGGAATCCGCTCCCGGGTCCGCACGATGCTCGGCATCGCCGACACCCCCCAGCCGGCGGGCATGGGCATCTGGCGGGTCCACGCCCGGCGCCCCGGCAGCGTGACCCGGACCGACCTGGCCTACGGCGGCCCCTGCCACATCGCCGGCTACTGCCCCACCGGCGCCGACACGCTCTATGCCTACCTGGTGGAGGACGCCCGCCCCTTCGAGGACGTGCGCGCCGAGGACAAGGCCGCGGTGATGCGCGAGCTGGCCGCGCCCTACGGCGGGGCCTGGAAGGAGATCGCCGAGGACATCACCGACCCCGACCGGATCAACTACACCTGGTTCGAGTCGCTGCTGGTGGCGCGGCCCTGGTACCGGGCAAACACGGTACTCCTCGGCGACGCGGCGCACGCCTGCCCGCCCACCGTCGCCCAGGGGGCGGCGATGTGCCTGGAGGACGCCTGGGTGCTGTCCCAATTGCTCATCGAGCGCGGCGGCGCCGGCCCCGACGTGCTGGAGGCGTTCATGGAGCGCCGGTTCGAGCGGGTGCGCACCGTCGTCGACAGCTCGCTGCAGATCACCCGGTGGCAACTGGAGGGCGCACGCGACGCCGACGTCCCCGGCCTGATGGGGCACGTCGCCGCCCTGGTCACGGAGCTTCCATGATCGTCGATGTGCACGCCCACGTGCTGCTGCCCGGTATCGAGGAGGCACTGGCCGACCACCCCGGCCTGGTCGAGCACCGCGCGCTGGAGGCCCGCCGCAACGGGCTGCGGGCGCAGGAGGTCTCCGGGCGCATGATCGGCGAGCGCCTTGCCCGGCTGACCGACCCGGTCGTGCGGCTGGCCGACATGGACGCCGCCGGGGTGGACGTGCAGATCGTCAGCCCATCGCCCTCCCACTACCACTACTGGGCGCCGCCGGAGGAGGCCGAGCGGATCTACCGGACGGCCAACGAGGGCGTGGCCGCCCACTGCGCGCACGCGCCGAGCCGCCTGCACGGGCTGGGTCTGGTGCCGCTGCAGCACGCGGACCTGGCATCGGCCGCACTCGACCACGCACTGGACGCGGGTCTCAAAGGTGTGGAGATCTCCTCCCACGCGCCCGGCCGGGAACTCTCGGATCCGGCCCTGGAGCCGCTGTGGGCGCGCGCCGACGAGCGGCGGGCGGTGGTCTTCGTGCACCCCTTCGGCTGCACGCTCGGCGAGCGGCTGGACCGCTGGTACCTGTCCAACATCGTCGGCCAACCGGTGGAGAACGCGGTCGCACTGTCGCATCTGATCTTCTCCGGGGTGCTCGACCGCCACCCGGACCTCAAGGTCGTCGCCGCCCACGGCGGCGGCTACCTGCCCACCCACCTGGGCCGCGCCGACCACGGCTGGCGCGTCCGGCCCGACGCCCGCGGCTGCGCCCGCGAACCCGGCTCCTACCTGCACCGCATCTGGTTCGACTCGCTGGTCCACGACCCGCGCGTGCTGCGCCACCTGGTCGAGGCCGTCGGAGCCGACCGGGTCGTGCTCGGCTCCGACCACCCCTTCGACATGGGCACCGACGACCCGCTGGCCGCACTGCGCGGCGCCGGCCTGGACGCCGCCTGTGTCGAAGCGATCAGCGGCGGCAACGCCGCCGCCCTGTTCGACCTGCCCGCGATCGGCACCCGCACCGCAACCCGAAGGAAGTGATCACCGTGTCTGAGCGCCTCATCACCCACCTGCGCCACGTGGCACTGGCCGTACCCGACTACGACAAGCAGCACGCCTTCTTCACCGACATGTGGGGTCTGAGCGAGGTCGCCACCGACACCGGCCTGTCCTTCCTGGCCGCCGAGGGCTCCCCGGAGAACTACATCGTCCGGCTGCGCCGGGCCGAGGAGAAGCGCGTCGACCTGATCGCTTTCGGCGCCGAGACCCCCGCCGACGTCGACGCGCTCGCCGACCGGCTCATGGCCGCGGGCGTCGAGATCGTCGGCGAACCCGGCTCGGTGGACACTCCCGGCGGCGGCTACGGGTTCCGCTTCTTCGACGTCGACGGCCGCACCGTGGAGGTCTCCAGCGGCGTGGCGACCCGCATCCACCGCAGGGTCGAGGAGCGCGAAGCGATCCCGGTGCGCCTCTCGCACGTCGTGCTCAACTCCACCGACATCGACCGCACCCGCCGCTGGTACGAGCACCACCTGGACTTCGCGCTGTCGGACACGCTGAGCTCCCCGCATATGGGCGAGGTCATGCACTTCATGCGGTGCAATCCGCAGCACCACAGCATGGCCATCGCCAAGGGCCCGCACCCCTCGCTGCACCACATCTCCTTCGAGATGCGCGGCATCGACGAGTACATGCGCGGCACCGGGCGGCTGCTGCGCGGCGGTGTGCGCAAGATCTGGGGGCCGGGACGCCACCTGGCCGGCGACAACACCTTCTCCTACTTCCTGGACCCGCACGGCAACACCCTGGAGTACACCACCGAACTCGAACTGCTCGACGAGGACTCCTGGCACCCCCACGTCTACGACTTCTCCCAGCCCGAGGTCACCGACCAGTGGGGCACCGCCAACCCCATGGACGAGTTCGTGGCCAAGGAGTCCTTCAACGACCCCGATCGCGGCGTCTTCGTCGCCCCGCCCGTCTAGAGCACACAGAGTCGCCCCGCCCAGCCGGAGACCAGGGAACCAGAGAAGAGAGGAGACGCGGTGCGTTTCGCCCGCTATGAGTACGAGGGGCGCGTGCACAGCGCCGTCGTCGACGGCGACGCGCTGCACCCGCTGCCCGCCGACCTGCTCATGCTCATCGACTCCGGCGAGCTGCACGCGGCCGGCCGCGCGGCCCTGGCCGGCCCGGCCGGGCCGCGCCTGGCCGAGGTGCGGCTGACGGCGCCGCTGGACCCGCCGACCGTGCGCGACTTCGTCGCCTTCGAGGAGCACGTCGAAGGGGTCCGCCGCAGCGTCTCCGGCGCCGAGGGCGTACCTGCGCAGTGGTACGCGGCGCCGACGTTCTACTTCGCCAACCCCTACGCGGTCATCGGTCCCGGCGACGACGTCGCCGTGCCGCCCGGCTCGGCGGCGCTGGACTTCGAGCTCGAGGTCGCCGCCGTCATCGGGGCACCGGGCCGCGACCTCAGCCCGGAGCAGGCCCGTGAGCACATCGTCGGCTACACCGTCTTCAACGACTGGTCGGCCCGCGACCTGCAGTCCGCGGAGATGCAGGTGGGCCTGGGCCCGTGCAAGGGCAAGGACTCCGCCGCGACACTGGGCCCGTGGCTGGTCACCGCCGACGAGCTGGAGCCCTACCGCGACACCGAGGGGTTTTTGCGCCTGGCGCTGACCGCCGAGGTCAACGGCGAGGTCGTCGGCCGCGACCTGCTGTCCAACATGGGCTGGCCGTTCGAGGACCTCATCGCCTACGCCTCCCGCGGAACCTGGGTGCGCCCCGGCGACGTCCTGGGCTCGGGCACCTGCGGCAACGGCGGATGCCTGGCCGAGCTGTGGGGACGGCGCGGCCGCCAGGACCCGCCCCCGCTGCGGCCCGGCGACACCGTGACACTGACCGTGGAAGGCATCGGCACGGTCTCCAACGCGGTGGTCACCGGAGCCGAGCCGGTGCCCATCGCCCCCGCGCGCGCCCGGCCCCGCGAACGGACCTGACCCGCCGCGCGGGGGTGTGGGCGAGGAGGCGTCGGCGGGCGAGCTGAGGACCTGCACCGCCGCCACCGTGGCCGGCGACGGCACCTGGCGGGTGGGCTCGGGCGCCGTCGTGGCCGCCGACCTGCTGATGGGCGAGTACCGCGACGCCCGGCTCGAACCGCACGGGTGGGACCGCCCCGGTTTCGGCGGCGCGGCCTGGCCCACCCCGGCCACCCCTTCGAAAGTCCTGGGTGAAGGACTGGATGTGGCCGGAGAGCCAGTCGGCTCCGCCGTAGACGACGTCGACGCCGGGGGCCTGCCGGGTGGTGTAGCCGCGTTCCTGGCGGGGTGAGTGCAGATCGATGGTGTCGTCGGACAGGCCGGCGGCGGAGCCGAAGACGATCTGGACCAGCCCGGCGTCGGCGTGCTCCTCCACATCCTCATCGGGGGCGGCCACGATCAGATCGGCGACACCGTCACCATCGACGTCATTGGCAACAGCCACAGGCTGGGCGTGGACCGGAGAGGCCGCCAAAGGAGCCAGCAGAACCAGCCCAGGAAAAGGCCAGACCTCTTCGCTCTAGGAGCGGGGGAGTCACTCGCATTATATTCCTTTCGCGTCGCCGCCACAGAGCGCACCGAACACTCGGCACTCCCGGCTCCGCGGCGGACCGCCAACGGTTGAAGATCAGCCGGCAATCGGCCGGACCGGCATCTGTACAGGTTGCTATCTGCCGCTGTCACACGGTCCGGTGCCGCGTACACCTGGAAAACGGGATCTCTTGTGCTCTCGCCGATTGGCCTGTCCGGCGACTACCTCAGATGTCCCTGACCGAGCTCGGTGAGAGGAGTGCCTCCCATGATTCCCGGGCATGTAAGGTTCCAGCCTGGACTGCGAAGGGGGATAGGTGCGTCCAAGCAAGGAATCTCAGTTGGCACGGAGATTGATGGTGGCTTCAGCCTGCGTATTTCTGGCTCTTGGCCTTGTCGGATCGCATTGGGTGTAGGTGTAGTTGTTGACTTCTTGACGCCTGGAGTCGGGTCGGCGAATCTCCCTGCCTTGCTGGATCCAGCAGAAGTGCAATGATGGACGCTTCGGCACTTGATCGCACCCGATAAAGACTTCTGATCGTTCTCCGTAGGGGGATGCTTCAAGGGCCGGCTTGCAGGCATTCGGTCAGGCCGGTGACCTGTTCGGCGAAGGTGCGTCTGGTACAGGCCGGGGCGGTGCACAGGAAGCGGCGGATGGTGAGGTCGATAACGGCCCGTCTGCCGCTCAGGGCGGTGTCATGGAGCCGCCGTCGGTAGCGGCTGTGCACCCGTTCGGACGTGTTGTCGCAGGTGGGGCATCGTGCGTGGGGTGCGCGGGGGCGGGCGTGAATCCGCACGAGGTCGGGGGCCTGATCAACGCGTTCGACGATGATCCCGGCCAGGTGCGGGAGGAGGGCACCGAGGTATTGGTCGGTACACGCTCGTCATCCTTGCGGGCCTGGGCCGCTCCGGGGGCCGTTTCCGTCACGAAATACGGGCTGGATCCAGTATTCACGTGTCGCCGGCACTGACCAGCTCCGAGCCGCATCCGACCGCCGAGGAGATCGCGGTCGGCGATGCGCAGCGGTCTGTCCGACCTGGCTCCCGGTGATATCGACCAGCTCGCCGTCCTGATCCGCGCCCGACTCAAACTCATGCAGTACCACCCCGAGTTGCTCGAGGGGTGTCTCGCCGGGACCGGGTTGTCCCTGGGACCGTGATCCCATAAATCCAACCTCAGCAAGCATTGACTCACGTTCCCCCATGTGACTTAATTGATCCATCGGTTCACTAGGTAGACCGAGTAGGTTGGCTCGGTCGTTTCCGACGGTACGTCTGGTCAACGGGCTTATCAGGCTCACACAGGTTCTAGACCGGGCCCCGCGCAGCCTTACCAGATAGGTCACGGAAGGCCGGCAATGACACAAACCCGAATGCGTCCGTCTCCGACGACGCCACCGGTTCCTCAGGAGTCCGTGCCTGTCCGGCAGTGGGCGACCCCCTTCGTCAGCGCGCTGGGATGGTTCTTCGGTGTCGCGGTGGTCGGAACCGCACTGTGGGAGGGCTACAAAGCATTCGGCCAGTTGACTGGCGACGTCTTCCCTGGTACTGACATCAACCTGCCAGTTTCCACTGATGACTTGGCGATGCCCCACACCTGGTCAATCGCGGCCTCGCTCATCGAACCCGTGCAGCGGGGAGTCGACATCTCTCTCGGCTCTTACCTGGTGCAGCAAGCGATGGTGACACTCCAGGAATCCTTCGCCGGACTGCTACTGGGCACGCTGGTGGGAGTACTACTGGCAGTGGTGTTCCTGTGGTTCGGTGCGGTACGCCAAGGACTGATGCCCTGGGTGGTCGCCTCTCAGACGGTGCCGCTTGTGGCCATCGCCCCCATGGTGGTGGTCTGGGGCGGACAATTGGGGCTCCCCGCCGGGATAACAGTCGCCGCGATCTCCGCTTACCTAGCGTTCTTTCCCATTGTCATCAACATGCTGCGAGGTCTGCAGTCTCCGCCGACGATTCAGGTCGATCTCATGCGTTCGATCGCTGCCTCTAACGGTCAGAGTCTGAGAATGCTGCGCTTTCCTGCCGCGCTTCCGTACTTGTTCGCCGGGCTGCGCGTGGCTGCCACAGCCAGTGTGATCGGGGCGATCGTCGGGGAACTCTCGGCCGGGACCGGGAACGGAATCGGCCGGGTGATCCTCAACTTCACCTACTACTACTCCAGTGGGCCGGAGAAACTGTACGCAGCCGTGCTCGTAGCCTCCTTGGCCGGCATTGTCTTCGTTCAGTTCATCCATCTGGCCGAAGGTCTGCTCCTACGCCGCCGACCGCGCAGCTGATTTTTTACCCAAATCGTCCTCTGCTCTCGTAGGAGATTTAAACCGCCGCGTATGTCCCGATGAAAGGTAAGCCGGTGAGTAACCGTGTGGTGATCGACGTCGATAATGTTGACAAGGTCTTTGACGCCTCCGGCAAGAATTCCGTTGCTGCTCTGCAGGGCATCGACCTGACTATCGACGAGGGGGAGTTCGTCTCGCTACTCGGCCCCAGCGGGTGCGGAAAGAGCACATTGCTGCGCGTCATGGCCGACCTCACTGCTTCCACCAGTGGGCGTATCGAGGTGAACGAAAAGAGCGCCACCCAAGCACGGCAAGATCGTGACTACGGGATGGTGTTTCAGCAACCAGGTCTGTTCGAATGGCGTTCGGTGCTGCGTAATGTCGAACTCCCGCTTCAGGTAGCCGGAGTAGCTAAGGAACAGCGGCGTCAGCGCGCCCAGAAGATGCTCGAGCTAGTCCATCTCTCCGATTTCGAGCGTCACTTTCCGTGGCAATTGTCCGGTGGCATGCAACAGCGCGTCTCCATCGCCCGCGCCCTTACTAGCGCCCCAAAGATCCTGCTTATGGACGAGCCGCTCGGCGCGCTCGACGAGATGAACCGAGAGTATCTGCAAAGTGAGTTGCTGAGGATCTGGGACAGCACGAAGACCACCGTCGTCTTTGTGACGCACAGCATCTCCGAGGCGGTGTTCCTCTCCAGTCGGGTCGTGATCATGTCGCCCCGGCCGGGCCGTGTGGCGGGGGTCGTGGAGGTCGACCTTCCCTATCCGCGTACCGCGCGAACGCGCACCAGCCCGGAGTTCTACGACAAGGTCACCGAGGTCCGCACGGCGCTGCACGCTGTGCTGGCCGAGACGGAGACGGTCTGATGACCGCGATCGATTCGTCCTCAGCCCGAAGCTCGCTGGTGTCTCCGTCCTGGCTCCTCCACAATGTGCTACCAGTGATCGTAGCGCCTGTGGTGATCCTGACCTTGTGGCAGGCGCTGGTGCGCGGCTTCCAGGTGGATTCTTTCGTGCTACCCGCCCCCACCGATATCGCCGGTGCGCTCGTCGAGGAAATCGGTACGATCCTCTCCGCGTCGACGGTAACCGTTCGCGCTGTCCTCCTCGGCCTTGCCAGCGGGGTGAGCGGCGGTGTGACTGTGGCCTTGTTACTAGCCCGTTTCCGGTCGCTCTCGGCGCCGATCTTGACCGTTGCCGTCATCGTCAACTGCGCGCCGATCGTTGCGTTGGCGCCAATCTTCAACAACTGGCTGGGTACCGCGAGCATCGCCTCCAAAGCCGGAGTAGCGGCGATCATGGTGTTCTTCCCGGTTCTTGTGAATACCACACGTGGACTGCTCAACGTCTCCGCCCTGCACTTGGAGGTCATGGAATCCCTGGCAGCGAGTCCGCGTCAGGTAACTCTCTGGGTGCGCCTTCCCAACGCGCTGCCTTATCTGTTCAACGGGGTGAAGTTGGGAACGACCCTCAGCGTCATCGCAGTTATCGTCAGCGAGTACTTTGGCGGCCCAGCTGACGCGCTCGGTGTCTATATCGCACAGATGGCGGCGCTGCCTCGCTATGCCGAGGCGTGGGCGGGAATCCTCGTCTCCGCTGCGTTGGGCCTCGCTCTCTTTGGACTGGTCAACCTGCTGGAACGGTATTTGATGCCCTGGAATGCCACTACGGGTTCCGGCGGGTAACCGAATCGCCTCTCGCGTATCGGCTCGATCGAACAAAGGATCTTTCCATGGTCTCCCTCATCTCCCACCGGGCTCGCCCGTACTGGGCGCAGCGGCTGTTGTCGATCACGGCACTCGGACCTCTACTGGCGCTCGGAGCATGCTCTGCCCCCAGCGCCGACCTTGCCACACCCGGCACTTCCACCGGCGATGGCGTAGCCGATCACTGTGAGAGCGGAGACGAGGTGCGCGTCGTACTGCAGTGGGTGGCCCAATCGCAGTTCGCCGGCTACTACGCGGCCCAGGATCAGGGGTTCTACGCTGACGAATGTCTGGAGGTCACCATCCAGGAGGGCGGGGTGAACGTAGTTCCGCAACAAATGCTCTCATCGGGCAACACCGAGTTCGCGGTTAGTCACGTTACCAAGTCGATGGCGACCCGGGAGGAGGGCGCAGATCTAGTCAACATCGGCCAAATCTTTCAGCGAGGTGCCTATCTCCAGGTGAGCTGGGCCGATTCGGGCCTTGAAACCCTCTCCGACCTGGAGGGCCAGAAGGTCGGGAGTTGGGGGTTTGGCAATGACCTCACCCTACGCGCGGCGATGGCAGGAGAAGGCATGGATCTGGAAGAGGACACCACTATGGTGCAGCAGCCTTTTGACATGTCCCTGCTGCTCAACCGCGATATCGACTCTGCCCAGGCCAAGACCTACAACGAGTACGCGCAGCTTCTGGAAGCGACCAATCCTGAGACCGGAGAGTTGTATCAGCCTTCCGACTTCAACACCATCAACCTTCAGGATCTGGGCTACTCGAGTCTGGAGGACGGCGTCTATGCTCGGGGCGAGTGGTTGAGGGACGAAGAGAACCAGGACATCGCCACCCGCTTTCTTAAGGCCACCTTCGAGGGGTGGGCGTTCTGCCGAGATCACTTCGAGGAATGCACTGACATTGTACTGGATAACGGCAGTACACTCGGCTACAGCCACATGGCTTGGCAGCTCAATGAGGTGAACAGACTCATCTGGCCTTCTCCTGAGGGTATTGGCGCCGTTGACGAGGATGCCTGGCAGCAGACGATTGACATTGCGATGCAGGGTGATGTCCTCGCTACCGAACCGGACGCGGGTGCCTACCGCACCGACCTCAGTGAGGCCGCGTTGGAGGCCGCACGAGAGAACGGCGTCGATGTAATCGGAGACGACTATGAACCAGAGGATGTGGAGTTGGCTCCGGGGGGCGAGTAACGACTTGGTGCGCGACAGCTGATACCACAGCCGTGCGGGACGACCATGACTGTGACGTCAGGACGGACCCGCACGGCCTTGAGCTATCGCATCCGCACCGGGATCTCGAGCCGCCGCCCGGGCAGGCTGATCACCGAGTCGCCCGCGCTATGGAAAGCCCGGCATGAGTCGCGGCTGTGTCCCATGCCGGGTTCTTCGGACGTCATCACATCCGGTACGGAACAGCTGCGAGAGCGTCGAGGCCATGACCGGTAGCGCGCCGCCCTGATCGTCTTCTACGACGTGGACCGCTCCGCCATCACCCGGACCGTCCGCGAGATTCGGCCCCTTCTCGTGGCCCGAGTGGTTGAGTCGGCCTGGAGCGCGGTTCCGGTGTTGCCACCGGCCCGTTTCTCCAGGTCGCTCGTTGAACCCGGCGTACCCGTCGCCGAGTACCGGGCTCTCCGCGGTTCCTCGTCGGGCTTGTTCTCAGGCTGTGGGCCAAGGGCTGGGGGTCGTGTCGCCCCGATAGCGGTACCGGGTGACCGCCGGTGTCCGCGCCAGATTGATCAGTTCGATCCCGTCCGCGGTGACCGGTAACCACGATCCGTAAGGGCCGCGCACAACCTCGTTAGCCGGAGTCGCGGGCGCGGCTCATGGTCCGAGGGTCCCCTTGACATCCCAACTAACACAGAAGAGTATATATGAACCAGCGGTTCGCTTGCCGAACCGATGTCAGATTCCTGGAGGAGAGCCGTGCGCGTTCGGGTCCGCAAGATGATCAAGCAGCTCGATGAGACGAGGCTGGAAAACGGCCGTGCCGTGGACCCGGTGCACCGGGTCGCGTTCGCCGGGGCCGTCATCGAGAACCCGTACCCCAGTGAGTACGTCCAAGATCTCGTCACCCTCGCCGACGAGCTGGGGGAGGAGATCGGTGAGCTGGTCGGTCCCGCCTGTGTGGAGCTGCTCGGGGGGGAAGTCGAGGCGTTCGGCAAGGCCGCGCTCGTCGGCATCGAGGGAGAGGTGGAGCACGGTTCGGCGCTGATTCACAACCTGCGCTTCGGTAACGTCTTCCGCTCCGTCGCCGACGGTACCGAGTTGCTGCCGGCCGCCGAAAAGGTCGGTCTCCCGGGCAGTCCGATGGACATCCCGATTAAGCACAAGAAGGACGCCAAGACCCGTTCCCACCACCAGACGGTGACGCTCCAGGTCGCCGATGTCCCCCGGCCACGCGAGATCTTCGTCGTCTGCGTCGCCGCGAACGCCGGCCGCCCGCTGGCCCGTCTCGCCGCCTTCGGCGCCGAGACCCAGAACCAGTAGTTTGCCGCGCGGACGCAGCAGCAGCCGAACAATGAGGAAGGCAATCCGTTGACCATCACCGAGAGCGATACGTGGACCGGGCAGCGTGTCAAGGAAGCCGATACCGAATACGTCATCCACTCCTGGTCCGTCCAGGGCGCGCTCAGCCCCATCCCCGTGGCCGGCGGTTCTGGTTCCTGGTTCTGGGATTACGAGGGGAACCGGTACCTCGACTTCCAGTCCCAGCTCGTCAACCTCAACCTGGGTCACCAGCACCCCAAGCTGGTCGAGGCCATCCGCGAGCAGGCCGAACGGCTCTGCTACATCGGTCCCGGCTTCGCCGAACGCTCCCGGGCCGAGCTGGCCGAGATGCTGGCCGGACTCACCCCCGGCGACCTGAAGATGAGCTTCTTCACCACCGGGGGTGCGGCGGCCAACGAGAACGCGATCCGGCTCGCTCGCCATGTGACCGGGCGCCACAAGGTGATCGCCCGCTATCGCTCGTACCACGGCGCCACCAACGGGGCGATGTCGCTGACTGGCGACCCTCGCCGCTGGTCCGCCGAACCGGGTGGTATGCCCGGTGTGGTGCGGATGCTCGACCCGTACACCTACCGCTGCCCGGCCGGACACCCGGACCCCTGCCCGGTCTGCTCTGGAGGGCCGCACCTGGAGGAGATCCTCCAGTACGAGAACCCGAATACCGTGGCCGCCGTGATCGTCGAGCCGGTTACCGGCACCAACGGCCTGCTCTACCCGCCCGACGGCTACCTCCGATCGTTGCGCGAAGTCTGTGACCGGTACGGGATCCTGCTGATCTTCGACGAGGTCATGGCTGGCTTCGGCCGCACCGGTGAGTGGTTCGCCTGCAACCACTGGGACGTCTCCCCCGACATCCTCACCAGCGCCAAGGGCCTGAACTCGGGATACGTCCCACTCGGTGCGATGACCGTCTCCTCCCGCATCTCCGAGTGGCTCAAGGACCACATGTTCTGGGGCGGCCTCACCTATGCCGGGCACCCGCTGGCCTGTGCCTCCGGTGTCGCCTCCCTGCGCATCATGCAGGAGGAGAACATCGTGGAGAACGCGCGGGCACGCGGGGAACACCTCGGAGCCGGGCTGGCCAAGCTCGCGGAGAGCCACCCGAGCATCGGCGATATCCGCGGCCGCGGCCTGTTCCACGGCGTCGAACTGGTGAAGAACCGGCAGACCCGCGAACCGCTGGTGCCGTTCAACGCGAAGGGCCCGGCGGCGGCGCCGGTCACCCGGATCGTGAAGGAGGCCATGGCCCGCGGCCTCTACCTCACGGCCAACTTCAACGTGCTCAGGCTGACCCCTCCGCTCGTCATCGAGGACTCCGAGATCGACATCGCGCTCGGCGTGCTGGACGACGTCCTGAGCCTCGCTGACGAGCACTACGCGGGGTGAGGGCAGCGGTGAGGGGGAACGCGTACGCAGCACGGAAAAGGGAGGGCAACATGGGATCCACACTGATCAGGGGTGGCACGGTCGTCAACGCCGACGCCGCCGTGCGGGCCAACGTACTGCTGCGCGACGGTGTGATCGCCGCGCTCGGCGCCGACACGGACGACTGGAGCGCTGACCATGTGGTCGACGCGGAGGGGATGCTCGTGATGCCCGGCGGCATCGACGCGCACACCCATCTCGAATATCCCGTCGACGGCTTCACCACCCGCACCGCGGACGACTTCCACAGCGGGACGGTGGCCGCCGCCCACGGCGGGACGACCACGGTCCTGGACTTCGTGAAGAAGGAGCCGGAGCGGAGCCTGCTCGACACCTATCGATCCCGGCGCGATGTCGCGGCGGCCAAGTCGGTGATCGACTTCGGGCTGCACGCGATCGTCCCGCCCCGCGAGCAGCAGCCCGACGTCTTGGACGATTTGCGGCGACTGGTCGGGGAGGGGGCCACGAGCTGGAAGTTCTTCATGGCCTATCCCGGTACCCAGATGGTCGATGACGGGGAGCTGCTGGAAGGCTTCGAGCTCGCCTTGGAGCACGGCGTCCTGCCGATGGTGCACGCCGAGAACGGCCACATGATCGCTCGGGAGACCCAGCGGCTGCTGGCCGACGGCCGGGCGGCCGAGGCCTTCCACGCCACCGCCCACGGTCACGACGCTGAGGCGGAGGCCGTGCACCGCGCCGTGGTTCTCGCCGAGTCAGTCGGTGCCCCGCTCTACGTGGTACACGTCTCCAGCGCCGCAGCGGCCGACGAGATCAGCAGGGCCAGGGCGGCCGGAGCCCGGGTGTGGGGAGAGACCTGTCCTCAGTACCTGGCCGTTGCATACGAGGACTACGCCGACCTGGGTGAAAAGGCTGCCTCCTACCTGTGCTCGCCCCCGATCCGGGAGCGGGGCAACCAGGAGGGGCTGTGGCGGTCCCTGGTCACCGGGGCGATGTCCACGGTGGCCACCGACCACGCCGGCTTCTGCCTCCACCAGCCTGAGGACCTGCCGCCGCAGAAACTGCGTAGTCCCGGATACTTCCCGAAGGTTCCCAACGGCGTCCCCGGGATTGAGGACCGGCTCATGGTGCTGTGGGAGACCGGGGTCGCGAGCGGCCGATTCGACGCCTGTCGGTTCGTGGACCTGGTCTCCACCCGCCCGGCCAAACTGTTCGGGATGTTCGGGCGCAAGGGCGCCGTCGCCGTGGGCGCGGACGCCGACCTGCTGGTGTGGGATCCGGCGGCCGACCACGTGATCAGCGTGGCCAGCAGCCACATGCGCACCGACTACAACCTCTACGAGGGGATGCGTGTGACCGGCCGCCCGGTCCGCGTCTTCTCCCGGGGCGAGCAACTCGTCGGCCCCGACGGGTCCTTCGACGCGGCCGCGGGCCGAGGACATTTCCTCACCCGGGGCAAGCCTCAACTGCACTGATATCCCACACCCCTGACACGCCACACCAACGGACATGTGTCCACGGTGCGGAACCCGATCAGGCGGATTCCGTATCCCCGGACGCGCGTCTCGCAACATGAACGGAGCGGTAGCTCGATGAAACTCCCCCTGGGCATCCACGTCGGCGAACGGCTGAGCCTGGAGCAGACGTACTGGCAGGCCGAGCTGGCCGACCAGAACGGGTTCGAATCCGTGTGGGTCGCGGAGGGGCGGCTGGCGCGCGACGGCATCGTCCCAGCCGCTGTCATCGCGAGCAAGACCCGCAACGTCAAGATCGGCACGGGCGTCGTCAACAACAAGAGCCGAAACGCCGCCCTGATGGCCGTCACATTCAAGACCCTCGACGAACTCGCCCCCGGCCGGGCCGTTCTCGGCATCGGTGCCTGGTGGGAACCGCTGGCCACCAAGGTTGGCCAGCCACTGCGCAAGCCCGTCGCCTCGATGCGCGAGTACATCACCGTGCTGCAGAGCTTCTTCCGTAACGAAGTCGTCTCCTTCGAGGGCGAGTCCGTGCAGATGCGCGAGGTGCGTTTCGACAGCATGTACCGGGAGAACAAGCCCGTCGACATCCCCATCTACATCGGAGCCGTCGGTCCCCGGATGCTGGAGTTGGCCGGTGAGATCAGCGACGGCGTGCACATGGACTTCCTGCTCCCGCCCTCGTACTTGACAGGCGCCAAAGAGGCGATCAACCGGGGTATCGCCAAGCGGACCGATGGCAAGGATTCGATCGATCTCACCCAGATCGTCGCGTGCAGCGTCAACGACGACGATCCGCAGGAGGCCATCGACGCCTGCAAGGCGTTCCTCACTCTCTACCTGGCGCAGCAGCCACACATCGCCGAGCACTGCGGTGTAGAACGCGAACTGGTGGACCGTATTCAGGAGGTGGCCGGCTGGCCCGCCACTCCCGAGGCGGTCAAGAAGGCCATGCCGCTGGTCCCCAACAGCCTGGTGCAGAACGTCACCGCCTGCGGCTCCACCGACGAGGTGTTCGCCAAGCTGACGGAGTACCACGAGGCCGGGGTCCGCTGCCCGATCATCTCCACTCTGGGCGACAAGGAGCAGACTCTGACCCGCCTCGTCCAGGCCGCGAAGGGGTGACGGTGATGAGCGACTTCCCAACTGGTGGGGTCGCCGTGGTCGGCGGCACTGGACCCCAGGGCAAGGGCTTGGCCTACCGGCTCGCCCGCGCCGGCCATCCGGTGGTGCTCGGCTCGCGCGACGCCGATCGGGCGGCGGACGCGTCCGGGGAACTGCGCTCCTTGCCGGGCGTGGCCGCGCCCGTCGACGGCGCCTCCAACGAGGACGCCGTCCGGGGTGCCGCAACCGTGCTGCTGGCCGTGCCTTACCAGGGCCACGCCGAACTGGTGGCCTCGCTGGCCGATGCCCTCGCGGGCAAGCTGGTCGTCTCCTGCGTCAACCCGCTGGGATTCGACAAAGGCGGCCCGTACGGTCTGTCCGTCGCGGCCGGGAGTGCCGCCGAGGAGGCGGCCGGGCTCGTCCCGTCCGCCGTGGTCGTCGGGGCCTTCCACCACCTGGCCGCCCCACTGCTGCTCGACCCCGAGGCCGACCTGAGCCACGAGGACGTCCTCGTCTGCGGGGACGACGCCGACGCCAAGGCCCGGGTGCTGGTCCTGGCCGCTGACGTCACCGGAGGCCGCGCGGTGGATGCGGGCCGGCTGCGGCTGGCCGCCCAGCTCGAGCCGCTCACCGCGGTGCTGATCTCCGTCAACAAGCGCTACAAGACCAGGTCCGGAGTGGCACTCACCGGCCTGACCCCCGCTGCTGTCAAGGAGGAAGTGGCATGAGACTCGCCGCGGTCCAGCTCCGGGCCACCGACGACCGGGCCGAGACCGTCGGACGCGCCGGCGACCTGGTGGACGCCGCCGTCGACCAGGGAGCCGGGATCGTCCTGCTGCCCGAGCTGTTCGCCGTCCCGTTCGTCCAGCCCGACCCCGACCCGGACTACTTCCGGTTCGCCGAGACCCTCGACGGGCCCTCGAACACCATGGCGGCGGAACGTTCCCGCAGGGCCGGCATCACCGTCGTCTCCTCCATCTTCGAGGAGGGCGAGGTGCCCGGCGTCTACTACAACACTGCCTGCACCTACGTGTGCGGTGAACTGAAGTCGGTCTACCGCAAGTCCCACCTGCCGTTCTCCAACGGCTTTCCCGAGAAGTTCTACTTCCGGCCCGGCGGGACCGAGCCCGAGGTCGTGGACACCGGTGAGACCGGTGTCGGCACGATCATCTGCTACGAGCGGCACTTCCCCGAGCTGAGCCGGATCGTCGCCCTGCGCGGCGGCTCCGTGCTCTGTGTGCCGGTGGCCTCGGCGAGCGCACCGATGCGCGAGGTGTTCCAGCTCGAACTGCGTGCCCACGCCGTCTTCAACGGGATGTTCGTCATCTGTTCCAACCGCGTCGGCAGGGAGGGTGTCAAGGAGTACTTCGGGCTCAGCGCCGTCTACGGTCCCGACGGCGACATCCTCGCCCAAGCCGCCGACGACCGCGACGACGTCGCCGTCGCCGAGGTGGACCTGGAGCGTGTGGCCGCCACCCGGCGCAGTCGCCCGTTCCTGCGCGACCGCCGCCCGGAGCTGTACGACCGGCTGACCGGAATGGGAACGGCGACGCCATGACCACGCCATGGATCGCACTGGTACCGGTCAAGCCCTTCGCGCGGGCCAAGAGCCGGTGCGCCGGACTCACACCGAACGCCAGGCGCTCCTTGGCCGAGGCCATGATGACCGATGTGGTGCGACGGCTTCGAGGAGTGCCCGCCGTCCACTCAGTCGTTGTGGTGACGATGGACCCCGAGGTGACGGGCTTGGCCCTCGCCTCGGGAGCCGCTGTCTCGAGCTCAGGGCGCTTCCCCGGCCTCAACGGTGAGGCCGGGGAAGCCCTCCGGATGATCGCCGGTGCCGCACCCGGTACCGGGCTCACCTTGGTCATGGGTGATCTCGCGGGGGCGGGAACCGCCGACTACGCGGCGGCACTCGCTCTGGCCGCCCGCCACCGGCGCGCGGTCATCGGGGACGCCGACGGCACCGGAACGACCCTGCTCACCCTGCGTGATGTGGCGGACTTCCGGCCCTTCCTCGGCCCCGGCTCCCTGAGGCGGTTCCACGCCGCCGGATACCACGACCTCGGCGTGGGGCCCGCATCACCGCTGCGTCGGGACGTCGACACCGTCGACCACCTGTTGTCACTGCCCCCGCACACGCTCGGTCCCGCCACCCGGCAATGGCTCGCCGCCTTCCCGTCCGATGGGCGCCGACCGGATCCGAGCACGCACGAACGAAGGGTTGGAGCACTGTGAACGGCCTTCCCAGCCCCACCCGCTCGGCCATGAACCGGGCGCTGCGCCGGGCCGTCGACGCCGTGACGCTCGACGCCGCTGAGACCGAGGTCCTGCTGCACGCGCGCGGCGCCGATCTCGACCGGCTCTGCGCTGCGGCGAGCCGGGTCCGCGACGCCGGTCTCGAGGCCGCCGGGCGGCCTGGCGTGATCACCTATTCCCGCAAGGTGTTCATTCCAGTCACCCGGCTATGCCGCGACCGCTGCCACTACTGCACCTTCGCCACCGTTCCGGGCCGGCTCCCCACGCCCTACCTCGGCCCTGACGAGATACTGGACATCGCCCGCGCGGGAGCGGCGGCGGGGTGCAAGGAGGCTCTGTTCACCTTGGGCGACCGGCCCGAGGAGCGCTGGCCCGCGGCCCGCTCCTGGCTGGACGCGCACGGCTACGACGACACGCTCAGCTACGTACGCGCCATGGCGATCCGGGTGCTGGAGGAGACCGGCCTGCTGCCGCACCTCAACCCCGGGGTGCTGTCCTGGACCGACCTGCAGCGGCTGAAGCCGGTGGCGCCGAGCATGGGCATGATGCTGGAGAGCACGGCGACCCGGCTGTGGTCCGAGCCGGGCGGCCCGCACTACGGCTCACCCGACAAGGAGCCCGCGGTGCGGCTGCGGGTGTTGGAGGACGCGGGCCGCAGCAATGTGCCGTTCACCACAGGCATTCTCATCGGCATCGGGGAGACCTTCGCCGAACGGATCGACGCCCTGCGGGAGATTCGTCGGATCTCCCGGGCGTACGGGGGGATCCAGGAGGTGATCGTGCAGAACTTCCGGGCCAAGCCGGACACGGCGATGCGCGACGCGCCCGACGCCGGCCCGGCCGAACTGGCCGCCACCATCGCGGTGGCGCGGCTGCTGCTCGGCCCTGGGACCCGCATCCAGGCCCCGCCGAACCTGGTGGGCGAGGAGTTCGCGCTGATGCTGCGGGCCGGCATCGACGACTGGGGCGGGGTCTCCCCGGTGACCGACGACCATGTCAACCCCGAGCGGCCCTGGCCGGTGATCGAGGAACTGGCCGCGCACGCCACGGCCGAGGGCTTCACCCTCCGCGAGCGGCTGACGGTCTATCCCGAGTACCTGCGGCGCGGTGAGCCATGGCTGGATCCTCGGCTGGCTCCCCATGTGGCAGCGCTCGCCGATCCCGCGACCGGCCTGGCCGTCGAGGGAGCGCGGCCCCGCGGCCTGCCCTGGCAGGAACCGGAGACACCTCTCGTCGCTACTGGTCGCACCGACCTGTTCGCCGCCATCGACACAGACGGCCGTACCACCGACCGGCGGGCGGACTTCGACTCGGTGTACGGGGACTGGTCAGCGGTCGCTCAATCGGTGCCGGAGGCGGTACGCGCGTCCGAGCGAACGAGCGAAGGGCCCATCCCTTCCGGAGTCATACGACCGGAGCGGCTGCGATCCGAGTTCGCGGCGGCGCTGCGGGCGGCGGAGGCCGATCCCGCGGGGCTCGCGTCCGCGTCCGCACAGACTCTGCTGGACGCCGCGCCGGGGGCGGAGATCGAGGCGCTGGCCGGGCTCGCCGACGACCTGCGTGCCGAGGCGGTTGGTGACGAGATCACCTATGTGGTCACCCGCAACATCAACTTCACCAACGTCTGCTATACCGGCTGCCGCTTTTGCGCCTTCGCTCAGCGCCGCACTGACGCCGACGCGTACACCCTGTCGTTGGAGCAGATCGGTGTGCGGGCCGAAGAGGCGTGGAAGGTCGGGGCGAGCGAGCTTTGCCTTCAGGGCGGAATCCACCCGGACCTGCCGGGCAGTGCGTACTTCGACATCGCCGCCGAGATCAAGCGGCGTACTCCAGACATGCATGTGCACGCCTTCTCGCCCATGGAGGTCGTCAACGGTGCGACCAGGATGGACCTGTCGGTACGGGAGTGGCTCCAAGCAGCCCAGGAGGCGGGCGTCGACTCGTTGCCAGGCACGGCCGCCGAGATCCTCGACGATGAGGTCCGCTGGGTGCTCACCAAGGGAAAACTCCCCGCGGCCCAGTGGATCGACGTGGTCACCACCGCGCACGAGCTGGGTATCCCGACCACGGCGACGATGATGTACGGCCACGTGGACACCCCGCGCCACTGGGTGGACCACATCAAGCTGATCGGACAGATCCAGGAGGAGACGGGCGGGTTCACCGAGTTCGTTCTTCTGCCGTTCGTCCATACCAACTCCCCGATCTATCTGGCCGGAATCGCCCGGTCCGGGCCGACCGCCCTGGAGAACCGGGCCGTGCACGCCCTGGCGCGGATTCTGCTGCACGGCAAGATCCGCAATATCCAGACGAGCTGGGTGAAGCTGGCGCGGCGGAGCGTCCTCGGCGTCCTGCGGGGCGGTGTCAACGACATCGGCGGAACGCTGATGGAGGAGACCATCAGCAGGATGGCGGGCTCTGAACAGGGCAGCTACAAGAGCGTGAGTGACCTGGAGGCTTTGGCCCACGATGCCGACCGCCCAGCGCGCATGAGGACCACCACGTACGGCACTGTCAGCGCGGAGCGGGAGGCAGCGGCTCGCGAGCACGATGGAGTTTGGCGGCCGTCGAGACCGTCTTTGACATTACTCAATTCGTAGGGCACTGCTATCACGCCCGCTTGCCAGGACAACCGTCCTGGGCGGGCCCGACGAATATCGGATACGCCGGCGAATCCCGTGTGCCGCCTCGCTCTTTCTCCGGGACAGGAGTGGAGGCACATGGGTGCGGGGTGATTCGCCGGCATTCCGCTGCTTTCTGAATCCGGGATTACGGCATCTTGTAAAACCCGCCGAACATTTCAGCAAAACCGTTGACGAGAATCGAGCCACCCTTTAGCGTGAACTATCAGTTCACTCAGTGATCCAACCCGCTGGGTGGCTCAACAGTCCGCGAAGCCCTCTACGGCCTAGCGGCCGGACCGCTCCTCGGTCTCACGCCGGCGGTGTTCTTCCTTCGCGGTGAGTCCTACCAGCCAGAAACGGTCACGATCACTGCCGACGGCAGCGGCAGGCTCACCTGCCAGTATGGTCGCACTGCTCGCAGTGATCTCGACGTGACAGATGGAGGAACAATGGCAGCCAGCGAAGCAGGGCTTGTCCGCAGAACGATCTGGCTACTGCGTACGGTCGCCGCGCATCCGGAAGGGGTCGGCCTTAGCAGGATCGCCCGGGAGTCCGGTATTCCCAAGGCCACCTGTTACCGGGTCCTCACCGTCCTCGAACGTGAGAGCTGGCTGAACCTGGATCCGGCCACCCGCCGCTACCACGTCTCGCTGGGGTTGCTCTCCATCGTCGGCGGGCTGCTGGACGGCAGCGGCGCCTACGGGCACATGCAGGACGTGCTGCGGAACCTGACCAAGGAGACCAAGGAGACGGCCGGCTTCGACGTCCTGCTCGCGCCCAAGGTCATGGTCGTCGCCCAGGTTTCCGGCCCGTCCCTGATCGGGCAGACCCTCAAACCCGTACCGAGGACCCAACCCGTCTGGGCCACCTCCACCGGCAAGGTTCTGCTCAGCACCCTCGACCCGGATACCATCCACGCCGAGTTCGGTGAGGAGTTCGAGACCAACGCGCCCGAGCAGCTCGGCGGGCTCGACGCGTTCATCGACTCCATGGCCGAGGTGCGGGCCCGCGGCTATGCCGTCGCCTACGACGAACTGGAGGTGGGCGCGGCCTCCGTCGCCGCCCCGGTTCGCGTCAGTCAGGCGACCACCTACGCCGTCTGGATCGGCGGCCCCACCTACCGGCTGACCCGCTTGCGTATCGACGAGGTCGCCGAGTCCGTGATGAAGGCGGCTCGCCAGCTCAGCGACCTGCTGAGCGTCACCGGCATCGAACTGCCCACCGCACTCACCGAGCGCTAACCGAGCGCTAGTGCCCTCATCGACACCGGCTCGTCCCCGTGCGCGAAACCCACCCCACAGCCACTCCCGCCTGACGCGGTGGCGGCACGATCGAGGAGGAAACGAATGGCTACACTTCAGGCGCGACTCCAGGCCGCCCGCGAGATTGCGGAACGGATACCCAAGGGCCTGTACGTCGACGGCGAATGGCGCCCGTCCCGCAGCGGGGCGACCGTCGCCGTGGAAGACCCGGGCACCGGTACGGTGATCGCCGAGGTCGCCGACGCGGACACGGCGGACGCCACGGACGCCCTCGACGCTGCGGTGCGTGCCCAAGCGTCCTGGTCGGCGACGCCTCCCCGGGAGCGTGGCGAGGTGCTGCGCCGGGCCTTCGAGACGATCATCGCCCGCAAGGACGACCTGGCCTCGCTGATGACCCTGGAGATGGGCAAGCCGCTCGCGGAGTCCCAGGCCGAGGTGGTCTACGCCGCCGAGTTCCTGCGATGGTTCTCTGAGGAGGCCGTCCGTATTGACGGCGGGTACATGACCGCCCCGGGCGGCGGGTCCCGAGTGGTGACGATGCGTCAGCCGGTGGGTCCCTGCCTGCTGGTCACCCCGTGGAATTTTCCCATGGCGATGGGTACCCGGAAGATCGGTCCGGCGCTCGCGGCCGGCTGCACCACCGTCATCAAGCCTGCCAAACAGACCCCGCTGTCCATGCTGGCCCTGGTGAACATCCTCCGGGAGGCCGGGGCACCCGCCGGCGTGGTGAACGTCTTCACCACCAACCACTCCGGCCAGGTTACCGACCATCTGCTGAACGACTCCCGGCTGCGGAAGCTGTCCTTCACCGGGTCCACCGAGGTCGGCCGCGCGCTGCTCGCCAAGTCGTCGCGGAACGTGCTGCGCACCTCCATGGAACTCGGTGGCAACGCCCCCTTCCTGGTCTTCGCCGACGCCGATCTCGACGCCGCGGTGGAGGGCGCGTTCCAGGCGAAGATGCGCAACGTCGGTGAGGCCTGCACGGCCGCCAACCGGTTCTACGTCCAGTCCTCGGTCGCCGACGAGTTCGCGCGTCGCCTGGCTGACAGACTGACCGCCCTGCCCGTCGGCCACGGCCTGGACCCGGACACCCAGGTCGGTCCGCTGATCGACGCGGACGCGGTGAAGAACGTCACCGCACTGGTCGCCGACGCCACCTCCGCCGGCGCCACTGTCCTCACCGGAGGCGGACCGGTCTCGTCGGACGGCCACTTTTTCGCGCCGACCGTGCTCGGCGGGGTGCCGCTCGGGGCCCGCACGCTCACGGAGGAGATCTTCGGTCCGGTCGCACCGATCGTCACCTTCGACGACGAGGACACGGCGGTGGCCTTGGCGAACGACTCCGAGTACGGACTGGCGGGCTATCTGTTCACCGAGGACCTGAACCGCGGCCTTCGAGTGAGCGAGCGGCTGGAGTGCGGCATGGTCGGACTCAACCAGGGGATCATCTCCAACCCCGCCGCCCCCTTCGGCGGAGTCAAGCAGTCCGGGCTCGGCCGGGAGGGCGGAGCGGTGGGTATCGACGAGTACCTGAATATCAAATACATGGCGATCAAGGTGGCACCATGACGGCCTTCATCCTGGCGGGCATCCAGTTCGAACCCGTCCTCGGTGACCCCGCGGCGAACATCGAGACGTCCTCACGGCTCATCCGCCAGGCGGCGGCCGATGGGGCCAGGTTGGTCGTTCTGCCCGAAGCGGCCTCGGCCGGATACATGTTCACCGACCGCGCGGACGCCCGCAGGAACGCCGAACCCGTTCCCGGCGGGCCGGTCTCCTCCGCCTGGGCCGCGCTCGCCGCCGAACTGGACCTGTGGCTCGTCGCCGGGACCATTGAACTGGCGGGCGAGAAGGTGTACAACTCGGCGGCCCTGATCGGTCCCGAGGGGCATGTCGGGACGTTCCGCAAGGCACACCTGTGGAACTTCGAGAAGGAGCTGTACGACCGTCAGGAAGACGGATTTCCCGTCTTCCGCACGCCGCTCGGCAACATCGGCATCGGCATCTGCTACGACGCGTGGTTCCCGGAGGCCTTTCGCAGCGCCGCGCTCAGCGGCGCCGACCTGCTGGCCCTCCCGGCGAACTGGGTGCCCGTACCCGGGCAACCGGAGGACACCCCGGCGATGGCCAACCTGATGTGCATGACCGGGGCGCACAGCAACCAGTTCTACGTCGCCGGGGTCAGCCGTATCGGCAGCGAACGCAACCAGTCCTTCATCGGCCAGTCGCTGATCGTGGGCCCGGACGGCTGGCCGCTGGCCGGACCGGCCGGCGGCGACGAGGAGGCCGTCCTTCTCGCGGAGGTGGACCTGATCGGCTCCCGCGAGGAGCGGCTGGGAAACCCCTTCAACCAGCCGCTCGGTGACCGGCGGACCGACGTCTACCTCACTGGCGACTTCATCCCGGACTGCTCCGACACCACCTGAGACCGGTCCGGCATCTTCCCGGTCCCTCCGGGCGCCCGGAAGAGCTCCTCCGGCATCGGCCGGTAACCCACCCGGTGCTCCCGAGCCCCGGAAACTCCTTTTCGCGACGGTACCCCGCAAACTCTCCCAGGCACCTGTAGCGGAAAACACCCGCATCTATTGACACACGGACAGCCCTCCCAGACACTTGTCCCTATTAAATGGACCTCTGGTTCACTGAATGGACCATGGTTATGCGAATGATCAAGCGCACCAACGAACAAGTGGAGCTCGCCGACCCGAGCAGCATCGAGGCGAGCCCACTCAACAACGAGGACCTGGCGCCCGTACCTCTGTCCCGCAGGACCTGGACCACGTACAACTACGCGGCGTTGTGGATGGGCATCGCCCATGGCATCCCCACGTACTACCTCGCCAGTGGCCTCATCAACCTCGGCATGAGCTGGTATCAAGCGGTCATGACGGTCGCCCTGGGCAACCTGATCGTCCTGGTGCCCATCCTGCTCAACAGCCACGCCGGCACCAAGTACGGCATCCCCTATCCCGTCTTCGCCCGCGCCGCCTTCGGTACTCTCGGCGCCAACGTGCCGGCGATCCTGCGTGCCCTGTCCGCATGCGGCTGGTTCGGTATCCAGACGTGGGTCGGCGGCGAGGCCATCTACATCATCACCGGTGCCTTCGCTGGCGACGCGTGGATCCACGCGAGCGAGATATGGGGCCACCCGAAGACGTTGTGGCTGTCCTTCGCGATCTTCTGGCTCCTGCAGATCGCACTCATCATCCGCGGCATCGAATCCATCCGCCGCTTCGAGAACTGGTCCGCGCCGCTCATTCTGATCGTCGCCGCGTTCCTTCTGGTCTGGATGGTCATACAGGCGGACGGCTTCGGCCCGCTCGCCAGCGAGCCGTCCAAGCTGGGCTGGGGAGCCGACTTCTGGGTGCTGTTCGCGCCTTCCCTGATGGGCATGATCGCGTACTTCGCCACGATGTCCGTGAACATCGCGGACTTCACCCGCTTCGCCAAGGGACAGCGGGAACAGGTCGTCGGCCAGACGGTAGGCCTACCGCCCACGATCACCCTGTTCTCCATGATGGGCGCTCTCACCACTTCGGCGACCATCGCCGTCTATGGGCACGCGATCTGGGACCCGGTCGAACTGGTCAGCCGTTTCTCCAACCCGGTCGTCATCGTGTTCGCCCTGCTGTGCGTCATCGTGGCCACCGTCGCCGTCAATGTCGCATCCAACACCGTGGGCCCGGCGTACGACTTCTCCAACGCCTTCCCGCGCCTCATCAGTTTCCGCACCGGCGGTATCATCGCCGGCGTCATCGCCATCCTGATGCAGCCCTGGCGGCTGCTGTCCTCGCCCGAGCTGTACATCTTCACTTGGCTCGGCGTGACCGGTGCCTTCCTCGGCGGTGTCGCCGGAATCCTGATCGCGGACTACTGGCTTGTGCGCAAGCGCGAACTCGACCTCGTCGGACTGTACACACGCGGCGGACCGTACGAGTACGCGAAGGGCTTCAACTGGCGCCCGCTTGTGGCGCTCGGGGTCGTGCTGTTCCTCTCCCTCGGTGGCGCGTACTCCGCGAACAGCGGGGGTCCCTTCCCGGCCGATGGATACATTCCCCTCCTCAAGCCGCTGTTCGACTACAACTGGGCCGTCGCCTTCCTCGGCGGCCTCGCCCTGCACACAGCGCTGAGCAAACTCTTCCCGCCCCGCACACCGCGCCGGGCGGCCGAAGAGGCCGAGCGAATCGCGGTCTGACCCCGGGACGGCCGACACGCCCGGTTGCCCGCCCCGTTGAGGCCATGCGGAGTGGCCGTTGACGTTTCCCACCCACACCCACCGCAGTCTCTTTTGGAGAACCCAGATGAAGACCCGTGCCGCCGTCATGACCGCCCCAGGCAAGGACTGGGAGATCACCGAACTCGAACTCGCCCCGCCCCAGGCCGGTGAGGTCATGGTCCGCTTCACCCACGCCGGACTCTGCTACTCCGACGAGCACGTGCGCACCGGAAACATGGCGCCGCTGCCCATCATCGGCGGGCACGAGGGATCCGGCATCGTCGAAGCCGTCGGCGAGGGTGTCTCCAAGCTGGCCCCCGGCGACCACGTGGCCGCCTCCTTCAAACCCTCCTGCGGTCACTGTCGCTGGTGCGCCGCAGGTCGCTCCAATCTGTGCGATGCCGCGGCATATGGTCCCGAGGGCAAACTCCCCGACGGTACCTACCGGTTCACCGGCCCCGACGGGCCCATCGGCGCCAACTGTGCGCTGGGCACGTTCGCCGAGCATTCCGTCGTCTCCCAGGACTCCCTCGTACGTGTCGACCCCGACCTACCACTCTCGGTGGTCGCGCTTGTGAGCTGCGGTGTACTCACCGGCTGGGGTGCGGCCGTCTACGCGGCCGAGCCGGAACCCGGCGACACCGTCATCGTCGTCGGCGCGGGCGGAGTCGGCATCAACGCCGTACAGGGAGCCCGACTCGCCGGCGCCGGGAATGTCATCCTGGCCGACCCCAACGAGGCCAAGCACGCCCTTGCGCGTGACCTCGGGGCCTCGCACGTCTGCCGCACCCTCAACGAGGCGGCGGCCCTCGCCGCGAACCTCAACCCTAGCGCGGGGGGTGCCGACTCCACCCTCGTCTGCACCGGTGAGACCACCGCCGAGATCGTCCGCGCCTCGTTCGAGGCCACAGGCAAGGGCGGAACCATCGTCCTCGCCGGCATGTCCGAGGATGTCCATGAAATCAACATCCAACTTCCCGGTACCCAGCTCGTCTTCGCCGAGAAGCGTCTACAGGGCACCATCTTCGGCTCATGCAGCCCGACGCGGGACGTGCCCCGTGTGCTGTCCCTGTACCGCCAGGGTCTGATCAAGCTCGACGAGCTGGTCAGCCGTACCTACGGCCTCGATGAGATCAACCAGGGATTCGAAGACCTACGATCCGGACGGAACCTGCGCGGCATCGTCGCTCATCGTCCCGCACAGTGAGCAGGCAGCAACCGCAGAAGAACAGGAACAGAAGGAGCACTCCGCCATGTCCGACGGGATCGACCGCGACGCCCTCTACATCGACGGCGACTGGCGTAAACCCTCGACCGCTCGTACCTTCACCGCGGTCAGTGCCGCCACCGAGCAGCCCATAGGCGTCTTTCCCGAGGCCGACCGCACCGACGTGGACACCGCCGTCGCCGCGGCGCGCCGTGCCCTCGGCGGTCACCACGGGTGGGGCTCGGCCAAGGAACGCGCCGCCGCGATGGAACGCCTGGCCCTTGCCCTGGAGGCCCGCACCGATGCCCTCGGCACCTTGATCGCCCAGGAGGTCGGCACACCTCTGGCTCGCGCGATCGAGGCCAACGTCAGCGCCGCGACGGGCCTGCTCCGGTTCTACGCCCCGCTCGCCGACGTCATGTACGCGGAGGACCTGCGTCCCGCTCTGGTGGGGCACAGCCTGGTCCGCCGCGAGCCCGTCGGTGTGGCCGCCATGATCGTGCCGTGGAACTACCCGCTCAGTACCCTGTTCTTCAAGTTGGCCCCCGCGCTGGCGATGGGCTGCACCGCCGTGATCAAGCCCTCTCCCGCCACCGGGCTCGACTCATTCCTCGTCGCCGACGCGGTCCATGAGGCGGGGTTCCCGCCCGGCGTGATCAACTTCCTGCCCGCCGAACGGGAGGTGGGGGAGTACCTGGTCACCCACCCCGGGGTGGACAAGGTCGCCTTCACCGGCTCCACCTCCGCCGGACGCCGCATCGGCGCGCTCTGCGGCGAACTGCTGCGCCCCGTCACCTTGGAGCTGGGCGGCAAGTCCGCCGCAATCCTGCTGGAGGACGCCCCCCTGCCCCTCTTCCTCGACCACCTGCTTAACCTGTCGTTCAACAACAACGGCCAGACCTGCACCAACAACACGCGACTGCTGGTGCCCCGTTCACGTTACGAGGAGATCGTGGATGCCGTTACCGCGACCGTTGCGAGCTGGCCGGTCGGCGACCCGCTGGACCCGTCCACGGTGATCGGCCCAGTCGCCGGAGCCGCCGCCCGCGACCGGATCGAAGGCTACCTCCGCAAAGGCCGACAGGAGGGGGCACGCGTCACCACCGGGGGCGGCCGCCCGTCCGGCCGGGACTGCGGCTTCTATGTCGAGCCCACGGTGTTCGCCGACGTGGATCCTGCGATGACCATCGCCCGTGAGGAGATCTTCGGCCCCGTGGTGACCATCTCCGCACACGACGGCTCAGTCGAGGACGCCGTCACCATGGCCGAAGATTCCGCCTACGGTCTGGCGGGCAGCGTCTGGACGGCGGACGAGACGCTGGGACGACAGGTGGCCCGCGCTGTGGACACCGGCACCATCAGCGTCAATCATGCCAACTTCGACATCGGCGCGCCGCTCTCCGGGCGGCGGGAGAGCGGTCTGGGCTCAGAACTGGGGCGTGAAGGGATCGAGGCGTACCTCCAGTACAAGACGATCTTCGTGTCCGAGCCACCCGCGGACAGCGATGCCCCCGCGACGTGACTGAGGAGGCCGTCACTACTCACTCAGGGGGTTGCCGATTAATAACTTCGCGGTTTTCGCGGTCGGCGACACCTTACGACCCCACCGTGACAGCGGGTACTGAGGCGGTGCTCGCAGACGTGTGCGCCAATCTCCTCCCCCACCTGGACGAACGGCAGAAACGTCTGACCGCGGGAGCCATCGCACGACTTCTCGGCCACGGCGGCATCCGCATCAAGGCCCGCGCCGCACGGATGGCCGGGTCCTTGTCGCCCGAGGCTGGCCTGGCCTCGGCACTCTGAACACGAGACCGGGGGCCGACCGCGCTTGAGGTGCATGAACGGGTTTCCGCAGTCCCGACAGGTGCGCTCGTAGGGGGACGCGGTGGTGGCGCTTTGGCCCTTGGATGCTCTTCCGCCTGCTGATATAGCCGTCTTGCCTGGCGTAACAGCGGTGCTGCGCTAAGTCGGGCAACCGCTGAGTCAATCACCATTCGTGGCCTGACCCTTAGCGGAAATCCCATAGATCGACAGGCAGAGCGAAAAGGAAATGATCAGAAGAGACATGGCTGCCTCTATATTGACGACGTAGGTATCTACATGATCTGAGCCGTGATTTCTTTTGCAGTTGGTAGAGTCGGTGGGTGACGTGTCTGACATCATCGAGGCTTCGGCGGGTCGGGAAATCGGAGCACGGCCAGAGTCACAGGGGGAGGGACTGTGACGCATGACAAGAGGGTGCGCGGGGGTGGTTCGCTCGGCTATTCCGGTTGGGGCCGGTACCCGGCGCGGTCGCGGGCGTAGAGCGCGGTGAACGTGGTCAGCCGTTCGGCGGGGTTCGCCGGATCGACACCGCAGACGCGGGCGATACGGCCCAGCCGGTGGTCCACCGTATTGGGGTGCAGGTGCAGTTGCGCGGCTACCGCCTTGCGGTCGAACCCGTGGCGCAGGTAGGCCCGGAGCGTGGCCTCCCACTCCGGGTGGTCGTCCAGGGGGCGCAGCCGCTCCAGCAGCAGGTCCCGTCCCGGGCCTGGCCGTGTCAGCTGGTAGGCGACGAGGACGTCGTCCAGGACGTATCCGCCGGGCGGTTGCCCCGTGGCCAGGGCGATCTCCAGGATCTCCTCGCTTTGGGCGCGGGCGGCGGGAACCGCGTCGGGAGCGGCGGCCGCGGCGCCCGCGTGCAGCGGGGGCCCGAGGATCCCGGCCAGGCGCTCGGCGGTGCCAAGCACAGCGGTCTGGGGCGGGAGGAGCCCGCCACGGTCACAGCCGACTCAGCAGGGCGCGTGCCCGTGTTCCTCGGCTCTGGTCGATCCGGTCGAGCAGCTGGGCTCGATGACCACGGCGGCCACCGTCATCGGCGGACGCGTCGTCCACGGGAGGCTTTGACGACGACGGACCCCGGCTGCCGGTACGGCCAAGAACCGGCCCGCCGGCAGCCCGTGCGCCCGCCGCCACGATGACCTCTCCGCCACCGGCCGCGCCGATGCCATCGACGCCTTCCTCTTGGTAGCGGCGTAGCCACTTGTAGAAGCAGTTGCGGCTGATGCCGTGGTACCGGCATGGCTGCGAGACGCTGCCGGTGACCTCCTCGGCGTGGCGGAGGACCGCCAGGCGCCGCCGCGCCTGGCGGTCGGGTTGCTGCTGGGGTGAGGGGCATGAGAGATCTCCTGGTGACCGGAGACCCCAAGTGTCAACAGCCTCCGGCAGTCTTAGAGGCGCGCGAGTACGTCGGATTCTGGGTAAAATGATGCGCTCGGCCACCGACTGCGGAAGGGACGAACCGACATATGGCGCGCGCACAGGGCAGGCAGACCAACGCTCGTGGCGCCACACTCACCACCGAAATGATCATCGACGCGGCGCTGCGGCTCTCGGATGCCGAGACAGGTCTCGAACGTCTCACCGTGCGACGGCTCGCCGCGGAACTCGGCGTTGGCACTATGACGCTGTACGGCTACTTCCGCAGTAAGGAAGAGATCCTGGATAGCATCGCCGATCACGTACTCGGCGAGATGAGGCTGCCGGAGGCCGACGATGACGATCCTGCTACGGCGTTGCGTACGGTCGGCTGGGCGTTCCTCAACATGATGCGCGAGCATCCGAGCGTGGTCCAACTGTTCGCGACCCGCGTGACACAGAGCCCCGAATCGATGCGCGGCGCCATGGAAGGCGTGCTAGAACGGTTGGTGTCGTCCGGGATTCCCGGCACCCTCGCTGTTCGCTGCTACAGCTTCTTGATCAGCTATGCCATGGGTTTCGCCGCTTACCAGGCGCCCCGGACGTGGGCTCGTACGGATACGGAGAACCGGGCCGAGTTGCGCCGGCAGCGCCAGCATTTCTACTCCGCGCTGTCCAAGGAGGATTTTCCGCAACTGGTCGAACTCGCCCCGCATCTTGTCGATCTGCCGAGTGATGAACAGTTCTCATTCGGACTGGAGGCGCTCATCGCGCGCGTGCTGTCCGAGTTGGACGGGTGAGTCCAGACGTCGCCAGGACGCATGAGCGCGGACGGTGGCCGGCTTCGATCGACCCCTCAACGTCGACACGCGGAGACGCTTGCTCGCGACGGTGCGCCCAAGGACATCAGCTACTGGCTGGTCCTGAATCTCCTCGGGTTTGATCGAGACTCTCTTGGGAGTTCGGTGGCGATGCGATCTGCCACGGCATCGAGCGCTTCGGCGAGCAGCTCCATCAACTTGTGCATGTCGAAGCCCTCGCTCGGGATCTGGGCTGCGGTGAACAACCCGTCCGACGCCGCTATTGCAGGTGCGCCAGTTGATGGGGCAGCGATGAGCGTTCGCTAAGGATGTCCTGATGCGGGGTGGACTTCCCGGCCGCGGACTCAGCACCACCGCACTGCACCGGTTGCCTTGGGGGAGGGACTGTTTGCCGCCTGGTCGCCCTGGCAGTAAAAGCAAGGCTGCTGAGGCCCGCGCAGCGGAGCCGATCCCGGTGAAGATGGTCCCTCGGAGACGACTTCACCGGGATCAGCGCAACTGGACAGCACCGTGTGCTCCCGCAACGGCGTCGGGTCCACGGGTTTCCGGCAGGGTCCTTAGCTCGGCTGTGCCTCGTTGAGTTTGGCGAAGAACCGCCTGATCTCTTCGGTTCTCTTCGGTATCCATGCCGGAAGCGGTGAGCAAGGTCAGAGCGATCCTGGACTTGAGCCCGTCCAGTGAACCGGCTGAGACGAGTCCGGCGCCGAGCAACTCGACTTCGGCGCCGGCGAAGCCGCCATAGGTTTCGGTGAGCATGTGTCCAGATCCGGTGCGAGAGGCGAGCACGACCGGAATGCTTTGGGCCAGCCGGGTAATCCTCTCACTGAGACGTGTGGGTATATGCCCGCCGCCGAGCGCGGCGACGACGAGGGCTGATGTCTGAGCCGCAGACGATAGCCACCAGCCGTCGTCGTCCATGCCGAGTGTGACCAGGGCTGCCGGCTTGATCGGCTTGGTCAGCCGTGCGGCATCAAGCAATGGCCTGGTGTAGCTGCGCGGCCGCAATACGATCCGCCTCTCGGCGATGGTCCCGGCGGGGCCGATGTCGGTGGACTGGAACGCGTTGATCCACTGGGTATGTACCTTGCGGACCTCTCGGGCGAAATGCACGGCATTTCCGATCGCGACCAGTACCCCGTGGTGCTCGGCTCCCTCGGTCGCGGCTGTACGCACCGCGTCCACCAGGTTTGCAGGCCCGTCGGTACCGGGCATGCTCGCGTGCCGCATCGCTCCGGTGACGACGACCGCGATGCCGGGCCGGACCAGCAGGTCCAATGCGAACGCGGTCTCTTCGAGGGTGTCTGTTCCCTGCGCGATCACCACGCCGCTGTACCCGTCCGCTCGCGCCCGCTCGATACGCGCCGCGAGGTCCAGGATCACTTCCATCGTGATGTCAGCGGACGGTATCGGATCGACTGACTCCACATCGACGTGGGTGAGTCCATTCACCGAGCGCACGAGTTCCGTGCCACTCAGCCGTGGGTGTGCATGCCCATTCTCGTCCGATACGGACATAATGGTGCCACCGAGTGTGATGATCTTGAGAAGCGGTTGCATGAATATCCTTCGATCGCGGCGCTGCCTACATGGATTAGCCCTGAGCCTCGGCAGCCTCGACCTCCGCACGAGGCTTTTGGTGCACTTTGAGGAAGTAACCGGCGAAGACGGACAGCAGCGAAACGCCCGCCATGTATAGCGCGATGGCAACCCAACTACCGGTCGCCTCGTGTAGGGATGTGGCCATGACGGGCGCGATGGCGTTGCCGATGATCAGGCCGAGCGTGAAACCGATGGACAGCCCGGTATACCGAAGCTGCGGTGGAAAGACCTCCGAGAACAAGGCCGGTACGGCAGCGTAGTTCGCCGAATAGCCCACGAATAGCAGTGCGAACCCGAGAAGCATGAGCCAGTACTGGTGTGTTTCCAGCAGACTCAGCCAGACGAACGGCAGCACGGCCATCGACATCGCCCCGGCAAGGAACACCTTCCGCGTACTGAATCGGTCGGCGAGCTTCCCTGCGAGTGGAATGCAAACGAGAATCACGACGGTCGCCGGCAGCAACACCGAGACCATCACACCCCGGTCCAGACCGAGCACAGCTTCGCCGTACTGCAAGCTGTACACAGTTGTCAGGGTGAAGGTGACTCCAGCGCCGAGAATTCCTACAGCGGTGAGTGCCACTCGTCCGCCGCATTCCCGGAACACGTCCACCACCGGAAGCCGCTGCGCCGCGCCGTGTTCCCGCACGTCCTTGAAGTCCGGACTCTCGTCCAGTCGGTACCGGATGAACAACCCGACGAGGATCAGGAGCGCGCTGAGCAGGAACGGCATTCGCCAACCCCAGGACATCAGCTGGTCATCCGGCAGTTGCAGGACAGCGAGGAAAACCAGGTTGGCGAGCAGCAGCCCTGCCGAGGTCCCGGTGTTGATGAGTGATCCGCGGAAGCCGCGCTCTTTCTGTTCAGAGTGTTCGACCGCGAGCAGGACGGCTCCACCGTACTCGCCGCCGACCGAGAAACCCTGCGCGAGCCTGGCCGTGACGAGCAGGATCGGAGCCAAGACGCCGACCTGGTGATAGGTGGGCAGCAGGCCGATGGCGAACGTCGATGCTCCCATCAGCACGAGCGTCGCGATCAGGACTGCCTTGCGGCCGAGCCGGTCGCCGAAGTGCCCGAACACAACGGCACCCAACGGCCGCGCGATGAATCCGATCGCGAAGGTGGCGAAGGAGAGCAGGGTTCCGATGAACGCATCGTCGGTCGGGAAGAAGAGTTGACCGAAGATCACTGAGGACGCGAGACCGTAGATGGTGAAGTCGTAGTACTCGACGGTGGTGCCGACCCAACTTGCCATTACGGCTCGGGTGCTTTGACCACGGCGCGAGGTGTTCTCGGCGGTTGTTGTCATGGGCTTCCTTCAGCGGCTACGGGCTTACGCGACCAGCGGAGGCATGCGAGCAACGCACTGCGGCCGGGACCGGCTGACCGTGCGCATGGCCGGCTGGGCTCCGTCGTGTACTCGGGCGAACCTTCCTCCATCGAGCAGCCAATTGGCGGGAAGAGTTCCTCGTACCTTGTACCGTTCACTGCACGACGTCAAGGGTCTGGTTCATCGTCGATCAATGTGCCAGCGGTGCTCGCCGGTCTGACATGCACCTCGTTCACGCCGTGCGCCCAGTGTGAGACCTCTCGTTCTCAAAGGCGGACAAGGGGTGGCCAAAGTGCACGTACGTATGTACCGTACTAAGTACTTCACGACAGGAGGTGTCCCATGGGAGGGCGAGGCGAGCCCGATGGCGTGCTGGATCTGGAAGTGCGGCAGCTTCGTGTGGAATCCGAGAACGTACTGTCGGTGCAGCTAGCTGATCCGCAGAACCGGATACTGCCCGCTTGGGAGCCTGGCGCGCACATCGATCTCACACTGGGCGGACACATCCGGCAGTACTCGTTGTGCGGTGATCCAGCCGACCGCCGCAGCTATCGCGTCGCGGTGCTGCGCGAGACCCTGTCCAGGGGTGGCTCGAGCTACGTGCACGAAGAGTTGCGGCCGGGGCACCAGGTGGAGGTCGGGGGGCCGCGCAACCACTTCTCGCTGCTGCCGGCGAAGGAGTACGTCTTCATCGCCGGGGGCATCGGCGTCACGCCGATCCTGCCGATGATCGCGGAGGCCGACCGTCAAGGAGCTCCATGGCGGCTTGTCTACGGTGGCAGGCGGCGCGGATCGATGGCGTTCCTTGACGAACTCGCCGCGTATGGCGAGCGCGTCGTGATCTGGCCGGAGAAAGAGTACGGGCTCATCGATCTTCTCGATGTGCTGGGCGAGGCTCGTGAAGATGCCGCGGTGTACTGCTGTGGCCCAGAGGCGTTGCTCGCTGCGGTGGAGCAGCGATGTGAGGACTGGCCCGACGGGACGTTGCATACGGAGCGATTCACGGCGGCGGCGCGTGGGGACGACCCCAGCGACCTACGCGCATTCGAGGTCGTTGTGGCGTCATCCGGAAAAAGCTTCCGGATTCCCCCGGGGCGGTCGGTGCTGGAAGTGCTCGACGAGGCCGGTATCCGTGTGCCGAGTGCGTGTACGGACGGAATCTGTGGAAGCTGCGAGACCGGTGTGCTGTCCGGTCAGCCTGTGCATCGGGATTTGATTCTGGACAGCGGCAACACCGATTCGATGATGCTGTGCGTCTCTCGGGCGCAATCGGATGAGATCGTGCTCGATCTGTAATCGCGGAGACGTTTTTCCGTATTCGCACATCCCCGTAGTCGGACCACATTCACAAAGGAGCCTCACCATGGCAGCAGGACAGGGAACAGTGAGTAACGAGGCCGCCCCACGCCGGTCGCGCGGTAGGGCTGAAGAGCCTTCCGGTCCGCCGGTACAGCAAGGCGCGGACTGGAGTTCCTGGCGTACCTACCAATCGGCGGAGCTGGGCTTTCGGAACTACTGGTACCCGACCGTGTGGGCCCACCAGGTGGGGAGCAAACCCGTACCGATCACCCTTGTCGGGGAGCGGATCGTGCTGATCCGCGAGGGGGACAAGGTGTATGGGCTGCACGATCGCTGTCCGCACCGCGGCGTTCCGCTGTCTCACGGACGGCGCCAGTTCCCAGGTACGGTGAGCTGCCCGTATCACGGCTGGACCTTCGGTTTGGAAACCGGGAAGCTCTGCGCGGTGATCACTGATGGTCCGGAGTCCCCGATCTGCGGAAAGACCGGCGTTGCGACCTATCCCGTGGAGGAACGGCTTGGCCTGCTGTTCGTCTACATCGGTGACCTCAAGCCGGGAGAAACTCCTCCTCCCGTGGAACGGGATATCCCGGACGAACTTAACAACAACGCGTTCGTCATGGGCGGGCGGACTGACATCCGCCGGGGTAACTGGCGCTTTGCCGCTGAGAATGGATTCGACGAGGGACACGCCAAGTATCTACATAACACCGCGTTGTGGCGACTGTTCAAGGTGATGCCCACCTGGAACAAGACGCGGATCGTGGAAAAGGACGGCTGGCTCATCCGGAAACAGGATGAGGTGCACTGGGAAGCGGATTTTCCGGGCGTTGGCAAGTTCACCAACAAGCGTTGGTGGAAGAGGACTCCGCTGCCGGACCGGCCGGGCAAGTCGGACAACATCAACCCGGTGATCGCGGACATGGACCTACCGGGGTTCGTGTCGATCCGCCTGCCAGGTCTGCTGCGTGTCGCCTACCCGCACTTCATCCACTTCGAGTGGTACGTACCGGTGGATGCCGATCACGTCCGCTATGTGCAGCTCATGGTGCGGTTCGAGAGCGGAGCCAAGGCCAGACTGTTCCAGCTCAAGTACCTCGCCGCGATCCGCTGGCTGTTCCATGGACAGTTCACGCAGCAGGACGCCTGGATGGTCGATGTGATGGACGCGCCGCCGGAGAAGCTGTACCGGCCGGACCTGTCGATCACCGCGTGGCGGAAGCACATCGAGGACACGGCGCCCGTGGTACAGCCGACCGAACGGCGTCCAGGTCACTGAAGCGATGCCACAGCAAACCATTGACGGGACCCGGATCGCCTACCAGACGATGGGCGCGCCAGGCGGCCCAACCACCGTGGGGTTGCATGGTGGAGGCCCCGGTTGCCATGCGGCGGCGGACCTCGCTGGGATCATCGCGCGGCTACCCGAGCGGCGATGGCTGCTCGTGGACCTGCCCGGTTACGGGCGATCCGACACGTTGCCCGCACACTGCTCGGTGTTTCGGGGCCGTGCGCGACTGCTCGGTGGACTGCTCGATGCGCTGGAACTCAATGAGGCGGACATCGTGGCGCCGTCCTTGGGAGGTTCGGTGGCCTTGGCGCTCGCGGCGGAGCGCCCGGCAGCGGTTCGGCGGATCACGTTGATCGGCAGTCAACCGATCCCCGCTCCGTCAGGAACCCGAGCGGACTTCGAACTCGGTGCGCGAGCACGAGACAGGTACTACGGCGGTACCGGACCGAGCACGCAGAAGATGCGCCGGCTGCTCGCCGATCTCGAATGGTATGAGGCATCGGCGATCCCGGAGGAAAACGTGCGCGCACGCTATGAGGCGAGCGTGACTCCGACAGCACTGGCAGCGGCCGGCGTCGCGCCAGAGGACCTGACCGATGAAGTGTCGCGGGTGTGTGCACCGACCCTGGTGCTGTGGGGGCGGCATGACCCGTTCGCCGACGCGGTCTACGCCGACGCGCTGGCGGCCGGCCTCCCACGGGGTGACCTCGTGGTGCTCGGACGCAGCGCACACCATCCGCAGGCGGAGCGGCCGACGGAAACCGCCGGCCTCGTGTCGGCCTTCCTGAGCGGACCGTGATCACCCGAAGGACATCGTCCTAATTGTCAAGAGGAGTTGAGGAAGATGGGAATACGAACCGCGACGCTGCTCGCTGCGGTGGTGACGGCCGCGGTGTTCCGGAAGCGGCTGGCTCGGCTCGCTACCCGGCTTGGTCACGGTACGACGGTGCGCATGGTCACTCCAGCCGGTACGGAGTGACCATGCAAGAGACGATCCCTGATGGGGGACTCGACACTGAGCTTCGCGAGTGGCGGGACGCGGCGTGGGCCCAGTTGAGCGCGCGACGGCTGACCGACCTCGTGGTGGGGATGGTGGGCATCCCAAGTCCGACCGGGGAGGAGGGACCGCTCGCGGAATGGCTGACCGAGGAGCTCGCCGGCGCAGGACTGGAATCGACGTGTCAACGCATCGATGACCGGCAGGCCAACTCGGTCGGGTTGCTGCGTGGCGCCGGAACCGGCGAGGACGTGCTGCTCTACGCCCCCATAGACACGCTCACCGTGGGAGATCCCGCAGAGGATATTCCGTGGATCGGCCCGGAGCTGCGGCGGGACATGCGGCCGTCGGCCCAGGTAGACGGGGACCACGTACTCGGACTGGGCGCGAGCAACCCGAAGGGGCATGCCGCCGCTGTACTGGCCGCGGCAGAAGCGATCTCGAAGGCGGGAGTTCCGCTGCGCGGTGACGTGTTGGTGGGGTTCGGCGCAGGCGGCATGCCGAGCAACGGACGTCTCACCCGCGGCATGACCAGGCGCAACACCGGACAGGGTGTCGGGTGCTCCTTCATGCTCGAACAAGGGCTTTGGGCCGATCACGCGGTGGTCGCCAAGCCCGGTTGGGCGGTGGCCTGGGAGGAGGTCGGGCTGTGCTGGTTCGAGGTGCGGGTACGCGGCACGTTCACCTACGTCGGCAGCCGGCACCGGATGGACTACCAGAACGCCATCGCGGGCGCGGCCACGGTCGTCGAGGAGTTGGAGGCGTGGTTCCCCGAGTACGCCGCCCGGCACACTGACGGCCTGGTCGCGCCGCAAGGAATCGTCGCCGCCATCGAGGGTGGCTGGCCGCGCATGGCGGCGGTGGCTCCAGCGCTGTGCCGGATCACCGTGGATCTGCGCACCAGCCCGCGCAGTACACCGAACAAGGTCCGCAGGGAGTTCGGGACGGTGATGTCTGCGATCGCCGAGCGACACCCTGATCTGGACCTCGACTGGTCGATGATTCTCTCCATCCCAGCAACGCACACACCGCCTGACTCACCGGTGATCACCTCGGCCATCGCGGCTTGGGAGGAGATCTCCGGCAGAAAGCACGAGCCGATCACGCACACCAGTGGTGGAACCGACGCGAACATTCTGCGGAACAGGGGATTGCCCACCGCGCGGATCGGCATGGACAGGATCGGGCCCGACGCGCCGATGGCCCTGGACTTCCCGGCCGGCATGAACGTGGTGGACATTCGCGAGGCGATGCGCCTCGCCCGGTATCTGATTCACCTGACCGTTGGTCTCTGCGGTCGCGAGAGGAAGGACCCCGGATGAGCTCGATTGTTTTGGGGATCGGAGCTTCACACAGCACCCTGATGAACACCCACTGGTCCGAAGTAGACCATCTTCCGGGGCCGCACGAGTTCCGGGACGGACTGGTCGCAGCGAGGAAGGCGCTCGAGGCGGCCAGGCCAGACGCCGTGGTGGTCATCGGATCAAACCACTTCCGAGGGATGTTCCTTGATCTGATGCCCACCTGGACCGTCGGGGTGAGCGAGGTACAGGCCGCGGGTGAGGCGCAGACTCCATCCGGCGCGCTTTCGGTGGATACGGATCTGGCCCGCGTCGCGGTAGAAGGGTTGTCCGCGGCGGACTTCGATCCGGCATTCTCCCTGCGGCTCACCGTGGATCACGGCATTACGCACTCGCTGCAGTATCTGGTGCCTGAACTGGATGTGCCGATCGTTCCGATCGTGGTGAACATGTTCGCGCCACCGCTGCCGTCGCTGCGCCGCAGTCACGACATGGGGCGCGCTCTCGGACAGGCCATTCGCAACGACGGGGCGGGCAAGCGGATCGCGATCATCGCCTCCGGCGGGCTATCGCACCGGCTGCCATGGCCCAAGTGGTTCCGCACGCTCAGCGATGATGATCGTTTCCTGGTCGAGGCGTGGTTGAACGGCCGACACTCCTGGCACGAGTACGAAGTGCGGCGCCGGCAGATCATCCGCGCCGCGGAACCCGATATCAACGAGGAGTTCGATCGCTGGCTGCTCGACCTGTTCGCGCGCGGTGACCTTGAGCCGCTGCTGGACTACGGCGACGACCGGCTGGAGGCGGAAGCCGGAAACGGCGCCCACGAGATTCGATCCTGGCTGGCGATGAGAGCCGCCGTCGGCCCGGCCACCGGCCGGACCCTCGCGTACGCCGCGATTCCCGAATGGCTCACCGGCATGGGTGTGGCCGTCTTCGACCCCCAATTGGAGGAAGCCCTGTGAGTATTTGGACTGAGCTGGCCGACACCGACTTCACCGTCTCGCACGCGCCCGTACGTGGCGGACGAACCCGCGTGCTGCGGGCCGGTGAAGAGCACGACGAGCACGTGGTGCTGCTGCACGGCACCAGCGGGCACCTGGAGGCGTTCATCCGTAACGTGCCCGCGCTCGCCGAGCGCTTCGCTGTGCACGCGCTCGACATGCTCGGCCATGGCTACACCGACAACCATCCGGGCGGTGATCTGCGGATCCCGCGCTACGTCCGGCACGTCCTGGATTACCTGGACAGCCGAGGCATCGAACGTGCGCACTTCATTGGGGAATCCCTCGGTGGCTGGGTCGCCGGGCGCCTTGCGGCCGACCACCCGGACCGTGTGGGTCGGCTTGTCCTCGTCGCGCCGGGCGGCACCGTCGCCAACCCCGAAGTAATGAACCGCATCCGCACCAGCACGCGGGCCGCGGTCGGAGCGGACGATCGAGAACTGACCCAGCGCCGACTGGAACTGCTGATGCACGACTCGGTCAACGTCTCCGAGGAGTTGATCGATGTGCGGCATGCCATCTACAACCGGCCGCGGTTCGTCACCGGTGTCGACAGCCTGCTGTGCCTGCAAGACATGGAAAAGCGCACCGAGGATCTGCTGACCGCGGAGCAGATGGCACGGATCACCGCACCCACGCACATCGTGTGGGGCGCGCAGAATCCCTTCGGCGACGTACCGGAGGCGAAGCGGATGCAGCAGAGCATTCCTGGTTCGCTGCTGGAGATCTTCCCCGAATGCGGGCACTGGCCGCAGCACGAGCATGCTGACCGGTTCAACAAACTGGCACTTGGATTCCTGGGAGCGGCATGACGAGCTCCCAGTGTGCTGGGACTGCGTCCCAACGGCTGCGGATCGGGCTGCGCGTGCCGCCGTGCCGTCCTATTCCGGATCTCGTCGCTTTCACGCACGCGGTGCGGGACTCGGGGATCGACGACGTGTGGTTCCCGGACTCACAACTGCTCTGGCGGGACGTGTTCGCGGTGTCCGCTGCCGTGCTGAGGGAGACCGCGGACCTCGGCGTCGGTACGGCGGTGACCAATCTGGTCACGCGGCATCCCTCGGTGGTGGCCTCCGCGGCGCGGACCGTCCATGAGATCGATCCCGGCCGTTTCGTGCTCGGTGTGGGAGTCGGCAACAGCTCGGTGGGGCCGGTGGGGTTGCGTCCGAGCACCAACGCAGCGCTCCGAGACGGTCTCGGCACCGTGCGCGCGTTGCTCGCCGGGCAGGACGTCGCTTTCGGCGGTGTTTCTGCTCGGCTGCGCGATGCCGGAAATCCGGTGCCGCTGTACATCGCCGCAAGCGGACCACGGAACCTGCGGCTGGCCGGGGAGATCGCGGACGGCGCGATTCTGCTTTCCGGCGTCGCTCCCACTCTGCTCGCGGACAGCACTGCCCGTATCCAGGAAGGCGGCGCACTCGCCAACCGGGAACGGTCGGTGCCGGTCACCGTGTCGGCCTTCTGCCGGGTCACCGACGATGTCGAACGGGACGCCCGGGAGTTGAAGCCGTTGTGCGCGTCGATCGCGCGCAACGGAGGTGCCGCCGCGCTCGCGGCAGCCGGTGTACACGTCCAGGAATCGGAGCCGATCCCCGATGTCTACCCCGATCTGGTGCACGCCGAGGACTGGGAACACGCCGTGCGGGCGTGCGACTCCTACGTCAGCGATGCGGCGGCAGTCGCCTTCGCCCGGACCTTCTGCCTGTACGGGACCGGCGCTGAGATCGCGACACGGCTTGAGGAGATCCGTTTGAACGGAGCGAGTGCCGTGCTGTTGCAGCACGTCGGTTCCTACGACCTGCCGGAGCGGTTGCTCGCGGACGTGCCGAGCGCTGTTCTGACACAGTCGTCGACGAAGTAAAGGTGAGGTCATGGCTGCCGTTCTCTCCGATGTGGCCGAACGGGCCATATCCCGGGGTCGTGAGGCCGACTCAGACGTTCGAGAACTGGTGGGCCTGCACGTACTCGACGTGCTGGGAGCAATCGCATCAGGCGCACGGCACCCGCTGGCGGACCGTTGGTTACCGCTGTGCCGACAGGCAACGAACGGCGGCACCGCGCTCGGTGCCACGGGGCGGTGGCCGCAGGATACTGCTATCGAGATCGAATCCACGCTGGCGCACCTGGACGAGTTCGACCCCGTCCATAGTGCGGCGGGAATGGTGCCTGGTTCGGTGGTGATACCGGCCGCGCTCGCGGTGGGCGCGAGCATCGGTGCCACCGGGCGCGCGGTGGCGGACGCCATCATCGCGGGCTACGAGGCGGCGATCGAGAGTGCGCTCCGATTCGGTGGGTCGGCACTGTACCAGGTGGGCTGGTGGCCGTCGGCGCTGTTCGGCGCGCTCGGTTCGGCTGCCGCGACCGCAAGCCTGCTGAACCTGGACGTGCCGACCACCACGACGGCGCTCGGGCTCGCCGTGGCACCCTTCGGGGGATTGCTTACCGCGGACGAGTTCGGCGCTGGGCACTACCTGCTCTGCGGGACCGTGGCGGCACGTGGTGCCTGGGCGGCACGGGCAGCTGAGGCCGGGCTCACCGCTAGCCACACCCTGTTGAATGGGCCGGCCACCGCGGCGCTCGGTCGTCAGGCGACACCGCCATCGAGTGAGGGCCCTCCACATATCAAGGACGTGTCGATCAAGGCATGGCCGTGTGCCAGGCCGCTGCACAGCGCACTCACCGCGCTCGACGAGTTGGCCGCCGCCGGGTTGGATCTCGGGACGGTCGACGCGATCGATGTGTTCCTTCCCCGCAGCGCCACGCGTTTCGTGACGAACACGCGCACCCCCGTAGGACCGGCCGAGGCTGCGGCGAGCGCGACTGTCGCGCTGGCCGGAGCCTGTGTGCGGCGCGCCGCCGATCCGGGCTGGTATCGCGAGATCGCGGCGGACCCCGGTGGACTGCCTGATGTTTCGGTTCACCTCACCCCGAATCCCGCATTGGACGCCGAGTTCCCGCACCAATGGCCTGCGGAGATCGTGGTCGGGCATGCGGGGGGGACCGTGCACCGTCGCGTGCATAGTGCGCTGGGGGACCCGGACCGGCGACTACCCCCAGAGCAGATCCTGGCCAAGGCCCGGAAGCTGCTCGGCATACAAGGTGAGCACAGCTCAATCTCACGCATACTCGATATCGATAACCAGCCCGACGTCGCCCGGCTGCGTGCCGACGCGGCGCGGCTGACCACATCGGAGAGCACGGTGCCGTGATCACAGGCTTAGGGCCTGCTTGGAAACCATGGCCATCAGGGCGAACGGTACCGAAAGGGAAACCCTGGGCATGTCGCCCAGAACATGAGCGAAGCCTCCGGTGGACGAGTCAACGACCAAGAAGACCATGTCCGCCGGAGGCTTCGTGCCGACCCTCCCCGGCCCTGGGAAAGCGTCCACGACCTGTTCCGCCGCTGGAGTCTCAACGGGGCCTGGAACAGCGTCTGGACCAGCCTGCATCCCACGCCGATGCGGCCGGGCTGACCACCTGGGAGGTCAGCATCGACTCATCCCAACCGCCCCTGAACCCGAACCCAGCACCATTCAGGGAACAGTCCCTCGCGTGAACGAGAGGGGTCGGCGGGACCTCAGATTGGAGGACCTGAGGGGCTTTGTGTTTTCCGGACAGCGGTGGGCCGTCTGATTTCAGGCCGCCGCCCGTAGCTTTCGTGTTCCGCGTACATCTCCGCAGGCGTATTTTACCCGAGCGCGGAATGAAGGTGTTTTCGATTGTACCAGGACTCGATATTCCGGATAATGAGGTTTTTTCAACGTAGGGACCACTAACCACAAAGGAACCACTCGTCTAGGCGGAATCTGCTGTCCGGCAGACGCCCGGGCGCAGTGTCCGGGACAGGCCGAGTGCGGCGGTGCGCACCGCGGGGGCGAGTTGGGCGGGGTGGAAGCGGGTTCGTGGCACCGCCACCGAGAGTGCGGCGGCGGCGCTGCCGTCGGCGAAGACGGGAGCGGCGATGCAGCTCACGCCCAGGGCGGCCTCCTGCTCCTCATAGGCCAGGCCCGACACCTGAACCTGCTCGATCGTCGTGCGCAGGCGCACCGGGTCGGTGACCGAGTGGGGGGTCAGGGTCGGCAACGGCGCGGCCAGCACCTCTTCGGTCAGTTTGGCGCCGGAGAAGGCCAGCAGCGCCTTGCCCACGCCGGTGCAGGTCAGCGGCAGGCGGCCGCCGATCCGAGAGGGCAGCGGCAGCGGGTCGTGGCCGTGGATGCGCTCGATGTAGACGACATCATGGCCTTCTCGGATCCCCAGGTGCACTGTTTCGCGGGTGGCCTCGAACAGATCCTGTAGGAACGGCAGCGCCGCCTCGCGCAGATCGCGTCGGCGCGGCACCAGCGAGCCGAGCTCGAACAGTTTGCCGCCGAGACGGTAGTGGGCACCCGAACGTTCCAGCAGCCCCAGGCGCACCAGGTCGGCCGTCAACCGGTGAACCGTTGCCTTGGGCAGCTGTGTACGCTCCGCGAGTTCCGTCAGACGATACGGGCCTCCGGTCGGACGGAAGCAATCAAGGAGGAGAGCGGCCTTTTTCAACATGCTGCCACTCGAAGTGTTCCGTCGCATGGAACAAAGTTTGCCTGATGTGCGCCGTCACGTCTATACCGGAGACGTCGCCGGGCCACCACGCCCTGCCAGTCCCGTGCGGCCCGCAGAGCGTCGCACCGGGCCAGGGACCTTGGACGGTTCCGGTCTGCGCCGGTCCGTCGGCCCCGTTCTTCACCGTATTCGAAAGGTAGCCCAATGCCGCGACCCCCGCGCCCTTCGCGCCGTCCTCGGCGGCGCCCGTGACCGCCGCCGATCGAGACCCGGACCACGGCGTCGTCCCGGCTGTGGCCAAGGCCGCCGACATCCTGGCGGAGGCCGCCCGCACCAGGACCGCGTGTCTTCCCGTGCGCCCCTTGTTCGCCGACGCCGACGTCACGGCGGCCTACGCGGTCCAGCGGGTGAACGTCGAGCGCGGTACGGTCGCCGGCCGGCGGATCGTCGGCCGCAAGATCGGCCTGACCTCCCCGGCGGTGCAGCGCCAGCTCGGAGTCGATCGGCCGGACTTCGGCGCGCTGTTCGCCGACATGGCCGTGCCGGAGGGGAGCGAGGTTCCCGCCGACAGACTGCTGCAGCCCAAGGTGGAGGCCGAGGTCGCCCTCGTCCTCGGCGGTGACCTGCCGCACCGCGACTGCACCGCGGCCGATGTGCTGCGTGCCGTCGACTTCGCGCTGCCGGCCCTGGAGATCGTCGACAGCCGCATCGACAACTGGGACATCACCATCGTCGACACCGTCGCCGACAACGCCTCCTGCGGCCTGTTCGTCCTCGGCGGCTCGCCCGTGCCGCTCACGCGGGTCCGCCTGCGCGACGTGCGGATGGCGATGACCCGCAACGGCGACGTGGTCTCCGAGGGCACCGGCGCCGACTGCCTCGGCGACCCGCTCAACGCCGCGGGCTGGCTCGCCTCGACCCTCGCCGACATGAGCGATCCTCTGCGCGCCGGTGACATCGTCCTGACCGGCGCGCTGGGGCCGATGGTCCCGGCGTCCCCGGGTGATGTGTTCGAGGCCGACATTTCGGATCTGGGCCCAGTGTGCGTCGGGTTCGCAGCGGAAGGAGACGACCGATGAGCACCACGGCATCCGAGGCCCGTACCAAGGTGGCCGTGATCGGCTCGGGCAACATCGGTACCGATCTGATGATCAAGGTGCTGCGGCTGTCCGACAGCCTGGAGGTGGCAGCGATGGCCGGCATCGATCCGGAGTCCGACGGGCTGGCCCGCGCCCGTCGGCTGAAGGTGGCCGCCACTCACGAGGGTGTGGACGGCCTGGTCGCCATGGACGAGTTCGCCGACGTGAAGATCGTCTTCGACGCGACATCCGCCGGCGCCCACCGCCGCCACGACGAGGTCCTGCGCGCGCACGGGCGCACCGTGATCGATTTGACCCCGGCGGCCGTCGGCCCCTACCTGGTGCCGCCGGTCAACCTCGACGCCCACCTGGACGCGCCCAACGTCAACATGGTCACCTGCGGCGGCCAGGCCACCATTCCGGTCGTCGCCGCGGTCTCGGCCGTCACCCCGGTGCACTACGGGGAGATTGTCGCCTCCATCGCCTCCCGCTCCGCAGGTCCCGGCACCCGGGCCAACATCGACGAGTTCACCGAGACCACCGCCACCGCCATAGAGCGGGTCGGCGGTGCGACCCGCGGCAAGGCCGTGATCATCCTCAATCCCGCCGAGCCCCCGCTGATCATGCGCGACACCGTGCACTGCCTCGTCTCCGACTGCGACCGTGAGGCGGTCGTCGCATCGATCGAGGAGATGGTCGGCCGAGTCCAGGTCTATGTGCCCGGTTACCGACTCAAACAGCAGGTGCAGTTCGCCCGCGTCCCCGCCGACGATCCGCTGCGCGCGCTGCCGCCCGCCGGCGCCGCGGGGACCGACGCGGTGAAGGTGTCGGTTTTCCTCGAGGTCGAGGGTGCCGCCCATTACCTGCCGGCCTATGCCGGCAACCTCGACATCATGACCTCGGCCGCGCTGCGCACCGCCGAGCGGATGGCCGCACACCGTTCCAGCGAGGTGGCAGCCCGATGACCACGCCCGAATCCGCCGCGGCCGACCGGTCCGCACTGTACATCCAGGACGTCACTCTGCGCGACGGCATGCACGCCATCCGGCACAGATACACCGTGGAGCAGGCCCGCACCATCGCCGCGGCCCTGGACGCCGCGGGTGTCGGCGCCATCGAGATCGCTCACGGCGACGGCCTGTCCGGGTCCAGCATCAACTACGGCGTCGGCGCCCACACCGACTGGGAGTGGATCGAGGCCGTCACCGACGTCACCCGCGACGCGGTTCCCACCACGCTGCTGCTGCCCGGTATCGGAACCCTCCACGACCTCAAGCAGGCGCACGCGCTGGGTATCCGCTCGGTGCGCATCGCCACTCACTGCACCGAGGCCGACATCTCCGCCCAGCACATCGCGGCCGCGCGCGAGCTGGGCATGGACGTCGCCGGGTTTCTGATGATGTCGCACATGGCCGAGCCCGCCGAGCTCGCTCGGCAGGCCAAGCTCATGGAGTCCTACGGCGCCACCTGCGTCTACGTCACCGACTCCGGCGGCCGGCTCACCATGGACGGGGTGCGCGAACGCCTGCTCGCCTACCGCGATGTGCTCGACCCGGCCACCGAAACCGGCATCCACGCCCACCACAACCTGGCCCTGGGCGTCGCCAACAGCGTCGTCGCCGTGGAGAGCGGAGCCGTCCGCGTCGACGCCTCCCTTGCCGGGCAGGGGGCCGGGGCGGGCAACTGCCCTCTGGAGGCGTTCATCGCCGTCGCCGACCTGATGGGCTGGGCCCACGGCTGCGACCTGTTCCCGCTCATGGACACCGCCGACGACATCGTTCGACCCCTGCAGGACCGGCAGGTGCGCGTGGACCGCGAAACCCTCAGCCTCGGCTACGCCGGCGTGTACTCCAGCTTCCTGCGCCACGCCGAGGCCGCTGCGACCCGCTACGGCCTGGACACCCGCACCATCCTCGTCGAGGCCGGTCGACGCGGCATGGTCGGCGGCCAGGAGGACATGATCACCGACATCGCCCTGGACCTCCTCGCGCGCCCCGACGAACGGGTATAGCAGGACTTTGCCAGGTTGTCGCCGTCGGCCTGTGCCGGGTCGGGCGGGCGACGGGAGCGGCGGCGCCCCGGCGGCGGGGCGCCGCCGGGAAGCCCGACCGTGTTCACCCGAAGTCCGCTCGCCTGGGCAGCGGCGATCGCCGGTGCTGACACGGTGCATTCCACATCGAGTCCAGCAGGCGGGCGGCAGCGGCTGCTGCGTCCGTCCCGTCCGCTTCGTCCCCGTGCTCTCTGCGGTGCTCCATGCCGCCAGCAGCAGGACGGCGCTGCAGTGACCGTGCATGGGATGCATGTAGTCGTCCCAGTCCAGGCTGTGGCACGCCACCCCGCCCACGAACGCGGCATCGGCCGCGCAGTACCGTTGCCCGCCCGGCCACAGTGCAGCGCTGTCCGCTGCGTCTGACGGCGACGCGGCCGCGCGAGCCTGGAGCGTCTGGTCCTGAGGCGTTCCCGCGACGCCCACCGCGAGCGTGTCGGCGATAGCGGCGTTGGCGAGTTCGGGGGCGCGAGGCGACCGTGATTCCAGCGTGGACGATGGGATCATCTCGGCGAGCTTTGCCTCTCCGGCCGTGCTCATCTCCTCGGCTCCGAAGAAGTGCCCTGGATCGCCGGGCGTGCCCATTCTTCGCCGGATGCGACCCGGAACGCCGGTGCAGGCCGCATCAGCGTCACAGCGACGCTGTCAACTGTCAACAGACATCACGTATCGTTTCACCGGAATCTACGGCGCAGAACCGGTGTGGAGAACTTCATGGACGTCGCGCGGCTCGATTTGCAACCACTCACCGATGAGCGCAGCACGGCCGCGGATCTCGCTCAGCGAGCCCTCAGGGAGATGGTGCTCAACGGGCAGCTTCCGCCTGGTGGCCGCCTCAACGAGGTCGCGCTGGCCGAAGGGCTCGAGATCAGCCGCGGACCTCTTCGGGAGGCGATCCAGCGGCTGGTGAGCGAGGGGCTCTTGAAGATGGTCCGGCACAAGGGCGCATTCGTCCGCACGGTCGACGAAGTGGAACTGAAGGACCTCTACGGCCTGCGGATCGCGATCGAGACGTTCGCCGCCCGATCAGTCGCCAGGCACGGGTCCGAGGACGCGCGGGCCCGACTGGCGCAGATGCTCGAGGAGACGGAACTGCTCCTCGACGGAGGCGGGGACAAGCCGTATCCGCCCAATCCCGACTTCCATCAGCATCTGGTGCTCCTGGCCGGCAACTCTGAACTGCGGCAGGCTGCCAACAGCGTCCACTTCCGCATCCACCTGGCGCGTGCGCGCTCCGCTCATGATCCGGAGCGCGCGGTCCAGGCGCTCGAAGAGCACCGCAGGATCGTCGAGGCCGTGATCGCGTGCGACGGTTCGCTCGCTGCGGATCTGCTCGAATCGCACCTGTTGTCCTCGCTGGAGAACGCGCTGACGATCATGCGTTAGCCGGTGGCGAAGCGGCCGCGTTCACCGTCGCACCTCTGAACAGAAGTGCGACCGGGCATGGTTGTGCTCCCGGTCGCGAAGGATCGGTGCCGGAGAGTCCTCCGGCCTCTTCTCATCGACTGCAAACTGTTGACAGTAGGCAGTTTGTCTTGCCAGACTCTGCGCAGTCGTCTGCGGACGAGTGGCGGAGGTGGAAGAGAATGCATGCCATCGCGGTAAGGGCAGGCCGGACAGCGCAGAACACCCAGCGTCGGCCGGGTGGGGTGAGGGGGCGGTCCGGAAACGCTCCGAGCGGATCAGGTGAGGCCGATCGGCCGAAGCCTTCACGGGGGCCCCGATGACCTCCCGAGTCGGCATCAAGGATCTCGAGATCACGTTCACCCGCTCCGGCGAGCAGCCGACGACCGCACTGAGCGGTCTCGATCTCGACATCGAAGCGGGGACGTTCCTGTCGATCGTCGGTCCGAGCGGGTGCGGGAAGACGACCCTGCTGCGCGCTGTCGCGGGACTCCTGGAACTCACGGGCGGCTCCGTCACCATCGACGGCGATCAAGTCGCAGGGCCGCGCAGGGAGACCTGCGTGATGTTCCAATCGCCGACTCTGCTCCCATGGCTGAACGTCCTGGACAATTGCCTCCTGCCGAAGAAGCTCCGAGGGCGCGTCCAGCCGGTCGCCGAGGAGCGTGCCACCGAGTTGCTCGTACGCGCCGGTCTGAAGGGGTTCGAGAAGAAGTATCCCTACGAGCTCTCCGGCGGCATGCAGCAACGTGTCGCGCTGTGCCGGGCACTCGGGACGGATCCTTCACTGCTGCTACTGGACGAGCCGTTCGGTGCGCTCGACGCGATGACCAGGGAGCAGATGAACCTCGACCTGCACGAGATGTGGGCGAGGCAGTCGCCGACAACGGTCCTCATCACGCACAGCATCAGTGAGGCGGTCTTCCTGTCGCAGCGCGTCGTGGTCATGTCGCCACGTCCCGGGCGCGTGCTGGAGATCATCGACGTCCCCCTGCCCGATAAACGAGAAGCGCCCGTGATGGCGGAAGAGGCGTTTGCGCGGACATGCGCACACATTCGCTCCTACTTCACCAAGGGGGAACGGAATGTCGACGGCTGAAGCGCAGCGTGCGGATCTTCGTTCACGGTCAGGGGAGAGGTCCTCAGGAGGGAGGCCGGCCCGGCGGCGCGGCGCGGCGGCCAGGGAGAAGGTGCGCGCATTCCTTCCGCTCTACGTACTCGTGGGCGTCCTCGCCGCATGGCAGTGGCTTCCGGAGGAACTCGGAGTTCCGGATTTCATCTTTCCCAAGTTCTCACTGGTCGTCGAGAAGTTCACCTCTGTTGAGACCCTGCGGCTTCTTCTGTCCAATTCATGGACCACGCTCTTCGAGGCTTTTCTTGGCCTCGTGCTGGGAGCCGCCTCGGGGATCCTTGCGGGCTTCCTGCTCGCCGAATCCGATGTGCTGAGGAGAGCCTTCTACCCGTATCTGATCGCACTGCAGTCGCTGCCGAAGGTGGCCGTCGCTCCTCTCTTCGTGATCTGGTTCGGGTTCGGCCTGGCACCCAAGGTCCTGATCGTGGCGCTGCTGTGCTTCTTCCCGCTCCTGGTCAACACGATGAGCGGGGTGATGGGCGTCGATGCGAACCGTCTCGACCTGTTCCGCTCACTCTGCGCCTCGCGACTGCAGGTATGGCGCAGGCTCCTGCTGCCGACATCTCTGCCGTCCATCTTCGCGGGCCTGGAGGTCGCGGTCGTATTCTCGCTTCTCGGGGCCATAGTCGGCGAATTCGTCAGCGCCGACTCGGGGCTTGGCGTCGTCCTGCAACAGCAGCAGAACAACTACGACACCGCGGGAGTGTTCGCCGTCCTGCTCATTCTGTGCGCGCTGGGTGTGGCCCTGAACCAATCCGTGGCCTGGCTGCGCCGGCGCGTCCTGTTCTGGCAGACGGCGAACAAGTGAAGGCGAGACCGCTATGAGAAAACGGAGACTCTCTATCGGGATGCCGCCGAGAGCGCCTCACAAGGCACTGGCCGGCGTGCTCGCCGCCGGCCTGCTGGCCGCCGTGGCGTCATGCTCCGGCGACGGAACGGACAAGATCACCTTCGGGATCTCGGTTCCGACGATGTCGCCGGGCTGGATCGCGCTCGCGGTCGCCGAGAAGCAGGGGTACTTCAAGGCGGAGGGGATCGAAGTACTGCCTCAGTTCCTGGGCAGTAGCGGAAACGTTCTGCAGAGCATGACGGTGGGGCGCACCGAGATCGGCACCCCCACCCCGGAGGCGCTCCTGCCGGCCATCGACAAGGGGCAGGACGTGCAGATGGTTTACCAGTGGACGCGGGGGCCGGTCCAGTCCTTTGCCGTCCTTCCCGACAGCGAGATCCGGGAAGTGGACGACCTTCGAGGTAAGACCATCGGGGTCCCCGATCTCTCTTCAGGGGTCAAGCAACTGGCGGACGCGAGCGTGAGCCAGGCCGGGATGGACCCGGAGAAGGACGTGCGGTATCTGTCCGTGGACGTCGGTGTGGCGGCATGGGATGCATTGAATCGCCATCGGGTCGATGCGCTCATGATCTGGGACACCGAATACGCGGCGATGGAGAATACGGGTGCCGAGCTCCGGTACATGAGGGCCGATGGAATCGACGACCTCTTCTCCACGACTTTCGCGGCGAATCGGGAATGGTCGGAGGAGCACCCCGGTGACATCGAAGCGTTCGGGCGTGCGTGGACAAAGGCGACGATCTGGGCCTCTGAGAACCCCGAAGAGGCCGTGAAGGTGATGTGGGAGCTCTATCCCGAGACGAAGACCGGCCGTGATGAAGAAGACCTCCTGGAAGACCACGTCAATATCCTGAAGGCACGGGAAGAGTCCGTTCTGCTCGGTGACCCAGAGGTCTCGGGGACATGGGGAGAATACGACCCCGATGCGGTGCGGAAATGGGTTGACTTCGCCACTGAAACAGAACTGATATCCCCAGGGCTTGATGTGGACGAGGTGTACACCAACAGGTTCGCGGCGGCTTACAACGCCTTCGACCCCGACTCTCTTTAAGAGGAGAAGAGACCGACCGGAAAATCCGCGCCGCCCGCTCCGTGATCGGCCCTCCGCGTCCGATGAAGGCGTGGTTGAAGGCCGCAGCGGTTAACAGAGCGTGATCTCCGCTATGGACCTCACCGGCCGTACAGCGGGTGTTCGGCCGATGGCGGTCGAGTACGGAGGGAACCGGGGGCGGTGGACGGACCACGGAGGAATCAGACGACGCTGTTCCAAAGAGGATGGCGCACGAGGTGAAGGAGTGCCCTGAGTTGCGGGAAGCGGCGCAAGAGCCCTTCAGCCTGGCAGATCATGCCGGCCTGACAGGCATAGGCCCGTCCGTGAGCGCGCACGATCGTCGGCTCGCGTTACGGGAGCGGTTGACCGCCCGGGAGCCGTTGGTCGTGCCCGGCGTCACCGACGCCATGGGGATCCGGCTGGTGGAGCGAGCCGGTTTCAAGGGGGCTTACGCCACCGGGGCCGGACTGGTCAACGTGCAGTTCGGACTTCCCGATCTCGGGCTGGTCGGGCTTTCGGAGGTCGTTGAGCAGGTGGGCCGGCTGACCAACGCTGGAGGTCTCCCGGTCATCGTCGACGCGGACACCGGGTATGGCGGTCCGCTGTCGGCGATGCGCACGGTGCGTCTGCTCGAACGCATCGGCGCCGCGGCGATTCAGTTGGAGGACCAGGAGATGCCCAAGCGTTGCGGGCACTTCGACGATCACCGGCTCATCTCGACCGGCCACATGCAGGCCAAGATCGCGGCGGCGTTGGCGGCTCGTGAAGACGAGACGCTGGTGCTGATCGCCCGCACGGATGCGCGCAGCGCCGGCAGTATCGATGAGGCGATTCAGCGCGCCCGAGCCTACGCGGAGGCAGGCGCGGACGCGATCTTCGTCGAGGCTCCCCGCACCGTCGAAGAACTGGCGCGTGTCGGGCAGGAACTGCCGGAGGTGCCTCTGATCGTCAATGTCGTCGAGGGGGGAAAGACGCCGGAGCTCACGGTCGATGAGTACGGCGAACTGGGGTTTTCGGTCGTGCTGTTCGCCAATTACCTGATGCGCAGCGCGATTCACGCCGGGCAGCAGGCGCTGGTCCATCTGCGGGAAAAGGGGGAGACCCGTAGCTATGCGGACCGGATCGTGTCCTGGCAGGGGCGCCAGGAGCTGTTCAACCTCCCGGCGTTCACCCGGGCCGAGCGGCATTATGACCGATCCTGGAGTCCCTCGTCCGATCAGGAGGGCATCCGATGAGCGCACTGCCGACCTCTGTTGACGTAGTGGTACTCGGCGGTGGTCTCGCGGGTTGCGCCGCCACCCTGTCGGCGGCGGAGGCCGGCCGGAAGGTGCTGCTGCTGGAGAAGCAATCCGACACGGGCGGCAGCACCGTCTTGAGCGCAGGATTGTCGGCCTTCGCCGGTACCGAGGAACAGGCGCGGCAGGACATCGATGACTCGGTCGATCTTCTGCGGCGGGACCTGCTCGAAACCGGGCTGCACCTCAATGACCCGAAGCTGATCGGCCTCTACTGCCGCGAGCAGTTGGGCGTCTACCGATGGCTCAAGGGCCATGGAGTCCGCTACGGGACTGTGCACGCCGCATCGGGGCAAAGCGTGCCGCGCTCGCATCCGACGGACACCAGGCTGCTCTTGGACACCCTCCTGGCGAAGGCGACCGGTCTCGGGGCAACGGTTGTGACGGGGGCGCACGCGCAGCGGCTGGTGGCTGATGCCGACCAGGTCACGGGGGTGGAGGTCACGTTCGAGAGGGAGCGGCATCGGATCTCGTCCAACGCGGTCATCATCGCCACTGGCGGCTTTTCACAAAACCAGGGGCTTCTGGCGAGATTCGCACCGCAGATGCGGCTGGCACTGCGCGGGGGCGGCGCCGGAAGCCAGGGCGAAGGGCTGTTGATGGCGTGGAAGCTCGGTGCGGGATTCGTTGACACACCCCATATCAAGGGCACCTACGGAATCCACCCCGAGCCCGTCCCCGGCGAGAGCGGCACGGGCATTCTCGCGGTCTACAAAGGGGCCGTCGCGGTGAACCGCGACGGTCATCGCTTCGTTGACGAATCGCTGCCCTACAAAGTGATCGGCGATGCGAGCCTGGCGCAGCCAGGCGGAGTCACCTATCAGGTCTTCGACGCGAAGGTGATGGCCGCCGGCGACGACGAGGTGCCGATCTACGATTTCGTGAAACGCGAGCGCGACGGTGCGCTGGTCAAAGCGAACACGATAAGCGGACTGGCCGAACTGCTGGAACTCCCGGCAGGCGCCCTTGAGCGAACCGTGAGCGCCTACAACGAGGCGGTCGCGGTCGGAAGTCCGCACGAGCCGCCCCGCGCCCATCTGTCGGGGCAGGTGGGACGACCGTCGCCCCTCGACACGCCGCCGTTTTACGCACAGCCCTCGTCCACGGTGGTGCTGGCGACCTACTGCGGACTCACGGTGAACATCCGCTGCGAGGTGCTGGACGTGTTCGGCGACCCGATCGGCGGACTACTCGCCGCCGGTGAGGTCATGGGCGGATTCCACGGAGGCGGCTACATGACGGGCACGTCGATCGGGAAGGCGGCGGTGTTCGGACGTGTCGCCGGCATCGCCGCGGCCGCCCGCGCGATCGAGGAGGTGGCGTCATGACCGACCCATTCGCCCTCAGCGGCCGCGTGGCTCTCGTCGTGGGCGCCGCCGCCGGCGGCCTCGGTGAGCGAGCCGCCATCGCACTCGCCGACCGGGGCGCCACCGTGGCGATCGCCGACCTCGAATCGCGCGGGGAAGACCTCGCTCGAACGGCGACGGCCTGTGCGGAGACGGTCTCCTCCCACTTCGTCGACGTCACCGACGACGCCTCGATCGAGCGGCTCTTCGGCGAACTGATCGCCGAGCACGGACGAGTGGACGTCGCCGTCAACGCGGCCGGCGTGATGCTGCGCAAGCCCTACGACGAGACGTCGGTGGATGAGTTCGAGCGCGTCGTCCGGGTCAACCTCACCGGTACATGGCTGCTGGGCCGGGCCGCGGGAAGCCGGATGGCGGCCCGAGGGTCCGGCAAGATCGTCAACTTGACCACGGTGTACGCCGAGCGGGTCGGGCCGGTGCCGGAGTCGGCGTACTACGCGTCGAAGGCCGGTGTGGCCAATGTGACCCGGGCCCTTGCCGCAGAACTCGGACCGTCCGGTGTCACGGTCAACTGCCTCGCGCCCGGCGTCTTCTATCCGACACAGATGACGGCGCCGCTCGCCGACGATCCCGATCGGCTCGCCTGGTTCGCGAATCGCACGATGCTCGGCCGCCTCGGGGCACCGGAACGCGATTTGGACGGCCCGCTCCTGCTACTGGCCTCGACCGCTTCCGACTACATGACGGGACAGGTCGTCTACGTCGACGGCGGTTGGTCGGCCTGGTGACCGCGGCCGACCCCCATAGAAGATAGGAACGGACACAAATGACCGACACTGGTACCGCCCCGCGAGCGGCGCTGTTGCTCCTCGACTATCAGGTCGCCCTGTGTGAGCAGGGGCCGCACACTCGGATCCCCGCCCTGGCGGAGCAGATCGCCGAGCGCGATGTGCTCGGCAAGGCCTCCACGGTGCTCCAAACGGCTCGCCGTTCCGGACTGTTCACCGTGCATGTCCGGCTGGCCTTCGACCCCACCTATTCGCTGCGCACGAACCGCTCGACGCGTTTCGACGGCTACCCCCAGGGACGCGCCATGCTCCAGGATTCCCCCGAAGCGCAAATCGTCGATTCCCTCAAGCCTGCGGAGGGCGAGCCCGTTGTGGACAAGGGATGCGTGGACCCGTTCATCGGGACGCCCCTGCTGCAGGTGCTGGCAGGGAAGGGCATCCGGCACATCCTGCTGGGGGGAGTCGCCACCAACCTCGTGGTCGAGTCCGCCGCCCGGCACGCGACGGACTCGGGCCTTCAGGTGACGGTCATCGAAGACATCTGCGCCTCGTTCGCCGCGGACGCGCACCAGTTCTCGATGGAACGGATCATGCCGATGTTCGCCACGGTCCGCTCCTCGGCCGAAATCATTGAGGAGATGGCATGACGGACACAGAATACGATGTGGTCGTGGTCGGTGGCGGCATCGCAGGGCTCACCGCCGCGATCGCCGCGTGCGAGACGGGTGCCAGAGTCGCGGTGCTCGAACGCTCCGCCGAATCCGAGACCGGTGGGAACACCCGCTATACCGAGGCGTTCCTGCGGATGAAGTCCATGGAGGAGCCTGCCGACGGCCTGGAGGAGGCTCTGCTCGGCGACTTCATGGGCCACCCCGACCCAGGGCTGATCGAGGAGACGGTGCGCGAGGCGCCGCGGCGCTCCGGTCTCGTGCACGGGCATCACACCATCGATCCCGACATCGTCGAGACGTTCTCCGAACGGGCAGGAGGGACCCTGCGGTGGCTGGCGGGCCACGGCATGCGCTTCGAGCACCTGCCGACGCCGTTCCTGACCACCTCGACCACGCGCATGGCACCGGTCGGTGGCGGTCTGGCGCTCGTGGAGACCCTCGGCGCGGTAGCGCGTGCCCTGGGTGCGGTGTTTCACTTCGACACGACCGCTCGCTCCCTCGTCCTCAATGACGGAGCCGTGCAGGGGATCCAGGCCGCAACCCCGGACGGACTCAGGACTTTCACGGGCCGTGCCGTGCTGGCCTGCGGAGGTTTTCAGGGCAACGCCGAGATGATGGCGCGCTACTTCGGACGAGACGCGCTGACTACCCGTCCGGTCGCCCGCGGCGGGAACCACAACAAGGGCGAGGGCATCGAGATGGCCCTCACCGTCGGCGCCGCGACGTCCGGGAACTTCTCACTGTTCCACGCGGAGCCGGTGGACCCGCGCTCAGGGGCGGCCGAGGCGGCGATCTTCTGCTTCCCGTACGGTGTTCTCGTCAACCGCGCCGGCGAGCGCTTCGTCAATGAGGCCCCAGGACCGGTCGATGCCTGGTACGAGCGGATCGCTCGGATCATCCAGCGGCAAAGCGAGGGGATGGCCTACGCGGTCCTGGATTCCCAGGGAATGTCCATCCCCAATATCGGCTCCAGCATCCGAACCGATCAGCCCGCCTACAGCGCACCGACACTGTCGGAGCTGGCGGTGCGGATCGATGTGCCCCCGGAGGCGTTGGAGAAGACCGCCGCAGCCTACAACGCGGCCTGTCCCGGTGGCGCCTTCGACCACTCCGTTGCCGACGGTCTGGGCACCCGCGGATTGAGCCCCGCAAAATCCAATTGGGCGCGCCCGATCGAAAAGGGGCCTTTCCACGCACTGCCCATTATGGCGGCCAACGTGTTCACCTTCGGAGGATTGAAGACCAGCCCGCGCGCGGAGGTTGTGGACCGGGACGGAAAGCCGATCCCCGGGCTTTACGCCGCGGGCGAGATCACCGGCCTCTACTACACGAACTACACGGGATCGACATCGGTGCTGCGCGGTGCCGTCTTCGGCCGAATCGCAGGCGAGGGGGCGGCCATCACGGGGACCGACCGTGCCGCCGCCGGTCGCAGGAGGGTGTGACGTGCGCATCTGGCACCAGAGCTTCACCGTCCTCGACGACGTGCCGCACTACCGGGACGCGCTCGAACGGCACCTCACCTCGCTGGCCGCCCCGGGCGTCACCGTCGATTTCCATGGGATGCGGCCGGGCACCTACCCCTCGGACTATCCGGGGACGCACATCGGTTACGCCTATCTCAGCGGGCTGCACGGGGAGCAGTTCGTCGCCGCGGCGCTCGAGGCGCAGGACAGCGGATACGACGCCTTCCTCATCGCCACCGTCCCGGACACGGCCTATGAGGAGGTGCGGACGCTCGTCGACATCCCAGTGGTCGCCTTCGGCCAGACCTCGGTGCTGATGGCCGCCGCGCTCGGCGAGTGCGTGGGGATCGTGAACTTCATCGGTGCCCTCGCCCCTCAGCTCCGCCGGAACATGCGCACCTACGGTCTGGACCGAATCGTCGGCCCGATCGAGCAGGTGGATGCGGAGTTCTCCAACGTCATGGCCGCCTATGCCGAGCCGGGGCCCCTGATCGGGGCGTTCACCGTCGCCGCCAGGAGGGCCATCACCAAGGGCGCGAACGTGATCGTCCCTGGGGAAGGGCCGCTGAACGTCTTCCTGGCCGAGCAAGGCGTGTCCCGGATCGACGAGGTACCGGTGATCGACTCACTCGGCACCTGTCTCAGGGTCGCGGAGCTCCGGGCCGAACAGCATCGGCGAACAGGGCTGCGGCCGGCCCGTAACGGATTCCATTACGCGCAGCCGCCGCGCGACGTCGTTGATGGCGCCCGCCAATGGTACGGATTGGACTCCCTCGGCCAAGGGGGCCGCCTCCGTGACTCTTGAAGAGGAGAACCCGTGATGGCAATGGACGTCGATGTCGCCGTTGTCGGCGGAGGTGCGTGCGGCACGATGACCGCACTCCGTGCCGCACGCGACCCCGACCTGACCGTCGCGGTGTTCGAGAAGAGCCTGAACGAGGGCTGCAACGCTCAGATATCCAGTGGCAGTCTGGCCGCGGGCGGCACCCGGTTCCAGCGTGAGGCCGGCATCGAGGACTCCCCGGACCGGCATGCGGCGGAAATCCTGGCCGCGAGCGGTGACGATGCGATCTCCGACGTGGTTCTGGCGGTGTGCCGATCGGCTCCGCGGTACGTCGAGTGGATGGCCGATGAGCTCGGCTATCCGATCGAGCTGGGTACCGACATGCCGCGCGCGGGCATGTCGGTACCACGGTTGCACACGGACGTGGGACGGCGGGGCGGACAGCGCCTGATGCGCCACCTGCGGGGTGCGCTGAACCGCCTCGATAACGTCGCGTTCGTCGACAGGGCCCCGGTGGTCGGGCTGCTCAGCGGAACGTCCGGAGTCGAGGGGGTCGCCGTGTCGCAAAACGGCATGTCCTCCGAGGTCCGGGCGCGTCACGTCGTACTCGCCTGTGACGGCTTCGGGGCGAATCCCTCCCTGATGCGCGAGCACTGCGCCGAGCTCGGCCGGCCGTTCTACGGCGGTGTGAGCACCAGCACCGGTGACGCGCTCGCCTGGTTGACCGAACTCGGCGCCGCGGTGCGCAACATGGGGTCCTGTCTGCGGCACGGGCTGGTCGTCGTGGGTCACGGCACCCGACTGAACCCCGCACTGCCCTTCATGGGCGCGGCGCTGTTGAGGCCGGACGGGAAGCGCTTCATCATGGAGACGTCGCTCGGCTATTCGGCGCTCGCCGCTGTGCTGCAGCATGAGGTGGGGGAGCGAGCGCTACTCGTGTGGGACGAACAGGCGATGACCCAGGTGATGCGGTCCGAGCTGATGCGGGAATCCGCCAAGGCGGGCGCCTTCCGCCGGTATCCGGATGAGGAGAGCCTGACCGGCGCGCTGGCGCTTCCGCCGGAAGCGGTGCGCTCCTCGTTGTCGAACGTCGCCGACGGACGCTCCTTGGCGGCTCCACTCTACGCGGCGTGGGTGACGCACGGTGTTCTCGCGACCCAGGGCGGCGCGATGGTCGACGTTGAGGGCAGGGTGCTGACCCAACGTGGTGACGTGATCCGCGGACTGCGGGCCGGTGGCGGCACAGCTGCCGGCTTCGCCGGTCCTTCATCCTCCGGTTACAGCTCGGGAAACGGATTGCTTTCGGCTTTCGGAATGGGGTGGCGGATCGGGAACGCGCTGGCAGAGCAGAGCGGATCCGGCCGGTCCTGCGTGCGGTGAGCACCCGCTGGCGGGGTTGGGCGGTGTGTGTCTCCTCCGCCACCGGACGTCCTCCGATGCCGACGGATTCGGTGGTCGGCATCGGTGCCGACCGCATACGTCCGAAGCCGCGCTGGGAACAGAGCGGCTTCGAGGGGGCACGGGCCGCGCACGTTCACTCGCGGCCGACGGTGTCTGCCACCCCAGGCGGGGAGCCCGAGGTCAATCGTGCTTCCTGCCGACACCGATGTGCATCAGATCGGCCCCGATGATGAGCCTGCCCGAGAAGTCCTTCCCCGCCTGCTGCCAGCGCCCGGCGGGCAGGTTGCCCGGTACGAAATGGTTCAGCACCAGCGTGCCGGCCCCGGCCTCCTCGGCGACGCCGCCCACCTGCTCGATCGTGGTGTGCGCACCGAGCATGTGATTGATGTAGGCGTCCTTGATGGGCTGTGGCTCCGGCAGACCCTCGATGCTCTCCCTGACCCAGGCTTCGTCGACCACTTCGTGCACGAGGAGGTTGCAGTTCGCGGCGAGGTCGATGAGGTTGTCCGACACAGTCGTGTCTCCGGAGAAAACCACCGATCCGTCCTCGGTGTCAAAGCGGTAGCCGAAGGAGGGGAAGACTTGGCCGTGGTCGACCAGGGTCGCGGTCACCTTGACCCGGTCGTCCTCATACACCTCGACGGGGGTCTCCAGGCGGGGAGGCGCCGCGTTCGGGTCCGCTCCGGCGCCTTCGGGGAGGACGATGTCATGCGCCTGGACCCTGGCCCGGATGTCGGGGGCGCCGGAGTCGAATATGCGGTCATTGATGTCGGTGGCGAACGCTTCGATCAGCGACGATGTCATGTCGGCGGTACCGGGCCAGGGATTCCCCGGATTGACCACGTCCGGCTCGGGGCGATCCGGGGGAAATACCTCGGGCAGCGTCCCTCGGCGGCCCGGGCCGTGAACCTGCACGGGCCTGTCGTCTCGACCGAGTCCGCCGCCGACAAAACCATGCAGCAGCAGGGCCGGATAATCGGAGATGTGATCGGAATGGAGGTGCGTCAGAAAGACTCCTCGCAGATCGTGCAGGTCATTCTGCCCCTCGCCCTGGCCGAGCAGTCCCGCTTTCCGGAGACTGTGTCCGGCTCCGTCACCGCAGTCGACAACGTACTTGGCGTCTCCGATGACGATCGCCGAGGAGATACCCGAACGGTCAGAGTCCTCCCACCAGATGGGACCGCCGGAGGTGCCCAGGAGCACCAGCCGCGTGTTGTACCGCGCCGCGTCGCCGGCGGTGTCGGCAGTGGATGCGGAACCGCTGAACAGCATCGGGCTCATTGCCGCTCCGGTCAGCGCGCCGGCGGAGCGCAGCAGGCCGCGTCGGGACATGGCGATACGGGAGACGTCACACATGATGGATACTCCTTGAACGGGACCGTTGCCGGGGTGTGGCGGAATTCGGGGAAGTCCAGAAGGGGCAGGGAGGCCGTGGCCTCAACCTGTAGTGACCGTTCTAGGGAACGGTACGGGGTCTTTTCCGTACAAGCAAGACCCTGTCCGCACTTCTTTGGCGGAGCCGCCCAAGAAATGCGGAGACGAACGCGGACGGCCGTCGGATCTTCATTACGACCTTGCCGCTGTGCTCATATTCGGTCCCGAAAATGACCACAGCGGCAGGACCAGCGCTTGGCGGCGGTGGGGGCGACCTGGAAGCGCCCGGCCGCCCGCCGCAGACTCCAGCCGTCATCGACGACGCAGCGGTCCAGCGCCAGACGCCCGGTGGGTGTCAGCGGGTGTGCCACTGAGGTTGGCCGTCGCCGTGCGCGCGGCGCCGGCGGCACGCGCTCCCGACCGGACCTTGGCCGCATGCCCCCACCTATGACCTCAGAGCCGAAACCTCCCTAGGAAGAGGCTTCCCCGCCATCGTCTGCGAGTTCGGCGACAATGCGCTCTACCACGGAGTCGAGGGCTTCGGCGAGCAGTTCCATCAGCTCCTCCACATCGAAGCCCTCGTCGGGGATCTGAGCGGCGGTGAACAGACCGTCCGACGTCGCTATGTGCAACCGGGCCAACTGCAGAGGAAGTGAGGGGCGTTCCTTGAGGACGTCCTCGGATAGCGCTGACTCCCACCAGCCGCTCATGGCCTTCAGCATCATCGCGCGGATCTCCAGGAACCGCGCCCGCGCGGCCGGCTCGACCACTCGGCGTTCCAGCGAGAGCATCAATCCGAGCCGCATGAACTCCGGACGGTCGACCAGGCTCCGCCCGGCTTGGCGCAGCACTTCGCGTAGGTGTTCGCGCCGGTCGGTACCCGGCTCCATGGGGGCCCAACGCGGAACCGCGGGCAGCCACTCCTGGAAGCTGTGCTCGATCACTGCGGCCAGCAATTCATCCTTGCTGCCGAAATGCCAGTACACCGAGCTCGCAGGAAGTCCCGAGCGTTTGGTGATCAGCGTAAGGCTGGTTCCGTCGTACCCCCGTTCCGCGGCTATCTCTGTGGCCGCGTCCAGCAGCCGGCGACGGGTTTCGTCGCTCAGCTGATTGCGCCTGTTTGTTTTTCTTTCCACGACCCTCTTGCCTACCACACGCTCGCTGGTTTACGTTGCCACTCAATGAACTACGTGTAACGATCACTACAGGGTAGGTCAACCGTTCCAGAACATGAGAGGAGTTTGCATGGCCATCACCGATCGGGCACGACGGTCGGTCGCCGAGTTCACCGCGGACGAGGGCTCGGCCTCCACTGAGCGCCGGTTGCCCGACAGCACGTGGAAGCACCTGATGGACACGGGTGTGCTGCGTGCTCTGCAACCGGCCCGCTGGGGCGGCGAGGAGACCCCGCTCGTCGATTTCCTCGACGCCGTATTCGAGGTGGCCCGCGCGGCTCCCTCTGCGGGATGGGTCGCCGGGGTGGTCGGCTCCCACCCGTGGCAGTTGGCGCTGTTTCCCGAGGAGACCCAGCAGGAGGTCTGGGGAGAGGATCCGACGCGGATGCTTTCCTCCTCCTATGCGCCGACCGGCAAGGTCGAGCCGGTGGAGGGCGGCTACCGGGTGTCGGGCCGCTGGTCCTTCTCCTCGGGCTGCGACCACTGCGGCGGCGTGATCCTCGGCGGTGTCGCCGGTGAGATCGAGGCCGGCGACTCCCGCGTCCCCGACTACGGCTCGCTCATCCTGCTGCGCGAGGAGTACCGGATCGACGACACCTGGTTCACCTCAGGGCTGCGGGGAACCGGCAGCAAGGACATCGTCGTCGACGACGTGTTCGTCCCCGCTCGCCGGTTCCTGTCCCACCACCGCTACGAGTACCACCCCGATGTCCTGGCGCCCGGTCAGGAGACCAACCCGGGGCCCTGCTACCGGCTTCCATGGGCCACGTTCTTCAATCTGGTCATTGCCGTGCCGACGCTCGGAATGGCCCAGGGGTTCCTCGACTCCTGGACCGCGGCCACCAGGAAACGGCGCGCCAACTGGGGCGGCTTCGTGAGCGAGGACCCGCTCACCCAGCGGCACCTGGCGCACGCCTACTGGACGCTGGACGCCGCGATCATGAAAACGCGGCGCGTCGCCATCGAAATGACCGAGGCCGCCCAGGCCGGTGTGCACATCGAGAAGGAGACCCGGGCACGGTACCGCTGGGACATCACCCGCGGCTGCGAACTCGTCGGCGACGCCGTCTCGGACCTGTACCGCGTCTCCAGCGGCCGGGTCGCCTACGTCGACCACCCGCTGCACTCCCAATACCAGAACATCGTCACCGCCCTCGGCCACGCCTTCCTCGCCGCCGACGCCAACGGGCTGGCCTACGGGGCCCGCCTGCTGGGCGCCACCCCACCGGAGGTTCAACTGTGATTCAGGCACTCAACTACATCGGCTTCTCCTCGCCCCGCTACGAGGAGTGGCTGACGTTCGGCCCTGAGGTCCTCGGCCTGCAGCTCGCCGATCGGGGGGAGGACGGCACGGTGCGCCTGCGCGCCGACGACGCCGCCCACCGCCTGTCGATCCACCCCGGGGACGAGCACGCCCTGGAGTACATCGGCTGGGGTGTGCACACCGAGGAGGACCTTGCGGCCCTTACACAGCGACTAACCGACCACGGGACCAAGGTGCACGAGGGCACCCCGGAGGAGATCGCCGACCGCGCGGTCGCGGGCATGGTCTGGTTCGACGACCCGTTCGGCATCCGCCACGAGTTGAGCTGGGGCCAGGTGCGTCTCCCCGGCACCTTCCACCCGGGCCGGGCGATGTCGGGATTCATCACCGGTGAGCAGGGCCTCGGTCACGGGGTGCTGGTGGTGCCCGACATCGAACAGGCCGACGATTTCTTCAGCGGCGTTCTCGGATTCCGGCTCTCCGACCGGATCATCGACCCACCGCTGAACGCGCGTTTCTACCACTGCAACGGTCGGCACCACTCGCTCGCGGTGGCCGAGATGCCGGGGATGGCCGGATTCCAGCACCTCATGCTGGAGACGAGGTCGCTCGACGACGTCGGCATCGCCTACGACCTGTGCGAGGAGCGCGGCGTTCCGATCGTGCTGACCATGGGCCGGCACACCAACGACCTCACGACGTCGTTCTACCTGTACTCGCCCGCGGGATTCCACATCGAGTACGGCACCGGCGGGGTGACCGTCGACGACGACAACTGGGAGCCGGCGACCTACCCCAAGACCAAGATCTGGGGCCACCGCGGTACCCGCCACCGCGACGAGCTTCCCTTCGCCATCCTGCACCCCGTCAACGAAGGACTCTGATCTGCATGCCCGCTGCCATCACCTCAACCGACATCTCGCTGGGAGAGCACTCCCTGCGAGTCAACACGGCCGGCGATCCATCGATGCAGCCCCTCCTATTCCTGCACGGTTCGGGCCCGGGAGTGACTGCGCTGTCCAACTGGGAAAGGCTCATCACCGACCTTGGTGACCGCTACTACTGTATCGCGCCTGACGTGCTCGGATTCGGCGATTCCGATCACCCGGATCCGCCGCCGGCCGGTCAGATCGCCTTCACCGAGCTCCGCGTCGAGACCATCTGGCGGCTACTCGACAAACTGGGTGCCGACCGCGTCAACCTCGTGGGCAACTCCTACGGCGGCATGATGTCGCTGAAGATGACCGTCGAGAATCCCGAGCGGGTCGGCAAGGTCATTCTCATGGGCAGCGGCGGCGCACCGGGGCTGCAGCCCACCCCTGGCCTGAAGAAGCTGATCACCTTCTACGACGATCCGACCGAGCAGAACATGGCGGAGCTGCTGTCCATGTTCGTTTACGACCCCGCTTCCTTCGGCGACAAGCTGGGCGAGATCGCGGCGGCCCGGATCCCGCGGGCCACCCGTGAGGACGTCCGGCGTTCTCACTTGGCGATGTTCGACGACGGCCCGAAACTGGCCTACTCGCCGGAGGACCTGGCAAAGATCGAGCAGGACTTCCTCGTCATCGTCGGCCGGGAGGATCGAATCGTGCCGATCGAGGCGAGCCACTACCTCGCCGAGCACATCCCGAGCGCACGGCTCGTCGTCATCGGCCGATGCGGTCACTGGAGCCAGATCGAGTACCCCGAGCGCTTCGAGAACATGGTCTCCGGTTTCGTTGAGGGACGACTGTAGAGCCCAGCGGGACCCTTCGCATCTGCCCATCGGTGGCCGAGGAGCGCGGCCACGGCTCCTCGGCCACCATCCGCCTCCCACTTCTCGTCACATTCGAGACGCATGTTTCCCGACAAAGGAGGATCGCCATGTCGAAATCCACACCCGTGACGGCCATCGCTCCACCGGACCGGACACGGAAGGAGTGGCCGAAGCACTCTGCGCCGGCGACGATCGACCCGGCCCGCTTCCGCGACGTGCTCGGCCATTACCCAACGGGCATCGTGGTCATCACCGCGATGCACGAGCAGGCTCCCGTCGGGATGGCAGTCGGCTCCTTCACCTCGGTCTCCCTGACTCCCGCGCTGGTCGGGTTCTTCGCCACCCGGGAGTCCACGACGTGGCCCAAGGTCCGCGAGGCGGGAACCTTCTGCGTCAACGTGCTGGGGGAGGAGCATCAGGACATCTGCCGGCTGTTCGCCACCAGGGGAGCCGACAAGTTCGCCGGACTCGGCTGGGAGCCGGGTGATTCGGGGGCCCCGATCCTCGATGACGCGGCCGCGTGGATCGACTGCCGGCTGGATCGCGCGGAGGAGCTCGGCGACCACTACCTCGCGCTGGGCCGGGTCGTCGACCTCGGGGCGAAGCGAGCGTCCGGACCCCTGATCTTCTACCGCGGCGATTACGGCGGCTACCGGAGGCGCTCTGCCGTGAATGGGCCACCGGCCGCCGGAGCTGCGGGGCGGTGATCATGACGCGTTTCACCGGCCGGGTCGCGATCGTCACGGGGGGCGCCTCGGGTTTCGGCGCCGCCACGGTGGCGCGCCTCGCCGAGGAAGGGGCCAGGGTGCTCGTCGCCGACGTCGATGGTGCACACGCGGCAGCGGTCGCCGGTGCGTTCCCCACCAGATTGGGGAACGCGGCCAAGACGCTCCCGCTCGGATTGTGCCGCCCTGAGGACGTCGCCGCATCGATCGCCTTTCTCATCTCCGGTGACGCCGCATATCTCACCGGTGTGCTGTTGCCGGTCGACGGCGGACGAAGCGCCGGCGGCGCATAACCACACATCACCGTCCCTTTCAGGGTATTGGGACAGAATTGCAATCTTCCCTGTAGTGATAACTACAGGAAAGGGGAGTCAAGAGATGACCATTGTTGGATCGGTGCGTGCGGCCGCCCCCGTCCTCGCCGCTGAGGACGCCGGAGGAGCCCGGCAGGGCAGGCTTACCGACACCGCCTGGGCCGCCCTCCAGGAGACCGGGATACTGCGGGCCCTCCAGCCGCGTCGCTGGGGCGGAGGCGAGACCTCCCCCGCCGAGTTCCTGGACGCAGTGGTCGAGGCGAGCCGGGTGGCGCCTGCGGCCGGCTGGGTGTCCGCCGTGGTGGGCGTACATCCCTGGCAGGTCGCACTGTTCGGCGAGGAGACCCAGAAGGAGATCTGGGGCGACACCCCGGACCGTGCGCTGGCGTCGTCCTACACCCCGACCGGCAAGGTCACCCGCGTGCCCGGAGGGTATCGCGTCTCAGGTCGCTGGGCGTTCTCCTCGGGCTGCCTGCACTGCGACGGAGTGATCCTGGGCGGTGTAGTCGGCATCCGCGACTGGAACGGCCACGAGGTCGGCGACTTCACCTCGGTCATCCTCGATCGCGACCAATACACCATCGACAAGACCTGGAACACCGCGGGCCTCCAGGGCACCGGCAGCAACGACATCGTCGTCGACGGCGCGTTCGTGCCCGAACACCGCGGTCAGTCGCACATCGACTACACCTACCACCTGGGCGTCCCGCTGCCCGGCCGAGAGCTCAACACCGCGCCGCTGTACCGGCTGCCGTGGGCGGTGCTGTTCAACTCCGTCATCGCCGCCGGCGCGCTGGGCGCCGCGCGCGGGTTCGCCGACGCATGGATCGAGGCCACCCGTGAGCGCAAGTCCCCCCGAGGCGGCTCTCTATGTGACGACCCGCTGACCCAGCAGTACCTCGCCGATGCGGTCTATGTGGTCGACGGCGGCCTGCTTCGGCTGCGCCGCGCTGCCGAAGAGCTGCTGGAGATCGCCGAAGCGGGGGAGTGGCCGGAACGGGAGCTGCGCGCCTACCACCGTCACACCATGGCGCGGTCCGCCCAAGAGGCCGGTGCGGCGGTGACCCGGCTGCTGCGCGTCTCCAGCGGCCGGACCGCCTACCTCGACCATCCGCTACATCAGCGCTACCAGGACGTGATGGCGGCCGTGGGCCACGCGTTCCTGGTCGCCGATCCGCTCGGCCAGACCTACGCGGCGATACACCTGGGAAGTCAGAACCACCCCATGACCCACTTGTGACCGATCCGCGCGGCCACACGACTGAGAGGAAGAGCGTCATGAGCGAGCCGTCCAGCGCCTTCACCGGTGAAGCGCCGACCCGGTCGCCGGTTACGGGCGAGCGGCGGGCCATCCGGATCCTCGGCCCCCGCCCTGTTCCAACGGAACGGAGATTGAGTGATGGTTGACCGCAGGCCGTATCTGATCTCAGCGAGCTTCCTCGTGCTGTTGGCCGCATGCAGCCCAGCAGAGGAACCCCCGGAAGCGGGGTCCGAGGGCGAAGGAAACGGCTCCATTGAACTCCTCGACGGTCCGGCCGGCCCAGAAGACCTGGTCTCGGTCGGCGGCACGCCCTGGGTGATCGCGAGCAGCATGGCGGAGAACCCCGAATCCTCAGAACACGGCGCCTCCGGCCGGCTCGTCGCGATCGACTCGGAATCGAATCAGATGAGGGAGGTGTGGTCCCAAGACGAGCAGTCGGCGCAATGGGACGAGGAGACCTACGGAGAGTGCCCCGGACCACCGGATGCCGACATCGCCTCACCTCATGGCCTCGACATCGAGGCGGAGGCCGATGGCGCCCATATCCTGTACGCCGTCAATCACGGTGGCCGGGAAGCCGTTGAGGTGTTCGAACTGGACGTGAGCGGAGATTTCCCGAAAAGCGTCTGGGTCGGCTGCGTGGAGATGCCGGCGAACGTCTTCCCGAACGGAGTGGCGGCGGTCCCGGACGGTGATGGGATCGTGGTGACCAACATGAAGTCCTCGGAAGACCCCGGCGATATGGAGAAGATGTTCGCCGGAGAGGACACGGGAGAAGTCATCGAATGGTCGCCCGACGAAGGATGGGAGGAGGTCCCGGGGAGCGCCATGCCGGCCCCAAACGGCGTAGCGATATCAGAGGACGGGCAAGCGGTGTTCGTGGCCAGCTGGACGTCGCGGGAGATCGTCCGGCTGGCAAGGGACTCCGATGTTGAACGGTCCGTCGCTGAAGTGGAATTCCTTCCGGACAACCTTCGCTGGTCGCCCGATGGCGGGCTCCTGGTGACCGGACAGCCGCTGCGCTCCTTCGACGAGTTCACCGCCTGCCAGGCCGACCACGAACAATGCCCGGCCGGCTTCAGTGTCGTGGAGATCGACCCCGACGCGATGGAAGGACGTGAAGTGTTCCACAGTGATTCCGAGGTATTCAGGTTGGCGACGACCGCCCTTCCCGTCGGGGACGAGACCTGGATCGGAAGCGTCGCCGGAACCGACATCGCCAGGATCCCGGCGTCGGGCTGACCCTCCTTCGCTCCCGGGAAAGCCCTCGCGCGACAGCGGCCTCCGGCCGGGCAGCCACCTTTCCGCGGCCTCCCGCCCATCGATCCGCGACGCGGCGGGCGGAAGGCCGCCCCTCCGCTCATTCCATCTTCAGCGCATCCTCCAACTCCTTTGGAGCCCGCATGAGCGAAACGACAGCCACCCCCGAGCCGACCGGAGCACCGGCCAACACCCGAATCGACCGGCGTGTCGTCTACGCCTCGACGATCGGCACCGCGGTCGAATATTTCGACTTCAGCGTCTACGGTTACCTGGCCACGATCCTGGCGGTCCTGTTCTTCCACAGTGAGGACCCGACAGCCGCGCTCCTGGCGACGTTCGCGACCTTCGCCGCCGCATTCGTCCTGCGCCCGGTGGGCGGGATCGTCTTCGGTCACCTCGGTGACCGGATCGGCCGCAGGAAGACGCTCGCAGCCACCGTAACCATGATGGCGCTGGCCAGCTTCATGGTCGGTGTGCTGCCGACCTACGCCGCGATCGGCACCGGTGCGACCGCTCTGCTCGTGCTGGCCCGGTGTGCGCAGGGAATCGCCGCGGGCGGCGAATTGCCCGGCGCGGGCTCCTACCTCGCCGAGACCGCCCCGCCCGACCGACGCGGCCTGATGTGCAGCTTCACCCAGTTCGGCGCCTACATCGGCGCGCTGCTCGCATCACTGACGATCTCGCTGCTCACCGCGGTGCTGACCACGGACCAGATGATGGCGTGGGGCTGGCGCATCCCCTTCCTGGCGGCGCTGCCCCTCGGAGTCGTCGGCATCTACATCCGGACCAGACTTGAGGACTCCCCGCAGTTCAACAGGATCAAGGGGAAGGGCGAGGTGCCCGAAGCGCCGCTACTGGAGGTCCTCACCCAGCACAAGGTCCCCCTGCTCAAGACCTTCGGACTGTCGGCCCTGACCTTCGCCACCTACTACATCTCCTACGTCTACCTCACCACCCACATGCAGACCCAGGAGGGCTACTCCCCGGGCGAGGCATTCTGGTCGACGAGCATTGTCTTGGCCGTCTCGTGCGCGGTCATGCCGGTCTTCGGGCTGCTGGCCGACAAAATCGGACGCCGTCCCATCTTGGTCGGCGCCTCCATCGGCTTCCTCGTGCTGTCCTACCCCCTCTTTCTGATGCTGGGGTCGGGGGGCGTCCTCCCCTACACCGCACACGTGTTCATGGGGGTCATGACGGCGGCCTTGACCGCGGTGGCCTTCACCGCCTTCACCGAGTTGTTCATCAGCCGGATTCGATACAGCGGCATCGCGCTGGGGCTCAACCTGGCGAGCATGGTCGTCGGAGGGACCGCTCCCTACATTGCGGTCGCGCTCATCGACTGGACCGGTGACCCGCTCGCACCGGCGTACTTCCTCATGACCTGCGCCGTCATCACGCTAGCGGCTGCCTGGTCCTTAAAGGAGACGAAGGGGAGTCTGCTGCCGGAAGGCTGAGCGCTGTCCCCATCATGTCCGATCGAGGCCCGACCCACCGAGAGGAGGGTCGGCCTGATCCCAGCACTGTTCAATCCCGTTGGTATTGAGATATTCCCTTCTCGTCTATGCGGGTGTTCCCCACACTGTTCTCCGCGGAAACCCTGCACTGACGTTTCTCAGTGAGGTGATTCCAGTCCGGGACGTGAGCTTCGGCGAGGACGCCTCGCGGGTGCGCACCGGCCGCGCTCCGCAGAACATGGCGCTGCTGCGCGACCTCGCGATCGGCCTGCTGGCCGGGCTCGGGTTCGCGAGCATCCCCGCGGCCTACCGGTGGGTGGGCTACGACTGCTTCCCTCGCCCACTCGACCCTCTCGGGATCGCATGACCAGCAGCGACACCGATCACGTCAGGCAATGAAATCGCCCTGGAGTAGAGGTGCCAAGGGGGCCATTGGGTGATTTCCGCTATTTCGGGGATGAGCGGCGGAGATGCCTCGTGGGAGCGTCGCTGTGCGAATACGAGACGGCACTCCTTCCCCAGAGGATTCCATTGATCAGGCGACTCACCCATGTCAAAGACTTCCGCTGTTTCCAGGGATGGAGGTCTGAATCCGGCGCCATCGACTTCCAGAGGCTCAACCTGATCTATGCTCCCAACGGCACCGGGAAGAGCACGCTCGCGGCTCTGCTCACGGGGGTGCCGCAGGACCCCCAGTGGCGCCACGGCATGAAGATCACGGTGGAGCGTTCCGACGGCACCCACGCGACCATCGGATCGGCGGGCGATCCGTTCTGGGACGACGTGCGGGTGTTCAGCGCCGAATATGTGCGCGCCAACATCAGGTTCGACGTCGAAGACGGCGACGGCGCGCCCGCGCTGATGTATCTGGGTGAGCGCAGCATCGAGCGTCAAGAGCGGCACGAGGCGGCCGAGAAGCGCATCCGGGAGCTCACCAGCGAGCTGGATGACGTGCGCGGACAGCACACTCGTGAGATCAGGCTCCGTGACCGTCTCGGCACGGACAAGGCCCGCGACGTGGGTACGGCGCTGGCCGGCGCCGCCCCCGGATTCAACCGCGGTTTCGACCGGCGCAAGGTGTGGGCCGCCCTGAAAGGCGGACTCATCCCATTGGACGAGCTCGCGGCGACGGAGACCGAGGACCGCCACCTGATCGACGGAGCCCCACGGGAAAAGCTGACTCCGCTGGGGATCGGACCGATCTCGGCTGCGACACTGCGTACCGGGGTGGTCGAGGTACTGGCCCGCACCGCGACCTCGAACATGATCGCCGAGTTGCGCGACAACCGGGCCTGGGCCGACTGGGTCCAGCACGGGGTCGAACTGCACCGCGACCGCGCTGAGTGCCTGCTGTGCGGATCAGAGATGACGCCGGAACGCCTGGTGCGCCTCGACGAGCACTTCGACGAGGGGTACACCCGACTCCAGCAAGCGATCAGCACCCTGCAGGAGGAGGTCAGCGTCCTCCAGGCGCAGGCCCAGGCCATGTCGCAGCGGATCCCGGCCGCGCAGCTGCTGCACACCGACCTCCGGCAACGGTACGAACGCGAGACCAAGCACTTCGAAAAGAACCGTGAGGACTTCCTGCTATGCCTGGAGAGCCAGGTCCAGGCCCTTGAGAGCAAGAAGGCGGCGCCCTTCTCCGCCCAGCGGCCCCCTGAGGCCGTGGGGACACCGACCCTTGAGCCGGTCGGACTGGATGAAGTCATCGCCGAGCACAATCGGCGCACCGACACCTTCCTCGCCGACCGCGCCGCGGCCGCGGCGCGCGAGTTCCACCGGATGCTCCATCCGATCGCCGCACAGAAGCGGGAGCACGATTCCACGATCGAGGAGCTCGATGAGCGGGTGCGCGGGATGGAGGCCGAACTGGAGCGCTGCCGCGCGGTGCTGCGCGAAACCCACCAGGAAGAACTCGATCCCTATCACTTCCTGCAGCGCTTGAACGATGACATCTCCAGTCTCCTGGGTCACCGTGAACTGGTCTTCGACTACCGGGACCAGCGCTATCAGGTGTTGCGAGCGGGGGAGCCCGCCCGCAACCTGAGCGAGGGGGAGAAGACGGCGATCGCACTGCTGTACTTCCTGCAGAGCCTTGAAGAGCAGGGGCGCGCGCTGAAGAACACCGTCGTGGTCGTCGACGACCCCGTGTCCAGCCTGGACGAGCGGTTGATGTTCGGCGTGTACTCGGAGCTCCAGACGCGGCTGGATCCGGGAGTTCACTGCCGGCAGCTGATCGTGTTGACCCACAGCTATGAGTTCCTGCGTCATTGGGCCAAGGACCTGAAGCGGGGCAAGACCCCTGAGAAGCGTCGGGAGAACGCCACTCTGCACTGGATGAAATCGGTCGAGCAGGACAGAGTCGGCGCCACGGCCGCCCGCAGGCCCGTCCTGGTCTCCGATGATCTGGAGGGCCCTCAGGCCAAGATCCTCGAATCCGAGTACTTCCACCTCTTCCGGCGAGCCGCACTGGGCCTGCTGGAGGCTCGAACGGGGAAATCCATCGACGCCGACATCAGGATCGCCACCTCCGTTCCCAACGACGCCCGAAAACTGCTGGAGCAGTTCCTCGGCTTCAAGTTTCCGATGCAGGCCCCGAACTTCACCAACCTGGCGGAGAAGCTGTCGGCGGACTCCCAGCGACGCACACGGCTGGTGCGGTTTCTGCACGGGAAATCCCACAATCGGCCGGGCGGAGGTTTCCGCCCGGTGGCCAACGCCGAGGCGACCACGGTCATCACCGACGTCTTCGCGCTTATGCACGAGGCCGACCCCGAGCACTACGTCCAGATGTGCAGAGCACTCGGGCTGGCCGACGAGTGCGACCGACTCCGCGGCCTCTGAGCGCGCCGCCATTCCGACTCCGGCCCCGGATCACCAAGGCCCGGGAAGTGCCCCGCGAGCGGTGCACCACCGCCCCGAGCCGTCGCACCACCACCGAAGGACTCACCATGAAGAAGACCGCGGCCGCTCTGGCGGCATTGCTCGCCCTCACGGCCTGTGCCTTCGAACAGGCTCCGAACGAGGCTGCTCCGCCCAGCTCCAGCCCGCCTTCTGACATCGTTCTGGACACCGCTGCCGAGGGGGCGTGCGGGAAGCTGGACGAGGCGATCGAGCTGCGCAACAGCGGCGACTCGTGGGACGAGATCGACGCCGCGACCGCTGAGATCGAGGCCAAGACGCTCGCACTGGAATCCTCGGTGGAAGAGCTGAAGGGCATCGTCCTGGACTCGCCGGAGGGCGAGGACATCGACGAGTCCACCGCCAGGATGCGTGACTGGTGCGTCGAGAACGCGGGGAGCATGGAGGTGTCCTCGGCCGGGGCTTCGGAGGAGGCGGTGAGCCATGACGGAGCGCAGGAGCTGATCTCGGAGTTGGGAGAGGCGGACATCTCCTGCACCGGTTATGAGCCGGTCGAGGGCGCGGTCGGAGCCGAGACCCGGGGAAGCTGCTACCTCGAGAGCGGCGAGGAGGTCGTGGTGAGCACCTATGCCTCCGCCGATGACGTGGACGTCCAGATGGAGACCCACCGTGCGCTGGGAGGCGAGGTGCACCTGCTGACGGGGCCGGACTGGACGCTCAACAGCGCCGATGGAGGCTTCCTGGAGGCGGCGCAGGAGGTCCTGGGCGGAACACTGGTGATGGAGTAGCCCCTTCGCTTCTCCTCATGCGTCCTGCACCGCAGCGGAGCGGGTGGCCGCGTGGTCGGGTAGCACCGGCCTGGACCGGCGAGACCTCGGCGCCCACCCGTTGCTCGGAACGCCCGATTAAAAACGGAGAGTAATGAGATGGCTCCTGGGGTGGTCGTCCCGGAGCGCTTCAGAGCGGCCGATCGGTCAGGAGGCAGCGGGATGGGGAACCGTGGAGAAGTGATGAAAGTGGCGAGTCATCCCTACTCAAACTCTTGAGTGTCTTTCCATCTTAATCGTTGATCTACGCCGTAAAGGTGAGTCCTATGAAAGTCAAAGTGGAGAGTTCGGGGTCCAATCCGTCACTTCGCGTATTCAAACAGCGGTAAAGCGGCCTTGCTCGCCTCGTTGTTTGACGAGTCTTCCCCAGCGTTCACGGCGATTGAAGTGGGCGGCGGTTTCCTTGCCGCTGGGTAGGGCGCGTCAGGGGCCCGGTGTTCGCAGGCCCATTCCCAGGCTTGGCGCTGCACCTGGGAGACGTTGGGCCGGTCGCCGTTCGGGTCACGGGCCGACGCGGGCCTTGGACGAGGTGCGAACCGGGCTCGCCGACCGGGCCCGCGTCGCCGGTGGCGGTCCTGGAGGATGTGCGGCTACGCGGGTCGGCGGAGAATCTGTTCGGACGTCCTAGGGGTTCTCTTTCGCCGCGTGAGGCCTTAATGTCGGTGCGCAGTCATGTTCTCCGTGTTCGTGCGCTTACTGGAGGTATGCGGGTGGCCAGGCGATATCGTTCTTCGGCGTTCTTGTCCTTGCGTTCGGCCTCGTTGTCGCTCCTGGCGGCGTCGGCGCTGGTGCTCACGGGTGTGCCGGCCGTCGCGCAGGAGCGGGGCGGCGACATCGCGGACCGGCTGGAGGACGTCCCCGGCCTCACCGTCGTCGAGGAGAAACCCACGGCGGAGGGCTTCCGCTACTTCGTCCTCAGCTACGAGCAGCCCGCCGACCACGCCCGGCCGGGCGAGGGCGTGTTCGAGCAGCGGCTGACCCTGCTGCACCGGGGCCTGGACCGGCCCACCGTGCTGCACACCAGCGGCTACGGCGTCTCCACCACGCCGTTCAGGTCGGAGCCCACCCGGCTCGTCGACGGCAACCAGATCTCCACCGAGCAGCGGTTCTTCAGCCCCTCCCGCCCCGATCCCGCCGACTGGGACGACCTGAACATCCGGCAGGCCGCGGCCGACCACCACCGCATCGTCGAGGCGATCAACGACGTCTACACCGGGGAGTGGATCTCCACCGGCGCCTCCAAGGGCGGGATGACGTCGGTCTACCACCGCCGCTTCTACCCCGACGACGTCGACGGCACGGTGGCCTACGTCGCCCCCAACGACGTCCGCGACCACCAGGACCGTGCCTACCTGGAGTTCTTCGACACCGTCGGCGACGACCCGAGCTGCCAGCAGGACCTGGAGGCGCTGCAGCGGGAGGCGCTGGAGCGCAGGGGCGAACTGGTCGCCCACTACGAGGACCTCGCGGCCGCCAACGGCTGGACGTTCGACAACGGCATCGGCAGCGCCGACGCGGCCTTCGAGATGCTCGTGCTCGACACCGCCTGGGCCTTCTGGCAGTACCAGCCGACCGAACGCTGCGCCGAGGTCCCCGGCACCGAGGCGAGCACCGGCGACATCGCCGCCTTCCTCGACGACGTGGCCGGGTTCGGGTTCTACACCGACCAGGGCATCGAGCCCTACATCCCGTACTACTACCAGGCCGCCACCCAGTTGGGGACGCCGAGCGTGCCCACCGACCACGTCGAGGACCTGCTGAACCACCCCGGCCAGTTCGAGGCGGCCACCTACCTGCCCGACGACATGGACCTGCCGCGGTTCGACCGGCGCGCGATGATCGACGTCGACCGGTGGGTGCGCACGCGCGGCACCGAACTGCTCTTCGTCGACGGCGAGTACGATCCGTGGGGCGCCGAGCCGTTCCGGATCAACCGCAACGGCGACCGCCGCGACGCGATGCGCTTCGTCGCCCCAGGGGCCAACCACGGCGCGAACATCGCGGCGCTGGCCGAGCAGGACCGGGCCGAGGCGACCGCGGCGCTGCTGAGCTGGGCCGGCGTGGACGACGAGGTGCGGACCAAGGGCGACGACCGCGTTCCCGAGCTGGACGACGCCGAGCAGGAGCGGCGCCGCCCGCTGTAGGGCACGCGGCGGTCGGGGCCCGGTGCACGCGCACCGGGCCCCGACCGCTCAGATGTGCTCGGGCACCTCGTTGCCCGCCGCGCGGATCCCCGCCGGAATGTTGATCGCCAGCAGCACGACGAAGCCGATCACGAAGAACGCGGTCAACGACAGGATCGCCAGCCGGTAGTCGCCGCCAGTGGCGTCCAGGGCCACGCCGATGGTCAGCGCGCCGAGGAACGCCGAGCCCTTGTCGCTGATCTCGTACAGGCCGAAGTACTCCGCCTCCTTGCCGCGCGGGATGAGGTGGGAGAACAGCGAACGCGACAGCGCCTGGGTGCCGCCCAGCACGATCGCGATGAAGAAGCCGAGGACGAAGAACTGCACCGCCGAGCCGGTCTGCAGCAGCGGCGCGACCGACACCACGGCCACCCACACCACGAGGCTGCCCAGGATGGTCCGCTTGGTGCCCAACCGCCGGGCGACCGCGCCCAGCAGCAGCGCGCCGCCGAACGCCACGAACTGCACCATGAGGATCGTGCCGATCTGCACCTCCTGGCCGAGCTCCAGCGCCTGGTCGGCGAAGGTCGCGGCGAAGGCGATCACCGTCTGGATCCCGTCGTTGAAGAAGACGTAGGCGACCAGGAACACCAGCGTCCTGGGGTGGGCGGTCAGCCCCTTCACGGTGCGCCACAGCTGCCCGAAGCTGCCCAGGACCATCCGCCCGCCCGAGGCCGCCGGGGCGCCGGACGCCCCGCGCCGGCGGTTGCGCAGCCGCGCCAGCGGAACCAGGGTGAACAGCGCCCACCACACCCCGGCCGAGACCATGCAGATGCGCACCGCGTGCCCCTCCTGCACGCCGAAGCTCTCGTGGGAGAGGTAGAGCACCAGGTTGAGGGTGAGCAGCAGCGCGCCGCCCAGGTACCCCGCGGCCCAGCCGCGCGAGGACACCGCGTCGCGCTCGGCCGGGGTGGAGATGTCGGGCAGGAAGGAGTTGTAGACCACCACCGAGGCGCCGAAGGCGACGTTGGCGAGCACGAACAGCCCCGCTCCCAGCAGGTAGTCCGTGCCCTCGACGAAGTACAGCCCCATGGTCGCGAACGCGCCGAGGTAGGCCAGCGCGCCCATCATCTCGCGCTTGCGGCCGGTGTGGTCGGCGATCGCCCCGACCGCCGGCAGCAGCACCAACTGCAGCAGCACCGACAGCGAGGTGGCGTAGGGGTAGAGCGCGGTCGGGTCCATCGTCCAGCCGAGGACGCCGAGCCGCTCGGTGCCCGCCTCGTCGGCCGCGGCCTGCGCCACCGTGGTCAGGTAGGGCCCGAGGAAGACCGTGATGACCGTGGTGGGGAAGACCGAGTTCGCCCAGTCGTAGACGTACCAGGCGCGCTGCTGCCGGCGGCGCTCGGACGGGCCGGCCGCGGGGGCGCCGCCGGATTCCGGGGGCGCCGTGGGGGGAGTCGACATGGGGCTTCCTGTCCTGGGTGGGCGTCCCCGGACCCGGGGAGCGGGCGGCTTTCACCGGGATCTCCGGACGCACGCGCCCGGCGCACCGGTGGTCCGGTGCGTCAGACGGTGCTGCGCCCGGTATTGTGCCAGGCGCCGCGTTCGGCGAGGACCCGGCGCAGCTCCACGGTGTTGTCGCTGACGATGCCGTCCACGCCCGCGTCGAGCAGCCGCCGCATCAGCGCCGGATCGTTGATCGTCCACACGTGCACCTGCATCTCCAGACGGTGCGCCGTGGCGATGAGGTCCCGGCTGAGGATCGGGAAGTTCCGCCGGCGCAGCGGGATCTGGACGCAGTCGACGCCGCGCCGGGCGAGCCAGGACAGCACGGGCGTGAAGCAGGAGAAGCGCAGCCGCGCGACGTCCACCGGCCCGCACGACGTGCTCACCCGCCGGCCGAAGGCGCGCCGAGCCCGGTCCAGCCGGCGCTGGTCGAAGGAGCCCACGCACACCCGGTTCCAGGCGTTGGTGCGGCGCAGCGCCTCGGCCAGCGGCTCGACCGCGGCGTCGGCCTTGACGTCGATGTTGAACCGGGCCTCGGGCCAGGAGCCGAGCAGCTCCTCCAACACCGGGACCGGCTCGCTGCCGCCCACCCTGGCCCGCTTCACCTCGGAGTAGGGCAGCCGCTCGATCGCGCCCCCGCGGTCGGTCGCGCGGTCCAGCGTGGCGTCGTGGAAGGCCAGCGCCACCCCGTCGGCGGTGGCGTGCACGTCGGTCTCCAGGTAGCGGTAGCCCAGGTCGATGGCGTGCTGGAAGGCCAGGGCGGTGTTCTCCAGCTCGGTCCGCACCCGGCCGGAGTCGTCGACCAGCCACCCGCCCCGGTGCGCGAGCCCGATGGGGGAGGGGCCGGAAAGATACTCGCAGATCACCTGAGCAGTATGCCGATGTCGGGATAACAACCCGGATACGCCGGGTCGCGGATTTCACGGCGCCGGCGACTCCGGTGAGCGGCCGCGTCGCGGACGGCCGGTGCGCGGCGACAGGAACCCGGCATTCCAGGTGGCATCCGGGCGCCCTCCGCGTCTCTTAGTTCTGTGGCGGGTCCGACCGGTCCCGCCGCAGGGCCGGCGGGGCGCGCACCCGCTCGAGCGCCCCGCCGGCCCGCTTCCTCGTGCGGAAAGGAAGTTCGGATGTCCCCCCATGGTCACCGGCCGCGCCACTCCTGGACCGCCGTCCGCCCCCGTGCCGCGCTCGCGGGACGGGCACGCCCCGTCCGCCACCGCCGCGCCGATGAGCTGTCGCAGCTCGTCCAGTTCGTCGCCGAAGTCCTCGCCGGTCAGCGCGATCCTTCCCACCTGCGCGCACACATGTCCGAACGCGCCTACCAGACCCTGCGGCGCCGCGCCGGCGCCTACCGCTGCGCCAGGCGGCCCCGGCTGCGCGCGGCGCACCTGCACTGCCCCGCGCCGGGTGTCACCGAGGTCAGCGGTGTGGTCGACTGCGGTCCTCGCCACCGGGCCCTGGCGCTGCGGGTGGACTCCGTGCGGCACGCCTGGCTGTGCACCCACGTCGAGACCGATGTCGGGCACCCGATGTGACGCCGCCGCGGGGCACCGGCCGGGCCGCCGGTGCCCCGCCCGGACCTCCGCCCTTCCCGGAGCGTACGCTAAGGTAAGCGCTTTCATAGAAGAGTGCGCGGTCCGGATCCCGGTGGGCGGTCGACACAAGGCCGCATGTCGCGCGCCAGGCCCCGATCACGGTGATCGGCGTCCGCCGTGCGGAAAACCGGCACTGGCGTCCGGCGGGTGATTGAAGTACGTTGGAAAGCGCTTTCTTGTAGAGAGGTAGGACATATGGGTGATCACGTGCTGGGCATCGCCATGAACGGCGTGACCGGCCGGATGGGGTACCGCCAGCATCTGACGCGGTCGGTCCTCGCCATCCGGGAGGCCGGCGGGGTCGTGCTGCCGGACGGTTCGCGGGTCGTCCCCGAGCCGGTCCTGGTGGGCCGGTCCGAGCGCAAGCTGCGTGAGATCGCCTCGCGGCACGGCATCGAACGCTGGACGACGGACCTGGACTCGGTGCTCTCCGACGACGGGATCTCGGTGTACTTCGACGCCCAGATCACCAGCGCGCGCGAGGAGGCCGTGCGCGCGGCGATCGCCGCGGGCAAGCACGTCTACACCGAGAAGCCCACGGCCAACACCCTGGCCGCAGCGCTGGAGCTGGCCAAACTGGCGCGCGCGGCGGGGGTGAAGAACGGGGTGGTGCAGGACAAGCTGTTCCTGCCCGGACTGCTCAAGCTGCGGCGGCTCGTCGACGCCGGCTTCTTCGGCCGGATCCTGTCGGTGCGCGGCGAGTTCGGCTACTGGGTGTTCGAGGGGGACTGGCAGGAGGCGCAGCGCCCTAGCTGGAACTACCGGACCGAGGACGGCGGCGGGATCGTGCTGGACATGTTCCCGCACTGGCACTACGTCCTGGAGCACCTGTTCGCCCCGGTGCGTGCGGTCACCGCACGGGCCGTCACCCACATCCCCGAACGCGTCGACGAGGCCGGGCACCCCTACGCCGCGACCGCCGACGACGCGGCCTACGCCGTCTTCGAGCTGGACGGCGGCGTCGTGGCCCAGATCAACTCCTCCTGGACCACCCGGGTCAACCGCGACGAACTGGTGGAGTTCCAGGTCGACGGCACCCAGGGCAGCGCGGTGGCCGGTTTGTGGAACTGCCGGGTCCAGCACCGCGCGATGACGCCCAAGCCCACCTGGAACCCCGACCTGCCCACCGGCGAGCGCTACCGCGCCCAATGGCAGGAGGTGCCCGACAACGCCGAGTTCGGCAACGGCTTCAAGGCCCAGTGGGAGCTGTTCCTGCGGCACGTGGTGGCCGACGAGCCCTTCCCGCACGACCTGCTCTCCGGCGCCCGCGGCCTGCAGATGGCCGAGGCGGGCCTGCACTCCTCGCGCACGGGGCGCCGGGTGGAACTGGAGGAGGTGTCGCTGTCATGACCGGCCGCATCCTGCACCTTCCCGACGCCGACGGCGGCCTGGCCCCCTACGTCCCGCTCTCGGCCGAGGCCAGGCTGCCACGCTCGGCCGGGGCCCCGCGCTCGCGCACCGCCTACGCCGCGGCCCACGTCGTGGCCGACCCCCTGGCCGACAACGCCCCGGGCGCCCCGGCCCGGATCGACTGGGAGGCCACGCTGGCCTTCCGCCACCACCTGTGGGACCTCGGCATGGGCGTCGCCGACGCCATGGACACCGCCCAGCGCGGCATGGGGTTGGACTGGCCGGCCACCGCCGAGCTGATCCGCCGCTCGGCCGCCGAGGCCGCCTCCCGGGGCGCCGCGCTGGTGTGCGGGACCGGGACCGACCACCTGGGCGCCGACGCCCGCGACCTGGACTCCGTCGTGGCCGGCTACGCCGACCAACTGGAGGTCGTGGAGGGGGCCGGGGCCACCCCGGTGCTCATGGCCAGCCGGCACCTCGCCGCGATCGCCCAGGGGCCCCAGGACTACGCCAAGGTCTACGGGCGGCTGCTGGAGCAGGTGCGCGGGCCGGTGGTCCTGCACTGGCTCGGCACCGCCTTCGACCCGGCGCTGGCCGGGTACTGGGGGCACACCGAGCCCGCCGACGCCGTGCCGGTCGTCGCCGAGCTGATCCGCGAGCACGCGGCGCGCATCGACGGCATCAAGGTCTCGTTGCTGGACGAGGCCCTGGAGGTCCGGTTGCGCGGGCTGCTGCCCGACGGGGTCCGGCTCTACACCGGCGACGACTTCAACTACCCCGCGCTGATCAAGGGCGACGGCGCCCGGCACTCCCACGCGCTGCTCGGCGTGTTCGCCGCGATCGCGCCGGCGGCCTCGGCCGCGCTGCACGCCCTCGACGAGGGCGACACCGCGGCCTACGACGCGCTGTTGGAGCCCACCGTCCCGCTGGCCCGGCACCTGTTCGCCCGGCCGACCTACTACTACAAGACCGGCATCGCCTTCCTCGCCTGGCTCAACGGCCACCAGCCCGGATTCGCCATGGTCTCGGGCCTGCAGAGCGCTCGCTCGCTGCCGCACCTGGCCCAGGCGTTCCGGCTCGCCGACGCCGCCGGGGTGCTCACCGACCCCGAGACGGCGGTGGCGCGCATGCGCCGCCTGCTCGCTGTGGCGGGGGTGGAGCGGTGACGGCGAACCCCGCGAGCACGACCGCCCCCCTCGACGTGCCGTCCGGGACCCCGGCGGCGGTGGCCACCCCGGGGCCCGGCGACCCGCGGCTGGCGCGGCTGGGTCTCAACCAGGCCACCGTCAAGCGCTGGAGCCTGCGCGAGACGGTGCAGGGCTGCCTGCGCGCCGGGATCCCCGCGGTGGGCCTGTGGCGCGAGCCCGTGGCCGAGACCGGGCTCGCCGCCGCCGCGCGGCTCGTCCGCGACTCGGGGCTGCGGGTCTCCTCCTACTGCCGCGGCGGCTTCCTGACCGGCGCCGACCGCGCGGCCGCGGTCGACGACAACCGCAGGGCGATCGACGAGGCCGCCGAACTGGGGGCGGCCTGCCTGGTCATGGTGGTCGGCGGGCTCCCCGGCGGCAGCCGCGACCTGGCGGGGGCGCGCGGACGCGTCACCGAGGCCCTCGCCGAACTCGCCCCCCACGCAGCCGAACGCGGCGTCCGCCTCGGCCTGGAGCCGCTGCACCCGATGTTCTGCGCCGACCGGGCCGTGCTGTCGACGCTGGGCCAGGCGCTCGACGTCGCCGAGGCCCTGCCCGCCGAGACCGTCGGCGTGGTGGTCGACGCCTACCACGTGTGGTGGGACCCGCAGGTGACCGAGCAGATCCGGCGGGCCGGGCCGCGCATCGTCTCCTTCCAGGCATGCGACTGGGTGCTTCCGCTGCCGGCCGACGCCCTGCTCGGGCGCGGCATGGTCGGCGACGGCCACATCGACGTGCGGGCCCTGCGCGAACGCGTCGACGCGGCCGGATACGCCGGCGACATCGAGGTCGAGATCTTCAACGCCGACATCTGGGCCGCCGACGGCGACGAGGTCGCCGCCACCGTGGCGCGCCGGCACGTCCAGCACGTCGTCTGAAAAGGGCGGGCCGGGCGGCGCCCCGCACCGCCCGGGCTGTCACCCCGTCCCCGGGACCCACTGCAAGGAGGAGGCACAGGTGGAGTTCAACGGAATCCTGTTCTTTCCGGTCACCCCGTTCGACGCCGCCGGAACCCTGAACGAGGCGGCGCTGGAGCACCATCTGCTCACCGGACTGCGGCACCGGCCGGGCGGGGTCTTCGCCGCCTGCGGTACCGGCGAGGTCCACGCGCTGTCGACCGACGAGCACGCGCGGGTGGTGCACGCGGCGGTCACCGCCGCGGCGGGCCGGGTGCCGGTGGTCGCGGGCGCCGGCGGCAGCGTGCGCACCGCGATCGAGCAGGCCGCCACGGCCCGCGACCTGGGCGCCGACGGCGTCCTGCTGCTGCCGCCCTACCTGGTCGGCGCGCCTCAGCGCGGCCTGGTCGACTACGTGCGGGCGGTGGCCGAGGCCGTGCCCGTCCCGATCATCGCCTACCAGCGCGGCAGCATGGTCCTCACCGTCGACAGCGCCGTCGCGATCGCCGAGATCCCCGGTGTGGCCGGGATCAAGGACGGTGTGGGCGACCTGGACCGGATGCAGCAGATCGTCTCGGCGGTGCGGGAGCGCCGGGGCGCCGACTTCACCTTCTTCAACGGCCTGCCGACGGCCGAGCTCACCGTGCGCGCCTACTCCGCCATCGGCGTGCCCCTGTACTCCTCCGCGGCCTTCGCCTTCGTCCCCGAGGTGGCCACGGCCTTCTACCGGGCGGTGCGCGAGGGCGACCCGCTCGCCGACACCCTGCTCGACGTCTTCTACCGGCCGCTGGTCCGGCTGCGCGACCGGACCCCCGGCTACGCGGTCGCCCTGGTCAAGGCCGGGGTGCGCTCGCGCGGCGCCGACGTCGGCGGGGTGCGTCCGCCCTTCGTCGACCCCACCGGGGCCGAGGAGGCCGAGCTCGACGCGGTCATCGCCGCCGGCCTGGCCGCGGCCCGCGACGCCTCCGGCGCGCCGTGCTGATCGACGGCCTCACCGCCGAGGTGTTCCGGCCGCCGCCGGCCGGCGCCCCCGCACCGCCCCGACCCGAGCATCCCCGGAGGTGACGCCTTCTCATTCCCGTGTCCGTGACCCTCGACCATCCCCCACCGCCGCGCACGGGCCGCCGAACCGTGCGGGACGCGCGCGGTACGACACGAAGGAGAACCGATGCGAAGAACAGCGCGAAGAACAGCGGGAAGAGCAGCCGTCATCGCCGCCGCCGCAGGGCTGCTGCTGCCGGCCTGCACCGGCGTGGCCCACGCCGACCACCGCGACCACGGCGACCGGGGCGACGACGTTCCGCGCCGCGCCGAGAAGGTGGCCCGCCAGGTGCTGGGCGAGCGTGACGGCTGGGCGGCCGCCGAGGGCGGCACCACCGGCGGCTCGGCGGCGAGCAGTGACAACGTGCACGTGGTCGACGACAAGGCCGGGCTGATCGAGGCCCTCGGCGGTGAGATGGACAACCGCGGCAACGACACCCCCGCCATCGTCTTCGTCGACGGCACCATCGACGCCAACACCGACGCGCAGGGCCGCCCGCTCACCTGCGACGACTACGCCGACCCCGAGTACTCCCTCGACGCCTACCTGGACGCCTACGACCCCGCCGCCTGGGGCGCGCGCGACCCCGAGGGACCCCTGGAGGAGGCCCGCGAACGCTCCGTCGACAACCAGAAGGAGTCGATCCAGGTCTGGCCGGGCTCCAACGTCACCATCATCGGCCTCGGCGACGACGCCAGGATCCTCGGCATGCACCTGCTCGTGCAGGACGTCGACAACGTCATCCTGCGCAACCTCGCCTTCGAGGACGCCTCCGACTGCTTCCCCGGCTGGGATCCGGGCGACGGCGGCGACGGCAACTGGAACTCCGAGTACGACAACGTCTCGGTCCGGGGCGCCACGCACGTGTGGATCGACCACAACGAGTTCGACGACGGCGACAACCCCGACAGCGGCAACCCGGAGTACTTCGGGCGCGAGTACCAGGTACACGACGGCCTCCTGGACATCACGCACGGGGCCGACCTGGTGACCGTCTCCCACAGCCGCTTCGCCGACCACGACAAGACGATGCTGATCGGCAGCACCGACTCGCCGACCTACGACGTGGGCAAGCTGCGGGTGACGCTGCACCACAACCGGTTCGACAACGTCCTGCAGCGCGCGCCGCGGGTACGTTACGGCCAGGTGCACGTCTACAACAACCACTACGTCATCCCCGAGGCCGGCCCGGGGGAGAAGGAGTACTCCTACTCCTGGGGCGTGGGCGTGGAGTCGATGATCTACGCGGAGAACAACTACTTCGACATCGCCGAGGGGATCGCCCCGTCGCGGGTCATCCGCGATTGGCGCGGCGAGGACATCCACGAGACCGGCTCCATGGTCAACGGCCGCTCCCGGCACGACCGGGTGGACCTGCTCGCCGAGTACAACGAGGCCAACGACCCCGACCTCGGTTCCGACGTCGGCTGGGAGCCGTCGCACACCGAGCGCGTCGGTCCGACGCAGAGCGTCCCCGCCAAGGCCGGCGGCGGCGTCGGCCGGATTCTCTGAGCCGTCGGCCGTCCGGAGGCCGGGGCCTGCTGTGCGCCCCGACCGCCGCCGCCCCGGCCGGTCAGCCGGCCGGGGCGGCGGTGCTCTCGCGCTGGACGACCTCGCCGGCGACGGAGACGGTGCGCGGCTCCTCGGCCGGCACGTCCTCCAGGGCCAGGCGCGCGGCCTCCTCGCCCATCCACTCCAGCGGCAGGCGCACGGTCGTCAGCGCGGGGGTGAGGTCGCGCAGGGTGGGGATGTCGTCGAAGCCGGCCACCGACAGGTCGTGCGGCACCCGCAGCCCGGCGTCGCGCAGCGCGGCCATCGCACCGGTGGCCATGACGTCGTTGACGACGAACAGGCAGGTGGCGTCGGTTCCGGCGGCGAGCAGTCGGCGGGTCGACTCGTAACCGCCGTCGCGGGTGAACGCGCCGTGCACGACGTTGTGCGGCGCGAGCTCGATCCCGGAGCCGGCCAGTGCGGCGTGGAAGCCGTCCAGCCGGTCGCGCGCGGTGCGCAGGTCGGTGGGGCCGGCCAGGATCGCGAACCGCCGGTGCCCCTGGGCGACCAGGTGCCGGGCGAGCGCGGTGGCGCCGGCGCGGTTGTCGGGGACCACGGTGTCGGCGGGCAGTCCCTCCTGGGAGACGCACGCGACACGCCCGCCCTGCCGGGTGAACATCGCGATCTCCTCGGCCAGCCGCCGGGTGCTGGCCTCGTCGATCGTGCGGCTGCCCGCCAGCACCACCGCGCGCGCCCGGTGCGAGCGCAGCGCCGCCAGCAGTTGGGTCTCGCGCTGCGGGGCGCGGCCGGTCGTGCCGAGCACGACGATGAGCCCCTGCTCCTCGGCGAAGCGGGTCGTCCCCGCGGCGATGCTGGAGAAGTAGGGGTCGGCGATGTCGTGCACGACCAGGCCGACCAGGGTGCTGGTGTTGCGCGCCAGCGTCTGCGCCGAGGCGTTGGCGAGGTAGCCCAGTTCGTGCGCGCTGGCGTTGACGCGTTCCCGCAGCTTCTCGCTCACCTGCCGGGTGCTGCCGTTGAGCACGCGGGAGGCCGTCGCCAGCGAGACCCCGGCATGCCGGGCGACCTGCTCCAAAGTCACGTATCCGATGCTCACGGGTCACCTTTCCCACTGAGGCCGGTGCCTCGCGGTCGGCCGGTCCTCGTCGATGCTGCTGGAAAACACTTTCCGGCTCGATGATAGAAGCGCCCGCGCTCCCAAGGCGAACGCCGAGGGGCGCGCCCGCGGGTGATGCGCGGCACCGCGCGCGATACCGCACGCGACACCGCCGCGCGCCGGGATCCGCGGCCGCGGGGTCAGGCGATCGGGTCGGGGTGCTGCGCCGCGTCCGGGCGCCCCCGCAGCTCGGTGCGCCAGTGCCGCTTCGGCCGCCAGCCCAGGTGGCGCTCTGCGGCGCCGGTGGCGAAGGCCGGGGCCGAGCCCGTGAGGCCGGCGGCGGATTCCTCGGTGCCGGGGTGGAAGCGCGGCAGCAGCTCGGTCAGCGGCCGCAGCGCCAGCGCGTCGCCGGCGCTGGCGTGCAGCACCTGGCCGCTGGAGATGCGCTCGGGCCGCTCGATGACCAGTGCGAACAGTTCGGCGGCGTCGCGGGCGTCGACGTAGTTGAACAGCGAGGGCGCCGCCAGCGCCGGGTCGGCCAGGCGCTGGGCGACGGTGTGGCCCTGCTGGGTGACCGCGCCGGCCCACTCCTCGGGGGCGATGACGTAGCTGGGGCGCACCGAGGCGAAGACGCAGTCCCGGTGGGTGCGGGCCAGGGCTCGGGCGGTCTCCTCGATGATCACCTTGGACAGGCCGTAGGAGTGCCAGGGCGCCACCGGGTGCACCTCGTCCAGCGGCAGGTAGCGGGGGCGCCATTCGGGCGCGCCGTAGCCGAAGACGGTCGGGCTGGAGGCCGCTGCGGCGACGCGCGCCCCGGATTCGGCGGCCTGCGCCAGCACTCCCCAGGCCAGCCGGGTGTTGATGTCGAGGATCTCGGTGTCGGGGCGGGCGAAGGGCACGGAGACGCCGGCCAGGTGGACCACGGCGTCGGGGCGGGTCTCGGCGAAGACCGCGGTCCGCGCGGCGCCGTCGAGCAGGTCGGCCGCGCGGTGGCGCACGCCCTCGGGCGCCCCGGGACCGGGGGAGACGTCGACGGAGACGACGTCGTGCCCGCGCAGCGCGAGGACCCGCACGACGCTGCGGCCGAGCCGCCCGGAACCACCGGTGACGAGGACGCGCATGGATGTGCTCCCTTCTGGGGCGCTCCGGGCGGCGCGGACCGCGCCCCTCGGACGCGGGGATCGACGCCACCGTGTGGAAAACGGTTGCTTATCGGACGGTCACGCTGCGCCGTCCGGGTCCGCGGCGCACTCGCGCGCCGCGGCGGCCAGGTCGGCGACCTCCCCGGGCCCCGGGTGGCCGTCGGCCACGAGCGTGACGACGCGCCGGCGCACCTCGCCGCCGCGGGGAACCACCAGCGGCCGGTCCCAGGCCAGGGCGGCGCCCACGCCCGGGTACTCCTGGGCGCGCACGAACCACGGGTCGCGCACCGCGCCCGCGGCCAGGAAGACCAGCGTCCACGCCGCACCCTCGGGAGAGGTTCCGGCAAGGGCCAGCCAGGGCGAGCGGGAGCCGTGCAGCGCCTCCTCGCCCTCCGCGCCGGGCCCGAAGCAGCGCGGCGGCCCCGCGGCGACGGGCGCGCGCCAGAAGAACCCGCCGTAGCCGGCGCCGGGGCGGCCGTTGACGGCGGGGCTGGCGATGCTCAGCTCCTCCGAGCCGGTGTTGCGCAGTCGCACGTCCACGTCCAGGGCCCAGGCGTCCGCGCCGATCGCCGAGACCGCGACGGTGCGCCGCTCGGTGATCGGCTCGGTGCCGTCGGGCCCGACCCAGGCGATCAGCTCGGTGTGCCCGGAGTCGCAGCGGTGCTCCCACGCGCGGTGCTCCTGGCGGCCGTGGTTGGGCAGCCAGGTCGGGCCCCGGTCCCGCACGAAGGTGCGCCCGCCCCAGAAGTTCGCCCCGGAGACGTCGGGCACCGCGACGCTCACCCCCAGGTGGTGGACGTGGTCGGCGGGCAGCGTCTCGGTGACCGGCGTCCCGGCGAACGTGCGCACCGGGTGCAGGTAGGGGCGCGGCGACAGGCCCGGATCGAGGTCGGCGCCGGCGTTGTGCGCTGCGACGGCGCGGTCGCGGCAGCGCAGCAGGGTCACGGCGGTCTCCTCGGCGGCGCGGGCGCCCGGGGTCGGTTCGGTCATCGTGTGGCTCCGGCCGTGCCCGCGGCGTCCGCTCGGCGGGGGGAGGCCCAGGGAGCGCCCAGCTCGGAGAAGAGCGCGGTGCCCCGCGCGCTGCGTTCGACCAGGTCGTCGATCCCGGTCACGACGCGGTGCAGGCCGTCCTCGGCGGTGAAGACCTGCTGGGCGTGCTCGGGGATGGGCAGCGGGTCCGGCGCCGTGCGCACGGCCTCCAGGACCGTCATGAACCCCGCCGTCTCCTCCGGCGGCACCAGCAGCGGCGTTCCGTCGCCGATGTGGGCGAGCAGGTTCTCCAGCAGGTCGATGCGCGGGTGCGCGACGGTCTCGGGTGCGCCTCCCCCGCGCTCCAGGGTCACCTCGTCGCGGGTGTAGTGCACGGTGATGCGCCCGGACTCGCCGTGCAGGCTCACGTGGGGCTCGTGCCGCCGCGTCGCGCACAGCGTGACCGCGACGCTGACCGGCGTGCCGTCGGGCGCGCGCAGACGCAGGCAGGAGGTGTCGTCGCTCTCGATGGCGTGGGCGCGGAACAGCTCCAGCTCCACCCCGTCGGCGGCCGCCCCCCGGCCGGCTCCGGCCAGCCGCAGCGCCGTGGCCACGGCGTGGGCGAAGGGGTTGGTCAGCGCGCCGTCGACGACGTCGGCGCCGTCCATGCGGCGGCGCCCGGCCCACGGGGCGCGCTCGTAGTAGGCGGAGGTGCGCACCCACGCCCCGGCCCCGCCGATGCCGCGCACCGCGCCGATCGCCCCGGACAGCGCCAGGTCGCGGGCGGCGTCCACGGCGGTCGAGCCCAGGTTCTGGAAGCCCACCTGGCAGGCCAGGCCCGAGCCGGCCACGGCCTCGCACAGGGAGCGGTACTCGGCCAGCGTCGCCGTCGGCGGCTTCTCCAGCAGCACGTGCGCGCCGTGCCGCAGGGCCGTGCGGGCCAGCGGCAGGTGCGTGTGGATGGGCGTCGCCAGGATCACGGCCGCCGCCCCGGTGTTGTCCAGCAGCACCGCCAGGTCCTCGCACTGGGCGGGATCGCCGAGCCCGGTCAGGTCCTCGCGCGCCACCGGAACCCGGTCGCACACGCCGACCAGCCGGGCGGTGCCCAGCGCGCTCAGCCGCCGCAGATTGGCCAGGTGCCAGCGGCCGTGCCCGTGCGCGCCGACCAGGACCACCGGCGCCGGTTCGCGCACCGTCGCGGTGCCCGGCGTCATGCCCGCACCGCCGTCCTGCGGCGGGACGGGCGCCGCGTGCCGCGGCGGGGGCAGGGTCCTTCGGCGGGGGTGGTCACGTCGGTCGACTCCTTCACCCGAAGTCTTGGAAAGCGCTTGCCAAGCCAATGTAGGCAGTGCGCGCACCGATGTCAACGGTCGGGGAGATCCGTGCGGGCGCACCCGGTCGGGGCGTTCGGCGCTCGGCGGCTCGGGAAACGGATTCGTAACACGCCTTGACGAAGCGTTCCCGCCCGTGTTCCATGGTGTGCACTCAGCCGTAAACGTTTACAGCAGTTCACGCGCCGTGGACTGTAAACGTTTACGATTTCCCTTCGCCTGTTCAGGGAGGTGCCGTGCCGTCGCATAGCAACCCGACGATCACGACGATCGCCGAATCCGCCGGCGTGTCGATCGCGTCGGTGTCGCGCGTGCTGAACGGGCTGCCGGTCAGGGACGCGACCGAGCGCAAGGTGCTGGCGGCCGCTCAGAGCCTGGGCTACGTGCCCAACTCCGTGGCCCGGTCGCTGAAGTCCAGCCGCACCAACCAGGTGGCCTTCGCGATCGAGGACATCGGCAACCCGGTCTACCTGGCGATGCTGCGGGAGATCCAGCCGGTCCTCAAGCAGGCCGGCTACCGGCTGGTCCTGCACTCCACCGGCGCCGACCTCGACGAGGAGCTGGAGGTGCTGCGCGGGCTCGGCCAGCGCTACGCCGACGGGCTGATCATCAGCCCCATCCGGGTCACGCCCGAGCACCTCGCCGAACTGGAGCGGGCCACCGCCCCCGTCGTCGTGATCGGCTCGCTGCCCGACGGCAGTCCGGTGGACAACGTCCGCGCCGACTCCAGGACCGGCGTCGAAATGGCCCTGCGCCACCTCCGGGACCTGGGCCGGCGCCGCATCGGGTTCGTCAACGGCCCGCTCGACACGGTGCCCGGCCGGTCCCGCGACGCGGCGTTCCGAGCCGGGATGCGGCGGTGGGGGATGGTGCTGGACGAGGACCTCGTGCACGTCGGCGCCTTCCGCAGGCGGACCGGGGCCGAGGCCACCCGGGCACTGCTGGCCGGGGACGCCGCCGCGCACCCCGACGCGCTGCTGTGCGCCAACGACCTCATCGCGCTGGGCGCCCTGGACGTGCTGCGCGAACGCGGGCTGCGCGTGCCGGAGGAGGTCGCGGTCGTCGGCATGGACGACACCGACCTGGCCGCCGCGTCATGGCCGGCGCTGACCAGCGTCTCCCTCGGCTCGGCCGAACGCGGCCGCCGCGCCGCCCAACTCCTGCTCGACCGCCTGGCCGATCCCGGCTCCGGCCGCGAACCCCGGGTGGTCACCGTCGAACCGAGCCTGCACGTGCGGGCGTCCACGGGAGGTGACCGTGTCGCTGACGATGGCGCCGCGCCCCGCTGAGAAGTCGGAGAAGTCCCGGCCCGGCCCCCGGCGCGGCGGCGCCGGGACCACGAGCCGGCCGGCCCTGGGACTGATGCTCCCCGCGCTCGTCCCTGTCGTGCTGTTCAGCGTGGCCCCGCTGGTCTACGGCATCTACCTGGCGTTCACCGACGCCCGCTCGGGGCGCAACGTCGACACGGCCTTCATCGGGCTGGAGAACTTCGTCGACCTCGCCGCCGACACCGACTTCTGGAGCTCCTTCCAGATCGGCCTGGTCTGGGCGGTCAGCGTCACCGCGCTGCAGTTCGCGGCCGGAATGGGCCTGGCGCTGCTGCTCAACCAGGACCTGCGGCTGCGCTGGCTGGCCCGGACGCTGGCCATGGTGCCCTGGGCGATGCCGCCGGTGATCGTCGGCCTGATGTGGAAGCTGGTCTACCACCCCAACGCCGGCATCCTCAACGCGACGCTGCGCGACCTCGGCCTCCTCTCCGGCGACATCGACTGGCTGAACGACTTCGGCATCGCGCTGCCCGCGATCATCGTCGTGGGCGTGTGGACCGGCATGCCGCAGACGACCATCGTGCTGCTGGCCGGCCTGCAGGGCGTCCCCAAGGAGCTGCACGAGGCCGCCGAGGTCGACGGCGCGGGGGCCTGGCGGCGCTTCCGCAGCGTCACACTGCCGCAACTGCGCCCGGTCGTCGTCACGATCACCTCGCTCAACTTCGTGTGGAACATGAACGAGTTCGCGCTGGTCTACGTGCTCACCCAGGGCGGCCCGGGCGGCCGCACCCGGCTGCCCATGCTCTACGCCTACGAGGAGGCGTTCCGCTACGGATTCTTCGGCTACGCGGCGGCCATGGGTGTGGCGATCGTGCTGGTGGTGCTCGCGGTGCTCGGCGTGTACCTGCGCCGCCAGCTCAAGGACGCGCAGTGACGGCCCGGCGCCTGGAAGGGGACTGACATGGTGATCACGAAGGGGCGGCGGGCCGGCGGGCGCGCGCTGCAGTACACGGCGCTGCTGGGCTACCTGGCCTTCCTCGCCTTCCCGCTGGTGTGGCTGGTCTCCACCGCGTTCAAGACCTCGCGCGAGATGGCGCGGCTGGACCCCACGTGGATACCGCTGGAGCCCACGCTGGACAACTTCGTCCAGGCGCTGGGCGAGCAGGACATCATCGGCGCGGCCCAGCGCAGCCTGGTCGTGGCGCTGGCGTCGGCGGTGCTGGTGGTGGCGATGGCGCTGCCGGCGTCCTATGCGCTGGCCCGCCACCGGTCCCGGCTCAACGCGGCCGCGCTGGGCTGGGTGCTGGTCAGCCAGGTGTTCCCGTTCATCCTACTGATCATCCCGCTGTTCATGATCCTGCGGCAGCTCGGCCTGGTGAACTCGCTGGCCGGCCTGGTCATCGTGCACGCCACGTTCTGCCTGCCGTTCGTGCTGTGGATGCTCCAGGGCTACGTGCGCGGCGTGCCGCGCGAGCTGGAGGAGGCCGCGGGGGTGGACGGCGCGGGGCGCTGGCGCACGCTGTGGAGCGTCGTCGCGCCGCTGCTGGCCCCCGGCGTCGTCGCCGCGCTGATGTTCGGCTTCGTCTCGTCGTGGAACGAGTTCCTGTTCGCCCTCATCCTGCTCAAGGACCCGCAGATCCAGACCCTCCCGCTGGCGCTGGTCCGCTTCACCGGCCCGGAGGGGGTCGTGCGGCTCGGGCCGCTCGCGGCGGCCTCGCTCATGGCGACCGTCCCGAGCCTGGTCTTCTTCTCGTTCATCCAGCGCCGCCTCAAGGGCGGCATGGTCGCCGGCGCGGTCAAGGGATGACCCGCCGTGTCCCCGTCCACGGTCGCCGCCGAACGGCGGCACCACCCCCGCACAGGAGGTAAGTCCATGCGTCGCATCACCGCCCTGCCGGCGCTCGCGCTGACCGGAGTGCTGGCGCTGAGCGCCTGCGGCTCCGGCGAGGGCGAAGGCGGCCCGGTCCAGCTCCGGTTCCTGAGCCTGGCCTGGCAGACCCAGTCGATCGAGGCCAACGAGCGCCTGGTCCAGGAGTGGAACGACACCCACCCCGACATCCAGGTCGAGTACGTCCAGGGAAGCTGGGACAACGTCAACGACCAGTTGCTGACCGGCTTCGAGGCCGGCGACCCGCCCGACATCATCCACAACGAGTCCTCGGCGCTGGCCGGCTACGCCGCCCGCGGCTACCTGGCCGACCTCGGCGACATGCTGCCCCAGGAGCTCAAGGACGACATCCGGGCGGAGGCGTGGGAGACCGCCACCTTCGACGGCCAGGTGGTCGGCGTGCCGTTCCTGCAGGAGTCCCAGGTCTTCATCGCCAACCGCGAGGTCCTGGAGGACAGCGGCGTCCGGATCCCCACCTCCGAGGAACCGTGGACGTGGGACGAGTTCGCCGAGGTGAGCGAGGAGCTGACGACCGAGGACCGCTACGCCGTCGCCTGGCCGCTGGGCAGCCCGGTCAACCGCGTGCTCAACCTGTCGCTGAACTTCGGCGGCACCTTCTTCGAGGTGGCCGAGGACGGCACGGCGAGCATGCGGGTGGGGGAGCAGGAGCGCGAGGTGCTCCAGCGCATCCACGAGCAGCTCTACGAGGACGAGACGGCCGCCCCCGAGACCGTGGGCATGTCCGGCTCCGACCCGCTGCCGGCGTTCTACGCCGGCGAGTACGCGATGATCCAGGGCGGGGTCTACACCCGCCAGCAGGTCGTCGAGCAGGCCCCCGAGGACTTCGAGTGGGTGACGATCCCGCCGCTGGTGGGCGACACCGCCGAGCAGGGCGCGGTCTCCCAGACCCTGTCGGTGGCCGCCGACAGCGCCCACCCGGAGGAGGCCGCCGAGTTCCTCTCCTTCTTCCTCAGCGCCGAGAACCAGGTGGACCTGGCCCTGGGCGACTGGCTGCTGCCCACCAGCCGGGAGGCGGCGCAGGCCCCCGAGCTCAACACCGAGGAGAACGACTGGGACGTGGCCACCGCCTCGGCCGACAACCTGGTCATGGCCCCCTACCTGAAGGTGCAGGGCTTCGACGAGTGGAAGAACCGCGTCGCCCAGCCCGCGCTGGAGGAGTACTTCGGCGGCGCCATCACGATCGACGAGCTTGCCCAGCGCCTGGAGACCGAGGGCGACGACGTGCTGGGCCGGTACCGGTGACCGCGACCGCGCGCGCGGGTGAGATGCGGGAGCGCGCCCGGGGATGCCTGCTCGGCCTCGCGGCCGGCGACGCCCTGGGCCGCCCCGCGGAGAACCTGCACCCCGACGAGATCGAGCGGCGGTGGGGGCTGCTGACCGAGCTGGAGCCGGGGCCCGACGGGGTCGCGTCCGGTACCGACGACACCGAGTACTCGGTCTTCGCGGCGCTGCTGCTCGTCGAGCACGGCGACGCCCTGACCCCCGAGCACGTCGCGTCGGCCTACCACGAGCAGATCCTGAGCCGACCCGGGCCCATGCGCGGGGCCGGCTTCTCCGAGCTGGGCGCGGTGCAGGCGCTGCGGCGCGGACTGGTTCCGCCGGCCTCGGGCCGGTGGCACCACCACGGCTGGTCCGACGGGCTGGCGATGCGCGCGGCGCCCTACGGGATCTTCGCCGCGGGCGACCCCGACGAGGCCGCGCGGCTGATCGAGGCCGACGGCGCGGTCAGCCAATCCGGCGAGGGACTGCTCGGCGGCCGCGCGGTCGCCGCGGCGGTCGCCGTCGCGATGACCGGCGCGGCGCCGGTGGAGGTGCTGGCCGGCGCGCTCGCGGCGGTCCCGGCCGACTCCTGGACGGCGCGCGCCCTGCGCGCCGCGGCCGAGATCGTCGAGGACGGCGGCCGGGCGGGGGCGCCGCCGGACCGGCGGACGCTGACCGCCGAGCTGCACGCGGCCCTGGTCACGCGGCACTACCCGTGGACCGACCTCGCCCCCGAGGCGGTGGGCCTGGCCTTCGCCGGCTACCTGGCCGCCGACGGCGCGGTCGAGGATTCCGTGGTCACGGCGGCCAACCTGGGCCGCGACGCCGACACCACCGCCGCCATCGCCGGCGCACTCGCCGGCGCGGGGCGCGGCGCCGCCGGCGTGCCCGAGCGCTGGGCCCGCGCGATCGGTCCGGTCCGCGGCGCCTGCCTGCCGGCCGTGGCGGGCCGGCACGTCCTGGAGATCGCCGACCTGCTGGCCGAGGCCGGGAAGGCGCGGGGGAGCCGGAGCCGATGACGCGACCGGGGCGATCCGCGACCGACGGTCCGGTGCACCACCGAAAGCGAGGGGAACACGACGATGAGCACGGCAACCACCACCGGAGGCGGGCGCAGCACCCCGCGGGCCGACGTCGCCGACCGCGTCCGGGGCGCGTTCCTGGGCCTGGCGATCGGCGACGCGGCCGGCTGGCCGGCCCGCCGGCACCGCTTCGGGCTGCTCGCGCCGTGGACCCGCCGGCTGCACCGTGAACTCGACCTGTTCGCCGAGGAGCACGCCGTCACCGCGCTGCCGGTGCCGTTCGCGCTGAACCAGCCGGTCGAGGCGCTGCGCATCGGTCCCTCCGACGACGCGGAGTGGCTGGCCTGGACCGCGGCCACGATCGACCGCGACCGCGCGGAGGCGTTCACCGAACTGGCCGGCCGCGACGACGTCCGGGCCCGCATCTCGGTGCGCACCGCACTGGACAACCTGGCCCGCGGCCTGCACCCGCCGACCAGCGGGCACGACAACCCGCACCACTTCGACGACGCCGCGGCGGTGCGCGCGGTCGCGTTCGGCTGCCTGCACCCCGGCGCCCCGGAGTGGGCCGCCCGCGCGGCCCGCGCCGACGCCGAGGTCACCAATTCCGGTGACGGCGTGGACGCCGCCGCGGCCGTGGCCGCGGCGATCGCCCTGGCGGTGGACGGGGCGGCCCCGGAGGAGGTCCTCTCCGCCGGGGGCGAGCTGTCCGCCGACGGCGCCGCGCGCGCGACGCTGCGCGCGGCCCTCGACGTGGCCCCCGGCGCCGAGACCCCCTTCGAGGTGCTGCCCGATCTGGAGGACGCGGTCTGGGACCACGTCTACAGCTACGGGGTGGCCGCGGGGCCGACGCTGGCGGTGGCGCTGACGCTGGCGTGGGTCTCCCGCGGCGCCGTCGAGACCGCCGTGCCGGCCGCGGCCTGCCTGGCGCCGCTGGCCGACTCCGCGCCGGCGCTCACCGGGGCGCTCACCGGGGCCGTCGGCGGCCACGCCGCCCTGCCGCGGACCTGGCGCGAGCGCGCCGGCGCGCTCGCAGGATGCTGCCTGCCCGAGTTCGCGGGCCACGACCTGCTGGACTACGCCGACGCCGTCGCGGCGCGCGCGTGCGCCCAGGACACCGACGACGATGAAGGAGCGTGCTGAGATGCTGACCCCGTTGCAGGACAAGGCCGTGGGGAGTCTGGTCGGCGCGGCGGTCGGCGACGCGCTGGGCGGCGCCACCGAGGGCTGGACGCCCGAGCGGATCCGGCACCGCTACGGCGGCGTCGTCGAAGGGATCGTGCCGCCCTTCAACGCCGACTGGCGCAACGCGCGCCCCATCGCGCCCTACCACAAGGGCGACGGGCACGTCACCGACGACACCCTGATGACGCACGCGCTGGTCCGCGTCTACGCCAGGGCCGGACGGCACCTGGACGCCTACGCCGCGGCCGAGCACCTCGTGCCGGAGATGATGGGGGAGAAGCGCTGGATCCCCGAGCTGGAGGACGAGGCGCTGCCGCTGCAGCGCGTGTTCCTGGCCGAGAAGTGGATCGTGGCGCGGCTGCACTACGGCCACGTCGACCCGCGCGAGGCCGGGACCGGCAACATCGTCAACTGCGGCGCCGCGATGTACATGGCGCCCGTCGGGATCGTCAACGCCGGTGACCCCGACAGCGCCTACGCCGAGGCGATCGACCTGGCGGGGGCCCACCAGTCCAGCTACGGCCGCGAGGCCGCCGGCGTCTTCGCCGCGTGTGTGGCCGAGGCCATGCGCCCCTCGGCCGGGGTCGACTCGGTCGTCGCCACCGCCCTGCGGGTGGCCAGGGACGGCACCCGCTCCGCGATCGAGGCGGTGTGCGAGCGGGCCCGCGGCATCGGGGACTGGCGGGAGGCCGCGCCGGAGCTGCGCGCGGCGATGGCCCCCTTCGACACGGTCGCCGACGACTACCGCGACCAGGGACTGGGCGCGCGCCGCCCCAGCCGGGTGCACGCCATCGAGGAGCTGCCGATGGCGCTGGCGTTCCTGCTCATCGCCCGGGGCGGCTACCGCGACGCGGTCCTCGGCGGCGTCAACTACGGCCGCGACGCCGACTCCATCGCCAGCATGGCCGGCGCGGTCGCCGGCGCCCTGGGCGGCCGCGACGGCGTGCCCCAGGACTGGAGCACCGACGTCGCCAAGGCCAGCCGCCTGGACCTGGAGGCGCCGGGTCTGGAGCTGGCCGAGGTGGCCCGGCGCCTGCACGCCGCCGACGTCGCGCGGCGGCGCGCCCACGAGCGGGTCTTCGCCGAGCTGGCCGGCGCCGGGGCGGAGGGCGGCCGGTGATGAGGCTGACCTGGGTCCAGCCCGAGGACCTGATCGGGCACGAGCTGCGCCAGGCCGCACAGGACGGCCGCGACGCCGCCGGGATCGCCCGCCGCTGGCACGAGGCCGGCGGCCACGAGGCCCCGCCGACGGCCGGCGCCTCACCGGAGCCGGCCCCGCCCGCGCTGCGCCGGCTCGCCGAGGACCTGCTGGACGAGCTCGCGGCGATCCCCTCCCCGCTGGCCGTCGACGAGCCCACCGCGCTCGACGACGTCATCGCGGCGTGCCCGGACTGGCCCGGGACCTCGCTCGCCGAGCCGGGCGCCGACCTGGCCGGACGGATCCGCGGCGCCTGGCTGGGCCGGGCGGCCGGGTGCGTGCTGGGCAAGCCCGTGGAGAAGATCCCGCGGGCCGGCATCCGCGAGATCGCCGAGGCCACCGGAAACTGGCCGATCACCGGATGGTTCAGCGCGCGCGGGCTGCCCGAGGAGGTGGCGCGGCGCTGGCCGTGGAACCGCCGCAGCGCCGCCACCAGCCTGGCCGAGAACCTCGACGGCACGCCCGAGGACGACGATCTCAACTTCCCGATGCTCGCGCTGGCCATGCTGGAGCGGTACGGGACCGGCTTCACGACCGGCGACGTCGCCCAGATGTGGCTGGACGAGCTGCCGCCGGGGCGGATCTTCACCGCCGAACGAGTCGCGATGCGCAACCTGCTGCTCGGCCTGGCCCCACCGGCGACGGCGACGCACCGCAACCCCTTCCGCGAGTGGATCGGCGCGCAGATCCGCGCCGACGTGTACGGCTGGACCCACCCCGGCGACCCCGGCCGGGCGGCCGCGGCGGCCCACCGCGACGCCGTCCTCAGCCACACCGCCAACGGCGTCCACGGGGCCATGTTCGCCGCGGCGCTGGCCGCGATGTCGGTCACCGCGTCCGGAGCCGCCGAGACCGTCGAGGCCGCGCTGCGCGTGCTGCCCCCGCGCTCGCGGCTCGCCGCGGCGGTGCGCGAGGCCGCCGACCTGGCGGCGGGGGAACCCGACTTCGAGCGGGTGCTCGACGCCCTGCACGCGCGCCACACCGGCCTGCACTGGGTGCACAGCGTCAACAACGCCGCGGTGGTCGCGGCCGCGCTGGTGCACGGGGCCGGCGACTTCGGCGCCTCGATCACCGCCGCCGTCGCCGCGGGGTGGGACACCGACTCCGACGGTGCGACCGTCGGCGGCGTCGCCGGCGCGCTGGCCGGCGCCGACGCGATCCCCGACTCCTGGACGACCCCGCTGCGCGGCCGGATGGCCAGCAGCCTGACCGGGTTCGACGGCATCGGGTTCGACGAGCTCGCCGACCGCACCCTGGCCCTGGCCAGGGGCGCGCGGGAGGGCCGGCCGTGACCGAGCCGGGCCCTGCGCCCCTGGGCGAGCCGCGCCCCGCCGACCGGCCGACCCCGGTCCCGCTGGAGCCCGGCGCCGACCTCTCGGTCCTGGACGCGGCGAAGATCCTCGCCGCGCCGCGCGACCCGGCGGACCGCCCGGCGTGGCGGGCCGCGCTGCGCCGATGGCGCGAGGAGGCCCGCGCGCGCCTGGCGCCCGACGACGCGGCCTACCGGCGGCCCGAACTGGCGTGGGCGCGCGGCTGCTTCTCGGTCTGCCTGGCGTGGCTGTGGGACGGCCTGCTCTACGACGCCGAGCGCGGCGCGTTCACCCCGCAGGAGTTCTGCGACCACGCCGAGCGCGAGTTCGGCGGATTCGACGCCGTGGTGCTCTGGCACGCCTACCCGGTGATCGGGGTGGACCGGCGCAACCAGTTCGACCTCTACCGCGACGTCCCCGGCATCGACGGCCTGGTCGCGGCACTGAAGCGGCGCGGCCTGCGCGTCATCGTCGACTACAACCCGTGGGACACCGGCACCCGCCGCGAGGCCGTCGGCGACGCCGCGGCGGTGGCCGACGTGGTGCGCCGGTTCGGCGCCGACGGGGTCTTCCTCGACACGCTGCGCGAGGGCGACACCGGGCTGCGCGACGCGGTGCGCGCCGCGGCCCCCGGCGCCGCCCTGGAGGGGGAGTCGGCGGTGCCGCTGGAGCGCGTCGGCGACCACGTCATGTCGTGGGCGCAGTGGATGGCCGACTCCGAGGCGCCCGGCGTGCTGCGCACCACCTGGTTCGAGCAGCGCCACATGCAGCACCACACGCGGCGCTGGCACCGCGACCGCTCCGCCGAGCTGCACTCGGCCTGGATGAACGGCGCCGGCGTGCTGGTGTGGGAGAACGTGTTCGGATCCTGGGTGGGCTGGAGCGCCCGCGACCGCGCGCTGCTGCGCGCGGTGCTGCCGGTGCAGCGGCACTTCCGCGACACCTTCGCGCTGGGGGAGTGGACGCCGCTGACCGACGAGGCCGCGCCCGCGGTGCCGGCGTCGCGCTGGCAGGGCCCCGACCACACGCTCTGGACGCTGGTCAACCGCTCCGACGCGCCCTACCGCGGCCCGCTGCTGGACATCGCCCCGCGGCCGGGCCTGCGCTACCTCGACCTCGTGGCCGGCGCCGAACTCGGCCCCGACCTGGCCGCCGAGGTCCCGGCGCGCGGCGCCGCCGCGGTCCTGGCCGTCCCCGCCGAGCGGCTCGCGTGCGACGGCGCCCTGGCCGATCTGCTGCGGGCGCAGCGCGGCGAGCGGGCGCGCTGGAGCGACGACACCGCGTTCCCGCACCGCCCGGTGCTGCGCCGCCCCGCCCCGGCCTCCTCGGTCCCGGCCGGTGCCCGCGGCATCGGGCGCACCGTCGCACCGCGCCGCGGCGACCGCCGCACCCGCGTGCTGCACCGGGTCCGCGAGACCGGCTTCGACGGGCTGGGCCCCGACGGCCGCGCGCCCGAACCCGCCCCCTACGTCGACGCGTGGAAGCCGCTGCCGCCGCGGCTGCACGCGATCCGCGAGGTGGAGCGCGACGCGCCGGACACCGGCGCGGAGGTGGCCGTCCGCGAGGTCGGAAACGCCGAGTACGCGCGCTTCCTGGCCGCCACCGGCTACCGGCCCCGCAGCCCCGAGGGCTTCCTGGCCCACTGGCGCGACGGCGCCCCCGCGCCGGGGACCGGGGACGATCCGGTCACCCACGTCGACCTCGACGACGCGCGCGCCTATGCGGCCTGGTGCGGCGCCCGGCTGCCGACCGAGCACGAGTGGCGGGCCGCGGCCGGCGAGCTCGGATTCCAGCGGCGATCGCCGTTGGTGTGGAACTGGACGGAGAGCGAGCACACCGACGGCCGGACCCGCTTCGCGCTGCTGAAGGGCGGCGCCGACGGCGGCGCGCACGGCTCGGAGTGGTACGCCGACCCGGACCCGGGCCCGCGTCCGGCCGAGTACGCGCTCAAGCTGCTGCGCACCCACCCGGCCATCGAGCGCAGCGCCACCATCGGCTTCCGCTGTGCGGTCGACGCCGCGGCCGATCCCACCGCCGACCCCAAGGAGCAGGAATGACGCAGGCACCCCCTCCGCTGGAGGGCATCCGGGTGCTCGACCTCGCCACGCTGTTCGCCGGCCCGATGGCGGCGATGCTCCTCGGCGACTACGGCGCCGAGGTGATCAAGGTCGAGCACCCGCGCAGACCCGACCCCTCGCGCGGGCACGGCGCGGCCAAGGACGGCGTCGGGCTGTGGTGGAAGGTGCTCGGGCGCAACAAGCGCGCGGTCACCGTCGACCTGTCCACCCCGCAGGGCCAGGACCTGCTGGCCGAACTGGCGGCGGGCGCCGACGTGGTGATCGAGAACTTCCGCCCGGGCACCCTGGAGCGCTGGAACCTCGGCTACGACCGGCTCGCCGCGGCCAACCCCGGCCTGGTGCTGGCCAGGGTCACCGGCTTCGGCCAGTTCGGGCCCTACGCCCAGCGGCCGGGCTTTGGAACGCTGGCCGAGGCGATGAGCGGGTTCGCCGCCATGACCGGCGAGCCCGACGGCCCGCCGACCCTGCCGCCCTTCGGCCTCGCCGACGGCATCACCGCGCTGGCCACCGCCTACGCGGTGATGACCGCGCTGCGCGGCCGCGAGGCCACCGGTCGGGGGCAGGCCGTGGACCTGTCCATCATCGAACCGATCCTCACCGTCCTGGGCCCCCAGCCCACCGTCTACGACCAGCTCGGCCAGGTCCCGCCGCGCACCGGCAACCGGTCGGTCAACAACGCGCCGCGCAACACCTACCGGTGCTCCGACGGGTCGTGGGTGGCGGTGTCGACGTCGGCGCAGAGCATCGCCGAGCGGGTGCTGCGCCTGGTCGGCCGGCCCGAGTACATCGACGAGCCCTGGTTCGCCACCGGCGCCGGCCGGGCCGCGCACGCCGACGAGCTGGACACCGCGGTGGCCGCGTGGGTCGCGGGCCGCACCGGGGAGGAGGTGCTGGCGGCGTTCGAGGAGGCCCAGGCCGCGGTGGCGCCGGTCTACGACGTCTCCGACGTGGTGGCCGACCCCCAGCTCGACGCGCTGGAGGCCATCACCACCGTCGACGACCCCGACCTCGGCCCGCTGCGGATGCAGAACGTCATGTTCCGCCTGTCCGGCACACCGGGCGCGATCCGGTGGACCGGCGCCGCGCACGGCGCCCACACCGACGAGGTGCTCGGTGGACTCCTCGGCCGCTCCGCCGAGGAGCTGGCCGAGCTGCGGGCCGCGGGGGTGATCTGATGCCCGGCGCGCCCGGGGCACCTCCGCTGACCCTGCTCTACGTGCCCGGCGACCGGCCCGACCGGGTGCGCAAGGCGCTGGCGGGGGAGGCCGACGTCGTCATCGTCGACCTGGAGGACGCCGTCGCGCCGGCCGCGAAGGCCGCGGCGCGCTCCGAGACCGCTGCGCTGCTGTCCCGGCCGCAGGCCAAACCCGTCCAGGTGCGCGTCAACGACGTCGGCACCGACGCGGGCCGGGCCGACCTGGCCGCGCTGGCGGGCCTGCCCGGCCTCGGCGGCGTCCGGGTGCCCAAGGTCGAGGAGGCGGCGACGCTCACCGGGATCGCCGACGCGCTGCCGGGCGCGGCGCTGCACGTGCTGCTGGAGTCGGCGCTGGGCGTCGAGCGCGCCCACGCCCTCGCCACCGCGCACCCCGCGGTGGCGAGCATCGCGCTGGGGGAGGTCGACCTCGGCGCCGAACTGGGGGTGAGCGAGGAGTCCGGCCTGCTGTGGGCGCGGTCGCGGACGGTCGTCGCCGCCCGGGCCGCCGGCCTGCCGGCGCCGGCGCAGTCGGTCTACGCCCGAGTGCGCGACCTGGACGGGCTCGCGGCCTCCTGCCGCGCGGGCCGGGCGCTGGGCTTCCTGGGCCGGACCGCGATCCACCCCGCGCAGCTCCCCGTGATCGCGCGGTCCTACCTGCCGGACGAGGAGGAGGTGGCCGCGGCGCGCGGGATCGTCGCGGCGGCCGCCGACGCCGAGCGCTCCGGCACCGGCGCGCTGGCCCTGCCCGACGGCCGCTTCGTCGACGTCGCCGTGGTCCGCGGCGCCGAGCGGACCCTGGCCCTGGCCGAACGGGCCCAATCCCGCGGTCCCGGCGCCTGATCCGGCCGCTCGCGCCTTCCCCGACCGTCGCATCGGGTCGGTGCGGTGTGGGTGCCGAAAGTGGGACGGGTGCGGTTCCGCTGGTCGTGCGCGGTGCCCGAGAATGTGGAGTCTTACCGCGTCACTCGGGATAAGGCCGGTCGCCGGCACCTCGCCTTCGCCGTGATCCCTGCGCCGATAACCGAAAAGGTCGATCCCGCCTACACGCCGCAGATCTGCGGTGGCTGCGGGCACTGCGCGCCGGAGAACCGCGAGAGCCAAGCGGTGTTCTGGTGCGTTGTCTGCGGACACCGGGAGCATGCCGACGTCAACGCGGCAGAAGACATCCTCACGGCCGCCGGGCGGGCGGTTGCGGCGCGGGGATCCCTCCAGGCACGGCCGGGGCGACGAACCGTGAACCTCGACTCGTTCTCGCCTCCTGAAGGCGAGTCGGGTTGGAACCCTCTCCCAACGGGAGAGGAGGGCGCCGAGGACGGCCACCTGCTCGGCGGCGAGGACCCCGAGACCGGCGTCGCGCTGGAGGTGGTCCGGCTCCTGCCGGCCAGCGCGGCCGCGACCCCGCGGGACGCGGTGTGAGAAGAGGCGGCCGCCCGCCGGCCCGCGTCCGGTGGGCGGCCGCCTCGCGCTGCGGCGCGCGGTCACACCGAGACGCGCGGGTCCCGGTCGTCGTCGTCCTGCTCCCCGGTCTTCGCCCCGGCCCCGGCCCCGGCCTCGGTCCCGGGATCGGCGGAGGCCTCGGCCGCGACGGCCGCCTCGGCCGCGGCGGTGTCCTTCTTGTTCTTGTACAGGCTGGCCACCGCCGTGATGACCAGGGTCGCCACGATGACCAGCAGCGAGAACACGGTCGGGATCTCGGGCACGTGCCACTCGGTGGTCTCGTGGAGGGCGTGCAGGATGAGCTTCACCCCGATGAAGCCGAGGATGAAGGCCAGGCCCTTGCTGAGGTAGACCAGCTTGTCCAGCAGCCCGCCGATCAGGAAGTACAACTGGCGCAGCCCCATCAGGGCGAAGGCGTTGGCGGTGAAGACCAGGTAGGGCTCCTGGGTGATGCCGAAGATCGCGGGGATGGAGTCCAGCGCGAACAGGATGTCGGTGAGCCCGACGGCGACCATCACCAGCAGCATCGGCGTGACGAACCGCTTGCCGTTCAGGCGCACGGTCAGCTTGGCCTCGTGGTACTCGTCCGTGGTCGGCAGGATGCGCCGCACCATCCGCACCGCGGCGTTCTCCTGGTACTCCTCGTCCTCGTCGCCGCCGGCGACCAGCTTCCACGCCGTGAAGAGCAGGAACGCGCCGAAGAGGAAGAACACGCCGGCGAAGGCGTTGACGACGGCCGCGCCCAGCGCGATGAACAGGCCGCGGAAGAGCAGGGCGAGCGCGATGCCCACCAGCAGCACGCGCTGGCGGTGCTTGGGCGGGACGGCGAAGGCCCCGAGGATCAGGATGAACACGAACAGGTTGTCCATGCTCATCGAGTACTCCACGATCCAGCCGGTGAAGAAGTCCAGGCTCTGCTCACCGTCGGCGAAGAAGGCCAGACCGATCCCGAAGGCGATGGCCAGTGAGACGTAGATCGAGATCCAGATCGCGGCCTCGCGCATGGAGGGTTCATGGGGGCGGCGGGCGATGATGGCGAAGTCGAGGGCGATCACGGCGAGCAGGACGGTGACCGTCACTCCCCACACCCACGGTTGAATATCCACGATCAACTACTCCTGAAGGGCTCATGGCACGGCTGTGCCGGTCCCGGGCACGCGGCCCGCGTGCCCGGGATCGGTGTTACGGGAATGCGGCTGTCAGGTCGATGAGCGCCGCCGGGCCGCTGCGGCGGAAGGGCGACGGCGAACCATCGTATTCATGTGCTCCAGATAGCGTTCGGCCAGGTCCGCGGCTACCGGGTTGCGCGGCCTGATCCGCATCAGCCAGTGCGGCGCCAGGCGTTCGTGCAGCCAGAGGAAGCCGATGGCGAAACCGACGCTCAGCATGGCCTGGAAGACCAGGAACGACCAGAGCGGCTCGCCGAGCACGGTCCGGTTGCCCAGAACCTGCGCCGCAGCGAACTCCTCGATCAGCCGGGCCAGCGGGAAGCAGACCATCCAGTACAGTGCCACCGGGGCCACCGTGCCGACGCGGAAGCGGCCGGTGGCCAGCAGCACGCAGTAGGCGCCGCCGAACAGGGCCAGCGGCCCGCCCAGCGAGGCGGCGATGGTCAGGGCCAGGGCGGCCGGCAGCCCGGCCAGCGCGGCCACCCCGGCGGCGAACAGCCCGGCCACCGCTCCGACGGCGACACCGGGCAGGGCGACCTCGGCGTACCAGGCGATCGAGGAGGTGCGCGAGTGCGGGGCGGAGACGGGCGCGGTCATCAGCTCACCACCACACCGAAGGCGAACAGGGAGTAGAACAGCATGCCGAGGTAGAACACCGCGGCGAAGCCGATGATGGCGTTGGGGATGAGCCCCGGCCGGATCGGCTTGGGCAGCGTGAGGTTGTTGACCAGCAGCAGCACCACGCAGTAGGCGCCCATGGCGAAGGTGGACAGGAACGCCAGCACGTCGAGGATGGCGGCCGGCCCGTCGGCGGGCCCGAACAGCAGGATCCCGATCCCGAAGGCGATCAGGCCCCACAGGAAGAACCCGTACAGCTTGGAGATGCTGAAGCGCTTGGCGCCCGGGACGAAGAAGTAGGTCATGTCGGCCTGGCCCCGGGAGAAGGAGTCGAACAGGCCGAGCGTGGCGTTGAGCCCGATCAGCGCGATGAAGCAGAAGAACACCGTGCCGAAGATGGGGCTGCCGGCCGCGGCGAAGGAGCCCGCCATCGCGTCCAGCGCGGCGTCGCGCTCACCGTCGCGGATCACGGTGGTGACCCCCGGGTCCAGCCGGGCCGAGGCCTGGGCGAGCACGGTGAAGGAGATCGTCACCAGCATCGTGATGCCCCAGAACAGCACCAGGGCGTCGAAGGTGACCCAGCGCCGCCAGCCCTTCCACTTCGCCATCTCGTCGGGGTTCTCGGTGTCGAACATGAACCCGCGCGAGGGCATGCTCTCCTGGTCGTCGGCGTGGCGCAGGCCGCGGATGCGGGGGATGTGCGCGCCCATGCCGGCGCCCTTGTCCCGCAGGTGCAGCGTGTACCACATCTGCTGCATGCCCGAGGGGCCGGCGAAGGCGATCGAGCCGACCAGGATGGGGAACCAGATCGGTGAGACGGCCTCCTCCGGCAGGTAGCCGAAGGCGAACATCCCGGTGATCGTGCTGGAGAGGTCGGCGAGGTTGCCGACCAGGGCCGCCACCACCGACGTGCCGACCACGAGCACCCCGATGCAGATGGAGAGCACGTTCTCCAGGAGGCTGTAGATGACCTTGGCGAGGGTGAAGACCACGCCGACGAGCAGCATGCCCGTCACGGCGGAGGCCTGCCAGGGGATGCCGGTCACCCGTTCCAGCGCCGACGCGCCCGCCGACAGGTGGCCTGGCCAGATGTAGACCAGGATCGCCGTGATGAAGAAGAACCACATCAGTGGCTTGAACACGCGGGCGGCGCCGAAGAAGATGCTCTCGCCGGTGGCCATCGCGTAGCGCGACATCTCCAGCATGACCACGGCCTGCAGGCTGACGCCGATCAGGAACAGCCAGCGGATCTCGGGGCCGAAGATGAGCACCAGCCGCGGCCACATGTAGGACTCGCCCATGCCCACGCCCAGTGCGACCAGGAAGACGGTCGGGCCGAGGATGTGGATGGAGGGCGGCGCCTTGGGCAGCGGCCGGATGGGCATCGGTTCGAGTCGGCCGGCGCGCCAGACGCGTTCCTCGGAGGCCGTGGGGGCGCCCTGCGCGTCCGCCCCGGAGGGCTCGGCGCCGCGCTGGGCGGGGATCAGTGGCTGCTGCGGCTGGGGCTGCGGCTGAGGAGGAACACCTTGGGTCGGTGTGCCTCCGGTGTTGACGTCAGAGGAATCCATGGGCGGATCTCCCTCGATGGGATGTGCGGATGTGAGCGGTCGCCCCCATGCGCCCCCTTGACAGGCGTCGTGCCCGACCTCCGTTTACTCCTCGATGTGCGCCCGGTCGCCCGGCCGCCGTTGCCGTCTCGACTCGTCGCCGCGGTGGCCGCTGGCGGAGCGGCCGCCCCGACGATGGTCCCGGTGCCCTCTGCGTGGCGGCGCTGGGGGCACCGGGGATGATCGGATGCGTTGTTGATCAAGCGTTGGATCAGAGTAGCCCGGCGGCGCGCGCCCAGCGATACTTCGCGCCGAGGACCTGGACCGGTTTTTCGGTGGTGTAGGGGTAGGCGACGACGCCGCGGTCGAACAGGTAGGCGCTGGCCGCCTCGACCTCGGTGTCGCCGGACAGCGAGGCCACGACGGGCTTGTCGATGCCCTTGGCCCTGGCCTCCTCGACCACCCGCGAGACGACCTCGGCGAAGACCATCGGCGGCGTCACGATCGTGTGCCAGTAGCCCAGGATCAGCGCGTGCACCCGGTCGTCCTCCAGGCCGAGCCGGATCGTCTTCTCGTAGGTGGAGGGCGGCTCGCCGCCGGTGATGTCGACCGGGTTGCCGGCCGCGCCGAAGGGCGGGATGAACGCCCGGAACGCCGAGTCCAGGTCCGGCGGGATCTCGTAGAGGCTCATCCCGTTGTCCACCACGGCGTCGGACAGCAGCACGCCCGAGCCGCCCGCACCGGTGATGATGACGACGTTCTCACCCTTGGGCGCGGGCAGCACCGGCAGCGCCCGGCCGAACTCCAGCAGCTCGTTGAGCCCGGGAGCGCGTACCACGCCGGCCTGGCGCAGGATGTCGTCGTAGACCTTGTCGTCGCCGGCCAGCGCCCCGGTGTGGGAGCCGGCGGCGCGCGCCCCGGCCGAGGTCCGCCCGGCCTTGAGGACCACGACCGGCTTCTTCGGCACCACCTCGCGCGCGGCCTCGACGAAGGCGCGGCCGTCCTTGAGGTCCTCCAGGTGCATGGCGATCGCGTTGGTGTTGTCGTCCTGGCCGAAGAAGGTGAGCAGGTCGTCCTCGTCGATGTCGGCCTTGTTGCCCACGCCCACGATCGCCGAGACGCCGGTGTGGGTGCTGCGGCTGTAGCCCAGGATGGCCATGCCGATGCCGCCCGACTGCGACGTCAGCGCGGTGCCCCCGGCCACGTCGTAGGGCGTGCAGAAGGTCGCCGACAGCTTCTCCGGCGTGTAGTAGTAGCCGTAGATGTTGGGGCCGAGCAGTCGGACGCCGTGCCGGCGGGCCACCGCCAGGACCTCGTCCTGCAGCTCCTGCTCGCCGGTCTCGGCGAAGCCCGACGGGATGAGGATCGCCCCGGCCGCGCCCTTGGCGCCGACCTCCTCCAGCGCCCCGGCCACGAACTTCGCCGGGATGGCGAAGATCGCGACGTCGACATCGCCGGGGACGTCGGCGACGCTCTTGTAGGACTTGCGCCCGTACACCTCGTCGGCCTTGGGGTTGATCGGGTAGATCTCGCCCGAGTAGCCGCCGTTGACGACGTTCTTGATGACGGAGTTGCCGATCTTGCCCTCTTCGTTGGAGGCGCCGATGATCGCGATCGAGGCCGGCTTGAAGATCCGGTTCGTGGCCTGGAGGATCTCCTCCCTGCTGAACCGCTTCGGGGGTGCGGGCGGGTCGAAGTCCAGCACGAAGCGCAGGTCGGCCGCCACGGCCGAGGAGGCGCTCGCGAACACCGGGTTGAGGTCGGCCTCGGCGATCTCGGGGAAGTCGGTCACCAGTTGCGACAGCCGGCTGATGACGTCGGCCAGCGCCTCGCGGTCCACGCCCCGCCCGCCGCGCACGCCGCGCAGGATCTCGGCGGCCTTGATGTCGCCGACCTGGGACAGCGCCTCCTCGTGCGAGACCGGGGCCAGGCGGAAGGTGACGTCCTTGAGTACCTCCACCAGGACGCCGCCGAGGCCGAACACCACGATCTTGCCGAAGGTGACGTCGGTGGTGGCGCCGATGATGACCTCCTCCCCGGCGCCGACCTGCTGCTGGATCTGCACGCCGTCGATGCGGGCCTCGGCGTCGTGGGCGCGGGCGTTGGCGACGATGCGCCGGTAGGCCGCCGCGACCTCCTGGGGGGACTCCAGACCGACCTCGACGCCGCCGGCCTCGGTCTTGTGCAGGATGTCGGGCGAGACGATCTTGGCGACGACGGGCAGGCCGAGCTCGACGGCCAGCGACACCGCCTCGTCGGCCGAGGTCGCCAGCGCCTCCTTGGGCGTGGGGATGCCGTAGGCGTCGGCGACCGCCTTGCCCTCGGGGGCGGTCAGGGAGGTGCGGCCCTCCTGTCTGGCGCGGTCGAGCACGGCGCGCACGGCCGCGCTGTCGTGCCCGGTCCCGGTCGTCGCGGGCTGCGTGGCCATCAGATCACTCCATTCGTCTTGAGCGTGGCGAGGTCGTCGGCGCTCATCCCGAGCTCGCGGCCGTAGACGTCGTCGTTGTGCTCGCCGAGCAGGGGCGAGCTCTCGATGTCGGCGGGGGAGTCCGACAGCCGCATCGGCAGGCCGACCGTCTTGTAGGAGCCGCGCTCGGGGTGCGGCACGGTGACCACGACGCCGTTGTCGTTGAGCGTCGGGTCGTCGATGATCTCCCGGGTGGACAGGATCGGGCCGCACGGGATGTTGTGCTCGTTGAGTGCGGCCAGCACATCCCACTTGGGAAGCTGCATGGACCACTCCTCGATGAGCGCGAACGCCTTGTCGAGCTTGTTCAGCCGGGCCTCGGGGGTGGCCCAATCGGGGTCGGTGGCCAGCTCGGGGCGGCCGATGAGCTGCGTGATCGGCGCCCAGCCCGGCGGCTGGATGATCACGTAGACGTAGTCGTTGGGCCCGCCGGGGGCGGTGCGCACCGCCCAGCCGGGCTGGCCGCCGCCGGAGGCGTTGCCGGAGCGGGGCACCTCGTCGCCGAAGTCCTCGTTGGGGTACTCGGCGAGCGGGCCGTGGGTCAGGCGCTGCTGGTCGCGCAGCTTGACCCGGCACAGGTTGAGCACGGAGTCCTGCATGGCCACCTCGACCCGCTGGCCGCGGCCGGTGCCGGTGCGCTGGAGCAGCGCCGCGAGGATACCGGCTACTGTATGCATTCCGGTGCCCGAATCACCGATCTGCGCGCCCGTGGCCAGCGGCGGCCCCTCCTCGAACCCGGTCGTGCTCATCGAGCCGCCCATCGCCTGGGCGATGACCTCGTAGGCCTTGAAGTCGGCGTAGGCGCCGGGGCCGAAGCCCTTGATCGAGGCGTAGACCAGCCGCGGGTTGGCCTGCTGCAGCACCTCCCAGGTGAAGCCCATGCGGTCCAGCGCGCCGGGGGCGAAGTTCTCCACCAGCACGTCGGAGCGGCGCACCAGCTCCAGGAAGATCTCCTTGCCCTGCTCGCTCTTGGTGTTGAGCGTGATGCTGCGCTTGTTGGAGTTGAGCATCGTGAAGTAAAGGCTGTCCACGTCGGGCAGGTCGCGCAGCTGCCGGCGGGTGATGTCGCCGCTGGGCGCCTCCACCTTCAGCACGTCGGCGCCGAGCCAGGCCAGGATCTGCGTCGCCGAGGGGCCGGACTGCACGTGGGTCATGTCGAGGACGCGCACGCCCTCAAGCGCCTTCGTCATGGCGTTTCTCCTCGTCTTCTCGGTCTCCGCACCGCCGGCGCCGGATCACTTGTACATGGTCTGGTTGCGGGTCCCGGGCGCGTAGACCTCGGGGTCGATCCAGACGTTGATCAGCGAGGGCTTGCCGGACTCCCGGGCGCGGCGCAGGGCCGGGCCGATGTCGGCCGGATCGTGGACCTCCTCGCCGTAGCCGCCCAGCATTTTGGCGAACTCGGAGTAGCGGACGTCGCCGAGGGTGTTGCCGACGTCGCCCCGCTCCTCGCCGTACTTGGCGATCTGGCCGTAGCGGATCTGGTTCATCGAGGAGTTGTTGCCGATGATGCCGACGAAGGGCAGGTTGAAGCGGACCAGCGTCTCGAAGTCCCAGCCGGTGAGGCTGAACGCGCCGTCGCCGAACAGCGCCACGATCTCCTTGTCGGGCCGGGCGTACTTGGCCGCCATCACGAACGGCACACCCACGCCCAGCGTCCCCAGGGGGCCCGGGTCCAGCCAGTGGCCGGGCGACTTGGGCTGCACCACCTGACCGGAGAAGGTGACGATGTCGCCGCCGTCGCCGATGTAGATGGAGTCCTCGGTGAGGAACTCGTTGATCTCGTTGACCAGGCGGTAGGGGTGGATGGGCGCGGCGTCGGAGTGCAGCAGCTCCGCCCGCTTGTCCGCGGCCTGGCGCTCCTGGGCGCGCAGCTCCTCCAGCCAGGCCTTGCGGCCCTGGGCGCCGTTGTCGCCGTAGCCGGAGGCGGCCTGCAGCACCGAGGACAGGATCACGTCGGCGTCGCCCACGAGCCCCAGGTCGACGTCGCGGTTCTTGCCGACGGTGGCGTAGGACAGGTCGATCTGCACCACGGTGGCGTCGGGGGAGAGGCGCTTGCCGTAGCCCATCCGGAAGTCGAAGGGCGTGCCGACGATGATGATCAGGTCGGAGTTGGTGAAGGCGTAGCGCCGGGAGAGCTGGAAGTGGTGCGGGTCGCCGGGCGGCAGCGTGCCCCGCCCCGCGCCGTTCATGTAGGCGGGGACGTTGAGCGCGCGCACCAGATCGGTGGCCGACTCGGTGGCCCTGGTGGTCCACACCTGAGAGCCGAGCAGGATGCTGGGCTTCTCGGAGCGGACCAGCAGCTCGGCCAGCCGCTCGATCGCCGCGGGGTCGCCGCCCTGGCGGGTGGAGGCCCGGTATCCGCCGGGCCTGGGAACGCGGGCCTTGTCGACCGGGACGTCGGCGTCCAGGACGTCGCGCGGGATCTCCAGGAAGGACGGGCCGGGGGCGCCGTTGAGCGATTCGCGGAACGCCATCGAGACCATGTCGGCCACCCGCTCGGTGTGCGGGACGGTCGCCGCGAACTTGGAGATGGGGTTGATCATGTCGACGTGCGGGAGGTCCTGCAGCGAGCCCATCTTGTGCTGGCTGAGCGCTCCCTGGCCGCCGATGACCAGCATCGGGCTCTCGGCGCGGTAGGCGTTGGCGATGCCGGTGACGGCGTCGGTGGTGCCCGGGCCCGCGGTGACGACGGCGCAGCCGGGTTTGCCGGTGACGCGGGCGTAGCCGTCGGCGGCGTGCGCGGCCACCTGCTCGTGGCGCACGTCGATGACGTCGATGCCCTCGTCGACGCAGCCGTCGTAGATGTCGATGATGTGGCCGCCGCACAGCGTGAAGATCACGTCGACCCCTTCGGCCTTGAGGGCCTTGGCCACCAGGTGGCCGCCGGAGATCGTCGTTGCCTCGCTCTTGTGATCCGCCATCTGCGTGCTCATCTCCTCACCGTGTGCCCCGTTGCGGGGCGCTCGTCGTGCTGTGGGACGTGGGGTCCGGGCGAGTCCGAGGTTATTGAATACTGCATACCGTATGTTTTCCATTGCTACATGAGCCGGGGGTCGGTGTCTAGATAGGACTAGCCGGGAATCGTGCGGATGTTGATCGGGCGGTGCAGCCGGAGGGTCAGCGCGGCCGCGGCCAGCGCCAGGAGTCCGGCCGCGCAGAACGCCGCGACGTGGCCGTTCGTCGGCGCGAGCGCCAGCAGGACGGCGGCGCCGCCGATGCCGAGCAGCCCGCCCAGCGCCTTGGCGCTGTAGACGAAGCCCTGGTTGCGGCCGGCGTCGCGGACGCCGAAGTAGTCCACGGCCAGCGCCGAGGTCAACGGGTAGCAGGCGCCGCCGCCCACGCCGGCCAGCGCGGCGCAGCACAGCAGCAACGGGACCGCTCCGCTCGCCCCGCCCGCGGCCAGGCCGAACTGCGCGATCCCGCTGAGGGCCAGCACGGCTCCCAGCGTGCGGCGGCGGCCCAGCCGCTCCGAGGCGCGGTCGGCCGCCACGCGACCGGCGCCGTTGGTCGCCACCAGGGTCGCCACCGCGGCGGCGACCGCGGCGGGGGAGGCGCCCCAGGCGTGCAGGAAGACCGGCAGGCAGGCGATGTTGAACAGCGAGACCGCGCCGGCCAGAGCCAGGACGGCGTTCATCGCCGGCAGCGCGCCGCTGCGCCAGGCCTGCGCGGGGGAGTGCTCGCCCGCCGCGGCGGGATTGGCGGCCAGGGCGGGGTTGACCCTGCGGTCCAGCGCCCAGGCGCGCGGATCGGGGTGCGGCGGCCACCAGTGGCGCGGCGGTTCGGGCAGCCGGCGGCCGCACAGCGCGGTGACGCCGCCGACCACGATCGCGGCGACCGTGCACGCCGCGGCGAGGTCGTCGGGGCGCAGCCCGACCGTCGCGGCGACGACCACGGGTGCGGCCCCGAGCGCGAAGGCGCCGCCGGCCAGCCCGGTGCGGGCGGTCGGCCGCTCGGGGTACCACGCCGCGGCCAGGTGGACGCAGGAGTGGTAGACCAGCCCCGCGCCCGCTCCGCCCAGGACGCCGTAGCCCAGCAGCAGCGCGCCGAGCCCGTCGGCGTGTCCGAGCGTCGCCAGCGCGACCGCGCACAGCGCCGCGCCCAGCACGACGGCGCGGCCCGGCGCCAGGGCGCCGCGTTCGCGCAGGTGCGCCACCGGCACGGCCGAACCGCCCTGGAACAGCGCCCACACCAGCAGCGGGGTGAGCGCCTGGGCGGTGCTCAGGCCGTGGGCCGCTGTCAGGACCGGCACCACCGAGCCGTAGCCGTACTGCAGCACGCCGACCGCGAGCAGGGCCGGCACGGTCCCGGCCAGCACCGCCGAACGGTCCCTGCCGGTCAGCTCCCTGGCGGAGGCGCCGACCAGGTAGCGCCGGCCGCGCCAGTCGCGGAACTCCCCGCTGAGCCGCGGGTGGGGGAAGACGAGGTGGCCGGGGGCCTCGGATGCGGGACGAACGCTGTTCATGATCCTCCCTCCGGAGTGATGCATACAGTATGCGACTGCATCGTCCGATTGGGAAGAGCCGGAAAGAGGGCATTGCATACTGCATACGATCTGACGTATGACTGATGGGAGCTCCGCAACCGCGACGCACGAGGAGGTTCGGTGGATCTCTACGAACACGAGGCCAAGCAGCTTTTCGGGGAGCACGACGTGCCGCTGGCCCAGCGCCAGTTGGCCGGCACTCCGGAGCAGGCCGCGCTCAGCGCCACCAGACTCGGCCCGCGCGTTGTCGTCAAGGCGCAGGTCAAGACCGGCGGGCGGGGCAAGGCCGGCGGTGTGAAGGTGGCCGAGGGCCCCGAGGACGCCGCAGCCAAGGCCGAGCAGATCCTCGGCATGGACATCAAGGGCCACACGGTGCACCGGGTCCTGGTCGAAGAGGCCAGCGACATCGCCGAGGAGTACTACTTCTCCCTGCTGCTGGACCGGGCCAACCGCACCTTCCTGTCGATCTGCTCCGCCGAGGGCGGCATGGACATCGAGGAGGTCGCCAGGACCCGGCCCGACGCCGTCGTGCGCACGCCCGTCGACCCCGCCCAGGGCCTCGACCGGCACACCGCCTGGCGGATCTGCGAACAGGCCGGACTGCCCTCCGACACCCATCCGCGGATCAGCACGGTGCTGATGCGGCTGTGGCAGGTGGCCTGCGAAGAGGACGCGCTCCTCGTGGAGGTCAACCCGCTCGCGCGCACCACCGACGGCCACATCATCGCGCTGGACGGCAAGGTCACCCTCGACGACAACGCGGCCTTCCGGCACCCCGAGCGGACCCCGTTCCACGACAACGGCGACGCCGACCCTCTCGAGGTGCGGGCGAAGGAGAAGGGGTTGAACTACGTCAAGCTCGACGGTGAGGTCGGCATCATCGGCAATGGTGCGGGTCTGGTGATGTCGACGCTGGACGTGGTGGCCTATGCGGGTGAGGCGCGCGGCGGGGTCAAGCCGGCCAATTTCCTCGACATCGGGGGTGGTGCCTCGGCGGAGGTGATGGCCGACGGGTTGGAGATCATTCTGGGTGATCCGGCGGTTCGCAGCGTGTTCGTCAACGTCTTCGGCGGGATCACGGCCTGCGATGCGGTGGCCAACGGCATCGTGCAGGCGCTGGAGCTGCTGGAGCAGCGTGGTGACGACGTGTCCAAGCCGCTGGTGGTGCGTCTGGACGGCAACAACGCCGAGTTGGGGCGCCAGATCCTGGAGGAGCGGGCCCATCCGGCGGTGCGCCGGGTCGACACCATGGACGGCGCCGCAGCCCAGGCCGCCGAACTCGCCGCGGCGAAGTAAGGACGAAGAGAAACCATGGCTATTTTTCTGACCAAGGACAGCAGGGTGCTGGTCCAGGGCATGACGGGCTCTGAGGGCGGCAAGCACACGCGGCGGATGCTCGCCTCGGGCACCAATGTGGTGGGCGGGGTCAACCCGCGCAAGGCCGGCCAGAGCGTGGACTTCGACGGCGCGGCGGTGCCGGTGTTCGGGTCGGTGGCCGAGGGCATGGCCGCCACCGGCGCCGATGTGACGGTGATCTTCGTGCCGCCGCGGTTCGCCCGCGATGCGGTGATCGAGGCGATCGACGCCCGGATCGGGCTGGCGGTGGTGATCACCGAGGGCATTCCGGTGCACGACACCGCGGCGTTCTGGTCCCATGCGGGCGCCGCCGGCCATGCGACGCGGATCGTGGGGCCCAACTGCCCGGGGCTGATCACGCCGGGGGCCGCCAACGCCGGGATCATCCCGGCCGACATCACCAAGCCGGGCCGGATCGGGCTGGTGTCCAAGAGCGGCACGCTGACCTACCAGATGATGTATGAGCTGCGCGACATCGGCTTCTCCACCTGTGTGGGCATCGGCGGCGACCCGATCATCGGCACCACCCACATCGACGCGCTGGCCGCCTTCGAGGCCGATCCCGACACCGACGCCATCGTGATGATCGGCGAGATCGGCGGCGACGCCGAGGAGCGGGCCGCGGAGTTCGTCAAGGCCAACGTGTCCAAGCCGGTGGTGGGCTATGTGGCCGGGTTCACCGCGCCCGAGGGCAAGACCATGGGCCATGCCGGCGCCATCGTCTCGGGCTCCTCGGGCACCGCCGCGGCCAAGAAGCAGGCCCTGGAGGCCGCCGGCGTCAAGGTCGGCAAAACCCCCAGCGAAACCGCGCGGCTGGTCCGCGCACTCTACTGACCCCTTCTGGCGGGAGATCCCATGACGTTCATGCTGAAATCCGGGACCGAGTGGAACACCGTGTACGGCCACTGCCGAGCGGCGGCGCCGGAGGCGTTCGGCGCGGACCGCGTGCACAACTTCTGGGGCGGGCGCTGGCGGGACGACGGCGAGCCCCGGCCGGCCTTCTCACCCGTTGACGGCGGCGAGATCGCCGGACCGCCCATGCTGACGGCCGACGCCGCCGAGGCGGCGGTGCGCACCGCGGCCGACCGGCACCGCGAATGGCGACGGGTGCCCGAGGCCGAACGGCGGGCCAGGGTGCGGGCGGCGCTGGACGCCTGGGCCGAGCACCGCGACCTGCTCGCCCTGCTGCTGGTGTGGGAGATCGGCAAGCCGTGGCGGCTGGCGTGCCAGGACGTCGACCGCGCGATCTCCGGGGTGGAGTGGTACCTGGAGGAGATCGGCCCGATGCTGGAGGGGCGCTCCCCGCTGGACGGCCCGGTCAGCAACATCGCGAGCTGGAACTACCCGATGAGCGTCCTGGCGCACGCGATGTGCGTGCAGGTGCTCGCGGGCAACGCGGCGATCGCCAAGACCCCCACCGACGGCGGCCTGGCCTGCCTGACGCTGGCCACCGCGCTGGCCGCCCGAGAGGGGCTGCCGTTCACGCTGATCAGCGGCAGCGGCCGGGAGCTGTCGCCGGCGCTGGTGCGCTCGTCCGAGGTCGGCTGCGTGTCGTTCGTGGGCGGCAGGGACGCCGGCGGGCAGATCGCCACCGCGCTGGCCGACCTCGGCAAGCGGCACATCCTGGAGCAGGAGGGGCTCAACTGCTGGGGCGTGTGGGAGTTCGGCGACTGGGAGACCTTCTCCGGCCAGGTGCGCAAGACCTTCGACTACGCCAAGCAGCGCTGCACCGCCTACCCGCGCTTCGTCGTGCAGCGCTCGCTGTTCGACCGGTTCCTCTCCGCCTACCTGCCCGCGGTCGCCGCCGTCAGGTTCGGCAACCCGCTCGCCGTCTCCGAACAGGGGGAGGAGCTGCCGGAGCTGGACTTCGGACCGCTGATCAACGCGGCCAAGGCCAAGGACCTCGGCGAGCAGGTCAGCGACGCGATCGCCAAGGGAGCCGTGCCGCTGTACAGCGGCGACCTGGACGGCGGCCGCTTCGTGGCCGGGCAGAACACCGACGCCTACATGGCCCCGGTGGCGCTGCTGGAGCCGCCGAGGCCCTCGCCGCTGTTCCACGCCGAACCGTTCGGCCCGGTCGACTCCATCGTCCTGGTCGACACCGAGGCCGAACTGCTCGCCGCCATGAACGCCAGCAACGGGGCGCTGGTCGGCAGCGTCTCCTGCGACGACGAGGCCACCGCCGCCCGCATCGCCGGCAGCGTGCGCGCCTTCAAGGTCGGCGTCAACAAGCCCCGCTCCCGCGGCGACCGCGCCGAGCTCTTCGGCGGCTGGGGCGACTCCTGGCGCGGCGCCTTCGTCGGCGGCCACCTCCTCGTGCACGCCGTCACCGACGGCCCCGCCGATGAACGCCTGCCCGGCAACTTCCCCGACTACACCCTGCGACCCGAGTCCCACGCCTAGAGAGCTTTAAGGGCGCGGGTGGAGAGGGGCCGGCTGTCGCAGTGCGCGTAGCGCCGGCGGCACGCACCTGTCCGTTGCCCTGCCGCGCATCCTCGCCCACGACCTCGGCCTCTGAACCTCTCCGGAGTTCAGCCGCCCCCGACCGACGAGAAAGCGATCCCCATGGTCACGCGGTCCCCTTCGGCGGTCCCCGGTGCGCGGCGATCCCGCCTCGCCGGGCGGGCGCCGCTGCTCGCCGTCCTGCTCGGCTGCGCGCTCCTCACCTGGTCCTACTGGTCACCCGCTGGCGTGGCCGAGCGCACGGCCTTCGACGCCGGCCTCACGGGCGGGGGCGCGCCGGACCTGGTGTCGGGGATCGGCCACGCAGCCGCCCACCTGCTCGGCGCGTGGAAGACGGTGCTGGCCGGACTGGTCGTGGCGGCGGCCGTCGACGCGCTGGTGCCCAGAGGGCGGCTGCTGCGGCTCCTCGGCCACGGCGGCCGTCCTCTGCGTTCGGCTGCGGCCGGGGCGCTGCTGGGCGGGCTGAGCATGCTGTGCTCCGGCGGCGCCGCGGCGGTGGCCGTCGCGCTGGGCCGCCGCGGCGCACCGGTCGCGGGAACGGTCGCGTTCTGGGTGGCCGGGCCCATGCTCAACCCGGCCGTCCTCGTCCTGTGCCTGTCGGTGCTGCCGTGGGAGTGGACGGCGGCGCGCGTCGCCGCCGGCGCGGCCCTCGTGCTCTTCGTCGCCTACCATTTCGGCGGTGCGCCGCGCGCCCAGGACGGCCCGCCCGAGCCGCTGCGCGGACCGGAGTTCGACGACCTGCTCGCACTCCGCCGGTTCGGCCGCAGCCTGGCCCGGCTCGCGCGCACCCTGCTGCCCGACTACCTGATCGTGGTCCTGGCCGCCGGCATCGCCCAGACCTGGCTCGCCGCGCTGGACTGGGACACAGCGGCGGCGCCGATGCTGGTCCTCGCCGCCGTCGGCGGCGCGCTGCTCATCGTCCCCCTGGCCGCCGAGATCCCCGTCGCGGCGGCGCTGCACCGCGCCGGCGCGGTGCCGGGAGTGGCGGGAGCCTTCCTGGTCACCCTCCCCGTCCTGAGCCTGCCCGCCCTGCTGATGCTGCGCGCCGTCGTCCCGCCGCGCGGCCTCGTCGCCCTGGCCGCAGCCGTCGTCGCCATCGGCGCGGCGACCGGAGCGGCGCTGACGCTCCCGGGGTGGTAGCACCGCGCTCGGGCCGTTGGCGACCGGCCGGCTCGAGCCTGCTGCGCGGCCTTGTCCGCTGCCGGGCGGCGGGCGGTCGTGAGGGAAAGCGGCAGCGACGGCGCCGGGGGTGCGAGCGGGCGCACAAGGTGTCCGTAAGAAGCGGGCAGGCTCAGGCCGGGGCGAGGGCCCGGACGGGCGTGGCGAGTTCGCGGCCGAAGAAGTCGAAGAACCCGTCGGGGTCGGGCCCGGCGTTGAGGAGCGCGAGGTGGTCGAAGCCGGCGTCGGCGAACTGCCGGACGACGGCGAGATGGCGCTCGGGGTCGGGACCGCAGCCGAACGCCTCGCGCATGTCGTCGTGGCGCACCGACGCCGTCGCGGCCTCGAAGTTGACCGGGTTGGGCAGCTCCGACTGCACCTTCCAGCCGGTGACGCCGAACCGGAACCTCTCGTGCGCCGAGGCGACCGCCGCCTCCTCGTCCGGCGCCCAGGACAGCGGTACCTCGGCGTACCTGGGTCCCGAACCGCCGGCCTCGGCGTAGACATCGGTCAGCTCGGGCTTGGGCTCGGTGGCGAAGAGGCCGTCGCCGAGTTCGGCGGCCAACCGGGCCGACGCCGCGCCGCTGGCCGCCACCGCGATCCGGGGCGGCCGTTCGGGCAGGTCGAACACGCGCGCGTCCTCCAGCGCGAGGTGCCGGCCCGCATAGGAGTGGTATCCGCCGGACCAGAGCAGCCTGATGATCTCCAGGGACTCGCGCAGCATCTCGTGGCGCACGCCGACAGCGGGCCAGCCGCGCCCGACGACGTGCTCGTTGAGCCGCTCGCCGGCGCCGACCCCGAGGGTGAAGCGGTCCTCGGCGAGCAGCGCGGTCGTCGCGGCGGCCTGGGCGACCACGGCCGGGTGGTAGCGGATGAAGGGGCAGGTGACGCCGGTGGCCAGCTCGATGCGCTCGGTGCGGGCCGCCGCGGCGGCGAGGATCGACCAGACGAAGCCCGAGTGCCCGTGGCTGTACAGCCACGGGTGGAAGTGGTCGCTGATCTCGACGAAGTCGAATCCGGCCTGCTCGGCGCGCACGGTCTGGCGCACCATCTCCTGCGGCGAGTACCCCTCGGCGAACAGCTTGTAACCGATCTTCACGGTGTCCCTCCTCCAGCGGCGGCCCGGGCCGCCGCCCGCGTGCGCCTCCGTCGCGCGATGCCGGTAGGGGCGTCTGCCCACGGTCCGGCGATCAATGCACCGCCGCGGGCCGCGACGCGAAGACGCAGGTGGCGGCTTGACAACGGCTGAAGCCGTTCTGCTTTACCGGCAAAGCCGCCTTAGCCGCCTTGGGGCCGTGGACATGTCAACCGATGGCCGGGACGGGATCGGTCCGGGCGCCGCCGAGCGGCACCGGGCGGCGGCCCGCAGGCGTCGGGTTCGCTCTCGTGCAGCACGACCACGGCGACGGTCCCGGGAAGGCGCCAGCGCGTCGGCCCCCGAGGCCGTCGACGGCCTCGGGGGCCGCGCGTACTCGGCGACCCGCGCCCGGATCCCGCTGGTCATCTCCTCGCCGAGCTCGTCGAGGACCGGCCGGGCAGGGCCGCGAACTCCCGAGGGACGGCGAAGGCTCCCGGCGCGCCACCGGGATGAGCTGTCAGTGATCATATTGGAACGTAGCGTCCCCGCAGTGCCGCCGCCTTCCTTTTTATGGATTCTGTATGCCGTTTCAGCGTCGATACGCATCCTGGTGCCGCCCGCGCCTGCGTTTGGTGCGCCGGACAGGGGTGCGGCGCGAGTGCCGAGTGGGAAAAGCCCCCGATATCGGGGCATTGACCGCCTCCGGTGGGCACGGCGACAGTGAACGGATGTCGGTACTCAGCACCCTGGATCGGGAAAACTCGATAGCGTCGGCGGGCTACAACCGCTGGCTCATACCGCCCGCCGCGCTCGCCGTCCACCTCTCCATCGGGCAGGTGTACGCCACGAGCGTGTACAAGAACTCGCTCGTCGCGCACTTCGGCACCGGCCAGACCGCGATCGGCGTCGTCTTCAGCCTCGCGATCGTCATGCTCGGCCTGTCCGCGGCGGTCGGCGGCACCTGGGTGGAGCGCAACGGCCCGCGCAAGGCCATGCTGGTCTCGGCGGCCTGCTGGAGCGGCGGCTTCCTGGTGGGAGCGCTCGGCATCGCGGCCGGGCAGCTCTGGCTGGTCTACCTCGGCTACGGCGTCCTCGGCGGCATCGGGCTGGGCATCGGCTACATCTCTCCGGTCTCCACCCTGATCAAGTGGTTCCCCGACCGCCCGGGCCTGGCCACGGGCCTGGCCATCATGGGCTTCGGCGGCGGGGCGCTGGTCGCCTCCCCGGTCTCCAACCAGCTCATGGTGTTCTACGACCCGGGCTACGACCCCGCCGTGGGCGGCTCGGTCGCCTCCGGCGGCGCCCTCGTGGGGCTGTTCGTGACGCTCGGACTGGGCTACCTGGCCCTGATGATGGTCGGCGTGCTGCTGATCCGGGTGCCGGCCGAGGGATGGCGGCCCGCCGGCTTCGACCCGGCGGCGCAGCGCTCGGCGCCGATGATCACCACGGCCGGCGTCTCGGCGCGCAACGCCGTGCGCACGCCGCAGTTCTGGCTGCTGTGGGTCGTGCTGTTCACCAACGTCACGGCGGGCATCGGCATCCTGGAGCAGGCGAGCCCGATGATCCAGGACTTCTTCCGCGACGGCGGCTCGACCACGGTCTCCGTCGCGGCGGCCGGCGGCTTCGTCGGACTGCTGTCGCTGTTCAACATGGCCGGCCGGTTCGGATGGTCCTCGACCTCCGACTTCATCGGCCGCAAGCCCGTCTACATGATCTACCTGGGCGTCGGGGCGGTGCTGTACACGCTGCTGGCCACCGTCGGTTCCAGCGCCACATGGCTGTTCGTGGTCCTGGCCTGCCTGATCCTGTCCTTCTACGGCGGCGGGTTCGCGACGGTCCCGGCCTACCTGCGCGACCTGTTCGGCACCTACGAGGTGGGCGCCATCCACGGCCGGCTGCTCACCGCCTGGTCGGCCGCAGGCGTCGCCGGCCCTCTCATCGTCAACGCCTTCCTCGACGCCGAGGGTGAGCCCGGCACGCTGACCCAGGGTGCCTACCAGGCGCCGCTGTTCACCATGGTGGGGCTGCTCGTCGTCGGCTTCGTCGCCAACGCGCTCGTGCGCCCGGTCGCCGAGCGGTTCCACGAGCCCGGGGTCTCCGGCGCGGCGCCGACCGCCGACCGGACCGCGTCCGCCACCGCCGCCGCCGCCGAGGGGCGCAGGCCCCGGCTGGTGCTCGCCTGGACGCTCGTGAGCGTCCTGCTCGGCTACGGGGTCTTCCGGGTGCTGCTCACCGCGGCCCAGTTGTTCACGGGGTGACGCCGGGGCCGGTCCGCCCGGTTCCGCGGGAATCCGCTGCGGGCGCACAAATCCCTCGTCGCAGGTCAAATCCGACTTGACGCGTCTGCGGTGACTTTTGGTAATTGAATACCTTCCCTCTGTTCTCTGGAGAAGTGCTCTCGACCAGCATGGGTGGTGGCTTCAGCGGTCCGCTCTCCACCGCCGTGGACGGCGGCGGAAGGGGCGGGAGGCGCCGATGGGGCCGCCGGCCCGGCAGAGCGCCGGACCGCCTTCTCGGGAGGGGAAATTTCATGGATGCCATGACCGTACGCCGGATCCTGGTCGCGGGCATCGCGGCACCGGCCCTGGTGCTGGCGGCTCCGGCCGTCGCCATGGCCGACACCGACTACGAGGCCGAGCAGAGCGCCGCGGGCCCCAACGGTGCGTGGTCGCACAGCGTGGAGTCGTCCGCCGACGGCGACGGCGACGCGTCGTACGAGGAGACCAAGACCAAGGCCGGTCCGCACGGGGCCTTCTCCTCCAGCGTCGAGAGTGAGGCCGACTAGCGGTCCGGCTAGCGGTCCGGCGGGGTGCGGCGCGTTCCATGCGACCTTCGCCGCCCCCGGACCATGACGCCGCACCGAGATGTTCAGGCCGCGGCGATCAGGAGGGCCCCGCCCGTGCCACGGGCGGGGCCCTTTGCCGCGGAAAAGGACACCGGAGGTCAATTCCGACTTGACCCCTCTGCGGGGGCTTTGGGAAACGGGATACCTGTTTCCGGTTTTTCGGTGGGAGAAGTTCGACCAGCATGGGTTGTGGTCCTCACGTCCCGTTCCCACCGGGTGGACGGTAGCGGTCATGAACGGGGCGCAGCGGGACCGTCGGTCCGGCAGATCGCCGGACCGTCCTTCCTGGAGGGAAGTTCCATGATCGCCACGACCGCACGCCGAATCGTGTTCGCGGGCATCGTCATCCCGGCCCTGGTCCTGGGGGCTCCGGCCGTCGCCATGGCCGACACCTACTACGAGGCCGAGTACAGCAAGGCCGGTTCGCACGGCGCGTTCTCCTACCACGTGAAGTCATACGCCGACGACGACGGCGATGTCTTCTTCAAGAAGTCGTTCAGCAAGGCCGGTTCGCACGGCGCGTTCTCCTACAGCGTCAGCAGCGGGTCCGACTAGCGACCCGGCACCATGCCCGCTCCTTCGGTGCACCCACGGCTGATACCCGGCCGGTCCGCGACATCGCGGGCCGGCCGGCGCCGTTCTGCGGCCCCGGCCGAACCGGGGCGGTGCGCCGCTCCGTGAATATCCGGCGCCGCAGAGGTTAGAGGCCGCACTGCGACCAATGAACGCCGAGGTCCCCGGTGCGCGGGGGCGGCCGAAGGAGGCAGATCAGTGGCGACGCCAGTGCCGCAGGGCGCGGACCCGTTCGCGGCCAAGGAGACGATCGGCAGTTTCGGGGACTACGTCCAGGCCCAGGCTGCGGTGGACTACCTCTCCGACCAGCATTTCCCGGTCGAGCACACCGCCATCGTGGGAATCGGAGTGCGCTGGGTGGAGCAGATCACCGGCCGCATGACCTACCTGCGGGCCGCGGGCAACGGCGCTGCGGCGGGCGCGTGGTTCGGCCTGCTCATCGGGCTCTTCATCGCCCTGTTCACCCCGCCGGGCGCGGCCTCCTGGTTCGTGCTGATCCTGGGCGCGCTGGTGTGGGGCGTCATCGCCGGGGCCGTCTTCGGCCTGGTGAGCCACGCCATGCAGGGCGGCAGGCGGGACTTCGCCTCCTACTCCGGGCTGCAGGCCGACCACTACGACGTGATCGTGGCCGCCGAGCACGCCGGACGGGCGAGGGAGCTGCTCGCCGCCAGGCCGGAGCAGGGCTGAGCCGCCGGACGCGAGGGAGGCGCGCCCGCCGCCGCGCGGGTTTGCCGGTCGCGACGGCCGGTAGAGGGCGGCGTGACGCGCGAATCCGCCCGTCGGAGGAGGGAAGATGGCAACTCACGTCAGCGACGTCATGCACGTCGGACTCGCCACGCTGGAGCCGCAGGGCACGGTGGCCGACGCCGCCCGCATGATGCGCGAGTACAACACCGGTGACGTGCTGGTCGCCCGGGATGAGCGGCTCGTCGGGATCGTGACCGACCGGGACATCGTCGTCCGCACCGTGGCCTCGGGCGAGGACCCGGCGGCCACGCCGGTGGAGCGGATCTGCAGCACCAGCGTCGCCGCGATCGGGCCGGACGCCCGCGTCGACGACGCCATCCGGCTCATGCGCGAGCACGCCGTACGACGCCTGCCGGTCAGCGAGGACGGCCGCCTGGTGGGCGTGGTCTCCATCGGAGACCTGGCGGCCGAGCGCGAGCCGGACTCGGCGCTGAGCGACATCAGCGAGGCGCCGCCGAACGCCTGAACGTGATGAGCAGCGCTTTTTCCGTCCAGGGGCTTCCTCCCGGGGACTCCCGGGGTTACAGTCATTCCCCCGGTGGATGCAGAGGCCCGGGGCCGGGGAGCGGCGGCATCGGTTGCGAGCCGTATTGGGGGGCTGCCGCCGCTCCCACGCTGTCGACGCAGCGAGGGTAAACGCGGGCCGCCGCTGAGTCAATGGGACGGTCGCAGCGACCGTCCCATTTCTTCTGCTTCGCCGATCTCAACCTTATCGGGCCTGTTCAAGATCGGGCCTGTTCAAGCGGTTTCAGCCCCCACAAGATCAAGAAGCGTCGGCGTTCGTGCGCCTGTCCGAATCCGCCGCCGACCTCGTTGCCGCTTTCCCACCCACGGTTTCCGGCCACCCGGCCACCCGGCGACCGCAAGGCCGCGCAGCAGGTCCCGGCCGCCGGGTCACCGACGGCCCGACGCGACTTCTGAGGACCTCGCTCGGCCCGAGCTCCACGCCCCCGCGTCTTCGCGTGCGGGCGATCTCCGCCGATCCGCGCACCGCACACCGCGATGCGGGGATCACTCGCGGTCAGCTCCACGCCCGGATCAGGAGAGGCCAGAGCAAAACGAAACAAATCCCTCATGCGCCCCACAGTGGGGCGCGGTGCGACCGCGATCGCCCGCGCGCCGGGCGATCGCGGCCGAGCATCGGGGCGGCCGGCGCCTCGGATCCCGAACTTCTCCTCCGAGCCGATTTTCGTCACTCTGCGTGTTCGAACGCCTGTTTGAGAGCCTGCTCATAAGGGTTTTCGACGCCGCAGCGTTTGAGAGTCGCTTCGTCTGGTAGTTGACCGGCGTGCTCAGACGACCGGGCACGCGAAGGTTGACGCGATCCGGAAAGGACGCCGACCCATGCGGTTTCTCGGTGTCAACGCCATATTCCACGACCCGGCCGCGGCCATCGTCGTCGACGGGGAGATCGTCGCAGCGGCCGAGGAAGAACGGTTCAGCCGGCGCAAGCACGGCAAGGAACCCGTCCCGTTCTCCGCCTGGGAGCTCCCCGAGCAGGCGATGCGCTGGTGCCTGGACGAGGCCGGCGTTCGCCCGGACGAACTGGACGGCGTCGCCTACTCCTACGACCCGGCGCTGGTGCCGACCGAGCAGCAGGGGCAGGACCCGACGTGGGAGCGCCTGCGGACGCTCTACGCCGAGCGCGCCCCGCGGTTCCTCGCGACCGCGCTGCCGGGGCTGGACCCGGCCAGGGTCGTGCACGTCGCGCACCACGTCGCCCACGCGGCCTCCGCGGGGCTGGCCGCCCCGGGCGGGCGCGACGGCGCGGTGTTCGTCGCCGACGGCCGCGGCGAGGCGGCCTCGCACCTCGCCGGCGTCTACCGCGACGGCCGGCTGGAGGTCCTGGCCCGCCAGAGCCTGCCCGACTCCCTCGGGCTGACCTACGAGGACCTCACCCAGCACCTGGGCTTCCGCCGTTCCAGCGACGAGTACAAGATCATGGCCCTGGCCTCCTACGGCGACCCCCGCCGGTTCGCCGAGGAGCTGGAGGAGCTGATCCGCTACGCCGGCGACGGGCTGGTCGCCATCGATCCCGTCGACTGGGACGCCCTGGTCAAGCGGCGCGACTCCGGCGCGGAGTGCACCGGCGACCACGCCGACCTCGCCGCAGGCGTGCAGCGGCGCGTCGAGGACGTCCTGCTCGAACTGGTCGGCTGGCTGCACGAGCGCACCGGCGAGCGCCGGCTGACCATGGCCGGCGGCGTCGCGCTCAACTGCGTCGCCAACACCCGCATCGCCGCCGAGGGCCCGTTCGACGAGGTGTGGGTGCAGCCCGCGGCCGGCGACGCCGGGACGGCGCTGGGCGGCGCGCTGCACCTGGCGCAGGAGGCCGGCGAGGACGTCTCGCCCATGCGCGGCGCCGACCTGGGGCGCGGCTTCGACGACGACGAGCTCGCCGCGGTCCTGGAGCGGGCCGACGTCGCCTACGAGCGCCCGGACGACCTCGCCGAGACCATCGCCGCGGCGCTGGCCCGCAACGAACTCGTCGCCTGGTTCCAGGGCCGCAGCGAGTACGGTCCGCGCGCCCTGGGGCACCGCTCCCTGCTGGCCAACCCGGCCCACCCGGCCAACCTGGAGCGGCTCAACGACGTCAAGGGCCGCGAGCAGTTCCGCCCGGTGGCGCCGATGGTGCTGGCCGAGCGCGCCGCCGACATCTTCTCCCGCGGCCCGCTGCCCAGCCCTTACATGCTCTTCGTGCACGACGTGGCGCCGGACTGGCGCGACCGCATCCCCGCCGTGGTGCACACCGACGGCACCGCGCGCGTGCAGACGGTGTGCGCCGAGGACGACCCGCTGCTGGCCAGGATGCTGTACCGCTTCGAGGCCCACACCGGGCTGCCGGTGGTGGTCAACACCAGCCTCAACACCGCGGGGCGCCCCATGGTCGACGACCCGCGCGACGCGCTGGAGTGCTTCGGTTCGGCGCCCGTCGACGTCCTCGCCCTTGGCCCGTTCGTCGTCCGCCGCCGCGACGCCCACGGACGGTGCTGAGCATGGCCGGGACGAGCTACACCGTGGTGATCCCGACCGTGGGCCGGCCCAGCCTGACCGACGCGGTCCGCCCGCTGCTGGACGCCGGGGACGACGGCCCCGAGGAGATCCTGGTCGTGGACGACCGCCGCGAACCCGGACCGGAGCTCGCGGTGGCCGGCCTGCCCGGGGTGCGGGTGCTGCGCTCGGGCGGCCGCGGCCCCGCCGCCGCGCGCGACACCGGGTGGCGCGCCGCCGGCACCGCGTGGATCGCCTTCCTCGACGACGACGTCGCACCGCCGCGGGACTGGCCCCGCCGCCTCGCCGCCGACCTCGCCGACCTGCCCGGATACACCGCGGGCAGCCAGGGCCGCATCCACGTGCCGCCCCCGCAGGGCCGCCGCCCCACCGACGCCGAGCGCGCCACCCTCGGCCTGGCCGGCGCCCGCTGGATCACCGCCGACATGGCCTACCGCAGATCGGTCCTTGCCGAGATCGGCGGGTTCGACCCGCGCTTCGCCCGCGCCTACCGCGAGGACACCGACATCGCGCTGCGCGTCATGAACGCCGGCTACCAACTGGTCCGGGGCGAACGGGTGTGCGTCCACCCGCTGCGCGCCGCCGGGCCCTGGGCCTCGATCGGCGCGCAGCGGGGCAACGCCGACAACGCCCTGATGCGCCGGCTGCACGGCGCCCGCTGGCGGGAACGCGTCGCCGAGGCCCCCGGCCGGCTGCCCCGGCACGCCCTGGCCACCGCTGCGCTGGGCTCGACCCTGACGCTGGGCCTGCTCGCCGGGCGGCGCAGCGCCGGGCGGTGGGCCGCCGCTGCGCTGGGCGCGGCGTGGGCCGGTCTCACCGCGGAGTTCGCCCTGCACCGGATCGCGGCCGGGCCGCGCACCCCGGCCGAGGTCGCGGCGATGGCGGCGACCAGCGCGGTCATCCCGCCCGTCGCCTGCTACCAGCGGCTGGCGGGGGAGTGGCGGCACCGCAGGGCCGGACCGCGCCGCGCGCCGACCACGGCGGCCATCCTCTTCGACCGCGACGGCACCCTGATCCACGACGTGCCCTACAACGCCGACCCCGAGCGGGTCAGCCCCGTCGAGGGCGCACGGGCCGCGCTGGAACGGGCCCGCCGGGCGGGCCTGCGCGTGGGCGTCGTCAGCAACCAGTCGGGCGTCGCGCGCGGCCTGATCTCGCCCGACCAGCTCGACGACGTCAACGCCAGGGTCGAGGCGCTGCTCGGACCGTTCGACGTGTGGCGGGTGTGCGTGCACGGCGACGGCGACGGCTGCGAATGCCGCAAGCCGCGCCCCGGGCTCATCGAGTCCGCGGCGGCCGAGCTCGGCGTGCGCCCGCGCGACTGCGTCGTCATCGGCGACATCGGCGCCGACGTCGACGCGGCCAGGGCCGCCGGGGCCCGCGGGATCCTGGTCCCCAACGGACGCACCCTGGCCGCCGAGACCGCCGCGGCCGCCGAGGTCGCCGCGACCCTGGCCGACGCGGTCGGCCTGGCGCTGCGGGGGGTGCGGCCATGACCGCTCCCACCGGACCCGGCCCCGGGGGCACCGTCCTGGTGGCCCGGATGGACAACGTGGGCGACGTGCTGCTGGCCGGCCCCGCGGTCCGCGCGGTCGCGACCGGCGCCGACCGGGTGGTGCTGCTGGCCGGCCCCCGGGGGCGGGCAGCGGCCGACCTGCTGCCCGACGCCGACGCCGTGATCCAGTGGTGCGCGCCGTGGATCGACCCGGAACCGCCCGCCCTCACCGGCCCCGCCGTGCAGGAGCTGTCCGCGCGGGTGCGCGCCGAGGCTCCCGACGCCGCGCTGATCCTCACCTCCTTCCACCAGTCGCCGCTGCCGCTGGCGCTGCTGCTGCGCCTGGCCGGTGTGCCCTGGATCGGCGCCATCAGCGAGGACTACCCCGGCAGCCTGCTCGACCTGCGCCACCGCACCGCCGAGCGCGGCCCCGAGAGCGAGCGCATGCTGTCCCTGGCCGAGGCCGCCGGGTACCGGCTGCCGCCCGGCGACCGCGGGGCGCTCGCGGTCCGGCGGCCGCTGCCCGACGTCGCGGACCTGACCGGGCCGCCGGGCTACGTCGTGATCCACACCGGGGCCTCGGTGCCGGCCCGGGCCGTACCGCGGCGACTGGCCGCCGAGACCGCCGAGAAGCTGGCCGCGGAGGGCCACCGCGTCGTGGTGACCGGCACGGCCGAGGAGCGCGAGGCCGTCGCGCCGATCGCCGGGGACGCGGCGCTCAACCTCGCGGGCCGCACCGGCCTGGCCGAACTGGCCGCCGTCCTGGACCGCGCCGCCGCCGTGGTGTCGGGCAACACCGGCCCCGCGCACCTGGCCGCCGCGGTCGGCACGCCCGTCGTCTCGCTGTTCGCGCCGGTCGTCCCCGCCGAGAACTGGGCGCCCTACGGCACGCCGACGGTGCTGCTGGGGGACCAGCACGCGCCGTGCCGGGGGACGCGCGCCCGCGAGTGCCCCGTCCCCGGCCATCCCTGCCTGAACGCGGTCGGCGTCGACGACGTCGTCACGGCCGTGCACGGGCTGATCGAGGAGAGGATATGAGCACGACCGAGCAGACCATCGCCCCGTCAGCGCCGCCGCGGCGGGAGGAGCCCCGGCAGCGGCGGCGGACGCTGCGGATCCTGCTCTGGCACGTCCACGGCTCCTGGACCACCTCCTTCGTGCACGGCAGGCACACCTGCCTGCTCCCGGTGACCGAGGACCGCGGTCCCGACGGCCGCGGCCGGGCCACGTCGTGGAGGTGGCCGGGCAACGCCGTCGAGGTCCCCCCTGACTCGCTGCGCGACACCGACGTCGACGTGGTCGTGGTGCAGCGCCCGCACGAACTGGAGCTGGCCGAGCGCTGGCTGGGGCGGCGGCCGGGCCGCGACGTCCCCGTGGTCTACGTGGAGCACAACACGCCCAAGGGCGACGTCCCCGCCACCCGGCACCCCGTGGCCGACCGCGCCGACGTGCCCGTCGTGCACGTCACGCACTTCAACGAGCTGTTCTGGGACTGCGGGCGCGCGCCCACCAGCGTCATCGAGCACGGGGTGGTCGACCCCGGCTACCGCTACACCGGGGAGGTCCCGCGCGCCGGCGTGGTGATCAACGAGCCGCTGCGCCGCTGGCGGGTGACGGGCACCGACCTGCTGCCCGGCCTGTCCGAGGCGGCCCCGCTGGACCTGTTCGGCATGCGCGTCGCCGAGGCGGCCCGCCACCTGGACCTGCCCCCCGAACGGCTGACCGCCGTCGAGGACCTGCCGCAGCGCCGTATGCACGCCGAGCTGGCGCTGCGCCGGGTGTACGCCCACCCCATCCGGTGGACCTCGCTGGGCCTGTCGCTCATCGAGGCGATGCTGCTCGGGATGCCCGTGGTCGCCCTGGCCTCCACCGAGGCCGTCGAGGCCGTCCCGGACGGGGCCGGGGTGGTCACCACGCGCCTGCCGGTCATGCGCCGCGCGCTGCGCGACCTCGTCGGCGACCCCGAACGCGCCCGGCAGACGGGCCTCCAGGCCCGCGCCGCGGCGCTGCAGAAGTATCCGTTGTGTCGGTTCCTGACGAGTTGGGACCGGCTGCTCGAGGAGGTGACACGTTGAAGATCGCCATGATCTCAGAGCACGCCAGCCCGCTGGCCACGCTCGGCGGCGCCGACGCCGGCGGCCAGAACGTCCACGTCGCGGAGCTGGCCCGTGCCTGCGGGGCCGACGGCCACGACGTGGTGGTCTACACCCGCAGGACCGACGAGACCCAGCCCGACGTCGTCGCGTTCGCGCCCGGGGTCCGGGTGCGCCACGTCGCGGCGGGGCCGCCCAGAGAGATCCCAAAGGACGACCTGCCGCGCCACATGCCGGAGTTCGGCGACCTGCTGGCCGAGGAGTGGGCGCGGGAGCGCCCCGACATCGCCCACTCCCACTTCTGGATGAGTGGAATGGCGACGCTTCGGGCGGCCCGCGAGACCGGCGTGCCGGTCGTGCACACCTTCCACGCGCTCGGCTCGGTCAAGCGCCGGCACCAGGGATCCCAGGACACCAGCCCGGCCGGGCGCATCGAGGCCGAGCTCTCGGTCGCGCACGAGGTCGCCATGGTGATCGCGACCTCCTCCGACGAGCGCCAGGAGCTGCGGTCCTGGCGGGTCGCCCCCGAGGCGATCTCGGTGGTGCCGTGCGGGGTGGACCTCACCCGCTTCACGCCCGAAGGGCCGGCCGCGCCCAGGGGCGGCGAGCGGCTCCGGGTGCTGAGCCTGGGCCGGCTGGTGGAGCGCAAGGGCGTCGACACGGTCGTGCGCGCGCTGGCCTCCGTTCCGACGGCCGAACTCGTCATCGCCGGCGGCCCCGCGCCCGAAGGGCTCGACGACGACCCCGAGGTCGCCCGGCTGCGCCGGATCGCCGCGGTGGAGGGGGTGGCCGACCGGGTCCGCTTCACCGGGTGCGTCGCCCGCGAGGACGTGCCGGCCCTGCTCCGCTCGGCCGACGTCGCCGTCAACGTCCCGTGGTACGAACCGTTCGGGATGGCCACGGTCGAGGCCATGGCCTGCGGCGTGCCCGTCATCGCCTCGCACGTGGGCGGCCACCTCGACACCATGATCCACGAGGTCACGGGGCTGCTGGTACCGCCGCGCCAACCCGGCGCGCTCGGCCGCGCGCTGCGGGCCCTGCTGACCGACCCGGTGCGCAAGGAGAGCTACGGCATCGCCGGCGCCGACCGCGCGTCGGCCCGCTACTCCTGGCCGGAGGTCGCCCGCCAGACCCAGGAGCGCTACGAGGAGGTGCTGCGCCGCCGGCCCGGTCGGCACCGCAAGGACCAGGCGCCGACCACCGCGCGCGGCACCGGCCGCCACACCAGGGAGCCGGCCATCTCCGGAGGTATCTGATGCACCCGCACCTGACGGACCTGCAGACGGCACTGACCGAGACCGACACCGATCGGGTGGAGCAGTGGGGGCGCCACCTCGCCGACGTCCTCAAGGACGGCGGGCGGCTGCTGGCCTGCGGCAACGGGGGCAGCGCCGCGGAGGCCCAGCACCTCACCGCCGAGCTGGTGGGGCGCTTCGAGGCCGAACGCCGACCGCTCTCGGCGATCGCGCTGCACGCCGAGACCTCCAGCGTCACCGCGATCGCCAACGACTACGGCTACCGCGACGTCTTCGCCCGCCAGGTCCGCGCGCACGCCCGCCCCGGCGACGTGCTGCTGTGCCTGTCCACCAGCGGCGCCAGCGAGAACATCGTCGTCGCGGCGACGACGGCCCGCGAGCTCGGCGTCACGACGTGGGCGATGACCGGGGACACGCCCAACGCGCTGGCCGCGGCCTGCGGAGAGACCGTCCGGGTCGCCTCCTCCTGCGCCTCGACCGTGCAGGAGGTCCAGTTGGCGCTCATCCACCTGCTGTGCTCCGTGGTGGACTCGGCGTTCACCGGGCCGCCCGCGCCGCGCGCGGGCCGCCAGGAGGTCGGGGCATGAGCCGCGGCATCCGCCCGCTCGTGGTGATCGGGGACGCCCTGCTCGACATCGACCTCAACGGCGCCACCCGCAGGAGTACCCCGGACGCCGCCGTGCCGGTGATCGAGGACGCCGACACCCGCCACCGGCCCGGCGGCGCCGCGCTGGCCGCGTGGCTGGCCGCCCGGCAGGGGGTGCCGGTCGTGCTCGTGTCCGCGGTGGGCGACGACGCCGCCGGTGAGCGGCTCGCCGGACTGCTCCACGACACCGTCGCGCTGAACCGGCTGCCGCTGCGGGGCCGCACCCCGGTCAAGACCCGGGTGTTCGCCGACGGCCGGCCCGTGATGCGCGTGGACGACGGCGAGGGGCGCGCCGACCCGCGCGTCGACCCCGAGCGGATCGCCGCCGCCGTCGCCCGGGCCCGCGCTGTGCTGGTGTCGGACTACGGGCGCGGCGTCGCCGCGCTGCCCGCGGTCCGCGAGGCGCTGGCCGCGCGCGCCGGATCGGTGCCCGTCGTGTGGGACCCGCATCCCCGCGGACCCGAACCGGTGCCGGGGGCGCAGTTGGTCACCCCGAACGCGGCCGAGGCCGGCGTCGCCGAGGACGATCCCGAGGCCGGGCTGGTCCGGGCCGCCGAACTGGCCCGAGGCTGGGGCGCGGAGTCGGTCGCCGTCACGCTCGGCCCGCGCGGCGCCGTGTGGGCGCGGGCCGGCGGCGACGGCCGCAGCCTGCCGGCCCCGCCGGTCGACGCCGCCGCCGACGTCTGCGGCGCCGGCGACCGGTTCGCGGCGTGCGCGGCCGCCGCGCTCGGCCGTGGAACGACCGCGGCCGACGCCGTGAGCGAGGCCGTCGAGGCGGCCTCCCGGTTCGTCGCGGCCGGCGGTGCCGGGGCGACCACGACGGTGGGGCCGATGACCGGCGCACTGCCCATGGGACTGCGCGAGGGCGCGGTGGAGGTCGCCCAGCGGATCCGCCGCTCCGGCGGTCGGGTCGTGGCCGCGGGCGGCTGCTTCGACGTGCTGCACGCCGGCCACGTCAGCCTGCTGCGCCGGGCGAGGGCGCTGGGCGACGGCCTGATCGTCTGCGTCAACAGCGACGCGGCGATCCGCCGGCTCAAGGGCCCCGAACGCCCGCTCACCCCGCTGCACGACCGCGTGCGGGTGCTGACCGCGCTCGAATGCGTCGACGCCGTCGCGGTGTTCGACGATCCCACGCCGAGCGGGCTGCTGGACCGCCTGCGCCCCGACGTGTGGGTCAAGGGCGGCGACTACGCGATCACCAGCCTGCCCGAGGCCCCGGTCGTCGCCGACTACGGCGGAGAGGTCGTGCTGCTGCCCCTGCTGCCGGGGCGCTCCACCACCGGCCTGGTGACCGCGATGCGCACGACCGGGGACTGAGAGAACCACCCCTTCACGACATCGAGACTCGATAAGGAGGCGTTCATGCGACCGCTCGGAAACACCCTCATCACCGGTGGTGCCTCGGGGCTCGGCGCCGCCGTCGCCCAGGCCGTGCGCGCCGAGGGCGGCCGGCCCCTCGTCCTGGACCGCGCGCGGCCGGCGGAGGACTTCGACTTCGCCCGGGCCGACCTGGTCGATCGGGAGGCCACCGAGGCCGCGGTGAACCGGCTCGCCGAGACCGCCGGAGGACTGGACGCGGTGATCAACGCCGCAGGCATCGACGCCTGCGGCCCACTGGACGACGTCCCAGCCGACGAATGGGAACGGGTCGTGCGGGTCAACCTGCTCGGCACGGCCGCGGTGGCGCGCGCGGCACTGCCGCACCTGCGGCGCAGCCGGGGCATCATCGTCGACTGCGCCTCCACGCTGGGGCTGCGCGCGGTCGGCGACGCCACCGCCTACTGCGCCTCCAAGTTCGGCGTGGTCGGCTTCACCCGGGCGCTGGCCGCCGAGCAGGCCGGCCGGGTCGGCGTGACGCTGCTGGTGCCGGGCGGCATGGACACCGCGTTCTTCGACGGCCGCTCCGAGCAGTACCGTCCGGGCCCCGACGCCAAGCTCAACGATCCCGCCGACGTCGCGCAGGCCGTGCTCTTCGCGCTCCGCCAGCCGCCCGGCTGCGAGGTGCGCGAGCTGGTCGTCTGCACGTCCAACGAGACGTCCTGGCCCTGATACGCGGCGAACCGCACGGTCGAGGACGAGGAGGAGAGACCATGACCCAAGGACAGATGCGGCGGGCCGTCGTGACCGGCGGCGCCGGGTTCGTCGGCTCCCACCTGTGTGAGCGGTTGCTGGAGCGCGGCGTGGACGTGGTGTGCGTCGACAACTTCGCCACCGGGAGCCCCGACAACGTGCGGCACCTGTGCGGCCGAGCGGGCTTCCGGCTGATCGAGGCGGACGTGACCCGCCCGGTGTGGGTCACCGAGCACGTCGACCTCGTCTTCCACCTCGCCTCGGCCGCCTCGCCGGTGGACTACCTGCGCCTGCCGGTGGAGACCCTGGAGGCCGGCAGTCTGGGCACGCGCAACGCGCTCCGGCTGGCCCGGGCCCACGGGGCGCGCCTGGTGCTGGCCTCCACCAGCGAGGTCTACGGCGACCCGCTGGAGTACCCGCAGCGCGAGACCTACTGGGGCAATGTCAACCCCGTCGGCCCGCGCAGCGTCTACGACGAGGCCAAGCGCTACGCCGAGTCCCTGACGATGGCCCACCACCGCGACCGCGGGGCCGACGTCGGGATCGCGCGGATCTTCAACTGCTACGGTCCGCGGATGCGTCCCGATGACGGGCGGGCGGTGCCCACGTTCATCCGCCAGGCGCTGGCCGGCGAGCCGGTCACCGTCGCCGGCGACGGCATGCAGACCCGCTCGATCTGCTACGTCGACGACACCGTTCGGGGGCTGCTGGCCCTGGCCGACAGCGACGCGACCGGGCCGGTCAACATCGGCAGCGCCCACGAGCTGTCCATGATCCGCCTCGCCGAGCTCGTCCGCACGCTGACGGGGTCGGACTCGCCGATCACCTTCGTCGGGCGGCCGCAGGACGATCCGCGGTTCCGCCGACCCGACACCACGCTCGCCGCCGAGCTGCTGGGCTGGCGCCCGGAGGTGGCGATGGACGAAGGGCTGGAGCGCACCATCGCGTGGTTCAGGGAGCGGTTGGGAACCGGGGCCAGCGAGCCGCCCCAGGCGATCTCCGCGGGGTGACGCGGTCCTCGCCCCGCACGGTCGGCTGTGCAGGAGGCTGCCGCGAGAGTGCGCGCCGTGATCGGGGCCGGCGCCCTATGAGGATCCCGGCGCGCGCCTCGCGGCCGAAGCACATCGGTGGCCGCATGCGCCAGAGCCCGGCGACGCTTCGGTGGCGAGGCGCGGCCACGTTCCAGATCACGGGTGGCCCGTGCGCGGGACCGGCCGCGCTCTCGCCACAACCTCCCCGGTGCGGAGCACGGTCCGGCGGCGGGCCCCTGGTGTCCTGAGTCGTTGATTCGGGGGATGTCGCCGTGCCGGGGAGAGCGTTCAGGTCATCGGGTGGGGGCGGGGGGATTCGCCGCTGCGGTCCTGACGGCATGGCCGGTGTCCGGCGACCGGGTCCGTACGGGGGGTCGGCTGTCGCGGTGCGCGCAAGCCGCCGGCGGCGCAGCGGATCCGGATCCCGGAAACCCGCCCCGCGAACGCGGCGGTCAGAACCCGGTGAGCGCCCCGCCTCCGCGGAACACGCATCGAACCGACGACCCGGCACCCCAGATCGGTGATGGGAGAGGACGGGGACCGTCTCCAGGTTCTGCCGAGCCCGTGCGGGCCCGGCGCGCTGACGGCAGCCTTCCCGGGTCGTGCGGTGGTGAATGGAGGACTGCGGTCACAGTCCTCCAACTCCCGTCAGCGATCCAGATCGTGTCTTCCGAACCATTTCGGGCTCGCGGCCACCAGGCAGGACCCCCGCTGTGCGAGCCTGCGGAGCAGCGCACAGTAGGGGCATCCGAAAGCCTTCGTCGAACACTCCCTAGCCCTCGCTCAGCAGCTCCGCGCGCAGCTTGCGCAGCGTCGCGCTGAGCATCCGGGACACGTGCATCTGCGACAGCCCGACCTGCTGGGCGATCTGGGCCTGGGTCTTGTTGCCCGCGAAGCGCAGCAGCAGGATCCGCCGTTCGCGCGGTGCCAGCGCGGCCAGGGCCGGGCGCAGCGCGGCGCGGTCCACGACGCTCTCCAGGTCGGCGTCGACGTCGCCCAGCGTGTCGCCGAGCGTCTTCTCCTCCTCGTCGGCGCCGTAGGGAACGTCCAGCGACAGCGCGCTGTAGGCGGTCGAGGCGTCGACGAGCTCGATGGTGTCCTCTTCGGACATCTCAAGCATTTTGGCTATTTCGGAAATTGTCGGGGAGCGGCCGTTGCGCTGGGTGAACGACGCGGTCACCCGGTTCAGCTCGGCCCTTTTCTCCTGATGCTTCCTCGGTACCCGGATCGCCCAGGTGCGGTCGCGGAAATGGCGCTTCACCTCGCCGGTCATCATCGGCAGGGCGTAGGAAATGAAATCCTTGCCGAAATCAGGGTTGAAATCCCTGATCGCCTGCATGAGGCCGACCATCGCCACCTGGCGGAGGTCCTCCTCCGGCTCCCCCCGATTGCGGTAGCGGCGCGCTATTCGCCGCACCACCGGAGTGTGCAACTCGATGAGCCTGCGGCATATGACCTCCCGCCTCGGGTCGCCGCGCTCGACTTCTCTGAGGCTGTTCAGCAACTCACGCGTCTGGCGACGATACTCCTCGTCAGACCTGGCGTATCGGGGCGGTCGGGCGCGGGGAATCTGAGTCTGGGTTCGGTCTTGCAGCGTCTTCGATGCGGGCATCGAACGTCTCTCCCAACGCACAGCAGGCAATTTGCCGGGTCACGTCTCGCCCGTGTCGTGCGCGCACGGCGAAACAGCCGTGGAAAATATCCGGATATGCGCGCTTCGCGCGTTCCGTGCGGCGAGTACGGACGGTCACCATTGGGCCTCGAAGATTGCGGTGACCATCGTGTGATGTGACGTACGGAGCAGGCCGCTCTGTCGGACCTCTGGCACGACAGCTCCGAGTCTAGGCACGATCCGCGACTCGGCGGAACCGCCACGGTCTTCTATGGCAACGTTTTACACGCTATTCGCATTCACGAAGAACGTCCGGGTAGCTGCCTCGTGGTGAATCGGCCGATCCGGCCGCCGCGAGCGGCCTTTCGCCCGCGTCCGGACAAAGGCATCCCAGGAGGTCACGCGTGTTGAACGAGGACACCCCGGTACCCCGGTCGTCCCGGGTCACGGTGGTCGTGGCGACCAAGGACCGGAGGGAGGAACTGGGACGCACCCTGAGCCGACTGGCGGAGCTGCGGCCGCGCCCGCCCGTGATCGTGGTCGACAACGCCTCCGCCGACGGCACCGGCGCCTTCACGCGCTCGGCCTTCCCCTGGGTCGAGGCGGTGACGCTGCCGGAGAACCGGGGGGCCGCGGCGCGCAACGTCGGCGTCGCACTGGCCCGGACCCCCTACGTCGCCTTCAGCGACGACGACTCGTGGTGGGCACCCGGGGCGCTGGAGCGCGCCGCCGACGTCTTCGACGAATGCCCGCGGCTGGGCCTGCTGGCCGCGGCCGCCTTCGTCGGCGAGGAGCGCCGCCCCGACCCGATCAACGCCCAGATGGCGCAGAACCCGTTCCGGCGCGGCCCCGGCCTGCCCGGTCCGGAGGTGCTGGGCTTCCTCGCCTGCGCGGCCGTCGTGCGCCGCACGGCCTTCGAGCAGGTCGGCGGATTCAGCGAGCTGCTGTTCTTCACGAGGGAGGAGGCGCTGCTCGCCCAGGACCTGGCCGCAGCGGGCTGGGCGCTGTGCCACGTCGCCGACGTCCACGCGCTGCACCACCCCTCCGCGCTGCGCCCGCCGGGTTCCTGGCGCGGACGGCTGGAGCGCAGGAACGCGGTGCTGGCGGCCTGGCTGCGCCGGCCCCTGGAGCGCGCGGTGCGCGAGACCGGGGAGCTGGCGCGTGCGGCGGTCACCGATCCCGGGGCCCGCGGGGCGCTGGGGGAGGCCCTGCGCCGGATGCCCCGGGCGCTGCGCGGCCGCAGGCGGCTGCCGGCCAGGGTCGAGCGCGACCTGCGGATCCTGGAGACGCGATGAGCACGGCCGACAGCACCCGCAGCGCCCGCAGTGCCCGCCACGACCCGCGCATCAGCGTCGTCGTCATCACCCACGACCGCAGGGCCGAGCTCATGCGCGTGCTGAGGCACATGACCCGGCCGGCCGGGCACCCGCCCGTGGTCGTGGTCGACAACGCCTCCACCGACGGCACCGCCGACGCCGTGCGCGAGCGGTACCCCGGCGTCACGCTCATCCGGTCCAGGACCAACCTCGGCGCGGTCGCGCGCAACGTCGGCGTCCGGGCGGTCGACACGCCCTACGTGATGTTCTGCGACGACGACACCTGGTGGGAGCCGGAGGCGCCGGCCCGCGCCGCCGACCTGCTGGACCGCCACCCCGACGTCGCATCGCTCACCGGACTGATCCTGGTCGAGCCCGATCAGCGCGAGGACCCCATCACCCCGGAGCTGCGCGACTCGCCGGTGCCCGCGCCGCCGGGCCTGCCCGGGCCCGCGCTGCTCAGCATCCTCGCCGGGGCCTCGGTGCTGCGGGTGAGCGCGTTCACCCAGGTGGGAGGGTTCTCCCCGCGGCTGTGGCTGGGTGGTGAGGAGGAGCTGCTCTCGCTGGACCTGGCCGCGGCGGGCTGGTGGATGTGCTGGACGCCGGAGCTGCGGGTGCACCACGCGCCCTCGCTCAGCCGCGACGGGAGCCGCCGCCGCAGGCTGGGCATCCGCAACACCCTGTGGACGGCCTGGCTGCGCCGGCCGCCGGCCGGTGCGGGGCGGCGCACCTGGGCGGTGCTGCGCTCGGTGCCGCGCGACCTGTCCACCCTCAGAGCGCTGGCCGAGGCGCTGGTCGGCCTGCCCTGGGTGCTGCGCGAGCGCCGCCCGGTCCCCGCCGAGGTGGAGAACGGGCTGCGCCTGCTGGAGGAGCCGCAGCGGCGCTCACCCGCGCGGCGCTACGTGGGCTGAGCCCCTGCGCGCAGAAAGGGCGCGGCGGGCCGGTGCCCGCCGCGCCCCGTCAGGACCCGATCAGCTGAAGGTGTCCTTGATCTTGTCGCCCATGGTCTTGTTCGGAGCCGCGTCGGGGCCCTTGGCCGAGCCCTCGCCCATGTCGCCGTCGTGGGTGGCGTACAGGTGCCCGGAGGGCGGCGGAGCCGAGGCCGGGCCGCCCAGCGGCGCGGGGTTCTCCAGGTAGTGGAACTCGTGCATGCCATCGGGCGCGGGACCGCTCGCCCAGCGCCCCTCGTGGGCCTGCTCGCCGTCGGAGAGTCCCCACAGGGTGTTGGCGTGCTCCTGGTTCTCCTCGTCGAACAGCGCGCTCGGTGCGACGGGCCCTTCGAGGCCGTCCTCCTGCAGCTGCTCGATCGCCGCCAGCCACTGGTTCTGGTGCACGGTGTCGCGCGCCAGGTTGAACTTCAGCATCGCCCGGACGCCGGGGTCGTCGGTCATGTTGTACAGCCGGGCCGTCTGCAGCCGCCCCTGGGCCTCGGCCGCGACGTTGGCACGGAAGTCGGCCATCAGGTTGCCGCTGGCGACGATGTACTTGCCGTTCCACGGCGTGCCGACGGAGTCGGCGGGCAGCGCGCCGCCGCCGCCGACGATGGCGTGCTGCGGGTTCATTCCGCCCACCACGGCGGCGACCGCCGGATCCTTGACCGCCTTGGCCGTGACGTCGTCGGGCGCGCCCTCCAGCAGCCGGGCCACCATGGTCGCGAGCATCTCCACGTGCCCGATCTCCTCGGTGGCGATGTCCATGATCATGTCCTTGTACTTGCCCTCGATGCGGCAGTTCCAGCCCTGGAACAGGTACTGCATGGTCACGGTCATCTCGCCCCAGGCCCCGCCGATCAGCTCCTGGAGCTTCATCGCGTACAGGGCGTCGGGCTTCTCGGGCTTGGCCTCGAACTGCAGGTGCTTGGTGTGGCGGAACATCCATGCTCCTTACCGCGGCCCGCGGACGCACATGGCCCGGCCGCGAATCGCTGCGCTTGCTCAGGGCCGGAGGGATGTGCGCTCCACCGCGCGGTGGACCCGGCCCGCGGTTGTGCGGCGGCTACCCGACGCTCCCCGCCCGCATGCCTTGCGCAACGGTAAACAAAACATGGCGGCGCGCCGCCGTGATGGGAGGGCGACCGGGGGTAGCGGGTCGATGCCCCGTCTTCCGGTGCACCCGGGCCGGACCGGTCGGCCCCCGGTGTTTACCGGTCCCGATATCGGCCAGTGGACCCTCTTGACGAGGAGCGCACGGAAAGGGGACCGCAGGTGGGACGAATGGGAGCCGTGCTCGGAGTCGGATTCGCCGCGGCGGCCGCCGCGGCGGCGTGGCGGGCCGCCCGGCCCGCTGCGGACCTCACCGGCAAGGGGGTGCTGGTCACGGGCGCCTCACGGGGGCTGGGCCTGCTCCTCGCGCGCGGGTTCGGCGCGTGCGGCGCCCGCGTGGTGATCTGCGCGCGCGACCGCGCGGAGCTGGACCGCGCGGTGGAGGACCTGGGCGCCCGCGGCGTCGACGCGCACGCGCTGGTGTGCGACCTGCGCGATCCGGGAGAGACCACGGCCATGATGACGGCCGCCACCGCGCACCTGGGCCGGCTGGACATCGTGGTCAACAACGCCGGCATCATCCAGGTCGGGCCGCTGGGCGCGCTGATGCGCACGGACTTCGAAGAGGCGATGGACATCATGTTCTGGGCGCCGATGCGGGTGATCGAGGCCGCGCTGCCGCAGTTGCGGGAGAACGGGGGACACCTGGTCAACATCACCTCCGTCGGCGGCAAGATCAGCGTGCCGCACCTGCTGCCCTACTCCTGCGCCAAGTTCGCCGCGGTGGCGCTGTCGGAAGGGCTCGACGCCTCCCTGGCGGGGGAGGGGGTGCGGGTGACCACCGTCGTTCCCGGCCTCATGCGCACGGGCTCCCACCGCAGGGCGTTCTTCGCCGGCGTCCCGGCGCGCGAGTACGCCTGGTTCTCGGCGCTGGGCGCCGGCCCGCCGCCGATCTCGATGGACGCCGAACGCGCGGCGGCCCGCATCGTGCACGCGGTGCGCACCGGCCGGTCCTACCTGGTGCTCACCCCGCCGGCACGCGTGGCCATCCTGGTGCACGGCGCGTGCCCGCAGGTGACCCAGTGGGGCCTGCGGATGATGAACCGGGTCCTGCCCGCCTCGGGCGAGGAGCGGCCGACCAGCGGGCTGGACGCCTCACGGCGCGCCGACAACGCGTTCCTGCGCACCCTGACCAGACTCGGCGACGACGCGAGCCGCCGCTTCAACCAGCTCTCACCCAACGGCAGCGGGGAAGAGGCGGCGCAGCGCTAGGCGGTGGTGGTGCCGGGCGCGGGGCCGTCCCAGGGCTCCTCGCCGGTGCGGGTGATCTCTTCGGCCAGCTTGGCGAGCTTGACGTTGAGGTCCTGCGAAGCCGTCCTGAGCCGCTGCCAGGCCTGGTCGGCGGTGATCCGGTGGCGCTCCATGAGGATGCCCTGGGCCTGCCCGATCGTCTCCCGCGACTCCAGCGCCCGGTGCAGGTTGGTGATGCGCCGCGCGTCGGCGAGCGCCGTGGCGGCCTGGGCCGACAGCACCATCCCGACGTCCTGGTCCGCAGCGGAGAAGGCGCCCGAGCGGGAGGCGTAGAGGGTGAGCGCCCCCAGCGCGCTCCCCGAGGTGAACAGCAGGAAGGTCAGGGTGCTGCCGATTCCCAGTTCGCGGACGGCCTCGGCGTAGCGGGGCCAGCGCGGCTCCGACGAGGTGTCGGCCAGGTGCACCGAAGCGCTCGGCCAGGCCGGGTCCAGGCAGGGGCCCTGACCCAGGCCGTGCTGCAGCGCGTCGCATCGGCGCACGACCTCGTCGGTGAACACCGGGGTGTGGACCGCGGAGTGGTCCTCCACCAGGGCGATGCCCGCGTGGTCGCACCCGGTGATGGTGCGCACCGCCAGGTCGGCGATCTGGTGCAGGCCGTCGTGAACGTCGGGTTCGGCGAAGATGTCCCGCAGGATGCGTGCGCGGACCTCGGCCGAGGAGACGTGGTCCTCGGGGAAAGGCATTCTCGTCAGCTTTCTCCCACAGCGCGGTGGCTCCGGAAGAACGCCGAGGACGCGCCGGGCGGCGAACATGGCTGCCCGGGCCCGTGTCCGGCCGTCGCGCTCCTGTTAATCCTCCGGTCCGCGTGTTGATAACGAAAACGAGAGGAAGCCGACTTTTTGACCTCCTTCGTCCTACAAGAACGCTGCGAGCCTTACATTGGCCGTCGACGCTGTCAACGTCGTGCGCCGGTGATGCGCGTTCCGGTCGAAACCGGGGGGAGAAGGTCCCGAAACGGAGGAATCCCCGCAGGGCGCGCCAGACGGGCACGAGACCGCTTCGCCGCCCCCGGGGCGAACGGGTACCCTGAAGTGTCGTCGAGCGAGACCAGGGATGCGGGAGGTGGGGCCTGATCATGAGCCGACCTCCAAGTAGCGGCTGCTAGTTCCGCATCCTCATGGCGCGCACCGCGCGGCCACCCGGGGCGCCGCCCCGCGTGCCCGGCGGTCGCCGTCCCAACGAACTCGCCCCGGGAGCGTCCCATGTCGCAACGGCGCATGCGCGCATGGCTGCCGAGCCTGCGCGCCAACGGCCACTCCGCCCGCCGCGCCGCCTCCCCGGCGCCGGAGTACTCGATGGACCCGCGCGCGGCCGAGCCCGCCTCCTCCCCGCCGGTGGAGGAGAGCGTCATCGACGCCGCCGTCTACGTGGACGGCCGCCGCCGGTCCGGCCCCACCGACCTGACCGAGCTGCACCGGTCGGTGCCCCGCACCCCCGGCGCCATGGCCTGGATCGGCCTGTTCCAGCCGGCCGAGGCCCAACTGGTGGCCGCGGCCGAGGAGTTCGGCCTGCACGAGCTGGCGGTGGAGGACGCGATCGTCGCCCACCAGCGGCCCAAGCTGGAGCGTTACGGCGACACGCTGTTCGTGGTGCTGCGCGCGGCCCGCTACGTCGACGCCGTCGAGGAGGTGCAGTTCGGCGAGCTCCACCTGTTCGTCGGGCACGACTTCGTGCTGACCGTGCGGCACGGCCGGGCCCCCGACCTCGGCGAGGTGCGCCGCCGCCTGGAGGCCGACCCCGACCTGCTGCGGCTGGGGCCCGAGGCGGTGCTCTACGCCGTCCTGGACGCGGTCGTCGACGGCTACGCCCCGGTCGTCGCCGGTCTGCAGAACGACATCGACGAGATCGAGACCCAGGTCTTCAACGGCGACCCGCAGGTGTCCCGGCGCATCTACGAGCTGTCCCGCGAGGTCATCGAGTTCCAGCGCGCCGCGCGTCCGCTGCTGGGTATCCTGCGCGGCCTGGCGGCGGGCTTCGACAAGTACGGCACCGACGAGGAGCTGCAGCGCTACCTGCGCGACGTGGCCGACCACGCCACGATCGTGGCCGAGCGGGTCGACGGCTTCCGCCAGATGCTGCAGGACATCCTGGCCGTCAACGCCACGCTGGTCAGCCAGGCCCAGAACGAGGAGATGAAGCACCTCACCGAGGCCAGCTACACGCAGAGCGAGGAGGTCAAGAAGATCTCCTCCTGGGCGGCCATCCTGTTCGCGCCGACCGTGGTCGGCGGGATCTACGGGATGAACTTCGACGTCATGCCCGAGACCCACTGGGCCTACGGTTACCCGATGGCGGTCGGGCTGATGTTCCTGGTGAGCCTGGTGCTGTTCGTGATCTTCAAGCGCCGCGACTGGCTGTGAGGCCCCGGCGGGGCCCGGTCAGGGCCGCACCCCTTCGGCGGCCAGCCGGGCGGTCTGCTCGGCGGCCCACGGGCTGATGGCCCACGGCGCCCGGGCGGCGGCGGCGCAGAACCCCGCCCAGTCCACCCAGCGCCACTCCATGACCTCGGCCGGATCGGGCGAGGGCCGCTCCGTCGTGGTCGCCAGGTAGACGGGGCAGAACTCGTTCTCGACGGTCCCGCCGGCGTCGACCGCCCGGTAGGCGTAGTCGGGCAGCGCGGCCCGCACGTCGCGCACCCCGATCCCCAGCTCCTCGCGCACCCGCCGCACCAGGGCCTCCTCCACCGCCTCGCCGGGACCGGGGTGGCCGCAGCAGGAGTTGGTCCAGACGCCGGGCCAGGCCTGCTTGGCCAGTGCGCGCCTGGTGACCAGCAGCCGGCCCTCGGGGTCGAAGACGTAGCAGGAGAACGCCAGGTGCAGCGGCGTCGAACCGTGGTGCACCGTGCTCTTGGCCGCGCTGCCCACGGGGCGGTGCTCCTCGTCGAGCAGCACCACCAGCTCCTGCGCCCCGGCAGCCTCTTCTCCGGTCGATCGCGCCGTTCCCATCGGTTCCCGGTCCCTCCCTCACTCGTGGTGGCCATGCTCGCACGCGCGAACGGTGCCGCCGTCGTTCCGCGGTCTGTTCTTTGGGTAGCGAAACGTGTACACCGCCCGATCGGCGGGCGGTCGGGCCGCGCGGTCCCGGTCCGGGAAGCGTCCACAGAAGCTATACCAGCAAGATGTTTAAAGATCAAGATTTATGAAAAGTAAGAGGCTGGGTCCGCGGCGGCGACCGCCGCATCCCGTCCGCGCAGCCGTCCGGCGAGGTCAGGAGGTTCGATATGACGGATACCGGGCTCGGGCTCGCAGTCCCACGGCCATCATCGAACGATTCGGAGCGCGAAGGCTCCATGGACGGGCGTGTCGCCGAAGAAGTCCGGCACTTTCTCACCGACTTCCTGGAACGCCGCCGCCGCGACTGCGCCGACATGGACGCGGAGTTCACCGAGACGGTCGTGGACCGGCTGACGCGCTTCACCCTCGACGGCGGGAAGCGGCTGCGGCCGCTGTTCGCCTGGTGGGGGTGGCGGGCCGCCGGTGGCGCCGACCAGGGGCCCGCGGCCGGGGCCATGCTGCGCGCGGCGGCCGCGCTGGAACTGATCCAGACCTGCGCGCTGGTCCACGACGACGTCATGGACGGTTCCGCGCTGCGCAGGGGCAACCCGGCGGTGCACGTCCTCTTCGGCGCGGTCCACCGCGACGGCGGCTGGTTCGGCGACCCCGAGCGCTACGGCACGGCCCTGGCCATGCTGACCGGAGACCTCTCCCTGGCCTGGGCCGACGACATGCTGGAGGAGGCCGGGCTGTCCCCGGCGGCGCGGACGCGGGCCAGGGGCCCGTGGCGGGCGATGCGCACGGAGATGATGGCCGGCCAGTTCCTCGACATCCACGGCCAGGCCCGGCGCGACGACTCCGAGATCACCGCGCTGCGCGCGGACCGGCTCAAGACGGCGGCCTACAGCGTCGAGCGCCCCCTGCAGTTCGGCGCCGTGATCGCCGGCGCGGGGGAGGGCGTCGTGGCCGCGCTGCGCGGCTACGGCGAGGACATCGGCATCGCCTTCCAGCTGCGCGACGACCTGCTCGGCGTGTTCGGCGCGCCCGAGGCCACCGGAAAGCCCGTCGGCGACGACCTGCGCGAGGGCAAGCGCACGCTGCTGCTGGCGATCGGCATGCGCAGGGCCCGCGAGCGCGGCGACGCCGCGGCGCTGGCGGAGCTGTCCGCCGCGGTCGGCGACCCCGGCCTCACCGGCGCCGACATCGAGACGACGCGCGCGCTCCTTGACCGGCTGGGCGCGCGCCAGGAGGTGGAGGAGCGGATCCGCCGACTGGCCGAGCAGGGACAGCAGCGGCTCAAGCAGGCGCCGATCAGCGAGGCCGCCGTGCGCGCGCTGCGCCGCCTCGCCGTGCGCGCCACCGAACGCGACCGCTGAAGAGGCCGACCGGGACCGGCGCGACGGCGGAGCGCCCCCGACCACCGGAGCCGACCACGAGCCGACCACAGGAGGGCGTTTGCGCACCGTCCCCGGCCGCACCGACCACGTCGTGGTCGTGGGAGCCGGCCTGTCCGGCCTCGCCGCGGCCCTGCACCTGCTGGGCGACGGCCGCGAGGTCACCGTGATCGAACGCGACCCCCACCCCGGGGGCCGGGCCGGCCGCCTCGACCTCGACGGCTTCCGGATCGACACCGGACCCACCGTGCTGACCATGCCGGAGCTGCTGGACGAGGCGCTGGGCCGGGTGGGGGAGTCGGTGCACGACCTCCTGGACCTGGTGCCGCTGGCCCCGGCCTACCGGGCGAACTTCGCCGACGGCTCCACGATCGACGTGCACACCGACGCCGACGCCATGGCCGAGGAGGTCCGCCGGGCCGCCGGACCCCGCGAGGCGCAGGGCTACCTGCGGCTGCGCGCCTGGCTGAGCGAGCTGTACCGGCTGCAGATGCACCGCTTCATCGACGCCAACTTCGACTCCCCGCTCGGCCTGCTCTCCCCCGAGCTGGCCCGGCTGGCCGCGATGGGCGGCTTCGGCCGGCTGGCACCGGCCATCGGCCGGTTCCTCTCCGACGAGCGGCTGTGCCGCATCTTCTCCTTCCAGGCGCTCTACGCCGGGGTGCCGCCGCAGCGCGCGCTCGCCGCCTACGCGGTCATCGCCTACATGGACACCGTCGCCGGCGTGTACTTCCCGCGCGGGGGCATGCGCGCCCTGGGCGAGGCCATGGCCGGGGCCGCGGAGAAGGCCGGCGCGCGGATCCGCTACGGGGCGGCCGTGCGGCGGCTGGAGCGCCGGGGCGACCGGGTCACCGCGGCGATCACCGCCGACGGCGAGCGCGTGCCCTGCGACGCCGTGGTCCTCACCCCGGACCTGCCGATGTCCTACCGGCTCCTCGGGCGCACGCCCTGGCGGCCGGTCCCGCTGCGCTTCTCGCCGTCGGCCGTCGTGCTGCACGCGGGCACCGACCGAACCTGGGAGGGGCTGGAACACCACACGATCTCCTTCGGCGGCGCGTGGCGGCGCACGTTCACCGAGATCACCCGGGACGGCCGGCTCATGAGCGACCCCTCGCTGCTCATCACCCGGCCCACGCACACCGACCCCGGGCTGGCCCCCGACGGCCGCCACCTGTTCTACGTGCTGGCCCCCTGCCCCAACCTGCGCACCGGCCGCCTCGACTGGGACGACGTCGGCCCCCGCTACCGCGACGAGCTCGTGGCGACGCTGGAGCGGCGGGGGCTGAGCGGGTTCGGCTCCGCCGTCGTCACCGAGCGCCTGGTGACCCCCGGCGACTGGTCCCGCCAGGGGCACGCCTTCGGCACGCCCTTCGCCACCGCCCACACCTTCTCCCAGACCGGGCCGTTCCGCCCGCGCAACCTGGTCTCCGGTGTCGCCAACGCCGTCCTGGCCGGGTGCGGGACGACGCCCGGCGTCGGCCTGCCGACCGTGCTCGTCTCGGGGAAGCTCGCCGCCGCGCGCGTCACCGGCGCGCCGGCCGCCCACGCAAGGAGCCTGTGATGCGAACCGAACTGGACGCGGCGGGGATCACCGACCCCGGGCTGCGCGCGGCCTACGCGCGCTGCCGCGAACTGCACGCCCTGCACGGTCGCACCTACTTCCTCGCCACCCGGGTGCTGCCCCCGGCGCGCCGCCCCGCGATCCACGCGCTCTACGGGTTCGCGCGCTGGGTCGACGACGTCGTCGACGACCCGCGGCGGCAGAGCGCGCCGCAGGAGCGCGCCGCGCGCGTCGCCGAGCTCGACGCCCGGCTGCGCGCCGCGCTGGCGGGGGAGCCCGCGCAGGAGGCCGTGCTGCGCGCCGTCGCCCACACCGCCCGACGCCACGCCATCGACACCGCGCACTTCTCCGCCTTCATGGACTCCATGCGGATGGACCTCACCGTCACCGACTACGCCACCCACGAGGAACTGCGCCGCTACATGTACGGCTCGGCCGCCGTGATCGGGCTGCAGGTGCTGCCGGTCCTGGGCACGGTGGTGCCGCGGGAGCGGGCCGCCCCGCACGCGGCGGCGCTGGGGGAGGCGTTCCAGTTCACCAACTTCCTGCGCGACATCGCCGAGGACCTCGACCGCGGCCGGATCTACCTGCCCGCCGACGTGCTGGCCGGACACGGCGTCGACCGCGGTCTGCTCGGCTGGTGCCGGCGCAACCGGCGCGGCGACCCGCGCGTGCGCGCGGCACTGGCCGAACTCGTGGAGCTCAACCGGGCCGACTACGCCAGGGCCGCGCCCGGCATCGCCATGCTCTCCCCGGTGTCGCGCCCGTGTGTCGCCACGGCCTTCACGCTCTACCAGGGCATCCTGGACGAGATCGAGGCCGCCGACTACGACGTCTGGAGCCGCCGCCACGCCGTCCCCACCACCCGGCGGGTCCGGGTGGCCCTGCCCGCGCTCGGCCGGGCGGTCGCGGCCCGCCTCGCCGCCTCCTGACCCCGTCGGCCCCGCCGCTCCCGGGGACCGGCCGAAGCCACCGCAGAGAGGAACGCACCCCATGCCCGCTCAGGACTTCTCCCCCCGGCGCCTGCCGCTGCGGCGCATGCCCGCGACCCCCTGGGCGCGGCAAGAGCCCACCTGGCGCGGAGCCTCCCCCGCCCTGATCTCGGCGGCGCTCAAACGCGCGCTGGCCCGGCCCTCGGGCAACTGGTACGTCCTGGCCGCGGCCGACGAGATCACGGCCGGCCGGCCGTTCGGGCGGGTCGTGGCCGGCACTGAGGTGGTCGCCTGGCGCACCTCCGACGGCGCGCTGCACGCCGCCCCCGGGGCCTGCCCGCACCTGGGCGCCCCGCTGTGCCGGGGCGCGGTGAAGGGCGACGACCTGGTGTGCCGGTGGCACGGGCTGGCGCTGGGACCGGAGGGCCTCCCCGGCTGGGACCCCTTCCCGGTCCACGACGACGGCGTGCTCGCCTGGGTCCGGCTCGACGCGGCGGGAGGGGAGGAGCCGCTGCCCGAGCCGGTGCTGCCGCGGCGCCCCGAGGCGCGCACCGCCATCGCGGCCGTGGCCGCCATGGCCGGACGCTGCGAACCCGAGGACGTCGTGGCCAACCGGCTCGACCCGTGGCACGGGTCGTGGTTCCACCCCTACTCCTTCGTCGGGCTGCGGGTGACCGAGGCGCCCAAGGATCCCGACCCGCAGGAGGACCGGTTCGTGGTGGAGGTGTCGTTCAAGGTCGCCGGCAACTGGGGGGTCCCGGTGCGCGCGGCCTTCACCTGCCCGGAACCGCGCACCGTCGTCATGCACATCATCGAGGGGGAGGGCGCGGGCAGCGCCGTGGAGACCCACGCCACGCCCTTGGGCGTCGACGACCGGGGCGTGCCGCGCACGGCCGTCATCGAGGCCACCATCGCCTCCTCCGAGCGCACCGGCTTCCTGCTGGCCCGCCGCATCGCCCCGGCGGTGCGCCCCTTCATGCGCCTGGCGGCCCGCCGCCTGTGGCGTGACGACCTCGCCTACGCCGAACGCCGCTACACCCTGCGCACCTCGGGCCGCTGGCCGGGGTAGGGGAGACGGCTCACCGGCGCAGCCGCCGGGCCAGGGCGCGCAGTGGGGGGATGCGGCCGCGGTCGGGCACGCTCCACACCGTGTGCCCCGGCAGCCCCCACCGGCGCAGCAGCGCGTTGGCGGCGAGGAAGCCGCTGGTCGCCGCGCGCTCCATGAGGGCGACCGGCAGGTCCACCCTGACGTGGTCGCCGGCCAGCACCAGGAACGGGTCGGGCGTGCCGACCGCCGGGCGCTCGGCGAAGCCGCCGGGAGGGAACAGCGGGCAGTCGGCGCGCAGCTCGTGGCGCTCGTCGACGATCCGGGCCGCAGCGGTCTCGGGGTAGACCTCGTGCATCTGGGCGATCAGCCGCTCGTGCTCGGTCCGCTCGTCGCAGCCCTCGGCCAGCGCGTAGGCGTGCAGCTCCACCACCGAACCGCCGGTGCGCCCGGCCCAGGCGCGCGCCTCGTCCTCGTAGCGCTCCAGCACGCTGATGTTGTCCAGGCTGGGGTGGCCGCTGGTACCCAGGAACCCGGGCCGCCGCGCCGCCACCGGGCGCTCCAGCCACAGCCGCGAGACCAGGAAGGGCGGCGCGCCCGGCCGGTTCGCGGCCCGCTTGCGCCAGGCGTCGTCGGCGATGCCGGGCGAGCGCTCGACGATCCGGCGCAGGCCGCCCACGTCGGTGGCCAGCACCACGGCGTCGAACTCCTCATCCTCCCCGCCGCTCCCGCCGGTCCGCACCGCGAACCGGCGCCGCCCGCCCGGCGCGACCTCCTCGACCGCCGTCGCGGTGCGCACCTCGGCCCCGCACCCGCGCAGGTGCGCGGCCAGCGGCTCCCACAGCGCCTGCGGGAACGGCGAGCGCGGGACGTCGAACAGCAGCCCTTCGGCCGAGCCCAGGAAGTAGATGTGGAACATCGCCGCCAGCTCCGCCGCCGACAGCAGCCGCGGGTCGGCGAAGAAGCTGCGCGAGAACACCTCGAAGGCCAGGTGCCGGGCCGCCCGCGGGAACCGGATGCGCTCCAGCAGGTCGAGCGCGTCGATGTGGTCCAGCCGCTCGTAGACGCCGGGGACGTCGACGTCGAGCAGCTGCAGCGCGGCGGCGACGTTGACCCGCGACAGCTCCCGCCAGGTGAAGCTGGGGCTGCGCGCCGCGAACGCCATCGCGTTCCACGGCGGCGCGGCGGGCAGGCCGGCGAACCGGTCGGCCGCCCCGTCGCGGTGCGCCAGCGGGTAGTCCGGCAGCGGGGTGAGCATCCCCAGGTCGGGATCTGCGCGGCGCAGCAGCGCGCGCAGGTTGTAGTACTGCCGGAAGAACGCGTGGAATCCGCGGCTCATCGTGGCCCCGGTGCCGTCGCCCAGCGTCGTCGGCCACCCGCCCACGCGCCCGCCCAGGTAGGCCTCGCGCTCCAGCAGCACCGTCCGCACGCCGCGCTCGGCCAGCCCGGCCGCGGCGGCCAGGCCGGCGATCCCGCCCCCGACCACCGCGACGCGGGCGGACGCGTCCGGCCGGCCGAGGGGGGCCGGGGCCGGGACGGCGCGTGCGCGCGGGTCGCGTCCGGGGACCTTCACGCCGCCTCCTCGGCGCGCGTGGGGCGCCGGCCCAGGAAGGTGTGCACGATGCCGCGCTGCCAGCCCGGCAGCGCCACGGTGCGCACGTCCCGGTAGCCGCAGCGCGCCAGCCGCCCCCGCAGCCGCGCGGCGCCGTCGAAGTCCAGGACGCTGCGCCACAGGTAGCGGTACAGGTCGGCGCGGCCGGTGAGCGCCCGGCCGGCCGGGATGATCACCGACCAGCACACCAGCGTCCACACGGCCCGCGCCGCCGCGGAGTCGGCGACGGAGTACTCGTGGACCGCCAGGCGGCCGCCCGGCCGCAGCAGGCCGGCGACGGTGGCCAGGACCCCGTCGGGGTCGGGGCAGTTGCGGACCAGGTAGGCCGCCAGCGCCGCGTCGAAGGGGCCGCCCAGGTCGGCGGCGCGCAGGTCCTCGGCCCTCGCGCGCACGAAGCGCACGTTGTCCGGCCAGCGCTTGGCGCGCGCCACCGAGAGCATGCCTTCAGAGGCGTCGACCGCGACGATCTCGGCCAACGGGAGCACCGCCAGCAGCGCGGCGGTGGAGGCGCCGGTTCCGCAGCCCAGGTCCAGCACGCGCAGCCCGGCGCCCTTACCGGGCAGGTGCAGCCGGCGCACCGAGGCGCGCAGGTGCGCGTGGTAGCCGGGGTTGGCGCCGACGAGCCTGTCGTAGGACAGCGCCGCACGGTCGAACTCCTCGGTCACCCGCCGCGGTTTCATGTCCTCCACGGAATCGCGCACCTGCTCCCCTTCCCCCGTCGTTCCCGGCGCCGATGAATCCGGTCGGCCCCAGGATGTCAACCCGGCCCCTCCCGCGCCACCGCGACGCCCGGATGCGGCGCCACCGCGCTCCGCACTGACATCCTGGGGCCATGGTCGATGTCGATGTCGCCGTGGTGGGGGCCGGGGCCGCCGGGCTCTCCCTGGCCCACCGGCTGGCCCGGATCGGGGCGGGCCGGGCGCCGACGGTCGCGCTGCTGGAGCCGCCCGAAGGGCCGATCCGCCCGCCGGTGCGCACCTGGTGCTTCTGGGAGCCCGAACGGGGGGAGTGGGACGAGGTCGTCACGGCGCGCTGGCGGCGGCTGTCGGTCATCGAGCCCGACGGCACGCGGCACCGCGCGCCCACCGCGCCCCTGGTCTACAAGATGATCCGCTCGCCCGACCACGAGCGCCTCGTCCGCTCGGGGCTGGGGGAACGGGTGCGCCAGATCAGCGCCACCGTCGAACGCGTCGAGGACGGCCGCGACCGGGCCGCGGTGCACGCGCGCGACCCCGGCGGCCGCGCGCTGAGCCTGACCGCGCGCTGGGTGTTCGACTCCCGGCCGCCCACCCCCCTCCCGCGGGGGACGACCACGCTGCTGCAGCACTTCCGCGGCTGGTTCGTGCGCACCGCCGACGACGCCTTCACCCCCGGCGAGGCCGACCTCATGGACCTGCGCACGCCGCAGCCCCGCAACGGGGTCAGCTTCGGCTACGTGCTGCCGCTGTCGAGGCGCGAGGCGCTGGTGGAGTACACCGAGTTCACCCGGGAGGTCCTCGACGACGCCGGGTACCGCTCGGCGCTGCGGCACTACACCGGCACCGTGCTGCGGCTCGGAGACTTCACGGTCACGGCCGCCGAGCAGGGGGCCATCCCGATGACCGACGCCCGCTTTCCCACCCGGGCGGGGCTGCGGGTGTTCCGGATCGGCACCGCCGGCGGGGCCACCCGGCCCGCGACCGGCTACACCTTCAGCGGGGTGCAGCGCCAGGGCGCGGCCGTCGCGCGGGCCCTGGCCGAAGGGCGCACGCCCGTCCCGCCCACGCCGCACCGCCGCCGCCACCTGGCGATGGACGCGGTCCTGCTGCGCGCCCTCGACACCGGCCGCATCGACGGCGCGGCGTTCTTCGCCCGGCTGTTCCGCCGCAACGCGCTGCCCGACGTGCTGGGCTTCCTCGACGGCACCTCCGGCCCGGTCGGGGAGCTGCTGATCGGCACCAGCACCCCGGTCGGCCCGATGTCACTCACCGCCGCCGAGCGCCTGTGGCACGGCCTGCGAGGCGGCGCTGGGAACCGATGCCGGTGAGGCCGACCGTCAGCGGGAGCGGCAGCAGGGTCAGGACCCCGCCCAGCGTCTGCTGCGCTTCCGGGAGGTCCAGCGGCGGCAGGAAGAGGACGGCGGCGACGAGCGGAGCGAGCCCCGGCCCGACCGTGCGGCGGCCCTTCGAACCCCTCCTCCCTGGGGAGGGCCGCTGCTCCCCGAGGCCGCGGTAGGTGGCGTGGCCCGGCAGCGCGGAATCGTGCCCGGCGGCCACCCGCTGGCGGGGCGGGAGGAGACCGCCCCCCGCCGCCCGAGCGTTCGTCGACACCGCCCTCACCCACTCGGCCACCGATAGGCGGCGGCTATAGGTCGCATCGGCGACCGGTCTTGGACGCCGGCCCCGGTCGGCCGGTTGGATGTGCGGTGCAGCCGACAGCCCACCAGGCAGGAGTCGCACCGTGACCGCACCCCGCACGTTCCGGATCGCCGCCGTCCCCGGTGACGGCATCGGCCCGGAGGTCGTCGCAGCGGGCCGCCGAGTGCTCGACGCGCTCGCCGCCGAGACCGGCGCCTTCGCCCTGGAGTGGACCGAGTTCCCGTGGGGCTGCGACCACTACGCGCGGACCGGGCGGATGATGGACGCCGACGGCGTGCGGGCGCTGCGCGGATTCGACGCGGTCTACTTCGGCGCGGTCGGCCGGCCCGACGTTCCCGACCACATCAGCCTGTGGGGGCTGCGGCTGGCGATCTGCCAGGGCCTGGACCAGTGGGCCAACATCCGGCCGGTGCGCTTCCCGCCCGGCGTGACCGGGCCGCTGCGCAGGGACGACACCGCCGAGCTCGACTGGGTCGTGGTCAGGGAGAACAGCGAGGGCGAGTACGCCGGGCTGGGCGGGCGCAACCTGGCCGCGCGCGGGCCGGGCAGCGAGGTGGCGGTGCAGACCTCGCTGTTCACCGAGGCCGGGTGCGAGCGGATCATCCGCTTCGCCTTCGAGCTGGCCAGGACCCGGTCGCGGCCCAAGGTCACCTGCGTGACCAAGAGCAACGCCCAGCAGTACGGCATGGTGCTCTGGGACGAGGTGTTCGCCCGGGTCGCCGCGCAGTATCCCGACGTCGAGTCCGACAGCGGCCTGGTCGACGCGATGGCGGCGCGGTTCGTGCTCAACCCCGAGGAGCTCTCCGTCGTGGTCGCCTCCAACCTGCACGCCGACATCCTCTCCGACCTCGGCAGCGCGCTGACCGGCAGCCTCGGGCTCGCCGCCAGCGCCAACCTCGACCCTGAGCGGCGCGCTCCGAGCATGTTCGAACCCGTGCACGGCAGCGCCCCCGACATCGCCGGTCGCGGCACGGCCAACCCGCTGGGCGCGATCGGCAGCGCAGCCCTCATGCTCGACCACCTCGGGCTGGCGAAGGAGGCCGCGCGGCTGGACGGCGCGGTCGCCGCCGCGACCGGGGCCGGGGTGCTGCCCGCCGACCTCGGCGGCACGGCCACCACGGAGGAGGTCACGGCGGCCGTCATCGACCGGCTCTGAGGGGGTCCGGGCCCCGGGGCGGGCGCCGCTCCGCTGAAACCACTTCAGGGAATCGGGTGATTTCCCCTCGCGGCGCGGCGCGGCTCGCTACCATCGAAAGGGGCGCTGCCGGGCGTGGGAGACAAGGGAGGCGTTGCGGCGTGTCGGGAGAGAACCGGGAATACTTCCCGTGCGGTGAGACCGCGGTCGTCGCCGTCCACGGCGAGGTCGACCTCGCCAGCGCCGACGAGATGCTGGAGTCCCTGCTGCGCGCCGCCGCCGGGTCGGGGTGCGGCTGCCTGGTGGTGGACCTGTCCCGGGTGCGCTTCTTCGACGCCAGTGCCATCCGCGCGTTGATGGCGGCCTACCGCACGCTGCTGCGCGAGGGCCGGCACATGGTGCTCGCCGAGCCCTCCCGGCCGGCCGCCCGCACCCTGGACGCCCTGGGTATGGAGCAGGTCTTCGACGTCTATCCCATCGTCGAGGCCGCCCTCGCCCACTCCCACCGCAGGCTGGGCGACGGCCCGGGACCGCTCAACCTGCGCGGCTGAGCACCGGCCGCAGCGGAGCCGCACCGGTGAGGAGCGGCCCGCGCCCGGTCCGAGGTCACACGTCGCGCCGGGTGAGCGCCGGCGCGGCCGCGCCGAAGAAGACGAGCAGCCACGCCGCGGCCAGCGCGGCGGCCTGCCACGGATCCAGGTCGGTCGGGCCGGTGATCGACGGATCGAGCAGGTTGTTCACCGCGGAGTGGGGCAGGAGGCGCAGCACGTGCTCCTGCGCCCATTCGGGCAGGAAGACCCCGATCACGGACGGGGCGAACATCAGCGCCAGCACGGTGCTGACGGCGCCGGCGACGTTGCGCGTCAGCACCGCCAGCGCCATGGCCAGCAGCGGGTAGAACGGCATGGCGGCGCAGGCGCCCAGCAGCGTTGCGAGCACGTCCGGGTCATCGATGCCGACGTGCGGGAGGTCCTGGCCGGCCAGGACCGCCTGGCCGGCGAAGAACGCCGCGAACACGGTCACCGCGCCGGCGACCAGCGTGACCGCGCCGACGACCAGGGCCTTGGCCGCAGCGGGCCGCAGTCGGCGCGGGGTGGCGGCCAGCGTCAGCCGGACCATCCCGGTGGAGTACTCCGATCCGACGCTGCTCGCTCCCAGGACGGCGAGCACGATCTGGCTCACCCCGGGGCCCAGCAGCGCCGCGCCCAGCGCGAAGTCGGGGCTCGGCGCGCCCTGCGGCAGCTCCCCCTCCGGGGCCGCGCCCAGGGCCAGGCAGATCAGCGCGGTCAGCACCACCCCCAGCAGCAGGGCGATCGCGAGTTCGACGTAGGTGGAGCGCAGGCTGCGCAGCTTGACCCACTCAGCGGCCAGCGTCGCGGTGAAGCGCGGCGCCGCGGCGGGTGCGGCCGGGGTGCGGGGCCTCGGGGTCCAGCAGCGCGCCGACCTCGCGCATCGGCGCCGGCAGGTTCCGGTAGTGGCGCCCGTTGACGGTGGCCGATCCGTCGGTCGGGGCGTCCAGGCCGAGGATCATCCGCATCGTGGTGGACTTGCCCGCACCGTTGGGACCGAGGAAGCCCGTGACGGCGCCGGGGGCGACGTCGAAGGACAGCCGGTCGACGGCCAGGGTGTCGCCGTAGCGCTTGGTGAGTCCGCGTACTTCGATCATGGGTGGCTCCGTGGATTATGAGCGGTCGCTATTAAAAAGTGATATCACAATGCTAGACTCCAGTCATCAAGTAAACGATCGAAAGGAACGCGGATGAACGCCAACGCCGGCCCCGCCGCAGGGGTCGAGATGCCGACGCCGCAGGTGCGGGAACGGGCCGCCGTCGGAGCCCACGGAATCCCGGCCGTCCTCGGGTGCCTGGTGCTGCTCGCGGCCGGAGTGGTGTCGGCCGTGTGGGGGATCGGCGGCGGAGGGCCGGCCGGCCTGATCGGCGGCGTCGTGCTGGTGCTGCTCGCGCTGCTGATCGGGGCAGGGCTGACCGTCGTCGCGCCCAACGAGGCGCGCGTGCTGCAGTTCCTCGGCCGCTACACCGGCACGGTCCGCACCGACGGGTTGCGCTGGGTCAACCCGCTGACCACCCGCAGGCGGGTCTCCACCCGCATCCGCAACCACGAGACCACCGTCATGAAGGTCAACGACCTCGACGGCAGCCCGATCGAGATCGCCGCGGTCGTCGTCTGGCAGGTCGCCGACACCGCGCGGGCGGTGTTCGAGGTCGACGACTTCGTCAGGTTCGTCAGCATCCAGGCCGAGACCGCGGTCCGCCACATCGCCAACAACTACCCCTACGACGCCCACTCCCAGGACCAGTTGTCGCTGCGCGACAACGCCGACGAGATCACCGAGCGGCTCTCCCGCGAGATCTCCGAGCGGGTGGATTCGGCCGGCGTGCGGATCATCGAGTCGCGCTTCACCCACCTGGCCTACGCCGCCGAGATCGCCCAGGCGATGCTGCAGCGCCAGCAGGCCGGGGCCGTCGTGGCCGCCCGCCGGCGCATCGTGGAGGGCGCCGTCGGCATGGTCGATTTGGCGCTGCAGCGGCTGGCCGAGCAGGATGTAGTGGATCTCGACGAGGAGCGGAAGGCGACGATGGTGAGTAACCTGCTCGTCGTGCTGTGCTCCGATCGGGCCACCCAGCCGGTCGTCAACGCGGGATCGCTGTACCAGTGATGGCGGCACTCCGGTGAGTGAGCGGAAGAAGATCCTGCTCAGGCTCGACCCCGCCGTGCACGACGCGCTCGCCCGGTGGGCAGGCGACGAGCTGCGCAGCACCAACGCCCAGATCGAGTTCCTGCTCCGCCGCGCCCTCTCCGACGCCGGGCGGATGCCCCGCAACACCGGCGCGATGCCGCGTCGCGGCCGCCCCCGCAGGAAGGACGCGCAGTCCTCGGAGGAGCGGCCGCCCGAGGAGCAGGAGGAGTAGCCGGCCCCGCGCGCGGCGACCGTCGGCGAGGTGCCGCTGGAGCGCCTGTGGCACGAGGTCCCGGCCCACCCGACGATGAGCGAGGTCTGGCTGCGCCTGCTGGAGGAGTACGGTCTGTGACCGGCGCGCCCCGGCCGCTCGGGGGCGCAACCGGTGGGGGCCTCAGTAAGGTGGCCGCATGAGTCCGAGGATCGCGACCGCGCAGACGGTCACCCGGGAAGAGATGCTGGAGTTCGTCCGGCCCAGGCACCACGCAGTCCTGATGACCAGGCGCGCAGACGGGAGCCCGCAGGCCTCGCCGGTCACCTGCGGGGTCGACGCCGACGGGCGGATCGTCGTGTCGACCTACCCCGAGCGCGCCAAGGCGCGCAACGCCCGGCGCGACGCGCGGGTCGGCGTCATGGTGCTCTCCGACGACTTCGACGGCGCCTGGGTGCAGGTCGACGGCGACGCCGAGGTGCTGGACGTCCCCGAGGCGATCGAGCCGCTGGTGGAGTACTTCCGGGTCATCTCCGGCGAGCACCCCGACTGGGACGAGTACCGCGCGGCCATGCAGCGCCAGGGCAAGTCGCTGATCCGGATCACGCCGCGGCGCTGGGGGCCGGTGGCCACGGGAGGGTTCCCGCCGGGCCTGGCCTGAGCCCCGCAGCGGCGGGGCGGGGCCGCGGACGGGGCGGGATCGGGCCGCCCGCAGCGTCCGCGGCCCGCCTTTCGGGTGCGATTTATCCGCGCGCGGCCGCCACCGACACCGCCCCGAAGCCGGGCGAAACGGGACAGAAGAGCAGCCCGTAACCCAGTGAACTCGATTCACTACTTTTTGTGACAAGAGGGTCCGGGTATCTCGGTGGTGGCTCCCAGCATCCCCGGCGCAAGGCGGCGCGAATGACGGACGCAGCAGAGGCCCCCCGGACCACGGACGTCACCATCGGCCCCGGTGACAAGCGCTACCCGGCGCTGAACCGCGGCTTCAACCAGCGCTGGATCGCCGAGCCGGAGTACATCCGGCTGGCCCGCTCCGGCACCGAGGTCGCCGCGGCACTGGCCCAGGCGGTCAAGGAGACCCCGAAGGACCCCCGGCGCACGCGCATCACCGTCCGCTCCGGCGGCCACAGCTACGAGGACTTCGTCTGCGGCGACGACGTCCGGGTGATCATCGACGTCGGCCCGATGTGCGGCGTCGGCTACGACCCGAAGCTGGACGCGCACTACGTGGAGGCCGGCGCCACCAACTGGCACGTCTACAGCCACCTGTACCCGCTGACCGGCAAGGCCCTGCCCGGCGGTTCCTGCTACTCCGTGGGGGTCGGCGGGCACGTCACCGGCGGCGGCTTCGGCCTGCTCTCGCGCCAGCACGGGCTCACGGTCGACTACCTCTACGCGGTGGAGGTGGCGGTGGTCAAGAAGGACCGCACGGTCGAGCTGGTGGTCGCCAAGCGCGACGATCCCGACCCCGCGCGCAGGGAGCTGCTCTGGGCGCACACCGGGGCCGGCGGCGGGAACTTCGGGGTGGTCACCCGGTTCTGGTTCCGCGGCCTGCCCGAGCCGCCCAAGCAGGTGCTGCTGACCGGCCTGGCGTGGAAGTGGGCCGAGGTCCGCAAGGAGGACTTCACCACGCTCGTGCGCAAGTACGGCGAGTTCTTCCAGGCGCACAAGGGGACCGGCGACAAGTTCGGCAACCTCTTCTCGATGCTGAAGCTCAACCACGTCAGCAACGGCGAGATCGGCCTCATCGCCCAGATCGACGCCGACACCTCCGCGGGCACCGAGGCGATGGGCGAGTTCCTGGCGGCGATCGACGGCTCGATCGTCCCGTTGGCGAGGCCCATGACCACCGCCATGGGCGAGCACCCGCCCATCCCCGAACTGAAGACGCCGCGGCTGCTGCCCTGGCTGACGGCCACCCAGGTGCTGAACAGCTCCGGCGAGAACCGCTGCGGCAAGTACAAGTCGGCCTACCACCGCACGCCCTTCACGACCGCCCAGATCGAGGCGATGTGGGCCGCGCTCAGCGACGAGCGCTACGAGAACAAGGAGGCGCTGATCCAGGTCGACTCCTACGGCGCGGCGATCAACAAGCCGCCGCGCGAGACCGCGGTCCCCCAGCGCGACTCCATCATGAAGCTGCAGCACCAGGTCTACTGGACCCGCGGCGACTCCCGGGAGAGGCAGCACCTGGCCTGGATCCGCAAGCTGTACAGGTCGATGTACACCGACACAGGGGGAGTGCCCGTGCCCAACCAGGAGACCGACGGCTGCTACATCAACTACCCCGACGTCGACCTCAACGACACCGCGACCTGGAACACCTCGGGCGTGCCGTGGTCCACCCTGTACTACAAGGGGATCTATCCCCGGCTGCGGCAGGTCAAGAAGCGCTGGGACCCGCTCGACGTGTTCCGCAACAAGCAGTCGATCGAACTCCCGCCCGAGCGGTCCGGGCAGCCCTAGATCGTTGACGGGGGAAGGCGGGGGCTGTTCCCAGGTCCTGGCGGCATGGCCGGTGTCCGGCGACCGGGTCCGCGCAGGGGGGGGCGGCTGTCGCGGTGCGCGCGAGCCGCCGGCGGCACAGTGGACCCGGGGCCCGGAAAGCACGCCCCGCCCCGCGAACGCGGCGGTCAGAGCCCGATGAGCGTCCCGCCTCCGCGGAACACGCATCGGATCAACGGCTCGGCACACCAGCGCCTCGGACGTCCGTGGCGGCCCGGGGCCGGTGCGCCGCAGCCGGCGCCGCACCCGCCTGCGGCGCACGCGGCGGCGCAGGCGGGAGAGGGGCCGCGCGGTGGGACGCCTCCCGCCCCGCCGCCCGGCCCATCCGTGAAATCACCAGTCTGCCCGCAGGCCCCTGACGTGGCAGGAAGCGTCTGTGTAACTTGAGGGCGTGGTTGGTGGATACCGGCCGGCTCCCTCTGTCCGCCTGCGGGGCCGGGACTCAGAGCAGCGGGCGATCGCGGTCGCACTGGGCGACGCGAGGTCCGGCTGCGGCGCTGCGCTGCTCGTCTCGGGCGGGCCCGGCCTGGGCAAGTCGGCCCTGCTGGAGCACGCCGCCGTGACGGCGAGCGACTTCACCGTGCTGCGGACCGGCGGCGTGCGGCCGGAGTCCAGGCTGGCCCACGCCGGCCTGCAGCGGCTGCTGCGCCCGGTGGCGCATCGGGCGGCGGAGCTGCCCGCGGCCCAGGCCGCCGTGCTGGGCCGGATGCTGGAGTCCGGCGACGTCGCCGAGAGCGAGCGCTTCGCGCTGTCCATCGCCGCGCTGGGGCTGCTCTCCCTGGTCGGCCGGACCTCGCCCCTGCTGTGCTGCGTGGACGACGCCCACCTCATGGACCCCGCCTCCCTCGACGTGCTGCTCTTCGCGGCCCTGCGCCTGGACGCCGACCCGATCGCCATGGTCTTCGCCGCGCGCGACGAGCAGGGCAAGGCGACGCTCCCCGGCGTCCCGGTGCTGAACCTGGCCCCCCTGAACGACAACGCGGTCCACGACGTGCTCGCCGACGCGGCCCCCGGCACACTCGAGGTGCGGGTGCGGGCCGACCTGGCCGCGGCGGCCCGCGGCAACCCGCTCGCCGCCCGGGGGCTCGTCGCGGCCCTCACCGCCGACCAGCTCGCCGGGGCCCGCCCCCTTCCGGAGCCGCTTCCCCTCGACGGCGCGCTGCGCCGCGCCCTCGTCTCCCGGCTCGACGGCCTCCCCTCGATCACCCGGCGACTGCTGCTGCTCGCCGCGGTCGATCCGGAGGCGCAGGCCGACGACCTGGTGAGCGCCGCCGACCGGCCGGGCCTGTCCGTCGGCGTCTTCGAACCGGCCGAGGACGCCGGGGTGGTGCGGATCGACGGCGACCGGCTGCGCTTCCGCGACTCCCTGATGCGCGAGGCGATCCGCCAGGACGCCTCCGCCGTCCGGCGCCGGGCGGCCCACGCGATGCTGGCCCGGGTGCTCGACCCGAGCCGGGAGCCCTCCCGCTACGCGGGCCACCGCTCGGCCGCGGCGCAGGGACCCGACCCGGCTCTGGCCTCGGAACTCGCCGCCGCGGCCGACACCGCCAGGGAGCTGGAGGGCCACGCCGCGGCCTCGGCGGTGCTCGAACGCGCCGCGGAGCTGACCCCGGCCGCGGACGCGCGCCTGTGCCGGCTGTCCTCGGCGGCCCACGACGCGTGGCTGGCCGGCCGGCCGCAGCGGGCATCGGCCCTGCTCGGCCGTGCGCGGCCGCTCGCGGCCACCGGCAGGCCGGCCGGCGTGGTCGAGTTGCTCAGGGGCTCCATCGAACTGCGCGACGGCAACGCCATCGACGCGGCGGAATCCCTGATGGCCGCGGCCGAGCGGCTGATCCCGCACGACCGCGGACTGGCCGTGCGCGCGCTGCTGCGCGCCGCCGACGCCGCATCCCTCGCCGGCGACCCCGTCCGCCACGCCGCCGCGGCCCGGCGGCTGGCGCCGCTGGCGCGCGACGACGACCCGCCCGCGCTGCGGCTCGGCTTCGCCTTCCTCGAGGGCTGCACGACCTCCTTCTCCGGCGACTACGCCGCGGCGGCCGGCCCCCTGCGCCGGGTCCTGGAGCTGGCCGACGAGGTCGACGAGCCGGCCGAGCTGGTCTGGGCCGCCATCGCCGGACTCCGGTTGGGCGACACCTCCCGGGTCCACTCGCTGGCGACGCGGGCGCTGCGCGCGGCGCGGCACCGCGGGGCCCTCGCCGCCGTGCCGCCGGCGCTGGAGTTCCTGGTCTACGCGGAGTTCTGGACCGGGCGCTTCCCCTCGGCGGCGGGCAACTGCCTGACCGGTCTGCGCGTGGCGCGCGAGACGGGCCAACCCAACTGCGCCACGCACCACCTCGCGGCGCTGTCCCTGCTGGCCGCCATCCAGGGCGACGCCGACACCTGCCGCGCCCGCGCCCGCGCCGTCGCCGAGCGGGCCAGCGAGAACAGCCTCGGCCTGCCCACGGCCCTGAGCACCTGGGCCCTGGCCGTGCTGGAGCTGGCGCACGGGGACGCCGCGGGGGCGTTCTTCCGGCTGCGGGCCCTGGTCAACGCCGGTCCCGGCCACGGCCATCCCACGATGCGGCTGCTGACCGCGCCCTACTTCGTGGAGGCCGCCGTGCGTACGGGCGAAACCGCCCGGGCCGAGAGCGCGCTGGCCGGCTACGAGCGCTGGGCCGCCGCCACCGGCAGCGTCGGCGCGCTGGCGCTGGCCGCCCGGTGCCGCGGGCTGCTGGCGCGCACCGAGCGGGCCGCGGAGCACTTCGAGGAGGCCCTGCGGCTGTACCGGGCCAGCGGCGGCGACGACGTGGAGCGCGCCCGCACCCAGCTGCTGTACGGGGCGGCGCTGCGCCGCAACCGCCTGCCCGGCCGGGCGCGCGAGCACCTGCGCGACGCGCTGGAGACGTTCGAGCGCTTCGGCGCGCGGCTGTGGGTCAACCAGGCCCGCGCCGAGCTCCGCGCGATCGGCGACTCCGAACGCCGCCCCGAGTCCCCGATCGCCGGTGAGCTGACCGTCCAGCAGCACCAGATCGCCCTCCTGGTCGCCGAAGGCGCCACCAACCGCGAAGTGGCCGCGCACATGTTCATCAGTCCGCGCACCGTCGAGCACCACTTACGGGGCATCTTCCGCAAGCTCAACATCCGGTCCCGAGTGGACCTGGCCCGCCTGTTCCCCTGACCGGGCGGGCCGGGCCCTCCGCGAGCCGGGCCCGCTCTCGCGCGGACGCCGCTGCGGTCGGCCCTTCGCCGCAACCGTGACATCCCAACCGGTCGGTATGCGACCGCGCGGCGTCACCGCCCGCACCCGTCCCCGGTCGACCCGTCGGCACAGAAAAGAGCGTTCATGACCACGACCACGCTGGCCCCCCTGCTGAGAGCCGAGGGGGTCACCGTCCGCTTCGGCGGCCTCCTCGCCCTCGGCGACGTCGGCCTGGCGGTCCCGCCCGGCACCGTCGTCGGCCTCATCGGGCCCAACGGCGCCGGCAAGACGACCCTGTTCAACGTGCTCTCGGGCGTCGTCCGCCCCCAGCAGGGCCGCGTCGTCTGGAAGGGGCGGCCGCTGCGCGGCCACCGCCCGCACCACCTCGCCGGGCTGGGCATCGCGCGCACCCTCCAGGGGCTCAACCTGTTCCCCGGGCTGTCGGTGCTCGACAACGTCATCGTGGGCGCCGACCGGCTGGCCGGGGGCGGCATGCCCGCGATGCTCACCGGGCTCGGCGGCTACCAGCGCGACGAGCGGCGGCTGCGGGACAAGGCGATGGCGGTGCTGGAGGACTTCGGCGTCGCCGACGCGGCGCACGCGATGCCGCAGACCCTGCCCTACGGCGTGCAGAAGCGGGCGGCGCTGGCCCGCGCCGTCGTCGCCGAACCGGAGCTGCTGATGCTCGACGAGCCCGCCAGCGGCCTGTCCGGCGCCGACATCACCGAACTCGGCGACCGCATCCGCGCCTTCGGCCGGCGCATGGGCGTGCTGCTGGTCGAGCACCACATGGACCTGGTGATGGGGATCTGCGACCACATCGTCGTGCTGAACTTCGGCGAGGTCATCGCCTCGGGCAGCCCGGCCGTGATCCGCGCCGACCCCGCCGTCGCCCAGGCCTACCTCGGCGCGTCGGTGCGGGAGGGGTCCGATGACTGAGCGGCCGATCCTGCGGATCGAGGACCTCTCCGCCAGCTACGGCGCGGCATCGCCCACGTCCCCGAGGGCGGCGGGGTGATCGTCGAGCTCACGGTCGAGGAGAACCTGCGGCTCGGGGCGCTGTGGCGGTCGGGCCGCCGCGACCGCGCCGCGGCGCTGCGGGAGGTGTTCGAGCTCTTCCCGCCGCTGGTGCAGCGCCGCGCCCGGCCCGCGGGCACGCTGTCGGGCGGCGAACGCCAGATGCTGGCCATCGGCAGGGCGCTCATGGCCCGCCCGCAGGTGCTGCTGCTGGACGAGCCCTCCCTCGGCCTGGCCCCGATGATCACCCGCCAGATCATGCGGCTGCTCCAGGACCTGCGGGCATCGACCGGCCTGACCGTCGTGCTGGTCGAGCAGAACGCGCGCAGCGCGCTGTCGATCACCGACCGGGGCTACGTGCTCTCCCAGGGGGCCGTGGTCACCTCCGGAACCTCCGGCGGGCTCCTCGCCGACGACCGGATGCGCCACGCCTACCTGGGCTTCTGAGGGGAACCATGGACCAATTCATCAACCTGACACTCAACGGCCTGACCAACGGCGCGGTGTACGCGGCCCTGGCGCTGTCGTTGATCATCATCTACCAGGCCACCCGGGTGGTGAACTTCGCCCAGCCGGCGCTCGCGCTGATCGCCGTCTACATCGCCTACACGGTCTCCCAGCACACCGGCAGCTACTGGCTCGGCTTCGCCGCCGCGCTCGTCAGCGGCCTGGTCATGGGCGCCCTCACCGAACGGATCCTCATCAGGCCGGTGCACGGCAGGTCCCCGTTGAGCGCGATCATCGTGACGCTGGGACTGCTGCTGGTGCTGCAGGGAATAGCGGGGATGGTCTGGAGCAGCGAACCGCACTCCTTCCCCTACCCCCTCGACTACCGCGGCCGGTTCTCCGCCGCCGACGTCTTCGCCGTCGCCTCCGTCGGGGCCGCCGCGCTGCTGGTGTTCGCCCTGTACCGGTTCACGCCGCTGGGGCTGCGGATGCGGGCCGCGGCCTTCCACCCCGAGGCCGCGCGCATGAGCGGCGTGCGAGTGGGGCTGATGCTGACCGCGGGATGGGCCGTGGCCTCGGTGATCGGCGCCCTCGCCGGCATGCTCGCCACCCCGCCGTTCCTCTTCCCGCACGCCCTCGACGCCGTGTTCGTCTACGGCATCACCGCCGCGGTGGTGGGCGGCCTGGACAACCCCTTCGGGGCGATCTTCGGCGGCCTGCTGATCGGCCTGGGCCTGTCCTATGTCTCCGGCTACGCCGGTCCCGAACTGACGACGCTGGCCGCCCTGGCGATTCTCGTCGTGGTGCTCAGCATCCGGCCCGCCGGGCTGTTCACCCGGCCGACGGCGCGAAAGGTGTAGTGATGGCCTCATCCCTGCGGCACCGGGACCCCGCGGCCGCCGACGCGCGGCGGCGCGGCAACGGCGGCGCATCGCCGGCCCGGAGGTGGCGCGCCCTCCCCGCGCTGGTGCGGCACCTGCTCGCCGCCGCGGCGGCCTTCGCCGCGGTCATGCTGGTGACCTCGGTCACCGGCCCGATGACCGACCTGCGGATCGGCAGCGTCGGCTACTACCTGCTCGCCGTGGCCGGACTGCAACTGCTGATCGGCTTCAGCGGCCAGATCTCGCTCGGGCACGGCGCCTTCATGTTCATCGGGGCCTACACCATGGCCCTGCTGGTGCTGCACCAGCCGATGCTGCCGCTGTGGCTGAACATGCTGATCACCATCGCGGTGAGCTGCGTGGCCGGCGTGCTCGTCGGCGCGGCGACCGCGCGGCTGCACGGCCCCTACCTGGCCGGCGCCACGCTCACGCTCGCGGTGGGACTTCCCGGGATCGCCACGCGCTTCCCCGAGCTCTTCGGGGGCGGTAACGGACTCTCCTTCTCCACCCGCGGTGCTCCGCCCGCGCTCGCCGGCATCGTCTCCGACAGCCAGTGGCAGGCCGGCGCGGTGTGGCTGACGACGCTGCTGGCGCTGGTGGTGCTGGCCACCGTCAGCGCGGGGCGGCTGGGCCGGCGGATGCGCGCGATCCGCGACGACGAGGCCGCGGCCGCGCTGTCGGGGATCCCGGTGGGCCGCACCAAGGTGATCGCGTTCGTCATCAGCGCGGGGTGCGGCGGGCTCGCGGGCGCCTCCCAGGCCTACCTGCTCGGCACCGCGACCCCGAGCTCCTTCACCGTGACGCTGTCGCTGAGCCTGCTGGCCGCGCTGGTCCTGGGCGGCTTCGGCAGCCTGTGGGGCGCGTTCTGGGGTGCGCTGACCCTCGTCTACTTCGATGTCTGGGGGTCGGACCTGGCCCACGGCCTCGACCTCGGAACCGACGTCGCCAACAACCTGCCGGTCGTGCTCTACGGCGCGGTCCTGATCCTCATCATGCTGATCTGGCCGCAGGGCGTCCACGGCGCGGTGCGCGGGCTGGGCGCCCTGCTGCGCCGCCGGTGAGCCCGCTCGTCCCGCCCCCTCTTCTCCCTCCCGACCCATCCCTCACATCACTCCTCGTGGAGACCAGTATGAGATCTTGGAAGATCCCCATGGCGGTCGCCGTCGCGGCCGCGATGCTGGCGACGTCCTGCGGCGGCGCCGGTGAGACCGACGACGGCCAGGGCGCCGACCTCGACGTCTCGACCGGGGTCACCGACGACTCGATCGTCATCGGCACCCACCACCCGCTGACCGGTCCGGCCGCGCCGGGCTACAGCCAGATCTCGGTGGGCGCCCAGGCCGTGTTCGACTACGTCAACGACAACGGCGGCGTCAACGGCCGCCGGATCGACTACCGGGTGGAGGACGACGGCTACGATCCCACCCGCACCGTCGAGGTCACCCGGAAGCTCGTGCTGGAGGACGAGATCTTCGCGATGCTCGGCGGACTGGGCACGCCCACCCACTCCAAGGTCATCGACTTCCTCAACGACGAGGGAGTCCCCGACCTGTTCGTCTCCTCCGGCGCGCTGATGTGGAACGACCCCGGGCAGTACCCGCTCAGCTACGGCTTCCAGGTCGACTACACCAAGGAGGCCAAGATCCAGGGGCAGTTCATCGCCGAGGAGTTCCCCGACGCCAGGGTCGGCTACTTCTACCAGAACGACGACTACGGCAGCGACTCCCGCGAAGGGCTCGGCCAGTACCTCAGCGAGCAGATCGTGGCCGAGGAGCCCTACGAGTCGGGGATCACCGACATCGCGCCGCAGATCTCGGCCCTGCAGGAGGCCGAGGCCGACGTGGTGGTCTGCGCCTGCGTCCCCAACTACATGGCGCTGGCCATCCTGGAGTCGGCGCGCATCGGCTACGAACCGCAGTTCGTGGTCAGCAGCAGCGGCTCCGACAGCACGACCCTGATCGGGATGCTGGAGAGCTTCGCCGCCGAGGCCGGCGAGGAGGACCTGCCCGCCGAGACCCTGCTGGACGGGCTGATCAGCACCGGCTACCTGCCGCAGGTCAACATGGAGGACGACCCCTGGACGCAGCTCTACACCGAGATCCACGCCGAGTACGTCGGCGACGAGGCCCCGCTGAGCAACACCATGATCTACGGCATGGTGCAGGCCACGATGTTCGCTCAGGTCGCCAAGGCCGTCGGCCCCGACCTGAACCGGCAGAGCCTGCTCGGCGCGCTCGAATCGCGGGAGTGGAGCGGCCCCGGGACGGTGCCGTTCGCCTCCGGCGCCGACGACCACGGCGGCTTCGCCGGCGCGAGCGTCACGCGGTTCCGCGCCGGGGAGGAGCCGGAGGTCCTGCAGGAGGCCAGGGTCACCGACAGCGGGGGCGGTGAGATCACCGGGTTCGACCTGGAGCGCCCGGCCCCCGATGAGGTCGAGTTCTTCGACGGCGCCTGACGCGCGAAAGCGCGCACCCCCCGACGACCCGGCGGCGCTCGCCGCCGGGCCGCCCCCGCTCCGGTCGGCGGCGCGGGGAAGGGGGCGTCAGGATCCGCCGTCCCTCACACCAGGCGGCGGATCTCGCCGCGGGCGCGGTAGAAGCCGCCGCTGCCGGACTCCAAGACCTCCTCGACCAGGTAGCGGCCGCCGGGCCGCCGGATGTCCTTGGGGAACTGCACCCGCAGGGCCGGGTCGAAGCCGGGGGAGACGACCCGGACCCGCAGCCGGCCCCCGTCCTGCACGCACTCCACGACCACGCCGTCGCCCTCCACCGCAGCCGAGGCGGCCACGGTCTCCAGCTCCGCCGACGGGGTGACCGCCTCCCAGGTCGGCGCCTTCACGCTGACCGGTTCGGGAACACTTCCCCGCTCCGCGGCGCGCACCGCGGCCTCGTCGGCGTCGATGCAGGCCAGGGAGCCGTCCGTGGTGGCGATGTAGAGGCGGTCGTCGAGGAACTGCATCGAGAACGCCGAACCGCAGCCGGTCGCCAGCTTCCACAGCCGCTCGCCCTCACGGGTGAAGCAGTAGACCGAGGAGTGGTTGTCGCCGGCGAAGACGTAGCGGCCGTCCCGCGAGGTCGCGCAGGAGAACACCGCGCTGTCGCAGCGGTAGGTGGAGCGCGGCGCGCCGTCCTTGCCGATCCGCTCCACCGTGTTGCGGCCGGTGCCGGCGTAGACCTCGCCGCCCTCCTGCCAGCCGAACAGCACCGGGGCGGTCGGGGTGCTCCACAGCTCGTCGCCGGAGCGGGCGTCGTACATCGTCACGCCGCGCGAATGGCCGTGGTAGACGCCGCCCTCGTCGCAGCGCACCATCCACCCGTCGGTCCCGGTGCTGCGCCGGGCCCACTGGAACTCGTCCTCGGGGTCGATGGTGGTGATGCGCCCCTGGGCGTCGGAGACGCCGAGCACGCCGTCGTGGATGTCCAGCCAGAAGATGTCGACGTCGTCGGCGATCTCGTAGGCCACGTGCGGGATCTTGCCGCCGAGGTCGTAGACCCTGCCGTCGTCGCATCCGGCGTAGATCCAGAAGTCGTCGGCGACGATGCACTTCACGCCGTCGGGCAGGCCGTAGCGGGCGGTGACGGTGCCGTCGTGGGACAGCGTGTAGACGTCCCCGAGCTGGTTGCCGACCCAGCAGCGCTCCTCGTCGACGAAGATGCCGAACGCGGGGCCGCCGGAGCGGAACCGCCACAGCACCGGCGCCTGCCGGGCCGTCGAGCGGCCGCTCACCATGGTGCGCCGGGTGACGGGGCGCCGCTGCCGCGCCCCGCGCACCGCCGGCGCGTACCCCTTGCGGACCTTCTCCGCGACCTTCTTCGCCGCCGCGGCCCGCGCCTTCTCGGCGGTGGCGTAGCTCGCGCCGCGCGACCGCCCGGTCTCGCCTATGCGCCCGTAGCGGATGGTGACCGCGGTGCCGCTGACCACGACCTCGTAGAACTTGTGCGCGCCACCGCTCTCCTCCGACAGCTCAAGGTAGGTGTTCTGATCGACCGTCTGCTGTGCCACGGGTCCGCCCTCCGACACGGGTGTGCGCCATATCCTGCTGAACCAAAGCCTCACCGGCTCGGGGACCGGCGCGCCGCGGCCTCCGTCCCCGGGCCACCGCCAAGCTAGCGCTCGGTACCGACAGGCGGTCGCGCTCCGGCGCCGGCCCTCCCGCGCCCCCCCGGATGGCCAGGAGGCGCCCGGCGGTGAGAGTGTGGTCGTCGCCGATCGCGTGCCGCGACGGCCGGATCGAAGACGATGGGAGAGTGATGCGCTCGGTATTCACGGGCCACGGGTTACATGGCACGCGGGTGTCCAGGGCAGAGGGGTCCGCATGAGTGAGCGGATCGACTGGGACGATCTCGACGACGATCAGCTTCTCGCTCTTGCCACGGAGATGATCGCCGAAGAACCGATGCGGCCCGAACTGGTGGCGCTGTTCGCCGCCATCCTCGGAGCCGGCCCGTCCGAACACGCGGACGAGCAGGCCGGGCGGGGCGACGACTGAAACGGCGCCGCCCCCTGCGCTGCGAGCCTCCGCGGCTCTCCGCCCCCCCGGGGGACGCCCCGATGACGTCGGCGGCCCCGCCGCCGCCCCGCTCGCGGGCGCCGATCCCTTTCCGACACCGACCAGGTGAGCGCGGTGCTCCATTTCGGGGAAACGGATCGCCGCGAGGCGGGCGCTCACTTATAGTGACCGTGTGCAATCGAATAGGTACGCATTGTCACACGCCGACGTCGCCTCCCACCGGATCCGGACGGAGCGGGCCGACGTCCGGATCTTCCGCAACGAGTGGGGCGCGCTGACCCCTCCTGCGCTGGGGGAGTGGACGCCGGAGCTGACCGTCAGCGTCATCATCGCCGCCCACGGCGAGCAGCACCGACTCGACCTCGCGCTGGCCGCGCTGGCCGCGCAGACCTACCCCGCCCATCTCCTCGAAGTGGTCGTCGTGGACGACCGCTCCAGCCCGCCCCTGCGCCTGCCCGGAATCCGCCCCGCCGACTGCAGGATCGCGAGGGCCCCGGCCACCGGCCGGGGCGCGGGCCACGCCCGCGCCCACGGGGCGCACGCCACCTCCGGCGAGATCATCTGCTGGCTGGACGCCGACCTGGTCGTCGACCCGCGCCACATCGAGGCGCACGCCCGGTGGCAGCACACCCACCCCGAAGCCGTCACGATCGGCCGGGCCGGCTCCGCCGCCCGCTACCCCGGCGACCCCGCCGAGATCGCCGCCCTCGCCCGCTCCGGCCGGCTGCCCGAAGCCTTCGCCGACGCCCGCGGCCGCGCCGGGGAGGACCGGGAGCCGCCGCGGACCGACGGGCCGAGGGAAGCCGACCACCTGGGATTCCAGGCCTTCACCGGTTCCTGCGCCGCGGTGCGCCGCTCGCTGTACGAGGCCGCCGGCGGGGTCGATCCCTCACTCGACCTCGGCCAGGACACCGAGTTCGGCTACCGGCTCTGGCAGACCGGCGGGGTGTTCGTCCCCGAGCACCGGGCGCGCGGCTGGCACCTGGGCGACGACACGCCGGCGCGTACCCGCGCGCCCTCCGCCCGCTTCAGCGCCGACGTGCTCGCCGAGTTCATGCCGTACCCGCGCTCGCACCGCGACGGCGCCGCCGACCGGATCCGGCGGGTACCGCTGGTGCACGCCGTGGTGGAGGTGGCCGGAGCCCGTTGCGAGCTGGTGCGCGCGTGCGTGGACCGGCTGCTGTCGTGCACCGAGACCGACCTGGCCGTCACACTGGTGGCCGACTGGGACGGCCCGGTGGAGGACGGACCTGCCGGGAACGGCGCCGACACACGGCTGGAGCTGGGCCTCGTCCAGGCCGGCTACCTGGCGGATCCGCGGGTGCGCTTCGCCCCCGCCGCACCCGGGACCGGCTTCCCCTCGCCCTACCTGCTGGAGGTTCCGGTCGGCTGCGGGATCGGGCGCGACACGCTCGAACGGCTGCTCGCCCTGGCCGAGCGCTCCCGAGCCGGAATCACCGAGCTGGTCCCGGCCGCCCCGCCGCACGCGTCCACCGCCGACCGCCCCCGCGCCGCGGCCGAGGGCCTGCGGCTGTGGCGCACCCGCGCCGCGGCCCGCGCGCTGCGCGCGGGCGCGGGCCGCGCCGACCTCGCCGCGGTCGTCGGGCAGGTGCACGGCCGCTACCGCGTCCACGGCGGCCCGGACGACCTCACCGACCTCACCCGGCTCGCCCCCGAACAACTGCGTGGCCGGACCCGGCCGGGCCCGCCGGTGCGGGCCGCCTCCCCGGCGGCGCGCCGGAGGCGCCGCGGCCTGCCGCTCCCGCGCCCCCTGCTGCGCCTGACCCGAGCCCTCACCCGCCCCGCTCCGGCCTGACCGCGCCCCGCATCGAGGGCGTTGGAAAGGGGGTGCGAGCGGGCGGCTCCGTCTGCTGTGCGACCGCCGGGCGGCGGGCGGTCGCGAAACAGGAGCGGCGGCGAGGGCTGCGGTGGCCCCGGGTGGGCGGAGGCGTTCTCCCGTTCCGCCCCTTCGGCGCCGATCTTGACGGCGGGCCCCGCCCGCCCGCATCCAGCGCACCCGGCGCGCGGTCCGTCCCCGGTCAGCTCGACTGGATCTCTCCGCCGATGGGGGCCAGGACCTCGCCGGAGTAGTAGGAGGACAGCCGGCCGCTGGCGAAGAACACGTAGGAGGGGGCGATCTCATCGGGGTGCGCGGCCCGCTGCATCGGGGCCTGCCCGCCGAAGCCCTCGACCTTATTCTCCGGCAGCGTCGACGGGATCAGCGGCGTCCACACCGGGCCCGGGGCGACGCAGTTGACCCGGATGCCCCGGTCCACGTAGTGCTGGGCCAGGCAGTACGTCAGGTTCATGACCGCGGCCTTGCTGGTGGCGTAGTCGATCAGGCTCTTGTTGCCGCGCAGCCCGTTCACCGATCCCGTGATCACCACGGAACCGCCGTCGGGCATGTGCGGCAGCGCCGCGCGCAGCAGCCAGAACACGCTGAACACGTTCACCTGGTAGGTGCGGGTCAACTGCTCGGTGCTCAGCTCGGTGAAGTCGCCCACCGGCGCCTGGGTCGCGGCGTGCGGCACCACCACGTCGAGGCCGCCGAACTCGGCCACCGTGCGGGCGACGACGTCCTCGCAGTGCCGCTCATCGCCCAGGTCGCCGCGCATCGGCAGGCAGCGCCGCCCGGCCTTCTCCACCAGCGACGCGGTGTGGCGGGCGTCGTCGTCCTCCTCCAGGTAGGCGATCGCGACGTCGGCCCCCTCCTTGGCGAACGCGACCGCGACCGCCCGGCCGATCCCCGAATCACCCCCGGTGATCAGGGCCGTCCGGCCCTCCAGCAGGCCCCGGCCGGTGTAGTCGCGCATCTCGTCGCGCGGATGCGGGTCCATCGGCTCGGTGTGTCCCGGATAGGGCTGGCTCTGGGCCTCGGGCTGGGTCATGGTGCGAGCTCCCCCGTGGTCGTGCGTGCGGACGCCTCCGCACCGCTTTCACCGGTTCACAGGGGCGCTATCCCGTCGCCCGGGGATCAAACCCGCGATCTCCTCCGGCACCCGGAGCGGGTCGGGCGCCGCCGGCGCCTAGACCGAGTCGATCGCCTCCACCGAGCGGCTCAGCTCTTCGCGGAGCTCGGGGGACAGCGGCGCCGAACCGGTCTCGCCGGAGGCGGCCTGCTGGCCCTCCTCGCTGATGACGTAGTCCAGGAACGCCGTGACGTGCTCGACGGTGTCGGGATTGTCGTAGGCCAGGCATGCGACCTCGTAGCTGATCAGGACGATCGGGTAGCTGCCGGACTCGGTGGTGCCGTAGTCGAGTTCGATGGCGTGGTCGTACTCGCCGCCGCCCTCGCGCTTGGGGGAGTCGGCGACGACGCCCGCCGCGGCGTCCGGGGACATCTCCACGAACTCCTCGCCCACGCCGACCCGCACCGTCGGCATGCCTTCGGCGTGGGAGGCCTCGACGTAGCCGATGGTGCCGTTGCCGCCCTCCACGGCCTCGGCCACGCCGCTGTTGCCCTGAGCGGCCTCCTCCGGCGGCAGGGGCCACTGCCCGCTGGGTTCGTGCGGCCAGGCGTCACCGGCCGCGGCGGCGAGGTAGGAGGTGAAGTTCTCCGTGGTCCCCGACTCGTCGGAGCGGTTGACCGGGATGATCGGGGTGTGCGGGAGGTCGGCCTCGGGGTTGGCCTCGGCGATGGCGGGGTCGTCCCAGTGGGTGATCTCCTGGTTGAAGATTCCGGCGATGGCCTGCGGGGTCAGGTTGAGGGAGTCGACGCCCTCCAGGTGGAAGACCACGGCGATCGGGACCACGTAGGCCGGGATGTGGATCGCCTCGGTGCCGTTGCAGCGCTCCCTGGCGGCCTCCTGCTCCGCGGGGTCCAGCGCCGCGTCGGTTCCGGCGAAGGCCACGGCCCCGTCGATGAACTGGCTGCGTCCGCCGCCGGAGCCGATCACGTCGTAGAAGATCAGCGAGTCCTGGCAGGCGACCTGGTAGCCGGCGATCCAGACCGCCATCGCGTTCTCCTGGGCGCTGGAGCCCGCTCCCGAGAGGGTGCCGGGCACGCACTCCAGGTCGGCCGGGACCGGCACGGGGTCGGCGCCGCGCACGGCGTTGTCGCTGCCACACCCCGCCGTCAACGTCAGTGCGCCGACCAGCGCGGCCGTGGACATCCTGCGGTAGGTCGACGGCAGCACGACTCTCTCATTCCCCCTTGCGGCGCCGGCCGACCACGTGCGCGGGTAAAAGCGCCTTTCAACGGTGGACGGGCGGCATGGACGGCACGGCGGTGAACGCCGTGCTCATGGAACACCGTCGATGAATTTAACAAGAAGTGAACAATGCTGCCGACGCGGGTGGTGTGAACAACCACTCAGCCCGCCCGGAAACCGGCGGGGCCGGGCGGAGCGCCGCGCGGGCCGGCTCAGTCCTGCGCTCCCTCAGCCCCCTCCGCCATGCGGTGCAGGACCGCGCGCAGAGCGAGGTCGTAGCCGAAGACCCCGCAGCCGGAGATGTAGCCCCGGGTGACGGGGGCGGTGACCGAGGTGTGCCGGAAGGGCTCGCGGGCGTGCACGTTGGAGATGTGGATCTCGACGCAGGGGATGCTGACGGCCTCGATCGCGTCGCGCAGGGCGATGCTGTAGTGGGCGTGGGCGCCGGGGTTGAGCACGATCCCCTGGTGCAGGCGGCGGGCGGCGTGCACGTGGTCGACGAGGACGCCCTCGTGGTTGCTCTGGTGGCAGGCCACGTCCACGCCCAGTTCGGCGCCCAGCTCGGTGACGCGGGCCTCGATGTCGGCCAGGGTGGTGCGGCCGTACTGGGCGGGGTCGCGCTCGCCCAGCAGGTTCAGGTTGGGGCCGTGCAGCAGCAGCACGCTCGGCCGGGCCGCAACGGTGCCGGGGGAGGCTGCGGCGGATTCGACGGATTCACCGGCCGGGCCGGGGGTAGCGGACAAGTGATGAGGTCCTTCCCTCTCGCAGTTCCGTTTGCCGGTTTCTTCACCGGTTCGGGCGCACACGTCAGCTTATTGACGGGGCGGACACGCCGTTGCGTGAACGCTCCACACGGCGCGGGTCGGCGTTCTACGCTGAAGCGCGACAACGCGGCGGCAGGGGCGGCGGACCGCGGCCGTGCCGCCGAGCGCCACCGACACGAAAAGATCCCCGGCCGCCCGGGCGGGGGACGCAATAAGGAGCACGATTTTGCGACCGTGGCTGGGCGCCTCCTACCCACTGGGCGCCACCTACGACGGCGCCGGAACCAACTTCGCGCTGTACTCCCAGGTGGCCGACCACGTCGAACTGTGCCTCTTCAACGGAGACGACGAGGAGACCCGGATCCGGCTGCCCGACGTGCGCGGTTTCGTGCACCACGGCTACCTGCCGGGCGTGGGGCCGGGGCAGCGCTACGGCTACCGCGTGCACGGGCCCTACGATCCGGTGAAGGGCCTGCGCTGCAACCCCAACAAGCTGCTCATCGACCCCTACGCCAAGGCCGTCACCGGCGAGCTGTCCTGGAACGAGTCGCTGTTCGGCTACCGCTTCGGCACCGAGGAGAAGCGCAACGACGCCGACTCGGCCGCCTGCGTGCCCAAGTCCGTCGTCGTCAGTCCGTTCTTCGACTGGGGCAACGACCGCCCGCCCAAGGTCCCCTACAACGAGAGCGTCATCTACGAGGCGCACGTGCGCGGGCTGACCATGCGCCACCCCGGCGTGCCCGAGGAGCTGCGCGGCACCTACGCCGGCCTGGCCCATCCCGTGATGGTCGACTACCTGACCGGGCTGGGCGTCACCGCGGTGGAGCTGATGCCGGTCCACCAGTTCCTGCACGACCACGCGCTCATCGCCCGGGGGCTGCGCAACTACTGGGGCTACAACACCATCGGCTTCTTCGCCCCGCACGACGGCTACGCCGCCCACCCCGGCCGGGGCAACCAGGTGCAGGAGTTCAAGGCGATGGTGAAGTCGCTGCACGAGGCCGGCATCGAGGTCATCCTGGACGTGGTCTACAACCACACCGCCGAGGGCAACCACCTGGGGCCGACCCTGTCCATGCGCGGCATCGACAACGAGGCCTACTACCGGCTGGTCGACGACCACCCCCGCTACTACATGGACTACACCGGGACCGGGAACTCGCTGAACGCGCGGGACCCGCACTCGTTGCAGTTGATCATGGACTCGCTGCGGTACTGGGTGCTGGAGATGCACGTCGACGGCTTCCGCTTCGACCTGGCCTCGGCGCTGGCCCGGGAGTTCCACGACGTGGACCGGCTCAGCACCTTCTTCGACATCGTCCAGCAGGACCCGGTGATCTCCCAGGTCAAGCTGATCGCCGAGCCCTGGGACGTCGGCCCCGGCGGCTACCAGGTCGGCAACTTCCCGCCGCTGTGGACCGAGTGGAACGGCAAGTACCGCGACACCATCCGCGACTTCTGGCGCGGCGAGCCCGCCACCCTGGGCGAATTCGCCTCCCGCGTCACCGGCTCCTCCGAGCTGTACCAGGACGACGGCCGCCGCCCCTTCGCCTCGATCAACTTCGTCACCTGCCACGACGGGTTCACGCTGGCCGACCTCGTCTCCTACGACAGGAAGCACAACCAGGCCAACGGCGAGGACAACCAGGACGGCCACGGCGACAACCGGTCGTGGAACTGCGGCGCCGAGGGCCCCACCGACGACCCCAGGGTCAACGCGCTGCGCCGCCGCCAGGTGCGCAACCTGCTGGCCACGCTGATGCTCTCCCAGGGCGTGCCGATGCTGCTGCACGGCGACGAGATCGGCCGCACCCAGCGGGGCAACAACAACGCCTACTGCCAGGACAACAAGCTGACCTGGGTGGACTGGTCGCTGGTCGAGGCCAACGCCGACCTGCTGGCGTTCACCAGCGCCATCACCGCTCTGCGCCGCGGCCACCCGATCTTCCGGCGGACCCGCTTCTTCGCCGGCAGCCCCATCCGCAAGGGCGACGAGCTGCGCGACATCGCCTGGTTCACCCCTGACGGCCACGAGATGACCGAGGAGAACTGGGAGGACGCCTTCGGCCGCGCCATCGTGGTGTTCCTCAACGGCGACGGCATCACCGATCTCGACACCCGCGGCGAGCGGGTCACCGACGACTCCTTCCTGCTGTGCTTCAACGCCCACTACGGCGACGTCGAGGTGACGGTCCCCGGCCAGGACTACGGCACCGAGTGGACGGTCGTGGTGGACACCGCCACCGGAGAGGTCCTCTCCCAGAACGGCGCCGGCATGGTCGCCGGGGCCGGGACCAACGGCGCGCCGGCCGAGCCGCGCTCGGTCAAGGCCAAGGGCACGATCAGCCTCCCGGCGCGTTCGCTGCTGCTCCTGCAGCGCACGGGTCCGGCGTCGTGACCGGCCCCGGCTGAAGGATTGGACGGCGCACGGGCGGGGGAGGTCACAGCACGATGACGCAGACACCACCATCATCGCCGCCGAGCTCCACCTACCGGCTGCAGCTGCGGCCGGGATTCACGCTCACCGACGCCGCCGAGGTGGCCGACTACCTGCGCCGCCTCGGCGCCGGCGCGGTCTACCTCTCGCCGATCCTCACCGCGGCCCCGGGGTCCACCCACGGCTACGACGTGGTGGATCCGACCCGGGTCTCCGACGCGCTCGGCGGGGACGCGGCGCGCCGGGAGCTGGTCGAGCGCCTGCGCGGGCTCGGCATGGGGATCGTCGTCGACATCGTGCCCAACCACATGTCGGTGGCGGCCCCCGAGGCCAACCCGTGGTGGTGGGACGTGCTGGAGCACGGGCGCCGCTCCCGCTACGCCGGCCACTTCGACGTCGACTGGGCGAGCGGGCCGCTGCTGGTGCCCGTGCTGGCCGACGACGGCGACGGCGGAGCGGCGGCGCTGCAGGAGCTGACCATCGACGACGGCCGCCTCGCCTACTTCGAGCACCGGTTCCCCATCGCCCCCGGCACCGGAGCCTCCGGCGACGACCCCGGCGAGGTGCACCGGCGCCAGCACTACCGGCTGGTGTCGTGGCGGCGCGGCGACGCCGAGCTGAACTACCGGCGCTTCTTCGACATCGCCACGCTGGCCGCCGTGCGGGTGGAGGAGCCCGACGTGTTCGCCGAGACGCACGGCGAGATCCTGCGCTGGGCCGCCGCCGGCGAGGTCGACGGGCTGCGCGTGGACCACCCGGACGGACTGTGCGACCCCGGCGGCTACGCCCGCCGCCTGCGCTCGGCCTTCGGCGGCTGGATCGTGCTGGAGAAGATCCTCGCGGCGGGGGAGAGCCCGCCGGCCTCGTGGCCGGTCGCGGGCACCACCGGCTACGACGCGCTGCGCGAGGTGTGCGGGGTGTTCGTGGACCCCGACGGATGCGCGCCGCTGACCGGCCTGGCCGCGGAACTGGGGGTGCCGACCGACTTCGAGGCGGTGCAGAACGAGTGCCGCCGCGCGGTCGCCACGACGGTCCTGGCCGCCGAGGTCCGCCGGATCGCCGGGGTGCTGGAGTCGGAGGAGGCCGAGCCGCCCGGCGGGGCGCCGCCGGAGCGCTCGGACCCCGGTGCGCCCGCCTCCGGTGCGTCCGAGCGGATCGAGGAGGCCGTCGCCGAACTGCTCGCCGCGTTCCCGGTCTACCGTTCCTACCTGCCCGAGGGCGAGGGCCACTGGAGCGAGGCCGTGCGGCGCGCGGGGGAGCGGCGCCCCGACCTGGCCGGCGCGCTGGAGTTCCTCGATGCCAGGGTGCGCGCCGACGCCCGCGGCGAGCTCGCCCGCCGGATCCAGCAGACCAGCGGCATGGTGGTCGCCAAGGGCACCGAGGACACCGCGTTCTACCGCTACACCAGGTTCGTCGCGCTGAACGAGGTGGGCGGGGCGCCCGAGCGCTTCGGGGTGCCGCCCGAGGAGTTCCACGCCCGTGCGGCCGAGCGCGAGGCGTCGTGGCCGCGCGCGATGACCGCGCTGTCCACCCACGACACCAAGCGCTCCGAGGACGTCCGGGCCCGCCTGGCGGCGCTCGCCGAGGTCCCGGGGGAGTTCGCCGGGGCGGTGCGCCGCTGGTCGCGCGAGCACGGCCTGAGCGAGCCGTCGCTGAACCTGCTGGCCTGGCAGACCCTGGTGGGCGCCTGGCCGATCAGCGCCGCCCGGCTGCGCGGCTACCTGGCCAAGGCCGCCAAGGAGGCCAAGCTGCGCACCTCGTGGGTCGACCCCGACCCCGTGTTCGAGGAGGAGGTGGACTCCTGGCCCGAGCGGGTGCTCTCCGACGCGGAGCTGTCGGCCGACGTGGCCGCGTTCGCCGACCGGATCCGCGGCGCCGGCCGCTGCAACGCGCTCGGCCAGAAGCTCGTGCAGCTCACGGCGCCCGGCGTGCCGGACCTCTACCAGGGCAGCGAGCTGTGGGAGCTGTCGCTGGTCGATCCGGACAACCGCCGGCCGGTGGACTTCGCCGTGCGCCGGGTGCTGCTGGAGCGGCTGGAGGGCGGCTGGCTGCCGCGGGTCGACGCCACCGGCGCGGCCAAGATGCACGTGGTGCGCACGGCCCTGCACCTGCGGCGCGACCGCGACCTGACCGGCTACCGCCCGCTCGCCGCGGCCGGTCCCGCGGCCCGCCACGCCCTGGCCTTCGCCCGCGGTGCCGCCCACGACGTGGTCGCCGTCGCCACCCGGCTCCCGCTGGGCCTGGAGGCCTCCGGCGGCTGGCGCGACACCGTGCTCCCGCTGCCGTCGGGCTCCGGGCGCTGGAGCGACCTGCTCACCGGCCGCGACCTCGCCCCCGACAGCCCCGACGGCTACACCACCCCCCGCCTGTCCGAGCTGCTCGACCGCTACCCGGTCGCCCTGCTGCTGCGCCGCCCGGACTGACCCGCCACCCGGGGCGCGGGGACCGCCGCGCCCCCGGCGCCGCTCAGCACGCGCTCGTAGAGCTCCAGGTAGCGCTCCGCCATCACCGCCGGGGTGAACCGCGCGGCGGCCTCCTTGCGGCAGTCGGCCGGGTCGATCTCGGCCGTCCGGTGCAGTGCGGCCTCGAACTCCTCCTCGGTCCGGGCCAGCAGGCCGGTGCGGCCGTGCCGGACCAGCTCCGGCAGGCAGCCGCGGGCGAACCCGACCGCCGGCGCCCCGCAGGCCAGCGCCTCCACCACCGCCGTGCCGCCCGGTTCGGCCCACTGCACCGGGAACAGCGCCGCCCGCGCGGTGGCCAGCAGCTCCTCCAGCTCGGCCCCCGCCACCGTGCCGACCCAGCGCACCAGGTCGCCGTCCACGTGCGGGCGGACCTGCTCGGCGTAGTAGCGGACATCGGGCGCCCCGTGCCGCGGATCGCCGCGGTCGGCCAGCACCCGCTCCAGCTCCTCGGCGGAGTCGATGCCGTTGACCGGCCCGGCCAGGACCAGCGGAAGGCCGAGCCTGCGGCAGGTCCGCGCCGCGATGTGGGTGCCCTTGAGCGCGGTGATGCGCCCGACCGCGGCGAAATGCGGCCGCTTGGCCGGACCGCCGCGCCGGTCGGCGTCGACGGCGAGGGGCGTGGCCAGGTGCGCGTGGCCCGCGCTGTGCGCGCGCAGCGCGGCGGGGGCGCGCTCCAGTTGCGAGGCCGACACCCCGTTGACGAAGACCCGTCCGTTCCCGGCGAACCCGGCGTAGAAGTCGGGGTGCTTGCCCAGGTCCCAGTGGAGCGTGTGCAGCACCGGCGGGATGTCGGAGCCCGCGGCCGTGAGCACCGCCGGCCCCACGACCTCCATGTGGTCGTGCACCAGGTGCACGTCGCCGCGGCGCCGCAGCCGCTCCAGCACGGCGCGGACGTGGGCGTGCGCGATGCCCATCACCTGGTTGTATGGGCTCTGGATGTGGGCGTACTGGCCGTCGGGGAAGACCGAGAGGTACTCGTCGGCGGGCAGCGTCGAGGAGCCGGTCGTCGCCAGGACCACGCGCACGCCCCGCGCCCGCAGCTCCGGCACCAGGGCGGCGACCACGTTCTCGATGCCGCCGTAGCCGTCGGGCGGCACGGGCAGCCAGGGGCCGGCGTTGACCAGCACGGTCAGGTCCCTCATCGGTCCACCTCCCCCGACGGCACCGGCCGGGGGTCGGCGCGCAGCACCTCGACCATGGGAGGGCGCTCGGGGACCTGGGCGTCGTAGCGCAGCGGCCGGTACCCCCCTGCGGTCCGGCTGAACTGGACCAGTTCGGTGGAGGGCGGCTCGTCCATGCTGACCAGGCCGCGCCGGTGCAGCCGCGACCACGCGGTGTCGATGATCTGGGCCGCCATCCGCCCCAGCGCCGCGGTCGACTGGTGGGAGTGCTCCCTGATCCCGAGGTCGACCTGGGCGATGCCGTCCAGCCCGACCTTCTCCACCAGGTCGACCAGCAGCCCCAGCTCCACGCCGTAGCCGCAGACGAACGGGACCGACTCCAGCACCGACCTGCGCCCGGCGTACTCGCCGGCCAGGGGCTGCATGAACCCCGCCAGCTCGGGCCAGCACATGTTGAGCAGCGGCCGGGCCACCAGCTCGGTGACGCGCCCGCCGTCGGTGGGCGCGGAGGCGCACCCGCCGGTGCCGGAGTCGCCGTCGGGGCCCCCGTCGGGGCCGCCGTCGGGGCCGCCCTCGATGAGCGGACGGTCGTAGCAGGCCTTGACGTAGGCCAGGGACGGGTCGGCCAGCAGCGGGCCGACCAGCCCGGTCACGAAGTGCGGGCTGAAGTTGCGCAGGTCGGCGTCGACGAACACCACCACGTCCCCGGTGGTCACCGCCAGCGACTTCCACAGCGCCTCGCCCTTGCCCGACAGCGGCGGCAGCGCCGGAAGGACGTCGTCCTGGGCGACCACGGTCGCGCCGGCGGCCGTGGCCACCAGGGCGGTGTCGTCGCTGGACCGGGAGTCGATCACGACCAGTTCGTCGACGAGCGGCACCCGTTCCATCAGCGCGCGGCGGATGGTCCGGACGATCTCGCCGACCGTCTCCTCCTCGTTCTGGGCCGGCAGCACCACGCTGATGCGGGTGCCGCCCTTCGCTGCCATTGCGGAATCGGCGGGCCAGTCCGCGGACGAGCTGGTCCGCCGCGAGAACCACGTGGAGATCTCCGACGGCGACATCGACTACCTCTTTTCGCCCTGGTGTCCCTGCCCTGGTTTTCGCTTCGGTGCGCGAGCGTCTCCGGATCCACCCGGAGCGCGGCCCCGTGGGTTCGGGGCGGTGAGCGCGCGGTGGTCGGCCGATGCACGGCCGGGCACCGCGCCCGGGCGCTGCCGGATGCCGATCGATCCTGTGAGCGGCTCACCTGCCCATGTACGGCCGTTTCGAACGTGGGAACCGATGTTTGGAGGGGCGTGTCCGTGGCAGAGAGCCAGGCGTGATCGGAACGTGCGTGATCGGGATGATCGGCGCCGGCGGTGTCGCGGCCCGCCACGCCGAGGCGCTCGGCGGCTTCGCCGACGTCCGGATCGCCGCGGTCGCCGACCCCGACCGGGACCGCGCGGCGGCCCTGGCGGACCGCTTCCACGGCGCCGCCTACGGCGATCACCGCGCCATGCTGGCCGGGGAGCGGTTGGACGCGGTCTACGTCTGCGTGCCGCCCTACGCCCACGGACCGCCCGAACGGGCCGTGCTGGAGGCGGGCCTGCCGTTCTTCGTGGAGAAGCCCATCTCCGTCGACCTGGCCGTCGCCGAGGAGATCGCGGCCGGGGTGCGGGCGCGCGGCCTGCTCACCGCGGTCGGGCACCAATGGCGCTACCTGCGGGTGGTGGAGCGGGCCCGCGAGCTCCTGGCCGACCGGCAGGTGCGGATGGTGCTGGGCCACTGGCTCGACAAGGTGCCGCCGGTGGACTGGTGGGCCCGCAGGGACCGGTCCGGCGGGCAGGTGATCGAGCAGGCCGCGCACGTGGTCGACCTCGCCCGGCTGCTGGCCGGCGAGGTGGTGCGGGTCGACGCGCTGGAGTCGCTGACCTGCGCGGCGGCCCCCGAAGCCGACGTCTCCGCCGCGACCGTCGCCAACCTGCGCTTCGCCGAAGGGGCCGTGGGCAGCCTGGCCGCGACCTGCCTGCTGGCCTGGAAGCACCGGGCCGGACTGGAGGTCTACGCCGAGGGCCTGGCCCTGGAGATCTCGGAGGCGGGCCTGCGCGTCCACACCGAGCAGGAGCCGGAGCTGTTCGAGGACGAGGGGACCGCCAAGATCCGGATCGACCGCGCCTTCGTCGACGCGGTGCGCGGCATCGGCGACGACATCCGCACCGACTACGCCGACGCGCTGCGCACCCACCGGGTCGCCTGCGCCGTCGCCAGGTCCGCGCGCACCGAGCGGTCCGTCGCCGTGGCGGGGTGAGGCCGGTGCCGACGCGCGTGCTGTGCGTGCCGGCCCCGGGCCGGCTGGAGTTCGCGACCGAACCCGATGAGCCCCTCGCCGAGGGCCGCTTCCGGGTCGCCACGGTCTTCAGCGGCCTGTCGGCCGGAACCGAACTGACCTTCCTCAGGGGCACCAACCCCTCGGTGCGCGCCGGCTGGGACGCCACGCTCGGCCTGTTCACCGGCGAACCGACCGAGGCCGCCTACCCGGTCCGCAAACTCGGCTACATGCAGGTCGGCAGGGTCGTGGAGACCCGGACCCCGGCCATCGGCACCGGCAGGCTGGTGGCCATGGCCTACGGCCACCGCACGGGCTACGTCGCCGACCCGCGCGCGGACCGGTTCGTGCCGCTGCCCGACGACATCGATCCCGTGCTCGGGATCTACGCCGCGCACATGGGCCCCATCTGCGCCAACGGGCTCCTGCACGCCGCGGCCGACGTCTGCGGCCCCGACGTCCGCGGCCTCGGCGACGGCGTGGCCGGCCGCAGGGTCGTCGTCGTGGGCGCCGGGGTCGTCGGGGTGCTGACGGCGCTGTTCGCCCGTGAGCACGGCGCGGCCGAGGTGGTGGTGCTCGACGAGACGCGCGCACGCCTGGAGCTGTGCCGCGCGCTCGGCCTGGACGCCTTCGACACCGGCGGCGCGGCCGACGCCGGCCGCGCGTTCAAGGAGCGGTGGCGGCACGGCCCCGCCGACCACGGCGCCGACGTCGTCTTCCAGTGCCGCGGCCGGTCGGAGGCCCTGGCCACGGCCCTGCGCGTGCTGCGGCCGCAGGGCACCGTGGTGGACCTGGCCTTCTACACCGACACGGCCGCGGCCGTGTGCCTGGGCGAGGAGTTCCACCACAACGGGCTGGCCATCCGGTGCGCCCAGATCGGCCGGGTGCCCCGCGGCATGTCCCACCTGTGGGACAGGGAGCGGCTGTCCGTGGAGACCCTCGCGCTGCTGAGGTCGCGCGGCACCGACATCCGGGAGCACCTGGTCACCGACGTGCTGCCGATGGAGGAGGCCCCGCGGCTGATGGCCGAGGTGGCCGACCGCCGCCGCCACGTGGTGCAGGCGGTGTTCACGGTCTAGCGAGGTCCGCAGAGAACCGCCCGTCGCCGCCGCTGCTTTTCGCTCAAGGCCGCCCGTCACCCGACATCGGGCAGGGCCGCACGGCGGATCCCCCGATCGCCGGCGACTCGGGCGCGGCGCTACCGGGGCGCGCCGCTGCCCGGGTCGGGGGCGTCGTCGTCGTGGTCGGGGTCGTAGCGGGTGGGCTCGGCCGGCAGCGTGTAGCGCTCGTTGACCAGGCCGCTGACGCGCTCCCTGCTGGTCCGCGCGTCCAGCTCCCCGGCGTCCTCGGCCGCGCGGACCAGGCCGGCCAGTTCCGAGTCGCGGACCGAGTCCTCCAGCCAGCGCGAGTAGTCGTGGCGGCGCAGGTGGTGCATCCAGGTGTCGTCGTCGATCCCCTCGGCGATCTCCAGGAAGGTCTGCAGATTGCGCGCCCGCAGCCGCATCCGCCCCTCCGGGCCGGTGAAGTAGAAGCTCTTGTCCCGCGACATCGTGCCGGCCGCGTACTTGCGGCGGTGCCGGGTCCGCTGCGCCTCGCTCGGCGTCAGCCGCAGCCTGCGGGCCTCGTCCTCCCGCGTGTCCCACACCGTGATGGGGGAGGGCTCCGGGTCGGCCTCCCCGGAGCCGGCGGGCAGCCGCGGTTCGGGTCGGCCCAGCGCGGAGGCGAAGGACCGCAGCGTCACGGAGGGGTCGTCGCCCACGGCGATGACGGTGCCGAGCAGGGCGAGCACGTGCCGGCTGAGCGTCTCCGGGTGCACGGTGATCATCATCAGGCCGCCGATGTCGTGGAGGTCGCGCACCGGCGGTTCGGCCAGCTCCGGCGGCATCAGGTGGTGCGCCTCGTCGACCACCGTCCAGTGCGGGTGCCCCGTCCGCCCGCGCATGCCGGCCAGGCGCGGCAGCAGTTCGGCGAAGAAGGCCGGCCGGTCGCGCAGCGGCACGGCGAGCAGGTTGACCACGACGTCGCGCTCCGGCTGCTCCAGCAGGCGCAGCGCCTCGTCCACCGTCGGGGCCCGGGTGGGGTCGCCGAGCACCGCCGCGTCCTCGAAGTCGGTGTAGTCGCCCTCGGGGTCGACGACGCAGTACTGGTACCCGGCCTGTCCCAGCCGCTCCAGCAGGGCCGACGTCGCCGTGGACTTGCCGCTGCCCGAGGGCCCGGCGACCGCGAGCGCCGTACCGTACGGCGGGACCGTCACGGCTGCGCCGTCCGCGGTCCCCAGCAGGATGTCGTGGCGGGTGATGGCGACGCCGCGCAGGTCGGAGTCGACGAGGGCCGCGGCGAGGTCGGCGACCCCCTCGCCGTGGGAGCGCCGCAGCACCAGGTCGCAGTGCTCTTTGACCGCGTCCAGGGCGTTGGCGACGGCGGCCCCGCATTCGGACAGCCGCAGCATGGCGTGGTCGTTCTCGGCGTCGCCCACGCTCACGACGTTGTGCGCCGACACCCGCAGCCGCCGCAGCGCCGCGGTCAGGCCCGAGGCCTTGTTGACCGCGGGCGGCAGCACCATGACGGCGCCCTTGTTGTACACGACCTGCAGCTCCAGCCCCAGGTCGCGGATCGCGGCGAGCACGGTGCGGTCGTGCGGTTCGCGGGTGGAGACGAGCACGTGGCCCACGCCGAGCGGCCGCACCTCCGCGGCCCGCAGCCGCTCCACGAACTCCGGCGGCGGCGCTTCGGCCAGCGGGTGCAGGCTGCGCCGGCCGGGATCGTAGAGCACGCCGCCGTTCTCGGCCACGATCATGTCGAACAGGTCGGCGTGCGGGAAGACCGCCAGCAGGTCGTCCAGCTCGCGGCCGGTCACCAGGAGGAGCCGGCGCCCCGACCGGGACACCCGCTCCAGCGCCGCCATGGTGGCCTCGGGGACCAGCCCGTCGCGGGCCAGCGTGCCGTCGAAGTCGCATGCCAGCGCGTGATAACGCATCGGGTACCTCCAGCGGCGTCGGGCCCTGCCCACCACCTGACCCGAACGCCGCCGCCTACACCTGCCCGGCCGCGGACCGCGCGGAGCGGGATCCGCGGCCGGGACCGGGATCGGCGAGGGGCCGGCGCGCTCAGCCGCGCTTGGCCCGGCCCACGACGAGGCCGAGGGCGATCATCCCGATGCCCAGGAACAGGTGCAGCCAGTTGTCGGCCGCGTTCAGCGGCACGAAGTTCGCGGCGCTGTCGTGCCCGATCAGCAGGCCGTAGACCCACAGCACCAGGTAGACGATCCCGCCGCCCAGGAGGTAGAGCCTGGCCAGGCGGGCGGTGCGGGCCATGATGAGCCCGACGACGCCGAACAGCAGGTGCACGATGTTGTGCAGGATGGAGACCTGGAACAGGCCGAGGAGCAGCGCCTCGGACTCGTGGCCGGCGAACTGCATGGCGCCGTAGTCGGTCGTGGCCCCGGGGATGAATCCGAGGATCCCTACGAGCAGGAACACCGCCGCGACGATGGCGGCGACCAGCCGCGCCGTCCTGCCGAGCGACACCTCTGAGCGGTCCCTGTGCACGTTGGACATGTCCGCGTCCTCCCTTTCGCGTCCCTTCGGGCCGTCCGCGGGCCCGCGTCGGACGGTTCCGGACCGCGGGTGCGGCCCGCACCGGCCGGTGCGTGTCCGGCCGGCCACGGACCGCTATCCCGAAACCGCCGTGTTGATGCGTGGAGGAGGGACACGGAAGGGTCACGTCCACGGCGCGGCGGCCGGGCGGCGCCGGAGGCCGCGCGCCCTGGGTAGGCTGGGCGACTGCCATGACCACCGACATCCCCGCCGGCGTCCCGGACGGAGCCCCCGGGCGGCGCCCCGACGTGCTCTCGCGGCTGCGCATGCCCGGCGCCGTGCTGCGGGCGCTGGCCTGCCCGCACTGCGGGCACGGGCTCGCCGCCTCGGGCAATGGACTGGGCTGCGACTCCGGGCACCGCTTCGACGTGGCCAAGGAGGGCTACGTCAGCCTGCTCACCGGCCGCGGGTCCGCGGGGACGGGCGACACCGCCGAGATGGTGCGGGCGCGCCGGTCCTTCCAGGACGCGGGGCACTTCGCGCGGCTGGCCGGGGCCGTGGCCGAGACCGCCGCGTGCCTGGCGGCCGGGCCTGGCGCCGGGGCGCGGACCGCGGACGGCGCCCCGGGCGGGATCGTCGCCGACGTCGGCGCCGGCACCGGCTACCACCTGGCCGCGGTGCTGGACCGCCTGCCGGGGGCGACGGGCGTCGCGCTGGACGTCTCCAAGTTCGCGCTGCGGCGCGCGGCCAAGTGCCACCCCCGCGCGGGCGCAGCGGGCTGCGACGCCTGGCAGGGCCTGCCGCTGCGCTCCGGCGCGGTCTCGCTGCTGCTCAACGTGTTCGCCCCGCGCGACGGGGCCGAGTTCGCCAGGGTGCTGCGGCCCGACGGCGCGCTCGTCGTCGTGACGCCGACCGCCCGGCACCTGGGCGAGCTGGTCGGTCCGCTGGGGCTGGTGTCGGTGGACCCGCGCAAGGACGAGAGGCTGGAGCGCGCGCTCGGCGGCCTCTTCGAGGAGACGGGCCGCGACGAACTCGACGTCGACCTCGCCCTGTCCCGCGCCGACGCCGCCACCGCCGTCGAAATGGGCCCCAGCGCCCGGCACCTGAGCCCGCAGGAGCTGCGGCGCGGGATCGCCGCGCTGCCCGAACCCGTGGCCGTCACCGGGTCGTTCTCTGTGTCGGTGCACCGTCCGCGCCCGGCGCCCACCCGGGGGTAGGGCCGCCCCGGCCTGGGTAAGGACAGCCCCGTGACCCAGAGCCCCGCGCAGCGCTTCTCGGTGTGGGCGCCCGATCGCGAACGCGTGAGCGTGCGCGTCGGCCCCGGCGACCGCCCCCTCGACGCTCCCCCGGCCCGCGACCACCCCATGACCCGGGACGAGCGCGGCTGGTGGCACGCCGACGTGCCGGTGGGGCCGTCCGACGCCGCGCACCCCCTCGACTACGCGTTCCTGCTCGACGACGACCCCGAGGCGCTGCCCGATCCCCGCTCGGCGTGGCAGCCCAACGGCGTGCACGGGCCGTCGCGCCGCTACGACCACGCGGCCTTCCCATGGACCGACACCGGGTGGAGCGGCAGGGCGCTGCCGGGCAGCGTCGTCTACGAACTGCACATCGGCACCTTCACCGAGGAGGGCACCTTCGACGCCGCGATCGGGCGCCTGGACCACCTCGTCGACCTGGGGGCCGATCTGGTCGAGGTCATGCCGGTCAACGCCTTCGACGGCGTGCACGGCTGGGGCTACGACGGCGTGCTGTGGGGCGCGGTGCACCAGCCCTACGGCGGGCCCGACGCCTTCAAGCGCTTCGTCGACGCCTGCCACGCGCGCGGCCTGGGCGTGCTGCTCGACGTCGTCTACAACCACCTCGGGCCCTCAGGGGCCTACCTGCCCCGCTTCGGGCCCTACTTCAGCGGGGAGAACGCCTGGGGCCCCTCCCTCAACCTGGACGGGCCCGGCTCCGACGAGGTGCGCCGCCACGTCATCGACGATGCGCTGGGCTGGCTGCGCGACTACCACCTGGACGGGCTGCGGCTGGACGCCGTGCACGCGCTCGCCGACCGGCGCGCCACGCACCTGCTCGCCGAGCTGTCCGCCGAGGTCGACGCGCTCGCCGCCGGACTGCGCCGGCCGCTGGCCCTGATCGCCGAGTCCGACCTCAACGACCCGGCCATGGTCACCGCGCGCGAGGCCGGGGGCCGCGGGATGACCGCACAGTGGTGCGACGACCTGCACCATGCGCTGCACGCCGCGCTCACCGGCGAGGACCAGGGCTACTACGCCGACTTCGCCGTTCCCGACGCCCTCGCCCGCACCCTGCGCTCGGCGTTCCTGCACGCCGGGACCTGGTCCTCCTTCCGGGGGCGCACGCACGGCGCCCCCGTCGACACCCGCAGCATCCCCGGCAGCCGGTTCCTGGCCTACCTGCAGAACCACGACCAGGTCGGCAACCGGGCGCGCGGCGACCGGATGCCCGAGGCGGTCCGGCCCGGCCTGCTCGCCTGCGGCGCGGCGATCGTGCTGTGCTCGCCCTACACCCCGATGCTGTTCATGGGGGAGGAGTGGGCGGCGTCGACCCCGTGGCGGTTCTTCGCCTCCTTCCCCGACCCGGAGCTGGCCGAGGGGGTGCGCCGGGGCCGCCGGCGCGAGTTCGCCGGGCACGGCTGGGGCGGGGCCGAGGTGCCCGACCCGATGGATCCGGCGACGCGCGAGCGCTCGGTGCTGCGCTGGGAGGAGCGGGACCGGCCCGGGCACAAGGAGGTGCTGGAGCTGTACCGGTCGCTGATCGCCCTGCGCCGCGCCCGCCCGGAACTGGCCGACCCGCGCCTGGACCGGTTCGCGGTCGGGGCGAGCGGGGACGGCCGCGTCCTCGTGCTGCACCGAGGCGCCCTGCGCGTGGTCTGCAACCTGCGCGCCGAGGCCGCCGCCGCGGTCCTGGACCGCCCGGCGCGCTCGGTCCTGCTCGCCTCGGCCGGGGGCGCGGGGACCGGAGCCGGCGGGGTCGAGACCGGCGCGGCCGAGGTCCGGCTGCCGGCCGAGTCCTTCGCGGTCCTGGCCACCTGAGGCGCGGCACCGTCCCTGAGCAGGGGCGGTGCGGTCACTGAGCGGGGACGCGGGACCGATCCGGTCCGAGCCGCGAAAAACCGCCGGCCGGGGCCGGACGACGCGGCCCTTTCCCTGGTAGGACTTATTGCGTGGTGGTAGCACGCGAACACGAAGGCACATCGCAGACCCCGGCCGAGCGCCGGCCCGGAGCGGGCGAGGTGGCGGCCGCCCTGCTGCGGGCGCTGCCCGCCGAGATCGTGCGGACCGATACGACGACCCGGGCGGCCTACGCCTCAGACGGCTCGGTCTTCCGGCAGGTCCCGGCGGCCGTGGTCCTGCCCCGCGACGCCGACGACGTGGCCGGGGCCCTTGAGGCCGCCCGCGAGACCGGGGCGCCCGTCGTCTCGCGCGGCGGGGGCACCTCCATCGCGGGCAACGCGATCAGCGAGGGCGTCGTCCTGGACTTCTCCCGGCACATGGACCGGATCGTCTCCATCGACCCCGATGCGCGCACCGCCGTCGTGCAGCCCGGCGTGGTGCTGGACGACCTGCGCGCCGCCGCCGAACGGCACGGCCTGACCTTCGGCCCCGACCCCTCCACCCACTCCCGCTGCACCCTGGGCGGGATGATCGGCAACAACGCCTGCGGGTCGCACTCGGTGCGCTGGGGTACCACGGCCGACAACGTGATCGGGCTGCGCGGCCTGCTCGCCGACGGCCGCCCGTTCGACGCGGGCCGCGGCACCAGCGGCGATCCCGCCGTCGACGCCGAACTCATCCGGCTGCGCGACGCCCACCTGGCCTCCCTGCGGACCGGGCTGGGCCGGTTCAGCCGCCAGGTCTCCGGCTACGGGCTGCACCACCTCCTGCCCGAGAACGGCTTCGACGTCGCCAAGGCGCTGGTGGGCAGCGAGAGCACCTGCGCGATCGTCACCGAGGCCACCGTCAGGCTGGTGCCGTCCCCGCCGGTGCGGCTGCTCGTGGTGTTCGGCTTCCCCGACGTCTTCGAGGCGGCCACCGCGGCCGCCGACCTGGCGCGCTGCGACGTCCTCACCGTCGAGGGCATGGCCGACGACCTCATCCAGGCGCTGCGCTCCCGGCCCGGCCGGGCCGGCGCCGGTTCGGAACTGCCCCCGGGGCGCGGCTGGCTGTACTGCGAGGTCGGCGGGCAGGACCGCGAGGAGGCGCTGGAGAGAGCCGCGCGCACCGCCGCCGTGGTGCGCGAGCGGTTCCCCGAGGCCGGTGAGCGGATCGTGCGCGACCCCGCCGAGGCCCGCGCGCTGTGGCGCATCCGCGAGGCCGGGGCCGGCATCGCCGCGCGCATGGCCGACGGCGGCGAGGCGTGGGCCAACTGGGAGGATTCCGCGGTGCCCGTGGACAACCTCGCCGCCTACCTGCGCGACCTCTACGACCTCATGGCCGAGCACGGGCTGCGCGGCATCCCCTACGGCCACTTCGGCGAGGGCTGCCTGCACCTGCGCTGCGACTTCGATCTGCACACCGACCGCGGGCTCGCCGCCTACCGCGCGTTCATGAACGCCGCGGCCGACCTGGTCACCGGGCACGGGGGATCGGTGTCGGGCGAGCACGGGGACGGGCGGGCGCGCTCCGAGCTGCTGGCGCGCATGTACCCCTCCGAGCTGCTGGATGCGTTCGCGCAGTTCAAGGGCGTGTTCGACGCCGAACGGAGGCTCAATCCCGGCGTGCTGGTGGATCCGGACCCGCTGGACGCCGCCCTGCGGCCCGGCCCCGGCCACGACCGGCTCGACCTCCTCCCCGTCCACGCGCTGTCCACCGACGGCGGGTCCTTCGCGCGTGCCGTCGGCCGGTGCGTGGGCGTGGGGGCCTGCCGCAACCTGCACACCGGGTCGATGTGCCCGTCGTTCAAGGCCACCCGCGACGAGGTGCACTCCACCCGGGGCCGCGCGCGGGTGCTCGCGGAAATGCTGCGCGGCGAGACGCTGACCGACGGATGGCGCTCCACGGAGGTGCGCGAGGCGCTCGATCTGTGCCTGTCCTGCAAGGCCTGCGCCAGCGACTGCCCGGTCGAGGTGGACATGGCCACCTACAAGGCCGAGTTCCTGCACCGGCACTACGCGCGCCGCCTCCGCCCGATGGCGCACCTGTCGATGGGGTGGCTGCCGGTGTGGTCCCGGCTGGTGACGGCGGCGGCGCCGGTCGCCCGCGCGACCAACGCCCTGCTGGCCCGGCCGCGGGTGGCGGCCCTGGTCAAGCGGGCCGGGGGGATCGAGCCCCGCCGCCGGATGATCCGCTTCGCCGAGACGACGCTGCGCCGGTGGATGCGGCGGCGCGGTCCGGCGCAGGCCGCCCCGGGAGCGGTCGGCACCGCGGGGAAGAGGACCGGGGGATCCTCCGCCGGCACAGAGCAAATCTACAACGTAAAGGAAACGGCTTCTCCGACTCCGTCCCCGCGCGACGACCGGCCCGCGGTCGTGCTGTGGCCCGACACCTTCACCAACTTCCACGAACCCGGAACCGGCCGGGCGGCGGTGGAGGTCCTCGAAGCGCTGGGCTACCGCGTCGAACTGCCCGCCGGGTCGGTGTGCTGCGGGCTGACCTGGCACTCCACCGGGCAGCTCGGCATGGTGCGCCGCGCGCTGCGGCACGCGCTGGACGCGCTGGAGGTCCAGCTCGCCGCCGGGTACCCGGTGGTTGGCCTGGAGCCCTCCTGCACGGTGATGCTGCGCGACGAGGTGCGCGAGCTCCTCCCCGACGATCCGCGGGCCCGGCGGCTGGCCGAGCAGACCACGACCCTGGCCGAACTGGTCGCCGAGCACGAGGGGGAGTGGCCGTTCGGCCGGCTGGACGCCGCGGCGGTGGCCCAGGTGCACTGCCACCAGGAGGCGAAGGGCTCCTACGGCGCCGACCTCGCGGTGCTGCGGCGCCTGGGCGTCGACCCCGACGTCATCGGTTCGGGCTGCTGCGGCCTCGCGGGCAACTTCGGGTTCGAACGCGGCCACTGGGAGGTCTCCCAGAGCTGCGCCGAGCGCGAGCTCTACCCCAAGGTCCGCGCCGCGGCCGCCGAGGACGTGATCCTGGCCGACGGCTTCTCCTGCCGTACCCAGATCACCCAGGGCACCGACCGGACCGGCAGCCATCTCGCCGAGGTCCTGCGCACGGCGCTGCGGCCGGACCGGCCGGAAAAGGAGACGCGAGACTGAGAGGAGGCGGCCCTCGGTCGCTGACGGGAATCGGAGAGCCGTGGTCTGATCGGGCTTTGGCCGTCGGGTCTGCGGGGGTGAGGTGGGCGTCCACGGCGCGGATCCGCTGCGCCGCCGGCGCTGCGCGCACTGCGGCAGCCAAACCCCCGTGCACATCCGATCGCCAGGTGTCAACGGGTTCTCCGTTCCCCACCGGTGACGCGGGAAGGCCGCCGTCAGCGCGCCGACGCCCCCGGCGCGGCTCGGGACCGGCGCACCCGCGCAGGCGCCGGCCCGAGCGGTCCCTGCGGCGTTTCGCGTGCGGGCCCCGGGGTAGCCGAACGGCCGTGCCGTTCGGAGGAGCACCATGGACCCCGACTTCGATCCGTCCGCCTACGGGAGCCGCATCGCCGACGTCTACGACGCGACGGTGCGGGACCTGCCGACCGCGGCGGCGGTGCAGCGCCTGGCCGAACTCGCGGGTGACGGCCCCGTCCTGGAGTTCGGCATCGGCACGGGGCGGCTCGCCCTCCCGCTGCTCCAGCGCGGGCTGCGCGTCGCGGGGATCGAGGGGTCACCGGACATGGTCGCCCAGCTCCGCGCCAAACCAGGGGGCGAGGGCGTCCCCGTCACCGTGGGCGACTTCGCCCGGACCCGGGTGGAGGGCCGTTTCACCCTGGTGGTCCTGGCCCTGAACACGGTCTTCGCCCTGCCCTCCCAGGAGGCGCAGGTGCGCTGCTTCGCCAACGCCGCCGCGCACCTGCGCGACGGCGGGCGCTTCGCCGTCGAGGCGTGGACGCCGGATCCCGGGGCGTTTCGCGACGGGAGGTCGGTGCGCCTGCTGTCGGTGGCCGAGGACGAGGTCGTGCTCGAAGCGGCGGAGCTGTTCCCCGGCGAGCAGCTCATGCGGACCACGAAGGTGCGGATGACCCCGCGCGGAACACGGCTGCTCCCGGCCAACCACCGCTACGCGTGGCCGGCCGAGCTGGACCTGATGGCCAGGCTGGCCGGGATGGAGCTGGAGCACCGGTGGGCCGACTGGAGCGGCGCCCCGTTCACCGACGCCAGCCGCGACCACGTGACGGTCTACCGCAGGCGCGCGTGACCACCGCGGCCGGCGCGGTCGCCGCCCGCAAGCCGGGGGGAGGAGCGAGGGAGAGGGCATGCGACTACCACGGCCCAGAGGAGCGCTCACCGAGGCGCTGTTCGCGGAACTGCTACAGCCGCCGCACGAGCTGCCCGCCGCCCTGACCCGCGGGGACGCGGCGGCCCCGGAGCGCTTCGGCGGCGCCCTGCACCACGAGGACCTCCAGCTCGCCCTGTACGCCTGCTACGAGCTGCACTACTCGGGTTTCGACGGGGTCAGGGCCGCCTGGGAATGGGAGCCGTCCCTGCTGGCGCTGCGCCGGCGGCTGGAGACGGCGCTGGACGCGGCGCTGCGCGAGGCGGTGCACCCGATGCCGGAGGCGGCCGCGGCGCAGGTCCCGCGGACGCTGGCCGACATGGCCGGCGGGACCGGGGACGGTCCGTCGCTGCCGGCGTTCCTGCAGCGGCGCGCGACCATGGGGCAGTTCCGCGAGTTCGTCGCCCACCGCTCCGTCTACCACCTGAAGGAGGCCGACCCGCACACCTGGGCGATCCCCAGGACGAGGGGGCGGGTCAAGGCAGCCCTCGTGGAGATCCAGGCCGACGAGTACGGGGGCGGCCGCGCGGAATGCATGCACGCGGAGCTGTTCCGGGTCACCATGCGCGGCCTCGGACTGGACGACTCCTACGGCGCCCACGTGGAGCGGGCCCCGGCGATCACCCTCGCCGTCAACAACGCCATGTCCCTGTTCGGCCTGCACCGGGCCCGGCTCGGGGCGCTGCTCGGCCATCTCGCCGCCTTCGAGATGACCTCTTCGCTGCCCAACCGCGCCTACTCGATGGGGCTGCGGCGGCTGGGGGCGGGCTCCGCGGCGCGCCGCTTCTACGACGAGCACGTCCAGGCCGACGCGGTCCACGAGCAGATCGCCGCCCACGACATGTGCGGCGGCTTCGCCGCGCAGCACCCGGAGCAGGCCGGGGAGGTGCTCTTCGGCGCGGCGGTCTGCCTCGCGCTGGACCGGCTGTTCGCCGACCACGTGCTGGCCCACTGGGAGCGCGGCGAGACCTCCCTGCGCGCCGGCGCCGCGGCGGTCCCGGCATGACGGCCCGCGCGGCGGACGCGGTCCCTCGGGTCCACCCGCCCGCCCCGCCCCGCGGCACCGGCGCGGTCGGCTACGTGCTGCCCCTGCGCTGGGACGACGACAGCGGGCTGGCGGAGCTCACCGCCTACCTGCACCGGATCGGCGAGTGCGCCGAGGTCGCCGAGGTCGTCGTCGTCGACGGCTCGCCTCCCGCGCTGTTCCGGGCGCACGCCCGCGCATGGGGCGGCGCGGTCCGGCACCTGCGCCCCGACGAGCGGACACGGTGCGGCAACGGGAAGGTGAGCGGCGTGCTCACCGGCGTCCGGCACGCCACGGCCGAACGCCTGATCATCGCCGACGACGACGTGCGCTACGACGGGCCGGCCCTGCGCGCGGTCGCCTCCCTGCTGGACCGCGCCGACCTGGTGCGGCCGCAGAACTTCTTCGAGCCCGCGCCCTGGCACGCGCTGTGGGACACCGCCAGGACCCTGATCAACCGCAGCGTCGGGCGGGACTACCCGGGGACGTTCGGGATCCGGCGCTCGACGTTCCTGGCCATGGGCGGCTACGACGGCGGCGTCCTCTTCGAGAACCTGGAGCTGATCCGCACCGTCCGGGCGCACGGCGGGACCGAGGCGCGCCCTCTGGACGTCTACGTCCGCAGGCTGCCGCCCGGCACCGGCCGGTTCTGGGCCCAGCGCCTCCGGCAGGCCTACGACGACACCGCCCAGCCCGCGCGGATGGCGCTCTTCCTGTCCGTGCTGCCGGCCGTCGCGGCCGCCGTGCGCGGGCGCAGGTTCGGCCTGCTCCTGGCGGGCGCGGCGCTGCCCGTGGCCCTGGCCGAGGTCGGCCGCCGACGGGCCGGCGGGAGCGCGGTGTTCCCGGCGGCCTCCGTCCTCCTCGCCCCGATCTGGGTGCTCGAAAGGGGCGTCTGCGTCTGGCCGGCCCTGGTGGCGCGGCTGCGCGGGACCGGCGTGGCCTACGCGGGCGCCCACCTGCGGCTGGCCGCCCACTCCACCCGCCACCTGCGCGCCCGCGCCCGCCGAACCGCTGCGTCGGCGAGTCCTGCCGCGCGGGGGTAGGGCGCCCAGACCACCATTGGCCACAAGGAACAGTGGAAAGGCCGCCTGTGGACCGCGCGCCCCCTACCGAGGTCTGCGGGAGTCAGGTGGGCTTGAGCCGTCGGTGGGCGTGCGACCCAGCCTCGCGCAACCTCTGCAAACCTCAGCGGTGCCGCTTTCGCCTCAAGACCGCCCGTCACCCGGCCGACCGCTTCGGTGTGTGCTCTCCTGGGACGGCGCCACGGCCCGCCCAGTTTTCGAAACGCCGGTCCCAGCAGGTCATGCCCGGTCAGGACGCCGAGGAAGGCCCCGACCCGTTGCGCGACCAGGTCGAGGCCGACCGTATGCGCCGCGCCATGGACCGTGTGTTCGGCCAGGCCCACCATTGGCCCGACCACCACACCTAGCCGAACTCGTCGGCCAGGCGGAGCCCGCTTCCGCAGATGCCGGAGACGGGCTCTCGTGCGCCGCCCGATGCGGAGATTCAGATCCGGCGGACGATCTTGTCCTCGGTCACGGTCGTCGAGGACGGAATATAGGGCCGCATGGACCCAAAGCCGACAGGGGGCCGGGACCTTAGGCGTAGGTCGGTGATGGTGTAACTGACGGGGTCGCCGGACACATCGGTGATCTTGCCGCCGTAGAGAGCGTTGGAGTAATCGAACTCAACCTGGTCGCCCTTCTTGTACTTCGATGCCTTGGGCTTGGTTTTCTCGGTCATGGTGCCGCCGGTGGCGGTGAAGGCCGTGTCGGCCACCCCGGCGAGCGGGCCGGAGGCTCCCTGGCCCTTGCCTTGACCGTCGACGCTTCCGCCGGCCGCCGCGTAGAAGGTGTTGCGGAGGCTGTCGACCGCGCTGACGGAGCCGTCGTCCAGGCTGGTGGCGGTGACGTTGTCGTTGAGCCCTCGGGGCAGCCTTCCCATCGACTGACCGGCTTCGATCGTGGCCCCGATGAAGACCCGCAGCGGGCGGCCGGTCTTGTTCACCACCGAGCTCACGACGTGGCCGAAGCCGTGGGCGTCGAGGTCGGCGATGGGCTCATCGGCGACGAGCATCCTGCCGCCGCGCGGATCGGTGTTGCACTCGGCGTGCTCATACAGGGCGTAGTGCCCCTCGGGGCACGCATCGGCCCCGACTCCCTCGAAGACCTTCACTGCCATGGCTGTCTCCCCTTGTTCCTGATACGTCGTGGCGTGCCGCCGCGGTCGGGAACCGATCCTCCGCACAGGTGCGATCGCCTCGGAACCAGTGCCCCAGGCGCCGCCTCCGTGGGAAGCGGCGGTGCCGGGACCGCTGGAGCCCGGCCGTGTCGGCACGGGGTCCCTGGTGAGCGTCTGTGGCTCTTGCCCGTCGCCGTGGACCGGCGGCCGCACTCAGTCCTGTTCCAACCGGTGGGAGCCGAAACGAGCCATCGGAAAAGGCCCCGGATCGGCGGGGGCGAATGCGAGCCAACCGGGACTCAACGGGTGCGCCAAGGCGGTTTACGGCCAGGCCGCGTTGCCGAGTCGGCCACCACCGAATCCCCTGGCCTGAGAGCGAGCGCACGGCTCGACGAGCGGAACCGCACGCCGGCTCATCACCTCCCAGGGGCCGGACGACCGCCCCCGCCCCTCCCAGGCCGCGTCATCGCCGCGCCGCTGAGCGCTTCCAGGCCGCTCACACCACCGCTGCTCAATGGGCAAGACCGTCATCGGGGTTATGGCACGGCCGGTATGGCCGGCCGCACGGCCGCAGGCGGCACAGGCCGGGTGCGATTTCTGCGGGCCTCAGCAGGAGACGTCGGGCCCGCTGGGGGCGGTGAAGCCGATCGCCTTGTGGCTGCCGTCGCAGAACGGCTTCACGGCCGAGGCCCCGCACCGGCACAGCGCCACCGTCCGGCGTCCCGGCTCGATCTCCTCGCCGCCCTGCGTGGTCAGCCGGAAGGCGCCCCTGACGAGCAGCGGGCCGTTCTCGCACGGCGTCACGGTGACCGGGTCGGCGTCCGGAGGCTCGTCCACGGCCGCCCCGCTACCCCCGCCGAGCGCCCGGAAACCGCGGCGCCCGCGGTGGCGCACCGGAAACGGCGGCGCCTCACGCCTCCCGGAGCAGGTCGTTGTCCTCGACCGTCGCCGCGTCCAGTTCCCGGTAGCCCTCGTCGTCGAAGAGCACCACGAGGCGGTCGGGCCGGTGCTCGATCACCGTCCCCTCGCCCCACCTCCGGTGCCGCACCCGCGCGTCCGCGGGGAACGCGGCGGGGCCGTCGGCGTGCGAGGGGGCGTCGGAGGAGCGCCCCGAGGCGCAGTTGTCGCAGTGCCCGCACTCCTGCTCCACCGGCTCGCCGAGGTAGCCGAGCAGGAACCGGCCGCGGCAGTCCGCCGTCTCGGCGTAGTGCCGCATCATCTCCAGCCGTGAGCGCTCGAAGTCGCGGTGCCGTTCGGCCAGCTCCACGGCCAGCCGTGCGGCCTCCTCAGGGGGCGGCGCACCGGGCCTGGAGCGCACCCCGCGGCGGCCCCGCGCCTCCAGGGCGCCGACCTGCTCCAGCAGGTCCAGCGCCGTGGTGAGCCTGCGGGCCGACAGGTCGGCGTGCTCGCGCAGCTCGCGCCGCGAGGCGCGCCCCGCTTGGGCCACGCGGGCCGCGACGCGTTCCAGCGGGTCCGCGTCGGGCAGGCCGCCGGTGAAGAACCGCTGGACGCCCAGGTCCCGGTCCCGGTGGAACAGGACGGCGCGTGCGGGGTCGCCGTCGCGCCCGGCGCGCCCGATCTCCTGGTAATAGGCGTCGGGGGACCCCGGCACGTCGGCGTGCAGGACGCAGCGCACGTTCGGTTTGTCCAGTCCCATGCCGAAGGCGTTGGTGGCCACCACGGCGTCCAGCTCGTCGGCCATGAACGCCTCCTGTGTCCGGTCCCGCTGCGAGCGCGGCAGTCCGGCGTGGTAGCAGGCTGCGGCGCAGCCTGCCGCGGTGAGCCGTTCGGCGTGGAACTCGCTGCTCCGCCGGGTGGCGGTGTAGACGATGGCCGGCTTGGCCGCCTCGACCGCGGTCGAGGCGACCGCCTCGTTCTTGGCGTCCCCGTCCTCGTGCCGGCGCACGTCGAGGAAGATGTTGGGGCGGTCGAAGCCGCGGACGACCTCGACGGCGCCGCGCATGCCCAGGCGCTCGGTGATCTCGGCGCGCACCGGCGGCGCGGCGGTGGCGGTGAGGGCGAGCACCACCGGATGGCCGAGCCGTTCGACCACGCTCCCCAGTCGCAGGTAGTCGGGCCGGAAGTCGTGCCCCCACGCCGAGATGCAGTGGGCCTCGTCCACCACGAACAGCCGGGGGGCGGCGGCGCGCACCTCCTCCAGCACGTCGTGGCGGTCGAGCTGCTCCGGGGCCATGAGGACGAAGCAGGTCGCGCCCGACCCCAGCTTCGCGTACGCCTCGCCGCGCTCCCGCGCCGACGTGGCGGAGTTGAGGCCGTGGGCGTCGAGGCCGTGCCGCCGCGCCGCCTCGACCTGGTCGTGCTGCAGCGACACCAGCGGCGAGACGATGACGGTCGCGCCCCCGAGCATCCATCCGGCGACCTGGTGGATCGCCGACTTCCCTCCGCCGCTCGCCAGCACGGCGAGGGTGTCGCGCCCGTCCAGCAGCGCCTCGATCGCCGGCAGTTGCCCGGGGAGCAGCTCCCGCACCCCCAGGAGCCGCCGCAGGGCCGCGCGGATCCGCTTCTCCGACACCGCTTCTCCTCTCGATGGCCGCCGCCGTCTCCCCGGCCGTGCCCCGCTCCGCCGTGCGCGGCGGGGTGCGCCCGCCCGGCCGCTCACGGACGGGGGGACGTCCGGGTCCACCGGCGCCTGGACCTGTTCGGGCTCGCCGCGGCCGAGCACTTGGGGCACACGCGCACGACCCGGTCGGCCGCGCCGCCGGACTCGGGAAGCACGTCCTCCCAGGCGACGTGGTGGAACCGCCGCAGCCGGGAACGGCTCAGCGCCAGGCCGCAGACGGTCTGGTTGGTGCCCGGGTGCCAGGCGTGCACCTCCCCGGCCGGCAGACGCACCCCGTCGTCGTCGGTCCATTCCCCCGATGCCGCGACCGAGGCGGCACCGCGTGCTCCCATGTCGCCGCGCCCCTTTCCGTCTCCGCCGGCCCCTGCGCGGGCGGATCGCCCGCTGAGCCGGGACGACCCCGAGAACGAGGGCACCTGCCCGCCGAGGGCGCGGCCAAACGCCCACCGGACGCGGTCGTCCGCGGTAGCGCCGTGGCCGCCATGAGCAGTGCGCAACACGCGGGCGGCGCCGCGGCGCCGCGGGAGGGGCGGCCCGGTCGGCCGCTCCTCAGCCGCCCATGGTGCCCACCGCCGCGTCGAGCCGCCGGGCCAGCGCCTCGACGTCCTCCTGCGACACCGGGCGCTGCTCGTCGCCGGTGTCCAGCTCCTCCGCGCTCACCACCCGCAACGCCCCCTGGTAGGGCGGCCCGCCGAGCGCCGACTCCGGCACGACGTCGGCCGAGCCCTCGTGCACGATGAGCACGGGGTCGGGATCGGCCGAGTTCAGCAGTCGGCTGACGTGCTCGGCGCGGATGATCGCCATGGTCGACTCCTCCTCTGAGCGGGGTCCCGGCCGCGGCGCCGGCCGGCCGTGGCGGTGCGGCTACCCCGCGGCCCCGGCTTCACACCCGCCCGGCCGGTCACTCGACGATGATCACCTCCAGCGTGCGGGGGCCGTGCACGCCCTCCACGCGGTCGAGCTCGATGTCGCTGGTGGCCGAGGGGCCGCTGATCCAGGTGAGCGGTCGGCGCGGGTCGAGGCGCGCAACGGCCTCGGGGACGCCGGCGACGACCTGGTCGGCGCGCACCACGCACAGGTGGTAGTCCGGGATGAGGGTGACGGCGCGGCGGCCCTGTCCGGCGCCGCCGTCGAGCACGATGGTGCCGGTCTCGGCGATCGCCACGGCGCAGCCGGTGATCACGCCGTCGACCGCGTCGAGTTCGTCGATGTCGAGCTCGTCGCCGGCCACGGTCCTCGTGGCGGTCTGCGACGTCCAGTCGGCGGGCAGGTCGGCGGGCACCACCACCCGGTGGGTGTTGCGCCAGGCCATCGCCGAGGCGACCGCGGCGGGCAGGTCCGCCGCGCCGACCCGGTGCACGACGGCCTTGTAGTCCTCCAGCCGGTCGACCAGCAGCCCGATCGGCTCGCCCTGGTCGTGCGAGCGGGCGTAGTCGTCGGGGACGGTGACGTCCTCGGGCTTCTCGTCGCGGGGGACGTCGGCCAGGGCCGCGCGGACGCGGGCGAGGACGTGTTCCCTGGAGGCGCTCACCGCCGCCCACCCCTCTTCTTCCGCTCGTTCCGCCCGGGCGCGCCGCTTTCGCGCCTGCGCCACTGGTCGCGGAAGGACTCGGCGGGGATGTCGGGGACGTCGCGGGTGTCGGTCCAGGCGGCTCCCGGGCCGGGCAGGCGGCGGGGGACGAGGCCGCGGGCCTTGGCCGCCGCGCGCTGGGCGAGGGTGAGGCGGCGCCGGTCCTCCAGCACCCATCCCGCGGCGGCCATGGCGGTGCGCTCGGCGGCGTGGCCCCCGCCCTCGGTGACGCGTTCGCGCAGGTGCACGAGGACCTCGGGGATGTCGATGGCGACGGGGCAGACCTCGTAGCACGCCCCGCACAGCGAAGAGGCGTACGGCAGGGACGCGTCGATCTCGGAGGCGGTGCCGCGCAGTTGCGGGGTGAGGATCGCGCCGATGGGGCCGGGGTAGACCGACCCGTAGGCGTGGCCGCCGGTGCGCTCGTAGACCGGGCAGATGTTGAGGCAGGCCGAGCAGCGGATGCAGCGCAGCGCCTGGCGGCCCACCTGGTCGGCGAGTGTGTCGGTGCGGCCGTTGTCCAGCAGCACCAGGTGGAACTCCTGGGGTCCGTCGCCGGGGGTGACGCCGGTCCAGGTGGAGGTGTAGGGGTTCATCCGCTCGCCGGTGGAGGAGCGCGGCAGCAGTTGCAGGAACACCTCCAGGTCGGCCCAGGTGGGCACGATCTTCTCGATGCCCACCACCGAGATCAGGGTCTCGGGCAGGGTCAGGCACATCCGGCCGTTGCCCTCGGACTCCAGCACCACCATCGTGCCGGTGTCGGCGACGGCGAAGTTCGCGCCGGAGACGGCGACCCGGGTGGTCAGGAACTTCTCCCGCAGGTGGGTCCGCGCCGCCTCGGCCAGCGCGCGCGGATCGTCGGTGAGGCCGTCGGGCGCGGGCACCCCCCACTCGGCCATCTTGGCGCGGAAGATCTCGCGGATCTCGGAGCGGTTGCGGTGGATCGCCGGCACCAGGATGTGGGAGGGGGTGTCGTCGCCGAGCTGCACGATCAGCTCGGCCAGGTCGGTCTCGTAGGCGGTGATGCCGGCCTCGGCCAGCGCCTCGTTCAGCTCGATCTCCTGGGTGGCCATCGACTTGACCTTGACCACCTCGTCGTGCCCGGTGGCGCGCACCAGGTCGGTGACGACGGCGTTGGCCTCGGCGGCGTCGGCGGCCCAGTGCACGGTCCCCCCGGCCGCGGTGACCGCCTCCTCCAGGCGCTCCAGGTAGGTGTCCAGGTGGCGCAGCGTGCGGTTCTTGATCGCCGCGCCGGCCGCGCGCAGCCCGGCCCAGTCGTCGAGCTCCTCCACCACCGCGGCCCGCTTGTCGCGGATGGTGCGAGTGGCCTTGCGCAGGTTGTGCCGCAACTGGGCGTCGCCGGTGGCGGCGCGCGCGGCCTCGGGGAAGGCCGGCATGCCCATGAACGTCGCGCTCATCGCGCCTCCTCCTCGCGTTGGTCCTCGGGTCGGCGGACCGGCGGTGCCTGGGTCGGGTTCACGGTGACGCGGGCTCCTCTTCGGTGGAGGCCAGGATCTCGGCCAGGTGCAGGACCTGCACGCCGGCCCGCTGGCGGCTCAGCGTGCCGCCGATGTGCATCAGGCAGGAGTTGTCCACCGCGCACAGCACCTCGGCGCCGGTGTGGGCGACGTGGCGCGCCTTGTCCGAGCCCATCGCCGCCGAGACCGCGGCGTTCTTCACCGCGAACGTGCCGCCGAACCCGCAGCACTCCGCGGCGCCCTCCAGCTCCACCAGCTCCAGTCCCCGCACCGCCCTGAGCAGGCGCTGCGGCCGGTCGCCCAGTCTGAGCAGCCGCAACCCGTGGCAGGTGGGGTGGTAGGTGACGGTGTGCGGGAAGTAGGCGCCCACGTCGGTCACCTCCAGCACGTCGACCAGCAGTTCCGACAGGTCCAGGACCCTGGGCGCGACCTCGGCCACCGCGGCCTCCAGCCGGCTGCCCGGTTCGCCCAGGCGGGGGTAGTTGTCGCGCACCATGCCCGCGCAGGAGCCCGACGGGGCCAGGACCACGTCGGCGTCGGCGAAGGTCCGCACGAACCCGACCGCGAGCCTCTGGGCCTCGCGGCGGTAGCCGGTGTTGTAGTGCATCTGGCCGCAGCAGGTCTGGGCCTCGGGGAACACCACCTCGTGCCCCAGCCGCTCCAGCAGCCGCACCACCGCCCACCCCGTCCGGGGGAACAGGGTGTCGTTGACGCACGTGATGAACAGTGCGATTCGCATGCGCTTCCTCGTTTCCAGCGGCCGGCGCGGGCGCGGGCTCTGGAGATGCCGTCCTGTGCTGGGCCCGACGTCACGACCGTACGCGTCCGCTCGTGGCGGTGCTCCTTATTTAACCGTTTCAATAAGTTGTGTCGCCGCTGTCCGTCACGACCGCGGGTTCATTGGTCCGATCACCACCGTGCTCGCGTGCCGCTCGATCGCATTCCACCGCGCTTTCTGCGATGTTGACCGGGTGGCATGCGACAATTGGTCCGACCACTTCTACGCTGACGGGTGGGACAGTGTCAAGGCACCGAGGTGCGGGAGTGCGCAGGGCGGACTGCCAGGATGGGGGACCGGCCCCCGCCGGCTCCCGCCGCGCTGACAATGAGAGGAGCGCCCGTGGTCACTCCTGATGGCCGGCGGCCCGCCGCGCCGCCCGGAGCGGAGCGCACGCCCGTGACGCAGCGGGCGATCGAGCGGATCAAGGCGATGATCGCCGAGGGCGCGCTGCGGCCGGGCCAGCGGCTGCCGACCGAGCGGGAGCTCTCGGCCGAACTGGGGCTCTCGCGCAGCTCGATGCGCGAGGCGCTCCGCGCGCTGACCACCCTCGGGGTGCTGGAGGCCAGGCACGGCGCCGGCGTCTACGTCACCGCGCTGCGCCCGCGCGACCTGCTGGAGACGTTCTCCGTGCTGGCCGAGGTCTCGCGCGGACAGACGCTGGTGGAGGTGCTGCAGGTCCGGCGCATGCTGGAGCCCGCGGCCACCGCGCTGGCCGCCGCGCGGGCCGACGACGCGCAGCTGGACCGGATCGGCGCGCTCCTGGACCGCATCGACCAGGGCGGCAGCGTCGGGGAGACGGTCGCCGCCGACCTCACCTTCCACCAGGCCATCGTGGAGATCACCGGCAACGCCACGCTGGCCGCGGTCAACGACGGCCTGTCCTCGCGGACCTTCAACGCCCGGGTCTGGCGCGGCCACCGCGAGGCCGGTGTGACGGCGCGGCTGCGCCGGGACCACGAGCGCATCCACCGGGCGCTGCTGGCCCGCGACCCCGACGCCGCCCGCGCCGCCGCGACGATGCACGTCCTGGAGGTCGAGAACTGGCTGTGCGCCCACCTCGACGACTTCGACTGAGGATCACCGGCATCAGCCGCCCGCGCCGGGGTAGCCGCCACCCGAGCCCGCCGGAGAAACGCCGGTTCGGGCCGACACCCGGGAGGAGTTGGGACGACCATGCCAAGACTCGCGCGCACCCTCGGCCTGGTGACCGCCGGTTACAGCGCCGCCATCACGGTGCGGCCGGAGCTGCTGGCCCGCCCGTGCGGCCTCGTCGCCGGCGACGGGCGCGCTCCTGCGCCGGTGCGCACGCTGATCTCGGCGATCGGCGTGCGCGACACCGCGATCGGCCTGGCGATGGCGCTGGCCCCCGAAGGACGCCCGCTGCGGGTGGCGATCGCGGCGCGGGTGGCCGCCGACGCCGGGGACGCGGTGGTCTTCGGCCTGGGCCTGCCCGACCGCGGCGCCCGCCGCAAGGTCGCGGCCTTCGCCTCGGCCTGGGCCGGCCTGTGCGCGTTCAGCGCGCGGTGACGCCCGGACGCGTCCGGCGCCCGGACCGGGGAGGGCCGGGCCGCGGCGCGCCCCGCGTCAGATGTGGTCGCGGGGGACCGCGGCGGTCCAGTTGCGCGAGGCCACCCGTTCCTGCCCCTCGTAGGCGTCGAGCTGGGCGTGCAGGTGGAACTCCTTGGCGTCGGAGGTCAGCACGGTCCTGGTGACCGTCCGCACGTCCCAGTCGCCGCGGGTGAAACGCATCGTCCACTCCGCTTCGCCGCAGACCGAGTCGAAGTCGTCGGCCACCCACGAGTAGGTCTCGTAGGCCCGGCGCGCGACGTCGAGGCCGATGTCGTCGAAGCGGACGGTGCCCAGGTCCTTGACCACGTCCAGCGACGACCGGTAGCCGACGAGGTCCCGGGTGACCTCCCAGCGCTCCTCGCCGGGCCGGGTCTGCACCGTGGTGATGGGCGGCGACCCCTCGGGCTCCTCGAAGGGGACCGGCGCGACCTCGTCGGCCTCCCCGGTCGGGCGGACCGGCAGCACGACGTCGGTCCCCTCCCCGAGGAAGACCGTCAGCAGCACGGGCTCGGGCGGCGGCCAGGCCAGCGGCCAGTACGACGTCGAGAGCGAGATGCGGATCCGGTGCCCGGCGGGGAACGCCTGCGCCACGCCGTTGAGTCGCACGGCCGCCCGGTAGCGCTCGCCGGGGACCAGCGCCTCGGGGGTGTCGTGCCCGCTGACGTGGGTGAGGTTGAGCAGGCCGTAGGTCACGCGGGTGGCCTTGCCGTCCGGCGCGATGTCGGACAGCCGCACGGCGACCATGGCCACGGGCCGGTCCGAGGCGAACTCCAGGTTCACCACCGGCGCCCCGAGGATCTCGCAGCGCTCGGGGAGCGGGCCGCTGTCGAAGACCATCGAGCCGCCGTCCTCCTCGCGCTGGTCGTAGGGCAGGTCCGGCGGCGCGTTGTAGGAGCACCACTTCCCGGCGAACCGGCCCACCGACAGCGGCGACTGCAGCGTCAGCTCCATGGGCTCCACGGTCTCGCCGGGCTCGGCGATGCGGTGCCGGCCCAGCGGGTGGTGCCGGAGCTCGATGTGCGGGGAGGGCCACTCGGGCTCGCCCACCCAGCGGCCGGGCCGTTCGGCGTAGGCGGTGGAGGGCGGGGCGCTCTCCTGCATCCAGCTCCGCAGCATCGGGTCGTCCATGATGTTGTTGTCGGCGTCCTTGAGCCAGCGGTCCCACCAGCGCACCACCTGCTGCAGGAAGCCGATGGCCGGACCCGGCTGGCCCAGGTGCGGGTACTTGTGCGACCAGGGGCCGATCAGTCCCAGCCGGGGCACGTCCAGCCCCTCCATCAGCCGGAAGACGGCGTTGGAGTAGCCGTCGGCCCAGCCGCTCACCGCCATCACCGGCACCCGGATGGCCGACATGTCCTCGCACACCGACCCGTGCCGCCAGTAGTCGTCGCGGCGCTGGTGGCTCAGCCAGGTCTGCAGCCACAGTCCGCTGCCCTCCAGCCGCTCGTGCCACATCTCGCGCCAGTGCTCTCCCACCAGGGCCGGGTCCGGCGGGCAGGAGGTGTAGGCGAACATCGTCGAGGCCCAGGACAGGTTGTCGCTGAGCAGGCAGCCGCCCATGTAGTGCACGTCGTCGGCGTAGCGGTCGTCGGTGGAGGCGACCGTGACGATCGCGCCGAGGCTCTCGGGCCGCCTGGCCGCCACCTGCAGCGCGTTGAACCCGCCCCAGGAGATGCCCATCATGGCGGTGCGGCCGCTGCACCACGGCTGGTCGGCCAGCCAGGCCAGCACCTCCTCGGCGTCGCACAGCTCCTGCTCCAGGTACTCGTCGGTCAGCACCCCTTCGGAGTCGCCGCTGCCGCGCAGGTCCACCCGCGCGCACGCGTAGCCGTGCCCGGCCATGTAGGGGTGGTGGATGGAGTCGCGCTTGGCGGTGAGGTCGCGCTTGCGGTAGGGGATGAACTCCAGCACCGCCGGCACCGGGTCGTCGTCGGAGGAGACCGGCCGCCAGATCCTTGCGGCCAGCCGGGTCCCGTCCGACATGGGGATCCACAGGTGCTCGTCCTCCCGGACGGCGTTGGGCAGGGAGGTGACCGTGCGCATGAGCGCCCTCCTACTCGTCGATGTCGTCGATCTCGAACGGCAGCGCGGCCACGCACCGCTCGTACTTGTCCCGCAGCTCCTCCTCGTCCGCGGCGCCGACGAAGATCTGGGCGAGCTCGTAGCTGTAGCTGTCCTGCCCGGGCAGGTCCGACAGCCGCCCGCCCTCCTCGGCCACGATCTTGGCGGTCACGCCCGCGGTCTCCAGCTCCATGCGGGCCAGGTCCTGTTCGTCGGGGACGCGGCGCACCAGGCCGTCGTCGAAGCGGCGCAGGAACCACTTGGCCGCGACGCCGTAGGCGCCCTCGCCGTGGCGCAGCTCGGGGTCACGGCCCAGGGCCAGCCGCACCTCGCACTCGTGGTTGGGGGTGCCGTCGACGTACTCGAACAGATGGGCGTGCGACTGGGAGTGCCGCGGGTTGACCTCCAGGAGGTTGACCGCGCCCGTCTCGGGGTCCCAGAAGAACTCGATGTTGAAGGTCACCGAGTCCAGGCCGATCTGGCGCACGACCCGCTCGGAGATGTCGATCAGGCGGCCGGTGACCTCGCCGGGCAGCCGCGAGGGGTACTGGTAGCGCAGGAAGCTGGAGGTGCCGGGGTAGACCAGGGAGTCGATCACCCCGTAGGCGCGCACCTCGCCGTTGCGGCTGTAGCCCTCGACGGTCACCTGCTCGCCGCCGACCTCCTCTTCGGCCAGGCACGCCTGCCCGCCGCCGCGCACGACCTCCGGCGGCGGGTCGACCCGGTCCAGGACGAAGTCGAAGGGTTCGCCGATGCGCCCGATGCCCTCGCGGATCTCGGCCATGGCCTCGGTGAACTCGCCGTCGTCGGTCACCCGGAACGCCAGTTCGGAGGAGAAGGACTTCACGGGCTTGAGCCACATGGGGTAGTGCAGGTGCTCCGGCGGTGCGGTGGCGTCGAGCTCGACCTCGGCGAAGCCGGGCAGCTCGTCGATGACCTTGCGCTGCTCCAGCCTGCTCCAGTACTTGTGCTCGCACTTGACCACCGACTCCAGGGTGGCCGAGGGCAGCCCGAAGCGCCCGCACAGGATGGGCACCATGGAGCTCACCGGGAAGTCCCAGTAGCCCATGATCGCGTCGACCGAGCCGTCGAAGGCCTCCAGTTGCGCCTGCGCGTGCTCCAGGAGCTCCGGCATCCGGATGTTCTCCTGGCGCTGCAGTTCGTCGATGCTCAGCAGCGGGTGGAACCGGTACTGGGCGAGGTGGGGCAGGCTGTGCAGCGTCTGCCGATTGTGCTCGTCCAGACCAAGGACGAAGATGTTCTCGGTCACGGTGCCCCCCTTGATCATCTGCTGCTGTGGCACTACCCCGCTGAGCGGTTTTAGACGTCCCGACGCGCAGGGAAAGGGCGTGCTGCCTGAACAGGAAGGGATCGTCCCCTCTGACCCGGGAGAGGCCGCGGGAGCGCTACGGACCGCCGGTCGCCGACCTCGAGCCGAACCCGGGCCCTTGGGGGCACTGCCGCCCCGCGCCGAGGAGTGAGCGCCCGGCGCACCGAGCCGCTGGTTCGGTGCGCATCGCAGACGGCGTTCGGCGCGGGACCGGAGCGGAGAAAAGCGGCTTCCTGCGCGTCAGGATCGGCCGACGCAGGGGGCTGCTAAACGTCGGCCGATCCCGCGCCTACACCGGGATCCGGCGGATCATCCCGGGGCCGCCATCGGCGTCGCGGACGCCTCCTCCAGGAGGACCCTGTGCCGGCCGGTGTAGACGTTCATCGATGAGCCGCGCAGGAAACCCACCAGGGACAACCCGGACTCGGCGGCCAGATCGACCGCCAGGGACGAGGGCGCGGAGACGGCGGCGAGCATCGGGATGCCCGCCATCAGCGCCTTCTGCGCCAGTTCGAAGGAGGCGCGCCCCGAGACCAGCAGCGCCGTCTCGCGCAGCGGGAGCCGGCCCTCCCGCGCCGCCCAGCCGACGAGCTTGTCGACGGCGTTGTGCCGGCCCACGTCCTCGCGCAGCGCCAGCAGCTCGCCCTCGGGGGTGAACAGCCCGGCGGCGTGCAGGCCCCCGGTGCGGTCGAAGACCCGCTGGGATTCGCGCAGCCGGTCGGGCAGCGCGGCCAGGGTTTCGGCCGGGAACCGCGCGGGGTCGTCGGCCACCGACCAGTGCGCGATGGTGCGCACCGCGTCGAGGCTGGCCTTGCCGCACAGTCCGCACGAGGAGGTGGTGTAGAAGTTGCGCTCCAGCGACATGTCGGGCACGGCCACGCCGGGCGCGAGGGCGACGTCCAGCACGTTGTAGGTGTTGGAGCCGTCCTCGGTGGCGCCGGCGCAGTAGCGGATGGCGGCGATGTCGGCGGCCCCGCTGACCACGCCCTCACTGACCAGGAAGCCCGCGGCGAGGTCGAAGTCGTGGCCGGGCGTGCGCATCGTCACGGTGAGTGCGCGGCCGTTCAGCCGGATCTCCAGCGGCTCCTCCACCACCAGGGTGTCGACGCGGTCGCCCGCGCTGCCGTCCCGCACCCGCAGGATCTTCTCCCGGACCGTGACCCGTCCCATCAGTCCCGTGCCTTTCCGGCGTCGCCCGAGTCCGGGGCGTTTCGCCCGGACTCGGGAGGAATTCCCCGAATGACGCCTTTTTAGTCGTGTCGCCTCTGCTGCACGTGCTGGAAGCCGAACCTGCCCTTGATGCACAGGTTGCCGTGCGTGACCGGATTGTCGTGCGGCGAGGTGACCTTGACGATCTCATTGTCCTGGACGTGCAGGGTCACGTTGCACCCGACGCCGCAGTAGGTGCAGATCGTCGTGGTCTGCTTCTGCCGCTCCTCCTCCCACCTACCCTCGGCGCGCATGTCGAACTCGGTCTTGAACGACAGGGCCCCGGTCGGGCACACCTCGATGCAGTTCCCGCAGTACACGCAGGCCGAATCGGGCAGCGCGACGTCGTGCTCGGTGGAGATGCGGGCGTCGAAGCCGCGCCCGGCGACCCCGATCGCGAACGTGTTCTGCCACTGCTCGCCGCAGGCGTCCACGCACTTGTAGCACATGATGCACTTGCCGTAGTCGCGCACGTAGAGGTCGTTGTCGACCTTGACCGGCTGCTCGACGGTGGCCGCGGCCGCGCCGTCGCCGGCCTCGTGGGCCCCGGCGTGGCGGGCGTCGCGCTCCCCGAGCCGTGCCGGCTCGGCGCGCGGGCCGAAGCGCTCGGGGCGGGCGCCGTAGTCGGCCATCCACTCATCGGCCCCCGGCGTGGTGGACAGGTCCACCGATGAGCCGAGCAGCTCCAGCACCATCTTGCGGCTGTGCCGGACGCGCTCGGAGTCGGTGCGCACGGCCATGCCGGGCTCCACGGCGCGCGAGCACGCCGGGGCCAGCGTGCGCGCGCCCTCGACCTCCACCACGCAGACCCGGCAGGCGTTCTTGGGGGTGAGGGTGTCGCCGTAGCACAGCGTCGGGCAGTCGGTGCCCTTCACCTGGCAGGCGTCCAGGATGGTGGCGCCCTCGGGGACGCGCACCTCCTCGCCGTCGATGGTGACGTCGACCAGCCGCTTGGGCGGCGCGAGCGGAACGGGAGTGGGGGTGCTCAACGGTCCTCCTTGGAGACGCCGACGGGGCCGTCGGCCGCGTCGGTCCGGCCGGTGGGGTCGGGGGGTGCGGCGAAGACGCCGAGCCGGTCGATCGCCGACTCCACCGCGTTCCAGGCCGTCTGGCCCAGGCCGCAGATGGAGGCGTCGCGCATCGCGGTGCCGACCTCGCGCAGCAGGGCGATGTCGGTGCGGCGGGCCCCGGTGCCGGCCGACAGCCGCTGCAGGGCCTCCTCCTGGCGCACCGTGCCGACCCGGCAGGGCACGCACTGGCCGCAGGACTCGTCGCGGAAGAACGCGGCGATGCGCACCAGGATCGCGCCCAGGTCGACGGTGTCGTCGAGGACGAGGACCACGCCGGAGCCCAGCGTCGCCCCGGCGTCGCGGGCGCCCTCGAAGGTCAGCGGGATGTCGAGCTCGTCGCCGCGCACGAACCCGCCGGCCGCGCCGCCGAGCAGCACCGCCCGCAGCTCCCGCCCCTCCTCGACGCCGCCGGCCAGCACGACCAGCTCGCGCAGCGTCGCGCCGAAGGGCACCTCGTAGACGCCGGGGCGGCGCACCGTGCCCGAGACGCAGAACAGCTTGGGGCCGGTGGAGCGCCCGGTGCCGATGCCGGCGTAGGCCGGGCCGCCCATGAGCAGGATCGGCAGCACGTTGACGAGGGTCTCGACGTTGTTGATCGTCGTGGGCCGGTCGAACAGCCCGCGCTCGACCGGGAAGGGCGGCTTGGAGCGCGGCTCCCCCCGGTAGCCCTCGATCGAGTTGAAGATCGCGGTCTCCTCGCCGCAGATGTAGGCGCCGGCGCCGCGCCGGATCTCGATGTCGAAGTCGAATCCGGAGCCGAGGATGTCGCGGCCCAGCAGGTTGCGCTCGCGGGCGCGGGCGATGGCGTTCTCCAGCCGGGCCAGCGCGCGGGGGTACTCGCCGCGGATGTAGAGGTAGCCCTTTTCGGCGGCGTTGGCGTAGCCGGTGATCGTCATGGACTCGATCAGGGCGAACGGGTCGCCCTCCATGATCACCCGGTCCTTGAAGGTGCCGGGTTCGCTCTCGTCGGCGTTGCACACGACGTAGTGCGGCGTGGCGGGCTGGCGCGCGGTGCCCTCCCACTTGCGCCCGGTGGGGAACGCGGCGCCGCCGCGGCCCACCAGGCCGGAGTCGCTCACCTCGCGCAGCACCCCGGCCGGGCCCAGCGCCAGCGCCCGGCGCAGGGCGCTGTAGCCGCCGTTGGCGCGGTAGTCGTCGAGGCTTTCGGGGTCGACCACGCCGACCCGGCGCAGCAGGACCAGGTCGGGGTCCCCGGCCTGGGGGACCGCCGTCCCCGCCGGGGGTTCGGGGTCGGCCCCGGCGATGGGCGAGGCGTCGAAGGTGGCCGGGCGGCGGCCGTCGGGGGAGCCGTGGCCGTTGGAGCCGGGGACGGAGGCGCCGGCGTCGGAGGCGGGTGAGGCCAGCTCCAGCAGGGCGTCGGCGTCGGCCGGCGCCGCGACGGCGAAGCGCGGGGGAGCCCCGGCCTCCAGCGCCAGCGCGGCCGGAGCCCGCTCGCACATGCCCAGGCAGGGGCTCTCGTGCCAGGTGGCTCCGGCGTCCTCGGCCTCCTCGGAGCCGGGCGGACCGAGGCGCTCGGCCAGCCGCGCGCGCAGCCCGTCGGCGCCCCGCGCCGCGCACGCGATGTCGGTGCACACGTGCAGGACCCGCCGGGGCCGCCGGTGCATGGCGAACATGGCGTAGAAGGTCGCGACCCCGTAGGCCTCGGCCGGCGGCAGGGTCAGCCGGCGGCAGATGTAGTCCAGCGCGGCCGGGCTGATCCAGCCCACGCGGTCGTTGACAGCGTGCAGAGCGGGCAGCAGCAGGTCCCGGCGCTCGCGCGCGGCGTGCCCGCCGCGGGCGTAGCGCAGGTCGCCGGCCTGCCGTTCGCCGCCGTCCCAGCCCGACTCCGCGGGTCCGAGCACGGCGTCCACGGCATCGCGCTCCACCTCACTGGGCGGAGCCTCCAGGAAGCGAAGGTCCACGTCCCGGTCACCTCGAATCCTCGTGTCGATCGCCGCACCCACCGTGCGCCGAAACCGGTGTTGTCCAATGGACTGTTGTCCACATCACAGAATTTTGTATACGGGCTACAGTATGCCTCGATCACGCGCCGGACAAGCCCCGATTTTTCGGGGAGCGAGTCACCGTGCCGCCATCCCTGACCACAGGGGTTCTTGTGGCCTCTGCCGTAGGGGTTCGCGGTGAACGGGCGGTCCGTCGTGTGGCCGTAGGCCCGTGTGCGGGGTGCCCGGCTCCGCGCGAAGCACACCGGTCACCTTGTTCCAGGCCGAAACCACGGTGTCGGTCCGAGCTCAAGGTGGCGGGTCCGCTTCGCGCACGGGTGCGCAGTTCACTCAACGGGCCTTCGGCCACGCGAGGGAACCGCACCCGCACGAACCCCCTCCTGCGGCTGAGGTTCACGCCCCCTGGGGCCGGGGTTCTGCACGACCCCGGCCCCGACAAGGCCCTCAGTCCGCCTCTAGGTCCCCGCGGGGACCGCGCCCTCCCCGGCCGGGGAGGGCTGCTCGGCCTTCTCGATCCGCACCGCGGCGGCCTTGTACTCCGAGGTGCCGGCGATCGGGTCGGTGGCGTCGATGGTGAGCAACTGGGTGTCGACCTGGTCCGGGAAGTGGAAGGTCATGAACACCAGCCCCTCGCGCATGGAGGGTTCGACCGACACCGGGACCAGGACCGAGCCGCGCCGGGAGGAGACCCGCACGACCTCGCCGTCGGCCAGGTCCAGGCGGGCGGCGTCCTCGGGCGAGACGTCCAGCAGCTCGCCCCGGCGCAGCGGCGAGGAGAAGCCGCTGGTCTGCACGCCGGTGTTGTAGTCGTCCAGCCGGCGCCCGGTGGTCAGCCGCAGCGGGTAGTCGGCGTCGAGCAGGTCCACCGGCGGCGAGTGGCCCACGATGCCGAACGGCGCGGGCTCGCCCCGGACGGCCGGATCCGGCGACCACAGCCGCTCGTGCAGGTAGCTCGGCTCCACGCGCTCCTCCGACGGGCAGGGCCACTGGATGCCGTGCAGCTCCTCCAGCCGCCCGTAGGACATGCCGCGGTGGATGGGGGACAGGGAGCGCACCTCGTTCCAGACCTCCTCGGCGCTGGGCGGGTCCCAGCGCAGCCCCATGCGGGTGGCGATGTCGCAGATGATGTGGATGTCGTCGCGGGCGCCCGGCGGGGGGTCCAGCGCCTTGCGCACCAGTTGCACGCGGCGCTCGCTGTTGGTGAAGGTGCCGTCGGACTCGCACCACGATGCGCTGGCCGGCAGCACGACGTCGGCCTGCTCGGCGGTCCTGGTCAGGAAGATGTCCTGGACCACCAGGTGGTCCAGCGCGTTCAGCCGCCGCAGCGTCTTCTCCGTCTCCGGCTCCGACTGCAGCGGGTTCTCGCCGATGATGTAGAGCGTGGTCAGTTCGCCCTCGTCGGCGGCCTCGAACATCTGGGTCAGGTTCAGGCCGCGGCGCGGCTGGATCGTGCGGCCCCAGGAGGTCTCGAAGCGCTGCCGGATCTCGGGGTCGAGGATGTCCTGGAAGCCGGCCAGCCGGTCGGGGATCGCCCCCATGTCGCCGCCGCCCTGCACGTTGTTCTGCCCGCGCAGCGGGTTGAGCCCGGAGCCGTAGCGGCCGACGTGCCCGGTGAGCAGGGACAGGTTGATCAGCGCGCGCACGTTGTCGGTGGCGTTGTGGTGCTCGGTGATGCCCAGCGTCCAGCACATCTGCGCGCGCTCGGCCAGGGCGTAGGCGTGCGCGAGCTCGCGGATCGCCTCGGCCGGCACGCCGGTCTCGGCCTCGGCCGCGGCGAGCGTCCACGGCTCCACCAGCGCGCGGTACTCCTCGAAGCCGCTGGTGCCGCGGCCGATGAAGGTGTCGTTGGTGAGACCGGCGTGGATGATCTCGCGGCCGATGGCGTGGGCGAGGGGGATGTCGGTGCCGACGTTGAGCCCCAGCCAGCGGTCGGCCCACTCCGCGGAGGACGTCCGGCGCGGGTCCACCACGTAGAGGCGGGCGCCGTTGTGCACCGCCTTGAGCACGTGCTGGAAGAAGATCGGGTGGGCGAAGCGCGGGTTGCCGCCCCACAGGATGACCAGGTCGGTGTCCTCGATCTCCTGGTAGGACGACGTCCCGCCGCCGGAGCCGAAGGCCGCGGCCAGCCCGGCGACGCTGGGGGCGTGGCAGGTGCGGTTGCAGGAGTCGACGTTGTTGGTGCCGATGACGGTACGGGTGAACTTCTGCGCGACGAAGTTCATCTCGTTGGTGGCCCGGGCGCAGGAGAGCATCCCGAAGGCGTTGGGGCCGTGCCGGTCGATGTTGCGCGCGAACCCTTCGGCCGCCCGGTCGAGGGCCTCGTCCCAGGAGGCCGGGCGGAGTTCGCCGTTGTCGCGCACGAGTGGGCGGGTGAGGCGCTGATAGGGGGCGGTGCGGCTGTCGTCTGATCGCAATGTGGCCTCGCTTGGGTCGTCGTGGCCAAAGGCTCGAAATACTGTCTACAGTATGCGGCCTCAATGGGGACGGCAAGGTCGAAAGAGTCCGCCGCGGGCGGGTTCCTCAGGCCTGCGGTGCGGTCGGCTGCGGCGCGGGCGCCGCGGCCGGAGCCTCCATCAGGCGCTCGTTGAGCAGGCAGGCCGCGGCGTTGACCGCGCGCAGGGCCGGGGCGGCCGCACCGGTGAGGTCGGCCAGCTCGACCACGGCGGTCAGGATGACGTCGAGCTCCATCGGCCGGCCGCGCTCCACGTCGTGCAGCGTGGAGGTCCGGTGGTCGCCGGTGCGCTCGGCCCCGGCCAGGCGGCGCTCGATGGAGATGGACGGCCGCACGCCCAGCCGCGCCGCCACGTCCAGCGTCTCGTTCATCATCGTGGTGACCAGCTCCCTGGTGGAGCGGTTGCGGCAGATCTGGGCCATGGTCGAGCGCGACAGCGCGCTGAGCGGGTTGAAGGTGATGTTGCCCATCAGCTTCACCCAGATGTCCTCGCGCAGATCGGGCTCGACCGGGCACTTCAGCCCGCCGGCCCGCATCGCCTCGCTGAAGGCCAGGCAGCGCGGTGAGACGCTGCCGTCGGGCTCGCCGATGGAGAACCGGGTGCCCTCCATGTGCTGGATGACGCCGGGCGCGGCGATCTCGGTCGCGGCGTAGACGACGCAGCCGATCGCGCGCTCCACCGGGATCGCCCTGCTGACCGCGCCGCCGGGGTCGACGCTGGTCATCCGGTAGCCGGCGTAGGGGCCGTCCACGCCGTGGAAGTACCACCAGGGGATGCCGTTCTGCGCGGCGATCACCGCCGTGGCCGGGCCGAGCAGGGGGCGCAGCAGCGGGGTGCAGGCGGCGTAGTGCTGGGCCTTGAGCCCGAGGAAGACGTAGTCGACCGGGCCGATCTCGCGGGGGTCGTCGGTCGCGTGCGGCCGGGCGGTGAAGTCACCGCGGGGGCTCAGGACGCGCACACCACCGGTGCGCAGCGCCTCCAGTTGGGCGCCGCGGGCGACGAGGTGGACCTCGGCGCCGCCGCGGTGCAGCGCGGCCCCCACGTAGGCGCCGATGGCGCCCGCTCCCAGAACGGCGATTCGCATGGGCTGTCCTTTCTCTGTGACGAACAGTGTTGTATACAGTATGCTAAAGAGTGTCGATCGGGCCGCGACCAGAGGGTGGCGGATAGAAAGGCGGCCGGAACCGAGGCGATCGGGAACTTTGCCGGTTCTTCTGTACGGCGGTGCCCGATCCGGGTAGCGGGCGCGTAGGGCTGATGAGGGTGGAGGAGAATCGATGGAGGACGTCTTGTCGGTCGCCGCGCACCCGGTGCCGTCCGCGCACCGCCCACGGTCGTGGCCGCGAGCTCGCGAGGCCGCCCGCGAGTTCGCGGCCACCCGCGCACACGGCGGCGACCGGCCCGATGCGGCCCGGGTCCCGCTCGACCTCGCCCTCGGGGCGGCCCTCGCCGACGACCTCGTGTCCCCGGTCGCCGTCCCCGCGTGCGACAGCGCCGCTATGGACGGCTACGCCGTCGCCGGGGCGGGCCCCTGGCGGGTGGTCGGCCGCGCGCTGGCCGGCGACCGCCGCGCGGTGCCCGCCCTGCTCCCGGGGCAGGCCCTGGAGATCGCCACCGGGGCCGCCGTTCCCGCGGGAGCCGAGGCGGTGCTGCCCTATGAGGACGCCGGTCGCGTCGAGGGCGGCACCGTCATCGGGGGTGTGCGGCCGGGGCGCCACATCCGCCGCCGAGGTGAGGCGGTGCCGGCCGGGGCCACCGTGGCCCCGGCCGGTGCGGTGGTCACCCCGGCGCTGCTCGGCCTGGCGGCCGGTCTCGGCCACGACACCCTGCGGGTGCGCCGTCCGCGGGTGGCCGCGCTGGTCACCGGGGACGAGGTGGTCGCCTCGGGGCGACCGGGCCCCGCGGCGGTGCGCGACGCGATCGGTCCCGTGCTCCCCGGCCTGGTCGCCTGGGCCGGCGGCACCCTGGTCACCCGCCGCCACGTCCCCGACGGCCTGGACCCCCTGCTCGCCGCGCTGCGCGCGGTCGCCCACGACCCCGGCACCGAGGTCGTCGCCGTGTGCGGGGCCTCCTCCGTCGGCCCGGCCGACCACCTGCGCACCGCGCTGGCCGAGCTGGGGGCCCGACCCGTGGTCGACGGCGTGGCCTGCCGCCCGGGACACCCCCAGATGCTGGCCGCCCTCACCGGCGGCCCGATCGTGGTCGGCCTGCCCGGCAACCCCAACGCCGCGCTCGTCGCGGCGCTGACCCTGCTGGTTCCCGCGCTGGCCGCGCTGGCGGGGCGGGCCGACCCCGCCCACGCCGGGCGCCGCGCCCGCCTGCTCGGTGACGTGGCCGCCCACCCCCTCGACACCAGGCTGGTCGGCGTGCGCGTGCACGGCGACGGCGCCGCGCCCGTGGGGCACGCCGGCTCGGCGACCCTGCGCGGGAGCGCGCTGGCCGACGCCCTCGCGGTGATCCCGCCGCGGGCCGAGGGCGGGGGCGGGTCCGCGCACCCGGTGGAACTGGTGGAACTGCCGCGATGAGGGGGAGGCGGTCGCGTTGGTGAGCGGGGCGGCGGGTGCGGCCGCGGCGGCGGACCGGCGTCCGCCCGGTACCGGATCTGTCTTTCGTATACTGTGGACAACAGACGATGAGCGTGCCGATGCCGGATCGGGGCGCCGCCGTGGGCACCGCGTCGCGGAGATGGAGTGGTCCTCATGTCCTCCCAGCCGTTGAACGGCACGGCGACCGGTCGGGTCCAGCGCCCGGTGCCGCTGCGGGAAGCCGTCTACGAAGCGCTGCTGGACCTGATCATCACGCGGGAACTGCACCCCGGCCGGCACCTCGTCGAGAGCGAGCTCGCCGTGCAGCTGGGCGTCTCCCGCCAGCCCGTGCGCGAGGCGCTGCAGCGGCTCAGCAACGAGGGGTGGGTGGACCTGCGCCCCGGATACGGCGCCTTCGTGCACCAGCCCACCGAGAGCGAGGCCGACCAGCTGCTCGCGGTGCGTGCGCTGCTGGAGACCGAATCGGCCCGGCTGGCCGCCCGCAACGCCGCGCCCGAGGAGATCGACCTGCTGTGGCGGCTGTGGCGCGAGGGCGTGACCGCCGTCGACGACGATGACGTCGACGCCGTGGTCACCGCCAACGCCAACTTCCACCGCAGCGTGACCGAGGTGTCGGGCAACCGGGTGCTCGCCGAGCTGGCCGCCCAGGTCGACCGCAGGGTGCGCTGGTACTACGCGCCCATCGCCCGCTCGCGCGGCCGCGCCTCCTGGGACGAGCACGCCAGCATGATCGAGGCCATCGTGGCCAGGGACGAGACGGAGGCGGCCCGCCTCATGCGCGAGCACACCGAGCGCACCCGCCGCACCTACCACGAGCAGATCGACGGCGTCAGCGCCGGCTGAGGACCCGGCCCGGGCCCGCCTCCTGGCCGTCGGCGCCGCGCCGACATAGCGTCGGTTCCATGAGCGGACACCGGAGGCGGGGCACTCCGATCGGGGGCCGGGCATGAACGCGGCCGGCCCCGTGGTCCGGGCGACGGGCGGCATCACCGGATGGGTCACCGGCATCATGGAGACGATGGGCTCTCCCGGCGCCGGACTGGTCGTCGCCCTGGAGAACCTCTTCCCGCCGATTCCCAGCGAGGTCGTGCTGCCCCTGGCCGGGTTCACCGCGAGTCGGGGCGGCATCAGCCTGGCCGGCGCGATCATCTGGACGACGCTGGGATCGGTGGCCGGCGCGCTCGTCCTGTACTACGTCGGCGCGCTGCTGGGCCGCGACCGCACCCGCGCGATCGCGGCCAGGATGCCGCTGGTCAAGGTCTCCGACGTGGACCGGGCCGAGGCGTGGTTCGACCGGCACGGCGCCAAGGCGGTGTTCTTCGGCCGGATGGTCCCGATCTTCCGCAGCCTCATCTCCATCCCCGCCGGCATCCAGCGCATGCGGATGACCACCTTCCTGACCTTCACCGCCCTGGGCAGCCTGATCTGGAACACCGCCCTGATCACGGCCGGCTACCTGCTGGGGGAGAGCTGGGCGGTCGTCCAGTCCTACACCGGCGCGCTCCAATGGGTCGTGGTCGCCGCCATGGTCCTGGCCGTCGGCTACTTCGTCGTCTCCCGGACCGCACAGGTCCGCCGCTCCCGCCGCCGCGCCGACGAGGAGGAGGACCGCGACCGGTAGCGCTCCGCCTGCGCCGGCGGCGATCGAGCGGCCACGGCCTGCTGTGCGGCCTTAGAGTCCGCTAAAGGTGGTTAGGTCCTGAGCTGGGAAGACACCGGTTTTAGGGCGGGAAACCTCTCGTAGAACCGTGACCTGATTGAGACACAGAACCTCGGACACGCGAGAGTGTCCGAGGTGCTTCTCATGCCCGGGCGACGTAGGAACCCATGCCTCGGACTGTCTTGGTCAGACCTTCGGACCTCAGGGCCGTCAGCGCCTTCTGCGCGGTGGTGACCGCGACTCCGAACTCTTCCTGTAGCTGGAGTACCGAGGGGACCCGGGTACCCGGCGCATAGGTCCCGTCTTCGATCCGGCCACGGAGAATGTCTGCGATCTGCACCCACTCGGGTTCGTCGTCCTTCTTCGGGCACGTACCACGGACTTCGACGGTCAACGGTGAGCACGCCGAAGCGGCCATCCCGGACCGCGGTGGCCTCAATGCCGCAGAGAGAAGAAGCCGCATAGAGCCTTTGGTCCTCGGCGCGAAGGCCCCGGTCCGCGAACCTGCTTCGGGCCGTGGCCTCTCTTCGTCTCTTGCGCCTCGCCGCCGGTGCCGCCCGGGTGCGCCCGATCCGCGTCCGCCCTGGTCCGGCCGGGGAAACACGCCCGCCCGCCCTTCCCCCGGATCGCGATCGGGTGTAGTTGTATGGCTACCGGCAGTGAAAACGGGTCCGTTCGCCGGGCGGGCCGCGTCCGCGGCGACCGCGCGCCGGCAGATTGCGAGAGACATGAAAGCCCTGGTGACAGGGGGAGCCGGGTTCATCGGCTCCCATCTCGTCGACCACCTCCTCGGCCTCGGGCACCGGGTCGTCGTCCTGGACGACCTGTCCACCGGCTCCCCGCGCAACCTCGAACACCTCAGGCACCACCCGGACCTGGAATGCGTGCGCGGCTCGGTGCTGGACACCGCGTGCGTGCGCCGGGTGATGGCCGGGTGCGACACCGTGTTCCACCTGGCGGCCCCGGTACGGGCGAGCCCGGCCGAGCACCGCCCCATCGAGACGATGCGGACCAACGTCACCGGAACCGAGACCGTGCTGGAGGCCGCGGCCGACGGCGACCGCCGGGTGCTGTTCGCCTCCTCCGGCGAGATCTACGGCCGCAGCCACGGGAAACCGCTGCGCGAGGACGACGACAGGGTGCTCGGCTCGCCCCTGAGCCGCCGCTGGTGCTCGGCCGTCACCAAAGGACTCGGCGAGCTGCTGATGGACCGCTACCGCCGGGAGTACGGCCTGCGCACGGTCACCGTGCGGCTGTTCGGCGTGACCGGGCCCCGGCAGAACGGCCGGTGCGCCCCGGTCATCCCGGTGTTCGTGGAGCAGGCCCTGCGGGGCGGCCCCCTGACCGTGCACGGCGACGGCACGCAGCGGCGCTCCTTCTGCTCCGTGCGCGACATCGCGCCCGCGCTGGTCGCACTGGTCGAGCAGCCCCGGGCGCACGGCCGGGCGGTCAACCTCGGCGGCGCGGAGGAGACGACCATCGCCGACCTCGCCCGCCGGGTCCGCGCCCTGACCGACTCCGGCAGCGGCATCGTGACCGTCCCGCACGAGGCCGTGCACGGTCCCGGCTACACCGACGTCCACTTCCGCGTCCCCGACGTCGCGCTGGCCCGCGACCTCATCGGATGGGCGCCCACCACCGCCTTGGACGGGATCATCACCGCCGTCGCCGAGACCCGCGCCGCCGAGACCGGTCTGATCGGCGACGGCCTCATCGCCTGACCCGGCTCCGCCCGCCTCCGCCGACGCCTCTTGACGCCGTGGGGCCTTGACGCCGCGGGGCCTGAAACCGCCTGAACAAGCCCGATAAGGCCGAGGCCGCCGAGAGAGCAGCCACCTTGTGGGCTCCCCGGCCCCGTCGCCGCCCTCGGTGCCGCCTTTCCACCGCGGACCGCCCGCCGCCCGGCAGCCGGCGGGGCCGTACAGCAGCCCTCGCCCGCCCGGCGCGGCGGAGGAGGGGACCGGGAGGGCCGGTGCACGCGCGCCGACCGGTATCGTTGCGGGCCGTGACTCAAGTGGCGCGACAAGCGACGCCGTGCCGCACGCCGCCCACCAGGGGCGCGGCCGGCGCCGTCGCCGCCGCACCATCATGCCTGCACCGGGGGGATCAATGGGGAACGCCCCAGCCACTCCAGCCGCGCGCCGCTTCCCGCCGTGGCTGCTGATCGCCGTGGGGGCCGCGGTCATCGCGGCCACCTACCTGTACCTGGTCGTGTGGCGGCCCGAAAGCCTGGTGGGCGGCGCCGGAGTCGGACCGGCCGCGCTCATCGCGCTCGTCGGCTACCTGCTGGGCTCGGTACTCATCATCGCCGGAGCCATGGTCCGCATGCCGACCTCCACGGTGACCCTGCTGCCCATCGCCATCGCGATCAACATCGTGGCCGGCCAGATCAACAACATGGTCGGCCTGCCGCTCTACCTGGACTCCATCGGCACCGTCCTGGTGGGCGTGCTCGCCGGTCCAGCGGCCGGCGCGGCGACCGGCGCGCTCAGCAACGTCATCTGGGGCATCAGCATCAGCCCCGCGTCCCTGCCCTTCTCCACCACCCAGGTGGTCATCGGCCTGCTCGCCGGCCTGTTCGCCCGCTACGGCTGGACCCGCCGGATCCTCACCGCCGTCATCGCCGGGGCCGTCACCGGGGTCGCCGCTGCGGTCGTGTCCGGGCCGATCTCGGCGTTCGTCTTCGGCGGAGCCAACGCCTCGGCCGGCCGTTCGGCGATCGTCGCGATCTTCCAGGCGCTGGGCATCGACACCCTCGGCGCGGCGATCCTGCAGGGACTCACCGTCGACCCGCTGGACAAGGCCATCGCCTTCCTCGTCGCCATCGTCATCCTGCGGGCGCTGCCGATGCGCTTCTCCCAGCGCTTCCCGTTCGCGCGGACGCACTCGGTGTTCTCCCCGCGCACCAGATCGGTCCTGCGAGGCGGGGCGCGGCCGGCGGAGGGCGAGGGCGTCCTCGCTTCCCCGGACCCGCGCTCCCAGGGCGCGGGCGCCACCCGCGGCGACGCCCGCGACGCCGACGGTCCGGCCGAGGGAGGACGCTCATGAGCTCGTCGCTGACCTTCTACCAGGCGGGCGAGGGCTGGATCCACCGGCTCAACCCGGTGACCAAGCTGGCGTTCGTCGTCTCCGTCACCGTCGCCGCGTTCGGCGCCGAGGACCTGTGGTGGCCCGCCGCGCTGTTCGTGCTGCTGGAGGTGCCGGGCGCGCTGGCGGCCGGCGTCTTCGGGCGGTTCGTCAAACTCGTCTTCGGCTTCTTCGCGCCGTTCCTGGTCATCCTGTTCCTGATCCAGGGCCTGACCTTTCCCGACCCGGGGACCGTGCTCGCCGAGTTCGGCCCGCTGGCGGTCAAGACCGAGGGCCTGCTCTTCGCCGGCACCACCGCGCTGCGGCTGCTGGTCATGGTCGGGGCGTTCATCCTGCTGCTGCTCACCACCCACCCCGGTACGCTGATGACCGCGATGTCGCAGGCCGGCCTGCCGCCCAAGATCGCCTACGTCGTCAGCGCGACGCTGCAGATCATCCCGGCCTTCCAGGAGCGGGCCAACGCGATCCTGCAGGCCCAGCAGGCGCGCGGGTTCGACATCGGGGCCGGCGGCGCGCTCGCGCGCGGACGCAGGCTGATCCCGCTGATGGGGCCGCTGCTGCTCGGCGCGCTCACCGAGGTGGAGAACCGCTCGCTGGCCATGGAGAGCCGCGCCTTCGGGGCGTCGGTGCACCCCACCGCCTACACCATCGTGCCCGACTCCACCGCCCAGCGCGCGGCCCGGTGGATCATGATCCTGCTCGCGATCGCCGCGATCGTCCTCAACACGCTGGGGGTCCTGTGATCACCTTCCACGACTTCAGCTACGCCTACCCGACGAGCGAGGCCCCGGTCCTGCACGGCGTCGACCTGCGGATCCGGCCCGGCCGGTTCCACGGGCTGGTCGGGCCGAGCGGATCGGGCAAATCCACGCTGGCCTTCGCCGCCGCGGGGTTCATCCCGCACGCCCAGGGCGGCGAGCACACCGGCAGCGTCACCGTCGACGAGCGGATCGTCGCCGACACCCCGCTGCCGGAGCTGGTCACCCGCGTGGGCCTGGTCCAGCAGGATCCGTTCAACCAGATCTCCGGCGCCCGGTTCAGCGTCCGCGAGGAGCTGGCGTTCGGCCTGGAGAACCTCGGGGTGGAGCACGCGGAGATGCGGCACCGCGTCGCAGAGGTGCTGGAGCTGCTGCGCATCGAGCACCTGGCCGACCGCTCGCCCTACGAGCTCTCCGGCGGCCAGCAGCAGGTCGTGGCCGTCGGCTCCATGCTGGTCATGCGGCCGGAGGCGCTCATCCTGGACGAGCCCACCTCCCAGCTCGACCCGGCCGGCTCGCGCATGGTGGTGGAGTCGCTCGCCGCGATCCGCGAGTCGGGCATGACCGTGCTGCTCATCGAGCACAAGCTGGAGCTGCTGGCCGACCACGCCGACGAGCTGCACGTGCTCGTCGACGGCCGGATCGTCGCCGAGGGCGAGCCGGGCCGGATCCTCACCGACGCGCGCATGGCGGGATGGGGGCTGGGCGCCACCCGATTCACCACGGCGGCCGCCGAAGCCCGGCGCGACGGGCTGTGGGAGCAGGACCGGAGGCTGCCGGTGACGCTGGACGCCGCGGCCGAGGGCTTCCGCGGCGTCCTCGAAGGGAAGGCGGGGGCATGACCATCATCGACATCCAGGACCTGCACTTCCGCTACCCCAGCGGGGTCAGCGCGCTCAACGGGGTCGACCTGGAGATCGCCCGGGGCGAGCGGGTCGCCGTCATCGGCCAGAACGGCGCGGGCAAGACCACGCTGGCCCGCCACCTCAACGGCATCTACCAGCCAGGCCGGGGGCGGATCACCATCGCGGGCGAGGACGCGGCGGGCAAGAGCATCGCGCGACTCGCCGCCAAGGTGGGCTACGTCTTCCAGAACCCCTCGGAGCAGCTGTTCGCCAAGACCGTCCGGGCCGACGTGGAGTTCGGCCCGCGCAACCTGGGCGCCGACGAGGCCCAGGCCGTGCGGCTCACCGAATGGGCGCTGGAGGTGACCGGGCTGACCGAGCAGGCCGACCACCACCCCTACCATCTGTCCCCGGCCGAGCGGAAGCGCGTCGCACTGGCCTCGGTGCTGGCCATGGACACCCCGGTCATCGTGCTGGACGAGCCCACCACCGGCCAGGACCACGACGCGGTGCGCCGGATCGTCGAGATCATCGCCGAGCTGCACGGACGGGGCACGACGGTCATCGCGATCAGCCACGACATGGACTTCTGCGCCGAGCACTTCGACCGCGTGGTCGCCATGGCGCAGGGCCGGGTGATCGCCGACGGCACGCCCGCGCAGGTGTTCGGCCGCCCCGACAAGCTGGCCGAGGCCGCGGTCGAGCCGCCGCAGACGATGCGGCTGGCCACCGAGCTCGGCTGGGACGGCGCGACGGCCACCACCGTCCCGGAGTTCCTGGACGAGCTGCGCGCCCGCCGCGCCGCCGGCTGACCCTGCGCCCGGCCGCGCCGCCCCCGCACCGCTCCCGGTGGAAAAACCGATTGCCTCCGCGGGGGCGGCCCGGTTAGCGTCGGTTCCGTGCGTCACTGACATCGAGTCCAACCCGCGTCCGAGGCGGTTCGCCCCGCATCAGGGCCGCTGAGCCACTGCCCGGCGGGTGTTGCCGAACGTCCTTTCGGCGTGGCCTCGATGTCCTCCTCCGCACCCGCCCGCGGCTTTTCTCGTCGCCGTGCCCGCGCGTCGGCGCACATCGGGGACCACGCCCGCTGAAGAGAGCAGGGTGGTCCGTTTTGCCGCATTCCTCGATTCTCCTCGGTGCGCCGGCCGACGCCGGTTCCGCACCGGTCCTGCGCGCCCGCGACCTGGCCAAGGCCTACGGCGCGCACCCCGTCTTCGACGGCCTGTCCCTCGACGTCGCCCCGGGCCACCGCCTGGGCCTGGTCGGCGAGAACGGCGCGGGCAAGTCCACGCTGCTGCGCCTGCTGGCCGGTGTCGAGGACGCCGACGCAGGGGAGGTCGCCCGGCCCCGCGACATCGGGTTCGGGCACCAGGAGGTGCCCTACCCCGACGAGATGACGCTCGCCGAGGTCGTCGAGGAGGCGCTGGCCGGGAGCCGCGCGATCGAGCGGCGCCTCACCGAGCAGGCCGAGGCGCTCAACGACCGCCCCGGCGACGCGGCGCTGCTCGCCGCCTACGGCGAGACGCTGGAGGAGGCCGAGGGCCACGACGTGTGGGACGCCGACCGGCGCGCCGAGGTGGTGCTGGCGGGGCTGGACCTGGCCGGGATCGAGCGGGAGCGCCGGCCGGCGGAGATGTCGGGCGGCGAGCGCGCCCGGCTGGGCCTGGCCGCGCTGCTGGTCCGCCGCCCCCGGGCGCTGCTGCTGGACGAGCCCACCAACCACCTCGACGACGACGCGGTGGAGTTCCTGCAGTCCCACCTGCGTGCTCTGCCGGGCGCGGTGGTGCTGGCCAGCCACGACCGGGTGTTCCTCGACGAGGTGTGCACCGGCATCCTCGACCTCGACCCCTCCCGGTCCGGCCCCGCCTGCTACGGCGGCGCCTACACCCACTACCTGCGGGAGAAGAAGGTGGAGCGGCAGCGCTGGGAGCAGCAGTGGAGCGCCGAGCAGGACCGGTTGCGCCGCCTGCGGCAGTCGGTGCGCTCCACCGCGCGCCAGGTCGGGCAGTTCCGCCCGATGAAGGACGGCAACAAGGTGGACTACGACGGCATGGGGAAGGCGGTGCAGAAGCAGATCTCGCGCCGCGTCCGCAACGCCCGGCGCCGCCTGGCCGAACTGGAGCGCGACCAGGTCCGCAAGCCGCCCAGGCCGCTGTCCTTCGACTCCGCGCTCACCGGCGGCACCGCGGCCGGCGGCAGCGCGCTCATCGCGCGCGGCATCGAGGTCCCGGACCGGCTCGCGCTGGACCGCCTCGACCTGCCCGTCGACGGGCGGCTGCTGGTGACCGGGCCCAACGGCGCGGGCAAGTCGACGCTGCTGCAGGTGCTGGCCCGGCGCCTGGAGCCGGGCGCCGGGTCGGTGCGGTGGCGGTGCGGGATCACCGTCGCGCTGCTGGAGCAGGACGTCGGGTTCCGGCGCCCGGAACTGACGCCGCGGCGGCTGTACGCGGCCATGACGGCCGCGAGCACCGGCCCGCCCGCGCTCGCGGAGCTGGGCCTGGTCGCGCCGCGCGACATCGACCGGCCGGTGGGGGTGCTCAGCGTGGGGCAGCGGCGCCGGTTCGCGCTGGCGCTGCTGGTGGCCGCGGCCCCGCAGGTGCTGCTGCTGGACGAGCCCACCAACCACATCTCGCTCGCCCTGGCCGATGAGCTGGAGGAGGCGCTGCGGACGGCCCCCGGCGCGGTCGTGGCCGCCACCCACGATCGGTGGCTGCGGCGCGGATGGGACGGACCGCGACTGCACCTGGTCGCCGGCCGCGCCGCGGAGGAGGTGAATCCACGCCGTAAAGGTAGTCGGTCGACGACGGCCTCCGGCGACGGCAACGGCCGCTGACGACGGGGAACCGGCGTCAGCGGCCAGGTGCGGGTCCCCGTGTCAGGACGCCTCCATCGCCGCGGTGGTGATCGCGCGGACCTGGGCCACGATGTCGGCGCGGTCGCGCTCGAACCCGGGATCGGTGATCTCGCCGGTGTTGCCCCGGCCGAAGGCCAGGATCGGGGTGTGCACGTGGCCGGCCGGGACGTCGCGGCCCGTGGCGTCGCGCAGCAGGGTGTTGCGGTAGGCGATCTCGTTGGAGAGGTAGTTCCCGCCGCCGCCCTTGCGCGCGGTGGAGCCGGGGGTGGGCCCGTCGGGCCGGACCACCGGCTCGGTCCCGCCCGCGGGGATCTCGGTGACCTCGGTGTTGTCGTAGACGGGGAAGCGGCCGGTGTCGGCGTCCGCGACGGCCCCGCGCGCCAGGGTGGAGTCCGACCACTGCGGCTGCGGCTCGACCGTGGGCACGCCCTCGGGGATCGGAACCGTTTCGGCCCGGCCGGCCCTCTCGTTGTCCGGCGAACCGCCGCGCCAGGCGCCGTTGTGGGCCTCCAGGTCGAAGCGTCCGGCCCGGCCCTGGCTGACGGTGATCACCGCGTCGGCCGGGTGCTCCCCGGCGTAGTGGGGCAGCAGCGCCTCCTCGACCATGCCGTCGGTGAAGTCGCGCCAGCGCACCGGGAACATGGCCGTCTGGACGACGGCGATCCCGTCGGCGGTCCGGACCACCCGCCCGTCCAGGGCCAGCGCCGCGGCGCCGGAGGGGTTGGCCTGGCGGATGTCGGTGTCGAGCCCGAACGGGTCGAAGCCGGTGACCACGATGCGCGTCACACCCGAGCCCGCGGGGAAGTCCATCGTGTCGTGGCCGCGGGAGCGGCGCTCCAGGTCGGCGATGAGCCCGGCCCGCTCGGCCTCGTCCAGGTCGAAGGAGGGCCGCCACTGGCGCAGCGCGGCCGTCATGCCCAGCCGCGCCCAGTACAGCGGCCGGTCGTCGCCGGCGCTGAGGTCCCCGCTCGACGGCCCCTTGCCCTGGACGCGGCGCACCGCGTCGCGCCACAGGCGTGAGCCGTGCCGCTCGACCGCCTCGCGCGCGTCCTCGGTGCCGCGCGCGCCGCACAGCGCCTCGGCGAAGTCGGCGGCCGCGGTGTCGAACCCGGACCGGCGCAGGATGTCGCGGGGCACGTCCTCGGCGACGCGGGCCTCCTCGATGGTGACCGGGAGCGAGGAGTCCAGGCAGCCGCCGGGCTCGGCGTGCGCGGGGGCGACGCCGACCAGCACCGGTGCGATGACCAGCGCGCTCGCCGACACCCGCGCCATCGTGGAACGCATTTCGGTTATCACCCTCCGGATCCGCGAAATCACCCGTCGGAACGTACTACATCGGACCGGGAGGAGTCGACCCGGAGTGCGTCGGCCCGGGACACGCCGGTGCCGCGGCCCCGGGCCGTGCTCGGGACCGCGGCACCGGTCGGGCTCTCAGTCCAGCCGGAAACCGAGTTCGGCGTCGATCTCCAGCACGTCCATCTGGGCCTTCTGCAGCCGGCCCGAGTAGTCCCAGTTCATCGACTGCCAGCGGGTGAACTGGTCGAGCACCCACATTCCCGACAGCCGGCCGCCGTTGCCGGAGCGCCCGTTGCCGCCGAAGGGCAGGTGGGCCTCTGCCCCGGAGGTGGAGTTGTTGACGCTGACCATGCCGGCCCCGATGCCGGAGCGGAAGTCGAACGCCTTCTTCGGGTCGGTCGTGTAGATCGCGCAGGACAGCCCGTAGCCGGGCAGGTCGGCCAGTTCGACGGCCTCCTCCAGGTGCCGGTAGGTGGTCACGCCGATGATCGGGCCGAACGTCTCCTCGGTGAACACCTTGTCCTCGGGGCGCACCCCGTCCAGGATCACCGGGTGGTAGAAGAGCCCGTCCCCGGGGTCGCCGACGAAGCCCTCGCGCGGGTTGGCGGCGCTGATGCGGCCGGTGGAGGTGGAGCCGAGCACGCGGTGGTGGTCGCCGATCCAGCCGAGGTAGGACTCGTAGCGTGCGGCGAAGCGCTCGTTGATCATCGGGCCGTAGAGCACGTCGCGGGTGGGGTCGCCGACCCTGGCCGCGGCCGTGGCCCCGGCCAGCAGCTCCACGAAGCGGTCGTGCACCCCCTCGTGCACGATCGCGGTGCCCAGCGACGTGCAGCGCTGCCCCGCGGTGCCGAATCCGGAGAACAGCGCGCCCTCGGCGGCCAGTTCCAGATCGGCGTCCTCGGTGACCACCATCGGGTTCTTGCCGCCCAGTTCCAGGCAGGGCGTCTGCAGGTGCCGGCCGCACAGCTCGCCGATGCGCGCGCCCACGGCGCTGGAGCCGGTGAAGCCGACCTTGTCGACCAGCCCCTCGCCCAGCGCCTGCTCCAGCCCGGCGAAGGTCTCCTCCCCGTCGGCGTAGACGATGTTGAGCACGCCCCTGGGGATGCCGGCGCGGGAGAACAGCTCGTAGAAGGACCACGCGCAGGCCGCGGAGTACTCGGCCGGCTTCCACACCACGGCGTTGCCGGTGAGCAGCGCCGGGATGATGTACCAGGACGGGACCGCGACCGGGAAGTTGCCCGCGGTGATGATCGCCGCGACGCCCAGCGGGTTGCGGAAGGTGAACAGCTGCTTGTCGGGCATCTCCGAGGGCACGGTCTGGCCGTAGAGCCTGCGCCCCTCGCCGCGGAAGTACTCGCAGGTGTCGATGATCTCCTGGACCTCGCCGCGCGCCTCGCCCAGCGTCTTGCCGATGTCGCGGGTGACCGAGCGGGCCAGCGCCTCCTTGTTGGCGGCCACGAGCTCGCCGATGTTGGCGATGACCTGGCCGCGGATCGGCGCGGGCACCCGCGCCCATTCGGCCTGGGCCTCCTGTGCCGCGCGGCAGGCCGCGGTGAAGTCGGCCCGTCCGGCCAGGCTCACCTGCGCCACCACCTCGGCGGTGCGCGAGGGGTTGACGGAGGCCAGCGGTCGGTCGGCGGCGGCCAGCCGCTCACCGGCGATGACGGAACGGAGGTCGAGGGGCGTCGCTGTCACAGGTGCTCCATTGCTCTTGGACAGATGGGACCACCGTCGGTCCCGAGGGGCCGACGGTGCGTGACACCAGGTGTGTCCGGGGTCAGCTGCTGATGTAGCCGCGAAGGGGGCGGCCGAAACCTGGCGGGCGCGGCGCGTGGCTCGGGGCGTCCGCAGGGGCGCGCCCCGGGCGGGGTCAGCCCGAGCCGCGCAGGGAGAAGTCGAAGGAGTAGCGGGAGGCGCGGTACAGGTGCGTGCCGTACTCCACGACCCTGCCCTCGGCGTTGTAGGACGTGCGCTCCATGGTCAGCAGCGGGGCGCCCTCGGCCTCCTCCAGCAGCTCCGACTCCGCCCGGGTCGCCGCGCGGGCGCCGATCGTCTGGCGCGCCGCGTGCAGCCGCACGCCGGCGCCGCGCAGTAGCTGGTAGAGCCCCTTGTCCTCCAGGACATCGTCGGCGGGCAGGGGGATGAGGTCGGCCGGGAGGTGGTTGCACATGCGCGCGATGGGCTCGGAGCGCGCGAAGCGCACCCGCTCCAGCCGCCACACCTGGCTCTTCTCCGCGACGTCCAGGGCGCGCGCCACGGAGGCCGGGGCCGGTTCGACGACGTTGGCCAGCACCCGCGTGGTGGGCTGCTGGTCGATGGCCGCCAGGTCGTCGTAGAGGCTGCTCAGCTCCAGCGACCGCTTCACCCTGTTGTGCACGACCTGGCTGCCGACGCCGCGCTTGCGCACCACCAGTCCCTTGTCGACCAGCGTCTGGATCGCCTGGCGCACGGTCGGCCTGGACAGGCCCAGGCGGCGGGCCAACTGCACCTCGTTGTCCAGGCGGGTGCCCGGGGGCAGCGCTCCGGAGTCGATCGCCGCCTCCATCTGCGAGGCGATCTGGAAGTACAGCGGCATCGGGCTTGAGTGGTCGACCGCGATCTCGGCGCCCGGGTCCCAGGCCCGGTCGCGGCCGGCCGGTGTGCTCTGGGGCGCGGTCTCGGAGGTCGTCACGCGATCACCATACCAATCGGACAGGAGGTCGTGAAGTCAGTATGTCAAGACAAATACTTGACGCGCTTTCCCGGCGCCTAGTAGTACTTTGTCGAGCCGTCGCCGCCGGCCTCCACGGGCGTCGAGGCCGCCGCGACACCCGTCTCCAGGAGGTCTGCGACCATGAGCATGCACCGCCCCGCCGGCAGCACCGCGACCGGCCCCTACGCCACCCGCGTCGATCCGGAGTCGGCCGGCTGGGACCACTCCTCGCTGCGCGTCCTGGAACTGCGGTCGGGGCGGCGCCACGCCTTCGACACCGGCGACTCCGAATGGGTCGTGCTCCCGCTGTCGGGCGGCTGCACGGTGGCCTGCGACGGCCGGACCTTCGAGCTCCACGGGCGGGAGGGCGTCCTCACCGGCGTCACCGACTTCGCCTACCTCCCGCGCGACGCCCGCGCCGAGATCACCTCGGCCGGGGGCGGCCGGTTCGCGCTCGCCGGGGCGCGCTGCGAGCGGCGGCTGCCCGCCCGCTACGGCCCGGCCTCCGGCGTCCCGGTGGAGCTGCGCGGGGCCGGCCGGGCCAGCCGCCAGGTCAACAACTTCTGCGCCGCCGACGTCTTCGAGGCCGACAGGCTGATCGCCGTCGAGGTGATCACCCCCGCCGGGAACTGGTCCTCCTTCCCGCCGCACAAGCACGACACCGACCGCGAGGGAGAGTCGCGGCTGGAGGAGATCTACTACTTCGAGATCGCGCCCGGCCCGGCCGGGGAGGGCATCGGCTACCAGCGCGTCTACCCCTCGGGGCCCGACCGCCCCACCGACGTGCTCGCCGAGGTGCGCACCGGCGACGTCGTCCTCATCCCCGACGGCTGGCACGGCCCGTCGATGTCGGTCCCCGGCTACGACATGTACTACCTCAACGTCATGGCCGGTCCCTCGCCCGAGCGCGCCTGGCTGATCTGCGACGACCCCGCCCACGCCTGGGTGCGCGGCACATGGGCCGCCCAGGAGGCCGACCCCCGCCTGCCCTTCTACACCGCGCCCGCCGCCGACGGGTGATGCGGGCGGGCCCGCCCGGTGGCCCGCAGGGCGCCTTCCGGTCGGCGGCGGAGAAAACCGGATGATTATTCTGCGTCCGTCTTCCATGACTCCTCGTGATTGCTCATGCTGGGGGCATGGTCAACATCATCACCCGCTCCGAATGGGGCGCCCGCGCTCCCCGTGATCGTTCGACCACCTCGTGGTCGGCCCGCACCGAGTTCGTCGTCCACTACTCCGAGGGGCCGCCGACCCAGTCCGTGCGCTCCATCCAGGACTTCCACATGGACTCCAACGGCTGGTCCGACATCGGCTACAACCTCCTGGTGGACCGCGAGGGCAGGGCCTACGAGGGCCGCGGCTGGCTGGTCGTCGGCGCGCACGCCACCGGCCACAACACCTCGGGCGTCGGCGTGTGCTTCATCGGCCGCGACGGCGACGCCACACCGGCGGCGAAGAAGGCGATCAGGACCCTCTACGACGAGGCCAACCGGCTGGCCGGCCGCACGCTGGCGCGCAGGGGGCACCGCGACGTCAACTCCACCGACTGCCCGGGAGACGACCTCTACGCATGGGTGCGCGCCGGCATGCCCGCCGACGGCTCCGGAGGCGGGGGCGGGGACGGCGGCACCGCGCCGCCCTGGCCCGGCGTCTACCTCAGCTACCCGCCGATCACCCGGCACCCCTCCGTCACCACCTGGCAGGGGCGAATGCGCGAACGCGGCTGGACGATCGCCGTCGACGGCGCCTACGGCCCGGCCTCCAAACGCGTGTGCGAGCGCTTCCAGGCCGAGAAGAACATCGGGCGGGACGGCATCGTGGGCCCGGTCACCTGGCGCGCCGCCTGGGAGGCGCCCATCACCTGACTGATGTTCGGCGACCGGGTTCGCGCAGGGAGAGCGGCTGTCGCAGTGCACGCAAGCCGCCGGCGGCACAGCGGGTCCGGTCCCTGAAACTCCCGTCTCGCCCCGCGAGCGCAGCGGTCGGAGTCCGATGAGCGCGGGGCGGGCCGGGGCCGCTGGCCGGGTCCGGCCCGCCCCTCCGCAAGACACGCGGGGACCCTGGTGCCGGGACCGCGGCGGGTGCGGCAGTCTGTAGAGCGTGAGAGTCGCAGAGGCCGATCCGCGCGGGGCCGCGGGCAACGCGATGGACGACGTGCGCACGATCGCGCGCCGCCCCCTCGACCTGCTGCTGGCGCTGGTGGGAGCCCTCCTGCTCGCCGTGATCCTGCTGATCGTGCGGGTCACCTCCGACGGCACCGACACCGCCCGGCCGGAGGAGCTGCGCGCCCTGGTCTCGCCGTCGCTGCTGGCGCTGACGGCCGGGATCGCCAACCTCACCGTCATCGTGCTGGTCTGCGCCATCGCCGTCGAGCGGCTCATCCACCGCGAGTTCCGCCAGATCGGGCGCTCGCTGGCCGCCGCGGGGCTGGGCGTGGCCCTCGCCGCGGGCGTCAACGCGACGGTGATCGCGCTGGCGGGGCCGACCGGCCTGCCCGACGTGCTGTCGGCCTCCGGGCCCCAGGGCGTGCTCAACCACCCGCTGCACGGCTACCTCGCCGCGGTCATCGGCTACGCCCGCGCGGTGCGCCCCGCGCACCTGCCCAGAATCCGGCTGGCGATGTGGATCGGGATCGCGGTCACCTCCGCCTCCGTCCTGCTGTCGGGGTTCACCACCTCCCTGGGGCTGCTGCTGACCTTCCTGCTCGGCTGGACCTGCGCCTCGATCGCCCGCTACGCCGTGGGGCTGGCCAGCCCGGCCCCGGCCTCCGAGCGGCTCATCCGCGAACTGCGCAGCTTCGGCCTGGAACCGCTCGACCTGGTCAGCGAGGGCACCGACACCGAAGGCAACCAGCGCTTCGCCGCGGACACCACCGACCGGCGCCTGGACGTGGTGCTGCTGCGCGCCGACATCGCCACGGGCGTCTGGACCCGGCTGTTCGCCCGCCTAGCTCTGCGCGACCCGGCCGCGCCGCCGGTGCTGCTGAGCCTGTCCCGGCGGATCGAGCACGCGGCGCTGCTGGACTACGCCACCCAGGCCGCCGGCGCGGCCTCGCCCCGACTGCTGGCCATCGGCGAGCTCGGCCCGGGAACCGCCGTGCTGGTGCGCGAGCACCGCAGGGCCCGCCCCCTCGACGACCTCGACGCCGCGGAGCTGACCGACGCCCGCCTCGCCGACATCTGGGCCGAACTGAGCCTGCTGCACCGGCACCGCATCGCCCACCGCAACCTCAGCGGCCGCACCATCGGGGTGCGCACCGACGGCCGGATCGTCTTCGCCGGCATGTCCACCGGCAGCGTCGCCGCCGGGGCGTTCACCGCGTCCCTGGACATCGCGGCGCTGATGACGGCGCTCGCGCTGCGCGTGGGCGCCCGCCGCGCGGTGGACTCGGCGGTGCGGCGGCTGGGCACGGCGGCCGTCGCCGCGACCCTGCCGTTCCTGCAGACCGCAGGGCTGCCGCGCGCGCTGCGCCAGCGCCTGCGCAGCAGTTCGCAGTCGCTGGGCGAGATCCGGGCCGAGATCACCCGGATCGCCCCCGACGCCCCGGCCGGCCAGGCCAGGATCGAGCGCATGCGGCCGCGCACCGTGGTCAGCGTCGTCGTCGCCACCGTCGTGGGGTTCGTGCTGGCCTACCAACTGGCCGGCGTCGACCTGACCACCATCCGCGACGCCGAGCTGGGGTGGGCGGCCGCGGCGCTGGCGATGGCGCTGATGTGCATGGTGGCCGCCGCGATGGCGCTGATCGGGTTCGTGCCGATCCGGCTGCCGCTGTGGCGGACCGTGCTGGTGCAGTTCGCCGCCTCCTTCGTCCGCATCGCCGCGCCCGCGGGGCTGGGGTCGCTGGCCCTCAACACCCGCTACGTCGCCAAGGCCGGGGCCTCCACCGGGCTGGCGATCTCGGCCGTCGGCGTCTCCCAGATGGTCGGGCTGGTCCTGCACGTCCCGCTGCTGCTGGTGTGCGCCTACCTGACCGGCACGTCCTACCCCGCCGACTTCTCCCCGTCGGCGACCCTGATCGTCGTGGCGGCCCTGCTCTCGGTGCTGGTCGCCGCGGTGCTGCTGCTGCCGGGCCTGCGCAGGGCGGTGCTCAACCGCGCCAGGCCCTACTTCCAGGGCGTGCTGCCGCAACTGCTGGACCTGCTGCAAAAGCCCGGACGCCTGACCATGGGCGTGGGCGGGACGCTGCTGCTCACCGTGGGCTTCATCCTGTGCCTGTACTTCTCGGTCGCGGCCTTCGGCGGCGCCCCCGGCATCGCCGCGGTGGCGGTGGTCTTCCTGGCCGGCAACGCGATCGGCTCGGCCGCGCCCTCGCCGGGCGGGCTCGGCGCGGTCGAGGCCGCCCTGCTCGGCGGCCTGACCGCGGTGGCCGGCGTGCCCGCCGCCGTCGCGCTGCCGGCGGTGCTGCTGTTCCGGCTGCTGACGTTCTGGCTGCCGGTTCTGCCCGGCTGGGGCGCCTTCCACCACCTGCAGCGCAAGAAGGCGATCTGATTGGTGTTGGAAGACCGGGTGTGTACGGGGGGTCGGCTGTCGCGGTGCGCGTAGCGCCGGCGGCATAGCGGGTCTGTGTGTCGGATGTCCGTCTCGTCCCGCAAGTCCGGTGGTCGAAGTTCGATGGCCCTTTCCGGCCTGGTCGGGGCCTGGTTCGGGACCAATCTCGAAAAAATCCGCCGAACACCAATCCGGCCCGGTCCACCGCGTCGAATACCCGACGTGATGACGACCGCGAGCAACCGGACCGACCGACCCCCGCGGGGCCGGCGCATCGCCCTGGGCGCGGTGACCGGCCTGCTGACCGCCGCCGCGGCCCTGGGCGCCGCCGAGCTGACCGCCGGTCTGCTCGGTTCGCCGCAGGCCAGCCCGGTGGTGGTGGTCGGTGACGCCGTGGTCGACTACAGCCCGGCTCCGCTCAAGGAGTTCGCGATCGCGGTCTTCGGGATCTACGACAAGGTCGTGCTCCTGGCCGGCATCGTCGCGGTCCTCGCGCTGTTCGCCGTGGCGATCGGGTACGCGGCGCTGCGCCGTCCGGCGGTCGGCTACGCCGGTCTCGCTGTCTTCGCCGCGGTCGGCGTCGTCGCGGCCTTCGCGCGCCGCAACGTCGAGCCCCTGGCGGTGCTGCCGGTCCTGGTCGGAGTCCTGGTCGGCGCGGCGGCCCTGTACCTGCTGTCGGCCCGCGCGGTCCCGCTGCTGCGAACCGGCTCGCAGGCCGGGCAGGGCGGGGGCATGGAGCGGCGGCGCTTCATGCTCGCCGGGGCCGGAGTCCTGGCGCTGGCCGGAGCCTCGGGCGGCATCGGGCGGTTCCTGGTCGGCGGGTCCGCGGCGGGGGCCTCGCGCTCGGCCGTGCGGCTGCCGACCCCGGACTCCCCGCTGCCGCCCCTGCCCAAGGGCGTCGACCTCGACGTCCCGGGCCTGACCCCCTTCACCACGCCCAACCGGGAGTTCTACCGGATCGACACGGCGCTGACCGTGCCGCGCGTCTCCCCGCAGGACTGGGGCCTGCGCGTGCACGGCCTGGTGGACCGCCCGGTCGAGCTGGACTTCGAGACCCTGCTGCGCCGCTCGGTCGGCGAGTACGACATCACGATGACGTGCGTGTCCAACCAGGTCGGCGGCGAGCTCGTCGGCAACACCCGTTGGCTGGGGGTGAGCCTGGCCGAGCTGCTGCGCGAGGCCGGCGTGCAGGGCGGCGCCGACCAGATCCTGAGCACCTCCACCGACGGCTGGACCTGCGGGACGCCCACCGATGTGGTCATGGACGGCCGCGACGCGATCCTGGCTTTCGCGATGAACGGCGAGCCGTTGCCCTTCGAGCACGGCTTCCCGGTGAGGATGGTGGTCCCGGGCCTGTACGGCTACGTCAGCGCCACCAAGTGGGTCACCGACATCAAGCTCACCCGGTTCGCCGACGAGCAGGCCTACTGGGCGCAGCGCGGCTGGGCGGTGAAGGCGCCCATCAAGACCATGTCGCGCATCGACGTGCCCGGCCCGCTGGAACGGCTTGAGCCGGGAACCATCGCGGTGGCCGGCGTCGCCTGGGCCCAGCACAGAGGGGTGGAGGCGGTCGAGGTGCGCGTCGACGAGGGGGAGTGGTCGCGGGCGGAGCTGGCCGAAGTGCCCGACATCGACACATGGCGTCAGTGGATCTGGGAGTGGGAGGCCACCGAGGGCCGACACACCCTGGAGGTCCGCGCGACCGACGCCACCGGCTACACCCAGACTTCAGAACGTGCCGAGCCGATCCCCGACGGGGCCAGCGGCTGGCATTCGGTCCAGGTCATCGTCGAGTGATCTGACCACGGGGAGCGGCCCCGTCCGGGACCGCCCACCCAAACGCAGTAACACAGAGTGAAGGAGCGAGTGCAATGAGTGCGAAGCGGTTCATGGCGTTCCCCGCGGCGGCGGCCCTGGCGTTCGGCCTGGCGGCCTGCGGCGGCGGTGGCGGCGGCGCCGAAGAGGACGGCGGCGAGGACACGGGCGCCTCCCCGGAGATGACCGAGGAGTCGCCGATGGAGACCGACGGGACCGAGATGGCGATGGACCAGCCGTTCGGCCCGGCCTGCGCCGACGTGCCCACGGAGGGCGAGGGCAGCGTGGAGGGCATGGCCGACGACCCGGTGGCCACCGCAGCCTCCAACAACCCGCTGCTGTCGACGCTGGTGGACGCGGTCACCCAGGCCGATCTGGTGGACACGCTCAACGACGCCGAGGACATCACCGTCTTCGCGCCGGCCAACGCCGCCTTCGAGGAGATCCCGGAGGAGGACCTCAACGCGCTGCTGGAGGACCAGGATCAGCTCACCGAGGTGCTGACCTACCACGTGGTCGAGGGCCGCCACGGCCCCTCGGACCTGGAGGACGGCACCTTCACCTCGCTGCAGGGCGAGGAGGTCACGACCTCGGGCTCCGGTGAGGAGTTCACGGTCAACGACGAGGCCGCCTCGGTCGTCTGCGGTAACGTCCAGACCGCCAACGCCACGGTCTACGTCATCGACGGCGTTCTCATGCCGGGGGACTGACCCCGACCCCATCCCGGATGGGCTCTGCGGTGACGCGGGCCCATCCGGGACCCATGAGCGGTCCGCCAGGGAAAGAGTCACGGATGAACGAGGAATCCCCGCAGCGGTGGCCCGGACCAGGCCCCGCCGAAGCGGCGGTGTCAAAGGGCCCTGATCTCGCCGAACTGCTCCAGCAGGTCGCCCGCGGGGACGAGCGGGCCTTCGAGGACGTCTACGACCGGATCGCCCCGTCGGTCTACGGCCTGATCCGCCGGGTGCTGCGCGATCCGGCCCAGTCGGAGGAGGTCGCCCAGGAGGTCCTCGTGGAGGTCTGGCGCAGCGCCTGCCGCTACGACGCCGGGCGCGGCAGCGCGCTGGCCTGGATCATGACGCTGACGCACCGGCGCGCGGTGGACCGGGTCCGCTCGGAGCAGTCCGCCTCCGACCGCGCGACCAGGGTCGCGGCCGCCGAGGTCACCACGCCCTACGACGAGGTGGAGGAGGAGGTGACCGGCCGGCTGGAGCGCGAGCGCGTCCGCCGCTGCCTGGACTCGCTGACCGACATTCAGAAGCAGTCGGTCAAACTGGCTTATTACGGTGGATACACCTACCGTGATGTCGCACGCCTGCTGTCGGTGCCGCTGGGCACCATCAAGACCCGTATGCGCGACGGTCTCATCCGGCTGCGCGACTGCCTGGGGGTGGAGTGGTGAGTAGAGGACTCCGCCAGGACCTGCACACGCTCGCCGGAGCCTACGCTCTCAACGCCCTGCCGGCGGAGGACCTGCGCCGGTTCGAGGAGCACATGGTCCACTGCGAGGCCTGCGTCCAGGAGGTCCGCGGGCTCGCCGAGACGACGGCGCTGCTGGGGTCGGCGGCCGCGGAGGCGCCGCCCGAGGGGATGCGCCGGCGCGTGCTCGCCGAGGTGGCCCACACCCGCCAGCTCGCCCCCGCGCCCGTTGAGATCGCGGTCCGGCGCAGCGGCTGGCGCGACAGGGCGATGCTGCTGGGACTGGCGGCGTCGCTGCTGATCGCGCTGGTGCTGGGCGGCGTCGCGGTCAACCTCGACCGGCAGGTCGACGAGCTGCGCCGCAACGAGCAGGCGGTGGCCGAGATCCTGGCCGCGCCGGACGCCACCTACGTGTCGGGCAGCCCCGAGGAGGGCGTCTCGGCCACGGTGGTCGCCGCCGAGAGCGTGGGGGGTCTGGTGTTCACCGCCGACGGCCTGCGCCCGCTGGAGGACCGGGACTACCAGCTCTGGCTCGCCGACGCCGACGGCTCGGTGCGCTCGGGCGGCCTGGTCCGGCTCGACTCCGACGGTTCGACCGTGCCGCTGCTGGCCTCGGGCCTGGACGGGGCCGAGGGCGTGGCGGTCACCATCGAACCCGCGGGCGGATCCCCCCAGCCCACCAGCGACCCCATCATGCAGATGGAACTGGAGGGCTGAGGACCGGTCGTCCGCCACCGACGGCCGACAACCGTTTTAACGTGAGTTTTGACCTCAGCTTCAGGACGGAGCAGGCGTGCGGGTGGGCGATTTCCGTCCACGGGCCTGACGGCCACGCGAGAGAATCGCCCACCCGCACGCGAAGCGGACCCGCCACCTTTGACACACCGACACCGCGGTCCGGTGCCCAGGGTGGCGGCGTGAGCGGCGCGGCGCCGGGGCGATCCCTGCGGGGCCTTCGGCCGCGCGAGAGGACCGCCCGGTCACCGTGGATCCCTCCTCCGGTCGGGCTCAAAGACCCGCGGTGGTCAAGGTCGCAGCTCAAAGTCAGGACCAGCGGGGAGACAGCGCGTCCGAGTCGCCCCATGCGGGCCCGAAGCCGCGGCCCCGCCAGACCGTCGGCCCCACCGTGCGGCTCCTTCCGGTGGGGCCGACGCCCGTCCGGATCCTTCAAAAATGAACCAATCCGTCCCGGTCGCCGCCTCGAATCACGGGTGACACATCCGCGACTTCTCGAGGGATTCGATGACGCAGTCGGAAGAACCGGCCGGGCGGCGCCGCATCGCCGTCGTCGGTGCCGGGGTCGCCGGGCTCACCGCGGCCTATGTCCTGCAACGGGGAGGCGCCGAGGTCACCCTGTTCGAGGCCGAGGAGCGCCTCGGCGGGCACGCCCACACCCACGACGTGCCCGACGGCGACGGCCCGCCCCTGGCGGTCGACAGCGGCTTCATCGTGCACAACCGCAGGACCTACCCCCTGCTCACCCGGCTCTTCGACGAGTTGGGCGTGCGGACCCGCCCGTGCGAGATGAGCATGGCGGTCACCTGCGAGGGCTGCGGCCTGGAATACGCAGGGGCCCGCGGCCTGCGTGGCCTGTTCCCCACAGCGGGCAACCTGGCCCGGCCGCGCTACCTGCGCATGCTCGGCGAGATCCCGCGGTTCCACCGCGCGGCCCGCCGGCTGCTGCGGACCCCCGGAACCGGCGCGGCCGAGCCGACGCTGGGCGAGTTCGCCCGCCGGTGCGGTCACTCCGGCTACTTCACGTCGCACTTCCTGCTGCCGCTGGTCTCGGCGGTGTGGTCGTGCCCGCCCGGCACGGCGCTGGACTACCCCGCGCGCTACCTGTTCGCCTTCCTGGCCAACCACGGCATGCTCTCGGTCTTCGGCTCACCCCGCTGGCGCACCGTCGTCGGGGGATCGCGCGGCTACGTCGAGCGCGCGGCCAAGGAGCTCACCTCGGTGCGCACCGCCACCCCGGTCCACTCGGTGCGGCGCACAGCGGAGGGGCTGGGCGTGCGCACCGAGGACGGCGCGCAGGAGCACTTCGACGCCGGCGTCATCGCCACCCACGCCGACCAGGCGCTGCGCCTGCTGGAGCGGCCCAGCGACGCCCAGCGCCGGGTGCTGGGCGCCTTCGGCTACTCGCGCAACCCCACGCTGCTGCACACCGACCCCTCCCTGCTCCCGCGCGCCGCGGCCGCCCGGGCCTCGTGGAACCACCGGCTGCAGTCGTGCTCGGCCTCGGCCGAGACGGTGCGGGTCAGCTACCACATGAACCGGCTGCAGGGGCTCGACGCCCGCAGCGACTACGTGGTCAGCCTCAACTCCGCCGACGCGGTGCCCGAGGACCGGGTGCTGGCCGCCATGGTCTACCACCACCCCGTCTACACCCCGGAGTCCCTGGCCGCGCAGCGGCTGCTGCCCGACCTCAACGACTCCGTGCTGGCCTTCGCCGGCGCCCACCACGGCTGGGGGTTCCACGAGGACGGCTGCCGCTCGGGCGTCGCGGCCGCCGAGGCGCTGGGGACGCGGTGGTGAGACCGCGGCGCACCTCCTGGCCCTCGGCCGCGTTGTACGAGGCGCGAATCCGGCACGTGCGCTCCACGCCGATCCGCAACGCCTTCGACTACGGCGGCTACTACTGGCTGATCGACGTCGACGACCCGCCCCGCCTGCCGCGGCCGCTGCGCTGGCTGGCCGGGTTCGACGCCGCCGACCACCGCGGCGATCCTGCGCGCGGCCTGCGCGGCCAGGTCGAGGACCATCTGCGCGCCCACGGCGTCGATCCGGTCGGCGGGCGGGTGCTGATGCTGGCGCACGCCCGCGTGCTCGGCCACGTCTTCAACCCGCTGACCGTCTACTGGTGCCACGCCGCCGACGGCTCACTGGCCTGCGTGATCGCCGAGGTCCACAACACCTACGGCGAGCGCCACCGCTACCTGCTGCGCACCGACGCGCGCGGCCGGGCCGATACGGCCAAGGAGTTCTACGTCTCGCCGTTCCACCCGGTCGACGGCCACTACCGGCTCAGCCTGCCCGAGCCCGGCGCCGACCTCGCGCTGACCATCACGCTGCACCGCCCCGGCGCGGCCCCCTTCGTGGCCTCGGTGCGGGGCCGGCGGCGCCCCGCCCGGCTGGGCCCCCTGCTGCGGCTGGCGCTGCGCTACCCGATGACGCCCCTGGTGGGCGCCGCGCGCATCCGGATCCAGGGCATCAGGCTCTTCCTGCGCGGCCTGCCCGTCGTGCCCAGGCCCCCCTCGGCCGACGGCCGGCAGGGCAAGGACACACCATCAGTTCAGCAAGCGAGGAACCCGGCATGACGACATCGACCCCCCTCCCGCCGTGCGCCGACGGAGTCGACGCCCGGCGCTGGCCCGACGTGGCCCGCGTGCCACGCAGCACGCTGCGCGCCCCCATCGCCCGGGCCCTGGCCCTGCAGGCCTTCGCGCGGCTGCCGATCAGGGTCGGCACGCCTGACGGCGGACTCCCGACCGCGGGCGGCCCCGATGCGCCGCTGATGGAGCTGCACCGCCCCGACCACTTCTTCCGCAGGCTGGGCCGCGACGGCCTGATCGGCTTCGGCGAGTCGCACATGGCCGGCGACTGGTCGGCGCCCGACCTGCCCGCGCTGCTCACCGCGTTCGCCGACGGCTACGGCGCACTCGTCCCGCGCCCGCTGCAGTCGCTGCGCGCGGTCGCGCTGCCCACCCAGCCCCGCGCCGACCGCGGCACCCGCGCCGGGGCGCGCCGCAACATCCACCGCCACTACGACCTGTCCAACGAGCTGTTCGCGCTCTTCCTGGACGAGACGATGACCTACTCCTGCGCGCTCTTCGACGCCGCGGACCCGGCCGGCGCGGACGGGCTGGCGGCGGCCCAGCGCCGCAAGATCGACCGGCTGCTCGACCTGACCGGGGTCGGCGAGGGCACCGAACTGCTGGAGATCGGCACCGGCTGGGGCGAGCTGGCCGTGCGCGCGGCGCGCCGCGGCGCCAGGGTGGTGTCGGTGACGCTCTCGGCGCAGCAGCGCGACCTGGCCGCCGCCCGCGTCGCCGAGGCCGGGGTCGCCGACCGCGTTCAGGTCCGGCTCAGCGACTACCGCGAGGTGCGCGGCCGCTTCGACGCGGTGGTCAGCGTGGAGATGATCGAGGCGGTGGGGGAGCGGTACTGGCCGGTCTACTTCACCGCGCTGGACCGCCTGGTCCGGCCGGGCGGACGCGTGGGGCTGCAGGCCATCACGATGGAGCACGAGCTGATGCGCGCCTCCCGCTCCGGCTACACCTGGATCCACAAGTACGTCTTCCCCGGCGGGCTGATCCCCTCGGTGCGGGCGATCGAGGAGCAGGTGGACATGCGCACCGCGATGCGCCTGGTCGACCGGTACGCCTTCGGCCCCGACTACGCCGAGACCCTGCGGCTGTGGCGGGAGGCCTTCGCCGCCGCCGAGGCCGAGGTCGCGGCCCTGGGCTTCGACTCCGTCTTCCGGCGGATGTGGAACTTCTACCTCGCCTACTCCGAAGCCGGATTCCGCTCCGGCATGCTCGACGTCGAACAACTGATCCTGGAGCGTGCGTAGCCCCATGACCCCGACCCCGACGACCCCGGCGCGCCCGCGCGGCGCCGCCCACTTCATCGCCCCCCTGGCCGAGCGGTTCTTCAACGGCGTCCTGCCGGTGCGGCTGCGGGCCTGGGACGGCAGCCAGGTCGGCCCCGAGGACGCGCCCGTGGTGGTGCTGCGCGACCGCGACGCGCTGCGCCGGATCCTGGCGCGGCCCGGTGAACTGGGGCCGGCCCGCGCCTATGTGAGCGGGGACCTCGACGTCGAGGGCGACCTCGCCGACGGGTTCCGCAGGGTGTGGGCGAGCGTCCGGGAGCACGGCACCTCGCTGCCGGGCCCGGCCGACTGGGCGCGCGCGGCCCGCCTGGCGCTGAGCCTGGGCCTGCCCGGCGTGCCGCCGCCCCCGCCGCAGGCCGAGGCGCGGCTGCGCGGCGGGGTCAACACCCCCGGCCGCGACGCCGAGGCCGTCGCCCACCACTACGACCTGTCCAACGACCTCTACGGGCTCTTCCTCGACCCGCTGATGGCCTACTCCTGCGGGTACTGGACCAGCGACGATCCCGACTACGGCCTGGCCGACGCCCAGGTCGACAAGCTCGACCTCGTCTGCCGCAAGCTGGGCCTGGCCGAGGGCGACCGCCTCCTCGACGTCGGCTGCGGGTGGGGGGCGCTCACCCTGCACGCCGCCCGCAGCCACGGCGCCCGGGTCACCGCGGTCACGCTGTCGAGCCGGCAGCGGGAGTACGTGCGCGCCCGGGTCGCCGAGCAGGGGTTGGCGGACCGCGTCCAGGTCCGGCTCAGCGACTACCGCGACATCGACGAGGAGCCCTTCGACGCGATCGCGGCGGTGGAGATGGGCGAGCACGTCGGCCGGCGCAACTATCCGGCCTTCGCCGCCCGGCTGCACGCGCTGCTGCGCCCTCGGGGCCGGCTGCTGGTGCAGCAGATGTCGCGGCGCGGCGCCCATCCCGGGGGCGGGCCGTTCATCGAGACCTACATCGCCCCCGACATGCACATGCGCCCCCTCGGCGAAACCGTCGCCCTGCTGGAGGACGCCGGCCTGGAGGTGCGCGACGTGCACGCGATGCGCGAGCACTACGTGCGCACGGTCGAGGCCTGGTACGCCGAGTTCGAGCGCCGCTTCGACGAGGTGGTGGCGCTGGTGGGCGAGGAGACGGCGCGGGTGTGGCGGCTCTACCTGGTCGGCGGCGCGCTGGCCTTCGAGGAGCGGCGCATGGGCGTGGACCAGGTTCTGGCCGTGCGGCCCACCCCTGACGGGCGCAGCGGCATGCCCGCCACCCGAGCCGACCTCGACACCGCGCGGTGAGCGAGCCGCTGTTCGCTCCGGTGCCGTTCCTGGCCAACGCCGCGATCAGCGCGCTCGCCGTGGCCGCGCTGATGGCGGTGACCTTCGCCGTCGCGCTGCGCCTGGGCCGCCACAGCGTGGTCGACGTGGCCTGGGGCGCGGGGTTCGCCGTCGTCGCCCTGGTCACGGCGGTCATGTCGGCCGGGCACGGCGACCCGGCGCGGACCTGGCTGGTCTGCGGCCTGACCGCGGTGTGGGGCGTGCGCCTGGCCGTCCACATCGCCCGGCGCGGCCGCGGCCGGGGGGAGGACCCCCGCTACGTGCGGCTGCTGGCCGGGGCCCCGGGCAGCCCGACCGCCTACGCCCTGCGCATGGTCTACGGGCTCCAGGGCGTGCTGCTGTGGCTGATCTCCATGCCGGTGCAGGTCGCGGCCTACACCGGCGGGCAGTTGGGGCCGCTCGCCGCGGCGGGCGCGGCCCTGTGGCTGGTGGGGCTGGTCTTCGAGGCGCTCGGCGACGCCCAGTTGGCCCGGTTCAGGGCCGATCCGGCCAACCGGGGCCGGATCATGGACCGGGGGCTGTGGGCCTGGACCCGGCACCCCAACTACTTCGGCGACGCCTGCGTGTGGTGGGGGATCTTCCTCGTCGCCGCCCAGCCCTGGCCCGGCGCGCTCACCTTCCCCGCGCCGGCGGCGATGACGTGGCTGCTGGTCGCGGGGTCGGGCAAGCGGTTGCTGGAGGAGCACATGTCCGGGCGCCCCGGCTGGTCCGACTACGTCCGGCGCACCAGCGGCTTCGTGCCGCTGCCCCCGCGCCGCTGAGCCGCCCGCTCGCAGAGCGCCAGAGGGGGGCGGTCTGCGAGCGGGCTCCATCGGATAGCGGTGTCAGCGCGGCAGCGACTCCGGCCGCGCCGCCCGCTCGGCGCGCCGGGCGCGCAGCCGCCCGAGGGCGACGGAGCCGCCGATCACCAGCAGCAGGCCGTAGATGGTCACCGTGATGCCGCTGTCGACCAGGACCGAGACGTCGCCCTGGCCCACGGCCAGCGCGCGGCGCAGCTCGGACTCGGCGACGGGGCCGAGGATGACGGCGATCAGCACCGGCGCCAACGGGATGCCGTAGCGGCGCATCATGAACCCGGCCAGTCCCAGGACGAGCATCAGCCACAGGTCGGCCATCGATGAGCTCGCCGCGTAGACGCCCAGCGCCGAGAACACGGTGATCCCGGCATAGAGGTAGGGCTTGGGGATCAGCAGCAGCTTCGCCCACAGCGGGGCGAAGGGCAGGTTCAGCAGCAGCAGCATGGCGCTGCCGACGAACAGGCTGGCCAGCAGCGCCCACACCAGGTCGCCGTTGCGTTCGAACAGCAGCGGGCCGGGCTGCATCCCGTACTGCTGGAAGGCGGCCAGCATGATCGCCGCGGTCGCCGACGTGGGCAGGCCCAGGCCGAGCAGGGCGCCCATGGCGGTGCCCGCGGTGGAGCTGGCTGCGGCCTCGGGCGCGGCCACGCCCTCGATCGCGCCCTCGCCGAAGGCGTCGGGCTCGCCGCCGCGGGCCGCGCGCCGCCGGGCGAGCCTGCGCTCGGTGCCGTAGGCGAGGAAGGTGGGGATCTCCGACCCGCCCGAGGGGATCACGCCGAAGGGCACGCCGAACACGGTGCCGCGCAGCCACGCCGGGGCGGTGCGCCGCAGGTCGGCGCGCTTGAGCCAGGGGGTGCCCGAGTGGCGCAGCGTGTCCTTGGCCCCGTTGCCGGTGTGCACGGTGGCGGCGACGTGCAGCACCTCGCCGACCGCCAGCAGCGCCACCGTCACGGTGATGATGCTGAAGCCCTCGAACAGCTGCGGCACGCCCAGCGTGAACCGCTCGGCCCCGGTGAGGCTGTCGATGCCGACCATGGAGATGCTCAGGCCGATGCCGAGCGCGACCAGGCCGCGCACCATCGACTGCGACACCACGGCGGAGGTGGCGACGAAGGCGAACACCGCCAGGGCGAAGTACTCGGCCGGGCCGAAGCGCAGCGCCAGGCCGATGATGGCGGGGGAGAAGAACGCGACCAGGGCCGTTGAGAGCACGGCCCCGATGAAGGCGCCGATGGCCGATGTGGCCAGCGCCTGGGGCGCGCGTCCGCGTAGCGCCATCTTGTGGCCCTCGATCGCGGTGGCGATCGCCGAGCTCTGCCCGGGCGTGTTCATCAGGATGGCGGCGGTGGAGTCGCCGAACAGTCCGCCGTAGTAGACGGCGGCGAACATGATGAAGGCGCTGGTGGGGTCGAGCTGGAAGGTGACCGGCAGCAGCAGCGCCACGGCCATGGAGGAGCCCAGGCCCGGCAGCACGCCCACGGCCGTGCCGAGCATGACGCCGAGCAGCGCCCACAGCAGGTTCTCCGGGGTCAGCGCGTGGGCGAACCCCATGAGCAGGTGATCGAACGCGTCCACTAGAAGATGCCTCCGAGGATTCCGGCCGGCAGGTTCAGGCCGAGGCCGGCGACGAAAGCGAGCTGGATGAAGGAGGAGAAGACGAGGGAGACCGTGATGTCGAACAGGATCCGGCGGTTGCCCATCGCGTAGGAGACGCCGAAGAACAGCAGCGCGGCGGAGAGGATCCAGCCGACGGGCTGCAGCGCCACGATGAAGACCACGAGGGAGGCGACCACGGTCGCGACCGTCTTCCAGTCGGTGCGCGGCGCACCGGGGGCCTGCTCGGAGGCCGTGCCGTCGCCGGCCTCGCCGGCCTCACCGTCCCGGGTGCCGTCGGCCTCCCGGGGCCGGGCCGGGTGCAGGACGACCTGGACGGCCAGTGCCACGCCCACGCCGGCCATGAGGATGGTGACGAGGGTGGGGAAGAAGCGCGGTCCGGGGGATTCGGTGCCGGGCGGGACCGCCATCGTGGCGGTCTGGACGCCGATGAACGCCGCGATGGCGATCACCAGGGCGGCGACCAGCAGTTCGCTGCGCCCTCGCCACCAGCCTGAGCGAGATGCGGGGGATGCCGGCCGCTGCGTGCCGGGTGCGGTGGTGTCGGTGCTCATGCCAGTCCCAGTTCTTCGGTGACGGTGGTGATGCGGTCGATCTCGGCGGTCATGAACTCCTCGAACTCCGCGCCGGTCTGGAAGGTGTCGTCCCAGCGGTTGCGTTCGAGGGTGTCCTGCCACTCGGGGGTCGCGTGCATCTCGGTGACGATCTCGGTGAGCTCGGCCCGCTCCTCCTCGGTGATGCCGGGCGGGGCCATGACGCCGCGCCAGTTCGGCAGCACCGCGTCGATGTCCTGCTCGGCCAGCGTGGGGACGTCGATGCCGGAGACGCGCTCGTGCGAGGAGACGCCCAGGGCGCGCACATTGCCGGCCTCGATCTGGTCGCTGAACTCGTTGTAGCCGCTGATGCCGACGTCGACGCTGCCGGAGAGCAGGGAGGTCAGCGCCTCGCCGCCGCCCGCGAAGGGGATGTAGTTGACCTCCTGGGGGTCCACCCCGATGTCGCGGGCCACCATGGCGGCGAGCAGGTGGTCGGTGCCGCCGAGCGAGCCGCCGCCGATGGCCACGGCGCCGGGGTCCTCGCGCCAGGCCGCCGCGAGGTCGTCCATGGTCTCGTAGGGGGAGTCGGCGGGCACCACGACGACCTCGTAGTCGTCGGCGAGCCGGGCGACGGGGGTGACGTCGTCGAGGGTGTTGGAGGAGTTGTTGACCACGATGCCGCCGATCATGACGGTGCCGGTCACCATCATCGTGTTGGGCCTGCCCTCCTGGCGCACCGCCTGGGCCAGCCCGATCGTGCCGCCGGCGCCGGGGACGTTGACGACCTGGGTGTTGCCGACGATCCCGCCCTCGCGGTAGGCGTTCTGGGACTCGCGGGCCACCAGGTCCCAGCCGCCGCCGGGAGCGGCGGGGACGATCATGGTGAGCTTGGAGCGGGCCGCGGAGGTGTTCTCGCCGGTCGTCGCGGCGTTGACCACGGCGGCGCCGATGACGACGGCCGCCGCGGCCGCGCCGACGGCGCGCAGGATCCGCTGTTTACTCATCAGGTCGCTCTTTCCGTCATTGCGGTCCACTGTGCGGACTTTCGGGTCCGTTTTCGGTCCGGCACATGATGCGCGTCACACGTCGGCGTGTCAAGGCGGGGCCACACCGCTCGGTGACCTGGGTCACGGCCGTTCCGTTTCGCGAGCATGACGCACCCGTTGCCACTGGGTAAATCTTTTGGTCGTTTTGATCGTCTTCGTCATTGTGGTCGCGGGGATCCGGCCGCATCCGAGGCCTCCGCGACCCCCGCCGCGGTCCCCGCGGACGCCTCCGCACCGTCGCTTCCCGGACCAATTGATCCATCAGATGGTATACATGGTCTGCACGATGGACTCTAACCGTGAGGGGGTGACCCGGTGGCGGCCGACAGCGAGACCGAATCGGGCGTGCGCAGCGTGCTGCGCGCCCTGGACCTGCTGGCGCTGTTCGACGAGCGGCACCAGCGCCGCTCGATCCGCGAACTCACCGACCACAGCGGGCTGGCCAAGACCACGGTGCTGCGCCTGGTCGCCACGCTGGAGCAGCGCGGCCTGCTGTGGACCCGCCCCGACGGCCGGATCGCGGTCGGCCCGGGGCTGCTGCGATGGGCCGGCCTGGCCCGGGCGGCCTGGCAGGTGCCCGAGGCGGTCCGCCAGGTCATGCGCGAACTCGTCGCCGAGACCGCCGAGACCGTCAACCTCTACGTGCGCAGCGACGCCGCGCGCGTCTGCGTCGCCCAGCAGGAGGGGCCGCGCAACCTGCGCCACGTCGTCAACGTCGGCGACGAGCTGCCGCTGTGGTCCGGGGCCGCGGCCAAAATCCTGCTGATCGGCTGCGACGACGCCCTGCTGCGTCGGGTCGCCGCGGCATCGCCCCACGGCGCCCGGCACGCCGAGGCCCTGCGCGGGCAGGTGGCGCTGGCCCTGCGTCAGGGCCACGCCGTCAGCCACGGCGAGCGCGAGACCGGCGCCTCCGGCGTCGCGGCCCCCGTCACCGACGCCGAGGGCCGGGTCCAGGCGGCGCTCGCGCTGGGCGGGCCCACCGCCCGGTTCACCGACGCCGCGGTCGCGGAGTTCGCCACCGCCGTCACCCGCGCGGCCCGCCGCGTCTCCGACATCGGACTCGACCCCGCCGGCGCACCAGACCCCGACCCCGGAGAACGCCGATGACCCCCTCCCCGCCCGCCGGCCTGCTCGCCGGCGTCCGCGTCCTCGACCTGACCAACGTCCTGGCCGGCCCCTTCGCCGGCTACCAGCTCGCGCTGCTGGGCGCCGACGTGGTCAAGGTGGAGGTCCCCGGATCCGGCGACCTCGCCCGCAGGCTCGGCGCCGACGCCCGGCTCAACGGTGAGCTGCTGGGCGCCTCCTTCCTCGCCCAGAACGCCGGGAAGCGCTCGATCACCGTCGACCTCAAGGACGAGCGCGGCGCCGAGGTCCTCACCCGGCTGATCCGCGGCGCCGACGTCCTGCTGGAGAACTTCCGCCCCGGCGTGCTGGAGCGCCTGGGCTTCGGCCCCGAGCGGCTGCGCGAGATCAACCCCGGCCTGGTCTACTGCGCGGTCTCCGGCTTCGGCCAGAGCGGCCCGATGCGCGACCGCCCAGCCTATGACCAGGTGATCCAGGGCCTCTCGGGGATGATGAGCGTGACCGGGGACCCCGACGCCGCGCCGCTGCGCGCGGGCTTCCCCATCGCCGACACCCTTGGGGGGCTGGCCGCGGCCTTCGCGGTCTGCGCGGCCCTGGTACGCCGGCAGCGCACCGGCGAGGGCGGCCACGTCGACGTCTCCATGCTGGAGACGGCGGTCACCGCGATGGGCTGGGCGGTGTCGAACTACCTCATCGCCGGCGTGGAACCCGAACCGATGGGCAACGAGAACGCCACGGCCGCGCCCTCGGGCACCTTCCGCACCGGATCGGGCGCCCTCAACATCGCCGCCAACAAGCAGGAGCAGTTCGAGACGCTGTGCCGCCTGGTGGACCGGGCCGACCTCGTCGATGACGCGCGCTTCGCCGGGCGCGAGGAGCGCAAGGCCAACCGCGCGGCGCTGCGCGAGGAGTTGGAGGCCGGGCTGGCCGCGCGCCCGGCGCTGGAGTGGGAGGAACTGCTCTCGGCCGCCGGCGTCCCGGCCGCACGGGTGCTCACCGTTGCCGAGGTTCTCGGCCTGGACCACCTCGCCGAGCGGGGACTGCTGCACGAGCTGGACTTCCCCGGTGAACAGGGGCGCCGGTTGCGGGTCCTGGGCAGCGGGGTCCGGGTGGACGGGCGGGGGTGCGCCCCGGCGGCGCGCCCGCCGCTGCTGGGCGAGCACACCGAGCAGCTGCTCGCCGAGCTCGGCTTCGACGACGACGAGATCAGCGCACTGCGCAAGGACGGAGTCACGTGAGCCAGGAGGAGACGATCGCGCGCGAGGAGGTCGAGGGCTGGTGGAGCACCTCGCTGACCCGCATCGCCCCCGGTGAGATCGAACTGCGGGGCTACCCGGTCCAGGAGCTGATCGGGGCGGCGTCGTTCGTGGACACCATATGGCTGCTGCTGCGCGGGGAGTTCCCCGCCGGGCGGCAGTCGGCGCTGCTGGAGGCCGCGCTGACCGCTTCGGTGGACCACGGCCCGCAGGCGCCCTCGATCGCCGCGGCCAGGATGGCCGCCACATGCGGTGTCGGCCTGAACAACGCGGTGGCCAGCGGCGTCAACCTGCTCGGCGACGTGCACGGCGGCGCGGGCCAGCAGTGCATGGAGCTGCTGGAGGCGCTGCGGGCGCGTCAAGAGGCGGGCGAGGATCCGGCCGAGGCGGCCCGCGCCGCCGTGGCCGAGCACCGCGCGGCCGGGCGCTACGTCCCCGGATTCGGCCACCGCTTCCACCCCCGCGACCCGCGCCGCGACCCGCTGCTGGGCCTGGTGGCCGAGGCCGCCGAAGCCGGTGTGGTGAGCGGGACCCACCTGGCGCTGGCGCAGGAGCTGGAGCGGGCGCTGGCGGCCGGGCGCGAGCGCCCGGTGCCGATGAACATCGACGGCGCGACCGCCGTCGTCTACTGCGAGCTCGGATTCCCCCCTGAGCTGGGCCGGGGCCTGTTCGTGCTCTCCCGGTCGGTCGGCGTCCTGGCCCATGCCTGGGAGGAGCGCCAGGGCGGCGCCAGGATCAAGGGGCCCATCCCGCGCCGGCTGCTGGCCGGCTACACCGGTCCGGCCGCGCGCGCGGTGCCGCGGCGCTGAACGCACGGCGCTCCCCGGCCCGAGTGGACCGGGGAGCGCTTCGCGCGGGGCGGGCTCAGGCGCGGTTGTAGCGGCGCCGGAAACGCTCGACCCGTCCGGCGGTGTCGATGACGCGGCCCCGGCCGGTGTAGAACGGGTGGCTGGCCGAGGAGATCTCGACGTCGATGACGGGGTAGGTCCGGCCGTCCTCCCATTCCACCGTCTGGTCGCTCGCGGCGGTGGAGCGGGTGAGGAAGGCGAGGTCGCCGGTGCGGTCGCGGAAGACCACCGGGCGGTAGTCGGGGTGGATGCCTGGTTTCATCCTGGTTCCTCCTGTGCGGGTGCGGCTCAGCGCTCTTCGCGGAAGTCCACGTGTCGGCCGGCCCTGGGGTCGTACTTGCGCAGCACCAGCCGGTCGGGGCTGGTGCGGCGGTTCTTGCGGGTGGCGTAGGTGTAGCCCGTGCCTGCGGTGGAGCGCAGCTTGACCACGGGCCGCTGAGTGTCGCGCGCCATGGCGGTTCCCTTCTCCTGTGACCTGTCACCGGGGCGCTCGGTCCCACCCCATATAAGGCAATGATAACCGTTTTCATTCCCTCGAATGGCGGTCGATTTCAGCGGGCCGCGCCGGTGCGTCCGGGGCGGCCCGCCGCCAGGGTCCGCGCGGCGTGGGCTGCGGCGCGGTGCGCGCTGATCATGCTGGCCGAGGGGCCGTAGCCGACCAGGTGGACGCGCGGGTCCAGCGCCGTGCGGGTGTCGCGCATCTCGATCCCGCCCAGCGGTCCGCGCAGCCGCAGCGGCGCGAGGTGGCCCAGCACCGGGCGGAACCCGGTGGCCCACAGGATGGTGTCGGCGGCGACGTGCGTGCCGTCGGCCCAGGCCACGCCGTCGGGGGTGACCCGGTCGAACATGGGGCGGGCGGTCAGGGCGCCGCGCTCGCGGGCGGCCTCGACCTCCGGGGTGGAGACCAGCCCGGTGTAGCTGACGACGCTGCGCAGCGGCAGCCCCCGCTCCACCCGCTCGGCCACCTGGTCGGTGACGGCCACCAGGTCGGCGTCGGTGGGGGAGGCCTCGCGGAACTCCGGCGGGCGCCGCGTCACCCAGGTCGTCTCGGCCACCGCCGAGATCTCGGCCAGGATCTGCAGCGCGGAGTGGCCGCCGCCGACGATGACGACTCGTGCCCCGGCGAACTCCTCGGGGGAGTCGTAGCCCGCGGCGTGCAGTTGGCGGCCGCCGAAGCCGGCCGCACCCGGGACCGCGGGGACGAAGGGGGAGTCCCAGGTGCCGGTGGCGTTGATGACGGCGCGCGCCCGCCAGGTCCCGGCGTCGGTCTCGATGAGCAGCGGGGTGTCGCGGGTGGTGTCCACCCCGGGTCCGTCGTTGCGCACCCGGCGCACCCGCACCGGGCGGCGCACCGGCAGGTCGAAGTGCTTTTCGTAGGCGGCGAAGTAGGCGCTGACCTCGGGGCCGCCGGGCGGGCCCGCGAACGGGCGCTCCCAGGCCAGGCCCGGCAGCCGGGTGTGGCCCGGGGGCGAGATCAGCCGCACCGACCGCCAGACGTGCTGCCAGGCCCCTCCGGGGCCGGGGCCGCGGTCCAGGAGCACCAGGTCGCGGGCGCCGGTGCGGCCGCGCCGGCGCAGGAAGTGGCCCGAGGCCAGCCCGGCCTGCCCGGCGCCGATGACGGCGATGTCGACCTCGTGCGCGGTCGCGGCCACGGTCGCCCCCTTCTGCCGCGCGGCGGGCGGGTCCCCGGCTCGCGGGGCTCCCCGCCGCCCCCATGCGTTCGCATGCGCGTCAACACCGGGGCCGCACCGTTATTCCCCGGCCGGTTCCCGTCGGCGCCGCTGACGGGGCCCGGGTGGGATCATGCCGGAAAAGCGACGGGAAAGGGGCAGGGTGGTGCCCGGGAACAGGCTCGCCGAGGAGGCGTGGGAGTCGCTGGCCCGCGCGCAGGTGGCGCTGATGCGCCGCTTCCAGGAGGACTTCCGGGAGGCGGAGGTCTCCATGCGCGTCTACGACGTGCTCTTCACGCTGAAGCGGTGCCCGCGCGGCCGGGCGCGGCTGCGCGATCTCAACGACTCCATCCTGCTGACCCAGCCGAGCCTGAGCCGGCTGGTGGAGCGCATGGAGGAGCAGGGGCTGGTGGAGCGCGTCGCCGCCATCGACCGCTACGTCGGCGGCGCGCTCACAGCCGATGAGCTGCACACCCTGCGCATGCTCTCGGACAAGCTGCGCGCGGCGCAGGCCGGGCAGAGCGAATCGAGTGAATCTACGTCGTAAAGGTGATGACTTTGTCGACTTTATTCAATTGTGCGCAACTCAGTTGTGCTAAATTCAATCCCGACCGAGGAGGTGCATCGGCGCCATGCCCCAGCGTCCCGCAGCAGAGCTGCTCTCGCTGGACAACCAGCTCTGCTTCGCCGTCTACGCGGCGTCGCGCGCGCTGACCGGGCTCTACCGCGAGCTGCTCGCCGAGCTCGGCCTCACCTACCCGCAGTATTTGGTGATGCTGGTGCTGTGGGAGCACGAGGAGGTGTCGGTGAAGGAGCTGGGAGCCGCGCTGCGGCTGGACTCGGGCACCCTGTCTCCGCTGCTGCGCAGGCTCGAAGGCGCGGGTCTGGTGCGGCGCCGGCGCGCCGGCGAGGACGAGCGCGTCGTCCGCGTCGCCCTGACCGGGGCCGGCGCCGCGCTGCGCGAGCGCGCGGTCGAGGTCCCCGAGTGCGTGCTGCGCGCGGTGGACCTGCCCGATGCGCGCGTGACGGAGCTGCGCGACCTGCTCGGTCATCTCACCGAAACGGTCGGCGCGGCGGCGCGGGAGCTCCACGAGGGAGCCGGGCAGGCGCCGTCGGCCGACCCCCGCACGATCCCCGAAGAGAGAGGCTGACCATGAAGGTTGTCTACACCGCCGAAGGCACCGTCGAGGGCGAGGGCCGCCAGGGCAAGGGCCGCTCCGACGACGGCCGCCTCAACGTCGACCTGTCGGTGCCCAAGGGCATGGGCGGCGACGACGGGCCGGGCACCAACCCCGAGCAGCTCTTCGCCGTGGGCTACGCCGCCTGCTTCCACGGCGCGCTCAAGGGCGCGGCCCGCCAGGACAAGGTCGAGCTCACCGGCACCTCGGTGACCGCGCGGGTCGACATCGGCAAGGGCGACGACGGTTTCGGCCTGGCCGTCACCCTCGACGTCACGGTCCCGGGCCTGGACCGGGCCGCGGCGGAGGGCCTGGTCGCCAAGGCCCACCGCAACTGCCCCTACTCCAAGGCCACCCGAGGCAACATCGAGGTCACCCTCAACACGGTCACCGACTAAAGGGCCGCGCCCGAGCGCGCACCGGCCCCGGCCGCATCCCCCGTGCGGCCGGGGCCGTCGGCTTTCGCGACCGAAAAGGGGTCCGCGCGCCCCGCCGACCGCGCTACCGCGGTCACACGGCCGCGCCGATGTGCCTCAGGCCGGCACCGGCTCCTCGCGGGCGGGGTCGACGACGCCGCCGGGGCGGGTGCGCGAGCGGCTCAGCGCCATCGCGGTGACCGCGGCCAGTACCACCGCCGCGCCCGCCCACTGGCTCCAGGTCAGGCCCGCGCCCATGACGGTGACGCCGACCAGCGCCGAGACCAGCGGGAAGGACAGCTCGGCCAGGGTGGCGCGGCTGGCCGCGGTGCGGCCGAGCCCCCAGTAGTACAGGGCCAAGGCCAGCAGGCCGGGGACGAGCGCCAGCGCCACCAGCAGCGGGACGTGGCCGGCGCCGATGGCCAGCGGCGCCCCGGAGCTCACCGCGAGCACCAGGGCGACCGGCAGCGCGATGGTGAAGCGCAACGCGGTGACGTGCATGAACGACAGCCGGATGCCGACCAGGCGGCCCAGTACGGTGCCGGCGGCCCACAGCAGGGCCGCGCCGACGGCCAGCCCGGCGGCCTGGGCGTCGTGCACGCTGACGGCGAAGGGGTCGGGGAAGGCCAGCGCCCACGCCCCGGCCAGCGCGGGCAGCGCGTACCAGGCGAAGCGCGGGGTGAGGCGTTCGCCGAGCAGGACCAGCGCCAGCACGATCGCGAAGACCGGCTGCAGCTTCTGCAGGACCTGCGGCGTGACCGGGTCGCCCACGGTGAAGGCCGCGGTGAACAGCGTTGTGGCCAGCGCCGAGGAGCCGCCGCCGATGACGACCATCGCGACCTGCACCCGCACGCCGGCCGAGGCCAGGGCCTTGAGCGCCGGCCAGATCCACGGCGACAGGCACGCCACGATCACCAGGTGCTCGAAGACGACGATGGTGGGGGCGGGCAGGTCCCGCGCCAGGGGTTCGCGCATGAGCGCCGATGTCCCCCACAGGCCGGCCGCCAGCGCCACCGCCCACATGCGGTCCCCGCGCCGCGCCTCACCCACGGTCCACGTCCTGCCGGCCCGTCCGCATCGCCATGGGGCGCCTTTCCACTGTCGGGGGAGTCGGTCCGCACGGACTCAACACCGCGGCCGACCCGCGCATTCCCACTGGTTCTTCCCGCGTCCGCTGGAGGCGCTCGGTGGACGTCTCCCCGCTAGGGGGGGAACGGCCAGCGTGGAGCGGCGGTCCTCCGGATGGGGAGCCTTCCTGACGTGCGAGGAGTGGGTCTGCTCCGACATGGCCGGGCTCATGGCACAACCGCCGGCACAGCCGCACTGGCCGTCGGTGAATGCGACTCCTGCTCGTGAGCCGCAGGGTACGGGGAGACTCGCCGCGGCCGGCGTGAGCACGGTCTCGGTGACCGCGGTGAGTGCCGACCTCATTCAACGGCCGGCGGCCGGCACCCGAGAGGTGCCGGCCGCCGCCGGTCGCGCCAGGCCCGGAAGGGGCTTTTCAGGCCGCGCTCTGGTGCTCGGTCAGCAGCAGCTCATCGAGCATGTCCTGCAGGGTGACCAGTCCCAGCAGGCCGCCCCTGTCCTCCACCAGGGCCAGGTGGCTGCGGCTCTCGCGCATGATGCTCAGGGCCGCGTAGATGGGCGTGACCGCCTCCAGGGTCAGCACCGGCCGCATCAGGTCGGCGGCGGTGGTGCCGGGGTCGCTGGTCAACGCGTCGCGCACGTGCAGCACGCCCAGCGGCTGCTCGGCGTCGCGCACGACCAGGCGCAGGTGCCCGGTCTCGCGCGAGACCCGCTTGATCTCCTCCAGCGAGGCGTCGGCGCCGACGCCGGCCAGGTCCTCCCTGGGGGTGATGATCTCGCGCAGCGGGCGGGAGTTGACCTCCAGCGCCGTGGCGAGCTGGTCGCGCCGCTCCTCGTCGAGCGCACCGGCCTTGGCGGAGTGGTCCACCAGCTGGCGCAGGTCGTCGGGGTTGTGCCCGGAGGAGACCTCGTCGACGGCCTCCACGCCGATCCGGTGCAGGCACCAGTTGGCCATCCCGTTCAGCGCCACCAGCACCGGGCGGGTCAGCCACATCCAGGCCCGCATCGGCACCGCCAGCAGTGTCGCCGACTTCTCCGGGTGCGAGATCGCCCAGGACTTCGGCGCCATCTCGCCGACGACCAGGTGCAGGAAGGTCACCACCACGAGGGAGACGACGAAGGAGATCGGGTAGGCCAGGGCCTCGGGCAGCCAGCCGTGGAACAGCGGCTCCAGCAGGTGGTGCACCGCCGGCTTGGTGATGGCGCCCAGCGCCAGCGTGCACAGCGTGATACCGAGCTGGGAGCCGGCCAGCAGCAGCGACAGGTCGCGGGCGCTCTTGAGCGCCGCGCGCGCCGAGACGCTGCTCTCCGCGGCCTCCTCCAGCCGGTAACGGCGCGCCGCCACCAGCGCGAACTCGATCGCGACGAAGAACGCGCTGAGCGCGATGATGCCGACGGAGATGGCCATCGCCAGCCACGGGTTCATGTCGCTCATGCGCGCACCTCCTTGTCGGTCTCGGCGCTCTCGTCGTCGGGGGAGGCCTCGGCGAGGCTGATCCGCACCGATTCGGGCACGTGCCGGTCGACGGCCTCCACGGTGACGGTGACGCTGCGGTCGGGTTCGCCGTCGTCGGCGCCGGGGTGGCGGGGCAGCTCCACGGTGATGGTGTCACCGGGTTCGGGCAGCCGGCGCAGCTCGTTGATGACCAGTCCGCCGATCGTCTCGTAGTCGCCCTCGGGCAGGTCGTGGCCGAGCAGGCGCTCGACCTCGTCGATGTGCTGGGCGCCGGGCAGCAGCCAGGAGCCGTCGTCGCCGACGCGCGCCTCGCCCTGGTCCTCGGGGTCGTGCTCGTCGGCGATCTCGCCCACGAGCTCCTCGGCGATGTCCTCCATGGTGATGACGCCGGCGAGGCCGCCGTACTCGTCGACCACGCAGGCGAACTCCTCGCCGTTCTCGCGCAACTGCTCCAGCACGACGGGCAGCGGCAGCGAGGTGGGCACCATCACGGCCTCGCGCACCACGTCCTTGACCAGCACCTCCTGCAGGTCCTGCTCGCCCAGTTCCAAGACGTCGCGCAGGCAGATCACGCCGATGATGTCGTCGAGCCCCGCGCCCAGGACCGGGAAGCGGGAGTGGCCCGAGGCCATCAGCTCCACGACCCGGGTGACCGGCTCGTCGGCGCTGACGGAGCTGACCTGGGGCCGGGGGATCATGGCGTGCTCGGCGGTGGAGTCGTGGAAGTCCAGGGTGCGCTCCAGCAGCGTGGACAGCTCCGCGGGCAGGTCGCCGCTCTCCCTGGACTCCTCCACGATCCGTTCCAGGTCGCGCGGTGTGGCGGCGTGCTGGACGTCCTCGACCGGTTCGATCCGCACGGCCTTGAGCAGCAGGATCGCGGCCTGGTCGAACAGCCAGATCATCCAGCCGAAGACCTTGAGGTAGATCCCGGTGGACAGGGCCAGCCAGCGGGCGACCGGTTCGGGGCGGGCGATGGCGAGGTTCTTGGGGAACAGCTCGCCGAACACCATCTGCACGATGGTGGAGAACAGCAGCGCCAGCACGGTTCCGGTCGCGATGCCGACGCCCAGGGGGACGCCGACGCCGCCGAGGAGCTCGCCGACGCCGGCGCCGATCATCGGTTCGGCGACGTAGCCGACGAGGAGTCCGGTGACGGTGATGCCGAGCTGTGCGCCGGAGAGCATGAAGGAGGTCCGGCCGGTGATGTCGAGGGCCCGCTTGGCGCCGCTGTCACCGGCGGCGGCCCTGGCCTTCAGGCGGGAGCGGTCGACCGCCATGTAGCCGAACTCCTGGGCGACGAAGTAGCCCGTCGCGGCGGTGATCAGCAGGACCACCAGTGCTCCGAGGAGGATGTTGAGGACGATGCTCATGACGCGCGCACCGCCTCGGAGCGGATGGTCTCGGTGCGTGCGCTAGGTGGTGAAGGAGGTTCGTCGGATTCGGAGGAGCAACGTCCGGCCAGGACGTTGCCGCTACTTCGGGACGGGTCCAATGGTCCTCTCTCAAATCGTCGGGTGTAGGTGAATACGGTCATTGGGGTTGAGAAGTTCCCGAGGGCCCCTGCTTGAATCATGGGAGCGGGCCAAGTTTCCTGCAAGCCCCCCGGGGAGCCCGCTGCGTCGCCGCTGCGCTGCGGCGGGGCGGGTGCGCCGAAAGGCGGCCCCCGCGGGCCGGATCGGGCCGGGCTGCGGGGCCCTCGCGGGCGGGGCCGCTTCAGTTCATGACTTCGGCGCCGGCCGCGTCGGTGGCGGCGGCCCGGTCAGGGTCCTGCCATTCGCGGCGGCGGGTCTCGGCGATGGCGATCGCGGTGGCGACGGCGACGTTGAGCGAGCCGACGCGGCCGATCTGCGGGATGTAGGCGAGGGCGTCGGCCTCGGCGAGCAGGGCGGGGGAGCAGCCGTGGTCCTCGGCGCCCACGGCGAGGCAGACGTCGCCCTCCAGGGGCGCCTCGTGCAGGGGGACGGCGTCGCGGGCGAGTTCGACGGCCACGACGCGGAACCCCTCGGCGCGGGCCGCCCGGGCGGCCTCGGCGCTGCCGCGCAGCCTCTCCCAGTGCAGCTTGGCCTCGGAGCCCAGGGCGGTCTTGCCGACCTGGGGGTGGGTGGGGTCGATGGCGTTGCCGGTGAGCCAGAGGGCCTCGACCCCGAAGGCGGCGCCGCTGCGCAGGATGGAGCCCAGGTTGAACGGCTGGGTGACGGATTCGACGATGAGGGCGATGCGGCCCTCGGTGCGCCTGCGCCACTGGCGGTTGAGTCGTTTGACGTCGGTGGGGCGCAGCTGCGTGCTCACCTGGTGTGCGTTCCTCAAATCTGGACTCGTGCGACGGATGCCGGGAACCAGGATACCGGCACGTCAACCGCCGTGTGTAGGGGAGCGGTCCGGGTCAGTCGGCCCGGGTGGCGCGCAGGATCCGGTAGCCGGCCCGGGAGGCGACGCGCTCGGTGGGGTGGCCGGTCTGCTCCAGCCAGCGCTGGAGGGAGTCGGCGCCGAGGTTCTTCTGCACGACGAGGTGGGCGGCGCCGGCGGGGGAGAGGCGGCCCAGCCAGGTGCGCAGCAGGCCGTGCAGGACGGTTTTGCCGACGCGGACGGGCGGGTTGGACCAGATGGCGTCGAAGGGGCCGGCCAGGGTGGGCGCGGCGTCGTCCGCGGTGCCGGGGGCCGGGGCGCCGTCCTCCCCGATCAAGCAGAACCTTACGTTGTCAAGGTGGTTGCTCTCTGCGTTGTTCACCGCCAGGGAGAGCGCCCGGGCGTTGACGTCGACGCCCAGCACCGAGGCGCGCGGAGCGCGCGCGGCCATGGCCAGGGCGATGGGGCCGTAGCCGCACCCGACGTCGAGCAGCCGGCCCTGCTGCGGCGGGGCCGGCACGCTCTCCAGCAGGACGCGGGTGCCCAGGTCGACCTTGTCGGGGGAGAAGACGCCCCGGTCGGTGCCCAGGCGCAGGTGCAGGTCGGGCAGGACGAGGTCGACGGTCGCCGGCCGGCTGTGCGCGTCGGGGTCGGGGTTGAAGTAGTGCTGCGTCACGCGGTGACGCTACCAGGGGCGCCGGCTGGGCCCGCGGCCACCGCCGCGACCTGCGCTGATCGCCTGCGGTGCGGCGGCTTTGGGCGGTGGCGCGCGGGCGAGTCGGTCGGCCGGTCTCGGCTACAGACCGGCTGGTCGGTACTGTGGTGCCCCCGAAGGTGAATTCAACGTGGGTGAAGGAGAGTTCCGTGGGACGTTTCGACGGGAAGGTCGCCATCGTCACGGGCGCCAGCCGCGGGATCGGGCTGGCGGCGGCCCAGCGCATCGTGGACGAGGGCGGCAAGGTCGTCATCACCGCGCGCAAGCCCGAGCCGCTGGACAAGGCCGTCGCCGAACTGGGCGGCCCGGCCGACGCGCTGGGGATCGCGGGCAAGGCCCACGACGCCGAGCACCGCGCCGACGTGATCGAGCGGACCCTCGCCACGTTCGGCCGCATCGACGTGCTGGTCAACAACACCGGCACCAACCCGATCTTCGACGCCGTCGTCAACGTGGAGCCGGCCGCCATGGCCAAGATCTTCGAGATCAACGTGATCGCGGCGGCCTCCTGGGTCAGCGCGGCCTACCACGCCTGGATGAAGGACAACGGCGGCTCGGTGGTCAACGTGGCCTCCCTGGCCGGCCAGCACCCCTCCCCGGGGATCGGGATCTACGGCGCGAGCAAGGCCGCGCTGATCAACCTGACCTACCAGCTCGCCTATGAGCTCGCGCCCGGCATCCGGGTCAACGCGGTGGCGCCCGCGGTGGTCAAGACGCGGTTCGCGACCGCCCTGTACGCCGACAACGAAGAGGAGGTGGCCTCGGGCTACCCGCTGGGCCGCCTCGGTGCGCCCGAGGACATCGCCGCGGCGATCGCCTACCTCGCCTCCGAGGACGCGGCGTGGGTGACGGGCCAGGTGCACACCCTGGACGGCGGCCGCACCCTGAGCGCCGGCGTGGAGTAGCCGGGAAGCGCCCCGCGCGCCCGGGGTCCGGGCGCGCGGGGCGGGGGCATTGCGATCGGCGGGGTCTGGGCGCAGGATGGGGATGTCGGCGTTATCGGGGGGTGAGTGCCGATGAAGGCGCAGGTGGGAGACCGATTGGTGGTCGAAGGCGCCCGCGATGACACCCATCGCAGGACCGGAGTGGTCGTCGCCGTGCGGGGCAGCGACGGGGATCCGCCCTACCAGGTGCGCTGGGAGGACGGCCCTGACGGCCACGAGGTGCTGGTCTATCCGGGGCCGGACGCCCACATCGAGCACGGGTGAGACCGTGCGGGTTCGTCGTGATCGATGGCCGCGGGCGCGCCGTCGCGGCGGGGCCGGCGGCCGCGGGGGAGGGTGAGTCTGGTGCACACCACGAAGCGGTGGAACGTGGACATCCTGGTGTCGGAGGAGACCGAGGGCGACACCGCCCGGACCTGGGCCGAGGCGGGCCTGGCTTCGGGGGACGGGTCGAACCTGCGCGGCCACGGGATGGCGCGCAAGCACCCGGCCGACATGGACGTCCCCGAGATCGGGGAGGAGTTGGCGGTCTCGCGGGCGCTGTCGGACCTGGCGCGCCAGTTGCGGCAGGTGGCCGCCGAGGACATCTCCGACTCCGGCATCGGCGTGCCGCGGCAGGGCTGAGCCGGTCGCGGGGCGCCACAGGGGAGAGGGGGCGGCGCAGGCGCGCGGACCCCCGGGGGAAAGCGCGGCGCCGCCGACGGCGGCGGGCCTGCGGGCCGGGCCGTCGGCGGCGCCGCGCTCGCCGTTCGGAGGGAACTCCGATCTCCCTAAGATCTACGCTGTAAAGGTGGCCGGTATTCTCCAGAATCAGTAAAAGATCACAGAACGAACAGCAAAGCCAGCAGTCGGACACGCTCCGTGTCCGGGCGGGCGCGAAATGGTCGCCGGGCGCGGATTTCGGCCAGCTTCGGCCTTGCGCAACGGGTGAGTCGTTCACTCCGGCGTGATCCCAATGGGGCACACTCAGCGCCGTGACCTCCTCTTCCTCGAATTCCCCAGAACCTTCGACCCGGCCCGCGCGGGTCCTGGGCGTCGGCGACGCGGTCGTGCTCGGACTCGGTGCGATGATCGGCGCGGGAGTGTTCGCGGTGTTCGCTCCGGCCGCGCGGCTGGCGGGTGCGTGGCTGCCGCTGGCGCTGCTGATCGCCGCGGTGGTGGCCTACTGCAACGCGACGTCGTCGGCGCGGCTGGCGGCGCGCCACCCCGAGTCGGGCGGCACCTATGTCTATGGCAGCCGGCGGCTGGGTGAGGTGTGGGGCTACCTGGCCGGGTGGGCGTTCGTGGTGGGCAAGACCGCCTCGTGCGCGGTGATGGCGCTGACGTTCGCCGCCTACGTGTGGCCGGGGTACGAGCGGTGGCTGGCCGCTGCGGCGGTGGTGGTGCTGACCTGCGTGAACTACCGGGGTGTGCGCAAGTCGGTGTGGCTGACGCGGGTGCTGCTGGCCGGTGTGCTGGTGGCGCTGGCCGCGGTGGTGGTGGGGTCGCTGGCCGGGGGCGGCGCCGAGGCGTCGCGGCTGGCCGTGGCCGGTGAGTGGCACGGGTTGTCGAGGGTGCTGGCCGCGGCGGGGATGCTGTTCTTCGCTTTCGCGGGGTATGCGCGGATCGCGACGCTGGGCGGTGAGGTGCGCGACGCGCAGCGGGTGATTCCGCGGGCGGTGACGGTCGCGCTGGTGGTGGCGCTGGCGGTCTATCTGGCGGTGGGGGCGTCGGCGCTGGCGGTGCTGGGGCCGCGGGGGTTGGCCGACAGTTCGGCGCCGTTGGCCGACGCGGTGGCCGCGGGCCGGCTGTCGTGGCTGGTGCCGGTGGTGGCGGTGGGGGCCGCGCTGGCGAGCCTGGGGGCGCTGCTGTCGCTGATCCTGGGGGTGTCGCGGACGGTGTCGGCGATGGCGTGCGACGGCCATCTGCCGCGGGCGCTGGGGGCGGTGCATGCGCGGTTCGGTGTGCCGCATCGGGCGGAGGCCGCGGTGGGCGCGGTGGTGGTCGTGCTGGTGCTGACGGTGGATCTGCGGGGCGCGATCGGGTTCTCGGCGTTCGGGGTGCTGCTGTATTACGCGGTGGCCAATGCTTCGGCGCTGCGGTTGGGGCCCAGTGAGAACCGGCCGCCGTTGGCGGTGCCGGTGGTGGGCCTGGTGGGGTGTGTGGTGCTGGCGTTGTGCCTGCCGTTTGAGTCGGTGCTGTGGGGTGCTGCGGTGATCGCGGTGGGTGCGCTGGTGTGGCTGGTGCGGCGCTGGTGGGCGGTGCGGGGGTAGCCCGGGGCGCCGGGGGTGGTCAGCGCGTGGTGAGGGCGGTCAGGCCGCGGCGGGCGGTGGTCGAGAGTTTCAGGTGCGGCAGGTCTTGCGGGGTGAACCAGGCGGCGTCGACGGTGGAGCCGCCGGTTTCGGTGACGTGGGGATCGCCGGGGTGGGGGATGTGGGCGTGGAAGAACACCCACACGGCGTCGATGTCGGTGTTGTCGCTGTGGGGGCCGATCTGGCCGGTGCGGTGGTGGTGGGTGATGGTGACGAGGTCGCCGATTCCGCCGATCTGGCCGGTTTCCTCGACGAGTTCGCGTAGGAGGGCTTGGCGGGGGTTTTCGCCGTGGTCGACGCCGCCGCCGGGCAGGTGCCAGGAGTCGGCGCCGGGGAAGCCGGGGGCGATCTTGGTGAGCAGGATGCGTCCGGCGGGGTCGGTGACGATGCCGTAGGAGGCGAAGCGGTGTAGGCGGTGGCGGTGGTGGGCGGGTTCTTCGGTGCGCAGTTCGGCGGGGGTGGGGTGGGCGGGGAGGGCGAGGGCTTGGCTGCGGGGCAGGGCGTGGGGGTGTGGGGTGGGGGTTGGGGCGGTGTAGTAGACGCGGTCGATGTGCATGCTGAGGGTGCCGGTGGCGTCGTCGACGGTGGTGATCTCGGTGCGCGCGTCGGCGGGGGTGAGGGGGGTGTCGGGGGGGAGGCCTGCGGCGGTGCGTGCGGTGTGGGCGGGGTCGTCGCCGAAGTGGACGCGGCCGGCGGGCAGGGTCCAGGTGCCGTCGGTGGCTTTGGTGACGGCGATGCGGTCGGGGCCGGTGGCGGCGATGAGGTGGGCGGTGATCCGGCGCAGGGTGCGGATGGGTGGGCGGGTGGTCACAGGAGTCCTGCCGCGGTGGGGGCGGCCAGGCCGGGGAGTTCGTCGAGGCCGGTGATGGTGGTGATGTCGGTCTGGCCGCGGTGGTTGCCGTGGCGGTCGAGGAGGATGGGGCGCAGGCCGGCGGAGATGGCGCCGAGGGCGTCGGCACGGAGTTGGTCGCCGATGTGCCAGCAGCGGCGGGGGTCTGCGCCGAGTTGGCGGCAGGCGGTGTGGAAGATGCGGGGGTCGGGTTTGCCGGCGCCGGCGGTGTCGGCGCAGATGATGGTGGTGAAGTGGTGGGTGATGTCCATGGCGGCGAGTTTGTCGCGCTGGAGGGTTTCGATGCCGTTGGTGATGACGCCGAGGGGGATGCGGTGGGAGGCGAGTCGGGTGAGGGCCGGGGCGGCGTCGTGGAAGGAGTGCCAGGCTGCGCGGTGGGCGTCGAGGTAGCGGCGGTAGAGGTCGTCGCAGTGGTCGTCGCTGATCCAGGAGTGGCCGGCTTGGGTGGCCAGGGCGCGGACGCGTTCGCGGCGTTGTTCGGTGAGGGTGAGGCGCCCGGCGATGTAGGCGTTGAAGGAGATGTCGATTTGGACGTCCCAGAGGCGGCGGGCGGCTTGGAAGTCGGGGTGGCCGAGTCGTTCCATGAGTGCGCGCAGGCCGTTTGAGCTGGCGGCGTGGTCGTCGAGCAGGGTGTCGTCGAGGTCGAAGAAGATGGCCGCGGGCGCCTGGTGGTGTTCGGGCATGGTTCCTTGGTTTTTTCCGTGGTCGGGGTGTGCGGGGCAAACGGATCCACGGTAGCGGGCCTGGGTGTGGGCGCGGGCGTCGGCCCTGGGCATTGGCCGGGGCGGGCGGGGCGGGTGTTGTCCGCGGGGGCGCCGTTGTCAGGGCAGGCGTTGGAACCAGATGAGGGAGGCGGTGGCGGTGGCGGCGGCGAGGAGGAGTGCGATGCCGACGAAGTGGGCGACGACTTCTTCGTGGATGGTTTCGGTGCCCAGGGAGGAGCCGATGTCGTTGTAGACGTCGGCGAGTTCGGATTCGGATTCGGCTTCGTAGAAGTGGCCGCCGGTGTCGGTGGCGAGGTTTTCGAGGGCGTCTTTGTCGATGTTGGCTTCGACGTATTGGCCGTTGATCTCGATGATGGAGGCGCCGGTGCCGAAGGCGATGGTGGAGATGGGGACTTCGGCGTCGGTGGCGGCGTCGGCGGCGGAGGAGACGGGGCGGCCGCTGGTGTTTTCGCCGTCGGAGAGCAGGACGACGGCGGCGGGGGGCGGGTCGGTGTCGGCTTCGTCGTCGAAGGATTGGATGCTTTGCAGGGAGGCGAAGACGCCTTCGCCGATGGCGGTGCCGGGGGCGATCTGGAGGTTTTCGACGGAGTCGGCGACGGCTTGGTGGTCGTGGGTGGGGGAGGAGATGACGGCGGCGGTGGAGGAGAAGGCGACGAGGCCGACGTTGAAGCGGTCGGGCAGGGTGTCGACGAAGCCTTGTGCGGATTCTTTGGCTGCGCTGAGCCGGTCGGGGCGTACGTCGGTGGCTGCCATGGAGGGGGAGACGTCGACGGCGACGATGATGGTGGCGCGTTCGCGGGGGACCTGTACGGGCATGGCGGGGCGGGCGAAGGCCAGGATGAGGGTGGCGATGGTGGCCAGGAACAGGGCTGCGGCGATGTGGCGGCGCCAGCCGGGGCGCCTGGGTGCGATCTGGTCGAGGAGGGCGAGGTTGGTGAAGCGCAGGGTGTAGTGGGTGCGGTGGTTCTGGAGGATGACGTAGACGACGATGAGGGCGAGGAACGGCAGTAGTAGCCACAGGCGGCCTGCGGACAGGAATGTCACGCTGTGTCTCCTTTGTTCTTCGCCGGCGTCATCTGGGGACCGCGGGTGTGTGGCGGGCCAGGCGGTGGGCGGTGCGGCGTTGTTGGACCACGAAGCGGGCCACGTCGATGATCCAGTCGCGGTCGGTGCGCAGTGTCAGGTGTGGTACGCCGCAGCGGCGTAGAGCGGTGCGGATGGCGTGGCGCTGGGCTGCGGCGGCTTGGGCGTAGCGCTGCCGTAGTTGCGCTGTCATGTGGACTTCGCGGGTGCGCCCTGTCTCCGGATCGGACATCGTGACCAATCCTATGTTGGGCAGGTCGAGTTCGCGGGGGTCCACGATTTCGACGGCGAGGGTCTGGTGGCGGTTGGCGAGTTGGCGCAGGGGGCGCTGCCAGGCGGGGGTGGTGTCGGGGGCGGCGGGGGTGTCGAGGAAGTCGGAGATGACGACGCGCAGGCCGCGGCGGGGGCGGGTGCGGGCGAGGTCGGTGAGGGCTTGGGGCAGGTCGTGGGGGCCTGCGGGGGTTTGGGCGGGGGTGCGGGGGGCGGCTGCGGCGGTGGACAGCAGCGCCAGGAGGGCGTTTTTGCCGGAGCGGGCGGGCCAGCGGCGGATGTGGCCGCGGTGCAGGAAGTGGGCGCCGAAGCGGTCGCCGATGTGTTGGGTGAGGACGTTGACGGCGGCCAGGGCGCCGATGGCGACGTCGCGTTTTTCGGTGGCGGCGGTGCCGAAGTCCATGCTGGCGGAGAGGTCGAGCAGGGTCCAGCTTTCGAGTTCGCGGTCGGCGACGAGGTCGCGTACGTGGGGTGTGGTGGTGCGGGCGGTGACCGACCAGTCCATGTGGCGCACGTCGTCTTCGCCGGGCTGGTAGAGGCGGGCTTCGGCGGGTTCGCTGCCGGGGCCCGGGCGCAGGCCGAGGTGTTCGCCGTGCAGGAGGCCTTCGAGGCGGCGTACGACGCGCAGGTCCAGGCGGCGCAGTGCGGCGTGGCTGCGCGGGTCGATGGGTGCGGGGCGCCGGTTCATGTGCGCAGGGCGGCCGGGGCGGGTTCGGAGCCGGGGGGTTCGTCCCAGATGACGCGGGGTGGCGGGACGGTGGCCAGGACGCGGTCGATGACCTGGGTGGTGGTGATGCCGTCGGCGAGGGCGTCGAAGGTGAGGACGAGGCGGTGGGCCATGATGTCGCGGGCCAGGAGGCGGATGTCTTCGGGGAGGACGTAGTCGCGGCCGCGGATGAGGGCGAGGGCGCGGGCGGCGGCGACGAGGCCGAGGGTGGCGCGGGGGCTGGCGCCGATCTCCAGGATGGTGCGCAGGTCGCCCAGCCCGTAGGCCTGGGGTTCGCGGGTGGCCATGACCAGGCGTACGACGTAGTCGGCGATGAGTTGGTGGACTTGGACGGTTTCGGCTTCGGTTTGGAGTTCTTTGAGGGTGGTGGGGTCGAGGATCTGGTGGGGCTGGGGTGGGCGGGTGCTCATGCGCCGCAGGATTTCGAGTTCTTCGTGGGCGCGGGGGTGGGGGACGGGGACCTTCATCAGGAACCGGTCGCGTTGGGCTTCGGGCAGCGGGTAGACGCCTTCGGATTCGACGGGGTTCTGGGTGGCGATGACGATGAAGGGGTCGGGCAGGGGGTGGGTGGTGCCGCCCAGTGAGACCTGTTTTTCGGCCATGACCTCCAGGAGTGAGGACTGGACCTTGGCGGGGGCGCGGTTGATCTCGTCGGCGAGGACGAAGTTGGCGAAGACGGGGCCGAGTTCGACGTCGAACTGTTCGGTGGAGGGGTGGTAGATGCGGGTGCCGACGATGTCGGAGGGGACGAGGTCGGGGGTGAACTGGATGCGGTTGAAGGTTCCGCCGGCGACGGTGGCCAGTGTGGACACGGCGAGGGTCTTGGCGACGCCGGGGACGCCTTCGAGGAGGCAGTGGCCTTTGGCGACGAGGGCGACGAGGGTGCGTTCGACCATCTGGTCCTGGCCGACGATGACGGTGGAGACCTCGTGCAGGGCCGCGCGCAGCAGGCGGGTGGCGTCCGCGGCGTCGCCGGTTTCGCGGTGTGCGTCGGGATCGGCCATCGGGTGTGTCTCCTCTTGGCTGCCGCGGGGCCGGGCGCGGGCGGTAGCGCGCCGGGTACGTTGATGGTTGCGCAACGGCGAGACTACCCGCTGATGGGGACGGCAACCGGTGGTGGGGGCTCGCGGGGTCGTGTGTGGTGTTGGTCTCGTGGGAGGTGGCGCGTCGGGTGTCTGGGCCGCTGCAGGATGAGGATCCCCGCCAGGTGGGGGCGTTTCGGCTGCGCGAGCGGTTGAGTGAGAGCCCGGTGGGCGTGGTGTATCTGGCCCATGATGCGGGCGGGCGCGCGGTGAGCGTGGCGGTGCTGAGTGAGGGTGCGGCCGCTGATGCGGCGGCGCGGGACCGTTTCGTCGCGGCGGTGTCGAGGGGTGTGGGGGTTGAGGGTGTGCCGCCGCGGGTGCTGGCCTCCAACACCAGGGGGGGTGCGGCGGCGTGGGTGGCCGCGGAGCACGGTGGCGGCGGTGCGGGGGCGTTCTTGGCTCCGGTGTCGGTGGGCGGGGGTGGCGGTGGCGGCGGTGCGCCGGGCTATGCGCCGTATTGGGCGGGTGCGCATGCTGGTGTGTCGTCGCGGTGGGCGTGGCCGCGCGGCGGCGCGGGCGCGGCGGCGGGCGCCGACCCCAATTCCAACCGCGGGGTGGTCATCGGTCTGCTGATGCTGCTGCTGCTGTTTCTGGCGATGCTGGTGGTGCTGTACCTGTATCTGTCGGGCCTGCACCAGGAGGCGGGTTCGCGGCCGACGGACCTGCCGAGTCCGGGGGGGAGCGGTTCGCCGTCGTCGCCGCAGCCCTCGCCGAGCGGGTCGCAGGGGCCGCAGGATGCTTCGCCCAGTCCTGATCCTGATGCCTCGCCGAGCGTGGAGCCGGGCACGCAGGTGCCGTCGGTGCCGTTGGACGAGGATGATTTCACCGATTCGCCGGTGGACCCGCGCGACCCCGACGGCCTGGCCTAAATCGTTGACGGGAACGGGAGGCTGTGGCCGCGGTTCTCCGTGCACCACCGCATGACCTGGGAAGGCTGCCGTCAGCCCCACCAGGTCCGCACGGGCCCGGCCAAGACCTGGGAACAGTCCCGGCCTTGGTGGTTGCCGGGTCGCCGCCGCCCGCGGTGGTGCGGGCCCCGGGGCCGGCGGGGTGCCGGGCGGTCCGGGTGCGCCGCGGGGCGCGCCGGGATAGGTTCGGCCTCGTTCGTGGTTGGTCTGTGGCGGTCTGTGCGGTGGGGAGCGGCGGCGATGGTGGGCGACCACCTTGGGTGGCGGTTGGCGGTGACGGCGGCGGCCGGGGTGCTGGCCGTGGCGGCGGCGGTGGCTGCGCTGGTGGTGGGGCCGTTCCCGCTGCCGCTGTGGGAGACGGTGGCCGCGTTGGCCGTGCCGCAGCGGGCGCCGGATGCGGCGCGGTTCATCGTGGCGGAGCTGCGGGTGCCGCGGCTGGTGTCGGGGGCGGGCGCGGGGGTCGCGCTGGGGGTGGCCGCGGCGCTGCTGCAGGTGGCCTGGCGCGGCCCGGTGGCCGATGTGCGGCTGTGGGGGATGGGGGGTGCGGCGATGCTGGGCGCGGTGGCGGCCGGCGCCCTGGCTTCGGCGTCGACGCCGCCGGCCGCGGTGGCCGCGCTGGTGGTGGTGGGCGCGGTGGCCGGGGCCGTGGGGGCGGGCCTGGTGGTGTGGCCGCTGCTGCGGCGTCGCGGCCGGGCCGGCGGGGGCGGGTTCGTGGTGGCGGCCGGGGTGGCGGTCGATGTGGCGTGTACGGGGGCGGCGGTGGCCGTGGCGGTGCTGAGCGTGCCGGATGCGGCGATGGTGGATGTGAGCCGGGTCGTGGTGGGGGCGACGCCGGCGGTTTCTGAGCTGGCGGTGCCGGTGGGGGGTGCGGCGCTGGTGCTGGGGGTGGCCGGTGTGGCGGTGGCGTGGCTGCTGCCGCGGCCGGCGCCGGATGCGGCGCGGGTGGTGGCCTGGGCGGTGGCCGGGCTGCTGTGCGGGGCGGCGGTGGCCGTGGCGGGGCCGGTGGCGCTGGCCGGGTTGGCTGCGGCGGGCGGCGCGTGGCTGCTGGTGGGCGAGCATCCGGGGTGGGTGGCCGCGGTGGCCGCGCCGCTGGGCGCGGCGGTGGTGCTGGCCTGCGATGTGGCGGGCCGGGTGGTGGCGCCGCCGCTGGAGGTGTCGGCGGGCTATCTGACGGGCGCGGCCGGCCTGGCCGTCGCGGTGGCGGTGGCGGCGGCCGGGCGCCGGGCGCGGGTCGCGGCGTGACCCTGCCCGCTGGGCGGGGGCGGGGACATGCGGCGGCCGCTTCGGCCCGGCGCGGCCTCGGTGCGGCTACGGTGGGGCCAGGCATCCGGATCCCGACGAGGCGAGGAGGCAGCGGCGATGGCGATTCTGGACGACGCGGCGATCAGCGCGGGCCTGGCCGACCTGCACGACTGGCGGCAGGAGCCGGGCGCCGTCCGGCGCACCGTGGAAGCGCCCGACTTCATGTCGGGGATCGCGCTGGTCAACGCGGTGGCGCGGGAGGCCGAGGAGGCCAACCACCACCCTGATGTCGACATCCGCTACACCCGCGTGACGTTCACGCTGTCCAGCCACGACGTCGGCGGCGTCACCGAACGCGACCTGGACATGGCCGCGCGCATCGACCGGCTCGCCGAACAGGGCGCCGGCTGAGGGCTTCGCCTCCGATGCCCGGGGAGTACGCGGGGGAGCCGCCGGGCGGCGGGCGCGGTCCCGCCGGAGTGCGCATGGACGAGGCCCGCAGCAGGACCGGGGGGTCGAGGAGGATTACTACAGGATTCAGCGGTAGACCCTCACCGGCTCACCGGTCGGTGGTGAGCCCGGCCAGGGCGCGGGTCTTGTCGGCGTCAGTGGGCAGGGCGTAGCGGCGGGTGGTGTTGAGGTGGGTGTGTCCCATCAGTTCGGCCACCAGCACCACATCCACCGGTGCGGCGGCCGCCTCGCCGCGGCCGCGCACGAGGTCGGTGCCGAAGGTGCGGCGCAGCACGTGCGGCCCGAAGGGTTCGCCGTCGTCGGCCGGGCCGATGCCGGCCGCGGCCCCGAGGGCGGACACGATGGTGTTGGCGGCCCGGGTGGGCAGTGCGCCGCCGCCGCGGTTGCGCACCAGCGGCCCCCGCGGTGGGGCGGCCGAGATGGAGGCGCGGGCCTGGGTGTGCAGGGGGACGGTGCGGTCCTTGCCCAGGTCGGTGGAGGCGGTGAGCTCGTCCGCCAGGTCGCCGGGAAGGTCGAGGGTGCGGCGCGGCCGCCCGAGGCGGGCCGTGTTTCCAGAAGTGGCTGAGGTGGGCTCCGCGCCCGCAGGGATCGTGTTTCCAGAAGTATGAGCCCGGTCCGCCGGGGCTCTTGGCGAGCGGAACAAGCCCCGTGCGAGGATCCCGGTGACACGGCCGTCCCGAGGACACCGATGACAGGACCGGGCCCATGAACGACGCCGAGGAACGCCCCGTGGTGGTCGACGGCGGCGACCGCTCGTGTGTGCGGCTGCTGCTCGAACTACGCGGCCGTGTGCAGGAGTTGCCGCCCGGCACGGTGGTGCACCTGATCGCCACCGATCCCGCCGCGCCTCTGGACCTGCCCGCCTGGTGCCACCTGACCGGCCACACCTACCTGGGCCCCGTCCACGGCTTCGACCGGTCCGCCTACGGGCTCCGGGTCGCGCAGGCGCCGCGCGCGACCCGGCCCGATGCCCCCTGGCACCCCGCCGTGTGAGGGCGGAGCCGGTCTCACCCGGACGCGGGCCTGGTCTGGGTGATACGCCACAGCCGCCGGGGCAGCTCGCCCTCGGTGAACGGGGCGACCTCGACCAGGTCCCAGCCCCGGGCGAGGTCGTCGACCAGGGCGCGGTCGAAGAAGTGCACGGCGAACCCGCCGTGCTCGAAGATGTCGTCGCCGTGGGAGAGGCCGGTCCCGTAGTGGGCGTCACCGGTGTGGCGCACCGTGTACACCAGCGTGCCGCCCGGGCGCAGGACCCGGCCGATCTCGCCCATGAGCGCGTGGATCTGCGTGGTGGTCAGGGCCATGCACAGCAGCATGTGCGCGAAGACCGCGTCGACGGAGTCATCCGCCAGGGGCAGGGGGGTGCGGGCGTCGTGCAGGTGCGTGTCCACGTGGTCGGCCACTTCCTGTTCCTGGGCGGTGCGGGCCAGTTGTTCCAGGGCGGTGGCGCTGAAGTCGGCGGCGTGCACCCGTAGTCCCCGGGAGGCCAGCCATAGGGCATCGCGCCCGTGCCCGGCTCCCATCTCCAGCACCGTTCGGGCACCGCGGGCGGTGAACACCTCCAGGGCGTGCCGGGCTGGGGCTGAGGGTTCGGCGCCGTACATGTGCGGGTGGCGTTCGTAGGTGTTCTGCCAGTGCTCGCGCTGGGACGCGCCCAGGCCGGTGTCCACGTCGGTCTCCTTCGGTAGGGGCGCACGGCGCCGCCGGGAACGAACAGGTGGGCCATCACACTTCCCCGCGGTCCCCTCTTGCGCATACCATCTATTCCAAAGATACATGGAACTATGGAGACGCTGGGATGAGCAAGACCGACCTGTACGACGCCATCGCCCGCACCGGCAAGGCCCTAGCCCACGGCAAGCGCCTGGAGATCGTCGAACTACTGGCCCAGGGCGAGCGACCCGTGCAGGACCTGGCCGGCGCGGTGGAGCTGAAGCTGTCCACCGCCTCGGCCCACCTGCAGGTGCTGCGCCAGGCCGGGCTGGTCACCGCCCGCAGCGAGGGCACCAGGATCTTCTACCGGCTGGCCGGTGACGACGTGGCCACCCTGATGACGGTGCTGTGCCGTGTGGCCGACACCCACCAGGCCGAGGTCGAGGCCGCCCGCCGCGCCTATCTGGACCACGACGACATCCGCCTCGTGGGGCGCGAGGAACTGCTGACCTCGGCCGCCAACGGCACCGCCCTGGTCCTGGACGTGCGCCCCAGCCAGGAGTACGAGGCCGGACACCTGCCCGGAGCGGTGTCCATCCCCCTGGAGGAGCTGGCCGAGCGCCTGGCCGAGATCCCCGCCGACACCGAGGTCGTGGCCTACTGCCGGGGCCGCTACTGCGTGCTCTCCTACGACGCCGTGCGCCTGCTGCGCGCCCACGGCCGCAACGCCGCCCTGCTGGAGGAAGGGGTCCTGGAGTGGCGCTCGGACGGGGTAGCCGTCACCGCCTGACCCCCCGCCCTCTTCGCCCTCTCTGACGACAAGGCCTCGTTTCATGACCACCACCGCCATCGCACCCCACCCCGCCCAGCGGCGCATCCTGACCGTGCTGGTCACCGCCCAGGTCCTCAGCGGCGCCGGACTGGCCGCCGGCATCACCGTCGGCGCCCTGCTGGCCCAGGACATGCTCGGCGGCGCCGGCTGGGCCGGACTGCCCAGCGCCCTGTTCACCATCGGCTCGGCCGCCGCCGCGGCCCTGATCGGACGCACCTCCCAACGCCTGGGACGGCGCACCGGCCTGGCCGCCGGATACGCCGCCGGCGCCTTGGGGGCCGTGGGCGTGGTCGCCGCGGCCGCCGCCGACAACGTCGTGCTGCTGTTCGCGTCCCTGTTCGTCTACGGGGCGGGCACCGCCACCAACCTCCAGGCCCGCTACGCCGGAGCCGACCTGGCCACCCCCCGACACCGGGGCCGGGCCCTGAGCACGGTCATGGTGGCCACCACCCTGGGCGCGGTCGTGGGCCCCAACCTGGTCACCCCCTTGGGGGACCTGGCCCGCACGGTCGGGGTGCCGGAACTGGCCGGGCCCTTCCTACTGGCGGCCCTCGCCTACGCCTCGGCCGCCCTGGTGCTGGGGCTGGCGCTGCGCCCGGACCCGCTCACCACCGCCCGCGCCCAAGCCGTGACCGAGGACACCGCCACGGACAGCCCGCAGACCGATGCCGTGGCCGCGAACACGCGGATGCTGCTGCTGGGCGCGGTCGTGATGGTCCTGGCCCAACTCGTCATGGTCGCCATCATGACCATGACCCCCATCCACATGACCCACCACGGCCACTCGGTGGGCGCGGCCGGCCTGGTCATCGCCGTGCACGTCGGCGCGATGTACCTGCCCTCCCCGCTCAGCGGCCTGCTGGCCGACCGCGCGGGCCGCCTGCCGGTGGCCGCCGCCTCGGGGGTGACGCTGCTGGCCGCCGGGCTCCTGGCCGCCCTGGCCCCGCCCCACTCGGTGGGACTGCTGGCCCTGGCGCTGGCACTGCTGGGCCTGGGGTGGAGCTTCGGGATCGTGTCGGGCACCGCGATCATCACCGACGCCGCCCCTCTGTCCACCCGCGCCCGCACCCAGGGGTTGGTGGACGTGGCCATCGCCGTGGCCGGAGCGGGCGGCGGTCTGGCCTCGGGGATGGTCGTGGCCGCCGGAAGCTATGCCCTGCTGTCGCTGATCGGCGGCCTGCTCGCTTTGGCGGTTCTGCCCGCCATCGCCTGGTCCGCACGCCTTGGGGCCGCGCCGCAAAGCTGACCGAGGCGCGGAAAGACTTCAGTGCCCAGCTCCGAGAGGCCGTTCACGGTGCCCGCACATCCCGGGCTTGACCTTCGAGTCGACTCGAAGGCCTACCGTGTGCGCATGGTGCTGATGCGGGTCTCCGAACTGGCCGAACGCTCCGGCGTGGCGGCCACCACCCTGCGCTACTACGAGGAGAGGGGTCTGCTCCCGGCGCAGCGCTCCCCGGCCGGGTACCGCCTCTACGACGAGCGCGCCCTGGACCGGCTCGCGTTCATCACCACCGCCAAACGCCTGGGCCTGGACCTGGACGAGATCGGGGAGCTGACCGCCCTGTGGGCGGCCCACCCCTGCGCGCGCATCAAGGCCGCCCTGGCCCCGCGCCTGGAGCAGCGGCTGGACCAGGCCCGCACCCGAGCCGCCGAGCTGGCAGATTTCCAGGCGCTGCTGCGCACCGCCCGCACCCGCCTGCAGCAGTTGCCCGACCGCGACGCCCCCTGCGATCCGGGCTGCGCGTTCCTGGCCGACCTGGCACCACCCGACCGCAAAGGGCACCCGCGCGCCCTGCCCATGGCCGCCACCGGCGGCGCCACCTGCCTGCTGGAGGCGGGCGAGCACGAACGCCGCCTGGACGCCTGGCGGGAGCTGCTGGCCCAGGCCGCCTCGACCCCGCGCGCCCACGGCAGCTCCTGGAGCCTGCCCCTGGACAAGGCCGGGCGCCTCGCCGAACTGGCCGCGGCCGAACAGCAGTGCTGCGCCTTCCTGGACCTGCGCATCGACTTCACCCCCCAACGGGTGCACCTGCACGTGGGCGTCCACCCCGACCACCGCCCCGACCCCGACTCCCCGGCCGGGCAGGCCGCCCGCCTGCTGGGCGCCCTCGACCCCGTCAAGGAGAACTGACCCGATGCCGCTGGCCGAACGCCTCCAGAGCCTGTTCGTGGCCCTGGCCGCCCTGGCAGGTCTGGCCGCAGGCCTGCTGCTGCCGATCGGTCCGGCGGCCGAGCACATGGTGCTGCCCGCCCTGCTGGTGATGCTCACCGCCGTGTTCGTGCAGATGGACGCCGCCCACGTCGGCGAAGTACGCCGCGCCAAAACCCTGGTGGCCACCAGCCTGGTCCTCAACTTCGCCTTCACCCCGGCCCTGGCCTGGGCGCTGGGCGCCGGCCTGCTGGGCGGGGAGCCGGACCTGCGCATCGGCCTGCTCCTGCTCCTGGTCACCCCGTGCACCGACTGGTACCTGGTCTTCACCGCCATGGCGCGCGGGCACACCGGCATCGCCGCCGCCCTGCTGCCGGTCAACCTCATCCTCCAGCTCGTCCTGCTGCCGGTGTACGTGCTGCTGCTGGGCGGCCAAGCCGCCATGGTCGACGCCGGCACCCTGGCCGAGTCGGTCCTGCTCGTCCTCGTCGTCCCGCTGGCCCTGGCGATGGTGCTGCGCTGGGCCTCGCACCGGTTCCAAGGCCCCGCCTGGCGCGAGCACCACGTCACCGGCCCGGCCTCGCGCCTGGTCCTGCCGCTGCTGTACGCGGCGGTGTTCGCGATGTTCGCCTGGCAGGCCCGCACCGTCCTGGACCACGGCACCGACCTGCTCGCCCTGCTGCTCCCATTGGCGGTCTTCTTCACCGCACTGCCCCTGATCGCCACCGGCCTGTCCCGGGCGCTGCGCCTGCCCGCGGACCACAGGGTCACGCTGACCCATGACCACCACGGCCCGCAACTCGCCCATCGCGCTGGCGATCGCGGTCGCGGCCTTCCCCGACCGCCCCCTGATCGCGGTCGCCCTCGTGGTGGGCCCGCTGGTGGAGCTGCCGGTGCTGGCCCTGCTCGCCCAACTGGTGCGGGTGCGCTCACCACGGGTGACTTCCTCCACCTCGCGGTGAGCACACCGGCGACTGGGGCTACTCGTGCTGATCCGGGTCGCGCAGAGGCCGTAGGTCTTCGACGGCGGGGTCGGTGCGGGACTCCGCGGCCTTTCGCGGCGGGCGGCCCGTCAGCGACCTAGCGCCCCCGGCGCAGCCGGACCCGCTGGATCTTGCCGCTGGGGGTCTTGGGCAGCCGGGCGACAAAGGTGATGCGCCGGGGGTAGGCGTGCGCGGCGAAACGCGCCTTGACCGTCTTCTTCAGCTCCTCGGCCAGCTCCTCTGAGGCCGCCACCCCCTCGTGCAGCACCACGTTGGCCGCCACGATCTGCCCGCGCAGCTCATCGGGCACCCCGTAGACAGCGGTCTCGGCCACCGCCGGATGCTGCAGCAGCGCCGATTCGACGTCGAAGGGCCCGATCCGGTAGCCCGCCGTCACGATCACGTCGTCGTCGCGGGAGGAGAAGAACAGGTGGCCTTGGGCGTCGCGGCTGCCGGTGTCACCGGTCAGGTACCACCGTCGGTCCGGGCTGAACCGGCCCGCCGCCACCGCCGGGTCGTTGCGGTAGCCGGTGAACCACATGGCGGGGCTGGCGGCGACGTCGACGGCGACCCGCCCGAACGCGCCCGCGGGCGCCTCGGTGTCCTCCAGCGGCTCCAGCACCCTCACCTCGAACCCCGGCAGGCCGGTGCCCATGGACGCCGGTTTCAGCCCCGCCGCCGCATCGGGGTGGTTGTGGTTGCCCGCGCACATGCCCAGCTCGGTCTGGCCGTAGTGGTCGTGGACGGCCACGCCGAAGACGTCGCGGGCCCAGTCGACGACGTCGGGGTTGAGCGGCTCGCCCGCGCTGGAGAGGCGGCGCACCGCGATCTCGGGCGGCAGCGTCTTCAGCGTCGAACGCAGCGACCGGTAGACGGTGGGGGCCGCGGCGAAGTTGGTGACGCCGAAGGTCTCCAGCACGTCCAGGGTGAGCTCCGGGTCGAACCCGGCGCGCAGCTGCAGGGTGGCGTGGCCGGCCAGCAGCGGACCCACCAGCCCGTGGTACAGGCCATAGGCCCAGCCCGGGTCCGCGGCGTTCCAGAACACGTCGCCGCCGGTGACGTCGAGACCGTAGTGGTGGTAGGAGTGGAAGGCCGCCAGGGCGCGCACGGGCACCTGCACGCCCTTGGGCGGGCCGGTGGTGCCGGAGGTGTAGAGCAGGATGAACGGGGCGCCGCCGCCCACGGCCGCCGCCTCTTCGCCCTCGCCGGCCCCTTCGGCCTCGGCCAGCGCGGTCAGGGTGGTCTCGCCCGGGCGGGCCGGAGCGGGGCCGGTGGTCACGACCCGCCACGGCGCGTCGGCCGCGATGTCGGGGCCGGCGTCGAGCTTGGGCCGCTGGTCGTCGTCGCACACCACGACCCGCGCGGCAGAGTCGCCCAGGCGCAGCGCGATCGCGGAGGGGGCGAACGCGGTGAACAGGGGGACCTGGACCGCGCCCAGCCGCCAGATCGCCAGTACGGCCACGGCCAGGTCGCAGCCCTTGCCCATCAGGGTCGCCACGTGGTCGCCGGGCCCCACCCCCATCCGGGCCAGGCCGGCGGCCACCGCGCGGGAGCGGCGCGCCAGTTCGGCGTAGGTGAGATGGCGCGCCGACAGGTCGGCGCCGACCTCGGTCACGGCGACGCCGGCGCCGTCGTGGCGGTCGCACAGCAGGTGGGCCACTGACGCGTCCGGCGTGTCGTATTCGGCCAGCCAGTCGCGTACCTGCTGTGCCGGGTCGGCCATCGGTGCGTGTCCCCTTTCGGCGCGGGGCGGTTCGGCGTCGCCCACAGCTTATGCGGCGCCGGTGAGGCCGATCTCACCGGCGCCGCGGCCCCGCGGCGCGGACGGCGGGGGAGCCGCAGCGGGGAAAAAGGGGGTGGCCGGGGCCGGGCGGGCAGGCCACGATAGGCCGCATGGAAACCGACACCGCGATCACCGCCCGACGCCTGGGGCTGGACGAGGGCCTGCTGCCGTGGCTGGAGGAACTGCGGGAACCGGACCCGGTGGAAGGGGGAGTGCCGCTGGGCGGGCGCGCCGGCGCCGATGCGGCCCTGGCCCCTTTCGCGCTGGAGCCGCGCGACCACGCCGAACTGGTGGAGCTGTGGCCTGATGAGACGTGGCCGCCGCAGGCCCGGTGGCTGCTGGAGCGCATGTATGCGCGCATCGCCGCCGACGCGGGCACCCAGGGGTGGCGGGACTGGCCCGCGCTGACCGAGGCCGCCGATGCGCGGGTGCGCTGCGCGGCGGTGTTCGCCTTCGCCGCGGCCACGCCGGCGCTGCGGGCCCACCACGCCCGCCACGGCGTGCCGGCCGAGGTCAGCGCGGCCACCCTCAGCGACGTGGGCCGCCACGTCGCCAAGACCCGGGTGATGTTCGGACGCATCGGGCTGGAGGTCGCCGCCTGGATCGCGCTGCACTACCGCCACGGCCTCTATGAGCTGGGCCGGCTGCAGTACGAGACGTCCCGGCTGGGCCCTGAGGGCGCCGTCACCTGGTATGACCCCGGCGAGCAGGCGCGGCTGCCCGCCGACTTGGGCGCCGGATCGCCGGCGCTGCGCCTGCACATCCCCCAGTCCGGCCCGCTGGATCCCGCGGCGGTGCAGGCGTCGCTGGAGCGGGCGCGCGGCTTCTTCGCCGACTGCTTCGGCGCCGACTACCCGGTGGCGACCTGCACCTCCTGGCTGCTGGACCCCCAGCTCGCCCGGTACCTGCCCGCCACCTCCAACATCATCGCCTTCCAGCGCCGCTTCGAACTCCTGGCCACCCCCAAACCCGGTGACGGCGACGTCTTCCGGTTCGTCTTCCGCCACCCCCGCGTCGCCCCCGACGAGGTGCCCTACGGCAGCCGCCTGGAACGCGCCGTCGTCGACCACCTGCGCGCCGGCGGGCACTGGCAGGTCCGCACCGGCTGGCTGCGCCTGCCCTGAACCCGGCGCCGCGCCCCTCGCGGAAACAGGGAGGAGCCGGTTGACGGTGCCGCGGCCCGGCTGAAGACTGCCGGCATGGAAGCGACCTTCCGCCTGGCCCGCCTGGTCCCGTTCCCGCCCGTGTACGCCAGCGTCACCGTGCGGGTGGTCCCGGCCGACGGCGACGAGGTGGAGGTCGGCGACGAGGCGTTCGCGTGGCGGCTGGAGGCCTACGGGCCGCACGCCTGCTACGGCGCCCCCTACGACGCCGACCTGATCGCCGAGGCCGAGGAAGGCGCGCACTACGCGCTCGCCCGCCTGCCCGCCGGTGTCGGCCCCGTGCGCGTCCAGGTGGTCGACGTCCGCGAACGCCCGGTCGACACCGGGCCCGGTCAGGTGAAGTTCGCCGCCGCCCACGCGGTCTGGCGGGCTCTGGGCCACGAGCCCGCCGACCCGCCCACCGTCACCGCCGGCGGCGAGGTCGTCTTCCCCTGACCGCGCGCGGCGGGCGCGCCGCGCCTGTGCGGCCGCTGCGCGCCCCCTCCGCCCTGCGCCGACCGGCCTTGAGGACCGCGCCGGCCCATCGGCTTCCCGGTTCCGTGAACCGCGGCCCCGGGGGGAGTAGGGGCCGGATGCGCGGCCCGGCCCCTTCGCCCCCGCAGCGCCGGGGGAGAGGGCGCCCGATGCGCCGCGACGCCGGTCACACGGGCCGGTGCGGCCTTGCCAACGACCTGTGGGCGCTGGTAGGGCTGAACCGCAAACCCCTTAGTTTCGCTAACGAACACATCCAGGGTGCCCCCACACCCCCGCGCACGAGAAAGCGAAGGCCAAAAACGGTGGGCTGGTTCGTCCGCATCATCATCCACGGCACCCTCTTCCACGGCGCCCTGTCCACCCTGCGCCCCGTCATCTCCTACCGCGCCCTCGAAATGGGGCTCGCCCCCGGCTGGCTCGGCGTCTTCAGCGCCGCCCTGTCCCTCGTCCCCCTCTTCGTCGCCATCCCCATCGGCCGCTGGGTCGACCTCCACGACGAACGCCCCGTCTACCTCGCCGGCAGCGCCTTCCTCACCGCATCGGCCTTCGGCCTCACCTACGCCTACAGCACCTGGGCCATCATCGTCTGCTCCATCGGCGCCGGCATCGGCCTCATCCTCGCCATGGTCGCCGCCCAGGCCATGGTCGCCAACCGCTCACCGCGCGCCAGCTTCGACACCCGCTTCGGCATGTTCGCCCTCGCCGGATCCGCCGGCCAGCTCCTGGGCCCCCTGGCGCTGTCGGCCCTGGCCGCCACCGACCCCGCCACCCTCACCGTCCCCGCCTTCATCGGCACCGGCATCGCCGCCACCGGATCCCTCATCGCCCTCATCGGCATGCCGGCCCCCCAGCCCCGCCCCCAGCGCAGCGGAGGCACCCCCGCACCCGGCCGGCACCGCCCCGTCGACGTCCTGCGCGCCCCCGGCGTCACCCCCGCCATCGCCTCCAGCCTCATCGTGCTCGCCAGCATCGACATGATCATCGTCTACCTGCCGGCGCTGGGGGAGGAGCGCGGCATCGGCGCCACCACCGTCAGCCTCCTGCTCGCCGTGCGCGCCGCCGCATCCGTCGTCTCCCGCGCCTTCCTCGGCATCGCCGTCGCCCGCAGGGGCCGCCACAGCGTCCTGGTCACCAGCCTCGCCGTCTCCGCGGTCTCCGTGGCCGTCCTCACCGCGCCGCTGTCCCCGTGGGCCCTGGCCATCGCCCTGGCCGTGGCCGGCCTCGGACTGGGCATCGGCCAGCCCCTCACCATGGCCTGGGTCGCCGACGCGGCCGCCCCCGAAGCCCGCGGCACCGCGATGGCCCTGCGCATGTCCGGCAACCAGCTCGGCCAGACCACCCTGCCGCTGCTCGCCGGGGCGCTGGCCGGCGGCATCGGCGTGGCCGCCGTCTTCGCCACCTTCGGAGCCGGGCTCGCCGCCATCGCCGCGTCCCTGCGGCGCAGGCGCTGAAACCCCGGCCTTCACCCCGCGCCGCGCCGGGCGGCGCCTAAGCCGGCGCCGCCCGCGAAGCATCCCGCGGCGCCGCCAGCCCCAGCGCCCCCAGCAGCGCCTCCATCTTCGCCCGCTCGTGCTCGATCACCGGCACGTACTCGCACACCCCCACGCCCACCACCTCGTGGTGGGCCGAGATCGCCGCCAGCGCCGCCGCCACCGAATCCACCAGCGGCCCCTGCGGTGTCGGACACGCCACCGCCGGCAGGTCCACCGGATCGCACACGTCCACGTCCAGGTGCACATAGGCCGGCGTGCCCGGCGCACGGCCCGCGACCACCCTGTCGGGGTCGGTGATCACCTCCACCGGATCCACCCAGGCCATGCCGGCGGCGCGCATGAACTCCAACTCGCCGCGGTCCAGATCCCGCGCACCCACCAGCGTCACCCGCGACGCCGCCACCCGCGCACCCGCCGCGCCCAGCAACCGCCCGTGCCCCTCGCCCAGCAGCAGCCGCAGGCCCATCCCGTGGGCCTTGCCGCTGGGGGAGGAGGCCGGGGTGTTGAGGTCGGCGTGGGCGTCCACCCAGTACACCACCAGGTCCGGGTAGCGCCCCGCCAGATGCTCGGCCACCGCGACATCGGAGACGCAGTCACCGCCCAGGGTCAGCGCCCGCGCCGGGTCGCGCCGCGCCAGCCGCTCGCGCAACCCGCGCACCGTGGAGGCCACCACGTCCAGGTTGCGGACACCGTCGACCACGTCACGCGCCCCGTCCGAAACCGACACGTGCAGCCGGCTTCCGCCCGAGGGAACCAACCGGGCCAGAGCCGCAGCGCCCGCCGCCACCCGCACGTCGTCGCCGCCCTGCCACAGCGGCACCACCAGGTCAACGTCACGCTGCCACATCATGGCCACACAGTAGGCCCGGCCGCGCCCCGGCGCACCCCGAACCCGGCAAAACCCCCGCGACCGGCAGCGGCCACCCGCGCGGGTAAACCACCCGGCCCGTATCACCGCGGCCCACGCCGCCGGGCGCGTCCGATGAGCGGCCGGCGGCGTGGGCCGCGGGCGGCCGCATCGGCGCCGCACGGGCCCCTTCGCGGGCGCTGCGGCTGAATCGATCGGGTCCGCGGACTCGCCGCACCTGCCGAGGCGGGTCCGCACCGACGCCCGGGACGGTGCGGCGCCGTGCGCGGCCGGCCGGGTCTTCGCCTGAAGGCCGCGGCAGCCCCTTCTCGGCGCCCCTCATAAGTCGCCGATAATGAATATTATGTCAAGTAAGCGGTTTTCCGGGCTCCTCCGAGAGGGGTTTGCGCGCCCCGCCGCAGCGCCGAAGGCGGCGCGGTGATCCGTCCGGCGCATCGGCGCTGCGGCCCGGCTCGGACATCCGGGCGCGATGGCGGCCGCACCCGGAGAACCCGAACCGCCGACCCGGACGGCGACGGCATCCGGCGGCCGACCAGCCGGACGTCGGGCCCGCGAACGCAAAGCCGAGGAATTCGCCTGGAGCCGCACGTTTCGTCCGGCCGGTCGCCTCAGTGGATCCCTCGTCCCGGCCGCCGAAGAAGCCTCCGCCGTCCGGGGTTTCTGCGGGCGTGTCCCGGGCGGCACCTTCCCGCCGGGTCGGCGGCCGCGTCGGACCCTCCCCGATGATCATGAAGGGCCGATGTGGCGGAGCAGGCGTTCCCGGTCCCCGCCGCGGCCGCCGACGGGAGGTTCGGCGCGGCGGGGACCGGATCTCCATCCATGTTTGATGCATAAAGTGCGTTATGCATCATTCGTAGATGATTGCGGCGAATGCCGGATTCTCCGGCCGGGATCCGCCCTCCGGATCCCGGCCGCAGCCTTCCTCCGGGGACGGACGGGCCGCCCCCCGCCCGTCCCCGCTGCGCCGCGGCCCACAGGGTCCCCGCCCCGGCGCCGCGTCTCAGCCGGCGGTGAGGACGGTCCTGCCCGGGACGTGGCTCCCCTCTCCCCCGCCCGCTGCGCCGCGGCGGCCTCGGCGAGCCGATGCGGTGCAGCGGGCGGCATCGTCGTCGCTGTCCTTCCGATCGGTGCGGTGAGCGTTCCGGTCGGTCCGCTGGGGGCGCGGTGCACGGGTGGCCGGTGCTCCCCCGCCCCGCTGCCGTGCGGCTTCGCGGCGGCACCGCCGTCGGCGGGCGGTGGCGCGGTGGCGCGGGCTGGGCGACCTGGGGTGATGGGACGCGCGAGCCGTGCGATGCGTTGACCGCGCGGGTGGGTGCGGGGCAGGATCGTCCACAAGCGGCCAGAACTCGGTGAACACCCTGTGTTCATGGAAGCGGCGGGGGATCCTCATAGATGTGTCGAACAGTGCCAGTCCAGCCCCCGACAGCGGTCCCGCCGAAGAGACCCGTCCGCATCATGCGGGCGCGCCCGGCGGTTCGGCGAGCGTGACCGGGACCGTGCCGGCCGCGCCTGGAGATCCCGGCGCCCCTGGGCCCTTGCCCCGCTCCCCCGGCGCCGCCGGTGCCCGGGCCTGGGGTGCCGACCGCCTCATCGGCGTCGACGTGGCCCGCGGGCTGGCCGTGCTGGGCATGTTCGTGGTGCACGTGGGCGTCGGCTGGAGTCTGGCCGATGGCTCCAACGCCCTCTACCCCGTTGCGGCCGGGCGTTCGGCCGCGCTGTTCGCGCTGCTGGCCGGGGTTTCGATCGCGCTGCTGTCGGGCGGGTCTCGGCCCAGGAGCGGCAAGGAGATGGGGGTCGCGCTGTGGCGGGTGGTGATCCGGGGTCTGATCATGCTGCCGGTGGGCACCGCGCTGACGATGATGGGCACGCCGGTCTCGGTGATCCTGGCCTACTATGCGGTGTTCTTCGTGCTGGCCGCCCCGCTGCTGGACGAGCGGTGGAAGGTGGTGGCCGGGACCGCGGCGGTGCTGGGGGTGGCCGGGCCGCTCGCGTCGTTCTACCTGCGCGGCCTGATGGTGCGGGGCGGGCCGCTGGAGGGTCCGGTGCAGGCCGTCGACTCCTATGACCCCTTCGCCGTCTATGCGGGCGACGGGGTGGTGAACTTCCTGGTCACCGGCTCCTATCCGGCGATCACCTGGATGCCGTTCGTGTTGGCGGGGCTGGCGATCGGGCGGCTGGACCTGCGTTCGGTGCGGGTGCGCTGGGCGCTGGTGGGCGTGGGTTCGGGCTTGGCCGTGCTGGCCTACGGCACCTCCTGGGTGGCGCTGTACGTCCTGGGCGGGGCGCAGCGCCTCGCCGCGGCCACCGACCGGGCGACGGGGGCGCCTTATGGGGCCGAGGGGGTCGACGCGGCGCTGTATGAGGGGTTCGGCGGGGCGGTGCCCACCTCCGACTGGGCGTGGCTGCTGAGTGCGGCTCCGCACAGCGGTACCCCGCTGGAGGTCTATGGTGCGGGCGGGGTCGCCATCGCGGTGCTGGGGGTGTGCCTGCTGGTGTCGCAGTACCTGCGGTGGGTGGTGTATCCGCTGGCCGCGGTGGGTGCGCTGGCGTTGACGACCTATGTGGGCCACATTCTGCTGATCTGGGTGGCCGAGCAGGGGCTGCTGGAGGGCACGCCGTTGGTCTTCGTCACCGACCAGTTGGCCTATTCGGTGCTGGTGGGGTCGGTGCTGGCGGCGACGGTGTGGCGGCTGCTGGTGCGGCGGGGGCCGCTGGAGTGGCCGTTGCACGCGGTGTCGATGTGGGCGGCCAAGCGCATTCCCTGAGGCCGCGGGTCTGGAAGGGGCGGGGCGCGGCGCGTCCCGCTTTTTTCGCGGCCTCGTCCGGGGCGGGGGCGGTGCCGGTGTGCCGCCGTGGCCCGAAGAGTCGGGGCCCAGATGATCACCGCGGGCCGAAATCGGGGATGGTTGCCTTATGAGCGTTGCGGTTGAGGACGGGGCGTCGCCGATGTCGGCGGTGCGGGCGGTCGAGGAGTATCTGGTGGCGCGGAGTTCGGCCAAGCCGTCGCCGCACACGATCGCGGCCTACCGGCGGGATCTGCTCGGGGTGCTGGAGTGCGCGGCCCGGGTGCAGGGGTGCGCGGTGGGCGGGCTGGGGCTGGGCGCGTTGACGGGCGGGCTGCTGCGGCGGGCGTTCGCGGAGTTCGCGGCCGAGCGGGCGCCTTCCAGCGTGACGCGGGCGTGGTCGACCTGGAACGGGTTCTTCGCGTTCTGGGTGACGGAGGGGGCTGTGGCGGGCAACCCGATGCCGGCGGTGCAGCGGCCGCGGCTCAAACCGCGCCAGCCCAAGCCGCTGATGGGCGAGGACACTCCTGAGCGGCTGCTGGAGGCGTTGGCGGCGGGCTGCCGGCGGGCGCGTGAGCCCTGGCCCGAGCGCGACATCGCGGTGCTGGCGCTGGCGCTGCTGACGGGGCTGCGTTCGGCGGAGATGCTGTCGCTGACGTGTGAGTCGCTCAGTGGGCGGCCGGGTGAGCGGCGGATCCGCGTGGTGGGTAAGGGCGGGCGTACCCGGTCGCTGCCGATCGAGGCGCCGCTGGAGGCGCTGATCGACGCCTACCTGCGCACGCGCGGTCAGCGGTTCGGGCGTGTCAGGGGTTCTGATGCGTTGCTGGTGGACAACCGGGGCCGGGGGTTGCGCCGCGGCGGGCTGCAGTACCTGGTCCGCCAGTGCTACCGGCACGCCGGGGTCCATGACCGGGTGGCCGCGGGGACGCTGGTGCATGCGCTGCGCCACACCTTCGCCACGCGGCTGGCCGAGGACGGGGCCTCGGTCACCGAGATCATGCGGCTGCTGGGGCACTCCTCGCTGACTTCGTCGCAGTCCTACATCGACGTCACGGCCCAGGCCCAGCGTGATGCGGCCCGTTCCAACCGCACCTACGGGGTGCTGCGGCGCCTGGCCGGGCGCGCCCAGGAGTCGGCGGCCGACTCCCCCGCGCCGAAGATGTGATGGAGGTCACCGGCTGGGTAGGGGGTGGGGTTCCGAGCGTCGACGAGGGAGGCCCATCATGCGCGCGGTGGTGTATCAGGAGCCGTTCGAGGTGGCGGTGCAGGAGGTGCCCGATCCCCGTATCGAGGATCCGACCGATGTGCTGGTGCGCATCACCTCCAGTGCGATCTGCGGGTCCGATCTGCACATGTACGAGGGGCGCACCGAGGCTGAGCCCGGGATCGTGTTCGGCCACGAGAACATGGGCGTGGTGGAGGAGATCGGGTCGGCGGTGACCTCGGTGTCCCGGGGGGACCGGGTGGTGATGCCGTTCAACGTGGCCTGCGGGTTCTGCCGCAACTGCCAGGCCGGCTTCACGGGGTTCTGCCTGACCGTCAACCCCGGCTTCGCCGGCGGCGCCTACGGTTACGTGGCGATGGGGCCCTACCGGGGCGGGCAGGCCGAGTACCTGCGGGTGCCCTTCGCCGACTTCAACTGCCTGGTGCTGCCGCCGGGCGAGGAGAACGAGGCCGATTACGCGCTGCTGGCCGACATCTTCCCCACGGGCTACCACGGGTGCGAGCTGGCCGGGGTGTCGCCGGGGGACACGGTGGCGGTCTACGGTGCGGGGCCGGTGGGGTTGATGGCGGCCTACTCGGCGTTTCTGCGCGGGGCCTCGCGGGTGCTGGTGGTGGACAAGGTGCCCGAGCGGCTGCGCATGGCCGAGTCGATCGGCGCCGAACCGGTCGACTTCAGCGCCGGCGATCCGGCCGAGCAGATCCGCGACCTCACCGGCGGCGGCACCGACAAGGGCATCGATGCGGTGGGCTACCAGGCCAAGGGCCACTCCGGTGAGGGCGAGGAGCCGGCCGCCGTGCTCAACGCGCTGGTGTACACGGTGCGGGCCACGGGGGCGCTGGGGGTGCCGGGCCTGTACCTGTCGTCCGATCCCGGCGGCGGTGACGAGGAGGCCCGGCAGGGCCGGCTGGTGCTGGAGATCGGCAAGCTGTTCGAGAAGGGCCTGCGGATGGGGACCGGGCAGGCCAACGTCAAGCGCTACAACCGGCAGTTGCGCGACCTGATCGCCCAGGGGCGGGCCAAGCCGTCGTTCGTGGTGTCCAACGAGGTGCCGTTGGACGAGGCGGCCTCGGCCTATGACAAGTTCGACCGCAGGGTGGAGGGCTACACCAAGGTGCTGCTGCATCCCTGAGGCGCCCGGTCCCGCGCCGCCCCAGGGGTCGGGGCGGCGCGGGGTTTTCGGTGCCTCAGCCGGGGGTCGGGGCGTGCAGGCGGCGGGCCAGGAGGTCCAGGTGGGTGCGCCAGGCCGCCAGGGCGGTGGAGCGCTCCTGCTCGGCGCCGTGCGGGCCGGTCTGGGTCAGGGTGATGCGGGCGCCCGCGGGCCCTTGCGACAGCTCCCAGCGCACGCGGCCGGCGGGGCCTTGGGCGTCGCGCCAGTCGTATTCGAGCAGGGTGGGGGCCTGCAGTGCGGTGATCGCCGCGGCGGGGACCTCTCGGGTGGTGGCGGTCGGCGGTGCCGGAGTGCCGGTGGTGGCGGTCTCGGCGCCGCTGGTCAGGGCGTCCCAGACGGTGTCGATGGGCGGGCCCATCAGTTGGCGGTCGAAGCGCACCAGCCAGCCCTGTTCGGTGCTGCCGGTCGAGCCGGTGTCCAGGCCGAAGGCGCTGATGTAGGTCTCGTGCCGTTGGGCGGGGTCGGTCGCGGCGGGTGCGGGCCGGTCGGCCAGGAGCGCCTGCAGTTGGTCCAGGCAGGTCTGCCAGCCGGTGGCGTAGGCGGCCGCGGCGGGCCGGTCGTCGAAGGTGTGGGTGAAGACCAGCAGGCAGTCCGCGCCCTCGGGGCGCAGTTCGAAGTGGACGAGGTCGTCGCTTTCGTTGGGCGTCTGCGCGGGTGCGTGCTCGCTGAAGGCGAAGGTGCGGGGCGGGTCGAGTTCGGTGATGGTGGCGGTCATGGTGGTGCCGGCGCCGTCGTCGAAGTCGATGCGGCCGCCGATGCGCAGGTCCATGTCCGTGACCTGGAAGGGGTACCAGCGGCTGAGGTGGTCGGGTTCGGTGATGGCGCGCCAGACCTTTTCCGGGGTGTGGTGCAGCTGCCGCTGGATGCGCAGCACGGGGCGTCCGTCGACGGTGCGCAGGGTCTCGTTCACGGCTGGTCCTTCCGGTTGTCGTCGGGTCGGTCGGGGTCGTCGGTCATGGTGTCGAGGTGGTCTTCGAGGGCGTCGAGGTGCTGGTTCCACAGGCGCCGGTAGGGCGCGAGCCAGGCGTCGACCTCTTCCAGGGGGTCGGTGCGCAGTTCGTACCAGCGGCGTTGGGCGTCGCGGCGGACCCGGACCAGTCCGGCCTCGCGCAGCACCCGCAGGTGCTTGGAGGTGCTGGGTTGGCTCAGGCCGAGCCGGTCGGTGAGTTCGCCGACCGGGTGGGGCCGCTGCAGGAGCAGGTCCAGGATCTGGCGCCGGGTGGGTTCGGCGAGGACGTCGAAGGGGATGGCCACCCCTTGAACATACTCCGTCGGTTATATGCTTGCAAGGGAATGTTTTCGGGTGTCGGCGGCGCGGCCCCGACCGCCGCGCCGCAGGCCGCGGAGTTGGCTAGGCTTGCTGCCCGTGATCTGGACGGTTTCCACGGTGAACGTGAACGGCCTGCGCGCGGCGGCGAAGAAGGGGTTCGGGCCCTGGCTGGCGGCCACCGGCGCCGACGTGGTGTGCCTGCAGGAGACGCGCGCCGAGCGCGCCCAGCTGCCCGATGCGGTGATCGAGCCCCCGGGCTGGCACACCGTGCTGGCCCCGGCCGCGGCCAAGGGGCGCGCCGGCGTGGCGCTGTACAGCAGGCGGCGCCCCGAGGCGGTGCGCATCGGCTTCGGCGAGGCGGAGTTCGACGACGCCGGGCGCTACGTCGAGGCCGACTTCGACCGGGTGACGGTGGGCAGCCTCTACCTGCCCTCGGGCGAGGTGGGCACCGAGCGCCAGGCCGAGAAGGAGCGCTTCATGGCGGCGTTCCTGCCCTACCTGGTGCGGCGCCGCTCGGAGACGAGCGCTCAGGGGCGCGAGCTGGTGGTGTGCGGGGACTACAACATCGCCCACAGCGAGGCCGACCTGAAGAACTGGCGCGCCAACGCCCGCTCCTCGGGCTTCCTGCCCGAGGAGCGGGCGTGGCTGTCGCGGCTGCTGGAGCAGGCCGACCTGGTCGACGCGGTGCGACGCCTGCACCCGTACCAGGACGGACCCTACTCGTGGTGGTCCTACCGGGGCCGGGCCTTCGACAACGACGCCGGATGGCGCATCGACTACCAGATGGCCTCGCCGGGGCTGGCCGAGCGCGCCAAGGAGGCGCTGGTGGAGCGGGCGGCCTCCTATGACCGGCGCTGGTCCGACCATGCGCCGGTCACCGTCTCCTACGACATGTAACGGCCGCGGTGGGGTAAATCGTGACAATGGTGATGGATGTTCGGGGGTGCCCGCGCAAGCGGGTCGGGCTTCGTCTGGGGTGAGAGCGGTTATGCGCGTTCCTGTCGTGTTCGTCCACGGGCTGCGGATCTCGGGGAGCATGTGGCGGCCCCAACTGGACGCGCTGCACGCTGAGGGACGCAGGGCCCTGGCCCCCGACCTGCCCGGCCACGGTGCGCGCCGCGGCGAGGCCTTCACGGTCGACGGCGCGGTGGAGGCGGTGCACGAGGCGATCGAGGAGGTCGGCGGGCGCGCCCTGGTGGTGGGCCTGAGCCTGGGCGGGTTCGTCGCGATCGCCGCCGCGGCCGCCCACCCCGAGCGCGTGGCCGGGCTGGTGGCCACGAGCTGCTCGGCGCGCCCCGTCAACGCCCTGGCCCACATGTACCGGATCCCCGCGGCGCTGCTGGACCGGCTGCCCGACAAGGGGCTGGCCGTCAACCGGCGGTTCCACCGCCTGACGCTGCCGGCCGACGGAGCCCAGGCGGTGCTGGACGGCGGGCTGGCGATGGAGGCGGCGCGTTCGGTGATCGACGAGATCGCCGACCTGGACGTACTGGGGCTGCTGGCCTCCTACCCGGGCACGGTGTGGCTGATCAACGGCGCGCGCGACCACTTCCGCATCCACGAGAAGCTGTTCCTGGACGCCTGCGCCGACGGGCGGCTGCTGGTGGTGCCCCGGGCCGGGCACATGGTCAGCCTGGACCAGCCCGAGATGTTCGCCAAGCTCGTCATCGACGCCGCCGACGCGGTGGCCGCGCGCGCCGGCGAGCCCCGGGACCCGCACTCCCCCGCCTGAATTCCGCCCGCATGCGGGCGGCGCCGCGCACGCCCCGGCCGCGCCGGCGCCGCAGCCGGTTCCTAGACTCATGGCGTGATGTTTGCCGCTGAGGGACTGCTGTTCGACCTGGACGGGACGCTGATCGATTCCACGCCGGTGACCGAGGAGTGCTGGCGCGCCTGGGCCCGGGAGTTCGGCGTCGGCGAGGAGCGGCTGTGGGCGGCGCACGCCCACGGCCGGCCCTCGGCCGACATCGTCGCCGAACTGCTGCCCGAGGACCTGCGCAAGGAGGGCCAGGAGCGCATCGAGCGGCTGGAGGTGGAGCGCGCCGACGGGGTGGTGGCCCTGCCCGGGGCGCACGCGCTGCTGGAGTCGCTGCCGCGCGAGCGGTGGGCCGTGGTCACCTCCTGCACCCGCGCGCTGGCCCGGGCGCGGATGGCGCCGCTGGAGGTGGAACCGCCGCTGATGGTCACCGCCGACGACATCTCCCGCGGCAAACCCGACCCCGAGCCCTATGAGCTGGGGGCGCGGCTGCTGGGCGCGCCGGCCGGGGCGTGCGTGGCGCTGGAGGACGCCCCGGCGGGGCTGGCCTCGGCCCGGGCGGCCGGGGCCCGCACGATCGCGCTGCTGACCTCCCACCACGCCACCGAACTCCAGGCCGACGCGGTCGTGGCCAACCTGGCGAGCGTGTCGGTGGAACCGGGCGCAGGCGGATCCCTGGTGCTCAGCGCCCTGGCCGAGGACGCCGACTGACGGCGGGCGCCCGCCGGGGCGCCCGGGCGGGCGCCGGCGCTCCCCCGCGTGGCGAAGGCGCAGGCGCGGGCCGGACTCACTCGGGGCCGATCCAGACGAGGTGGGTGTCCGGGCCGCGGCCGAAGACGCGCAGCGCGCGCTCAACGGTGCGGAACCGGCCGAAGCGGGCAACGGAGTCGGCGGTGACGACCACGCGGCCGTCGACTGTAGCCTCCGGCCCCCGCTCGTGCGCGGAATCCGGCGCGCACGGCCGCCGCGACCCTGATCGGGGCCGCCACCGAAGACACCCCGCCGCGCCGGGCCTGGCCGCAATGCTGCGAAGTCGAGGGCCGCTGAGCCGGTGCCGACCGGTCGGCTGCCGAAGGGAGCGGGGGCCTGCTAGGACGCGGGGGCGCCCGGGGCGACCAGGCCGGAGTCGTAGGCGGCGACGACGGCCTGGGTGCGGTCGCGCACGCCCAGCTTGGCCAGGATGTTGGAGACGTGGGTCTTGACCGTCTGCACGCCGACGAACAGCTCGGCGGCGATCTCGGCGTTGGACAGCCCCCTGGCCATGAGCCGCAGCGTCTGGGCCTCCCGCTCGGTCAGCGAGGCCACCCGGCGCGCGGCGGGCGTGGCCGGGTGGGCGTGGGTCGCGGCCAGGCCGCGGATCGCCGCGGGGAACAGCAGCGAGTCCCCGGCCGCCACCAGCCTGACCGCGGCCAGGATGTCCTCGGGGCGGCTGCGTTTGAGCAGGAACCCCGCCGCGCCGGCGCGCAGCGCGCCGTAGACGTAGTCGTCGTTTTCGAATGTGGTGACCACGATGATGCGGGGCGGGTCGTCCAGGGACTCCACCAGCGCGCGGGTGGCCTGGATGCCGTCCAGGCGGGGCATGCGCACGTCCATCAGCACCACGTCGGGGCGGGTGCGCCGGGCGATGTCGAGCACGCCGGCGCCGTCGCCGGCCTCGGCCACCACCTCCAGGTCGGTCTCGGCGTCGATGATGGCGCGCAGGCCCGCCCGCACCAGCGCCTCGTCGTCGACCAGTGCCACATGCAGCATTCAGCGTCCCTTCCAGGTGATGGCCGCGGCCAGCCGCCACGACCCGTCGCGGTGCCCGGCGCTGACGGTGCCGCCCAGCAGTCCGATGCGCTCGGTGATCCCGGCCAGTCCCCGGCCCCCGCTCTGCCTGCGCCCAGGCGCGGTGGCGCAGGGGTTGGTGATCTCGACCTCCAGGTGCTGCGCGGCCACGGCCAGGCGCAGCGTGACGGGGACCCGGCCGGCGTGGCGCAGCGCGTTGGTCAGGCCCTCCTGGCAGACGCGGTAGATCTCGCGGGAGACCACGCCGGGCACCGACGCGGTCTCGCCCTCGATCTCTGAGGTGATGCGGGCGCCCGCGGCCCGGGTCGCCTCGATCAGGGCGGGCAGGTCGGCCAGGGTGCGCTGCGGCGCCGTGGAGGTGCGCTCCTCGCGCAGCAGGCCCAGCACGTGGTCGAGTTCGGCTGTGGCGGTGCGGGCCTGCTCGGCGATGGCCTCCAGCGCCTGGCGGGCGAAGGCCGGGTTGGTGTCGAGGACGCGGGCGGCCGCTCCGGCCTGCAGCGCCACCACCGACAGCGCGTGTCCGATGGCGTCGTGCAGCTCGCGGGCCAGCCGGTTGCGCTCCAGCAGCGAGTCGGCGCGGGCCTGGGCCGCGGCCAGCCGCTCGGCGGCCGAGGGCCCCAGCAGGCGCGGCGCCAGGCGGGCCAGCGCCGCGCCGGTCCCGGCCAGCAGGTACACGAAGGCGGCGAGCTCGGCCAGGCCGACCAGCGGCGCCCAGGGGCGCAGCGGCGGCTGCAGCGGCCGGTCGCCCAGGACGGTGATCACGCCGAACTCGGCCGAGACCGTGCCCGGAGCCAGCGGCGAGGCGATCAGGACGGCGGCCTCGGGCAGCACCACCATGGTCGCCAGGCACACCGCGAACCCCAGCGGCAGGCAGATCAGCAGCCAGCCGGCGGTGCGGGCGCGCGCCCCCCAGGTGGTGGCGCGCCCGACCGGCCGGCCGCGCAGCGGGCCGCCCATCAGGTCGGCGGTCAGGGCGCCCACGAGGGAGCGCACGGTGGGAACCAGCGCGGTGGCCGCGATCAGCGCCAGCGAGGTCGGGACGCCCACGGCCAGCGGCAGGGCCGCGGCGTCGGGGGCGGTGGAGGTCGTACCGCGCACCAGCAGGACCACCGCCACCATGCCGGCGATGAGGTAGGGCAGGAACACCGCGCCCAGGATGATCAGATAGATCCACCGCGTGTAGGTGGCCGCCCGGTACAGCGGCGCCAGCAGCGATGGAAGCAGAACCCGCACGCATGAGATCGTCGCAGACCGCCGGGCCCGCCACCTCCCCCGCACGAGGGAGCCGCAGGCGGGGCTCGGGCGACGCCTTCCCCGGGGCGGTCCCCTTTCCCGCGCCGGGAGGAGCCCGACGCGGGTCCGCGCTCACCGGGTCCCGGAGGGTGAGCGCCTGCCCCGGCGGGCCGCGAGCCGCCCGCCCTCCCCGAGAACCGGGGTAACTTTTCTCACTTTTACCCGTTGGCGTGCGGCTGCGCGGCGCCACTGCCCCGGTCGGCCCCCTAATCTCGATGGGCGTGACCTCGCACACCCCTCCGTCGCCCGAGGCGGGCACCAATCCGTCGCCGGCCCACGGCCTGCGCCGCCGGCACATGACCATGATCGCCGTCGGCGGCTCCGTGGGCGCCGGGCTGTTCATCGGCTCGGGCACGGTCATCAACGCCGCCGGCCCCGCCGCCGTCCTGTCCTACACCCTGGCCGGCGCGCTGGTGCTGCTGACGCTGCGCGCGCTGGGCGAGATGGTGGTCGCCCGGCCCGCCTCCGGCTCCTTCTCCGACTACGCCCGCATGGCGCTGGGGCCGCGCGCCGGCTTCTGCATCGGCTGGCTGTACTGGTGGATGTATGCGGTGCTGGTGGCCGCCGAGTCCGTGGCCGGCGCGGCGATCCTGGCCCAGTGGGTTGCGGCCCCGGGCTGGCTGCTGTCGCTGGGGCTGCTGGTGGCCATGACGGCGGCCAACCTGGTCTCGGTGCGGGTCTTCGGCGAGACCGAATCCCTGTTCTCCATGGTCAAGATCGCCACCATCGTGGTGTTTCTGATCCTGGGCGTGCTGTTCGCGCTCGGCCTGCTGCCCGCCTCCGACGGCGCGAGCGCGGCCAACCTGTGGTCCCATGGCGGGTTCGCGCCCAACGGCTGGACGGCGGTGTTCGCCGCGACGGTGGCGGTGCTGTTCTCCTTCGGCGGTGTGGAGATCGTGACCATCGCCGCCGGCGAGAGCGACGAGCCGGCCGCGGCCGTCGCGCGGGCCACCACCAGCGTGCTGTGGCGTATCGCGCTGTTCTACATCGCCTCCATCGCGGTGATCGTCACCGTCCTGCCGTGGAACGACACCGATGTGCTGGCCAGCCCGTTCGTCACGGTGATGGAGACGGTCGGCGTGCCCGCGGCGCCGCTGGTCATGCAGATCGTGGTGTTCATCGCGGTGCTCAGCGTCCTCAACGCCGCCCTCTACACCTCCTCGCGGATGCTGCACGTGCTCACCCGCCAGGGCGACGCCCCGGCCTCCCTGGCCAAGGTGAGCCGGCGCGGCGTGCCCGCCCGCGCCATCCTGCTGGGCACCGTCGTGGGCTATGCCTCGGTGGTCGCCAACTACCTGTGGCCCGAGACGGTCTTTCCGTTCCTGGTCGCCTCCATCGGCGCGATCCTGCTCGTCCTGTTCATCACGATCGTGACCTCGCAACTGGTGATGGGCACGCGGATGCGGCGGGAGGAGCCCCGGCGCCTCACCCTGCCGATGTGGGGGTTTCCCTACCTGACGTGGGTGGCGCTGGCCGGGATGGCGGCGCTGCTGGTGGCCATGGCCTTCCTGCCCGAGCAGCGCACGCCGCTGGCCGCGACGCTGGGCAGCGTCGCGGTGGCGCTCGTCGCCTACGAGCTACGCGTCCGGCTGGGCGCCCGCCCGGTCAGCGACCGGCCCCTGGACCTGGGCCGCGGCCCGACGGTCCCCGGGCGCTGAGGCGCCGTCGGCGGGCGGGTCCTGGGCCGCGGCCTCACCGGTGGCCACCGAGGTCTGGGCGATGAACGCCCCGGCCACGACGATGACGGCGCCGGCGATCTGCGGTGCGCTCAGCGCCTCCCCCAGCATCAGCCACGCCAGCACGATCGCGGTCACCACCTCCAGGTAGGCGACCGCGCCGGCCACCACCGGCGACAGCCGCCGGATCGCCGCCACTCCGACGACGTAGGCGACAGCGGTGGAGACCACCGCCAGCCACACCACCGACACCAGGCCCGAGGTGCTCATCCCGGCGATGTCGACGTCGCCGGCCAGCAGGCGCCACTCAAGCCTCCAGGGCCGGGCGACGGCGGTGATGAGCGCGGCGGCCACCAGCGCGCCGTAGGAGATGACGGCGAGCGGGTCGACCTCCTCGCCCGCGGTGTCGGAGAGCAGGAAGTAGCCGGCCTGGCAGGCCGCGGCGCCCAGCGCCAGCGCCAGCCCGAGCGCGTCCAGGCGCACCCCGGCCCACACCTCCACCAGGCACGCCAGCCCCGCCACGGCCAGGACCACCCCGACCGCGGCCGCGCGCGACACCGGGCGGCGGCGCACCAGCCGGATCCAGGCCAGCACCAGGACCGGGCCCAGGAACTCGATCAGCAGCGCCACGCCGACCGGGATCCGCGAGATCGCGGCGAAGTACAGCGCCTGCACCCCCGCCATCGGAAACACCCCGTAGGCCAGCAGCAGCCACGGGTGGGTGCGCAGCACGCCGCGGTGCCTGACGGCCAGCGGCGCCAGGATCAGCGCGGCGCCGGCCACCCGCAGCCAGGTCACGTGCAGGGGGTCCACGCCGGCGTCGATGAGGGGGCGGGCGAACGGGCCGGACCCGCCGAAGGCCAGCGCCGAGGCGACGGCGAAGCCCAGCCCGGAGGCGCGGTGCCGGGCCTCAGCCATGGTGCGGCGCCGCGGCGGGAACCCAAAGGAGGGATGAGAGGATCGATGTCACGCCCACCGATCCTAGTGACCCCTGCCGACCGGCCGGATCCAGGGAGCACCGGGGATCGCGGCGGCCGAAGCGGCCCGTGGGCGGTGCCGTGGCGCAGACGCCGCCCGACTCCGCTAGTTTCCTGCGCGTGAACCAACGCATCGAATGCGGCCCGCACCCCCGAGGCGTCGTCCCCGTCCCCGACGACGGGCGGCGGCACCTGGGCCGCCTGGAGACCGTGCTGCACCGGCAGTGGCCGGCCGGCACCCGCCCGCCGCAGCGGGTGATCGACAACGTCGACGCCCTGGCCAACCTGCCCTTCCACATCGCCGACCGGATCATCGACGAGGTGGAGGCCATCCACATCGGCGAGGGCTCCATCGTCGACCTCGACGGACTGGGGCACCTGCGGGGCGTGCCCACCGAACCCGGTGATCCGCGCTCCCAGCCCTTCGACCGCCTGACCGGCATCTACCGCTACGGGGTGGTCGCCCTGGGCAGCAACGAGCACGAGTCGGTCTCCCTGGTCCTGCACGAGGTCGGCCACGTCCTCGACATCGCCGACCGGATGATGTCGGAGACCCGCGAGTGGCGGGACCTGCACAACGCGTGCCTGCCCTGCCTGGAGGAGCCCTACTGGCACAGAAGGCACGAGTGGTGGGCCGAGTCCTTCGCGCTCAGCGCCTCCGACGCCTTCGAGGTCCTCGAGCGGATGCTGGCCGGCAACACGCGCCTGGCCTACGATGTCACCAGGTACTTCGAATACAACTACGGGGTGATGCAATGACCCGCCCGGCCGCGGTCCGGTATCCGGACGGCAGTATTCACGTGCCACTGAGCCACGCCGACGCCTCGGGCCCCGTCTACGCCTGCGGGACCGCCGTCCTGCACCCGGGCGACGCCGACTACGACTTCTACGCCGTCCACGCCACCCCTTCCGAGGAGCACCAGCGCCGGCGCCGGCGCGACCCCGTGCGGGCCGCCGAGCTGAAAGCGGAGTTCAAGAAGCGCTACGAGAGGGAGCACGGCCGCCGCTCCGCCTGACGGCGCGGGCGCGGCGCGGCGCCGAGCCGCTTCGACCGGCTCGCCCGAGCGGTCGCACGGCGCACCCCCGCGGCCGGGTTCCCGTTCGTCCAAGACCGGAGTCCGCCGCCCCCGGCATGCTCGGAGCACGGTGAGACGGAGCCTTTCCCGCGTGCGGTCCCAGCCGATGACCGCGGTCGCCGACGTCGAGGAGTCCAGCCGCTGGTACCGGCGGGTGCTCGCGGCGACGAGCGGCCACGGCGGAGCGGAGTACGAACAGGTGCGCGTCGACGGCGAAACGGTCCTGCAGCTCCACCGGCTCGCGGCCGGCCACCACCATGGAGCGATCGCCGCCCCCCACCGGCCCGCGGGCAACGGGGTGGCGATCTGGTTCGAGGCCGAGGACTTCGGCGCCGCGGTGCGCCGGATCCGCGGCGCCGACGCCCAGATCACGGCCGACGTGCACCTCAACCCCAACGCCGGCCACCGCGAGATCTGGCTGCGCGACCCCGACGGCTACCTCGCCGTCATCGCCGAGCCCTAGACGCGGCGGCCGCGCACCCCGCGCGGCCGCGGTGACACCGCCGCTGCGTAGGGTCGTCGCCATGGCCGATACCGAACTGGAGTTCTTCGAGAGCCTGCCGCGCACCCGGGGCGCGGCCATAGCGGTGCTGCGCGACGCCCGGGGCCGGGTCCTGCTGGTCAAGCCCACCTACAAGCCGGGGTGGGGGCTGCCGGGCGGCGTCATCGAGATGGGGGAGTCGCCGCTGGCGGCCTGCCGGCGCGAATGCGCCGAGGAGCTGGGGTTCGTGCCGAAGCTGACCGGGCTGGTCTGCGTGGACTGGCGGCCCTCCAGCACCGCGCCCGATCACCGCCCCTGCACCGTCTTCGTCTTCTCCGGCGTACTGGCCCCGGGGCAGTTCGAGGCGGTACGGCTGCCCGCCGATGAGCTCAGCGATGCGGTCATGGCCGAGCCCGGCGACGTCGCCGACCGCCTGCCCGCGGCCGCGGGCAGGCGCGTCGCGCTGTGCCTGGAGAGCGACCGCGTCCTGTACCTGGAGGACGGCTACGAGGTCACCTGGGGCCGGTGAGGGGGTGGCGGGCCTGGTGGGCCAGGCGCTCATCGGCTCCGGCGGCGATGTCGCCGAGCAGGTCGTCCAGTTCGAGGAACACCTCCCAGCCCGCGCGGCCGCTCGCCCGCGCGAGCAGCTCCACCACCCGCTGCTCCAGCTCCACCGCCCGCCTGCCCTTCCACACCGTGTCGGCCAGGCTCACCAGCAGGTCCTCCAGGGTGCGGCCGGGGGCGCCGTAGGAGCCGTGCGTGCGGCAGAACCGGGCCAGGCCGGACGCGACGCCGTGCTCGCGCAGCAGCGCGTACCCGGCCTCCTCGTGCGCCGAGCCGGGGCCGCTGAGCTCGGCCGGGTGCAGCGTCTTGCCGATGTCGTGGGTCGCGGCGCCGAACAGCACCGCCGGTGCGTCGATCCGGGCCTGCGGGTGGTGGCGGGCCGTCCACTCCACCAGGCGCACCGCGACGCCGTGCACGAGGCTCAGGTGGGCGCGCAGCCGCGGCGGCGCGCCCAGGGCACTCAACAGCCGCGCGGCGTCCTCGGGCAGCGGGACAGCGCCGTCGGGGCTCACCGTCGCCCCTCCCCGGACTCGCCGGGCAGCCGCAGTCCCGCCTCGGCGGCCTCGGCCAGTGCGCGGCGCAGCCGCTCCTGGGCGGTGCGCGCCCGTTCGCCGAGCTCGCCGATGTGGTCGGCGGCATAGTCGTCGGCGACGGTGGCGGCCATCAGGTCGAGGTAGTCCTCCTGCTCGGCCAGCAGGCGTTCGACGGCGCGCAGCCGCCGGTGGCTCTCGTCGGCCTCGGCGACCCGGGCCGCGTAGCCCTCCAGCGCGCCGATCCGCGCCGTGACCGAGGCCTCGGCGGCCTCCAGCGCGGCGGCGCGTTCGGCGAGCAGGTCCTCCAGCCCCTGCGCACCCGACAGGTCGGCCTCGGCCTCGGCCGCGCGGGCGCGCAGTTCGGTGACGCGGCGCAACGTGGTGGCGATCTCCCACACCTGCCGGGGCAGCACCACGGCGTTGTCGATGGCGTCGATGTGGCCGGAGGCGACCACGTCGGCGGCGTCGACGGCGTCCACCGCGCGCTGGGCGCGGGCCAGCAGGTGCCGGGCGGGCTCGTCCAGGTCGGCCTCTGCCACGATGTAGCGGCCGTGGTGGCGGCGGGCGAGGGCCTGGGCGGGGGACTCGGTGACCCGCCGGGCCGTGACGACGAGGGCGATGAGCGCGGCGAGCAGCAGCAGCGGCAGCACGAACACGAACAGGCGCAGCAGCAGCCGCATGCCCACCAGCGTGCCGGCCACGGCGACCACCAGGGTGGCCACGGGGTGCTCGCGCACCCACTGCAGGAACGGGAACTCCCAGCGCGCCGGCACCGGCGGCGGAGCCGGGCTCCCGGCCGGGGTCAGGGCGTGGGCGTGCGACAGCAGCACCGCGCGCTCCCCGGCCGGCAGGTCGGGGTCGACGACCGGCCGCAGCCGCTCGTGCGGGGAAGAGCTCATCGTGTGCGTCCTGGGGTGCGGGGCCTGGAGGACCATTCTGCCCCGCCGCGACCCCGGCCGGCAGGCCCCGCGGCGCGGTGCGCCGTCCGGTAGCGGCCGCATCCCCGGCGGGGCGGGCCTTTCGGCGGTCTTGACCTTGTCGGGGTGATCGCAACGTTTTCAGGCCCCACAAGGTCAACGTGAGGCTCAACCTCGGCCACCGAGGGCGTGAAACACCGGCCACAGGAGTTTGAACCCCCGCCCAAAGACTGAACGCACGCCGCCACCCTTGGGCGCCGGGCCGGAACCGCGGTGTCGGCCTGCGTCCACGGTGTCGGCGTGCGCTTCGCGCGCGGGAGGGCGATTTTGCGTCCACGGGCCTTCGGCCACGCGGGAGAACCGCCCACCCGCACGCCATCCCTCCCGGGACCGAGGTTGAAACCCAACGTCGAGACCGGCGTCGGACCACCCGCCACCCGGGGGGGGTAGTGCTAGCGGGCCTCGCCGGAGGAGAACAGCTCCAGGTAGTGGGTCTTGGCGAACATACGGGCGGCCTCGGCGGCCGAGGGCTGTCCGGCCCCGGGGTCGGCGCCGTGGTCGACCAGGATGCGCACCACTTCGTCCTCGCCCTTGAACACCGCACCCGCCAGCGGGGACTGGCCCCGGTCGTTGAGCCGGTCGACGTCGGCGCCGCGCTCGCACAGGCGTGCGACCGTGCCGGCGTGGCCGTGGTAGGCGGCCAGCATGACGAGGCTGTCGCCCTTGTCGTTGGTCAGGTTCACCGGCACGCCCGCGTCGATGTAGGCGGTCAGGGACTCGGTGTCGCCGTGGCGGGCGAAATCGAAGACCTTGGTCGCCAGGGCGACGACGTCGGGATCGTGACCGGATTCGGCGGAGGGTTCTGTATTGCTCACGTATCCAAGCCTAGAGTGAGAACAAGCTCGTCATGGCGCGTGACGGGCCTGGTCAGGCGGGTCGGCGCGGCCGGGCCGCAGCGGTGCCGCCGGTGGCGCGCCACCGGCGGCCGGGGGCCGGCGGCCGCCGATGTGTCCCACATGACCATTTTCGCTCATTTGTCGGTATGGTGCTTGATCGATCCGAGAGGAGCACCCTTGTGCGACATGTCATCGGCTTCATCATCGGCCTCGTCCTCGCCCCCGTCATCCTGCTCGCCAGCGGCTGGGCCCTGCCCCGGTTCGTGACGATCAACGGCTTCGGCGGCACCTTCGTCAGCTTCACCGGGATCACCGCCCTCGGTGCGCTCGCCCTGCTCGCACTGGTACTGGCCTGCACGCTCACCGCGCCCCGGCTCACCCCGCTCGTGCCGGGCATCGCGGGGCTGACGCTGGTCGGCGTGACGGCGGCCCACCTGCTGCGCCCCGGACTCGCCGATCGCGTCCCCGGCCTGCCCGGGCTGGAGGGCGCTCTCACCCTGCTGCCTCTGGGGCTCTACCTTCCCCTGGCCCTGGCCCTGATCATCCCGCTGTTCGTTCCGTCGCGGTGGCAGAGCTACCGGCCCCGCGGCGCACACGCCGCCGGTGAGGACGAGGAGTACTTCGAGGACCTCTACGACGACGACGGCGACGAGGCCGCCCCGCCGCGCCGGCGCGACGCCGGCGCGGCCTGATCCTCCGGCGATCCCGGCGTCGCCGACCCCGCACCGGTGGCGTCAACGCCCACGAGGCCGGGGCCGGCCGGGCCGCCCGGCGGCGCTACCGCCAGTTCGGGCCCCAGGCGGCGCTGTCGGAGACGCCCGGGGGCAGCGGGGGCAGGAAGTCGGCGCCCGGCGGGCGCCGGTCGGCGGACTCGGGGCCGGGGTCGGGCTGCGGCGCCGCCTCGACCGGGTCGGGCGCGGCGGCGTCGGTGACGGCCGGGATCGCCTCGGTCGGAGCGGGCCGCGGCGCGAACGCTTCGCCCGGCACCGGGTCGGCGGGTCCGCCCGCCGCACCGGATCCCTGCGGGCCGGGCGCCTCGGGCGCGGGCCCGGCGACCTCGTGGGACGGCGGTTCCTGCGTCAACGGCGGCTCCTGCGCCACCGGGCCGACCGGCTGCGCCCCGGAGCCCGCGCCGCCGAACGCCTCGCCCATCGCCTCGCCCGGCGCGGCCCGCCGCCACCACAGCGCGGCCTGCTCGCCGTCGAGTTCCTCGACGACCTCCAGCCGCCCCGCGATGTGGGGGTGCCTGCGCACGGAGTTCCAGGTGCGCTTGTAGGGCGGCTCGTCCAGGACCACCACGCGCTCGCCCTCGACCACGGGGACGTCGCCGGGCACGCCCTCGTTCCACACCCACGAGCCGTCGGCGGCCACCAGGTTCCACCAGCCCGTGACGACGGAGTCGCGGTCGATCTCGCCGTCGGAGGCCGCGGCCACCCAGGCCGGGTCGGGCCGTTCGCCGGCCAGGCCGCGCCCCTGCGCGCCGACCAGCGCATCGGCCAGCAGCGTGTGGAGCTGGAAGTTGTCGCCGACGCCGTCGAAGCGCACCCGGAAACCGCGCCCCGAGGCCCGGTCCAGCACCAGCGCCGAGGCCGCCTCCGACATCCGCAGCAGCTCCGCGGCCTCACCGAACTCCGGCAGGAACGGCGCGAGCTGCCCGGCGACCGCCAGCAGCTCCTCGCGCATCGCCGCGTCCTCGCGGAGCGCGGCGCGCACGCCGGCGTCGCTCAGCATGGTTTTGGCCGACAGCCCGTAGCGGCGCGCGACCCACCAGCACATCGTCGCCGTGGGCGCGGACTCCCCGAGCACCTCGGCCACCCGCTCCTCGTCGGCCGCGGTGACCTGCTCGGGCTCGGGCGGGGCGCCGCCGCCGGTCTTGTCCCAGGCGTAGAGGAACACGCCGGCGCCCTTGCCGGTCTCGCGCAGCCGGCGCAGCACCTCGATCCCGGCCTCGCCCGGCGAGGCGCCCATCTCCACCAGCGCGCCGGCGACGACCATCAGGTCGGCCGCCATGCCGGGGACGGCGTGGTTGCCGGCGAATATCGGCGCGAGCGCCTCCAGCGCGATGTTGCGCTCTTCGGCGGGAACCTGGCGGGCGAGGTTGTAGGCCTCGGCCACGGCGGGGCCGAAACGCTGGGGGTCCGCCGCGAGGGAGGCGTCGATCAGCTCCTGGAAGGCAGCACGAAACGCATCGATCACCCGGGCATCCTTCCATATTTCCGGCACGGTGCGGTCACAGGCCCAGTCTGGTGACCGCGTTGTCCTCCAACGGGTTGGCGGTGCGGATGTAGCCGTGCACCGTGCGTGCGTTGGTCCAGCGGCCCTGCCGCATGATCTCGCGGTCGCCTGCGCCGCCCAGAGCGGCCTGGGTGGCGAAGCCCGAGCGCAGCGAGTGGCCGCCGAAGGCGTCGGGGTCCAGCCCGGCCCGCTCGGCGTAGCGCTTGACCAGGTCGGCCACTGCCCGGCCGGAGACGGCGCGCTCACCGATCCCGCCGTGCCGGTTGACCGCGGGAAACAGCGGGCGCGCGGTGCCGTCGGCCAGGTCGGTGCCGGCGTAGGCGTGGCAGCGGTGCGCGCGGGCATCGGGCCGCTCGCCCTCACCGGTGAGCAGCGCCCGCACGGCCGCGCCGCCCCCGTCGCGGCGGGCCTCCAGCACCTCGGCCCAGTCGGCGAACGCACACACCGGGCACATCGCCGCCCGGCGCCCGCGCGGCAGCGCCACCTGCTGGGCGTGGCGGGCCTCCTGGTCGGTCTTGGTGACGGACAGCCGCACCACCAGCAGCGGCTCGCCGGTCCCGGCATCGGTGTCCACGGCGACGTCGTCGAAGCTCAGCGCCGCCAGCTCGGCGCGCCGCAGCGCACCGGCGAACCCGGTCAGCAGCAGCAGCGCGTCGCGGCGCCGGGCCGCCCCGCTGGGATGGCCCGGCGCGGGGCGCTCGGCCAGCAGCGCCTCCAGGGTGTGCAGCAGCACCGGGCGCTTGCGCCTGGGCTGGGCGCGGCGGTGGCGCCGGATGCCGCGCAGCGTCATACGCACCACATCGGCGCGAGTGGGCGAGGCGAGCCCGTTGGCCCCGTGCACCGCGGCGATCGCCGCGGCCCTGCGTTCCAGCGTGGCCGGCGACAGCGCCCAGCGGCCCGGGTCGTCCTCGCGTACCGTGTCGGCCGCGGCGGCCAGGTACACCGCCACGTCCACCGGGTCGGCCGGCAGCGACCGGCGCCCTTCGGCCAGGCACCACGCGGTGAACCCCACCCAGTCCGACCGGTAGGCGCGCAGCGTGTTCGCCGACTGCGCGGCCGCGAGGTAGCGGCCCAGCGCCGCGGCCTGGTCCTCGTCGAAGCGGCGGCGCACCGCCTCCAGCGCCCGGGTGTCGATCAGCACGCTGTGCGTGCCGCGCTCCAGGCGGGTGCGGACCTCTGCGGGCAGCGCCGAATCACCGTTGGTGCTCACGGTGGTCCATGATGGCGGATCGCCGGCGCGGGGGCGCGGTCCGCCCCGCCCGGCGCGCGGCTCCCCGGCGTCGGCTCCCCTACCCGAACGCCCCGGCGATGCCCCCGAGGAGTTCGGCCGGGGATGCCAGCGAGAACACCACGACCGCGGACAGCGCCAGGGCGGCGGCGAACATGGCGGCCGCGACCCTGCGGCGCAGCCACAGCGCGGCCACCGCGCCGCCCAGCGGAACCAGCAGGGCGAACACCAGCATCCAGACCAGGTACCAGGCGGCGGCCCTGCGGGCGGCGTCGGTGACCTCGCCGGTGTCGAGCATCGCGAAACCCTCGGCCAGGTAGAGCACGAAGAACAGCGGGGAGCCGGCCAACCAGGCGCACGCCAGCAGGATCCACACCGCGGCCGGCCAGCGCCTGCGGTCCTCGACGACCAGCGGCGTGCGGCTGACGGAACGGGGCACGGCGGGCGCCTCCCCGGTCGGGCGCGCCTGCGTGGGGCTGCGTCCGCGCTTCTTCTTGGGCGCCATCCGTCCTCCGGTCATGTCCAGCGGGTGAGGGTTTCGAACCGTCACCTTAGACGCCGGATCCCCCCGCCCCGAACCGCCCGCCCCGCCGAAACGCTGCGCCGAGGGCGTCGTGCACGAGGTGCTGCAGCGGGCCCGGCCCAACAGCAGGATCCCCGGCGTGCGCTCCACCGGAGGGCTGAACGCGGTGCGCGGCTAGCGTGGCCCGGCGCCGGGCCACGGCCGGGCCGCGGTGCACAGTCCGGCGAATCCGGCCAGCACCCGCAGCTCGGCGATCGAGCGCGGCGCGGCCGTGACCAGGTGCGGGGAGTACACCAGCGCCGTCAGCACCTGGGCTCGCGACAGCGCCACGTTCAGCCGGTTGCGCGAGAGGACGAAGTCAAGGCCGCGCGAGGCCTCGGCGGCGCTGGAGACCGTCATCGAGCAGATCACCACCGGCGCCTCCTGGCCCTGGAACCGGTCCACGGTGCCCACCCGCACCTCGTCCAGGCCCGCCTGCTCCAGTGCCCGGCGCAGCGCCCGCACCTGCAGGTTGAACGGGGCGACGACCAGGATGTCGGCGCCGTCCAGCGCGCGCGGCGCCGCACCCGGCTCGGTGAATGAGGTGCCCACCAGGCGCGCCGCCAGGTCCACCACCGCCGAGACCTCCTCGGGGCTGTGGGTGGTGCGGCCGGTGTGCTCGGTCTCGATCCGGTAGGTGCCCGCGGCCACGCCGGCCAGGCCGCGCCCCGCCGCCGAGGGGTGGGCGCGCAGCAGGCCCCGGTAGGACAGCCGCGACACCGGCTCGCACACCTGCGGGTGCATCCGGCGGGTCTGGTCCAGGAAGTAGCCCATCGAGGGGCCGATGATCTCCTGCTCGCCCACCAGGTGCTCCAGTGCCGAGGCCGCGGCGCCCTCGCCGTGCGTGCCCTGCACGACCTGGGGCAGCTGCTGGGGGTCGCCCAGCAGCACCAGGTCGCGGGCCGCAGCGGAGACGGCCAGGGTGTCGGCGAGCGCGAACTGGCCGGCCTCGTCGATGATCAGCACGTCGAAGGGGTCGCCGGCGAAGGCCTCGTTGGCGAAGTTCCACGCGGTGCCGCCCACCAGGTGGCCGCCGCCGTGCCCGGCCCGCCAGCCCACCAGGTCCTTGATCTGCTTGGGCTGGTCCCAGGCCGCCTCAGGGTCGGGCTTCTTGGCCGGCCGCTTGGCGCACGGCAGCTCCGTGCCGGCCTCCTTCGCCGCCTTCAGCGCCGCGGCCAGCACGTTCTCGATCGCCTTGTGGCTGGTGGAGCAGACCCCGACGCTTCTGCCCGCGGCGACCAGGTGGGTGATCAGGCGCGCCGCCAGGTAGGTCTTGCCCGCGCCGGGCGGCCCCTGCACGGCGAGGTAGGAGGAGTCCAGCCGGTCCACCGCCTCGATCACGGTGGCCACCGGGTCGCCGTCGCGCACGGCGGGCAGCGCGCCGCCGCCGCGCAGCCGGGGCGGGATCCGGCGCAGCACGTCCACGCCGGCCAGCGGCGGCAGCGCGGGCAGGTCGGCCACGACGCGTTCGGTCAGCGACAGCAGCGCCGCGTCCTTGGGCGCGGCCCGCACCGGCGAACCGGGCAGCACCGCGACCGGGACCCGGGCGTAGGTGTCGCCGGGGTCGGCCGTCTCCAGCAGCGTGAGCCGGTCGGCGCCGGCGGTCTCGACCCTGGCGCCGGTGGTGGCCGCCGGCTGCCCCGGCGGGCCGGGGTGCAGCAGCCGGACGTCGTCGCCCGCGGTGAAGGGGTGCGGGCGGGAGGGGTCGGCCCGCGCGTGCAGCTCCCTGCGGGACTTGCGCTGCCGGCCGGTCGGCTCCTGCCACTCCCCCGCGCGGACCCGCAGCGGCACCAGGCAGCCGTTGTCGGCCTCCAGCTCCTCCACCGGCGCCGAGGCGCGGCGGAAGAACTCCCACCACGCCGGGTTGGCCTCGCGCCGGTAGTAGCCCACCAGGGCGGCGAACAGCGCCCGCGTCCGCTGCTCGGCGTCGCGGGCGTCGGGGTCGGCGGGGACCTCGGCGAGCAGCGGGTCGGTCAGCGCCCGGGCCTGCGCCTCGATCTCGGCGCGGCGGCGCGCGGCCTCGGCGGCGCGCTCGTCGCCGTCCTCGGCCGCCAGCTCGTCCTGGCGGATCGGGCGCGCCCGCACCCCGTGCTCGGTGCGCCGCTCCTCCAGCCAGTCGCGCAGCCGCGCCGTGGAGACGCAGTCGTCGCGGTTGTAGGCGGCGATCCCCGACAGCACCTTCTCGGCGCGCTCGGCCTCGCCGGCCTGGCACGCGGCGACGTACTCGGCGTAGGCGTCGATGCTGGAGGTCGCGGTGGTGACCTCGCCGGCGCGTCCGGAGCCGAGGTAGAGCGGTTCGAGGTACTTGATCGAGTAGGAGCGCTGGGAGACGCGCAGGCTCTTCTTCACCACGGTGTAGAGGTCCACCAGGCGGCGCCCGCGCAGCAGGTCGTCCACCTCGGCCTCGCGCGTGCCGAACGTCGCCGCCAGCAGCTTGAGCCGGTCCACCTCATAGGAGGCGTAGTGGTAGACGTGGGCGCCGGGGTCGGCGTCGATGCGGGCCGCGGTGAAGTCGACGAACTCCTCGAACGCCCGCTTCTCCTGGGCGCGGTCGTGGGCCCAGAACGCGTGGAAGCGCTCCTCGCCCCCGTCCTCGGTCACCGCCCCGAACAGGTACTCCAGGCCGCGCCCGTCGGCGCCCTCGTAGTAGGGGAAGCCCTCCATGTCGAAGAAGACGTCGCCGTGGCTGGGCTCGGGCAGCGTGGCCAGGCCCTCCTCGGAGTGGACCTCGGCGATGACGGTGCCGGTGGGGTCCTCGGCGGTGCGCGTGGCGTCCTGGCGCGCCTGCAGCGCCGCCTGCTCGCGCAGCCGGGTGTAGGCGTGGTGCGGCAGCGGTTCGGGCCGGTCCCGCTCGTCGGCGCCGGCCAGCGCGTCGATCGTGGTGATCCCGGCGTCGCAGAGCTTGCGGACCTGGTCGGTGCGGATCCCGGCGACCAGGGACAGGTGCCGGGCGCCGGCCCGGCCTTCGGCGCACATCGCGGCGTAGCCGCAGCTCTCGCAGGCGTGGCGCGGCTCGCCCCACAGCGGCGACGGCAGCCGGGCCGGGGCGCGCAGCCGGCCCAGCAGCCGCTCGCGCACCGATGACAGGATCGGGGTGAACTCGGCGACCCGCAGCGCGTGGGTGTGGCCGTCGCCGGTGAGCAGGTGCATGTGGTCGGGGCCGTCGGGGCCGAGGCGGCCCAGGGCCTCGGCGTAGGCCGACAACTGCAGGACCGCGCCGGGGCCGGGGCGGCGGGCGAGCTTGGTGTCCCAGGGCTCGTAGGTGCCGCCGCCCGTGCGGCGCTCGCCGGTGGCGGGGTCCACGCCGGTGCTGACGAGGAAGTCGGCGCGGCCGTGGAAGGCGATGCCGGGCTCGACCGGGTCGTAGAAGACGCCCTGGTAGATCACTGGGACGCCGGCGCGCATCGCCTCGGCGGTGGCCCGGGCCGCCGCCGTCATCGCCTCGTGCGTGGCCTCGGGGTTGTCGATGCTCACCACGCCGTCGCCGAACAGCGCGGTCAGCCGCTCCAGTTCGGCGCGCTCGTGCGCGGCGCCGCTCTGGGCCACCAGCGCGTCGATGTCGGCGGGGACCGGAGCGCCCGGTACGCCGTCGGCCAGCGCGGTCTTCAGCGCGCTGCGGTGCTCGCACTCCATCGAGTCGACGAGATCGGTGGGCGAGAAGACCCAGCCCGACACGGTGCGAAACACCCGCCCGCCCCTCCCCGTAGTTGATCTTCGGGGCATTCTGCCACGCCGGACCCCGCCGATTCGGGAGATCGCGCGGCGCGCGCGGGACTTTCCGCGCCCTCAGGCGGGCCGGATGCGGCCGCGCAGGGGGAGGCGGCGGGCGAGGCCGGGGGTCAGCGGACCTCGAGCACGCAGAGGCGGCAGGACAGGCCCTCGCGCTCGTGGTAGGGCCGCTCCTCGAGCTCGCGCAGCCGCACCAGGCCGCGCCGGGCCATCTCCTCCAGGTGGGAGCGGTAGCCGCCGGACTCCCACACCGCGCTGAGCACGGTGGCCACGACGACGCCGCCGGGGCGGACCACGCGGGCGAACTCGTCCAGGGCCGCGGGGCCGACGTGGCCGTCGGTGAGGGTGCCCACGCACAGCAGCGCGTCGTAGCCGCCGTCGGCGACGTCCAGGCGCCTGGTCAGGTCGGCCTCGCTCAACGCGCGGTACACGCCGCGCGAACGCGCCCGCTCCAGCATCCCGGCGGAGAGGTCCACGCCGTCGATGAGCGCGTCGCAGCGTTCGGCCAGCGCGGCCCCGGCCAGTCCGGTGCCGCATCCGGCGTCCAGCACCGTGGCGGAGGCGTCGAGTAGCTCGGCCAGCCGCGCCGCGGCGAGCGCCGGCGCGACGTAGCCCATGCCCTCGACCGTGTCGGCGTCGTAGTTCTCGGCCCAGGCGTCATAGACCTGCTGGGCCTCCTCCGGGCCGTTGAGGGCGTAGACGCGCTTGAGGATCTCGTTGTGCGTAGCTGCCACGACTGGCGAACTCCGTTTCCGTCGTTCGGGCCGTCTCGCCCGTGGCTGCCTGGCTCTCCCGCGGCCGCCGCGGGCGGACTCGGACACTCCTGCTCCACCGGCGGCGCCGCACGGTGCGCGGTGCACCATCGTAGTCACCGACGGAGCGGCCGGAGGGGGCGCCCCCTCCGGCCGGCGCTGAGGCCCGCACGGGCTGCGGTGGATGTCCGGTGCCGCCTCGGCCGGAGTGTGCGGGGTCGGGCTGTCGTCGGCGCGCCGGCGCTGACCACGGCCTTGCCGGGCACGTTCGACCACAGGGAGACCTGCAGGAGCCGGGTCGGCACCGGCTCGGCAGATCTCGGCCGGCCGGCATCGCGGCTAGCCGACGACCCGCCACTCCACCTGCGCCACGCCGGCGCTGGGCGAGGCGATCTTCTCGAAGGCCGCCTTGGCCAGGTCCAGGCAGCGCCCGTCGATGTAGGGGCCGCGGTCGTTGATGCGGACCGTGACGCTCCTGCCGTTGGCCGGGTTGGTCACCTCGACCATGGTGTCGAAGGGCAGCGTCTTGTGCGCGGCGGTCATGGCCGAGGGGTCGAACCTCTCGCCGTTGGCCGTCATCTGGCCCTGCCAGTAGTTCGACGCCTCGCACGCGCCGCTCTGGCCGCCGCCCGAGCCCTCCGATCCGGCGGAGGAACCGCCGGAGGAGGAGTCAGCGTCGGACTCCGCCCGCTCCTCTTCCTCTTCTTCCTCTTCCTCCTTCTCGGCCGGTTCGGCCGCGCCGGCGAAGGCCCGGGTGGCCTCCTCGACGGCCGTGTCGTAGCGCTGCTCGGCCTGCTCGAGGGCCTCGGCGTCGACGGCGGCCGGAGACGGCGCTTCGGGTCCGGCGGTCTGCGCCCGCGGGATCGTGGCGTTTCCGGCCGAGGCCTCGGGCGTGCCGCCGAAGCCGCCGGCCGCGGCCGCACCGGCGGTGCCCGCGAGCAGGACGGCGCCGACCGCCGCGCTGACGATGACCAAGCGCTTGGATTTCATGCGTTCAAGCGCGCTGCGTGAAGGGCGGTGATCACCCACGACGAAAGTCCTTTGAACGGGAACAGGAACACTGCTGCGAGTCCCGTTTTCGTCGGGGCCGATCAACGCGAGAGCGCAGCGAGACACCCGGAACACGGGATTTGAGTGCCGGTCGGGGTCCGAGCTCCCACGGCTCCAAGACTCCGGCGACCGGGCGTATCCATAACAGGAGGGTTATGGGTACCGAATTCAGCCGATTATGGAACTTGCACGTACCTTCCTACGTTCAGTCCCTCTTGATTTCTCCCTGATTGGTTCGGCGCTGTCACGGCGCATGCGCAAGATGAGCGGAACATCCGGATCGACCCTGGCCCGGAACGGGCTGCCCATGTGTCTACCGGTCCTCGGGTCGGAAGGTCAACGATTTGCCCGGTTTTTACCCTTCCGGGGCAACCGGATCCCCGACGCCGCAGGGCAAGGCGGCTACCTGCGGCGTGTCGGGACCGGGACCCGGTCCAGGTCGGCGGCCACCACGATCCGCCCGCCGAAATGCCGCGCGGCCTCCTCGGCGAACCGCTCGTCCTCGCCCTGCCCGTAGCGTTCGGAGAAGTGGGTGAGCACCAGCGTGCGCACGCCGGCCTCCGCGGCGATCCGCCCGGCCCGGGCCGCCGTGAGGTGGTGGTACTGCTCCGCCAGCGCGGCCTCGGCCTCCAGATAGGTGGACTCGATCACGGCCATGTCGGCGCCCTCGGCCAGCCGCACAGCGTTGTCGCACACGCCGGTGTCCATGACGAAGGCGAACACCTGCCCCCGGCGCACCTCGCTGTACTCGGCCAGCTCGACCACGCGCCCGTCGGCGTCCACGACGCGCTCCCCCGCCTTGAGCCGGCCCACCTCGGGCCCGGTGATCCCGCGCGCGGCGAGCGCTCCGGCCAGGATGCGCACCCCGTCGGGCTCGGCCAGCCGGTAGCCGTAGGCGGCGATCCGGTGCCGCAGCGGCAGCGCGGTCACGGCGAGGTCGGACTCGCCGGGCAGCTCGGCCGCCTCCCCGCTCACCGGCTGCTCGCTGATCACGTCGGTGTCGTTGAACGCGGTGGCGTGGCGCAGCCGGCGCCAGTACCGCTCCCCCGCCGCGGGGAACGCCACCCGCACCTCGTGGTCGACCCCGTCGCGCGCGATGCGCTGCACGACCCCGGGCAGGCCCAGGCTGTGGTCGCCGTGGAAGTGCGTGACGCAGATCCGGGTGACGTCGTGTGCGGAGATCCCGGCGTGGCGCAACTGGCGCTGCGTGCCCTCGCCGGGGTCGAACAGGATCCCGTGGGAGTCCCAGCGCAGGAAGTAGCCGTTGTGGTTGCGCCGCTTCGTCGGCACCGCGCTGGAGGTCCCCAGGACCACGAGCTCGCGCATTGACATGGGAGCGATCCTGCCAGCCCGGCCCGCTCTCGCGTGCGGCGGAACACCGCTACCCCCACGAGGTCCGCGTCACCTCGGGCATTCCGTCGGGGAACAGCGTCGCGGCCGGGTCCTCCAGCGCCACGCCGTTGAGCGCGGCCGCGGCCCGCGCCAGCTCGGCGTTGTTGAGATGGCCGCCCACCGCGCGGATGACCCCGCGCAGCGCATCCAGCACCTCCGCCCCGCACGCCAGCGCCGCGTAGTGCGCCGCGACGGCCGGGGTGCGCGACTGGCACGCCGCGCAGTGCAGCAGCACCCGCTTGCCCTCGGCGCGCAGCGCGGCCACCGCCCGGGCGGCCTCGTCCAGCACGAAGTGCAGGTTGGGGTTGGCGCCGGGCGAATCGGTCAACCACACCTCGACCACGTCGCGGCCGGGCAGGTGGGGCGGGAGGTCCTCGCCGCCCATCCGGCACAGCGACACCACCGCCTCGGCGTCGGTGCAGGTCCGCACGTACTCCAGGTTGCACAGCAGCACGCCGGGGTCGTAAGGGTGGGCGACGGCGAAGGCCTCGTGGCCGGGGTCGTGCGCCGCCCGGCTCAGCGTCGCGCACTGCGGCCACGCATCGGTGTCGCTGCCGCGCGCCGCGACCAGCGCGTCGGTGACGAGCCGCCGCGGCGCCACGGTCTCGCTCAGTTGCCGCTGGACCCGCAGCGGAACGCCGGAGGCGCCCCAGCGTGCGCCGGCCAGCGCACCCGCGTGCATCGCAGCCTCGTCCCCGCCCGCGGCGTGCGCGGCCCGGACCGCCTCCACCAGTTGGGAGCAGGCGAACGCGCCGCGCGCCGGATCGGACCGGGGGGCGGGGGTGTCGGCGACCGCCCGCCACGCCGTGGCCGCCGCCCCGCGGGCCGCCGGACCGGGCGGGGGCACCGCGCCCTCGGCGACCGTCCGGCTCAGGGCCGACACCCAGGCGCGTTCGGGTCCGGGGCCGACCGCCGAAGCGGCCACGTGCGGATCGTCCACGCCGGTCAGGGCCGTGGTGATGAGCCATCCGAGGCGGGCCGCGCCGTCGCCTCGGCCATCGGGCCGCCGCAGCCCGGCCGCCATCGCCGCGGGCGCGCCCACCATGCACGCCGCGGCCGCCGCTCCCAGCAGCGCGCCGGCGGCCCGGTCCGGTCGAGGGTCGCCGTGTTTCCAGTCGCGTGCGCGGCCCCAGGCCTCCGCGTCGATCCGCATGGCACTCCCGTCGCATTCGTCGGCCGGCCGGTTCGGGTCCTACCCGCCGCTCGGACCGCGCTCACCCGGCTGCCGGTTGTGGCCGCCGCCCGCCTCTCCCGGGACGCCGGCCCGGACCAGCCCGGACTCATAGGCCGCGATGACCGCCTGCACCCGGTCGCGCAGCCCCAGCTTCGTCAGCACGCCGCTGACGTGGGTCTTGACGGCGTGCTCACCGACCACGGACGCATCGGCGGTCTCGGCGTCGGACCGGCCGCGCCCCAGCAGCGCCAGGGTCTCCCGCTCGCGCCTGGTCAGCGTGTCCAGGCCGACCGGCGGCGCAGCGACCCGGGGCGTCCTGCGCACCGGGGGGATGGAGGCGCTGTTCCAACGCCTCGCCCGGAGCCGGCCGGGCCTCAGGGGAGGTCGTCCAGAGCGATGCCGGTGACGCCCCGGTAGCGGCCCGGTTCGGTGGTGGCCACGCGCCATTCGCGACGGCGGGCCTCCAGGACGCCGTGGGCGATCCCGAGCGTGGTGAGGTCGCGCTCCCCCGGCAGGTCCGCGGCGATGGCGCCGACGGCGGCCGCATCGCGCTCCTCCAGCGGCCGGATCAGGAAGGCCCCGCTGATGGTGAGGCGGTGCAGAACGTCCTTGTGCGCGTCGTCGACGAGCGCCAGGAGGCCACTGATCGAGGCGGCCGAGACGAGGAGGGTGTCGCCTCGGCGCGCGGCCCATTCCAGGTAGGTGCGCAGGTATGCCGGCTCCTTGCCGACGACGTGCAGGGTCGCCGGGCAGATGACGCGTCCGCCGATGGCGTCGTGTTCAGGGGTCATGAAGCTTTCTGTGTTTCTCCGTCGACGATGCCAAGCTTCTGCTTGGCCCAGGCGATTTCGTCGGCTGTGGACTGCCCCAGGATGTCGGTGATCGCGGCGGCCTTGCGCTCCCGGTCCAGCCGGTTCTGGAGAGTCTGTGCGACGTAGGCGGAGAGGGAACTCGCCTGTCCGGCCTCCACGGCGGCGCGTGCGTCCGCCAGGGTTTCCTCGGGCAGGCTGACAGTGATGCGCTCGTTCATACTTTCAGTCTATCTCGTTCATACTTTTTGCCGTGGGTGATCGGGCGATCTCTCTCCGCGCAGCACACTCTAGACCCGCGGCGGCCCGGCTCGGACGGCTTCCGACGAACCCCGCCGACTCCCGGGTTTCCGGTCATACGGCCACGGGGGACACGGCCGTCTGGAACCGGGCGAGGACGGTCTCCACCACGCCCTCGTCCGGGCACAGCGGGGCGGCCACCGCGTCGGCCCCGGCGTCGGCGAGCCGGTTGTGGAACAGGCCGGGGGCGAGCAGCCACGAGGCCACCGCCACGCGCCGGTGCCCCTCGGCGCGCAGCGCGTCCACGGCATCGGCGACGGTGGGGGTGCCCGTGGCGATGCAGCCCACCCGCACCGGCGCCGCGACGACGCGGGAGAGCCGGTGCGCCGCGGCCTCGACCTGGACCAGCGCGTCGGGGTCGGAGGAACCGGCCGCGGCCAGCACGACGGCGTCGCCGGGCCGCCTCCCGGCCCGCGCCAGCCGGCGGGCCGCCGCGGCCGCCAGGCGCGGGTCGTCGCCCAGGGCGCCGGTGACGCGGGCGTCGGCGCGCCCGGCCCGGGCCAACTGCTCGGGGATGTCGACCCGCACGTGGTAGCCGGCGGCCAGGAAGGCCGGGACCACCACGATCGGGCCCTCGATCTCCGCGGCGACGTCGGCGACGCCGGGGCGGCGCACATCGGCGAAGGCCAGCCGCACCGGCGCCGGCGCGCGCTCGGCGACCCGTGCGGCCAAGGCGCGGGTGACGCCGAGGCCGCGTCCGTCGCGGGTGCCGTGCACGGCGAGCAGCAGCGTGGGGGTCAATCGGTGCTCCCGGGAGAGGCGCAGTCGCCGGAGTCCAGCGCGAGGCGGTAGCCGCGCTTGACCACCGTCTGGATGATCTTGGGGTCGCCCAGTGCGGTGCGCAGCCGCGCCACCGCGGTCTCCACCGCGTGGGCGTCGGCGTCCTCGCCGAGGCCGGCCAGCAGTTCGGCGCGGTCGCGGACCTGGCCGGGGCGCCGGGCGAGCTCGCGCAGCACCCGCATCAGCGCGGGCGAGACGGGACGCAGCACCCCGTCGAGCAGGACGGCCCGGCCGCGCAGCCGCAGCCGGCGGCCCGCGACGGGCAGGTCCGGCCGGGTCTCGGGCAGCTCCTCGCACAACCGCCTGACCAGGGCGCCGATGCGGGCGCGGCCGGGCCAGACGGTGGCGACGTCACGGGCCATGAGGGGCCGGGCGGTGACCGGTCCGACGCACATGGCCAGCACGTCGCCGCGCAGCGCCGCCACCAGCCGCTCCCGGGTCCCCGTGGCCGCGGCGCGCTCCAGCAGCCCGGCCGCGGCCGGTGCGCTGGTGAAGGTCACGGCGTCGACCTGCCCGGCCAGGACGGCGTCGACGAGCCGGTCCAGCGCGGTGACGTCCTCGGGCGCGGTCCAGCGGTAGACCGGGACCTCCACCACCTCCGCGCCGGCCATCCGCAGCGCGGCGCAGAAGTCGGGCAGCGGCTCGCCGTGCAGCTGCACCGCGACCCGCAGCCCCGCCGCCCCCGACTCCAGCAGGTACTCCAGGACCTCGGCCGAGGACTCCGAGGGCGGGGACCACTCCTCGGTGAGCCCGGCCGCGCGGATCGCGCCCTTGGCCTTGGGGCCGCGGGCCAGCAGCCGGGAGCCGCGCATCGCGTTCAGCAGCGGTTCGGCCAGGCCCCACGTCTCGCACGCCTCCACCCAGCCGCGCAGGCCGATGCCGGTGGTGGCCACGACCACGTCGGCGGGGCGCTCGGCCAGCTCCCTGGAGACCGCCATGAGCCGCCGGTCGTCGCTGAGGGGGACGATGCGCAGCGCGGGCGCGCAGACGACCTCGGCCCCCCCGGCGGCGCAGCAGGGCGGACAGCTCCTCGGCGCGGCGCGCCGCGGTGACCGCGACGGTGAACCCGGCCAGCGGCTGCACGCCCGCGCCGGGCGCCTGCGCGGCCCCCGCGCCGAGGACGGTCGCGGTCCCGCTCATGCCGGCCCGCGGTCCGGTCGGGCGGCGACCTCGATCACGCCGTCGCGCTCGCGCACGGCGAACAGGGGCTGGCGCACCGCGGGGTCGTCCAGGCACACGCCGGTGCGCAGGGAGAAGACCTGCTTGAGCATCGGGGAGGCCACGGTCGGTTCGCCGGTGCGGTCGCCCACGATGCCGCGCGACATCACCGCGGCGTGGCTGAACGGGTCGATGTTGTCGATGGCGTACAGGGCGCCGTCGTAGGTGCGAAACACCGCGGCCTGGCCGCCGTCGGGCAGCAGCACCGCGACACCGCGTTCGGGCGTGAGCCGGTGCGCGGGGCAGGCCGTGATCCATTGGGCGGGGACCGGTGTCAGGACGGTCATGTCAATCACGCCTCCACGTGCTGGGGTCGAGCGGGCATGCCCAGAGCGACGGGACCGGCGGGGACGGGCTGGTCCCGCTCGGTGTCGAAGGTGATCGTGGGGTCGGGGGCGTCGGGGGCGTTGGCGAAGGACACGAACCGCGCGAGCTTGTCGGGGTCCTCCAGGACGCCGCGCCATTCGTCGGCGTATCCGCCGATGTGGCGGGCCATGGCGGTCTCCAGGTCGGCGGCGATGCCCAGGGAGTCCTCGACCACGACGGAGCGCACGTGCTCCAGGCCGCCGTCCACGCCCTCGATCCAGGCGGCGGTGCGCTGCAGCCGGTCGGCCGTGCGGACGTAGAACATCAGGAACCGGTCGATGTAGCGGATGAGCGTGGCGTGGTCGACGTCGGAGACCAGCAGCTCGGCGTGGCGCGGCCGGAAGCCGCCGTTGCCGCCGACGTAGAGGTTCCAGCCGTTGTCGGTGGCGATGACGCCGATGTCCTTGCCGCGGGCCTCGGCGCATTCGCGGGCGCAGCCGGAGACGCCGGCCTTGATCTTGTGCGGGGCGCGCAGTCCCCGGTAGCGCAGTTCCAGTTCCACGGCCAGGCCGACGGAGTCCTGCACGCCGTAGCGGCACCAGGTGGAGCCGACGCAGGACTTCACCGTGCGCAGCGCCTTGCCGTAGGCGTGGCCCGACTCGAACCCGGCGTCGACCAGCCGCCGCCAGACCTTCGGCAGCTGCTCCACGCGGGCGCCGAGCAGGTCGATGCGCTGGCCGCCGGTGATCTTGGTGTAGAGCCCGAAGTCCCTGGCGACCTCGCCGATGGCGATGAGCCGGTCCGGGGTGATCTCGCCGCCGGGGATCCGCGGCACCACCGAGTAGGTGCCGTTGCGCTGGATGTTGGCGAGGAAGTGGTCGTTGGTGTCCTGCAGCGCGGCCTGCTCGCCGTCGAGGATGTGGCCGCCGCCCAGGGAGGCCAGGATCGAGGCGACGGCGGGCCGGCAGATGTCGCAGCCGCGCCCGGTGCCGTGTCCGGCGATGAGTTCGGAGAACGTCGCGATGCCGGTGGACAGCACGATCTCGACGAGTTCGGCGCGGGAGTGCGGGAAGTGCTCGCACAGTGCGCTGGACTGCTCGACCCCGGCGTCGGCCAGCAGCGTCTTGAGCATCGGCACGCAGCTTCCGCAACTGGTGCCGGCGTTGGTGCAGTCCTTGAGGGCGGCGACGTCGCAGGCGCCCTCGTGGACCGCCTCGACCAGTGCGCCCTTGGTGACGGCGTTGCAGGAGCAGATCTGGGCGTCGTCGGGCAGCGCCCCGACGCCCACGCCGCCGTCGCCGCGCCCGGGCGCGATCAGGTCGAGCGGGTCGCCGGGCAGCGCGTGCCCGACCAGCGGGCGCAGGCCGGCGTAGGCCGAGGCGTCGCCCACCAGGACCCCGCCCAGCAGCGTCGCGGCGTCGTCGGAGACGACCAGCTTGGCGTAGCGGCGGCCGGGCGCGTCGTTGAGGACGACCTCCAGTGCGCCTTCGGTGCGGGCGTGGGCGTCGCCGAAGCCGGCGACGTCGACGCCGAGCAGCTTGAGCTTGGTGGAGGTGTCGGCGCCGGTGAAGGCGGCCCGCCCGCCCATCAGCCGGTCCGCGACGACCTCGGCCATGGCGTTGCCCGGGGCGATCAGCCCGTAGACGGTGCCCTCGACGCTGGCGCACTCGCCGACGGCGTAGATCGCCGGGTCGCCGGTGCGGCAGGCCGGGTCGACGGCGACGCCGCCGCGCGGGCCCAGGTCCAGGCCAGCGGCGCGGGCCAGTTCGTCGCGGGGGCGGATGCCGACGGCGAAGACGACGATGCCGGCCTCCAGCTCCTGCTCGCCGAGCCGGACCCGGGCGGCGCGGCCGTCCGGGCCGGCCTCCACCGCAGACACCCCGGTCCCGGCGTGCACGGTGACACCGGTCTCGGTGACGAGGCGGCCCAGCAGCGCGCCGCCGCCCTCGTCGACCTGGGCCGGCATCAGCCAGGGGGCGAGCTCCACGACGTGGGGCTCGACGCCGAGCAGGCGCAGCGCGTTGGCGGCCTCCAGGCCGAGCAGCCCGCCGCCGATGACGACGCCGGCGCGGGCGTCCCGGGCGGTTGCGGTGATGGCGTCGAGGTCGTCGATGGTGCGGTAGACGTGGCAGCCGGGCAGGTCGTGGCCTGGCACGGGCGGCACGAACGCCGAGGAGCCGGTGGCCAGGACCAGTTCGTCGTAGCCGATCCGCTCGCCGGCGGCGGTGGTGACGGTGCGGGCGCCGCGGTCGATCGCCGCGGCGGGGTCGCCCAGCCGCAGCTCGACCTGGTCGTGGACCGTCAGGTCGGCCAGCCGCAGGGCCTTTTCGCCGGCGCCGTCGAAGTAGGACGACAGGGCGACGCGGTCGTAGGCGGGGCGCGGCTCCTCGCCCAGCACCACGATGCGGCGGGTGCCGTCGGCGTCGCGGTCGCGCACCGCCTCCACCAGGCGGTGCCCCACCATGCCGTTTCCGATGACGACGAGTTGTCTCATGCCGCGCACGTCTCCTAGCGGTGTTCGGCTCGGGCGCCGCGACGTCCTCGTGTCAGCGGACCTCCCTCCGTACGCCCCTAGACAACCCGCACCGTGTTTCGCATCCGTCAGCCGACTGTGACGGCGGTGTTTCGTTGTCCTGTCACCGCAGACGGCAGAGGTGTGATCCGGCTCTACGCCCACCACCGCAAGGTAGGTGGGAATCCCCCGGACTCATCCGGGGAGCACTTCAAGTCGCCTGGAGCACCAGCTCCACCGGGTGCATCGCCTCGCGGCGGGTGCCGTGGGCGATCTGCTGCCTGCAGGAGACGCCGGTCGCCACGATGACGGTCGCGTCGTCCTCGGCCTCGACGGCGGGGAACAGCCGGTCCGAGCCGACCCGCATCGACATGTCGTAGTGCTCGGCCTCGAAGCCGAAGGACCCGGCCATGCCGCAGCATCCGGCGTCCAGTTCCACCACCTGCGCGCCGGGGATCCTCTTCAGCAGCGCCACGGTCGCGGCGGTGCCCACCTCGGCCTTCTGGTGGCAGTGGCCGTGGAGGAGGATGCGGCGCCCGGCGGGCCAGGAGTCCTCGCGCAGGCGCAGGCGCCCGGCGTCGATGGCCTCGGTGAGCAGTTCCTCGACCTGGCGGACCCGGCCCGAGACCTCGTCGACCCGGTGGTCCCCCGGCAGCATCGACGAGCACTCGTCCTTGAGGGCGAGGACGCAGGAGGGTTCGCAGCCGACGACGGGCGACCCCGGCGCGGTCTCGGACAGCAGGCCCACCAGCGCGCCCGCCTTGGCCTTGGCCTCGTCGACCAGCCCCTTGGACAGGCTGGAGCGCCCGCAGCACCCCCGGCTCTCCAGCCGCACGTCCCATCCGGCGCGTTCGAGCAGTTCGATGGCTGCGCGTCCGATGCCGGGCTCGGTGTAGGTGGTGAAGGAGTCGGCGAGGAAGGTGAGCGGGCCCAGCGGCGCGGGGCGCGCAGCGGTCCGGCGGCGGCGGAACCAGCGGACCAGGTGGGTCCGGGTGAAGGTCGGCATCGGCCGCCTCGCGGTGATCCCGACCGCCTTCTCCACCAGCCGCCGCAGCAGGGGCAGGCGGTTGGGCAGATTGCTGAGCGGCGCGGTCGCCGATCCCAGGCGGTAGAGCAGGCGCACGGAACCGAAGACCCGCGACCGCAGGGGGACCCCGTGCGCGTCGTGGTGGTGCGACTGGGCCTCGCTCTTCAGCTTGGCCATGTCGACGCCGAGGGGGCACTCGCTCTTGCACGCCTTGCACATCAGGCACAGGTCGAGGATCTCGTGCAGCCGCTCGTCCCCCAGCGCCGCGCGGGGGTCGGGCTCGGAGAGCGCCTTCACCAGCGCGTTGGCGCGGCCGCGCGTGGCGTGCTCCTCGTCGCGCGTGGCGATGTAGGAGGGGCACATCGCCCCGCTGGCGCTCTTGCGGCACAGGCCGATGTTCATGCAGCGGTCGGCCGCGCCGCGCATTCCGCCGACGACCTCGAACGACAGCCGGGTCTGGAAGGGCCGCGGTTCGACCGGTGCGGCGTCGCGCAGGTTGCCGGTCATGGGCGGCGCGTCGACGATCTTGCCGGGGTTCATGGTGCCGTCGGGGTCGAAGAGCCGTTTGACCTGCTGCATCGCCCCGTAGAGCTCTTCGCCGAAGATCTCCCGGTTGAACTCGCTGCGGGCGAGTCCGTCGCCGTGTTCGCTGGAGTTCACGCCGCCGTACTCGGTGACCAGATCCTTGATCTCCGCTGCGACGGCGCGCATCCGCTCGGCCTCGCCGGGGACGGCCAGGTCCACGAACGGGCGGATGTGCAGGCATCCGACGGAGCAGTGGCCGTAGAATCCCGCCTCCATCCCGTGGCGGTCCAGGACGTCCTTGAACCGCCGGGTGTACTCGACGAGGTGCTTGGGGTCGACGGCGGTGTCCTCGACGAAGGCCAGCGGGCGCCGGGTTCCGCTGCCGGCCGCCATGAGCAGGCCGAGACTGGAGGTGCGGACCTTGAGCAGGGCTTTCTGCTGCTCGGGGGTCGCAGCCTCCAGCGCGTGGTAGCCGTGCCCGTTGGACTTCCACAGGGCGGTGAGCCGCTTCAGGTCCGCGCGCAGCTCCCCGCCGTCGTCGCCGCTGAAGGTGACGAACAGCAGGGCGCCGGGGTCGCCCTGGAGGATCGAGCCGAGGAAGGCGTATTCGATGCGCCGGCGCGACAGGTCGAGGATGGTGCGGTCCATGAGCTCGACGCCGGCGGGGTCGCAGGACAGCGCGTCCTCCGTCGCCGCGATGGCCTCGGGCGTGGAGGCGAAGTGCCCGACGGCGATGACGGTGTGCCGCGGCCTGGGGACGAGGTCGACCAGTGCCTCGGTGGCCACCACCAGGGTCCCCTCGGCGCCGACCACGAACTTCGCGAGGTCGAACGGGGTGCCGTCGGCGAGGCGGTCCAACCGGTATCCGCACGCGCGCCGCCAGAAGTCGGGGAACCGGGTGGCGATCGCCTCGGCGTTGTCTGCGACGATTCCGGGCAGTGCGCGGTGGACGTCGCCCTCCAGGCCGGGCAGGGCGGCCCGCCTGGCCCGCTCCGCCTCGCCGATCGGGGCGAACCCGGTGCGGTGGGCGTCGGCGAGCACGACGTCGAGGGCGCGCACGTGGTCGATGGTCATTCCGTAGCGCACGGACCCGCTGCCGGCGGAGTTGTTGCCGACCATCCCGCCGATCGTGGCGCGGTTGCTCGTGGAGGTGTTGGGGCCGAACATCAGCCCGTGCGGCGCGGCGGCCCGGTTGAGGTCGTCCTGCACCACCCCCGCTTCGACGCGCGCGGTGCGCGCCTCGGGGTCGACCTCCAGGATCCGGTGCATGTGGCGGGACAGGTCCAGGACCAGGCCCGGGCCGACCGTCTGACCGGCCAGGCTCGTTCCGGCGCCCCTGGGCACGATCGGCACGCCGAACTCGCGCGCGGCGGCGACGGCCGCGGCGACGTCGTCGGCGTGGCGGGGGAACACCACGCCCCTGGGCGTGATCGCGTACATGCTGGCGTCGCGGGAGAACAGGTGCCGGGTGTAGTCGTCGAAGCGCACGTCGCCGTCGAGGTCGCGGCGGAGGCGGCGTTGCAGGTCAGTGGTTGCGTCAGCGGATTGGGCGGACTCTTGGCCGATGGTCATCGCGCGCTCTCCCGACGGGGTGGACCGTGATCACGCCTGTCCCAGGTGATCCAGGGCGGCGGTGATGCCGCCGGGATCGACCTTCACGCCGGCCAGGCCGAGCCCCATCTGGACTCCGGCGATGGTCCCGGCCAGCGTCAGGTCGCCGAGGTGGCCGAGGTGGCCGATGCGGAACACCCGGCCGGCGAGCCTGCCCAGCCCGGCTCCCAGCGACATGTCGAAGCGCTCCAGGATGACCCGGCGCACGTGGTCGGCGTCGTGCTCTTCGGGAAGCAGCACGGCGGTCAGCGCGCCGGAGTGCTCGCGCTCGTCGAGGCAGAGGACCTCCAGTCCCCAGGCGCCGACCGCGGCGCGGGTGGCCGCGGCGTGGCGGGCGTGGCGGGCGTAGACGTGCGGGAGCCCTTCGGCGTAGAGGATCCGCAGTGCCTCGCGCAGCCCGTAGAGCAGGTTGGTCGCCGACGTGTAGGGGTAGGAGCCCTGCTCGTTGGCCCGCAGGATCGGCGCCCAGTCGAAGAAGGACCTGGGCAGGCCGGCGGTCTCGGAGGCGCGCAGGGCCTTGGGGCTCACGGCGTTGAAGCCCAGCCCCGGGGGCAGCATGAGCCCCTTCTGCGAGCAGGAGACCGTGACGTCGACGCCCCATTCGTCGTGGCGGTAGTCGATGCAGCCCAGTGAGGAGATGGTGTCGACCAGGTAGAGGGCGGGGTGGCCGGCGGCGTCGATCGCCCGGCGGATCTCGCCGATCCTGCTGGCGACCCCGGTCGAGGTCTCGTTGTGGACCACGCACACGGCCTTGATCTCGTGCCCGGTGTCGGCGGCCAGGCGGGCCTCGACCTCGTCGGGGTCCACCCCGTGGCGCCAGTCGCCGGGGACGAAGTCGACGACGAGGCCGAGCCGGGCGGCCATCTCCTGCCAGAGGGTGGCGAAGTGCCCGGTCTCGAAGCACAGCACCCGGTCGCCGGGGCTGAGCGTGTTGACCAGCGCGGCCTCCCACGCGCCGGTGCCGGAGGACGGATAGACGACGACGGGCTGCTCCGTGCCGAACACCGGCTTGACGTCCTCGAGGAGTCCGTGGACCAGCGCGGAGAACTCGGGGCCGCGGTGGTCGATGGTCGGTGCCGCCATCGCGCGCAGGACCTCGTCGGGGACGTTGGTGGGACCGGGGATCTGCAGGAAGTGGCGGCCGCTGGAGGTGGCCATGGCGGGCCCTTTCGACGAGTCGACCCAAAAATCCGTATGGCGAAATCCTGATACCGGTAAACGGATTCTAGGAGTTGCCCTCGCGCACCCACAACCCCCGAGCGACATAAAGGGCGAATGGTCCGATGTCAATGCCTCGATAGGGGTTGACGCGAGATGAGACGAAGAACATACTTTTGGATAATAGAACCATTATTCCGTATTGCGGAATAATGTCGCGATAGTGATCGTGTCGACGACCCGCCCAGCCCTGCGCTCCACGACCGGTTCGATCTCGTACCCGAATGTCCGCCGCACAGCGCGCGTCCAGGGGGCCTCGTGTCCGTAGAGATCATCTCCATCCTCGTCCTCGTCGTCGTCTTCCTCATCGCCACGCTCACCTCCGCCCACATGGGAGCCCTCGCCCTCGTCGCGGCCTTCGTCGTGGGCACAGCCGTGGTGGGTGAGACCCCGGACGAGATCTTCGGCGGCTTCCCCGGAGACCTCTTCGTCATCCTGGCCGGGGTCACCTACCTGTTCGCCCTGGCCAAGAACAACGGAACGGTCGACTGGCTGGTCCACGTCTCGGTCAGCGCCGTGCGCGGCCGCATCGCACTGATCCCCTGGGTGATGTTCCTGGTCACCGCGCTCATCACGGCTGTGGGCGCCGTCGTGCCCGCGGCCGTCGCCATCATCGCCCCCGTGGGCATGGGCTTCGCGGTGCGCTACCGCATCAACCCCGTCCTCATGGGGCTCATGATCATCAACGGGGCCAGCGCCGGCGGCTTCTCCCCGATGAGCATCTTCGGCGGCATCACCAACGGGGTCGTCGCCCGCAACGGGCTCGAAGGCTCACCCGGACTGCTCTTCGCCGGCTCCTTCGTCTTCAACGTGCTGCTGAGCCTCGTCGTCTTCTTCCTCTTCGGCGGGCGCTCCCTGATCGGGCGGCGCGGCAACGGCGGCGCCGCCTCCGACGACCCGCCCGCGGCGGCGGGGCGGCCGAAGACCCCCGCCTCCTCGCGGGCCGACCGGCTGGACGCCCAAAGCGGCGGGGCCTTCGTCGCCCGCCCGGAACCGGGGACCGCGGTCGCGACCGCGCCCGATCCGGCGGAACCGGTCGAAACGGGCGGATCGGCGATCACCCTGACACCGGAGCGCGGACTGACCGTGCTGGGCATCATCGTCCTGGCGGTCGGAGCGCTGGCGTTCGGCCTCGACGTGGGCCTCATGGCCATCACCGTCGCCGTGGCCCTGACCCTGCTCTCACCGAAGAGCTCCAAGGGCGCGGTCAACCAGATCGCCTGGCCGACCGTGCTGCTCATCTGCGGGATCGTGACCTACGTCAGCCTCATGGAACGCATGGGCACCGTGGACTACCTCGGCGACCGCGTCGCCGCGATCGGCGTCCCGCTCCTGGCCGCCGTGCTGATCTGCCTGATCGGGGGCGCCGTGTCGGCGTTCGCCTCCACCACGGGCATCCTCGGGGCGCTCATCCCCCTGGCCGTGCCGTTCCTGCTGGGCGGCGAGGTCGGCGCCATCGGGATGATCACCGCCCTGGCGATCTCCTCGTCGGTGGTCGACTCCTCGCCGTTCTCCACCAGCGGGGCGCTCGTCGTGGCCAACGCACCGGAGGAAGACCGCAATCGGGCGTTCCGCCACCTGATGGGGTGGGGCATGAGCATGATCGTCGTCGCGCCCCTGGTCACCTGGAGCGTGCTCGTCGTCCCCGGTTGGCTCTGACCGCTTCCCCGCCCTGCTCCGGCCTCTGCGCGGAGCGGGGCGGATCCCGCTTCGCCCCCGGCGCCGCCAGGAGGAATCCGGCCAGGGGGACGGTCGCGAAGGCGCCGATCGCGATCACGGTGTTCGCGCGAAAGCGCTCGGCGTCCTCCGGGGCGAGGACTGTACTCGGTGTCTCTCGCAGGATTCTCATTCACGGCTCCATCCCCGTACTCGACGGCCTTGGACCCGCAGGCCCCGTTGGACGATCTTGAGCCGTTGCGCGCGATGATCGGGGACGCCCGTGTGCGGCGATCGGCGAGAACACCCACCGGGTCCGGGAGTTCTATCTCCTGCGGCCGGATCGGCCAAGTGCGGATCGCCCCTGAGGAGGTCGAGCAGGGAACCGGAGCGCGCCATGGCCGGAGAGCCTAACAGCGGCCCCCGACGCGCCCGGTCCCGCGGGCGAGCGGGGTGACGGCGCGCACGAGAGGACTTTCACAGTGGGAGAGCACCTCATCGGGAAGGAAACACCGACATCGTGGTGTTGGCGTCCACTGTCCCCGCCGCGCGGACCCCGCTCGCGCGTGTCCTTGCCGTTGATCCGTCCGAGGAGCCCTCGTGCCCATTGCCCTGCTCGCCCTGGCCATCGGTGGATTCGGCATCGGGACGACCGAATTCATGGCGATGGGGATCCTGCCCGACGTCTCCGAGGCGTTCGGCATCTCGATCCCCACAACGGGCTACATGATCTCCGGATACGCGCTCGGCGTGGTCATCGGCGCCCCGATCCTGGTCTCCCTCGGCGCGCGCGTGGACCGCAAGCACCTGCTCATCGGGCTGATGGCGATGTTCACCCTGGGCAACCTCGCTTCAGCGCTCGCGCCGAACTTCGGCTTCCTGCTGGTCTCCCGCTTCCTGACGGCGCTGCCGCACGGCACATTCTTCGGCGTCGGCTCGGTCGTGGCTGCGTCGCTGGTTCCGGTGACCAAGCGGGCGCAGGCGGTCTCGATGATGATCGCCGGCCTGACCGTCGCCAACGTCGTCGGGGTGCCGCTGTCGACGCTGGCCTCCCAGCAGCTCGGCTGGCGCAGCACGTTCTGGATCGTCACGGCGGTCGGCGTGCTGACGCTGATCGCGCTCGCCCTGTGGGTGCCGCGGCAGAAGCCGCGGGCGGGGACCTCGGTCCGCTCCGAACTGGGGGCGCTGACCCGCGTCCAGGTGTGGCTGGCGCTGCTGGTGGGCGCGGTCGGCTTCGGCGGGATGTTCGCCTCCTACAGTTACATCTCACCGATGATGACCGACATCGCCGGGTTCACCCCCACCGCGGTGACGCTGGTGCTCGCGGTCTACGGCATCGGCATGACCGTGGGCAACCTCGTGGGTGGGCGCGCCGCCGACCGCGCGCTGATGCCCACGATGTACGCGGGCATGGCCGGTATCGCGGTGGTCCTGGTGCTGCTGCACTTCCTGGCCCCGTTCAAGGTCGCGGCCGTGGCGATGGTCTTCCTGCTCGGGTTCGTCGGCAGCGCGCTGATTCCGTCGCTGCAGATGCGGCTCATGGACGCGGCCAGGGACGCGCCGTCCCTGGCGGCGGCGCTGAACCACTCGGCGCTCAACATCGCCAACGCAGCGGGCGCCTGGTTGGGCGGTCTGGTGATCGCCGCTGGCTACGGGTACACGGCGCCGAACCTGCTGGGCGCGGGCCTGGCCGTCATCGGACTCGGGCTCGCGCTCGCCTCGGGCCTGCTGGAGCGCAGGGGCGCCTCCGGGCCCGCCGCCGCGTCCGCGGGTGCGGAGGCGAGGGTCGGCGACGCCCCGGACTCCCGCGTCCGGGCCGACTCGGGATCCGCCGCCGAGTAGCGCGGCGCCTGGCCCGCGGGGGCCGGGGCGGACGTGTCGCCCCGGCCCCCCGCGCGTCCTTGCGCGGGTCGGGCTCACTCCGCGGGGGCGAAGACCCGCAGCGCCGCCTCGACCAGGCTGTCGGCGTAGTCGGGGGTGAGGGGCCCGAGCGCAGCAGCCAGCGCCGGTAGAGGGGGGCGTAGAGCAGGTCGAGGAGGAGGTCGAGGTCGGCGTCGGCGGCGATCTGCCCGGCGCGCTGGGCGCTGCGCAGCCGCTCCTTCTTGGCCTCCTCCACCGGGCCGGCCACCTTCTCCAGGTAGGCGGTCGCCAGCGCGGGGTCGTTAACCTCCTCGGTGCGCTGTGGGGGGTCCAGGCCGTCGTCCCGCACCTGCGCGAGCAGGGCTCGGGACACATCCTGCAGGTGACGTCGATGGCCACGGGCTCGAGCGGGGGCGTCGCCTCCGTGGGCCTCTACGGCGCGGGCAAGGCCGCGCTCGACGCGATGAGCGAGTCCCTGGCCATGGAGGTCGACCCCTTCGGTATCGCGGTCACGGTCGTCCAGCCCGGCGGCTACGAGACCGGCCTGTTCACACAGGGCACCACCGTCACCGACGAGAACGCGGCCTACGCCCCGCTGCGCGCCCGGCTGGCCGAGATGTGGAGCGCCTCCTACGACGCCGACCCGCACAGGGCCGCCCCGGTGGTGATGGAGGTGGTCGACATGGCCGGGCCGCCCCGGCGGGTGATCCTCGGCGGCGTCGCCTACGACCAGGTGCGCGAGCTGGACCGGGCGCGCGCCGAGGAGCAGGCGAAGTGGGAGCACCTGAGCCGCGCCGCCGACTGAACCCGCCCCGCCGCCCCGGACCCCGCGTTTTCGCGCTGCACCTCACCGTCGAGGACGGGCTCATCATCCGGCACCACGTCTACGAGGACGGCCTCGCGGTCGTCCGGGCGTGCGCCCTTGGTGTGCCGGGTCGTCGGTTCGATGCGTGTTCCGCGGAGGTGGGGCGCTCATCGGGCTCTGACCGCCGCATTCGCGGGGCGGGGCGGGGTGGGACTTTCAAGGCTCGGATCCGCTGTGCCGCCGGCGGCTTGCGCGCACCGCGACAGCCGACCCCCTGTACGGACCCGGTCGCCGGACACCGGCCATGCCGCCAGGACCACAGCGGCGAATCCCCGGCCCGCCCGCCACCGCCCCGCCGAACGCGTCGCGAATCGCCGCAACCGAATTGTCCGCACCGGAGTCCAAGATCGCGTCTGTTGTTGACGACTCGGTGGAACGGGGACGCGGATGGGCTGGATCACGGTCGCGGACGGCTACGAGGTGGCGCTGTGCGACGGCGGCGACGGGACGGTCTCCCTCGCCGCCCGCAACGCCAAGGGCAAACGGCTGGCGCGGGTGCCGACCAAGCTGAAGAAGGACCCGGACGTGGCACGGCTGAACGAGCTGCGCGCCTGGCTGGGTGAGCACGAGACCTCCGTCCGGGCCGAGGTCGAGGCGTGGATGCTGCGATCGCTGCCCGTTCCGCTCGCCCTGCTGCGCGCGGTGTGGCCCGACGCGGCGTGGCGGCGCGCGCTCACCGACCTCGTCGTCGCGTCCATCGGCGACGGGGGCGCGCCCGACCTCGCCCGCTGCGGCCTGCTGCGCGCGGTGGACGGCGAGCGCGGGGTCGGCGTGGTCGACCTCGACGGCGAGACCGTCTGGCCGGAGGCCGACGCGTTCGCCGTTCCGCACCCGGTGCTGCTCGGCGACGACCTCGCCGACTGGCGCGAACTCGCGGTCTCCCTCGGCCTCGCCCAGCCCGTCCCGCAGCTCCTGCGCGAGGTGTGGCGGCGCCCCGAGAGCATGGACCCGCAGGTCAACGCGATCGACGCGTTCTCCTTCACCGAGTACGAGCGGGGCTCGCAGTTCGAGAAGCAGGTCATCGCGCTGGGCGGCCGGATCCGCGGCGAGACCGCCTACTTCCGCTGCTACGACGACGAGCCGGTCCCGGTCAAGCTCGGCCTGCGCTGGCAGGGCCCGGAGGCCTCGACCTACTTCACCTCCCTCACCTGGTCGCGGCCGGGGACCGCCATCGGCGACATCGCGTGGTCGGAGGGCGTGCGGATCGCGGCGACGCTCTACGCCAACCGCACGGCCGGCGAGGACGGCGAGCCCGCCCCGGCCGCGGCCTACGAACGCTTCTGCGCCGGGCACCTGCGCGCCGCCGAGCCCTCCGCGGCTCCGGCCGCACCCGCAGCCCGCCCGCCGCGCTCGCGCGAGGCGCTGCTGCGCGCCGGCGCCGTGCTGGCCGGCCCACCCGCCGCCGAGACCGAGGACACCTTGGTGGCGTGCTGCTACGAGAGCCCGGCGCTGGAGGGCCCGGTCGTCGAGACCACCGCGCGCGCCGCCGTGGCGGGGCAGCGGACGGCGCTGGCGCTGCTGGGACTCACCCCCACTCACGCGGCCGCCGAGACCGACCTCGGCACGGTACGGGCCCGGCCGCTCGGCTTCCTCGCCCTCGCCCTCAACCGCCACCCCGCCCTCAGTGACCGGGTCACGGTGCTGCTGCCGGGCCTGCGCGCCAACGCCAAGCTCGCCCAGACCAAGCCGGGCCGCGCCCGCGACGCGCTCAACCGGATCGCCGCCGACCTCACCGGCCCTGCGGCCGAGCTGCTGCCGGTGTTCTACGACGAGTGCTCGCGCATCATGGCCGAGGTGGGCAGCAACACCTACTCGGTGGGGTTCTTCGAGCTGGCGCGCAGGACGCAGGCCGAGCAGGCTGCGGCCTTCCCCGTCGACGAGGCCGCGGTCGTGACCGCCTACCGCGACATCGCCGTCGGCAACGCGCTGCCGGGCAGCCTGAAGACGCACGCGGCCGCGTTGGCGGACCGGCTGCCCGCGGCGCAGGCCCACCACTGGCAGCGCCGCCTCGTCACCGAGTGGTGCGAGGCCGGTCGCCGCGCCGCTCCCGTTCTGGCGCAGGGGCTGGTGAAGCTGGCCGCGGCGGCCGGGCACGAACCGGGCGGCTCCGCCGACCCGCACGAGCGCGCCGCCGACGAGCGCGCCGCGCGGGCGATGCTGGCCAACGGCACCCTCGCGGGAGTCCCGTGGACCACGTGGGACTCCCTGTCCCCCCTGCTGCACCGGCTGGCGGCCGAGGACCGCGCCGTGCGCGCCGCCCTCGTCCGGCTGCTGCCCGAACCCGCCCGCGACTCCGCCAAGGCCAGGTCCGCGGCCGCCGCCGTCCTCGTGGCCAACCTGGCCGGCGCCGGAGGGCGCGCGCCCTTCACCGGCACGCCCGAGCTCACCGGCGAGGACGTGCGGCGCTGGCTGGAGGGGGCGCTCGAGCTGTACCAGGGGCTGGCGCTGCCGGTCGAGGGCCTGGCCGAGGTGCTGGGCGACGCGGGCGAACGGCTGCGGGCCGACGGATTGACCTGCGACCTGCACCGCATCCTGTTCCGCGACCGCCGCTCCATGGGCGAGGCCCCCGACCACGCCCTGTTCGACCTCGCACTGGCCTGCGGCGTCCCCGTCGACTCTCCCGGGAGCGACGCCGACCTCGGCCTCACCCACTGGACGGCCAAGGGCAAGGGGACGGACCTGGCGGCCGTGGCCGCCCACCCGCAGTGGGGACCGGCACTGCGCCGCGACGTCCTGGGCGAGCGCTCGAACCTGCTCGGCCTGGGCCGCCCCAGCGGCAATCGAAGCAGCGACGAAGCCCACGCCGACAACCCCGGCGGCTTCCCCGCGACGGCCAAGGCGGCCAAGCGGCTGACCACCGCGCCGGGAACGGCCGGGGCCGTGGCCGACGCCCTGGCCGAGCACGCCCGCCTCGTCCCCGGCGCCGCGCTGCCCGACCTGTACCCGGCGCTGCGCGACACCGAGCGGTTCACCCTGGCGGGCCCGCCCAAGGCCGGCGCCGAAGCCGTGCGCGCGATCGTCGTCGGCGCCGACCCCGCTGCGGCGCTGGCGGCCGTGCTGCGCTCAGGCGTCCTGGACGAGCTGGAACTGCCCGCGTTCGCCGACTTCACCGGCCCGCTGAACCGGTGCAACCTGCTGGAGAGCGGGGGCGATCTGATCATCGCCCACCCCGCCTCCTCTTCCCACCGTTCCCGCAGGGCCTGGGCCGCGGCCGTCCGCCCCGACCGCACGGGGCCGCGGCGCGAACTGCCCGATCCCTTCGGCGGGCCGCGGCAGAACCAGGACTGCTACGTGGTCATCGGCGACGACGTCCTCGCCACCGCCCACGGGGGACCGCACTGCCCGCACGTCGAGGACCTGCCCGCCGGGTTCACCCGGCACCCCGAGGCGCTCACGCCCCGCGCCGGCGCCGAGGAGGAGGCGGTGCGCCTGCCCGGCGCCGACGGCGACGCGACGGTGCACCGCCTGCCCGGGCGGACCGTGGAGCTGCGCGGCGCCGACGGCCGCGCGGTGGGCCGCTACGTGATGGGGGCGAGCTGGCTGCCCGGCCGGAGCGGAGCCATCACCGCCGCGCTGCTGAACCACCGCTATGCCGCCGGCACCGAACTCGTGGCGCCGCCAGGCTGGTGGGGGCGCATGCGGGCGCGCGACGAGGCCGGATCCCGCGCGCTGCGCCGCATCGGCGACGCCGACGCGCGGCGGCTGCTGGCCGCCGTCGACGCCGGACTGGGCGCCAGGATCGTGGAGCTGACCGACGCCCGCCCGCCCCGCTACCGCCTGCCCGAACTCGACGCCTGCTTCGCCGAGCTCATCGGGCGCCTGCGCCCGCTGCTGCCCGAGATCACCGACAGGCGGCTGTGGTTCGGCGTCACCGCGATGGTGTGGACGGCGGTGGAGTGCAGGGAGCGGGTCTTCGCACTCGCCGAGCGGCTGCGCCTGGACCCGCCCGCCCACCTCGACCGGGCGCCGGAGGCGGCGCCGCACGCCGAGAGCACACCGGCCGAGAGCTCCGGGAGCGTGCAGCCGGCTCCACTGCCGCCCGCGCCCTCCGGGGCCGTCCCGGCCGCGGAGGGGCTGCGTTCCGAACGGGCCGCGCTCTATGCGAGCGTCGCCGCCACCGCGAAGGCCGCGGCGGCGCACCCGCACCGCCTCAACGATCCGGTGGCCGTGTTCGACAGCGGCCACATCCAGGACCTGAGGGAGAGCCTGGGCCGCCTGGGCCGGGCCGCGCTGCGCGCCGCCTGGAGCACCGACGACGCATGGCGCGAGAGGCGCTCGGAGCTGCTGCGCGACCTCGCCGCGGTCCCGGAGCTGATCGACACCGGAGGCTCCTGGCACCGGGTGCGGCAGGCCGGGAGGTCGGGCGAACGCGGCGAGGTCCGCTCCCCCGGGCGGACCTACTCCACCCTCTGCCTGGGGAGCGGGTACAGCGCGGAAGCCGTCTCGCGCTACTGGGTCGCGCTGCTCTACCATTCGCCGCGGCCGCTGGGCGACAACGTTCTTGCGTCGGAGTCGGTGCTGGAGGCCCGCACCTGCCGGGGCTGGGGTGACGCGCGGCGGCTGGACGCCGTCGCCGACCTGTGCGAACGGCGCGGCGCCGCCCGGGGCAGGGAGGCTGCGGTCATGGCGTTCGCCGAGGCCACGGGGGTCTCCGTCGCGCAGGCCGCGGTACTGCTGTCGCCGTTCACCGGCTCCGACGGCGGCTGGTCGAGGAACACCACGGAGGTGTGGAACGCCGACCGGGCGCACTTCGCCGCCCTCGGCCTGACCGAGCGCAACGTCTGGGCCGCGGCGCGCTTTCTCAGCCGGACCACCGGAGGAGCTGAGCCCGACGAGCTGATCGAGGCGCTCGTGCCGGAGGACCCGGAGCAACTGTGGAGCCAGGGGCCCGACGCCGCCCGCGCCGCCGCCCACTGGCTGCGGCGGCACCCGCGGATCGCCCCCGTGCCCGACGAGGTGTGGACCGGGATCGTCGGCCACCACTTCTACGGCGACCTCCCCCACCCCGAGGCGCTGCTCGACCTGCTGGCCACGCAGGCCCGGGCCCTCCGCGTCGAGGGCGCCCGCTCCGCCGCCGCGGGGCCGGCCTACCTGCTGCCGCCGGGGCACCCCGCCGGTCCGGTCGCCGCCGAGAGGCTGCGCGCCCTGCGCGCCGCGTGCGCCGACCCGGCCACGCGTGTGCGGGTCCGCGGCGGAGTGCGCGTGGCCGCGATGGAGAAGGTCGCGGGGGCCGTGGCGACGCACCTGGCCGATGGGGAACTGGCGGTCGGCGGCGCCCTGGTGCTGGTTCCGGGCGGCCAGGACTACGTCCTGTGGCTGCGCCCCGCGTGGCTGGACGGGCCCGCCGACCCGCTGCTGGGGCGCCTCACCGAGGAGTTCACCCGTTCACAGCCCCGCTCCGACCGGCGTCGCACCCCGGTCGCCGCGCCCGGGGTGCTCACCGACGTGGCCTTCCTGCTCTCCGAGGCGAGCGCGCGCATGGCCGACGACCTCGAATCCGTGGACGGCCCCCGCCAGGATCCGCTTCACTCGGTCCCCCGCCTGGTGGCGGAGGCCTCGGCCGCCCACGGTCTCAGCGAGGACGCCGCCCGGCTGTATCTGCAGGTCATCGCCTTGCCCGACCCCGACGACGCCAACGTCCGGCGCTGGAACGGCTGGGACGAGGAGCGGCGCGCCGCGGCGGCGGCCGAGCTGGCCGCCACCAAGCTCGTGGTGACCGGCACCAGGAAGGGTGCGGCGCGGACGCTGTTCGCCCCGGGGCCGTGGCGGGAGCACGGGTACAGCTCCGTCGGGGTCGAGGTCGACAAGCTCACGCGCACCCCGGGCGGCGGCCCCGGGATGCTCGTCCACGTCCCGGCCGTGCCGCTGACCGACGTCTTCACCGCGGCCTGGCGCGACTCGCGGCCGTGACCCCTTCCGGTCTGCGCCGATCTCGACCTTGAGTTTTGACCTCGGCCACTGGGGGCCGTGAACCTCAGCCCAAGGACGCAAACCCGGGGTGGCCGGGCGACGGTGCACGCCGTCCCTCCTGGGGCCAGCCTTCACGGCCCCCTGGGGTCGAGGTGGAGGGGGCCCGCCCGCGCGCCCACTCCGTCCCGGGGCCGAGGTTGAAACCCAACGTCGAGGTCGGCAAGAGAATCACCTGGCGGGGGCGGGTCTCTCGTTGTTCCAGCCGGCCAGTAGGGCGTTGACGTCGCGGACGCAGCCGCCGCAGCCGGTCGTGGCGCGGGTCTGCTCGGCGAGGGTCTGGCGGGTGCGGGCGCCGTCGAGCCAGGCCTCCTCCAGTTGTTCCCGGCTCACACCGTTGCACCGGCACACCAGCGCCGGGCCGGCCTGGTCGGCGATCCGCGGCTCGGGCCGGGCGGCGCCGAGCAGTAGGGCGAGCCGGTCGGAGGGTACCGGCGCGTCCTGGTCGTAGAGCTGGGCGATGGTGGCGGCGGAGTCGGGGAAGCCGAGCAGGATGGCGCCGACGACGCGGTCGCCGCGTACCGACAGCTTGGCGTAGCGGCCGCCGTGCGGGTCGGAGACGGTGACGGTCTCGGCGGTGCCGTCGGCGTCGGCGTCGCCGAGCGAGGCCAGCTCGATGCCCTCGGCCTTGAGCCGGGTCACCGGGCGCACGCCCCGGTAGCGCGCGCCTGGTGCGGTGCCGGTGAGCAGGTCGGCCAGTACCGCGGCCTGCTCCCAGCCGGGTTGCACCAGTCCGGCGCCGCCCCGGGCGTGCTGGGCGCAGTCGCCGATGGCGTGGATACGCGGGTCGGCGGTGGTGAGCGCGTCGTCGACGACGACGCCGTGCTCCACGGCGAGCCCGGCCCCGGCGGCCAGCTCGGTGCGGGCGCGCACCCCGGCGGTGACGATGAGGGCGTCGCCGGCCAGGACCCGGCCGTCGTCCAGCTCCAGGCCGGTGCCGGGCAGCCAGCGCGCCGCGACCCGCCAGGAGTGCACGGCGATGCCGATGGCGGTGAGGCGTTCGCTCAGGATCGAGGCCGCCGCCTGGTCGATCTGGCGGCGCATCAGCCACGGGGAGGACTCCACCACCGACACTCGCACGCCTCCCTCGCTCAGGGCGCGGGCGGCCTCCAGGCCGAGCACGCCCCCGCCCAGCACCACGGCGGGCGCTCCGGGGCGCACCAGCGACATCAGCCGCCGGCAGTCCTCGACACCGCGCAGCGCGGTCACCCCCGGCGCCGGCGCGCCGTCGTCCTCCGACAGCCCGGCGACCGGGGGGAAGGCGGCGCGGGCCCCGGTGGCCAGCACCAGCTCGTCGTAGTCCAGCCCGGTCCCGTCGTCCAGGGCGACGCGTCGCGCCGCCGGATCGACGGCGGTGGCCGCCACGCCCCGGCGGACGGTGACGGCCGCGGAGTCCGCTTCGGGCAGGGCCAGATCGTCCAGGTCCAGGCGCCCGGTGACCACCTCGGGCAGCAGGATGCGGTTGTAGGGGCGCTCGGCCTCGGCGCCGACCACGGTGAGCCGGACGCGTCGGCCGTCGGGGTCGCGGCGGGCCACCTCTTCGACGAAGCGCGCCCCCACCATGCCGTGGCCGATGACGGCGACGTGCCGGGGCTGCTGTGTCACGGGTGTTCTCCTTGGTCGGCGTCGGTGGCCGGCTCCAGCCGGACGGCGCTCACCTTGAACTCGGGCATTCGGCTGATGGGGTCCAGCGCGGGGTTGGTGATCAGGTTGGCGCGCTGGGCGCCGGCGAAGTGGAACGGCAGGAACACGGTGTCGGTGCGGGCGTCGCAGCGCAGCCGTACGCGGGCCAGTGCCGCGCCGCGCCGGGAGACCACCCGGGCCCACGCCCCTTCGGCCAGCCCGCTGCGGGCGGCGGTGTCGGGGTGGACCTCCACGTAGGATTCGGGTTCGGCCCGGGCCAGCTCGCCGATCCGGCGGGTCTGGGCGCCCGACTGGTAGTGGGCGAGCAGCCGCCCGGTGGTGGCCAGTAGCGGGTACTCGGCGTTGGTGGTCTCGGCCGGGCCGCGGTGGGCCACCGCGGCGAAGCGGGCGCGCCCGTCGGGGTGGGCGAAGGCCTCCAGAAACATCCGCGGGGTGGCCGCGCCGCCGGCGGGCACCGGCCAGTGCAGCGCCTCGCCGGCCTCCAGCCGCTCGGGCGTCACCCCGGAGTAGTCGGCGGCTCCGCCGGCCGAGGCCGCGCCCAACTCGGCCAGCACGGCATCGGCCTCGGTCGGGAACTCCGCGGCCGACCGGCCCAGGCGGACGGCCAGGCCGGACACGACCTCCAGGTCGGTGCGCACCCCCGGCGGCGCCTGGGTCGCGCGGCGCCGCCGCAGCACCCGGCCCTCCAGGTTGGTCATGGTGCCCTCCTCCTCGGCCCACTGGGTGACCGGAAAGACCACATCGGCCATCGCCGCGGTTTCGGACAGCACGAAGTCGGCGACGACCAGCAGATCCAGTCCTTCGAGCCGGTTTCGGACACGATCGGCCTGCGGGGCTGAGACCACCGGGTTGGACCCGAACAGCAGCAGCGCGCGCGCCCCGCCCTCGGCCCCCAGGGAGTCCAGCAGCTCGAACGCGCTGCGCCCGGGCCCCGGCAGCGCCTCGGCCTCCACCCCCCACACGCCGGCGACGTGGGCGCGCGCGTCCGGGTCGTCGATCCGGCGGTAGCCGGGCAACTGGTCGGCCTTCTGCCCGTGCTCGCGCCCGCCCTGGCCGTTGCCCTGGCCGGTCAGGCAGCCGTAGCCGGAACCGCGCCGGCCCGGCAGGCCCAGCGCCAGCGCCAGGTTGATCCAGGCCGAGACGGTGTCGGTGCCCTTGGCGTGCTGCTCGGTGCCGCGCCCGGTCAGCATGTAGGCGCCCGAGGCAGCCCCCAGCATCTGCGCCGCGGCGCGGATGTCGCCCGCCGGCACGCCGGTGTGCCGCTCGGCCTGCTCGGGCCACCACGCCGCCGCGTGCGCCCACGCCTGCTCGAATCCGGCCGTGCGCTCGGCGATGTAGCCGGCGTCGGCCAGCCCCTGGGCCCGCACGGCGTGCAGCAGGCCCAGGGCCAGCGCGGTGTCGGTGCCCGGCCGCGGGGCCAGGTGCAGGCCGCCGCCCGCCACGGCCCGCTCCGCGGTCGCGCTGCGCCGGGGGTCGACCACGATCAGCCGTGCGCCGGACAGGTGCCCCATCAGTGGCGGCATGGTCTCGGCGACGTTGGCGCCGGCCAGCAGGATCACCTCCGCCTCGGCCAGGTCGGCGACCGGGAACGGCAGTCCGCGGTCCAGGCCGAAGGCGCGCAGGCCCGCCGCCGCGGCCGAGGACATGCAGAACCGGCCGTTGTAGTCGATCTGGGAGGTGCCCAGCGCCAGGCGGGCGAACTTGCCCAGCAGGTAGCTTTTCTCGTTGGTCAGCCCGCCGCCGCCGAACACCGCCACCGAATCAGGGCCGCACTCGGTGCGCAGCCCGCGCAGCCGCCCGGCCACACAATCCAGCGCCACCTCCCAGCCCACCGGCTCCAGCGCCGCGCCGCGGCGCGGCCGCATCAGCGGGGCGGTGAGCCGGTCGGAGACCGTGAGCAGCTCGGCCGCCGACCAGCCCTTGCGGCACAGCCCTCCCCGGCTGGCCGGAAACGGCGCCGGGCGGGCGGCCGGCCGGCCATCAGCGCCCGGCTCCAGGCGCATGGTGCACTGCAGGGCGCAGTACGGGCAGTGCGTGGCGGTCATGACACCCCGCTGCTCTGCCCGGCGGGCCGCCCGGCCGCGCTGACAGGACGGCGCAGATAGACCAGACAGGTCACCGCGATACACACCGCGTAGAAGACAAGGAAGGCGACGAACGCCGGCGTCGCCGAGCCGGCGGCGGCGAAGGACTCGCGGAAGACGAGGTTGATGCCGACGCCGCCGAGCGCGCCGACCGCGCCGACGAGCCCCAGCAGCGCGCCGGCGAGCCGCTTGGTCTCGGCCAGAGCCCTCGCGCGCGGGGTGCCCGCGGCGATCATGTCCTCGGCCCTGGCCGAGTAGATCGCCGGGATCATCTTGTAGGTGGAGCCGTTGCCGATGCCGGTGAGGACGAACAGCACCGCGAACGCCGCGAGGAACAGCGCGAGCGAGTCCCGGCCCACCGCCAGGATGATCACGCCGGTGCCGACGACCATGGCGGCGAAGTTCCACAGGGTGATGCGGCCGCCGCCGAAGCGGTCGGACAGCCATCCGCCGACGGGACGCACGAGCGAGCCCAGCGCCGGGCCGATGAACGTCACCGAGGCGGCCTCCATCGGCGTGCGGTCGAACTGGTTCTGCAGCAGCAGGCCGAAGGCGAACCCGAAACCGATGAAGGAGCCGAACGTGCCGATGTAGAGGAACGACATGATCCAGGCGTGCCTGTCCTTGACCGCGGCGAGCTGGGCGCCCACGTCGGCGCGGGCGCCGGCGAGGTTGTCCATGTGCCGCCAGGCGACCCAGGCGGCCAGCAGCAGCAGCGGCAGGTAGACCAGTGGCACGAAGTGCCCGTTGCCGACGGTGAACACCGCGATCACGGCGAGGCCGACGAGCTGCACCGTGGCGACGCCGATGTTGCCGCCGCCGGCGTTGAGGCCCAGCGCCCAGCCCTTGCTGCGCTCGGGGAAGAAGAAGTTGATGTTGGACATCGAGGAGGAGAAGTTCCCCCCGCCCAGGCCGGCGGTCGCGGCCAGGACCAGAAACAGCCAGTAGGGCGTCTCCGGCCGCTGGATCAGCAGTACCGCCAGCACCGTCGGGACCAGCAGCGCGACCACCGAGACCAGGGTCCAGTCGCGGCCGCCGAACCTGGGCACGGCCAGCGTGTAGGGGATCCGCAGCACGGCGCCGACGAAGGCGACCACGGACACCAGCAGGAACTTCTGCTCGGGCGAGAAGGAGAATCCGGTTTCGGGCGTCATGAACAGCACGAGCACCGACCACAGGCTCCAGACGGAGAAGCCCAGGTGCTCGGCGAAGATCGACGACCACAGGTTGCGGTTGGCGGTCCGGCTGCCCTGCTCGCGCCAGAACGTCTCGTTCTCGGGGTCCCAATGGGAGATCCAGCGCCCCCCTGAACGTCGGGGGGATATCGGGGTATCGGCGGCCACGTTCCAGCCTTCCACGCTCGGCGGGGTTGTGCCGATGAGGCTAGGAAGCGGCCATTGCCACCATGTGACCTGCTGTAACACGGAGGAAACAACTCCCTCACGCGTCGCGGCCGCTCGCGGTGAGATCCGGGGCAAAGGCGCTGAGCTGTGGACTTCTACGGGTTCGTCCGGTGTTCCGGCGCACCGGCACCCGGCCAGAGTGGCATCGGTCTCATCCGGGCGGGGCAGGGGTCAGGGGGCCTCCGTCCACACCAGTTCGCCGTCGGCCCACCGATCGGTCCGGTGCAGCCCGCAGGCGCGCGCCAGCGCGGCGGAGGCGGTGTTGTCGGGGTGGATGTGCGCGGTCACCGGGTGCACACCGCGCTCGTGCAGCCAGTCGATGAGGGCGCGCACGGCCTCGGTCGCGGTCCCGCGCCGCTGCCAGGGCGTGCCCACCATCCAGGCGATGACCGCGCCGAGGCCGCCGGGAATGGGGCCGATGGTGGCCTGCACGGTGCCCACCGCCGTGCCCGCGCCGTCGCGGATCACCCAGTTGCACCAGGACACGCCCGGCTCCCCGGAGCCGGCGACCAGCCGCTCGTAGCGCGAGCGCAGCCCTGCCGGGCTCGGCGGGGCGCCCCCGATGTGGGTGTAGAGCGCCGGGTCGGACAGCGCCCGCGCCATCTCCTCCGCGTGCTCGACCCGCAGCGGCTCCAGTACGAGCCGCTCGGTGCGGACGGGCTCCGCCACCACCTTCGCCGAATACCTGCCGCCCCGCGGTCGCATGGCCATACCGGCCAGGATGGAACACGGGTCGGGCCGGGGCAAGCTTCTCTGTGTCGACCAGAGGAAGCCACGTCGAGCTCGTTCATTCCGACGGTCGGCAGGTCGTCGTACCGATGCGTGGGGTCGGGACGTTCCTCGCGGAACGACGGCCTCGATCCTGACGCAGGCGGGTCTCTCCGCATCGGAGCCCGTCAAGCTTCTCTGACGTGTGCGTTCTCGGGCTCTGACGGGGAGCGCCGAGCCGGGCGGCGGCGCAGCACCACTCCCTGGGTCGGGGAGAACAGGTAGGCCAGGGCGAAGGCGATCGCCTGGGCGACCACGATCGCGCCGCCGGTGGCGAGGTCGAGGTGGAAGCTGGCGTAGGTGCCCAGGACCGAGGCCGCCACCGACACCGCCACCGAGATCACCAGCATCCGCTCGAAGCGGTCGGTGAGCAGGTAGGCGGTCGCGCCGGGGATGATCACCATGGCCACCACCAGGATGATGCCCACGGCCTGCAGAGCGATGACCACCGTCACCGACAGCAGTCCCAGCAGCAGCGCCTCCAGTCGGCGCGGGCTCAGGCCGATGGCGTGGGCGTGGGTGGGATCGAAGGCGAACAGGGTCAGGTCGCGGTGCTTGAGCGCGGCCGCGGCCAGCGTCACCGCCGCCATCAGCAGGATCTGCGTGATCTCGGAGTCGGAGACGCCCAGCACGTTGCCGAAGAGGATGTGCATCAGGTCGGTCTGGCTGGGGATCTTGGAGATCAGCACCACGCCGATGCCGAACATCGTGGTGAACACGATCCCGATCGCCGCATCCTCCTTGACCCGCGAGGTGCGGTTGACCACGCCGATCAGCGCGACCGAGCCCGCGCCGAACACCAGAGCGCCCGCCGCGAACGGCACCCCGAGCAGGTAGGACAGCACCACGCCGGGCAGCACCGCGTGCGAGACGGCGTCGCCGAGCAGCGACCAGCCGATCAGCGTCATCCAGCACGACAGCACCGCGCACACCGCGCCGACCACCACGCTGACCAGCAGCGCCCGCTGCATGAAGTCGAACTGGAAGGGGACGGTGAACCACTCCACGAGCGCGCCCATCACGCCGCCTCCCCCGCCGGCCGGATGTCGATGCCGAACGCCTCGAACAGCCGTTCCGGCGTCAGTACCTCGTCCGGCGCGCCGTTGGCCACCACGCGCCGCTGCAGCAGCACCGCCTCGTCGCACAGCCCCGGCACGCTCGCCAGGTCGTGGGTGGAGACCAGCAGTGCGTGCCCCTCGTCGCGCATGGAGCGCAGCACATCGGCGATGGTCGCCTCCGAGCGCTTGTCCACGCCCGCGAACGGCTCGTCGAGGAGGAAGACGCTCGCGCCCTGGGCGATGCCGCGCGCCACGAACGCGCGTTTGCGCTGGCCGCCGGAGAGCGCACCGATCTGGCGGTGCGCCAGTTCGGTGAGGTGGGTGCGCTCCAGCGCTTCGGCGACGGCCTCGCGGTCGGCCCTGCGGGGACGCCGGGTGATGCCCATGTGGCCGTAGCGGCCCATCATCACCACGTCGACCACCCGCACCGGAAACGCCCAGTCGACCTGCTCGGACTGCGGGACGTAGCCGATCAGACCGCGCCTGCGCGCCTGTGCCGGCGTCGATCCGTGCAGGCGCACCCGGCCGCGTTCGGGGGTGATCGTGCCGACCACCGTCTTGAACAGGGTGGACTTGCCCGAGCCGTTGGTGCCGAGCAGGCCGCAGATGCGGCCCGGCGGCACCGTCAGGCTCACGCCCTCCAGCGCCAGGACGTCGCCGTAGCGGACGGTGACGTCCTCCACTGACACCGCGGGAGAATTCATGCGCCCTCCCCTGCCCCGGCGCCCAGGCCTGTAACGATCGCCTCGGCGTCGTGGCGCAGCAGGTCCAGGTAGGTCGGTACGGGCCCGTCGGCCTCCGACAGCGAATCGACGTAGAGCGGGTCACCCATGGCCGCACCGGTCTCGCTCGCGACCTGGCGCTGCGCGCCGTCGTTGACGGTGCTCTCGCAGAAGACCGCGGGCACGTCGTTGGCCTCGACGAACTCCACCACCGAGGCGATCTGCTGCGGAGTGCCCTCGGAGTCGGCGTTGACCGGCCACAGGTAGGCCTCGCGCAGGCCGGCGTCGCGCGCGAGGTAGGAGAAGGCGCCCTCGCAGGTCACCAGCGCCCGGTGCTCCTCGGGCAGCGTGGCCAGCTCGGCGCGGAGGAAGTCGTCGATCTCGGTGATCTCGGCCTTGTAGTCCTCGGCGTTGGCGGCGTAGGTCTCGGCGTTGCCGGGATCGAGCTCGGTCAGCGCGTCGCGGATGTTGTCGACGTAGACCAGCGCGTTCTCCGGCGACATCCAGGCGTGTGGATTGGCCTCTCCTTGGTAGGAGCCCGAGGAGATGGGGATGGTCTCGACCCCGTCGCTGAGCACGGCATCGGGAGCCTCGACGCGTTCGGTGAACTGCTCGAACCAGCGCTCCAGGCCGAGTCCGTTGTTCAGGACCAGGTCGGCGCCCTGGCCGCGCACGAGGTCGTCGGGTGTCGGTTCGTACTCGTGGATCTCGGCGCCGACACGGGTGATGGACTCCACCCGCACGGCGTCGCCCGCGACGTTGCGCGCCATGTCGGCGAGCACGGTGAACGTGGTCAGGACCGTTGGGCGGCCGTCGTCGGCGACCGAGGAGGAGACGTTGGAGCAGGCCGGTGCGGCCAGGACCGCTGCCGAGAGGGCGGTGATCGGCAGGAACCGGGCGAAGGTCGGCCAATCTTTGATGTTCGGCACGCCTAACTTCTTATCACACGACTCTTGGCACTCGATCGGTTCCGGCGCCCCGTGTCGGCCGGAGTGGGCGGGACGGGCGTCAGACCGCGGGGGCGATCCACAGCGCGTCGGCGGCCACCAGGCCCAGCGACTGCTCGCGCTGCGCCTCCGGGGCGCCGAGCCGGATGATGAGCGGACCGCCGAAGGGCTGGCGCTCCACGAGCTCGACGCGCATCCCGATGCCGACCTCCTGGTCGGCGAGGTAGCGCAGCAGATCGGGGTCGGAGTCGTTGACCCGCACGATCACGCCGGTGGTCCCGGTGTCGAGGTGGGACAGCAGGCGGGTGTCGCGCTCCAGGATCTCGCCGTCGCGGGACGGGATGGGGTCGCCGTGCGGATCGACGGTGGGGTGGCCGAGGTGCTCGGCGATCCGGTCGACGAACTGGTCGGAGACGACGTGCTCCAGGATCTCGGCCTCGTCGTGGACCTCGTCCCAGGAGTAGCCCAGGGCCTCGACCAGGTACAGCTCGATGAGGCGGTGCCGGCGCAGCACCGCGAGCGCGAGCTTGTCGCCGGTGTCGGTGAGCCGGACGTCGCCGTAGCGCTGGTGCTCGACCAGACCCAGCTCGCTCAGCTTGCGCAGCATGCCCGAGACCGAGGAGTTGGACACCGACAGCCGCTCGGCCACCCGCGAGATGGTCACCGGTCCCGAACCGCGCTCCTGAAGGTCGTAAACGACCTTCACGTAGTCCTCGACCGACGTGGATGGCCGGCCGGATTCAGTCCCCATGCCCGATACGCTACCGCGACCGGCTGACCGGCGCTGATTCGGCGGAGATGCTTCAACGTCTGATCGGCCCGTCGGTGCCTCGCGGGGCAAGGGCGGGAGAATCGGTAGCGGCATCGGGGATGCACCACTACATGCCTCGATAGATCTCCCCCCAGTGGCCGATGTCCACCACCAGAACAAGGAGTTCCTCGTCGCGAACGGTGTAGATGACACGGTAATCGCCGACGCGAATGCGCAGCAGTCCTGGGAACCCGGCCAGGGCACGGGTTCCCTGCGGCCGGGGATCCTCGGCGAGCCGGTCAATGGCGGTCTGCACGCGCCGCCGTATGGGTTTGTCCAGTTTCGCCAATGTCCGCAGTGCGTCTCGGTCGACCTGAAGACGGTATCGGCTCACTGCCGGGCGTCCCTTTCGAGTTCGGCCACTGCCTCGTCCCAGGGAACAGCGGGCTCGTTCCTCTCAAGGGCCTCTGTTGCCCTGCGCCCCCAGTAGGCGTCCTCCATCCGTTCGTAGTTCTCCGCGACGTCCGGCGGCACGAGCGCGGCTACTCGGCGTCCGTATCGGGTCAAGAAGAGAATGTCTCCATCACGAACGTCGTCGACGAGTTCCGGAAGCCTTCCCCTGGCATCCGTCAACGCCCACTCTCTCTCACTCGTCCGCCCATCGCCTTCGGACGGACCGATCGGTTCAGCAGTCATGGAATCAACGTACAACATGTACGTCTTGAACGGATAGTTTTTGAGTGGAACGGAGTCGATCCGCTGAGCGACTTGCGGGCCGGGTTGATGTCTCCTCTGGGTTAGTCCTCTGTTGCCTTGTGTTGACAAGTGGTGTGATCTGAACCACTCTCCTTTTTGGGAGCGCTCCCAAACAGTGTCCCGCGCGAGGAGGAACCCACGTCGGTCCCGGCCCGCAACGGCCATCCGGCCGCGCGCCCGCCACGGAGCGCGCCCCGCGGGCTTCCCCCACGAGCAGAGCAGCCGTAACGGCTCACCCCGAGGAGTTCCCATGAGGATGAGGACACTGAGCAGAACGGCCGCGCTGGGCGCCTGCGCCGGGCTCGCGGCCGCGGCGGCCGTCGCGCTGCCCGCCGACCGCGCCGAAGCGCACGGCGGGCTGACCTATCCGGCCACGCGCACCTACGCCTGCTACGTCGACGGCATCGAGGGAGGCGAGGGCGGCAACGTCCAGCCGACCAACCCCGCCTGCGCGCAGGCCCTGGAGGAGGGCGGCAACTACCCCTTCTACAACTGGTTCGGCAACCTGATCAGCGACGCGGGCGGGCGGCACCAGGAGATCATCGCCGACGGCGAGCTGTGCGGCCCGACCGACCCCTTCGACGCCTTCAACGCGGTCGGCGACGACTGGCCCACGACCACCCTGCGCTCCGGAGGCGAGATCACCTTCCGGTACAACGCCTGGGCGCGGCACCCGGGCACCTGGTCGCAGTACATCACCAAGGACGGCTGGAACCCCGACGAGCCGCTGGGCTGGGACGACCTGGAACCCGCGCCCTTCGACCAGGTGACCGACCCGCCGATCCGCGGGGGCGGCCCCGAAGGCGACGAGTACTACTGGGACGCGACGCTGCCGGAGAAGAGCGGTCGGCACATCATCTACTCGATCTGGCAGCGCTCCGACAGCCCCGAGGCCTTCTACAACTGCTCCGACGTCGTCTTCGAGGGCGACGCGCCCGGTGGAGGCGGCGAACCGGACGAGCAGGCCCCCACGGCCCCCGGCGCACCCGAGGTCGACGGGGTGACCGGCACCTCCGCCCGGCTCGGTTGGGACGCCTCGAGCGACGACACCGGGGTGACCGGCTACACCGTCCACGACGCCGGGACCGACGAGGTGCTCGCGACGACCAGCCGCGCCGGCGCCACCCTCACCGGCCTGTCCCCGCAGACCGGGTACGAGGTCTACGCGGTCGCCCGCGACGCCGCAGGCAACACCTCCGACCCGTCCCCGGCCACCGCCTTCACCACCGGCGAGCCCGAGGACACCTCCTGCACGGTCACCTACGCCACGCCGAGCTCCTGGCACGGCGGGTTCACCGGCGAGGTCACCGTCTCCAACGACACCATGACCCCCATCGAGGGCTGGACCCTGGAGTGGGACTTCACCAACGGCGAGGCTGTCACCAACGGCTGGTCCGCCGAGGTCAGCCAGTCCGCGGCGACGGTGACGGCGAGCAACGCCTCCTGGAACGCCACCATCCCGCACCACGGATCGGTGAGCTTCGGGTTCAACGCCGAGGCGCCGTCGGCCACGCAGGCGCCGACGGAGTTCACGCTCAACGGCACCGCCTGCTCCACCGGCTGACCCCGCACCGCTTCCCGCCCCGGCGGCGGAGGAGGGGGACCCCTCGCCCCCTCCTCCGCCGCCCCTCCCGTGAAGGAAAAGAAGGTGCCGCCGCCGCGGCCCGATCCTAGGATCGGGCGGCATGGGATTCTGGATGTGGCTCACCCGGCACGACCAAGAACAGGTGCTGGCCCTGCTGGACCATCCGGACGGGGTGCGAGCCGGACGTGACCGACTGCTGCAGGCGTGGTGGGACATGCCGGACGAGCCGGAGCAGGACCCCTCCGCAGCGCTGCAGGTCCTGGAGGAGGTGTGGACCGCCCGTACCTGGGACGCCCTGCACGTGCTGCTGACCGGCTGCGAGAACACCGACGACGACATGGTGCCGACCGGCGAGGCCCCCGCCCGCGACGTGGTCATGGGGGGTCTCGTCCTCAGCCCCGACGGCGGCGCCGCCCGGCTGAAGACCCCTCTGCTGCTGACGCCCGACGAGGTGCGCGCCGTGCACGCCCATCTGCAGGCCGTCGACCGGGACGCCCTGATCCGGGAGCGCCACCCGCTGCTGCGCGAAGTAGGGCCGTACTCCTTCGGCACCACCGCGGAGCCGGGCCGACCGGACGCCGAGGGCGACATGGTCCAGAACGGCTCCCTCGCCCGCGATTTCGACCTGCTCCGCGACTTCTACGCACGGGCGGCGGCCGGGGGCGACACCGTCATCAAGAACATAATGTAGCTCCCTCCGCGCAGTACGCGATCAGCCGGCGGGTGCGGTTTCCCGCCGGGACGCCGCCGTCAGCGCGGCGTAGGCGGCCTGCTCGGCGTCCATGACCTCCTCGGTGGAGAACCCGTTCGTCCACGGTTCGCCGCCGGCCACGGAGTAGGCCTCGCGCAGCGCGACCACCGCGTGGGCGAGCCGGTCGCGGGCGGCGGGCACCTCCTCCGGGGACTCCTCCCGCACCCGGCGCAGCCGTGCCTCCGCCTCCATGCAGGACTGCAGCGCCGCGCGCAGCCGCGGGAGGGCGCCGCCATTGACCACGGCGATGCTGACGACCACCCCGATCAGCGCGCCGATCAGGGTCGCGGCCACCCGCTCGGCCACCACCGCGTCGGTCGGCGCCGGATGCGTCAGATGGGTGAGGGCGAGCGTCAGCGGGGTGACGAACACGATCGCGAACGCGTAGTTGACCATGACGACCAGCTCCGCGCCGATCTGGCAGGCCACGATCACCACGAGGATCACCGCGGGCGCGGGATCGAGGCCGAAGAGCGCGATGGCCAGGCCGGCGCCGAGGAGGGTGCCGGCTGCCCGCTGGAGCGTGCGGTGCCATGTCGTGGTCACGTTCACCGTCTGCAGTACGGCGCCGGCCGAGACGAGCGCCCAGTAGGCGTGGTCGAATCCCAGTGCGATGCCGGTCAGCCCGGCGAGCAGGCAGGCGACGCCCACCCGCGCGGCGCCGGGGAGGAGAGGCGAGAGGCGGCGCAGCCCGGCGCGCGGCGCCAGGGGGCGGTCCGTCGATGCGGCGCCGCGGACCTGCTCCGCGCGCGAACGCGGTTCGGCGCGTTCGGAATCGGTGCTGAGCACGTCCGGCAGCCGGCGCAGCCGCGTCCGGCGGGCGAGCTCGCGCAGTCCGGCGGCTGTCCTGGCGTTGGTCGGCGGCGTGCCCGGCGCGTGCAGCAGGGACTCGGCGCGCGCGGTGAGCGCCTCCAGCCTGTGGACCGCCTCCGATCCGGCGGTGACCGAACCGTCCTGCAGCGCCTGCCAGGAGCGCCGCACCTCCAGGTGGGCCTGGTGGCGCGCGGCGGGCAGCGCCGCCCCCTCCGCGGTGAGGAACGCCGCGACCGCGACGAGTGCGCGGGCGGTCGCCAGGCGCTGCGGCGCGGTGCGGTGCGCCAACCGGCCCAGCAGTGCGACGCACCAGCACAGCAGCGCCGCGGACGCTGTCGAGGCGGCCACCCACGGCAGCGTCGACCAGGCCTGCGGAGCATAGGCCGCGGCGCCGGCGGCGAACACGAACATCAGTCCGCCCGGCGGTCCGAGCGCACGGGCGTCGGCGACGAGCTTCGCGGCCGCCGCGACCGCCGCGACGGCGATGACCTTGACGACTCCGCTGTCGGTGAGCAGCGAGGTGAGCGCCCCGGTGAGGACGCACAGCACCAGGCCTGCGCCGACCAGGGCGAGCAGCCGGGCACGGCGGGCGTAGGGATCGTTGCGACAGTACAGTGCGGTGAACGAACCGAACGCGGCGTAGGGGATGAGGTCGACGCGGTCCAGCGTGAGCAGCGCCACCAACGGGATCGTCACGCACACCCCGATGCGCAGGGACGGGACGGCGACGCCGCCGAAGAGCGCGCGCAGCCGCAGGGCGTCGCGCGGGCTCAGGACCCGCAGGAGGAGGAACAGGGGGCCGTGGCGCTTCAACACTAAGTCGTTCACAAGTAAATTATTCTAATGTATTTTACAAGTGAAGGAGTTTTCGGTGGGTGACACCGTGGCACGTATCTCCGCTCAGTGGCGTGAGCAGCGTCCTGACCTGGACGTGTCCAGCATGGAGGTGGTGGGGCGCGTCCTTCGGATGGCCGCCCTCGTGAACCAGATCACCGAGGAGACGTTCGCCGAGGCCGGTCTCATCCGACCGGAGTTCGAGGTGCTCAGCGCGCTGCGCCGGGCCGACGTGGGGCTGCGCCCGAGCCAGCTCACCCGCGAGACGCTCTCCTCCGGCGCCGCGACCACCAAGCGCCTGGCCAAGCTGGAGCGCGACGGACTGCTCACCCGCACCGCCTCCGCCCGCGACCGCCGCGAGGTCGACGTGCGCCTCACCGACGCCGGCCGCGCGCTCATCGACCGGCTGCTACCGCGGAGCCTGCACGCCGAGGCCGATGTCCTGGTAGCCCTCTCCCAGGCCGAACGCGACCGCCTCGCCGCACTGCTGACCAAGGTCCTCGCCCCTTTGGAGGGCGCCACCCGCTCCTAGTCGCGCTCGCCGGGAACGGGGACGTCCGGCTCCGGTGCGGACGGGGGGAGGCCGCGCAGCGGGACCGAGGCCTTCAGCAGCATCTCGTCGTACTCGTCCCGGGGATCGGAGTCCAGGACGATGGCGCCACCGGCCCCGATCGTCAGGTCGTCCCCGGTCCGCACCGCCGTGCGGATGACGATGCTCAGGTCCGCGGTCCCGCCGTGGGAGATGTAGCCCAGCGCGCCGGAGTAGACGCCCCGTGCGCTCGACTCCAGGCCGTCGATGATCTCCATGGTGCGCGGCTTCGGGGCCCCCGTCATCGACCCGCCGGGGAAGCAGGCGCGGACCGCCTCGACCGGGGACACGTCCGGGCGCAGTCGGCCGCGGACCGTGGAGACGAGCTGGTGGACGGTGGCGTAGGACTCGGTGTACATGAACGCCGGCACCTCCACGCTGCCGACCTCGCACACCCGGCCCAGGTCGTTGCGGAGCAGGTCCACGATCATCAGGTTCTCCGCGCGGGTCTTGGCGTTGGTGCGCAGCTCCTCGGCCAGGCGCGCGTCCTCGGCCGGATCGGCGCGGCGGGGCGCCGTGCCCTTGATGGGGCGGCTCTCCAGCACGCCCTCGGCGTCGACGCGCAGGAACCGCTCGGGTGAGGCGCTGTGCACGGTCGTCTCCCCCAGGCGCAGCAGCGCGGCGTAGGGCGCCGGGCTCATCCGGCGCAGCCGCCGGTAGAAGACCAGGTCGTCGGCTGGCGCGGGCAGGCGCAGCCGGTTGGTCAGGCAGATCTCGTAGCTCTCCCCCGCCGCGAGGTGGCCCAGGCACTCCTTGACGTCGGTGAGGTAGCCCTCCCGGGGGCGCTCCAGGTGCGGTTCGGGGTCGGCGGTCGGGCCGGGGGTCGGGCCGGGGCGCGCCCCGGCCGGCGCCAGTCCGGAGAGCGTGTCGGCGGTCGCGGCGAGCCACTCCTCGGCGCCGGGTCCCAGCGCCACCAGGTAGGTGCGGTCCTCGACGTGGTCGACGGCGAGAAAGCGGTCGCAGCGCAGCCACACCGCATCGGGCGTCGGCGCGCGGTGCGCGGCGGCGGCCCCGCAGTCGGCCTTGAGCTCGTAGCCGAAGTAGCCGACGTAGCCGCCGGTGAAGTCGAACGGCAGGTCGGCGAGCGCGCGCGGCCGGTGCGCGACGCGGCGCCGCAGCACGTCGAAGATGCTCCCCGGCTCGCGGTGGCGGGCGCCGGAGGAGGCGCGGACGGTCACGGCGCCCTCGCCGACCCGGTAGGTCAGCACCTCGCCGCCCGGCCCGTCGGCGTCGCCGAGGAAGGAGAAGCGGGCCGGGTCCGCGGCCAGGCTGCTGTCCAGCCAGAAGGCGTGCTCGCTTTCGCCGTACAGCCGGACGAAGGCGGCCTCGGCGTCCACGGCGCCCGGCAGCGTCCGATAACGCAGCGGCCCGGGGTGCGGACGCCCGCCCCGCGCCGGGGTTTCGGACACCGAGGTCCGATGTTCACCCAGTTCAGAATGGGCACTTCGGGACACTCTCCCCGTCCGGCCAATTTCGGACGGCTCCGCGTCCGCGTCCTCCTCCCGGGTTTCGGTCACCCGCGCCGGGGCGGAGTGGACCGTCCTGGCGCCGCGGGCCCGGGCGGCCAGCGCGCGGAAGTTCGCGATCAGCGCGCGCCCGTGCTCGCTCGCGATCGACTCGGGGTGGAACTGCACGCCCCAGCGCGGCAGCGCGCGGTGCCGCAGCGCCATGACCACGCCGTCCTCGGCCCAGGCGGTCGCGGCCAGCTCCGGCGGCAGCGGTTCGCACACGCGCAGCGAGTGGTAGCGGACCGCGGTGAAGTCCTGCGGCACTCCGGCGAACAGCTCCTCGCCGGTGTGGTGCACCCGGCTGAGGTGCCCGTGTCGCGGGACCGGCGCCGAGACGACCGGGGCGCCGACCGCGTGCGCGATCGCCTGGTGGCCCAGGCACACCCCGAGCACGGCCAGGTCCGGGCGGTCCAGGAGGCGCGGCACACGGCCGACGTCGCGCGCGTGCTGGGGCCGGCCCGGTCCCGGCGAGATCACCACGCCGTCGAAGCCGGCCGGGTCGACGGTGTCCCAGCGCGGGTCGTCATTGGTCAGCACGGTCGGCTCCACCCCGACCACCTCGGCGATCAACTGGAACAGGTTGTAGGTGTAGGAGTCGTGGTTGTCCACGAGCAGCACGCGCACGCCCGCAGCCTCCCCTCGCCGGCCGATCGCGACATTCCAGGTTAAGGCGCACGAAAAGCGGGAGGGGCGCGCCACCCCGGAGCGGACGGTGCGCCGTTCTCCCGGTCGGCGCCGGTGAGGGGGCCGCGGTGCGGCCGCCGCGTGCGGACGCGGCAGCAGGGCGGGGTCAGCTCCGGGCGGCCTCCCGGGCCGTACGCTCCAACAGGCTCCGATGGCTCTCCCGCCACGCCTGGTCGCCCGGCGCCATGTTGCGGTCGTCCTCCCGCAGTCCGGTGGCCCCGTCGACGAGCTCCCGCACGATGTCGGCGTGCCCGACGTGCCGATGGATCTCGGCGATCACGTGCACCAGTACCCGGTGCAGCGTCGCCTCGCTCCGGTCGTCCGGCCACCACGGCACCCGGCCGACGGCATCCGGCGCCAGCGCGGCGATCGTCTCGTCCGAGTGCGTCCACACCCGGCGGTAGAGTCCGACGATCTCGTCGCGCGACTCCTCGGCGGTCGCCCACATGTCCGCGTCGGGTTCCGCGTCAGGGCCGAACCAGGGCACCGGTTCACCGAAGTGCCGGCCGAACACGTATCCCGGGTACAGCAGCTCCACGCCGGTCAGGTGCTTGACCAATCCCAGCAGGTTGGTGCCGGTGGGCGTCATGGGGCGGCGGACGTCGTACTCGCAGAGCCCGTCGAGCTTCCACAGCAGGGCTTCGCGGGCCTCCTGCAGGTAACGGTGCAGATCTGATTTCGGTTCCGTCATGGCCGGGCTGCCTCCTGTATCGGGTCGTGGCCTCCTGCGCGTCCGGGGCGGATCGGTCGGGTCGTCGGTGCCCCGCTGTCGCGGAGGTCAGGGACTCAGCAGGCCGACGGGGTTGCCGTCGGGATCGGTGAACACGGCCATCCGCCCCATGCCGGGCAGGCTCTGCGGGTCCAGCGTTCGGCTGCCGCCGAGCCGCTCGACCCGCGTGAGCGCGGTGTCGACGTCGTCGACCTGGAAGTAGACGACGATCCCGGTGTAGGGGCTGCCGGGACCGGCCTGGCCGATTCCGCCCGCCGGTCGGCCGCCCTCCGCGCCCACCAGCGCGTAGCTCTCGTCCAGGGCGTTCACCGGCCAGCCGAACATCTCCCGGTAGAAGCGCCGCGCTCGCGGGGCGTCGGGGCTGGAGATGTCGAACCACGCGGGCGCGGGGTGGTGTCCGGTCGGCGTCATGAGGGTCCTCCTCGGCAGGGGCGGTGATGCTCGGTCGAGAAGGAGACTGCTGCCATGGGGCAGAATCGTCGCTCATGAGCGACGATTTTTCCGCGCGGTCCGCGGATACGGCAGCGGAGGGTGCCGAGGGGCCCGATCTGGATCGGGCGCGCGACGGGGACGACGCCGCGTTCACCCGCCTCGTGGAGCCCCTGCGCCGGGAGCTGCACGCCCACTGCTACCGCATGCTCGGCTCCACCCACGACGCCGACGACGCCCTGCAGGACGCCCTGCTGCGGGCGTGGCGGGGGCTCGCGCGCTTCGAGGGCCGCAGTTCGCTGCGCTCGTGGCTCTACACCGTGGCCACCCGCACCTGCCTGGACACCGTCGAACGCCGCGGCAAGCGGGCGCTGCCGGTCGACCTCGGCCCGTCCAGCGACCGCGCCGTGGTCGGCGACGCCCCACTGGGCGACATCGCCTGGCTGGGCCCCTACCCCGACGCGGGCCTCGGCGACGGCCGGCTCAGCCCCGACGCGCGCTACGAGCAGCGCGAAGCCGTCGAACTCGCCTTCGTCGCCGCCCTGCAGCACCTGCCGGGCAACCAGCGGGCGGCGCTGCTGCTCTTCGAGGTCCTCGGCTTCTCCGCCGCCGAGATCGCCACCATGATGGACACCTCGACCACGTCGGTGAACTCCGCCCTGGCGCGGGCCCGCCGGATCGTCGCGGAAAAGGTCCCCTCCCGCACCCAGCAGCAGACGCTGCGGGACATCGGCGACGCGCGCCTGCGGGAGATCGCCGTCGGGTACTCCGCCGCACTGGAACGCGGCGACGCCGACGGCCTGGTCGCGCTGCTGACCGAGGACGTCACCTGGTCGATGCCGCCGCTGGCGCACTGGTACCGCGGCCTCGACGCCGTCACCGACTTCGCCGTGCGGGTCCCGCTGACCGGATGCGGAAGCTGGCGGCATCTCCCGACCAGTGCCAACGGCCAGTCCGCCGTGGGCTTCTACCTCTGGGACGACGACGCCGGCGCGCACCTCGGCTGGTCGATCACCGTGCTGACCCTGCGCGGCGCGCGGATCGCCGAGATCACCTCGTTCATCGGCCGCGACCACTTCCCGCTCTTCGGCCTGCCCGCATCACTGCCCTGACCCGGCGGCGACACCCGGCCCGAACGCCGTCGCCTCCCACCCCGTGGGACCGGGGCCTGCCGACTAAGCTGAGCCGCATCGGCGGACCGACCACGAGGAAACCCTGATTTTCATGAGCGCCCAACCCGTACCGGACTGGCTGGTGCCGCCCCCCGACGGGTTCACCGCCGACGATCTCGACCGGCTGCCCGACCTTCCCCCGCACACCCAACGGATCGACGGAAGCCTCGTTTTCGCGAGTCCGCAGAAGCTCTTCCACATGCTGACCGTCCACCTGCTGGGGCAGGGACTGCGGGCCGCGTTCCGGCCCGTCTGCGGGTGCGGCGGGAGATGACGGTGACCCTGGGGCCGCGGCAGCGGCCCGAGCCCGACGTGCTGGTCGTGCGGGCCGAAGGCGAGGGAGGGATGGAGCAAAGCTCCTACCGTCCCGAAGCCGTGGAGCTGGCGGTCGAGGTGGTCTCCCCCGACTCCGAGGAACGCGACCGCGAGCGCAAGCCGCAGCTCTACGCCAGAGCCGGGATCACCCACTTCTGGCGGGTCGAGGAGGTGTCGGGACGGCCGACCGTCTACGTCTACGAGCTTGACCCGGCCACGGGCGCCTATGCGCTCACCGGCATCCACCACGACCGGCTCAAGCTCACCGTCCCGTTCGACATCGACATCGACCTGGCCGAGATCGACCGGCTCTGACCGGCAGCCGGGGCCGCGACCGAGGGCTTCGGTTCCGGTCGCGGCCCCATGCGGGAGAGCGGGGCGCGGTCAGGTGCCCATCTCCTCCAGGGTCCGGCCCTTTGTCTCTCGGATCAGCTTCCAGACGAAGACGAAGGACAGCACCGCCATCGCGGTGTAGATCGCGTAGGTGCCCGGCAGGCTCCAGTCCCGCAGGCTCGGGAAGGTGACCGTGACCAGCCAGTTCGCGACCCACTGCGTCGCCGTCGCCACGGCCATCGCCGCCGCCCGGATGCGCAGCGGGAACATCTCCCCCAGCAGCACCCACACGACCACGCCCCAGGACAGCGCGAAGAACAGCACGAAGGAGCTGGCCGACAGCAGCGCGACGACGCCCCACTCGAACGGCAGGTTCGCATCGTCCCCCGCGACCTGGGCGTGGCTGAAGGCGTAGGAGGTCATCCCCAGCGCGACGGCCATGCCGGCCGAGCCGATGAGCAGCAGCGGCTTGCGGCCGATCTTGTCCACCAGGGCGATCGCGATGAACGTGCCGATGATGTTGACGATGGAGGTGAACAGGCTCAGCAGCAGCGCGTTGGTCTCCTGCACGCCGACCGACTGCCACAGCGACGCGGAGTAGTAGAAGATCACGTTGATGCCGACCAACTGCTGGAACGCCGACAGCGCCATGCCGATCCACACGATCGGCAGCAGCCCGAACCGACCGCGCAGATCGCTCAGCCGGGGCTTGGTCTCCGAGCCCAGCGCACGGCGGATCTCGGTGATCCGGTACTCGATGTCGCCGCCCTCGACCTCGCGCAGGACGGTGCGCGCCCGTTCGACCTTGCCGATGCGCACCAGGTAGCGCGGCGACTCGGGAATCCCCAGACTCAGCACGAAGTACAGCAGTGCGGGGAGCACCTCCACGCCCAGCATCCACTGCCATGCCTGCAGCGGGCCGATGTAGTCCAGCGCGCTGCCGCCGGCGCCGACCGCGAGGCCGTAGTTGACCAGTTGGGACAGCGCGATGCCCAGCACGATGGCGAGCTGCTGCAGCGAGGCCAGTCGGCCGCGGTAGGCTGGCGGGGAGACCTCGGCGATGTAGGTCGGCGCGATCACCGAGGCGATGCCGATCGCGATGCCGCCGACGACCCGCCACGCCATCAGGTCCCAGATGGTGAACGGCAGCGCCGAGCCGATGGCGCTGGCCGCGAACAGCACGGCGGCGATCTGCATGACGCGGATGCGCCCGAACCGGTCGGCCATGCCTCCGGCGATGGCCGCACCCACGGCCGACCCGAGGAGGGCCGCGGCGACGGTGAAGCCGGTGACGGCGGAACTGACCTGGAAATGGTCCTCGATGGCAGCGACGGCCCCGTTGATGACCGAACTGTCGTAGCCGAAGAGGAATCCGCCCATCGCGGCGGCTCCCGCGATGAGCGCCACGTGGACGATGTTCATCTCATCACCGGTTTTGGCTCCTTCTGGGCCTGCTCTTGACACGAGATACTCCTAGCCGGGTTCGTCCTTCGATCCGTCTCGTCCGGATCGGACCCGATTGTTCACGCGGACCCCTTCAAGGCCCTCACGGGGAGTGAGGGCCACCGGTACGACACAGCCGTGACACGAGTCACCTTCCGGAAAAACGCGGCCTTACACGCGCGTCGGGTCACCGGTGGGTGACTCAGCGCACTCGTCTCGTCCGTGGCCTGCTCGTCCGCGGCGTCGACCGCCCCGGCGACGTTGCTCCCGGGGCACAGTGGGTAGGCAGGCCACGTCGCGAGGAAGACGCCAAGGACGGAGAAGAACCATGCCGGAACCACTCGACCTCCACGGCGAGGCGATGGCGGAGTTCGACCGGCGCGTGCGCGCCGTGCAGCTGCACCAGTGGGCCGATGCGACGCCGTGCACGCAGTGGGATGTCCACGACCTGGTCAACCATCTGGTCCAGGAGCAGTTGTGGGCGCCGCACCTGCTGGCCGGCGGCACGATCGAGGAGGCCGGCGACCGCTACGGCGGCGACCGGCTGGGCGAGGAGCCCGCCGCCACCTGGGAGATCGCCGCCCGCGAGGCGCGCGCCGCCTGGTTGCGGCCGGGGGTGCTGGACTCCACCGTGCACCTGTCGTTCGGGGACGCGCCGGCGACGGTCTACCTGTGGCAGATGACCTTCGACCTGGCCGTGCACGCCTGGGACCTGGCCAGGGCGATCGGGGAGGACGACAAGCTCGACCCCGGGCTGGCCGAGGCGCTGGAGGAATGGGTGGGGCGGCAGGACTTCGGCGCCAGCGGGCTGTTCGATCCGCCCGTCGAGGTCCCCGCCGACGCCGACGCCCAGACCCGGTTGCTCGCGGCCACCGGACGGCGCCCCTGAACCGTCCGGTCCCGGAGGGAGGGAGACGTTTCCCGGCAAATGCGGATGTTCGGGGGCACCGGCCGAATCGCGCCGGATTTTTTGTTAGAGACGCGGCGATCCGGATAGCACGACCCTGCGGGATGGGACCCACACCGGCCGGCCGTCACGGGGAAAGACGGTCGGCCGGTGCCTTTTGACCACGCTTGCCGCCTTGGAGGACCGCCTTGTCGCGTTTCGGGTATTTCCTGGCCACGGAGGAGCACTCACCGCGTGAACTCATCCGGCAGGCCCGCAGGGCCGAGGAGGCGGGGTTCGAGGCGTTGTGGATCTCCGACCACTACCACCCGTGGCTCGACGTCCAGGGGCAGAGCGCCTTCGTGTGGTCGGTGATCGGCGCGATCGGCGAGGTCACCTCGCTGCCGATCGGCACCGCCGTGACCTGCCCCATGGTGCGCATCCACCCCGCGATCGTCGCCCAGGCGGCGGCGACCTCGGCGGCGCAGGTGCGCGGCGGGTTCACCCTCGGGGTGGGGACCGGCGAGGCGCTCAACGAGCACATCCTCGGCGACCCGTGGCCGGCCGCGGCGGAACGGCGCGAGATGCTCGAAGAGGCCGTCGAGGTCATGCGTGAACTGTGGACCGGCAAGCTGGTCAACCACGACGGCGTGCACTACAAGGTCGACACCGCCCGGCTGTACACGCTGCCGGAGCAGGCCCCGCAGGTCTACGTCTCGGCGTTCGGCGACAAGGCGGCGCGGATGGCCGGCCGCATCGGCGACGGCCTGGTCCTCATGGGACCCGACACCTCCACCATCGAGGTCTTCCGTGACAGCGGCGGCGCGGGCAAGCCGATCCAGGCCGGGATGAAGGCCTGCTGGGGCAGCGACGCCGAGGAGGCCGCGCGCTACGCCTGCGAGAAGTGGCCCAACGACGCGATCCCGGGCGAGGCGTCCCAACTGCTGCCGCTGCCGCGCCACTACGAGCAGCTCTCCGGACTCATCACGCCCGAGCGCATCGCCGAGTCGATGCCGTGCGGCCCCGACCCGCAGCGCCACCTCGACGCCCTTCAGGAGTACGTGGACGCCGGCATCGACGACGTCTACGTCGGCCAGGTCGGGCACCGCCAGGACGACTTCTTCGAGTTCTACGGCGACGAGGTGCTGCCGGAGCTGAAGAAGCGCCGCTGAGCGGCGCCCGGCGGTCCCGATCACCGCCTCCTCGTGAATCCAGGACGGAAACCGTCCTGAACGGTCCCTGGTGTCGGTCCCGGCGCCGCGCCCACGGCGGCGACCTCGGCGCCTCCGTGGCGCCGGAGATCGCCGAGGCCGTCCCCGACCGTGTGGCCGGAGTGCACATCAACGGCGGGATCGGCTTCCGAGGCCGACCTCCCGGAGGTGGATGAGGAGGAGCGGGCGCACTACGCGGAGAGGCGGAAGTGGGCGGGCGGGGGCGTGGAGCGACCGCGCGGCGTCATCACCGGAACGCCGCGAGCCAGAACACGGGAGGGGACGCCCCGGAATACCACGCTGCGGACGTCCGTGCCTTCACCGAGCACCCGCGCGACCTCCGCGTCGAGCTCGACCGGCCCGTGGTCGACGTTCTGCACGGAGCCGGTGTGGCCGCGGCCCCGCAGCGACCATCCCCGGTCAGAGGAAGGCGGGCGGCTCGTGGGTGGTCCACAAAGCACCGCGCCGAAGTTTTGGCGCGTTCGTCCGCTGCGCAGTGTGATCGGGGTCCCCGATGATCGTCCCCATGACGATCTTCGAACCCCTCGCTGACAAGGCCCTGCGGCGCGAACCGCTCTCCCGCGAGGAGTTGCTGTCCGTGCTCACCTGCTCCGACGATGACCTGCTCGACGCCGTCGCCGCGGCGTTCAGGGTGCGGCGGCGCCACTTCGGCCGTCGGGTCAAGCTCAACTACCTGGTGAACCTCAAGAGCGGCCTGTGCCCCGAGGACTGCTCCTACTGCTCCCAGCGCCTGGGGTCGGCGGCCGACATCGTCAAGTACACCTGGCTGCGCCCCGAGCAGACCCGCGAGGCCGTCGACTGCGGCGTCGGCGCCGGCGCGGCACGGGTCTGCCTCGTGGCCAGCGGCCGCGGCCCCACCGACCGCGACGTGGACCGCCTGGGCTCGACCATCGAGCAGATCAAGGACGACCACCCCGATGTGGAGGTGTGCGCCTGCCTCGGCCTGCTCTCCGACGGCCAGGCCGAGCGGCTGCGCGAGGCGGGCGTGGACGCCTACAACCACAATCTCAACACCTCCGGCGAGCGCTACGGCGACATCTGCACCACCCACGACTTCACCGACCGCGTCGACACCGTGCAGCGGGCCAAGCACGCGGGTCTGTCGCCGTGCTCGGGCCTCATCGCGGGCATGGGAGAGACCGACGACGACCTGATCGACGCCCTGACCGCGCTGCGCGAACTGGAGCCGGACTCGGTTCCGGTCAACTTCCTCATCCCGTTCGAGGGGACCCCGCTGGCCGGGAAGTGGGACCTGGACCCGCGGCGCTGCCTGCGCATTCTGGTGGCCGCCCGGTTGGTCTTCCCCGACGCCGAGGTCCGCCTGGCCGGCGGCCGCGAAATCCACCTGCGCGGGCTGCAGCCGCTGGCGCTGCACGTCGTCAACTCGATCTTCCTCGGCGACTACCTCACCAGCGAAGGCCAGGCGGGCGCGGCCGACCTGGAGATGATCCGCGACGCCGGATTCACCGTGCACGACCCAGCCGCCGACCCCGCCACCGACTCCGGCGGCGCCGACGGAGGCAGTGGAAACGGTGCGGCGGCCGAGCCCGCCCACCGCCGCGACCTGGTCAAACCCCGCCGTCGCGGAGCCGGCACCGCCCTGCCCCCCAACGCCTGACCACCGGGCCGCCCCGCGGACGCGCCGATGTCCCCGGAGGAGGAACCGTCCGGGGGGGCGCCGGCGCGGTACCGCCGCTACAGCTCACCGCTCTTGGTGGAGGCCGAGAACTCGGTCCCGCCGCTGTGCCCGTCGTCCTCGCCGCTGCCGCCGTCCGCGATCCCGTCGCGGTCCGCAGCGGCGGCGCCCGTGCCCCGCAGCAGCGCCGCGACGGTGATCGCGACACCGGCCAGCAGCACCGCCAGCACGATGGTGGTCAGCCGCATCCCCTGCATGAAGGCGTCGCGGGCCACGGCGAACAACTGCTCACCGACTTGGCCGGGCAGCTCCTCGGCGGCCGCGACCGCGCTGCCGAGGGTGCCGCGGGCGGCCTCGGCCACCTCCGGCGGCGTGTCCGCGGGAAGGGCCTCCCCCGTCAACTGACGGCGGTAGACAGCGGCGCCGATGCTTCCGGCGATCGCCACGCCGAGCGCGATGCCCAGCTCGTTTCCGGTCTCCGCGGTCCCCGAGGCCGTCCCGGCGCGCTCCGGCGGGGCGCTGTCGATGATCATGTCGTAGGTCAGCACCATCGCCGGGTTGACGGCGAAGCTGAGGACGGTGAAGCCGATGACGGCGAGGGCCGGCCCCGAGGACCCGGCCGCGGCGATGATCAGGAGACCGGCCACCGCCAGGGCGAACGCCCCCGTGATCACCCGCACCGGGCGGACCCTGCGGGTCAGGAAGGGGACCAGCAGGGTCGCGGCGACTCCCGCGGCCATGGCCGGGACGGTCCACAGTCCGGCGCGCAGCGGGGACAACCCGAGCACGAGTTGCAGGTACTGCATGAGGAAGAACTGCGTCGCCGCCAGCACGAACAGGCCGGCGGTCTGGGCCCCCAGGGACACGCTGAACCCGCGGTGGGAGAAGAGCGCCAGGTCGAGCAGTGGATCGGTGAGCCGCCGCTGCCGCCGCACGAAGACCCAGCCGATGAGGGCTCCGGCGGCGATGGACAGCAGCGGCGCCGCGGCCGGGCCGACCTTGGCGAGTTCCTTGATCCCGTACACCACGGGCAGGATCGAAGCCATCGCCAGCGCGACGCCGACCAGGTCCACGCGGCCCGCGGAGCCGGATCGGAACTCCGGCACCACCAGCGGGCCGAAGAGGATCAGCAGGAGCATCACCGGTACCGCCGGCAGGAAGACCGAGCCCCACCAGAACATCTCAAGGAGAGCACCACCGACCAGCGGTCCGATGGCTCCACCGAGCATGAAGTTGGCCGACCACACCGCGATGGCGAACCTGCGCTGCACCGGGTCACGGAACATGTTGCTGATCAGCGAGAGGGTGGAGGGCAGCAGGGTGGCCCCGGTGATCCCGAGCAGGGCGCGGGCCGCGATCAGCATCTCGGTGCTGCTGGAGAAGGCGGCGAGCGCCGAGGCGGCGCCGAACGCGGCCCCGCCGACCAGCAGCAGCCTGCGGCGACCGATCCGGTCGCCCAGCGTGCCCATCGCGACCAGGAGCCCGGCGATCATGAAGCCGTAGATGTCGACGATCCAGAGCATCTCCGTGCTCGTGGGCTGGAGGTCGGCGCTCAGGTGCGGCACGGCCAAGTGCAGCGCGGTGAAGTCCAGCGCGATCACCAGTGCGGGCAGAGCCAGCACGACCAGCCCCATCCACTCGCGGAGCCCCGCTCGGTGCGCGGTCTCGGACATGTTCGATCTCCTCGGCTCGGTCTCGACGTCACCGCGAGGCTAGGAGCTCCAGTTAACTCGAGGTCAACGGAGGCCGTCGGCGGGGGGCGGCTCCTGGCGGCCGGTGCCGGCCGTGGCCGCGCGAGCTGCCACGACGGCCGCGGCCGCGGTGAACCGGCGGATCTCCTCCTCGGGGATCCGGCCGCCCGGACCGGCCAGCTCGCAGGCGGCGACCAGCCGGAAGACGAGCGCCCGGACCAGCATCTGCGTCCACTGGGCTCCGGCGTCGCCGACGTCGGCGACGGGGACCTCCCCGGGGTGGTACAGCAGGCCGTCGGCGACGACGACGGCCTCGGCGTAGGCCGCCGGACGCCAATAGGGCGAGAAGTCGATGATCACGGGGTCCCCGCCCTCGGCGAAGAGCACGTTGCCGGTCAGGTCGCCGTGGACGATCTGGGACGGCATCTCGACCGGGCGGCGCAGCCGCAGCAGCCGGGTGAGCACCGCCGCGGCCTCGGAACCGGTGTCGGCGCTCTGCTCGGCCCAGGCGACGCGGTCGGCGACGGCCCACGGGTGTCGGCGCCGCTCCAGGAAGCCGGGGCGCGGCACCCGGGCCAGGGCCGCGTGGAAGGCCCGGGCGGCGGTGAGCAGCTCGCCCCATCGGCCGCTCGGCCCGGGGGCGCCCGCGACCAGCGCGGTGGCGGTCCAGCCGTGGGCGACGTGCCGACCGGTGCCGACGCGCAGCGGCTCAGGGACGGCGAAACCATGCCCCCGGGCGACACCGCGCATGACCCCGGCGCTCCACTCCGCCTCCAGGGGATCGTCCGTCGGTTTGAGGACGGCCCCGCCCACGCGAAAGGCGCGCCCCTGCCCGCCGGGCAGCGGCTCGGGCTCCCCGGTGAGCCCGAAGGCGTCGAGCACGCGGCGAGGAGGCGGCTGGGAGACCTGCGTGTCGGGCATGCCGTCCAGGACACCACAGCCCCCGCTCGCCCGCGAGCGACTTCGCGGCGAGGGCGGTCGGCGCGGCCCGGCGACCGCATCACCACACCGAGGCGGCCCGCCTCAGCCGACCCGTTCCCCGTTCCTGTCCGCGGTCGGGCTGACGCCCCGGACCCGTTTGAAGGCGGCGCTGAAGCCGAACGCGTCCGCGTACCCGACCCGGCGCGCCACCGCGCCGACGGTCACGCCGGGCTCGGCCAGCAGGTCGGCGGCGAGCGTCATCCGCCATTCCGTCAGGTAGGCCAGCGGCGACTCGCCGACCAGCTCGGTGAACCGCTTGGCCAGCGTGGTGCGGGAGACCCCGGCCTCCGCGGCCAGGGACGCTATCGTCCACGGCTGTTCCGGCGCCTCATGGACGGCCCGCAGCGCCGGACCGACCACGTCGTCGCCGAGCGCGCGGTACCACGCGGGCGGATCCGCCTCCGGGCGGTCGAACCAGTCCCGCAGCGTGCACACCAGCAGCCAGTCCAGCAGGCGGTCGAGCACGATCTGGCGGCCCGGCCGGTCCCCGCCGACCTGCGCCTCGATGTAGTCCCGCATCGCCGCGCAGTCGTGGTCGTCCGGCACGACCAGCACGGGCGGCAGCACCCGCAGCAGCCGCCGCGGCGCCTGGTCCCGGACGTGGTAGGCCGCGGCCAGCAGCACCGTGCGTCCGGCGAGGTCCCCGGTCGGCGGCGGATCGCCCGCCGGGCCCGCGCCACCGCAGTGGGCCTCCCGCAGCAGTTCCGTCCGCGCGGCCGCCTCCGGTTCGTCGGCGAACACGAAGGGCTCCGGACCGAGCACGATCGCCGCGTCGCCCAGTCCTATGCGCCGCGGCTCCTCGCTGCCCCGCACGATCCACCCCTCGCCGCGCAGCGGCACGCACAGCGTCAGGGAGGCGTCGTCGGTGAACCGCAGCGCCCACGGCGGCGACAGCACGGAGCGGCCGAACACGGCCCCGTTGCCCCGCACACCCCGCAGCAGATCGTCGAACGCGTCCATGGCGCCACGATAGACGCGCCGTCCGGCGCACCGGACGATCGCGCATGCACCCCGGACGCACGGCCATGGTCCGCGCCGCCCCGGACCGGTTGACTCACTGCCATGACGACGAACACGACACGAACGAGATCCTGGTCCTGGGCGCGACGGGCAAGACAGGACGCCGACTGGTGCGGCGGCTGCGCGCGGCGGGTGCGTCGGTGCGGGCGGCCGCCCGTTCCGGCGAGGTGCGCTTCGACTGGTCCCGGCCCGACTCCTGGGACGGCGCCCTGGCGGGTGCTTCTGCGCTGTACCTCGTCGCGCCGGACGATCCGGTCTCGGTGCGCGACTTCGTCAAGCGGGCGGAGGCCGCGGGCGTGCGCCGCTTCGTGGCGCTGTCCGGCCGCGGCATCGACCACGTCGGCGAGGGATTCGGCCAGGGCATGCTCGCCGGTGAGCTTGCCGTGCGCGACTCCGGCGCCGAGTGGACGGTCCTGCGGCCCAACAACTTCGACCAGAACTTCGACGAGGACCTGTGGCGGGCCTCGCTGCGGGCCGGTCGCCTGGCGCTGCCGATCGGCGCGGTGCCCGAGCCCTTCGTCGACGCCGAGGACGTCGCCGAGGTCGCGGCGGCCGCGCTGACCGAGGACGGCCACGCCGGGCGGGTCTACGACCTGTCGGGGCCGCGCGCGCTGACCTTCGGCGCGGCCGTCGAGACGATCGCGGAGGCTGCGGGGCGCCCGATCCGGTACGTGGAGCTGGCGCCGGAGGAGTACCGCGCCGAACTGCTCGCCGAAGGCCACCCCGAGGCCGCCGCCGAGGCCCTCGGCACGATGTTCGCGCTGCACCGCGCCGGGTACACGGCCGAACCCGCCGACGGGGTGCAGCGGGCGCTCGGCCGCGAACCGGTCGACTTCGGCACCTGGGCCGCACGCGCCGCCGCGGCCGGCGCCTGGGCCTGACCGTCCGCACGGGGTCCCCGAAGGAACCGGAGGACGGCGTCCGGGCCGGTCGTCGAACGCGCGGGGCGCTCCGGGGCGCCCTGCGGCTCAGGCGCGTGCGGCCAGGGAGTACATCAGGGGAGGGCGCGGGGCGCCGTCGGGGAAGCGGTAGCGGCCGTTGTCGCGGACGAGGGAGCCGTAGCGCTGGAACATGGTGGCGTCGCGCTCGTGCAGGAACTCCAGCCGCAGCCCGGCGGCGGCCAGGGCGGTGACGACCTCGCCGAGGGTGTGGTGCCATTCGACGCTGGTGTTGTGCACGGTCGGCGCGTTCCAGTCGACGTAGCTGCCCGGGGCCTCGTAGGTGCGGGCGCGCGTGTCGAAGTAGTCCCCGGTGACCTCGCCCCCGCGCTCGTCGTCGAGGATGTCGGTGACGGGGTGGAACTCGGCGAGGTAGAGCACTCCGCCCGGGCGCAGCAGGCTCGCCACGACATCGCCCCACCTCGGCAGGTCGGGCAGCCAGCACAGCGCGCCGGCCCCGGTGTAGACGACGTCGAAGCGCCGGCCGCCCAGAGCGGCGGGGGCGTCGTAGAGGTCTGCGGCGACGAACGCTGCGCGCTCGGCCAGGCCGAGGTCGGCGGCCAGGGAGCGGGCCACCTCGGTGGCGGGGACCGAGAAGTCCAGTCCGGTGACGCGGGCGCCGCGGCGCGCCCAGGCCAGGGTGTCCACGCCGATGTGGCACTGGAGGTGCACGAGGTCCTTGCCGTCGACGTCGCCGAGCTCGTCGAGCTGGAACCGGTCGAGGACCTCGGCGCCGGCGCGGAAGCCGGCCACGTCGTAGAAGTCGCTCACGGCGTGGATCGGCACCCTCTCGTCCCACATCCGGCGGTTGAGCGCGATCTGCGCCGCGGTCCCGGCGCTCATGCCCGAATTCTCCATGGCGGGCACCCTACGTTTCCCCGCAGCAGCGTGTCCCCTTCTTTTCCGCGCGCTCCGCTGCCGGAGGACACGCCCCCCGTGTACGGGGCCTCGTCACGCCGGCGATCCGTCCTGCCGGGGCCGGTCCATCGCGAGTGGATACGTTCACCGGATCGGGACGAAGCCGCTCTCGTAGGCGGCGATCACGGCCTGGATCCGGCTGCGGACCCCGAGTTTGGTCAGCACGTTCCGGACGTGGGTCTTGATCGTCTCCACTCCGAGCACGAGCTCTTCGGCGATCTCGACATTGGACAGCCCCCGCGCCATCATCCGCAGCACCTCGTGTTCCCGCTCGGTGAGGTTCGCGTGGTCCAGGCCGGTGCCGCGCACGGTGCCGTGCCTGCCCACCAGGTTGCGGACCGCGGCCGGGAACAGCAGCGAGTCGCCGCGGTGCACGGTGCGGATCGCGTCCGCGTACTGCTCGCCCTCTGCGCGTTTCAGCAGGAAGCCGCGGGCGCCGCAGCGGAGCGCGCCGTAAACGTAGTCGTCGTTTTCGAAGGTGGTGACGATGAGTACGGCCGGACCGGCACCGACCCTGCCGAGCAGTTGCGTGGCATGGATTCCGTCGATGCGCGGCATCCGTATGTCCATCAGCACCACGTCGGGCGCCAGGCTCCGGGCGGCCTCGACGGCGACCACCCCGTCCTCGGCCTCGCCGACCACCTCGAGGTCGGGCTCGGAGTCGACGATGGCGCGCAGGCCGCGACGCACCAGGGGCTCGTCGTCGGCGATCAGGACCCGGATCATGCGGCACCGTCCTTGGGCAGCGGCAGCTCAACGGCCAGACTCCAGGTGCCGCCGTCGGCGACGTTGGTGATCGACCCGCCCAAGGCGTGCACCCGCTCCTCCATGCCCCGCAGCCCTCGGCCGGGGCGCAACGGAGCTCCGGCCGCGGTCGGGTTCACCAGCGTGACGGCCAGGCAGCCGGGCCGCTTCGCGACCTGCAGGCGCGCTGAGGCGTCGACGGCGTGCCGCAGGGCGTTGGTCAGCCCCTCCTGGACGATCCGGTACGCCTCCCGGCTGATGACGGTCGGCAGGCCGCCGAGGTTGCCGTGGACGTCCGCCCGCACGTCCAGTCCGGCGGCCCTGGTGGCGGCGACCAGCTCATCCAGCACCTCCAGGTCGGGCGCCGGGAACCGGTCGGCACCCTTGCGTGCCGCCCCCTCGCGCAGCAGGCCGAGCATGTGATCGAGGTCCGCGGTCGCCGATCGGGACGTCGACTCGATCGTCTCCAGCGCGCCGTCGGCGAACTCCGGGTCGCGGGTGAGCAGCTTGCGGGCGGCGACCGCCTGCAGGGTCACCAGACTGAGCGCGTGCCCGACACTGTCGTGGAGCTCGCGCGCGATCCGGTTGCGCTCGGTGAGCCGCGCGGTGACGGCCTCCAGGCGCTGCAGCCGCTCGGCGTAGGACGGGCCGAGCAGCGCCGGCGCGGCCCGCGCCAGCAACGCCCCCAGCCCCACCGGAATCGCCACCGCGATCACCAGGCATGCCAGACCGGCGAACGGCATCCAGGCATCGCTCCAACCGCCAGTGGCGCGCAGCCAGTCCACCGAGGACACCGGATCGCCCGCGGACAGGTTCAAGGGCGCCGCGATCAGCGCCAGACCGAGCGGGATCAGCGTCGCGGCGTCGACCACGACCACGCCGCCGGCGAGCACGTGCACCACGAACCACACCGCGGCGCGTATCCGTTGCTCGGTGCGGTGCGCGGGCCCTGGGACGCCGTCGGGGAAATCCACGCCGAGCAGAGACTCGGCCGCCACGGCCTCGACCTGGCGCGCCGGCGCCACCAGCCCGACCAGGACCGGCGGCACGGCCACGACGACGGCCGCGATCACGATCGTGAGCCAGTCCTCCAGGTGCCGGGCCGCTATCAGGATCAGCGTGCCGTCGAGTAGCGCGAACGACAGCGCGAGCGCCGACCCGAGCAGCAGGAACACCACTCTCAGATAGGTGACGGGGCGCAGTGGAAACGCCGCAGCGGTGGACACGGTCTCATCCTGCCAAAGGGCCGCGGGAGGGCGGATCCCCCACGTGAGGGATCCGTTTCACTCGTCGGGGTGGCGCCCCGGGAGGGCCGGTGCACCGAGGCTGGAGCCGCCGCCCACCCGAAGCGGGACAGGGGTCCGACACGACGGGAGTCGCTCATGGGAACCGCGCATACCACCGATGGCCGTCGCGCCGCCGTATCCCCCGGAACGCCGCGCTGGGCGTTCCGGGCCGCCTACGCGGTGCCGTTGTGCCTGTTGCCGTCGTCCGTGTGGCGGGCTCAGCTCGTGGTGGCGACCGACCTGGCCGACGGCTGGTACCTGCTGGTGCTCAGCGCAGTGGAGATGGGCCTGGGGCTGCTCACGCTCGGACTGGTCCATTCGTGGGGGGAGATCGTGCCGCGCTGGGTCCCGCTGCTGGGCGGTCGGCGCCTCCCGACCCGCGCGGTCGTCATCCCCGCCTCGGTCGGCGCGGCCGCGGTCACCCTTCTCTGCGCCTATGCGGTGCTCAACGGAATCTTCCACCTCGTGACCCCGGAACAGGCCCGCGCGCTGAGTCCGGGGCTCTTCGACGTTCCCGAGCAGCCCGATGCCGAACCGCCGGGAGGCTGGGTCGTCGCGGCCTACGCGCCGCTTTTGGCGTGGGGACCGCTGTTGGCTGTTGTCACGTGCGCCTACCACCGCCGCCGCACCCGCACCGCGTAGCCGCAGGTCACCATGGAGGCGGAGCGGTACAAGATAGTTAAGCAGACTCTTGACCTTCCTCGGAGTGGAGAGGCATAGTCAAGTACATGCTTAACCAAAGTGGTCAGATGGATCGGGTGTTCCACGCGTTGGCCGACGCCACGCGCCGGGCCATGGTCGAGCGGCTCGTCCGGGGCCCCGCCTCGGTGAGTGAGCTCGCGCGGTCACACGCCATGTCGCTGCAGGCGGTCATGCAGCACCTGCAGGTTCTCGAAGCGTGCGGACTGGTGCGGTCCGAAAAGGTCGGCAGGGTCCGCACCTGCCACATCGAACCGCAGCCGCTGCGGTCGGTCGAGGAATGGATCGTCCGGCGGCGGACCGACTGGGAACGCCGCCTCGACCGGCTCGGCGACCAGCTCGCCGAGGATCCCGCCACCACAGAATGAGAAGAGGAGAGCACGATGTCCGTCCCTTCCGTCAAGCACGCCACGTTCACCCTGGAGCGCGACTACCCCGCGCCGCCGGCCCGCGTGTTCGCCATGTGGGCCGACCCCGCAGCCAAAGCGCGCTGGTTCGCCGGGCCGGAGGCCGAGCACGAACTCGACTTCCGCGTCGGCGGCCACGAGACGAGCCGCGGCCGCAACAGCGACGGCCGCGTCCTGACCTTCGAGTCCGTCTACAGCGAGATCGTCCCGGACACCCGGATCGTCTACACCTCGGGCCTGTACGCCGAGGAGACCCTGGCGACGGCGTCACTCACCACCGTGCAGTTCGCCCCCACCGACGAGGGCACCCGGCTGGTGGTCACCGAGCAGGGCTCCTACCTCGACGGGCACGAGAAGCCGGCCTGGCGCGAGCAGGGCGCCGGCGGCCAGCTCGCCGCGCTCGACGCGGAGGTCCGGGCGGCGGCGCGGTGACGGCCGGCGAGTTCCGCGCCCGGGCCCTACCTGGTCAGGAGTTCACGCAGTGCCTTGACGACCTCGGCCGGGGCCTCCTCCGCCATGAAGTGGCCGCAGGAGACCGTGGTGTGCCGCAGCTCGGGGGCCCACGCTCTCCACAGCGCGGCGGCGTCGTATCCCAGAGTCGCGCCCCAGTCCTGCTGCAGTACCGACACCGGCATGCGCAGCCGGTTCCCGGCCCGGCGGTCGGCCTCGTCATGCTCGACGTCGACACCGGCCGATGCCCGGTAGTCGGCGACGATGGAGGTGACGGCCGCACGGGACGCCTGCAGGTAGGCGGCTCGCACATCGGCGGGGATCGCATCGGGGTCGCGGGTCCAGGCGTCCAGGAAGTGGCCGAAGAAGGCGTCCGGGCTGCCGCTGATCAGCTGCTCGGGCAGGCCGGCCGGCTGGGCCATCAGGTAGAGGTGGAAGCCGACGGCGGCGGAGGTTCCGCGCAGCACGTCCCACATGTCCAGGGTCGGCAGCACGTCGAGCGAGGCGAGGTGGGTGACCGCGTCCGGGTGGTCGAGGCCGGCGCGGACGGCGACCAGGGCACCCCGGTCGTGGCCCGCGAGGGCGAAGCGGTCGTGGCCGAGGGCCCGTGCGAGGGCGACGATGTCGGCGGCCATGGTGCGCTTGGAGTAGGCGTGCCCGTCGGTGTCGGCGGGCTTGTCGCTGTCGCCGTAGCCGCGCAGGTCGGGGCAGATGACGGTGTGGTCGGCGGCGAGGTCGGCCGCGACGTGCCGCCACATCAGATGGGTCTGGGGGAATCCGTGCAGCAGCACGACCGGACGGCCCGAGCCGCCGACGGCGGTATTGAGCGCGACGCCGTCGGCGACGGGGACGCGCTGGTGGTCGAATCCGTTGATCCTCGGTTCCACGGTGATTCCTTCCGCTGTTCGGTCGGGTACGAGCCTGCCGGGCGCGGATGAGCAGCCGATGAGCAACGGCTGAGCGCGGCAGCCGGCGACCAGGAGACACGGCGGGCGGCCGGATACATTGGGCGGCATGAGCGGGGAGGCGGCAGGCGCGGCGGCGGTGGCCTTCCGCGTGCTGGGCCCGCTGGAGGCCGCCGATGAACGCGGGCCGCTCGCCCTGAAGGGGCCGCGGCACCGGGCGGTGCTGGCACGGCTCGTGATCGCCGAAGGCCGGGCCGTCCCCGTCGACCGGCTCGTCGAGGACCTGTGGGAGACGCCCCCGGACGGCGCCGTGGCGGCGATCCGCACCTTCGTCTCCGGGCTGCGCCGGGCCCTGGAACCGGGCCGGCCGCCGCGACGGCCCGCCCGGCTGCTGGTGACCGCGCCACCCGGCTATGCGCTCCGGGCCGCCCCGGACGCGGTCGACGCCCGGCGCTTCGAGGCGACCGTGGCACGGAGCGGCCCGCTGCTCACCGAGGGGCGGGCCCGCGAAGTGCCGGCCCGGCTGGAGGAGGCGCTCGCGCTGTGGCGGGGGCCCGCCTACGCGGAGTTCACCGCCTACCCGTGGGCGCGCGGCGAGATCGACCGGCTGGACGGGCTGCGGCTGCTGGCCGTGGAACGGCGGGCCGAGGCACTCCTGGAACTGGGCCGGGCGGTCGATGCCGTACCCGATCTGGAGGCGCACACCCTGGCTCATCCGCTGCGCGAGAACGCCTGGCGGCATCTGGCGCTGGCACTGTACCGCTCCGGTCGGCAGGGCGATGCCCTCTCAGCCCTGCGCCGGGCCCGCGAGACCCTGGTGACGGAGCTGGGCGTGGACCCCGGCCCCGAACTGCGGCGGTTGGAGACCGACGTCCTCGCCCAGGCGCCGCACCTCACTCCCCGCACCCGAGCCGTCGCCGCCGCGCGCCCCGATCCGCCGCAGGAGGCAACGGCGCCGCCGCGCGAGTCCGCCTCGCGCCCGTTCGTCGGCCGGGCACAGGAACTGGAGCTGCTGGAGCAGGCCGCCGCGGCCGCAGCGCAGCACGGCGTGACCGGGGTGGCGCTGGTCTCCGGCGATGCCGGGGCGGGGAAGACGGCCCTCGCCGAAACGTTCACGCGGGGGCTGGCGGCACGCGGGTGGACGACGGCCTGGGGCCGCAGCCCCGAGCACGACGGTGCACCGGCCGCCTGGCCCTGGACGCAGATCGCCGACGCGCTGGCCGACGTGGCCGCCGGGCCCGACGGTTCCGGCGGCCACACGGGTTCCGCACCGGCTGCGGACCCCGCCGCTGCCCGGTTCCGCGCCCTTCGCGAAGCCGTCTCCCTCCTGGCCTCGGTGGCGGACCGGGGCCCCGTCCTGCTGGTCTTCGACGACCTGCACCGGGCCGGGGAGGAGACCCTGGAGCTGCTCACCGCCCTGGTCACGGAGGCGGTCCCCGGGCCGGTGCTGCTGATCGGGACCTACCGGACCGGTGAGATCTCCCCGGCGCTGGCCGGGGCCCTCGCCCGGCTCGCCCCTCGGGAACCGGTCCGGGTCTATCTGGGCGGCCTGCCCGAGACGGCGACGGGGGAGCTCGTCCGGGCCGTCGTCCACCACGACATCGACGCGCGGACCGTCCACACGATCCACCGGCGCAGCGGCGGCAACCCCTTCTTCGCCCGGGAGCTCGCCCGGCTCTTCTCCAGTGAGGGGAGCGCCGCGCTCGACGCGGTTCCCGCCGGTGTCCGGGACGTCATCCGCCACCGGATGGCCGCGCTGCCGCCATCGGCCCGGCGACTGCTGCAGCAGGCGGCCGTGATCGGCCGCGACATCGATCCGGACCTGCTGGCGTCCCTGTCGGACGACGAGGACGGCCTGCTCGACGCCTTGGACGCGGCGCTGCTCGCGGGCTTCCTCACCGAGCAGGACACCCATGACCTGCGGTTCGCGCACGTCCTGGTGCGCGACACCCTGTACGAAGGCATCTCCCGCCCGCGCAGGGCGCATTGGCACACGGCCGTCGCGGAAGCGATCGAAACGCTGCGCCCCGACGATGTCTCCTCGCTCGCCCACCACTTCGGCCGGGCGGCCACGTGCGCCACGGCCGCCCGGGCCGCGCGCTACGCGCGGGCCGCGGCGTTCCAGGCGGAACGGCGGTTCGCCCCGCACGAGGCGGCCCGGCTGTGGCGGGATGCCGTCACAGCCCACGACCGCTCGGGCGACGGCGACGTCCGAGGCCGGCTGGAGGCGGTCATGGGCATGGTGCGGGCGCTGGCCGTGACCGGCCGGCTGGAGGCCGCCCGGCGGCACCGCGCGGAGGCGGTCGCCGCGGCCGAGGAGTTGGGCGATCCGGATCTCACGGCGGAGGTCATCACGGCCTTCGACGTGCCCGCCGTCTGGACGCGCAACGACGACGAGAAGCTGGCCCGGCAGGTCGCCGAGGCGGCCGAACGCACCCTGGCCGCCCTGCCCGACAACCGCGAGGAGCAGCGCAGCCGCCTGCTCAGCACCATCGCCCTGGAGCTGCGCGGCACATTCACCGACCGCGGCCGCCGCGCCGCCCGCCGGGCGGAGGCGATCGCCCGTCGCCTCGGCGATCCGGCCCTGCTCGCCCTGGCCCTCAACGCCCGCTTCATGCAGTCCTTCCAGCGTGCCGGACTGGCACCGCAGCGTGCCGAGACCGGCACCGAACTGGTCGAACTGGCCGCCCGGCACGGCCTGGTGACCTTCGAAGTGCTCGGCCACCTCATCCTCGTCCAGGCCCACTCCGCGCTCGCCGACTTCAGCACCGCCGACGCCCACGCGGCGGCCGCCGACCGGCTGGGCGCACGGTACGAGATCCCGCTCGTCGGCGTGTTCACGCAGTGGTACACCGCGCTCCGGATGACCGCCGCAGGACACCCGGCCGAGGCCGAAGCCGCGTACCGCACCGCGGGCACACGGCTCGCCGACAGCGGTATGCCGGGCGTCGAGCAGGGCATCCTCCCCCTCGCGCTGCTGTGCCTGCGCATCCAGAACGGGGAGCCCCCGCCGGCGGACGCCCGGGCGGCCTGGGGGCCCTACGCGCCGTGGGCCCGCCCGTTGACCTCCCCGACAGCGGCCCCCGGCGAGGCTGCACCCGTACCGGACGCACCCCCCGACCTGCTCAACGAGGCGCTCACCTGCCTGGCCGCACGGGCCGCCGTCGCCGTCGCCGACCGCCCCTCGATGGAGCGCGCGTACCGTCGGCTGCTCCCCGCCGCCGGGGAGCTGGCCGGTGCGGGCAGCGGCCTGCTGACCCTCGGCCCCGTCGCACACCACCTCGGCGACCTCGCCCGCACGCTCGGGCGCCGGGCCGAAGCCGCAGACCACTACCGCAGGGCCCTGCACATCGCCGCCAAGGCCGGGGCGCCACACTGGGCGACCGCCGCACGGACGGCGCTGAACCACCTCGATTGAGCGGCGCCGCTGCCGCACGCCCGCGGCACCGCCCCCGGCATTGACGTGGAGATCCGCGACGCGCGGGTGCTCACCGCCGACGGCGGCCTCGTCGTGGCGGTCTATGAGGAGCACCAGCGGACGGATGAGCCGCACAGCGCCCGGCGCAGCACGGCCGTGTTCGTGCGGGATCCGGCGGCGCGGCACGGCCTGCGCTGGCGGCACCCGCACGAGACGTGGATCAGCCCGCCGAGCGCCCGTCCGAGCCCCTGACGCCCCGTCCCCTTGGCGGCGGTCCGGGGGCGGCGCCGGGTTCCTCCGCGAATGGCCGACCACGGGAGTTCTGCGACACCCCGCAGACGATGTCCGGTTCATCCGCGGGACTCGGGTAACGTTGCTGTCGCCAACGGTGGACCTACCGAGGAGGTGAGACCCGTCAACGCTCGATCAGGCCGGGTGCTCCCCCTCACGGCCGTGCGGCCAGTCCGGCACAGGTGACCGAAGGGAGTGCCCGCAGGCATCCCGAAAGGCTCTCTTGTCGGTCTCACCGTCACCTCTCCCCCGGTCCGCCGTCGTCACCAGGCTCCGCGCCGCCGGCTGCGTCTTCGCCGAGGACGAGGCGCATCTGCTCACATCCACGGCACGGACGCCGGCCGAACTCGACGCCATGGTGGAACGGCGGGTCGTCGGCCTGCCCCTCGAACACGTCCTCGGCTGGGCGGAGTTCTGCGGCCTGCGCATAGCGGTCGACCCCGGGGTCTTCGTGCCCCGCCGCCGCACCGAGTTCCTCGTCCACCAGGCCGCCGCCTTCGCCCGCCGGGCCGCGAGTCCCGTCGAAGGGACCGCCGCCGATCCCCGCTCGACCGCCGACTCCGCTGATCAGCCCCTTCCCCGGCCACCGGCCGTCGTCGCCGACCTGTGCTGCGGCTCGGGGGCGGTGGGCGCAGCGGTGGGCGCGGCCCTGGAACGGGTCGAACTGCACGCCGCCGACATCGACCCCGCCGCGGTGCGCTGCGCCCGCCGCAACGTCGCCGCCGCCGGCGGCCGGGTCTACGAGGGCGACCTCTACGAGCCGCTGCCCGCCGCGCTGCGGGGCCGCGTCGACGTCCTGATCGCCATCACCCCCTACGTCCCGACCGAGGAGGTCGGGCTGCTGCCCAGGGAGGCCCGCATGCACGAATCGCGGGTGGCGCTCGACGGCGGCGCCGACGGGCTCGACGTCCTGCGACGGGTGACCGCGGCGGCGCCGCTGTGGCTGGCACCGGGCGGCCACATGCTGGTCGAGACGAGCGAGCGCCAGGCGCCGCGCGCCGTCGAGATCTTCGGCCGCAGCGGGCTGGTGCCGCGGGTGGCCCATTCCGAAGAGCTGGAGGCCACCGTCGTCATCGGGACCGGGCCCGCCCCGCCGGAGCGGACCGGACCTCCTCCGAAGGACCGGCTCAGTCCCTGATTCCGGGCTCGGACTCCATGACGGTGTCGGCGACCTCGCTCAGCCGCGGAAGGTGGTCGAGCACCCGGTCGGCGGCTCGCCCGCGGCCGTCGGATGCCGGGGCGCGTGGATCGGATAGTCTCGCCGACCGTGAAGCGCTGATCCGCCCTCCGGCCGTCCGGCGCCGTCGAGCAGGGCTCCGGCGCCTGCTTCGCGCTGTCCGCGCATCGGGCCGGATCGGCGGATCCCCGGTGACGGTGATCGATCGGTGCTTCCCGAGAACAGGTGATGACATTGCAGGACCAGGAATTCCTCGACCACGTCGGCGACCGGCTCGCCGCGCTGCCCAACGTCCGCGCGGTCAGCCTCGGCGGCTCCAGGGCCCAGGGCACCCACCGGCCCGACAGCGACTGGGACCTCGCCCTCTACTACCGCGGCGGCTTCGACCCCGACGGACTGCGGGCCCTGGGCTGGCCGGGCGAGGTCTCGGAGGTCGGCGGCTGGGGCGGCGGAGCGTTCAACGGAGGCGCCTGGCTGACCATCGACGGACGCCGTGTGGACGTGCACTACCGCGACCTCGACGCCGTGGAGCACGAGATCGCCGAGGCGCGGGAGGGCCGGTTCCACTGGGAGCCGCTGATGTTCCACCTGGCCGGGATCCCCAGCTACCTGGTCGTCGGCGAACTCGCGATCAACCGGGTGCTGCGCGGCGAACTGCCCCGCCCGTCCTACCCGCGGGCGCTGCGCTCGGCCGCCGCCGGGCACTGGCGGGCGAGCAGCCGCCTCACCCTGGCCTACGCCGAGGCCGACCACGCCCCGCGCGGTCGGCACGCCGAGACCGCGGGAACCGTCGCGACAGCGGCCGTGCAGGCCGGGCACGCGGTCCTCGCCGCGCGCGGCGCGTGGGTCACCAACGAGAAGACCCTGCTGGACCGGGCCGGGCTGCGCGGCGTCGACGCCGTCATCGCGGGCATGGACTCCGACCCCGAGTCCCTGGCCGCGGCCGTCACCGCGGCCGGGGAGCTGTTCGAGTCGGCGTTCGGCACGGCCCCGACGGACGGCTGACCCGGCCCTTCGCAGCGAGGAGGCGGAAGGGGGCCCGGTTCACGGGGCGGTGAGAACCAGCGGACCGTCGGCGGTGATGGCGACCGTGTGCTCGCTGTGAGCGGCGCGGCTGCCGTCGGCGGTGCGCACCGTCCAGCCGTCGGGGGCGATCCGGTAGGCGTCGCCCCCGCGGGTGAGCATGGGCTCCAGCGCCAGGACCAGGCCGGGCCGCAGCCGCATCCCCCGTCCGCCCCGGCCCTCGTTGGGCACGTGCGGGGCCTCGTGCATGACGCGCCCGATCCCGTGGCCGCCGTGGTCGGCGAGCATCCCGTAGCCGGCGCCGCGCGCGGCGCCGCCGATCGCCTCGGAGACATCGCCGATCGTGCGGCCCGGCCGCGCGGCCTCGATCCCGGCGCGCAGCGCCCGGTCGGTCGCCGCGATCATCGCCGCATCGGCCGGGTCGGCCGCTCCGGCGATGAAGGTGGTCGCCGCGTCGGCGCACCAACCGCGCAGGCGGGCCCCGCAGTCGATGCTCACCACGTCGCCGTCCTCGATGCGCTCGTCGGTGGGGACGCCGTGCGCGACGGCGTCGTTGAGGCTGGCGCAGACGGTGTCGGGGAACGGCGCGGGAGCCCCGCTCGGGTGATGGCCCAGGAACAGCGGTTCGGCGCCGGCGTCGGCGATCACCTTGGCGGCGACCTCGTCGAGCTCGCGCACCCGGACTCCTGCGGCGGCGTGCGCACGCACGGCGTCGAGCGCCCGGGCCACGATCCGCCCCGCGGCGCGCATCGCCTCGATCTCGGCGGGCGTCTTCAGCTCGACCATGTCACTCCCTCTCTTCACCAATAACTATACCGGTATTAGTATCACGGACATGGTTCGAGTTCCCTTGACCCCCTACGAGCGCGACCGCGGCGAGCGGCTGGGGTGCCTCCTGCGCGAGGCGCGCGGGCAACGCAGCATGGCCCACGTCGCCGCGCGGGCGGAGATCTCCGTGGAGACGCTGCGCAAGATCGAGACCGGGCGCATCCCGACCCCGGCGTTCTTCACGATCGCCGCGCTGAGCGAGGCGCTGGGACTTTCCATGGACGATATCGCCGCGGCCCTGCCCAAACCCGGACAGGACCCGGCCCTGGCCTCGTAATGCCAGGCCGGCCATGGTCGGTTTCGGTCGGAATATTGCCGGTTTCACCATGGCGGGCGCGGTCCGCGTCGGTCCGCGCCTCCGGTGTCACCGGCGGGCGGGGCCGTTCCCGTACCTTCCGGTGCTTCCACAGATCAGAACCCCGGTGAGAGGGCTGGATCGGCCGGGGATTCCCCGGCGCAATTGCGGTGAAGAGTTTCTATATCGGCACCCGGGTATTCGGACACTTCTGCTGATGGTCGCCGCGATGGCGATTTCCGGAACCATTCCCGAATCCACCGGCAATTCCGATAGCTTCCCGCCATGCCGACAACCGAGCATGAGATGCCGATCGAGTTCCTGCACAACCGCCCGCAGATCGCGGCGAGTCTGCTGCAGGACGCCTTCGGCGTCCCGATACCCGACCACGACGAAACGCGCCTGGCCTCAGGCGACTGCACCGACAACCAGCCGAAGGAGTACCGCGCCGACGCAGTAGTGACTCTGAGCCGCCAGGGAATCAACACCATGGCGGTGGTGGTCGAGATCCAGCGCGCCAAGGACGCCCGGAAGCGCTATTCCTGGCCGGTCTACGTCTCCACCATGCGTGCCCGCCTGGAGTGCCCCACGGTGCTGCTGGTGATCTGCCCCGACGAGGCGACGGCCCAATGGGCCGGCGAGCCCATCGGGATGGGCCATCCCGGGTGGAGCCTGGCCCCCTTGGTCCTCGGCCGCGCCCGGACGCCGGTGGTCACCACACGCGAGCAGGCGCTCGCCGCACCGGAGATCGCCGTGCTCTCGGCCGTGGCTCACGGCGCGGAGGACAAGGACACCCTCGTGGCGTGCGCGGAGGCGTTGAATTCACTGAGCTCCGAACTGTTCGGGCTCTACCATGACTATGTGGTGACCGCACTATCAGGCACGGCCCGCGCACACTGGGAGGCGTTGATGGCGAGTAAAACCTACGAGTACAAGAGCGAGTTCGCCCGCAAGTACGTGGCCGAGGGCGAGGCCAGGGGCGAGGCCAGGGGCGAGGCCAGGGGCGAAGCCAGGGGCGAGGCCAGGGCGATCCTGCGGATGTTGGCCGCGCGCGGGATCGCGGTGAGTGAGGAGGCTCGCGACCGGATCACCTCCTGCACCAGTACCGATCAGCTCGAGGCCTGGGTGGACCGCGTCGCCTTCGTCGACTCCGCCGAAGAACTCTTCGACTGATCCGATGGCGAGCAGGACCTACGAGTACAAGAGCGAGTTCGCCCGCAAGTACGTGGCCGAGGGCGAGGCCAGGGGCGAGGCCAGGGGCGAGGCCAGGGGAATGGCCAAGGTGATCCTGCGGGCAATGGCCGCGCGCGGGGTCGCGGTGAGTGAGGAGGTCCGTGAGCGGATCGCCTCCTGCACCAGCATCGACCAGCTCGAGGCCTGGGGAGATCGTGTCGCCTTCGTCGACTCCGCCGAAGAACTGTTCGACTGAAACGCCGGGGCGCCCTCAGGGCCTCGTGCGGTCGGGTCATCACACGCGCCTCCCCGCTTTCCACCGGTGGCCGTGTGCGAGGCCGTCAGGTCTTGCGCACGGCCACCGTGCGGGCGCACGTCGAATCTCCGGTGACTCTCACATGTCCCGCAGCGACCCTCGACCCGCCTACAGCACCTCGTGCAGGCGGTCGTCGAGGTCGGAGGCCAGCAGCCGGGAGTAGGTGGCGGTGATGTGGTGGCTGTCGCGGTAGACCAGCACGTTGCCGATCACCGCCGGGCAGTCAGGTCCCGCGCAGAACCGGTCGGTCAGGTCCAGCACGTCGGTCCGGGCCTCGGTGCGCTGCGCCGCCTCCACCTGCGGGTCCTCGCGCGACAGCGCGTCCTCGCGCGCGCGGGTGCAGGCCGAGAGGTCGTCGGTGTGGCGCAGTACGCACTCGGTGATCTGCGACTTGGTCCGCGGGCTGTCCCGAATGACGACGACCCTGCTCCCGGAGTCCGACAGCTCGTCCCACAGCCGCGTCATGCCCTCGGTGATCCGCTCGTCGCCCTCCTCCCGCGACTCCGCCTCGGCGGCCTTCGCGTTCACGCTGGAGCTGGTGAACACCATGTCGGGACCCAGGGACTCCAGTTCCCGCATGACCCCCTCGTTCCACTCCCGGCACTGGAGGTAGGGGGCGCCCTCCGGAACCGTGATCAAGGTGTCGGTGAACGCGCACGAGGCCTTGGTGTAGGTGTGCAGCCGCCAGCCGTGCCGCTCGGCGACCTCCTGCAGTGCGGGGACCCAGTGGGCGGCGTGGGAGTCGCCGACGATCGCGACCTCGACGGCCGCGTCGTCGGGCCCGTAGACGCAGTGGCGCGGCTCGGTGTCGTCGTTACTGGCCTGGCAGCCGTCGGAGTAGACGTCGGGGAGGTCGTCCTCGGCCTCCAGCGGTGAGGGGTAGACCGGCTCGGTGAGCGCGGTCGGCACCGGTTCGGCCAGCGCCGACGGCCCCTGGTGGACGGCCGGGTCGAAGTCGACGGTGCGCAGCCGCTGGAGGTTGGCCAGGTGCCCGCCGCCGATCACCGCGACGACCAGGATCGCGGCCACCGCGAAGGCCAGCGCCGGCTTGAACGTGCGCAGCGCCGCGGCGCGGCGCACCGGGTCCTCCACGGTGATCTTGGTCCCCCAGGACAGCAGCACCGAGAGCATCAGCACCAGGAGGCCGGTCACGGGCGTGAGCTCCCGTTCGGAGACGCTCACGGTGAACACGATGACCGGCCAGTGCCACAGGTACAGCGCGTAGGAGATGTCGCCGACGAAGCGGGCCGGCGCGCAGGCGAGCGCGTCACCGGCCGACCACCGCCCCTGCCCGGCCGCGATCACGGCCGCCGCTCCCAGCACCGGCAGCGCCGCGGTGTAGCCGGGAAAGGCCGTCGCGGAGTCGTAGCCCCAGGCCGCGGCCGCGATCGCGGCGAGCCCGGCCCAGCCCAGCGGCCACCGCACCCGCTCCGGCAGTCCCCACCGGGCCAGCGCGAGCGCCAGCACGCCGCCGACGGCCAGCTCCCACATGCGCGTCTGCGGCAGGAAGTAGGCCTGGGCCGGCTCGGTGGCGGTCAGCCACACCGAGCACGCGAACGAGGCGGCGGCGACCAGCAGCGTCGCCCCCAGGATCAGGTCGCCGCCGCGGCGCACGCGGGGCCGCATCCAGGCCCAGCCGATGAACAGCAGCGGCCACACCAGGTAGAACTGCTCCTCGACCGCCAGCGACCAGAAGTGCTGCACCGGCGTCTCGGCCGCCTCGGCCGCGAGGTAGTCCACGGCCTGGTGCGCCAGGTACAGGTTCTCGGCGTAGGCCGCGCTCGCGATCAACTGGAGCGCGGTGTCCTCCAGCCGGGTCAGGGGCAGCAGCAGGTAGGCGCAGACGCCGGTGACGGCCAGCACCAGGGTCGCCGCGGGCAGGATGCGGCGGATGCGCCGCACGTAGAACCCGGCGAGGGAGACCCGCCCCTCGCGGTGGACCTCGCGGATCAGCATCGTCGTGATGAGGAAGCCGGAGATCACGAAGAACACGTCGACGCCGACGTAGCCTCCGGGGATGAGGTCGGCATCGATGTGGTAGACGACCACGAGCAGGACGGCGACGGCGCGCAGGCCCTGCACCTCGGGGTAGAAGCGGCGGCCGTCGGCGGGCGCGCGGGTGGCGGGGGCGGCCGCGGGGGCGGTCTCGGTTGTCACTGAGCTCAATCCAGGCGACGCATCGGCGATGGGGGGACGGGCGGGGCAGGATGCGAAGGCGACGCAGGTGCGTCGCCTCGGGGTAACCCATGGTGACCCCTCCGCCGCGCCAAGATCACGCTTCGGCCACGATGTTACTCAGGTTTCACTCAGAAACACTCATCATTCACTCAGGAATCCGAGCGAATTGTCGTGGAATCTTATGAAACCTCCCGCGCGCCGGGCGGTCCGGCGCCGGCGGTCGACCCATGGGACAGGGCCTCCTCCAGGCCGGCGGGCAGCGGCCGCGGCTCCTCCAGCCGGACGCCGTCGCGGCCGATCCAGTAGCGCCGCAGCACGTCCAGCACCACCGAGACCTGGAGGGCCGTGATGCCGGGGATGCGCGCGAGGTCGTCGGAGAGGAAGTCGGCCAGGTGCGCCTCGTCCCGGAACACCGCGTGGTGGATCACCGAGGAGGCGCCGGCGACGACCGAGACGTAGCGGGCGGAGGGGTGCGCGCCCAGCGCGTCGGCGACGTCGGCGACCGAACCGGGGTGCGCGGTCAGCGAGAGGACCGCCTCCAGCTCCATGCCCAGCAGGCCCGGCTCCACCTCCACCCTCGGGCGCACGGCCCTGCGCTCCAGCAGGGACTGGACCAGGCGGTAGGCCGTCGACTGGCTGACCCCGAGCTCCCTGGCGACCTCGCCGGAGCTCGCCCGCGCGTCGTGGTGCAGCATCCGGACGGCGCGCGCCTCCTGCGCGCTCAGCGGCTCCTGGGAGGCACGGGGGGCCTCGTCGCCGCCGACGTCGGTGTGGGGCTGCAGGATCCGCAGCGCTTCGGGGTCGAGCCGGTCCAGCCGCCAGGCGTCGGCCCGGGTGACCGGCCGCAGCACGAGGTCGGACTGCGTGGCGACCACGCCGTCGACGGAGGGGATCTCGTGGGTGAGCAGGTCCTTGACCCGCTCCCTGCTCGACGGGTGCACGACGCAGTAGACGTCGGCCCGGCCGCTGGTCATGGCCACGAACTGCGTCTCGGGCCGCTCGGCGAGCCGGCGGGCCACGCTCTGCAGCCGGCCCGGGACGGTGTCGACCCAGAGGTGGCGCGGGTGGGCGTCGGAGAGCAGCGTCCAGTCCACCTGCCCGATGACCCGCACGAGCCGTTCGGCCTGGAGGCGCTGCAACCGCCGCCCCACGGTGCTCGCCGAGCTCCCCAGGGCGTCGGCCACGACGTTGATCGGCGCCCGGGGTGCCCGCTGCAGGGCCGCCACGAGGTCCAGGTCGAGCTCGTCCAGTATCACCTGTTCACCCACAGCCGGATCATACCGATCACGGAGCCGTGTCGACTTGAATGCTTCCCCCATTTCGATGCCCTCAGTTGACATACTCACCCATCGAGCGTGCAATGTACTAGTCAACGGCGGGACGGGGAGGCATCCCGCCCAGTGCGATCGGCGATTCCAAGGAGCACCGGTGACCACGCCCAATTCCACGCGCCCCAAGCGGTCGATGTCACTGCTACTGGGCACCTTGCAGGTCATCGAACGGGCGGGCAACAAGCTGCCGCACCCGTTCTGGCTGTTCACGATCATGGCGGGGTTCGTGATCGTGCTCAGCGCCGTGCTGAGCGCCCTGGGCGTCTCGGCCGTCTCCCCCGTCGACGGCGAGCGCATCGCGGTCAAGAGCCTGCTCTCCGCCGAGGGCGTGCAGACCATCATCGGCGACGCGGTCACCAACTTCGCGACGTTCCCGCCGTTGGCGCTGATCGTCGTCGTCATGCTCGGCGTCGCGGTGTCGGAGCGGAGCGGACTGCTCAACGCGATGCTGCGCGGCAGCGTCACCCGGGTCCCCGCCAAGTGGCTGACCTTCGTCGTCGCGCTCACCGGCATCACCGGCAGCGTCGCCTCCGACGCCGCCTACGTCGTGCTCATCCCCCTGGGCGCCCTGGTGTTCAAGGCCGTCGGCCGCAGCCCGATCCTCGGCCTGGTCGTGGCCTTCGGGTCGATCTCGGCCGGCTACAACGCCTCCCTGCTCATCACGCCCACCGACGCGATCCTGGCCGGCCTGACCACCAGCGCCGCGAACTTCATCGACGCCGGCTACACGGTCACCCCGCTGGCCAACTACTTCTTCTCCGCGGTCTCGGCCGTCGTCCTGGCCGTCCTGATCACCCTCGTCACCGAGTTCGTGCTGACCAGGCGCACCGCCGGCATGGAGGCCGACGGCGAGGGCGTGGAGGAGCACCTCGGCGAGATGGCCCTGACCGGCGCCGAGCGGCGCGGGCTGCGCAACGCCGGCATCACCGTGCTGATCGTCGCCGCGGTCCTCGTCGCGACGCTGGCTCCCGCCGCCTCACCGCTGCGCGGGGAGGACGGCACGGTCCTCGGCTCGCCGATCATCACCGGCGTCGCCTACATCCTGGGAATCCTGTTCCTGCTGGTCGGCGTCGTCTACGGCCGCACGGTGGGCACCGTGACCGCCGCGCGCGACATCCCCGCGGCGATGACCACCGGTGTGCGCGACCTCGCGCCCGTGATCGTGCTGTTCTTCGCCGCCTCGCAGTTCCTGGCCTACTTCAAGTGGACCGGCATCGGCGAGATCGTCGCGATCCGCGGCGCCGGAGTGCTGGACTCGGCCGGCGTCCACCCGATCGTGCTGTTCCTCGGCATGATCGTGTTCTCCGCCGCGCTGAACCTGCTCATCACCAGCGGATCGGCGCAGTGGACCCTGATCGCGCCGATCTTCGTGCCGATGTTCATGCTGCTCAACGTTCCGCCGGAGGCGACGCAGGCGGTGTACCGCATCGCCGACTCCAGCACCAACGTCATCAGCCCGATGAGCCCCTACTTCGTCATGGCGCTGGGCTTCCTGCAGCGCTACCGCAGGGACGCCGGCATCGGGACGCTGATCTCGCTGACCCTGCCGATCTCCCTGACCATCCTGATCGGCTGGACGCTGCTCTTCCTCGGCTGGTGGGCCCTCGGCATCCCGCTGGGCCCGGGAGCACCGGTGCGCTGACCGCGGCGCCCGCGCCGGGGGCCTCCCGGCGCGGGCGCTCCCTTGCCCCCTGTACCCCTTTTTCCGACATGAGAAGGTGACGACGTGAGCGAAGCGGTGACGGCGGACCTGGCGGCCGCGGCCCGACGCGACCTGCCCGAGATGCTCGCCGACCTGCGCCGGCTGGTGGAGCTGGAGACCCCCAGCAACGACAAGTCCCTGCTGGACGCCGGGCTCGACGGCATCGAGGCCTGGCTGTCGGAGCGGCTGGGCGAGCCGGCCGAGCGGACCCGCCACGACGGCGGCGCCTTCGGCGACGTCCTGGAGGCCACCTATCCCGGTACCACCGCCGAGACCGTGCTGCTCGTCTGCCACTACGACACGGTCTGGCCGCGCGGCACCCTGGCCGAGTGGCCGGTCGGCATCGACGGCGACCGGTTCAGCGGCCCCGGCTGCTTCGACATGAAGGCCGGCATCGTCCAGGGTGTCTGGGCGCTGCGCGCGCTGCGCGAGGCGGACCTGCCCCGCCCCACGGTGCGGCTGCTGCTCAACGGCGACGAAGAGATCGGCAGCCCCGCGTCGCGCCCGTACATCGAGCGGGCCAGCGAGGGTGTGGCCGTCACCCTCATCCTGGAACCGAGCCGCGAGGGCATGGTCAAGATCCAGCGCAAAGGCATGGGGCTGTTCGACGTCACCGCGCACGGCGTGGAGTCCCACGCCGGCCTGGACCCCGCGGCCGGGGCGAGCGCGATTCACGCCCTGGCCGAGATCGTCCCCGCGCTCACCGCCCTGGCCGACCCGGACCGGGGCACCACGGTCAACGTGGGCGTCATCTCCGGCGGTACCGGGCGCAACGTCGTCGCCGGCCGTGCGACCTGCGAGGTCGACGTGCGCATCCAGGACCCAGCCGAAACGGCCCGCGTCGACGCCGGCCTGACCGCGCTCGCCGCCACGGACCCGCGCGTCAAGATCGAGGTCGCGGGCGAGTGGAACCGCCCGCCGATGAACCCCAACCCCGCCACCGAGCGCATGTTCGCGCTGATCCGGGAGGTCGCGGCTGAGCTCGGCACCGACCTCGGCGCGATCGCGGTGGGCGGGGCCAGCGACGGCAACCTCGTCTCCGCGCTGGGCCGGCCGGTCCTCGACGGGCTGGGCGCCGTGGGCGCCGGCCCGCACTCCCGCGACGAGCACGTCCTGGTCAGCGGCACCCCCACCCAGGTCGCGACGGTCGCCGGCCTGATGGAGCGGATCGCCCGCGGCGGACGTTAACCTCGTGCTCCCGCCGAGGGGCGTGCGGCGGACGCCGCCGTCCTCGGCGGCGAGCTCCCGACGACCGGCCCGCCGGTCGGATCCTTCTCCGGCGGTGGTCCCCGGCCGCTCCTTCAGCCGGTGCACTCCGGTGCGGAATACCACGGCGGCACGCCGCGTCACCCTATCCCCATGTCTCATGATTTGGGAAGAGAGTTCCATTTAATGATACGCCGGGGTAGTACGCCGGGGTGCTGGCCGACGCCGGCTTCGAGGTGACCGGCGCGTGGCTGTTCGACCGCCCCACCCGCCTGGGCGGCGAGCAGGGCCTGGCGAACTGGGTCAGGATGTTCGGCGGCCACCTGCTGGCCGACGTCATCGCCCCCGAGGCGTTCCTCGCCGAGCTGTCGGTGCGGCTGCGCCCCGCCCTGCACCACGACGGCACCTGGTGGGCCGACTACCGCCGACTCCGGGTGACCTCGGTGAAACCGGGCTGAGACCGCACCCGGCTCGCGGCCGCGGTCGGCCGCGGCTTTTCGGCAGCCTCGGTCAGAGCCGGGCGCCGACGGCGGCGTCGGCGTCGGGCGTCCCGCGCTCGCCCGGGTAGGCCACGCCGATCCGCGCACGGATCGCGTCGAGGGTGTCGGCGATGCGCAGGCTCTCCTCCCACGGCATCAGCGGGCTCTCCAGCGCGCCGGCGCGCACCAGGTCGGTGACGGCCGCCGCCTCGTACTCGAAGCCGTTGGCCCGCCGGGGGAACGTGAACTCCCTGGGCTCGCGTCCGGGCAGGTGCAGGACGAAGCCGGTGGGGTTGTACCACTCCCCGACCTCGATCCGCCCGCGCGTGCCGACGATGACGGCCCGGTTGGGCATGTCGGTCTCGATGGAGCAGCTCAGCAGCCCCACGGCGCCCGAAGAACCCGAGATCACCAGGCCGACCTGGGAGTCCACCCCGCTGGGCGCCTTGACCGCGCGGGCGTCGATCCCGACCGGTTCGCCTAGGAACACCGAGGCCAGGGCGATGGGGTACACGCCCACGTCGAGCAGTGCGCCGCCGCCCAGCGCGGGGGCGAACAGACGGCTGTCGGGATCGTACTCCGAGCGCCATCCGATGTCGGCGATCAGCGTCGTGACCTCGCCGATCGTCCCCGATTCCACCAGCGCGACGATCTCGCGCATCGCGGGGGCGAACCGGGTCCACATCCCCTCCATCAGGAAGCGGTCCGCGTTCCGGGCCGCCGCGACCATCTCCCGCGCCTGCGCGGCGTTGAGCGCCAGCGGCTTCTCGCACAGGACGTGCCGGCCGGCCTCCAGGCACAGCAGCGTCGCCGCGTGGTGGGCGGGGTGCGGCGTGGCCACGTAGACGACGTCGACCTCGGGGTCCTCGGCGAGGGAGCGGTGGGTGCCGTGGCGCCGCGGGATCTCCCAGCGGTCGGCGAAACGGTGCGCGGTGGCGTCGGTGCGCGACCCGACTGCGGCGACCTCGGCGCCCTCGACGGCCCGCAGCCCCTGGACGAACCGTTCGGCGATCGCGCCCGTCCCCAGGATGCCCCACCGGACGGGGGAAGTCTCTGTCAGCATGGCGGCATCCTAGTTTCGGGGCGCGCCGTCGGCCGCCCCGGCCTCGTCGCCATCGCCACCGACATCGCCGTCTCCGTCGCCGAGGAGCGCCGTGCCCAGCGGCGTCCGCCGGTAGAGCACCCGGCGGCCCACCCGGGCCGACTCCAGCAGACCGGCGTCGCGCAGGGCCGTGAGGTGGCCGGACACGCTCGCCCGGCTGAGGCCGTGGGCCGCGGCGAGCGCCGTGGTGTTGCCCGCCTCGCCCAGCGCCGCCAGCAGACGGGCGCGGGTGCGGCCGATCAGCGCGGCCAGTGCCTGAGGGGGACGCGCGGCCGGGCGCCACAGCTCGCCGATGCCGCGCGCCGGATAGACCAGCGTGGGCTGCCACGGCGGGTCCGCGATCAGGATGATGTCGGGCCAGACGAAGGCGCTGGGCATGAGTACCAGGCCGTCGCCCTCCAGGTGCCGCAGGCCGCGGTCGGCGCCCGTGATGTGCAGGATTCCGCCGTCCCAGCGCACTCTCGGGTCCAGCTCGCCGAGCAGCCGCCCCAGTCCGCTGTCGGCGAGGGTGCGGGCGCGTACCGCGATGTCGGCGTCGAGCAGGGCGCGCAGCCGGGGCCAGTACGGCCGGACCAGGTGCTCCCAGCACGCCTCCAGCGACCGGGCGAGCTCGTCGCGCGCGGCCCCCGGGTCGGCGAGCATCCGGCTGACGGGGTCCGCGGGCAGGTCGCGGGCGGGATCCAGCAGGGACGGCCGCAGTTCCGCCATCACCTGCTCCGGCGGCGTGGCCCGCACCCGCGCCAGTTCGGTGTCGATTCCGGTCAGCGGGCCTTCGGGCGGCGGGGTGAGGAAGTCGGGGACCCAGCCCGGCTGCGCCAGCACCAGCCGCAACGGCGCCAGGACGGGCTCCGGCGGCAGTGCGACCCGGCGTGCCCAGGCCAGGTGGTGGGCCAGCCGGTGGCCGGTGAGCACGGTGTGCGCCGCCGACAGCGTCTCCCACAGCGGCGACATCGCGAACCGCACCAGCAGCACGTCGCGCGGCCCGAAGACGATCCGCGCCATGGCCCCTCCCAACGATTCGACCATATCCGAATCCATTGCGGGCGCCCCCGCCCCGGCTGAGCCTGGGCGGCATGACCCAGCCTCTTCCCATCGACGGCTCCGTGCCGGCACCGGCCACCTACCGCCAGGTCATGGCGGTGCCGGAGTTCCGCGTGGTCCTCCTCGCCGAGATCCTCGCGATCCTCGGCCAGGTCGCCGTGCAGATCACCCTCTCCGTGCTCATCTACCAGCGCACCGGTTCGCCGCTGCTGTCCTCGCTGGCCTTCGCGCTCGGCTTCGTCCCCTACCTGCTGGGCGCCACCCTGCTCTCGGCCGTCGCCGACCGCTTCCCCACCCGACCGGTGCTGGTGCTCACCCAGTCGGTGAGCGCGGCCGTGATGGCCTGCATGGCGGTTCCGGGCACACCCGTTCCCGTGCTGCTCCTGCTGCTGCTGGCCACCGGGACCATCGCGCCGGTCTTCCAGGGCACCCGCGCGGCCGCGCTGCCCGATGTGCTGGCCGGCGACGGATACCCGCTGGGCAGGTCGCTGCTGCGCATGGCGGCGCAGACCGCGCAGATCGCCGGGTTCGCGCTGGGCGGCGCGCTACTGCTGGTCGTCTCCACGACGACCGCGCTGCTCGTCGCCGCCGGCGCCATGGCGGCCTCCGCCGTGATCCTGCGCGCGGGGACCCGGCTGCGCCCGGCGCGCCGGCGGACCTCCGGCCCCTCCGCCTCCGTCGCGCGGGAGTCGCTGTCCGGAGTGGCCGAGGTGCTGCGACTGCCGCGGCTGCGCCCGCTGCTGGTGCTGACCTGGCTGGCGCCGGCCCTGGCGATCGCCCCCGAGGCGCTGGCGGCGCCGCTGTCGGCCTCCATCGGCGCCGGCAGCGCCGGAGTCGGCCTGCTGCTGTCGGCCGCGCCGATCGGGATGATCGCCGGTGAGCTCCTGGCCGGCTCCCTGCTCCCCGGTTCGGTCCGGGTCCGGTTCATGGTGCCGATGGCGCTGGTGGTCTTCGCGCCGATGCCGCTCTTCTGGGCCGAGCCCGGCCTGGCGGTGTCGGTGGCGTTGCTGATGCTGTGCGGGACCGGGTTCGCCCACACGCTGGGTCTGGACCGGCTCGTCCTGGCGGCGACGCCCGACGAGCTGCGCGGGCGCGCGCTCACCGTCGTCTCGGCCGGGATGATGATCACGCAGGGGCTCGGGTTCGCCGCGGCCGGCGCCGCCGCGGAGTTCGCACCCCCGCACCTGGTCATCGTCGGAGCCGGGGTGTGCGGGCTGGCCGTGGTGCTGCTCTCCGGCCGCGCCGCCCGGCGCCACCGCACGCAGGGGACGGCATCGCCGCGGGACGAGTGGATCCGGCGCGCACGACGGGCCCGCTGACAGCGAGGAGCGAGGGCGGCCGCCGGTCGGCCGGGACGCGTGGTGGTGCAGTGGTTCTGCGACGGCACATCGACGAGTAAGGGGCTCAGGATCTCCCGCGGTCCTTCGACGCCGGTGAAGTGCAGGCCCGCCGTGCCCAGAGCCCGCCGACCACGACCGGCCGGTGGCCTGGGCCTTCGCCACCGGAGTAAAGTCGAAGACGGCGGCCGGTAAGCGCAGGGAGGGCACCGGCATGGCGCGACGGCGATGGCGCGATCTCAGCGGCAGGCAGCGTCACTGGATCGCGGTCGGAGCCGTCATCCAGGTGTGCCTGACGGGGGCCGCCCTCATAGACCTACGTCGACGACCGGCCGAGCGGATCAACGGGTCGCGGAGGTTCTGGACGATGGCTGCGTTCGTCGACTTCATCGGCCCGCTCGCCTACTTCCTTCGTGGTCGCCGTCGGCTCTGAGCACGGGGACGTCGAAGAAGGCCCCGGGCATCTGAGCGCCCGCCGGAGCCGCTGCCTTTCAGACCGCCGCAGCGCGGTCGGGACGAAACGGCGTCAGGTCGGTCTCGGAGGCGTTTCCCATCGCCAGCTCTGCGGCGACCATCCCCTGGTAGGGGCCGTAGGTGAGCCCTTCGGCGCCCAGGCCGGTGGCCACGACGACGCCGGGCAGCGACTCGATGCCGCCCAGGAGCTGCAGGCCGTCGCGACCGGCCGGCCGGAACCCGACGCGGGTCTCGACCACGGTCGCCTCGGCCAGGCCCGGGGCCGTCTCCAGCGCCTCGGAGAGGACGTGGTGCAGCCCGCCGCCGGTCACCCGGTGGTCGAATCCGGCCTCCGGTTCCCTGGTCGCACCGACGACGACCCGGTTCGGCGCGAACGTGACCATGTAGTGGCCGCGGTCGCCGACGCGCACGATCGGCCAGTCGGCGGTGCCGCGGCCGGGCATCGCGAGATGCAGGATCTGGCCGCGCACGGGGTGGACCGGCAGTTCGACGCCGAAGGGCCGCAGCAGCTCGGCCGACCACGCGCCTGCGGCGACCACCACGGCGTCGGCCCTCAGTTCCTCGGCGCCCACCCGCACGCCGATCACACGGGTGCCGTCGCCGATGAGTTCGGCGTCGCCCCTGCGCCGGCGCAGGGCGCGCTCCTCCGCGGCGTGCAGCAGAGCGGCGCGCGCCTGCCGCCCGTTCAGCCGGGCCATTCCGGCGACCATTACTCCTGAGTAGTCTTCGCGCAGCACCGGGAACCGCCGTGCGGGCCCGCCCCTTTCGAGGCGGGTGACCTCGCCGATCCCCTCGTAGCCGGGCTGGGCGGCCAGCCGCAGCAGCGCCTCACGGTCGCCGTCGGCCGCGGCGTCGTCGGTGCTCACCGATATCCCGCCCACGACCTCGTATCCGGTGGGATCCTGCCCGTCGTCGGCGAGTTCGGCCATGAGCGCCGGGTAGTGCGCGGCGGCCTTGAGCCGGAAGTCGCGCACCTCCGCGGCCATTCCGGGGAAGGGCCACGGGAAGATCACGCCGGCCCCGGCCGCCGTCGCCTGGCCGCGGTCGGCCCGGTCGACCAGGGTGGTGGAGACCCCGCAGCGGGTCAGGTGGTAAGCCGCACCGGCTCCGACGATTCCCCCGCCGATCACGATCACGCGCATGGGCCCACCCTGCCAAACAGCCGGTGCCCGCGCCAGTTCCTCGAACACTCCCCGACTCCGGGCCGGATCGGCCACGCCCCTCCACCGGCGAGCAGCGCCCAGAGCGGCGGCCCGACACGCTGGAAGCGGCCGGGGGCCGCCGAATCTTCCGCCGGATATCCGGGAACGGCCCTCGCGGAGCCGACCGCGGAAGGCAGGACGACCGTCTTCCGGGGGTCACCGGTCTCCCCTGGATCGTTGATGGGGGAAGGCCGGGACTGTTTCCAGGTCTTGGCCGGGCCCGTGCGGACCTGGTGGGGCTGTTGTCAGCGCGCTGACGGCAGCCTTTCCACGTCATGCGGTGGTGAACGAAAGGACTGCGACCACAGCCTTCCAACTCCCATCAGCGTCTGGTGTGTACCTTGGGAGGGGTTCGGAATTCGGCGTCGTTCCCCGGCCGAGGGGCTCTTTGGTTTCACGCCCGCAGGAATTGCTCGCGACCGACCGACCAGAATTGCACAGCGATGACCACCCCGCCTCCTCTGCCCTCCACTTCCGACTCCTCTGCCTCGGAACTCCGGCCTCCCGGCCGCCCACCGGCGCCACCGCGCCGGTGGGCGGCCGCGGCGCTGCTCGGCGGCGCCGCAGCGGTGGCGCTGCCTGCGGCGGTGCTGTTCTTCTCCGCGCTGGAGTCCCTGCTCTTCTGGGACGGGCACCTAGGCCCGTCCCGCAACGTCCTCGCAGTCGAGGTTGTGGGCGGACTCCTGGTCCTGACAGGGCTGTGGGCGGTGTGCGGGCGGGTGCTGCGCCGCCTCGGCGGGGTCGGCGGGTTGCGGTGGCCGAGCGGTGTCCCATGGTGGGGCCATGCGGCCCTCGTCGTGCTCTCCGGCGCGTTGATCTGCGCGGCCGCGGTCACACTCCGTCGGCGCCGGGTGGCGGGGGCGGCCGCGGCCGCGGTGGCCGTCATGGCGCTCGCCTCGGGTGCGGCGGCCGATGTGCTTTCGGCACGGGCCGAGCTGCGCGCCGAGTTCGACCGGTACACCGCCATTCCGGTCATGCAGCACTCGGATTGGGAGCCGGTGGGTGTCGAGCCGCGTCCGGACCAGGGCGAGGTGGTGGTGGAGTACCGCCACGTGCGGAACGCCGACGCGGTGCCGGCGTTCCTCTACGCCCACCGCCCGAAGGAGTCCGACGGGCGGCAGCGGGATGAGGACTGCCCCGGGGGCACCGAGGACTGCGTGGGGGTCGAACGCGGTGATTTCACCGTCATGTTCCGCGACTCCTATGGCCCGACCCTCTACATGGACCTTGATGCGCAGACCCGTGTCCACCTCGCCTGGCACACCGATTCCGAGGAGGAGCTGGTCGCGCTCGCCGAGCACGTCAGGCCCGCCACCACCGCCGAGCGCGCCGAATTGCGAGACATGGTCGGTCGACTCGGACCCGGCGGGTCCTGATCCGGCCGACCGGCAGCGCCTCCGGGGCGGGGAACCTGAACTATGATCGAGGTTGCTTTAGAATCGGCCGCGTGGCACAGATGTCGTGGAAGACCAGGGAACTCACGGTCGGTCAGCTCGCCGCCCGCAGCGGCGTGGCGGTCTCGGCGCTGCACTTCTATGAGCGCCAAGGGCTGCTCCGCAGTCGGCGGACGGCCGGCAACCAGCGCCGCTACACCCGGGACACGCTGCGTCGGGTCGCGTTCATCCGCGTCTCGCAGCGCGTCGGCATCCCCTTGAGCGCGATCAGGGAGGCGTTGGCCCGGCTGCCCGAGGAGCGCACGCCCACCCGGGAGGACTGGGCGCGGCTGTCGGCGATGTGGCGCAGCGAGCTCGACGACCGCATCCTCCAGTTGCAGCGGCTGCGCGACGACCTGACCGGCTGCATCGGCTGCGGCTGCCTGTCCCTGAGCGACTGCGTGCTGTCCAACCCGCACGACGTGCTCGGCGAGGAGGGCCCGGGGGCGCGCCGCCTGCTCGTCGACTGCGTCCGGTCCTGCGCCGAGGATCCGGTCGCCGACTCCTCCTCGGCCCGCGACTCCGCCGGCGACGGCTAGCGCGGCGTCCCGCCGGGGTCGGCGGAGGGGGTGGAGGGGGTGACGAAGTCGCGGATGAGGCCCTCGACGTCGCGCACGATGGGGCGCAGGATCCGGTAGCGGGAGAGCGAGACCAGCCGCGCCACCAGCGGAGTGCAGCGCCGCACGAACCGGCGGCTGCGCTCGCAGCCGGGCGTGCGGTCGAAGACCCAGAACATGACGACGCCCATTTGCAGCAGCCAGAGGAGCTCGGGCAGCAGCTCGGCCAGCTCGTCGTCGATCTTGAGGCCCGAGCCCGTCAGCACCTCCCGGTAGAGCGAGACCGCGGTGGCGCGCGCGGGGCGCGACTCCTCCGAGAGAGGGCTGAGCGGACTGCTGGGGTCGGCCGCGTTGCGGAAGAACTGGGTGGCGAACCCGTGGTAGGGCTCAGCGGTGTCCAGCCACGTCGTCAGGGCGGTGCCGAGTCGCTCGCCGAAGTCCCGCCTCCCGGCGAGGGCCGGGGTGGCCCTCGCGCTGTGCTCGCGGGTGATCCGGTCGTAGAAGCCCTGGATCAGGTGCTCCTTGGAGCCGAAGTAGTAGTAGGCGTTGCCGACCGAGACGCCGGCCTCCTTGGCGATGGCCCGCATCGTGGTGCGGTCGTACCCGCGCTCCTGGAAGAGCCGCATCGCGGTCTCCAGGATGAGCGCGCGGGTCTGCTCGCTCTTGGCCGACCCGGCGCTCCGCGCCCGTCTCCCGCCGCCCTCCCCTGCCGGGGCGGCGTCGGCGGGGGCGTCGTCGGTCGGCGCTGCGCTGTCCACGCCCCCACCCTAGTCGGGCACGGGGCAGCGGTCGTCGCAGCCGTCGGAGGGCGGCCGGTCCTCCTCGTCCCGCGGGCGCGGGCCGAAGTCCTCCTCCCCGTCCGGTCCCGGTCGGCCCGGTGAACGGGTGGCCTTGCGGTATCCCGACGCGGCCAGCAGCGCGCCCCGGGCCAGCCGCGCCCCGGAGGGCGTGCAGAAGCGGTCGGCCATGGGCCGGTAGCCGGCGAGCGCCCACAGGCAGACGACGAAGGCGCGGGCGTCGGTCCAGACCTGCCCGCTGTCGCCGATCACGGTGATCTCGCGCAGCGTCGCGGAGTGGTCGAGGTGCGGATAGCGGATCGCGGCCTCGGCCGAGCCGGCCGGGACGAAATCCAACGGCACCAGTCGCGGCTGCCGGCCGAGCCAGCCGCGCAGGTGGCGGCAGAGCGGGCAGTCGGCGTCGTAGAGGACGACCAGCCCGCGCACCGGGGGCGCGGCGGCCCGGCTTCGCGCGGGGGTGGTCGCGGCCATCGGGATCACCTCTGCTCTCGGGTCTGGGGGACGGCCGGCTCGGTCCACCCCGCCGGGGGCACCGGTGGGTGCTCCTCCCGGTCCAGGACCGCGCGGCGGCGCACCCTGCTCAGCGTGTACATGTTGGCGAAGTGCAGGATGCCGAGGACGAGCAGGACCGTGCCGATCTTCGCCGAGAGGGCGTCGAAGATCCCGCGGACAACGGTGATGTCGACCCCGAGCCGCATGTGGAAGGCGATGAAGCCCAGGTTCACCAGGTAGAAGCCGACGACCAGCAGGTGGTTGACGGACATGGCGAACTCCTCGTTGCCCTTGAACACCTCGGCGAGGAAGATCCTGCCGTTCCGGCTGAGTGTGCGCGCCACCCAGACGGTGAGTCCGATGCTGATCAGCAGGTAGGTGGCGTAGGTGACGACGGCGAAGTCCATGTTTCCTCTTTTGAACGTGTTCAAATCTAATGTCGACCACGACTCTAAACCTGTTTTTGAACGCGTTCAAGAGGGTGGGCGGGAGCACTCCGCCGTCGACGCGGCCCTGCGCGAACCACGGCCACGTCCGCATCGGCGACGCGCCGCCGAAAACGGGGCGGCGGGCCGAAACTCATCGGCCCGACCGATGAGTTTCGGCCCGCCGCGCGGTCTACACGGTCGACACCGCGCACGTCGGGACGCGCGAACGAGTCGGAGGAAACCGTATGCACACAGTGACGTCGAACGACGGTACGACCATCGCCTACGACCGGTTCGGCGACGGGCCGCCGGTCGTCTACGTGGGCGGCGCGTTCTGCGACCGGTCGACGGGCGCGCCGCTGGCCGAACTGCTGGCACCGCGCTTCACCGTCTACTCCTACGACCGCCGCGGCCGCGGCGCGAGCGGGGACACGGCGCCGTACACGGTCCGGCGGGAGGTGGAGGACCTGGAAGCCGTCATCGCCGCGGCCGGCGGATCGGCGTCGGTGTTCGGCATCTCCTCCGGCGCCGCCCTCGCCCTCGAAGCCGCGGCCCAGGGCGCGGCCGTCACCCGGCTGGCGATCTACGAGGCGCCCTTCACGCCCGATGGCGATCACGCCCAACTGCGGCAGGCGAAGGAGGACGGGGCGCGGCTCACCGAACTGCTGTCGGCGGGCCGCCGCGCCGACGCGGTCGAGTTCTTCATGACGGGTGCGGGAGTCTCCGCGGAGGACATCGCTCAGATGCGGGGCGCGCCGATGTGGTCGGCGCTGGAGCAGATGGCGCCCACGCTCGCCTACGACTACGCGGTCATGGGCATCAGCAGCAGCGGAGGCGCGATACCGACCGAACGGGTGGCGGGCATCGCTGTGCCGACGCTCGTGCTGGACGGCGGCGCCGGTCTCGCGTGGATGCAGGAGGCCGCGGAGACGGTCGCGAAGACCCTGCCGCACGGTCGGTACCGCCGCCTGGAGGGGCAGACGCACGAGGTGGACCCCGAGGTCCTGGCCCCCGTGCTGGAGGAGTTCTTCGCCGCCGCTGCGGAGGGGACGCGGTAGCCGGGCGCCGCCGGAGGTCGTCGAACGGGTCACCGGCATGCTGCCGGAGTCCTGAGGACCGCGGGCCCGGCTCTTTTCGGGAGGTCCTCTAAAAGAGCCGGACCTCGGCCGGGGCCTCGAGGTCGAGCAGGTAGCGCTTGCGCGCCAGGCCCCCGGCGTAGCCGGTCAGGGAGCCGTCGCTGCCGACGACCCGGTGGCAGGGCACGATGACGCACAGCGGGTTGCGGCCGTTGGCCGTGCCGACGGCCCTGGTCACCGAGTGGTCCCCGCCGCCGAGCGCCTCGGCCAGTTGGGCGTAGCTGCGGGTCCGGCCGTAGGGGATGGCGGCCACCAGGTCCCAGACGCGGCGCTGGAAGGCGGTGCCCCGCGGCGCGGTGTCGAGGGTGAAGGCGGTGCGGGTTCCGGCGAAGTACTCCGCGAGCTGCTCCTCGGCCCGCTCGAACCCGGTGGGCGCGCGCTCGCCGAAGGTCGCGGGGTCGGGCATGCGGGCGTGGTCCCGCATGTACAGGCCGTCGAGGACTCCGTCGGTGGCCACCAGGGTCAGCGCCCCGACCGGCGAGTCGATGATCGTGTGGGTCCTCATGCGGTCCCCCTCCTCGTCTCAGTGGCCGCTGCGCCCCGCCCCGAGCACGGGCGCGGTTGGACCGGTGCGCTCCAGCCGATCGCTCTCACACCGGGTAGACGACGGCCGGCGCCGTTTCGTGAGATCGGGCGCCGCGGTTGCCGGAGGCATCGGGGCTGCACGCCGGCCCGGTCCTGCGCCCGCACTCACCGGAGCCGGGAGCCGGAACCGAGGCCGTCGACGCGGTCCGCTGGCAGGGGCTACGAGGTTGGCCGGAATCCGGCGGTCGGCTAGGTTGTCGCCATGCACACCGTCGCCGTTCTCGCCATGGACAAGGTCGTGCCCTTCGACCTCTCGACCCCGATCGAGGTGTTCGGGCGCACCCGCCTGCCCGGCGGGCGCGCCGCCTACCAGGTTCTGATCTGCGCGGCGGAGGAGGAGGTCGACGCGGGGACCTTCACGCTGCGCGCCCCCTGGGGACTGGAGGCCCTGGCCAGGGCCGACACCGTCGTCCTGCCCGGCACCGCCGACCCGGCCGCCGGCGTCTCCGCCGAGGTGCTCGACGCGGTGCGCGCGGCGGCCGCCGACGGCACCCGGATCGCCTCCATCTGCGTCGGCGCCTTCGTCCTCGCGGCCACCGGCCTGCTCGACGGGCTGCGTGCCACGACGCACTGGGCCGCAACGCCGGAGCTGGCCAGGCGCCACCCCGCGGTCGAGGTCGACCCGGACGTCCTGTTCGTCGACAACGGCCAGTTCCTGACCTCGGCCGGCGCCGCAGCGGGCATGGACCTGTGCCTGCACATGGTCCGCCGGGACCACGGTTCGGCGGTGGCCGCCGACGCCGCCCGCATCGCGGTGATGCCGCTGGAGCGCGACGGCGGGCAGGCCCAGTTCATCGCGCACGAGCCGCCCGCGCCCGACGGGGCGTCGCTGGAGCCCCTCCTCCGCTGGATGGAGGAGAACGCCCACCGCGAGCTCACCCTGGACGACATCGCCCGGCACGGCGCGGTGAGCACCAGGACCCTCGGCAGGCGCTTCCGCGAGCAGACCGGCACCACTCCCCTGCAGTGGCTGAACCGCGCCCGGCTGCGCCGGGCGCAGCACCTGCTGGAGACCACCGTCCACCCGGTCGAGCGGATCGCCGGACAGGTCGGGTTCGGGTCGGCCACCACCTTCCGCGACCGCTTCAAGCGGCTCGTCGGGACCAGCCCGCACGCCTACCGGCGCGCCTTCCAGGCGCCGGCGCCGGACTGAGGGCCCGCCGCCCGGGGGGAAGGCGCGCCGCGCCGGGGTCAGCGGTCGGCGCCCGCTTCCGCGGAGCGCGGCCCGCGGTCGCGCACCAGCGCCCTCGTCGCCAGAAGACCGCCCACCCCGGGGACCCAGGCGCGGATCCTGGCCCCGACCGAGGCGCCCGGCACCAACCAGGTGGCCGCGACGACCATGAGGTAGGCGCAGCCGTGCACGGGCCCGATGATCGAGGAGACGGGCGCCCAGTGCACGGTCAGGAGGTTGCCCAGGAGCACCACGAGGGACAGCGCCTCGGCGGCGGAGGCGAGCCGCAGGAAGGGGAGGTCGCGCGGCACGGCACACCCCCGTTGTCGACCCGGGGCGCACGATCATCAGCACGACCACGACCGCCCAGAGGAGGTTGAAGATCCCGGTGGCCATGGCCAGGCGGGCCCCGGCACGCGGGCCGTCCCGCCGGTCCGGCGCGGCCTCCCCGTCCGGTGCCGCGATCTCGGCGATCACCCGCTTCTGGCCGGGGAGGACGACCGCGACCAGCACGGCGGCCGCGAGCGCCGTGAGCGCGATGGAGATGATCAGCCACGTGTCGCCGAGCACCCGCAGGCTGATGGCGGTGGCCAGCCCGAAGACGGGCACCACGATGCCCAGCACGGCGTAGCCGCGGCAGACGCGGTGCAGGACCGCAAGGACGGCCCCGGCCCGGCCGTCGGCGGGGGCCGCGTGCGCGAGGCGCGCGTACCGGGGGAACATGCTGGCCGCCACGGCCACCGGGCCGATGGCCAGGATCGCCGCGAGGACGTGGACGCTCAGGAGGAACTCGGTCACGGGCTGGTCTTTCCGACGTGGGCTGGGTGGGCGGGAGGAACCGGCGACGGCGCGCCGCCGACCGGACGCCGGGAGGCGGTCGGCCGGCGCCGGCCGATCCGGCGGTTCACGGCGCGACCGGTACGGGACCCTCCGGGCGCCACACCGTGCCCCGGCGCTCGTACTCGAACAGCTCCTCCACCGCGCGGGCGATCCGCGGCCCCAGTTCACGTTCCAGGAGGTACAGCCCGAGGTCCAAGCCGGAGGTCACTCCTCCCGCGGTCACCAGGTCCCCGTCGTCGACGACCCTGGCCGCGACGGCGGTGGCGCCGGTGGAGGCCAGGACGTCCATGGCCATGCGGTGCGTGACGGCGTTGCGGCCGGGGATGAACCCGGACAGCGCGGGCAGGAGCGAGCCTCCGCAGACCGTGGCCACCGTCAGCCCGGGCTCCTCCAGCGCGGCCTTCAGCCCGGCCTGCAGCTCCGTCTCCAGGACCCGCGCCAGGACCGCCGCGATCGTGTCCGGCCCCTCGCCCCCGACCTTCCCGGAGGCCCCGGGGAAGACGACCAGGTCGGCGCGGTGCGGGTCCAGCGTGGAGCTCGCCGTGAGGCCGACTCCGGGAGAGCCGCTCGGGACCAGGCGGGGCCCTTCGGCCGAGACCGTCTCGACGGTGAGCGCTCCCCCCGCGGCCGAGCCCCCCGCTGACAGCACCTCATAGGGGGCGACGGCGTCCATCAGGTCGAAGCCGTCGAACAGCACGATCTGCGCGAGCATGCAAGAGATCCTTCCTCGTTCGAGTGCGGCCTGAAGGCCGCGGCGACTCGAAACTAGCCACGAGGGAAGATCCGCAGAAGTGGCCGGATCGCCACAAGGCAACGGATTCCCGCCAAGCGCTGTGGCGCCGAGTACCGGAATCCACATGCCCGGCCCCGGCCGTTCGGGTCCCGCGCCGCGCTCGCAGCGCAGGCCCCTGCTATTCGGACGCGGGCGGAGCAGCGGCGCGGAGGAAGAGCGCGCCCGTGGCGTGCAGGTGGTCGCGCAGCTCGGGCGGGCCGACCACATCGAAGTCGGCGCCCAGCGCCGCGAGCACCAGGAGCGGCCAGCTCAGCTCGTCGACGTTCATCATCAACCGGCACGACCGGTCGTCGACGGCCTCGACCGTCCCCCAGCGCGACACGACCCGCTCGACCTCGGCCGCCGTCGCCCGCACGTCCACCACCACCTGGTAGCGCGTCGGTATCGAGGCCATCCGGTCGCGGACGAACGCGGCCGCGTCGCCCCCGGGAACCTCGCGCGGGCGGAACCGGACGCCGATCGCCTTCGGCCCGGTCAGCCGGTCGACCCGGAAGGTGCGCCAGTCGTCGCGCTCGACGTCCCAGGCGACGAGGTACCAGCGGCGCCCCATCGACACCAGCCGGTGCGGCTCGACCAGCCGCCTTGCCGGCTCGTCGCCTCGGGCGGCGTAGGTGAAGCGCAGCCGCTCGTCGTCGCGGCACGCCTGGGCGATCACCGTCAGAGCGAGCGCGTTGACCTTCGGCTCCTCGCCCATGACGGCGGGCACGGTGTGGGTCTGCAGCGCGTCGACGCGTCGGCGCAGCCGCGGCGGCATCACCTGGACGACCTTGGTCAGCGCGCGCACCGACGTCTCCTCGATGCCGTCGACGGCGCCCCCGGCCGCCGTGCGCAGCCCGACGGCGATGGCCACCGCCTCCTCGTCGTCGAGCAGCAGCGGCGGCATGGCCGTGCCGGACCGCAACTGGTAGCCGCCCGCGACGCCTCGGCTGGCGTCGACCGGGTAGCCCAGTTCGCGCAGCCGGTCGACGTCGCGGCGCAGCGTTCGCTCACTCACCTCCAGCCGGTCGGCCAGTTCGCCGCCCGGCCAGTACCGATGGGTCTGCAGCAGGGACAGCAGTCGCAGCATTCGTGCACTCGTATTCGCCATGACTCCAGATTCCACGACATTGAGGCCAGGAAGTGGCCGGAATCGATTCTAACTTGGTCCCCATGAGCACCACGATGATCCGCACGAGCGGACTGACCAGGTATTTCACCGTCAAGAAGAAGACGGTCGAGGCGGTGCGCGGCATCGATCTGCATGTCGAGGCCGGGGAACTGGTGGTCCTTCTGGGTCCCAACGGGGCGGGCAAGTCCACCACCCTGCGCATGCTCACCACGCTGCTGCCGCCGACCTCGGGCAGCGCCGAGGTGGCCGGATTCGACGTGGTGACCGGTCAGCGCGGCGTGCGCAGCCGGATCGGCTACATCGGCCAGGGCAACGGGGCCGGGCACAGCCAGCGGGGCCGCGACGAGCTGATCAGCCAGGGCCGGGCCTACGGGATGAGCGTCGCGGCGGCGCGCGCCCGGGCCGCCGAGCTGAGGGAAAGCATGAGTGAAGGACACGACCACGGGTGCCAAGCTCAGGCGGTCTTGAGTGAGATCTGTGTTTCGTGTTCGAGCACCCGCCGTCAGGGACGGTGTCCGTGGTCGGGTTCCGCGGGCGTGCCGTGCTTCTCCCCTGAGGCAGCGGGACGGTGGGCGAGACGGTCGAGTTGGGAGACCAAGGCGGCCAGGAGTGTGAACGCGGTGGCTAACACCAAGGGCAGGTGTGCCCACACGCCGATGATCGCCCCAGCCGACGCTGTCCCAGCCGATCCAGCGGTGATCTTGAGCGCGCCGATCCACACGAAGATCTGCCCGCGCGCCTGGGGAGGGGAGTACTCGGTGCGGGCGGCCAAGGTCGCGGCGAAAAAGTAGGCGTTGGCGACCCCCACGGCCGCGTAACAGAGCACCGCCGCCCACAGGTTCGGTGCCACCAGCGCCAAGGCCAGGGCAACGGCCACGGTCAGGGCCAGAAGGGTCATGAGGCGATCGGCCTCCCCACGCGCGGGACGAAGCATCATCCCCGCTGAACCGGCGAGGTTTCCGGCGCCGTAGGCGGCGGTCAGGGCTCCGGCAGCGGCAGCGGCAGCGCCCAGCTCGGTGGTGGAATGGACCGCGGTGATGGGCAGGACCGCGACCGCCCAGGCAACCACGATGGTCAGGTACAGGGTGCGGCGCAACCGCCCCGAGGCCAGCATGATGCGCAGGGTCCGCAGCGGGCGCGGCACCTGGGCGCCATGTGCGGCGGGGGGTGCGAACGGTAGCAGGAACACCAGACCAGCAGCTGCGAACGTCGCTGCGGCCAGCACCAGCGCCGCGACCGTCGGGGAGGACCCGGCCGAGATGAGCGCGACGATGGTCGGCCCCAGGGTCCCACTGAGCCCGTAGGTGGCCACGTCCCAGCCCTGGGCGCGCCTTTGGCCGTGCCGGGTGGTCCCGGCGATCGCGGGGAGCCTGCTGCTGATCCCGCCGGTCAGGAAGGGACCCACCAGACCGGAGGCGATCAGCAGCAGAGCCGGTACCGCTGCGGGGGTGTGGGGGTAGGCCAGCACCGCCGCGGCCAGGGTCGCCCCGTGCACCAGGGCCGCCAAGGCGATGACCTTGCGCCCGTCGGCGGCGGTGTCCAGGGGGCGAGCCACGAAGGGACCGAGCAAGTGCGGGGCGGTGATGCACGCCCCCAGCAGCCCGCCCACCCAGGCCGGGCCGCCATCGGAACTCACGATGAGCACCACGGCGACCACACCCCCGGCATCGGCCGAGCGGGCCAACGCCGCAGCCACGACGTAGCGTGCGAGACCCCCTCTGGGAGGTGAGGTAGCGCGGCTCATGACAGGTGCAGTTCCTCCACCACACGCACAACCTGCTCCCGCTGGGAAGCGGTCAGCCCCAGAAGAGGGCGGGGCAGGCAGGACGGGGGGACCAACCCCAGGTGTTCGGCGATGGCCGCCGTCACCCGCAGGCTGCCGTGGGCGGCGAACAACTCCCACAACGGACGCAGGCGCTCGGAGTGGGCCAGGGCGCCCTCGGGGTCGCCCTGGCGTGCGGCGCGCACGATCGGCAGCACCGCCTCGGGCAGGGTGCCGCCCACGACGGAGAACCATGCCTGGCAGCCGGCGTTCAGGCCGGTGGCGGCGGCGCTGTCCCCGGACACGCCGATGCTCACGTGGTCGGGCACGACCGCGCGGATCGCCTCGACGCGCTCGCGTGCCGCGTTTGCCCCCAGCGGGACCGGGGGGATCTTGATCGCGGCCACGTTGGGCAGGACGGCGATGCGCGCATACAGCTCGGTCGAGAAGGTGAAGTGCGTCGTGACCGGATTGTCGTAGACCACCAACGGCACCGACACTCCTACGGTGACGTCCGCATAGAGTTCGAACACGTCCTCGTCGGTGAGCGGCTGGTAGCTCATGGGGGCCAACAACACGGCCGATGCCCCGGCTTGTTGGGCGTCCTCGGCCAAGGCCTGCACGTGAGAGGTGCGCAGCGCGCCGATACCGACCACCACCGGCACCCCACCTGCCGAACGCACGCTGGCCCGGGCGACCTGGCGGCGCTCGTCGCGGTCGAGGTAGGCGTAGGAGCCGGTCGAGCCCAGCGCGCCGATCGAGTCGACACCGGCGTCGACCAGGCGGGTGATGAGTCGGGCGTGTGCGGCTTCGTCGAAGCGGCCCTCGTTGAGCGGGGTCAGGGGGAAGGCGCTCAGTCCGGTGAACATGGGGTTCTCCTAGTTGATTGAGGCAAGGGTGGTGGCCAGGCGTGCGGCGAAGGCTTCGGTGTGCTCGGGGGCCAGGGTGGCGGTGGTGATGCGGATGGCCGGTCGGTGGGTCAGGGTGAACAGTGATCCGGGGCGCACGGCCCACCCGTGCTCGGCCAGCTCCTCCACCACGGCCGCCTCCGCGTCCTCGGCCAGCGGTATCCACACGTTGAGACCGTCCGGACCGGCCAGCCAGGGCACGCTGTGAGCGTCTAGCGCGTCGGTCAGCAGCCGACGGCGACGTGTGTACACCTGGGCGGCGTGGTCCAGACGTGCCGGTGTGGCGGGGTTTGTGAGAACCCTGGCGACCAGGTGTTGCAGGAGGTGGCTGACCCACGTGGCCGCCGCCAGGCGGGCCTGCAACCGGGCCGCGGTGTCGGCATCGCATACGGTCAGGCCCAGGCGCAGGTCCGGACCCAGGAACTTCGACACCGAGCGCACCAGCGCCCACCGTGTGGATTCGGGTGGGGTGATGCGCCAGTAGGGGGTGTGGGCTAGCGCTGAGTAGTGGTCGTCCTCGATCACCAGCACGTGCGGATGATCGGCCAACAGGGCGCGCAACTCCCGGGCGCGCTGCTCGGTCAGGCTCGCACCGGTCGGGTTGTGCGCCCGAGGCGTGCACACTACCGCCCGCGCCCCGGCTTCCAGGGCGGCCCGCAACCCCTCGGCGGCCATGCCGTGTTCGTCCATTGGCACTGGCAGAGCACGGTAGCCGTTGAGGCGGAACGTGCCGATGCTCGACAAGAAGCACGGGTCCTCGACCGCGACGGCGTCCCCGCGCGTCAGGTGCGCGCTCAGCAGACGCTCCACCGCGTCCACGGCCCCGTGGGTCAGCACGAGGGTCCCCGAGTTTTCGGTGTCGGGGAGCATGCGCCGCCGAGCCCAGTGGTTCAGCGACTCGTCGATACCGGGAGCACCGTACAGGACGGTCTCGTAGCCCTGAAGGTCAGGCAGCGGCGGCAGGAGCGCCGGGTCGGGGTTGCCGTCAGCGAGGTTGACCGTGTTCACGGGCGCTGACGCGCCTTCGCTGGGTACGGGGACGACGTCGCGCACCACCGTGCCCCCGCGGCGGCGGGTCTCGACCACACCTGCTGCTGCCAGCGCGGCGTAGGCGGCTGCGACGGTGTTGCGGTTGACTCCTTGCCGGGATGCAAGTCCACGAACCGAAGGCAGGACCTCCCCCGGGCGCAGTTCCCCTTGTGCGATCAGAGCGCGTACCGAGTCGGCGATCGCGGCGGCGGTGTCTCCGGTGATGGACGGCTCTTCAGGCATGCCTCCACCATACATATATGTCCTAGGACAAAAGAAAAGGGTGTCTGGTCGGGTGCGGTCAGACCCGACACTCCGCACCGGGCGCGAATCCAGATCCGGAGATGTCCACCGCACCGGTGAAGGTCCTCCTCAGTGCCTGTGTGCTCCTTGCGGTGCCGGCCCCCCGTTCCCTTTCGGGAAGGAAATCTAGGCGGCATGTGCTCCCGGTCGGCCACGCGGGGCGCGGTCAGGCCGTGGTAGCGCATTCCTCGATGAGCCCCTTCATTCCGCGAGGCGCTCGGCGCGCTCCGGCGCCGGCTCCCCGCGCTCGCCGGAGCGCGCCTCGGCCTCGGAGGTGACCCCGACGACGTCGACGGACTGGGCCGGATAGAAGACGCTGAGCCCGCGGACGATATGTCCCGGCCGATCGGTGGACAGATCCGTTCGGCCACCGTCTCCCGCAAGGGCGGGCACTGGTGCGTGTCGCTCCTGATCCTGGTTCTTCAGGGCCGGGAGGAGGTCAAGAGTTGCGTGAACATCATCCGCCTCCACCTGCCGGGTGAGTGCGTGGCGAGCGCTGGACCACGGCGCTCTCCACTGCGAACGATCGCCGACTCTTCCGAATGACGGGGTCGACCGCTGCGAAAGTCGCGGTCACGAAATCGGTCGCCTCCCGGCGGGGGTCACATCTCCCGTACCACTCGGGCGGGGTTGCCGACCGCCACGACGTCGGCCGGCAGGTCGCGGGTGACGACGGCCCCGGCGCCGACGACGGTGTTCGCGCCGATGGTCACCCCGGGGCAGACGATGACGCCGCCGCCGAGCCACGCGTTGTCGCCGATCGTGATCGGCTGCGCGGCCTCCCACTTGGCGCGCCGCGCTTCGGGCTCCACCGGGTGGGTGGGGGTCAGGAGCTGGACGTTGGGGCCGATCTGGACATCGGCGCCGATGGCGATCCGGGCGACGTCGAGCAGGACGGCACCGAAGTTGATGAAGGTCCCGGCGCCGATGGTGATCTGGTGGCCGTAGTCCACGTGCAGCGGCGGCCGCACCTCGGCGCCGTCGCCGACCTCGCCCAGCAGCTCGACCAGCAGGTCCCGGCGGGCCCCGGGGTCGGCGGCGCTGCTCGCGTTGAAGCGCTCGCTCAGCAGCGCCGCGCGCCGGAGGTCGGCCGCCAGCTCGGGGTCGTCGGCGATGTGGAGCTCACCGGCGAGCATGCGCTCCTTCTGGGTGGCCACGGCGGTTCCCTCCCAGGGACGGCGCGGCGGCCACCCTTCGTGTCGACGGCACGGCATCGAAAAGACCGGCCCAGCCTAGTCCGCCGCGGCATCGGCCGCCGCATCCGGGATCCGTGCGCCGTCACGCGGTCACGGCGACGGCCTCGACCTCGACGAGCTGGTGGTCGTAGCCCAGAGCGGCCACGCCGAGCAGGGTGCTGGGGGCGTCGTGCTCCCCCATGTACTCGCGGACGACCTCCCAGGCCTCGACCAGGTCGGCCTGGTCGGCCGACGCCACGTACACGGTGGTCTTGACGACCTGGTTCAGGGATGCCCCGGCGCCCTCCAGCGCCGCGATGAGGTTGCGCATCACCTGGTGCGCCTGGCCGGCGTAGTCCCCCACGGCGACCGTGTTCCCCTCGGTGTCGAGGGGGCAGGCCCCCGCGGTCCAGACGGCGCGCACCGGGACCTCGGCCGCGGCCGCGTAGGCGTAGTCCACCGCGTCGGTGAGTTCTCGATTGCGGATCAGCGTGACTCTGTTGTTGATCATGCTTCCATGATCGGCCGCCCGGGACGCCGCGCACCACCGCCCGCGGCGGCCCGAACCGGCCGGGCGTGAGCGCGCCGATAACGGAAGCCCCGAACCGCGATTTGAGGGTTATCTGTACGACATGCACGTCAGGCGTTGTCGATGCCGCTCAAACCCTCTAAAAACACTTCAATGAGAAACTTGAAGGGTAACTGCTCATCAGAGGGCCGGGGAGGTTTTCGGCGTGGACGCTACTGCCATGACGCACTACATCAGCGAGACGTTCGACGGGGTTCGGGCCGTCGAGAGCTCCGGGGACACGTTCTTCACCTACGACCCGGACGGCGATCTCCCCGAAGACCGCTGGCTCCCCTTCGCCACGGTCGTGACCGGCGACGACCACGACTCCGTCTCCGGCCTCGACGCCCCGGAGGCCTACAGGCTCAACATCGGTCTGACCAAGGCCGCCTACACTTCGCGGTTCGGTCCCGCCCCCACGGACCGTGACGAGCACGGCGTACTCGACACGGGGTTCGACCACTCGGAGCGGGACCGGGTGATGCCGCACCCGTACTACGCGTCCCAGTACTGGATATGCGTGGTGAACCCGGGCGCGAACACCACCGATGACGTAGCGCGCCTGCTCGACGAGGCTCACCGGTTCGCGGCCCGCAAGCACGCCAACCGCTCCGGCAGGGGCGTCCGCGGCCGCGCGCAGGATTCCCGGTAGCGGCCGCCGGGTACGGCCGCACGACGCGGTGCGCGCAGGGGGCCACCTCACGCCGAGCCTTCTGCGGCGGCGCGGCTCACGAGTGCCCTAGGAAGTACCGGCTGGTCTTCCGACCCGCAACCGCGGCCTTCTTCGCGCGCATGGGCTTCGCCAAGCACGGCCCGACTCCGCGACCGGCTCCCACCGGCGCGGACCGGGTCGGGCGGTGAGGCCGAGCGGCGTGGCGACGTCGGCCCGCACCACGCCGCTCCAGCGGGTCCTCACCGGACCTGAGGCGAGCGACCTGCTCGGCGAGTCAGCCGCTTTGGCCGGCGGGGTCGGGGTGGGGCAGGGCCTCGCCGGTCTCCAGCAGTGTCTTGAGGCTGGACAGGAGCGTCGGCCAGCCTTCACCGACCATCTCCAGCACGGTGCTCTCGGGGCCGAAGCCGTCGTGCACGACGGTCAGCTTGACCGTCTCCCCGAGCGGCTCGATCTCGAACGTCACCTTCGACCTGCGTTCGTTGGCCAATTTGGCGAGTACCTCATCACTCACCCCGGCGCTCTCGGCCCACTCCGGCGTGAAGGTGTGCCAGGTGTAGGACAGTCGGCGGTAGGGCTCGGATTCGAGGACGACCTGAGCGGAGTCGATGATTTTCCTTCCGCCTTCCTCCCAGGTCATCGCCGACCCCGTCTTCCAATCCGATTCGAACGTCACCCCCCAGTAGCGACGGGTGAAAGCCGGGTCGGTCAACGCCAGCCAGAGCCGTTCCGGCGTGGTGCTGATGTAGGTGGTGTAGACGAACTCGGGATTGCCCATGGATTCTCGCTCCAATGCCGTCTTCAGATCGGCGAGCGCATGCACCCGCTCGCGGTCGTACTGGTCGATCCATCGCTCAGCGATGGCGTTGATCGGCGCGGCGTTGAGGTAGTGCAACTTCTCCCGGCCACGCCGCACCGTGGTGACCAGGTTGGCCGCTTCCAGCAGGGCCAGGTGCTTGCTGACGGACTGCCGGGCCATGTCCAGCCCGGCGCACAGCTCTCGCAGGCTCTGCCCATTGCGGGTGTTCAAGTCGTCGAGCAGCCGGCGGCGGCTGGCATCGGCCAGCGCCTTGAACACCTCGTCCATCTTCGCTCCTCAAAAGTGCAGCCGATTGGCTGCATAAAACATAGGCAGCCAACCGGCTGCATGTCAATGGCCGGTAACCCACCCAGGTCGGAGCGTTGCACTCCGTCAGCTGACTCTTGGCCGATCCGCACCCGACTACGCGGCCGGGCTGTCGGCGGCATCCGGGAGCGGGTGCTCACCGCCCTGCCCGCCCGGATCGGCGGTGCGCCGAAAAACCGGTGGACAGGCGGTGCTCCGAGCGGTGGGATGGGACGTCGTTGCCCAAGGCGAGGAGACGTGGATGTCAGCAGGCGGTTCCGACGAGGTGCCGATCGACGCGGCCCTGGTGCGCCGGCTGCTCGCGGCGCAGTTCCCGCAGTGGGCGGACCTGCCCGTCTCGCCGGTCCCGCAGTCCGGGATGGACAACGCGACGTTCCGGCTCGGTGCGGACATGTCCGTGCGGCTGCCCCGTTACCCATGGTGGGTCGGGCAGGTGGAGCGGGAGCAGCGGTGGCTGCCGCGGCTCGCCCCGCATCTGCCGCTGCCCGTCTCCGAGCCGCTCGCGATGGGGACGCCCGCCGAGGGCTACCCCTTCCCCTGGTCGGTCTACCGGTGGCTGGAGGGCGGGGCCGCGACCACCGACGGCCTCGCCGACCCGGTCCGGACCGCGATCGAGCTCGCCGGGTTCATCGCCGCCCTGCAGGGGATCGACCCCACCGGTGGGCCCGGCCCCGAGCAGAGCAACGCGTTCCGCGGCGTGCCCATGGGCGACGCGCGCGACTCCTTGGCCGCCGACGCGCGCGTCCGCCCCAAGATCGCGGCGCTGAAGGGCATGGTCGACACCGACGCGGTGATGGCCGTGTGGGAGGCGGCGCTGGCGGCGCCCGCGTGGGACGGTCCGCCGGTGTGGATCCACGGCGATCTCGCGACCGGGAACCTCCTGGCCGTCGACGGCAGGTTGAGTGCCGTCATCGATTTCGGGACGCTGGCCGTTGGCGACCCCGCCTGCGACCTGCTGCCCGCGTGGAAGTTCCTGCCCGCCGAGGCGCGGGGCGCCTTCCGCGCGGCGCTCGACGTCGACGACGCGACCTGGGCGCGGGGCCGCGGCTGGGGGCTGGCCGCCTCCTTGCCCGTCCCCGACGACCCCTTCTTCGACGACCCGGCGCGCGTGACCACCGCCCTGCACCACCTCGACGAGCTCATCGCCGACCTTTACTGAGGTTTGCAGAAGTTGCGTCGGATGGTTCTCTCGCCGGTCTTGGCCTTATCGGGCCTGAAAACGCTGCGACAACCCCCACAAGGTCAACTTGGGTTTTAACCTCGGCCCCCAGAGGGTTGGCGCCTCCCGGACGACCGGCGCTTCGCCGCGCCGGATCCGGACCGCAGCGCGGGCCCGGAGGCCGCTGCCACCGGCTCGCATCGGCCATCTTGACAAGGGTTATTGCCGCATCGGCAAAATGGTGGCATGGCCGATGACGACTTCGCGAGCGTGCTGACCGAGGTGGGGCCGCGGCTGCGGGCCCTGCGCCAGACGCGCGGCGCCACGCTGTCCCAGTTGAGCGAGACCACCGGGATCTCGCTCAGCACCCTGTCGCGCCTGGAGTCCGGGCAGCGCAAACCGACCCTGGAACTCCTGCTCCCTCTGGCCAAGGCCCACGGCGTGCCCCTGGACGAGCTGGTCGGCGCGCCGCCGACCGGCGACCCCCGGATCCATCCGCGCCCCTTCACCCGGCACGGCCAGACCTTCGTGCCGCTGACCCGGTACCTCGGCGGCCTGCACGCCTACAAGCAGATCCTCCCCGTCAGCGAGGCGAAGGGCGCACGGCCCGAGCAGAGGACGCACGAGGGCTACGAGTGGCTCTACATCCTGTCCGGCCGGCTGCACCTGGCCCTGGGGGAGCGCGACCTCGTGCTCACCGCCGGCGAGGCCGCCGAGTTCGACACCCGCATCCCCCACGGCTTCGCCAACGCCGGATCCCGGCCCGTCGAGTTCCTCACCCTGTTCGGGCCGCAGGGCGAGCGGATGCACGTCCGTGCCCGCCCCACCGAAGCGTGACCCGCTCCCGGCGAACCGGCGACGCGGCGCCGTCGGTTCCGGGGCGACCGGTTCGCCCGCGTGCGGCCCGGAGTGGAACAGCGGGTCGCCCGGCCGTCCGGTCCCGTGGGACCGGGCCTCCACGGTGTGCAGGCAGCGCTTCTGTTCGCGACTCCAGGGCCCCGGGGGCGGTGACCGGCGGGTGGATTCAGGAGCCGCCGCATCAGCCCCGTCGTCTGCGCGTGCGGTAGGCGCGCTGCTGGCAGGCGCGCGAGCAGTAATCCCGCGGCCGGCCCGCGGAACTTCCGGCTACGGGACCGCCGCACACCGCACACTCTCTTTCGTCACGTATTCCATCACGGACGAGTGCCTCCACCCCGTCCAGCACCCGTTGGAGGCCGAACTCGAAGGGATCGGGCGGTGCGTCGTAGGCCCCCTCCCGGTACAGGCGGCTGAGGGTGGGATATTGGTCCAGGTGGGCGAATAACGAGTCGCGGCCCTGCCACCACTCCTCGTCGCTGACGCCGGTGCGCCGCTGCGCGCGGGCCGTTGCCGCCGACTGCCGGGCGGCGCTGTCGACGAAGCCGCCGACGAGGTTCACCGCCGCGACCACCTGCGCGGGCGGCAGACCGGTGCGCGCCACGATGCTCAGTGCGCGCTCGTTCGAGCGGCCGTTCGCGACGCTGCAGCGGGCCCGCGACGCGGCCGTGCCGGGAACCGTGGTCGAACTCAGGGCCGACACCTACCGCCTCACCGACATCTTCCTGCTCTCCGCCGAGAACTCCGGGGTCGTCCACCAGGCGCCCGAAGGCGTGACGCTCGCCGACAACACGACGCTGCCGCGGGAGGCGTTCGACGACGAGAGGAGTTCGCCGCCGGTATGCGTTCGGTCCACGGCGGCCTCCTGCTCTCCGGCATCCCGCGCATCACCCGCCCGCGCAAGCGGAAAAACACCGGCAACACCTCGGGGTTCACCGTCGTCGACCCCGGCGGCAACTGGATCCGCATCTTCCGCGGGAACGACGCGCAGCGCGAGCGGCTCGCCGACGCGTTGGCCAACGCGGCGGAGCTGGAGAACATCACGCGCGGAGGCCGCTCCCGGGACCGCTGACGGGCGCGGAGGCGGCCCGATCACCGGTCACATGCGGCCGGCGGCCTCTTCGGAGACCTCTCCGCCGTAACCGACCAGCGGGGCCCACGGCGATCGGGGGCGAGAGGCCGTCGCCCACCGTCCTCGATTTGCTGTATCAGCAAGAATATTTGCCAATCGATGGAGCGTTGGCGCATCATCTTCGATGGACGGAGGTGCTTCGCATGACTGCACACAAGGAACAGAACACGGCCGCCGCTCCCGCGGAGGGGGAACGCCGCTACGACGTCGTGGTCGTCGGCGGCGGGGCCGCCGGGCTGAGCGGGGCGCTGACCCTGGCCCGGGCGCGCCGCTCGGTGCTGGTGGTCGACGCCGGCCGGCCGCGCAACGCTCCGGCGGCCCACGCCCACGGCTATCTCACCCGCGATGGTGCGGCCCCCCTGGAGATCCTGGCCGCGGGCCGCGCGGAGGTGACCGGCTACGGCGGCGAGATCGTCGAGGGCAGCGCCGTGGCGGCCGAGCGCCTGGACACCGGGGGCTTTCGCGTCGTCCTCGACGACGGGTCCGCGGTCGCGGCGGACCGGCTGCTGGTGACCACCGGCCTGGTCGACGAACCGCCCCCGGTGCCCGGCGTGGCGGAGCGGTGGGGGCGCGAGGTGCTGCACTGCCCCTACTGCCACGGCTGGGAGGTCCGCGACCAGGCGATCGGCGTCCTGGCCACCGGACCGCTCGCGGTGCACGCGGCCCTGCTGTGGCGGCAGTGGAGCGAGGACGTGGCCCTCTTCTCGCACACCGCCCCCGAGTTCGGCGACGATGACTACGAGCGGCTCGCCGCCCGCGGCGTCGCCGTGGTGGACGGAGAGGTCACCGGCCTGGAGGTGACGGACGACCGGCTCACCGGCGTGCGGCTGGCCGGCGGCCGGGTGATCCCCCGCCAGGCCGTGGTGGTCGCCCCGCGCTTCACCGCCCGCGTCGGCGTCCTCGCCGGCCTGGGCCTTGAGGCGACCGAGCAGGAGATGGCCGGACACGTGATCGGCAGCCACATCGCCGCCGACCCGTCCGGGGCCACCGAGGTGGCCGGGGTGTGGGTGGCCGGCAACGTCGCCAACCTGACCGATCAGGTCATCGGGGCCGCCGCCGCGGGCGTGCGCGCCGCCGCGGCGATCAACGCCGACCTGGTCGCCGAGGAGACCCGCCGGGCCGTCGCCGACCGCAGCGCTCCCTTCTCCGCGCGGATGGAGCGCGAGACCTGCGAGCGCGTGCTCGCCGACCGCAGGCACGGCCTGTGAACCCGCCCGACACGACGACGCGAAGGAGAACGCACCGATGACCGACGACACCGTCTCGAACGAGGAGTTCTGGGACGCCCGCTACGGTGAGAGCGACCGGATCTGGAGCGGGAACCCCAACACCGTCCTGGTCCGTGAGGTCACCGGCATGCAGCCGGGCAGTGCCCTGGACCTGGGGTGCGGCGAGGGGGCCGACGCGATCTGGCTGGCGCGGCAGGGGTGGCGCGTCACCGCCGTCGACGTCTCCGGGGTCGCCCTCGACCGCGCGGCCCGGCACGCGGTGGCGGCGCAGGTCGCCGACCGCATCGACTGGCAGCGGCACGACCTCGGAACGTCCTTCCCCGCGGGCGCCTTCGACCTCGTCTCAGCCCATTTCCTGCACTCCCCCGGCGAAACGATGCCGCGGGAACGGATCCTGCGGACCGCCGCCTCGGCCGTCGCACCCGGCGGCGTGCTCCTCATCGCCGGACACGCGGGGTTCCCCTCCTGGGAGCACGATCACCATCCCGACGTGCACTTTCCCACGCCGGAGGAGGTCCTCGAATCCCTTGAGCTCCCGGACGGGCAGTGGGAGGTGCAGCTCTGCGAGGAGCACCAGCGCGTCCAGACCCGCCCCGACGGGCAGCCGGGCACCCGCACGGACAACACCCTCAGGGTCCGGCGCCTGAGCGGCTGAGCCCTCTGCGCCGGGCTCCGGCCCTCAGCGCATGCCGGCGCCGGGGGCCGGGACCCGGCCCCGCTCCGGATCAGTCGCGGCGGTCGGCCGCTCCTCCGGGCTCGGACAGCAGGTGCGGGGCGCGGGCCTTGACCGCGTCCAGCAGCCGGCGCCTCGACGGGTTGACCATCGCCTTTCCGGCGACGGTCACGGTCGGCACGGTCTCGTTGCCGTCCGCGACCGAGCGCACGAAGGCCGCCGCCTCGCGGTCCCTCCAGATGTTGACCTTGGTGTAGCGCAGCCGCGTGAAGAGCAGCCCCAGGCGCAGCTTCATGCAGTACGTGCAGCCGGGCCGCCAGTAGACGACCACGCCGTCGCGTTCTCTCATGAATTCCCTGTTCTCCTGTTCTGCCGTACGGGGTCGGGCGGATTGCGGCCGCGAAGTCCGCACCGTTATCGGCTGCGGGCCCGGTTCGCGGTGCTGTCGGCATGGCACCTGGTTTTCCGGATTTCAACTGGTGTCCAGCAGGAGACCTGAAGGCGCGGACCGGGCCCGCACGCCGGATCCGCCCGGTCTCCGCGACCGCGGCGGGGCGCCGCTCCGCACGGCCGGCTCAGGTCAGCCGCTTGAAGTAGAAGCTGCAGTCGCGGAGGCGGCCGCCCGGTTCGGCGGCGTAGTCGGGGACGATACCGAACCGGGTCCACCCGGCGCTGAGGTAGAGGTTCTCCGCGGCGCTGCCGGTCTCGGTGTCCAGGAGCAGCAACTCGACTCCGGCGTCGGCGGCGGCCTGCTCCGCGGTGGCCAGGAGCAGGCGGGCCAGGCCGCGGCCGCGGGCGTCGCGGCGGACCATGAGCTTGACGACCTCGGCGCGGTGCCGGGCGTTGGGCTTGGCGGACAGGGCCAGACCGACGGTGCCGACGACGCCCTCAGTGCTGCGGGCGGCCCACACGGCCAGGCCGCCCTCTTCCACGGCGGCGCGCTGGGCCAGCCACCAGGCCGCGGCCTGCTCCTGGTCGAAGGGGGCCAGGAAGCCGAGGGAGTCGCCGCCCTCAACGGCGTCGGCCAGAAGCTCGGCCAGGCCGTCCGCCTCGGCGTGGAGGTCATCGGCGGACAGGCGGGTGACGGTGTGCGTGGCAGGCATCGTCGGCTTCCTTCGCTGTGCGTGGGAGGGGAACGGGCCGAGTGCGTCGGGCGCGGCGCTCACGGCAGGACGACCATCAGGGCGTAGCGGACCGGGCCGGGGCCCGCGCAGCGGAACCGCGTACGGCCCCACAGCCGGAAGCGCAGGCAGTCACCCGCGCCGACCTCGTGCGCGCCGTCGCCCGCGGTCACCTCCAGGGCGCCTTCCAGTACCCAGATGTGCTGCTCCATGCCCGGAACGGGCGGCCTGTCGTAGGAGATGTCCGCGCCAGGGCGCAGCACGCCTTCGACGATCTCGCCGCGCAGCCCGGGATGGGGCGGCGACACCGACCGCCGGGTGAAGCCCGCTTCACCGTCGCGCCACATCACCTGCCGGTCGGCGCGCACCAGTTGCGGCGGCTCCGCCTCCACCTCCGCCAGAAGCTGCGACATCGTCATCCGGTAGGCCGCGCACAGCCGGTTGAGCATGGCCGCCGTCGGGCTGATCTCGGCCCGCTCCAGCCGCGACAGCGTCGAGCGGCTCACCTCCGTGCGTCGCGCCAGCTCCTCCAGCGACCAGCCGTTCTCCGCCCTCAGCTCCGCGAGCCGGCCGGCCAGGCGGGCCTCCACCCGCTCGCGCCCGCCCCGGGGATTCCGGCCATGGGACGGGCGCTCTTCCGTGCTTCCCATATTCGGCACCTTATCCCAGATGTGAGAACACCATCGTTCGCCCTCTCCGGCCTCGGGGAACGGTGGAACAGCGGTCAGCGGGCAGGCCGCGGAGGTGGGCGGCCTGCCCGCTCCCGGCGACCGGCCGCCCATTCGCTACGCGCGGGTGTCGGTGTCCCACAGGTCGGTGCTGTGGGCGCCGACGAGAGCACCGATGCGGGTCAGGACCTCGGCGGCGGGCAGGGCGGTCTCCGGGCGACGCCCGTCGCGCAGACGCAGGGCGACCCGGTCGTCGACGGCCTCCTTGGCGCCGATCACCGCCTGGTAGGGCACGAGCCGGCCGGCCCGGACGCGGGCGCCCAGGGTGCCGTGCTCGGGCCCGGCGATCTCCGCGCGCAGCCCCTGGTCGACGCATCGCCGCACGAACCCGGCGGCCCGGGGCATCTCGGCGTCGGAGACCGGGAGAACCAGTACCTGGGTGGGGGCGAGCCAGGCGGGGAACGCGCCGCCGTGCAGCTCGATGAGGTGCGCGACGGCCCTCTCCACGCTGCCGACGATGCTGCGGTGGACCATCACCGGCCGGTGTTTGGCGCCGTCCGGACCGATGTAGTGCAGGCCGAACCGCTCGGGCTGGTGGAAGTCGACCTGGACGGTGGACAGGGTGGTCTCGCGGCCGGCGCCGTCGGCGATCTGGACGTCGATCTTGGGACCGTAGAACGCCGCCTCCCCCTCGGCCGCCTCGTATGGCGCGCCGAAGCCGTCGAGGACGTCGATCAGCAGGGCGGTGGCCCGCTGCCACATGTCGGCGCCCGCGACGTACTTCCCGCCCGGCCCGGGCAGGGAGAGCCGGTAGCGGGCCGGACGGATGCCGAGAGCGCCGTATGCTTCGAGGATCAGCTCCAGGGCCGCCCGCGCCTCCTCGGCCACCTGGTCCAGGGTGCAGAAGATGTGGGCGTCGTTGAGCTGGATCGCCCGTACGCGGGTCAGCCCGCCGAGCACCCCTGAGAGCTCGGAGCGGTACATGCCTCCCAGCTCGGCCATCCGCAGGGGCAGTTCACGGTAGCTGTGGGCGCGGGAGCGGTAGATCAGCGCGTGGTGGGGGCACAGGCTCGGCCGCAGGACCACCTGCTCGCCTCCGAGATCCATCGGGGGGAACATGTCGTCGCTGTAGTGCGACCAGTGCCCGGAGATCTCGTACAGCTCCCGCTTGCCCAGCACGGGCGAGCACACGTGCCGGTAGCCCGCTCGGCGTTCGGCGCCGCGGACGTACTCCTCCAGGGCGTGGCGCACCGCGGCGCCGTCGGGCAGCCAGTACGGCAGTCCCGCGCCGATCAGGGGGTCGGTGTCGAACAGCTCCAACTCGCGGCCGAGCCTGCGGTGGTCGTGCATCGTGGTCTCCTCGCGGACGTTGGGCGAGTGACCACACGACGAAGCCCCGGGGCACTCGCCCCGGGGCTTCGGAAAGGACAACTGTCAGCGCGCCGGGACACTCTCCGGCGTCGTCGTCATACCAGCGCGCTTCATGTCGGCAACGCTAGCAGACGCGGCGATGCCCGCGCGGCCGGGGAACGGCCGCGAGTCGGAGTGCCCGGAGGAGGTCGCCGCCGAGGTCAGGACGGGGCCCGGTCGGCACGGTCCGGCAGAGCGGAGGCGGGCGTGCGGGAGTGGCGGGAGGCCTCGGAGGGCGGCTCTTCGTCCGTGACGTAGTGGTGCAGGCGGCCGGAGCCTTCGAGCATGGCCGCCGCCCGCTGCGTCAGCGCCGCCTGGCGCTGGGTGATCGCCGCGCGGAGGGCGTCGCTGCCGCCCGTCCGGCGCAGGCCGTCGAGGATGGGCCGGATCTGGGGCAGGGGGTAGCGGCTCTGGCGCAGCACGTTGATCATTCGTGCGTCTCGGACGTCGGTCGAACTGAAGCGGCGGTACCCGGTGCCCGGATCGCGCTCTGGAGCCAGCAGGCCGCTGGACTCCCACACGCGCAGGGCGGAGGCGCGCACACCGAGGTGGGCGGCCACCTCTCCGACGCGCATGCCCGGCCGCGCCGATGCCGAGGTGTCCGGGGTCTGCTCCGCGATCGCTTCGAGCGCCTCGCTGGCCGCCTGGAGGGAGAGCCGCTGCTCGTGCAGCGCGGCGTGGCCGGCGTCCACGAGCGTGAGCGCCAGGGGGAGGTCTCCGTCGTGGACGGCCCGCATGATCGCCTGGGCGGTGCCCGGCCCGTACCCCTTCGCGAGAGCCCGGTAGGTCACCAGGGCCCGACGGTGCCCGGCTCCGAACCTGCGGTAGCCGGCGGGGGTGCGCGGGGCCGGAGGCAGGATGCCCGCGTCCTCGTAGTTGCGGATCTGCTGGGTCGAGACGCCCGCCGTCCGCGCCAGATCGATGGGGCGCAGCCCCTTCTCCTCACGACTCATCGGTCCACCTTCCCACGACAGGCTTCACCGGCGAGTTGAAGGTTTTCCGTGCACATCTCCAGGCAACCATCGCCGATCGTGCAGCAAAGCTTCAATATATTACTTTCATGAAAAACTTGAAGGTATGGAAGTCGGCAACAGCGACGGCGGCCCGGGAGCCCCCGCCCGCCAGATGGACGAATCGATCCGCGTCAAGGGCGCGCGCCTGCACAACCTCAAAAGCGGCACGCTCGTCGTCCCGAAGAACAGGCTCGTCGTCCTGACCGGCCCGCCGGGTTCGGACAAGTCATCGCTGATGCGTGCAGATGCACTTCCTGCCCGACGTGGAGGTGCGCTGCCCCGCCTGCCGTGGACGCCGCTTCACACCCGAGGTGCTCGCTGTGCGCTACGGCGGTCACACCATCGCGCAGGTGCTCGACATGACGGTGGATGGGGCGCTCGCGCTCTCGAGGACCTGCCCGCGGCCGCGGCGCGGTTGCGGCGCATGGCCGATGTCGGGCTCGGCTACCTGCAACTGGGCCAACCGGCGACGAGGGTGTCTCCCGGGCCGAGGAAAGCGTGGCACGCCTTCGGCTCTGGCCGTAGCGCGTTCCCGCCGGACTTCTTGTCCGCGAAGATCTTCCGGCACCCGGCGGCGGTCAGTGCGTCGATCCGCCGGCGGCGGGGCTTATGGTCGGCGGACTTCCCGACCGCGTCGGTCGGCCAGGCGCTTGGCGTACCGGTGGCACGGGACGGGGATCGGCCCGTCCGGGCCTTCCGCGGGGTAGTCGAACGGACCTTCGTCGGCCCAGCCCTGGCGTTCGTAGAAGTGGCGTGCGCGGGCGTTGCCGGTGGCGACGGCGAGCCAGGCCCGGTCGTGGCCGTGCTCCTCGACGAGGTGCTCCGCCTCTGTGAGGAGCAGGCCTGCCACGCCCGTGCCGCGATGGGCCGCTGCCACGTAGACCTGCTCGACCTCGTCGGCGACCACCATGGCGAACCCTGCCACCGCGCCGTCGAGGACCGCGACCACGGTGTCTCCGACCCGCTGCGCCGCGCGGGACGCGAACGACTCGGGTGTGCGGGCCGCGACCAGATCGCCGGGTACGTGTCCCAGATGGCCGTCGCGCCATCCACTACGCCAAATGTCGGCTACCGTCTCTGCGTCGGCAGGGCTCGCGGGCCGGAGGGTGAGCGGCTTGTCGTGTACAGACATGCGGGCAGGCTAACCAGGGGGTCCGACATCGGCCGCCCGCCGATCGCCTCGTTCGTCTGTGCGGCCTGGTCGAGAGATCCGGTTCCTCCCGAAAGCGCGGCAACCGAACGAGTAACTCGCAGGTAACTTTCCGAGGGTGTGGGACGCGGACAGGTCAGGGGTTCCTTTGGGATGGACGGGAAAATACGGTGCGCCGCAAGAAGGCCGCTGATTCACCAGGGACGTAGAAAGGAGTGGAGGTCTGTGTCCACCTCCAAGCGTCACCAGATGACGATCTTCGCCGACTTCAACCAGATCTACGTTGAGGACGCCTCCGCCACCGCCGATCCATCCGACCCCGAGGTCTTCGACAGCCTCATCGACGACCTGGTCGCCGCCCAGGACGGCCGCGTCCTCTTCGGCACCGCCCGGCGAATGAACGTGCCGGTCGTGCTGGAACTGCGCGATACTCCGCCGCCGGATCACGACAGCAGCGGTGCCGACCACCTCACCGAGGCCCCGCTAGAGATCACCAGCGGTACGCTCGCCGTACGAGGGCCGATCGACCGAACCGGCGAACTGATCGCCCTCAGCCCAGGCGCCTACCGGGTACGAATGGCCGTCAGCGGCATGGGGACCCTCAGTGATGACGCCCTTGAAGGCGATGACCTCTATCGGATCACGCTTTGGCGCAGCCCGTTCACCGACCCGGAGGTTCTTATCCGCTATCCCTATCCTGTCGGTGGCTAGGCAGTGTTTTGAACGGTTGAGGTCGCGCAGTCAGGGGACTGGAGCCGGTTCTCCTCCCACCAGCACAAGTTCGACGCGCTGTGCCACCGCTACCTCAACGGCGATCCCATGGCCCAGGCCGCGTTGGCCCGCTTCTCCAGCGACGGCGGCCTCGTCGGTGCTGAGCGGGTGAGCCTGGGAGGAGACAGATCCGAGCTGGTGGCGGAAGAATGACTCACTGCTCCGCCGCGCCCTCGGCGGCCCCAGCCGGCATGTACCGGTATCCGCATCGAGCCTGCTTCGTGTCACGGTCGAAGTGCGACAGAGCGTACCGCTACTCCATTCGCACCTGCCTTGGTCAGGCGCCGGCGGCCGACGGCTTTTGTTCGTTTTCCACAACTGGAGCCGAGTAGCGTTCGCTGTCTGCGACATGGCGCTGCCAGCCGACAGACGGAAGGGTGAACACTGCCGGGGGCCGCCGTGTCGCGGCGCGCACATCGTTGGTCTACAGAAGGGCTCGGTCGGGTGTTCAGTCGTATCGCCATCGTCAACCGCGGTGAGGCCGCTATGCGGCTCATCCACGCCGTACGGGACATCGCCGCGGAGACCGGGAAACGGATCGAGACGGTCGCCCTGCACACCGACGTCGACCGCACCGCCACGTTCGTGCGCGAAGCCGACATCGCCTACGACCTGGGTCCCGCGTCCGCGCGCCCGTACCTCGACCTGAAGGCGCTGGAGCGCGCGCTGGTGGAGACCGGAGCCGACGCCGCGTGGGTCGGCTGGGGCTTCGTCGCAGAGGATCCGGCGTTCGCGGAGCTGTGCGAGGAGGTCGGAGTCACCTTCGTCGGACCGAGCGCGGACGCCATGCGCAGGCTCGGCGACAAGATCGGCGCGAAGCTGGTCGCCGAGGAGGTCGGCGTGCCGGTCGCGCCGTGGAGCCGCGGTGCGGTCGAGACCCTGGACGCCGCACTGGCGGCGGCGGCCGAGGTCGGCTACCCGCTGATGCTGAAGGCGACCGCGGGCGGCGGCGGGCGCGGCATCCGCGTGATCACGAACGAGGCCGAGCTCGCCGACGCCTACGAGCGCACCAGCCAGGAGGCCGCGCGGGCGTTCGGCAGCGGCGTCGTGTTCCTGGAGCGCCTGGTCACCGGAGCCCGGCACGTCGAGGTCCAGGTGATCGCCGACGGCGAGGGCACCGCGTGGGCGCTCGGCGTCCGCGACTGCTCGGTGCAGCGGCGCAACCAGAAGGTCATCGAGGAGTCGGCGTCGCCGGTGCTCGACTCCGTGCAGACAGCCGAGCTCAAGGCGTCGGCCGAACGGCTGGCCGTCGCGGTCGGTTACCGCGGCGCGGCGACCGTCGAGTTCCTCTACCACCCCGGCGACAAGCTGTTCGCGTTCCTCGAGGTCAACACCCGCCTGCAGGTCGAGCACCCGATCACCGAGTCCACCACCGGATTCGATCTGGTCAAGGCACAACTGCGGGTGGCATCCGGCGGCAGGCTCGACGGCGAGCCGCCGGTGGAGCGCGGGCACGCCGTCGAGGCCCGACTGAACGCCGAAGACCCCGACCGCGACTTCGCGCCCTCCCCGGGGCGCATCGCGCGGCTGAACCTGCCCGCCGGGCCGGGCATCCGCGTGGACACCGGCGTCAGCGAGGGCGACACCATCCCCACCGACTTCGACTCGATGATCGCGAAGATCATCGCCTACGGCCGCGACCGCGACGAGGCGCTCGGCAGGCTGCGCCGGGCGATGGCGCAGACCACCGTGATCATCGAGGGCGGCGTGACGAACAAGAGCTTCGTGCTCGACCTGCTCGACCAGCCCGAGGTGATCGACGCCAGCGCGGACACCGGCTGGATCGACCGCGTCCGCGGCGAGGGCAGGCTCGTCTCGCACCGGCACTCCGCCGTCGCGCTGGCGGCCGCCGCCATCGAGGCGTACGAGGAGGAGGAACGCGTCGAGCGGCAGCGGCTGCTGTCGACGGCGTTCGGCGGACGCCCGCAGGTGCAGCACGAGAGCGGCCGACCGCTGGACCTCAAGCTGCGTGGCGTCGGCTACCGCGTGCGCGTCGCGCGGGTCGGCGCGCACCGGTTCCGCGTCGGCGTCGAGGCGGGTGGCGGCGTCCGCACCGCCGACGTCGAACTCGACCGCTTCGACCGGCACACCGGGCAGATCGTCGTCAACGGCACCCGGTACCGCCTGCTCACCGGCACGCACGGGCCGATCCACCTGGTCGAGGTGGACGGCGTGACGCACCGGGTCAGCCGTGACGAGGGCGGCGTCCTCCGCTCGCCCGTGCCCGCGCTGGTCGTCGCCACGCCGCTGGAGGTCGGCGCCGAGGTCGGGGCGGGCGCGCCGGTGCTGGTGCTGGAGAGCATGAAGATGGAGACGGTGCTGCGGGCGCCGTTCAAGGCGCGGCTGAAGGAATGCGCCGTGTCCGTGGGCAGCCAGGTGGAGACCGGTGCACCGCTGCTGCGGTTGGAGCCGCTCGCCGACGACGCCGAAGCCGAGGACACCTCGGCCGCCGAGTCCGTCGAGCTGGACCTACCGGCCGCGACCGAGGAGATCCCGGCGCGGGAGCGGCTCACGCGCGGCCAGGAGGACCTGCGCAGCCTGCTGCTGGGCTTCGACGTCGACCCGCACGACGAACGCCGGGTGCTCGACGACTACCTCGCCGCACGCCGGGCGGCCACCGAGGACGGCCACCGTCCGCTGGCCGAGGAGCTGGAGCTCGTCGATGTGTTCGCCGACCTCGCCGAGCTGAGCCGCAACCGGCCGGCGGGCGAGGACGGCGGCGGCGACAACCACGTGCACAGCGCCCGCGAGTACTTCCACACCTACCTGCAGAGCCTCGACGTCGAGCGGGCCGGGCTGCCGGAGGCGTTCCAGGCCAAGCTCGCCAAGGCGCTCGGGCACTACGGTGTCACCGAGCTGGAGCGCTCCCCCGAGCTCGAAGCCGCGGTGTTCCGGATCTTCCTCGCCCAGCAGCGCCTGTCCGCCGACGCCACGGTCGTCACGACGTTGCTGCGCGCGTGGCTGCGGGAGCCGCCGCCGGACGAGACGCTGCGCGAGCCCGCCGGTCTCGCGCTGGAGCGGCTGGTGGCCGCGACGCAGGTCCGCTTCCCCGTGGTCTCCGACCTCGCGCGCGGCGTGGTGTTCGCCTGGTTCGGCCAGCCGCTGCTGCGCCGCAACCGCGCCCGCGTCTACGCCGACGTCCGCAAGCACCTGCGCCACCTGGACGCACATCCGGACGCGCCGGACCGCGCCGAGCGCGTCGCCGAGATGGTGCGCAGCACCGAGCCGCTCGTGCGGCTGCTCGGCCGGCGGCTTGTCCGCGGCGACCTGGACAACGCGGTCATGCTGGAGGTGCTGACCCGGCGGTACTACGGCAACAAGGGTCTCACCGGCGTCCGCACCAGCGAGGTCGCGGGCTGCACGTTCGTGGTCGCCGAGCGCGCGGGCTCGTGCGTGGCCTCCTCCGCGGTGAGCTTCGAAGCGCTGGGCAGCGCGCTGCGCGGGCTTGCGGAGCTGGCGGGCGGCGAGGACGCCATCGACGCCGACATCTATCTCGCCTGGGAGAAGCAGCCGGAGGACTCCGACGCGATGGCGGCCGCGCTGCACGAGGCCGTCAGCGCGCACCCGCTGCCCAACCAGGTCCGCAGACTCACCGCCACCGTTGCGGGCAGCGGCGGCGCGGTGATGCACCACCACTTCACGTTCCGCCCGTCGACCAGCGGGATGACCGAGCATCGGCTGATCCGCGGCCTGCACCCGTACATCGCGCAGCGGATGCAGCTGGAGCGGCTGAGCAAGTTCGACCTCACCCGGCTGCCGTCGTCGGACGAGGAGGTCTACCTCTTCCAGTGCGTGGCGCGGGAGAACCCGTCGGACGACCGCCTCGTCGCGTTCGCACAGGTGCGCGACCTGACCGAGCTGCGCGAGCACGACGGCAGGCTGGTTGCGCTGCCGACGGCCGAGGACACCATCGCCACCTGCCTCGACTCGATCCGCCGCGCGCAGTCGCGGCGACCGTCGAAGAAACGCTTCAACACCAACCGGATCGTGGTCTACGTCTGGCCGCCGAGTGACATCACCCGCGCGGAGCTGGAGATGATCGCCGGGCGCGTGCTGCCGACGACCGCAGGCGCCGGGCTGGAGGAGATCCTGCTCATCGCGCGGCAGCGCGACCGGAAGACCGGCGAGCTGACCAAGACCGCCGTGCGCATCTCCTTCGACGCCACCGGCGGCACCGAGCTGACCGTCGGCGAGCCGTCGGACGAGCCGGTCGAGCCGGTCGACGACTACCGGCAGAAGGTGCTGCGCGCGAGCAGCCGCAACACGGTGTACCCGTACGAGCTGACCGGCCTGCTCGGCGACTTCGTCGAGCACGATCTCGACGACGGCCACGCGCTGGTGCCGGTCGACCGGCCGAAGGGAAGCAACACCGCGGCGATCGTCGCGGGCGTGGTCACCACGCCGACCCGGCGGCATCCACAGGGCGTCACCAGGGTGGTGCTGCTCGGCGACCCGACGAAGTCGCTCGGCGCGCTGTCGGAGCCGGAGTGCCGCCGCGTGATCGCGGCGCTGGACCTGGCCGAGCGGATGCGGGTGCCACTGGAGTGGTACGCGCTGTCCGCCGGCGCCCGGATCTCCATGGAGTCGGGCACCGAGAACATGGACTGGGTGGCCGCGGCGCTCAAGCGGATCGTCGAGTTCACCCAGGACGGCGGCGAGATCAACATCGTGGTCGCGGGCATCAACGTCGGCGCGCAGCCGTACTGGAACGCCGAAGCGACGATGCTCATGCACACCAAGGGCATCCTGGTGATGACGCCGGACTCGGCGATGGTGCTCACCGGCAAGCAGTCGCTCGACTTCTCCGGTGGCGTGTCGGCCGAGGACAACTTCGGCATCGGCGGCTACGACCGGGTGATGGGCCCGAACGGGCAGGCGCAGTACTGGGCGCCGAACCTGGCCGCCGCGCGGGACGTGCTGATGTCGCACTACGCCCATTCCTACATCGCACCGGGCGAGGAGGCGCCGCGACGGGCGACGACCACCGATCCCGTCGACCGCGACATCTCCGACTTCCCGCACGCCGTGGTGGGCAGCGACTTCACCACCGTCGGCGAGATCTTCTCCGCCGAGGCCAACCCGGACCGCAAGAAGCCGTTCGACATCCGGACCGTGATGCGGGCGCTCTCCGACCAGGACCACCCGGTACTGGAACGCTGGGCGGGCATGGCCGACGCGGAGACCGCAGCGGTGCAGGACGTGCATCTCGGCGGCATGCCGGTGTGCCTGCTCGGCATCGAGTCGCGGGCGGTGCCGCGGCGCGGCTTCCCGCCCACCGACGGCCCGGACACCTACACCGCGGGCACGCTGTTCCCGCGGTCGTCGAAGAAGGCCGCACGGGCGATCAACGCGGCCAGCGGCAACCGGCCGCTGGTGGTGCTGGCGAACCTGTCGGGCTTCGACGGCTCGCCGGAATCGATGCGGAAGCTGCAGCTGGAGTACGGAGCCGAGATCGGCCGCGCGATCGTGAACTTCCGCGGGCCCATTGTGTTCTGCGTGATCTCGCGGTACCACGGCGGCGCGTTCGTGGTGTTCTCGAAGGCGCTGAACCCGAACATGACCGTGCTCGCGCTGGAAGGCTCGTTCGCCTCGGTGCTCGGCGGCGCCCCCGCCGCCGCGGTGGTGTTCTCAGGCGACGTCAACGCCCGCGCCGCGGCCGACCCGCGCGTGCGGGACCTGGAGGCCCGCGGCGCGGCCGCCTCCGGCGCCGACCGCGCCGCGTTGACCGCGGAGCTCGACGAGCTCCGCTCGTCGGTCCGCGCGGAGAAGCTCGGTGAGGTGGCCACGGAGTTCGACCGCGTGCACGACATCCAGCGCGCGGTCGAGGTCGGCTCCGTCGACGCCGTCATCCGCGCCGCGGAACTGCGCCCACGGATCATCGAGGCCATCGAGTCCCGTCTGCGCTGACCCCACCCCGGCGCACTGCGACCTGCTGAGGTTGGCAAAAGTTGCGCGGTGCGCGGGGATCGGTTGCGGCCCGGCGGCTGGGATGGCCGGGCTCTGCTGTGCGGCCCTGTTCGCTTCCGGGTATCGGGCGGCCTGCACTGAAAAGCAGCAGCGACGGCGGGCAGGGGACCCGCATCGGGGCAGCCGGGCCGCGCGCACCTCGCTCAGGCGCTCGACGGTACGTGCGCAGAACGCCTCCTCCGCTCGGCTCTGGGCCGCGGCGATGATGCGGCCGGGGCTCGATCCGGGCCTGATCCCTTTGCCGCTCCGTCGGCCGCGGTCTCGGGTGGTCGCGATGGCGTTCCTCAGTCGGGGTGGTGGGCGGTGCCGGGACGCGGGGCGGCGTCGCCTCGGTGGTGGGGGATGTCGTGGACGGCGTGGTAGGCGTAGCCGAGCGCTTCGTCGACCAGGCCGGCCAGGTGGTCGCTGGTGATGCGGTACAGCATCCGGCGTCCCTCGCGCCGTGCCTGGACCAGGCCGGCCAGGCGCAGCCGCCCCAGGTGCTGCGACACCGACGAGCGCGAGGCCTCGACCTTCCCGGTCAGGGTGGTGACGTCGTGTTCGGTGTTGAGCAGCCGCAGCAGGTGCAGCCGGGTGGGGTCGGCCAGCAGCCCGAGGACTTCGGCGGCCGCCCCGTACTGCTCGTCGGAGCCCTCGCCGCCGACATCGGATTTGTTGTCACGCGCGTGCATGTTTGCATAATGTCGAACGCACGCCCCCGTCGCAACCCGCGGGGGCCACCCACCTGCGACGGATGTGAGCACCCATGGCCGACGAGCACGCACACCACCGACACGACCATGAGGCCGGCCATGGGCGCGGGGGGCCGTGGTCGGTGTGGGCGCGGCTGCGCCACAGGCTGACCCCGCACAGCCACGACGCCGCCGACCGGTTCGATTCGGCACTGGAGGCCAGCCGGCTGGGGGTGCGCACCCTGGTGTGGTCGTTCGCGGCGCTGATGGCCACGGCCGTGCTCCAGGCCGTGATCGTGGCCTTCACCGGCTCGGTGGCGCTGCTGGGCGACACCATCCACAACTTCGCCGACGCCCTGACCGCGCTGCCGGTGGGTGTCGCCCTGCTGCTGGGCCGGCGCGCGGCCAGTCGGCGCTTCACCTACGGGCTGGGCCGCGCCGAGGACCTGGCCGGGGTGGTCGTGGTGGTGCTGATCGCCGCCTCGGCCGTGCTGGTCGGCTACGAGGCGATCGGGCGCCTGGCCGATCCGCAGCCGGTGGCCCACCTGTGGGCGGTGGCCGCCGCCGGGGTGGTCGGCTTCGCCGGCAACGAGCTGGTGGCCCGCTGGCGTATCCGGGTGGGACGGCGCATCGGCTCGGCCGCGCTGGTGGCCGACGGGATGCACGCCCGCGCCGACGGCTTCACCTCCCTGGCCGTCATCGGCGGAGCGGCCGGGGTCGGGCTGGGCTTTCCGATCGCCGACCCGCTGATCGGTCTGGCCATCACCGTCGCGATCGCCTTCGTCGGCTACGGCGCCGCCGGACAGGTCGGCGCCCGGCTGATGGACGCCGTCGACCCCGCGCTGGTGGAAACGGCCGAGCGCGTCGCCGCCGGAGTGGACGGTGTCGCAGGAGTGGGCAAGGTCCGGATGCGCTGGATCGGCCACGGTCTGCGTGCGGAAGTGTCGGTGTCGGTGGGGGCGGGACTGGCCGTGGGCGAGGCGCACCGCATCGCCCACGCGGCCGAGCACGCCCTCATCCACGCCATACCGCGGATGGGGGCGGTGACCGTCCACACCGAACCCGACACCGGAGCCGAGACCATCCACCGGGAACTCGCCCACCACCGATGACCGGCCACCACGCTCGGCCGCACTCCGACGGCTCACCGCGCCACCGACCGACCCGGCCCCCCTTTCCGCCTGCTTGATCCGTCCCTTCCGTCGACCAGCCTGTGGAGGAGAAAGTACAGGCCCGGGGGTAGCCGCGCTCCCCAGGCTCTGCTCGGGCATTCCTCGGCCGAGACCACCATCCGGTACTTCCGCGCCGGCGCGGCGGAGAACGCCGCCGTCGTCGAGCGCGCCTTCGCCCCCGTGAGCAGCGCCTGAAGTCACCCGCCGGTCAGTTGGCGCCTGATGACGTGGTCCTTACCGGCACCTCTAAGCCCGGTCATTCCTCGGGGCGGAAGGAGAGGCTCCCATTGCCGTACGCCCTCGCTTCGACGCGCTCCTGGTCGCCGGTGTTCGGATTCAGATACACGCAGCGGTAACCAGGGGCCTCCGACGCGGCGCTGGTCGGGACCGCCTCCATCTCCTCCATGTCGCAGTTGACGTAATCGGTGTCCTGGCTGAAGCGGAGGTCGTTCTCGACGACGCTGCGCAGCAGCGGTGCCGTATAGACCGGTTCCGGGGCCGTCCCGTCAGGCCGCTGGCCGTAGTTGTAGTCGAACTCCTTGCCGCGGTAGGTGACGGTGCAGTCGAGCGAGATGGAATCACCGTCGAGCTCGCTGGTGGTATCGATGCACTCGGATTCCGAATCCGGGTCGGCTGCCCGCGCGAATGCGGAGACATCGCGCAGCGCCTCCCAGGCGATGCGCTCCGTCAGCGGCGCGTCGGAGGGGGGATCGGCGACGGGAAGATCGGCCTCGTCGAGCTCGGGCTCGCGGCTGGGGATCTTCCCGTGTTCCAATCCGCTGGTGTCCATATCCGATGGATCGCCCCACTCCTCTTCCTGGGCCGTGGGCCGGTCATCGAGGAACCCGGGCGAGACGGGGACGGCGCATCCGCTCAGCGTGAGTGCGGCCGCCGCGCACACCAGTACCGATGGGATGCGAGAAGAGCGGATGGGCGGCACGGTGGTTCTGCTCCTTCTCGGACAACGGCAGGGACTGGCCTTCCATGCTGACGCCTGGAAAACGACCGGCACGGCCAAGACCGTACGGCCTGCCGACAGGGTGAAAGCGCCCCGTCGCTGAACCGCTATCAAGATCGCGGCGCTATCGCCAAGAACTGGAAAACGCGATTCCGGAAGTGAACACCGGTCGCGGCTGCGTCTGCGGGGATGCCCTTTGTCAGCAGGGGCGGGCTGGAGTGGGCGTTGAGCACCGCGTTCGACTTCAGCCGACGCGGACGATCAGGGGGAGGGTTTCAGTCACTCCTCTCCACTTTCAACTTATAGCGCACCGGGGGGCTTGCGGCAAGACCCGGGTCGTGCCGCAGAATCGTCGACCGTGACCAGAACCCACGACATGGGAGACGGCGTGAACTCCCTGACCACCAGCGCATTCGACCTTCCCGACCACCTCTCCCCCAAGGCCGACCCGACGCTGATCGCCGGAGACGAGCAGCACTTCGCGGCCATCGCGGAGAGCCTCGAGCAGGCGATCGCCGACCTGTCCGACCGCCTCGATGCCAAGCGCAAGGCGCCCGGCGGCATAGGCCGGGAGGCGCTGGACCGGGACATGGAGATCCACCGGCTGACCGCTCGCCTGCGTGCCCTGCGTCGCTTCGGTCTGGACCTGTGCCTCGGACACATCGTCAGCGCGGACGACCCCGAGCCCGTGTACATCGGACGACTCGGCCTCGCCGACAGCGCGGGACGTCGGCTGCTGCTCGACTGGCGCTCCCCCGCGGCCGAGCCGTTCTTCGCGGCGACCCACGCCAACCCGATGGGTCTGGCGAGCCGCCGCAGGTATCGCTGGACCCGCGGCCGGATCAGCGACTACTGGGACGAGGTGTTCACCGCGGACGGACTCGAAGGGCACGCCGCGCTCGACGACCAGTCCGCCTTCATCGCCAGCCTGGGCGGCAACCGGTCGGCCCGGATGCGAGACGTGCTCGGCACCATCCAGGCCGACCAGGACGCCATCATCCGCGCGGGATCCCGCGGCGCTCTCGTCGTCGACGGCGGTCCGGGTACGGGGAAGACCGTCGTCGCTCTGCACCGCACCGCCCACCTCCTCTACTCCGACCCTCGCCTCGGTCACCGTCGGGGCGGCGTGCTGTTCGTCGGTCCGCACCAGCCCTACCTCGCCTACGTCGCCGACGTCCTCCCCAGCCTCGGAGAGGAGGGCGTGCAGACCTGCACCCTGCGGGACCTCGTCGCCGAGGGAGCGACAGCGGCGATCGAGACCGACCCGAACGTGGCCCTCCTGAAGTCGTCCGCGAACCTGGTGAAGGCGATCGAGTCGGCCGTCAGGTTCTACGAAGAGCCGCCCACCAAAGGGATGACGGTCACGACGGACTGGTCCGACATCTGGCTGAGCGCTGACGATTGGGCCGAGGCGTTCGAAGCACTGGAACCAGGTACTCCGCACAATGAGGCGCGCGAGCAGATCCTGGAGGAGCTGCTCGCGATCCTGATGGACAAGCACGACGATGACGACGTCTCGCCTGACCTGCTCCGGATGTCGCTGCTGCGGGACACGGAGCTGATCAGGACCCTCAACCGCGCGTGGCCGCTGCTCGAAGCGACCGACCTCGTCGGAGACCTGTGGTCGGTACCCGCCTACCTGCGGAAGTGCGCTCCCTGGCTCAGCCCCGACGACGTTCGGAAGCTGCAGCGCGAGGACGCCCAGGCCTGGACGGTGTCCGACCTGCCGCTCCTGGACGCGGCACGGCAGCGGCTCGGCGACCCGGAGGCGTCACGACGTAAGCGTCGGTACAACGCCTCTGCCGCCGCCGAACGCGAGCGCATGTCCCATGTCATCCACGACCTGCTCGAGGCCGATGACGACGGTGAAGGTGTGGTGACGATGCTGCACGGACAGGACCTGCAGGACAGCCTGATCGACGAGACCGCACTGCCCGGCACCGCCCCGGACCTGCTCGCCGGCCCGTTCGCGCACATCGTCGTGGACGAGGCTCAGGAACTGACCGACGCAGAGTGGCAGATGCTGCTGCTCCGCTGCCCGTCCCGGAGCTTCACCATTGTCGGGGACCGCGCCCAGGCCAGGCACGGGTTCGCAGAGTCGTGGCGGGAACGGCTCGAACGGGTCGGGTTCGACCGGATCGACCTGGCCTCCCTGAGCACCAACTACCGAACGCCGGAAGAGGTCATGGCGGAAGCCGAGCCGGTCATCCGGGCCGTGCTCCCGGACGCCAACGTGCCGACCTCCATCCGCAGCAGCGGCGTCCCCGTCGTACACGGATCCGTTTCGGATCCGGGCTCGGTCCTCGACACCTGGCTCGCCGCGCATGCCGACGGGACCGCCTGCGTCATCGGCGATCCCACGTTCCGGGCGACGCCCCGCGTCCGGTCGCTGCCCCCGGACCTGGCGAAGGGGCTCGAGTTCGACCTGGTCGTCCTCATCGACCCGGAGGCGTTCGGCAAGGGGATCGAAGGAGCGGTCGACCGCTATGTCGCGATGACCCGGGCGACCCGGCAACTCGTCATCCTCACGAGCTCCTGACGTCGGTCGGGACGACGTGGTCGCCGCCTGACGATCATGAGGACCGCCACCGTCACCGAGCCGTCGCCCCGGTCACGGCTCTACCGCTAAATCCTGTAGCGATCCTCCAAGGAAGCGCTATTTCATCGGATGAAGTCAGCGACCACACGACACATCAGAGGGAACGCGCTGATCTGGAGGGATTCTTGCACTGCTCCAGGAGAAGGACCGCCAGGCTAGCGCCCTCCTGAGACTCCAGGAACCCCGTTCTCACCTGCACGTTTGCCAGTCGATTACTTCTGAAGAAAGATTCTTTCGTTTGATGTAATCGGTGGAAGGTGGCGGAGCGTGACCCGAGACGGCACGGTGCCGGGGGCGGCGGGGCTGCACCTGATCGGTGGGACCACGCTGCTGCGCCCCGAGGAACAGGTCGCCGAGGCGATGCTGGAGGGCTGGCGCAATCAGCAGATGGCCCGCAACCTGGCCCTGTCCACGATCGAGGGCCGCCACAACGCGGTGAAGGCGTTCACCCGCCACGCTGACGCTTTCCCCTGGCAGTGGTCCGCTCAGATGGTCGATGAGTGGCTCGGGGACCTGCGGGCCATCCGCCACCTGAAACAGTCCACCCTGCGCAACTACGCCGAGGCCGTCCGCTCCTTCTGCGCCTTCCTCACCGACCCCGCCTACGACTGGGCCGCCGAGTGCGAGAAGAGGTTCGGCACCCACCCCATCCAGGTCTGCCACGAATGGAACACCGCCCACCACCTGCAAGAATCCGAAGCCGACCCCTCAAAGAGGGCCTTCACCCGCGCTGAACTCCTGGCGTTCTTCGACCACGCCGACGACCAGGTCCACCGGCTGCGCGGGGCCGGCCACAAGGGCTGGCTGCCTGCTTTCCGCGACGCCGTCCTGTTCAAGACCGCCTACGCCTACGGGCTCCGCCGCCGCGAAGTGCGCATGCTCGACCTGGCCGACTTCGGACCCAACCCCCACGCCCGCGAGTTCGGCGGCTACGGCGTCTGCTACGTGCGCTGGGGCAAGGCCATGAAGGGTTCACCGCCCAAACGCCGCAGCGTCCTGACGATCGGCCCGCGCGAGGGGATCGGTGGCATGGACTGGATCGTGGACGTGCTGGATCAGTGGGTGGAGGAAGTCCGCCCGGCCTGCACCCACGCTGGCTCCCCGGCGCTCTGGCCCTCCGAACGCGGCCCTCGCATCGGGTTCTCGCAGATGAGCACCCGCTTCGCCGCCTACCGCGACGCGATCGGCCTCGACCCGGGCCTGGACCTGCACTCTTTGCGACGCTCCTACGTCACGCACCTGATCGAGGACGGCTGGGACCCCCGGTTCGTCCAGGAACAAGTCGGCCATGAACACGCCTCCACCACCTCCCTCTACACCTGCGTCTCCTCGGACTTTCGCACCCGGCCCCTGCTCAAGGCGATGGATGCCACGATGAAGGCGGCCCTGGACACCGGAAGGACGAAGCGATGAAACGGCAGGTCAGCTACCAGTGGCGGTTGCGGGAGGTCATGGCCGAACACGGCATGTTTACCGCCACCGACCTCGCCCGCCCCCTGGCCGACCGGGGCATCGCGTTGTCCTCGGTCCAGGTCTGGCGCCTGGTCACTCAGAGCCCCGAGCGGCTCTCCCTACCGGTCCTTGCCGCGCTCTGCGACATCTTCGAGTGCACCCCGACCGACCTCATCGCCACCCGGGCCGAGAACGCCGCACCGCGGCGCACCGCCACCGGCGAAACGTCGGGGTCGGCCGACGGAGTCGTTCCACTGCGTCCCAAGCGCGCCCGAATCGATCCGAACGGTGGGTAGACCCTGCACCCTGCCCGAAAGGGTGGACGCGCTCTTGGATGACGGCACCGGGCGGCCGAATCCGCAGTTGGAGCCGCTGAGGGAAGCGATCCTGGCCATGCCCCGGCACCGGAGCGCCTCAGCCTGGATCCGCGGCCCCAAAGCCCGCCTGCTCCTGCGCGAATTGGCGGAGGACAGCCTGCCGCTCACCCACCGGGCTTTCCACGAACACCCCGAGTGGCGGGCCGCCGCGCACCTGCGCGATCTACTCATGGCCTGCGGGCTTCCTGCCCCAGGCCGACAAGTACCTGCTGCACCATGAGAGCTGGCTGCATCGCCGCTTCAATGAACTCCACGGCCAGTCGCACCTTCCGCTCTTGGAGCAGTTCGCGACCTGGCACCAGATGCCCAAGCTCCGCGCACGGGCCGAGCGTCGGCCCTTGACCCCCAGTGCGAGAAGCCACGCCTCCCAGCAGTTCAACCGGGCCGACGAGTTCCTCACCTGGCTCACCGCTCAGGGTTGGCCCTGGATCAGCTGGGCCAAGCCGAGATCGACCGCTGGCACGCCACCCACCGGCCCCACGAACAGCTCGCCCTGCGGGCGTTTTTGACCTGGGCACGTAACAGCGACCGACTCTCCTCGCGGCCGAGGTTCCCTCGCCTGGCCATCACCGAAGGGCAGCGGCTCACCCAGCACCGGCGTCTCGAACTCCTGCGCCGGATCCTGGACGAGAACGCGGGACCGCTGCGCTCCCGGGCAGCGGCCTGCCTGATGCTGCTCTTCGCCCAACCCGCGAGCCGCATCGTCCTACTGACCACCGAAGACCTCACCCAGGACGCCAACGGGCAGGTACTGATCCGGCTCGGCGACCCACCGGCCCCGGTCCCCGAACCCTTCACTGACCTTTTGCTCCAGGCCCGGGACCAGCGGACCAACATGAACACGAACAACCGGGATGCGACCTGGCTGTTCCCCGGCCGCAGGGCCGGACGCCCCCTGCATCCGCACGGCCTGGCCGATCTGATCCGCGACATCGGCGTTCCCGGAACGGCGGTGCGCACCTCCGCGCTGCGTCAACTCGTGCTCCAGGCCCCCGCACCGGTCATCGCCCAGGCGCTGGGGTTCCATTCCAAGACCACCACCCGGGTCGTTTCCCAGGCGGGCGGGACCTGGAACCGCTACGCCCCCAGCGACCACACACAGTGACCGGAGCTGGGAGAACCATGGAGAACACAGATCATTCGATCGACGGCTCCTACCAGTCTCGACTCCCGAGACCGTGCCGTAGCCCTGCCAGGAAACGCCGTCTCCCTTATTCTGAGAGCTCCGCCCTCGGGCGGCCACGGCCTGCAACACCGTTGAAGGAGAGGCACCATGGCCACCACACCCCCCGCCCGCACCACCGACCTGCGCGACGAGATCGCCACCGCACTCTCCATCGGACGCGAACTCGGCCCGGAGTTCGACACCGAGATCGCCGACTCGCTGGCCACGCGCATGGAATCGGAGACCGCACCGAAGCGCGAGGGGGAGTATGAGCGGCCCGGCTCCGCCACGCGCAGCGCACGGACGCTCAAGGTCGCCGGGTGGGGCACGCTTGGTATCGCCGCCGCCGCCTGGGCGGCCGAGTCCACCCCCGAGGGAATGATGTGGGGGATCCTCGCCGTGGTCGCGATCGTGCTGCACGTGGTGCGAACCTGGCGGTCCTGACCCGCCACCCAGCGTGGGGGCCTCCGTTTGCCGGGGAGAACCCAGCGTGGCACGGCATGCGGCGGGCGTCATCCGGATTTCCCAGCTGCGGACCGGACCGTGCCGCTCCCAGCGACCACACACAGTGATCAAAGTGGTGGAAGCCCCGAAGAATACAGATCACTGGATCAACGACTCCTACCAGTCAGGTAGTCGCTGTTTCGTCGGATGCGTGCGCTAGCGTGCTCCGGCGGTGCGGTCCAGGCCTCCCGGAGGGAGAGGGACGCGCCGCCCACCGAGAGCAGGCGCGATCAAAGGGGCACGGATGGGGTCGAGTGGAGCGCCTCCTCCGCGTCTTTACCGGCTCTGGCTGACCGGCTTCGGGTGCACGTCGCTGGGAACCCAGATGCTGGTCTTCGGGCTCGTGTGGCATGCAGCCCTGGTGAGCCCCACCCTCGCGGCCACGGTGCTGTCGGCGCAAGTGGTCCCCCGCGTGCTGTTGACCTTGCACGGAGGCGCGCTGAGCGACCGTATCGGGGCCTTTCGCGTCATGATCGCCGCCAACACGACACTGTGCGCCTTGGCGGCCACGGGGGCTTTCGCCATGATGGTGACCGTTCCAGGGGCGAACACCCTGGTCGTGATCGCGGTGGCCCTGGGCGCGGTCGATGCCTTCAACATCCCGGCCTCCGCCTCGGTGCCCAAACTGCTGGTCGATGCGCACGCCCTCGGCCGTGCTATTGCGGCTCGACAGATGCTCACCCAGGGCGCCGTGCTCTGCGGGCCGCCCTGAGCAGGCAGGCCGGCCAGGGCCTGGTGATGGTGTTCACCACGCCCCTGTTGCGTGCGATCGTGCTTCTGACCGGGGCGTTCGCCATGTTCATGGTCCCCTTCTCCCCACTCCTGGTGCCTCTCGTCTCCACCGAGCGAGGCTGGGACCCGCTGACCACAGGGATGGGCGCGGGCGCCTACGGCGTCGGCATGGCCTGTGTGACCGTGTGCGTGCTATGGCGGGGAGCCGCCGAGCGGGCCGGGCTCAGCGCCTCGGTCGGGATGCTCACCGCAGGGATGGCGATCGCTGCCGCAGCGGCCATCCCGGAGCCGTCGGTGTTCTGGTTCTCGGCCCTGGTCGCCGGCCTCGGAACCGGTGTCTTCTCCACCCACGTGGGCCCCCTCTTCGTCGCCGGATCCCCTCGTGAGGCGATCGGTCGCGCCCAGGCAGTGGTGACCTTCGCCCAGTGGTCACCGCTGCTCCTGGCCAACCCACTGATCGGTTTCCTCGCCCAGAACCACACGGCAGCCGCTGCCCTGGTCCTCTGGGGCGCCGGCGCGGCTGCGGCGGGGGTGGCGGCCCTGTGCACGCACCGTTTCAGGGTGGCAGTCATCACCGCATAGGCCTGCCCATCCGGCACACCTTGATGATCAGAACCGGCATGTGAGGAGCGAGGTCCGCGATGTCTCTCGTCATGACTGCTCCAGCGAGAATCCGCGGGACAGCCCACCTATCCGCGCTGGTCGGTCTGCGCGCACGTGATCGACCCTCACGGCCGCATCCGGGCACTGGGCTTTCCACGACAAGACCACCGCCCACCTCGCCGCCGGCGAGGACGGCTATGTCCATCCCGGCCACCTGGTCGGTCCCGGCGCCGCCGCGTACCGGCCCTTGGAGGATCGGACCGAGTTTTGGCGGTAGCGCCGCGGTCTTGATCACTGGTGGGACGTGAAGGCCCGCGACTCCTGAAGCTACGGCGAGCCGCCAAGTGCGGGGGGCCGTTGAGGATGGGGCCGGTCCCGGCCAGGGCATGGTTTCTCTCGGCGCTGGTTCCTAGAGTGGTTACGCACCTCACCCCCCACACGAGAGGATACGTATGCGCCTTCGTAAATTCCTGGGCTCTAGCGCCGCGGCGGTTGTCCTGTCCGCCGGCGCCTTCGGCGCCTTGGGAGCTGCGGCTCCCTCCGCCCACGCGGGCCTGCTGTGCAACCCCACGCTCTCCGGCACGACTGTGGGCACGGTCTGTAAGGGCTTCAGCGGTAACGACTTCACGCAGGTCCGGGCCGTCGCGGGCTGCATCACCGGCAAGGTCTACGGACCCTGGGTCAACGGGAGCACGAGCACCAGCAAGGCATCGTGCACGTTCGCCCCGATCACCGCCGCTGTCCAGTACCGGTAACCGCCTGCCGAGGACCACTGTCGGTGGCACCGCCCTGCCGGGCACGGACTCGGTGGGGCATCTCAATGACCGTGTCAAGCCACCCCAGGGACCGGCTGGACAGGTGAGTAGGGACGCCCGTCCCGTAGCATCGCCCACAGCACGTTGATCCGCTGCCTGGCCAGGCACAGCACCGCCTGCGGATGGAGCATCCCCTCGGCCCGTTTGCGCCGGTGGTAGTTCTGCGAGGCCCCGGGCCTGAGCAGCGCCGACTGTGCCGAGAGATAGAACAGGCGGCACAGTCGGCGGTTGTAGTGCCGGGGCCTGCGCATGTTGTTCGTCCGCTTGCCCGAGTCCCGTGAGATCGGGGCGATCCCCGCGTGCGAGGCCAGGTGCCCGGCGTCCCGGTATCCGGACAGATCCCCGGCCAGAGCGACGAACTCCGCGGTCAGCAGCGGACCCATGCCCGGCATGGACTGGATGATCTCCGCGCGCTCGTCCTGGCCGAGGACTTCGGCGATGTCGTGGTCGATCTTCTTGATTCGCTCGTCCAGGTCCAGGATCTGCTGGGCCAGATCCGAGGCGAGCGCGGCGGCCCGCTTCTCCCCCGGCAGCGCGGTGTGCTGCGCCTTGGCGGCCTCGACCGCCCGCTCGGCGAAGTCGGCGGCGTTACGGATGCCGCGTTTGGCCAACCACGTGGTGAGCCGCTTGACGCCGATCCGGCGCAGGGAGGAGGGCGTGCAGAACCCGGTCACCAGCACCGGGCCGGGCCGTTTGCGGAACTCGAATGCGCGCTCCAGGGCCGGGCAGATCCCGACCAGGAGTTCACGCAGCCGGTTGATCATCTTCACCCGGTCGGCCGTCATGTTGGCCCGGTAGGAGGTCAGCAACGACAGCTCTCCCACCAGGTCCGGAGCCAGCTGCAACGCTCGGAAGTCCGACCGCACTCGGGCGGTGTCGGCGATGGTCTGGGCGTCCTTGGCGTCGGTCTTGTGGTCGCGGGGGAAGGCCCCGGACATCCGGTTGACCGTGCGGCCGGGGATGTAGACCACCTCCTGGCCGTGCCCGAGCAGCAGCGCCAGGAGTAACGCGGAGGGGCGGCTGGAGATGTCCACCGCCCACCGCACCTCATCGGCCAAGGGACACACATCACCGATCAGGTCGAGGATCTCGGCCTCGTCGTTGCCCACCTTGCGCGAGAGCACCTTGCTCCCGTCGCTATCGACGGCCACCGCCCAGTGGTGGGCCTTGCCGGCGTCGATGCCGACCCAGATTCGCTGATGAGTGCTCAACTATCCACCTGCTTCACACGTGACCTGCGTGTTTGTGGTCCGTGGAGCACCCCACCATCGAAGCCTTAGCGAAGCGATGGGTCGCAGCTCTCAATCAGAGGTTGGAGTGTCCAGGGGATCGGGCGGCCATGCCCCGCGAGCCATGAGCGGCACTTTGTCATCAGCCTCATCCGGCCCCCCTGGATCACCCATCCATTCTTAAGGCGCGGTCATGCCCGCCGGTCAGCGTGTCCACTGTCCTATGAAGGCCTCTCCCCCGGGCTGCCGGCGCCATCTGGCCAAAAACAGCGATCCACCTCCGCGGCAGCGTGACCGCTGCCGCACTGAGGTCCGTGTCCGGATTCACAACCAAGCACTACGGCGACCGGCTTGTCTGCGAGGCCCTGGAGACGAAGTGGCGGCGCTACCACGCCCGCTGCGGGTGCGGCCAGGACTGGGTGAAAGTCCATGCCGAACCGGCAGGGTTCACCGTGGTGCGCAGCGGCAGCGGATTCGTGGCCCTGATCGGCCCCGGCCCGGAAGTAGCGGGCGGTGGTCTCGACGGAGACGGCCGAGGAGGGCCTGGATCCTGGCCGAGTCGGCGCCGTCCTGGCGGAGCCGGGTGGCGCCGGTGCAGAGCAGCACGGCGATGATGGCGGCATCGCGCGCTCCAGCCGGTTCTGCTCGCGTGGAGGGGGCCCCGCAGTAACGGAGAAAAATCGGGCGGATATGGCTGAGTAGGCTCTTGACCTGGGCAGGGCGGTGACACTCAGAAGCAGGTCCTAGGATTCGGCGCGCTTCCGGGTGTCGAGAATGTGGCGTTGGCTCCGTCCCAGGGATACGAGTGGCCACGACGGGCCGCGCGATGAAGAAGGAGAACCGCCATGAAGTATCTGCTGCTCAAGCACTACCGAGGTGGCCCGGCCCCTGCTGTCGACTGGATGCCGATGGACCAATGGACGCCGGAGGAGGTCGACGCGCACATGCAGTTCATGCGCGACTTCGCAGCCCGTCTGGAGGAGACGGGTGAGTTCGTCGACGCCCAGGCACTGGCGTCCGAGGGCGCGTTCGTGCGGTATGACGGCGAGGGGCGCCCACCGGTGACCGATGGTCCGTTCGCCGAGACCAAGGACCTCATCGCCGGCTGGATGATCATCGACGTGGAGTCTTGGGATCGCGCGGTGCAACTGGCTGGGGAGCTGTCCGCCGCTCCCGGGGCCGGCGGCGAGCCGATCCACGAGTGGCTCGAGGTTCGACCGTTTCTCACCGAGTCGCCCACGGTCACCGAGTGAACGAGTCGCTGCTGCGGGAGCTCGTGCCCGCGGTGATCGGTGTCCTCGTCCGGCGCGGAGCCGACTTCGCGTCGGCCGAGGATGCCGTGCAGGAGGCCCTGATCCGGGCGCTCGAAACCTGGCCGGACGATCCACCGCGCGATCCGAAGGCATGGCTCGTCGCGGTCGCGTGGCGTAGGTTCCTCGACGCCGCCCGTGCCGAGGCGTCGCGGCGGGGGCGGGAACTCGCCATGGAGGTCGAGCCTCCGGCCGGTCCGGCGCCCGCCACGGACGACACGCTGCGGCTCTACTTCCTGTGTGCGCACCCCACCCTGCCGCGGGGCTCGGCCGTCGCCCTGACGCTGCGCGCGGTCGGTGGCCTGACCACGCGACAGATCGCAGCGGCATACCTCGTCCCCGAGGCCACCATGGCGCAGCGGATCAGCCGGGCCAAGCGGCGGATCGCGGGGCTGCCGCTCGACCAGCCCGGCGATCTCGGGACGGTGCTACGGGTGCTCTACCTCGTCTTCAACGAGGGGTACGGCGGAAACGTCGACCTGGCGGGCGAGGCGATCCGCCTCGCCCGCCACCTCGTCGCCTTGGCCGACGATCCCGAGGTCGCGGGGCTGCTCGCGCTCATGCTGCTGCACCATGCGCGCCGCGCGTCTCGCACTGGCCCGGGAGGTCGTCTGGTGCCGCTTGGTGAGCAGGACCGATCGCGCTGGGACACCGGCCTGATCACCGAGGGGGTGACGATTCTGCAGGCCGCGCTGGCCCGCGACCGGCTGGGCGAATACCAGGCGCAGGCCGCGATCGCCGCCCTGCACGCGGACGCCCGGAGCACCTCCGAGACGGACTGGGTGCAGATCGTGGAGTGGTACGACGAACTGCTGCTCCTCACCGGCAGCCCGGTGGTGCGGCTCAACCGCGCAGTGGCGGTCGGCGAGGCCGATGGACCGCAGGCCGGCCTGGCGGCGCTGGCTGACGTGAACCCCGACCTGCCCCGTTACGCCGCGGTGACGGCATATCTGCACGAACGCGCCGGTGACCTCGAGCACGCCGCCGAGCTGTATGCCGAGGCTTCCCGCGCCGCCACCAGCGTGCCGGAGCGTGACCACCTCACTCGAGAGGCCGCACGGGTGCGGCAACTGCTGCGTCCGTGAGTGCGGCATCCGCCCGCAAACGAAACCAGACCCCCTCTCACCTTTTTGTATTAATACTTGTATCAAGCCTCCGGTAAGGTTCACTTATCGGAAGTGAGAAAAAGGGCCCTTCCGACTCCTTTTCTGTTTGCCTGTGGCGCTTTACGTTTGAGATTAACGTTATTAACGCTACGTAATACGAAACCTCTGATCTCGGCCTGTCGGTAACGAAGCTGTCATGAAGTACACGCGTTGACGCTCCCCATTTCAGCCGGGGTAGGAGGCGGGCGGTGCCGGCGTCCCAGTACACCCATTCGGGTCGCCGCCTTTCGACCTCAGTGGTGCACGGCTGTTCTCGAGGCATGGCCTACATGATCGTCCCCGAGCCCCGCTATCTGCCTCCGCCGACCCGCTCCGCGCCCACCGTGGCCGTCCAGCGGCGACTCCATGCCGCCGGAGCCGCCGCTGGACGAGGCGTATTTCGCACGGATGCTTGAGGGGATCGCGCGCGGCTACATCCCCGCTAGTCCCCGGCCATCACGGTAAAGGTGAACCCGGCGCTCGTCGGACGGCGCAGCGGAATGTCGCACTTGATCCGGCGCAGCACCTCGTTCCTGCTGAGGCCGAGCCCCTGCGCGATGAGCCGCTCCGGGCGCACCGGCACCGGATCCTCGAAGACGACCTCCATCTGGACCGGCCACGCCTCGTCGAGCCATGCCGGCGGGATGTCCAGCCGCCAGGCCCCCTCCCAGTCCAGGGTGAAGCGGTTGCGCCGGGCGAGTAGCGGATCCAGCAGCGTGGACGCCACCAGCTCCGGATCGCTGGTGTGGTAGCCGTCGAGCTCGGCCGGATCGAAGGATCTGACCGGCGCTCGCTCGTGCACGGTGAGCTTGCGCGTCCGATCGCAGGACACGCAGCGGACCAGCAGCCACACGTCCAGCAGCTTGCCGTTGGCGTTGACGCGGAACCTGCCCTCGCCGGTGGTGGCCGACTCCGACCGGCAGTCCACGCACCGCAACGACAGCAGAGGCAGCCTGGTCCGACGAACGACCCAGGGCAGCACAGTATGAGGTTGTGAAGACATGATCTCTCTAGACCTGACACGAGGCCGATTGCGCGCGGCCTCAAACGCTGCATGACCGGGCACACACGGGCAGCCCGGCAGAGCCGACCTGAGGGTCGGCTTGAAGGTGAGCGGAAGAAGGTGTCAGGTCTAAAGAGCAGGCGGGGTCACGCGGTTTGTCCTCTGTCCTCACTGCGACGGGGGCCGCAGGCAACCTACGGGAACGCGGAAGGAAGGCTCAAACGATTTTCCGGCGGCGGTGGCCCTGTCACTGACTCAGGTGTTGTCATGGTGGGGGAAGGCCTCTTCTCCTTCCTCGCACCGGCCGCCGTCGACAGGCTCCCGATGGCGCTGATCTCGGTCGGCGCGTGGAAGACCGACGCGACCTGGCTGCCCGCGATCGCGCGACGGGTCCCGACCACAGCCGGCGCGGTCGGGACCCGTCACACATCACCTTTCGCCAGCAGCGTCCGTCGGCTGGCGCCGCGAGCCCCTCAACCAACCAGGTCGATTTCACCGCAGGTCGTGGCTATATCCGACCGAAACTTCGTCAGTGCTACCGGCACTCCTCGTGGCGAAGGCGATGATGCCGTCGAGGCCCGGCCGGCAGCCATCGCCGGTGGTCACGGTGAGGGTCGGCAAGGCTCCGCGTCAGCACGGGGTGAGGACGCAGAACTCGTTGCCCTCCGGGTCGGCCAGGACCGTCCACGGCACGTCGCCCTGGCCCACGTCGATGTCGGTGGCGCCGAGAGCCCGCAGCCGGGCCACCTCCGCCGCTTGATCGTCACCGGGGTAGGGCCGGAGGTCGAGATGGACGCGGTTCTTCACGGTCTTCGCGTCGGATCTGCGGAGGAACTCCAGATACGGGCCGACACCCTTGGCGGAGCGCAGCACCGCATGGTCGTCGGTCACCTCGTGCAGGGTCCAGTCCATCGCCTCGCCCCAGAACCGGGCCATCGCCCGCGGATCAGCGCAGTCGACCACCACCGCGGCCATCGGCCCGGTGTCCCGGTAGATCGATCGAGGCTCCAGCACGCAGAACTCGTTGCCCTCCGGGTCGGCCAGGACCGTCCACGGCACGTCGCCCTGGCCCACGTCGGCGGGCGTCGCACCGAGATCCTTAAGGCGCGCGACCAGCTCCGCCTGATGAGCCGCAGAAGTGGTGGCGAGGTCGATGTGCACGCGGTTCTTCACCGTCTTGGGTTCCGGGACGCGAAGGACGTCGAGGCAGACGGCGACGGGGTCGGGATAGACGAAGCCCTCAGGTTCCAGATTGGTCACGCCGGGTTCCTCGCTGGAAACACTCCAGCCGAGCACCTCCGCCCAGAACCGGCCGAGCGCGGAGTCGTCCCGAGCATTCATCGCAATCTGAACAAGTCGCATCGCCATGCCGCCGATCCTATGCCCGCGCGGATCAAGGAACCGCCCGCATTCACCTGCCGCGGGCGGGTTCGTCCCGCGACAGTGGGAACCCGTCCCAGGCATCCATGCATCCACCGACAAGCCCTGCCCGGCTGCGGGGCAAGGATCGGGAATCGGTCCGCTACGGGCCGGCTGGCGGTCGAGGTGTGTCGATGGCGCTGAGCACCATCATCCCGCCCCGGCTGCACCCTAAGGGAAGCAGCGTCGCTCAACGGTCGTAGCCCCAGGTCTGACCGGCGCCCTTGTACTCGTCAACGCTGGATGTCAGGGCCCGGATACCGCGGTATCCGGGCCCTGACGCGTCACCGGCGCGGCGCCTGCCACCGGGTGTCGAGCCGGCCGTGCCGCATTCGGCCTACCAAGCGGACGTGCAGCGTCTCCGGCGTGTTCTCGCCCGCGTCCCTGCTGATCGCCAGGCTGCTGTGCCGCACCGAAGTGCGCCGTCGCTGCCTGGCACCGCGATCAGATCGGTGGTGAGCGGGGCCAGCGCGTCGATGGTGCGGGCGGTCAGCGCCGCGTCCAGCCGCTCGTCGAACCCGACCGGGTCGAGCCGGCCGTCGACGACGGCGGCGCGCAGCAGTTCGATGACCCGGTCGCGGATCGTGTTGACGATGGACGTCACCGGCTGGTGCTCGGCGAAGGCGCGCACCGGGCCGGGCATGGTGTGGGTGGGCACGAATGCCGAGCTGATGAACGGCAGGAAGATGATCGGGTAGGCGAACGCGCCCGCGCCGTCCGGGGACTTCGCGGAGAGACCGGGGATGACGGCGATCCACCTGGCCGGTCGGTTCCGTGCGAGCCGTGTACGCAGTGCTTCGGTGTCGGACACGGACCAGACCTGCGAGAACAGAGCCGCGACAGCAGCGTCCTTGTCGGGGCGCAGGGTCGGACCCCCGCTCCATGGATAACCGCGGCCTTCATCCGGCACCGCCGCTCCCCCAGTGTCGAGGTGCGGCGGGCGAGAGACGCCCCGATCGCACGACCGGCGTGCGGCACATGAACCCCAAACGCGTCCTGCACGACGAGGTCGGCATGCTGGAGCTGCACTGCCAGGTGCTCCACGACCTCGAGCAGTCTCAGGCGCTGCTCGTCTACACCGCCGTCCCGGGCAGCGAGAGCCACGAGAAGCTGCGGCTGCTGTCGGTGATCGGCGACCAGTCCCTCAGGACGGGGGCCGAATAGGAGGCGCGCGGCGCGGTCAGTGAGGCGGGCTCGTCCAGCGCGTCCAGGGCGAGGTGGTCGCGGATCTCGCGGATGTCCGTTCGGTCCTCCTCAAGGACCGCGTGCTCGCCGGAGCAGAGTCCGGTGGACGCCGGTGCCTCTTACAGGCGGTTGAGGGCTTGCGCGGCGAGTGCCTGGGCTGCGGCTCGCGCGGTGGCCACGGCGTTGGGCTCAATCGCCCTGCGCCCCCTGCCACGGCCACCCGCGAGAGGCTCGTATCCGGGCGTTGACTCCGAGCTCGTCCCGCGCCCGGGCCCCAAGACGCGACGGCCGGTCCCCCGCTACATCCCCCGCAGGTGGTCGTGCAGCGTCCGCGCCACCCGGGCCATGAGCGCCTCGGCTCCCGGCTGGCTGAAGGCCGGCACGCGTGACTCCGTGAGCACGGCGACGCCGAACGCCTGGCCGTCGGCGTGCTCGACCACCCCGACCTCGTGGCGGAGGTTGAGCAGGGTCCCGGTCTTGGAGGACCATTTCGACGCGTCGGAGCTGAAGTCGGGCGCCAACCGGTGCCGCAGGACGTTCTCGCCCATGAGCGCCCGCACCCGCTCGGCGACCTCGGGGGCGATCGAGGAGGGCCGCCACAGCGCCTGCAGCAGTTTCATGAACGCGCGCGCCGATCCGGAGTTCGCGCGGGTGACGTCGAGCTGGGGGACCCGGTGCCCGCGCCCGGCCGTCCCCGCTCCGATGGCCAGGGAGTGGGCGAGGTGCACGTCGGCGGGGTCCAGGCGATCCGCCGGGGTCTGGTTGAGGTCGTGCATCGTGTGCCGGACGGTGATGCCGCGGATCCCGACCGCCTGCAGCGACCGCGCGACCTCGGCGGGCGGGGTGAGGTCGAACAGCGCGTCGGCCGCCGTGCTGTCGCTCATGGAGGTGCTGAGGTAGAGCAGGTCGTCGATCGAGATCCGGGCCGGGTGCCGGAACTTGGCGAGCCCCATGGGGCCCGGTGCGGTGACCCCTCCCGGACGCACCAGGAGCTGCGCGGCGCCGTCGAGTTCGCCGGTCCGGATGCGTTCGAGCGTGGCCACGGCGAGCGGGACCTTGACGAGGGACGCCGTCGGGAACTCCAGATCGGGCTCGATTCCGATCTCGTCCCCGGAGTGCAGGTCCCGCACGAGGAACGATCCGTGCAGGCCCGCGTCGTCGAGCTCGCGGCGCAGTTCCCTGACGAGGGCTTCGACGCTCATGCGCCACCCCCCGCGTCCTCGTCCCCGGTGGGCGCGCCGAGGCATCGGGCGATCGCGTTGTGCAGGCGCGTGCGGATGCGCTCCGCCTCGTCCCCGGCGCCGGCGAAGACGTCGAAGCTGCGGACGAGGCGGATCTCGCCGATCGGGCGCCAGTGGAGTCCCAGCTCCTCGGCCTGCTTGGGCGGGGCCAGCAGGAAGTCGGCCGAGCCGAGGACCTCCGCCGCGGCGGAGGTGAGAGCGGTCGCGACGGCGACCTGCGCGGGCTGGAGGCCGACGGCGTCGCGGATCCGCATCATGCGGTCGCGGATGTGCGGGACGTCGTCCTCGGGCTGGATCCAGATGCGGCGCCTGCGCGGCGACCGGTCGCCGCGGTTGACCCGGAGGGTTTCGACGTAGACGGTGCCGGCGCGGGGTGCGGCCGCGCTCGCCAGCCCGAGCGGCACCGACCATTGGCCTTCGCCGGGCGGCACCTCGACGATGGCGGCGCGGACCTGCTGGAAGCGCAGGAGCTCTGCCCGCTCGGCCGGCGGGGCGGGATGGAAGTCGAGGTGGACGCCCTGCCGGCGCGCTTCGGCGTCGAGGTGCGCAAGATCGCGGGTGGAGCAGATGTCGGGCACGGCGATGCGGACCGGCGTGAGCTTGGCCTGCTCCGCGTCGTGCTCCATGGCGTCGGCCAGTTGGACGAGGCGTTTGGCCGAGGCCAGCATGTCGCGGCCGAACGGGGTGAGCGTCGCCCGCCGCGTCGACCGGTCGAACAGCCGCCCGCCCAGGTGCTTCTCCAGGGCCGCGATGCGGCGGCTGGCGACCGGCTGGGGCATGCGCGCGGCCGCGGCACCGAGGGTGAAGCTGCCTCTCTCACTCACGTTCACGAAGGCTCTGCACGCACCGACGATGTCCACGCCGAAAGATTATGCCGTTTCGGCATGGGACTGCGCATTTTTGTCTTCGACAGCATCGGGGGCCGCCGCAAGACTGCTCCACAGGGCTCCCGACGACGGTGCCCGTGGTCGTGCAGCGGGCCGCCCTGAAGCGGTTGCCGCGGGCGGCCCGGGCATTCCTCGCGGGATCGGAAGAATCCCCGCGCGAACGACGCGCGCGAACACCAAGGACAGGAAGACCAGACCATGCCAATTCAGCTCACCCGACGCGCCGGGTTCGCCAGCGCGGCCGCGCTGGCGCTCGTGCCGCTCGCAGGCTGCGCCTCGGGCGGCGACCCGTCCGCCTCCGCCTCCGCAACGGCGACGCCCACGGACACGCCGGCAGCGTATGAGCAGGAGTTCGAGCGGCTCGAAACCGACTTCGACGCCCGGCTCGGTGTCTACGCGCTGGACACCGGCACCGACGAGACCGTCGCCTACCGCGCCGAAGAGCGGTTCGCCTACGCCTCCACGCACAAGGCGTTCTCGGTCGGTGCCCTACTTCGGCAGAACTCGATCGATGAGCTCGAAGAGGTCGTCACCTACACCGAGGAAGACCTGACCGGCTACTCCCCCATCACCGAACAGCACGTCGACACCGGCATGACGCTGCGGGAGATCAGCGACGCCGCCGTCCGCTACAGCGACAACACGGCGGCGAACCTGCTCTTCGAGGAACTCGGCGGGCCGAGCGGTCTCGACGCCGCCCTGGAGGAGATCGGCGACGACGTGACCCACGTGGACCGGATCGAGCCCGAGCTGAGCGAGTGGAAGCCGGGAGACATCCGCGACACCAGCACGCCGCAGGCCATGGCCACCAGCCTCCAGGCGTACACCCTGGGTGACGCACTGCCCGAGGAGAAGAGCGCGATCCTTGTCGACCTGCTGAAGCGGAACATCACCGGAGACGAACTGATCCGCGCAGGGGTCCCCGACGGCTGGGAGGTCGGCGACAAGACGGGCAACGCCAACTACGGAACGCGCAATGACATCGCCGTCGTCTGGCCTCCCGACGACGACCCCATCGTCCTCGCGATCATGTCCAGCCGCGACGCCGAGGACGCCGAGCACGACAACGCGCTCATCGCCGAGTCCGCCGAGGTCGTCATCGAGGCCCTGGCCTAGACCGGTGACGGGAACCGGAGTCGTGGCCGCACTTCTCCGTGCACCACTGATGACGCGGGAAGGCTGCCGTCAGCGCGCCGGCGACGGCCTCACCGGGCCGACAGGGGTACAGCAGGGCCTGTGAACGACACCCGGCTTCTCCCCGTCGATGATCTAGTGTGCCGAGTCATCGATTCGATCGCGTTCACGGGGCGAGGCCGGCGTCGTGTGCGAGTAGGGCGATCCGGGTCCGGTTGTCGAGGGCGAGCTTGGTGAGGATGCTGGAGACGCGGGCCTTGACCGTGGCCACGTTCATGAACGGCTCGGCGGCGATCTCGGCGTTGGCCCGATCCCCGGCCACGGCGAGGACCACCTCGTTCTCGCGCGGGCTGGGGGCGGCCAGCGCTTCGCGGGCCCGCTGGTAGGCGCCGGCCTGGGCGGCCGCGCGGTCCATGAGCCGGCGGGTGATCCTGGGGGACGGGATCGGTCCTCCCGCGGCGACCTGACGGACCGCGTGGACGATCTGCACGGCCGTGCGCGGCGGCGTCCTCGTCGAGGTCGATCCCGAAACCGGTGGCGGTGGGCTCGGTCGCCAATGCGCGCAGCAGCAGTTCGGCCCAGCCGCAGTCGAGGTCGGCCACCCGGCGCCCGCCGAGGGGTCACGCGTGGGCGTCGTGGATCGGCGGGTTGCCCGCGACCTGGCGGCTGTGTTCGAGGAGTGCGGGGTAGTCGGCGGCGATTCCGCGCAGCAGCGCTTCGACGGCGTGCTCGACCTCGGCTTCGCTGGTCGAGGCGTGGCCGAACAGGGCGCGGTAGTGCACCAGCGACCCGAGCATGTCCAGGACCAGGGTGCGGTCGATGTCGCCGCGGAGGTCCCCGCGGGCCACGGCGCGTTCGAGCATCTGCGCCACGGCGGCGCGCGGAGGGTCGAACAGCGTGGACATGAACGCGTCGCGCAGCTCCGGGTGCGGGGCGCAGTCGGCCAGGAGCGACGCGAGCACGTCCGGTCGGATCCGGCGGAACTCCACGATGAAGACGTTGATGCCCTCGTTGAGGTCGCAGATGGTGCATCCGGTGTCGGGCGCGCGCAGGTCGCCGAGGCGGGTGGCGAGCGCGGCGAGCACCAGCCGCTGGCGGTTGGGCCAGCGGCGGTAGATCGCCGGCTTGGTGGTGTCGGCGCGGCGCGCCACCGCTTCGAGCGTGAGCTGCCCGTAGCCCGAGTCGTCGAGCACGCTGAGCGTCGCCCCGAGCACGGCCGCGTCGATCTGCGGGTCGCGGGGGCGGCCGCTGCGCGGCGACGAGGGGGCGGACTCGGCAGGTGATCGCACCGTTTCATTCTAGCACATGCATTACGATCCGATCCGTAATATAAAGGGAGCAGGCAACGGATCACGCCTCGAGACCGGCCCCCGCTGCCGCGGGCGACCGGATCACAACGGACGGAAAGGGCTCCTCATGTCGTCGGATGTCACCGCCCCCGCCCCCCACCTGCGGGCCGGGCCGCGGGAGTGGACGGGACTGGCCGTGCTCACCCTGCCCCTCCTCGTGCTGGCGCTGGATGTCAGCGTGCTGTTCCTCGCGGCCCCGCACCTGGGCGCGGACCTGCGGCCGAGCAGCACGGAGCTGCTGTGGATCATGGACGTCTACGGGTTCCTGATCGCGGGCTTCCTGGTCACGATGGGAACGCTCGGTGACCGGATCGGCCGCCGCAGGCTGCTGATGATCGGGGCGGTCGGGTTCGCGCTGGCCTCGCTGCTGGCCGCCTACTCGACGACGCCGGCGATGCTCATCGCGGCCCGCGCGGTGCTCGGCATCACCGGGGCGACGCTGATGCCCTCCACGCTGGCCCTGATCAGCAACATGTTCAAAGACCCCCGGCAGCGCGGCGTGGCCATCGCGATCTGGATGACCACTTTCTCGGCCGGTGTCGCGGTGGGTCCGACCGTCGGCGGCGTCCTGCTGGCGAACTTCTGGTGGGGCTCGGTGTTCCTGCCGGCGGTACCGGTCATGGCGCTGCTGGTGATCGCGGCGCCGGTGCTGCTGCCCGAGTACCGCGCCCCCGGCGCGGGCAGGCTGGACCTGACCAGTGCGGCGCTGTCGCTGGCCACGATCCTGCCGATCGTCTACGGCCTCAAGGAGTTCGCCGAAGGCGGCGTGCACTGGGTTCCGAGCACGGCGGTCGTGGCCGGGGCGGCCGTCGGTGCGGTGTTCGTGCGCAGGCAGCGCAGGCTCGCCGACCCGCTGATCGACGTGCGGCTGTTCGGCGACCGCACGTTCAGCACCGTGCTGGTCCTGCTGCTGCTCGGCATCATGGCCGTCAACGGGGTCTTCTTCCTGTACCCGCAGTTCCTGCAGCTGGTCCATGGACTGTCGCCCCTGCAGGCGGGCCTTTGGGTGATCCCGCTCGCGCTGGCGTCGATCATCGGGTCGGTGCTGGCCCCGTTCGCCGCGCGCCGCGTGCGCCCGGCCCACGTCATCGCGGGCGGCGCGGTGGTCTCGGTCGTCGGCTTCCTGCTGACCATCCAGGTGCAGAGTGCCGCCGGGCTCGCCCTCCTGGTGGGCGCGTGCGTCGTCGCCGTCTTCGGCCTCAGCCCGACGACCGTGCTGACCACGGACATGGTCGTGGGCTCCGTGCCGCCCGAGAAGGCCGGATCAGCCGCGGCCATGTCGGAGACCAGCGGCGAGCTCGGCATCGGGTTGGGCGTCGCCGTCATGGGCAGCATCGCCGCGGCGGTGTACCGCGCCGAGATGGCGGGCTCCGTCCCGGCCGATGTCCCGCCCGAGGCGGCCGAGGCCGGACGTGACGGTATCAACGGGGCCGTGGCGGCGGCGGAGCAACTGCCCCCCCGCGCTCGGCGACGCGCTGCTGGAGCCCGCGCGCGAGGCCTTCACCAGCGGCTTCAACACCGTCGGCGCCGTCGGCGCCGCCCTGCTGGCCGGGCTCGCCATCGTCGCCGCACTGCTGCTGCGCCATCTCCCCCCGACCGGCAAGGCCGACTGACCGCTCCCTTCGCGACTCGGCCGACTTCACAGGCCGGGGTCCACCATGGACCCCTCCGATTCCCCGGCGGCATGAGCGGGACAGGTCGATCCGCCGGGAGCGCGACCGCGCCGGCCTGTCCCTGACCGAGCTGGCCAGGCGGGCGGGCATCGCCAAGTCCACGCTGTCCCAACTGGAATCGGGGACCGGCAACCCGAGCGTGGAGACCCTGTGGGCGCTGGGCGCCGCACTCGGCGTGCCGTTCAGCCGGCTGGTCGACCCGCCCCGGCCGAACGTGCGGGTGATCCGCGTCGGCGAAGGGTCGGCCACCCACTCCGAGCAGGCCAACTACGCGGCCACGCTGCTGGCCTCCTGCCCGCCCAACGCCCGGCGCGACCTCTACCGGATCGGCGCGCAGCCGGGCGAGCCCCGGACCTCCGAACCGCACATGCCCGGCACGACGGAGCACGTGGTGCTCGGCACCGGCCGGGCGCTGGCCGGACCGGCCGAGGAGCCGGTCGAACTCGGCCCGGGCGACTACGTCACCTACCCCGGCGACAGGCCGCACGTCTTCGAGGCCCTCGAACCGGACACCACCGCGGTGATCGTCATGGAGCACATCTGAGGCCGAGGTCCCGTGCGCCGCGGCCGGGATCCGGTGCCGGGTCTTCTCCGGTCGCTTCCACCTTTTTGGGCGTGCCGGTCGAGTTCCTGGCCGGCGCCCGGGCGGCCGCCGAGCTCGGCGACGAGGCGGGGGCGACCGGGGGCGGGGCTCTCACCGGCCGAGACGGTCCAGGTCACCCCGGGGCCGGTCGGCCGGGTCGCGCGGGACGGACGGGCGCTCCAACCGGCCCTCGGGGCGGTTCACGAACGCGGTGCGGATCTCCCGCTCGGTCGGCGACTCCACAAAAGACAGTCCAATTCGCCTAAACATATTAGGCAGATGTATAGTCGATTTCGGCGAATAGGAGGAAGGGTATGGCGCATGCAGGGCTGACCACGGAACGCCTCGTCCGGGCGGGAGCGGAGCTGGCCGACGAGGTCGGCTTCGACCAGGTGACCGTCTCGGCGTTGGCCAGGCGGTTCGACGTCAAGGTCGCGAGCCTGTACTCGCATCTGAAGAACTCCCAGGACCTCAAGACCGGAATCGCCCTGCTCGCTCTGGAGGAACTCGCCGATCGCGCCGCCGACGCCCTGGCCGGCCGGGCCGGCAAGGACGCCCTGACCGCCCTCGCGAACGTCTACCGCGACTATGCCCGCGAGCATCCCGGCCGCTACGCCGCAGCCCAGCTCAGGCTGGACCCGGAGACGGCGGCCGCCAGCGCCGGCGCCAGGCACGCCCGGATGACACGGGCGATCCTGCGCGGCTACGACCTGGCGGAACCGGACCAGACCCACGCGGTCCGTCTGCTGGGCAGCGTCTTCCACGGCTACGTGACCCTGGAGATGGGGGGAGGGTTCAGCCACAGCGCCCCCGACACCCAGGAGACCTGGTCACGGTCCCTGGACGCCCTCGACGCCCTGCTGCGGAACTGGCCCGCGCCCTGACCGCGGATCCCGCCCACCGCAGGTGGTCGGCCAGGCGCCGGAGCAACGAATCAGAGCAATCCGGAAATCTCGATCAACAGGTTGACATGATGCACACCCGGTACGACTGGACCACCACGCCCATCACCCTGGACCTTTTGCGCGGCGCCCTCGACCTGGAGCACACCGAGCACGGCGTGCTGCCGCACCGACTGCCCGCCCGGGCCCGTGCCCAGTGCGCCGACCCGCAGTTGGCCATGGCGGAGTCCCAGCCCTCCGGGGTACGGCTGGTCTTCCGCACCCGGGCCACCGCCGTCGAGCTCGACGCGCTGCCCACCAAGCGCGCCTACGTGGGCGCCCCGCCCCGCCCGGACGGCGTTTACGACCTGCTCATCGACGGCCGCCTTGCCGACCAGACCGCCGTGACCGGCGGCAACACCCTGACCATCGACATGGCCGCCGGCACCGCCGAGAACCGGCCCGGCCCGGTCGGCACCCTCCGCTTCACCGGCCTGCCCGACCGCGTCAAGGACGTCGAGATCTGGCTGCCGCACAACGAGACCACCGAACTCGTCGCCCTGCGCACCGACGCCCGCATCGAACCCGTGCCGGACCGGGGCCGCAGGGTGTGGCTGCACCACGGCAGCTCGATCAGCCACGGCTCCGACGCCGCGAGCCCCACCACCACCTGGCCCGCACTCGCCGCCTCCCTCGGCGGCGTGGAACTGATCAACCTGGGCCTGGGCGGCAGCGCCCTGCTCGACCCGTTCACCGCCCGCGCCATGCGGGACACCCCCGCCGACCTGATCAGCATCAAGATCGGCGTCAACCTGGTCAACACCGACCTGATGCGCCTGCGTGCCTTCACCTCCGCGGTGCACGGTTTCCTCGACACCGTCCGCGAAGGCCACCCCACCGCACCGCTGCTGGTCGCCTCGCCCATCCTGTGCCCCATCCACGAGGACACCCCCGGTCCCAGCGCCCCGGACTTCAGCGACCTCAGCGCGGGACGGCTCCGGTTCCGGGCCACGGGCGATCCGGCGGAACGCGCGAGCGGGAGACTGACCCTGGGCGTCATCCGAGACGAGCTGGCCCGGATCGTGGCGCAGCGGGCGGACGAGGACCCGAACCTGCACTACCTCGACGGCCGCGACCTCTACGGTGCGGCGGACTCCGCCGAGCTGCCGCTGCCCGACCGGCTCCACCCGGACGCCGCCACCCACCGCCGCATCGGCGAACGCTTCGCCAAGCTCGCTTTCGGCAACGGCGGCCCGTTCTCCGCGGAGAGCGCCTGAGACGCCCCCGGCCCGTCCGCCCCGCATGTCCGTGCTGTTCGGGATGGTGCATCGCCGGTCGGCGCAGCGCCTCGATGGCCGTGACGGTCACCGGTTCCCGGAGGTCATCCTCACGTCGACGCCCCGCCTGGAGTGTCACCGACCTCCTGGCCGAGTACGTTTAGCCGCCCACGCCAGGCGGCCCGTCGAGCACCCTGGGAACGTACTCGAGCAGCTGGAGCCGGCCGTCGAACGTGCGGCTGTCGACCAGGTCGAGGGCGATGTCGGGATACCCGTCGAAGATGCGATCCCTCCCGGTGGCGCCGGTGATGACCGGGAAGACGATCACACGGAAGCGGTCCACCACGCCGGCTTCGAGCAGCGACCGGCACAGGCTGAGGCTGCCAACGGTGCGCAGGGGCCGCGAGTCGCGCCGCTTCATGTCCTGCACGGTTTCGACGGGGTCCCCGTTGACCAACTCGGTGTTGGCCCACGAAAGCGGTGTCTGCAAGGTGGAGGAGAACACCACCTTGGGCATCGCGGTCAATGCGGCGAGGCCGGGATCGTCGGGCATCTCGGCGGCGAATCCGGACATCAGCCGGTACGTCGTCGCACCGAAGAGGGCGGTGTGCTCGTGTTCGGCTCCCTCCTTGAGCCAGGCGAGGTACTCGGGCCCCTCCATGCCCCAGTAGCCGGGCCAGCCGTCCGCGGCCCCGTAACCGTCGAGTGAGATGATGAAGTCCACCATGAGGCTCGACATCGGACTTTCCTTTCTTCCGCGGGTGTGCCGTGCCAGTGGTGACTGGCGGAGAGACGGAAACTCATCGCCTCGGGCGGTCCAGGCGACCAAACGGTCGCTGACGGCGGCCTTCCCGGGTCCCCGGGGATGAACGGGGAGCCGGAACCACGGCCCCATCGGCGATCTACCATGCGCTGACGACCGACTTGCGGGAGGGCATCCATGGTGAACGACGCCGAACTGCACCATCTGCGCCGCTGCGTGGAACTGGCGACCGAGGCCCTGGAGGCGGGCGACGAGCCGTTCGGCTCCGTGCTCGTCGCCGCGGACGGGACCGTCCTGGCCGAGGACCACAACCGCGTGGCCGCGGGCGACCGGACCCGGCATCCGGAGTTCGAGCTGGCGCGCTGGGCCGCGGCGAACATGGCCCCCGGGGAGCGGGCGGCGGCGACCGTCTTCACCTCGGGTGAGCACTGCCCGATGTGCGCCGCCGCGCACGGCTGGGTCGGGCTGGGCCGCATCGTGTACGTGAGCTCCTCCGGGCAGCTGACGGCCTGGCTCGCCGAGCTGGGGGTTCCAGCGCCTCCCGTGCGGCCGCTGCCCGCCCGGGAGGTCGTCCCAGGCCTGGTGGTGGAGGGGCCGTTTCCCGAGCTCGCGGAGCAGGTTCGCGACCTGCACCGCCGCTTCTACGGCTCCCCCTGAGAAGGGATCCACGCCGGGGGCCGTCCCGCGGCTCTCGACGAGCCGCGGGACGGCCCCCGGCGTCGGTGGAGCGCGCGCCGGCTAAAGGGTCGTGGGCAGGACCGGGTGGCGCTCGAACAGGATGGTGCCGCGCACGACGGCCTCCTTGTACAGCACCGCCGGGCGCCCGATCGGATGCTGTCACGGGGGTCGGTCATGGGGCCACACCGGCCCCTCGCCACCGCGAGCACATTCTCCCTTCGATACCGCCGTCGTCTCTTTGGTAGGGGGTGGGGCCCGTCCGCTCCGGTTCGACGCCGCGGGCGCGCAGCGCCTGCAACCCGTCCTGGCGGCCGCCTTCGGCATCGGCGTCCTCGGTGAGCGCCCCACCGCGAGCCAGATCGGCGGGTGCGCGCTGGTGGTCGCCGTCGTCTGGTACACCGGCCGCACGCCCCGGTCCCCGTAGTCGGGCCGGCCCCTTCCCGGAGTCAGGTCTCCCGCCCCGGCCCCGCGGGAACGCGGGGTCGGGGACCGCGGGCGGCCTCGTCGCGGCCGCGGCAGGCCAGGACGTCGGCGCGCTCGTTGCCGGGATCGCCGCTGTGGCCCTTGACCCACTTCCACTCGATCTCGTAGCGCAGGGCCGCGGTGTCCAGGCGCTTCCACAGGTCGGCGTTCTTCACCGGCTTGCGCCCGGCGGTCTGCCAGCCCTTGCGCTTCCAGCCGTGGATCCAGGCGGTGATGCCGTTGCGCACGTAGGTGCTGTCGGTGTGCAGGTGCACCGGCAGCGGCCGCTTCAGGCTCTCCAGCGCCATGATGGCGGCCATGAGTTCCATCCGGTTGTTGGTGGTGTCGGCCTCACCGCCGTAGAGCTCCTTCTCGTGGCCGCCGTAGCGCAGCACGACGCCCCACCCGCCCGGCCCGGGGTTGCCGCTGCAGGCGCCGTCGGTGTAGATCTGCACGGCGTCGGCACCCGGTTCCGCCCGTTCGTTCACTCGCACGCCGCGCAATCTATCCGTTCCGCCCCGGCCCCGGCGACCCGCGGCTCCCGCGGGCCCGCCGACTACTCCAGGTACGCGGCCACCTTCTCGGGCGAGGAGATCTCCTCGGCGAACCGCATGGGGTTGTCCAGCCCGCTGATGACCAGGTCGGTGACGGCCGGATTCGTCCTCCCCGCCCGCATCAGCTCGAAGGCGTGCTGCGGGATGTCCTCCTGCTCGACCCCGGCGAGCAGGTTCGCCAGCCACGCCGTGTAGCGGGCGTAGCCCCAGTACTCGGCGAAGGCGTCCCGCATGAACCCGGCGTCGAAGGACCCGTCGCCGTGCGCGGCGATCCGGTTGAGGTAGACGTGGGCGCAGGCGGTGGAGTTGTTCCAGCTCTGCATCATGACGGGCTCGCTGGAGAGGACCACGTCGGCCATGCCCAGGACGCTGCCGCCCGAGGGCAGCTCGCCGACCGGCTGCCGGACGTAGGGGGTGATCGTCTCCAGGTGGATGCTCTGCTCGTCGACGAGTCGGGCGCCGGAGAGCTGCGCGTGCAACTCGGGCGCGTGCTCGGCGAAGACCCCGAGCAGCCGCCGGAACATCTGCTCCGGGGTCCGCCGCTCGCCGGAGAGGTCGAGCGGCCCGCCCGGCTCGGCGTACAGCGCCATCCGGTGCGCCCGGCCGTAGGGCGTCAGCGCGGGGTCCAGGCGCATGGCGCCGAGATCACCCATGAAAACGGCCTGGATGCGGTCGTGTTCGTTCAGGGCCGCCCCGTGCACGTAGGCGTCGACGGCGACCTTGGGGCGTCCCCCGGCGGAGCGGGAGCGGTCCGGGGCGAACAGCCGCCCGAGTTCGCCGCCGCCCACGGCGACGACGATGAGGTCGTACATGGAGGTGAAGTAGTCGAGGTCGGTGACCGTGGCGCCGTGGATGGTGACCTTGCCGCCGCGGTCCTCGAACGCCTCCAGCCAGTCGGCCATCTTGACCCGCTGGTCCATCGACACCCCGCCGCCCGGGATGTGGCCGGTGAAGTCGAGCATCGGCTCGCCCGAGTCCGTCCTCAGGTCCAGGGCGATCGACTCCACCCGCGGGGCCTGGTCACCCCAGAGGTCCAGGTCCATGCCGCGTTCGTAGGCCAGCACGCTGGGGAAGGTCAACTGGCCGGTGGAGATCGGTCCGTACCGGATCTCGTCGGAGGTCCGCCCGGTCAGCAGCGTGACGTCGTAACCCCGCTGCAGCAGGCCGTGGGCGAGGAGGAGGCCGGATTGACCGGCGCCGACGATCAGGATCCTTCGCATGCATGCCGCCCTTGCTGTGGGTGTGCGGACGGACCGCGGCCCTACCGCAGGACGCGGCCAGTGGTCCGTCCGGCACCGGTCGTTCTGTGAAGCATTGAGTGAACCGAGTGAGAGGTGGTGTCCCTTTTATCACTGATCGCCGTTGCTCTTCGATGACGAGGGCGCAACCGTGCGCGAATCGGAACCGGGGACGGACCGGATGAGCCCGGAGGAGGGCCGCGGACCGGTGGACGCCCCCGGTTCGCGCCGCCCCGGGGGCCGCGGCGGCGCGACCGGGACGGTGCTGCCCGGGCTGTCGAAGGGCCGTGTCGCCACCCGCCGTCGCCCGGCGCCTCTGTGGCCTGCTCCGCCCTGTCCTTCCAGTGGCCGGACGGCACCGCCGTCTTCGACGGGCTCTCCCTCAGCATCGGCCGGGGCCGCACCGGCCTCGTCGGCGCCAACGGCACGGGCAAGTCCACCCTGCTAGGGCTGCTGGCCGGCCGGTTGCGCCCCTCCGAGGGGTCGGTGACCGTCGGCGGCAGCCTCGCCTACCTTCCGCAGAACGTCACCCTCGACACGGCACTACGCGTCGACCAGGCTCTGGGCATCGCCGAGCGGCGCACCGCGCTGCGCGCCACCGAGGCCGGAGACGTCAGCGAGGAGCACTTCGAGACGGTCGGCGACGACTGGGACGTCGAAGAGCGGGCCCTGGCGACACTGGGCTCGCTCGGACTCGGCGGCGTCGGACTGGAGCGCACCGTGGGCCAGATGTCGGGCGGGGAGACCGTTCTGCTGCGCCTGGCCGCGCTGCTGCTGCAGCGTCCCGACGTTCTACTGCTCGACGAGCCGACCAACAACCTCGACGTGGCCAGCGTGCGGCAGCTGACGAGCGCTCTGGACTCCTACCGGGGCGCGCTCCTGATCGCAGGCCACGACCTGGCCTTCCTCGAATCGGTCGGTATCACCCGCCGGCTGCTCCTCGCGGAAGAGCTTCAGGAGACCACCGCCGAAGAGGTCCGCGACCTGCTCGAAGCCTCAGAGGCCGGCTGAGGGTCCCGCGGCCTCTCGGGTCTCGAGCAGGGTGGCGCCGGCGGCCGGGCGGTCTCGGCCCCGTCCGGCCGCCGGCGTTCCCTCGGGTCCGGCGCGGAACGGACCGGCTACCTCCCTGTTCTTCTCTACGGAGTGAGGAGGAAATGTACGAGGTGGCTTTATCCGGCCGTTGCGGGGGTGGCTGCCCGCGGATGGGAAGGCCCTCTGCCTCTCAGGGGTTGCGCAAGGCCGTGGAATGTCTTTTTTGTCTGCTTCCTGTGGTTCCTCCCGCCTGCGCGTGAATCCGCACGCGTACAGGTCGTCGATCCGGACCACGAGCAGCACCAAGTCCGGAAAAGCCCTCAAAACGCGCTCCCGCAAGGCCGTACCCTGCTCTTCTGTCGGATGTCCTTCACAATTCTCTAATACGCCGCGACACGGATCGTTACTCCATGGTTATGGTGCGGCTGTTGATACTCCGGGTTTTGATCGAACTATACTGCGCCGGTAAGCGGTAAACTCGGGAGTTCAAATGGAAAGAAATGGAAAGCTATTCTTAGGATATGATGCCTCGTGCATCGACTGCTCCGACATCGCGCGGTCGATACGGCGTGGGGCCGGGAACCACATCGAGGTCGTATCGCTACGCTCCCCGCAAATGCGGAAATGGCGTCAGCAGGCTCTCGGCGACGACGCGCCGTGGGCTCCGACTCTGGTCCGAGCGACCGACGACACGGTCGAGGCGTGGACGGGATGGCAGATCGCCCCCGTTCTGTCCCGCCACCTCGACGCAAAGACCACGTGGCGTGTTCTCGGCGCACTCGGGGGAAATGCACTTGATAACAGAAAGAGGAAAGTCCCTCGCTTTGGAAGAAGCGCGTTCATTCGCGGCGCGGTTGGATCCATAGTCGGCCTCGGCGTACTGATGAAGGCGGGCCCGGCCGCCGCAGACACACCTGCCCGTTCCTCGGTGGCCAACGTCAACCCCGATGACGTTGAGGTGCTCCACAATGACCGCTTGATGGCGGCCGCCCGGCGCGGTCTCGCCACCTCGGACTTCGCAAATGTGGCTGACACGTATTCTTTGGTAAGCCCGGGCGGCGCTGCTCCTGCCTCCGCCGCCGAGCTACCGGACTCCGCTCTTCGGGAATCGGATGACGCAACGGGGGAGGTATCGCCGCCCGCCGGAGAACTCGAGGTCTACGGCGTGGAGATCGATCGAGGCGAAGGGATCACCGAGACCAGCGTGGTCTATTACCAGCACGAACAGAGTATGCTCGTGCATGTCAGGGTGCTCGATGAACCAGTCGACGGAATCAAGACGCGAGCCCACCGCCTCCACGTCGAACACGGCTCCTCTCCTGAGCACCCGTTCCTCTCCACTCTCGCGCACAGCATCAACGGAGCAGTCCCGACGCCGATCCCAGAAGGGGATCTGGATACTTTGTCCGCCGATCCATGCGGAGGCTGCAATCTGAGCTGCGGGCCCGGGAACCCGTGCGAGGAAAAGCATCTCACCGAGCAGTGCAACTGGGAGGCCACGTGGCAGTGCGTCGCCGGTTTGGGCGGCTGTGCACTATGCGTGACCTGCGGCGGCTGGTTCACGTGCATCGCCTGCGCACTGGCCTCGTGCCCCGCTGCCGTAGACGCATGCTGCACGTCCACCGACACGCTCTGCGCGATCTGCGTCTATCCGACATAGCAGGGGCGGAAGCAAAGAATGAAGCAAGATGAGTGAATCAGCATGCTAAAAAGCATTTGGAAGAACAGGGCCTATGGGGTCGCGATAGCCGGTTGCATCGTCATTGCTCTCGGAGTGAGCAACCTGGTGCAGCAGGACGCGATCATAGGCTGGCTCGAAATTGTCGGAGGCACAGTGCTCGTCGCCGGAACGATCATCAACTTTGTTCTGGAGGGGAGGAGGTCGGCGCGTCGGCGAGGGCAGGGCGAAACAGGCCGATGAGTACGGGCGTGCTCGTCGGTCCGGACGGTGGGCAGGAAGTCGTTCTTGCCCACCGAGCCCGGACGCGAGTCGGCCGACTGTGCTCCGGATACGCCGATCATGCGCTCCTGGTGACGGACTCGGGGCTGAATTCCGCCACCCCTCATGTGCAAGAGACGGTGGACCGGATGACGGCATCCGGAGTCCACACGGATGTCCTTTCACTGCCGTCGGATCAGACGGGAACCGTGGGATCGGCCCGCCTCGTCCGTGACCGCATGCGCATGACCGGCTCGCGTCTCTGCGTCGCACTCGGCGGCGGGTCCGCCATAGACGCGGCGAAGCTCGCCCGCGCCGCCCACCATCGACCGTGGCTGCTCGATCGGGCCATCTGGCGGCGACCGACCGGGGTGCTCGCCCTCCCCGACTCGCGGGGCCCTGATTCCACACCCCACCTCATAGCCCTCTCGACCCGACCGGGCACCGCCGCGGAGGTGGCGTCCCGGGTCGCGCTCGCCCCGGACACCGGTACGTCGCGCCGGCTCCTGACGGGGGGATTCCTGAGGCCCACCATGGCCCTCATAGATCCGGACTGGAGCTCTACCCTGAGTCGCGAAGCGTGGTTCGAGTCTCTGAACGAGATCCTGTTCCGGATATTGGGGCCTTTTCTCATAACCCGGCGGAGCTCAAAGAGAATCGACCGCACTGCGGTGGAATGGATCGAAGAGATCCTGGATATCGGTGCGCACCTCACGGACCATGAGTATCCGGCCGACGGCCAGCGCCTTCGGACAGCCGAGTTGAGCGTGTCGACGGCCACAGCAGGCCACGTGCACCATTGGGCCCCGACGATGCCGGCATGGTGGTGCATCCAGAACACGGTGGTTGCGCATACCGGACTGTCCAAGGGGACGGCGACCTCCCGAGCACTTCCGGTTCTGCTCGAAAAGATCGCAGACGGCGAGGAATCCCTTGGCTCCGCCGGTCGGCTGCGGACCATGGAGAAGTACAGGAGCTACGAGAAGTCGATGCGGGAGGCGATCGGTGACTTCTGCGCCGCCGCCCGGAACGCCGATGCCGCCCATCACGGACGGCGGTCCGATGAAGAACTCGTCAAATGGGGGAATGAGACCCTGACGCTATGGGGGAGGCACCCCGGAATCGCGGCCTTGGGAGCCAAGGGTGTACGGGACGTCCTGCAGGAATCCGGATTCTGACGAGAAGAACGGGACCGTCTGGTGAGGGCGGGTGCGGGTCCGGGAGTCGAAAGCTCCACCGCTTCGCCTCCGACGTCTCGGACGCGGTTCCGGCCGGCCCCGTTCCCTCGGGTCCGGCGCGGAACGGGCGGGCTACTCCCCCGGAGCCGCGGCGACATCGGCGGGCGCGCCGGTGCGGTGCTGCCGAGGGCTGATGCCGCGGACGCGCTTGAAGGCGGTGCTGAGCGCGAAGGAGCTGCCGTAGCCGACCCGCCGCGCGACCGCGTCGACGGTGGCGTCGGACTCGCGCAGCAGGTCGGCGGCGCGAGGTCGAGGCCCGCGGACCCGAGGGGTGCGCCGTCCGGTTGAGCGCGGACTCCGCGGAGCCGGTGGTCCAGTACATCGCCGCGATCGCCGCGCTCGGCGCCGAGTTCACCCTTGACGCGCCGGAGGAGATCGTCGAGCGCGTATGGGATCTGGGACGCCGGCTCGCCGGGTGAGTGCATCCCCGCCGTCGGCGGGGATGCGGCGGGGTCAGCCGGCGACGGCGCGCAGCGTGCCCGGGCGGCGTCCGGTCAGGTGGTCGAGCCCGGCCGCCGCGCCGTCGTCGTCGGGCAGGTAGACGATGAGGCGCTGGCCGTCGGCGTCGGGGAGGTCCAGCACCTCATAAGCCAGCCGCAGCTCCCCCGCATCGGGGTGGACCCACCGCTCGACGCCGGTGCGCCTGGGCGTGCTCGGCGGCGCCTGCCAGCGCTGGACGAACGCGGCGCCGGCGACGACGGTCAGCTCGTCGGCGAGTGCCGCGACGTGCGGCTCGTCGCGGCCGAAGAGCCTGAGACGGGACACCTGCTCCTCGGCGACGCGGTCCCAGTCGGGGTAGCCGGTGCGGGCTCGGGCGTCGGTGAACACGAACCGCGCGAGGTTGGGCGGATCGGCGAGGCGCTCGAAGCCGTCGGTGAACGCGAGCACGTCGCTCAGCCGGTTGAGCAGCACGGCCGGGCCGGGACCGAGCCGGTCCAGGAGCGCGCGCACCGTGGGGCGGACCGTGCGCGCGGGTGCCGCGGCGCCGCAGGAGGCGCCCCCGGCGGTCTTGGCGAGGCGGCGCAGGTGGACGCGCTCGTCGACGGAGAGCCGGAGCGCGTCGGAGAGTGCGCCGAGCACCTGCGCCGACGGGTGGCTGTCGCGTCCCTGCTCCAGCCGCGTCAGGTACTCGACGCTGACGCCCGACAGCGTCGCCAGTTCGGCCCGGCGCAGCCCCGGCGTGCGGCGCCGGGCGCCGCCGGCGGGCAGTCCGGCATCGGCGGGTGTGACGGCTTCGCGGCGCGCGCGCAGGAACGCCCCCAGATCGCTGTCGCTCATGCGCCGAGCCTAGCGGTCGCCCGGCGCACGAGACCGGCCTCGGCGGGGCCAGTCTCCGCGCGGTCTCCCCGCGCCGCGACGGCGACGAAACGATGGCGACATGAGCAACGGAACCGACACTCCGCCGAGGACCGCCATCGTCACCGGAAGCACCTTGCTTGGGGCTGAGCTTGGGTTGCCTGCCGCGCAGCTTGCCCTTGGCGCGAGCGACGGCCATGCCTTCGCGGGTGCGCATCCGCAGGAGGTCGACTTCGAACTCGGCGAAGGCGGCCAGGATGTACTGGGGCAGGTGCAGTATTGGCAGGCTGCGGTATTCGCCCCGGGGCCCGGTCGGTGATCGGGGCCCGTGGCGTTCTATCTGCCGGCCTGGTCAGGGGAAGGGACATCGCGGCTTCCGGGAGTCAGCCGTGGTAGGGCTGGGGCAGGCGGGCCAGCGCTGCTTCGGTGACGGCGTCGGTGCTCAGGGGCTGGAGCATGGGTCGGCGTTGGATGTGGTGTTCGGCGGCCAGAGCCGTGTGAGTGTAGGAGTCCGCGGCTTCCTTTGGGCGGCGGCCGGTGTGCTCCCAACCGGTGACGGGAGCACACCGACACCCTCGGCTCACCCCCCGGCGCGGGCATTCCGTTCCGGGACACCTGGCCCTGGCGCTCACCGCTGGTTGGCGTTGCGGCTGATCCTGGCCAGGGAGGCCTCGACGTCCACCTTGTTCCGGGGCTGGTTGTAGGGCAGCTTGGTCAGGGCCATGCCCATGGCACAGGTGTTGGTGATCGCGGCGAAGGTCAGTCCGGCGCCGATGAATCCGGCGATCCACACCGCGGGCGGCCACCAGATGCCCGCGATCACCGACAGCAGGACGATGCTTCCGGCGACTAGGCGTACCTGCCGCTCCAGCGCCCAGCGCTCGGGGCCTCTGATCACCGGTGCGCCGGCAGCGGTCCAGGCGTTCATGCCGCCTGTCATCACCGCGGTGTCCCCCAGTCCGGCCCTGGTGAGCTTGCCCTGGCACTGTTCGGCGCGGTTGCCGGACTGGCAGATGAGCACCATCTGTCCTCCGGCGTCCTGGGTGATTCGCTCCAGGTGGCGGTCCACCTGTCCCAAGGGAAGGTTGATCGCTCCGTCGATGTGCGAGCTCTCATACTCAGCGGGTGTACGCACATCCACGAGCAGAGTGTCGGGGTTGGTCTCGATCAGAGCACGGACAGCGGCGGCATCGATGGCCTTCGGCGGCATGGGTGACTCCTAGTGGGTCTGGTGGGTGCGGGGGTGCCAGCCCGCTGCCGGGCTGGCCCCCCGGGGAAACGCTGTGGACAGGGTCTTCCGGGAGGGTTGGAAGGAGCCCTTCAGGTTAAGCGGAGGCGAGCTGGTAGGCGTTGTAGCCGCCGACCAGGTCGGACACCTCCTGGAAGCCGCGTGCGCGCAGGTAACTCGCCGCGACACTGGAACGGTAACCACCGGCGCAGTGCACGACCACAGGACGGTCGGTGGCCAGTTCGTCCATCCGCTCGGGAAGGTTGGCCAGCGGGATGTGCGCCGCGCCCTTGATGGCGCCGCCTTCGCGTTCGGCGCTGCCCCGTACGTCCACCACGACCGGGGCCTGGTCCTTCCGCAGCGCGCTGTTCAACTCGGTGGCGCTGACGCGCGGGGCCCGGACGGTCTCTTGGGGAACCTGGGCCATGGCCGACTCGGGCTGGGGCAGATAACCGGCGACGTTGTCCAGGCCGATCCGGGCGAGGCGGGTGACCGTCTCGCGCTCTCGGCCGGGGTCGGTGACGACCAGGATCGAACTGCCGGGTTCGACCATCATTCCGGCGGTCTCGGCGAAGCGGCCCTCGGTGCCGATGTTGAGGGCGCCGCGCAGGTGTCCGGCGCTGAAGGCCTGCTGGTCGCGGGCGTCGACCACGACCGCGCCCTGGGCGCGCAGGTCCAGGAACGTGTCCAGTTCCAGTGGCCGGACCAGGGCGTCGATGTCGACGGGGTCGCGCTGTTGCCTGTTGCGGGCCGCGTCGTAGGGGAAGTAGTTCGGGATGGCCTCCTGGCCCTCGCGGACCAGTGCGACGAAGTCCTCCTCGCTCATCGGCTGGCACGCGTAGTTGGTGCGGCGCTGGTCACCGATGGTGGACTGGGTCTCGGTCGAGATGTTCTTTCCGCAGGCCGACCCCGCGCCGTGGCCCGGGAACAGGCGGGTGGCGTCGGGCAGGGCCATGAGCTTGTCGTGCACCGAGTCGTAGAGCATCGGGGCGAGCTTGTCGGGCGTGTGGCCGAAGGAGGCGGCCAGGTCGGGGCGGCCCACGTCACCGATGAAGAGCGCGTCGCCGGTCAGGACACCGTAGGGAACCGTGTGGTCGGGCTTTTCGTAGACGAGCACACTGATGGATTCCGGTGTGTGGCCGGGGGTGTGCATGATCTCCAGGGTGACCTCGCCCAGGCTGATGCGCTCTCCTTCGGCCAGGCGGCGGATGGGGAACTGGGTCTCGGCCGTGTCGCCGTAGCCGATCCAGGCGCCGGTGCGCTCGGCGATCTCGAAGTGCCCGGAGATGAAGTCGGCGTGCAGGTGGGTGTTGATGACGCCCTCGACGGTGAGGCCCTGGTCGCGCGCGTCGTCGAGGTACTCGTCGACGTCGATGCGCGGGTCGATGATCACGGCCTTGCCGGTGCTCTCGTCGGCGACCAGGTAGGAGGCCTGGGAGAGGCAGTCGAGGTAGTACTGGGTGAAGATCACGGTTCGCTCCTTGTCCGTAAGACCCCCGGGGGTATGCCAATGATCTGGGTGCCCCTGGGTGTGTGTTGAGAGGGGGGGTCCGTGCTGCCCTCCAGCGAGGACCGGAAGCCTACAGAGGGGTCAGGGGAGACTTAGGGAGAATTCCCCGGGTTCTGTTTGGCCTGACAGGAGTGGTCTGGGTGTGTTGCAGCCGGAGCAGAGTACCACCGCTCGTCTCCGCCTGGAGTCCCAACCTGTCATCACCTCTCTCGTTCTCACTCGGACCAGCATACCCCCGGGTGTACCTATTCCTGGCGGAGTCTTCCTGCATCCGTATGGTCGCCCTTACTCGGGAGGTGTCCTGCGGGCTGGCGTGCCACCGAAGACAGCCGCCGTGAGGCATGCCCGGGCCTCCCCGGAGCGTGGATGAGACAGGTTGGAAAAGGACGATGCCCAGGTCAGTGAGCAAGCAGGGGGCATCCGAACGCGCAAGGAGATCGGCATCGAGCGCTGCGCGCTGAAGGTTCTCCGCGGTGACTTCGATGCCAGCGCCCAAGCACATGACAACAGCGCCAGCGCTCTCGTTCAGTGGACATTGACAGCGACCGCCCGGTGAACCGCCCCGACGAACCGACCGCCGGGTGGGTTCCTGCCGGAGGGCGATTGTGGTGGAGGCCGTGGCCGCGTGATCGGTGCGACAGCCGGGCGCCCGGACCACTGGCGGCCTGAGGGGAAACGCACCTACGAGCAGAGGAACAAGCCATGGACTATGCCCGTACGATCACCTGGACGTGTCCTACCAGGAAGCCGTGCCGCAAGTGAAGGAAGCCTTCAAGGCCCAGGGGTTCGGCACGTTGACCGAGATCGACGTACAGGCACCCCTGAAGGAGAAGCTGGGTTTGGACATGGAGCCCTACACGATCCTGGGCGCCTGCAACCCCGACCTCGCCCACCGGGCTCTGGAGGCCGAGCGGGAGATCGGGCTGCTCCTGCCCTGCAATGTGGTGGTGCGCGCTCATGATGGTGGTGTCCTCGTCCAGGCGCTGGACCCGCAGGTCATGGTGAGTGTGCCTGAGCGCGACGCACTCCAGCCCATTGCGGAGGAGGCCGACACCCGTATCCGGGCCGCTCTGAACTCACTGAACCCGGAAGGTGCCTGACCTTCGCAACCGCCACAGCGGGCAGGAGTGTGGACACGCGCTCTCGAAGGTGCGCGTCCGTCATTGGACTGCGGATGTGGTTGCGGCTCCCACCGGTGTGTTCTGTCCGCCTCGCCCTCTGTCCACCGGAACACGACCCTTCGGCTCCGTTCTCAAAGCTGCTGGTTCTGGTCGGCGTGTCCGTTAGGCGCCGGCTCCCGCGACGGGAACACATACGGGAGGGGGTACGTTGGAACCGGTGAAAGGCGGTGGAACATGGACATGTCCCCGGAGTTGGTGGGCGATGCCCTCACCCGACTGCGCCGTGCCCAGGGCCAGCTGATCGGTGTGATCTCGATGATCGAGGAGGGCGAGGACTGCGCGGCGGTGCTCACCCAACTCGCGGCGGTCTCCCGTGCGCTGGACCGGGCGGGCTTCAAGATCGTGGCCAGCGGGATGCGGCACTGCCAGGCCGCACGCGAGCGGGGAGAGGAACCGCCGATGACCGAACAGGAGCTGGAGAAGCTCTTCCTCTCTTTGGCCTGATCGGAACGCGCGGCAAGGCGGCTTGCCGCGCATACGTTTGCCTGTCTTATACCCCCCGGGGTGTATTACAGAAAGCATCGAGGAGTCACTCAACGTATGGATGTGCGTGGGAAGCAAGGAGAGTGATCACGATGACTGCCGGAATCGACGTCCAGGTGATCGATACGTCCTCACTGGGCGACCGCAGCTACCTGGCCACCGACGGCGAGGTCGCGCTGGTGGTCGACCCCCAGCGCGACATCGACCGCATCATCGCACTGGCAGGACGCCTGGGAGTGCGCATCACCCACGTGCTGGAGACCCACGTCCACAACGACTACGTCTCCGGTGGGCTGGAACTGTCCCGGCTGACCGGCGCGACCTACGCGATGGCGGCCGCCGACGAGGTCCCCTTCCAGCGGATGCCGCTGGCCGACGGCGACCTGGTGGAGGTCTCCCCGCGTATGCGGATGCGGGCCATCGCCACCCCCGGACACACCTTCCACCACCTGTCCTACGGGCTGGAAGGCCCCCAGGGAGCTGAAGGGGTGTTCACCGGCGGTTCGCTGCTGTTCGGCACCACCGGGCGCACCGACCTGCTGGGCCACGAGCACGCCGAAACGCTGGCCCGACACCAGCACGCCTCCGCGCACAAACTCGCCGACCTGCTGCCCGAAGGGGCACAGGTGTGGCCCACCCACGGTTTTGGCAGCTTCTGCTCGGCCACCCAGGCCGAAGGGGACGCCTCCACCGTGGGACGGGAGAGGGAACTCAACCCGGCGCTGCGCCTGGCCGCCGAGGAGTTCGTCACCCAGACCCTGTCGGGTCTGGACGCCTACCCCGCCTACTACGCCCACATGGGGGTCACCAACCTCGCCGGTCCCGAACCGGTGGACCTGCGCGCCCCCACCACCGCGGACCCGCTACAGCTGCGTCGGCGTCTGGAGGCGGGCGAGTGGGTCGTGGACCTGCGCAACCGCAAGGCCTATGTGAGGGCGCACCTGGCCGGCACCGTCAGCCTGGCTTTGGACGGGCCGATGGCCACCTGGCTGGGCTGGATGATCGACTGGGGAGCCCCTCTCACCCTCCTGGGTGAGACCATCGAACAGGTCGCGACGGCCCAGCGCGAGCTGGTGCGCATCGGCATCGACCGTGTCGCCGCCGCGGCCACCGGCACCCCCGAGGAGCTCGCCGCCGAACCCGACCAGGTCCGCACCATGGCCACCGCCGACTTCGCCGCACTGTCCGCGGCCCTGGAGGGGGAAGCCCCCGACGGCCTGCCCGCGCCCGAGGTCGTGCTGGACGTGAGGATGGGCAACGAGTGGAACGCCTCCCACGTCGTCGGCGCCGTGCACCTCCCGCTGCCCGAGCTGCCCCACCGCATCGACGAGGTTCCCGAGGGAGCGGTGTGGGTCCACTGCGGCAGCGGCTACCGCGCCACCGCCGCGGCCTCGCTGCTGGCCCGCGCCGGCCGCCACGTGGTGGTCGTGGACGACGCCTTCGACACCGCGGTCGACAAGGGCGTCCCCCTCACCACTCCCGCATAGCCGTCCGGCTTTTTCAAGGACACAGAACCGTTCGGGCGTTCACCGGCGACCGGTCCGCGTGAACGCCCGGCGACGCCGTGCACCAGCAGCGACCACGCCCAGACACGCGCTCTGCCACCGGGGTGCCGCCGCGCGCACCCGCCTCCCGACCCGTACGAACACCAACACGCACTGTCGGCGACGGGTCCCGCGTGCCTGACCGGTGACGCCCATCCGACGCGAAGGACTTCCCACCATGACCATGGCGATACTGTTCGGCCTGCTCATCGGGCTACTGCTCGGACTGCTCGGAGCGGGCGGATCCATCCTCGCTGTGCCAGCGCTGGTCTTTGGTGTGGGGATGGGGCTGCACGAGGCCATCCCCGCCTCCCTCGTCGTGGTCGGCGCCTCCGCCCTGGCCGGACTGATTCCACGACTGCGCCAGCAGGTGATTCGCTGGCCCGTCGCCCTGGTCTTCGGCGCCGCAGGACTGCCCGCCGCCTTCGCCGGAACCGCGGTCGGCCGACTCCTGCCCGAGCGCTGGCTCATGCTCGGTTTCGCCGTACTCATGGTCGCCGTCGCCGTGCGCATGCTCCGTAGCCAAACCGAGCACGGCGGTGCGTGCCGCACCCGAGCCGGCGGGATCAACTGGCGCAGCTGTCTGCCCAAGGCGCTCGCGGCCGGCGCGGCCGTCGGTTTCCTCACCGGGCTGTTCGGTGTCGGCGGTGGCTTCGTCATTGTTCCCGCCCTCGTCCTGCTGCTGGGGTTGACCACCACCGAGGCCGTCGCCACCTCCCTGGTCATCGTCGCCATCAACGCGGCCTCGGGCCTGGCCGCGCACGCCGGAGCCGCAGCCGACCTGGACTACACCGTCATCGCGGCCTTCGCCGCCGCGGCCATGGCCGCCTCTCTTGCCGCTGGCCGCATAGCGAACAAGATTCCCGCAAAGCCGCTGCGCAGGGGGTTCGCCGGAGTGGTGCTGACGGTGGCCGCCGGAGTGGCCGGTACGGCGCTGCTGGCGCCCCATCTGCTCACAGCCTGACCGGGTCCCGAAAAACCCCAGCTCACGGCTGCGTTGGCGCCCGCAGGCCCCCACCAGTTGCGACATAGGAGCCGTCCGGGCCCAGAGTTGTTTCCTTCTCGGTAGGTGGCTGTTTCCCGTCGGCCAGGGCAGCCTGACCAGGTCCAGCTGCCTTGTTGGGGAAGTGATGAAGGCGGTGCGTGTCGGGATCGCCTCCCAGCATCCGGTGGGGTGGTGAGCGCGGCGACTCATGACCGGGCCGGGCCCAGCGGTATGTGTCAAGCCGACTCGGTCGGGGGCGGGTGTTCACTGGCTCTCCAGGGGGACGCGGCGGTAGCGGGAGGTCGCGGAGCGCTCGCTGATCCCGGCCTGGGTGGCCAGGGTGCGCACGGTTACTCCGCGTTCGCGGGCCTGGCGGGCTGCCTCCAGCTCGATGGCGTTGAGCAGCTCCCGGGCGGTACGGGCGCCGGTGAGGATATGGGCCAAGGTCTCGACCGGGGCGTCCTCGCAGGCCACGCCGAGGCCGCTGGGGCTCACCGAGTCCAGGCGGGTGGTGATCTGGCGGGCCCGTTTGTCGGGGTCGGCGACGGGGCATCTCAATGTCTGTGTCAAGGCTCTGGCTGGATTGAACCTGATCAGTGGAAGCACCGGCGGGCCTGTGTGTTTCGCCCTTGGGCCTCGGGTAGCCGTGTACGACGGCTCGACACAAGACCGGCCCAGCATCCAGGGGAACCGATGTCCACACCAACGCGAGGAAAGCCGCGCTCACGCCATGGTCGTAACCTGATCGCGGGCATCCTGCTCGGCTTGGGCACCGCCGCCTTCATCGACGAGATGGTCTTTCACCAGCTCCTGCACTGGCACCACTTCTACGACCTGTCCACCAGCGACGTGGGACTGGTCTCGGACGGACTCTTCCACGCCTTCAGCTGGTTCGCCACCGTCGCCTCGCTGCTGATGGTCGCCGCGCTGCGCCGCGAACACACCTTCTGGGGCGCGGCCTTCACCGCCGGGTGGCTGACCGGGGCAGGGTTCTTCCAGCTCTACGACGGATTGGTCCAGCACAAGGTGATGGGCATACACCAGATCCGCTACGGCGTGAACCTGGTGCCCTACGACGTGACGTGGAACGTCATCGCCGCCGTCCTGCTCCTCGCTGGAATCGTGCTGTGGATCGTCACCGCACGACGCGCGGGCCGGTCCGCAAAACCCACCAGGGCCCAGGCCTGACCCATGGACCACCACGAACACCACGTCCCGGGGGCCGCCTGGCTCAGCCCGGGAGAATCGGCGACAGCGCTCCTGTTGGTGACCACCCTGGTGGCCTACGCGGTAGCGGTGGCGATCCTGCACAGGCGCGGCACCTCCTGGCCGGTCGCCCGCACTGTGTCCTGGGCGGCAGGCCTGCTGTGCGTGGGCGTGGCCCTGGTCGGCCCCTTGACCGAACGGGCCCACCACGACTTCACCGTCCACATGGCCGGACACGTCCTGTTGGGAATGCTGGGGCCGCTCCTGCTGGTGTTGGCGGCCCCGATCACCCTGGCCCTGCGGGTACTACCGGTGCGGACGACCCGCCCCCTCGCCCGGCTGCTGTCCTCACTTCCACTGGCGGTGCTGACGAACCCGTTCGTGGCAGGGGTGCTCAACATCGGCGGACTGTGGGTGCTCTACCGAACCGGCCTGTACACCGTGATGCACACCGATCCGTTGGTGCACGCTCTGATCCACGCGCACGTGCTGGCCGCCGGATACCTGTTCACCTTCGCCGTCCTGGGCGGCCCCGACCCGGCGCCGCACCGGCCCTCCCCGCCGTGGCGGGCAGCGGCGCTGGTCCTGGCGATCGCCGCGCACAACATCCTCGCCAAAACCCTCTATGCCGCCCCGCCCGAGGGGGTCCCCGCCGAACAGGCGCGCGCGGGGGCCGAGCTGATGTACTACGCGGGTGCGCCGGTGGAGATCGCGCTGATCTTCCTGGTGTGCCGCCCCTGGATCCTGCCACGCAGGAAGGCCTCGAACGCCGTTGGGTTCGAGGCCGTGTAGGGTTCACGATGCCGAGTCCACCACAGGCACCGGAGGATACGGTCGCTGGTCCCTCCCCATCGCCCACAGCACGTTCATCCGTTGCCTGGTCGGGCACAACACCGTCTGAGAGGCGGCAGTGCCCGCGAAGCCCATGGATGGCACTTTCGTCATCAGCCTCACCCGGTCCCCGGGAGCCACCCACCCATTCTTCAGGCGGACCATGCCCAGGTGCTGGGCGGCGGCGATGAGTTCGCCGATGAAGGTTCTCGCCAGCACGCGGCGCTCTCCCCAACACAAGACCCGAGGTTTGCGCTACTAACCTCATGGTGTTTGTGTCATGGGCTTGGGGTCGTTGGGTTCCGGGCCCAGAAGGGGGAGACGGTCTCGGCGTGCGCGGCGAGGTAGTCGCTCCACTCCCTTCGGGCGATGGAGGCCCACCGGGTGGCGGTGCTGACATGCATACCCACCAGCTCGGCCAGGATCGGCGCGGGCAGGTCGGCCAGCAGAGCCACCAGGGCGGCGTTGCGGGCCGGGCGAGCGGCCATGCCCATGTCGGCGAACCACTCGCTCATCCGGGCCGGCGTGACCGGCATCCCCGGCAGGCCGCCGGGGAACAGCCACACCCGTTCGGGTTCGGGGGCGAGCGTGCCCAGCGGAACGTAGGGATCGCTCACCTGGCGGTGCAGCAGCACGGCGAGCTTGGGCGGGATGAACAGGGCGTGGGTGTCCAGATCCAGATAGGTGTGTCCGTCCTCGATACGGACCTGGTCGGTGCGCAGGTGGCGGATCTGGGTGGCGGGCAGGCCGAACAGCAGCACCAAGGCCCCGGCCAGACGGGAACGCACCGGCCAGGCTTCCTCGTCCAGGCAGCGGGCGAGCAGGCCGCGGCGTTCGTCCTGGTCCATGTACCGCACGGGCAGGCCGCAGGTCCGGTGCGGGACGCTCACCACCGGCGTCAGGCCGCTTTTTGAAGAACATCTCCCCATGGGATCGGCGGTGTAACGCTTAGCCACCCCTCAGTGAGATTTTCGCCGTACTAGGTATTTGAGGCGGCATTGGTCAGCGATGTGCCGGCTCGTGGCTTTGCCCCACGACCTCGGCGACCGGGTATCGCTGTCTCAGTGGGGATCTCCAAACGTACGTCTTCAGCCGCGATCACAGGGAAACACGGCCGTGCTTGGTCAGATGACGCCGGCTCCGCCACCGGTGAATCAAGGACCGTTGACCTCAAGCGCGCTTGAACTTGTAGTGTGCTCGTCGACCTGACATTCGACCGAGGATCTGCGATGCCCGAGACGGGTGGCCTCGAAAACGCCGCCAAGCTGGCGTTGACGGCTTTCTTCTGGTGGCGCACCGATATCCAGCACGAAGTATGCGAGGCCTACTGGCGCGACGTACACGGGATCATGTTCTCCCGCGTACCGGGCCTGTGGCAGTGTCGACAGCTCCGCCTTGCAGCCAACCGTCCCGATCTCTGGCCAGCAGTCCAGGGCATCTCGCTTGAAGCGCCGGAAGCGGCTCAGCCTCAGGGCATGTCCCACGGGCTCTTCCTGTCCGAGGCCGACCTGGCCGCGTTCGGTCGCAATCCGATCGCGATGGAGACCATCCCCAACGACGCACACAACTTCATCAGCCGCATCGGTGCCCAGCTGTCGCCTCCGGACAGCGGCCGAACGCTTGTCGACCGCATCAACGATCCCGCTATGCAGGGCGCTCCCCCAGTGCCAACCTTTGTGCTCTGCTTCGTTTCAAGAGCGGGAGCCACGTCGGCCGAGACGTTCCATCGCTACCTGACCGAGCACGTTGCACGCCCGTGGAGCGGGCATCCAGGCGTCATGCGTTTACGCGTTGAGCCGCTTCCCCCTTACGAGCAGTCGGCAATGAGCTCGCCTGGTGTGGCGCACCAATGGCCGAGTGACGAGACCTACCTTGGCTGGATCGAGCTGGCGGTGCGCAACGAGGGCGTTGTCGGCGATCTCCTGGAGGTCACGGCCGCCGACGAACTTGGTAAACAGGTCAGGGCTGTCCATACCTACCCGGTACGTGAGATCTACACGATCATCTCCGCGGGACGGCCGACCGAGGTCGGTCTCCGCGGTTATCCGGCAGTGCAGACAATCATTGCCGCAGGCGCAGACGATCAGCGCGGTGAGGCCGTCCTGAATCTCCTCTTCGGCGATGCCGTACGCGGCCTGGATCAGCTCAGGCCGCGAACCTGAACACGTCGCGGCCGGTACCCGACAATCGTCGCCGCCCGCGGCCGGCGAACGGTGACCGGCGCTCGCTGTGACGTGTAACGCTTACGGATCCCTTCCGTACGTACGGGTGAGGTCCCTCAGCGAGACGAGCTCGGGAGGACGTTTGCTCATGTCCACGGAAGCGTCCGCAGGGGTCGATCTGCTCGTCGGAGAGGTATTCATGCGGCGTGGCCACGAACGCAGGGTCCGCACATCGGGCGAAGCGTCGCCGTCGCCGAACCGTCGCCCAGGTCACGGCTCTACCGCTAAATCCTGTAGTGATCCTCCTCGCTCCCCCGTACACCCAGGGGCCGGTGTCGCGCTCACCGATGAAGCCCGAGGGGAAGCCGCGATCGAAGGCGGCCGCCGACCTGGTCGACGCCCCGGGCCGGACCCTTCTGTAACGCCGCCGGGAGCGGGGCGTCCGCGCCTCGCGCCCGGTCCCCGTCCGTCTCCTCCTGGACCACCGGATATGCCGAGTCACTGATTCGACGAAGAGCGCCCTGCCCCCGCTGAAACGCGCTTCGGAGCAACGACGCGGCACACGAGCCACCGCCCGCCGCGGGAGCGGCGGGCGGTGGCTCGGCCGGACGGCGCGTTCAGTCCGCGGGCAGCGCCTTCAGCGCGACGGCGAAGGAGCGGGTCGCCGGCCACAGCGCGTGCCGGGGCAGCACGTCCAGGCCGCAGGCCCGTGAACCGAGCCCGTGCTGCGCGGCGTCGAGGTACAGGTGCACTCCCGTACTCTCCGGCAGCTCATGTGCGTGGGCCGCCGCGGCGAGCTCCTGGGCGGTGTGCCGGCTCGCCGTGAAGCCGACCCGCGATTCGCCCACCGACCGCGCCGCCAGGCCCGGCGCCGCCCCGGTCAGCCGCACCCACCGGGTCTGGGAACGGTGGCCGGACTCCTGCGGCCGGGAGTAGGCCACGGCCAGTTCGTCGATCGGCGCGCCGTAGGTGCCCACCAGCGCCGCTCGGCGGGAGTCCGGGTAGGACTCCTGCGGTCCGGTGCCGAACCACTCGGCCCGGCGCAGCCCGCCGGGCAGGTCCAGGCGGATGCCCAGCCGCGGCCAGGTGCAGTCCCAGCCCGGCGTGGGCACGGCGTCCACGTGCACGAAGACCTCGTCGCCGTCGGAGGTGTAGGCCACGGTCACGTCCACGCCCAGCGAGGTGCCCGCGGCACCGGTGCGCGAGCGCACCACGAGCCGGTGCCCGTCGATCCGCACCGACTCGGTGCGGTGCAGCAGCCGGTCCAGGCCCCGCTCGCGCCACCTCTGGGCCGACGACGGCGCATCGGTTCCGGCGCCGTCGGTCAGGGCCGGGTCGGCCTCCTCGTAGGCGTGCGGGGCCGTACCCCGGTCGTTGTCGGTGGGGGCGCGCCACAGCTCCGGGAACGCTCCGCTCACCTCCAGCTCACCCAGGCGCAGCAGGTGACCGGTGACGGCGTCCACGCGGGCCGGGCCGACGGCGATCACGTCGCCCTCGCGCGCCGGGCGCACCGACCGCGCAGGCCCCGGAGGCCGCACCGCGGGCGGTCGCGGCCCGCCGCCGCGCAGTGGCGCGGCGGTGCAGTCCACCTGGTGGGCGGCGACCCGGTGCCCGGCCGGGGCCCACGCGGTCGCCTCGGCCAGCTCGGCGGTGAGCGTCACCGACACCTCGCCGCCGCCCGCCTCGCGCAGCGCGGCCGGCAGGGCCGGTGGGGCGTCGACCTCGGCCCGCCGCCCCGGTGCGACAACGGGGACGGGCACCCGGCCGTCCGCCGTGACCGCGCCGTCGACCTGGACGCTCCAGGCCACGCGCAGGTCGGCGGTGTCGGCGCTGTGCCTGCGGCTGCTCAGCGTGATCCGCCCGGTGGCCGGGTCGAGGTCGAGACGGACGGGCGCGACGACGGCGGCGAACTCGGCCAGCCCCGGAGAAGGGGTGTCGTCGGACAGGACGAGCCCGTCCATGACGAAGTTGCCGTCGTGGACCGGTTCGCCGAAGTCCCCGCCGTAGGCGAAGTACTCGGTGCCCTCGGGGGTGCGCGTGCGCAGGCCGTGGTCGCGCCATTCCCAGACGAAACCGCCGTGCAGGCGCGGGTAGCGGTCGAACAGCTCCTCGTAGTCGCTGATCGCGCCGGGGCCGTTGCCCATCGCGTGGACGTACTCGCACAGCACGAAGGGACGGCTGCGGATGCGGGCGGCCTGGGCGGGGCCGGCGGCCCGTACGGGGCCGGACTCCTCGCCGACGGCCGCGCACTCCTGCAGCGTGGGGTACATGCGGGAGTAGACGTCGGTGTAGTCCCCGGTGCGGTCGCCCTCGTAGTGCACCGGGCGGTCCGGGTCGCGCCGGTGCACCCAGGCCGACATCAGGGCGAGGTTGCGCCCGGTACCGGCCTCGTTGCCGAGTGACCACATGACCACGCTGGGATGGTTCTTGTCCCGCTCGACGGTGCGGCGGATGCGGTCGAGGCAGGCCTGCTCCCACCGGGGGTCGTCGCTGGGGTTGTCGCGCCAGCCGGCCTGCTCGAAGCCGTGGGTCTCCAGGTCGCACTCGTCGACGACCCAGAAGCCCAACTCGTCGGCCAGGTCGAGCACGCCGGGGTGCGGCGGGTAGTGGCTGGTGCGGATGGCGTTGACGTTGTGCCGCTTCATCAGCGCCAGGTCGGCCCGCGCGTGCTCGGCGTCGAAGACCCGGCCCCGATCGGCCTGGATCTCGTGCCGGTTGACGCCGTGGAAGGTCACCGGCCGGCCGTTGACGAGGAACCGGTCCCCCTCGATGCGCACCGTGCGGAAACCCAGGTGCAGGCGGACCCGCTCCCCGGTGGCGGTGACGACCGCCTCGTAGCGGCGGGGGGTCTCGGCGCTCCACGGCCGCACCGTGCCGACGTCGACGGCGCCCACGTCCTCGGCGCGCTCCCACCGCTGCTCCACGCCCAGCTCGGGGATTGACAGCACCACCGGGTAGGCGGCCGCGGGGGCGTCGATCTCGGCCTCGACGCGTCCGGCGCCCGTGGTGTGGTCGTACTCCGCGCGCAGCCAGACGTCGTCCAGCCGGGCGGCGGGGCGGGCCAGGAGCGTCACCTCCCGGAAGATGCCGGGCAGCCACCACTGGTCCTGGTCTTCGAGGTAGCTGGCCGACGACCACTGGTGCACGCGCACCACCAGCAGGTTCTCCCCGCTGCGCAGGGCGCCGGTGACGTCGAACTCCTGCACCAGCCGACTGCCCTTGCCCACCCCGATCTCGGTGCCGTTGAGCCACACCCGGTAGGTGGACTCCACGCCGTCGAAGCGCAGCAGCACCCGGTCCGCGTCGGCCCACGCCCCGCCGGCGGGCACGGTGAAGCGGCGGCGGTGGTCGCCGGTGGGGTTCGCCGTCGGCACGCGGGGCGGGTCCACCGGGAAGGGGTAGCGGACGTTGGTGTACCAGGGGCGCCCGTAGGCCCCGTCGCCGTGCAGCACCCAGTGGGACGGCACGGGCAGCTCATCCCAGGCGTCGTCGTCGTAGTCCTCGCGCCACGTCTCCTCCCCCGGCTCGGCCGTGGGCCAGAGCCGGAAGCGCCACCGGCCGCTGAGGTCCAGGGCGGGGGCGTCGGTGCACAGGCGGGCGCGCGGGGCGGTGCGGCCGCCCGCGCCGGGGGTGAAGTCCTCGTAGTAGGCCAGGTCGGTCACTGATGGTCCTCCAGCGTGGTGGTGCGGTGAACAGGCGGGGCGCGGTGGCGGCCGCGGTCGGTCGGCTACTCCTTGACCGCGCCGTCGGTGAACCCGCCGCGCCAGAACCGCTGCAGGACGAGCATGGCGGCGATCAGCGGCACGATCGAGACCAGGACCCCGCCGGTGGTGAGCTGGTAGAACTCCGGCAGGCGCTGGACCTGGCTGTACCAGTTGTTCAGGCCCAACGTGATCGGATACAGGTCCTGGTCGGCGAGCATGACCAGCGGCAGGAAGTAGTTGTTCCAGATTCCGACGAGCTGGAACAGGAAGACGGTCACCATGGCCGGGACCATGGCGCGCAGCCCCAGAGTGTGGAAGATGCGCATCTCACCGGCGCCGTCGATCCGCGCCGCCTCGATGACCGAGTCCGGCACGGTGGCGGTGGCGTAGATCCGGCACAGGAAGAAGCCGAAGGGCGACACCACCGAGGGGATCAGCACGCTCCAGTAGGTGTTGGTCAGTCCCAGCTCGCTGAACAGCAGGAACAGCGGCAGCGCCGTGGCCGTGGCCGGAACCAGCACGCCGCCGAGGACCAGCCCGAAGACGAGCTCGCGCCCGCGGAAGGCGTACTTGGCCAGCGCGTACCCGCCCGCCGCTGCGAAGTAGGTGGCGATCAGGCCGCCCACGCCGACGTAGAGGACGCTGTTGGCGAACCACCGCAGGAATATCCCGCCGTCGTAGGTGAAGACCTGGACGAGGTTCTGCCAGAGGTTGATCTCCGGGGCGAACCAGAAGCCGTTGGTGGAGAACAGGTCCTCGGTGGTCTTGGTGGCCGCCACCACGATCCAGTAGATCGGGACGAGGAAGTACAGGCTGACGACGGTCAGGATCCCGGTGACCAGGATCGTCGACCGCGAGGTGCGGCGGGGCCGGCCGCGCTCGGCGGGCGGGGCGGGGGCCGCGGGGGCCGGGGCGCTCGGGGAGGCCTTCACACCCACTTCTTCCTTCGAGGTGCTCACTTCCCGCCTCCCTTCCGGTTGGTCAGGTAGAGGAACGCGAAGGACAGCACGAACGCCGTGAGCGCGATGAGCACCGCTTGGGCCGCCGCCACGTTGTAGGCGTTGTAGTTGAAGGCGGAGTTGTAGGCGGAGAGGTTCGGCGAGTAGTCGTTGTTGATCGCCGGGGAGACCGCCTGGAGCATCTGCGGCTCGGCGAAGAGCTGCAGGGTCCCGATGATCGAGAAGACGGTCGTGAGGACCAGCGCCGGGCGGATCAGGGGAAGCTGGATCAGCCGGGCGATGCGCCACGGCCCGGCGCCGTCCACCCGCGCCGCCTCGTAGAGGTCGCCGGGGATGGACTTGAGCTGGGCGACGATGATGAGCATGTTGTAGCCGGCGTAGGTCCAGGTGACGATGTTGGCGATGGACCACAGCACGGTGCTCGGGCCGAGGAAGTCCAGCGTGATCCCGAAGCTCTCGGCGATGTCGATGAACGGGCTCAGGCCCGGCACGTAGAGGAACGACCACAGGATGGTGGCGATGACGCCGGGCACGCCGTAGGGCATGAAGTAGGCCGCCCGGAAGAACTGCGGCCACTTCGCCGAGGCCGACTCCAGCAGCAGGGCCAGCGCGGTGGCCATGGCGATCATCACCGGGACCTGGACCACCCCGAACAGCAGCATCCGGCCGATGGAGGCGATGAACTCCGAGTTCTCCAGCGCCAGGGCGTAGTTGGCGAACCCGGCGAAGGTGGTGGTCGCCCCCTCCTCGCCGAAGAGCCCGGAGAGCCGCACCCGGGTGAAGCTCTGCCACACGGCGTAGAGGATCGGCAGCAGGAACGCCAGACCGAAGAAGGTCAGGAACGGCGCGAGCAGGAGCCAGGGGGCCCGTTTCTGGGAGTTCATGCCGCCCTCGCGTTCAGGCCCTTGTCGCGCAGCATCTTCACCGTCTCCTCCTGCGTCCGGGCGCACGCCTCCATGAGGGTCATCTCGCCGGCGAGCTTGCGGCGGACGTTGTCGGAGAGGGCGTCGAAGACCTGCTGCGTGGTCGGTCCCCACGCCCAGTCGGGGTTCTGCTGCTCGGCTGCGGGCACCAGGATCTCCTCGTTGTAGTTCTGTCCGCCGAAGAACTCCGAGGGCTGCCGGCGCACCGTGCCGATGTGGTCCGGCGACGGCGACCAGCCGATGCCGGAGTGCTTGATCATCGCGTCGATGCCCTCGGGGTCGGTGGTCATCCACACGCTGAAGTCCAGGGCCTCCTGCGGGTGGCGGGAGTTGGCCAGTGTGGCGACCGTCGAACCGCCCAGGTGGGTGGAGCCGAAACCGGTGTCGCCCCAGGTGGGCATGGGGGCCACCCGCCACAGGCCCTCGGTGCCGCCGGTGCCCTTGATGAGCGCGTCGGCCCAGGAGGCGCTGGTGACGGCGCCGAGGGACCCGTCGCTCGCGGCGGCGAACCAGGCCGGGGAGAAGTGGGCCATCGAGATGTCCACGAGGTCCTGGTCGATGGCCTTGTCGAAGTGCTCGGCCACGCGCATGGTGGCGTCGTCGGTCATGTCGATCACCCAGCCGTCGTCGTCGGCCCGGAACCAGGTGGCCCCGGCCTGGGTGGCGAAGGCGGTGAAGAAGGAGGTGTCGCCCACCGGGAAGCACTCCAGGTACCGGCCGGCGGCGCGGTACTCCGCGGCCAGCTCGGCCCACTCCTCCCAGGTGGCGGCGGGTTCGGCCCCCAGCTCGTCCATGATGTCGGCCCGGTAGTAGAAGGCGCAGGGCCCGGAGTCCTGCGGGATGCCGTAGATCCCGCCGTTGAAGCCGACCTGGCTCATCAGCGTGGGGTCGTACTTGTCGGCGTGCTCGCCGGCCCCGTAGCGGGAGAGGTCCACCAGCCCGTTGACGAGCATGAAGGCCGGGATCTGCCGCATCTCGATCTGGGCGAGATCAGGCCCGCCCCCGGCGGCCAGGGCGGAGAACATCTTCTGGTAGCCGCCGTCGTTGGACGCCTGGGTCCACACCGCCTCGACCTGGACGTCGGGATTCTTCTCGTTCCAGATGTCGCAGACCTTCTGCAGGTCCTTCAACCACGACCAGTAGGTCAGGTGCACGGTCTCCCCCGGCTCGGCGCGCGGGATCAGCGCCTGTTCGGCGGTTCCGCGCCGCCCCGTGCCGCAGGCGGCCAGGGTGGCCCCCAGCCCGGCGCCGAGCCCGGCTCTGAGCAGGTGCCTTCGTGACAGTTCCGCCATGAACCTTCCCCTCGAAAGGTCTCGGCCCGCGGGCCGAGACCCGCACACTCACCGGAACGGCCGGAGCGGCGTGCGCCGGCGCACGCCCGGCGGACCCGATACCCTGATCCGTCGCATCGCGGGCCATCCCAACGGCAGTTCGAACACAAGCGAAAGAATTCGCTCAGAAGCACGCACATCATCGAGCGGAAAACTGCGGATTGTCAACACTTCTGATCGATATTGACCGACTCTCCATCAACTTCGGACACCGAGCGGTAACGTCGTTCCGCGCTACGGCAGGCACGGCGCCCCGACCGGTTCGGGTGGGAAGCACGCCGAGACCTCGACCGATGCGGACCTATTGAGGTTTGCAGAAGTCGAGTGGGCCTTTAGGTGCAGGGACGGTTCTGCGGGAGGTCGCCGGGAGAGTGCGGCCCTCTTGGCGCGTCCTTCACCGGTGAGCCCGGCGTGGGGCCGCGCCTCCCGGCCGAAGCGGTGGCGCGGGTTCGCGCACACCTTTGCCGTCTGCTTCGGCGGCGGGGCGCGGCCCACCGGCGGCGATAAAGCATCCCGCCCGAGGAAAGGGGCCGCGCTCCCGCCGCAGCCTCCCCGCCATCCCACCCCGCGCAACTTCTGCAAACCTCAGTAGGTGGCCCTCGGCTCCCGGAGCTACAGCGAGCCGCCAAGTGGGAGGCGAGGAGTATCGGAACAAAACCCCGCGCTAAAAGTCCGCTGCTGGAGCGCTGCGAAATATCCGTTTTCCGGGTTTCGGTAGGTGAACCTCAGCGACGGTTGCAACACCACCTGACACAGAACCGCGGGGCGGGGAACTCCGCGTTCTCCCGCCCCGCGTTCTCCCGGCCTGCTCCCTCCAGCGTCGTGCTCCGTGAGCGCGAGCGGAGGGCGACCCTGCCGGCCCCGAGTCCGGGGACGGGGCCGCCGCGGTCAGGCGTGGGCGCTGTAGTAGGGCGAGCAGGCGATCTTGCTCGACCCTTGCAGCACGCAGACCCGGAGCAGAAGGCGGGTGCCCTCCGCGATGTTCTTGGTCTTGCTGGCCGTGTAGGGGGCCGTGTGGCCCGAGGTCGCCGCATAGAGCAAGAACCCGCCGCCGTCGTAGTAGACCCTGCCCTCGACGGCGTAGCCGTCACTGAGCGAGTCCCTCGCGTAGAGGGTGTCGCCTTTGGGCCAGCCGTTGTTGGAGCCGGGGTCGGCGTTCCAGAGGACCACTCCGGCATCGCTGCCGCTGTTGCCGATGGTGATGTAGCGGGAGCCGTCGGACTGCAGGCCGTAGTCGCCGAAGCTGAAGCTGGCGGCCTGGGCGGGAGCGGCCACCGCGGTGAAGGCGCCGGCCGTCATCACCGCCACCGCCGCGATGGCCGCCGCGCGTCGCAGAATCTGTCGCATTTACACCTCTTTTGTGAGGGAACGGGGGCTTTGCGAGCCTAGCGAGCGCCCGTGACACCGCGCACTGAAATGACCACAAACGGACACGGCGTCGCGCTCCGACGGCCCACCCAGGACCTCCCGCACCCGCGCGTGCTAAGAGGGCGAGGAGGACCTGCGCTCCTACCGCGCCGCGTAGGGGCCCGGGCGCGATACAGCCGATCTCCTCGGCGGTGGGAGCGGGGAACACGTGCAGGGGGCGGGCCGAGGCTCTAGGCTGCGGTGCGCGTGTCGGTGGGCTGTGGGCGGACAGGGAGCGCGGTCGGTGGCGGAACGACTCAAAGGAGTGCTCGGCTGGACCGGGATCGCGGTGCTCGTGGGGGCCGTGGTCCTCATGGTGCCCCGCCTCTTCGGCCTCGATGAGGACGTCGCGGCCGGCCAGGACCTGTCACCGCTGATCGTGGCGGCACTGGTCCTCGGGCTCGCGGCGGGCGGCTTCGTGACCCTTCGATTCCCGGACGGCCACGGCGACCGCGGCACCGGCCGCCCGGACCTGGTGGGCGCGATCGTACGGGTGGCGGCCGTCCTGGCGGGGTTCGCCCTGGTATGGGCGACCTATCCCACCCGGCACCTGGCCCCCGCGGTCCGCAACGGGGACTACCGCATGTTCCCCGGCATGGTGACCGAGCTGTGGATCGGTGTCTGCCTCGTCGCACTGGGACTGGTGCTGCTGTGCTCGGGCAGCTCCCTGCTGCTGCCGCAGAGCTGGAAGCGCGCGCTGACCGGACTCACGGCGGGCATCCTGGCGGTGATCCTGCTCTGGGGGATGACCCCGCCTCTCACCCGGTTCCTCATGGTCGAGCACGCGGTCGCCAAGACCGTGGGGGACCCCGCGCCGGTACCCGCCGACATCAGCCGGGTGGGGTGGAGCTGGCAGCCGGAGCACCGCGTCATGGGCGTGGAACGGGGACCGCGCGGACCGATCGTGCGCTACGCCGACGGCTTCGTCGCCCTGGACGGGGCCGACGGCGAGGAGCTGTGGACCTACCGGCTGCCCTACGCACGGCAGGTGGAGACCGGCGTCTTCGCGGGCGATGAGCGGTACGCCTACCTCCTGTACGTGGCCGAGCCCGAACTCGAGACCAGGACGATGGTGGTGCTGGACACCGCGACCGGGGAGGTGGTCCGAAACGCACCCATGCCCGAACTGGGTGAGGACGCACCGTCGAAGGGCCCGCACCTGACCCCTGATCTGCGTGTCTTCCTCGTCCAGGAGGACGGTGGGGCCGTGGTGGTCGCCCACGCCACGGACTCCGCCGAACGGATCTGGGAATTCCCACTGGAGGACTCGACTCCGGAACGCCTGTGCCGGTGGGACGGGAACGACGGGATACGCGAACACGGTGACCGAGTCCTGGTGGCCCGGCTGTGCCTGGACGAGGAGCACCTTCCGGACCATGACCGCAGCGCCGCCCTCGCGAACATGGACGTCCCCGACGACGCGGTGGAGAGCGTGGTCGCGCTGGACACCGCCACCGGTCAGCAGGTGTGGCGCCGTGAATGGACACCCGACGACCTGTCCACCGGCGACCTGCCCTATGTCGGCGGCACTCGTGAAGGGCGCGGAGCCGAACCGGTGGCCGTGACCGAGGGCGGCACGTTCACCCTGGCCACAGGAGAGCCCGTGCGAGTCCGCCCCGAGAAGCCCGGCGACCCCCGGAGACACCGGGACCACACCCTGGCGATCGACACCGCGGGAGCCGTGGTGCTGCGGGAGGCCGTGCTGCGACTGGAGGAGGCCGAGAAGCCCGCCCTCGTCCTGCGCACCGACGCCGCGGGCGAGGTCGTCCAGCGCACAGAACTCGCCCCGGACATAGTGGGCCGCTACCTGGAGTCCGTCCACGTCCTGGACGAGGTCCTGGTCGCCCCGCACGTGGAGCGCGACGACTCCACTGAGAACCCGATCCGCGCGCTCGCGGCCGTGCCCCTCGGGGCGGAGGTGGGAGAGGACGACCTCGTGTGGATCGACTTCGGCGGTGAACGGCTCCCGGAGACCCCCGATTCCCGGCAGACCCAGGCCCTGCACCGCACGCTGGCCGTCCCCGGTGCCGTGGTGTCCTATGTCATTGACCCGAACGAATCCGGATCCGACCTTTCTCCCCTCCACGGCCTGGTCCCGTGACCCCGCCCCGTCTCCGCCTCGACGGGCTACTCAGCTCCTCGCTGACCAAGAAGGACGCCGAGGCGGAGACCACCGGACCCGGCAGCGGCAGGGGTGGCGATCAAGATGCGGATCGGTATCGGCCCCCTTCATAGGGGTCGGGGGACATCGCGCACTCACCGTCCGGACGCATCCGCTCCGTCCACGCGGGGACGGCCCATCGTCTCGGCGATGAGATCGGAGTCGAGGGAGTGGGCATGGATAACGGCGAGGTCGAAGGAGCCGGGCAGCTTCTCCCCGGTCAGCCGGAAGGCATCGCGTGCCGCCTCGTCCGAGGCATCGACATGGAGACGACGGTCTCGCCTCCTTCAGCTCCGAAGCCGCCTCCGCGTAGACCCGGCCGACGAGTGCGTAGATCGCCTCGGCGCCGCCCAGCAGCGCCATGATCCCGCAGATCTGCTGCGATATGACCTGCGGGTTCCTCGATTTGCGACCGGCGCTGCTCGTGGCCTCCCCCTTCCCGAGCAGGACCGCGTCGACGACCGTCGGAAGAGCGGCGATGCGCAGCCACCGCTCCCGTAGGCGGTCACCGCTAACCGGCCAACCGGTTCCGTCAGCAGGGTGATGAGCTCCTGGTCGAGGGGAACGGCGTCGACGGTTTCGCCAGGGTCGACCAGAGCGCTCTGCACACGGCGACCGACGCCGCCTACCGCAGGGCTCTGCGACCGGGGCCCCGGTGTCTCCGCGTCCGCATCTCGGGAAGCCTCTGGCGGAAGTGTCGCCTTCTCCGACGATGCCGAAGCCGAAGCCGCCAAAGATGCCGCGTCGCCCGCTTCGGGGCTCGACGGCCTCGAGGTCACCCCCTGGATCCCGAGTAGTCGGCGGATGTCAGCCCACAGCCATTGCGGCAGCTCGGGAGGAGTGGCGCTGCGCTTCAGACTCTTCGCGGCGCCCGAGCAGCGGCCCGCCCGCTCGATGTCACCGGAGAGCCCGTACTCCTGACCGACGCGGGAGAGCAGCAGGCGCAGTTCCGACCAGAGGACGTCGTTTCCGGGCGCGACGGCGATCCGGGGTTCCTCGGTCCATGCAGGGGACTCCTGGAGCGGCCGGGCGAGCGCACCGCGCTTCCGCGCGGCCCGGCCCGAGTGCGTCGTCCCCTCCGCGGGATGCTTCTCGGCCGTTCGGACGGTGCGGGGCGCCGGTCACGATGCCTGAGATCGGGAGGGAGAACCGGACATTGACGGGGAAGCCGGGGGCGGGCCCCTGCGCCGATCGCGTGTCCGCCCTGACCACGTGGGAGAAGCCCGCCGCGGACGGATCCGCGACGGTTCGGCTCTCCGATTCCCTCGGCAGCACGGTGAAGCCCTCGGTCAGGAGAGGAAGCCCCGGCGGGAGCACGGGACGGGCAGGAGATGCGTCGGGGGCGGGGACCGCGGGCCCGCCCGTCTTCGCAGCTTTGCGCTTCCGCCGGATCTCATCGGCGTGGGGAGTGCTGAGGCCGTGTTCGCTCAGGACGCATTCGTCCAGGTCAACCCATATGACAGGGTCCTTCTCCGGGCGCGTCCCGATTTCGAGCCGGTACCGTCCCGCTTCTCCGCCCAGGCGGCAGTGCAGGGTGTAGCCGAACTGTTCGAGAAGCTGTTTGGGAGCCTTCGCCCCGGGCGCGAAGAGCCAGGTCAGCCAGGAAGCCGTATCACGCAGCCGAACATCGCAGTCCTCCCAGTAGGAGGGGGAGGTGGTGCGGAACTCGACCGCGACGATCCCGCGATCGTCACTCGTGCCGATCCGCATGCTGCGACAGGTCCCTCCCTCCCGGAAGTTCCCGCTCAAGACGGGAGGGGCGACCCGTTGCCCCTGCCTCCTCAGCCAGTGGGCCAGATCGAGGTTGACGTACAGGTGGTCCGCGCTGCGCTCATCGTTATAGGACCTCAGACACTCGGCCGGTCGGCCGTTCTCCGGGTAGTGCGCGAAATGGGGGACGTAAACCCGGCCGACCCTGGCCTTGAGTTTCTTTCCGCACCCTCCCAGCCATGTCCCGCACCAGAAGCTGCGGATCGCGTACCTCTCCTTGAGGTGCCGCGCGGCCTCGTAGTCCTGCGGCAGATCACCGGCTCGTAAGAGCCGGCGCCGCCCAGGACGGCCGTCTGCACCTTGCGCCTGTCTTCCATCGGGGGACTCCTTCTCAGGTCGGACGGTCGGTGATCCGGCTTCGGCGGCACCGGTGGACGGCTTCCACCGCGATCGGCCCGCTCACGCGATTCCCGCTTCGGTCAGGAACTCGCTCGGCTCCTTGTGCCAGGAGACATGGAGCTGGTCGCGGGCGCGGGTGCAGGCGACGAACAGCAGGCAGCGCTCGGCCATCAGGTCGGTGGCGTGCTGGATCGGGTCGACGTCGGCGGGGGTGACGGCCTTGGCGAAGGGCACCGCCCAGTCGCACACCCCCGCCACCGCGACGCAGCGGAACTCCAGCCCCTTGAGCGCGTGCATGGTGCCCGCGCGCACCCCCTCGGTCTCGGGCTTGGGGGTCGAGCGCAGCAGCACCGCCGGGACGCCCTCGGCCACCAACCCCTCCTTCACCTTCCTGGCCACCGCGTTGAACCGGGCCGCGACCGCGATCTCCGAAGGGGCGATCCCCGCCTCCACCCACGCGCGCACCCGGCGGACGACCTCGGCGACCTCCGCATCCTGGTCGGGGGCGCCGAACGCGACGGGGGCCGCGCCGTGCAGCGACGACCGGTACCCGGCGAGGGTGTCGTCCCCGCCGTCGGCCAGCCCCTCCACCGGACGGCCGTCCAGCAGCGCCCGCGACCAGGCCAGGATCTCCTGGGTGCTGCGGTAGTTCCGCTTCAGCCGGGTGGTGCGCCCCACCACCTTGATGCCCAGGGACTTCAGCGACACCTTCGCGTCGTAGATCCGCTGGTGCGGGTCGCCGGCGATGAACAGGTCGTCGGGCCGGACCGGGACGGCGGCGCGCAGCAGCCGCCACTGGGCCGGGTGCAGGTCCTGGGCCTCGTCGACGACGACGTGCCGGTACAGCGGCCCCTCCTCCTCCAGCGTCCGGGCCGCGACGTCGCAGGCCCGCAGGTGGGTGTGCACGCCGTCGGCGTCCAGGCCCGCGGTGAACTCGCTCATCGCCCGCCACAGCAGCGGCCGGAGGGCGCGCGCCAGCGGCCTGCCCCGGCCGGGCCGGTCGGCGGCCAGGTAGGCGTCCGGGTCGTCGATGCGCTGAGCCAGGACGACGTGCCGGTACTCCTGGGCGAGGAACCGCTCATTCCACGGCAGGTCGAGGCGCTCGGCGATCTCCTTCCAGCGGGCCTGCTCCTCCGCGTCGCCGAGGAAATGCGGGGCCTCGCCCCCGGCAGCCTCGGTGAGGACCCGGCCGGCCTGGGCGTTGACGGTGGTGACGTCGACGCGCTCCAGCAGGTCCGGGTCGGCGACGAGCTCGGTCAGCCCCGAGCGCAGCGCCGACACCAGGGCGTTGGTGAACGTGGTGAGCAGGATGCGCTCGCCTGGCCGCAGGTGGTTCAGGAGGTGCCTGACCCGGTGCATGGCCACCACCGACTTGCCGGTTCCGGGACCGCCGGTCACCTGGTAGCTGCCGGGGTAGCTGGGCCGGTAGGCGACCTTGCGCTGGGAGGGGTGCAGGAAGATCCGCCACTCGGCGAACGGCCGGTCCAGGATCTCGGCCAGCTCCTCGGCGCCCGAGACCAGCGCGATCCGGGTGGGGGTGTTGCGGATGGCCGTCTCGATGACGGAGGAGTCGTCACCGGCGGCCGGTGCGGGGGCGCGGTGGGCGACGATGTCGCGCCACACCTCCTCCACGCCGAACCCGTTGGCGAGGAACTGCAGCACCTCTGCCTGGTCCTCGGGCAGGTAGGGCGCGAACACCTCCAACTGCTGAGCGTCGACGATGGTGCGGGCGGCGCGCAGTGTCGTGTCGTCGACGCCGAGGGCGCGCAGGTCCCCGTCGGAGATGTCGGCGAAGAGGAGCCGGCCCGCTCCGGCGGCCCGCCGCTCCATCGCCGGGGTGACGCGCTCCAGCCCCTCGGCGTCCCAGACCTCCAGTCCGCGGGTGGCGGAGTTGACCCCGGCGTCGAGCTTGGCCGCCCACGCGTAGGCGTCGTCGTGCGGCAGGACCTTCAGCAGCAGCAGGGTGCCGCCGCCCTCCGGGGCGAACACCACGCCCCGGTGGAAGTTGTCCACCTTGAACGTGCGGATGTGCCGGTTGCGCGCCCCGGCCGGGGGCTTGAAGTTCAGCCCCTTGTCCGCCTTGAGCTGGGCGGGGGTGAGCTTGGGGAACTTGTCCATCGCCTCGCGCACGTTCTTGCGCACGTGCACCGGCAGCGCGTCGTAGTCTCCGCCCTTGAAGAACCGCTTCTCGAACGCGAGCTGGGGCATGGGGGGACGGTCGCCTTCCTGGTCGTGCCGACGGGGGAGGAGAAGGGACGGTGGTGTGGCGGCTCGGCCGGTGGTGCGTGCGGTCAGGTGCCGGTGCGGCCGATGCGGTCCAGCAGGTTCACGGCGTCGCGGGTCGCGGGGTCGTCCGGGCCGTACTCGGCGTGCAGATCGGCCTGGAGCGGGACGAGGCACTCCTCGGCCTCGCCGATCCTGCCGGTGAACAGCATCAGCCTGCCGATCTCCAGGCGTAGATCCAGCGCCATCGGGTCGCGCTCCCCCGCCAGGGGCAGCACGCGCGACAGCACGGACTGGAACTCGCGCAGCGCGGCTGTCGACTCCCCCAGTTGGGCCCGGCAGATGGCGGCCTGCTGGCGGCAGGCCAGCGCCCGGTCGTCGTCGGGCCCGTCGGCCGCGGCGAACCCGGCGGCGAGGCGGTCGAACTCCGGCAGCGCCCGCCGCAGGTCGCCGCCCAGGCCGAGCGCGAAGGCGCGCCGCAACCGCAGCTCCACCACCCGGTCGTCGCCGTCGCCGAAGCGCGCGGCGGCGCCCTCGACGGCCTCGTCGAGCAGGCCTACCGCCTGGGCGTAGCGCTCCTCCTCCAGCAGGCTCTGCGCGTGCTCCTCGACCTCGGCCAGCTCCTCCGCCGAGATCATCGTGCGGGGCGGCGTGGGCAGGTCCGCGACGCCGTGGAAGGGCGGGAGGACCTTCGTCGGCGCGGGCCCGGCCGCGGGGCCGGAGGCCGGGCGGGGACGCGGGGCCAGGGGCCGCCGGTAGGGGCGGGCCGGGTCGGGCAGCCCGCCGGGGACCTGCGGGGCGTCGGCCCCGGCGGGCGCCGGTGCTGGCAGGAAGGGGGCCAGGCGGTCGTGCACGTCCTGGGCGTTCGCCGGGCGGTCCTCGGGGTTCTTGGCGAGCAGGTGCAGGATCAGGCGTTCCAGGTTCGCGGGGATGTCCGGGCGGATCGCGCGGACCGGGACGGGCGCGGTCCTGACGTGCTGGTCCATCAGCACGTAGTCGCTCTCCCCGTCGAACACGCGCTCTCCGGTGCACAACTGGTGCAGCAGGCAGCCGAGCGAGTAGAGGTCGCTGGCCGGGCTGACGCCGCCGCCCAGGACCTGCTCCGGCGGCATGTAGGCGCAGGTGCCCAGCCTGCTGCCGGTGGCCGTGAGCCGGGTGACGTCGGTGCGCAGCACGGCCGCGATCCCGAAGTCCAGCACCTTGACCGAGCCGTCGTCGGCGATCATGACGTTGCCGGGCTTGAGGTCGCGGTGGATGACGGGCACGGCGTGGGCGTAGGAGAGGACGGCGCAGATCTGCGCGGCGACGGAGACGGCGGCCTCGACGGCCAGCGCCCCCTCCTCCGCGATGACGTCGCCCAACGGCACCCCGCGCACCAACTGCATGACCAGGTACAGCCGGTCGTGCTCGCTGTCGACGTCGGCGTCGAACACGGCGGGCACACCCGAGTGCTCGATCCGCGCCGTGACCCTGGCCTCCCGCCGGAACCGGGCCGCGAACTCCTTGGTCTCCTCAGCGGTCCTGGCCGCGTCGGAGCGGATGAGCTTGACCGCGATCTCCCGGTCGAGGACGGTGTCGTACCCCTGCCAGACCTGCCCCATGCCTCCGGTGCTGATCGGCCGGGTGAGCTCGTAGCGCCCCCCGACCCGAAGCGGCTGCGTCGGCAACGTGCCCTGTCCTCTCCGCTCTCGTGTTGTGGGAAGTGGGAGTGGCGACCGGACGGCTGCTAGAGCCGGTCGGCCTTCACGTCCCGCAGGAAGGACGCCCACTCACCCGAGGGGAAGCCGAGGTGGCCGAGGTGGCGGTTCCGGGTGTCGCGCATCAGGGCCGAGTCCGATAGTTCGGCGACCTCGACGCAGTTTCCGCCCTTCTCGTTGCTGTAAGAGGACTTGTGCCACGCCAGACGGACCTCGACGCAGTTTCCGCCCTTGGAGTTGCTGTAGCTGCTCTTGCGCCACGTCTCACCGATGACACTCACTGGAACTCTCCTCGAACCTTCTCAATCAGTCCGCGCGATGCTGCCGGAGGCAAGGCGACTCCCCGTAGCTCTCCGTACAGGCGCACGTACTCTTCCACTCCGTCTGGGTCGTCCACTGGAGTCCCGGAAATCCGAGTCTCCATGTACAGAACCACACCTCGATTCGGGACCGTAATCAGGGTGAAGGCTCCTGAAAGCCCAGGGTGGTGTTCCGTTGCCATCGGTACCACCTGAATGACCACGTGTGGAATTGCGGATGCCTCTAGCAGGTGTTCAAGCTGACGGCCCATGATTTCACGGCCACCGATCGGCCGACGTAGCAGCGTCTCATCCAGGACGACCAGGAGAAGCGGCGGTCGATCCGAAGACAGGATGGACTGCCGGTCCATCCGAGCACGTACCTGCTCGTCTATCTCGGCGGCCGAGTCGGTTGGCTGGCCGTCCCGAAGAATCGTCCGCGCATATTCCTCGGTCTGAAGCAGCCCCGGAATCAGCAGAGGGTGATACTCCCTGATCTCGGATGCTTCGCGTTGCAGCTCCACGACGTCACGGAACCAGTCAGGGAAGCCGTTGCCTGATGGCAGTCCTTCCCACAGTCGTCGGACCCTTCCCCCAGTGTTGAGGGCGCGGTCGATCTGTTCCGCATGTTCCGGTTTGCAACCTCGTATGCCGCGTTCGATAGCACTCAGCATCGCGGGCGAGATGGTCATGGACCTGCTGAGTTGGTCCTGTGAAAGACCATGTCTTTCACGTAGTAAGCGGACCTGCTTGCCGAACTTGAGCCACTGGGGGTTGACCTTGTCGACCATACCTCAACACTTCAGCACACACAGCCAACACTTGTCGACCCCAGTCGACGGAAAACTCCAGATCAGTTGAATCCCTGGAAAAACTCGGAGGTGTTGAGCCAGTGTGGAGACGTAGACGCCATTAAAGGATTGACCGTAATCGGCGTATATGAAAGCGGCCCTGCCCGGTGCAGCCACACCGACCAGGGCCTTAGCCCCCGACCTGGTAAGGACAGGTGAGGACTCGATGCCCAAGGCTATTCCCCGCTGTCGCGCTCCGCGCGTCCGGCCCTACGTGCGGCGCACGGCCCCGCAGAGGGTGTGGTGACCGTGGAGTCGTTCAGCGCCGTCTTCTCCGGCACCCCCAACAGCGTGGCCACCGCCCGGCACTGGCTTGAGGGCCTGCTCGCCTCCGGCCACCGCGGCCCCGAGATCCCCGACGACGTTCGGGCCACCGCCGTTCTGCTGCTCTCCGAACTGGCCACCAACGCCGTCCGGCACACCCGCAGCTCCAACGGCGGCGTCTACACCGTCCGCGTCCACCTGCGCCCCGGCATGGTCGGCGTGGAGGTCGAGGACCGCGGCCCCCTCGACGGCCGGCGGCTGGAACTCGCCGAGACCGGCCCGGACTCGGAGTCCGGGCGCGGGCTGGCGCTGGTCGAGGCGTTCGCCGACCTGTGGGGACCCCTCACCAAGGGGTGCGGCGTCTTCTTCCGGCTGAGCTGGACCCCGGATGAGCCGCCGCCCCCGCTGCCCCGCCGCTCCCCCGGGCGCACCCTCGCCGAGGGCGGCCCGTTCGTCCGGCCGCACAGCACGGGCGGGAGGGCCGTGGCGTGACGGTCGGCGGCCTGGCCCGGGCGGACGCCCGGGTCAGGCCGCGTTCTCGTACTGGGTGCGGGTGAACATCCGCGTCTGTATGTCCTCCGAGGGCGCCGCGTCTCCTCTGCCACAGGAGATCTCCAGGAACTCCGCGGAGTCGCCGATGTGCGTGACGTTCACCCAGTCGGGCTCCTCTGGATCGCCGAACCGGAACCCCACGCTCGACAGCCAGACCTGGTCCCCGGACAGGGTCTCCTGCTGGTTGGACGACGGCGTGGGGAGGGACGTGAGCCCCGCCAGCCCCTCCTCAAGGTCGGTGCAGGTGCGCCGGATCAGTTCAAGGGTCTGCGGCGAGCCGATGGTCAGGGACGGCTTGTCGCAGTAGTCGTCGGCGCACTCCCCCGGGGTGTTCTCCGTCGGCTCGGACCCGTCGTGCTCGACCGGCGCGCTGTCGAGCCCGGAGGGCCGGGGGCCGAACTCCTCCTGTAACTCGTCCCGGCCCATCGTCTCGACGGAGATCCCGAAGTCGGAGAAGACGGTGACGGAGACGATGTCGAAGGAGCCGGGTAGCTCCTCCCAGGCCAGCCGGAAGGCGTCAAGGGCTACCCCCTCCAGGTCCATGTCCGCGGAGTCCAGGTATCCACTGTCCTCGACGTACTCCGACACGGAGACGACGGTCTCGCCTCCTTCGGCTGTGAAGACACTGACGAAGGGGTTCATCCGGCCGTCGGCCTCGAGCTCCTCGACCAGCACGGCGGCGTCGGTGAGCCGGGTGGTGCGCGGCCCGTAGACGGCGAAGACCGTGATCCCCGCGACGAGCAGCAGCACGAGCCCGCCGGCGATCCCGGTCACGACCCACACGGTCCTGCGGGAACGCTTGGGCTGTGCCGTGCCCATTGGCGGCTGCCGGGGAGGGGCGTTGTACCGGGGCGGCGCCGGGGACGGCTGCTGCTGAGCCTGAGCCTGGGCCTGAGCCAGGGGAAACCCGCAGTTGCCGCAGAAGGCCTGTGCGTGGGTCGGCGACCCGCAACGTGGACAGCGCATGGCGCTCCTTGGAGGGTGGGGGATTCACTCCGCGGATCATTGGTTCGATGCGTATTCCGGCGGAGGGATGGACCAAACGGCTTGGAGGATGAAGAAGGCCCCTACTCCTGGCCTACTCCTGGACTCCGTTGTGTTTGCGGAGCAGGCGGAACGCGGCGCGGCGCATGCTGTTGTCGAGAGAGCTCCTGAACTCGTCCTCGGTGAAGTAGCGGTCGGTGAACTTGCTGTTGGTCTCGGCGCGCTCCAGCATCGCGTTCTCCATCGCCGGTTCGAAGACGTGCCGGAACGCCTCCTCGTCGTTGTTGGCGACGGCGGCCTGCTGGACCTCGGGATCGTCCATCACCGCGGCCAGCCGCTCCTCGACCATCAGCCGGTCGGCCTCGGACAGCCCCTGCCCGAAGTGCTCGTTGAACGCCTCGATGACCTCCGACAGCAGCATCTTCTCCGGCTCGTCCGCGCCGGCGCCCGCCTTGTCTGCGAAGCCGGGGAGCACCTGCTCCCCCTCGGACACGAGGCCGACGTCGTGTTCGCCGGTCTTGACCACGCGCAGATGGCTCAGGTCCGGATTGCCGATGTCGATGCCGCCGTCGGTCTTGTCGCGCAACCGCGGCGCCAGGTGCTTGCCGAACAGGTAGAGCCGCTCCAGCTCGGCGTCGGTGTAGGGCACCACCTGGGCGAGGAAGCCGTACTTGCGGATGTAGTCGCCGAGGTCGGCGCGGAACCGCTCCGCGGCCGCCCTGTCCGCCTCGTCCTCGCCGTCCCGCAGCTCGGTGAAGCGCTTGAGGGCCGGATCGGTCAGCCGGTACAGCTCGCCGTGGCGCTCCTCGCGCTGCCTGGAGCCCTCCTCGGTCTCGCGCCGCACCGCCAGGTAGGCGGTGGCGAACTCCGCCATCTCGGAGGCGAGCAGGATCGGCGGTTCCATGACCGCGCGCTGCGCGTCGTAGAGCAGGTTGGGGTCGGTCGCGGTGGTCACCGCCTCCTCGTAGAAGGGGCGGAAGGCCTCCTGGACGTCGTCGGCCTCGTTGGCGAAGTCCAGCACGAACAGGTCGTCCTGGGCCTTCCTCGGGTGGGTGCGGTTGAGCCGGGACAGGGTCTGCACCGCCGCGACGCTCTTCAGCCGCTTCTCGACGTACATGGTGGTCAGCAGCGGCTGGTCGAACCCGGTCTGGTACTTCTCGGCGACCACCAGGATACGGTATTCCCGCTTCGCACCGGATCCGGTCCGGGCCGAGGCGAGCCGGTCGTCAGCGCGGGTGTAGGCGAAGCGCTTGGGCAGCTCCCCCTCGGAGAACCCGTTGAGCTGGGATTCGGTGAGCTCCTCGGATTCGCCGTCGAGTTTCAGCGAGCCGGAGAAGGCGATCAGCACGCCGGGGTCGGGGTAGCCGCTGTCGTCGATGTGCTTGCGCAGCGCCCGGTAGAGCTTCACGGCGCTCTCGCGGGAGCGGGTGACCACCATGGCCTTGGCCCGGCCGCCGAGCCTGCCGGCGGTGTGCGCCCGGAAGTGCTCGATGATGATCTCGGCGTGCTGGCTGAGCGTGGACGGGTGCAGGTAGGCGGCGCGGGCGAGCAGGGCGCCCGCCTTGTCCGGATCGACCTCGGGGTCGTCGGGATCGTTGGGGTTCTCGCGGACCAGCTTGTAATAGGTCTTGTAGGTGATGTAGTTGCGCAGTGGGTCGAGGATGAAGCCCTCCTCGATGGCCTGGCGCATCGAGTAGGTGTGGAAGGGCCGGTACTCGCCGGACACCGGGTCGTGCTCCCCGAACAGTTCGAGGGTCTTGTGTTTGGGGGTGGCGGTGAACGCGAAGTAGGACAGGTTCCTGCTGCGCCCCCGAGCCTTGGCGGACTCGGTGAGCGCCTTGGTGGTGGGGTCGGTCTCGGCGGCGCCGCCGTGGTCGCCGCTGCTGTCGTTGTCTCCGCTGTCGTCGGTGTCGTCGTCGGCGTCCAGACCGAGGTCGCGCAGCACACGCTTGACGTCGGCGGCGGCGTCGCCGGACTGGGAGGAGTGCGCCTCGTCCACGACGATCGCGAACCGGCTGCCGCGGATCTCGACGGGCTCGCGCTTCAGGTAGTCCAGCAGCGCGGGGAACGTCTGCAGGGTGACGATGACGATCTTTCCGGCCTGGCTGGACAGCGCCTTGGCGAGCTGCGCGGACTTGGAGCCGCGGCTGCCGTCGACCTTCACGACCAGGCCTTCGGTCTGCTGGAAGCCGCCGACCGTGTCCTGTAGCTGGCGGTCGAGCACGGTGCGGTCGGTGATGATGATCGTCTTGTCGAAGACCGCGGTGTTGGGCTTGAGGCCGTCGGCCAGTGCGGCGGGGTCGATGTCGGCGGGGTCGGCCGGAGCGTGCAGCGAGGACAGCCGGTGCGCCAGCCAGGCGATGGTGTTGGACTTGCCCGACCCGGCCGAGTGCATCACCAGGTAGTTGTGCCCGGCCCCGTGCCGGGCGGCGTGGCCGACCATGGTGCGCACGGCGTGCCACTGGTGGAAGCGCGGGAAGATCAGCGTCTTCCTCTTGCTGCGGCCGTCCTCGGCCTTCCTCTCCTCCAGGTGGATGAACCGCTCGATCAGGTCCATCCAGTTGTCCGGGTGCCAGATCCGCTCCCACAGGTAGGCGGTGCGGTAGCCGGAGCTGTCGGGGGCCGGCGGCGGGTTGCCCGCGCCGCCGGGGCTGCCGGGGCCCTCCGAGCCGGTGTTGAAGGGCAGGAAGCGGGTGTCGTCGCCCTTGAGTTGGGTGGTGAGGAAGACGAGGTCGGGGTCGATCGCGAAGTGCACCAGGGCGCGCTTGGCGAACAGCGGCTCGGTCGGGTTGCGGTCGCGGCGGTACTGCCGTTTCGCGTCCTCGACGGTCTGGCCGGTGAGCGGGTTCTTCAGCTCGGCGGTGGCCACGGGGAGGCCGTTGACGAACAGCGCGAGGTCGACGCTGTTGCCCCGGTCGGAGCCGTCCTTGGTGTAGGGCAGTTGGCGGACGACGGTGAGCCGGTTCTGTTCGTACTCGGTGAAGGCGTCGGCGGAGGATGCCAGCGACGGTTTGAAGTAGGCGAGCCGGAACCGGACGCCGTGATCTTTGACGCCCTCGCGGAGGACGGCGAGCGTGCCGCGCTTGTCGATCTCCTTGCCGAGGAGGGCCAGGAACTTCTGCTGGGCGGTTTCCTGGCTGCCGCCGTGGAAGGGGACGAGCCTCTCCCAGGCGTCGGCCTGCGTGGCCCCGATGAACGCGAACAACTCCGCACTGTCGAGCCCGAGGACGGGATCGTAGTGGGAGGGCGTACCGGGCCGCCAGCCGTCGGCGGTCATGGCGGCGACGATGGCGTCCTCGAAGGATCTCTCGTCGTGGATCGGACTCATGAGAGGTCGGCTCCCCTCGCGGTGGTGACGTCGATCTGACCGGTGACAGCGGCGGTGATGAGGGCTTGGCGGCGTTCGGCGAGGAGGGAGAGTTGGCGCCTGACAGCCGATACCAGTCGGCACTCCTCAACGATTTCCCGATCTAGATAGCGAACTATCTCCTCTTGGGTCTTTGGATCGGGGAAAGGGAATCTACGGGCGGAAATCTGTTCACCCGTCAAATGAGTAATAGTTGAAGTGTTCCCATCAGCTTCAAAGATGCCCATTGTCCGCGCAATGCGCAAGCAGTAGTAAAGCCATCGAACCAGGCTTCTCCCACGAGAGCGGGCCCTGTGAAGCGCTTTCTGATAGTAGATTTCACCAATCCGGCCATCCCAGATTGCGGCCCTCCCAGGGTAGCTGCCACCCTCACAAATCAGGAGATCACCAGGGAGGACCTCATAGCGAGGCCGTTCCTCTTCGGAAAAATCCATGTAAGCGAGGTCGTCTACATGAACTTTATCCCACTGAACATTGGCAACGCGGAGGTAGGGCCTTAGTCGGTCACCGTTTACTTGCTCCTGGTTGAGCATCTTTCCAAGCTGGATACTGAACTGGCTAGACACGGAAGCGACAAGCCACGTCTCGGGGACGTCTCCTAGCCAAGAAAGATTATCGTAACTATGGCGCTCACCAATGCCGGCGCCGCGGACAGCATCAAAGACATGCGCCAGTTCTCGCTCTTCGAGTAGAGCTAACTGCCGATAAATTCCGTTCTCGAATTGCGCAAGGGTATTTGTCTCCGCATCAAGGAAGTCGGCGATACGTCGTTGCTCTTCCAAGGAGGGAAGGTCAACCCGAAGTGCCCGAATCCGCTCCGCGCTCAAGTGGTATATGTTCGCGCCGCTTGCAATGGAAGAGAAAAGTCCCGACCCGAATGCGGAGCGCGCCCACCACCCTAGGAAGCGTCCCTCCGCAGTTTCAGCACGCGGCCGCATCCGCAACAGAGTGTTTTGGAAACAGACGGCACCCTCAATCTCCCCATGCCATACTGCAGATGCTCCAACCGAACCGATACTTCCACTTCCTTCGGTGATTAGAACGTCTCCCGAGCGGAGAGAGAAGATCGTCTGCTCGGTAGGGGTGAAGTTCATCGACTTCACGTCACTGAGGTCAAGTTCTCCATCCTTGATGTTCGCCGCCCGGAGATACGGCACCATGTGAGGGCCTTCAGCATGCTGCGGCGCCCTCTGCCTTCCTAGAACTACCTCGGCAACGCTGCGTACAGAAACATTGGCGCCCCAGCTCACTTCTTCACCTTCCGCAGCAGGTTCTGGATCTCGGCCTCAAGCTCGTCCAGCTCAGCGTCAATCTCTTCCAGTGGCCGGGGCGGAACATACTTGTAGAAGTGCCGCGTGAGCGGAATCTCGTAACCGATCTTTGTCTTCTCGTGGTCGATCCACGCATCCGGCACGTGCGGCAGGACCTCGCGCTCCAGGTAGGCGTCGATGTCCTCCTTCAGTGGAACGTTCTCGTAGTCCCTCAGCTCCGGATCGGGCTCGACCGCTCCTCCCCGCTTCTTCTGCACCTCGCCCTCGGGGTCGCGGACCGACACCGCCGCCCATATCGCCTTGTCCACGTTGGCCGGGGGCTTGCCGACTCCACCCTCGGCGAGGGCGCCCTTCAGGCGGCCGGCGAACTCGGTCCTGGAGAAGCCGGGCTTCTCCCCCACCAGCGGGCGCAGGGCGTCCAGCAACTGGTCCCGGTACTCGTACTTCGCCAGCGCCTTACCGGTCTTCAGCGTGGCCTCAAGCTCGGTCAGCGCCTCCTCGGTCACCTCGAAGCGCAGTTTCAGCGGGCGCTCGACCGTGATCCGGTGGTAGCCGAAGTCCTCGTTGTCGAAGACCTTGACCTTGTCGTGCAGCGGATGTTCGGGGTTCTCGGCGACGGTCGAGGCGTCCGCGTACAGCCGCGTGAGCTCGTCGATCTGCTCGTCGGTGACGTACTTGCGCTTGTCGCCCAGCGACTTGCGCATCTTGGCGAAGTGCTCGCGGGCGTCGACCAGCACCACCCTGCCCTTGTGCCGCTCCTCCTTGCGGTTGGTCAGGATCCAGAAGTAGGTGGAGATCCCGGTGTTGTAGAAGAGCTGGTCGGGCAGCGCGACGATCGCCTCCAGCCAGTCGTTCTCCAGGATCCACTGCCGGATCCTGGACTCGCCGGACTCGGCCGCGCCGGTGAACAGCGGGGAGCCGTTGAAGACGATCGCGATCCGGCTGCCGCCGGTGCGCCGGCCGTCCTCCTCCACCTGCACCGGCTTCATCTTGGCGATCATGTGCTGGAGGAACAGCAGCGAACCGTCGTTGATCCTGGGCAGGCCCGCGCCGAACCGGCCGGAGAAGCCCAGCGACTCGTGCTCGGTCTCGACCTCGTCCTTGACCTTCTTCCACTCCACCCCGAACGGCGGGTTGGCGAGCATGTAGTCGAACTTCCCGCCGTAGTGCCGGTCGTGGCCGAAGGAGTTGCCGAACGCGATGTTCTTGGGGTCCTGGCCCTTGATCATCAGGTCGGACCGGCAGATCGCCCAGGACTCGGCGTTGAGCTCCTGCCCCGAGACCACGACCTTGGCGTGCGGGTTGACCGCGCGGATGTGGTCGTGGGTCTCGGTGAGCATGCCGCCGGTGCCGCAGGCCGGGTCCAGGACCTCGCGGATGGTGCCCGGCACGCGCAGCACGTCCTCGTCCGGGGCGAGCAGCAGGTTCACCATGAGGCGAATGACCTCGCGCGGGGTGAAGTGCTCACCCGCGGTCTCGTTGGAGACCTCGGAGAACTTGCGGATGAGCTCCTCGAAGACGTAGCCCATCTGGACGTTGGAGACCCGCTCCGGGTGCAGGTCCAGGTCGGCGAACCTGCCGAGCACCCGGTAGAGCAGTCCGGCGTCGTCCAGCCGGGCGATCTGGCGGGGGAAGTCGTACTTCTCCAGCACCTCGGCGGCGTTGTCGGAGAAGGCGCCGATGTAGGCGGACAGGTGCTTGGCGGCCTGCGACGGGTCGTCGGCGATCTGCTCCAGCGTCAGGCGGCCGGTGTTGTAGAAGCTCTGCCCGGACGCCCTGAGCAGCATCTGGTGCTCGACCGGCTTGCCCTTCCACTTCTCGTGTGCCGCGCGCACCTCGTCCTTGGTCTGCTCCAGGACGCAGTCCAGCCGGCGCAGCACGGTGAACGGCAGGATCACCTTGCCGTACTCGGACTGCTTGAAGTCGCCGCGCAGCAGGTCGGCGACCGACCAGATGAAGCCCACCAGCTCCTGGTGCTTGCTGTTGTTCACCGATGTCCTTCCGAAGGGCCCGGACGGGCGGGCGCGTTCTCACGGGGGAATGGGGTAATTCTGGCGTGTTTAACAGGTCTGCGCAGCGGGACGGGGGGTTCGTCCGATGGTGGCCTCTCCTCGCACTCCTCATGGCGCCGATTGACAGTACACCACACGAATATACGTGTTGACTAGGTTTTCAGAGAACCTCCGTGTCGGCGTGAAGGCCCCCTCCCGGTCCGGGAGTAGGCCGCGGTCGCCCCTACGCCCGGAACCTGGCGCGGGAAGGTGCGGCCTGCGCGGCAGGCCGCACCGACCGATCGAGCACCGGGCACCGGGCACCGCCTCCGCGGGGTTGCCTCTCCGGTGTCCGGTCCTCGCTGTACCGCCGGTACTACGCGCACCGCGGCAGCCGACTCTCCGGGCGGACAAGAGGCTCAGCCACCATCGGTCTTCCGCTGCACCGTCTTCAGGAGTTCGGTGGCGAATTCGCGCATCATGGCATCACCGGCCGCGGCCGACAGCTCCACCGCCCGCTCCAGGAACTCGACCGCCTCCTCATCCCGGCCCTGCTGCTCCAGGAGACCGCCGAGAAAGGCACTGAACCGGGGGGGCGGTGTCCTCGGCGTCGGCCGCCCGGCGGAGCCAGTGCTCGGCCTCCTCGGTTTGGCCCTGCCTGTAGAGCAGGGTGCCGAGATCGAACATGGCTCCGGGGGCTTCCGAGTCGGCGGCCCGGCGGGACCAGTACTCGATCTCCTCCCTCCTGCCCTGCTCGAAAAGCAGGTTGCGGAGCTCGAGCAAGGCACTGCCGTCCCCTGCGACAGCGGCCCGACCGTAGCAGTCTTCGGCCTCCTCGACCCTGCCCTGCTCGTAGAGCAGAGTGCCCAGCCTGAACAGGGCCTCGTTGTAGCCCACGTCGACGGCTCGGCGGTACCGGTCTTCGGCTTCGCGGTGGTGTCCGGCGCTGTGGGCCCAGACGCCCAAGAGGGTCATGGCGCCGGGGTGCCCGCTGCGTGCCAGGGATTCGCACGCCGCCACGGCGAGGTCGTGCTGGTCGGCGCGGTCGGCTTTGAAGACGATGGTGAAGCGTTCATCGTCGCCGGAGGCGTGGTCCAGGGCGGTCTGCCAGGTGGAGGCGGGGATGGGGGCGGTGGCGGCTTCGACGAGGTAGTCGAAGGCGCGCCAGCACCGCTGATCGCCGTCGTCGGGTACGAGCAGGCTGCTCACTCCGAGCCGGGGCTGCTGAGCCCAGTCCAGCGCCTGCTCGAAGGATTCGGGCCGTAGCGCGGCCGCCCCGGCCAGATACGGCCGGTGGGCCTGGTCCAGCATGGCGGAGGTGGGTGCGGTGAGCAGGCCGGTGCGGGCCAGGTCGACGGCGGCGGCGACCAGGGCGTGGCCGCGGGGATGGCCGCCGCGCGCGGTGGAGCGCCGGGCGTTGCGCCACTCGGCGAGCAGGTCGGGGCCGGCGGCCAGGTATTCGGCGATGCCGTGTACTCCATGGCGGGCCACCGCCTCGTCCAGCCGCTCGTCACCGGCCTCGGCGGCGCGCTGGATCTCCCCGGGCGACCAGACCCGGTCGAGTTCGACGGTGTCGAAGCGTCTGAGCAGGGCGGCGGTGTTCTCCCGCTCGCCGCGCACCTCACGCCGCTCCTGCCCGGAGGCGAGGGCGTCGGCGCGGTAGGTGTCGGCGAACTCCGAGCGCAGCGTGGCCACCACGACCGCGTCGGCGCGTTTCAGCGCCTTCAGGGTGTCCTCGGTCAGCCCGCTCTCGCCCAGGCCCAGGTAGCGGTGGAGGTCGTCCAGCCACACCACCGTCCCGTCCTCCTGCTGAGTGGTGGAAAGCCGGGTGGCCAGGGCCCGCAGGTCGGCGCCGACCGCCGGCGCGATCAGGCGGCGGCCGGGCAGAGTCCGTTTGAGGGCCTGCAGGGCGGCGCGGGACTTGCCCGCGGTGGAGTCACCCACCACCAGCACCGCCCCACCGCCGGACGCGGCCCGGGCTATGTACCGCTCCAGCACCTCATCAACATCGCGGGCCACATAGGGCGGCAGCGCCGTACCGTCGGCGCCGGGCCGGGCGGCGTGTACCCCCGACTCCCGCGGATCGGCCTGCTCCACCGTGCCCGCCGAAGCCACCCGGTCAGGGGCCTCGGCCGATCCTTCAACGGGCGGAGACTGGCTGATCGTCATGGTGTGGGCGGTGTAGGTGTCACCGTGGTTGCCGCCGACCTGCTGCACGGGCCCACTCACGTCCCCGGCCTGAAGCGCCGCGCCGCCGGCATCGCCCACCGAGTTCACCACGCTCCCCGCCGAGGCCGCAGCCGTCGACGAGGGCTGTGCCTGCGTGCGGGCCAGCATCAGCGCCAGAACCAGCGACGGCACGGCGGTGACGAACGAACCGGCCCCGGCGACCCAGGACAGCGCCTCCAGACCCGGCAGGTAGTACAGCGCCACCGCCAGACCCGCACACGCCGCGGCCGCCGAACCGCCGACCCACACCCACACCCACCGCATGCACCGATTCTGGCGGAACCCGCACCCGCCCGTACCCGCAAGCGCCCGGTGGCCGGAACCGGCGTCCACAGCCGGGCCCTTATCGACCGGGCCGAACCGACCGCACGGCCGCGCCGGCGGCCTGGGCCGCTCGGCGCGCTGCCTTGGCGACCGATCCCCGGTCGGCGGTCGGCCGACGGAGAAGCCGGGGCCTCGATAATCGGGTTGCGCCCGGTGCCCGCCGTCCGGTTGGGTCGGTGCCCATGACCGCCTTGGACGATCTCGTGCGCCCGGACCGCTATCCGCGTTCGTCAACCTATGACCAGGCCTGGCTGCTGGGACTGGACATGGGGCCGAACCCGTTGTGGCTGCTGGAGGACCTCGTCGGTGATCTCGATCTGCGGCCGGGGATGCGGGTACTCGATCTCGGCTCCGGCAAAGGCGCGACCTCGGTGTTCCTGGCCCGCGAGTACGGCGTGCAGGTGGTCGCGGCCGACTGGTGGATCGGCGCGCAGGAGGCGGCGGGCGTCTTCGCCGAGGCCGGTGTCGGCGATCGAGTGGAGGCGGTGCAGGCGGAGGCGCACGCCCTGCCGTTCGAGGAGGAGAGCTTCGACGCGATCGTGAGCATCGACGCCTTCGAGTACTTCGGCACGGCCGACGGCTACCTGCCGTACCTGGTGCGGTTCCTGCGTCCGGGCGGGCGACTGGGCATGGCGACGCCCGCGATGACCCGCGAGGTCCGAGAACTCGGGGCGATCCCTCCCCACATCAAGAAGGTGGTCGGCTGGGAGGCGATGGCCTGGCACACGGCGGAGTGGTGGCGCTTCCAGTGGGAGATCACCGAACTGGTCACGGTCACCTCCGCGCGACCGCAGCGGGACGGCTGGCGAGACTGGCTGCTGTGGGCTCGGGCGTGCGCCGAGTATCTGCCGGACGGCCATGCCTCGAACCGGCCCGTGATCGACATGCTCACCGCCGACGGCGGCGAGTTCCTCACCTTCGCACGGGTGACCGCGCGCAAGGAGGCCCGTCCGTAGCCTCCGGCGAGAAGGCGGCGTCCCCGCCGCGCCTTCTGAGGACCGCCCCCGCTCCAAGTGGCGTGCGGGTGGGCATTTCTCTCGCGCGGCCGAGGGCCTTGGACGGCAGTCGCCCTCCCGCGCACGAAGCGGCCCTGTTGCTCTGGGCGCGCACCGCCACCGTGCTCTCGGTCTGGTGCCCATGGAGGCGGCGCGGGGTGCGCGGCGCCGGGCGATCCCTGCAATGGGCCTTCGGCCACGCGAGAGGATCGCCCGGTCGCCGCGGGCTTGCGTACCGGGGCTGAGGCCACGTCCTGCGCTGATCGGGGTCGAGACTCAAGGCCGAGATCGCCGGGGGCGTGTATCGACTCTCGGCTTCCGGCTCCTCGGTCGTAAGGGCCTCAGGTCGCGATCGGGTTCACGGTGAAGAACTCGGCTGATCCGACGGTCACGTCCCGCTGAGCGGTGGAGCGAACACGAGCACGAACGCCACCGCGGCGATCGCACCTGTCAGAGCCGCGGCTTCAGTCCCAGCGGAAGAGCACGGCCGCGACGGCGGCGCCGAAGACGATCGTCACGCCGAGGCTCACCAGATGAGCCGGTTCGACGGCGGCGCCGGCCCAGGCCGCGGACAGGGCTTCGACCCCGGCACCGAAGGTCAGCCACTCGCCGACGGTCGCGACCGCGTCGGGCAGGGCGCCGCGCCCGCCGAACATGCCTCCGAGCGCGCCGAGGGCGAAGAACACGATGAGTCCGATCGCCACCGCCGAGTTGGGCGTCGGCGCGATCGCCGCGACGATCATGCCGACGGCATACATCGCCGCCATCGCGAGTACGAAGACGCCGAGGGCCGCACCGAGGTGGGCCGGCGGATTGGCGCCGAACACCAGGACCGCCACGGCGAGCGCCGCGGCGATTCCGACGATCGCCTGGATCACGCTCACGACCACCTGAGCCACGAGCACCATGGCCGGTGACGCCGGGGTGACCGAGAGCCTGCGCAGGATCCCGGTGCGGCGGTAGTACGCCAGGAAGCTCGGCATGTTGATGACGCCGATGGTGGCGATGACCATGGTCAGCACCAGCGGCAGGACGAACACGTCCAGTGCGGTACGCCCGTTGGTCACGACCTCGTCGCTCGCCGCCGAGGCGCTCATCACCAGAATCAGTAGAGGTAGGCCGACGGGAACGACGAGACCGGCGGTGTCGCGTGCGACCATCCTGGCCTCGCACAGGATCAGGGTCAGCCAGGCTCCCAGGCCCGGGCGGCGGGTCTCGATCTCGATGCTCATTCGGCGTCCTCCAGTTCCTTTCCGGTGAGTGCGACGAATGCGCCGTCGAGGTCCTCGGCTCCCGCTCGCGAAATCAGGCCGGAGGGCGTGTCGAGGGCGATGACGCGCCCGGCGTCGATGAGGGCGACGCGGTCGCAGAGGCGCTCGACCTCCTCCATCGCGTGACTCACCAGCAAGACGGTGACGTCCTCGTCGCGGAGGCGCTCGATCGCCTGCCACATTCGGCGCCTGGCCCGCGGGTCGAGACCCGTCGTGAGCTCGTCGAGGATCACCACGCGGGGTCGTCCGGCGAGCGCGAGAGCGATGGACAGCCGCTGCTGCTGGCCGCCGGAGAGCTTCTCGAACCGGATGCCGCGCTGCTCGGCCAGATCGACCAGTTCCAGGAGTTCCTCGGTGGGCCTGGGGGCGGGGTAGAAGCTGCGGTATAAGGCGATGAGTTCGGCGACGGTCAACGCGTGGTGCAGGTAGGCCTGCTGCAACTGGACTCCGAGGACCTGGCGGACCTTCGCGCGGTCGCGCCGGGGATCCAGGCCGAGGACGCTGACGCGTCCGCGGTCGGGCGTGCGCAACCCTGCGATCATCTCGACCGTTGTGGTCTTGCCCGCGCCGTTCGTGCCGAGGACGCCGAGCACCGTTCCCGTGTCGACCCGCAGATTCACGTCGTCGACGGCGACCTTGTCGCCGTACCGTTTGCGGAGGTTCTCGGCGTGGACCGCTGGTGCTGTGCTGCTCATGGCGACGACGCTAGGCGGCCGGGTCGGCGTCGCACCTGTGCCGGAAGTCAGCATTGCCGCCCATGACTTCCGGCACCTGCGCCGTCCCCACACAGAATCTAGGGTGACGTCATGCGTAGACTCGGGCCGGAGGAGTGGTCGGGCCTGGCGATGCTCGTCGTATCGGTCGCGGTGGCCGGACCGATCCTGATCGGCGCAGCCGAGACCACGATCCCCCGCGGCTGGTGGATCGTACTGTTCGCGGTGCTCATCGTCGCCTTGCCGATCGCTGGCGTCGGCGAACGTCCGGCCGGGCTCAGATACGCGGCTTTCGCCGTGGCGGTCGTGTCGTCCTGGGCGGTGGTGTTGACCGCGCCGAGCATGGGGCTGTTGCCGGTCCTGCTGGTCCTCACAGCGGCGGTGAGCGTCTACATCGTGCCGTTGCGCGTGGGATTCGCCGTCGTCGGGCTCAACACGGCCGTCCTCGCGTCCGTCATGGTGCAGCGGGCGGGTGCGGTCACTGAGGCGGTGATCGTGACGGGCTTCTATCTGCTGATCCAGCTGGCGACATTGCTGAGCTCGGTCACGCTCATCCGTGAGCAGCGGATGCGCCGGGAGTTGACCGAGGCTCATATCGAACTGCAGGCGGCGACGGTTCTGTTGTCGGAGTCGGCGCGCACCGCCGAGCGACTGCGGATATCGCGCGATCTGCACGACCTCATCGGCCATCAGCTGACCGTCCTCACACTGGAGCTGGAGGCGGCGCGGCACCGTGAGGGCGAGCGGGCACGCGAGCACGTCGACCGGGCGAACCGAGTAGCGCGTGACCTGCTGGCGGATGTGCGGGCCACGGTGGGGGAGCTGCGGGCCGAGTCGTCGGACCTCACCGAGGCGCTGCGTCAGGTGGTGCGGGACCTGCCCGGCCTCGAGGTGTCGATCGACGTCGACTCCCATGTGCGGGTCGGTGAGGAGCAGACCGCTGCGCTCGTGCGGGCCGTGCAGGAGATCGTCACCAACACGATCCGGCACGCCGACGCCCGCGAGCTGCGGATCGAGGTCTCCTCCGACGGGTCCGGCGCCGTCCTGGCCGCGGTGGACGACGGACGCGGAGCATGCGAGCCGGTGCTCGGCAACGGCCTGCGCGGGCTCACCGAGCGGTTCGAAGCGCTCGGCGGCGACGTGGCATTCGACGGCGGCGAAGGGTTCCGGGTCACCGCCCGGGTGCCGGCATCGTGACCCGGGTCGTGGTGGTCGACGACCAGGCCCTCGTACGCCAGGGAATCCGCGGCTTGCTGGAAGTCGCCGAGGTCGAGGTGGTGGGCGTGGCCGACGACGGACAGTCGGCGTTGGACGTCATCGCGGCGACCGCGCCGGACGTGATCCTGCTCGACCTCCGGATGCCCCGGTACGACGGAATCTGGACGCTCAAGCAGCTACGCGGACGCGGCATCGGGATCCCGGTGCTCGTGCTGACGACTTTTGCCGACGACACTCTCGTACTCGACGCCCTGCGCGCCGGGGCACGCGGCTACCTGCTCAAAGATGTGACGCTGGAGCAGTTGACCCGTGCGGTGCACACCCTGGCCGAGGGCGGGACGCTCATCGCCCCGTCGATCACCGACCGGCTGCTGCGGGCGATCCGCTCGGGTCCGTCACCGGTCGGCGCCGACGCCCCGCCGGTGCAGGACCTCACCGAACGCGAGCTAGAGGTACTGCGGCTGGTGGCCGAGGGCTACAGCAACCGCGAGATCTCCGAGGCGCTGTTCCTCGTCGAGGGCACGGTGAAGAACCACGTCTCGACCATCCTGCTCAAACTCGGTGCCCGGGATCGCACCAACGCCGTCCTACGGGCCCTCCACGAGGGGATCTTGCGATAGCGAGCCCCCGCTCACCTCTGTCCGGTCGGCCCCTCCCCGCCCCGGCCGGATCTTCGGCCCGGCCGCTCAGGCGACGGCGCGCAGCCGGGCGTCGAGGGCGTCGAGGTCGGGGACGAACCACACGTGGTCGGCCCGGTTCGACTCGTGGACGAGGGCGCGCAGGGCCGAACTGGCCGCCAGGTGCCGGGAGATGTCGCCGACGACGGCCAGGCGCAGCCGGTAGTTGAGGAACTTCTGCATGACCTCGCCGGCGAAGCGGGTGCCCAGGGAGAAGAAGCGCTCGTCCAGTCGGCTCGCGGGCACGGCCACCACCTCGGCGCCGAGGAAGGCCGCGCCGATCAGGTCCAGCGCGTCCTGCACGGTGGTCACCCGCGGCCCGGCCGGATCGCACACCAGCACCTGGACCCCGGCCCGCTCCTGCACCACGTCAGGCATCGTCGGCCTCCGGGGCGAGCAGGCCGTTGTCGCCGTCGAGCACGGCTTCGAGCAGTTGCAGCACCTCGGCGGTGGCGGCGGCGCCGCCCAGTATCACGATCTTCATGCGGTTCCGCTCCTCGTCGTGGACGGTCTGGATGCGCAGCGGCGGCGCGGAGTCGCGGGCGGTGTTCGCCCCGGCGAGGACGAGCGTGCTCAGCCGGTCGGCGGCGGTCCGGTCGACGCCGTCGATCTGCACGATGCTCGACACCTCCACCGCCGCGGCGCCGGTGGGCCGGGCCGGTTCCGGCTGCGGCCGCCCGATCAGCGCCTCGAGGTCGGCGCGGGCGATCCGGTACTGCTTGCCGATCCGCACCGCCTTCAGCCGGCCGGAGCGGATGTAGCCGCGCACGGTACGCACATGCAGGCCGAGCCGGTCGGCCACCTGCTCAACCGAGTACATTTCTTCGCTCATCATTCCCTAATCTAGACCATGGAGGGAATGATAGGGAACTTTACTGTACTGTGGCGCACGCCATGGGCGGGTGACCGCATGGCGGGACCTGACCCGTAGCTCGACCGTGCCGCGCCCCGACCTCGGGCAGGTCGGTCGCCCCGGCCGCCCGCGGACCGCACGTTGAAACAGAATCCATTTCGGTGCAGATTCGCCCCACGATCGGATGACGAACGGTATGGGAAATGCTATTTGGAAACTCTTCCGATTCCTGAAAACCCGAAAAACAAGGCGTTGACGCACCGTGTTCGCGTGAATACCATGCCAAGTACGATCCGGCGCGAATTTCCCACATCCCCTACATTCGCAGCGAAGCGCCCGTCTCGCCGAAGATCTTTATTCCCCTGATCTCCTGATCGTCGTGCGCAAATGCATTCCGATCGCCCGCCGGATCACCCCCTCCAGTCCCCCACCTCCATGATCGGAAGTGATCCCCCCGTGTTCAAGGCAATTTCCGCTGCCGCCGCATCGCTCTTCGCGGCATCCGCCCTGCTCGCAGCACCCGCGAGCGCCGAAACCATCGTGATCCCCCCGCCCCCGCCCGGAGGGATCACCATCGACCTCGTCACCATAAACGGTTCGGGCTGCGCCCCCGGGACGGCCGCCGTGTCCGTCGCCCCCGACAACACGGCCTTCACCGTCACCTACAGCGAATACCTCGCCCAGGCCGGCGGAAACAGCAGTCCCATCGATTCACGGAAGAACTGCCAGCTCGCCGTGCGGGTCAACGTTCCGCAGGGATACACTTACGCCATCGCCCGGGCCGACTACCGCGGATACGCCGACCTGGCCGACGGCGCCACCGGAACACAGAAGGCGAGCTACTATTTCCAGGGAATGGAGCAGACCATTCCCGTCATGCACGAACTGAACGGTCCCCACGCCAACAACTGGCAGTTCAGTGACGAGGCCGGACTCTACGTCTACGCGCCCTGCGACGCGATCCGCAACTTCAACATCAACACCGAACTGCGGGTGGACGCGGGCGATTCGGACGAGACCAGCTTCATGACGATGGACTCGACGGACGGCAGCATCTCGACCACCTACCAGTTCTCCTGGAAGCAGTGCGACGAGTGACCGCAGGCCCCCCGCCTGAAGTCTGAGTCACCCCGGCAGAGGGGTTGGTCGGTCGCGGCCCGGGCCGCGACCGACCAACCCACGGAGGCGGTCCGGAGCGCGCTCAGCCGGTGCCGGCGGCGCCGGTCAGGCGGTGCACGCTGACGGCGTAGCCGCCGCCGTCGTAGTCATCGCCGTCCCACGTGGCGTGGCGCCGCACCAGGGCGAGCCCGGCGGCGGCGCACCAGGCGTCGTAGTCGGCCAGCGTGGTCGGGGCCGAGGCCAGGGGAAGGTTTCGGGCGTCGAGGCCGAATCCGGCGACCAGGAGGCCGCCCGGTCCGAGCATCGAGGCCAGTTCGCCCACGACCGCGGCCTCGGTGTCGGGGGCGAGCAGCGGGATGACGTTGCCTGCGGCCACGACCATGTCGAAGCCCGGCTCCAGACCCAGCGACGCCACGTCGGTCAGGTCGGCCTCCAGCCAGGTCATCGCGGGCGCGCGGCGGCGCGCCTCGGCCAGCATGGAGGGGTCGAGGTCCACGCCCGCGCACGCGTGCCCGAGTTCGGCGAGCCGGATCGCGACCCGGCCGGTCCCGCACCCGGCGTCCAGGACCCGGGAACCGGGGCGCAGCAGGCCGGCGCAGAACCGGGCCTCACCGTGCACGTCGGCGCCGGAGTCGGCGAGTTCGGCGAACCGGGCGGCGTAGCGCGCGCCCTGGCCGCCTCCCGTCATCTCGGCCCACCGGCTCCCGTGTCCGTCCACCGTGTCCTCGACCTCCCCCTGAGCGCGGCATCCGCCTCGACGATACTTCCCGCCCCGGGCCGGCGAGGCCGCGCCCCGCGTTCAGGCTCCGGGGCCGCGGACGGCGGCGAACCGCGGCCGGGCACCCGCAGCCCCACGCCGCCCTCCTTGCTGGACCGGCCCCATGCCGGAGAGGAACTCGGCGGCGTCCTCGGCGTCCTGGCCGTGCACCATGACGGTGCCGGAGGCCGCGGCGGACACGTCGGTGAAACCGGCCTCCGTCAGGATCGCGGTGATGCGGTCCCGGCCGGTGAAGTTCACCGGCCCGGGCGCGTCGTCCTCAGCCGGATCGGGAAGGGGAACGTGTCGCATCGTGGCCTCCCAGATCCGCCCGGACTCGTTCGTACCGGAGTCCCGGCCGCAACCGAAGACCGGTCGGCCTCCGGATCTGAGGGCGCCGCCACGGGGCCCTGCAGCGAACCGGCGGACGTAAAGCCCGCCGCTGCCGCGACGCGCCGCGCACCGCCCCGGAGTCCGGCCGGATGGCGGCGGCCGCCTGCTGTCGGTGGCGCGGTCTAGCGTGGCGCCATGACACTCGTGGACCACGACCGCCACTGCGCCGAAATCGTCGCGCAGACCGACCTGCTGAGGTCCCACATCGAGGGCGCGGACCTTGCGGACCCCGTCCCCTCCTGTCCCGGCTGGAGCCTCGGCCAACTGCTGCGCCATCTCGGCGGCGGCCACCGCTGGACCGAGACGATCGTGCGGACCCGGGCGGCACAGCCTCCCGCCGACGACCACTTCCGCGACCTGTCCGGCTACACCGACGAGGACCCCGCCGTGCTCGGCCCCTGGCTCGCCGAGGGCGCCGCGCAGCTGGCCGACACGCTGCGCTCCGCCGGGCCCGACGCGCAGATGTGGACCGCGGTTCCGGGGAGGACCGCGGCGTTCTGGGCCCGCCGCTTCGCGCACGAGACGGTCGTTCACCGGGCCGACGCGGCCTTGGCGCTCGGCGCGGAGTTCACCGTCGCCGAGGAGGTCGCCCTCGACGCCCTCGACGAGTGGATGGAGCTCGGCTCGCTGCCGCAGATGCTGGAGTTCCATCCGGAAAAGCGCGAGCTGCTCGGTCCCGGCCGCACCCTGCACTTCCACGCCACCGACACCGCGCCGGAGGCGGCAGCGGAGTGGCTGGTCGACCTCACCGGCGACGCCATCGCCTGGCGCCGAGCGCATGAGAAGGCCGCCGTGACCGTGCGCGGCCCGCTGACCGATCTGCTGCTGGTCGTCTACGGACGGCGGCCCGCCCGCAGCAGGGACATCGAGATCCTCGGCGATGCGGAGCTGCTCGACTTCTGGCTGGAGCGGGTCGGGTTCGGGTGATCAGCGAGCGACGCACGGCAGCGTCCGTCCTGCGCGTTCAGCGCGGCGCAGTGCCGAAACGGTCCTCGGCGTCGTGGAGGAGCAGCACGTCGATACGGTCGGTGCCCATGCGGGTGAGCGAGTCCTCGACGCTGCGCAGGACGCCTTCGCGCGAGAAGTCCCACACCCGGCGGTGTGCCGCGGGCACCATGAAGGCCTCGTCCATCCGGCCCGCCGGATCCGCGCGGACGGATGGGAGCGGGTGCGGCCGAGCCCTCAGGCGAGCAGGTCGGCCCGCATCCGGGCCAGGCCCCGGGACAGCAGTCGGGAGACGTGTGCTCGGGGCAGCCCCATGGCCGAGGCGATCTGCGCCTGGCTCCTGTGGCCGAAGAAGCACAGCACCACGGCGCGGCGCTCGCGCCGGGAGAGACCGGTCAGCGACTCCTCCAGCGCGGACCGGCCGGACGCGCCGCCCGGCGCGTGCACGGGCTTGTCCGGCAGCAGTGTGCGAGAGGTGCCAGAGGTCTCCATCGGTTCCACCGCCTTCTCGAAGGTCGGGTCCCGGTGCCTCTCGGGCCATCGGCGCGCGGGGCGAAGAGGAGGGGCGGGGAAGGCGGGTGCGGGGACTGGGTGCGACCTGCGGACCACCCTGCCGACCTCTGCCCGAGGACACGGGAACAAGATCAGGGTTACACGGCCGCGCTTCCGGACCTGGGGCCAACGTTACCCGCCGCCGCCCCGGTTGCAACACACCGTCCCGCCCGGGAAGTCGGATTCCCGCGGCGGGCTGCTGGTGGAGCACGGCGACCGCGCGCTGCTGATCGACGCGGGGTTCGGCCGCGTCCGCCGGGGCGGCGACGGCCCCGCCTGGCGCCCCCTCCCCTGATGGCCGCCGCCGGCCGTCTTCTCCCTGCGCCCCATGAACAGGGGGATCCTCAGCGCCGGATCCCGTTCCGATGCTCCTCACCCCGGACCCGGCCCGCGTCAGCGCCCGGTTCGGCCCCGGGCCTTGAGTCTGCGCCAGCCGCCGGCGCGGTTGTCGGCGATGATGTGGCGGATCATCCGGGTGAGGGCAGGGGCGTTGATCGTCTCGCCCCTGCGGAAGGCGACCGTGCGGGCGGTCTTGTTGTCGTGGCCGGCCGTGATGATGCCTTCGGGGTCGGGGACGATGGCGCCGTCGTAGAGGAAGACGTTGACGTGGTCCTTCGCCGCGAGCAGCGCGCAGATGTTCCCGTCGAGCACGAAGTAGGGCCGGGTGGTTCGTTTGATCGTCTCGACGACGTCGGGGTCGGCGGCGTGGACGAGCTCTCGGACCTGGCGGCAGATGTCCCGCTGCCATTCGGGTAGCGCGTCGATGTAGGCGTCAACGCGCGGATCGGCGACGTAGGGCATCGAGCATCCTCCTCGTTCGCGGACGTGGGTCTCACGTCGGGACGTCCTGTGGTCGGGTCAGAGCCAGACGCCGACGATCGTCCCCATGGCGAGCATCTTGACGAGCCAGTCGCCGCCGTGCACGACCGCGGTGGTCACCGGAACCTTGTCCCACATGACCGACCCGGTCAGCAGGACGAAGGGGAACCCGGCCCACAGTGCGAGGGCGAGCAGCAGCGTCGGCCCGACCCCCGGCAGGTGCATCCCGTGTGCCAGGCCGGTGATGACCGACGCTGTGAGGGTGCTGCGTCCCAGTTCCAGGAGAACATGCAACGGGGACGGCCGGTCGCGGGCCGGCGCGCGACCGGCGAGACGCCTGGCCTCGATGGGCGCCGCGACGGCGTACCAGACGGAGCTGAGCACGAACGCCGTCACCGCGGCGATGGCGACGGCGGCGGCGGGGTTCACGCCTCTCCACCCGCCGCCGCGGAACAAAAGAAACTAAACCGGGTAGTGTTCATAGAGGTAAACTAAACTGGTTAGTGTTCTACGTCAAGAAAGGGCCTGCCCATGCCGGATCCGACCCGCGCCGAGCAGCGGTCGGTACGCAAGCGCGCCGAGATCCTGACCGCAGCGCGCAGTGTCTTCACCGCACACGGCTACCTGGGCACCAGCATGGACGCCGTGGCGGCGACGGCCGGGGCGTCGAAGCGGACCGTCTACCAGTACTTCGCGGACAAGGAGGAGCTGTTCGCCAGCGTCGTCCTCGACACGGTCGACCGCGGCTACGAGTACTTCCGGCCGTCGATCCTCGCCCTCGCCGAGGCCGACGACCTCGACGAGGCGTTCCGGCGCCAGGCGCGCATCACGGTCACCGGGATCATGAACCCCGAGGTCCTGCAGATGCGCCGCCTGGTGATGGCCGAGGCGGACCGGTTCCCCGACATCGGCCGCGACTACTACCGGCGCAGTTGGGGCCGCACCATTGAACTGCTCGCCCGGTCCCTCGCCCGCCTCGCCGAACGCGGGCTGCTGACCGTCTCCGACCCCGAGCGGGCCGCCCACATGTTCACCTGGCTCGTGGTGTCCATACCCCTGCAGCGAACCGCCTTCATGGGCAACACCGCGACCTACACCCAGGCCGAACTCGACGCCATCGCCGACGAGGGCGCCCGCGTCTTCCTCGCCGCCCACCCCCCGGCCGGCACCGGACGCTGACCCGTCGTCAGAAGGACGGCTCCGGGCGCGGCCCCCGGCGCAGCTCCGACTCGTCCCAGGAGGCGACGGCGACCTCGTCGCCGACGGAGAGCGCGCCGGAGCGCAGCACGGCGAACTTGGCGCCGAAGGCGACGCCGCCCTCGGCAGCCCTGCGGTAGCCGGCGAGGGCGCGGAGCGGTTCGGGCCCCGCCCGCACGCCGGTCTCCTGGTCGACCGTTGTGACGGCGCAGCGGATCGCGAGCTTGGCATAGCCCAGTTCGGCACCGCCGACGCCGATCCGGCGCGCGCGGTCCTCGGTGTGGGGTTCGGCCCAGCCGGCGACCACGATGTTGGGGCGGAAGCGCGCCATCGGCAGCGGATCTCCGCCCCGCTCGGCGATCCGCTCGTTCAACAGGTCCAGGGAGGACCGCGAGACGACGAGCAGGGGGCAGCTGTCGGCGTAGCCGGAGGTGCCCGGCGTCGCACCGCCGGTCACCCGCTCGTGTTCGGGCGGCACCCGCACGAGCCTGCTCCTGGCGCCGAGCACCTCCGACAGCCACTCGGCGGCCGCGTCGCCCTGGTCGATGCCCTTGTACGGCGTCCCGAACAGCTCCACGTCGCGCCGGGCGGCGCCGGTGTCCACGGCGATGCCCACCGCCTCGACGCCGGGGGCCCGCAGCGTGAGGCGCCCGCCGCGGTCGCCGACCTCGGGGCGGATCAGCGCCAGCCGCGGATCACGCCACTGGCTGCGGAACACGCCGTCCTCGCCGATGACCATGAAACCGCGGTCGTGCGCGAGTCCCGCGGGCGTCAGCACCGCGTCGCGCGCCGACGTCCCGGCGCATCCCTTGACGGGGTAGCAGGTCAGTTCGTCGATCACGGCCACGCGCCGACGCTACTACCCGCCGCCGCGCCGATGGCGCCCCGGGTCCGCAGCGGCGGCCGCGCAGTCCCGTGCGCGGCCGCCGGTTCGCCGTCCGATGGAGGACGGGAACCGGATACGGACGAGGCCCACGGCGCCGATCCCGGCCTGCGTGACGAGCTCGAGCGCCGCGCCCTCCGGCTGCCGCGCCGCCTGCCGGTTCCCCGTAGGTCAGTTGGCACCTGGTGACACGCTCCTTACCGGCACTCCTGCTTCGGCGGCCTGCTCGGCCGGTCGTTCAGCGGGCCGTTGCGATGAGGCGTCGCAGGGCGGTATGGGCGGGCGGCCCCCAGGTGGGCTTGCCGCCTGGGCGGCCCTGGAGGCCAGCCTCTCCGATGAGGATGCCGACGAGGGCGCGCAGCACCGCGCAACCGCGGGCGCGGCGCAGGGTCGCGGCGTCCGGGGCCGGCTGGTAGGCGTCATGGAAGCGGTCGGCGGCACCGTCCGGCAGCAGGATCCAAGCGGCGGCAAGGTCGCAGGCTGGATCGCCCGCGCAGAGGTCCCCGAAGTCGATCACGCCGCAGAAGGCGCCGTCCGCGGTAAGGACGTTGGCCGGATGCAGGTCGGCGTGGAGCCACAGTGCCGGGCCCGCCCAGTTGGGTGCGGCGGCGGCGTCTTCCCAGATGGCGCGGACGGCATCCGGGTCGGGGATCAGTCCCAGCTCGGTGGCCGAGGCGAGTTGCTCGGCGAACTGCTCGGCGGCGTCAGCCAGTGGCCCCCCGCGGCCGCGGCCGGCGGGCGCCCCGCCGGGGGCAGGCCGGTGAAGAGCCGTAAGGAAGGCGGCCAAGCTGTCGGCCGCGTCCGCAGCACGCGTGGCGGGGGCGCGGTCGGCGGGTGTGCCCGGTACCCAGGTGGTGACGATCCAGGGCCGCGGAAACCGCTCGGAGGGCTCGCCGAGGCGCTGCGGGACGGGGACCGGCAAAGGAAGATGCGGGGCGAGGGAGGGCAGCCAGGCGTGCTCCTTGCGCAGCAGCACGTCCGCGGACTCCGTCGCCCAGGGCAACCGGACGGCGAGGTCGTCGCCGAGCCGCCACAACTGGTTGTCCCAGCCACGCGCGCCGAGCCTCAGAGGGTGGTCAGCCAGGTCGGGGTGCTGGTCGCGCAACAGATCCCGGACCAGTTCCGCGGTGATCTCGATCTCGGTGACGGTCATGCAGGGCAACCATAGTCGGCGCCGCCCGACCGCTCCCCCTCGCGGTACGGAGGTTCCCGCTGTCATCCCTCGTCGGTGGCGTCCTTGTCGCGCAGGGCCCGCACCCCGACCCGAAGGGCGGCTTCCCGCCGAGCTCGGAGACGCCATGGCGCACTTGAAGGAGGCACTGATCCTCGGAGCGGGCGATCTCACGCAGCGCCTGGCTCTCGGCGGGATCCCCTAACGGCCACGGGATCCTTGGGTGGCCCGAGCCCGCGCCGATCCGAGGTCGGGTATTCAGCGCCTGGTCTCGTACCTGGTCAGGACCACGCCGTCGGGAAACGTCCGGGTCTCCACCAGGTTCAGGTTCACCCAGTTGTCCAGGGCCGTGAAGAACGGCGTGCCGCCGCCCACCAGGACCGGGTGGGCGACGATCGCGTACTCGTCGATCAGCCCGGCCCGCATGGCCGCCGCAGCGAGGGTGGCGCCGCCGACGTCCATGGGACCGCCATCCTCAGTCTTGAGCCGGGTGATCTCGGTGACAGCATCGCCGGTGACCAGGCGGGCGTTCCAGTCGACCGCGCTGGTCGTCGAGGAGAACACCACCTTCGGCATGTCCCGCCAGCGGCGGGCGAACTCGGTCTGCGCCGGTGTGGCGCCAGGCTGCTGGTCGGCGGTCGGCCAGTGGGAGCTCATCGTCTCCCACAGTTTGCGCCCGTACAGCGCCAGGCCCGTCGCCCCCACCCGGTCGGACCACCACTGGAACAGCTCGTCGCTCGGCACGCTCCAGCCGAGGTCGTCGCCGGGCGCGACGATGTAGCCGTCCAGGCTCAGGTTCATGCCAAAGGTCAGTTTCCGCATGGCGTCAGTCTCCCGTGAGTCCGTATTCGGCGTACAGACCAAAACGGCGCGGATAATTCATCGGTCAGACCACACCGAGGGCCGGTTGGGGTCGCGGCAGTAATCGCGCCTCTCGGCCCTGACTTGCAGCGAGGCGACCTTCCAACGCATTCGCGATGACCTGAGCACCCTCGGCATCCCGGACGACATGACCCCCGCCAAGCTCCGCCTCGCCAGGGTGTCCATGGGGCAGCCCGACACCAACGTCGGCGACCTGTGCAAGGAGCTAGGCGTCACCCGTCAGACCCTCTACCGCCACGTCTCACCCACCGGCGAGCTCCGCGAGGACGGGCGCAAGCTCTTGTCCCGGGCCCGAGGCAAGTGAGCCGGCGGAGCCGTCCCCACAAGCGGATCCTTCAGCGGACACCATCTATGGAGACCGGAGTGGGCTCGCGTGTCAGGTTGCCTGGGGTCCCCAGGCGTGGCGGTTCCTCAAGGCGGGCTTCTTGCCCAGGTGACCCTCCCGCACCAGGATCGCCAGCGAGTCCATGACCACGCGTGAGCTTAGTAGCGCGGTCTGCTCGGCCCAGTCGTAGGGCGGGGCGCACTCGACGACCTCGAGCCCGGCCAGACCGGGTGCGGAGACCATGCGGATGAGGTTGAGCGCTTCCCGGGGCAGCAACCCGCCCGGTTCCGGCCAACCGGTGCCGGGGCTGAATCCGGAGTCGATCACGTCGATATCGAAAGACAAATAGACCGCTTTGGCGTCCTTCCAGGCGACTTCCAGCGCGGTTTCGGCGACCTTTTCGATGCCCACCCTTTCGATGTCACCGACGGTGATGATGGTGGTGCCCCGCTCACGGCTGACCTTGACCCCCGCTCGGGGCGGCTGCCAGCCTCCGATGCCGATTTGCACGAGGTTGGTGGCCGGGGCGTTGGTGAGGTTGGTGGCGTGGAACCACGGGGTGCTGTGCATCCGCTCGTCCAGGTCGGTCTCTTGGGTGTCGACGTGGCGGTCGAAGTGGATGATCCCGATGTTGCCGTCCACGTGTGGGGAGATGCCGCGGATCGTGGGGTATCCGATCGAGTGGTCCCCGCCCAGGACGACCGGGAAGACCCCGCGCTGGTAGACGTGGGCCATCGCTTGGCTGATTTGGTCGAAAGACTTCTCCAGATTGCCCGGAATCGTGAAGATGTCGCCGATGTCGACGATGTTCAGCTGCTCACGCAGATCTACCCCCAGCTCGTAGCTGTAGGTACCGAACACGTTGGTTGAGCGCCGGATCCCTTGGGGGCCGAATCGGGCACCGGGACGGTAGGTGGCCCCGGAATCCAGCGGCGCACCGAACACTGCGACCTCGGCGTCCTCGACCTCGTTGACGTCCTCCAGGTAGGGGGTGTTCAGGAATGTTCCGCGCTCACCGGCGAAGTGCGGCAGCTCCCCGCGGGAGAAGGTCGGGATCGTCCGGTCCACCAGTGTCGGGGAACCCGATAGGCCGTAGGCCAGACCCCGCTGGATCTCCTCGTCGTGGCGGAACTGCGAGAGGCGCGCCTCCGCCTCCATTGCCCACTTGCCCTCCTTCTGCGCGAAGGCATCGCTGTGGGAGTGCCCGCCGGGGCCGTGGGAATGGCTGTCCGGGTTACCCTCCGGGTGCTCGTGATCGGACATGACATCCTCCGTCCCGGCCGCCTGGCTGCGCCTCCGGGTGCGGCCGTCCTCATCGACAGGGCCACGCTTTGATCCTGTACCGAGACTAGCCCGCGGCCGTCGGGGCGTCCATCGCCCGCCGCTACACCAGCAGGAACGTCCGACCGCGGAGCCACGACTCCCGATCCTCCGGCGCAGCCCCGGTCGCCCGGGGAGGCTCAGGAGAACACTGCGATGCCATAGACCGCGAAGACCACGAGATGGGCTGCGCCGTGCATCGCGGTCACCTTCTGAGCGGCGAACGTCGTCACCGACAGCAGCAGCGTGACGCCCAGGAGCAGCAGGTTGGCCGGGGACTCGGCCAGCACGACGGCCTGACCGGTGAGCAGTCCGATGACGAGGACGACCGGGATGGTCAATCCGACGGTCGAGACCAGCGCGCCATGACACAGGTTGCTCACGCGCTGGATCTCACCCTGTAAAGCAGCGCGCACCGACGTGATCGACTCGGGCAGGAAGACGATGATCGCGATGAGGATGCCGGAGAGTGCGACCGGTGCCCCGACACGACCGAGCCCGTCGTCGAGCAGCGTGGCCATGTCGTGGGAGAGCAGCACGATGGGCAGGACGGTCGCGACGAGCAGTCCCATCCGCAGCAGCACTTCGGAGCGGTGCTCGGCGATGACCTGGACGATGTTGGTGTGCTCAGTCTCGGGACCGGCCGAGTCGTGCCCGGCGAGGCGGACGGTCAGCCGTGGATCGACCTCCCGGAAGTCAGCGGCCTGCTTGCCCATCTGGCGGACGAGGAAGAAGGCGTAGAGGCCGAGGGTCAGCACAATGACGGGAGTCTCCTGCCCCACTGTGTAGGCGCCGTCGCGGCCGATCAGGGCCGGCAGCGCGAGGGCCAGCGCGGAGAGCACCACGAGCAGGGCCAGGTACGCGGAGGTACCAGTGCGGTTGTGGCTGAGGTCACCGTGCTTGATGCCGCCGACGAGAAGTGACAGGCCGATGACCGCGTTGAGGATGATCATCGACACGGCCATCACCGAGTCCCGGGCGATGGTGGTGTGCTCGCCGGGGCCCAGCATGACCGCAGCGATGAGCACCACCTCAATCACCACGATCGACTCGACCCCCGGTCAGCGCCGCGGTGAGGTCGGCGGCGTCCAGAGGCGGCTCCTCCGGTCCGATCTGGGCGCTGCCGGCGGCCAGATCGGTGATGCGACGCACGGCGTCCAGCGGCTCCATGGGCATGCGGCGCTCCTCCCAGCGCCTGCGGGCCTCGCCGTCGGCGTGGCGCTCGGTGATGCGGAACAGGGCGGTGTAGACCCGCTCCCTGCGGGCTTCGCCGGGGTCGGGGCCGGTGCCGGGCCGGCAACCCGCACACCTGGCTGGGGCCGGCCTCCTGCGGCGGCCTGCTGGGCTCGTCAGGGGCGGTACCGGATCGGGTGGTCCTCGGGGACCTCGACCACGCAGATGCGCAGGCCGTCGGGGTCGGCGATCCACATCTCGACCAGCCCCCACGGCTCCTTGCGGGGTTCGCGCAGGATGGCCGCGCCGCGCCCGACCAGTTCCCGGTGGGCCTCCTCGGCGTCGGGCACCTGCATCCACAGTTGGGTCGCCGACGCCTCGGGCGGCCGGTCGGCGCCGGAGGAGACCTCCAGGAACCCGCCGCCGAGGAAGAACACGGTGCCGCGCCGGGGTCCGGTCCCGAACTCCCGGTAGACGGCCAGGCCGAGTGTGTCGCGGTAGAAGGCGCGGCTGCGCTCCAGGTCGGTGGGGCGGAGCAGGATGCGGCTGCTGAGAACGTTCATGCCGGTGGTTCTTCCGCCGATCGGCGGTTTCCATTCCCCCGAGCGGCCCCGGCTCGAAAGAGGCCGGCCGTCCGCGGTTCAGGGGTGTGTTCCGGCGGCGGCAGAGCACACGGCCTTTGAAGACCTCAGTGGGTTTTTCGCCTGGCCGGCCGGCGGATTGGGTGGAGTACGCCTGCGGTCAGGCGCGGCCGCGCAGGGGCTGCAGCTCGGTGGCCGAGGTGATGCGCCGCAGGGCGGTGAGTCCGGGCCGCGGGGCGGTGGCGAAGAGGCGGATGAGGAAGGGGCCCGGGACCGCTGCGGCGGCCACCCAGGAATCGGGCGTGCTGAGCACCGTGAACGCCTGCGCGGCGCCGTCGAGCGCGATGTGGCGCTGCGACCAGGCCGACCCTTCGGGCAGCGGCAGCGGCCGGGCGTCGAGGGCGCCGTTCATCCGCCGCTGCATGAAGTCGCGCTCCACGCAGAACCCGCGGACGTGCCGGGGGTCGGGCCCGGTGCCGGTGTCCCAGCGGCGCGTCGCGATCTCCACGCCGGCCTCCCCGGCGAAGTCCACGACGACCTTGGCCGGCAGCTCCTCGCCCGGATGCGTCGTGGTGGCGGTGATGCGGCCCTGCTCCGGGCCGTCGACGGGGGCGTAGAGCGGGATCGCGGCGAGCAGGTCCTGCAGCGCCACGCTGTGCGGGATGCGCGCGGCTCCCGCGTCGCCGGTGTCCACGTGCCGCTCCCCCTCGTCGCGCCCGGATGGGCCCGTCCTTCTCCCCCACCCGCTCCTCGCAGCGACGCTACCGCATGGGCGCGCGCGACCGGGGCGCGCTCACCGCCGCGCCGCCCCGTCGTCCTGCGCCTCGCCGCCGGGGGCGTGCAGGGAGCGCAGGATCTCGCCGAGTTCGTCGCCGATGCGCCGGTCCATGGCGCGGGCGAACTCGACGAGCACGGTGGTCTCGGCCACCGGGCGCAGCCGCTCCACGATCCGGGTCAGCCGGGCGATCTCCTCGGTGGAGGGCAGTTCGTCCCGCTCCTCGACCAGGTGCCGGCGCACCAGGTCGACGAAGAGCGCGGCGAGCCGGTCGGCGTGGTCCTGGACGTCGCGGCCGGCCCGCAGCACCGCCGACAGGGGGATGCCCTCGCGCACCAGCGTGGTCGAGGTCTCCAGCAGCCGGCGGCTGAGGTGGGCGACGTGGGCGCCCTCGTCGCGGATGTAGCCGAGCTCCTCGGCCTCGCGCAGCGCTTCGGGCGTCACCTGGTGGCCGTAGGCCGCCGAGAGCTCCTCCCAGCTCATCCGCACGGGCGCGTCGTCGCCCCAGGGGGCGGTGACCGCCTCTTCGAAGCCGAGCAGGTCGGCGACGTCGCGGCCCTTCTCCCAGGCGCTGAGCAGTTCGGCGATCCCGCCGAGGGTGTGGCCGCGCTCCAGCAGCCGGGCGATGACGCGCAGCCGGGCCAGGTGGGCCTCGGAGTACCAGGCGAGGCGGCCCGAGCGCCGGGGCGCGGGCAGCAGGCGGCGCTCCTGGTAGTAGCGGACGGTCCGGACGGGGACGCCGGCGGCCTCCGCGAGGTCGTCGATCCGGTACTCGCGCGTTCCGGGCTCGTCCGCCCCCTCGTCAACCACGACGCCAGCATAGTCGCGCCGAACTCTTCCAATGCTCATTGTCATGGTTTACGCTCAAGATCCTGCCAGTAAACACTGGCTCAATGATCGTGGTCGAGAGGGATTGGTATGGGATCGGGAAAAGACGCGTCCACGGCGCCCCCGCGGTCCGCGGCCCCGGGGCCGCGGCAGGACGCCGCCGGAGGCGACGGCACCGTCCGGCACGTGCGCGTGGCGGCCATCGGAGCCGGCTTCGGCGGGCTCGGCCTGGCCGTGCGGCTGCGCCAGGCCGGGATCACCGACTTCACGGTGCTGGAGCGCGCCGACTCCGTGGGCGGCACCTGGCGTGACAACACCTACCCGGGGTGCGCCTGCGACGTCCCCTCGCACCTGTACTCCTTCTCCTTCGCCCCCAACCCGCACTGGCCGCGCAGCTTCTCCGGCCAGCCGCACATCCGCGCCTACCTGGAGGAGGTGACCGAGCGCCACGGCCTGCGGCCGCACCTGGAGTTCGACAGCGAGGTCCTCGAAGCCCGCTGGGACGCCGCCGCCGCGCGCTGGCACGTGCGCACCTCCCGCTCCGAGCTCACCTGCGACGTGCTGGTCTCGGCCTCCGGCGCGCTGTCCGACCCCGCCATCCCCGACATCCCCGGCATCGACGCCTTCCCCGGAACCGTCTTCCACTCCGCGCGCTGGGACCACGACACCGACCTGACCGGAAAGCGCGTGGCGGTGGTGGGCACCGGCGCCTCGGCGATCCAGATCGTGCCCAGCATCCAGCCCGAGGTCGAACGGCTCGTGCTGCTGCAGCGCACCCCCGCCTGGGTGATGCCGCGGGCCGACCGCCGCATCACCCGGGCCGAGCAGTGGATGTACCGCAACGTCCCGCTGGCCCAGCGGATCAGCCGCAGCGGGATCTATCTGACCCGGGAGTCCTCCGTCGGCGCGTTCGTGCGCTTCCCCGCCCTGCTGCGCCTGGCCTCGGGACTGGCGCGCCGACACCTGCGCCGCGCGGTCAAGGACCCCGGGCTGCGCGCCAAGCTCACCCCCGACTTCACCATGGGGTGCAAGCGCATCCTGCTGTCCAACGACTACTACCCGGCGCTGGCCCGGCCCAACGTCGACGTGGTGGCCTCGGGGCTGGCGGAGGTGCGGGGCAGCACGGTCGTGGCCGCAGACGGAACCGAGCACGAGGTCGACGCGATCGTCTTCGGCACCGGCTTCCAGGTCACCGACATGCCCATCGGCGAGCGCGTCTTCGGCGCCGCCGGCCGCTCCCTGGCCCAGGAGTGGCGGAGCGGCATGCAGGCGCTGCGCGGCACCGCCGTCGCCGGCTTCCCCAACTTCTTCACGATCGTGGGCCCCAACACCGGGCTCGGCCACACCTCGATGATCTTCATGATCGAGTCCCAGCTCAACTACGTGATCGACGCGCTGCGCCGCCTGGAGGCGCCGGGGGTGGCCGCGATCGAGCCCAAACCCGAGGCCCAGCGCGCCTGGAACGACGACCTGCACCGCAGGATGGGGCGCACCGTGTGGTCGACGGGCGGCTGCGCGAGCTGGTACCTCGACGCCAACGGGCGCAACACCACGCTGTGGCCCGGCTCCACCATGCGGTTCCGGCGCGCGACCCGCCGGCTCAAACCCTCGGAGTACTCCCCCATCGCCCCGCCCGCCTCCCCGCCGACCGCGCCGGCGGCCGCCCCCGAGCACACCATCGCGGTGGAGGCCTCCCGATGAGCGCCCGCGCCCGCTCCACCGCCGCCGCGCCCCGGCCCCGCCGCGAACTCGACGTCGCCTCGGCCGACGGCACCCGCCTGCACGCCGAGGTGCACGGCCCCTCCGACGCCCCCGTGGTCGTGCTCAGCCACGGCTGGACCTGCTCGACCCTGTTCTGGGCCCCGCTGCTGCGCGCGCTGCCGCCCCGGATGCAGGTCGTCGTCTACGACCAGCGCGGGCACGGGCGCAGCGCGGCCCCCGGCCGCGACGGCTACAGCACCGCGGCCCTGGCCGACGACCTGTGCGCCGTGCTGGAGGCGTGCGTGCCCGAGGGCACCCGGGCCGTGCTGGCCGGGCACAGCATGGGCGGCATGACGCTGCTGGCCGCGGCCGACCGCCCGCAGTTGCGCGCCCGCACCGCAGCGGTGCTGCTGGCCAACACCGGCAGCGGCCGCCTGGTCCGGGAGCTGCGGGTGCTTCCCCTGGCCGGGCGGCTGCCGCGGCTGCGCGCCGCGACCCACCGGCTGCTGCTCAAGGCCCCGGTGCCGCTGGGCCCGGTCACCCCGCTCAGCCGCTCGGTGCTGCGCTACGTCACCATGGGGCCGGGCGCCGGGCCCGAGGCGATCGACCTCTGCGCCCGCATCGTGCACGCCTGCCCGCCGCCGGTGCGCTCCCGCTGGGCCGGGGTCCTGGCCGGCCTGGACCTGGAGGCCGCCGTGGCGCGCCTGGACGTCCCCGCCGCCGTCCTCGTCGGCTCGGCCGACCGGCTCACCCCGCCCCCGCACGCCCGCCGCCTCGCCCGAGGACTGCCGCACCTGGAGGAACTGGTCGAGCTGCCCGGCATCGGGCACATGACCCCCTTGGAGACCCCGGACCGGGTCGCCGCCATGATCGACGACCTCGTCCGCGCCCACCTGGAGACCCCAGCCGCCCGGTCGGGCGAGGCCGGCGCCCCCCCGCACCCCCGCCGCCCAGGAGGAGACGACGTGAGCAGGCACAGCAGCCTCGACGGCCAGGTCGCCGTCGTCACCGGCGCGGCCCGCGGCGTGGGCGCCCTGCTCGCCCGCCGCCCGCGCCGAGGACCCCGCCGCGCCGTAGCGGTCTCTCCGCGGGCCGCCCGCGGCCGGTGTCCACAGGTGGGGGTCGCCGTAGTACTCGCCGAAAACCGGGCGGATATGGCTGAGTCAGGCTGCTGAGCTGGTGGTCTTCGGGGTTCTGGCCGGAAGCGCCCGTTTCGCCCGGGGATGGGTCGGTGAGGCACTTCAGGGACGGATGACGATCTTACCGGTGTGCCGGCTCTGGACGAACAGCCGCTGCGCCTGGTGAATCTCGGTGAGCGGATAGCGTCCGGCGATGCGGGGCCTGATCCGTCCGGTGCGGGCGGTCTGGACGAGCTCGGCGAAGTGCTCGCGGGTGTGCATGGACGAACCGATCAGCCGCCGGTTGTGCAGGTAGAGGCGCCGCAGGTCGAACGGCACCACTGGCCCGGCGACGGCCCCCGCGATCACCCACCGTCCGTCGTCGGCCAGCAGGGGGAGGAGCTGTTCGACCAGGGGTCCGCCGGCGACGTCGGCGACGACCGCGAGCCCGGCGGGGCTTAGTGACCGGACCTGCGAGGCGAGGTCGTTGTCGTCGCGGGCGAGGACGTGGGCAGCGCCAGCGGCGCTGACCTGGTCGGCTTTGGCGCGGCTGGTGACCGCGATGACGGTGGCGCCGCGGGCGGCCGCGAGCTGTACCAGCGCCAGCCCCACTCCGCCGGAGGCGCCGGTGACCAGCACCGTCTCCCCGTCGTGGAGTTCGACGCGTTCGAGCATGCCCATCGCGGTGCCGTAGGCCACCGGCAGGCACGCCAGCTGCTCATCCGAGAGCGGCGAGTCGGTCATGTTGTGGGCCTGATCGGCCGACACCGCGACGTATTGGGCGAACCCGCCGTCGGCCTCGCTGCCCAGCAATCCGACAGGTGGGGCTTGCGCGCTCTCGTCGCGATACAGCGCTGGATCGACCAGCACCCGTCGCCCGACGAGGTGCTCGGCCACGCCGGAGCCGACGGCGGCCACCGTGCCGGCGATGTCGCCGCCCTGGATGCGCGGGAACGCGATCGCGCCACGCCACCCCGCAAGCGCGTCCGGTTGTCCGGGCAGGCCATAGGCGCCTTGCCGGGTCCAGATGTCGGTGTTGTTCACCGCCGCAGCAGTCACCCGCACCAGCAGTTCCCCGGCACCCGGCCGTGGTACGGGCACATCATGACGCAGATGCAGGGCATCGAGCTCGCCGTGAGCCACCAAGACGGCAGCCGTCATTACTTCATCCACCCGTACACCCTGGCATGGCTCTAAGCAGCGGACACAGCGGCACCAGCCGAACTCGCATGGCGCTCGTCAACCGAATGGTACGGCGGATCGGTGCGGGATCGGCAACCGTTACACGCGCAGGCCCGCACCCGCTGGTCGTCGGTGGCACCGTCCTCGCCGCGGCGGGCATGGCGGTGACCGCGCTGATCGCGCTGTGCGCCTGCACGCCCGGCGCGCCCCGGCCGAGCTCGTCATCGAGGCCGACCCCGCCGAGGCCGCCCCGCCCGAACCGGAGATCGACCGGGGCCGAGCAGCGCCCGGCGCGCCCGGGGCGCCTTCAGAAGTCCTGGCCCGACCCTCCGACCGAGCCGGGGACCCCGGCCCGCATCCGCTGCAGGTGCAGGTGGCGGAAGAGGCGGATCACCGGGCGGATGAGCAGCTCCACGCTGCCGGCGAGGAACATCCAGGTGCCGGCGGTCATCAGGGACTCGGAGAAGAACATGGTGCTGCCGGTGACGAACCAGACGGCGATGAGGATGTCGTTGGCGATGCTGAGGACCTCGTAGCGCCGCCGGACGACGAGTTCGTCGCGGCCGATGCGTATGGTCAGGGCGTCGTCATCTCCGGATCGCGTCATCCTTCGAGTCTGCCAGGACCTCGCCGAGCTTCTCGGCGTTGGCCTCGCGGCGGGCGAAGACGTCGTTGCGCATCTCGTTCATCTGCTTGAGCACCTTCTTGCGCTCGCGCTTGGGGAGTCGGTCGATGTAGAGCCGGCCCAGGGTGTGGTCGGTCTCGTGCTGCAGGCAGCGGGCGAAGTAGCCGGTGCCCTCGATGGCCAGCGCCCTGCCGTCCTTGTCGAAACCGCGCACGACCGCGTGCTCGGCGCGGGCCAGGTCGGCGTGCGGGCCGGGCACCGACAGGCAGCCCTCGCTCTCCACCAGCAGGCCGCCCTCGCCGGGGTCGCGCTCGTCCAGCACCGGGTTGACGACGTGGCCGACGTGGCGCACCCCGTCGTCGTCGGGGCAGTCGTAGACGAACAGGCGCAGGTCGACGTCGACCTGGTTGGCGGCCAGCCCCACGCCCTCGGCGACATACATCGTCAGGAACATGTCGTCGATGAGCTTGGCCAGCTCGGGCGTGCCGAACTCGGTGACGTCGGCGTTGCGCCGGTGCAGCGCGTCCTCGCCCACGGCGGTGACCCGCAGCACCGAGCCGCGCCGGGCCTCCGGGGCGATCTCGGGGTAGGAGTCCACCGGCTCGCCCTGCACCCTGACCCGGGTGTCGGCGGGGTGGTCGGAAACGTGCTGCTCGGACATTGCTTCGCTCGTCTTTCACCTGATCCGAAAAACCTTGGGTCGCCACCGCGGCGCCCTTTGCAAGGTACCCGCTCACCCCCCGGACCAGGAATTCGGGCCGCTGTTCAGGCAGGGGCCCGCCCGTCCGCGGCCGCGCCTCCGGGGGCGGCCTCTTCCCGCCGGAGGACGGCGCCGGGGCGGGGTCCGATCAGGCGAAGCCGCGGACCTCCCTGGCGGTGTAGGGGCCCTCCAGCATCGCGGCCTCCTCGTCGGTCAGCTCCAGCGACAGCGAGGCGATCGCGTCGTCGAGGTGGTGCGGCTCGGTCGCGCCCACGATCGGCGCGGTGACCGCCGGGTGGCGCGACACCCACGCCAGCGCGACCTGCGCGCGGGACACGCCGCGCTCGTCGGCGACCTTGGCGACGGCCTCGACGATCGCGCGGTCGTCGTCGCGGTACAGCGTCTTGCCGAACTCGTCGGTCTCCGTGCGCGCCGTGGCCGTGCCCCAGTCGCGGGTGAGGCGGCCGCGGGCCAGGGGGCTCCACGGGATCACGCCGACGCCGGCGTCGGCGCACAGCGGCAGCATCTCCCGCTCCTCCTCGCGGTAGAGCAGGTTGTAGTGGTTCTGCATCGTGGCGAACCGCGTCCAGCCGTTGCGTTCGGCCACGCGTAGCGCCTTGGCGAACTGCCAGGCATACATCGAGGAGGCGCCCACGTAGCGGGCCTTGCCGGCCTTGACCACGTCGTGCAGCGCCTCGACGGTCTCCTCGATCGGTGTCGCGGGGTCCCACCGGTGGATCTGGTACAGGTCCACGTAGTCGGTGCCCAGCCGCCGCAGGCTGTGGTCGATCTCGGCCATGATCGCCTTGCGCGACAGCCCTCCGCCGTTGGGGCCGGGGCGCATCCGCCCGCGCACCTTGGTCGCCAGCACGATCTCGTCGCGGTCGGCGTACTCGGCCAGCGCCCGGCCGACGATCTCCTCGCTGCTGCCGTCGGAGTAGACGTTGGCGGTGTCGAAGAAGTTGACGCCGGCCTCGACCGCGCGCTTGATGAACGGCCTGCCGCTCTCCTCGCCGAGGGTCCAGGCGTGCTTGCCGCGCCCGGGTTCGCCGTAGCTCATGCAGCCCAGGCAGATCCGGGAGACGTCCAGGCCCGTCGAGCCCAGCTTCACGTACTCCATCCGCTCCTCCTCGCCCAGCGTGTCCGCACCGCGCGCCGCGGCTGCGCGCCACCACGGTATCGGCGCGCCCGGCGGGCGGTGGCGCCCGCTCCCCCGGGCGCGCGGGTCAGCGGAACCAGGCGTTTCCCTCGGTGAGGCAGCGGGCCAGGTAGTCGCGCAGGGACACCGAGACGAGGCGCCGCTGGTCGGTCTCGTGGTCCCAGAAGACGACGCCGGGGCCGTAGTCGGTGTGGACATAGGCGAACTGCGGCCCCATGTCGCTGTCGCCGAAGAACATCAACTGCTCGAACGGCGCGTACAACTCCAGGTAGTCGGGCTCGGCGCGCATGGCGAGGTTGTCCTCGACGATCCGCTCCGCCGGCCAGACGACGGCGTCGCCGTACTCGTTGTGCACTCCGTTGGTCTCGCGCAGCAGAGCGGCCAACTCCAGCGGCAGCGGGAGATCGAGGACCTTCTCGATCTCCGCGAACAGCGCCTCGTCGGCGGGCTCGGCCAGCTCCGCTTCGGGGTACAGGTCACCAATCATTTCACGCCACACATCTTGAATCATCACAGCTCGTGCCGAGACGCGGGAAATCAACGGGGGCGAGTCCCGATATTCGCGCACCGGTTTTCATCCGGCCGCAAACGGCGCGCCGCGCGGCCGGCCGGGCGGGCGGCGCGCCCGCGCTCACCGGACCGGCAGCGCCGCCCCGTGCTCGGACTCGGGCCGGGGGCCGTGGATGCGGCGCTCCTCGGCCCTGATCTCGACGTCGTTGATGCTGGCCTCGCGCCGACGCATCAGGCCCATGTCGTCGAACTCCCACAGTTCGTTGCCGTAGCTGCGCCAGGTGCGGCCGGACTCGTCGTGCCACTCGTACTGGAAGCGCACCGCGATGCGGTTGCCGCGGAAGCCCCACAGCTCCTTGCGCAGCGCGTAGTCGAGCTCCCGCTTCCACTTGCGGGTCAGGAAGTCCACGATCTCCACACGCCCCTTGATGAACTCCTGGCGGTTGCGCCAGACGGAGTCCTCGGTGTAGGCCAGCGCGACCCGTTCGGGGTCGCGGGTGTTCCAGGCGTCCTCGGCGGCCTGCACCTTGCGCCGGGCGCCGGCCTCGTCGAAGGGCGGAAGCGGCGGACGTGCTGTCATCTCTCCTCCAGACCAGCGGAGAACGGTCGTTCTCCAATTCTTCCGGTAGTGTAGAGAACGACCGTTCTCTCCGGCAAGGGCGTCAACGAAAGGGGAGCCGTGGACGCGGACCGCGCGCGGGAGCGCGTGCTCGACGCCGCGGAGGCGCTGTTCTACCGCCGGGGCGTCCAGGCCGTGGGCATGGACGCCATCCGCGCCGAGGCCGGCGTCTCCCTCAAGCGGCTCTACCAATGTTTCCCCGCCAAAAACACGCTCGTCGCCGATTACCTGCAGCGGCGCGACCACCGCTGGCGCGCGGCGCTGGCCGAGCACGTCGAGTCCCACGCGGGCCGGGGCCCGCGCACGGCCGCGGTGTTCGGCTACCTGGCCGCCTGGTTCGCCTCACCCGACTTCCGGGGGTGCGCCTTCATCAACGCCTTCGGCGAGCTCGGCGGCTCCGAGGCCGTCGCCCGGGCCGCCCGCGACCACAAGGAGCGGCTGCGCGAGGACCTGACGGCCCTGCTGCGCCAGGACGGGGCCGCCTCCCCCGAGACCGCGGCGGCGCACCTGCTCCTGCTCATCGACGGCGCCATCGTCTCCGCCGCCACCGGCCTCAACCCCCGCGCGGCCCAGGACGCCCAGCAGGCCGCGGCCGCACTGCTGGGCGTCCTGGACCCGGACCAGGACGGGTGACCGGCGAGTAGGTCGGGCACGCGCGGACCGCCGCACCCGCCCGAAAAGGCCGCGCGGCCCGGCGGTCGAGGTTGAATCGCAAGTTCAAGATCGACGAGGGGACCACCGCGCAACGGGCACGTGCGCGCCCGGGCGCGGGAGAAGAATTTCGCGGCGCGCCGCCCGCGGTGTCGATCCGGCCCGGAGCCGTTCGTGTAGAGGGTGAGAGCCGGCACGGTGCCGGCGGCGCCAAGGAGGAACGGTCATGAAGCAGTACCTGCTCAGCATGTACCAGCCCGTCGGGGACCCGCCCCCGCCCGAGGTCCTGGAGCCGATCATGCGCGACCTCGACGCGATCAACCGGGAGATCCGGGCCGCGGGCGCGTGGGTGGTTCGCCGGAGGGCTGCACGCCCCCGACACCGCCACCGTGCTGCGCCCGCACGGCGACGACGTGCTCACCACCGACGGCCCGTTCGCCGAGGGCAAGGAGCACCTGGGCGGGTTCACCGTCGTCAGGGCCCCCGACCTGGACTCCGCGCTGGGATGGGGCCGCAGGATCGCCCGGGCGACCGGCCTGCCGATCGAGGTGCGGCCGTTCCAGGGCGAGGACTGACGCCCGCCGTGCCGGTCCCGCCCGCCTCGGAGATCGAACGCGTCTTCCGCGAGGAGTCCGGCCGCGCGGTGGCCGTCCTGGCCCGCCACTTCGGTGACATCGACGTCGCCGAGGAGGCGGTCCAGGACGCGTTCGCCGCGGCCGCGCAGCGGTGGCCGTCGACAGGGCTGCCCCCGAGCCCGGCGGGCTGGATCATCACCACCGCCCGCAACCGGGCGATCGACCGGCTGCGCCGGGAGGCCTCCCGCGCCGCCCTGCTGCACGCCCGCGACGAACCGGCCGAGGAGGGCGCCGTGCACGACGACCGGCTGCGCCTGATCTTCACCTGCTGCCACCCCGCGCTGGCCACCGGGGCCCGGGTCGCGCTGACGCTGCGGCTGCTGGGCGGGCTCACCACCGCCGAGATCGCGCACGCCTTCCTGGTACCCGAGCCGACCATGGCCCAGCGGCTGGTGCGGGCCAAGCGCAAGATCCGCGACGCGCGCATCCCCTACCGGGTCCCCGACGAGGCCGACCTGCCCGACCGCCTGCGGGCCGTGCTGGCCGTGGTCTACCTCGTCTTCACCGAGGGCCACACGGCGAGCTCGGGCGAGCGGCTGGTCCGCGAGGACCTGTGCGCCGAAGCCGTCCGCCTGGGGCGGCTCCTGGCCGAGCTCATGCCCGACGAACCCGAGGCCAAGGGGCTGCTCGCGCTCATGCTGCTGACCGAGTCGCGCCGGGCCGCCCGCACCACCGCCGACAGCGGTCTGGTGCTGCTGGCCGACCAGGACCGCACCCGCTGGGACCGCGGCCTCATCGCCGAGGGCCAGGCCATCGTGCGGGAGTGCCTGCGGCGCAACCGGCCGGGCCCCTACCAGGTCCAGGCGGCGATCAACGCCGTCCACAGCGATGCGCCCAGCGCGGCCGCAACGGACTGGCGCCAGATCCTGGCGCTGTACGACCAGCTGCTGGCGCTGGCCCCGAACCCGGTCGCGGCCCTCAACCGCGCGGTCGCCGTGGCCGAGGTCGAAGGGCCGGAGGCCGCGCTCGCCCTCGTCGACGGCCTCGACCTGGGCGGCCGGCACCTGTTCCACGCCGTCCGCGCCGACCTGCTGCGGCGCCTGGGCCGCGGCGCCGAGGCCGCATCGGCCTACGAGGCGGCGATCGCCCGCACCGGCAACGCGGCCGAACGCGCCTTCCTGCGGCGCCGCAGGAATGCGCTGCCCCGGACCTGAGGCGGCGCGGATCCGGCCCGCCGCGGCCCAGGCCCCTGAGGGCGATGGCGGCCGTCCGGCGGCGGTCGTCTACTCAGACGCGCTCTGCTGCTGCCGGTGGCGGCCGTAGTAGCGGGCCATCAGCTCCCAGTACACCAGCAGCAGCGCCATCGATGCGGCGGTGGCCGCGCCCGCGGGCACCGGTCGACGGCGGCGGGCGGCGACGACCGCGACGACGCCGGCCGCCGTGACGGCGGCGTTGACGCCCAGCGCCGCGTCCCTGGGCCGGTCGATGAGCCACTGCTCCTCGCCGAGCATCGCACGGCTCGCCCAGGCCCGGTCGTCGGCCGGTTCCGCGAACACCACGGGGTTGACCGCGAACCAGGCGGCCACGATCGCCGCGTGCCTCCAGCTGCGCGTCCACACCGGCACCAGCACCAGCGGAGTGCTCGCCCACCGAGTCCACGCGCTCCAGGGATTGGCGTGCCGGGCGAAGACCGCGCGGCGCAGCCGCGCGAACGCGCCTGAGGGGGTGGTGTCCATGCGTGCGCTCCATCCGGAACCGTCCAACGAAACGCCGACCAGACTTCCCGGCACACCGGAGGTGACGCTACGCCCCGCCCGTGCACCCGTCAACGGTTCCGGACGCGGCTCTCCTGAGGTTTGCAGAAGTTTCGTGGGGTGGGTCTTCAGCGGACGTACGGCCATGGTCTGCTGTGCGGCCTGTGGTCGGCCGGGCGCGGTTCCCACCCGCCTCAGTGGGGCGCCGCCTGCTGCGGGCGACCCGCCTGCCACCGGCGCAGCACGTCCGCGGTGTGCCGGTCGGCGGGCAGGAAGGACTCGATGGCCAGTTCGGCGACGGTGACGTCCAGCGGCGTGCCGAACGTGGCCACGGTGCTGATGAACGTCAGCTCCGCGCCCTCGTGCGCGACGCGCAGCGGCACCGCCAGGTCGCCCGGGCCGGGCGCCTCGGGGGCGGGGCCGGACCGGGCGCCGGGGTAGGCGGCCAGTTCGTCGTGGAGCGCGCCGAGATCGGCGTCCCCGGTCAGCGCCACCTGGCGGCGCAGCCGCGCCAGCAGGTGGCCCCGCCACTCCCCCAGGTTCAGGATGCGCGGCGCCATCCCGTCGGGGTGCAGGCTCACCCGCAGCACGTTGACCGGCGGCGCCATCAGCTCCGCCGCCACCTCCCCGGTGAACAGCGCGACGGCGGCGTTGGCGTCGACCATGTTCCAGGCCCGGTCCACCACCACGGCCGGGTAGGGCTCGTGCCCGCGCAGGATCTGGCTCACCGCCCCGCGCACCGCCGCCATCTTCGGCGACTCCAGCGCCGTCTCGGCGTAGACCGGCGCATACCCCGCCGCCAGCAGCAGGTGGTTGCGTTCCCGCAGGGGCAGGTCCAGCTCCTCGGCCAGGTGCAGCACCATGTCGCGGCTTGGCCTGGACCGGCCGGTCTCCACGAAGCTGAGGTGCCGGGTGGAGACGTCGGCCTGGATCGACAACTGCAGCTGGCTGAGCCTGCGGCGCTCCCGCCACTGCCGGATCAGCTCGCCCACCGGACGCCGGTGCGCCTGCCGCCGTTGCCGTGTCTCCCGTGTCTCCCGTGTCTCCCGTGTCGCCGTCACGGTGACCACGCTACGCAGGACGCCCCGGCCCGGCCATGACTTCTGAGGTAATCGAGGCGGTGACTCGGGCGCCCGGGCGTCCCCCCTTTTTCCGCGCCGGGGCGGGGTCAGGCGGTGCGGGCGTCGTGCACCGCCAGGCCGGTGCGGCCCGGCGCGAGCTCGGACCGCAGCACGTGGTCGTCGTCGTAGTCGCCGCGGTTCTGGTAACGGAACGGGATGGGGTCACTGGTGGGCAGCGCCAGGAGCCGCTCGCGCAGCCGGGCCGCCGAGTCCTTGTAGTCGGCGTCGCCGAGGCGGTCGGCGCCGTAGACGGCCAGCGGCTCGACCACGGACATGCCGCTGTACCACAGCGTGCCGTGCTGCAGGGGGAACAGCAGTGCGTTGAGTTCGCCGTTGATCCCGCGGGGCCCCATGGCCGCCTCGCGGGCGCCGATGGTCACCACGACCATCGCGCGCTTGCCCGCCAGGACGCCCTCGCCGTAGCGCAGGGTCCGCCCGCCGGCGCCGGGGTCGGTGACGCCGTAGGCGAAGCCCTTGACGAAGACGCGGTCGAACCAGCCCTTGAGGATGGCGGGCATGCCGGCCCACCACATCGGGAACTGCAGGACGACCGTGTCGGCCCAGGCGAGCTTGCCGTGCTCGGCGGCGATGTCGTCGCTGAGCCCGCCCGAGGTGTAGGCGTGCTTGGAGGCGCGGGTGACGACCAGGCGCTCGCCGCGGTCGTGGCCGAAGTCGCCGGCGTCGACCACGGGGTCCCAGCCCATGGCGTAGAGGTCGGACAGCCGGACCTCGTGCCCGTGCTCGGCCAGCGCGCGCATCCCCTCGTCCCTGAGCGCGGCGTTCAGCGAGCGCTGCTCGGGGTGGGCGTAGATCCACAGCACCTTCACGTTTCGGCCCTCTCTCACTTCGGTGGTGAACGTCGTGTGCGCGGGCGGGGGCGCTTGCGCGGCCGGTTCCGGCCGAGCGGGGGCCGCCCCGCGCCGCATGCACCATCATCGGCAGTCGGCCCGGCCGAAACGAGTGGCCCGATGGTCATCATGTGCAAGAATCGAGCCATGTCCGTTTTCAGTCACCCCGGTCGGCACCGGGTCGCCGTCCTCGTCCGCAACGGTCTGCTGCCGATGGAGCTGGGCATCGTGCACCGGCTGTTCGGCCAGGCGGCCACGGCCGGGGGCGAACCGCTGTACGAGGTCGTGACCTGCGCCCTCACCCCCGGCGAGATCCACACCGAGGCCGATTTCAGCATCAACGTCGCCCACGGCCCCGAGATCCTGGGCGAGGCCGACACCGTGGTCGTCCCGGCCGCCCACGGCCCCGACACCCCCGACGAGGCCGTCCCCGACGCCCGCGTCGACCACGAGCCCCGCACCGGCCCCCTGGAGGCTCCGCTGGCCGAGGCCCTGGCCCGCATCCGGCCCGGCACCCGGATCGCCTCGATCTGCACGGGCTCCTTCGTGCTGGCGGCGGCCGGGCTGCTCGACGGCCGCAGGGCGACCACGCACTGGAGGTCGGCCGCGCGCTTCTGCGAGCTGTACCCGGCCGTCGACCTCGACCCCGACGTCCTCTACACCGACGACGGCGACATCCTCACCTCGGCGGGGGTCGCCTCGGGCATCGACCTGTGCCTGCACATGATCCGCAGCGACCACGGAGCGGCGGTCGCCAACGAGGTCGCCCGCGGCACGGTGGTCTCCCCGCACCGCGACGGCGGCCAGGCCCAGTTCATCCGGCGGCCCGTCCCCGAGCCCCGGGTCTCCTCCACCGGCGCGGCCCGGGAATGGGCGCTGGAGCGCCTGGACCGGCCGCTCACCCTGCGCGAACTGGCCGCGCGGGAGGCGATGAGCGTGCGGACCTTCACCCGCCGCTTCCGCGAGGAGGTCGGGGTCTCCCCGCTGCAGTGGCTGACCCGCCAGCGCATCGAGCGCGCCCGGCAGCTGCTGGAGGAGACCGACCTGCCCGTCGACCGGATCGCGGCGCAGGCGGGCTTCGGCACGGCCGCCTCGCTGCGCCAGCACCTGCAGACGGCGCTGGGCGTCTCCCCCAGCGCCTACCGCACCACCTTCCGCGGCCCGGCCTGCCCCGTCGCGGTGTGAGCGCTCGCCGCGCGGCATCCGGGTGGCGGCCGTGGCCCCCGGCGCGATCACCTCGGCGGCCACGTTCGGCGTCAGCCAGGCCGGGGTCTGGGGAAGAACCGGGAGAAATTGAACGCTAAGCCCTTGATCGCAGGTCAGCGTGCGGTGTGGGAGGCGGGGTCGTGTCGCTGGAGTTTTTGAGCGCTGCGCGGGTAGAGGCCTTCGGCCGGTTCACGGGTGCGCCATCGCAGTCGGAGTTGGACCGGTTTTGCCTGCTCAGCGATACCGACGTGGCCAGGGTGCGGCAGCGGCGGCGTCCGCAGAACCGGCTGGGGTTTGCCGTGCAACCGAACCGGCTGTGGCACTTGGCCCGCTACGGGCTCGGGTCGAAGGCGTCCACGATTCGCGGGCTGAGCCCGGCGCGGAAGACGGCCACGTTGGTGGCCATGGTGCGGGCGTGACCCAGCAGGCCACCGACGATGTCCTGGATGTGTTCGACGTCCTGGTGCGGGAGAACCTGATCCGCCGTGCCGAACGCGAGTCGGCCAAGACCAGGTTGCAGTCGTTGCCGAGGCTGTCACGGGCCTCGATCACCGTGGCTACGGGGCTGAAGACGGTGCTGGGGCAGTTGCGCGAGTCGGGCCAGAGCCTGAACGCCGACGCGGTGTGGGCCGCACTGGAGGCCGCGGTGGGCCAGACCCAGCTGACCGACGCCTTGAACGCGGTCGAGGAGCTGACCGTCGACCAGGGCGATCCGGATGCCGCCGCCCGGGCCGAGCTGCTGGATCGGTTTCCCACCATCCGCAAAGCCGTCGCCTCGCTGGTTGAGGTCCCGTCCGGCGCGGCCGAGGGTGGTAGCGAGGTGTTGGCCGAGTTCGGTCGCTTGCCGCAGCTGTTTCCCGCACGGTGCCGCAAGCTGTCGACCGCGCAGATCTCCTCCGAGCTGGTGGGCTCGTCCTGGCGCCGCCTGATGCTGGGCAATCCGGATCCGGCCGCCGACCAGGTCGACCAACGCGCCTACATCTCCGCGGTCACCGAAACCTTCCACAGCCGACTCCGCCGCGGGGACGTGTTCGCCTGCGGTGGACTGCGCTGGGCTGACCCGCGCGCAAAGCTGCTGGACGCCCAGCAATGGCAGACCGCCAAGCACGACGTGCTCACCAGCCTGGAACTGCCCGAGGACCCGCAGCCGCACCTGACCGAGCTGACCGGCAAGCTCGACACCGCCTACCGGGTCGTGGCCGACCGCGCCGAGGACGGCGAGGAACAGCCAGCGACGGTCGGTGCGGACGGTCGGCTGCATCTGGACAAACCGGACCCCCGGGAGGTCTCCGACGAGCAGACGGAACTGAGTCGGGTATGTGCGGCGATGCTGCCGCAGATCGACCTGCCGGACCTGATCATGGAGGTGCACGGTTGGACCGGGTGCCTGGACGAGTACACGCATCTGTCCGAAGCCGACGCTCGCATGAGCGAGCTGCCGACCTCGGTGGCGGCCTGCCTGGTCGCCGAGGCCTGCAACGTGGGCTTCACCCCGGTCATTCAGCCCGGACACTCCGCACTGAGCCGATCCCGGCTCTCGCACGTGCAGCAGAACTACCTGCGGCCCGACACCCATCGGGCGGCCAACGCCCGTCTACCGGAGAACCAAGCCGACATAGACCTGGTCAGCCAGTGGGGCACCGGGGCGGTGGCCTCGCTGATGCGCATCACCCAGGGCGGCGGGAGTCCGACGACCCTGGGCAAGGCCCTGGCCGAGTACGGACGCATCGCCAAAACCCTGCACATGCTGGCCTTCGTCGACGCCGACGAGACCTACCGGCGCCGCATCCACACCCAACTCAACACCCAGGAATCCCGCCATGCGCTGGCCCGGCAGATCTTTCACGGCAAACGCGGCCAGCTGTATCAGCCCTACCGCCAAGGCCAGGAAGACCAACTCGGCGCGCTCGGACTGGTGCTGAACATGGTCGCGCTCTGGAACACCGTCTACCTCGACGCCATCATCAATCACCTCCGCAGCCAGGGCTATCCCGTCCGCGATGAGGACCTCGCCCGCCTGTCCCCGCTCGGATGGCGACACATCAACCTCCAGGGGCGTTACGCCTTCATCAGCAGCCCACCAAGCGAGCTGCGACCTCTACGCGACCCCGACGACGAGCTCTGAACTCTGTACAGAGGGGATCCCCTTACGAACTCAGTCGCTGGCTCGGAGGCGGGACCGCCGAGGAAGTCTGGGCTGACAGTCCATCCCACGAACGAGACCGCGATGTTCGGGCCAGTTCAGCTTCCGCCGAGAGGGATCCGGTGCAGGTCCTGGCCGATGACGAGGTTGCCGGAGAAGTACGCGCCCGCGGTGTGCCAGCGCGGGGTTTCCAGTTCGCCGGGTACGAAGTGGTTGAGCGCGAGCGTGCGTGCGCCGGCTTTCTCGGCCACCCGGCCGGTGTCGGGGATGGAGGTGTGGGCGGTGAGGTGGTGGTCGATCATGGAGCGTTGCTGCTCGGTGCGTCCGTTCTCGTAGCGCTGGTGAACCCACTGCTCGTCGATCACCTCGTGCACCAGGACGTCGGTGTCGGAGGCGAGTCCGAGCAGGTTGTTGCAGACGCCGGTGTCGCCGGAGAAGGTGACCGACCCGTTGTCGGTGTCGAAGCGGAAAGCGTAGGCGGGCGCGATCGGGGAGTGTTGCACGAGTGTGGCTGTGACGCGCACCCGGTCGTCCTCGTAGATGTCGAAGGGCCGCATGGGTGGGCACGGGTTGGTATCGGGGTGGAATCCGACGTCGCCCGGCAGTTCGATGTCGCGCACGGACAACAGCTCGTCGGGATGGCGGCGCAGGTTGTCGCGCAGGCGGTCGTTGATGTCGGTGGCGTAGGCGCGCATGAGGTGACGGGCCATGCCGGACAGCCCCGGTGTGGGCTCTTGCGGGGAGAACGTCGGCGGCGTTTTCACCGCGTGCGGTGAGGCGGGTGGAACGGTGCCGCGGTCACCGGGGCCGAGCGCGGTGACGGGCCGGTCGACGCCTTCGAGGTTCTCGTACCAGCCGTAGAGCAGCAGGCTGAGGAAATCCACCGTGTGATCGGAGTGCATGTGGGTCACGAAGATCCCGCGCAACCGATCCATGCCGAACCCGGCCCGGATCATCTGGCGGCCGACGCCGTAGCCGCAGTCGACGAGGTAGACCGCATCGCCCACGACCACGGCCGAGGCGATACCGGTGCGGTCGCGCCGCCAGCGCGGCCCTCCCGAGGTGCCGAGCAGGACCACTTCGGCCGATCCGGACATCATCATCCCTTTCCCTCGATCCCAGTTACGGAAATGCAACCCACATCAGGCAAGCAAGCGGCGTAGCCGCTGTTCACCCCGTAGGCAACCGGCGCCGCCGCGCGCCGAGCCAACCTGAATTCACAGATCTCTCACTCGAACATGCGGTAGATGGCTTCCACCGCGCAGGCGGGGCGTTCGCTGCCTTCGAGTTCGATGGCGGCGTCGACGGACACAGTGCCTCCATGCATCGGTGGTGTGAAAAAGACCGGAAGGTTTCGTTACCGCAGGCCCAGGACCTTCAGCGCGTTGTCCTTGAAGATCAGTGGGCGGACTTCGTCCTTGATCTCGAGTTTGTCGGAGTCGCGCATCCAGCGGTCGGGGTGGAACACGGGAAAGTCCGAGCCGAACAGGACTTTGTGCCGCAGAAACGAGTTGGCGGCCTGCACCAGTTGCGGCGGGAAGTACTTCGGTGACCAGCCGGAGAGGTCGATGTAGACGTTGGGCTTGTGCGAGGCGATGGAGATGGCGGCGTCCTGCCAGGGCACCGAGGGGTGCGCCATGATGATGGTCAGCTCGGGGAAGTCGGCGGCGATGTCGTCGAGCAGCATCGGGTCGGAGTAGCGCAGCTTGATGCCGTGCCCGCCGGGCAGCCCGGCACCGATCCCGGTCTGCCCGGTGTGGAACAGGGCGGGCACGCCGCATTCGGCCATGGCCTCGTAGAGCGGGTAGAAGTCGCGGTCGTTGGGTTCGAACCCCTGCAGGCTGGGGTGGAACTTGAATCCCTTGACCCCGTATTCGTCGACCAGCGTGCACATCCGTTTGACGGCGACTTTGCCCTGCCAGGGATCCACGGAGCCGAACGGGATGAGCACGTCGTTGTGCTGGGCGGCTTTCTCGGCGACCTCCTCGACGGAGTTGACCGGGTGACCGGTGGCGGAGCCGGCGTCGACGGTGAACACGATCGCGGCCATGTTGCGCTCGCGGTAGTGCTCGGCCATCGTGTCGATGCTCGGGGTGCGTTCCTGACTGGACTTGAAGTACTTCTCCGAGGCCGCGATCAGGTCGTCATCCAGCGACTTGTGTCCGCAGCCGTCGATTTCGACGTGGGTATGGACGTCGAGCGCGGTGATGGCCTCGACGTCGATGCCGTAGCGGTAGCGGCTCATTGTGCGGTTGCCTTCTCGGGGAGCTTCTCGCCGACCGATTCGAGGTGCTCGGCGAAGGTGACCGGCCATTCCCCAGCGATCGCGTCGGGGTCCCAGCCGCCGTCGTGGTAGGCGGTGGCGGTCATGTCGGGGTGCGACCACAGCGCCAGGCGGTCCCCGCCGACCGCAACGGCCTGTCCGGTGATCTCAGCGGCCTCATCGCCGGCGAGGTAGGCCACGATGCCGGCCGCGTCCTGCGGGCTGCCGAAGCCGAGCTCACGGCGGGCGAAGGCGGGCAGTTCCTCGCCGTTGTGCATGGCCTCGACGTAGGGCTTGAGGAACGGCACGGTCTCGGTCATCGCGGTGGCCGCGACCGGAACGACCGCGTTGGCTGTGATGCCCGCGCGCTGCAGTTCCATGGCCCAGGTGCGAACCATGCCCACGATGCCGGCCTTGGCGCCGGAGTAGTTGGTCTGGCCGAAGTTGCCGCGCTGGCCGGCCGGCGAGCCGATGCAGATGATGCGGCCGCCCGCGCCCTGTTCGCGCATCCTGATCACCGCGGCGCGCACGCAGGTGAAGGTGCCGCGCATGTGGACGTTGAGGACCTGGTCGAAGTCCTCGTCGCTCATCTTCCACATGACCTTGTCGCGCAGGACGCCCGCGTTGGTCACGAGGATGTCCAGCCGTCCGAAGGCCTCGACCGCGCCGTCGACCAGGGCCTGGGCGGTTTCGGTGCTGCCCACGGCGCCGACGACGGCGTGGGCCTTGCCGCCTTCGGCGGTGATCGAGGCGACGGCGGTCTCGGCGGTTTCGGCGTTGACGTCGTTGACCACCACCGAGGCGCCACAGCGAGCCAGCTGCTGCGCGTAGGCCAGGCCGAGTCCCCGGCCGCTGCCGGTGACGATCGCGACTTTGTTGCTGAGATCCATGGGAACTCCCCGCTGCTCGTGTCCGCTTACTGAGAACAGATAAAAACACATATAATTGATAAAGTCAATCGTTGATAGATGGTAGAGTGTTCGCGGTACGAACGGGAGGACCTCCGATGCATGCGAATCAGCCGCTGACCGAAGACCTCGGTTTCCTGTTGTCCCGTGCCAGTGGTGTGCTGGCCCGGTCCGCCAGTGAGGCGCTGGCCCCACTGGGCCTGCGGGTTCGTTCCTACTCGGTGCTGGACCTCGTGGGCGAGGACGGTGGCGGGGTGACGCAGCGGCGCCTGGCCGCCACCATGGGGCTGGACCCCAGCCAGATCGTGGCTCTGGTCGACGATCTGGAAAGCCGGGGGTTGGTCACCCGAACCCCGGACCCGGCCGACCGCCGCAACAAGCTCATCGTCAACACCGAGCAGGGCCACCGGCTCCGCGGCGAGGCCCAGCAGCAGGTGGAACAGGCCCACATCGGCTACTTCGCCCGCATCTCCCAGAGCGATCTCGACCGGCTGCGGCGCCTGCTGCAACAGATCGCCTTCCCCGACGGAACATCCACCGCGCAGACAGCCGAACCCTCGACAGCGGGGGAGTGACGGACACACCGTTGCGGCGTCAGGTGCCCTGGCTCCGTGGCCGGGCCGTGATGGTTGGAGGGCTGCCTTCACCGGTGTGGTGAGGCTCATCGGCAGCGGGCTCAACGGTGTGGTGGTACCCGCGCACCGAGCGCGATCTCCATCAGATCCCGTCCGACTATGACCTCGCCGCCGAATCCTCGTTGTGCCTTGCGTTTCCATTCCCAGTCGGAGACCGCGGTCACGTCCGCAGGCACCAGGTGATCGAGGACGAGAGTGCGCACTCCGGAAGTCGCGGCCAGCTCACCGACCTCGTCGACGCCGGTGTGCGACTTGCGCAGATGCTCCCTCTTTTTCGGCGGCATGTTCTGATCGGCGTAGTAGTCGAGGTCGATGACCTCGTGCACCAACACATCGGCGCCACGGGCCAGACGGACGATGTTGTCGCAGCGTGCGGTGTCTCCGCTGAACACCACCGACCCTTCGGCGGTGTCGAAGCGAAACGCGAACGCCGGGTACACCGGCCGGTGGTCCACCAGGATGGCGCTCACCGTGACAACCTCGTCGGAGTGGACCATCCACGGCTCCATCGGTGGGGCGAACGGTCCGGCATGGCCGGCACCGACTTCCGGCACGGTGATGTCGTGGGCGCTGAACGCCTGGCGAATGTCGCGACGCTCTGTGTCGCGCATGCGCTCGTTGACATCGTAAGCAGTGGCCGCGATCGCGCCGGTGAAGTAGTCGACGGTGCCCGGCGTCGGGTTCTCCGGCGCGACCGTGGGGGTCGGGGACTCCGAGCCGCTGTCCGGCAGCCCACCCGCCCTGCCGGGACCGAACACCTCCACAGTGTGGGCGGTGTCCTCCGGTTGCCGCGGTGCCCAGTTCAGCCAGATCAGGTTGTACAGGTCAGCGATGTGATCCGAATGCAGGTGCGTTACGAACACGCCCCGCACCGAGTCGTATGGCAGCCCGGACCGGAACAGTTGGTGAGTGGCTGCATGGCCCGCGTCCACCAGGTAGGTCCGATCGCCGACGACCACCGCTGAGGCGATCCCGCTACGACCCCGGGCTGGAAAAGGCCCACCAGCGGTGCCGAGCAGCACCACTCTGGTATGCGCTCCGATCGGGTGAGGCGGCGACGGATCGGCTGCCGATGCAGGGGCACCCGCCGCGACCGACATTGCCGTGGCGGTCCCCGCGGTGATCGACCCGCGCAGCATCGCGCGCCGACTCATCCGTGACTTCGCGCCCATGTTCCACCTTTCCGGTCCGATCCGCGCCGGACCGAGCGACCCGGCCATCAGAAGTTTTCCTGGGTGAGTTCGGTGCCCTTGCTTTCGCGGGTGAGCAGGATGGCCACCGTGCTGATTAGCCCCACCGCGGCCAGGAACCACACCACCGACATGACGTCGCGGCCGGTGGCGGCGTACAGCGAGGTGAGGATCATCGGGGTCAGACCCGCACCGAGCAGTGTCGCGAGCTGATAGCCCAGGGAGGCACCGGTGTAGCGGGCCGTGGTGCCAAACTGTTCGGAGATGAAGGCCGCCATCGGGCCGTACACCAGCCCCAAGGTGGTCTTGCCGAGCAAGAAAGCCAGGAAGATCAGCAGCACGCTGCTCGAAGCCCACCACTGCAGCATCGGGTACAACAGAGCCACGAAAAGCACGATTCCGCTGATCATGACCGGGCGTCGCCCCACGATGTCCGACAGCCGACCACAAGCGATGACCGTGAAGATCTGGGTGACGGAGCTCAAGGCGAAGCAGAACAGCACCGTTTGCTGCCCGGAACCCTGCTCCACGGCATAGGTCATCGCAAACGTCGCCAGCATGACCTGGAGGGCGAACATGGCGCTGCTGCCGAAGGCTGTCAGCACAAGGTTTTTCGGCCTGCGCAGCACCTGCAGGATCGGCACGGACGGCTTCTTCTCGCCCGACTGCTCCATCGCGGCTTGGAACAGCGGGCTTTCCGACACCCGCGAGCGCACGAACAGACCGAGGACCAGCAGCAGCGCGGAGAACAGGAACGGGATGCGCCAGCCCCAAGCCAGGAACTCTTCCCGGGGCAGTGCGGAGAACAGGCCCATCATCATGGTGCCCAGCACCGCGCCGGTGGGGGCACCTGCGTTGGTGAACGAAGCGGCGAACCCGCGCCGCTTTTTGTCCGCGTGTTCCAGCGACATCAGTGCGGCACCGCCCCATTCGCCACCGACGGCGATGCCCTGACAGATCCGCAGCAGCACCAGAATGACCGCACCCCAGGACCCGATGACCGCAGCCGGCGGGATGAGGCCGATGAGAAAGGAGGCCGTGCCCATGACGGTCATCGACACGACCAGCATCCGTTTGCGTCCGAGGCGGTCACCGAAGTGGCCAAAAACCACACCGCCGAGTGGGCGGGCGAGGTAGCCGGCGGCGAAGGTGCCGAAAGAGGCCACCGTGGCCGCCAACGGGGCGAGATTGGAGAAAAACACCGGCCCGAACACCAGCGAGGCGGCAGTGGAATAAAGCAGGAAGTCGTAAAACTCGATCGCGCTGCCGAGATAGCTCGACAGAATGACCCTTCGGAATTCTCTTCTGCGTTGCGCGGCCGGCATGGCGCCGGCGACGTCGGTGACCGTCAAAGGGGGCTCCCGGTCGGTGGTGGACGGTTTTTGGGCGCACGGAGATACCAAGAACGGCTGTTGCCTGGCCGTTGCCGAGGGACACGACGTGCAGGAACGACCGAACACGCCGGCGTGCGAGGTTATCCGGCGTAGCGTTCGCGGAGTTCGTGCTTGCGGATTTTGCCGCTGGCATTGCGCGGAATCTCGTCGAGGACGAAGAATGATTTGGGAATCTTGTACTTGGCGACACGTTCGGCGAGGAAATCGACCATGTCCTGTTCGGACAGGCGGACACCGTTGTCGAGGGTGACGGCGGCGCGGCCGACCTCACCCCACTTCTCGTCGGAAACGCCGAAGACCGCGCACCCGGCCACTCCGGGCATGTCCAGCAGCGTGGCCTCCACCTCGGCCGGGTAGATGTTCTCCCCACCGGAGATGATCATGTCCTTCATCCGGTCGACCACGGCCACGAAGCCGTCCTCATCGGCCACCCCGATATCCCCGGAACAAAACCACCCCCGCTCGTCGAAGGCGTCGGCGGTAGCATCCGGGCGGTTCCAGTAGCCGCTCGTGACGTTAGGTCCACAGATCCGGATCTCGCCGCGCTGCCCGGGTTCGACCGGCTCACCCGAGGGATCGACCAGGGTGACGTCGGTGAAGAAGTGGGGGACACCGGCGGTGCCCAGTTTCCGCTCGACGTTGCCGGGGGTGAGGACGAGCGCGCCGGGTCCGGTCTCGGTCAGGCCGTATCCCTGGCAGAGCTTGACGCCACGCTCGGCATAGGCGTGCAGGGTACGCGGGGGGACCGGCGCGGCGGCGACGATCATCCGCCGGATCGACGATAGGTCCGTGGCGTCCCAGTTCGGATGACTGGTAAGGGCGTCGCACATCGTGGGTGCGCCGAACATGTAGGTGATGCCCGCACGCTCGATCACATGCAGGACCCGCTGCGCGTCGAAACCTTCCTCGATGCACACGGTCCCGCCCTTGAGCAGGGTGGGCAGCGCGACGAAATCCAGCGCTGCGGTGTGGAACAGCGGCGCACACACCAACGAGACCTCGTCGCTGAGCAGGTCCAGGTCGATGACTGCGTTCATCGCCGAGAACACGATGTTGCCGTGGGTGAGCACCACGCCCTTGGGGCGTCCGGTGGTGCCCGAGGTGTACATGATGAAGCAGGGATCGTCGTGCGAGACCGGCTCGTCGAGGCGCTCGGTGCCCGAGCGGGCGATGATTTCCTCGTAGCCCACCGCGTCGTCGTCGGGCTCGCCGTCAACGACGACGCGCTGCGGAGTTCCGGCCTGTTCGGTGGCGGTGACTGCGACCTCGGACAGCTCGGCGGAGTGGATCAGTACCGTCACTCCCGCGTCCTGGAGGGAGTAGACGATTTCAGGTGTGGTCAGGCGCGCGTTGAGGGGGACGAAGATCATCCCCAGTAGCCCCGAGGCGAACAGCGCCTCGAGGTAGGAGGGATGGTTTCTGCTCAGCAGGGCCACCCGGTCTCCCTTACCGACCCCGAGTTCGCGCAGGGCATGGGCCAGGCGTGTCACCCGCTCGTCGAGCTGAGTGTAGGTCAGGCTCTGCTCGCGGAATGTGATCGCGGTCTTGTCCGGAGCTAGCCGGACCCTGCGGTAGGGCCAGGACCCCACACCTTCGTTGCGCATGCTGGGTTCTCCTTGCGGGAAAGGTGGATCACTCCCGGGTCAATTTGCGGCCGATGATTTCCTTCATGATCTCGGTCGTGCCCGCGTACAGCGTGCTGCCGCGACAGTCCAGGTAATCCTTGGCGACGTCGTATTCGGTCATGAATCCGTAGCCGCCGTGCAGTTGCAGGCAGCGGGTGACGACCTTCTGCTGCAGTTCGGTCACCCACCACTTGGCCATCGCTGCGGTGACCTCGTCGAGCTTTCCGTGCGAGGCGTCGAGAACGCACCGGTCGACGAAGGTCTGGGCGATCTCGATCTCGGTGGCCAGTTCGGCGAGGTAGAAGCGATTAGCCTGAAAATCGGCGATCCGCGTGCCGAAAGCGGTGCGGTTACGGGTGTGGTCCAGGGCCTGCTCGAAGGTGCGCCGCATCGCCGCCATCGCCGTGACCGCCACGCTGAGCCGCTCCTGCGGCAGATTGCCCCGCAGATAACCGAATCCCTCGTTCTCTTCGCCGAGGACGTTGGCCCTGGGCACGCGGGCGTCGTCGAAGACGAGCTCGGCGGTGTCCTGCGCGGACAGGCCGACCTTGTGCAGCGGGCCGCTGCGGGTGAACCCGGGGGTGTCGGCCTCAACCAGCACGATGCTGAAGCCCTGCCGGCCGGCAGCGGGGTCGGTGCGGGCCACGACGAGGAAGACATCGGCGGTCATGCCGGTGCTGACGAAGGTCTTGGCCCCGTTGAGCACCAGCTCGTCGCCGTCCGATACGGCCGTGGTGGTCAGGGCCGCCAGGTCACTGCCCGCGCCGGGTTCGGTCATCGCCAGGGCACCGATGAGTTCGCCGGAGCACAGCGGAGCCAGCCAGCGCCGCTTCTGCTCGTTGTCGGCCAGAGAGGTCAGATAGGGGGCGACGAGGTCGTTGAAGCCGCTGAGGCTCATGGTCACCGCGGTGGCGCCCACCCGGCAGAGCTCCTCAATGAGCACGGCGTGGAACCGGAAATCGTCGATACCGCCACCGTTGTACTTCTCCTCGGCGCCGATGCCCAGCAGACCCAACTCACCGGCACGACGGTAGAGCTCGCGGTCGACGTGGCCCTGGCGGGCCCAGGCGTCCAAGTGCGGGGCGACCTCGCGTTCGGCGAACGCCCGCGCGGTGTCCCGGAACACCTCGTGGTCGGAGTCGAAGATCGTTCTGTGCAGAGCGGCCGGGTGCATGGCCCTCCTCTCCTCGGGGCGCCTCGATGGCCCGGTGGCGACACCACGGACAGTCTGGGCTGTCGAGCTCGCGCCATCGCGTCCCAGAATCTGCCTATGCTGCAGATCACAGGAGAACAGCAATCATTGATAATGTCAACCAAGGCAGGTATCAAGGATGTTGGCGCGGGTAGCTCGACACCAGGAATGCTTGAGTGCGGCGGTGGACCTGATGCCGACCCTGATACCGATAGCGATGCTGATCACCAGCACGGCCAAGACAATCACGTCGCGGCGCCGGCGGCGGCTGTCCAGCCACAAGACAGGACAGATCGGATCGCGACTCGAACGCGGGAGCGCTACGCGGCCATCCGTGCCTTGCTCGCTGAAGGCGTGGGCATAGCCACGCGAAACATGCAGGTTAGGTGTGACTGATGGTTTAGGTGCTGAGCCAGACGGGGGACGCTGGCCAAGGGGCAGGCTGACGTCGACCGCCGTCCGTTCGGGGAACCCCCACCGGACACCCGCTGAGACAGAGTCCGACGGGGCGTGGCCTGGACCTGCGGTGTCTCAGATACCTGGTCCGGTGAAATTCTCATTTGTCGGGGGCTAACCGTACGGTCGGCGACCATGAGCGCGACGATCATCGGCTACGCGCGCTGCTCCGCCGACGAGCAAGACCTCACCGCCCAACGCCAGCGCCTGGCCGAACTCGGCGTCAGCAGCGAGCGGATGTATCTCGACCCCGGCCTGACCGGAACCAAACGAGCCCGGCCCGGCCTCGACCAAGCACTCGCCGCGGTACGAAGCGGCGACACGCTCGTCGTGCCGAAGCTCGATCGACTGGCCCGCTCGGTGCCGGACGCTCGCGCCATTGGCGACGACCTCGCGGACCGCGGGATCAAGCTGTCGCTGGGCGGGCAGATCTACGACCCGGCCGACCCGATGGGCAAGATGTTCTCCAACATCCTGGCTACGTTCGCCGAGTTCGAGGTCGACCTCCTGCGCATGCGCACCCGCGAAGGCATGGCCGTGGCCAAGGCGAAGGGCAAGCTGTGCGGTAAACAGCCCAAGCTCAGCAAGAAGCAACAGGCCGAACTACGACGCATGCACGGCACCGGCGACTACAGCATCAACGATCTCGCTGAGCTGTTCTCGATCGGCAGGGCCACCGTCTACCGCACCCTGCAACGAGACCCGAACAGGCAAGCACGCTGACCTGCGATCAAGGGCTTAGCGTTCAATTTCTCCCGGTTCTTCCCCAGACCCCAGGCCATCCTGTCCCGCCGTGGCACCGCCGTCTCGACCACCGATCCCGGCGCCCCGGGCGCGCGGGCGCCGCGCACCGTCGCCGCCTCACGGCCCCCCGGCTGCGGGGACGGGGCGGCGCGCCGCGAACCTGCGGCCGCGGCGCCGGTACCAGGCGGCGAACAGGGCTACGGCCAGCAGCACCTCGGCCAGGTCGCCGCCGTAGTACATCAGCTTCGCGGCCTCGCCCATCGCCGCGGCGTGGTCGGCTCCCGGCGGCCAGGTGCCGGGGTAGGCGTAGAGGAGCTTGGCCAGCAGCGAGTGGGCGGCGACAGCGGCGAAGAGGACCGCGAGCCGGGTGGGTGTGCCGGGGCGGCGCGGCGCGGGGTCGGGGCCGGCCACGGCCCAGGCGAACAGGTATCCGGCGGCGAAGTAGTGCAGGTTGACCAGGGCGTGCACCGCCGGGGAGGCCTGCATGGCCGCGTAGACGGGGGTGAGGTGGACCAGGTAGAGGCCGCCGATGTCGAGCAGCAGGGCGGTGACCGGGTGGCCGAGCACGTGCAGCGCCCTGCTGCGCAGCAGCCGGGCGGCCCGGCGCCGCCACGCCGGCGCCATGGTGCGCAGCGCCAGGGTGACCGGCGCGGCCAGGACCAGCGCCAGCGGCGCGTACATGCCGATGACCAGGTGCTGGAGCATGTGGCCGCGCGGGTCGTGGTGGGCGCCCTGAACAACGGCCGGAGACAGGGCCGCGGCCAGCAGCACCACGCCGGCGGCGAAGGAGGCCGTGCGCAGGCCGCTCCAGCCCCGGGGCGCGCGCCGGGCGCGCCGCGCCGCGCCGGCGTAGACGACCAGGGCGGCGGCGAGCAGGACCAGGACCGGCAGCCAACCCACGACCGCGCCGCCGTGGTGGGCCGGGCTCACCGCGGCCGGGCCGTGGCGCCGGCGCCGGGGGCGCGGCGGGCCCACCAGGTCGCGGCCGCCCCGGCGACCAGCAGGAGCACGGCCGCGCCGTTCCACGCCAGGTCATAGGGCAGCAGGTCGACGCCGTAGCGGACCTGGTGCAGCCGCAGCACCTTGTGGTCGATGACGCCGTCGAAGAGCTGGAAGCAGCCCAGGCCCAGCAGCAGTCCCGCCCACGCGGCCCGGCGGTGCAGCGCACGGCGCCGGCACAGGTCGGCGAAGAGGAAGAAGCCCGCGACCAGCGCGATGAGTTCACCGGCGTGCAGCAGCCCGTCCGACAGCAGCGCCACCGCCGGGGTGGAGCGGTCGTAGAAGTGGTGCCAGGCCAGGATCTGGTGGAACACGATCTCGTCGACCGCGGCCATCAGGCCGATCCCGATCACGGCCGCGGCGGCCAGCGACCGGCCGAACCGCGCGCCCCCTCCCCCGTCGCCTCTCGCGGCGGCCATGGCGGCCCCCTTCCCTCTCCTCGCGCCGCGGCGGGAGACCCGTACCCGACCGGACACCCGGCGTCACCACCCGGCTGCCCACGGCGCAGGGAGGAAAACCTCGCCCGCACCGCACCGGATGCCGCCGTCGGCGCGGCTCCTCCTGCGAGGCCGCGCAGCAGGCACGACGGCCCGGGCGATCCGGCACTACGAGCAGGCGGGGCTGCTGCGGTCGCGGCGCGCCGACAGCGGCTACCGCGTCTATGACGAGGTGGCCCTGGTGCGGGTGCGCAACATCCGCTACCTGCTGTCGGCAGGGCTCACCCTCGACGACGTGCGGCACTTCCCGCCCTGCCTGGACGGCGACGTGGCCGCGGCCGATCCGGCCCCCGACAAGCTCGCGGTCGCGGCGCCTGAGGCTCCCCCGCCGGACCCGGCCCTGTCCGCAGCGAGGCGGCTCTGGAACCGAGCGTTGGCGGGGGCCTGTCATGTCCGCGCTGTCATCGGACGAAGGAGCCCATGCCCGGCTCGGTCCTGATCAGACCGGCCTCACGCAGCGCCTTCGTGGCTTTGCGGATTGTGAGTCGAGACACGCCGAACTCGGCTTCCAATGCCACTTCGGAGAGCCGGTGCCCTGAGGGGTACTCGCCGGATTCGATCCGTCCGCGGATCACTTCCTCGACTTGCCGCCACTTCGGTCTTGTCTCGTCGAACTCGATCACGTGCCGGACAGTACGCAGGAGCTGAACTGCAGGCATAGAAACAGACTTCAGTAGATATCTGTTTACAGGTTGGGTACGCTGCCATTACAGGAGACCCCGGCGACGGCTGCAACCGCCCCGGGGCACGGCCACCGAACACAAGGAGACCCGGTGACGACCACAACCCTATCCACCCCTGCCCGACGCCCGTACCTGCCCCGCCACGCCCGGCAGGCATCGATGGTCCGGCCCTACCTCCTGGCCCATGAGCAGCGCCGCCGGGCCGAGGACGCGCGCCGCACCGCCGCACGTGCCCGGCGGCTCGACGACGCCGCGGTGAGGGCGTGGTCGCGGTGGAGCTGACGCCGCAGGAACGCGATGCGCTCAAGGAGCTCCTGGACGACCTGATCGCGCTGACCGACGATCATGAGTTCTGGCTGGGTCGAGTCCGCGAGACGTCTTTGGAGCTTCGGGAGAGGATCGCCGGGATGGTCGAGGAGACCGACGGCCGAACGCACTGACCGGCCGACGGATGAGTCCCGGACCGCCGGAAGAGCCGGTCCGGGACCCCTCTTTCAGCCGCGCCCGATGTAGGGCATGGCGGTGGCGGTGATGGTGAGGAACTGGACGTTGGCCTCCAAGGGCAGGCCGGCCATGTAGCGCACGGCCTCGGCCGCGTGGACGGCGTCGAAGGTCGGTTCCGGGGCGAGGCCGCCGTCGGCCTGCAGGGTGCCCGCCGCGATGTTCGCGGTCAGCCCGGTGGCGGCGTTGCCGATGTCGATCTGGCCGCAGGCGATGCCGTGGCGGCGGCCCTCCAGCGAGATCGACTTGGTCAGGCCGGTGACGGCGTGCTTGGTGGCGGTGTAGCCGATGGAGCCGGGCCGGGGGGCGTGCGCCGAGACCGAGCCGTTGTTGATGATGCGCCCGCCCTGCGGATCCTGGCCGCGCATCATCGAAAACGCCTCCCGCGCGCACAGGAACGCGCCGGTGAGGTTGACGTCGACGACGCTGCGCCAGGCCTCGTCGGTGACCTCCTCCAGCGGGGTCGGCGGCGGCATCGCGCCGGCGTTGTTGAACAGCACGTCGACGCGGCCGAAGCGGTCGGCGACCGCGGCGAACAGGGCGCGCACCGCACCGGGGTCGCCGACGTCGGTCGGCGCCACCAGCGCCCGGTGGCCGTCCCCGCCCGCCAGCCGCACGGTCTCGGCCAGCGGGTCGGCGCGCCGCCCGGCCAGCGCCACGGCGTAGCCGTCGGCGAGCAGGGCCAGGGCGGCACTGCGGCCGATCCCGCTTCCCGCGCCCGTCACCACCGCGACGCGTTCGCGCACCGCCATTGGACACCCTCCCCTCCACGGCCGCCGGCACCGCTGGGACCGGGCGCCGCAGACGTCACCGCATGACCGGCCAGCCTATGGCACCGCGGCGCCCCGGACCCGCCCGCCCCTCCCGGGGCGGGCCCGCGCAGGCCGGAAGTGGTCATAGCACCACTGCACCCGCGGACGCGGTGGAGCAGAATTGGACCCGCGCACCGCGGACGCACCCGCGGGCGCGGCGGCGCGGACCACAGCGAGGGGAGCACCATGGCGGCCGAGGACTACCGGGCCGGACGCCTGCGGTTACTGGGCTGGTCGCTGTCCTTCGCCGGGCTGTCGCTGGTGGGTGTCGTGCTGCTGGTGCTGATGCTGGTCGCCGGCGTGCTGACGGCGGTGTGGATCGGCCTGCCGCTGCTGCTGCTGGCCGCCACACTGGTGCGGGGGCTGGCCAACGCGCACCGCTCGATGCTGGGGCGCTGGCTGGACGAACCCATCCCCTCCCCCTACCTGCCGCGGCGCCACGACGGCGTCACCGGCCGGGTCCGCTCACTCCTCACCGACCCGGCCACCTGGCGCGACGCGGCGTGGCTGCTGTTCAACGCCACCGTCGGCCTGACCGTGGTGCTGCTTCCGGCGGCGTTCCTGGCCAACGCCGTCAACGACTTCCTCGTGCCCTACTACTGGCGCTTCATCGGCGACGACGCCTGGTTCGGGCTGGTGCACGTCACCGACCAGACCGACACCTATTGGACCATCCCCCAGGGCTTGGCCTCGCTGCTGGTGTTCTGGCTGAGCGCGCCGCCGGCGCTGCGCGGCTACGCGCGGATGAGCCGCTGGCTGCTGGCGCCCACCGCCCGCTCCCTGCTGGCCGCGCGGGTGGCCCACCTGGCGACCTCGCGCGCCGACACCGTCGACGCCCAGGCCTCCGAGGTCCGCCGGATCGAACGCGACCTGCACGACGGCGCCCAGGCCCGGCTGGTGGCGCTGGGCATGAGCCTGGGCATGGCCGAGGAGATGCTGGCCAGGGACCCCGAGGCGGCGCAGCGGCTGCTCACCGAGGCGCGCGAGTCCACCCGCCAGGCGCTGACCGAACTGCGCGACCTGGTGCGCGGCATCCACCCGCCGGTGCTGGTGGAGCGCGGCCTGGACGGTGCGGTGCGGGCGCTGGCGGTCACCCAGCAGATGCCCATCGCCGTCGACATCGAACTGCCCGGCCGGCTGCCCGACCCGGTGGAGTCGGCCGCCTACTTCACCGTCGCCGAGCTGCTGACCAACGCCGCCAAGCACAGCCGGGCCGAACGGGCCTGGGTGCGCATCAACTGCGGCGAGGACCGCCTGGTCATGGTGATCGGCGACGACGGCGTGGGCGGCGCCTCGGCCGAGGACGGCACCGGCCTGAAGGGGATCAGACGCAGACTCTCGGCCTTCGACGGCGCGCTGCACGTGATGAGCCCGGCGGGCGGGCCCACGATCATCACGGTGTCGCTGCCGCTGGCCGAGTCCGTGCGGGCCTCGCACCGCCCGGCGTGACGAGGGTGCGGCGTGCGCCGCCGGCCGGGGGCCGGCGCGGGCGCGCAGGGGTTTACGATGACGGCGGGCGCGGCCGACCGCACGGGCGGCTCCGCGGTCCGCACGAACCTTGAGTGGAGCTGGCTGCTGTGCGCGTTGTCATCGCCGAGGACCTCGCCCTGCTGCGCGACGGGCTGATCCGGCTGCTGCAGGCCAACGGCTGCGAGGTGGTGGCCGCGGTGGAGACGGGCCCGCAACTGCACCAGGCGCTGCTGGAGCACCGCCCCGACGTGGCGGTGGTCGATGTCCGGCTGCCGCCGACCTTCACCGACGAGGGCCTGCAGGCGGCCATCGCGGCGCGGGCGCAGGTGCCGGGGCTGCCGGTGCTGGTGCTGTCCCAGCACGTCGAGCAGCTCTATGCCCGCGAGCTGCTCTCAGGCGGGGAGGGCGCGGTGGGCTACCTGCTCAAGGACCGGGTCTTCGACGTGGGCCAGTTCGTGGAGGCGGTGCGGCGGGTGGCCTCCGGCGGCACCGCCATGGACCCGGAGGTCATCTCCCAGCTGCTGGCCAAGCACACCGACGCCGGCCCGCTGGCCACGCTGACCGCCAGGGAGCGCGAGGTCCTGGGCGAGATGGCCGAGGGCCGCTCCAACTCCGCGATCGCCGGCCGGCTCTTCGTCACCGAGAAAGCGGTCAGCAAGCACATCAACAACATCTTCACCAAGCTGGACCTGCCGCCCTCGGCCGACGACAGCCGCAGGGTGCTGGCGGTGCTGGCCTACCTCAACGGGGGAAACGGCTGAGCCGCCCCACCGGGTCTTCCGTTCCCGCAAAACCCGCCGAAGAGGTGGGAGCGGTGCCGGCGCGGGGACGGTCCGCGCCGGCACCAGGTGGTGCCCCCTCGCGCCGCGCGCCCGGCGCGGGCCGGCTGCGCAGAGGGGACGGGGGAACGCTCTCCAGGTGTCAGCGGGGCCGCTCCGGCGGCACCTGCGGCACCTGTCCCGGCTGCTGCGGGGGCGCACCCAGCGGCGCCCCCTCGCCGCCGGGCCCGGTGGGGTCCTGGGGGACTTCGCCGCGGTAGCCGCCGGTGGCCGCGCCGCGGGACTCGACGAAGCGCGCGAAGCGCTGCATGTCGCCCTTGGCGCGCTGCTTGACGAGGCCGAGCTTGTCGCCGAGCTGCTCGACCACGCCTTCGGGGACGGCGTTGAGCTGCAGGGTGACCCGGGCGCGCTCGGGCTCGATCTTGTGGAAGGTGACGACGCCGGCGTGGGTGGCGCCGTCGGTGCTGCGCCAGGCGATGCGCTCATCGGCGATCTGCTCGGTGACGACGGCGTCGAACTCGCGGCGCCGCCCGCCGATGTCGATGACCCAGGAGGTGTGGGTGTCGTCCCTCTGGTGGACCCGGGAGACCCCCTCCATGAACTCCGGGAACCTCTCGAACTGGGTCCACTGGTCATAGGCCGTGCGCACCGGCACGTTGACCTCGACGGTTTCGATGACCTCGGACACGGTTGTCCCTTCCCTCTGGTCATAGGCCGTGCGCACCGGCACGTTGACCTCGACGGTTTCGATGACCTCGGACACGGTTGTCCCTTCCCTCTTTCGGCGCCGCGCGTCCGCCGCGTCGCCACCGGTACGGGACCCGGTGCGATGAGCGGGCCTGCGGCCCTGCCCGGGCGGCGGTGCGCGTCTGGGCTCACCGCTACCCGGGCAGGGCCGCGGTTAACGAAGCCGCACCACGGATTCGCGGCTCACCGCTGCTGACCTGCACCGCGGCCCTGATAAAGGGCTTCGATCTCCTCGGCGAAGGCGCGCAGGATCGCATCGCGGCGCAGCCGGCCCGAGGGCAGCAGCAGCCCGCTGCGGGGAGAGAACTCCTCGCCCAGGATGTGGAAGGCGCGCACCGCGGCCTCGGCCGGCGCGGCGGCGTTGGCCTGCTCCACGGCGCGCTGGATCTCCCAGCCCAGCTGGGGGTCCGCGGCGATCTCGGTGAGCGGGGTGGACAGCGGCCTGCTGTTGACCAGCCGCCAGTACTCCAACTGGTCGCGTTTGAGGGTGATCAGCGCGGTGGCGTAGGGGCGCCCCTGCGCCATCACCAGCACCTGGCTGATCAGCGGATGCTCGCCCAGCCTCGTCTCCAGTCCGGCGCACGCGGCATCGATGCCGCCCTCGACGGGCGCGGGCCCGGCCGGAGGCGCGGCCGGGGCGGCGGGCTGGGGGCCCGGCGCCTGCGCCGCGGCCGGTGCGGGCGCCGGGCCCCTCCCGGCCTCACCCGCCCCGGGGCCGGGGCCGGCGTCGACTTCGGGCCGCGGCCGCGGACGCGAGGGCCGCTCGTCGACGACGAGGTAGCCCTCGGAGTCCAGGCGCCCGAACACCCCGGTGGCCAGCCATCCGTCGCGCCCCGGGCCCGCCCCGGCCGCCCGGCCGTGGTGGCCGGCGAACACGGTCGCGCCGCGCACCAGCACCTCGGCCTCGCGGGAGAGCCGCACCTCCACGCCCGGCACCGGCCGGCCGACGGTGCCCACCCGCACCTCGCCTGGGGCGTTGAGCACGAACGCGCCGGTGGTCTGGACGGTGCCGAACCCCTGCAGCACCGGCAGCCCGGCGCCGCCGTAGAAGTGGGTCAGGCGCGCCGGCAGCTGCCCGCCGCCGACCACGATGAAGCGGACCCGCCCGCCCAGCGCCTCCTTGATCCGGGAGTACATCCACTCGTACATCACCCGCGACACCCGGCGCCAGGCGCCGCGGCGCCCGCTCTTGTCGAAGTCCACGGCGAGTTCGGTGGCGGCGTTGAAGGCGTTGAGGTTGTCCCAGCCCGACTCCTTGGCCTTGGCCTTCTCCACGGCATAGACCTGTTCGAGCAGGCGGGGCAGGGCCAGCAGCACAGTGGGGCGAAACATCCGCACCTCGCGCCGCACCTGCGCCCCTCGCTCACAGAAGCCCACGCGCACGCGCGCCATGACGCAGCCCACCAGCGCGCTGTGGCCGAACACATCGGCCAGCGGCAGGTGCATCAGCGTGCTGGCCTGCTCGCCGCCGGCCAGCAGCGGACTCAGGCGCTGGATGAGGCTTTCGGCGCCGGCGAGGAAGTTGCCGTGGGTCAAGACGCTGCCGGGCGCGTCGGGCGCGGTGGTGACGGGGTAGCTGATGGCGGCGGGGTCGGCGCGGGTGGTCTCGTCGCGGCGCAGCCGCACCGCCGAGCCGTCGATGTAGGCGCCGGGTTTGGTGACGGCCTCCAGACCCGAGTCGTCGGCCAGCCGCCAGGTGCGGCCCAGGTCGAGCAGTTCGTGCTGGATCTCGGCGATGGCCGCGGCGTGGCGGTCGCTCTCGACGACGGCGGCGGCGGGCCGGCAGTCGCGCAGGATGTGGTGCAGCCGGCGGCGCGAGCACGCCGGATGCACGGGCACCACGACGCCGCGCACCGCCCAGATCGCGAAGTTGACCAGGGTCCACTCATAGCCGGTGGCGCAGCCCAGCACGACGCGGTCGCCGGCGCCGACACCGGCGGCGATGAGGCCCTTGGCCACGGCGGTGACGTCGCGCAGGAACTCGGTGGCGTTGACGTGGTGCCACTGGCCGTCGGCCTTGCGGCTGAACAGGGGGGCCTGGGGCGCCTCGTGGGCGTTGTGGTAGACGAGTTCACCCAGCCCGCTGAGCTGGGGGGCCCGGGAAACGGGGGTGGACCGGGACTGGGGCATGCCCTGACTTCTCCTCCGCGCAGTAGGGGCCAGCAGCGCAGGCGCCGATCACGGTCCCCTCACACATCACCTGGATGTGCCCTACTGTGCACGCTGCTGTCACCGTTGGGCAACCGGGGGGCCGGCTGCGGTCGCCGCCTCAGACGGGCCGGGCGCCCTGCCGGTTCCCGGCCGCGCCCGGCCCGCACGGCGCTACAGCGCCGTGCGGGCGTGCCCGCGGGCCGCGGTCCAGGCGAAGACCAGCGCGGCCGCCACGCCGGTGGCCAGCATCACCGCGGTCATGCTGGCCAGGCTGGCCTCGCCGGTGGCGGTCAGCCCGGCGGTGGCGGCCAGCCCGCCGCCGAGCGCGAACTGCAGGGTGCCCAGCAGGGCCGAGGCGGTCCCGGCGACCTCGGCGGGCTGGCTGGAGATGGCCAGCGTGGTGGCGTTAGGCGAGATGAACCCGGTGCAGAACATCATCACGAACAGCACGGCGGTGACCGAGACCAGGTTCGCCTGCCCGCTCATGGCCAGGGCGGCCAGGGCCGCCACGGCGGCGACGCTGCCCGCCAGCCCGGCCAGCAGCCGCCGGGAGGTGTGCATCCGGGTGATGAGGGCCGCGTTGACCTGGGTGCCCAGCACCATGCCCAGCGTGTTGACGCCGAAGATCAGGCTGAACTGCTGGGCGGAGCCGCCGAACTCGTTCTGGGAGATGAAGGAGAACGCCGAGATGTAGGTGAAGGTCATGGCGAAGCTCAGCCCCAGGGTCAGGGTCGGGCCGAGGAAACGGGGGTCGCGCAGCAGGCGGGCGAACGTGCGCGCCATGGCCGCGGCCTGCAGGGGGCTGCGCTGGTGCGCCGGCAGGGTCTCGGGCAGGCAGAACAGCACCAGGGCGAAGCTGAGCAGGCCCGCGGCGCCCAGCACCGCGAAGATGAGCTGCCAGGGACCCAGCAGCAGCAGCTGGCCGCCCAGGATCGGCCCCAGCATCGGCGCCAGCCCGACGATCAGGATCAGCCGGGAGAAGAACTTGGCGGCGGCGTCGCCTTCGAAGGTGTCGCGCACCACCGCCCGGGAGATCACGGCGCCGGCCGCGCCGGCCAGGCCCTGGACGAACCGGATGGCGATGAGGGCCGGGGCCGAGGGCGCCACCACGCACAGCAGCGAGGCGACGGTGAACACGGCCACGCCGATCAGCAGCGGCCGCCTGCGGCCCCACACATCGCTCATCGGGCCGATCACCATCTGGCCCAGCGCCATGCCCACCATGACGGCGGTCAGCGTCAACTGGATCTGGGAGGCCGGGGCGTCGAGCTCGGCGGCGATCTGGGGGAAGGCGGGCAGGTAGAGGTCGGTGGCCAGCGGCCCCGTCGCGGTGAGGATCCCCAGGACGAAGACCAGCAGCGCCACGAAGCGCCGCCTGCGGGGGGCGGGGGCCGGGGCCGAGGCCGGGGAGCGCTGCACTGCGGGACGTACGGCGGTGTGCGTCATCGACTCTCCAGAACACACTCAAATGATGACGAAAAGGGCATAGAGGCATGCGTCAAGGCATGACAAGGATCCGGAGAAACCCGGAGACGGAGTATGCGGGGGAAGAAGAACGCGCCCCGCGACTCCGGGACACCCTGCCTGCAACACCGCACCCCGGGCACCTAGTCCCGGCCCGGCCGCCTTCCCGACGTGATGTGCACTACGGCCGCCCCGGCCCCGATCACACCCCCGAACCACACCCCGCCCCACCCGCCCGCGGCCCCCGCTGCGCACCCGGCACCGCCCCCTCCCCGGGCAGCGGCGGCCCCGGACACACCAGGAAAAAGACCGGGGCCGGCGCGCACCGCGCCGGCCCCGAAAAAGACAACGGGAAGCAGGTGAAGGTCAGGCCGCACTGCGGGCGTGCCCGCGCAGCGCCACCCCCACGAAGACCAGCGCCGCCACCACGCCCGTACTCAACATCACCACGGTCATGCTGGCCAGACTCGCCTCACCGGTGGCGGTCAGCCCCGCCGTGGCGGCCAGCCCGCCGCCGAGCGCGAACTGCAGCGACCCCACCAGCGCCGAAGCGGTCCCCGCCACCGACGCCGGCTGGCTGGAGATCGCCAGCGTGGTGGCGTTGGGAAAGACCAGACCCACGCTGAACATCATCACGAAGAACACCGCGGTCAAGGAGACCAGGCCCGCCAGCCCGGCCACCCCCAGCACCGCCATAGCCGCCACCGCCGCCAGCGCCCCGGCCAGGCCCGCCAGCAGCCGCCGCGACGTGCCCACCCTGCCGATCAGGGCCGCGTTGACCTGCGTGCCCAGGATCATCCCGACCGTGTTGACCGCGAACATGACGCTGAACTGCTGGGCCGAGGCACCGAACTCGTTCTGGGAGACGAAGGAGAACGCCGAGATGTAGGTGAACATCATGGCGAAACTCAACGCCAACGTCAGAGTCGGACCGATGAAACGCGGATCGCGCAAAAGCCGCCCCACCGTGGCCAGCAGCACCGAAGGACTCTGGGGGCTGCGCCGGTGCGCCGGCAGGCTCTCGGGCAACCCCACCAGCACCACCACGAAACTCACGGCGCTGACCACCCCCAGCACCGCGAAACTGAGCTGCCAGGGACCCAGCAGCAGCAACTGGCCGCCCAGAATCGGCCCCAGCATCGGAGCCAACCCCACCACCAGCATCAACCGGGAGAAGAACCGGGCCGCGGCGTCACCGTCGAACAGGTCGCGCACCACCGCGCGCGAGATCACCGCACCGGCGGCCCCGGCCACCCCCTGCACGAAACGCAGCACCACGAACACCCCCGCCGAGGGCACCAGCACACACAGGAACGAGGCGACGGTGAACACCGCCACGCCGATCAGCAGCGGCCGCCTGCGCCCCCAGGCGTCACTCATCGGGCCGATCACCATCTGGCCCACCGCCATGCCCACCATGACGGCGGTCAGCGTCAACTGGATGCGCGCCTCGGAAGCGCCCAGATCAGCGGCGATCTGAGGGAAGGCCGGCAGGTAGAGGTCGGTGGCCAGCGGCCCCGTCGCGGTCAGGGTGCCCAGCACCAGGACCAGCAGGGCGACCGAACGCCGCGGGCGGGCGGACGCATCGGCACCGTCGGCGGATCGGGGACGTAACACGGTGTGCGTCACTGCACTCCTCCACTGAAGAAAAAAGGGGCGAACGGCCGGGCGGACGGGAGCACCGGGCACCCCGACACAACAAGATCCGATGGTGGGACGCCTCACCCCGGGCGCGGCACCACCCGAAGGACACCCGGCCGCCACACTGCTCAACATCGCCGCAACCGCAGGCAATCCGCGCCCACCACCTCCACCGCCGTGATGTGCGTTACCCCCGGCCCCGGCCCCGGCAACCCCGACCCCGGCCGCCTCCACCCGCCCCCGCAAGGATTGCCCGCCACCCCAGCGGGGATGACCAGCAGACCGGCCGACCACACGCGAACGCACCGGCCCGCACCCGCCCCGACCACACAGGGCGCCCGCAAACAACACCGCACCGGCGAAAGGAAGCAGATGGCCGCCGAAACCACCCCAGCCCCGCCGTTCCGCGCCGACCACGTCGGCAGCCTGCTGCGCCCGCCCCAACTACTGCGCGCCCGCAGCGACCACGCCCGAGGCGCCATCGACGACGACCAACTGCGCCAGGCCGAAGACACCGCCATCCGCGACGCCGTGGCCATGCAGGAGGAGATCGGGCTGCGCGCCGCCACCGACGGCGAATTCCGCCGCTCCTCCTGGCACATGGACTTCATCTACGCCCTGGGCGGAGTCACCAAGGCCGGCCAGGACCTCACCGTCACCTTCCACAACGCCGACGGCGACATCGAATTCACCCCCGCCGCACTCAAGATCGACGCCCCCCTGCGGCTGGAACACACCATCTTCGCCGACGCCTTCCGATTCCTGAGCCAGACCACCACCACGGCCACGCCCAAGATCACCATCCCCTCCCCCAGCATGATCCACTACCGGGGCGGCCAGGCAGCCATCGACCCGGCCGTCTACAGCGACATCGAACAGTTCTGGGCCGACCTCTCATCGGCCTACGCCGCCCAGATCCGCGGCCTGGCCGACCTGGGCGCCCGCTACATCCAACTCGACGACACCAGCCTGGCCTACCTCAACGACCCCCGCGAACGCGCCAGAGCCGCCCAACGCGGCGACGACGCCGACCACCTGCACCAGCGCTACATCGCCCAGATCAACGCCGCCCTGCACAACCGGCCCCCGGGCGTGCGCTTCACCACCCACATGTGCCGCGGCAACTTCCGCTCCTCCTGGGTCGCCGAAGGCGGCTACGACTTCGTCGCCGAGGAACTGTTCACCCGCCTCGACGTCGACGGCTTCTTCCTGGAGTTCGACGACGCCCGCTCCGGCACCTTCGCACCCCTGCGCTACGTCCCCAAAGGCAAACAGGTCGTACTGGGACTGGTGACCACCAAACGCGGCGAACTGGAATCCAAGGACGAACTCAAACGCCGCATCGACGAAGCCGCCAAACACGTCCCCCTGGACCAGCTGTGCCTGTCCCCCCAGTGCGGCTTCTCCTCCACCGTCGAAGGCAACGCCCTCACCCACGCCGAACAGGTCGCCAAACTCCGCCTCATCGTCGAGACCGCCCACGAGGTGTGGGGCTGAGCACTCCCGACCGGGCACCCCGGTGGCCGGGGCACCCACCACGCGGCCTCCCCGGCCACCGCTCCCGCACAGCCGGCGCCTCAGGCCGCCGCGGCCCGGTTCAACGCCCCCAAGTGGCGGCGGCCCAGCACCAGGATCGCCATCCCCACCACACAGCACAGCGCACCCACCACATACGGCAGCGCCGGATCCACCTCCTCACCCAGCTTGGTGGCGACGAACGGCGCGAGCGCACCACCCAGCCAGCGCACGAAGTTGTAGCCGGCCGAGGCCACCGGACGCGGAGCATCGGAGACCTCCGCGAAAGCCGTCGCCCACACCGACAACGGCTGGCGCCACACCCCCGCGCCGGACCGGCCCGGGCCGCGATCGGATCACGGCGCGTCAATGCCGCTGGACATGGCTGTCCGCCACCTTTCGGTCAAATCGGAGAAATCAGAGAACGGGCGCCCGCCGCGAGCCCCCGACGCCCTCAGCGATCGGCGCAGATCTTGGCCAGGACCGGCAGCGCCGCGGCCACCGCGGCGCGCTCCCGCGACGTCAACGCCTCCAGGCACTCACTCAGATAGGCCACGCGCGCCGCCCGCCCGACCCGCAGCAGCTCCGCACCGTGCGCGGTCAGCTCCACGGCCACCGCACGGGCGTCGTCGGCGTCACCGCCACGGCTCAGCGCCCCGGCCTCCTCCAGCCGCGAAACGTGAGCGGTCATGGTCGGCGTGCGCACGCCGTGCTCGCGCGCCAGCGACGTCACACGCCGCGGCCCCCGCTCCAACGAACCCAAAATCGCCAACTGCTGAGCCGAAACGGCCTGATCGGCCGAAACCCGGCGCAGCAGCAGGACCATGTCACGCAGGACCAGGGAGAACTCCTGGGCCACCTCACGGGACTCCTGGGAAGGTGATCGCACCCCGCCAGCATAACGTTAGCTAGCCTAGCTAACCAAATCGCCGACCGGACCCCCGCACCAACCCGGAACCCGAGAAAAACCGCCGCGACCACAGAAGCCGCGAACCGCATACGGCCACTCGCGCGCTCAGACCGACACCGACCACCCCTGCCTGCGCCACACCAGCGCAGCCGACACCGGATGCCCCCGAAACCGCTCCCACTTCGGCTTCACCGCCAACCAGCGCTCATCCACCACACCCTCACGCATCTCCACCAGCGACCACCCCGCACCCACACCGGCCATCACATGCTCACTCAACAGATGAACATGCGTCGTGATCGCAACCGACTCCCCCGACCCATCGGTGAAATGCGTCGGCATCCCCGACGCCATGATGAAATGCGGATGGAACACCACCAGCACGAACAACGCCCCCGGCTCACCCAGACGCCCCGCCTCCGCATACAACGGCCCCAGATCCGCCAGGTGCTCATCGATCAAACACGCCACCACCAGGTCATAAGCACCACCCGAAAGCCCCGTCGCCACCACATCGGCCTCAACCAGGCGATCGTGCACACCCCTGGACCGCGCGACCCCCAACATCTCCGGCGTCAGATCGACACCGTCCACCGACGCCACACCCCTGGACCGCAACCAGGCCCCGGTCCTGCCCGTACCACACCCCAGATCCACCGCGCGACGCACCGAACCCCACGACGGCTCCACCAGATCCTCAAGGAGGGCGACATCCATCGCATCCTCCACCGTCTGCTCATAAGTACCGACCCACTGCCCGTAGCCGGTCCGCACGTCCACCATCCGATAACCACGCGAGTCGAAATCCGCAAAACGCACCATGCGCTCAAGCTAACAACGGCCCCAACGGCCACTCCAGACGTTTTCACCCCCCCAACCACCCCGCCCACCGTCCACCCGCCCCCACCACTGCCCTAAGCTGACGACGTGCTCCCAGAGGCGACCGCCACCCGCTACGTCACACCGCTACGCGAAGGCGGCTCCCTCCCCGGCCTCGTCGAAGCCGACGACCTCGGCATGTACGTCGTCAAATTCATCGGAGCCGGCCAAGGACGCAAAACCCTCATCGCCGAGATCATCGCCGGAGAACTCGCCCGCCGCCTCGGCCTGCCCGTCCCCGAACTGGCACTGATCCACCTCGACCCCGTCATCGGACGCGCCGAACCCGACCCCGAGGTCCAAGAACTCCTCAAAGCCAGCGGCGGCCTCAACCTCGGCATGGACTACCTGCCCGGCTCACTGGGCTTCGACCCGCTCGTCTACGACACCGACCCCCGCCTCGCCGGCCGCATCCTCTGGTTCGACGCCCTCGTCGACAACGTCGACCGCACCTGGCGCAACCCCAACATGCTCCTCTGGCACGGCCGGCCCTACCTCATCGACCACGGGGCCACGTTGATCTTCCACCACAACTGGAAGGGCGCGGCCAGAGCCGTCACCCGCGACTACGACGCCTCCGACCACGTCCTCATCGACGCCCACCCCGACCTCGCCGCAGCCGACGCCGACCTCGCCCCCCGCCTCACCCCCGCCCTGCTCCACGAGGTCACCGCACTCGTCCCCGACGAATGGCTCGTCGACGAACCCGGCTTCGACGGCTCCGACGCCGTCCGCGACGCCTACGTCAGCCACCTGCTCGCCCGCGCCAACGACCGCACCTGGCTCCCGGAGGTGCACTGATGCGCGACGTCTTCGAATACGCCCTGCTGCGCGTCATCCCCCGCCTGGAACGCGGAGAGGCCATCAACGCCGGCGTCATCCTCTACTGCCAACCCCGCTCCTACCTCGCCGCCCACTGCCACCTCGACACCGAACGGCTGCGCGCGCTCGACCCCGACGCCGACATCGACGGCGTCCGCCGAGCCCTGCACGCCGTGGAACTCGTGTGCCGGGCGGCCGAGGACGCCGGCCCCACCCGCCACGAGGACGCCGGCCGACGGTTCCGCTGGCTGACCGCCCCCCGCAGCACCATCGTCCAGCCCGGCCCCATCCACACCGGCCTCACCGACGACCCCGACGCCGAAGCCCGCCGGCTGCTCGAACTCCTGGTGCACCACCCCACCACCCAACGCCCGGCCCACCGCTGACCCGCCGTACCGGCGCAGGGCCCCGCCGCCGGGGCCGGAGCGTTACCGCAGACCTCTGCCCGCAGGTCGGCGGGCGGCCCGGGCGGCGATTCCTCTGTGACGGGTGCGGCGTAGCCGCTTCGATTTCTCTGTTTCGATCAGTTTTTCAAACAAAAAAGCGGCTGCCTTTACAGCGTAGATTTATAAGAGGTCAATCGCAGCAGCAGCAGTCACAGCAGTTGCAATCGCAGCAATCGCAACAGCTGCAGTCCGTGCAGCACCCGTCGTAGGGCCTCCCCGACCACGGGCCCGGATACGACTCCCGACAGCAGAACTGGCACGTGCTCGCCATGAACACCGCGACCCCGCAGCCGACCAGCGGCCCCCGGCGCTTGGGAGGGTCGTAGAGCTTGGGGTACTTGTAGTCGAAGCCGCAGCACGAATCCCCGTTCCCCTCGACGTAGGGCCGCCTCCCGCCGGACCCCCCTCCCCCGCCGTGGTGGCGGCCGCCGCCGTAGCCGCCCCCGCCTCCGTGGTGACCGCCGTGCGAGCCTCCGTGGCCGTGCTGGAGCGGAGGCCCCTGCGGCGGCGGCACCTGACCGTGCCGCTGCGGGTGCGGGTGCCCGTGCCGCGGGTACCGCTGCGGCTGCCCCGAGGGGTGGGAGTCCCGGCCCGGCCCCTGCGGCGGCGGATGCCCGGCCCGGGCGAAGGTCCGAGCCACCGCGCGCTCCAACTCGTGTACCAGCAGCGCGTGCACCAGCCTGCCGTCGGTGAAGTCCGCCTCCTCCAGGGCCAGCCGCACCCCCAGCACCGCGTCGTCGCAGAGCCGCCGCACCTCGGCGACATCGGCATCCGTCGCGGTGATCGGGTTCCAGGCACCGCTGCGGCGGTCCTCCTCCTGGTCCTCGACCGCGTCGAGCAGGTGCGCGACCCGACCGAACAGCCGCCCCGCCTCCCCCAGCGGCGCCTCGTTGCCCGCCCGCCGGGCCAGCGTCGCGGTGTGCGCGAACGCCTGCGCCGTCGCTTCCTCCGTGGGCGCGGTGACGGCGAGGACGCCGGTACCGGGCCCGGCCGCCTCCTCCACCTCGCGCTGGCGCTCCATGACCGACAGCAGCACACCGCTGTCGAACCCCAGGTCCGATCCCGACTTTCGCGCCTGCCCGGCCCACCGGTTCGCGACCCGCCGCGCGACACCGCGCACCGGCCGACGCGCATAGGCTCCGTCACCGTCGCTCACGTGGTCGTCGACCTTGGCCGAAGCCAGCATCAGCGACACCGCCGCGGCCAACCGGGCGCCCTCCCCTTCGGCCACCTCGGCGCGGCGCATCCCCCGCAGAGGACACGGCCCCGCGGCGCGCCTGCCCGCGTCCGGCGCGGACTGGGCCGCCACGAGCGCAGAGATGACGAGACCGTCGTAATTGGTGGCCACGCGCGCCATCTGGCCGTGGTCGTCGCGCAGTGCCAGGCACAGCCCGCACAGATGGGACATCCACGCAGGGGCCAGATCCCCGAGCACGTGCCGGCAGGGACGCAGGATTCCGAACAACGCTACAACCGCTTCCCGTCAATGATCATGAAAATCGGACGGGGATACGATGCCACGCGCTCCCGTCCGGTTCCGTCCGTTTCGACGGCGCCGCCCCGCCCGCGCGCCCTCCGGAGGCGAGGGGGGCGGCACCGCCTCCAGTGGCCGGAAAAACCGGTTGCCCGGGGCGCGGGCGGCGATCTAGCCTGACGGCGTCATGAGTGCAGCCTCCGCCGCCTGCGCGGCCTTCTCCAGCGTTACCGACGCCGTTCGGGCGATCCGGTGCAGCGCCGCGCTTCTGCGTCGGCCCCGCCACCGGTTCGCCGCCCTGGACCTCCCGGGACACGCCGGCGTCTGAGGCGGCCCCGCCCCGAGCGGGCCGCCGGTCGCGATTCCACCGCGCACTCTCCTGCCGCGCCGACGCACTCGGCGCGCCTTCCGCCGTGCTTCCCGACGTCCAGGGTCCAGATGCGTCCTCGACCATCTCGGACGGGCGTCCGGTTCCCGTTTTCCACGCCGCCCCGCGGCCGTGCCGTGCCGCCCGTCCCCCTGTGCCGCCCGATCCGGGCGGCAGGAACGGACAAACCGTGGCGTCCAATTCAAAGCACCGCACCTCCCCCTCCCCCGAGCCCCGCAGCACCGGACGCGGCCGGGCCCGCCGCTCGCTCTCGCAGAACCTCCTCACCGATCCCGCGGTGGCCCGGTGGATCGTGCGGACCGCGAGGATCGATCCGGACGGGCTCGTCGTCGAGGTCGGCGCGGGCGAGGGGATGCTGACCCGCGCACTGGCGCCGGCCTGCCGCCGGCTCCTGTGCTACGAGATCGATCCGGTGTTCGCCGCGAATCTCACCGCACGCCACCGGGACGACCCCGGCGTGCGGATCGTGCGCGGCGACTTCCTGAAGGCCGTGCCGCCGGACGGCCCCTTCTCCGTGGTGGGCAACATCCCCTACGCCATCACCTCACCGATCGTCGACTGGTGCCTGCGGGCACCGGGGCTGACCTCGGCCACGCTGATCACCCAGCGGGAGTACGCGCGCAAGCGGACCGGCGGCTACGGGCGCTGGAGCCGGCTGACCGTGCAGACGTGGCCGCGCTTCGACTGGCGGGCGACCGGCCGCATCCCCCGCGACCGGTTCCGCCCGGTGCCCGGCGTCGACTCAGCCGTGCTGCGGATCGAGCGGCGGGGATCGGACCTGCTGCCCAAGAAGTCGCTCGGCGCCTACCGCCGCCTCGTGGACCTGGGGTTCACCGGTGTCGGCGGATCCCTGCACGCCTCGCTGCGCCGACGCCACCCCGCCCGGCGGGTCGACGCGGCCTTCCGGGCGGCCGGCCTCGACCCCCGGGTGGTGGTCGGCTTCGTGCCGCCGGACCGCTGGATCGCGCTCTTCACCGCCCTGGAGGAGCCCTCGTAAAACCGCCGGGCCCTGAACAGGGGAGCGGGCGAGGAGGTCAGCTCCTGCCGCGTTCGGCCCGGACCTGCTGCCGCTGACCCCGACCTCCTCGGCCACCTCGCCCTGGGTGAGGCTGGAGCGGTCGGTGAATCTGAACGATGCGTATTCTCAGCGCAGAGCGGGACGGTGGTCGGTGCCGCGCACCGGCCCCTCCGCGTCCCGCCGCCCGCCCTCGTCGGTGCAGGCCTGGGCGGGCACGGGGGTGCTGATGATGGCCCTGAGCAGCGTGCGCGCGGTTTCAAGCTCGCCGATGGCCGCGGCGATGCGGTCGTGCTCGCCCAAGCGGACCGCACCCCGGTGACGGTCCTGGGCATGGGCCCGATGGGCCGGGCACTGGCGGGCGCGTTCATCGACAGCGGGCACCCGACGACGGTGTGGAACCGCTCGGCGGCCCGGGCGCAACCGGTGGTGGCCAAGGGCGCGGCCCCGGCGCCGTCGGCGGCGGAGGCCGCGCAGGCGAGTCCGCTGGTGGTCGTGTGCGTACTGGACGACCGCGCGGCGCTGGCGGTCCTCGACTCGGCCGGCGATGCGCTGAAGGGCCGGACGGTGGTGAACCTGACCACCGACTCCCCGGAGCGGGCGCGCGAGGTGGCGGCGTGGGCGGAGCAGCGCGGGGTGGACTACCTGGACGGGTCGATCATGACCCCGACCACGACGATCGGCGGACCGGCCGCGCAGGTGCTCTACAGCGGACCGCAGGAGGTCTATGCGCGGCACCGCGCGGCACTGGCCGACATCGGCGGGGCCGCCGTGTACCTGGGGACCGACCCGGGACGCGCCGCGGCGTTCGACGTGGCCCTGCTGGACCTGTTCTGGTCCACCATGAGCGGCTACGTGCACGCGCTGGCACTGGCGCGGTCCGAGGGAATCCCGCCGTCGACGCTGGTGCCGTTCGCGCGGGGAATCGTCGACATCCTGCCCGAAATCATGGCCGAACTCGCCCGGCAGGCCGAGGCGGGCGAGTACCCGGGCGAGGACTCGTCACTGGTGTCGGCGGCCGCGGGGATCGAGCACATCGTCCACGCGGCGAAGGCGCGCGGACTGGACACGGGCGTGCTGTCGGCGGCCAAGGACCTCGCGGACCGGGCGATCGCGGCGGAGCACGGCGAGGACTCGTTCGCGCGGCTGGTCGAGACGGTGGCGCAGGGCCCGGCCGCGTGACGGAGACGTGAGCCGGGCCGCACCGAAAGGCCCGGACCGCTGCGAGCCGGAGTCGCGAGGCCGCAGCGGGCTCTCGGCGCGGGACCGCGCTCACCTCCCGCATGATCGCCGAGCGCGGCCACCGGATCAGGCCGCAGGTCTGCGGCGCCGCCCATCCGCGCTACGATCGCAACCTCGGCACCGGTGACCGACTGCGAACCGCCACGCTCCCCGCCGACCAGGAGGTCTTCCACGACCCCGGCCGCCGGAGCCCCGCGCGGCGCAGACCGCCCCGTCCGCGCCTGCTCAGGAGGGGCGCACGTTATCCCAGCCCCACCCCTGGTACCGGACCAGCGTCGCGAGCGCCGAGCGCCGCCCGGCGTGCTCCCGGAAGACCGCCTCGAACTCGGCGCGCCCCACGGTGGGGATGCCGCGCTCGCGCAGCGACTCCAGCGAGGGGACCGGCGGCGCCGACGGCGACTCGCGCCCGTTGTCCACCGTGGCGGCGAGCCCGGCGATGACGGCCCTGCTCTGCGTGACCGCGAGCCCCTCCAGCCGGTGGCCCGGGGGAACCGCGCGGCACATGAGCGTCAGCGCCTCGTCGAGGACCGCGAGGTTGGGCGCCGACGCCTCAGCCCTGCGCCGGCTGTGGAAGTAGGCCAGGACCGGGTAGGCCAGGTGGCGCTGGGCGAGCTTGGAGACGGCGGGGTTCAACGAGTCGAGCTGCGGGACGATCGCCCGGAAGTCGTCGCCGTTCCACACCCGGGCGCAGATCTCCTCCGGCGTCTCGCCCAGCGCGTGCACGAGCGAGGCGACGGAGCGCTGATCGACCACCGCGCTGACCAGCGAGATGATATAGGTGAGCGTCAGCGTCACCAGCGTCAGCCCGGTCGCGCTGACCAGGACCGTCGCCAGCTGCCAGCCGGCGCCGGCCGGCTTGAACTCGCCGTTGCCCAGCGTGGTCAGGCTGTAGCCGACGAAGTAGAGGCGCTCCCACGCCCCGGCCGGCCGGCCGCTCGTCGACGCCTCCACCGATGCGCCCGACAGGAACAGCAGCCCCCACCCCAGCCACGCCCCGCTGATCCACAGAAACAGCCCGCCGCAGGCCACGGCGGGGCCCAGCCCAGCGAGGACACGGTGCGAACCACCGGCCAGGCGGCGGACGACACGCCACATCCGCGAGGTCAGCACACTGGTGACGGGTCCCCCGCCGCCGGTGACGGTGACCGCGGTCATGAACACCTCCCGCGCGGTGATGACGAGTACCGCGAGGCCCGCCACGAACATGACGACCGCCATCTGCTCCGCCTTTCGATGCGCGTCCGGGAACCGGTGCTTCCCAGCGTCTCTGCTTCGCTGCGGGAGACCCCGCGCCCCCTACCCCGCCACGCCGTCGCTCACATCTGTAGATTGAAAACAGACATCACCTTTACATCGTAGATTCATTATCTGAAACAGGAGACGCGTCCTCCGGATGCTCCCTCCCGCTCGGGGCGGGCGCCGGGCGTCACCGGTGGTCGCCATACTGGACCGGGCGATCACCGGTGACGGGAGGGAGGCTGCGTGCTGGTACTGCACGGTGCGTGGGCCGAAGAGGGCCTGACGCTGTGGGCCGAGGACTCCGGCGCGCCCGCGCGCACCGCCTCGCGGGCCGCGGTCCGGCCGCACCCCTACGCCGCGGCGGCCGACGCGCTGCGCGAGACCGTCGCCGGCCTGGTCGAGGCCCTCGACACCGCGCCGGCGGCGCCGCTGCCCGGCTCGCCGGCCGACGTCGCCAAGGCCGACGCCGTCGGACTGGAGCTGCGGCTGCCCGGATCCGCCGGGCACCCGCTCCCCTCCCCCGGGCTCGAACCACTCGCCGACGCACCGGCCGTGCGGTCGGCGGCCCCGCGCCCCTGGCGCGTCCCGGCGTGCCTGTTCCCTCCGGCGACGGCCGCGGCGCTGCTGCCGGCGCTGCGCGACGCGGCCACCGGCGACGTCGCGCAGGGCCCCGGCCTGCGCCACCTCATCGCCGTCCAGGAGTTCGCCGACCTCCTCGTCGGTGCCGGCCGACTGCTGCCCCTGCTCATCGACGACCCTCCCAGCGCGCGGTGGCGGCCGGTGCTCACCGGGGCCGAGGCCCGGCACTTCCGGGCGCTGACCACGGCACTGCCCCCGGTCGCCCGCGCCCACCTGCCCTCCCCCGCTCCGCGGGCCGACGGCCTCGTGTTCACCGCCCTGAGCGCGCTGGTCGACGCGGCCGCCCGCGCCCGCTTCGGCACGCGGAACCGGCGCGGCGGCCCGCACTGGACGCGGGCGCTGACCGGCGAGGATGCCCGGCTCGACGCTCCGGGCGGGCGGGAGGCCGCGGCCGGCGACCTCGCCGACCGACTGCGGGCCTGGTACGACGCCGCGCACCGGCAGGGCGAGCGCGCGCGGCTGGTCTTCCGGCTCGCCGAACCCGACCGCGACGCCGAACCGGCCGCCGACACCGGAGCCGCCGACGCGGACGGGCGACGGCAGCGGGAGCAGCGGGCCGGGGAGCGCCGCGGCGAGACCTGGCGGGTGGAGTTCTGGGTGCGTTCGGGCACCGACCCCAGCCTCCAGCTCCCGCTGCGCGACCTGTGGCTGGGCGAAGGCGCGGCGTGGCTGCCCGACGACGTCGAGACCGCCATGCTCGGCGACCTCGGCCGGGCCGCCCGGCACTACCCCGCCCTGGGCGCGGCGCTGCGCGAGCTCGCCCCCGCCGAGGTCACCATGGGAACCGGCGGCGCCCACGCCTTCATCAAGGACGTCGCGCCGCGGCTGGACGCCGCCGGATTCGCCATCGTCCTGCCCCACTGGGCGGGCCGGCGCGCGCTCGGCCTCAGGCTCACCACCCGCGAGCAGCCGCCCGCGACGGGCGGCGGGATCGGCGCGGACGAGCTGGTCGACTTCTCCTTCGACGCGGTACTCGGCGAGGAGGCGCTCGACATCGAGGAGCTGGCCGAACTGGCCCGGCTGAAGCAGCCGCTGGTGCGGCTGCGCGGCCGGTGGGTGGAGGCCGACCCCGCCCACCTGCGCACCGCGCTGGAGTTCCTGCGCCGCCGCGGCCGCGGGACCATGCGGCGCGGGGAGGCGGTGCGGACGGTGCTCTCCCCCGAGGAGCCCACGACGCTGCCGATCACCGGCGTGGACGCCGACGGGGCGCTGGGCGCGCTGCTCGGCGGCTCCACCGAGCAGCGGATCGCTCCGATGCCCACTCCGGAGGGCTTCACCGGCGCGCTGCGCCCCTACCAGGAGCGCGGCGCCGCGTGGCTGCGGTTCCTGGGCGGCCTCGGCCTGGGCGCGGTCCTCGCCGACGACATGGGGCTGGGCAAGACCGTCCAACTGCTGGCGCTGCTCACCGGGGAAAGGGCGCGGCCGCACCCGGGCGGCCGCGGCTCCTCCCCCGGTCCGACGCTGCTGATCTGCCCGGTCTCGCTCGTGGGCAACTGGCAGCGCGAGGCCGCGCGGTTCGCCCCCTCCCTGCGCCTGCACGTCCACCACGGTCCCGACCGCCCGCACGGCAACGGCCTGGCCAGGCTGCTGGCAGGCACCGACCTGGTCATCACCACCTACGGGGTGGTGCTGCGCGACGCCGAGGAGCTGACCGCGATGCCCTGGCACCGCGTGGTCTGCGACGAGGCGCAGGCGATCAAGAACAGCGGGACCCGGCAGGCGCGCGCGGTGCGCGGGCTGCCGGCCGACACCCGCATCGCGCTCACCGGCACGCCGGTGGAGAACAACCTCGGCGAGCTCTGGTCGATCATGGAGTTCGCCAACCCCGGCCTGCTCGGCTCGGAGGCGGGGTTCCGCCGGCACGCAGGCCGAATCGAGAGGGCCCACGCCGCCGAGGGCGGGGAGGACACCGCCTCCGGCGGCGCGGACGGCGGCGACGGCGGCGCGGCCCTGCTGAAGCGGCTGACCGGCCCGTTCATCCTGCGCAGGCTCAAAACCGACCGGTCGATCATCTCCGACCTGCCCGAGAAGCTGGAGATGCGGACCTGGTGCACGCTCACCCCCGAGCAGGCGTCGCTGTACAAGGCCGCGGTCGACGAGATGACCGAGCGGATCGACGGCGCCGAGGGGATCCAGCGCAAGGGCCTGGTGCTGGCGACGATGGCGCGGCTCAAGCAGATCTGCAACCACCCGGCGCAGTTCCTCGGCGACGGGTCGGCGCTGGCGGGGCGCTCGGGCAAGCTGGAGCGCCTGGAGCGACTGCTCGCCGAGGCGACCGCCGAAGGCGACAAGGCCCTGTGCTTCACCCAGTACACGGCGTTCGGCGACCGCCTGGCGCCCTACCTCGCCGCGCGGCTGGGCCGCCCGGTGCTGTGGCTGCACGGCGGCACGCCCCGGCACCGGCGCGAGGAGATGACGGCGCGGTTCCAGGACTCAGCGGAGCCCATGGTGTTCCTGCTGTCGCTGAAGGCCGCCGGAACCGGGCTGAACCTGACCGCGGCCAACCACGTGGTGCACATCGACCGGTGGTGGAACCCCGCGGTGGAGGACCAGGCGACCGACCGGGCGTTCCGCATCGGCCAGCGCCGCGACGTGCAGGTGCGCAAGCTGATCTGCGTCGGGACGCTGGAGGAGCGCGTGGACGAGATGATCGAGCGCAAGAAGGCGCTCGCGCAGAGCGTGGTGGGCACCGGGGAGGACTGGCTGACCGGGCTGTCGACGGCGAGGCTGCGCGAGGTCGTCCGGCTGGCCCCCGAGGCGGTGGCGCAGTGAGCGGGTGGGAGGGCGGACGCATCTGGTGGTCGGGCCGGTTCGTCGACGCGCTGGAGTCGGGCGCCGAGACCGGCCGGCTGGAGCGGGGCCGCGGCTACGCCGCCACGGGGGCCGTGCGCGACCTCAGGGTCGGTCCGGGCGAGGTGCTCGCCAAGGTGCAGGGCTCGCGTCCGCGCCCCTACCGGGTGAGCCTGATGCTGCCCGTCCTCGACGACGACCAGTGGGCCACCGTGACGGCCGCGCTGGCCGGCCAGCCGCTGTTCCGGGCGAAGCTGCTCTCCGGCGAACTCCCGCCCGAGACCGAGCGGGTCTTCGGCGTCCTGGGACTGGCGCTGTTCCCCCGCGGCCTGGACGACCTGGTGCTCACCTGCTCCTGCCCCGACTGGGGGCACCCCTGCAAGCACGCCGCCGCGACGCTGTACGTGCTGGCCGACTCCTTGGACGGCGACCCGTTCCTGCTGCTGACGTGGCTGGGCCGGGAGCGCGGCGCGTTCCTGTCGGCGCTGCGGCGGCACGGCCGCGCCGCCCCCGGCGGCACGCCGACGGGCGACGTCGCCCCGCCGGTGCGCGTGCAGCCGGACACCGGGGCCGATGCCCCCGCGACCGGAGAGGCCGACGGGTCGGCGGGGGCGGACGCGCCGGAAGAGGCGGCCGCGCGGTTCTGGTCGGCCGCGCCGCTGCCCGCGCCGCCCCTCTCCCGCGCGCTCCCGGTCATCGGCACCGTGGACGCTCCGGCGGCGCGGAGCGGCGCCTCGACCTGCGGTCCGGACCCGGTCGAGGCGCTGACCCCGTTGTACGCCCGACTGGTCGACCCGGAGGCCGGGGCCGCGGCGCCGTGACCGTCCGCGGCGGCGCGGCCGCCTGCGGCCACGGCAATGCGGCGGAAACCCCCCGTTGACGGGGGCCCCGATGGTTAGGATGCCGGTAAACCGCGGCCGGAACCGGCGGCCGCAGCCGTGTCCGCACGACCGCGAGGTGCTTCCCCTATGGCCGATCACGCCAACGCCGCTGGCCGCTTCCCGCCCGACATCGACATGAACACCCCCAGCGTGGCCCGGATGTACGACGCGATGCTCGGGGGCAAGGACCACTTCACGTCGGACCGCCGGGGCATGGATCTCCTGGAGGAGGTCAATCCCGGCACCATCGCCCTGGCCCGGGCCAACCGCGCCTACCTCGTCCGCGCCGTGGACCACGTGGCCAGAGAGGCCGGTGTCCGCCAGTTCCTCGACCTCGGGTCCGGGCTGCCCACCGCGGACAACACCCACCAGATCGCGCAGCGCACCCACTCCGGCGCCTCCGTCGTCTACATCGACAACGACCCGATCGTGCTGGCCCACGGCCGCGCGATCCTGGCCGACAACCCCACCACCTCGGTCGCCACCGCCGACCTGTGCGACGTCGACGCGGTCCTCGGCGCAGAGGACACCCAAAGGCTGATCGACTTCGACCAGCCGGTGTGCGTCATGCTCGTCAGCCTGCTGCACTGCATCCCCGACGACGCCGACCCGTTCGGGATCGTGCGCGGCTACTTCGACCGGCTCCCCTCCGGCTCCCACCTCGTCTACTCCCACATCGTCTCCGACGACGAGAAGGCCGCGCGGGAGTTCACCGACCGCGTCCTGTCCTTCGGCACCACCTGGGGCCGGGTGCGCTCCCCCGAGGAGGCCGCCCGGGCGTTCACCGGCCTGGAGCTCGTCACCCCCGACGCCGCAGGCCGGCACCCTGCGGTTCCGGTGGAGTGCTCGACCTGGCGCAACGGCGACGCCTCTCCCGAGCCCCGCCCCGCCGACCTCGACGTCAAGCTGTGGGAGCACGCGGGGGTCGCCGTCAAGCCCTGAACCTTCCGGGACGCCTCGGGCGGCGCGGATGCGGCAGCCGAGGCCCGCCGGTACGGTGGCCGGTGGAAGGGTCGGCGAGCAGGGCGTGAGGAGCGGCCATGGGCACCGACGATCTCCACGAGCTGTACCGGCGCTGGCTGCCGGGAATGTGGCAGGCCGAGGCGGAGGAGATGGACCGCCTGGCCGGCGAGGTGTTCACCGCCGACGCCGTCGCCCACTGGAACGGCGAGACCGTGCACGGCCCCGCCGGGGTGGCCGAACGGCTGCGCGCCACGACGCGGATGTTCGCGGACATCCGCACCGAGGCCGAGGTCGGCCCCATCGTCGACGGCGACCTCGTCGCCACCCGGTGGTCCTTCACCGGCGCCCTCCTGCCCGCGGCCACGGCGGCGCCGGGCACCGTCATCCGGTTCCAGGGCGCCGACACCCTCCGGGTCCGCGACGGCCGCTTCTGCGAGTACTGGCCGCAGGGCGACAACCTCTCCTGCATGCTGCAACTGGGCGCGGTGGCGTTCCGGGAGTGACCCGGCGCGAGCCGCGCGCACGCGCGCGCCACGAGGACCTGCGACGCGGCGGTCAGGGGCCGCGCGGCCGTGGGAGCATATCGAATATGACCGGTGAGCCAGCCAAATCCGAGGTCCGGGGCCTGCGCGCCGATGCCCACCGCAATCACCAGCGCATCATCCGCGCCGCCACCGAGCTGCTCGCCGAGCACCCCGCGGCCACGATGGATGAGCTGACCGCGGCCACCGACCTGGGGCGCACCACCGTCTACCGGCACTTCCACACCCGTGAGCAGCTCGTCGCCGAGGTCTACCGGACCGCGTTCGAAGGCGCCCGCCAGATGTTTCACGACTCCCGGCTGCACGACTGCCCCGTCCCGGAGCTGCTGGACCGGACGGTGGCGGCCGTGATGGGCGCGGTCGAGACCTACCCGGTGCTGATCAACGGCCCGGGACTGGACATGATGGTGGGCGAGGGCGGGATCGACGCCGGTTACGCCGACTGCCTGGAGCCGCTGGAGGCGGCGGTGGGCCGCGCCCAGGCCGCCGGCCTGCTCGATCCGTCCCTGCCGCGGCGCTGGCTGGCCAGTTCCCTGCTGGACGACTGCGCGGGGGCGGTGGTCTTCGCCGCCGAGCTGCGCGGCACCGGCAACGACCCGCACGCGCTGATGCGCGCCTCCTTCGAGCGCGCGTGGGGGGCACGATAGAACCACTGCAGAACGGATACCTTGCGCGCTACCGGCCGCGGGCGATCTCGGCGAGCAGGCTTCGACGGCGCGCACGATGTCGGCGGTGTGGGTGTCGAGGTCGGTGTCGGAGGCGGCCGGCGCCGCGCCGTCGCCCAGGCCGGTCAGCGTCAGCGGACGGACCTCGTGCCCGGCCTCCCGCAGCGGAGCGGCCACCCGGTCCCAGGCCCATCCGCCCAGCCAGAAGCCCGGAACAGTACGAACGTCGCCATCGAGCGCCCCTTGCCGCCGTGTCCGCGCGCACGCGGAAAAAGAAGAAACCGACGCGCACACGCTAGACGGCGGGGGTGACGTTTCTTCGCCGCGCGGCCTCACTGATGTCTGACGATCGGGGCCGCACAAGGGGTCGGCTGTCGCAGTGCGCGTAGCGCCGGCGGCACAGCAGGTCCGAGCCCTGGATTTCCCGCCTCGCTCCGCGAACGCGGCGGTCAGAGCTCGATCAGGCGTCGCCGTCGTCGCGCCGGACGGTGAATCCGCCGGTTCCGTCGAAGCCGACGGCGTACAACCGGTCGAACCCGTCGGCCGGGCGCGGGCGGCGCAGCCGCTTGAACGTGGCGTAGACGCCGACATCGGGCGTCCTGGCCCGCCCCCGCCTCGCGGCGTTGCGCTCCAGCGAGCCCGCCAGGTCCGGGGGGAACCAGTACCCGACGACCTCGGCCCCGTGCTCGTGGGCGGCCTCGATGATGGGCCGCCACTCCTCGGGGGCCGGGTTGGTGTTGTCCACCGCCACGTCGCGCCCCGCCGCGAGGGCGTCGGTGATCATGCGCATCTGGCGGCGCTGCCGCCGCCGGGCGTTGGGGAAGGCGTCCTTGCTGACGTGCTCGTGCGTCGCCGCCAGCGACCGCCGGTAGAAGGTGGTCTTGCCCGAGGCCTGCAGTCCGATGAGGACGGCGACCTCCGGGCCCGCTCCCCGCGTCAGCACGTCGGCGCCAAGGGGGTCGGGAGAAAGGGCACGGGGGCCGCCCGGACGAACCGGACGGCCCCCGCGGTGCTCGGCAACGCGCTTAGAGCGCGCGGACGTTCTCGGCCTGCGGCCCCTTGGGGCCCTGCGTGACGTCGAACTCGACGCGCTGGTCCTCTTCGAGGTTACGGAAGCCGGACCCGGCGATGTTGCTGTAGTGCACGAAAACGTCGGGGCCACCGGCGTCCTGGCTGATGAAGCCGAAGCCCTTTTCGCCGTTGAACCACTTGACGGTTCCCTGCGTCATGCGATCTCCCAGTTCTGAGATCAGTTCCAGAACCGCACCCTGCGGTATCTGCGGGTGCTGCGAACCTTCCTCAAAAGAAAAACGCCCGCTGGTCAAAAACTCCGCGGGCGATCACATGCGATCAGGCGAAATCAACGACTGCAACCCACCTGTTAAATTAGCACACTTTCATCTTCACAGGTCAAGTCTCTCGCCTTCACCGGTCAAGTCTTCCACCAGAAGTCTCGCCTCCCCGCCGGGCCCGCGGCCCGCTCCCCTCCCCGCCCTCCGAGCGGCGGCTGCTGGGACAATGGTGGCGGCGCGCCGCCCGCCGCCATGGGACGCGCGCCGCACGATCCGATCATGACCGCACGCAGGGGGTTGCCGCATGTCCACCGCGCCCGAGGACGACCCGCGCCAGGACGCGCCGCGCGTCGGTGCGCCCAAACGCTCCTCCGTCGGACTGCCCGCCGTCACCAACGGCCTGCGCTTCGTCAACGCCCAGGCCGGCCCGAAACGCGGCCTGCTGACGCTGCTCAACGTCAACCAGAAGAAGGGCTTCGACTGCCCCGGCTGCGCCTGGCCCGAACCCGACCACCGGCACCCGGCGGAGTTCTGCGAGAACGGTGCCAAGGCCGTCGCCGAGGAGGCCACCCGCCGTGCGGTGACCCCGGAGTTCTTCGCCCGCCACCCCGTCGCCGACCTCGCGCGGCGCTCCGGGTACTGGCTGGGGCAGCAGGGCCGCATCACCCGGCCGATGTACCTGGCCGAGGGCGCGACCCACTACGCGCCGATCGACTGGGACGAGGCCCTCGGGCTCGTCGCCGAGGAGCTCACCGGCCTGGACTCCCCCGACGAGGCCGTCTTCTACACCTCCGGACGCACCGGCAACGAGGCGGCCTTCCTCTACCAGCTCCTGGCCCGCCGGTTCGGCACCAACAACCTGCCGGACTGCTCCAACATGTGCCACGAGTCCTCGGGGTCGGCGCTGACCGAGACGCTGGGCGTGGGCAAGGGCAGCGTGCTGCTGGACGACATCCACCAGGCCGACCTCATCATCGTCGCCGGCCAGAATCCCGGCACCAACCACCCGCGCATGCTCACCGCGCTGGAGAAGGCCAAGCGCTCCGGGGCGCGCATCATCACCGTCAACCCGCTGCCCGAGGCCGGCACCGGGCGCTTCAAGAACCCGCAGGCCGCGCGCGGTCTGCTGGGGCGCGGCACCCGGCTCAGCGACCTGTTCCTGCAGATCCGGCTGGGCGGCGACCTCGCGCTGTTCAGCGCGCTGAACCGGATGCTGCTGCAGGCGGAGGAGGGCGCCCCGGGCACGGTGCTCGACCACGGCTTCATCGACGCCCACACCCGCGGCTTCACCGACTTCGCCGGCACCCTGCTCAAGGCCGACGAGGAGGCGTTCTGGGCCGAGGTCGGCGAGGCCACCGGGCTGGAGCGCGAACGGATCGAGGAGGCGCTGGCCATGGTGCTGGCGTCGGAGCGGATCGTGGTGTGCTGGGCCATGGGCCTGACCCAGCACCGGCACTCGGTGCCCACCATCCGCGAGGTCGTCAACTTCCTGCTGCTGCGCGGCAACGTGGGCCGGCCCGGCGCGGGCGTGTGCCCGGTGCGCGGGCACAGCAACGTCCAGGGCGACCGGACGATGGGCATCTTCGAGCGGCCGGCGCCGGCGTTCCTGGACGCGCTGGGCGCGGAGTTCGGCTTCGAGCCACCGCGCCGCCACGGCCACGACGTGGTGCGCTCGATCCGCGCGATGCGCGACGGCGCGGTGACGGTGTTCTTCGCGATGGGCGGCAACTTCGTCTCCGCCTCGCCCGACACCCGCGCCACCGAGGACGCCGTACGCCGGTGCCGGCTGACCGTGCACGTCTCCACCAAGCTGAACCGGTCCCACGTCGTCACCGGCGCCCGCGCGCTGATCCTGCCCGCGCTGGGACGCACCGACCGCGACGTGCGGGCCGGCGGCGAGCAATTTGTCACGGTCGAGGACTCGATGGGGATGGTGCACGCCTCGCGCGGCCGCGTCGCGCCGCTGTCGGAGCACATGCGCTCCGAGGTCGACATCATCGCCTCGCTGGCCCGGCGGGTGCTGGGCGCCGACGACGACGTGCCGTGGGAGGAGTTCGCCGCCGACTACGACCGCATCAGGGACCGGATCGAACGCGTCGTCCCCGGCTTCGCCGACTTCAACGCCCGGGTGCGCGAGCCCGGCGGGTTCGCGCTGCCGCACGCCCCGCGCGACGACCGCCGCTTCCCCACCGCCACCGGATACGCCAACTTCACGGTGAACGAGGCGGCCGTGCTGCGGGTGCCGCCGGGGCGGCTGCTGCTGCAGACCCTGCGCTCCCACGACCAGTTCAACACCACGATCTACGGCCTGGACGACCGCTACCGCGGCATCCGCGACGGCCGCCGCGTGGTGCTGGTCAACCCGGCCGACGCCGCAGAGCTCGGCCTGGCCGACGGCGACTACGCCGACCTCGTCGGGGAGTTCGACGACGGGGTGCGGCGCCGCGCGCCGCACTTCAGGGTCGTGCACTACCCCACGGCGAAGGGCTGCGCCGCGGCCTACTACCCCGAGACCAACGTCCTGGTCCCCCTGGACTCCACCGCCGAGGTGAGCAACACCCCCACGTCGAAGTCGGTGGTCGTGCGCTTCGAGCCCGACAGCGGGGAGCCCTCCGTGATCTGAGACCGCGGGAGGAGCCGATGCCGGCGGCGGGCCAGCGGCCCGCCGCCGGCTTTTTCGCGCACGGGCGCACGGACGCCGCCGGGGCCGCGCACGGGATGTGAAGAGATGGCGGCCAGGACTCGGAAAAGTCACAGATCATCTCAGGTCTTCCCAGGTATTGACACGGGTCACCCCGTGGTTCAGGGTGGTTAACCGTTAACGGTTAACCGAAAGGCCGCAATGTCGGAGATACACCCGATCAAGCAGTCGGCGCTGGGCGACCAGGTCGCCCACGAACTCCGGCGCCTGATCATCACCGGCCGCTACGCCCCGGGAACCTCCCTGGTCGAAGGCCACCTGGCCGAGCAGTTCAACCTCAGCCGGGGCCCGATCCGCGACGCGATCAAGACGCTGGCCGCCGAAGGGCTGCTCGACACCAACCGGCGCAGCGCCACCGTCGTCGGCCTGAGCGTGGACGACATCGACGAGCTGTTCTCCCTGCGGGAGTCGATGGAGCGGCTCGCGCTGGAGATCGCGCTGCGCACGAACCGGCCGGCGCTGAAGGCGGAGCTGGAGAAGACCCTGGACACCATGCGCCGGGCCGCGGAGACCGCGGACCCCGAGGCCTACACAGTGGCCGACCTGCAGTTCCACTCGGTCTTCTACAGCACGGCCGAGCACCGGCGGCTGGGCGACGTCTGGGCGCAGTACCGGCCGACCATCGAGATGCTGCTGCTGGCCTCCAACGAGCGCTACGAGGACCTGCGCCCCTCGGTCAAGGCCCACGAGGTGCTCGCCGGCCTCATCGGCGCGGCCGATCCCGAAGAGGTCTTCGCCGAGCTCCACTCCCACCTCGACAACGCCCGGCGCAGGCTGCGCGAACCGTACTCGCAGGAGCGAAGGAACTAGAGACCGGTGATGGGAAAAGGCGGAGACCGCTTCCAGGCCCTGCTGCGGTCCTGCCGACCTGTCGAGGCTGCTGCCGGGCACGGAGTGTCTGGCAGCGCGAAAGGCCGTGGGAACACCGGCCGCTCAGGACCCCGGCCGCCTGCGGCGGGCGACCGGCGCAGACCGTGCGGCGCGACCTCCAGCACCGCCACCGCCGGCGCGCCGACGGCAGCCTTCCCACGTCACCGGCGGTAAACGGAGGACTGCGACCACAGCCTCCCAATTCACGCCACCGGTCCAGAGGCAGCCGCCTCCGGCCCGCCATAGCCCCCCCCGGCGCCGCCCATCCACGTACCGCCCGGCCCGCCTTCCCCGCTGGACCCGGTTACAGCCCGTCCACATCCACAAAACAGTCCCGCCGGAAACCGCGGAACCGACACCGGACGGACACACGGATTTCACCGAAGCAGTGAAAGGAACGACATGCGCACGAACACGATCCGGATCTCGGGAGGAGCGCTCGCGCTCACCGCCCTGCTGGCCGCCGTCGGCTGCGCCGACCGCGGCGGGAGCGCCGAATCCGCCGCCGACTACCCCGCCGAGGACATCACACTGGTCGTCCCCTACCAGGCGGGCGGGGCCTCCGACCTCTCGGCCCGCACGCTGGCCACCGAGATGGAGCAGACCCTGGGCCGGTCGATCATCGTGGAGAACCGCACCGGCGGCGCCGGCTCCGTCGGCCTGCAGCACCTCGCCGGCCAACCCGCCGACGGCTACACCATCGGATACCTGCCGGTCGAGACCGTCATGCTCGGCCACCAGGGCTACGAGGTCGACCCCGACTCCTACGACCTCATCGGCCAGATGGTCTCCGTGCCCGCGACCATCGCCGTCCCCGCCGACAGCCCCTACGAGAGCCTCGGCGACCTGGTCGAGGCGGCCGAGGAGGACCCCGGCACGATCACCGTCGCCAACTCCGGCGCGGGCTCCATCTGGGAGGCCGCGACCAACGCCCTCGGCGAGGCGACCGGCGCCGAGTTCAATCCGGTGCCCTTCGACGGCGGCGCCCCCGCCGTCACCGCGGCCGTCGGCGGCGAGGTCGACGCCGTCGTCGCCGGCGTCTCCGAGACCGCGCCCTCCCACGCCGACGAGCAGCTCCGGGTCCTCGCGGTCTTCGACGAGGAGCCCTCGGAGTCGCTGCCCGGCGTCGAGACGGCCGCCGAGCAGGGCGTCGACGTCACCATCGGCGGTTGGGGCGGCATCGGCGCGCCCGCCGGGCTGCCCGAGGAGGTCAGGACCACGCTGGAGGAGGCCTTCACCGCCGCGGCCGACTCCGAGGAGTTCACCGGCGTGATCACCGACTCCGGCAACATCCCGGTCAACGTCGGCGCCGGGGAGTTCGCCGAGTTCTACGACTCCGAGCTGTCCCGCTTCGAGGGACTGCTCGCCGACGGGTCCTGATTCCCGTGCCCGCCGCACCGATCCCCGCTCCGGGGGAGTCCGGCGCCGCCGAGGCGGCGCCGGGCCCCTCCCGGCCCCGTTCCCGGCTCCGTGAGCTGGTGCCGGCCCTGGCCGGGCTGGCCCTGGGCCTCGCTGTCCTGGTGCTCACCGCGCAGATCCCCGAGGGCGCCGGGCTGACCGGCTTCAGCCCGCGCTGGTGGCCCGAGGGCCTGGCCCTGCTGCTGATCGTCCTGAGCGTCGTGCACGCCGCGCTGTCCTGGGCCCGTCCGGGGGCCGGGGAGGCGCCCTCCGAGGCCACCCGCACCGGCGCGCTGCGGCTGGTGTCGCTGGTGCTGACGATCCTCGGCTACGGGGTGCTCTGGTACTTCATCGACTTCCGGGTCTCCACGGTCGTGCTGTTCGCCGCCCTGACCTACCTCACCGGCGGGCGCGGCTGGAAGGCGCTGCTGGTCTTCCCCGTCGTCACCACCGGAGTGCTCTACCTCCTGTTCGGCGTTCTCCTGAGGGTTCCACTATGAGTCCGATCGTCGAGGGCTTCAGCGCGCTGCTGGACCCCACCGTCGCCCTGTGCGTCCTGGCCGGCGCGGTCCTGGGCATGCTCGTCGGCGCGTTCCCGGGGCTGACCGCCACCATGGCGGTGGCCCTGGCCAGCGGGTTCACTCTCGCGCTCGACCCCATTCCCGGCCTGGCCGTGCTGCTGACCATCTACGTCTCGGCCAATTTCGGCGACCGGGTCCCGGCGATCCTGGTCAACACGCCGGGCACCCCCGCCTCCATCGCGACCACCTTCGACGGCTATGCCATGGCCAAGCAGGGTCGGGCCGGCCTGGCGCTGACCTCGTCGGCCTTCGCCTCCGCCATCGGCACGGTCGTGGGCGTGGTGCTGCTGATGGTCGCCGCGATCCCGCTGTCGCGGCTGGCGCTGCAGTTCGGCCCGGCCGAGATGTTCGCCCTCGTGGTCTTCGGCCTGACGATGATGATCGGGGTCTCCGGCGGCAGGATCACCAAGGGGCTCATGGCCGGCGTGCTTGGGCTGCTGCTCGGAGCGGTCGGGCGCGACCCGATCACCGGCGCCGCGCGGTTCACCTTCGGCATCCCCGAGCTGTCGGAGGGGGTCCCGTTCATCGCCGCGATCATCGGCCTGTTCGGGATCGCCGAGGTCTTCGAGCAGGTCCTGACCCACCGCCCCTCCAAGGTGAAGCCGATCACCCAGTTCGGCAAATGGTTCCCGACCCGCGAGGACTGGCGCGAGATGGGCAAGCCGCTCGTGATCGGCGGCGGCGTCGGCAGCGTCGTCGGCGCCGTCCCGGCCACCGGCGGCGACATCGCCGGCATCATCGCCTGGGACCAGGCCCGGCGCCGGTCGAAGCGGCCCGAGCGGTTCGGGAAGGGGTCCCTCGAGGGCATCACCGCCGCCGACACCTCCTCCAACGCCACGCTGGGCGGGTCGCTGACCACCACGCTGTCCCTGGGGATCCCCGGAGACTCGGTGATGGCGGTGATGATCGGCTCCATGGTGATCTGGGGCATCCAACCGGGGCCGTCCCTGTTCACCGGCAGCCCCGAACTCGTCTACAGCATCGCGGGCCTCATGCTCGTGGCGACGGTGCTGACCCTGGGCATCAGCCTGCTGCGGATGCGCGGCGTGGTGAAGCTCCTTGAGCTGCCGCCGCACTTCCTGTGGGCGGTCGTGCTGGTGTTCTGCATGGTCGGCACCTACGCCGTCAACAACAACGTCTTCGACGTCGGCGTCATGCTGGTCTTCGGCCTCGTCGGCCTGTTCCTGCGGCGGTTCGGCGTGCCCCCGGGCCCCATCGTCCTGGGTCTGCTCCTGGGCGAACTCGCCGAGGGCAACCTGCGCCGGGCCCTGGAGATCGGCGGCGTCGGCAACATCGCGACCAGCCCCATCGCCGTGGCCATCCTGACCGTCAGCGTGCTGGCCCTGGTCGTCCCGCCGCTGCGCGAGGGCCTGCGGCGCCGCCGCTCCGCCCGCGCCGCCGACACCGAGACCGCCCGCAGCGGCGAACACGTGGGGTAGGGCCCGACACGGCCCGCCCCGCCCCGACACCCGTCACCGACACGAGAAGAGAGACATGCCCACCCAGCAGCGAGCCCAGGTCATCACCGCGGCCCCGACCCCTTTCACCGCCGACGAGCGGCTCGACCGCGACGGCGTCGACGCGCTGTTCGACGCGATCCGCGCGCGCGGCGCCGACGGCGTCTTCGCCGCGGGCACCACGGGCGAGTTCACCGCGCTGGACGACGACGAGCGCATCGACGTCCTGGCGGCCGCGCTGGAGGTCTTCGGCCCCGAGGGGACCTACGCCCACGTGGGGGCGGCGACGGCCCGCCAGGCCGAGCGCCTGGCCGGCAGGGCCGTCGACGCCGGCGCCCGGCGGCTCGCGGCCGTCACCCCCTTCTTCCTGCCCGCGCCCGAGGACGCGCTGCTGCGCTACTACGAGCGCCTCGTCGCCGCGGCCGACGGCGCCGAGGTCTTCGCCTACCTGTTCCGGTTGCGCTCGACCACCGAGGTCGCCCCCGAGGCACTGCGGCGGCTCGCCGACGTCGGCGTCCGCGGCGCCAAGATCAGCGGGGAGAGCGACGCCTCGGTCGAGGCGTTCCTCGCCGCGGCCCCGGAGGGCTTCACGGTCATCTCCGGCAACGACGTCTCGTTCGGCCCGCTGATCCGGGCCGGCGGCCTCGGCGTGGTGTCGGGGGTCTCCTCGGTGTTCCCCGAGCCCTTCATCGCGCTGCGCGACGCCCTGCGCGCCGGCGACGCCGACGCGGCCGCCGCGGCCCAACCCCGGGTGGAGCGGGCGGTGGCGGCCGTCAAGGGCGGCAGCATCGCCCACCTCAAGGCCGGCCTGGAGGTGCGGGGTCTGCCCGCCGGCCCCGTGCGGGTGAGCTCGGAGTCGGTGTCGGAGCAGGACCTCCAGGTCCTCAGGGACACCGCGCGGGACCTGGGCTGACCCCGTCGCCGGTCCTCGGGGGCGGCCGCACGGCCGCCCCCGGGGACCGGCATCCGATTCGATGATCGCGATTGTGACCGGAAGTGAGTGAGCGGACGTGGCGTTGAAGAAGATCATCAACCGGCCGGCCGACTTCGTCGACGAGTTGACCGAGGCGCTGCTCCTGGCCCACCCCGAGCGGCTGCGGGCCGCATCGGCCGACCGGCGCGCCCTGGTCCGCGCCGACGCCCCCGTCGCGGGCGAGGTGGGCATCGTCACCGGGGGCGGGTCGGGGCACCTGCCGCTGTTCCTCGGCTACGTGGGGCAGGGCCTGGCCACGGGCGTGGCCGTGGGCAACGTGTTCTCCTCCCCCTCGGCCGAGCAGATCGCCGCGGCGACCCGCGCCTGCGACGGCGGAGCCGGCGTCCTCTACCTGTACGGCAACTACGGCGGCGACGTCTACAACTTCGACCTGGCCGCCGACATCGTCGCCCCGCAGGGCATTCGGACGGCGACCGTCCTGGGCACCGACGACGTCCTGTCCGCGCCGCGGGGCAGGGAGTCCACCCGCCGGGGCGTGGCCGGGCTGTTCTTCGCCTACAAGACCGCCGGTGCCGCGGCGCGCCGCGGCGGCTCCCTGGAGGGGGTGAGCGAGATCGCGCGGCGCACCGTCGAGGGCACCAGGACCATGGGCGTGGGACTGTCCCCGACGATCCTGCCCGCTGCGGGCGAGCCCACCTTCACCCTGGAGGAGGGCGAGATGGAGGTGGGGATCGGCATCCACGGCGAGCCGGGCAGCCACCGCGGCTCCCTGGAGACCGCCGACGAGATCACCGACCGCTTCCTCACCGAGATCCTGGCCGAACTGGAGCCCGGGCCGGGCGATCGGGTCGCCGTCCTGGTCAACGGCCTCGGAGCGACTCCTCTCGAAGAGCTCTACCTGATCTACCGGCGGGTGCACCACGTGCTGGCCGAGCGGGGCGTGGTCGTGCACCGCAGGTACATCGGGGAGTTCGCGACCAGCCTGGAGATGGCGGGGGCGTCCCTGTCGGTGCTGCGGCTGGACGACGAGCTCGCCGAACTGCTCGACGCACCCGCGGCCTCCCCGTTCTTCGCCCAGGGCGGGGCGGAGCCGCCTGCGCCGAGCGCGGCGGCCGCGGCCCGCCCGGCGGCCTCCGGCGCGCCCGCGCCGGCCCCGCAGGCGCCGGAGGCCGAGGTGCGCCGCACGGGCACGCCCAGCGGGCTGCGCGCGCTGCTGCTGCCGGTGCTGGAGCGCATGCCCGAGCACGCCGACGAGCTGCGCGCGCTGGACGCCCGGCTCGGCGACGGCGACCTGGGCATCACCGTCTCCTCCGGCGCCGCAGCGGTGCGCGAGGCGCTGGTGGGTCTGCCCGACGACGCCCATCCCAGCGAGGTCCTGCGGACCGCGGGGATCGCCTTCGCCTCGGCCAACCCCTCCACCTTCGCCGCGCTCGTGGGATCGGGCCTGCTGGCCGCGGCGGAGCGGACCGGGGACCTCGACGAGGTCGCGGTCGCCGGGACCGCGCTGATCGCCGGGGCGGTCGCCGACCGCGTCCAGGAGCGCGGCGGCGCCCGCGTCGGCGACAAGACCCTGCTGGACGTCCTGGCCGCGGTGCGCGAAGCGCTGGCGGGCGACCCCGGCGGCTCGGCGGCCGGGGCCGCCGGGCGCGCCGCGGCCGCGGCCGCCCGGGTGGTGGAGGAGACCGCGGACCTGCCCTCGGCGCGCGGCCGGGCCGCCTGGGTCGGCGAGCGCAGCATCGGAGAGCGCGACCCCGGCTCGGTGGCGGTGCTGCGCTTCGTCGAGGAGGTCAGCGACCACCTGGCCTGAGTGCCCGGCCCGCCGCCTCCCCCGGGGCGGCGGGCTCCTCGGACTCGTGCGGCGCCCGTATCGTTGTCCGCGGAGGTCGATCAGGTGAACGCGAGTACAGCCGCTGCGGCGGCCGGGACCGATGGCGCACGGCGGTCGGCGGAGCTCCGCTGACGCCGATGTCCGCCACGACCCTGCTGCTCGTCCTGGACCTGGCCGGCGTGTTCGCCTTCGCGCTGGACGGGGCCCTCACCGGCATCCGCTCGGCGCGCATCGACATCGTCGGCGCCATCGTGCTGGGCCTGACCACCGCGATGGGCGGCGGCATCATCCGCGACCTGCTGCTGGGCGTGACCCCGGCGACGTTCCAGGACTGGCGCTACATCGCGGTCGCGCTGGCGGGCGCGCTGCTGGCGTTCTTCCTCAACCGCGTCCTGGAGCGGCTGGCGATGCCGATCGCGCTGCTGGACGCGGCCGGCCTGAGCCTGTTCTGCGTCATCGGCGCGACCAAGGCCCTGGAGTACGGTTTCGGGCCGGTGCAGGCGACGATCCTCGGCGCGGTCACCGGCGTCGGCGGCGGCACCCTGCGCGACGTGCTGATCAACAGGCTGCCGACCGTGCTGTCGCGCGACAGCGACATCTATGCGACCCCGGCCCTGCTCGGCGCGGCGATCGTGGTCCTGGCGGCCGCGGCCGGCGGCCAGGGCGCGTGGGCCGCGGTCCTGGCCGCGGCGGTGTGCTTCACCGTGCGCGTGGTCGCACTGCGCTACCGGTGGAACGCCCCGGGCCCGCCGGGCACCCGCCCGTCCGGCGCCGAGGACCGCTACTGACGCACTTTCGCCTCAAGGGCCTTCGGCCACGCGAGAGGATCGCCCAGTCACCGCGGATCCCACCTTGGGCTGAGGTTTCACGACCCCCTGGGGCCGGGGACGGCGTGCACCATCGCCCAGTCACCGCGGATCCCACCTTCGGCTGAGGCTTCACAGCCCCCTGAGGCCGAGGTCACAACTCACGTTGACGTTGTCAGGGTTATTTGAGCGATTTCAGGCCTTACAAGGTCAAGATCGCCGAGAGAGTCCCCTGCGCGCCTGCCCGGGTCCGCCGCCGCCTTCGCCGCTGCTTTTCCCGTGCAGGCCACCCGCCGCCCGGCAGCGCACAAGGCCGCACAGCAGACCGTAACCGCCTGATCATCGACGGCCCGAGCGACTTCCGCGAAGCTCAGTGAAGCTCCCTGGACCAGTTCTGTCCGATGAGGTCGCGACCGAAGCTGCGGTGAGGCTCCTCGTCGAGGAGCTCGAACCCGGCGGCCTCGTAGATCCGTCGGGCCGAGACCAGTACGTCGTTGGTCCACAGCGTGATCCGCCGGTACCCGGCCTCCTCGGCGAACCGCAGGCATCGGTCGACCAGCCGGGAACCGATGCCCATTCCCCGCGCGGACGGGTGCACGAGCAGGATCCGCAGCTTGGCCGTGCGCGCATCCGCGGCGACGCAGAAGACGCAGCCGACTCGCCGGCCGTCGACCTCGGCGATCCAGGCCGCCTCCCGTGCCGGATCGTGGTCGCCGGCGTAGTCGGCGACGATTCGCGACACCAGGACCTCGAAACCGGTGTCCCACCCGTACTGGTCGGCGTAGACCTCCCCGTGGGCCAGCACCACCCATCCCAGATCGCCGGGCCGGTCCAGCGGCCGCACCGTCACTCGCCCCTCGCCGATGGAGTGCATCCCGACAGCTCCTCACTGACACGACTGTTTCAGTGCTGCTACGGTAGCGTCATGCCCGGCGACGGACCACCCCCCTCCGCGCGCCAGATCGACCTGGTCGAACGCGCCTACCGGTACGCGCTCGACCACGGTCTGGCCGAACTCTCGCTGCGCCCGCTGGCCTCGGCGATCGGGTCCAGTCCCCGGGTCCTGCTGTATCTGTTCGGCAGCAAGGACGGTCTCGTGCGCGCTCTGCTGGCCCGGGCCCGCGCCGATGAGCTCGCCCTCCTGGACCGGCTCCGCGACCTCAACGGCCGGCGGCCGCTGGGGCTCGATACGGTCGCCGAGCAGATCTGGGCCTGGCTGGCCGCGCCGGAACACCGGCCGCTGCTGACTCTGTGGGCGGAGGGCTACAGCCGTTCGCTGATCGACCCCGAGGGGCCCTGGGGCGGCTTCGCCCGGGCCACCGTCGAGGACTGGCTCGACGTGCTGGCTGCGGCACAACCGCCCGAGCACCGCGACGCCCCCCTCGGTGCACGGCAGCGGACCCTGGTGCTCGCCGTGCTGCGAGGGGCGCTGCTGGATCTGCTGGCCACCGGCGACGAGGAACGCACCACCGCCGCCGTCCGGACCCAGCTCGCGGTTCTGCGCTCCGAGCGCCCTTCCGGCGCCGACGGCGACACGCCGACGGCCGCAACCGGGCACACCCGTCGACCGGACCGGTGAACCCCGGATCCGGTTCCGCGCCGCCACCCGTTCGGAGAAGCACCGCCCGGCGCCTTCACGCCAAGGCGCCGCGCGCCGCCTGACGCAGGGTCGCGACCATGGTGAGGACCGGGTCGCGGGGGCGGTTGCGGTGCACCAGGTAGATCTCGCGGGCCAGGTCCGCACCTGCCAGGGTGCGGTGGACCCAGCCGCCGGAGGGGGCCGCGCCCAGAATGGTGCGGGGGATGAGGCCCACCCCCACGCCCGCCCGGATCAGGGCGAGCGTGACCTCGTAGTCGCGGGTCTCGTAGGCCACGTTGAGCCGTGCGCCCTGGGCCCGGGCGACGGTGTCCAGCGCGACGCGGTTGGAGATGCCGGGGGCGCCGCAGATCCACTCCTCGTCGACGAGGTCGGCCAGGCGCGGCTCGGCGGCGCCGGCCAGCGGGTGCCCCTCGGGCAGTACCAGCAGCAGCGGGTCGACGAGCAGTTCCTCGCGGTGCAGGCCGGTGACCGCGGGCAGCGCCACCCCCGGGTAGCGGTGGGTGATGAGCAGGTCGAGGTCGCCGGAGGCGACCAGCCCGTAGCCGTCGGGCGGCTCGACGTCGGACAGCGCCAGGCGCACGTGCGGCTGGGCGCGGCCGAACGCCGCCAGCGCGCTGGGCACCAGGGCCTTGCCCGCGCTGGCGAACGCGCCCAGGGAGAGCCGGTGCGGCCGCTCCCCCGCCGTGGCGCGCACCGCCGCCTCGGCGTCGCGCAGCTCGCCGAGCACGCGCTCGCCGTGCTCCAGCAGCACCCGGCCCGCCTCGGTGAGGCGCACGCCGGTGCGGCCCCGCTCGACCAGGACGCAGCCGAGCTCCCGCTCCAGCTTGGTCAACTGCTGCGACAGCGCCGGCGGGGTGAAGGACATGCGCTTGGCCGCGGCGGCGATGGAGCCGGTGTGCGCGACCTCCACCAGCACCCGCAGCCGGTTGGCGTCCAAGACCATGCGCGCCCCTTCCCTGCGCCGCCGACCGGAGCGGCGAAACCGCCCCCGCCCGCGGGTGCGTGCAGCCAGGCTGTGCGGATTCGCGTGGCCGGGCGTCCCCCGGCCACGGCGGGCCGACCGACCGCGGCCCGCCGGCGCGACATCCTCCGGTGCAAAGATCTGCTTAACGCATCCCTAGTAGACCCAACTTTAACTTAATGATGAGTGCAGGCAGAGTGGAGAACATGACACCGAGCACGGCAGTCCCCACACCCGTACCGTCGGCCGTCGACGTCGAAGCCGCGGCCGGGCGCATCGCCGGCTACGCCCGCCGCACCCCGATGCTGCGCACCAGCATCGACGGGCGGCCGCTGTCGCTGAAGCTGGAGCACCTCCAACTGACCGGCGCGTTCAAACTGCGCGGCGCGCTGAACGCGCTGCTGGCCGGGGAGCGGACCGAGCGGGTGATCACCGCCTCGGGCGGCAACCACGGCCTGGGCGTGGCCACCGCCGCGCGGCTGCTCGGCATCGAGGCGGTGGTGTACGTGCCCGAGACCGTTCCGCAGGCCAAGGCCAGGCGGCTGGCGGACTCGGGGGCCGAACTGGTCCGCGTCGGCGAGCACTACGCCGTGGCCGCCGCGACGGCCAGGCGGCGCGCCGACGCCGAGGGCGTGCGCTACCTGCACGCCTACGACGACCCCGACGTGGTGGCCGGGCAGGGAACGCTCGGCCACGAGATCGCGGCCGACGCGCCCGAGTGCGACTCGGTGGTGGTCGCCGTCGGCGGCGGCGGGCTGGTCGCCGGGGTCAGCGTGGCGATCGGGCCGGACCGGCGCGCGGTCGCGGTGGAGCCGGAGGGATGCCAGAGCCTGCACGCCGCGCTCGCCGCAGGCGAGCCGGTGGAGACCCCCGTCGACTCCGTGGCCTCCTCGGCGCTGGGCGCCTCCCGGCTGGGTGACGTCCCCTTCGCGGTGCTGCGCGAGCATCCGGTGACGCCGGTGCTGGTCGACGACGCCGAGATCCTGGCCGCGCGGGACCGCCTGTGGGAGGAGTTCCGCATCGCCGCCGAACCGGCCGCGGCCGTCCCCTTCGCCGCATGGCTCGCCGGGCGCGTTCCCGGCGAGCACCCCTGCCTGGTGATCTGCGGCGCCAACACCGATTGGACCCCGGCCTGACCGGTCCCGGCGCCGGGACCGGTCAGGCGGAGGGCGGCACGGCGTCGGCGCCGCCCATCTCGATCGCCTGCTCGATGCGGGCCGCGAGTTCGACGTCCACGGCGGTGATCCCCCGGGCCTCGGGCGTGGCCACGCGCAACACCACCCCGTTGGGGGTGTCGACGGTGGAGATGTGGTCGCGGTCCTCGCCCGCGACCCGCTCGATGACCTCGTCGAAGCCCTTGGGGTCGTCGGTGGGGGCGAGCCGGGCGAGCGTGTCGACCTGGTGCTCCCAGTTGGCCAGGCTCGCCAGGGCGACGGAGATCTCGTTGTCGGTCAGGGTCCGCATCGTCGGCTCTCCTCGTCGATGTCGGTCGGTGCTGCCTTGCGCCCGCCCACTACCCAGGAGCCGCCGGGCAATCCCCCGTCCTGGGCGGCCGCGAACCAGCGGACGCGCGCCCGGTCCGATAAGCGCACGCGCGATGACCACCGGTGACCCCCTGCCCCCGGGCCTGCGCCGGGGAGCCGCTGCGGGTAGGTTCTAGCTACGCGATCGCTGGTCGGGGATGCTTGAGGACGGGGGGGAAGACCGGGTGCTCTACGAGACGCTCCGGAGGGTCGGCTCGGTCGTGGGCAGGGCGCTGTACCGGCCGAGGATCGAAGGGCTGGAGCACATCCCGGACACCGGGCCGGTGATCCTGGCCAGCAACCACCTGTCCTTCTGCGACAGCGTGGTGATCCCGCTCGCCGTGCGGCGCCGGGTGCGGTTCCTGGCCAAGGCGGAGTACTTCGAGGGCACGGGGCTGCGGGGACGGCTGTCGGAGGCGACGTTCGCCTCGCTGGGCGCGGTGCCGGTGCGGCGCGGCACCGGCCGCGAGGCGCTGGACGCCCTGGACCTGGGCCTGCGCGTCCTCAAGGACGGGGAGGTCTTCGCGATCTACCCCGAGGGGACGCGCTCGCGCGACGGGAGGCTGTACCGCGGCCGCACCGGCGTGGCGCACCTGGCGCTGACGTCGGGCGCACCCGTGGTGCCGGTGGCGCTGGCGGGGACCCGGGAGATCCAGCCGATCGGCGCGCGGCTGCCGCGCGTGCGTCCGATCACGATCCGCTTCGGCGCCCCGCTGGACTTCTCCACCGGCTACGGCCACCTCAAGCCCGGGCGGGCCCGCCGTGTGATCACCGACGAGGTCATGGCCGCGATCCACGCCCTCTCCGGCCAGGAGCAGGCCGGAGAGTACAACAACCACGGGGGCGGCGACGCCTGACCGATGTTCGACGATCGGGTGCGCACAGGGCCGGCTGTCGCAGTGCGCGCAAGCCGCCGGCGGCACAGCGGATCCGCGCCCTGGAGGTTCCGCCCCGCCCCGCGGACTCAACGCTCGAAGCTCGACGAGCGTCAGCCCCGCGGCAGCAGGTCGGCCAGCCACGCCTCGACGTCGGCGGAGGCGCGCGGGAGCGCGGCGGAGAGCACGCGGCTGCCCTCGGCGGTGACGAGCACGTCGTCCTCGATGCGCACGCCGATGCCGCGCAGCTCCTCGGGCGCCGTCTCGTCGTCGGGCTGGAAGTACAGGCCCGGCTCGACGGTGAGCACCATGCCGGGTTCGAGCACGCCGTCGACGTGGCCCTCGGTGCGGGCGGCCGCGCAGTCGTGCACGTCCAGGCCGAGCATGTGGCCGGTGCCGTGCAGGGAGTAGCGGCGCTGCAGCCCCAGTTCGAGCACGCGCTCCAGCGGCCCCTCCAGCAGGCCCCACTCGATCAGCCCCTCGGCCAGCACGCGCTGGGCGGCCTCGTGGAAGGCGCGGAACGGCCGGCCCGGGGCGACGGCGGCGATGCCGGCCTCCTGCGCGGCGTGGACGAGGTCGTAGACGCGCCGCTGGACGTCGGTGAAGGTGCCCGAGATCGGCAGCGTGCGGGTGACGTCGGCGGTGTAGAGCGTGGTGGTCTCCACCCCGGCGTCCAGCAGCAGCAGCTCTCCCGCGCGCACCGGGCCGTCGTTGCGGACCCAGTGCAGCGTGGTGGCGTTGGGACCGGAGGCGGCGATCGTGCCGTAGCCGACGTCGTTGCCCTCCACGCGGGCGCGCAGGAAGAACGTGCCCTCGATGTAGCGCTCGGAGGTGGCCTGGGCCTCGGGCAGCGCGCGGACCACGTCGGTGAAGCCGCGCACGGTGGAGTCGACGGCCCGCTGCAGTTGGCCGACCTCCCAGTCGTCCTTGACCAGGCGGACGTCGTGCAGGTGGACGCTCAGTTCGCCGTCGCGCTCGGCCGCGGCCCCCTCGGCCTCGTCGCCGCCCTCGCGCAGGGAGGCCAGCACCTCTTCCAGGGCCGCGTCGTGGCCGCGCACGATGCGGGTGGGCGCGGCCGGGGCCTCGCGCAGCACCTCGGGCAGCTCTCGGACGTCGCGGGAGGCCAGGCCGAGCAGCCGGCTCGCCTCGGTGAGGCTGTTGCGCCGGCCCGTCCACAGCTCGCCGTGGCCGTCCAGCCAGAACTCGCCGTTGCCGCGGTCGGAGCGCGGCAGCAGGTAGACGGTGGCGTCGTGGCCGCCCTCGGCGCGCGGCTCCAGCACCAGGCAGCCGTCCTCGGACTGGTCGCCGGTGAGGTAGACGTAGTCGCAGGCGGCGCGGAAGGGGTACTCGGTGTCGTTGGAGCGGACCTTGAGGTTGCCCGCGGGAACGACGATGCGCTCGCCGGGGAAGCGCGCGCTCAGCGCGGCGCGGCGCTTGGCGGCGTAGGGGGCCTGGTCGAGGGGCTCCAGGCCGCGGCGCTCGGTGTCGGCCCAGCCGGTGCGCATCCACGCGGCGAGCTCCTCGGAGACGCTCTGGTACTGGCCGTTCTTGCGGGGCTTGAACACCGGGGCGTCACCGCCGGCGGCGCTGCTCTGTTCCGTCTCGGCACGGGGACGCTGGTGTTCGGTCACGGTTCGGCTCTCCTCGGTCGAAAAGTGCGTGCGGTGGTCGGCCCGCTTGTGGCGGCCCGCTTCCCATCGTAGTGAGCGCGGGCGCGCGAAGGGTCTGCGGCTTCCGACTGGGCGGCCGGGCGGTGCGGCGGGGTCCGGGGCGGCGCGCCCGGGCGGAGCCGCCTCACGCACCGTCCGGGTCCGGCCCCAACTCCTTGTCGAAGGCGTAGTAGCGGCGGCGCCCGGCCTCGTCGGTGCCCTCGGTTTCGAGCAGCCGGTAGCCCAGCCCCGCATACAGCGCGACGGCCTCGGGCTGGTGCGGACCCGTCGTCAAGAACACCCGGGTGTAGCCGCGCGCGGCCGCCTCGGCCTCCAGGGCGGCCACGATGCGCCGCCCCAGGCCGCGGCGGCGGTGGGTCGCGGCGGTCCAGATCCGCTTGAGTTCGGCGGTGCGCGGGTCGAACCGGCGGAAGGCGCCGCCGGCCACGGCCGCTCCGCGGGCCACCGCAAGCAGGAACGCGCCGTGCGGGGCGGCGAAGTCGGACGCGGGGTGGGCGGCCATCTCCTCGCGCGCGGCCTCGGCGCCGTAGCGGTCGGTGTACTCGGCGATCAGGTCGCTGATCATGGGCCGGGCCGCGGGGTCGGTCACCGCGACGGCCCGGATGGCGGGGCCGCCGCCCGGGCCGCCGCCGGGGTCGCCGCCGGATCCGTCCGCGCCGCGCCGCACCTCGCCCACCGTCATGCCGGCCGCCTCCTGCTCCTGCTCCGCTGCCGCTCCGCCGCGCCGGCGCCCGCCGGATCCGGGCGCACCGCCAACGGTCGGCAACGCCGGAGGGGCGGGTGCTATTTCCGGAGCCGGTCGGGGGTGGTGTCGGCCGCACCCGATGCGAGGTCCTAGAGTGATCGCCATGGCTTTGACCGAGCGCACCCTCCTCGGCCCCGGGCCGAGCAACCCCTACCCCGAGGCGACCGCGGGGCTGTCGGCACCGCTGCTGGGCCACCTGGACCCCGAGTTCATCGGCCTCCTGGAGCGGACCTGCGACCGGCTGCGCGCCGTATGGGGCACCGCCAACCCCCTGACGCTGCCGCTGTCGGGGACCGGATCCATCGGCATGGAGGCCGCGTTCGCCAACACCGTGCGGCGCGGTGACGTCGCCGTGATCGCGGTCAACGGCCTCTTCGGCGCGCGCATGTGCGAGGTCGCGGCCCGCTACGGCGCCGAGGTCGTGCGCGTCGACCACGCGTGGGGCGAGCCCGTCGACGTCGAACGCGTCCTGGCCGCGCACCCGGCCCCCGCGATCGTGGCCGCGGTGCACGCCGAGACCTCCACCGGCGTGCGCAGCGACATCGCCGCGCTCGGCGCGGCGCTGCGGGAGCGCTCGCCCGAGGCGCTGCTGCTGGCCGACTGCGTGACCTCGCTGGGCGGCACCGAGATCGCACTGGACGCGTGGGGCGTCGACATCGCCTACTCCGGCACCCAGAAGTGCCTGGGGGTCGCCCCGGGCCTGGCGCCGTTCAGCTTCTCCGAGCGGGCCTGGCAGCGGCGGGTGACGGCGCCGCCGATCTGGTACCTCGACCTCGGCCTGCTCGGCGCCTACGTGCGCGGCGGCCCCGGCGGGCGCACCTACCACCACACCGCGCCGGTGGCGATGATCGCGTCGCTGGACGCCGCGCTGGAGCGGATCGCCGAAGAGGGCGTGGACGCCGTCGCCGAGCGCCACCGGGCTGCGGGCCGGCGGCTGCAGGAGGGCCTGGTCGAGATGGGCCTGGAGCTGTTCGCCGCCGAGGGCCACCGCCTGCCGCAGCTGACGACGGTGCGGGTGCCCGGCGACGTCGATTCGGCGAAGGTCCGCGAGCAGCTGCTCACCGAGTACGGCATCGAGATCGGCGCGGGCGCCGGCGAGTACGCGTCCTCGGTGTGGCGGATCGGGCTGATGGGCCACAACGCCCGGATGGACCGCGCCGAGCTGGTGCTGGGCGCGCTGCGCCGGGTGCTGCGGCGCTGACGGGCCGCAGGGGCCCGCCCGGGCGGCATCGGCGCCGCCCGGGGCTCGGACCCCGCGGCGCTACTCCTCGGCGTTGGGGCCGTAGCGGGCGTCGTGGTCGGCGGGGTCGGTGGGGTCGGAGGAGTTGGCGATGATCACCGCGATCGGCGGGATCACCATCGCCACCAGGCACATCGCCACCGCCCAGCCGGTGCCGAACAGGTACCACACCGGCAGCGACCCGGCGAACAGCGTCAGACAGGCCCCCATGAGCCACCCGTAGCGGCGGACTCGCCGTTTCATACCGCCAGCCTACTGAGCTCTGCGAAAGTCGCGTGGCCTCGGCTTTCGGTGAATGTGCGGCTCAGGTCTGCTGTGCGGCCTTGTACCCCGGGCCTTCCTCCGGCGGTCTTGGCCTTGTCGGGGCTATCGCGACGTTTTCAGGCCCCATATCTTCAACGCGAGTTTTGACCTCGGCCATCGGGGGTCGAGGTGGAGGGGGCCCGCCCGTGTGCCCACTCCATCCCGGGGCCGAGGTTGGAATCCAAGGTCAAGGTCGGTGAGAAAGCCACCGCCCTCGCCGCTGCTTCTCTTGACGGCGCCCCCTCACCCGGCCGACCACACGGCCGCACAGCAGAGCGTGGCCGCCGACCGCAGACGGTCCGAGGCCGACCAAGCGCAACTTCCGCAGACCTCGGTAATGTCCCTTTTCTCGCGGTCCGGTTCGGTGGTCTAGTCCCGCAGGCGGAGGGGGAGTGGCCGGGAGGGGGAGGCGGGGCACCGCCCCGGGCGGGGATCATGGTGGACATGGCAGACCGACCGGCCCCGCCCGCTGCCGGGGCTCCCGCTCCCGCTGCGCCCGGTGCCCGCATCGAGGCTCTCGACGCCCTGCGCGGTTTCGCGCTCTGCGGGATCGTCTTCATCAACATCCCGCAGACCATGGAGATGTTCGCCTACGCCGGCCAAATGCCGGACGGACTGCGGCTGTTCGTCCTCGGCCGCTTCTACCCGATCTTCTTCCTGCTGTTCGGCGTCGGCTTCGGCATCTTCTTCCGCTCCGCGATCCGGCGTACGGACAGGCCGCGGGTGCTGCTGGTCCGGCGGTTCGTCGCCCTGGCGGTCCTGGGCGCGGTCCTGCACCTGCTGCAACCGGGCGAGGTGCTGCTGCCGTTCGCGGTGGCCGGCCTGGTCGTCCTGCTGCCGTTGAGCCTCCTGCGCGGGCGCGCCGTCCTGGTCGCCGGGGTGCTCCTCACCGTGGCGGGGCTGCTGGCCGGCGTCGGCGGCCTGGGACTGCTCCCCGGCCTGTTCGCCCTGGGGTTCGCGCTGGCCGAGCTGCGGGTGCCGGAGACGCTGCACGAGCGGAGTGCGCAGCTGGCCGCGGTCGCCGCCGCGGCGGTGGCCGCCGCCCTGGTCTCGGCCGGGCTCGCCTTCGCCGACCTGCCCGACACCGCCCAGATCCGGATCGGCATGGCGCTGTCGGTGTCGATGGCCGCGGCCTACGCCGCGCTGTTCCTCCTGCTGCTGCGCACGCCGGCGGCGCCGCTGCTCCTCCGGGCGCTGGCCCCCATGGGCAGGATGGCGCTGACCAACTACTTCTCCGCCGCCCTGCTGTTCGTCCCGATCGGGGCGGCGCTGGGGCTGCGCGGCTCCGCCGACTGGGCGACCGCGTCGCTGCTGGGCGCCGCGATCCTGGTCGTGCAGGGGGTCTGGAGTATCCTTTGGCTGCAGAGATTCGATTACGGCCCCCTGGAGTGGGCGTGGCGGTGCGTCACCTACTGGCGACCGCTGCCGATCCGGGGACGGCGAGGGCCGCGGCCGGTGCAACGAGCACACGGAGCGTGATGACCTGGTGGCGTGACCGGTCGGCGCGGCTGGGGATCCGCACGGCCACCGGCCGGGACACCGCGGCCGCGGCCGTGCTCGCGGCGGTGGGGCTGTCCCGGCTGCCCCTGGTCACCGTCCTCGCCCCTGCCCCGCCCTTCGCGCTCTGGGCGCTGTTCGCCGGCCACCTGCTCGCCACGCTCGACTTCGGCACCATCGCCGTCCGCCGCAGCCACCCCCGCGCCGCGCTGGTGATCGCAACGGTGATCCCGCTGGTGAGCGCCGTCCTGCCCACCCGCCCGCCGCTGATCGGTGTGGGGCTGGCCGTCTGCTCCTACACCGTCGCCGCCCTGCTGCCGCGGCGCGAGGCCGCCCCGCTGATCGCCGCGTGCCTGGCGGCGCACGTGCTCGGCGGGGTCGCCGTGGCGAGTGCGGGGGGCGACCTCGGCGGGCTGCTGACGTTCTGGGGCGCGGCCCACGGAGACCTCCTGGACAGGGTCGTCGCGCCGGCGGCGCCCTACCTCGTGGCGGCCCTGATCGGCTCCTACGCGCGGACCCGGCGGGCCTACGCCGCCGAGCACACCGCCCGCCTCGAACGGGAGCGGGAGGAGCGCGCCCGCGCCGCGGTGACCGAGGAGCGCACCCGGATCGCCCGCGAGCTGCACGACATCGCCGCCCACGACCTGTCGGCGATCGTCGTCCAGGCGGGAGCCGCCGACCGCCTGCTCGACCAGGACCCCGACGCCGCCAGGGCCGTCCTGCGCGGAATCCGCGAACAGGGGCGCGAGACCCTCACGGCGCTGCGCGGCCTGGTCGGGATCATGCGCGGCGATCCCCGCGCGGACGGCCCCGGCGACGACCCCGGCCATGACGACCGCGCCCCGCAGCCGACGCTGGCCCGCCTGGACGAGCTCGTGCGGCGCGCCCGCGACAGCGGCATGCGCGTGGAGGTGGAGGCCCGCGGCGCGCCGCGTCCGCTGCCGCCCGCCGTCGACCTCGCCGCCTCCCGTATCGTCCAGGAGGGGCTGGCCAACGCCCGCAGGCACGCGCCGGGGGCGACGGTGACCCTGTCGACGGTCTTCGACGAGGAGGAGCTGCGCGTGGCCGTGCGCAACACACCGGCGAGGGAACCCGCGTGGAACGACTCCTCGCCCGGCGGGCACGGGCTGCTGGGCATGCGCGAACGCGTGCTGCACGCCGGCGGCAGCCTCATCGCCGGCCCCCTGGCCGCGGGGGGCTGGCGGGTGGAGGCCCGCTTCACCGTCCCGGCACCGGAGCGGCCGTGACCATCCGCGTGGTACTCGCCGATGACCAGGCCGTCGTGCGGGCCGGCTTCACGGTGATCCTGGAGTCCGAGGGCGACATCGCGGTCGTCGGTGCCGCCGCCGACGGCGCCGAGGCCGTCCGGGTCGCCGAGGAGACCCGCCCCGACCTCGTCCTCATGGACGTGCGCATGCCGGGGCTCGACGGCATCGCCGCGACCGAGCGGCTCGCCGGGTCCGCCGTCCGCGATCCGCTCGCGGTGCTCGTCATCACGACCTTCGACCTCGACGAGTACGTGTTCGCCGCCCTGCGCGCGGGGGCCTGCGGGTTCCTGCTCAAGGACGTGGAACCCGACCGGCTCGTGGAGGCGGTCCGGGTCGTGGCCTCGGGGCAGGGGCTGGTCGCGCCGCAGGTGACCCGCCGGCTCATCTCCGAATTCGCCCGGACGGCGCGGCCGGCCCTCCGTACCGGGCCGGTGCCCAGGCTCACCGAGCGGGAACGGGACATCCTCGTGCTGGTCGCCCGCGGCCTGTCCAACGCCGAGATCTCGGAGTCGCTCTTCGTCAGCGTCTCCACCGTCAAGACCCACGTGGCCAACCTGCTCACCAAGCTGGGCTGCCGCGACCGCGTCCAGGCCGTCGTCTACGCCTACGAGCGCGGAATCGTCCAACCCGGCCCCTGACGCCGCCCGCCCGCGCCACCGGCCCGCGCGGTCGGAGCGCCCGCTCAGGCCGGCGAGGGGCGCCCGCGTGCGCGAGCGGGCCAGGTCCGGGGATGCCTCAGGCCGACGAAGCCGCCGCTGACGTCGTAGCCGGCCGCGGCCAGCCGCTCGCGGGCCGCCGCGGCGCGCCAGACCGTGACCTCGTCGAAGAGCCGGTCATAGATCGGGTCGGGCGTGGCGTTCAGGCCCGCGCGCAGGCCGCGCAGGGCCGCCGTCGCCGCGGCCTGCCCCCCGGGGAGCTCGGGCAGGACGCGGTACTCCCGCCGCGCCCAGCCGGGCAGCGCGTAGTAGGCCAGGGAGCCGACGGGCAGCCACAGCGGTTTGAGCGGGACCAGCCACCTCAGCCGCCGGGGGATCTTGGGCCACAGCAGGAACCGCACGGCCGCCGCGGCCTCCTCGGTGGCCCTCAGCCGCGGGCGGACGCCGGCGAGGTAGCGGCGCATCTGCGCGACCGAGCCGGGCACGTCGCCGGGGTCGAGCCCGACGTATCCGGCGGTGGCGGTCTGCTCGGCGAAGTAGCGGTCGGCCTCGGCCCGGGTGAGCCGCAGTCCGGCCCGCATCACGACCTCCAGATAGGAGACCACTTCGGCGCAGTGGACCCAGACCAGCAGGTCGGGATCGTCGGCCCGGTGGCCGCGACCGGTGGCGGGGTCGGTGAAGCGCAGCCGCCGGTGCACCGCGCGCACCCGCCGGCCCAGCTCCTCGGCCTCCTCGGGGCTGCCGTAGGTGGTGGTGGCGACGAAGTCGGCGGTGCGCAGCAGCCGCCCGATGGGGTCGTCCATGAAGTCCGAGCGCTGCCACACGCCCTGCATCGCGACGGGGTGCAGCGCCTGCAGCATGAGACCCCGGACCCCGGCGACCCACATGGCCCGGTCGGTCTGGACCCGCCAGGTGACGCTCTCGGGCGGGGCGACGGTCGGTCTCACGGCTGGCACACTCCCACTCGCGCTCGTGCCCACGGGGCGGCGCGGTCGGCCACCCCCCACTTTAGCGACCGCTCGGTCGGACATAGGCTGCGGGCGCGGTCGTACTGCCCGCCGACGCCCCGTCCGGCGGTCTGTTCCCCAGCGAGAGGCGGACCATGTCCCACGACCTCGTCCCCGATGCCCAAGCGTGCACGATCGAGCACGCCGCCATGACCTTCGACGCCCTGGCCGCCGGCCCGGCCGACGGGCCGCTGGTGCTGTTCCTGCACGGCTTTCCCGAGTTCGCGACCTCCTGGAGGTCCCAGATCGCCGCAGCGGCCCGGGCCGGCTACCGGGCGGTCGCCGTGGACCAGCGGGGCTACTCCCCCGGGGCCCGCCCGGCGCGGACGGCCGACTACGCGGTGGCCGACCTGGTCACCGACGTGTTCGCCTTCGCCGACGCGCTCGGCGCCGAGCGCTTCCACCTGGTGGGCCACGACTGGGGCGGCGTGCTGGCCTGGCCGGCCGCCGCGCGCCGCCCCGAACGGCTGATCACGCTGAGCGTGCTGTCGACGCCGCACCCCAAGGCGCTGACCGAGGCGGCGGCGACCTCGGCGGAGCAGCGCGAACGCCTGGCCTACATCCAGCTCTTCCGCCAGGAGGGCAAGGCCGAGGACGTGCTGCTGAAGGACGGCGCGGCCGGGCTCGGCGCGGTCTACGAGGGGCGGGTGCCCGAGGACCTCGTCGCCGACAACGTGCGCCGGCTGCGCGAGCCCGGCGCGCTGACGGCGGCGCTGAACTGGTACCGGGCGCTGCGCGGCGCCGATTCGGAGGTGCCGGCGATCACCGTGCCGACCCTGTACGCCTGGGGCGAGGACGACCTGGCCTTCACCGCCCTGGCCGCCGAGAAGACGGCGTCGTGGGTGAGCGGCCCCTACGAGTACGCGCCCCTGCCCGGGGCGAGCCACTGGCTGCCCGAGGAGGACCCGGCCCGGGTGACCGGCCCCCTCCTGAAGCACCTGGGCGCGCACGCCTGAGACGCGCGGGTCACAGTCCCCGGGCGATCTCGGTGACGATCTCGGCGGCGGGGCGCTCCGCGGCCGCGCGGTGGCCGGTGCCGGCCCACAGGTGCAGGCTGTCGGCGTCACCGGCGCGGGCCGCGGCGGCGCGCAGCGGGCCGGTCAGGTGGTGGACGTGCGGGTAGGCGGCCGGCGCGGCGGCACCGTGGTCGGCCATGAAGCGGTTGGCCAGGCCGCGGGCGCGGCGCCCGCTGAAGGCGCGGGTGACGGCGGTGGCGGTGAAGCGCCCGTCGGCCAGTGCGTTCTTGTGGGTGGCGTTGGCCCCGCTCTCCGGCGCGCGCAGGAAGGCCGTTCCCATCTGCGCCGCGATCGCCCCCGAGGCCAGGACGGCGCGCACTCCGACGGCCCCGGTGATGCCGCCGGCGGCGATCAGCGGGACGTCCACGGCGGCGCGCACCGCGGCCAGCACCTCCGCCAAGGGCGCGGTGCGCTCCTCGGCGTCGTCGAACGAGCCCTGGTGGCCGCCCGCCTCGGCGCCCTGCACGCACAGGGCGTCGGCGCCGGCTTCGACCGCCGCGCGCGCCTCTGCCGCGTCGGTCACGGTGACGACGACGGCGCTGCCCGCGCGCCGCAGCGCGGCGACCGCAGAGGCCTGCGGGCAGCCGAAGGTGAAGCCCACGAGCGGCACCGGATCGGCCAGCAGCGCATCGACCTTGGCGTCGAAGTCGTCGTCGCTCCACCGCGGGGTTCCCGGTTCGGCGCCGAGGCGGGCTGCCTCGGGGGCGATCCTGGCGCGGTAGGCCTCGACCGCCGCCGGATCGGCGTCGTCGGGGCCGGGGACGAACACGTTGACGCCGAACGGGGCGCCGGTGCGCGAGCGCACCCGGGCGATCTGGCCGGCCATCGCCTCGGCGCCGCGGTAGCCGGCCGCGAGGAAGCCCAGCCCGCCCGCTGCGGCCACGGCCGCGACGAGTTCGGGCGTGCTCGCGCCGCCCGCCATGGGCGCCGCCACCACCGGGACGCCGACTCCACCGAGTACCTGCACCGTTCGCTCCCTTGGCCGTTGGCCGCGCCGCGGCGGCGGGTCGCCGCCCTCGCCCGGGGACAGGGTCGCACACCGGTGGCGGCCGGGAGCCGCCCGGGGGCCGGGAGCCGCGGCGCGGGCTACATCGCGTAGATGCGGGTGGGCCGGATGAGGACGGCGCTGCGGCGCTGCTCGGCCATCGCGCGGTCGTAGTCGTCCCAGTCGTCATGGGTGCCGCCGGCCGCGGTGAACACCTCGCGCAGCAGCAGCCGCAGCCCTTCGGCGTCGACGCCCTCGTGGGCGTCGCCGTAGCCGATGAGGTCGGCCTCGCCCTCGACGGCCGCCCAGTGGTAGTCGGGCTGGACGACGAACGTGGTCTTGGGGCGTTCGCGCAGGAACCGCAGCTTGACGGCGTCGCCGGAGGTGGTGAAGGCGACGACCTCCTCGCCGGTGACGGGGTGCCGGGTGATGCCCGCGGCGACGACGCTGGATTGGATCGAGCCGTCGGCGCGCACGGTGGATACGACGCCGCGGTGGCCGCCGCGGTCGATGAGCGTCCGGACGTCGTCGAGTGTGGCCACGGTGGGCTCCCTGCCGGTCGGTTCACGTGGGCGGGAACTCTGCCTCCCGCACACGTGAACCCTACCGAGCGCGCGGCGGCGATGTGAGACGCGTCGCACGCCCGTTCGCGGAAGCCCGCACCGGGGCCGGTGACCGGTGCCTTCCCGGCGTGGCGGGCGCGCCCGGCACGCCTATGACGCGGTTCACTTCAGAGAACATGACGAAGAGAAGTTAACGGTGATTACGATCGGAGGCAGGACGCGGACCGCGGCCGTCCACGCGCGATCCGCCGGCGCGGCGCAGGAGGGACGAGCGGAAATGATCGACGCAGGCCTGATCACCGGCGTACTCGCCATCGCCTTCGCCGGCATCGGAGTCGTCCTCGCCGGCGGCGCGGTCGTCGTCATCAGGGAACGGCTCCGGAACGACCGCGGCCCCCGCGGCTCCGCCGCCGCGGCCGCTCCCGCCGAGGACGCCCGCACCGCGACCGCTCAGACCTCCCGAGACGGGCAGCCCGTCCTCCACCGGCCCTGATTCGGGCTCCCCTTCCGAGGTCTGGAGAAGTCGGGGGCCGGCCCCTTGGTGGGCGACGAGTCCGGCGGCGATCTCGATCTCGGGTTTTGACCTCGGCCACAGGGGGTCTTCAAGCCCAACCCCAGGAGGGACGGCGCGCGGGCGGGCGATTCTCCCGCGTGGCCGAAGGCCCTTGACAGGGATCGCCCGGTCACCGCGGATCCCTCCTTCGGCTGAGGCTTCACAGCCCCCAGTGGCCGAGGTCAAAACTCGGTGATGGCGCGAGCGAGCAGGTCCGGCTGCACGTTGCCGCCGGAGACGACGGCGACGGCGCGGCCGGGCGGGGTCCGGCCCGCCAAATGGGCCGCCGCGGCGACGGCCCCGCTGGGCTCGGCGACCACGCGGGCCCGGCGGGCCAGCACGCCCATCGCGGCGAGGATCTCCTCCTCGGTGACGGTGACCACGCCGTCCAGGCGGGCCCGCAGGTGCGCGAACGTCAGCTCCGACAACGACACCCGCACGCCGTCGGCGACGGTGCGCTGCGCGCGCTCCGGCGGCCAGGACACGAGCCTGCCCGCGGCGAGGCTCTCGGCGGCGTCGGCGGCCAGCTCCGGCTGCACGCCGATCACCTTGGCGCCCGGCCGCAGCGCGGTGACGGCGGTGGCGACCCCCGAGGCCAGTCCTCCGCCGCCCACGGGCACCAGCACGACGTCGGCGTCGGGGAGGTCCTCAAGGATCTCCGGCCCGATCGTGCCCTGCCCGGCGATGACGTCGGCGTGGTCGAAGGGCGGCACCAGGGTGGCGCCGTGCTCGGCCGCGAGCGCCTCGGCCCTGGCGCGCCGCTGGGCCGGCGGCACCATGACGATCCGCGCGCCGAACCGGCGCATCGCCGCGACCTTCACCTCCGGCGCGCCCTCGGGCACCACGACCGTGCACCCGACTCCCATGGCACGGGCCGCGTAGGCCAGCGCCTGGCCGTGGTTGCCCGAGGAGTGGGTGACGACCCCGGCCGCGCGGGTCCGCTCGTCCAGGCGGGCCAGGGCGTTGGTGGCGCCGCGGATCTTGAACGCGCCGACCGGTTGCAGGCTCTCCGGTTTCAACCACAGCCCGCCCGGCGCCCACGGGCACTCCAGCAGCGGCGTACGCAGCACCCGGCCCCGCAGCCGCCCGGCGGCGGCGGTGACGTCGTCGATCCCGATCAGCTCCATGCCCGCCAGTATGCCCGCCCCGACCGCGGCGCCACCGCTTCCGGGCGCGGCCGCTCGGGCGGCCCTCCCGGAGCGGGGACACCCGGGCCGGGAGGGCGCGGGGCCCGAAGCGCCCCGGGCCGGGCTCACTCCACCAGGTCGGCGGTCGGCATCGGGAAACTGTTCATCCGGTCCGCGACCGCCCCGGCCGGGCCGCTCCAGTCCATCGCGAGGACCTGGGCCCGGCTGCGGCGCCCGATCAGCATCCGGGCCAGCTCGAAGGCCGTCGCGCGCAGCACGAGGGCCCGCTCCCCCTCGCCCAGGCTCCATCGGGCGCCGGCATCGGTGGCGACCAGGACGACCGCGGGCGCATCGGGCTCCCAACCGCGCGCCCGCCCGCGGGCGAGGACGTCGGCGACCTCGGCGGCGTCCTCGCGGCCGCCCGGCAGCCCCAGCGCGCCCCGGATGTCGTGCTCGTGGTGCCAGACGTCCAGCGCCGCCCGGACCAGCGGGAAGCCGGGGGCGGCCCGCAGCATCCCGGCGACGGCCGGGCCGTCGGCGCCCCACCGCTCGCACACGGCGGCCAGGTCGAGGTGGCGGCGCTGCTCGATGTGGCCGGCGGTCCACTCAGCACCGATGTCGGGGTCGGCCGTGCCGGCCACGGTGTCGGCGCACACCCCGGCCAGGTGGGCGTAGGTGTCGCGCACCGTCCAGCCGGGCAGCGCCGGCACGGGGGTCCGCTCCTGGGACGAGCTCATCCGGGCGGCCAGGTCCAGGAGGCGGGCCTGCGATCGGGCGTAAACGCGTGCGGTGTCCATGGCGGAAACCTAGTCCGGGCCTCCCCGTCGGCCCGCAGCAGGGTCCGGCGGACGGGACCGCGCCCCGCCCCTACCCGCCGCCCCCGGCGCCAGCGTGGCGGCCCGCCCAGCCGTGCAGGGCGTCGCGGCGGCCCGTCTCCTCCAGGTTCATCGCCGCCTCGATGAGGGCCAGGTGGGTGAAGGCCTGCGGGTAGTTGCCCAGCATGGTGCCGTCGGCGGTCATCTCCTCGGCGAACAGCCCGAGGCGCCCGGCGCTGCGGCACAGGGCCTCGAAGCGCTCCCTCGCCTGCTCCACCCGCCCGGCCAGCACCAGCGCCGAGACCATCGCGAACGAGCACAGCAGGAAGGCGCCCTCCGGGCTGTCCAGGCCGTCGTCGGTGGCGACGGGGTCGTAGCGGCGGACGAGGAAGCCGGCCTCGCCCAGCTCGGCGTCGATCCGGTCCAGGGTGGACAGCACCCGCGGGTCGTCCCCGTCCAGGAAGCCCAGCAGCGGCACCTGCAGCAGCGCGGCGTCGAGGTTGGTGGAGCCGTAGGACTGGGTGAACGCCCCCACCTCCTCGTTGTAGCCGCGCTCCAGGATGTCGCGGCGCAGCGCGTCGCGCTCCCTGCGCCACGTGTCCACCGGGACCTCGCCGGTGTCGCCGCGGAACTCGGCGAGCGCGATGCCGCGGTCCAGGCAGAACCAGGCGAGCAGCTTGGAGTGCGTCCAGTGCCGCGGCCGGCCCCGGACCTCCCAGATGCCGTGGTCGGGGTCGCGCCAGCGCTTGCACACCGTATCGGCGACCCGCCACATCAGGGCGATGTCGTCGTCGCCGAGTTCCCCGGTGACCTGGTGGTAGGCGCACGCCGCGCCGAGGATGTGGCCGTAGACGTCGAGCTGCTCCTGGGCGTTGGCCCCGTTGCCGGAGCGCACCGGGCGTGAGCCGGCGTAACCCGGCAGGTGCTCCAGCGTCTCCTCCCGCACCTCCACGCCGCCGTCCAGGGCCATCATGGGCGGCACGGGCCCCTCGGCCTGCGCGCAGTGCCGGTTCAGGAAGGCCAGGTAGCGGCCGACCTCCTCCTTGTGGCCCAGCCGCAGCAGGGCGAGCACGACCAGCACCGCGTCGCGGTGCCAGACGTGGCGGTAGTCCCAGTTGCGCTCGCCGCCGGGCCACTCCGGCAGTGAGGTGGTGGGCGCGGCGATCAGGGCGCCGGTCTCCTCGAACAGGAGCCCGCGCAGCACCACGGCGCTGCGTTCGACCTGCTCGGCCCCGACCCCCTGGTAGTCGGAGCGGTCCGTCCAGTCCTGCCACGTCCGCAGGGTCTCCCGGAGCAGCCGCTCGGCGTCCTCCACGGCCATGCGTTCGCCGGTCCCCCCGCGATAGCCCATGACCAGTGCCAGGGTGTCGCCGGCGCGCAGGTCGGCGTCGACGCCGACGTCGCCCTCGCCGTCCACCGACAGCAGGCCGGGGTCGCCCGACAGCCACAGGCCGCCGTGCTCGGTGTGCAGTACGCCTTCGCCGCCCCGCCACCGCGGAGCGCGCCGACCGTGGTCCGGCCGCGCCCGCAGCCGCGAGAGGACACGGGCCCGGCCCTCCTCGCAGCGCACCAGCCGCACCAGGAATCCCCGCGAGGCCAGTTCCCCGTCGGGTCCGGCCCCGCGGGGACGGACCGCCAGGAAGTCGTGGGCCAGCACGGTCGCCGACGGGGTCCGCCAGCGGCTGCGCAGCACGAGGCCGGCGCCGGCGTAGTCGCGCTCCGGGGCGCCGGCGTCGGCCACGCTCAACTCCCACGCTCCTCCTCCGCCGCGGTCCAGCAGCCGGCCGAAGACACTCGGGGAGTCGAACTGCGGCGCGCACATCCAGTCGACCGCCCCGTCGGGACCGACCAGCGCGCAGGTGTGGCAGTCGGAGAGGAACACGTACTCACCGATCGGCGGGCACCCGTTCCCGTTCATCGGGACCGCCCCGGCCCCTCGACCAAGCGCGATCGCGGTACCCGCATCCCCGTACCCCCTGCTCATGACGGTTGGCCACGTGCGATGGCGACGCCGTGCCGCCTACCCGCACCCGTCCCCCTTCATGCGCTCCTCACGGCCCTCCCGATACGGCGCCTCCTCGGGCTGCCGGCGGCGGGGAGCCCGGCATCGAAGCCCCCGAGGCGCCGCCGTCCCACCTGGGCCAACACGGGTCCGGCAGGGCCTGGAAACAATCCCGGCCTTCTCGTCAACGTCCCTCGACGGCCCCGCCCACTTCTTACCTTCACCGCATTGCCGCTGGCCGGCGTGGTCCACGGCGACGTCGGTGGCCCCGCGCCTGCAGGAACGGATCCACCGGGGGCAGCAGGCGCACGCCGCGCGTCGGCGCCGTCCCGCGTCCGGCGCCCCCGTCCGCGCCCGCATCGATCCTCCTGCCCCTACCTGACACCTGCTGTCAGGCGATGCGGTAAGACTGGCCCCATGCGCGCCAGCCGACTGCTGTCCCTGCTCCTGCTGCTGCAGAACCGCGGCCGAATGACCGCCGCCCAGCTCGCCGCGGAGCTCGAGGTCTCCGAACGCACCGTCTACCGCGACGTCGACTCCCTCAGCGCGGCCGGCATCCCCGTCTACGCCGACCGCGGAACGGGCGGCGGCTACCAGCTCCTCGCCGGCTACCGCACGCGCCTGACCGGGCTCACCGGCGCCGAAGCCGACTCCCTGTTCTTCGCCGGCCTGCCCACGGCGGCCGCCGAACTCGGCCTCGGCGCGGAGATGGCCGCCGCCAACCTCAAACTCCTGGCCGCCCTGCCCGAGGAGCTGCGCGAGCGCGCCGAACGCGTCCGCGGCCGCTTCCACCTCGACGCGCCCGGCTGGTTCCGCGCCCCCGAACCGACACCGCACCTGGCCGCGATCGCCACCGCCGTGTGGGAGGAGCACACCGTCGACGTGCACTACGAGCGCTGGGACTCCATCCGCGTGCAGCGCACCCTCGACCCGCTGGGCCTCGTCCTCAAAGGCGGCTCCTGGTACTTCCTCGCCCGACCGCACTCCCACCGGCCCGACCGGCCCGACCCCGCGCCGCGCACCTTCCGGGTGACGCGCGTCCGTGAGCTCACCGACACCGGCCGGACCTTCCACCGGCCCGAAGGATTCGACCTCGCGGCCAGTTGGGACGAGTGGTCGCGGGAGTTCGAACTCAGCAGGCACCGCATGCTCGCGCGGGTCCGCCTCACCCGGTACGGGCGCGACATGGTGCGGACGCTGTCCTCCCCCATCACCGCCGCCGCCCTGCCCGATGACGACGCCCCCACCGCCGGCGACGGCCGGATCGAGGCCGTGCTGCCCATCGAATCCGTCGAGCACGCCCTCGTGGAGTTCTGCGGCTACGGCCCCGAGATCGAGGTTCTCGAACCACCCGAACTGCGCGAACGCATGGCCGAGACCGTCCGCGCCACCCTCCGGCTCTACGATCGAGCCGCCGCGGCCGGCCAAAAACCCGAAAAACCGGCTTGACCCTCCAGTAAGGGGAGACACCAGGCTTGGGGCCATGGAACCGCACCACGGCCTGCACACCATCGGCGAACTGGCCAAACGCACCGGCCTGCCGGTCAAGACCATCCGGTTCTACGCCGACGCCGGCATCGTGCCGCCGACCGGGCGCAGCCCCGCCGGGTACCGCCTCTACGACGCCGAGGCCACCGCGCGCCTGGACCTGGTGCGCACCCTGCGCGATCTCGGCATCGATCTGGCCACCATCGGCCGGGTCCTGGCGCACGAGGCCGACCTCGGACAGGTCGCCGCCGCGCACGCCGATGCGCTGGACGCCCAGATCCGCCTGCTGCGCCTGCGCCGGGCCGTGCTGCGCACCGTCGCCCACCGAGACCCGACAGAAAGGGACATCAGCCTCATGAACAAGCTCGCCCGGCTCTCCGCCGAGGAGCGGCAGCACATCATCGACGACTACCACGACGCCGTCTTCGGCGGCCTCGACATGGACGATGAGTTCGTCGCCAGGATCCGCTCGATCGGACCCGACCTGCCCGACGAGCCGACCGCCGAACAGGTCGACGCCTGGGTCGAGCTCGCCGAACTCGTCTCCGACCCGGCCTACCGGGAGCGCGTCCGCGAGATGGCCCTCGGCCAGGCCCGTGCGCGCGCCGAGGGCGTCTACCGGCAGCCGCCGCAGGAGGTCGCCGAGCTCGTCTCCGGCAGGGCCGGGGCCGCGCTGAACGCCGGCCTCGACCCGGCCTCACCCGCCGGACAGGCCGTCGTGGCCGAGGTGATGCCCGCCCTGGCCCAGGCGCACGGCCGCGCCGACACCCCGGACCGGTGGGCCGAGCTCGCCGACGAGTTCGCCGCCTACACCGACGCCCGCGTCGAGCGGTACTACCAGTTGATGGGCATCATCAACGGCTGGCCGCCCTTCGAGGCGCGGGTCCCGGCCTGGGAGTGGTTCATCGCCGCCCTGCGCGCCGGAGCCCGGAGCTGACCGGCGCCCGGCCGCGCGAAGACGGCGGCCCCCGCCCGCATCCGCGGGCGGGGGCCGCCGACCGGTCCGGTCCCGGTCGATCCCGGCTCGGCCGGGATCAGCCGAAGAACCCGAAGTACCACAGCACACCGTTGGTGCCGGCGATCACCGCCAGCGCCAGCATCACGCCCGTGACGAAGCTCGTGCGCGCCGAACGCACCAGGTACTCCAGCGCCACCACGTTGTTGAGCAGGAAGTAGCCCAGGAAGAGCGCGTGGAAGAAGCCTTCGCCGGTCAGGATGCCCCCGTAGGACCAGGGAGCGCCCCAGTAGACATCGGTGGTGGTGAACCACTGCCAGGCGTGGGAGGCGCCCCACCCCAGCGGGATCTGGATCAGCGGGATGATCAGCAGCGGCAGCAGCCTGGCGAAGCTCCACAGGCCCGGCTGCTCGGCCGTGCGGGCGTTGTACTCGGCTCGCCGGGCGGCCGCCCGCTCGGCGCGGATCCGCTCCTGGTGCGCGCGCTCGGCCTCGTCGCGGCGGCGCCGCTCCTCCTCCCGCAGCCGCTGCTCCTCCTCCTGGCGGTACCGGGCCCGGAGCTGCTCCTCCTCCTGCCCGCGGCGGCGCGACAGCTCGTCCCTGCGCGAGCCCCGGTACAGGTCGGAGTAGGCGTCCTCGTCCGCGGCCCCCCGCGTGTGCGCGCCCTGGCCGGTGGGCGGCATCGCCGACGTCGGCGCGGCGTGCCGGCCGTCCCCGCCGTAGACCGCGGTCTCGGGGTAGCCGGCGGTCCGGCCCGACTCCGCGCCGATGACCGACGTCGGATCCGCCGCCCCGTACCCGGTGGCCGCCCGCGTCGCCTGGTGGTCGCCCAGCGCCCCCGCCGCCGCGGCGCCCGCGGCGGCTCCCGCGCCGGCGGCCCCCGCCGCGCCCAGGACCGCCGTGGTGCCGTCGGCGTTGGTCGGCGACGTGGCCGGTGCGCCGCTCAGCGCCGCGTTGACCTTGTTGACCTGCTCCTGCACGCCGTGCATGAACACCGGCGGCAGCCAGGAGGTCCCGGCGGGGATGTCGCCCAGGGCGTCGAGCACGTCGCCCGGCCCCGGGCGGTAGCGCTCGTCCTTGGCCAGGCACGCCGAGACCAGGCGCTGCAGCGACGGCGGCACCGCCGACAGGTCCGGCTCGTGCTGCAGGACGCGCATCACCATGGTCGGCATCGCGCCCTCGCCGAACGGGCCGACTCCCCCCGCCGCGTGGACCAGCACCGCGCCGTAGGCGAACATGTCGCTGCGGGGCGTCAGCGGCGCGCCCTGGATCTGCTCGGGCGACATGAAACCGGGCGTGCCGATGACCGACTGCGTGGCGGCGGTGCCGTCGGTGGCGCGCGCGATGCCGAAGTCGATGACGCGCGGCCCGTCCTCGGCCAGCAGCACGTTGCCCGGCTTGAGGTCGCGGTGGATCAGTCCGACCCGGTGGATCTCGGTCAGCGCCTCGGCGAGCCCGGCGGCCAGCACCCGCAGCGTCTGCTCGGGCAGCGGGCCGTGGGCGCGCACGGCGTCGTCCAGCGGCAGCGACGGGACGTAGGAGGTGACCAGCCAGGGCACCTCGCCCTCGGGGTCGGCGTCGATGACCGGGGCGGTGAACGCGCCGCTCACCTGGCGCGCCGCGGTGACCTCGCGGGCGAAGCGCTCCCGGAAGGAGGGGTCCGTGGCCAGGTGCGGGTGGATCCGCTTGACCGCCACGGCCCGCCCGCCGGCGGAGCGACCGAAGAACACCTGACCCATTCCCCCGGCGCCCAGCCGACCGATCAGCCGGTACCGGCCGATCCGCTCCGGGTCACCGTTCTCCAGTGGACCCACGCCCAACCTCCGCTTCCGCCGTGCCACGAACTCATGTCAGGAACCCCTGCGATCGTAACGAAGACTCGGAGCGTGCTGACCGGAAACACCCGTGAAGCAACCAATGTGACGGGGTTTTCGGCTGGGTTTTGCAAAGTCCGGGGTGCTTCCGCCTCGATGGTCGGGCCGCGCGCGCCGTGGGTGCGGATTTCCGGTATCGGGAGCCGTCGGATCTTTTATGTAAACACAGCCACTACCTTTACAGCGTAGATTTATTTTTCGACCGGGAACGAACGCTCGGCCCGCCCGCCCCGGCCGCTGGGCTAGCCTGCGGGCATGGCGCAAATCCTCCCGGCGGAGCAGTGGTTCGCCTCGCTGCCGACCGCCTACCTCGCCGCCTCGGCCCTCATCACCGACGAGTCCGGCAACGTGCTGCTGGTCGACCCCAACTACCGGGAGCACTGGACGCTGCCCGGCGGCGTGGTCGAGAACGGCGAGCCCCCGCACCTGGCGTGCGAGCGCGAGGTCGCCGAGGAGGTGGGGCTCACCGTGGCCGCGGGCCCGCTGCTGTCCTGCCACTGGAGCGCGCCGCGGGGCGTGCGGCCCAAACCGTTCATGTCCTTCGTCTTCGACTGCGGCACCGTCGCCGCCGGCACCCCCATCGTGCTGCAGGAGGAGGAGCTCGACGGCTACGCCTGGACCGAGCCCGAACGCGCGGTCGCCATGCTGCACCCGGCCATCGCGCCCCGACTCTCCGGCGCCCTGCGCGCCCGCGCCGAGGGCGGCGCGGTCTACGTCGCGTAGAGGCCGACCGGACCCCCGCCGGCCGTCCCCGTCAGACGAACGCGCACACCGTGCCGTCGGCCGAGCGGGTAAACCGCGCCGTCAACCGAACGTACAGGGGGTCAGGTACTCCGGCGTCGTGACCTTCGTGCGCCTGCTCGCCTCGCGCACCTCGGCGGTGAACTCCTCGAGGCTCATCGACATCGCCGTGTCGGGCGTCGGCGGGTTGGCCAGCTCCCCCTCGAACACGTCCCAGTGGACCGGGACCACGGTCGCCGGCCCGTCCAGCGCCTTGACCAGGCGGGGCACGTAGTCGTAGGTGGAGGAGGCGGCGGGCAGCGCGATCATCGCGACGTCGGGCTCCAGGCCGCTCAGGTTGCGCTCGACGAAGTCGCTGGCGCCCATGAGGAAGATCGACGGCCCGCCCTTGACCGTGACCTGGTAGGCCAGGGTGTCGCCCTCGGGCAGGTCGGCGATCGTGGCGGGGGCGCTCGGCGGGGTGAGGCGCACGCCGGAGAACAGCACGGCGTAGTTCTTGTTGCGGCTGTGCAGACTGGCCACGACCTCGACGGTGAAATCGCCGAAGTCGAAGACCTCGCCGCCCTTGACCCCGCTGAGTCGGGAGTTCGGCACCGGGTCGAGCCCGTGCTCGGTCAGGTCGAACGCCGAGGCGAGGTTGCAGGTGGTCGCGGTGCCGACGATGCGGGCGCCGTGCCTGGCGGCGATGTAGGGCACGTCGGCGAAGTGGTCCCAGTGGGAGTGGGAGACCAGGATCAGCTCCGGCTCGCCCACGTGGGCGTCGACGGCCGCGGTGTCGACCGTCAGCGGCGTCGCGGCGTCGAACGCCCCGTCGTAGAGACCGGTCTTGAACCGGGAGACGTAGGGGTCGAAGAGCACGGTGCGGCCGTTGATCTCGATGCGCCATCCCGAGGTGCCCAGCCAGGTGAGGTCGGCGGTCGCGCCGCCGCCTCCCCTGGCCGGCGCGGCCGCGGCCGCACCCGCGGCCGGGGGCGAGGCGACCCCCATGGTGGTGAGCGCGGCGCCGGCGGTGGCGGTGCGGAAGAACCCGCGCCGGTTGAAACGGAGATCGGACACGAAGGCACTCCTTGGGGTGTGGGCCCGTGGGACTGGTGGGCGACACCGGAAAGCCAAGCACCGCCGGAGCGGCCGCGTCCAAGATCATCGGCGGCATCCGAGGATATGCGTTCACGTATTCCCGCAGGTGGCAGCGGAGCGGCCCGGCCGGGCGCCCGGGAATTCATCCGTCCCGCAGCGCCTCCACGGCCGCCCGGGCCGCCCGCCCCATCACCAGGTCCACCTCCAGCCGCCGGGTGTGCAGCCGGCGGGCGCGGGCGAACACCGCCATGGCGTAGCGGCGGCCGTCGGGGTACTCGGCGACACCGGCCTCGATGTGCAGGCTCGGCAGCGTCCCGGTCTTGGCCGCCACGCGCACGCCGGGGTCGAAGCCCGAGGCCAGCCGGGTCCAGAAGATCTGGCCCGCCATGAAGGCGCGCACCGCCGCGCACGCCTCGGGCGGCCCGGCCTCGTCGCGCCAGATCAGCTCCAGCAGCCGGGCGATCTCCCCGGCCGTGCTGGAGGTGGTGTGCGCGGGGTCCAGCACGCGCAGCCCGTGCACCCGCTCCTCGGTGAGGGTGGGGAAGATCCGGGCGAACTCGGCGTCGTCGCGCGCGCCCACGTCGGCCAGCATCGACTCCAGCAGCTCGCGCGGGCCGCCGACGACCCGCGTGCGCTCCAGCCCGAGCTCGGCGGCCAGCAACTGCACGGTGTCGGAGCCGATGCGGCGCATCAGCAGGTCGGCGGCGGTGTTGTCGCTGACCGCCATAGCGAAGCGGGCGCAGTCGCGCAGCGACAGCTCGACGTCGTCGGCGCAGCCCGCCGTCCCCCAGCCGCCCAACCGGTCGGCGGCGGTCACCAGCACCCGCTCGGCCGGGTCGACCTGGCCGGCCGCGGCCTGGCGGGCGAACTCCAGCACCAGCAGGATCTTGAACACCGAGGCGATGACCACCTGCTCGCCGGAGCCGACGCCGACGGCGCGGCCGTCGTCGACATCGGTCACGTGCAGGCGGCCGTGCACGCCGGCCTCGGCGAAGATCGCCCGGATCCGTTCCTCGATCGACACGCGCGCAACGTTATCCGCGCCGGCGTCCGGACGGTCATAGGCCGTCGCATATCGTCGCACCGTGGATCTGTCCCGCCATCTCGGAAACTTCCTCGCGGTCGCCGAGGAGCTGCACTTCACCCGCGCCGCCGAGGTGCTGGGCATGGCGCAGCCGCCGCTGAGCCAGTCGATCCGGCGCCTGGAGCGCGAGCTGGGCGTCGCCCTGTTCGACCGCGGCGCGCGGCAGGTGGAGCTGACGACGGCCGGGCAACTGCTGGTGGCCGAGGCGCGGGAGTTCGTGGCGCGCGAGGAGCGGCTGCGGGCACTCATGCGCCAGGCCCGCGACGGCGAGCTGGGCACGCTGCGCGCCGGGGTGCCGCCCGAGACCTCGGCGGTCACGCTGCGCGCGCTGATGGCGGGCCTAGCCGAGCGGGCGCCGGAGCTCACCGTGGACCTGGCGGAGCTCACCACCGCCGAGCAGGTGCGCGGACTCGCCTCGGGCCAGCTCGACGTCGGCCTCGTACACGCCCCGGTCGACGCCACCGATCTGCGGGCCGGCCCCGCCGTGCAGACCGTGCTGGGCGCGGTGCTGCCGCGGACGTCGCCGCTGGCGCGCGCCCGCGAACTGGAGCTGGCCGACCTGGCCGGCCACGAGCTGATCGCGTTCCCGCGCGCGGCGGCGCCCGGCGCCTACGACCGCCTGCTCGCGCTCTGCCGCGACGGGGGCTTCTCCCCCGCCCGGGTCCGGCACGCCCGCAACCCCGAGTTCGTGCTCGGCCTCGTGCTCGCCGGCCAGGGGGTGGCCTTCGAGGAGGAGCGGATGGCCCGCAGGGAACCGCGGGTGGCGTGGCGGCCCCTCGCCGGGACCCCGCTGCTCCGCCGCGTGACGGCCGTCTGGCCGGACCAGTCCCCGCACCCGACCGCGTCCCGCTTCGCCGCGATCGCCGCCGATGTGCTGTGCCGGGACGAGACGGCCACCGTCCCGCTCACCTCCCCCTCGACCCCCCGCCCGTGGTCGGTCGTCTACACCCCGCCGTAGCGGCCGCCGCGAGGGCGCCACTCGGAGCCGGCGTAGCGCGCGTAGCGCCGCCGCACCGGCGCGACCTGCATGCGCCACAGCGGGCGCCACACGCGGCCGGGCAGGATTCGGCTCCGCTCCTCGCGCCGGACCCGGCCGCGGGGGTGCTCCGCCCAGCCGGCGGACCCGGAGGCGTGGCGGAGGCGGTACTCCACCGCGCACACGTGCCGGACGCTCTTGTAGCCGTAGTGCGCGGGGGCGACCAGGCGCAGCGGCGCTCCACGCTCGACCGTGAGCGGGACGCCGTCGAGGGTGTCGGCGAGCAGGACGTCCTCGCTGAGGGCGTCATCGAGCCGCAGGCAGCCGCGGTAGCCGTCGAGGCCGACGAACACGACCCACGAGCACCGCGGATGGGCGGCGACCCGCTGGACGAGCGACTCGTGCACCGCCCGGAAGGGGACGCCGCCCCACGTGAGTCCGGTCGCGCTCCAGGTCGTCACGCAGTGGAGGTCGCTCCTCGCCTCCCGCCGCCCGGGCAGCGCCATGAGCTCGCCGACCGGGATCTGCGTGGGGCCGCGCACCGCGCCGCCCACCCGGACCACCGGGCGGTCGGGGACCACCGGGCGCACCGCCGCGAACTCCGGCAGGCCGAACCTGCGCAGAGGGGCCTGCCTCTGCCCCGGGGGCAGCGACCGCGCCCCGCCGTCCGCCGCGTTCACCATCGCGTCCTCCTCTGGGCGACCGGAAAACCGTGCTCTCGGGGGCCCCGCCCTCCGGGACCCTCGGTGTGGGACCGGCCGCGGGGACCGCTCCAGCGGGGGCGGCACCGTCCGCCGGCCCCCGCTCCTCTTCGGGACCGGTGTCCCCGCCGGCCGCGGCCGGCGGGGACACCCCGGACGGAAGCGGGCCTCACACGGCCGCTTCGTCCGGCACGGCCGCCTCCGCCTGCTCGCCGCCGCGGCCGCAGGTGCGGCAGGCGCCTCGGCGGCGCAGGTGGTAGGCGAGCGTCGCCGCGGCCAGGGCCACGCCCCACAGCGGCCAGGGCAGGGCCGGTGCCACGGCCATCCAGTCGGCCGAGTCCGTGGTCACCGTCCGGGCGAAGCCGCTCCACATCCCGATGCCGCCGACCGTGACCAGAACCGAGACGATCGAGGCGGGGACGACCGCCAGCGAGATCGGCACCCTGCGGCCGGCCAGGCCGACCATCCAGCGGGGGAAGACCTCGCCCCAGCGCTGCACCAGGCCCAGCGTGAGGATCGCGCCGACGACGCCGAACGTCGCGAGGAACGCACCGGAGGTCCACGCGCCCTGCTCCCGGCCTTGGCGCAGGAAGTCCTCGCTGATGCCGAGCGGGATGCCCAGCGCCCAGGCGTAGCGGCTGACGGCGTAGAGCACCGGGATCACCGCGGCGACGTAGGCGGCCACGCGGCCCCAGCGCGCCGCCGAGGCCGGGGCGGTCCACCCCTGGGTCCCGGAGCGGCGGCCGCACGCCATGCAGGCGTCGCCGGTGCGGCGCGCGTAGGCCACGGTGGCCATGAGCCACAGGAACCCGCCGACCACGCACAGGTACTGGTGCGGTATCGGCCAGGCGACCACGGCGTTGACGAAGACCTCGCCCACCGGGGCGCCGGTGGTCAGCCCGTAGACGCCGTAGGGGACGTAGCCCAGCGCAGCGAGGAGGTTGACGTCGGTCATCGCGAGCAACAGCAGCGCCGAGGCCGCGCACCCCGCAGCCGTCAGCGCCGGACGGCCGGTGCGCGCGCCGCGCAGCATCGCCGCGGCCACCACCGCCATCGGCAGGCCCAGCAGCACGACGGCCGTCCAGGCCGCCGACGGCCCGAAGCGGCCGAGCAGCGCCGCACCGGGAAGCCGCGCGGTCTCCCCCGTGTAGGGAAAGCCCGTGCCGCTCCACGCCCAGTAGGCCGCGATCAGCGCGTACCCGATCGACCAGGCGAGCGCCGCGTAGGGCGCCCACACCCGCCACCGCCCCGGCCGGCCCGCCCGAGGCCGCTCCGGGGCGGCCGGCGCGGTGTTCTCCCGTGCTCGCATGCTCCACTCCTCGCCGGCCCGGGCGCCCGCGCCCTTCGCGCGGACCCCGTCCCCCGGACCGTGCCCACCACGATCACGGAGAAGCCGACCGGAAACGTCCCGCTGAGGAGGGGACCGGCGCCCCCGCCCTCCCCCTCAGGAGGGAGGGCGGGGAGGGAGATCCGGACACCGGATGAACGATCGACAGCAGCCGCATTTACAACGTAGATCAGCAATATGCCCCGATCGCGCCGCCACCGGCCCTCCCGCCGTGCGGGTCCGCAGCGCGCATCCCCGATGGGCCTGCCTAGACTCCCGGCCATGGGTTCTCGTGCGCTGTACCTCGTCGTGTCCGCCGCGTCCGCCGCTGAGGGCGTTCCCGCGCTCGTCCGGCTGCTCCAGGACGACGGCCGGCGGGTCACGGTGCTGTCCACGCCCCTGGGGGCCCGGTTCCACGACCTCGCGGAGCTGGAGCGGCTCACCGGCGAGCCGGTGCGCGTCGACTACCGGATGCCGGGCACGGGCAGGAGCCTGCCACCGCCCGACACCGTGCTGGCGTGCCCGCTCACCTTCAACTCGGTGAACAAGTTCGCGCACGGCCACGCCGACAACTTCGCCGTCGGCCTGCTGTGCGAAATGGCCGGGTACGGGGTCCCCATGGTGGTGGTGCCGCACTGCAAGCCCCAACTCGCCTCGCACCCGGCCTTCCGGACCGCCCTGGAGACGCTGCGGGGCATGGGGGTGACCGTCCTGCACGACGCGGACCAGGCCGACGAGTACGAACCGCCGGCCTGGTCCGACGTCGTCGAGGCCGTGCGCGCGGTCAGCGGGGCGGGGCGCCGGTAAGCCCTCCCTGCCTTGGGAACGCGGCCGTGCCCGGGCCGGTAAGAGAGGACGGTCGAACCCCCTCCTTTACGGCGTAGACCCGTATCGTGCCGCGGTCACGTCTGCACCCGGATCCCCGTGGCGGCGAGGAGCTGGGTGGCCTGGTCGGGGGAGATGACGGCGCCGCGCAGCCATTCGGTGTCGGGCAGGCCGATCTCGCCGAGGTCGGCGCCGCGCAGGTCCGCGCCGGTGAGGTCGGCCCGGCGCAGCACCGCCCCGCGCAGCCGGGACTCGCGCCACACGGTGCCGCGCAGGTCGGCGCCTGAGAGGTCGGCCTCGTCCATGCGCAGCCCGGTGAGCTCCCGGCCGCGCAGGTCGATCCCCTTGAGCCGGGCCAGCATCAGGTTGCAGTTGACGAAGGCGTAGCCGATCCCCCGGCAGCCGTCGAAGTTCGCGCCGGTCAGCCGGCAGCCGGTGAACGCGGTGTCGGTGAGCAGCGCGCCCGGCCACCGGGTGTTGGCGAGGTCGACGTCGCGGAACCCCGCTTCGGCGCACTCGGCGTCGGCGAGGACCGCCCCGGCCGCCGTCCCGCCCTTCCACACCGCCCCGTCCATGACCGCGCCGGACAGCCTCGCCCCCGCGAATCGGCAGTCGGTGAAGGCCGCCTCGACGAGGTCGGCCTCCCGCAGGTCGGCCCCTGTGAGGTCGCAGTCGACGAACACCCGCGGCTCCTGCGGCCGTCCGGCGAGCACCGCGCGCAGGTCCCGCTCCGACAGGTCGGCGCCGCGCAGCTCGCCGCCCCGGGCCAGGACCGCATCGGTCTCGCCGTCCGCCCGCTCCGCCATGGCCACTCCCCCGATCGATCGCCTCGTGCCGGGCCCGATCGTAGCGAGGGGGTGCGACGCGGGGCGCCCGCCCCGGAGGCGGGGCACCGTCCCGGCCCGGCCGGAACGGGTCCACCCGACTGCCCGCGTCCGCCGCCGGAGTGCGGGATCGGTTCGACAGCGCGCGCAGCCGAGGAGGAGAACGCCGCGGCCCACGGCCGCCTGCCCGATCCCCTGCCCGACGTCGCCCGGCCCGACGTCGGCACCGTCCTGGTCAGCGCGCCGACGGTGGCCGCGCGAGAGGTCCCGCCCGGCCTTCTACGCGCCGGAGCCCGGCCACAAGACCCGCACACGCGCCGACACCGCGACCTTCCGCGTCGCCGACGCCGGCGCGCTGACGACAGCCTGGTTTCGCGGACTCCGGCCAAGGGGAGCAACGGACCCGCAACGCCCCTCGACACCCCCGCCCACCACTGAACTCCACGGCATTGCGCCTAGCCCCGCAGCTTCAGGGCCAGGAAGAGATCGACGCGGTGCTCCAGGGCGCTCAGGTCGCGGCCGGTCAGCTCCTCGATGCGGCCGATGCGGTAGCGCAGCGTGTTGACGTGGACGTGCATGGCCGCGGCGCAGCGCTGCCAGGAGCCGGAGTGCTCCAGGAACATCTCCAGGGTCGCCACCAGGTCGGAGCGGTGGTCGCGGTCGTAGTCGAGCAGGGGCCGCAGCAGGCGGTCGCGGTAGGAGGACTGGACCTCCTCGGGCACCGAGGCCAGCAGCAGCTCGTGGGAGTCGATCTCGGCGCCGGCGATGACGCGGGAGCGGCCGCCGCGCAGCTCGGCGAGGCGGCGGGCGTGCCGGGCCTCGACGGCGGCGCCGCGCAGCTCGGGGACGGCGCGGGCGGTCGAGCTGACACCCACGGCCAGGCGGTGGTCGGTCAGGCCGGGCTCCAGCGCCTGGGCGCTTCGGGCCAGCTCCCGACGCAGCTCGGCCGAGGCCTGCGCCGCGGGCTCGTCGGCGCCGGTCACCGGCACGACCGCCAGGACGTCGTCCTCCCCCGTCACCACCGCCCCCGGCCAGGCGGCGGCCAGCTCGGCGACGATCCTGCGGGCGAGGTCGGGCGGCCGGGCCGCGGGCAGCAGCGCCGCGCTGAGGGCTACGTGGCCGGTGCCTCCGACCCGCGCGGGGCCGGTGCGCCCGACCGCCTTGAGCAGCGCCGCGGCCTCGTCGAAGCGCTGCGCCGCCAGCAGGCGGGGCAGCTCCTCGGCCTGCCGGGCGTCGGTGAGCGCGCGCTCCTCGTCGCGGCTGCGGGCCAGCACCGCGATCGACGCCAGTTCCGCGACGGCCTCGTGCGTCTCCTCCGGCCAGGCCGCGTGGTCGCCGGCGCACACCAGGAACCAGCCGGCGAGCGGGTGCGAATCGCGGGTGCGCACCGGCAGCAGCGTCACGGTGTGCGGCGCGCCCTCGCGCTCCTCCCCGCCGCTTCCCTCCGCCGGCGGCTCGACCGCGCGGGGCAGCCGCGGGGAGTCCAGGAAGCGCGCCGCCAGCCACGCGCGCCCCGCGGGGCCCGGCGGCGGACCGGCGGCCGCGACGCACCGGCCGGTGCTGGAGAGGATCCAGGCGTCGATTCCGGCCTTCTGCGCGGCGTCGCCGAACACCCCGGCGAGGTCGCCGCCCGCGGCGAGGTCGGCCATCAGGCGGCGGTGGCGGTCGCGGTTCTCGGTGATGGTGCTGAACCGCCGACTCGTCAGCAGCCGCAGCACCTCCTCGGTGACCGCGCCGAATGAGGTCTCGGTGGGCACCTCGATCAGCGGCATGCCGTGGCGCTCGCACGCCTCGATCAGGTCGGCGGGCACCGCGCCCAGCGCCGTCCCCGCCCCGAGGCAGGCCACGCCGGCGTCGACCAGCGAGCGCACGAAGGTCTCGGAGTCCTCGGGGCGGCGACGCCACATCATGCCGGTGAGCACCAGCTCGCCGCCCTTGAGGTAGCGCTTGGGCTCCAGCAGGTCGGTGGTGTAGGCCCAGCGGATCCGGCGCCCGGCGTGCTCGACGCCCGAGAGGAACCGCAGGCGCAGTCGTGCGACCGCGAGCAGTTCGCTGATCAGCATGGCCGTCCTTCGTCGTGCGGAGAGGCCGGGTTTCGGACCGGTCGGTTCGCCATATTTTGCGGCACGGCGTGCCGGGAACGCCAATTCGGACCCGCGGTTGTAGGAAAACACCAATGGGAGGCGGTAACCGGGGCGGCACTTCATGTCATCGCGTACTGGAGACCGGAACCGGACGAGTGTTGTACTTCACACAGAGGCCGACGAGCGCCGGGGAGCGCCTTCGCGCGGCGGCCTTTTCGCAGCACGGCGACCGACGAGGACGAACATGGAATTCCTTAGCCCTTCCACATGGGAGGAGGCGCTCGCGGCCAAGAGCGAGCATCCCGACGCGGTGCCGATCATGGGCGGCACCGACGTCATGGTCGAGCTGAACTTCGACAAGCACCGGCCGCCCGCGCTGCTGGACCTGACGCGCATCGCGGAGCTGCGCGAATGGCGACCCGACGGCGACGGCGTGCGACTGGGCGCCGGCGTCAGCTACACCGAGATCACCACCCGGCTGCGCGAGCGCGCCCCCGCCCTGGCCCTGGCCTCCCGCACGGTCGCCTCGCCGCAGATCCGCAACCGCGGCTCGGTCGGCGGCAACCTCGGCGGGGCCTCCCCCGCGGGCGACGCCCACCCGCCGCTGCTGGCCACCGACGCCGTCATCGAGCTGGCCTCGGTCCGCGGCGTGCGGCGGGTCCCCGCGCGCGAGTTCTACCTCGGCCCGCGGCGCACGGCCCGGCAGAGCGACGAGCTGATCGCCGCGGTCCTGCTGCCCGCCCCGGCCGGCCCGCAGCAGTTCGCCAAGATCGGCACCCGCAACGCGATGGTGATCGCGGTCACCTCGTTCTCCATCGCGTTCAACGCCCGCACCCGCGAGATCGGCACCGGCGTCGGCTCGGCCGGGCCGACGCCGCTGCGCGCGACGCGCGCCGAGGAGTTCCTGGCCGCGGAGTTCGACTGGGAGGGCGGTACGGCGCCGTCCCCCGCCGCCGTGGCGAGGTTCGGCGAGCTGGTGGCCTCGGCCGCCCGGCCGATCGACGACGTGCGCGGCAGCGCCGACTACCGCAGGCACGCTCTTTCGGTCATGGCCCGCCGGACCCTGAGCTGGGCCGTCACCGACTACCGGAAGGCAACCCAACGATGCGCGTGACATTCGAGGTCAACGGCAGGGAAGTGACCGCTGACAACGTCTGGGCCGGCGAGAGCCTGCTCTACGTGCTGCGCGAGCGCGTCGGCCTGCCGGGCAGCAAGAACGCCTGCGAGCAGGGCGAGTGCGGCTCGTGCACGGTCTACCTCGACGGCGTGACCGCCTGCTCCTGCCTGGTCGCCGCCGGGCAGGCCGACGGCCGCAGCGTGCGCACCGTCGAGGGGCTCGCCGAGTCCGACGCGGCCGGCGAGCAGCGGCTTGGCCACGTCCAGGAGGCGTTCGTCGAGGCCGGCGCGGTGCAGTGCGGCTTCTGCACCCCGGGGCTGCTGGTGCAGACCGACGACCTGATCGAGCGCACGGTCGGCCGGGGCGGCGGCGTACCGGAGGAGGCCGAGATCCGCGAGGCCCTCGCCGGCAACCTGTGCCGCTGCACCGGCTACGAGAAGATCATCGACGCCGTGCGGCTCGCGGCCGGGCGCGCCGGAGCCGAGAAGGCGGAGGGGGCCCGGTGAGCGAGACGCTGGTCATCGAGGGCGCCCACATCGCGACGGTCGGCGGGGCCGAGTACGCCGACGGCCACATCGTGGTCGCCGACGGCCGCATCGCGGCGGTCGGTCCCGGCCCCGCGCCGCGGACGCCCGGGGCCCGGCGGATCGACGCCGACGGCTGCCTGGCGACGCCCGGCCTGGTCAACACGCACAACCACCTCTACCAGTGGGCCACGCAGGGCCTGTTCGCCGACGGCACGCTGTTCGAGTGGCTGACCGGCTCCTACGAGATCTGGAACCGCCTGGACGCCCAGGTCGTGTCCGGCACCACGACGGCCGGCCTGGGCTGGCTGGCGCTGTCGGGCTGCAGCACCGCCTCCGACCACCACTACATCTTCCCCTCCGGCCGCGGCGACATCGCGGCCGCCGAGGTCGAGGCGGCCCGCGCCGTCGGCATCCGGCTGGACCTGGCACGCGGCTCCATGGACCGCGGCCGCGGGCAGGGCGGCCTGCCGCCGGACGGCGTCGTGGAGACGCTGGAGGGCGCGCTCGCGGCCACCGAGGCCGCGATCGACGCCCACCACGACGCGTCGCCGGAGTCCATGACCCGCGTCGCGGTCGCCCCCTGCTCGCCGTTCTCGGTCAGCCGCGATCTGATGACCGAGGCCGCCCGGCTGGCCCGCGCCAAGGGCGTGCGGCTGCACACCCACCTCGCCGAGACCGTCGACGAGGAGGAGCAGTGCCTGGCCGAGTTCGGCTGCACCCCGGTGGAGTACGCCGAGAAGCTCGGCTGGCTCGGCTCCGACGTGTGGTTCGCCCACGCCGTGCACCTCTCCGACGCCGCGATCGCGCGCATCGCCGCGACCGGCACCGGCATCGCGCACTGCCCCTCCTCCAACGCCCGCCTGGGCGCCGGCATCTGCCGGGTGACCGAACTGCTGGAGGCCGGGGCCAACGTCGGCCTGGGCGTGGACGGGCCCGCCTCCAGCGAGCTGACCTCGCTGTCGGGCGAGATGCGCCAGGCGCTGCTCATGGCCCGCGCCCGCAAGGGCCCGCAGGCGCTCACCGCCCGCCGGGCCCTGGAGATGGCCACCCTCGGCGGGGCCCGCTGCCTGGGCCGCGAGGAGGAGCTGGGCTCCCTGGAGGTCGGCAGGCTCGCCGACATCGCGCTGTGGCGGGTCGACGGCTACGGCCACGACGTGATCGACGACCCGGTGGTGTCCCTGGTCTTCGGGCCCGCCGCCCCGCTGGAGCGGCTCCTCGTCGGCGGCGCGACCGTCGTCGAGCGCGGCGAGCTCCGCACCGTTCCCGCCGATGCGGCGGCCCGCGCCGGCCGCGCGGCCCACCGCACCCTGCTCAAGGAGGTGACGCGCTGATGGCCGCCACGACCACCCGCGCCCCGTCCGACCTGTCCAGCGTGGCAAAGGACGGCCTGGGCGCCAGTCCCCGCCGCCCCGACGGCACGCTGAAGGTGACGGGCGAGTTCGCCTACTCCTCCGACATGTGGATGGAGGACATGCTGTGGGGGATGACGCTGCGCAGCCCCCACCCGCACGCCGCCATCCGCGGGATCGACATCACCGAGGCGCTGAAGCTGCCCGGCGTGCACGCCGTGCTCACCCACGAGGACGTCCCCGGCGAGAAGCGCTACGGGCTGGAGTACCAGGACCAGCCGGTGCTGGCCTTCGGCAAGGTCCGCTACAAGGGCGAGCCGGTGGCGATCGTGGCCGCCGACCACCCCGAGACCGCGCGCCGGGCCCTGGAGCGCATCAAGGTCGACTACGAGGTCCTGGAGCCGGTGAGCGACTCGCGCCGCGCCGCGTTCGACCCGGAGTGCCCCCTGGTGCACGAGGAGGGCTCGCTGCCCGTGCACGAGGACTACAACCAGAGCGGCAACCGGGTCCGCCACCAGCCGATCCGCACCGGCGCCTTCGCCGAGGGCGCGTCCCCGGAGGAGGTGCGCGCGCTGGCCGACGTGGTCGTCACCAGTGAGTACGAGGTCGGCATGCAGGACCAGGCCTTCCTCGGCCCGGAGTCGGGCATGGCGGTACCGGCCGAGGACGGCGGCGTCGACCTCTACATCGCCACCCAGTGGCTGCACGTCGACCAGCGCCAGATCGCCCCCTGCCTCGGGCTGGACCAGGACAAGGTGCGGCTGACCCTGGCCGGCGTCGGCGGCGCGTTCGGCGCCCGCGAGGACCTGTCGATGCAGATCCACGCGTGCATGCTGGCGCTGCACACCGGCAAGCCGGTGAAGATCGTCTACAACCGCGAGGAGTCGTTCTTCGGCCACGTGCACCGGCACCCGGCCAAGATGCGCTACGAGCACGGCGCCAAGAGCGACGGCACGCTGGTCTACGCCACGCTGGAGATCATCGTCGACGGCGGGGCCTATGCCTCGGCGACGCCGGCCGTGGTCGGCGTCGCCTCCTCCCTGGGCATCGGCCCCTACGAGGTCCCCAACGTCAGCGTGGACGCCTACGGCGTCTACACCACCAACCCGCCGTGCGGGGCGATGCGCGGCTTCGGCGCGGTGCAGGCGTGCTTCGGCTACGAGTCCCAGATGGACCGGCTGGCCGCGGAGCTGGGCATGCACCCGGTCGAGCTGCGGATCAAGAACGCCGTCGCCGAGGGCTCGGCGATCATCACCGGCCAGGTGATCGACATGCCGCTGCCGATGGCCGACATGCTGCGGCGGTGCAGGGAGCTGCCGATGCCGCCGGAGCGCTCGGCCCTGCCCGACCCCTCCGACCTGCGGACCCTGCCCGGGGGCGTGGCCAACACCAGCCACGGCGAGGGCGTGGTGCGCGGCGTCGGCTACGGCGTGGGCCTGAAGAACCTGTGCTTCTCCGAGGGCTTCGACGACTACTCCACCGCCAGGGTGCGCATGGAGGTCATCGGCGGTGAGCCGACCGTCATGGTGCACACCGCCGCCGCCGAGGTCGGCCAGGGACTGGTCACGATCAAGGGCCAGATCGCCCGCACCGAGCTGGGCGTGGAGCGGGTGACGATCCAGCCCGCCGACACCCGGGTCGGCTCGGCCGGGTCCTCTTCGGCGTCGCGGCAGTCCTACATGACCGGCGGCGCGGTGAAGACGGCGTGCGAGGCGGTCCGGGAGCGGGTCTTCGAGCTGGCGCGCGAGCGCGGCCTGGTCCCGGCAGGGCACCCCGACGCGCTGCTGAGCCTGGTCGGCGGCAAGCTGGTCTCGGAGACCGACGGCGCGCTCGCCGCACTGGCCGACCTGCTCGGCGACTCCCACATCGAGGAGACCAGGGAGTACCACCACCGGCCCACCGAGATGCTCGACCCGACCCGGGGCCAGGGCTCCTCCCACACCCAGTTCGGGATGTGCGTGCATCGCGCGGTGGTCGACGTCGACGTCGAACTCGGGCTGGTCAAGGTCGTGGCGCTGGACGCGGTCCAGGACGTCGGCAAGGTCCTGCACCCCCAGCAGTTGCTCGGCCAGATCCAGGGCGGCTCCACTCAGGGCCTCGGCCTGGCGCTGATGGAGGAGATCCAGGTCTCCGACAGCGTGATCCGCAACCCGTCGTTCACCGACTACCTGATCCCGACCATCCTCGACACGCCCCCGATGCGGATCGAGGTGCTGGAGCACCCGGACCCGCACTCGCCCTACGGTCTGCGCGGCGCAGGGGAACCCCCGACGCTGTCGTCGACACCGGCCATCGTCGCGGCCGTCCGCGACGCCACCGGCATGGCCCTCACCCACGCACCGGTCCGCCCGGAGGACATCGTGGGCATCGAGGTCCCCTAGACCGGCTTCGCCCCGCACCCCGGGCGAAGCCCCGTCCCCGCCCGCCCCGTGCCGCCGGCGCCCTCGGCGCCGGGGCGGGCGGCCTCCGTTCGCCTCATGCCTGTTACGTCGGTAATGTCACCTTCATCCCCCGATGTGGCACTGGACGCGGACGCGGTCACCGGTCGGCCGGCACCGTGCGGCCTTTCGGGCATACACGGCCGACAATGGCCACCCTGAGCGACCGACCCCCCACCGAAAGCGACGGGCCGCGACGCGCCCGCCCTCATATCCCTCCAGGAGGGGACCATGACGAAACTCGACGAAACGGGCCCGCAGGTGCGGGACCGATCGGATCGATCCTGGCTCGACCGGTTTTTCTTCATCAGCGAGCGCGGCTCCGGCATCGGACGAGAGGTCCGCGGCGGCCTCACCACCTTCATGGCGATGGCCTACATCATCGTCCTCAACCCGATCATCCTGGGCGGCGCCACCGACATCAACGGCGACAGCCTGAACGCGGCCCAGCTCACCACCATGACCGCGCTCTCGGCGGGCATCGTCACCATCCTCATGGGCGTCATCGGCCGGGCCCCCATCGCCCTGGCCGCCGCACTCGGCGTGATGGCCGTGGTCGCCTACCAGGCCGTGCCGCTGATGACCTGGCCCGAGGCGATGGGCCTGGTGGTCTGGCAGGGGATCATCATCATCCTGATGGTGGTCACCGGCATCCGCACCGCCGTGATGAACGCGCTCCCGCACGACCTGAAGGTGGCGATCGGCGTCGGCATCGGCCTGTTCGTCGCCCTGATCGGGCTGGACAACGCGGGTTTCCTCAGCGCGGGCGACGGCAAACTGCTGCAGCTCGGCGCCGACGGCCACCTCTCCGGCTGGCCGATCACGGTGTTCATCATCGGGCTGCTCGTCTCGGGCGTGCTGCTGGCGCGCAGGGTCTCCGGCGCCATCTTCTACGGCATCATCACCGCCACCGTCATCGCCGTCGTCGTGCACCAGGTCTTCGGCCTGGAGCCCGGGGCGTGGGGCGGCGGCGTGCCCGAGCCGCCCGACCAGCTCCTGGTGGCCCCCGACTTCGGGCTGCTCCTGCAGGTCGACATGTTCGGCGCCTGGTCCTCCGCCGGGGTGGCCAGCGCGGGGGTCATCCTGTTCACCCTGGTCCTGGCCGGCTTCTTCGACGCGCTGGGCACCATCCTGGCCGTCGGCGACAAGGCCGGCCTGACCGACCGCAACGGCCAGATGCCGCGCACCAACGAGATCCTGGCCATGGACGGCGTCGGCGCGGTCTCCGGCGGCCTCACCAGCTCCTCGGCCACCCTGGTGTTCGTGGAGTCCACAGCGGGGGTCACCGAGGGCGCCCGCACCGGGCTGGCCAGCGTCGTCACCGGCGGGCTGTTCCTGGTGGCGATCCTGTTCGCCCCGGTCTTCGGCATGGTGCCGGCCCAGGCGGCCTCGGTCGCCCTGGTGCTGGTCGGCGCGATGATGATGATGGGCGTCGGCCGGATCGGCTGGGACGACATCACCGTCGCGATCCCCGCGTTCCTGACCATCTCGCTGATGGCGTTCACCTTCGACATCGCCAACGGCATCGGCGCCGGCATCGTCGTCTACACGGTGCTCAGGAGCGCCGTCGGCAGGCACCGCGAGGTGGGCTGGCTGATGTGGGTCCTGACGGGGGTCTTCGCGGTGCACTTCGGCATCACCGGGGTCGAGCACCTGCTCGGCGTCTGACCGGCGTCCGGCGATCGGGTTCGCACAGGGGAGTCGGCCGTCGCGGTGCGCGCAGCGCCGGCGGTACAGCGGGCCCGGACCCTGGACTTCCCGCCTCGCCCCGCGAACGCGGCGGCCAAGGCCTGCTGAGACGCCCCGCCGCACGCGGCGACGGCCGCGCCGCCCTCCACGTGGAGGGCGGCGCGGCCGTCGCCGTCCATGACCGCACGCGCGGTGACGGGGCGACGCGCGCGACTGGTATGACACCCGCCCAACCAGCCCAGCGAGGTCGCGCACGTACTCACCCGGCTGTCCGGCCCCGTGCGCCCATATCGTGCCACATCCGGGCCGCGCCGCCTCAGCCGCGCAGCAGGGCCCGGTGGGCCAGTTCGCGGCAGACCACCGCGAAGTCGAGGTCGGCCGCCTGCACGGCCAGCGGGAGGGTGGAGGTGTCGGTCATGCCGGGGGCGACGTTGACCTCCAGGAACCGCACCCGGCCGTCGGCGCCGACGATCAGGTCGGTGCGGGAGACGTCGCGCAGGCCCAGCGCCCGGTGCGCGGTGATCGCCGCCTCGGCCGCCGCAGCGGCGACCTCCTCCCCCAGCCGCGCCGGGCTGAAGAACTCGGTGCGGCCGGCGGTGTAGCGCGCGGAGTAGTCGTAGACCCCGCCGTCGGGCACGATCTCCACGGCCGGCAGCGCGAACGGCCCCTCGCCGAGGTCGAGCACGCCGACGGCGATCTCGGTGCCGTCCACGCGCTCCTCGATCAGCGCGGTGTCGCTGTAGGCGAAGCAGCTCACCAGCGCCGCCGACAGCTCCTGGGCCGTGTTCACCGCGGTGGCGCCGAACGCCGAGCCGCCCTGGTCGGGCTTGACGAACAGCGGCAGGCCGAGCGCGTCGACGACGCGCTCCAGCACCGCGGGCGCGCCCAGGTCGTGGAAGATCGACTTGGGCAGCGCCACGCCGCGCGGCACGGCGATGCCGCGCTCGGCGACCAGCGCCTTGGCGATCGGCTTGGCGAAGGCGGCCCGGCACGCCTGGGGCCGCGCGCCCACATAGGGCACGCCGCTGAGCTCCAGGATCTCGCGGATGGAGCCGTCCTCGCCGGAGGCGCCGTGCAGGACGGGGAACACCACCTGCGGCGAATCGCCGGCGAGCCTGCCCAGCAGCCCCGAACCCGCGTCGGCGATCTGCACCTCGATACCCAGACGGCGCAGGGCTTCGGCCACCCGCCGCCCCGAGCGCAGCGACACCTCGTGCTCGGGGGACATCCCGCCCGCCAGCACGAGCACCCGGTCGAGATCGGCCACGGTCCTGCCTTCCTTCTGTCCTGCGTCGACTGTCACGGCCGCGCCCCGCGCCTCAAGGGAGATCGGGGGCCGGCACGTCGCTGCCGCCGGTCGGCGGCGCGGAGGCGCTGCCGAACGTATCACGCAGCGCGGTCTCGGCCTCGATGACGCCCACCAGGCGCCGCACGCCCTCCCGGATCTGCTCGGGCGTGGGGTAGCAGAACGACAGGCGCATGTTGCGGTGGCCGTCGTCGCCGGCGTAGAAGCCGGTCCCCGGCACGTAGGCGACCCGCTCGTTGACCGCGCGCGGCAGCATGGACTTGGCGTCCAGCCCCTCCGGCAGCGTCACCCAGACGAAGAAGCCGCCCTGGGGCCGGGTCCAGGTGGTGCCGGCCGGCATGAGCGCCTCCAGCGCGCCCATCATCGCGTCGCGGCGCCCGCGGTACATCTCGTTGAAGTCCTTGATCTGCTCCCGCCAGGGGTGGGCGGCGAGGTAGCGGCCCACGACCATCTGGTTGAAGGTGGAGTGGCTGAGCATCGCCGACTCGGCGGCCAGCACGAGCTTGGCGCGCACCGCCGAGGGGGCCAGCGCCCAGCCGATCCGGAACCCCGGCGACAGCGTCTTGGAGAAGGATCCCAGGTAGATGACGTTGTCGGGGGCGTCGGCGCGCAGCGCCCGCACCGGCTCGCCCTCGTAGCGCAGCAGGCCGTAGGGGTTGTCCTCCAGCACCAGCAGCCCGTACCTGTGGCAGATCTCCAGCACCCGCCGCCGGCGCTCGGCGGTCAGCGTGACGCCGGCGGGGTTCTGGAAATTGGGGACGGTGTAGAAGAACTTCACCCGGTGCCCGGCGGCGGTCAGGTCGGCGAGGTTCTCCTCCAGCGCCTCGGGGATGACGCCGTCGTCGTCCATGGCGACGTGCCGGATGTCGGCCTGGAAGGCGGCGAAGGTGTTGATGGCGGTGACGTAGGTGGGCGCCTCGGCCAGGACCACGTCGCCCGGGTCGACGAAGACGCGGGTGATCAGGTCGAGCGCCTGCTGGGAGCCGACGGTGACGATGACGTCGTCGGCGGCGGCCTCGATGCCCTCGAGGCTCATGACCTCGCAGATCCGCTCGCGCAGCACCGGGTCGCCCTGGGCCGAGCCGTACTGCAGGGCCGTGGCCCCCTGGTCGGTGACGACCTGGCGCACGATCTCGCTGATGGACTCCAGCGGCAGCGCGCTGACGTTGGGCATGCCGCCGGCGAGGGAGACCACCTCGGGGCGGGACGCGACGGCGAACAGTGCCCGGACCTCCGATGCCACCATGCCCTGTGCCCGTGCGGCGTAGGCGCCGACGTAGGGGTCGATGCGCGAGCCCTGCGGCGAGGGCTGCCGGTGGGATTCGGGATCAACGGACACGATCCACCTCCGCTTTCGGGAGCGTTCTCGGCTGGGCGGCCGCGGGGACACCGGCGCCGCGATCGGCGTCCGGGCCGGCGCGGGGAGCGGGCGGTCGGCACGGACGCCTGGCGGCGCCCGGCAGCGCGCCGGTGCGCTGACACCCTGCTGGACGACCCAGGAATTGTCAGCAAGTGTACGCACCGGCGCCCCGGAACGGGCCGGTGCCCCGTCGCCGACCGGGTCCGGAGAGCCGAATAGGCCCGTCGGCGGGCGGGCATCCTGGAGGGATGGACCAACCGGAACTGCGCGTGCGCTTCGCCGCCGAACTGCGGTTCTTCCTTCCGCCGCGGCACCGGCGCGTCGACCTGCGCGTCGCCCACGACGCGACGTCGTCGCTGGGGCACGTGGTCGAGTCGGCCGGCGTCCCGCTCCCCGAGGTCGGCCGCATGCTCGTCGACGGCGAGGAGGTCCCGCCGTCGCACCGGCCCGGTCCCGGCGCCACCGTGGACGTCCACGCGGTGCGGCGGCCGCAGGAGGTGCCGTTCTCCGCGCCGCGCTTCGTCCTGGACGTCCACCTCGGCGCGCTGGCGCGGAGGCTGCGGCTGGTCGGCGTGGACACCGCCTACCGCAACGACCGCGACGACGACGCCCTGGTCGACCAGGCCAACGAGGAGCAGCGGGTGCTGCTGACCCAGGACCGCCGGCTGCTGCACCGCAGGCGCCTGCGGGCCGGGGCCTACGTCCGCGGCGCCGACCCGGACCGGCAGTTCGACGACGTCCTCGACCGCTTCGCGCCGCCGCTGGCCCCGTGGAGCCGCTGCACGGCCTGCAACGGGGCGGTGCTCCCGGTGCGCAAGGAGGACGTCGCCGACATGCTGGAGCCGGGCACCCGGGCGAACTACGACACCTTCGCCCAGTGCCGCGACTGCGGGCGGCTCTACTGGCCCGGCGCCCACCACCGGCGGCTCGCGGCCCTCGTCGCCGCGGCCGGGGAGACCGTCTCGCGCCGGGCGGCCCCGTGACGCCCCGCCGTCGGCGCCCCCGGCCCGGGAACGCGGTACGCGGCACGCGGGGCATTGTCCGGCGGACTTCAGTGCAGTAGGTTCATGATTATCAATAGCACTGAAAAGAGGGAGTGACGTGTCCCTGAAGTTCGGCCTCGCCGTCATGAACGACTTCCCGCCGGACGTGGTGCCGGCCGACCGCATCGCGGCGCTGCGCGAGCAGGTGCGGGCCGCCCGCGACGCGGGCATCTCCTCCGTCTGGGTGCTGCAGCACTACCTCGGCAACATGCCCACGCTCCAGCCGGTGCCGCTGCTGGCCGCACTGGCCCGGGACGCCGGCGAGATGGCGCTGGGCACCAACATGTTCATCCTGCCCCTGCGGCATCCGGTCGAGGTGGCCGAGGAGTTCGCGACGCTCGACCACATCACGGGCGGGCGCGCCGTCGCCGGGTTCGGGATGGGCTACCGCGAGAACGAGTTCGCGTCGTTCGGCGTGGCGCTGGAGGACCGGATCCAGCGCTACGAGGAGGGCGTCGGCCTGATCCGGAGCCTGTGGTCGGGAGAGCCGACGACGTTCGAAGGGAAGCACTTCCGCGTCGAGGACCAGCGCATCGGCCTCGAACCGGTCCAGCAGGGCGGGCCGCCGATCTGGGTCGGTGCGGGGCCGCACCGGACGGGAGCCCACCGCGCGGCGCGGCTCGGCGACGCGTGGATCGTTCCGCCGCACGTCACGCCGGAGCGGCTGGAGGCCGTCCTCGGGCACTACCGGGCCGAGCGCGAACGCCTCGGCCGCGGCGCCTCCGAGCTCGTCGTGCGCAGGGAGCTCGTGCTCGACGAGGACGCCGAGCGGGCCCGCGCCATCGGGATCCGGGCGCGCGGCGCGCTCACCCGCAGGTACGCCGCCTTCAACCCGCCCGAGCAGGGCGGGAACTACCGCCACCTGGAGACGGACAAGGCCGCCGAGGAGGTGGCGGACGCCTCCTACCTCTTCACCGACCCCGCCGGCGCCGTCGCGGCGCTGAAGGAGCTGGAACGGCGGGGCCTGACCTACGTCATCCTGCGGATGCAGTGGTACGACCTCGGCCAGGAGCAGGTGCTCCGGACGCTGGAGACGTTCAGGAACGAGGTGCTGCCCGCGTTCCGCTGAGCCCCGGCGGGCCCTCCCCGGTGGAGGGAGGGTCTAGCCCATCACCTGGCTCCAGGAGACCTCCTGGGTGAGCAGGTCGGGGTACTTCACCTCGGCGTAGCGGACGTATTCGAGGATGTGGTCGCGCATCGCCTCGCCGGCCTGGGCGGAGTCGCGCGCGCTCAGCGCCCGGTAGACCCTTTCGTGGGCCTCCAGGATCGCGCTGCGGCGGTGGGCGGGGTAGTCGATGCCCAGGACCGTGCCGTCGAGCATGCCCAGGATGGCATCGACGAGGTGCCCGAAGAGCGCGTTGCCGGAGGACCAGGCGATGATGTCGTGGAAGCCCTTGTTGGCCTCCAGGAAGATCACGCGGTCCTCGATGTTGTCGCGCATGGTCGTGACGGAGTCGGCCAGGCGGGCGACGGCGTCGTCGTCCATCCGGTCGGCGGCGAGGGTGGCCATCACCGGCTCGAAGGCGCTGCGGGCCTCCATGATGACCCGGTAGGGCGCCTGGGCGAACTGCAGAAGCAGCATCAGGTTGGCCGCGAGGTGGGTGGAGTCGGGGCTGGCCACGACCGGCCCGCCGCCCGGCCCCGGCTTGAGGGTCAGGGCCCCCTGGAGCTCCAGATAGCGCAGGGCCTCCCGCAGGGTCCCCCGCCCGACGTTGTACTCATCGAGCATGATGCGCTCCGACGGCAGCTTGTCGCCGGCGGTGAGGCTCTGGTCCTTCATGTCGGCGACGATGCGCTGCGCGATGATCATCGCCGTCTTCTGGGGTCGCGCCCGGTTCGCAACTACCACGTCATCGTTCCTTTGCAGACCAGCGGGAAACCCCGGGACGAAAATCCATGCATATCATCAACAAGTATAGGTGCCCGCTGCTGTGCGTAGGCTAACGCGTCGAAATCGCACACGGAGAGTTCCGGGGCCGCGGGGCCCCGCCGGAGGGACCCCGCGTTCTCATGCGCGTTCGCGCCCGGCCAGCCGGTCGTGGGTGTCGGCGGTGACGCCCGCCTCGCGCAGGACCGCCTTTCGCACCTTCTCCGAAGGCGTCTTGGGCAGGCTCTCCACGACGCGCAGGAAGCGCGGGACGGCGAAGGCCGGCAGCCGGGAGTCGCACCATGTCCACAGCTCTTCGGGGCCGACCGGCTCGCGCGTGACCACGCAGGCCATGACCTCGTCCTCGCCGGCGTCGACATCGGCGGCGACGGCGACGACCGCGCACTCGGCGACCGCGCCGTGGCCGAGCACCGCCTGCTCGACCTCGTAGGAGCTGATGTTCTCGCCGCGCCGGCGCAGCGCGTCCTTGTAGCGGTCGACGAAGTAGTACCAGCCCTCGGCGTCGCGGCGCAGCGCGTCACCGGTGTGGAACCACAGGTTGCGCCACGCCTCGGCGGTGCGCTCGGGCATGCCGTAGTAGCCCATGCTGGTGATCCAGGGCACCTTGGGCCGCACGACCAGCTCGCCCACCTCGCCGACCGGGACCTCCTCGTCGGTCTCGGGGTCCACCAGGCGCACGTCGAACCACTCGGCCGCGGCGAGCCCGGCCGCGCCGGCGGGGCGGTCCTCGCCGTAGGGCGACAGGATCGGCGCCGAGGTCTCGGTGAGGCCGAAGACCTCGACGAAGGCGTCGACGCCGAAGCGCTTCCTGCAGTCGTCCAGGATCGAGGTGGCGGTGGGGGCCGCGAAGACGCAGCGCAGCGGGTTGTCCCGGTCGTCGGGCCGCGGGGGCTGCTTGTACACGAAGTCCATCATCACGCCGATGAAGTTGGTGACGGTGACCCCGGACTCGCGGATCTGGTCGATCCACCGGCTGGCGCTGAAGCGCGTGCGCAGGACGAACCGGGCTCCGGCCACCAGCGCGGGGTAGGCCGACATGAACTGGGCGTTGCCGTGGAACAAGGGGGTGGTCACCATGGCGGCGTCGGCGTCGGTGAGCCTGGTCAGGCAGGCGGTCTCCGCGGCGAAGAAGAACATCTGCGCGTGCGGCATCGCCACGCCCTTGGAGGGGCCGGTGGTGCCGGAGGTGAAGAAGATGGAGGCCAGTGAGCGGGGCGACACCTCGGGCAGTTCGCCGTCGCGGGCGGCGGTGAGGCCGTCCCAGCGCTCGGCCCGCAGGCCGGCGGCGCGCAGCGCGGCGATCGCCTCGTCGGCACCGCCGTGGTCGATCACCCAGAACCGCTCGATCCCGGCGCACTCCTCGGCCGTCTCGATGAAGCGGGCGGCGTGCTCGTCGTCGATGACCGCCCAGCGCGACCGCGAGGTGCGCACCTGGTGGGTGAGGAAGTCGCCCTTGTAGGCGGTGTTGACGGGCACCTCGACCATGCCGGCCAGGGCGCTGCCCAGCCAGCTGAAGACGAAGGCCGAGGAGTTGCGGGCCATGATGACCACCCGGTCGCCGGGGTCGCCGTCGGCGAGCAGCGCGCGGGCGACGTTCTCGGCGGTGGCCAGGGTCTCGGCGTAGGTCCAGCGCCGTCCCTCCTCGGGGACGTCGAGGTAGACGTCGCCGGGGGCCAGTTCGGCGCGGCGGCGCAGCACCGTGGGCAGCGCCCAGTCCGCGCGGTCGGGGAACCGGGGCCGGAGGTCCTCGTAGACGCGCATCAGTGCTCCCTCGGGCCGGTGAACGGGGGCTCGAAGCGGGGCGGCCGCTTCTCCATGAAGGCGCGGGCGCCTTCGAGCATGTCGGCGCTGCCGACGGCCTGGGCGAGCATGCCGATCCCGCTGCGGAACGAGTCGCGGGCGCTGTTCCACCACAGGTTGGAGCTGATCTTGGCGATCTCGAGGTAGCGCGGGCTGAGCGCGAGGAGCTCCGCCGCCCACTCCTCGACCACGGCCTCCAGCTCGTCGGGGTCGGCGACCGCGTTGACCAGCCCCATGTCCAGGGCCTCGGCGGCCGTGTAGCGCCGGCAGAGGAAGGACAGCTCCTTGGCGCGCTTCTCCCCGATCTGCACCGACATGACGTTGGTGCCGCCGAGGACCGGGGCGCTGCCGACGCGGGGACCGGTCTGGCCGAAGGTGGCCCTGCTGGAGGCGATCGCCAGGTCGCAGGCCACGACCAGTTCGTTGCCGCCGCCGGCCGCAGCCCCGTTGACGGCGGCGATCACCGGCCGGGGGGAGGTGCGGACCGCGTCGACGAGGTCGAGGGACCCCTCGTACATGGCGCGCACCTCGCGCGGGTCGGGGTCCTCCATCCGGGCCAGGTAGCCGCCGGCGCAGAAGCTCCTGCCCTCTCCGGTGAGCACGATGACGCCACTGTCGGCGCAGTCCTCGATCGCCGCGACCACCGATCGCGCCATCGCGCCGTCGAAGGCGTTGCGCCGCTCGGGCCGGTTCAGCCGGATCCAGGCGGCGCGGCCGCGCCGTTCGATCCGCACGTCTTCCTCTGGATCTCCCATGACACCCCCAGCTTTCTACCGTATAATCATATTCATAGATTAGATCGCACACCTCACCCGCCCGAGCGAGCCAGGCCACCGCATCCCTAAAGGCATCTCATGATAATCATGAATACCAATATATGAAAAGCTTCCGAAAGGGGACGCCGGTGAGCGCCTTCGAGCTCAGCGAGGAACAGCAGCACCTCAAGGAGACGGCCGCACGCCTGGCCGCGGACGTCTACGCCCCGCACGCCGCCGAATGGGACCGCGAGCGGACCTTCCTGCCCGCCGAGGAGCGCCTGCGCCTGGGCAAACTGGGACTGCTCGGCATCGCCCTGCCCGAGGAGTACGGCGGCTCCGGCGCTCCCCTCATGGACGCCCTGATCGTGGTGGAGGAGCTGGCCAAGGTCTGCCGGCCGGCCGCCTTCCAGGTCTTCGAGGCCAACACCGGGCCGGCGCGGGTCGTCGCGCTCATGGGCACCGAGGAGCAGAAGCAGCGCTTCCTGCCCGGGATCGCCGGCGGCGAGGCGACCATGGCGGTGGGCATCTCCGAGCCCGACGCCGGATCGGCGGCGACCGACATGACCACGAGCGCCCGCAAGGTCGGCGGCGAGTTCGTGGTCAACGGGACCAAGCGCTGGATCTCCGGCGGCGGGCACGCCGAGTACTACCTGCTCTACGCCCGCATGGACGAGGCCCCCGGCCACCGGGGCATCGGCGCCGTCGTGGTCGAGGCCGACACCCCGGGCCTGACCTTCGGCCCGCAGGAGCAGTTGATGGGCTTCCGCGGCATCCCCTCATGCGACCTGATCTTCGACGACGCCCGGGTACCGGTGGAGAACATGGTCGTCGAGCCCGGCGGGTTCCGCGACCTGTTCCGCGCGTTCTCCATCGAGCGGCTGGGCAACGCCACGATGAGCCTGGCCATCGGGCAGGCCGCGCTCGACCGCAGCGCGCGCTACGTGCGGGAGCGCGAGCAGTTCGGCAAACCGCTCGCCGAGTTCCAGACCGTCCAGTCCATCCTGGCCGACATGCTCATCCAGGTGGAGAGCGCCCGGCTGCTGATCCACCGGGCCGCCGCCAACGCCGGAACCGGCCTGCCCGACCCGCTGGAGGCGTCGCTGGCCAAGTGCCACGCCAACGAGATGGCCAAGCGGGTCAGCGACCTCGGCATGCAACTGCACGGCGGCAACGGCTACACCGAGGAGTTCGGCCTGGAACGCCTGCACCGCGACGCGCACGGCTGGGCGATCGCCGGAGGCACCCCCGCGATGCAGCGCGTCCGGATCGCCTCGCAGATGCTGGGGCGCCGGTTCGGCCAGCGGTAGCGGCACACGTCCACGAGCAAGGCACGAGCAAGGAGAGTCACCGGTGTTCGATCTACCTCCGGACCACCAGGGCATCAAGGACGAGGCCGCGCGGCTGGCCGACTCCCTGCGCCCGATCGCCGCCCGGGCCGACGAGGCCGACCGGGTCGACGCGGACGTGGCCGCCGCGCTGCGCGAGAGCGGGCTGTGCGGGCTGACCGTCCCGCTGCGCCACGGCGGCCGCCACGAGCGCGTGGACCCGCTCGCCGTGACCGTCGCAAGGGAGTCGCTGTGCGCCGTCTCGGCGCACCTGGACTCGCTCTTCGCCCTCCAGGGCATCGGCGGCCACGCGCTGGCGGTGAGCGGCAACGAGGCCCTGGCCGCCGAATGGCTGCCCCGGGTCGCGCGCCTGGACGCGATCGCCGGGCTGGCGCTGACCGAGCCGGACGCCGGCTCCGACCTCAAGAACATCGGCACCCGGGTGCGGGCCAAGGGCGGCGAGCTCGTCGTCTCCGGGCACAAGACCTTCATCTCCAACGGCGCCGACGCCGACTTCTTCACCGTGCTCTGCCGCGAGGACGAGGGCCATTCCCTGGTGCTGGTCCCGGCCGGCCTGCCGGGGGTCACGGTGCGGCCCAGCCCGCAGATCATGGCCCCGCACGTGCTCGGCGACATCGAGTTCGCCGATGTCGCCGTCCCCGAGTCCCACCGCCTCAGCGCGCCCGGCGGCGGCTTCGCCCCGGTCCTGGCCACCCTGAGCACCTTCCGCGTCTCCGTGGCCGGTGCGGCGGTCGGCCTGGCCCAGGCCGCACTCGACGAGGCGGTCCGCCACACCCGCGAGCGCGAGCAGTTCGGCAGGCCGCTCATCGGGATCGGCGCCGTCGGACAGATGCTCGCCCTGTCCTGGACCGAGATCGAGATGGCCCGCTCGCTCACCTACCGGGCGGCCTGGCAGGCCGGCCGGGACGCCCGGGCGGCGCTGCACCTGTCCTCCATGGCCAAGGTCGGCGCCACCGAGACCGCCGGCAGGGTCGTCGACCGCAGCGTGCAGGCGATGGGCCGGTTCGGCCTCGTCCGGGGGTCGGTCATCGAGCGGCTCTACCGTACGGCGCGGCCCATGCGGGTCTACGAGGGCGGTACCGAGGTCATCCTCGACTCCCTCGCCAAGACCCTGGCCAAGGGGGAGGCCTGATGACCGGGGAGCTCGAAGGCAGGGTGGCGCTGGTCACCGGCGCGGGCCGGGGGATCGGGGCCGCGATCGCCCGCGGGTTCGCCGAGCGCGGGGCGCTCGTGGTCGGCGCGGCCCGCTCCAAGGACCAACTGGAGGAGCTGGCCGCCGAGGACCCCGAGCACATCTTCGCCGCCGCGGTGGACCTGCGCGACGAGGCGTCGCTGTCGGGCCTGGTCGACCTGGTCGTCGAGCGGCACGGCCGGATCGACGTCCTGGTCAACAACGCCGGCGTCGCCCCGGCGGCCGACTTCGTTCATGAGCCGGTCCAGCAGTGGCGCGACACCCTGGCGGTGAACGTGATCGCCCCGATGGCGCTGGCCCAGGCCGCCGGACGGCACTTCATCGCCCAGGGCGGCGGCAAGATCATCAACATCGCCTCGACCACCGGTGTGCGCGGCAAGCCCGGCCTGGTGGGCTACTCCGCCTCCAAGGGCGCGGTGCTGCGCTTCACCGAGTCGCTGGCCGCGGAGTGGGCGCGGCACGGCGTCCAGGTCAACTGCATCGCCCCCGGCGCGTTCGGAACCGACGCCCAGCGCGCGGTGCTGGAGTCCCCGGACCTGCTGGCCCGCCGGGTGCGCCGGATCCCGGCCAGGCGCATGGGCGAGGTCTCGGAACTGGTGCCGCTGGCCTGCCTGCTGGCCGCGCCGGGATCCGACTTCATCAACGGATCGGTCTTCGTCGTCGACGGCGGCGAGTCGGGAAAGCTGTGAGGCAGAGGATGATCATCGACGCGCACACCCACGTCTGGCCCGACCGGATCGCCGCCAAGGCGCTGGCCGGGCGGGTCCCCGGCATGGAGGCGCTGGGCGACGGCACGATCAGCGGGCTCAGGCGGTCCATGGACGAGACCGGCGTCGACCACTGCGTCGCCTTCGGCATCGCCGACCACGCCCGCCACGTCGAACGCGCCAACGAGTTCATCTCCTCCCGGGCCACCGACCGGCTCACCCCGTTCGGCACCGTCCACCTCGACCTCTCGGTGGAGGAGAACATGGACTCGCTGGCGCGGCACGGGATCAAGGGGGTGAAGCTGCACCCGCTGTTCCAGCGGTTCGCCCTGGACGACCGGCGGCTGTGGGCCCTGTTCGACGCCTTCGGCTCCGACATCGCGGTCATCGCCCACGTCGGCTTCGGCGGGGAGGGCTCGGCCAACGACAACTCCACGCCGCAGATGCTCGCCGACGTGGTGCGCAACTTCCCGCGGCTGCGGTTGATGGCCTGCCACTTCGGCGGCTTCCGGCGGCTGGACGAGGCGGAGCGGTACGTGGTGGGGCTGCCCGTGGTTCTGGAGACCTCCTGGCCGCCGAGCCTGGCCGAGATCCCGACCGAGCGGCTGCGCAGGATCGTGCGGCGCCACGGGCCCGAGCGGATGGTCTTCGGCTCCGACTGGCCGATGGTCGACCCGGCCGCCGAGATCGAGGCGATCCGCCGGCTCGAACTGCACGAGGACGACGAGGCCGCGATCCTCGGCGGCAACCTCGCCGAGATCATCGGCGTCGGGGGCTGACCCCGCGGCGCCGGCAACGCGAAGGGCCGTACCGGAAAATCCCGGTACGGCCCTTCCGCGCCGACCTCGACGCCGTGGACCTTGGAAGTGCGATGCCGTGAAGTCGGGAAACGGGCGGGGGCGTCGAGAGTCTCCGCCGGTCCGGTGCTCCCTCGGCCGAAGCCTGCGGGGTCGGGCTGTCGTCAGCGCGCCGGCGACGGCGGCGCGAAAGGCCGCGGTGTCAGCTTGTGCGGGTCTTGTGGCCGGGCTCCGGCGCGTAGAAGGCCGGGCGAGACCTCTCGGGCGGCCACCGCCGGCGCGCTGACCGCGGCCCTGGCAGCCCTGCTCGAGTACAGGGAGACCTGTGGGACACCGGTCGACATCGGCGCGGGACGCCGATGCTCACTTGTTCCGCCACTGCGGTGCGCGCTTCTCGGTGAACGCGCGCGCCCCCTCACGGGCGTCCTCCGAGGAGCGGACCGCGTCGGCGATCGGCGCCTGCCGCTCGAAGGACTCCTCTCTCGGCCAGTCGCGGGACTCGGCGATGACGCGCTTGCTCGCGGCCACCGCCAGCGGGGCGTTCGCGGCGATCTCCCGCGCCAGGTCCAGGGCCGCGTCGAGCGCCCGGCCCGCGGGCGCGAGCCTGCCGACGAGTCCGGCGGCGTGCGCGCGCTCGGCGGGCACCATCGCTCCGGTGAGCGTGAACTCCATGGCCAGGTGGTAGGGGATGCGGTCGGGCAGCCGGAACAGGCCGCCCGCCGCCGCGACGAGCCCGCGCTTGACCTCGGGCAGGCCGAACTTCGCGTTGTCGGCGGCGACGATCATGTCGCAGGCCAGCGCGAGCTCGAACCCCCCGGCCAGCGCGTAGCCCTCGACCGCGGCGATCACCGGGGTGGCCGGGGGCCGCTCGACCAGGCCGGCGAAGCCCCGGCCGGGCAGCACCGGCCGCTCGCCGCGCAGGAACGCCTTGAGGTCCATGCCGGCGCAGAACGTCGCTCCGGCCCCGGCCAGGACCCCCACCCGCAGGTCGTCGCGGGCGTCCAGCTCATCCATCGCCGCCGCGACCCCTTCGGCGACCTCGCCGTTCACCGCGTTGCGCGCCTCGGGCCGGTCGATGGTGACGACCAGCACCCCGTCCTGCTCCCGCGTCTTCACCGCAGCGCTCATCACGCGCCTCCTGTCGTCGTCGTTGTCAGCGGGCGGCCATGCGGATCGCGCCGTCCAGCCGGATGGTCTCGCCGTTGAGCATCGGGTTGGCGATGATGTGCAGCGCCAGCGAGGCGTACTCCTCTGGCTCGCCCAGCCGGGCGGGGTTGGGCACCGATCCGCCGAGGGAGGCCCGGACCTCCTCGGGCAGCCGGGCCAGGATGGGGGTGTCGAACAGGCCCGGCGCGATGGTGCAGACCCGGACGAGCCGGCTCGCCAGGTCGCGCGCCGCGACCAGGGTCATCCCCACGACCCCGGCCTTGGCCGAGGCGTAGGGGATCTGGCCGATCTGGCCCTCGTATGCGGCGACGGAGGCCGTGAGCACGCAGACGCCCCGCTGGCCGTCGACCGGCTCGTTGCGGGCCATGCGCTCGGCGGCCAGGCGCAGGACGTTGAACGTGCCGATCAGGTTGGTCCGCACCACCGACTCGTAGGCCTCCAGCGAACCGGCGTTGCCCGCCCTGTCCACCAGCCGCACCGCTCCCCCGCGGCCGGCGCAGTGCACGAGCCCGCGGATCGGCCCCATGGCCTCGGCCGCGTCCATGGCGGCGCCGACGGCCTCGGGGTCGGTGACGTCGGCGGGCGAGAAGGCGGCGCCCTCCCCCAGTTCCTCGGCCACCTCGGCCCCCGGGGAGCCGGGGAGGTCGAGGACGACGACCTTCCCGCCCTCCTTCACCAGCCGGGTCGCGGTGGCGCGGCCCAGGCCGGACGCCCCTCCGGTGACGACGAAGGTCGCCCCTGGCACCAGCATGCGTGTCCTCCTCGCTCGTCCGCGGCGCGCGCCGCGGTGGTCGTCCGGTCGCCTACTCGCTCAGGCGCTCGATGATCGTGGCGTTGGCCATGCCGCCGGCCTCGCACATCACCTGCAGGCCGTAGCGGCCGCCGGTGCCCTCCAGCGCGGTGAGCATGGTCGTCATGAGCCGGGCCCCGGATGCCCCCAGGGGGTGGCCGAGCGCGATCGCGCCGCCGCGCGGATTGAGCCGGGCGTCGTCGACCCCGGTCTCGCGCTGCCAGGCCAGCGGCACCGAGGCGAAGGCCTCGTTGACCTCGAAGTGGTCGATGTCGGCGGCGGTCAGGCCTGCGCGCGCGAGCACGTCGCGGGTGGCGGGGATGGGGGCCGTCAGCATCAGCAGCGGGTCGTCGCCGCGCACCGCCGCGGCGTGGAAGCGGGCGCGCGGCCGCAGCCCCAGGGCCCTGGCTCGCCCCTCGGCCATGACGAGCAGGGCAGACGCGCCGTCGGTGATCTGCGAGGAGTTGCCGGCGGTGACCCCCCATTCGAGATCGGGGAAGCGCTCGCGCGCCTGGTCCGACGCGAAGGCCGGGGCGAGTGCGGCCAGCCGCTCCGCCGTGGTGCCGGGTCGGATCGACTCGTCGCGCTCGACGGGCGGCTCCCCCTCCCCGGTGCGCACCGGCACGATCTCTGCGGCGAAGCGCCCGTCGGCCGCTGCGGCCGCCGCCCGCTGCTGCGAGCGCGCGGCGTAGGCGTCCATCTCCGCGCGGGTGAGCTTCCACCGCTGCGCGACCAGTTCCGCGGACACGCCCTGGGGCACCAGCCCCGGCGCGTAGCGCCGGGCGACCCCGGGCCCGTAGGGGTCGGCGCCCAATCGGGCCGAGCCCATCGGCACCCGGCTCATCGACTCGACCCCGCCGGCCACCACGGCGTCGTAGGCGCCGGCCATGACGCCCTGCACCGCGAACTGGATCGCCTGCTGGCCCGACCCGCACCGCCGGTCGACGGTGACCGCCGGAACGTGCTCGGGCAGGCCCGCCGCCAGCCACGCCATGCGTCCGGGGGTGGCCGCCTGCTCGCCGGCCTGGCTGACGCAGCCGATGATCACGTCGTTCACGAGACCGGGGTCGACGTCGTTGCGGTCCATGAGCCCGGCGAAGAGCCGGGCGAGCAGTTCCACGGCGTGGACGCCGGACAGCGCGCCCCCTGGCCTGCCCCTGCCCATCGGTGTGCGGACGGCGTCGACGATGACGGCGGATTCCACGGACTCCTCCTCCGGTGGGCGGCGCGCCCCGTGCGGGGCGCCGCGGAACGCAAGCGGTGCTCGGCCGGACGGCGACGGCGCGGGCTCACACGTTCATCGCGGACCCAACGCCGTACAATTGATGATAATGGTAATTATACTCTTGGTTTGTCAACACCCACCGTCGAAAGAGGGGACGAGGAGCCCACCTCTGCCCGCCGACGCTTCTTGGCCTTGAGTTTCAACCTCGGCCCCCGGGACGGAGCAGGCGCGCGGGTGGGTCCTCTCCACCTCGACCCCCAGTGGCCGGGGGCGGCATGCACCATCACCCAACCACCGCGGGCTTGCGTCCTCGGGCTGAGGCTTCAAGCCCCCCAGTGGCCAAGGTCAAAACTCACGTTGACCTTGTCACGTTGACCCTGTGGGGCCTGAAAACGTCGCGATAATCCCGACAAGGCCAAGACCGCCGAGAGAACCACCGTGTGCGCCCGCTGCCGCTTTTCCGCCCGAGGCCGCTCGACGCCCGACGGTGAACAAGGCCGCATCGACGCAGAAGGGGCGGGCAGGAGACGGGGGCCGCTCCCGAGTGGTCCATTGCTCCGGCGGCCCCGGTCCGGGGTCAGCGCCAGTCGACGACCTCGTCCATCAGGTACGGCTCACGCTCGGCGACCCGCTTCACGTACTCGTCCATGTGCTCGCGCATCAGCCGCTCCGCCGCCTCGGCGTCGCCGGCGATGATCGCGTCGGCGATGTCGGCGTGCGCCCGCCGGACGTGGTCGCCCTCGTGGGCGACGTAGACGCTGGAGGCGCGTTCGGTGAAGACGTCCTTCATCGCGCGGGCGACCAGGGTGAGCAGGCCGTTGCCCGACATCGCCAGCACCTTCGCGTGGAAGGCGTCGGTGGCCCGGAGCCACTCGGCGGTCCCCTCGGCGTCGAAGCCCTGCTGCACGATGGCCCGCAGGTCGTCGTTGTCCTCCGGATCGCGGCGCTCCGCCGCCAACCGCGCGACCAGCGGCTCCAGGATCAGCCGGGCCTCGACGAGCTCGGCGAACCGGATACCGAGCACCTGGAAGAACAGGGTGGCCATCCGACCGAAGTCGCGGCTGTCCACCTCCGAGACGACGGGGCCGCCGCCCGGCCCCGGCTTCATCCGGATCAGCCCGTGCACCTCCAGGATGCGCAGCGCCTCACGGAGCGAACCGCGCGCGACCTGGTAGCGCTCCAGCATGGCGCTTTCGGATTCGAGCGTGGAATTCGGGGCGAGACCCCGCTTCGCGATGTCGCGGACGATTTCGCGCGCGATGATCTCGGAGACCTTCTCACTGCGCCGTTCCCACGCGGCACCCGCTGCTGATCCGGTTTCACTCATAATGCTCGGCAGCATACCGCTCTTTTCAGCGCGCCGATCTTAGAGCGGATTCTCCGGCGGAGAAAAGAGCTCGAATTGAGAAATGTATCCCGTTCTCTCAAGTTCGGCGGGCGGCGCGCGGCCGGCCGCTCACCCGGTGGGCACGCCGCCGATGACTCCGCGGCCGGCCAGCTCGGCGAGCTCCCCGTCCGAGAGCTCCAGCGCGTCGGCGAGCACCTGACGGGTGTGCTCGCCGACCGCGGGCACACCGTCGTAGACGGGACCCGAATACCCCGCCATGTGCAGCACCGGGCCGGGCGTCAGCACCGACGGCCCGAGCACGTCGCTGCCCGTGATGTTCACGAGGGTCCGCTCCAGGAAGTGCGGGTCGGCCACGATGTCACCGGCGTCGTTGACCGGGGAGCACACCACCTCGGCCTCCTCCAGCACGGCCAGCACCCGGTCGCGCGGGAGCGAGCCGACCCAGTCCGAGACCTGCTTCTGCACCAGGTCGTTGTTGCGCAGCCGGGCGGCGTTGGTGGCGAACCTGGGGTCCTCGACCAGCTCGGGCCGCCCCATCGCGGCGAAGAGCCGCGCCGCGATCGACTGGTTGGAGGCCGCGATGGAAAGGAACCTGCCGTCGGCCGCCTCGTAGATGCCCCGCGGCGACGCCGCGCCCGTCCCGTTGCCGACGCGGCCCTGCACCTCGCCGAGCGCGGTGTACTTGAGCACCAGGTCGCCGATGATGAACATCAGCGGCTCGTACAGCGCCACGTCGACCACGTCCCCGCACCCGGTGTGCTCCCGCCGGTACAGGGCCATGGCCGTGCCCATGGCCGCCGAGATGCCGGCGATGGAGTCGGCGAAGCCGAACGGCGGCGAGGTGGGCGGGGAGTCCGGCCACCCGTTGATCTGGGCGAACCCGCCGGCCGTCTCGGCCACGGTGCCGAACCCCGGGCGCGAGCGGTAGGGCCCGGTCTGGCCGAAGCCGGACACCCGGGCGAGCACCAGCCCGGGGTTGTCCGCGCCGAGCACGTCGTAGCCCAGCCCCCAGCTCTCCAGCCGGCCCGGCCGGAAGGACTCGACGACGACGTCGACGCCGGAGGCCATCCGCCGGACGAGTTCGCGGCCGTCCTTCTCCCGCAGGTCGATCCCGACCGAGCGCTTGCCGGCGTTGATCCGGGAGAAGCCCAGCGACAGCCCGTCCTTCTGCGGCACCCACTGCCGGGCGTAGTCCCCGGCGATCGGGTCCTCCACCTTGACCACCTCGGCGCCGAAGTCCCTCAGCATCCGTCCCGCCGTGGGCGCGGCGTACATCGAACCGAGTTCGAGCACGCGCACGCCCGCGAGGGGCCCGTCCGCACCGGGCCTGTTGCCTGCCATGTTCGCCTGCCTTTCGACGGCCGTGCCGATCCGATGGCCAGCGGGCGCCGGACGCGCCCACTGGATGTGGTGGGGCCCGGGGTGCTCACGGCCCCGGTCGCCGGTCCCCCGGCCGTCCGCTCCCGCTCGCGCCGAGGCGTTCGGCGCGCTCCAGCCACTCCAGCGCCTTGTCGTAGTGGGCCCTGTCGATGTGCACCCCCCGGTAGCGCAGCGCCCCGGTGCCCGCTGCCGCCGCCTGCTCATAGGCCGCGACCAGGCCGCGGTAGAAGGCGACGTCGCCGTCCGAGGGGGTGAAGACGTCGTTGATGACCCCGACGTGGCCGGGGTGGATCGCGATCATCCCGCGGAAGCCGAGCCGTCGGCCGCGCCGCGCGAACTCCCCGAGGCCGTCGAGGTCGTCCAGCGCCTCCCACAGGCCGGTGAGCGCGTGGATCCCGGCTTCGCGGCAGGCGAGCAGGATCCGGCTGCGGTGGTAGAGCGTCTCGGTGCCCTCCGGGGACCACTCATAGCCCACGGCCCTGGCGATGTCGGCGTGCTCGGCCGTCGGACCGATCATGGCGCCCACCCGCGGGGAGGCGGTGGCCACCTCCAGGCAGCCGTGGATCGCCCGCACCGTCTCCACCGGGATGATGTACTCCAGACCGCTCACGCCGTTGCGCGCCTCGAAGTGGTCCAGCAGCGCGTCGTAGCGCAGGACGTCGGTGGCGCACTCGATCTTGGGCGCGAAGATCCCGGTCAGCCCCGGGACCACCACCTCCTCCAGGTCGGCGCCGGTGAGCCTGGTGCTCAGCGGGTTGACCCGGACGAAGACTCCCGCTTCGCCGCCGCCGGCGCGCACGCGCCGGACCGACTCGGCGACCATGGTCCTGGCCGCGGCCTTCTCCCCCTCGGGCACGGAGTCCTCGAGGTCGAGCACGATCGCGTCGGCGCCGGCCCGCAGCGCCTTGTCCACCCAGTTCGGACGGTGCCCCGGCAGGAAGAGCACGGAGCGGTAGGGCTGCATCAGCGGCTCCTCGGCAGGCCGGGCACATACTCGGCCGTGTAGTCGTGCACCGTGTCAGCGCCGAGGTCCATGCTGCTCCTCCTGCTCGGGACCGCCCCGTCCGGCGGGTCGGTCCGGGCGGCGGTGGTGCGTCCCCGCAACCGGCGTCGAGCACCCACCTCGCACACTTTCCTAGTAATCATCATCATAGTATCGACGCGCCGACGGTCAACCCCTCAAACCCCCACCGGGGCCCGGCGACGCACGACACGACTTCAGCCTTAACCATATAACTATTATCAGAGAAAGAATGATGAGGGGCACACCACGGCCGAGAAGCCCCGATCACCCGGCCGCGCACGCCGACCGGCCACTCCCCGGAGCGCGCCGCGGCACCGGGGCGGGCCGTCGGGTATCCGCAGGCCTTTCCGGGTAGCCGGTGCGCCATGGAAGCGTCGACGTCGACCTCGCTGCTCGCCGCCCTCGCCGTCACCGCCGCCCTGATCGGGCTGCACGCGGCCGGGCGATGGGTCTGCACTTCGTCCTGACCGACCGCGGGCTGGTCCGCTACCACGGCGACCGGTTCGGCCTGCGCACCCGCCTGCTGCTGGCCGCGGCCCTCCTCCTCGGCTGGCTCCTGGCGCTGGTCGCCGCGCCCACGAGCACACTCGTCGTCAGCCTGCTCACCGCGTTCCTGGGCGGCAGCATCCTGCTCAACGTCTTCAAGGAGGAGCTGCCCTCGGCCCGGCGCAGCAGCCTCGCCTGGTTCACCGTCGGCCTGGTCCTCTACGGGGTCCTGCTCGCCGTCATCACCGCGGTCGGCGAGTGATCCCTCCGGCGGCGCCCGGGGCTGAGCGCCCGGGCGCTCAGCCCCGGGTGTCCTCACGCCATTCGCGGGTGAGCTCCGCCGACTCCACCGAGACCCGGATGGCGTCGTCCCCCAGGTCCTCGATGCCCTCCCACCTCAGGTAGCGCTCGTGCCGGCGCAGCCAGTGCAGGATCGGGCGCAGGGGCGTCGGCGGCTCCAGCGACCCTCCGTAGCCGAAGCGGCCGGCCACGGCGCTGTGGCCGGCGATCAGCCCCAGGACCTCGTAGCGGCCCTCCGGTGTGTGCCGGACGACGACGTCCTGGACCTTGCCCAGGTTGTCGCCATGGTTGTCGAAGACCGGGCGACCCAGCAGGTCACTGACGCGTATCGTCGGCATCGTCTGCTCCGGGAAAGTGTCCGATGAACCGGCGCCGCAGCCAGTCCTCCAGCGCCCAGACCTCTTCGGGCGCGGCCGTCGACAGACGCGTCGTCGGCGCGAACTCGGTGACGTCGGCCACCGGTATCCGTACGGGCTCGGGCTCGCCCGGCCGCAGCCGCCGCAGCAGCGTCTGCCACGCCCGGCCCAGCCGCCCCGACAGCCGGGGCCCCAGGGCCGCCGAATCGGTCAGCAGCGCGCTCATGACCGGCCGGCCCCCTTCCTCCCACGACAGTTCGATGTCGTCGGCCTTTCCGGTGAGGCGACCGTCGCGGTCGGCGATCTGCCGGTCCAGAACGGTGAACCCGATCCGGAACACCTCGGATGAGTCGTGTCGCACGGTCACTGCCCCGCCTTGGTGTAGATCATCAGTGGAATGGTCACGATGGAGACCACGACCAGCAGGACCAGGTAGCAGGTGCCGATGATGTTGGTGAACCTGGAGTTCACCCGGTCGCCGAGGTAGTCGCGGTCGTTGGCGACGATGAAGATCGGCAGGTAGGTCAGCGGCAGCGCCGCGGCGGAGAGCACGATGCTGTACTCGGTGACCTTGATCGGATCGAGCGTGGTCAGGATCAGGGCCAGCCCGGCCAGCAGGGTGAGCAGCACGACCGTGTGGAACCGCGTGGCATCGGCCGGTTGGAGGTGCTTGCCCCACGGCCAGCCCAGGTACTGGGCGACGCTGTAGCCGGCGGCCAGGCCCGACTCCAGGGCCGCGCCGAACGTGGCGACGAAGAAGCCCACGATGACCACGATGAGCCCGATCTTGCCCAGTGCCACCGAGACCGGCAGCGCCACCTGGCTGAGATGCTCCACCTGCACTCCGGCGGGGAAGAACAGCACCGCGGCGCAGCCCATGATGGCCAGCGCCAGCAGGCCCCCGACCGGGAAGCCGAAGAACACGTTGAACCGCGCCTGCCCCAGGTCCTTGCTGGACCAGTGCTCCTCGACGCCGCCGGAGGAGAAGAACAGCACCGTGTAGGGGGTCATGGACGCGCCGAACAGCGCGATCCCGTAGTACCACCAGGTGGACCAGTCCTCCCCCGGTGGCGGGGCCGGGCTCGCCGCGCCGTTCAGCAGCGCCCCCCAGTCCGGCCCCAGCCGCCACAGCGCGACGGCGAAAACGATCAGCGCGAGGCCGAGCAGCCCATAGGTCTGCTCCATCTTCTCGAACGGCAGCCGCCAGATCACCACCCAGACCAGGACGCCGACCACCGGCACCCACAGCAGGTAGTGGATGCTGCTCGCCAGCTCCAGCGCCAGCGCGACGCCGCCGAGCTGGGCCGCCAGCGTCAGCAGCGTGATGAAGTACGAGGCCATGAGGTTGGCCAGCCCGGTGCGCGCGCCCAGCCGCTCCCGGACGAGGTCGAACGTCGCCCGCCCGCTGACCGCGGTGACGCGCGCCGACATCTCGGTGAACAGCACGATCCCGATGACGCCCACGACGATCACCCAGGCCAGCGACATGCCGAACCTGGCTCCGACCAGCGCGCCGGCCACCAGGTCGCCGATGTCGAGGAACCCGCCGATCGCCGTGAGGAAGCCGAGGGTGAAGGCCAGGAGCCGCTTCATCGAGTGCTCTCCTCGATCTTCTCCAGACTCCCCGCAGTCGCGCCGAGGTCCCGTTCGGCCGCGCGGACCCCGGCGATGTCGTCGCGGCGCACGGCGATCCGCAGGTCGGCGAGGCCCTCCGTCGCCCTGTCGGCCAGGGCCATCAGCCGCGCGCGCAGCGGGTCCAGGTCCCGTGAGGGCGGCTGCCGCGTCGCGAACGACTCACGGACCGACAGGGCGACGTTCTCCACATCGCTGACGGTGACCTCGGCGTAGGGGTCCAGCGACCGCTCCCCTTCGATGGTCTGGGCCACGAGGACGCCCGTGCGCACCGAGGAGAGGAGGGACCCCGCGCTCAGATTGGCGCTTTCGAGGTAGCCCTCCTCGGTCAGGATCGGGCCTGGCATGCACCCCGCGACCGCCGCGATCAGCAGCAGGACGGCCGCGAGCCGCGCGCCGGGTGCCGCTCGTCCGCGGCTGCGCGCCCCCGTCACGGCAGGGCCACTGCGGCCCGGGCGACGCCGGAGCGTCCGCGCGGAGCCGCCGTGGCCGGGGCCGGCATCAGGTGTGGCGTCCGGTGAGGGCGTCGCGCATGCGGTCGATCATGCCGGCGCCGGGGTCGAGGATGCGGTTGGCCGGCGGGGTGTCGGGGGCGCTGGGGTGCGGGCGGGTGGGGGCGCTCTTCTTGGCCTGGAGCACCTTCTGGCCCAGCTCGGCCAGCTCCTGCTGGGAGCAGGCCTCGCGCAGCCGGGGCAGCAGGTCGTTCTCCTCGTCGGAGACGTGGTGGCGGATGTCGCGGATCAGGGTGGCCAGCAGCTCCTCGAAGCGGGCGTCGCCGGGGTCCAGGCCTTCGAGGTCCTTCATCACGCGCTCGGCCTCGGCGTGCTCCTGGACCTCGTGGTCGGCGATGCGGTCGCCGTCGGCCAGGGCCTTGCGGGCGGCGGGGTACATGTACTGCTCTTCGGCCACGGAGTGGCGCACCAGTTCGGTGATGACGTGGTCGGTGAGCTCCTTGCGGCGCTCGGGCGCCAGGTCGCCCTGCTCCAGTTCGGTGAAGACGCGTTCGACGTCGCGGTGGTCGGAGACGATCACGCCGATCAGGTCGGGGCTCTGCTCGGTCTGGGACACGGGTCCTCCTTCGGATGCGGCCGGTGCGCCACAGGGGCGCCTGCGTTGACGGACTCAACTGCCCAACAACCACCGGAACGAACATCCGCACCGGGAAGAAATCCCACCGTTCCCCCGGCCCACCGGTCGATTCCTCCGCACTCCTGCTCCGCGATGATGGGATGCCCGGGTCGTCCGCCTCGGGAGGGTTCCGGCGCCGCTCCTCGCCGCGGGGGCTCGGGCATCCGTGCGCCGAAGCGGGGAACGCCGAAGCCGGAGAGCAGGGAAGCAGGGGAGAAGGAAGGTCGCGCATGCCATCGGATCCGGAGCGCTTCATCGTCGTGACCGGAGGACCGGGATCGGGGAAGAGCACCCTGATCGACCGGCTGCAGGAGGCGGGCTTCGCGCGCTCGGACGAAGCCGGCCGGGGCGTCATCCGGGACCAGGCCGCGATCGGCGGGCGCGCGCTGCCCTGGGTCGATCCGGACCTGTTCGCCGAGATGATGCTCTCCTGGGAGCTGCGCTCGCACCGGCTGGCCGCGGCGCGGACCGGTCCCGTCTTCTTCGACCGCGGGGTCCCCGACGTCGTGGGCTACCTGCGGCTGGAGGGCCGCCCCGTCCCGGCCCACGTGCACGCCGCGGCACGGGCGTTCCGCTACCACCGCCGCGTGTTCGTCGCGCCCCCGTGGCCGGAGATCTACCGGCGGGACACCGAGCGCAGGCAGTCCCTCGACGAGGCCGAGCGGACCTACGAGGCCATGGTCGCGACCTATCCGGAGTACGGCTATGAACCGGTGCCGCTCCCCCGCGCATCCGTTGAGGAGCGGCTCCGGTTCGTCGTCGACGCGATCGGCCGCTAGATCGCTGACGGGAGTCGGGAGGCTGCGGCCGCAGCCTCCCGCTCACCGCGGCAGGGCCCGAAAACAACGCCGACCCTCTCCCATCACCGATCTAAACGATCTAGCAGACGTCGAGACTGCTGTTGACCCGGGTGATGTTGCGGAAGACGGTGTTGTTCCCGCACGGGTTCTCGGTGACGGCGGAATCGGTCACCGTCAGGTTCTGCACGGTGATGTCGGAGTTGTTGGCGAACTCCGACCGCGCGGCGAGCCGGATGTCACCGGGGCCCGCCACACTGCCCGACTCGGCGGCGAGGGTCACGTTGTGGCAGTTCTCGATCAGGATGGCGTTGCTGCCGGTCTGGGCGATGTCCAGCCGGTCGATGACGGCGCCGCCGCTCTCGGAGACGCAGAAGACGCCGCGGCCGCCGCCCCGCGCACGCACCTCGCCGACGCGGATGTTCGCGGGGTAGCCGCCGCCCACGCGGCCGTTGCGGTTGGCCATGCGAAACGCCGCGTAGCCGGTGCCCGTACCGGTCCCCACCCCGTCGACCAGACCCACCTCGGCGTTGATCGTGTCGTTGAGGAGCAGCCCGGAGTAGGCCGTGTCGCGGGCCACCACCGTGCCGACCGTAAGGCCGTCGACGCCGTAGGTCTCGACGCCGTGGTTGCCCGTTCCTTCGACGTAGACGTGGTCGATCCGGACATCGCGCGTGTGCACGCTGCGGTCGCCGTGGTTGTCGATGCGCACCCCGAGACCGCCGGACAGGCGCAGGTCGATCTGGCCGAGGTGGACGTCGGTGGCGTTGCGGACGAAGATCCCGAAGTACGGGGCCCCGGTGACGCTCAGGTGCGAGACCTCGATGTCGCTGACGTTGCGGGCGCGGACGACGGCGTTGTCCCCGGAGGGCGATCCGGTCACGTCGACGGTGCCGCAGACCTCCAGGGCGGTGTGGCTCGGCAGGTCCAGCGAGGAGCCGGCGCTCATCGTGCCCGAACCGCGGACGACGACCCGCTCCTTCGAACCGCGCCCCGGGGTGAGGCTGTCCACGGCCGCGCGCATCGCCTGGAGCATGTCGTCGCCGGTGTAGACGGTGCTGCCGCCGTTGCGCGCGGTCCACGTACCGCCGTTCTGCACCACCTCGGCGCTGAAGGAACCGGTGCCGCAGGTGCCGTCGCCGCCGTCATCGCCGCCGTCTGCGACCTTGACCGGCTGCCAGCGCTGGTTGGCGCCGTCGAGGTCGGTGAACTGGGAGATCCGGCCGCCGTCCGCGGTGGACCATTCCCAGACCTCCAGGGCCTTTCCGCTGTTGCGGTTGATCAACCGGACGTCTCCGTTCGAGGAGTCCTCGACCCGGAACTGCTGGTTGGTGCCGCCGTTGTCGGTGTACTGCCGGATTTCGGCGCCGTCCTCGGTGGAACGCTCCCAGACGTCCACCGCCTTTCCGCTGTTGCGGTTGATCAGCGCGTAGTATCCGCCGCCGGCGTCCACGAAACGGAATTGCTGGTTGACGGCGCCGGTGTTGGTGTATTGGCGAATTTCGGCGCCGTTCTCGGTGGAGTGCTCCCAGACGTCCACCGCCTTTCCGCTGTGCCGGTTCACCAGCACGTAGTAGGCGTCGGTGTCGATGTCGGCCGCCTCGGCGGTGCGCGCGCCGGTGACGAGGAAGGCCGCGATGAGCGCGGCGGTGGAGACGAGCACGAGGAGGGCCCGCCGGAGCGGTGCCGGTCGGCGTGCCGAGAGCGTGGGCGGGTTCATGTCCATTCGGTACTCCGTGAGGGGTGGCGCTCGACGAGCGCGTCAGAGCATGGGGGGATACGGGGATGTCCGCACGCCGGAAATGGAGCGCTTCACCGCTGAAGCGAGGTCCGCGGACCTGGAAATCGCGGGCGGCGCGAATGGCGCCCACCCCGCAATGAAAGCGTTTTCCAAGAGATGGTAGATAAAGAGGGGCGAATGAGTCAATGGGCGCGGTGACGCCGCTCACCGGAGGCGTCCGCCGGGAATGCGTTCGCTTGCGGCGTACGCGGGACTTCTCAGACCCGTTCGGTAGTTGGATGGGGAGAAAGCCCCGGCCATGGGGGAAAGATCAGGCTGCGCCTGGGAGGTCTTCTCCTGTGGGGGCCGATGTGAGGAGCGACGAGAGATGTTCGAGAGGTTTACCGACCGCGCGCGGCGGGTGGTGGTTCTGGCCCAGGAGGAGGCCAGGATGTTGAACCACAACTACATCGGGACTGAGCACATCCTGCTGGGTCTGATCCATGAGGGTGAGGGCGTCGCTGCCAAGGCGTTGGAGAGTCTGGGGATCAGCCTGGAGGCGGTGCGTCAGCAGGTTGAGGAGATCATCGGGCAGGGCCAGCAGGCGCCTTCGGGGCATATTCCGTTCACGCCGCGGGCCAAGAAGGTGCTGGAGCTGTCGTTGCGGGAGGCGCTGCAGCTGGGGCACAACTACATCGGGACCGAGCACATCCTTCTTGGTCTGATCCGTGAGGGTGAGGGTGTGGCGGCCCAGGTGCTGGTGAAGTTGGGGGCTGATCTGAACCGGGTGCGTCAGCAGGTGATTCAGCTGCTGCACGGTTATCAGGGCAAGGAGCCTCAGGCGGCGGGGGCGGCCTCGGAGTCGGCGCCGTCGACGTCGCTGGTGCTGGATCAGTTCGGCCGCAACCTGACCCAGGCGGCGCGTGAGTCCAAGCTGGATCCGGTGATCGGGCGCGACAGTGAGATCGAGCGGGTGATGCAGGTGCTGTCGCGGCGCACCAAGAACAACCCGGTGCTGATCGGTGAGCCGGGGGTGGGCAAGACCGCGGTGGTGGAGGGCCTGGCCCAAAAGATCGTCAAGGGGGAGATCCCGGAGACGTTGAAGGACAAGCAGCTCTACACCCTGGATCTGGGCGCGCTGGTGGCCGGGTCGCGGTATCGGGGGGATTTTGAGGAGCGGCTGAAGAAGGTGCTCAAGGAGATCCGGACCCGCGGCGACATCATCTTGTTCATTGATGAGCTGCACACCCTGGTCGGGGCGGGGGCGGCCGAGGGCGCGATCGATGCGGCCTCGATTCTGAAGCCGATGCTGGCCCGGGGGGAGCTGCAGACCATCGGGGCGACCACGTTGGATGAGTACCGCAAGCATTTGGAGAAGGACGCGGCGCTGGAGCGCCGGTTCCAGCCGATCCAGGTCGATGAGCCCACGATCGCCCACACGATCGAGATTTTGAAGGGGCTGCGGGACCGCTATGAGGCCCATCACCGGGTCTCCATCACCGATTCGGCGCTGGTGGCCGCGGCGCAGTTGGCGGACCGCTACATCTCCGACCGGTTCCTGCCGGACAAGGCGATCGATCTGATCGATGAGGCGGGCTCGCGGATGCGGATCCGGCGGATGACGGCGCCGCCGGATCTGCGCGAGTTCGACGAGAAGATCGCCGGGGTGCGCCGGGACAAGGAGTCGGCCATCGACGCCCAGGACTTTGAGAAGGCCGCCTCGCTGCGTGATGACGAGAAGCAGCTGCTGGGCCGGAAGGCCCAGCGGGAGAAGGAGTGGAAGGCCGGGGACATGGACGTGGTGGCCGAGGTCGGCGAGGAGTTGATCGCCGAGGTGCTGGCCACCGCGACCGGGATCCCGGTGTTCAAGCTCACCGAGGAGGAGTCCTCGCGGCTGCTGCGGATGGAGGAGGAGCTGCACAAGCGGGTGATCGGCCAGGAGGACGCGATCCGGGCGCTGTCGCAGGCGATCCGGCGCACCCGGGCGGGGTTGAAGGACCCCAAGCGTCCGGGGGGTTCCTTCATCTTCGCCGGGCCGTCGGGGGTGGGCAAGACCGAGTTGTCCAAGACGCTGGCGGAGTTCCTGTTCGGTGATGAGGAGGCGCTGATCCAGCTCGACATGAGCGAGTTCATGGAGAAGCACACCGTGTCGCGGCTGTTCGGGTCGCCGCCCGGCTATGTGGGCTATGAGGAGGGCGGTCAGCTGACCGAGAAGGTGCGGCGCAAGCCGTTCTCGGTGGTGCTGTTCGACGAGATCGAAAAGGCCCACTCCGACATCTTCAACTCGCTGCTGCAGGTGCTGGAGGAGGGCCGGCTCACCGACGCCCAGGGCCGCAACGTCGACTTCAAGAACACCGTGATCATCATGACCACCAACCTGGGCACCCGCGACATCTCCAAGGGCCAGGCGATGGGCTTTGCCAAGGAGGACGACTCCAAGACCAACTACGACCGGATGAAGGCCAAGGTCACCGAGGAGCTCAAGTCGCACTTCCGCCCGGAGTTTTTGAACCGGGTCGATGACACCATCGTGTTCCACCAGCTCACCGAGGACGAGATCGTCTCGATCGTGGATCTGATGGTGGACAAGCTCGACGAGCGGCTCAAGGACCGCGACATGGGCCTGGAGCTGCGGCCCGCGGCCAAGAGCCTGCTGGCCGAGCGCGGCTATGACCCGGTGCTGGGCGCGCGGCCGCTGCGGCGCACCATCCAGCGCGAGATCGAGGACCAGCTCTCGGAGAAGATCCTCTACGGCGAGGTCAGGGCCGGCCAGATCATCATCGTCGACACCGCCGGCGAAGGCGCCGAGGCCGCCTTCACCTTCCGCGGCGTGCCCAAGCCCGAGGCGGTGCCCGACACCCCCCGGGTCGAGCAGGCCGCAACCAACACCGACTGAGCACCACCCCACCCGCGGCAGGGGCGGCCCACCCGGCCGCCCCTCCCGCGCGTTTCAGGACCCCGACCACCACGGATCCCGGGCCGCTCCCCCGTTTCCGCCCGGTCCGGTCCATGGCCGCGCAAGCGGTGCGGCCGACACCCGTTGCGAGCGATGGGGCGGGAGCGACGGATGCCCGGTTCTACGATTGGGGCATGGACGCAGGACTGTTCCCGGACGACGCCCAGCTCCGCCGGATCAACCGCGAGGCCGTCATTCTGGGAGCGGCCGGATATTCGATCCTGCTGCAGGTCTGCCACCCCGGGGTGGGCCAGGGCGTGCGCGACCACAGCGATTTCGCCCAGCGCCCCCTCGACCGGCTCCGCGGCACGCTCACCTTCGTCTACGGCATGGTCTTCGGCACCGAGGAGGAGGCCGAGCGCATCGCGCGGATCGTCCGCGCCATGCACAAGCGGATCACCGGCCCCGGCTACCACGCGCTCGACCCCGAACTGCAGGTATGGGTGGCCGCAACGCTCTACCAGGGCGGCGTGCGGATGTATGAGATGACGGTCGGGGCACTCTCCCCCCGGGAGAAGGACGAGGTCTACGAGCAGGCCGCGGTCTTCGCGACGGCCCTCGGTTGCCCCGCGGAGCGCTGGCCGGCCGACCGGGCCTCCTTCGAGGCCTACTGGGCCGACATGGTCGCGTCGATCGAGGTCACCGACACCGCACGCGGCATCGCCGACGCGCTGTTCGATCCCCCGAACCCCGCCGTCCGCGCGGCGGCCCGACTGCAGCGCTTCCTCGCCGCGGGCCTGCTGCCGCCGCGGATCCGGGAGCAGCTCGGCCTGGAGTGGCGACCGTCCCAGCAGCGCAGGTTCGACCGGCTGATCGCGCTCACCCGGGCCGTCTACCCGCGGCTGCCGCTCGCGGTGCGGTCCCTGCCCAAGAACGCCTACATGTGGGACATGCGCCGCCGGGCCGCCCGCAACCGGCTCTACGGGCGTCCCGGAAGGTCCGGTGGGGATCCCTCGCTGCGGGCTCCACGCGGAGGAGCCCGCCGACGCGGCCCCGGCAGGCCCGGCGTCCGAGACTCCTGATCCACCGGCGCCGCGGCCCGCGAGGGCCCCTATGCTGATGCCTGTGAGAACGGGGGCGGACGAGCGCATCGGGCATCTGGGCCCGGCCTGGGTGCGCATGCTGCTGCTGGGGGCGCTGCTGTTCGGCGTCGCGGCCATGCACACGCTCGGGCATCCGCAGGCGGACGGGCACGGGCCCGCTCCGGCCGCCGCGCACGCCGATCCCGTGGCTGCGCACGCCGATTCCGGGCTCCCCGCCATGGATCCGACGTCGGTGTGCCTGGCGATCGGCGGGATGGCGATCGCGCTGCTCGGCCTGGCCGCCGCGGTGTTCACCCCCTGGCCGGGTGTGCTGGTGCCGCCGCCGGCGCGGATACGGTGGCCGCTGCTGCGCACCGCGCCGCCGGATCCGCCTTCTCTGGCGAAACTGCAGGTGTTACGGCTCTAGATGCCCCTTTCGGGCACCGGCGCGCCCCGGCGCCGCCCGGATCCGGCTCCGCACCTGTTCAGCACACCGTCACGCCGTGGCGCCCATGCGCCGTGCGCGGACACCGCCATGAAAAGGACCGATGATATGACCACCGACACCCGTAAGCGCGCGCTCCTGCTGGCTCCGGCCGCCCTGGCCGCCGCCCTGTTCCTCGCCTCCTGCGGCGGGGGCGAGGAGGACTCCGCCGCGCCCGCGCCCGAGTCCTCGGAGCAGGCCGCGGCCGAGTTCAACGACTCCGACGTGATGTTCGCCCAGATGATGATCCCGCACCACGAGCAGGCCGTGGAGATGTCGCAACTGGCCGAGGACCGGGCCGGCGACGACGTCAAGGAGCTCGCGGCCGAGATCGAGGCCGCCCAGGGCCCCGAGATCGAGCAGCTCACCCGGATGCTGGAGTCCTGGGGCGAGGAGCCCATGAGCGACGGCGAGAGCATGGAGCACGGCATGGCCGGCATGATGACCGGCGAGGAGATGGCCGAACTGGAGCAGGTCGAGGGCGAGGCCTTCGACATGATGTTCCTGGACATGATGGTCGCCCACCACGAGGGCGCGGTCGAAATGGCCCAGAACGAGCTCGACAACGGCGTCAACCCCGAGGCCATCGAGCTCGCCCAGGCCGTCGTGGAGGCCCAGCAGAGTGAGATCGAGCAGATGACCGGCATGCTCGGCGACAGCGGCGCCGACGGCGACTCCGAGGGGGAGGACGGGGGGCACGGCGGCCACTGATCCCGCCGTACGGCCCCCGGCGCGGCAGCGGTGGGAGCCGTGCTAGGAATTCGGGTCGGGGCCCCGGCGGTCCGCCGGGGCCCCGACCCGAGCGCCGCCGCCGGTACCGATCACCGAAGGAGATCACGATGCCGCTTCCCGCCCTCGTAGTGGTCCACGGCGCCTGGCACGGCCCGTGGTGCTGGCGCCCGCTGATCGAACGGCTCCCGGACGTCGCGGTGCACCCGGTCGCGCTCCCCTCCAGCGGCGCCGACCCGACGGCGCTGGGCGGGCTGTACGACGACGCCGAGGCCGTCCGGGCCGCTGTGGCCGGGATCGAGGGGCCGGTGGTGGTCTGCGCGCACTCCTACGGCGGCCTGCCCGTGACCGAGGCGCTCACCGGGGTCGGCGACGTCCGGCGCCTGGTCTACCTGTGCTCCTTCCAGCTCGACGCCGGCGAGTCGCTGCTGGGCTCGGTGGGCGGCACCCCGCCGGAGTGGTGGGACGTGCACGAGGCGGACGGCTACGTGGACGCGCTGGACCCCGCAGCGGTGTTCTACGGCGACGTCGCCCCGGAGACGGCGCGGGCGGCGATCGGCGCGCTCGGCCACCAGTCCCTCGCCTCGGTCACGCAGCCGCTGCGGGAGGCCGCGTGGCGGACGATCCCCAGCACCTACGTGGTCTGCGAGCGCGACGCGGGGATCCCGCCCTTCGCCCAGGAGGCGATGGCCCAGCGGGCGCAGCGCGTGCTGCGCATGGACGCCTCGCACTCGCCGTTCCTGTCCCGCCCCGCCGAGCTCGCCGGACTGCTGCGCGCGGAGCTGACCGAGGCCGCCGCCCGGTAGCGCGGCGGTGCCGGCCGTCCCGGTGCCGACGCCCGCGCCGTCCCGGCCCTGCGGCCCCCCGCCGCGCGCCCCGCCGGACGCGGCCCCGGCCACCGGGTCCGGGGCCGCGTCCGGCCGGTCACTGCCGGCCGGGCAGCCGCACCTGCGACAGGTGCACGTCCGGGCGCTCGCCGGGCGTGAAGCGGTCCGCCCGAAAGTCGGCGAGCAGCTCGGAGCGGGTGCCGCGGAGCACCTCGTCGGCCACCAGCGGGGCCAGCGCGGGGGCCAGCGTGATCCCGCTGTGCGTCGCGACCGCGTAGACGCGCCGACCGCCGTCGGCGAACCCGCACGCGGTGAGGCCGTCGGCGGGCAGCGACCGCTGCCCCACCCGCACCTCGGCGATGCGGGCGTGCTCGCCGCCGCGGAGCACCCGGGCGAGCCGCCGGAGGAGCTCCTCGGCGAGCGGCGCGTCGGCCCCCGGCGGGCGGGCCGGATCGGCGTCGGCGTCGAGGTCGAGCCCCTGCAGCACGAGCCGTCCCCCGCCGTCGGGGCGCAGGTTCAGGTGCGAGGTGGTGAGCACGCGCTCCAGGCGCACCGGCGCCGGTTCGGTGTAGGCGAGGTAGCCGGTGGTCGCCGAGCCGGCCGCGTCCGGATCGGCCATCGGCACGTGGCACCCCGCTGTGGCCAGGAGCGGCTCGGTCCACCGGCCCGCGGCGGTGACGACGGCGTCGGCCGTCGCCGTGGATCCGTCGGCCAGCGCGATGTCGGCCCCGTCGGCGTGCGGCACGACGGCGCGCACCGGCGCGGGGCAGGCGATCTCGGCCCCGGAGGCGAGCGCGTCGGTGAGCAAGCGGGCCAGGTACTCGGCCGGCAGCACGTAGCCCTCGTCGGGGAAGAACGCCGCGGAGCGCACGCCGTCGGGGATGCGCGCGCCCGGCTCCATGGCGCGGGCCTCCTCGGCGGGAATCCACTCGGCGGCGTAGCCGCGCCCGCGCAGTCGCGCCACGGAGCGTTCGAGCACCCGTGCGTGCCCGGGCTCGGTGGCCCACTCCAGGTTGCCGGTGGGGTGGAACCAACGGGGGCCGTCGGGGAGGCTCCGGTGGAGCTCGTGGTGGGCCCGGACGCCCGCGAGGTTCAGCCCGTGGTAGGAGTCGGGCTCCTTGGCGTGGGAGTTGACCCAGGCGAAGGACGTCCCGCTGGTCCCGGCCCCGGGCCGGTCCTGCTCGTAGACGGTGACCCGGCACCCCTGGCCGGCGAACTCGCGGGCGAGGGAGAGTCCGATGACCCCTGCGCCGACGACGGCGATGCGCACTGCGTTTCCCTTCCTTCCTGTGGAGAGCGGTCCGCGGCGGCCCGCTCGGATCATTCGTGGGCGGCCGGAGCGCGGTCGCGCCCCGAGCGGTTCGAGACCCGGGTGGCCGCGAGAGCGGCGGCCATGCATATCAGCGACGCTCCCATGCCGTAGACCGCGTAGGGCACGGTGGTCCCGGCGAGCTGCGCCGCGGCGCAGCCGGCCATGCCCCCGAGCATGGTGGTGACGGCCACGCCGGGCGTGAGCCGCATCCGGTCGCGCAGCGCGAATCCGGCGAAGACGGGCACGGCGAGCGAGGCCGCGGAGTAGGCGTAGGTCGCGACGAGCCAGTCGAGCGCCTTCGGGAAGGCGACGGCGAGCGCCGCGGCGGTGACCGTGACGACCACCGTGAGCGCCCGCGACATCCGCACGAGTTCCCGTTCGGGCCGCGCGCCGCCGCGGACCCCTTGGTAGAGGTCGCGCACCAGGTTCGTCACGACCGAGTGCAGGGCGCTGGAGGTGGTCGAGACGATGGTCGCCACCAGGAAGCCGGCGAAGATCAGCATGACCCACAGCGGGAGCTGGCCGATGAACCAGCCGGCGGCGAGCTCGCGCTCCCCGACCGTGAAGTCGGCGCCCATGGCGCGGGCCGCCAGTCCGAGGATCCCCGCGTACACGCCGGCGATGAGCATCATCAGCCCGCTGACCACCAGGCCGGTGCGCACCTGCCCGACCTCCTTCGCGGCGAACACCCGCTGGTAGTAGAGCTGGTTGGTGAGGGTCCCCGGAATGATCGCGAACGCCCACAGCACGATGGTCTCCCAGCCCACCAGGGTGATCGATCCGGGGGACCACAGTTCGGCGGGGACGCTGGCGGTGATGCCGTCCCAGCCGCCGACCATGTACAGGGCGTAGGCCACCACGAACACCGTCACGACGAGCATGAAGACGCCGAAGATGTAGTCCGACCAGGCCACCGAGAGCAGTCCGCCCGGGAGCACGAACAGCAGGGACGCCACCGCCATCACCATGATGAGCGTCGGCAGGGGCACGCCGGTGATCTGGGAGAACAGCCGGGCGAACGCGACGAACTGGGTGGCCAGCCAGCCGAACGGCACGACGACCGTGCACAGCGCGGCGATCGCGATGAGCCGCCGGTCCCGGCCGAACAGCCGGGTGAGGATCTGCGGGACGGTGTCGAACTCCTGCCTGCGCAGCCAGTTCGCGAGCACGGCGAGCAGCAGGAACCCGATCATGCAGGCCAGTTCGTAGAGCAGCACCGACCAGCCCCAGGCGTAGCCGATCCCGACGTGGGCGACGAGCACGCCGCCGCCGGAGGCCGTGGCGAACTGGCTGAAGACGACCACGCGCAGCGGCAGGGCGCGGCCGCCGACGATCCAGTCCTCGGACGTCTTGGCGCGGCGGCCGTAGTGGAGGGCGATGAGGGCGCCGGCGCCCGTCACGAGGACGCACGAGCCGATGACGAGGGCGATGGTGAGTCCGTTTTCTGACATGGTTCCACCCGGTTTCAGGCATGCCGAAAACCACGGCATGGCGCGATGGGGAGGGGACGGGGCCGCGCGCGGCGGTCCCGCGGGGATCCGGCGCCGACGTCGGCGCCGGATCGTGCGGTGGACGGGTCAGCGGCGGTTCACAGCAGGCGCGCCGGGTCCAGGTGCGCGATGTCGTGCCGCGTCCGGCCGTCCAGGGCGAGGTCGGCGATCACCTCGCCGAACAGTGGGGAGAGCTTGAATCCGTGCCCGGAGAACCCGGTCGCGAGGACCAGGCCGGGCCGGCCGGGGACGGGGCCGAGGAGGGCGTGGCCGTCGGGTGTGAAGGCGTCGGCGTAGGTGGCGATGCGGTTGGGGTCGCGGTGCAGCTCAGGCAGGTGGACGCGGACGGTGTCGCGGACGACGGAGAGGAGTTCGGCGGTGGCGCTCCTGGGCAGGGCGCTCGGGTCGGTGACGGCCGCCCGGGCCGCCGTGTGCGAGCTGACCTTGACCGAGACCCCGTCCATGACGGGGAAGCACGAGTAGGCGAGGTCGCCGACGCGGATCACGACGGGGTTGCGGTCGGGCGTCAGGGCCGCGGGGTCCCTGGCGGGGAACCAGCACAGGGTGATCTGCCTGCCGCGCAGGCCGAAGGCGGACAGCAGGTCCGCGGCGGGCGCGCCGGGCGCGGAGCTCCACGGCCCGGGCGCGAGGACGACGTGGTCGACCTCGTGCTCGTCGCCGCCCGCGCGCAGCACCCACCGGCCGCCGCGGCGTTCGCAGGCCTCGACGGGGGCGTAGCGCCGGATGCGGGCGCCGAGCTCCTCAGCCCGCAGTGCGGCGGCCGACAGCGCGATGTCGGGCCTGACGACCCCGGCGCACGGGTCGAGGACGGCGATCTCCCCCGGCCCCAGCGGGTGCTGCGGGAACCGCTCGGCGGCCTCGCGCGGGGTGAGCACCGCGTGGTCGAGGCCGTGCCGTTCGGCGCCGGAGCGCAGTTCCCTGATCGAGGGGTGGCCGGGCGGACCGATCGTCAGCCCGCCGCACATCCGCAGCAGGTCCCGCCCCGTCTGCTCCTCCAGCTCCCGCCAGAGCTCCTCGGAGCGCCGCAGGAGCGGGACGTAGCGGCCGCCCTCCATGTAGGCGGTGCGGAAGATCCTGGACTCGCCGCCGGCGGCTCCGCGGTCGTGTCCGGGGGCGTACCGGTCGAACGCGATGACGTCGGCGCCGCGGTCGGCGAGGCGCCAGGCCGCCATGGTTCCCATGGTTCCGGCGCCGACGATGCCGACGCGGGGTGCGGAGGGAGGCTGCATGACCGTCTCCTAGTCGGGGTCAGGAGGGCTCTCCACGAGTGACTGCTCGATGTAGAAGGGGCTGTGGTCGGGCAGGAGAGTCGATTCGAAGACCTCGGCCGGCCGTCCGTCGGCGAGCCGGATGTGGCGCCGCAGCCGGAACACCGGGATGCCCGGCGGCCGGTCGAGGAGGGCTGCCTCCTCCTCCGAGAGCAGCCGCGGTTCGACGTACATCCGGGAGCTGTGGACGGGGACGCCGGTCCGCCGGAAGTAACCGATCGTCGTGAGGTCCTCCAGCGGCTCGTCGAGCAGCCGCGGAACGAGCGCGAACGGGATGACCGCGAGCTCGGTGGCGATGGGCCGCTCGGCGACGTCGAGCTTGACCCTGCGCAGTTGCACGACGGGGGTGTCGGGCTCGATGCCCTCCAGGTCGGCCGCCGCGTCCCGTGCGGGGATCACCCGCGCCTCCGACACGACGTGGCGGCCCTCGATCTCGGGGCCGGTGCTCAGCGGGCCGGCGAGGCGGAGCAGGTTGCGCTCGGGCGCCGCCCTGGCGACGAACGTGCCGCGCCTGCGGTAGCGGACGACCAGTCCCCGCTGCACGAGCTCCTGGACGGCCCGCTGCACCGTCACCCGGCTCACACCGTAGGTCCGCGCCAGCTCGGCCTCGGTGGGCACTCGGGTGCCCGGAGGCCACGCGCCGGAGACGATCTCGGTCTCCAGATCGCTGCGGATCCTGTCGTAGAGTGCGAGCTCCATTATTTGAGTTAACCAATCCCCGTTTTGATAAGTCAATACTTGGAGCGAAGGCGGTGGCGGATCGACGCCCCAATGGCCACCGGGAGCCGCCCGGCGGGCGGCTCCCGGTGGCGTGCGGGTGCGGAATCGACGGAGCCCGGCGGCGGTCGCCGCCGGGCTCCGTCCGCGCCCCCGTCCCCGCCGTTCGCGCGGGTTACGCGGGGACCAGCCCGCTGACGTCGGCCAGCAGCTCGAAGGAGCGCAGCCAGGCCTGCCTGCGGGTGACCGGGGAGGCGACGATGAGCTCGTCGGCCCGGGCGTGCTCGGCGAAGCGGTCGAGGTAGTCCTTCACCTCGTCCGGGGTGCCGACGGCGGAGTACCTGGTCATGTTCAGCACCTGACGCCCGGCCGGGGATCGCAGGACCTCGTCCGCCTCCTCCGGCGTGAACGTCCGGCCCCGGCCGAACAGCAGGCCGACCCTGCTGCGCTTGGCGGCCAGGAACTGCTCCTGCGCGTCGTCGGCGGTGTCGGCCGCTATGACGTTGACGCCGGCGATGACGTAGGGCCGCTCCAACTGCGCGGACGGCGTGAACTCGCGCCGGTAGACGGCGACGGCCTCCTCCAATGCGTCCGGGGCGAAGTGGGAGGCGAAGGAGTACGGGAGTCCGAGCGCGGCGGCGAGCTTGGCCCCGAACAGCGAGGAGCCGAGGATGTACAGCGGCACGTCGGTGCCCTTGCCCGGCGTCGCGTCGACGCCCGGGACGCGGGACTCCCCCGTCAGGTACCCCTGCAGCTCCAGGACGTCCTGCGGGAAGCTCTCCGCGGACATCGGGTCGCGGCGCAGGGCCCGCATGGTCTGCTGGTCGCTGCCCGGCGCACGCCCGAGCCCCAGGTCGATGCGGCCCGGGTGCAGCGTCTCCAGGGTCCCGAACTGCTCGGCGATGGTCAGCGGGGCGTGGTTGGGGAGCATGACGCCGCCGGCCCCGAGGCGGATCGTCCGGGTGTGCGCGGCGACGTGCGCGATGAGCACGCTGGTCGCCGAGGAGGCGATGGTGGCCATGTTGTGGTGCTCCGCGTACCAGATCCGCCGGTAGCCCCACTCCTCGGCGCGCCGGGCCAGGGTGACGCTGGCGCTCAGGCTGTCGCCGACCGCGTCCCCCTCGCCGATGTGTGCCAGATCAAGGATGGAGAGCGGGACCGTCATGGTGGGACGAGCCTTTCGTTGCGGAGACGGGAACGGGCGCCCCGGCGCTGCCCGGACGCGCTATGGGCAACATCGCCGCCGCCGCGGTTATTTCGACAACGCTCGAACAAAACCGGCCGGGAGCGCAGCACTCGCCTCCCCCGGCCGGCCGCGCCGCTCACGCCGCGCGGACCTCGGACTTCGGGATCTGGGCGGCGGGTTGCCGCCGTCGTCGACGATGTGGAAGGCGCCCTCGCCCCCGGCAGGCCTGGACTCCCCGGGCTCCGGCGTCCTCCGCCGCGGCGTTGCGGAAGGACGCCGTCCCCGGGCCCGGTACCCGGCTCACATGGAGGTGCGCCGGGTGACGGCGAGCTGACCGGTGAGGAAGGCGAGCTTGTCGGGGTTGACGACGTTGCGCAGCGCCACGATCCCACCGTCGCCGACCTCGGGCACGATCACCGCGACCGGCGTGCCCGGCAGCAGCCCCGGGATCGCGGGGGCGCCGTTGACCTCGACGACGCGGATCTCGTGCTCGGGCGTGATCAGGTTGGTGAGCACCGTGGTCAGCCAGGCCGCGGGCGTGGCGACGGCGGAGCGGTCGGCCGCGTGCCAGCGCAGGTAGGCGTCCTGGACCGCGTCCTCGGCCTCGCTCGCGGAGCCGAGCATCCGGTAGGCGACGGCGAAGAGCCTGGGCCGGTGGGCCTCGAACTCGGCGGCCTCGCCGGCCTCATCGGTGTCCGCGGTCATGGAGGCGGCATGCCACGTCCCGCCGTCCGCCGGGGTGCCGTCACGGGCGCTCCTGGACCCTCTCCCGGCTATCGGCGTCGGCCTCGGCGCCCTCCGTCCTGGTCCGGACGGCCGGGGCGATGACGAAGAGCAGGCCGAGGAGCACGGCGCAGGCGCCGATGACTCCGAAGTACAGGGCCGCGTCGCCCCGGTCGTAGAAACCGACGATCTGCGCCGAGATCCCCTGCCCCGCGGCTCCGGAGGCCAGCCAGATCCCCATGGTCTGCGTCGCGAACGCGGCCGGCGCCAGCCTCGTCGTCGCGGACAGCCCGATCGGGGACAGGCAGAGCTCGCCCACCGTGACCAGGGCGAAGCTCGCGACCAGCCACAGAGGCCCGGACTTCTGCTCCCCCAGGGCCGGGATGACGAGAAGGGCGTAGGAGGCTCCGGCGAAGAGCAGGCCCATTCCGAACTTCGCCGGGGTGGAGGGCTGGCGCGAGCGCCTGCCCAGCGCCAGCCACATGGCGGCGAAGCACGGGGCCAGGACGATCAGGACCAGGGAGCCGACCGACTGGAACCACGACGAAGGGATCTCGAAGCCGGAGAGGTCGAGGTCGGTGCTCTGCCGGGCGTACTGGGCGAGCACGATCGCGCCCTGCTCCTGGATGATCCAGAAGCAGACGGCCGCCATGAACAGCGGGATGTAGGCGAGGACCCGGGAACGCTCCTCCGGCGTGGTCCGCCCGCTCCGCAGCATCATCGTGAAGTAGGTGACCGGAAGCGCGATGGAGAGCACGCTGACGGCGTCGACGACGAGGTCGGCGGTGAGGCGTCCGGAGACGGCCGCGGCCGCGGCGGCGAGCACGGTGAGGGCCGCGGCCGCCGCTATCGGCCACGCCGTGCGCGACGAGCGGATCTCGGACGCGCGGAGCGGGTTGGCCGGGCGCCTGCCCGCCTCGCTCAGGTGGCGCTGCCCCCGGACGTAGACGAGCAGCCCGATGGCCATGCCGATCGCCGCGAGGCCGAACCCCAGGTGGTAGTCGTACCTCTGGCCGAGCGTCCCCACGGTCAGGGGCGCGAGCAGGGCGCCGATGCTGATCCCCATGTAGTAGATGGTGAATCCGGAGTCCCGGCGGAGGTCCTTGTCGGCGTAGAGGTCGCCGACGGAGATCGAGATGTTGGGCTTCAGCAGGCCCGTGCCCAGGACGATGAAGATCATCGAGACGTACAGGGCGGTGGTCCCGGCGGGCAGCGCCAGGAACACGTGCCCGCACATGATCAGGATTCCGCCGTACAGCGTGCAGCGGCGGACGCCCAGGAGGCGGTCGCTCACCCACCCGCCGGCGATCGCGGCCATGTAGATGGCCGAACCGTACACGGCGACCAGTGACAGCGCCGTGCCGTTGTCGATCCCCAGGCCGCCGTCGGCGACCCGGTCGTACATGTAGTAGAGCAGGAGCGCTCTCATCCCGTAGTACGAGAAGCGCTCCCACGCCTCTGTGAAGAAGAGCGTCGCGAGGCCCCGCGGGTGCCCCAGGAAACCACGCGTACGCTTCCCCGCCTCCGTCGGAATGCTCACACGGACTCTCCGCGGTCGGAAATGGGAAGGGCCGAGCCGGCCAGCGTACCCGCGGCCCCGAGGCCGGGGTCAGCGCGGGCGGCGACCCGGCCGCCGCGGGACCGGCGGCCGGGTCACGGGGCTCCGCCGCCGTCCTGGGCGGCGCCGATGTCCGGGGTCGGCTCGTTCATCCGCCACCAGCGGTCGTGCAGCCGGCGCTTGCGGCGGGCGAGCCGGCGCATCGCGGCGACCTTGGCGTAGCGGGCGAGGTGGCGGGGCGCCGCGCGCGGCGCCCCGGACGGCTCGTAGCCGTTCTCGCGCAGCCGCCCGGCCAGCACGGTCTCGGCCAGGCGGATCTCCCACGGCTCCAGGCGCTCCTTCCAGGCGCCGGAGCCGGCCCGGTTGATGTCGCGGCGGGTGTTGCCGTGCCAGGTCTTGCGCTCGGGGATGACGTCTCCGGCGACCCGCCTCGGCTCGCACATCGCGGGGTGGAACTCCTCGCCGAGGAAGGCGCACAGGTCGGACAGCTCCCCCTGCGGGTCCTCGATCAGGTCCTCGTAGCGGAGCCGGTGGTAGGAGTCCGGGGGCAGCCGGCGAGCCGCGGTGCGACCGTAGTCGACGGCCTCGGCCCAGGTGGAGATCGCGTGGTAGGAGTCCAGGCGGTACCACGGCATCCGCTTGAGCGAGCCGACGCAGTCGCGCCCGTCCCGGACCAGGTGCACGATCTGGGCGTCGGGGAACAACCGGAGCAGCTCGTCGATGTACTGGTAGTAGCCGGGACGCTTGTCGCCCCACCTGGGCTTGTCGAATCTGCGGGCGTAGCCGCGGAACACGGTGCCCAGCGCCGAGCCCAGGGTGGGCGGGGCCTCGACGATCTCGGCGATGGTCTGCTCCGCGTCCAGCCTCAGGTCGGCGAAGCGGGTCCCGGCCGGGCGGACGATCCGCTCGGCCAGCGCACGACGGTTGGCGGCCTCCCGCAGATCGCCGAACTCCCTCCTGCGCCGGTAGGCGTCGAGGAGGAACCGGGTCTCCGGCGGGATCGCGATGCGCGGATGTGCGTGCAGCATGAGCTGCAGCAGCGTGGTGCCCGACCGCGGGCACCCCACGATGATGATCGGCCGTTCGGACGGTCCAGTCATGGCCCCACAATAGGGCCGGCGGATCCGGGGCAGGCCAGGACCGTGCGGGCCGGGGGGTGGAGCCCCCGTCGTCACCGGCGGCCCCGACCCCGAGACCAAGGAGTTCCTGGTCGGCTACTGGATCGTCGACTGCGAGAGCCCGGAGCGGGCCTGCGAGCTCGCCGCCCGGTTCCCCGACCGTCGGCGGCCCCGGGCGCTCCCGGGGCCGCCGGCGGTCGGCGGGCTCAGGCGCCGAACCCCCGGATCCGGTGCTGCATGACCCGGTAGGGCCAGTCGTTGTCGGTGTTCCACTGGCTGACGGACAGGTGCAGATCGTCCAGGGTCGATCCGGGGATGATGTAGCCGCCGTAGAGCTGCGCGACGTGGGAGTCGTCCTCCGCGCCCCATTCGCCTCCCCAGATCAGGGTCCGGCGGTAGGCGGTGTGCAGGTTGGAGGTCGGCGTGTCCACCACGATGCCGTCGATCCGGTAGTCACCGGCGTTGAACCAGGTCAGCATCCATTTGCCGTCGAGCGGGCGCAGACACAGCTCGCCGAACGCGCCGTCCAGGATCGGCGTCGGCGGGTTGCCCCAGGCCCAGGTGCCGTCCCGGTACCCCCACGGCTCGTAGGCCGCCGGGTCGGCGATGCGCTCACTGCGGACCCGGTGCAGGATGATGGGCTTGCTGCGGGTGAACTCGGTGGAGTAGACGTAGACGTAGCCGTCGTTGCCCAGGCCCCAGGTCAGCAGCTGGAACAGGCCGCCGTGCAGGTCGCTGGGGAACTTCGCCCCCGTGTGGACCCAGGTCGCGCCGGAGTCGTCGGAGCGCCAGATCTCCGTCCACACCACGTTGCCCAGGCCCTGGTTGACCATCGCGTGCAGGTACATGGTGCCGCCGATGGTGATGACGTCGGAGGGGAGCACGGTGGAGAAGACCGGGTTGTCGTGCTCGTAGGGCCACAACTGCTGCGCCGCGTCCCCGCCCACGGCGCCGGACCACCGCACGCCGCCGTCGAGGTCGGTCGTCGTGGAGTAGAGGGCGACCGGTGAGCGCCACCATCCGCCGCCCACCCTCGCCTCCTCGAAGGTGTCGCCGAACACGAACAGCATCCGGCCGTCGGGGGTGACGGCGGGGACGCCCAGGTCGGTCGCCTCCATCCGGAACCGCGTCGTCAGGCCGGGGCCGGTGAGGTCGGCGATCTTGGTCACCTCCAGCGCCTGGGAGGCCGCTGCGCCCGGGGTTCGGGTCTGCGCCGCGGCCGCGCCGCCCATCGGCGCGCCGGCCAGGAGACCGGAACCGACGACCGCTCCGGCGGCGGTCCTGAGGAACGCCGACCGGTTCATCGAGGGGCCCGCCCGCCCGGAAGGCGGGGCCGCCGCTGCCGGACGGGGGTTGCCGTCGTCGCTGACTCGCATGCTCGCTCCCATGTCCGAGAAATCGATTCCCCCTTTCTTTCAACACCTCCCTGGCAATGTCAACAGGCGGTCGCGAAAATCCCTGAGAGTCCGCACCGAGTCGGACGGCCGCTTTGGCGCGGCATATTTCCGCTGCTCACAGCGCTTTTTCGACGTCTCCGCCTCCGCTGCGCCGTGGCGCGCCCATCGGGGGAAGCCGAGGCCCGCCGCGCGGATCCGGCGCGGACGCACCGGGCCGGGGAACAGGATCCGCCACCCCAAAGAGCCGAGAACCGGGCGATACCCGAAATATCCATTTCGGCACGGACCGGCCAACCGGCCTTCTCCGGACAGAAACACCCGCATTGACCTGCTGCTATTCCCGAACATGCAACACCGCCGCCTCACCCCGGCGCATTTCTATCGTTGTAAATACGTCTGAGAAATCGTATTCTCCGCTGACCGACCCCTTTGGAGGCAATGCGATGGCTCCCCCACCCCGCCGACGGTCCCGCCGCTCGGTCCGGCGCGCGGCGACCGCGGTCGCCGCAGCGGCGCTCGCGCTGGCCACGACGGCGGTCCCCGCGTCAGCCCACCCCGGCCACGTGCTCTACGAGCCCGACCCGGTGACCAACAGCGACGACAGGGCGTCCTACGAACACGCGATCCAGCTCTCCGACGGCACGATCCTGGCGACGTTCGAGCGCCAACTCAGCACCGGCAGCGACCCCGGCAGGGGCTGGCTCATCTACCGCAGCACCGACCGGGGCGCCACCTTCGAGCGGATCGCCCGGGTCGAGCCGCACGGGCTGCCGGAGGCCACCAACGCGCTGCAACCCGCGCTGATGGAGTTGCACACCGACACCGGCGACCTCGAAGCGGGGACGGTCGTGCTCGCCGCGGAGACGGGCCAGGACGGCGGGTTCGACGTCCAGCTCTTCACCAGCACCGACAAGGGCGAGACCTGGAACTACCTCAGCACGCCGGAGCGCACCCGTCCCGGAACCGACGGGGAGCGCCGGATCTGGGAGCCGTTCCCGGTCCAGCTCGACGACGGCCGCCTCGTGGTCTACTACTCCGACGAGATCGTCCCCGGCCGCGAGCAGAACATCGCCTACAAGACCTCCGACGACGGCGGCCTGACGTGGAGCGCGCCGGTGGACGCGTGGAACCCCACCGGCCCCGACGACCGGCCCGGGATGTCCACCGTGGCCCGGATGGGCGACGGCCGCTACATCATGAGCGTGGAGTTCTGCGGCAACGCCAACGCCCCCGTCGACTACTGCCGGGTCCGGTTCAAGACCTCCGACGACGGGCTGGACTGGGGCGATCCCACCGACTGGGGGACGCGGCCGCAGACCGGCACCGGACACCTGCTGCACGGCAACCCGATGGTCGCCTGGTCCCCCGCCGGCGGCCCCGACGGCACCGTCATCCTGACCGCGGGCGCCCTGATCGAGAGCCTGGACCAGCCGCACACCGAGGCGGGCGGACACGGGCAGACCCTCCTGGTCAACCACGACAACGGCGAAGGGGAGTGGCACGAGCTCACCGCCCCGATGCCCACGACTTACGGCGGCTACCAGTCGGGCTACCGCAATGCCGTCCTCCCCATCGACGACGGCGGCGACCTGCTGTTCCTCACCGCCTCGCACGTGGGCGGCGACACCGAGCGCAACCGCGTCGTCCACGGCAGCTCCAACGCGGGGGTCCTGCCCTACGACACCGCGTTCGCCGACGGAACGGACCTGGGCTGGGACACCTTCGGCGGCGACTGGTCGGTGGCCGACGAGGTCTACTCCGAGAGCGAGGGCGGCCCGGGCCACAAGTCGGTCGCGGGCTCGACCGCGTGGACGGACTACACGATGGAGGGGCGGGTCCGGCTCGACGGCACCGGAAACGCCGGGCTCCTGGTGCGGGTCAGCGATCCGGAGGTCGGCCCGGACGCCCACGAGGGCTACTACGTCGGCATCAGCGACGAGGACGGCGGCGCGTTCATCGGCCGGCAGAGCCACGACTGGACGCGGCTGGGCGACGTGCGCCCCATGCCCGGCGGAATCGAGCGGGGCGCGTGGTACGACGTGTCGGTGACGGCCTCCGGCTGCACGTTCGCGGTCCGCGCCGAACCCGCCGACGGCAGCGGGGAACCGGTCGCCTTCGAGGAGACCGATCCCGGCTGCGCGGCCTCCGGAGCGATCGGGGTCCGCACGTTCGGCACCGCGGCCTCGTGGCGCGACATCACGGTGACCCCGGCCGGCTGACCGGCACCCGACCCGCCGACCTTGAAGTCACCGGAGCCGGAAGGCCCCGTCCCTGTTCGCGGGGAGGCGCTTCAGGGTCGGCGGAGGGCGCGGAGCTCCTGGTCTTTACGCTCCGGCGCCGCTTTGTTACATTTCTCGGCGGCTGCATACCGTAGCCAATGATTCGTCGCAGGGCCCCCGGCCGTTGGTGCCGCCCCGCACGGCGAGGCACCGGGGCACGGGAGGAACTCAGGGTGAAGCGCATATGACACCGCAGCGGCCGCGGCGCGCGCGGCCGGGGAGAGCGGTCCTCGCGGCGGGGTCCGCGGTCGCCGTCGCGATCGGCGGCTGCGCTCCGCTTGTCACCCCGCAGGAGGCGACCGCGCCGGAGCAGAGCGTGGTCGAGGCCCCCACCCGCTCCGGCGGCGAGCTGGTCGTCGGGCTCGACGCCGAGCCCGACGCGCTGGACCCGACGCTGGCCGGCACGCTGGTCGGCCGGCAGGTCTTCGCGAGCATGTGCGAGAAGCTCTACGACACCGGCACCGACCTGTCGCTCGTCCCCCAGCTCGCCGCCGACCTGCCGCGGCTCTCCGACGACGGGCTCGTGGCGACCGTCCCGCTGCGCACCGACGCCGTGTTCAACGACGGCACCGAGTTCGACGCCGAGGCCGTGAAGACCAGCCTGGACCGACACCGGGAGCTCTCCGGCTCCTCGCGCGGCACCGAGCTCTCCGCGGTGCGAAACGTCGAGGTGGTCGACGACCACACCGTCCGCATCGAGCTGTCGCGCCCCTACGCGCCGCTCACATCGGTGCTCGCCGACCGCGCCGGGATGATCATGTCGCCGGAGCAGCTCGACGAACTGGGCGAGGACTTCGGCCGGCACCCGGTCTGCGTGGGCCCGTTCTCGTTCGTGGAGCGGGTCGCCCAGGACCGCATCGTGGTCGAGAAGAGCGACCTCTACTACGGCGCCGACGAGGTCGAACTGGACCGGATCACCTACCGGGCCATCACCGACGACTCGATCCGGCTCGCGAACCTGCGCTCCGGCCAACTCGACGCAGCCCTGCAGATCAACCCCAACGACGTCGCCACCGTCTCCACCGAGGACGGGCTGGAACTGCTCAGCCAGCCCTCCACCCAGTACATGGGCATCACCGTGAACATCCGCAACTCCGACGGGGTCGGCGAGGAGCCCGGCCAGGTGGAGGGCGAACTGGCCCGAAGCGACGAACTGCGCGAGGCGTTCGCGCTGTCGCTGGACCGCGCCATGATCAACGAGGTGGTCTTCAGCGGCCTCTACGCCCCTGCGTGCGGCCCCATTCCACCCACCAGCGAGTACGCCACCGAGGAGACCCAGGCCTGCCCCGACTTCGACCCCGACCGGGCGAGGGAGCTGGTCGCGGAGTCGGGAGCCGACACACCGGTCCCGGTGGACATGATGATCCCCAACGACCCCACCAATCTGCGCCTGGGCCAGGTGGTCCAGGCCATGGCCGCCGAGACCGGGTTCCGGGTGCGGTTGCGCCCCACCGAGTTCGCCTCGTCCACGGCCGAGGGCCAGGCCGGCAACTTCGAGACCTACGTGGTCGGCTGGTCCGGCCGACCCGATCCCGACGGCAACATCGCCCAGTTCTTCACCGAGGGCGGCAGCAACAACTACAGCGGCTACGCGACCGAGGAGACCGACCGGCTCATCCGGGAGGCCGCGGCCGAGAACGACCCCGAACGACGCAAGGAGCTGTACTCCGACCTGGTGCCGCGGCTGCGCGGCTTCAACAGCATCATCTACCTCTACCGGCAGCAGATTTACGTCGCGCACACCGACGAGGTCGCCGGCCTGCAGGTCTACCCCGACGGGCTGCTGCGGCTCGGCACCGCCGGCTACGTGGCGGAAGGCGGGTGAGCCGATGGGACGCTACCTCGCGGGGCGGCTGCTGCAGTCGCTGGTGACCCTGTTCCTGGTGTCGATCGTGATCTTCGTCGGCGTCCGGTCCATGCCGGGCGATCCGGCGCTGCTGTTGGCGGGCGAGGAGGCCGACCCGACCACCGTCGCCGAGATCCGCGAACGGCTCGGCCTGGACCGGCCGCTGCTCGTGCAGTACCTGATCTGGCTGGTCCAGATGGCCCGGTTCGACTTCGGCGAGTCGATCCGCTCCGGGCTGCCCGTCACCGACGTCATCCTCACCCGCATCCCCGTCACCGTGGAGCTGGCGCTGCTGAGCCTGCTGGTCGCCGCCGTGCTCGGGATCGCATCGGGCGTGGTCGCCGCCGTCCGGCAGGGCCGGCCCGCCGACTGGGCGGCCAACGCGGTCGCGCTGCTCGGGCTGTCGATCCCGAACTTCTGGATGGGGCTCATGGGGATCCTGGTCTTCGCCGTGGCGCTGGGCTGGCTGCCCGCATCGGGCTACGTGCCGCTCCTCGACTCCCCCGCGGGCAACCTGACCAGCCTGGCCATGCCCGCCATCGTGCTGGGCACCGGGCTCGCAGCGGTCATCATGCGCCAGACCCGCTCGTCAATGATCGAGGGGCTCGGCTCCGACTACGTCCGCACCGCGCGCGCCAAGGGCATGTCGCGGCGGCGGGTCGTCCTGGTGCACGCGCTGCGCAACAGCATGATCACCGTGCTGACCATCCTCGGCCTGCAACTGGGCGCGCTCATCTCCGGCACGGTCGTCACCGAGCAGATCTTCGTGCTGCCGGGCTTCGGCAGACTCATGGTCGAGTCGGTCTTCACCCGCGACTTCCCGATCATCCAGGCCGCGGTGATGGTCACGGCGGTCGGCTACATCGCGGTCAACCTCGCGGTCGACCTGCTCTATTCGGTCGTCGACCCGCGGATCCGGGTCCAGGAAGGAACGCGATGACGGCCGAGGCCACGCGGCCCCGCGAGACGGCGACCTCCGACGCACCCGCGGCGCGCGGCCGAGCGATGCGCCGGCTGCTGCGCAACCCCGCCGGGATGTTCGGGCTCGTGCTGGCGGCGCTGCTCGTCGGCGCGGCGCTGCTCGCCCCGGTCATCGCCCCGCACGCCCCCGAGGCCGTCGACTTCGGCACGCTGCGCCGACCGCCGTCGTGGGCCCACTGGCTGGGCACCGACGAACTGGGCCGCGACCAGCTCTCGCGCGTCCTGTACGGGCTGCGCTCCTCGCTCGCGGTCGGACTCCTTGCGGTGCTGATCGCCGCCGCCGTCTCGGTCCCGCTCGGACTGGTCGCCGGCTACTACCGGCGCTGGGGCGACCCGATCGTGTCCCGGCTCAACGACGCGCTGATGTCGTTTCCGTTCCTGGTGCTCGCGGTCGGCCTCGCGGCCATCCTCGGACCGTCGCTGCTCAACGCGGCGATCGCCATCGGGGTGTCGCAGGTCCCGAACATGGTCCGGGTGGTCCGCGGCGAGACGCTGCGGCTGGCCAACGAGAACTACGTCGAAGGGGCGATCGCGGTCGGCGCGAGCGACGCCTCCGTGCTCGTCCGGCACATCCTCCCCAACTCGGTCAACGCGCTGCTGATCCAGATCACGGTCGGCATCCCCGCCGCGATCATCGGCGAGTCGCTGCTGTCCTTCCTGGGGCTGGGCGTACAGCCGCCCACTCCCTCACTGGGCACCATGCTCTCCGGGGCGCAGCCGTTCTTCGCGCTGGCCCCCTGGCTCGCCGTGTTCCCCGGACTGGTGATCGTCGTGGCGACGCTCGCCTTCAACCTGCTCGGCGACGGACTCCGCGACGCCCTGGACCCGAAGGGACGGCCCCGATGAGCAGCACGGAGACCACGGGCGCCGAGACCGCGGCAGCGGCGCCCCCCGTCCTGCGGTTCAGCGATCTGTCCGTGGGGTTTCACACCGAGGGCGGCCCGGTGCGGGCCGCCTCGGGGGTCACCTTCGACGTCGGCCCGGCCGAGGTGGTCGCCGTGGTGGGGGAGTCGGGCTCCGGCAAGACCGTCAGCGCGATGTCGCTGCTCGGCCTGCTGCCCAACGGCGCCTCGGTCGAGGGATCGGCCGCCCTCGCCGGCGAGGAGCTGATCGGAGTCGGCGAGCGGCGGCTCCGGCGGATCCGCGGCAACGAGATCGCGATGATCTTCCAGGAGCCCATGACCTCGCTGAACCCCGTGTTCACCGTGGGCTGGCAGCTCGCCGAAGTGCTGCGCGGCCACAAGGGGATGTCGCGGTCGGCGGCGCGCGAACGCTCAAGGGAACTGCTGGAGCTGGTCGGAATCCCCGACGCCGCCCGGCGGCTGGGGGCCTACCCGCACCAGCTCTCCGGCGGCCAGCGCCAGCGCGTCGTGATCGCCATGGCCGTGGCCTGCGAACCCAAGGTGCTCGTCGCCGACGAGCCGACCACGGCGCTCGATGTCACCGTCCAGGCCGGGATCCTCGACCTCCTGCGCGACCTGCGCGACCGGCTGCGCACCGCGATCGTGCTCATCACCCACGACATGGGGGTGGTCGCCGACATCGCCGACCGGGTCGTGGTCATGTACCGCGGCGAAATCGTCGAGACCGGCCCGGTCGCCGAGCTCTTCGCCGCGCCGGAGCATCCCTACACCCGCGGGCTGCTGGCGGCGGTGCCGCACCTCGGCCGGGCCGAGACGGCGCCGCGGGACCCGGACTCCCTCGCTGCCGTCGGCGGCCTCAAGAGGTCCGACGCCGGCGGGGACGCCGAGGAGAAAAGGACCGCAGGGACCACCGAGGCCGCCGAGGCCGCGGCCGACGCGTCGGCGGCGTTGGAGATCAGCGACCTCGTCGCGACCTACGGGGCGTTGACCGCGGTCAACGGGGTTTCGCTGTCGGTCGCGCCGGGCGAGGTGTTCGGCCTCGTCGGCGAGTCGGGGTCGGGCAAATCCACGGTCGGCCGGTGCGCGGCGGGGCTGAAGAGCCCCGCGTCGGGCACCGTGGCCATCGCCGGGCACGACATCACCGGACTCTCCCGGCGCAGGATGCGCCCGCTGCGCCGGGAGTTCGGCATCGTGTTCCAGGACCCGGCCTCGTCGCTGGACCCGCGGATGACGATCGGCGCCTCCGTCGGCGAACCGCTGCGCACGCACCGGCTGTGCCGCGGGAGCGAACTGGCCGATCGGGTGGCCACGGCGCTGGAGGAGGTGTCGTTGGCCCCCGACCTGCGCAACCGGTTCCCGCACGAGCTGTCCGGCGGCCAACGGCAGCGGGTCAGCATCGCGCGTGCGCTGGTGCTGGGCCCCAAGCTGCTCATCGCCGACGAGCCGACCAGCGCCCTCGACGTCTCGGTGCAGGCCGACGTGCTGGAACTGTTCCTGGACCTGCAGCGGCGGCTGCGGTTCGGCTGCCTGTTCATCAGCCACGACCTGGCGGTGGTGGAACTGCTGGCCGACCGGGTCGCGGTGATGCGCGGCGGCGAGCTCGTCGAGACAGGCGCCACCGCTTCCGTTCTGGCCGCCCCGCAGCACGACTACACCCGGAGGCTGCTCATGGCGGCCCCGGTCCCCGACCCCGCCGAGCAGCGCCGCCGCCGCGAGGCCCGCTCCGGCGGCGCTCCGGGGCCCGCCGGGTGAGATCGGGGCCGGCGCGGCCGGCCTCGGAGGCCGCGACCGCGGACCGCTGCCGCGCCGGGCTGGCGCGTACGGAGCGGTCCCCGCGAAGGGACCCGGCCCGCGGCCGTCACCCCGGGGCCTCGATCAGCGGCGGCCGCTCCCCCGCCTCGACCATGCGCCGGACGAGCCGTTCGCGCAGCCGCTCGACGACCCCCGAGTGCGACGCCGCGCCGACGAGGTTGTGCAGTTCGTCGGGGTCGGCCTCGAGATCGTAGAGGTAGGCGTCGACGTAGCGGTCGGCCGACGGGGTGTTCCAGGCGTCGGCGCCGGGCGCGACGACCCCGTACTTCCACCGCTCCGTCCGCAGCGCCCTGCCCACCTCCGACTCGCTGACCTGGACCAGCACGTCGTTGGGCCGGGTGTCGGCCTCCCCCCGAAGGAGGGGCACGAGCGAGTGCCCGTCCATGTCCTCGGGGACCGGGAGCCCGGCGGCCTCCAGCAGCGTCGGGGGCAGGTCGACGTGGCTGACGAGCCGGGACGGGGCCGCTCCGGCGCCCAGCTCCGGCCCGGACAGCACCGTGGGGACCCTGATCGAGGCGTCGTGGCAGCTCCGCTTGTACTCGCCGTTACGGGTCTTGAAGTGGCACCCGTGGTCGGAGGTGAAGAGCACGACGGTGTCGTCGGCGAGCCCCAGCTCCCCGAGGGCGGTCGTGAACCTGCCGAGGCACTCGTCCACCCGCTTGACCATCCCGTAGTAGCCCGCCAGGTGCTCGTCGGAGTTCCCGCCGAGAGCGGCCAGGTCACCGGGGGTCCAGGCCCCCTCGTAGCGCTCCCGGTAGCCGTCGGGCGCGGGGTAGTCGTCGCGCTGGTTCTGGTGGTGGGGTTCGAGGAAGGACAGGAACAGGAAGAACGGGGCGTCGCGCTCCCGCCCGATGTAGTCGATCGCCGCGTCGGTGATCGCGTCCGCGCGGTACCCGGGGAGGTCGTGGGGCTCCCCGTGCTCGTCGTAGAGGGTGGTGCGGTAGGCGTCGGAGGTGAACTCGAGCAGGTTCGAGGCCAGCCAGTGCCGGTACCCGCCGCGCTGCTCGGGCCGCACCGGGCCGGCGACGTCGTCGTCGGCGAGGTGCCACTTGCCGATGTAGGCCGTCTCGTAGCCCGCCTCGCCGAACCGGTCGGCCAGGGTGGGGACGTCGTCCGGCAGGGGGATCCCGTTGCGGAAGCAGCCGATGCCGGCCGGGTACCTGCCGGTCTGCAGGGACGCGCGCGAGGGGGCGCACACCGGCTGGCAGGTGAAGGAGTTCGCCACGTGCACCCCCTCCTCGGCCATCCGGTCGAGGTTCGGGGTCAGGCCGAGCGGGTTGCCGTGCAGACCCGTCGTGTCCCAGCGCTGCTGGTCGGTGAGGAACACGACCGCGTTCTTCGCGGATCGCCGGTCGTTCACGCTGTCACCTCGTCTTCGTCGGGGACGGTCGGCGGATTCGTCCGTTCGCTGCGTGCGCCGCTGCGGGCCCGGGGACGCCTCACGGGTCGCCGGCCGCGGTGCGGGCGCCCGTCCCCCGCGACTCCAGTTCGGAGACGTCGAGCTCGCGCGTCTCGCGCATGAAGGCCGTGGAGACGACCGACGCCAGGCCCAGCGCGGCGACCAGCGCCGCGACGGGCCAGATCGCGCCGCCCGAGGCCACGAGCAGCGACGTCGCCGCGGCCGGGACGAAGCCCGCGACCATGGCGGAGGTCTGGTAGGCGAAGGACATCCCGGAGTAGCGGACCCGCACGCCGAACATCTCGGTGAACAGCGTGGCCTGGAGGCTGGACATGCACACGGCGCTGCCGAGCGCCGCGAGCGCCATCGCCGTCCACGCCCACCAGGTGGAGCCCGAGTTGAGCAGCCAGAAGTAGGGGAACGCGGTGAGCGCGACGAGGACGCCGCCCGCCAGATACAGCGGCCTGCGGCCGACGCGGTCGGAGATCGCGCCCGCGACGGGGATGAGCGCCAGCGCGATGACGTTGTACAGGACCACCCCGGTGAGGGCGACGTTCTCGCCGTAGCCCAGGCTCGTGGTGACGTAGCTGATCACGAAGGGTTGATAGATCTGGGAGCTCCCGGCCTCGCCGATGCGCGCGCCGAAGGCCACGGCGATGCTCCTGGGGTACCTGCGCAGCGCGGTCCACAGCGGGATGCGCTCGCGCCGCCCGGTCCTCTTGACCTCGTCGAAGGCGGGGGTCTCCTGGATCTTGAGCCGGACGACGAGGCCGACGGCGAGCAGGACCGCGCTCAGCAGGAACGGGATCCGCCACCCCCAGCTCAGGAACTGATCGTCGGGGAGGGCGGCGAAGAGGCTCACCACCGACACCGCGATCAGGTAGCCGATGGCCCCGCCGGTCTGCGGGAGGCTGCCCCAGAAGCCCCGGCGGGCACGCGGGGCGTGCTCCACCGTGAGCAGCGAAGCCCCGCCGAACTCACCGCCCAGCCCGAGTCCCTGCACCAGGCGGAGCAGCACCAGCAGGGCCGGCGCCCACAGCCCGATCGAGTGGTAGTCGGGGAGCAGGCCGATCAGGAACGTGGCGCCGCCGATGATCATCATCGTCGTGACGAGGACCTGCTTGCGTCCGACCCGGTCGCCGAGGTGGCCGAAGACCAGCGCGCCGATGGGGCGGGAGACGAACCCCACGCCGAACGTGGCCAGGGAGGCCAGAGTCCCGAGGACGGGGTCGATGTCGGGGAAGAACAGCCTGCTGAAGACGAGGGCCGCCGATATCCCGTAGAGGTTGAAGTCGTACCACTCCAGCATCGCGCCGGACAGGCTGGCCGCGACGACCTTGGGCATCGGCTGGGCGGGGGATCCGTTCGGTTGGTGGGTCATCCTCGACCTTTCGGTGGTGGCGCCGCTGTGAACGGGGACGGCGGATCCGGTGCGGGAACCGCGGGCGCGGTTCCGGGCGGTCCGCTCCGGGGATGACCGGCTCGGCCGGCGGCGGGCGGGTGCGACGCCGGGTGAGCCGGGCTGTTATTCGATTAACGTCAGACGTTAGGGCCTCGTTCGCCACACGTCCAGACCGGTGCGGACAAGCGCGCGACGTTGCGACCGGGGCGAACCCCGGATAACGTTCACAAAGTGGCAGCGACCGAGCCTCCGCGCCGTCCGACGCAGCGCGACATCGCGCGACGCGCGGGAGTCTCCACCGCCACCGTCTCCTACGTCCTCAGCGGCCGGCGCGGAGGAGCCAAGCCCCCGCCGCAGGAGACGCGCGAGCGCGTCATGCGCGCCGTCGCCGAGATCGGCTACCAGATCGACCACTCGGCCCGCAGCCTCCGCCGCCGCCGCACCGACCTGGTCGGACTGATGTACCCGGCGCCGTCGAGCCCGTGGTCGGACCGATTGGCCGAGCAGATGCAGGCGGCCGCCGCCGAGCGCGGCCTGGCGGTCGTCGCGCTGCCGGTGAGCGAGAGCACGCCGAGCGACGCGCTCCTGCGCGTCCTGCGCGAGCGCTACGTCGACGGCGCGATCCTGCTGCCGGACTGCCCGCTGGGCGGCGCCGAGCTCTCCGCGCTGGCGCGGCAGGGCCTGTCCCTGGTGGTCTTCGACGACGAGCTGCGCCCCGACGGCTTCGACGTGGTCCGCCAGGACCGCGCCCGGTCCTGCCGCGCCGCGGTGGAGCGGCTGGTGGCGCTGGGCCATCGGAGGATCGGCTACCTCGCCCACCCCGGCGAGAGCGAATGGGCGCCCGCGCGGTCGGTGAAGCTGCACGGCTACCGGCGGGTGCTCGGCGAGCACGGGATCGGCGTCGACCCCGACCTGGTGCGCCCGGTGGCCGACTCCCGCCCGGACGCCTACGCGGCGGTGCGCGAGCTGCTGGGCCGGCCCGACCCTCCCACGGCGCTGCTCTCGGCCACCGACCGCGCCGCCATCGACGCCATCTGGGCCGCGCGGGACCTCGGCGCCGCCGTCCCCGAGGAGCTGGCGGTCATCGGGATCGGCAACATCCCCGAGGGGCTGGTGATCTCCCCGGCCCTGACCACCGTCGGGGCGCCCGTCCTGGACTTCTCCCGCGAGGTCGCGCGGCTCTTCGCCCGCCTCGAATCCGCCTCCCCGCTCCCCGACGCGGTGCTCGCCGCGCCGTGGGAGCTCATCGTCCGGGAGTCGGGCTGATCCGGGACCGCCGGGCGGCGGGCCGACCGGCCCCGCCCGCGGTCACCCCCGCGATCGGGCGGGGGCGGGCCGCGCCGCTTCGGGCGCCCTGGTGCAGAGGCTGACCGCGACCAGCGCGACGACCGCGGCGGGCAGCGCCGCGATCACGCCGTTGAGCTCCCCCGGGGTGCCGGCGACCTCCCATCCGATGGTGGTCAGCGCGCCGGCCAGCAGGGCCGCCACCGCGCCGGCCGTTGTCGCACGCCGCCAGAACAGCACCGCGAACACGACCGGGGTGATGGCCGCGCCGTAGACGGTGTAGCTGTACATCTGCAGGTCCAGCACCGTGGGGAAGAAGAACCCGAGCACGAACGCGACGAGCGCGATGGCCAGCACCGACCCGCGCTGCACGAGCAGCCGCTGACGGTCGCCCACCTCCGTGCGGGCGAAGCGCACCCACAGGTCGTAGGTGATGTTGGAGGCGCAGGAGAGCATGAACGACGACCCTGTGGTGATCACGAAGGCCACGGCGCCCGCCAGGATCAGGCCGCCGAGTACGGCCGGGAGGTGGCCCTCGGAGGCCAGGCTGAGGATGGACAGGTCGCCGTTGATCCCGGGCATGAGCACCGCCGCCGCCGAGGCCAGCAGGACGACGGGGACGATCACCAGGAAGCTGGAGAAGAACATCCCGAGCGTGGAGGAGCGCGCGGTGCGCTCGTCCTGGGCCGCCGTCAGCCGCTGGTAGATGTTCTGGTCGGCCAGCAGCAGCAGGAACAGCGGCATGAAGTAGCCGAGCATCTGGAGCCAGGTCAGCCCGCCGCTGACCGTGGCCGCCTGCTCGGGCAGCCCCTCCCAGTACGCGCCGGGGCCCCCGACCGCCGCGAAGACCAGCGGCAGCGCGACGAACAGCCCGAGCACGATCACGATGGCGGAGAGGAAATCGGTGTAGGCGACGGAGAACAGGCCGCCGGTGACGGTGAGCAGGGTGACCACGACGGCGACGAGGACGGTGCCCTGGGTGGCGCTCAGCGGGGTGACCAGGCTGACGACGTAGCCGCCGCCGATGAACTGCGAGGCGACCAGGCCCAGGTAGGCGACCGTCGTGACGAGTGCGGCGACCGTGCGCACCCCCGTCCCGAACCTCGCCTCCAGCAGCTCGGGGATGGTGTAGCGGGAGGCCCGCCGGATGCGGCGCGCGGCCAGGAGAAGCACCAGGATGCCGCAGGGCGTCCCGGCGAAGAAGATCATTCCGGCCACCGGGCCGTAGGTGTAGGCGAAGTTCGCCCCGCCGATGATCGTGCCCGAACCGACCCAGGTGACCAGCATCGTGGCGATCATGACCGGGCGCGAGAGGCTGCGGCCGGCGAACATGAAGTCGTCGCCGCCGCCCACCTTGGCCGAGCGGCTGAAATACACCGCCACCCCCACCATGGCCAGTAGGTAGACGGCGAAGATGACGAGATGGACTGCTTGCACGGGGACCACCTTGGAACGGGGTCGGAGGGGAACGGCGGCTGAACGCGGTCGATGAAAGCAGGTGTGCGCCACGTCATGCAACACTTATTGCATTTGCTGTGATGGAGATCACTCCACTTCATCGAACTCTGACCGCCGCGTTCGCGGAGCGGGGTGGGGCTTCCAGGAATCGGACCTGCTGTGCCGCCGGCGCTGCGCGCACTTCGACAGCCGACCCCTGTACGGACCCGATCGTCGAACATCGGTCAGAAGAGCTCCGCCTGCTCCCACAGCCGCTCGGTCTCCCGGACCGCGCGCAGGGCGGACTCCCCGCCCACGCGGGCCAGCTCCGCAAGCACCGCGTGCACGACCGCCATCACCGCGGTCAGCGACGGGAACATCCCCACCCCCTCGCTGGGGACCAGCACCACGTGCGCGGCCCCCTCCACCAGCGGGGAGTCCCGGCGGTCGGTGACGACGGCCGTCGTCACCGACCGCTGCGCCGCGATCTGCGCCGCCGAGCGGATCGCCCGGGGCAGCCGCCACAGGTCGCACAGCACCAGCAGGTCCCGTTCTCCCATCCGGGAGAGGTCGCTGACCAGCCCGGTCCCGCCGCCCTGGCGCATCTCCACGTCGTAGCCCATGATCCCCGCGGCGTGCGAGAGCTGCAGGCCGGGCGCTGCGAACGTACCCGACCCCAGCACGATGGTGCGCCGGGCGCCGTGGATCCCGGCCGCGATGGCGCGCACCGCCGCTGCGTCGAGCGTCGCCGAGAGCATGCGCAGGCTCTCGCGGTCGGAGCGCACCGCGGCCTGGACCGGGTCGGCGTCGGAGAAGGCGTGCTCGGCCAGCACCTCGCCCGCGCTCAGCGACGCCAGGTAGCGCGAGCGCAGCTCGATGCGCAGCGCGGGCCAGCCGGAGAAGCCGAGCTGCTGCGCCGCCCGGACCACCGTGGCCACGTTGACGTCGGCGCGCTCGGCCAGCTCGGCGGTGCTGGCGTAGGAGGCGAACCTGGGCTCGTCGCGCAGCACCCGGATCACGCGCTCGCTCGCCCGCCCCAGCCGGCCCCCGGCCAGCGCCTCCTCGATCCAGTCCGGCATCCCGACCTCCTCCTCGGCCCCTCGTCGGCCCCTCGTCGGGCCCTCCGCCCATAGCGATACCACCGCCCGGTCGGTCGCCCGCACATCCTGCAACATATATTGCAAATGAGGCGCCGCTCACGCACCGCGCCGTCCACGCGCACTTCGTTCGGAGGTATGCCAATGACCACCCGATCCGCCCTGTTCACCAACGCGAACCTCGTCGACCCCGAGGCCGGGACCACCCGGGGCGACTCCTGGCTCCTGGTCAGGGACGGGCTCATCGCCGACCACGGGCGGGGCGAGGCCCCCGGCGCCGACGCCGAGGTGATCGACCTGGGCGGCGCGAGCCTGCTGCCCGGGCTGGTCGACGCGCACGTGCACGCCACCGCGCTCAGCGCCGACCTCGGCTCCGTATCCGACCGGTCCCCCTCCTATGTGGCCGCCTACGCCGCTCGCTCCCTCACCGACATGCTGCACCGCGGCTTCACCACCGTGCGCGACGTGGGCGGCGGCGACCACGGCCTCGCCGACGCCATCGCCGACGGCCTGTTCGACGGCCCGCGGCTGCTGTTCGGGGGCAAGGCGCTGTCCCAGACCGGCGGCCACGGCGACTTCCGGCCCCGCGGCCGGCACGGCCGCGACGCGCACGGGTGCTGCCCCGGGGCCGGGCTCGTCTGCGACGGCCCGATCGAGTTCCGCCGGGCCGCCCGCGAACAGCTTCGCACCGGCGCCCACCACGTGAAGATCATGCTGTCCGGGGGCGTCGCCTCCCCCACCGACCGCATCGACTCCACGCAGTCCGCCGACGACGAGATCCGCGCCGTCGTCGAGGAGGCCGAGGCCGCCAACCGCTACGTCACCGGGCACGCCTACACCGCGCGGGCGGTCAACCGCGGCCTGCGCCTGGGCGTGCGCTGCATCGAACACGGCAACCTCATCGACGAGAGCAGTGTCGGGCTGTTCGTGGACAACGACGCCTACCTCGTCCCCACCCTGGTCACCTATCGGGAGCTGTCCCGGCAGGGCGCGCGCAACGGGCTCCCGCCGGAGAGCCAGGCCAAGGTCGACACCGTCCTCACCCGCGGACTGGACGCGCTGCGCCTGGCCCACGAGGCCGGGGTGAACCTGGTCTTCGGCACCGACCTGCTCGGCGCCATGCAGGCGCACCAGAACGAGGAGTTCGCGATCCGCGCGCAGGTGCAGCCCGCGCCGGACGTTCTGCGCGCCGCCACCGGCACCGCCGCCCGGCTGCTGGGCCTGGAGGGCCGGATCGGCACGCTGCGCCCGGGCGCGCACGCCGACCTGATCGCGGTCGAGGGCGACCCGCTCGCCGACGTCTCCGTGCTCGCCGACCCCGAGCACCACCTCCGCCTGGTGATGCGCGACGGCGTCGTGCGGCACACCCGGAACACCGCCTCGCAGCGCTGACCCGGGCTCCCGCCGCCCGCGCCCGCGCGGTGCGTGCCGGATCGGGGCTCTGCGCCCGCCGGGGAGGCGCGGAGCCGCCCCTCTCACCCCAGCAGGCCGCGCGCCACCGCGGAGTCGGTCACCAGGGTGGAGAGCAGCCCGGTGCGCAGCAGCACGCCGATCGCCTCGGTCTTGTGCTCGCCGCCGGCCACGGCGATGACCTCGGGCACCCGCCGGAGCTGCGCGGCGCTGATACTGAGCACCCGGTCGTCCAGGTCGGTGCGGACCTGCTCGCCGTCGGCGTCGAAGAGCTGCGCCGACATCTCGGCGCGCACCCCCAGCGACGCGTACTGCTCGCGCTTGTCCGGGGTGAGGGCCTGGTAGACGGTCGACGACCGCCCGTCCCACCCGCCGATGGCGACCACCGCCTTGGTCAACCGGTCGAAGTGGGCGAAGGCCTCGGCGATGCCGGGGTCGGCGCGCAGGGTGCGGGCGGTGCCGGCGTCGGGCAGGATCAGCGGGGCGTAGATCGGGTAGGCCGGACCGCCCGAGAGCTGGGCGGCGCGGCGGACCGTCTCGACCGAGCCCACGCTGTCGGCCCGGGCCGAGAGCACCCCGTTGAGCTGCACGGTGGTGCACCGGGCCAGCCTGGTCAGCCCGGCCCCCATGGCCTGCAGCGTCCTGCCCCAGGCCAGGCCGAGGACATCGCCGGGGACGACGATCTCGCCGAGCAGGTCGGCGGCGACCGCGCCGAGCTGCCGGCTGGTGTCGCCGGGATCCTCGGGGGTCGACACGACGATGGCGCGGTCCAGTCCGTAGGCCTCGCACAGCCGGTCGGACAGCTCGGCGTCCAGTTGGGTGGGCAGCCGGATGTCGATGCGCACGATGCCGGTCTCGCGCGCGGTCTCCAGGGCGCGCGCGACCTTGAACCGGCTCAGCCCGAACTCCTCCCCGATCTCGACCTTGGAGCGCCCGTCCAGGTAGAAGCGCCGCGCGATCGCCGACACCAGGACCAGCTCCGCGGGCCCCTTGACCGGTGCCTTCTCGGCGTTCGCCGATGCGTCCGAGGCGGCGCCCGGACGCCCGTCCACCGCTTCGCTCATGTGATTGCCACCATGCTCATTTGTAAATCATACGTTGACATCGGGTTTCCGATACGTCTTCAATGAGGTTAATCAGATGTGTCCGGCACCGCTCAGATGAGCACGATGGGCGTGCCGGTGGAGAGCCCAACCGCGAGGAGCGACCGTGCGCGCAGCGATCATCGAGCAGCCAGGGACGATCAGCATCGGAGAGCGCCCCGATCCGACCCCGGCCCCCGACGGGGTCGTGCTCCGCGTCGGGGCCTGCGGCATCTGCGGCACCGACCTGCACATCGCCGACGGCGAGTTCCCGCCCAGCCCCTACCCCCTGGTCCCCGGCCACGAGTTCGCCGGCGAGGTCGTCGCGGTGGGCTCGGCCGCCCCCGGCGGGCTGCGGGTGGGCGACCGGGTCGCCGTCGACCCGTCACTGTTCTGCGGGCACTGCTCCTTCTGCCGGGCGGGGCGGGGCAACCTGTGCGCCAACTGGGGCGCCATCGGCGACACCGTCGACGGCGCGTTCGCCGAGTACGTGGCGGCCCCCGCCGCGAACTGCCACCGGATGCCCGAGGGGATGACCTTCCGGGAGGGCGCCATCGTCGAGCCGCTGTCCTGCGCGGTGCACGGGGTGCGCCGCATCGGGGTGTTCCCCGGCGAGCGGTTCCTGCTCATCGGGGCGGGCACCATGGGCCTGCTGCTGCAGCAGCTGCTGCAGCAGGGCGGGGCCCGGGTCACCATGGTCGACCGCAACGCCGACCGGCTGAAGATCGCCGCCGGCTTCGGCGCGCACGCCACCGCCACCGACACCGCCGACCTCGGCGACGAGCGCTTCGACGCCGCCGTCGACGTCACCGGGGCCCCGCCCGCCATCGAGGCCGCCTTCGCCTCGCTGCGGCGCGGCGGACGGCTGCTCATCTTCGGGGTCGCGGCCGACGACGCGCGCGTCGACCTGTCCCCGTTCCGCATCTACAACGACGAGATCACCGTGGTCGGCTCCATGGCGGTCCTCAACAGCTACGGCGCGGCCCTCGACCTGCTCGCCTCCGACGCGGTGCAGACCGGGCCCCTGCTCAGCCACGCCCTGCCGCTCGCCGAGTTCCCCGCGGCACTGGACCTCATGCGCGCGGGGGCGGGCGTGAAGGTGCAGGTCGCGCCCTCCGACGGGGCCGGCCGGTGACCATCCGCCCCCCGAAGCCCTCGCCGAGGAGGACCGACCCGATGCGCATTCCACTGCGTCCGATCGCCGCGCTCAGCACAGCGGCGCTGCTGCTCACCGGCTGCGCCGGGGCCGGAGCGACGGCGAGCGGCGACGAAGGCACCCGCCTGGTCGTCGCCATCGTCTCCAACCCGCAGATGCAGGACGCCATATCACTGCAGTCGCGGTTCACGGAGGCCAATCCCGGCATCGACGTGGACTTCGTGTCCCTGCCCGAGAACGAGGCCCGCGCCAAGATCACCACGTCCATCGCCACGGGCGGCGGCGAGTTCGACGTGGTCATGATCAGCAACTACGAGACCAAGCAGTGGGCGGAGTTCGGCTGGCTGGAGAACCTGCAGCCGCGCATCGACGCCACCGAGGGCTACGACGACGAGGACTTCATGCCCTCGATCCGCGAGGACCTCTCCTACGAGGGCGACATGTACTCGGTGCCGTTCTACGGCGAGTCGTCCTTCGTCGCCTACCGCAAGGACCTGTTCGAGCAGGCCGGGGTCGAGATGCCGGCCGACCCCACCTGGGACGAGATCGCCGCGCTGGCCGCCGAGCTCGACGGCGTCGAGCCGGGGGTCGCCGGCATCTGCCTGCGCGGCCTCGCCGGATGGGGCGAGGTCCTCAGCCCCTTCAACAGCGTCCTCAACACCTTCGGCGGGCGCTGGTACGACCAGGAGTGGAACGCCCGACTCGACTCGCCGGAGTTCCGCGAGGCCGCGGAGTTCTACGTGGACCTGGTCCGCAAGCACGGCCAGCCCGGCGCGGCCAACAGCGGGTTCGGCGACTGCCTGAACCGCTACAGCCAGGGCCAGACGGCCATGTTCTACGACTCCACCGCCATGGTCAGCACCACCGAGAACCCCGATGCCAGCACGGTCGTCGGCGAGAGCGGCTACGTCGCCGCCCCGGTCGCCGAGAGCGACTACGGCGGCTGGCTCTACACCTGGTCCCTGGGCGTCCCCGCTTCCTCCCCGCACAAGGAGGAGGCCTGGCGGTTCGTCTCCTGGATGACCGACAAGGACTACATCCGCACCGTCGGCGAGACCTACGGCTGGGAGCGGGTGCCGCCCGGCAGCCGCCGGTCGACGTTCGAGATCCCCGAGTACGCGGAGGCCGCCGAGGCCTACGCCGAGCCCATGCGGCGCGGCATCGAGGAGGCCGACCCGCGGAACCCCACGCTGCAGCCGGTCCCCTACACCGGCATCGGCTTCCTGGCCATCCCGGAGTTCCAGGACCTGGGCACCCGGGTCAGCCAGCAGCTCAGCGCCGCCATCGCCGGACAGATCAGTGTGGAGGAGGCGCTGGAGCAGAGCCAGCGCTACGCCCAGAGCGTGGGCGACACCTACAAGGAGGAGAGCCGATGAGCGCCGCAGCCACGGCCGCCCGCCGGCGCAGCCCCGAAGCGGTGGAGCGCGCCCAGGGCTGGGCCCGCCGTGCCCCGCTGCTGCCCGCACTGGTGTTCACGGTGCTCGTCACCCAGCTCCCGTTCCTGTTCACCGTGTTCTACTCGCTGCAGTCGTGGAACCTGCTGCGGCCCGGCTCCCAGTCGTTCGTGGGGCTGGCCAACTACGCCGCGGTCTTCACCGACGCCCAGTTCCTCACGGCGGCCCTCAACACCGTGCTGATCACCTCGGCGTGCGTGCTGGTGGCCATGGCCCTGGGCATCGGGCTGGCGCTGCTGCTGGACCGCAGGTTCCTCGGCCGCGGTGTGGTGCGCACCCTGCTCATCACCCCGTTCCTGGTGCTGCCGGTGGCCACCGCGCTGCTGTGGAAGAACGCCATGTTCGACCCGGTGTTCGGGCTGATCGGCTTCCTGCTCACCCCGTTCGGGCTGGGCGGCGTCGACTGGGTGTCGCAGTACCCGGTGGTCTCGGTCGTCACCGCCCTTGTGTGGCAGTGGACCCCGTTCATGATGCTGCTGGTGCTGGCCGGCCTGCAGAGCCAGGGCCGCGACGTCATCGAGGCCGGGCAGGTCGACGGCGCCGGCCGGTGGCAGATGTTCGTCGCCATCACCCTGCCGCACCTGCGCCGCTACATCGAGCTGGGCGTGCTGCTGGGATCGATCTACGTGGTGAACACCTTCGACACCATCTACATGATGACCCAGGGCGGTCCCGGCACGGCAAGCGCCAACCTGCCGTTCTACATCTACCAGCGGACCTTCCTCGGCTTCGACATCGGCCAGTCCGCCGCCATGGGCGTCGTCGTGGTCGTCGGCACCATCGTCGTGGCCACGCTGGCGCTGCGGCTCATCTTCCGCTCGTTCATGACCGCCCAGGAGGGGATCTCGTGACCACCGCAGCCCCCGCGCGCCCGGGCGGCGGCCCCGCGCCGGCGCCCCGTCCCGCGCCCCGCCGGCCCGAGCGCGGCCGCCGCTCCGGTGGCGCGCGCGGCATCGCGCTGACCGTACTGACCTGGGCCATCGGCCTGGTGTTCGTCTCGCCCGCCCTGTGGCTGGTGCTGACCGCGTTCAAGCAGGAGGGCGACGCGGCCACCACCCCGCCGAAGTTGTTCTTCGAGCCCACCCTGGAGCAGTTCGAGGCGGTGCTGGCCGCCGACTTCCTGCCCTACCTGGGCAACTCGGTGATCGCGACGCTGGCCTCCACCGCCCTGGTGCTGGTGCTGGGCGTGCCGGCTGCCTACGCGCTGTCGATCCGCCCGGTCAAGCGCACCCAGGACGTGCTGTTCTTCTTCATCTCCACCAAGATGCTGCCGGTGGTCGCCGTGGTGGTGCCGCTCTACGTCGCTGCCGCCGAGGTGGCGATGCTGGACAACATCTGGACGCTCGTCGTCCTCTACACCGCCATGAACCTGCCGATCGCGGTGTGGATGCTGCGCTCGTTCTTCCTGGAGGTCCCCAAGGGCGTCATCGAGGCCGCCCAGTTGGAGGGCGCGAGCCTGCCAAGGGTGCTGTGGTCGGTGATGCTGCCGGTCATGGCGCCCGGCGTCGCCGCCACCGCCCTGATCTGCATGATCTTCTCGTGGAACGAGTTCTTCTTCGCGGTCAACCTCACCGCGGTGCAGGCGGCGACGGTGCCGGTGTTCATGGTCGGGTTCATCACCAGCGAGGGCCTGTTCCTCGCCCAGCTCTGCGCGGCGGCCACGCTGGCGTCCCTGCCGATCGTGATCGTCGGCTGGATCGCCCAGCGCCAACTGGTGCGCGGCCTGTCCATGGGCGCGGTGAAATAAGGGACCGCGGCGTCGGGCAGGAGGAGGGGCGGCGAGTGCGCTCGCCGCCCCTTCCGCGTCGCGCCCTACTCCCGCTCCCGCAGGCCGCCGTCCTCGACGACGACGCCCGCCTGCGGCCCGTCCGCGCCGCAGTCCGGGCCGTTGTGGATCATCTCCGGGGTCACCGTGATCCGCTCGTCCAGCACATCCCGGCCGCCGTGGTCGGAGAGCACGACCCGCACCTCGACCGGTTCGGCCGGCAGGTCGGGCACCTGGGCGATGCCGTGCAGTCCGCCGGTGGGCACCATGGACGCGCCGCACGCACCGTCCGGGCCCTCCTCGCACTCCTCCGGCTGCGCCGAGGTGGCCGGGGAGAGCAGGACCTCGGGCTCCCGGCATCGACCGTCCCAGCACACCTCCATGGCGGCCTCGGCCACCCCGGCGGCGTCGGACTCCTCGACGTCGAGGGACACCCCCACCACGGCCGCCGGCATGGTGCACCCGACACCGGAGCCCGCCGCCGCGCCGCACGCGGTCAGCGCGCACAGGGCGGTGAGCGCGAGCCCGGCCCCGCCGCCCCTGCGGACATCGGGCCGCCCCCGCCGGGCGCGAGCATGCATCAGGACTCCCCACGTCGGACCGGACCGCGCACGGCGTTCGCGCGGTGGCGCAGAGACCCGAAGACCCCCGCGCCTTCACGGTGCCACGGCCCGCACCGCCCCGGCCACCGCCGTGGCCTCACCCGGCCGTCTGCTCGGCGCGCCGGCGCAGGGCGGGGTGCCGCCGGGCCTCGACCAGCCAGTCCAGAGCCTGCGATCCCCGCACCACCGGGTTGCGCAGGGAGCCCACCCCGCTGATGCCGATCTCGACGACGTCGCCGGCCTGCAGGGAGAACTCCATGCTCGGGACGATCCCGGTGCCCGTCGCGAGCACGGCGCCGTCGGGGAAGGGGTGGCAGCGGAACAGGTACGACACCAGTTCCGCCGGGTCCCTGCGCATGGCGGTCAGGGGAACCTCGCCGGAGAACACGCTCTCCCCGCCGCGGTCGATGCGCATCCGCACCCGCTCGGCGCGGACGTCGGGCACCTCCCACACCGGTCGGATGACCGGCCCCAGCGCGCAGCCTCCCGCGTACACCTTGGCCTGCGGCAGGTACAGCGCGTTCTCGCCCTCGATGGACCGCGAGCTGACGTCGTCGCACACGCAGTAGCCGACGACCTCTCCGTGGGCGTTGACCACCAGGGCGAGTTCCGGTTCCGCGACGTCGAGCACCGAGTCGGCACGGACCGCGATCGGTTCGCCGTCGGTCACCACCCGCCAGGCCACCGACTTGAAGAACAGCTCGGGGCGCTCCGCCGCGTAGACCCGATCGTAGAGGTCGGCGCTGTCGCTCTCCTCCCCCCGGGCCTCACGGGAGCGCTCGTAGGTCACGCCGCCGGCCCACACCTCGGTGTCGCCGTCGACGGGCGGCAGCACCGCGACGTCCTCCAGGCGCCCGACAGGCCGCTGCCCGGACGCGGCCAGGACCCGTTCCCGCAGCTCGGCCAGTGGCGACCTGAGCAGGTCGGCCACGCTGTCCACGCCGGTGACCGCGCGGAGCGCGCCTTCCTCGTCGTCGCACAGTCCGACGCGCACGCGTCCTTCGGCGTCGGCGAAGCGCAGGATCCCGTCCACGGTCAGCACCTTTCGTCCCGGATCCCGGAGGGACCGGAGAAGTCCGTCGTCTGTTCCGGTCGAAGGCCGGCCCGCCCCATCGGCGCCGCGGAGGCCGCCCGCGCCGGCGCGCCACCGAGCCGGGCCCGGGCCGGACCGGGCGCGGCGGAGCCGCCGATGCGTGCGGGGCACGGGGCGAGGCGCCGGGGCACCTCCTCCACTTCGCGTACAACATGCAGAACACCGACCATGATGCTGAACGTAACATCCGCGCCGCGCCCGCGTACATCCGTATTGCGCGAGAACTTGACCCATGTCACGTTTCCGGCCTACCGTCCTTTTCAGCATGCTGTCTACCGTTCCGCATACTGAACGACTTGGATCAGGACGGTGCCCAGACGATGACGCCGAGCATCCCCGCGACCATCGACGCCACGGCCTCGGAGGCCCCGTGAACGGGCGGGGCCGCACCGCCTCACCCCGCGTCGGGCGCCCCCATCCTGGCGCCCAGCTCACGGGCCAGCGCCCGCAGTTCGGCGGCGCGCTCCTCCTGGCGCCGCGCCGAGAACCCGGCCGCCAGGCCGGTGAAGCTCACCGCGGCCGCCTGGCCCCGGGACGCCGTGCCGGGCACGGTCGCCGCCAGGCACAGCAGCCCTTCGACGGTCTCCCCCTCGTCGAGGGCGTAGCCGCGGTCGCGGACGGCGGCCAGGTCGCGCCGCAGTTCGCCGGCGTCGGTGATCGACCTCTGCGTCAGGCGCGGGAGCGGGGCCGCGCCCTCCAGCCGGGCCGCCAGCTCCGGCGCGGAGAGCTCGGCCAGCATCGCCTTGCCGGTGGCGGTCGTCGTCGCCGGCAGCGGGCGGCCGATCTGCGAGGCCAGGACGACCGGGCGGCGGCCGTCCCGCCGCGCCAGGTAGACGACCTCCAGACCGGCCTCGCTCAGGACCGCGAGCTGCACGGTCTCGTCCACCGAAGCGCCGCGGGAGCGGCAGACGTCCTGGAACTCGCGGACGATGTCGACGCCCGCCAGGTAGGCCTCGGCGTAGCCGACCAGCCGCCGCCCCAGGCCGAACCCTTCGGGGGTGCGGCGCAGCAGCCCGGAGTCGACCAGCGCGTTGCAGATGTTGGAGACCGAGGATTTGGCCGCCCCCAGCCTGCGGGCCAGTTCGGCCAGTCCGACCGCCTGGCCGCGCTGCTCGGCGAGCACGTCCAGGATGGCCGCCGCCCGGGTCACGGCCGGCGCCAGCGAACGCTCGCTTTCCACGATCGCCCCTCTCTCCATTCAGAACCTCATTCCGGATTCAACATACTGAACAGATCGGGCCGCCGCGGGCCCGACGCCCCTCGCGGGCCCGACGCCCGCGCCCGTCCCGACACGGCGCGATGCCGCAGAGGAGATCAACGATGACGACCGCACCGGAGAACGGCTCCGGCCGACGCAGCGCCCACTGGTTCGGCGCCGGCGGCCGCTCCGGCATGATCTACCGGTCCTGGATGCGCAACCAGGGCTTCAGCGACGAGGTCTTCGACGGCCGCCCGGTCATCGGCATCGCCGTGTCGGGCTCGGAGCTGGCGCCGTGCAACGCCCACCTGTCCCGGGTGGCCGAGTCGGTCAAGCGCGGGGTGTGGCAGGCCGGCGGCTTCCCACTGGAGTTCCCGGTGATGGCACTGGGCGAGACGGTGCTGCGCCCCACCGCCATGCTCTACCGCAACCTGCTGGCGATGGAGGCCGAGGAGCTGATGCGGGCCAACCCGCTCGACGGTGCGGTGCTGCTGTCGGGGTGCGACAAGACGACTCCGGGGCTGCTGATGGCGGCCGCGAGCACCGACCTCCCCTCCCTCATGATCACCGGCGGGCCGATGCTCAACGGCAAGTTCCGCGGGGAGGACATCGGTTCGGGCACCCACGTCTGGAAGTTCGAGGAGGAGGTGCGCGCGGGGCGGATGTCGGAGGCCGACTGCGCGTTCGCCGAGTCGTGCATGTCCCGCTCCAACGGGCACTGCATGACGATGGGGACGGCCTCGACCATGGCCTGCATGGCCGAGGCGCTGGGGATGCAGCCGGCGTTCGCCGCGACGTGGCCCGCGGTGGACGCGCGGCGCTACGCCGCGGCCCAGCGGGCGGGCCGGCGCATCGTCGCGATGGTCGAGGAGGACGTGCGGCCCTCCTCCATCATGACCCGCGAGGCGTTCGAGAACGCCATCCGGATCAACGCGGCCATCGGCGGGTCGACCAACGCGGTCATCCACCTGCTGGCCGTCGCCGGGCGCCTGGGCGTGGACCTGGCGCTCGACGACTTCGACGCGCTGGTGCGGGAGGTGCCCACGCTGCTGGACCTGATGCCCAGCGGGCGCTTCCTGATGGAGGACTTCTGCTACGCGGGCGGCCTGCCCGCCGTCGTCGCCGAACTGGGCGACCTGCTGCACACCGAGGCGCCCACGGTCACCGGCGAGCCCATCGGGGCCGCGGCGCGCGCGGGGGCCGCCGAGTGCCACGACCGGGAGGTCATCAGGCCCTTCGACGACCCGCTGCAGCCGGCCGGGACCGGCACCGCCGTGCTGCGTGGCAACCTCGCTCCGGGCGGGGCCGTCGTCAAGCAGTCCGCCGCGAGCCCGCACCTGCTCGTCCACCGCGGCCGGGCGCGGGTGTTCGACTCACCGGAGGAGTACTACGCGGTCGCCGACGACCCCGACCTCGACGTCGACGCCGACACCGTGCTGGTCCTGCGCAACTGCGGCCCGGTCGGCTACCCGGGGATGCCGGAGGTCAGCAACGTCGCGCTGCCGTCCCGGCTCCTTTCGCAGGGGGTGACCGACATGGTGCGGATCTGCGACGGGCGCATGTCGGGCACCGCCTACGGGACGGTGGTGCTGCACACGGCGCCGGAGGCCGCGGTCGGCGGCCCGCTGGCCCTGGTGCGCGACGGCGACGAGATCACCCTCGACGTCCCGGCGCGCCGGCTGACCCTGGAGGTCGACGACGCCGAGCTCGACCGCCGCCGCGCCGCCTGGACCCCGCCGCGGCCGCACTCCGAGCGCGGCTGGACCCGCCTGTACTGCGACCACGTCCTCCAGGCCGACCGAGGGGCCGACCTGGACTTCCTCGTGGGGTCGAGCGGCCACGAGGTCCCGCGCGAGTCGCACTGACGCGGCACGGGGCGCGGCCGCATCCGGCAGTACGGGCACCGGATGCGGCCGCGCCCCGGCCGCGGGGCCGCGGGCGCCTCATCGATATTCGAGGATCGGGTGTGCAGGGGGCCGGCCGCCGCGCCCCCTCCTTGGGCTGAGCCTCAAACCCGGCGATCGAGGTCGAAACCCAAGTCGAAGTTCTCCTGGACCTTGAAGTCGGTCGCGGCCGCCGACGTCGAGGAGCGCCCGGGTGTGGCCCGGCGTCCGGGTCCCACCGACGCCGGTGAGCCCTTCGTCGGTGGCGACGCGGACGTGGGTGAGATCCCGCCACGGGGTGCCGAGGACGAAGGTCTCGGCTTCGGTGATCTTCATTCGCGCTCCCATGTTATGATTCGAAATATCGGGCTCTGTTCGATTTTTCGCATAGATTGGGAACGCGCGACGTCCGGCGTCAACAGGCCGGGGCACCGGCTAGCCTTGGTCAGCGATCCGCCGCGCCCATGGGGAGGACAGCAAGCAGATGGCCCGCCGCACACCCGCCCTCCTGCGGGGTCTGGACATCCTGGAGCTCTTCACCGACGGGCGGGAGTCGATCAGCGCGCCCGAGGTGGTGGAGGAGCTCGGCCTGCCCAGGACCACGGCGCACGAGCTCCTGCACACGCTCGTCGACCGCCGCTACCTACGCCAGTCCGAGGTCCCCGGGCGCTACCAGCTGGGCCTGCAGCTCTTCCGGCTGGGCAGCGCCTACGCCGAGCGGCTGGACACCGCCAAGGTCGGCCACCAGGTCGCCCAGGAGCTGGTCAAGGCGTGCAACGAGACGGTGCACGTCGCCGTGCTCGACCACGTCCACGTGGTCTACATCGCGAAGGTCGAGAGCTCGCACGCGGTGCGCATGGTCTCGGCCCTGGGCGCGCGCGTTCCGGCGCACTGCACCGCGCTGGGCAAGGCCCTGCTGTCGGCGCTGCCCGAACGCGAACTGCGCGACCGGTTCGGCGACGCGCCCCTGGAGGCCATGACCTCCCGCAGCATCACCGGGCTCCCCCGGCTCCTGGAGGAGCTGGAGGGGGTCCGCGCCTCGGGGACCGCCGTCGAGATCTGCGAGTCCAACCCCGACGTGTGCTGCGTGGCCGCGCCCGTGCGCGACCGCACCGACCAGGTGGTCGCGGCCCTCAGCATCTCCGTGCCCCTGCACCGCTGGTCCGACGCGCTCCGGGGGGAGCTGGAGGAACTCGTCGCCGACGGCGCGCGGCGGTTCTCCTCGGCGCTGGGCTGGCGCTCCCGCGGGTGAGCGCGCCCGCGCAGAGCCCCTCCGGCCTCAGAACAGCAGGTAGAGCACGCAGACCAGGGCGAAGGCCATCAGGCCGACCGCGGTCGCCTGGACGGTCCAGGTCTTCAGCGTGGTCTTGGTGTCCATCTCCAGGAAGCCGCGCACCAGCCAGAACCCGGAGTCGTTGACGTGTGAGAGCATGATGGACCCGGCCGCCATCGCCAGGACGACCAGCGCGAGCTCGAACTGGGAGAACCCGCCCGCCGCCTCGATCGCCGGGGCGATGAGCCCCGCCGCGGTCGTCACGGCCACCGTGGCCGACCCCTGGGCCACGCGCATGGCCACCGAGATGAGGAACGCCGCGAGGATCACCGGCAGGCCCATGCGGTCGAGGCTCTGCGCCAGCGCGTCGCCGATGCCGCTCTCGCTCAGCACCGCCCCGAACATCCCGCCGGCGCCGGTCAGCACGATGATGGTGCAGACGGGCGCGAGCGCCTGGTCGATGATCCGTTCGAGCACGTCCCCGCCGTGCCGCCGGCGCCATCCCAGCAGCCAGAGGGCCGCCAGGACCGTGATCAGCAGCGCGGCCGGGGCCTGCCCGACCGCCTGCAGGACCTGGACCCACACCGCCTCGGGGTCGACGGCGCCGGCCACGGCCAGCGTCGACATGCCGGTGTTCAGAAAGATCAGCACCAGCGGCAGCAGCAGCAGGAACAGCAGCACCGAGATCCGCGGCGGCGGCCCCAGTTCGTCGTCCTCCTCGGGCGAGGAGCCGCCGAGGATCGCGGGGACCGGGAGGTCGACGCGCCGCCCCAGCCACCGGCCGAGCAGGTACCCGCTGACGTACCAGGTCGGCACCCCCACCAGCAGGCCGGTGAGCACCACGACGCCCACGTCGGCGCCGACCAGTTGGGTCGCGGCGACCGGACCCGGATGCGGCGGCAGCAGCGAGTGCATGACCAGGAACGCACCGGTCGCGGGCAGCGCGTAGAGCAGGACCGATCCGCCGAGCCTGCGGGCGACCGAGAAGATGATCGGGAGCATCACGACGAAGGCGGCGTCGAGGAAGATCGGGAACCCGAAGAGCAGCGAGGTGACGCTGAGCGCCAGCGGCGCCCGCTTCTCCCCGAAGAGGCGCAGGAGCCCGTCGGCCAGGACCCTGGCACCCCCGGAGACCTCGACGAGGCGGCCGAGCATGGCCCCGAAGCCGACCAGCAGCACGACGGACCCGAGCGTGTCGCCCAGTCCCGAGACGAGCAGGGGGACCAGTTCGTCCGGCGGAACCCCGGTGGCCAGCGCCGTCCCCGCGCTCACCAGGATGAGTGCCAGAACGGCGTGCAGGCGGACTCTGATGATCAAAAAGAGCAGGACGGCTATCGAGATCGCGGCGATGGCGATCAGCCACCCCACGGAGAGGTTCGCGGTGTCTGCCATGGATACGGACCTGTCTGGGGCTGGGGACGCGGCGTCGGCGCGCCCGATCGGGGGGGAGTCCGGAGCCCGGGCTCGGCGCCTCGCGGCTGCGGCGTGGTCGGGGATGAGGGGGCTTCCCGGCGCCGGCCCGGCCGTTCGCGCCGAGGGGGCGGCGACGCGGCCGGCGCCGGTGCTCGCGCGGACGGTCGAACACGACGCGTTCAATGTGTTCGATATTTCGTACTATGTCTGTTATTTCGGTAGCCTAGAGCGGCCGCACGGCGCGGGTCAAGCCGACAAGTGGCACAGATCACCACCTTTCGACCGGGTGCGCACCGGCCGGTTCCCGGCAGTGGAGCACCACTCGGCGTTGACCCTGATCCGCGCGTCGCCGTAGGCTGACATCCGAAATAAAGAACTGTGTTCGACATTTAGGACATCATGACCGACGCCTCTTCCCCCTTCGTCGCCGGCCGCTCCGCGCTGGAGTCGCTCGGCGTGTCCGGCATCGCCGCCGACCCGCCCGGGTCCGCACGCTCCTTCCCCGACGGCGGCGCCTGGCGCCTGGAGATCCCCAGCGTCGAAGGCCCCCGGGCGATGGCGGCGGTCATCGAGGCCGCCGCCGAGTGGGAGGTGCCCGTGCACCGGGTCTCCCAGGGGTCGGGGGTGACCATGCTGACCGACGGCGAGATCACGGCCATGGTGCAGACCGCCGAGGAGACCGGCATCGAGCTGTGCCTGTTCGCGCGTCCCGGCGCCAACTGGGACATCGGCGGCGCGCACGCCAGCGCCGCCGGGTCGGTCTCGGCCCGCAGCAGGGGCGGCGCGCAGCTCGCCGCGGGCGTGGCCGAGGCCGAGCGCGCCGCGGGCCTGGGCGTGCGCAGCCTGCTGGTGGCCGACGAGGGCCTGCTGTGGGTGCTGCACCGGCTGCGGTGCCGCGGCGACCTCCCGGCCGACCTGCAGCTCAAGGTCTCGGTCATGGCGGCCCCGGCCAACCCGGCGGCGCTGCGCGTCCATGAGCTCCTCGGCGCCGACACGGTGAACGTCCCATCGGACCTGACGCTGCACCAGCTCGCGGAGCTGCGCGCGTCGAGCCCGGTGGCGCTGGACTTCTACGTCGAGGCTCCGGACAACATCGGCGGGTTCGTGCGCCACCACGAGATCGCCGAGATCATCCGCGCGGCGGCACCGGTCTACGTGAAATTCGGACTGCGCAACGCCCCGGACGTCTACCCGTCGGGCGAGCACCTCGGCGCCACCGTCGTGGCCTCGGCCCGCGAGCGGGTGCGCCGGGCCAGGATCGGACTGGACGTCCTCGCCCGCACCCCCGCACCCCCGAAGATGTCCCCGCTGGGAGAGCGCGGGCAGCCGGCGGCGTCGCGCTTCGAGCTCCCCGTGGCCACCGGGGCCGCCGGGTGAGGCCGCCGCGCGACCACCGCACGCCACCCCGAAGGGAGACGACGATGACGGAGACCAGCACTCGGGACACGACCGAGGCGGAACTGGACCGCGTCCTGGAGTCGGCCGCGGAGGCCGCCGAGCCGTTCGGCGCACTGGCCCCGCGCGACCGGGCGGCCGTGCTGCGCGCCGTCAGCGGCGCCGTCGACGCCTCCGCCGACGAACTCGTGCCGATCGCGCAGCAGGAGACCCGCCTGGCCGAAGCGCGGCTGCGCGGGGAGCTCGCCCGCACGGGCTTCCAGCTCAGGCTGTTCGCCGACGTGCTCGACGACGGCGGTTACCTGGAGGCCGCCATCGACGGACCCGACCCCGACTGGCCCGTCGGCCCCCGCCCCGACCTGCGCCGCGTGCTGGAGCCGATCGGCCCCGTGGTGGTGTTCGGCGCGAGCAACTTCCCCTTCGCCTTCAGCGTCATCGGCGGCGACAGCGCCTCGGCGCTGGCCGCGGGCAACCCCGTGGTCGTCAAGGCGCACCCGGGCCACCCGGAGCTGTCCGTGCGCACCGGCGAGATCGTCGCCGGCGCGCTGCGGGAGGCCGGCGCGCCGACGGGAACGTTCGCCGTGGTCCTGGGCGAGGAGACCGGGCGGCGCGCCGTCGTGCACCCGCGCACCCGCGCCGTGGGCTTCACCGGTTCGATCCCCGGTGGCCGCGCCCTGCACGACCTCGCCGCGGGCCGCCCCGATCCGATCCCGTTCTACGGCGAACTGGGCAGTACCAACCCCGTCTTCGTCACCCGCGCCGCCGCGGCCGCGCGCGGCGAGAGCCTCTTCGCGGAGTACGCCGACTCCTTCACCCTCGGCGCCGGCCAGTTCTGCACCAAGCCCGGCGTCCTGCTGCTGCCGGAGGGCGCCGCCCTCGAACCGCTGGCCGAAGCGGTGCGGCGGCGCCCCGCCGCGGCACTGCTCAACGAGCGGATCGAGCGCGGTTTCACCGCGGGCCTGCGGTCGCTGGCCGACCACCCCGCGGTCGAGGTGCTCGTCGAGGGCGGCCCCTCCGACGACACCGTCGACACCGACGGCGCCGACGGCGGCACCGCGTGGACGCCGTCGCTGGTGCACACCTCGGCGCGGCGGTTCCTGGAGCACCTCGACGACCTGCTGGAGGAGCGCTTCGGGCCGGTCTCGCTGGTGGTCACCTACTCCGAGGAGTCCGAACTGCTCGGCATCGCCGACGCCCTGCCGGGCCAGCTCACCGCGACCGTTCACGGCGAGGAATCCGACGGGGTGGCGGCGCCGCTGCTCGACCGGCTGCGCCGGCGCGCGGGGCGCGTCCTGTGGAACGGATGGCCCACGGGCGTCTCGGTCACGCACGCCATGCACCACGGCGGCCCCTACCCCGCGACGACCTCGGTCCTGCACACCTCGGTCGGCGGCACCGCGATCCGGCGGTTCCTGCGTCCCGTCTGCTACCAGCAGGTGCCCCAGCACCTGCTCCCGGAGGTGCTGCGCGACGGGAACCCGCTCGACGTCCCGAGGAGGGTGAACGGCGAACTGCGGCTTCCGTGAGCCCACCGGCCGGCGGCGGGCGCGAGGGCCGGTCGGTGAGCCGGAGCGCGCGACCTCCTTGATTACGGAGCGCTCTTGGGTGATGGTTTTCGGGTAACGGATCGCCCGGCGAACCTGCGGAGCCCGAATGCGTCGTCCGACGTCCCCCGCCCCTTCCCCCGACACCTCGCCCTCCCCCGACACCTCGCCCTCCCCCGACCCCTCCCCCGAGCCCGCCGCCGACCCCGCCGCCGACCACGGCGCCGCCCTGCGGCCGCTGGGCCGCCGCGAGCTGTTCGCGGCGACCGGCAGGACCGCGCTGGCCGGCGGCGCCGTCTGGCTTCTCGACGCCCCCGCCGCGGCGGCCGCACCGCTGCCCGCCGAGGCGGAGGGCGAGCCGAAACTCACCGTCTCAGAGGGCACGAACATCTCCGCGACCGCCTCACCCGACGGCCGGTGGATCGCCTTCGACCTGTACGCCTCGATCTGGCTGGCTCCGGCGACCGGCGGCCGGGCCAGGAGGCTGACCGGCGACCTGCAGGACGCCACCCGGCCCCACTTCGCGCCCGACTCCGGGCGCCTGGTCTTCCAGGGCTACCGCGAGGGCAACTACCACCTGTACGTCCTCGACCTCCCCGACGGGCGGCCGCGCCGGCTGACCGACGGCCCCCACGACCACCGCGAACCGCGGTTCTCACCCGACGGCGGCACCATCGCCCTGGCCGCCGACCGCGGCGACGGCTACGGCATCTGGCTCTACGACCTCGAATCCGAGAAGCTGACCGAGCTCACCGGGACCGGCGCCGACGCGGCGGCGCCCAGCTGGTCCCCCGACGGCGCGGAGGTCGTCCACACCCTCGGCGGGAACAGCGTGCACGCCGCCTCCCTCGACGGAGCGACGCGCGAGCTGGTCGCCGCGGAGGAGGACACCACCGTGTTCTCCCCGGTGCTGGCCGAGGACGGCGAGACCCTGGCCTACGTGCGGGCCCGCGCCGACACCGTGCGGCTGATGGTCGGCGGGGAGGCGGTCAGCGGCGATGAGGACGTGTTCGTCGGCGCTCTGACCTGGACCGCCGCCGACCGGGTGCTCTACACCGCCGACGGCCGCGTGCGCGTCCACGAGGTCGGTTCGGGCCGGACCTCCGACATCGGCTTCCGGGCCTCCGTGCCCTACCGCCGGCCCGAGGTCCGGGGCCCGCGCCGCGACCCCGACGACACGGCGAGCCACCCGGTGCGCGGAATCGCCGGTCCGGTGCTCTCCCCGGACGGCACGCAGGTGGCCTTCCGCGCTCTGGGCGCGCTGTGGGTCATGCCCATCGGCGGGCGGCCGCGCGCGATCGTCGAGGACGGCTCGTTCGCCTCCGACCCCGACTGGCACCCCGACGGCGGCTCACTCGTCTACTCCAGTGACCGCGGGGGCGCCCCCGCGCTGTGGCGGCACCGTCTCGGTGACGGCACCGACGAGCGGCTGACCGATCTCGACGGCGCCCAGATCACGCCCCGATGGGCGCCGGACGGGCGGCGCATCGCCTACCAGGACCAGGACGGCGCCACCTGGATCCACCATCTCGACGACGACTCCGCGCAGCAGGTGCTGCCCGCCCTCTTCCAGCCCGGCCGGCCCACGTGGTCGCCCGACGGGAGGGTACTGGCGCTCGCCGCGGTGAAACCGCGCTCGGACCGGTTCCGCGAGGGGACCAGCCAGATCCTCACCGTGGACCTCGAATCCGGGGAGACCCGCTACATCGAGCCCGCCCCGTACCGGTCCCTGTCCACCCGCGGCGACGACGGGCCGGTGTGGTCCCCGGACGGCTCCCGCATGGCCTTCGTCATGGAGAGCGTGCTGTGGACCGTCGACGTGGCCGCCGACGGCTCCTTCACGGGCGAGGCCCGGCGGCTGACCGCCGAGGCCACGGACGCCCCCAGTTGGAGCGGGGACTCCGCGGCGCTGCTGTATCTGAACAACGGGCGGCTGCGCAGGATCGCGGCCGCGGGCGGAGAGCCCGAGACGGTGGCCGTTCCGCTCACCTGGAAGCGGAACCGCCCGCGCGGGCGGACCGTCGTCCAGGTCGGCGCGCTGTGGGACGGCGAGGCGAAGAGGCTCCGCCGCGACGTCGACATCGTCATCGAGGGCAACCGCATCGCGGCCGTCGAGAAGCGCGCCGACCGCACCGGGGAGGAGGGCACGACGGTCGTCGACGCCGCGCACCTGACGGCGATGCCCGGACTCATCGACGGGCACGTGCACTGGCACCTGCGCGGCCGCCAATGGGGCTCGCGGCAGGGACCGCTGTGGCTGGCCTACGGCGTCACCACCGTGCGCTCGCCCGGCGATCCGGTTTACCAGATGCTGGAGACCCGGGAGGCGCTCGACGCGGGGAGGGTCCGCGGCCCCCGCTACTTCGCGACCGGCGAGGCGATCGACGGCACCCGCGTCTACTACAACTTCATGCGCCCCACCCGCGACGAGGAGCAGCTCGGACTCGAGCTCGGCCGCGCCGTCGATCTCGACTACGACCTGGTCAAAACCTATGTCCGGCTGCCCGTGGCGCTGCAGAGGAGCGCGGTCGCCCAGTCGCACGCCGAGGACCTGCCGCTCAGTTCGCACTACCTCTACCCGGCGGTGCGGCTGGGCATGGACGGCATGGAGCACACCGGCGCGACCAACCGGCTGGGCTACTCCCACACCGTCAGCCTGCTGGGGCGGTCCTACGCCGATGCGACGGGGCTGTTCGCGAAGTCGGGGATGTCCATCACCCCGACGCTCTTCACCTCCCAGGCGATGTACGCCGAGGACACCTCGCTGGCCGACGACGAGCGCACGCGCGCGTTCTTCCCGGAGTGGGAGTACCGGTCGCTGCGGGACAAGGTCGAGGCCGCCGGGAGCGGCACGCCCGCCGCCAGGCGGGTCGAGGAGGCGCTGAAGGGCAACGTCGCCATGCTGCTGGAGATCCACCGCAACGGGGGGACGGTGATCGGCGGGACGGACGCGCCGCTGGACAACATCGCGATCAGCCTGCACCAGAACATGCGCGCGATGGTGCGCCACGGGTTCACCCCCAGGGAGGCGCTGATGGTGTCGACCGGCGCCACGGCGCGGTGGCTGGGGCTGGGCGATGACCTGGGCACGGTCGAATCGGGGCGGCTCGCCGACCTCGCGCTGGTCGAGGGCGATCCGCTCTCCGACATCGCGGCGGTCGCGGCGGTGCGGATGGTGGTGGCCAACGGCGAGGTGCACACGGTCGAGGAGCTGATGGAGCCCTTCGGCGGCGGCGCCGCACCCACCCGGGGCGCGCGGACCACCGGAGGTCCGGGAGGAACGTCGGTGCGCGAACCCCTGGCGTCGGCCGCCGACGACCGGTACTGGTGGCACGGTGAGTCGGAGCGGGGCTCCCCGCACCGCTGCTGAGGGGCGGCGGGGGTGGACGGGATGGCGTGCCCCGCTGCGGGGCACGCCATCCCGTCAGGACTTCAAACGGGCCGGTGCGGGCGGGAGATCACTCCTCGACCGTTCCGTTCCGACTCACCGGACCGTCTCGGGGATGTCGTCGTAGCGGGCCGGGTCGGCCTGCTCGACCGAGCCGTCGGCGACGGCGTCCACCATCCCGACCAGGCCGCGTTCGACCGTTGACACGAGCTGGCCGCGCATCTTGGCCCCCCAGCTCTGCGTCTGGCCGCGGACCTCGAACAGCACCGTTCCCGAACCGTTGAGCGCGAAGGAGCCCAGCGCCGTCCCCGGCAGGTCGATGTCCTGGGGGTAGAGGGTCAGGTTGCCGAAGGGGGATTCGCCGCGCTGCAGCTCGTCGTAGGCGGCGAGGGTGAGCTGCTTCGAGTAGTCGAGGTCGTAGTCCTCGGCGTACTCGGCGTGGTTCCCGATGTCGACGAACTTGCCCGACAGCGACATCGTCACCCGGTCGTCGCCGCCCTCGACCTCGTAGCAGGGCCCCTGGTGGTGCAGGTCGACGAATGTGTCGACGGAGCCGAACTCGCCGTGCAGGTCCACGTAGAGGTCGCGGACGGCCTGCGACTCGGGGTGGATGTACCAGCCCGGCTCGCTGGAGGAGCCGGGGAAGTCCGCCGGTCGGGGCACGTAGTCCAGATCGGGGTGGAAGTCGCGGTTGACGTCGAAGCCGGGGTCGGCCGCGTAGTCATCGCCCTGGCGGGCGCGGTCGTAGTAGTTCCAAGCGGGCTGGGAGCCGGCGAGCTGCGGGAAGTCCTCGACGACCTCCTCCCACGAGCGGTCGTTGCCGCGGCGGTCGAGCTCGGCGGCGTCGGGGTTCATCTTCGGGACGGCGACCAGGGTGACCGCCTCGCGCCACTCCTGAGCCTGCGGCGTGCGGCCGGACATCGTCCGGAGCAGATTCAGCAGCGCCTCCGTGCCGGTCTTCTCGTTGCCGTGGATCTCGCTCTGGACCAGGATGACCTTGTCGCCTTCCCCCACCCGGGCCGACCAGATCTCACGGCCCTGGTTGGACTGCCCGATGACGTCGACCTGCAGGACTCCGTCCGAGCGCTTCTCCAGGCCGGTGAGCTCACGCTCCAGCTCGGCGTGGTCGGTCCAGGACGCGGTGCCGGTGTCACCGGTCTGCGTCCCGCAGTTCGCGTTGGTCGGCTCGGCCGACGCGGGTGAGGCCATCAGGACGGGGAGGACGAGGGCCGCAGCGGCCGGAACGGCCAGAGCGGCCAGGTGACGAGGTCGACGCATCAAAGTCCCTTCGTCGGGCTCACATTCATGACCATCCGTCACAATGCGAGCATTTTATGTTAACCGTTATAATCAAGACATCCCACATTTCTCCTGTCAAGGGGATCCGATCAGCGGGATCATCGCCGGGGGGCCGAGCCGCCGCCTCCCGCCGCCGAGGCCAGGCCGAACGCCCGCCCCTCCCCCAGGGCGCGCTCCGAGCACTCTTGCGGATGATCCGCAACGGACCGGATCGCTATGCTGGCGGGCATGACCGCCATGGCCCCCGCTCGCACCGAACCGGACCTGTCGTTCCTGCTGGACCACACCGGTCATGTCCTGCGGACCCGGATGTCGGCGGCGCTCGCCGAGATCGGGCTCACGGCGCGCATGCACTGCGTACTGGTCCACGCCCTGGAGGAGGAGCGCACCCAGATCCGACTCGCCGAGATCGGCGACATGGACAAGACCACGATGGTGGTGACGGTCGACGCCCTGGAGAAGGCCGGCCTCGCCGAGCGCCGCCCCTCCACGAAGGACCGGCGGGCCCGGATCATCGCCGTCACCGAAGAGGGCGCGCGGGTCGCCGAACGGAGCCAGGAGATCGTCGACCGCGTGCACGAGCAGGCGCTGGCGGCGCTCCCCGAGGACGAGCGGAAGGTCTTCCTGCGGGCCCTGGACCGCCTGGCCACCGGGCACCTGGCCACGCCGGCCGAGGACTCCGGGACGGTGCGGCGGGCGCGCCGGCGGGAGAGGTAGCGGAAACAGAAATATCGTCTACTGCAAAACCATCTGCTACGGTCTCTCTTGTCGCCCCATCCACCGGGGAGACCGCCGTGTCCGCGTCCGCCGCCTCCGCTCCTTCCGCGCCGGGCTCGTCTCCGGACCTTTCAGCACCACCCGGTAGATCGGCATGGCCATGGACGTCACGGTGCTGTCCGCTTCCGCACGACCAGCGAGAGGACGACCCGATGGACGCGATCGAGAAGGACGGTCCGGTGAACGCGGGCGGGAACAAGGCCGCGCCGAGCAGCGAGGAAGAGCGTCAGAGGCCGGGAGCCGGGCCGGCGCCCCGGGCCCTGGCAGAGGAGGAGCTGTCCCGCCTGCTGAGCGAGCAGCGGTTCGGGACGCTGGCCGGTGTCCGGCGCAGCGGACACCCGCACATGTCCACGGTGCTCTACCACTGGGACCCCGAGAAGCGCGTGCTGCGGGTTCCCAGCACGGCCGGCCGCCTCAAGGTGCGCCAACTGCGGCGCGACCCGCACGCCGCCCTGCACGTCAGCGGCCCGGACGTGTGGTCGTTCGCCGTCGCCGAGGGCGAGGCGGAGGTGTCTGAGGTGACGGCCGTGCCCGGTGACGCTGTCGGGCGGGAGCTGCTGGCCCTGATGCCGGACCGCCCGGACTCCTCGGACGAGGCGGCCTTCCTCGAACAGATGGTGGCGGAGCGGCGCGTGGTGATCAGGATCGAGGTCTCCCGCCTGTACGGAACGGCCCTGGAGATCCCCGCCGAGAACTGACCCGAGCCCGGGATCGGCGCGGCCTCCCCGTTCGCCTCAGGCGAACGGGGAGGCCGGCGAGGCGGGCCGCCCTCCGCGATGCGGGACCCCTGTTTCAGGAGCGGCTCCCTCGCAGGTCGGCCTCGATCTCTTCGAGGGTGCGGCCCTTGGTCTCGGGGATGAAGCGCGCGGTGAAGAGCGCCAGGACGACGCACAGCAGCGCGTACATCCAGAAGGTGGCCGTTCCGCCGAGCGCCTCCAGCAGGGACAGGAAGGTCAGTGAGACCACGAAGTTCATGCCCCAGTTGGCGAACAGGGTCGCGCTCATGGCCGTTCCCCGCACCCGCAGCGGATACAGCTCCGAGGGGATGATGAAGACCACGACGTTGAGGCTCGTGGCCACCGCGACGATGTAGAGCACCACGGCGGCGAAGGCCAGGACGGAGGCGCCGGAGCCGGTCAGGCTCAGCGCGGTGGCCAGCAGCGCCAGCGAGACGGCCATGACCGTGGCGCCGGCCAGCAGCAGCCGCTTGCGCCCGATCCGGTCGACGACGGCCATGCCCACCAAGGTCATGAGCACGTTCACGGTGCCGATGCCGACGGTGGCCAGGATGGCGCCGGAGGCCGCCAACCCGGTCTCCTGGAAGATGGTCGGCGCGTAGTAGATGACCGTGTTGACGCCGCTCGCCTGGCCGAGGATCTGCAGCCCGATCCCGGCGACCAGAGCCGGGCGCACCCACGGCCGGACCAGCTCGCGCAGCCGACCGCCCTGCTCCTCAGGGCGGACCTCGGCGATCTGGGCGATCTCGGCCTCGACGTCCTCGTCCCGCCGCAGCCGGGCGAGGACCGCGCGGGCCTCGGTGATCCGGCCGCTGCGCACGAGGAAGCGCGGGGTCTCCGACACGAACAGCATGCCGATGCCCAGAGCGGCGGAGGGCAGCAGCGCCGCGAGGAACATCGCCCGCCAGCCGCCGAAGTCGGCGAAGGCGTAGTTGGCGGCATAGGCCAGCACGATCCCGATGGTGATCATGAGCTGGTTGACGGCGACCATCCTGCCGCGCGACCGGGGCGCGGCCATCTCCGAGATGAACGTGGGCACCAGGGTCGAGGCCATGCCGACGGCCAGGCCCAGCACGACGCGCGCCGCGATGAGCGCCCCGGCGCTCGGTGCGGCCCCCGCGGCGATCGCACCGGCGGCGAAGATGACGGCCGCCGCGATGAGCAGCGGTCGGCGTCCCCAGCGGTCGGCCAGGGTGCCCGATCCCAGGGCCCCGGCCATGGCGCCGATCAGGATGGAGCTGACCACCATGCCCGACGTCAGCGGACTCAGCTCGAAGTCCTGCTCGATGAAGAGCAGGGCTCCGGAGATGACACCGGTGTCGTAGCCGAAGAGCAGGCCACCGAGCGCGGCGATGACGATGACGCCGGAGCCGGCGCGGTCGGACGGCCTGGTGGAACCGGCCGGTCCGCCTGGCATGGTCATGGGTCCCCCTCCCTGGAACACCCATTTGAAATGGACTGTACCAATAGTATGATCTGAGCAACTTCTTGCTAGATTTATCGGTTATTGTACCGGTGTCAACCGGACGAATATCGACTTTGGTACGTACCAATATTCCACTAAGGGGGCTGCGTGTCGGGAACCGAGCGGGTCCCCAAGTACGAGAGGCTGCGGCGCCGCCTCACCGACCACATCGATCGGCTGCCCGCCGACTCACCGCTGCCCACCGAGCGCGAGCTCACCACCCGCTACGGCGTGAGCCGGGCGACGGTGCGCCAGGCGCTCGACGCGCTGGAGGCGGCCGGCCTGGTCTACCGCGTCCAGGGGGCCGGAACGTTCGTCGCGGAGCAGACGGTGTCCAAGACGCTGTCCCTCACCTCGTTCAGCGAGGACATGCGCCGCAAGGGCCTCGTTCCCGACTCGCGCGTGCTCGTCGCCGACGAGACCCCGGCCGACGAGCACAGCGGCGGCAGGCTGCGCCTGAGCCCGGGGACACCGCTCATCCGCCTGGTGCGGGTGCGACTGGCCGATTCCGCCCCGATGTGCCTGGAGACGACCTACCTGGTGGCCGAACGGGTGCCCGGACTGCTGGACCTGGAGCTCACGGGCTCGATCTACCAGGTGCTCGCCGAGCGCTACGGCGTCAACCTCGTTCGGGCGGACCAGGCGGTGCGCTCCGTCGCGGCCGGCGAGGAGCAGGCCGCGCTGCTCGGACTGGCGCCGAGGGCGCCGGCGCTGCGGATGGAGCGGGTCGCCTATGACGAGCGGGGCAGTGCGGTGGAGAGCACGGTCAGCCTCTACCGCGCCGACCGCTACGAGATCCGGTTCACCATCCACCGGGAGGCCACGTGAACGAGACGCCCCCCGCCCACCGGCCGTCGGAGTCGCCCGGCACGCAGGCGATCGGCATCGACGTGGGCGGAACCAAGGTCGCGGGAGGGGTCGTCGACCGCGAAGGGGAGGTGCGCGGGCACCTGGTCGCCCCCACACCGACGACGGGCGGTCCCGAAGCGCTGCTGGACACGATCGCCGACCTGGTCGCCGAACTGCGCAGGAGCGGGTCCGCACCGATATGCGGTGTGGGCGTGGGCACCGGCGGCGTCATCGACCACGCCCGCGGACGCGTGGCGAGCGCCACCGACCTGCTGCCCGGCTGGGCCGGGACGCACGTCGGCCCCCGGCTGAGGCGGCGCACCGGCCTGCCGGTGGCGGTGGACAACGACGGCAACACCCACGCCCTCGGCGAGCTCCGGTTCGGCGCGGCGCGCACGCTGCACGACGTCCTCTTCGCCGCGGTCGGAACGGGCGTCGGGGGCGCCCTGGCCATCGGCGGAGCGCTGCGACGCGGTCCGCACCACACCGCCGGCGAGATCGGGCACCTGCCGGCCCCCGGGGCGGAGGGGCTCCGGTGCAGCTGCGGCGGCACCGGCCACGTGGAGGCCGGCGCCGCCGGGCCCGCGATCGCCGAGCGCTACCGGCGGTTCGGCGGTGCGCCCCTGGACCTGCGCGCCGTGGCCGCCCGCGCCCGCGAGGGCGACGCGGCGGCCGGCAGGGCGATCGCCGAGGGCGCGCGGATCCTCGGCCGCTCGCTGGCCGGCCTGGCCGCCGTGCTCGACCCGCAGGCGGTCGTGGTCGGCGGCGGCGTGGCCGAGATCGGCGAGCAGTACTGGGAGCCGCTGCGATCGGCGTTCCACGACGAGCCGCATGTCGCCGCCGCCGGCACGCCGATCGTGCCGGCTCAACTGGGGTCGAGGGCGAGCATCGTGGGGGCCGCCGCGCTCGCCTTCGACGACACCGTGGACGATTAGGGGGAAGCAATGCCCGTCCGGACCATTCTCGACGCCCTGCGGGGCGGCCTCGTCGTCTCGTGCCAGGCGCCGCCGGGGGACCCTCTGCACGGGCCCCGGTTCATGACCGCGATGGCGCTCGCCGCCGCGAACGGCGGGGCCGTGGGCATCCGGGCCGAGGGGATCGACGACCTCCGCGCGATCCGGGCCGAGGTGGAGCTGCCGCTGATCGGCCTGTGGAAGGTCGGGCGCGAGGGCGTCTACATCACGCCGACGCCCGAGCACGCGGCGGCCGTCGCCGCCACCGGCGCCGACATCGTCGCCGTCGACGCCACCCGCCGCCCCCGCCCCGGGGGCCACGCGCTGGAGGAGGTCATCGGCGCGGTCCACGCCTCAGGGCGCCTCGCCATGGCCGATGTGGCCGATCTCGACGACGCCCTGGCCTCCCTGGACGCCGGCGCCGACGTCGTCTCCACGACGCTGTCCGGATACGTCGGCGGCGCCCCGCGCCCCGACGGGCCCGACCTCGGCCTGGTCGCGCGGATCGCCGACCGGGTGTCCGCGCCGGTCTTCGCCGAGGGCCGCGTCTCAACGCCGGACCAGGCCCGCCGCGCCCTGGACGCCGGCGCCTTCGCCGTGGTCGTGGGAACCGCCATCACCGCCCCCGGCGCCATCACCACCGCCTTCGCCCGGGCCCTGCGCCCGTGAGCGCTTCCCCGCGGCCGCCGTCGGGGTCCGGCCGAACACGCCCCCGAAGAGCCCGGACGCCCGCCGGCGGGCCGACCGGGTCCGGAGAGGAGCGGGATCCTCGTCCGCTGCCGCGCCGTCGGCTCCCCCGGAGACCGCGGCCTGGATTCCGCATGTGGCCACGGCCGCGTCCCGGCATGTGCGCGCTGCTAGCGTCTCACTCCATGAATCCCGCCCACTACAGTGCCGCGCTGCGCCGGGAAGGCGCGAAGCTGGCCGACAGCGCCGCGTCCGATCTCAGCCTCCCGGTGCCGAGCTGCCCGGAATGGAACGTCGCCGACCTGGTCTGGCACACCGGGGAGGTGCACTGCTTCTGGCGGTCGATCGCCTCGGGCGAGATCGACGGGCCCGACGGCTACGTCGAGCCGCAGCGGCCGCACGACTCGGCCCTGGTGGAGTGGTTCGGCGCCGGCGTCGAGGAGACCGCCTCGGTGCTGGAGCGCCTCGACCCCGCCACGCCGATGTGGACCTGGGCGGCGCAGCAGGACGCCGCCTTCATCCAGCGCAGGATGGCCCAGGAGACGGCCGTGCACTGCTGGGACGCCCTGGCCGCCGCGGGCCGCCCCGAGCCCGTCGAGCGATCCCTGGCCGCCGACGGCATCGAGGAGTTCCTGGAGTTCATGCTCACCGCGGGCCCGCCGTCGCAGGACGAGCGGGACGGGGCGGTGCGACTCGCGGCCACCGACCACACCGGCCGCTGGTCGGCCCGCTGCGACGACGGCGCCTGGCGGGCCGCACCGCCCTCCGGCACCGGCGACGCCGCGGTCGAGGCCACCGCCTCGGACCTGCTGCTGCTGTTGTGGCGCCGAATCGACGCCGACGCGGTGCGGGTGCAAGGCGACCGCGCGGTGCTGCACCGCTTCCTCGCGGCCGCCGACCTCGACTGACTGTGGCTGGGCTTTTCGACCAAGCTCCTATGAGCTCGCAAGCACCCGTCCGGTCACGTGTGGCGGCTTCCCCGGGCGGGCCGACGAGTCCCGAGCAAGGCAGTCGCGACGTCGGTCAGTCGGCGGGTCGGATCCACCGGAGAAGCCGCCACACATCCTCACAGTCAGTCGGCGGAAGACGGTGCCGAGCCCACACGGCCCACCCGCGCCAGTCCGATGATGCGCGCGGCCGCGACGGCGGTGCAGCCCAGTGCCGCTGCGCCGAGGAAGACCATGAAGGCGGGATAGAGATAGGACACCTGGGGCCAGGCCACGTCCCGGCCCCGGTAGAGGAAGCCGACCACCTGGTCGACCGTCGCGAACAGCACCGGCGGCACCGCCAAGGGCAGCAGCCGCGCCGCCGTGCGCCACGGCGGCAGCCCGGTCCGGGGCGCGGCCCAGCGGCGTGAACGCCGCACGCCGCGCCCGGCCAGGAGGACGGTGGCCGCGGAAAGGACCAGGAAGACCGCGTCGACCGCCGGGAGCACCGGATTCCGGGAGGGCGCGGGCGGCTCCCGGCCCTCGATCACGGCGATCAGGGCCTCGGCGACGGCCTGGGCGTCCCCGTAGGCCATCCCGGTGTTGGCCATGACCGCGACACCGTAGCCGGACCGGGGCAGCAGCGCCTGGTGGGCGGTCGAGGTGAACAGGTCCCCGCTGTGCTCGACGATCGGCGCCCCCGATTCGGTCTCGTCGACGGACCAGCCCAGCGCGTAGGAGCCGGAGGCCGGTGAGGGGGTGCGCATCTGCGTGATGCTGTCGGCCGAGACGATCCGGGCGCCGTCGGCCCCCCGCCCCTCGTTGCTCTGCATGATCAGCCAGGCGGCCATGTCATCGGCGGTGCTGACCACGCCGCCGGAGCCGTTGCCGAAGGCGCTCGGCTCGGGCACGGCCACGGGTCGCCCGAGGACTTTGAGGTGACCGTGCGCGCTGGGCGGCAGGTCGCGGTCGGTGTCGACGGTGAGGCTGTGCTCCATGCCGAGCGGCTCGAAGACGCGGGCCTCCAGGTGGTCGGCGAACGGCCTGCCGCCGACCACCTCGACCAGCCGCGCGGCGACCTGGAAATTGGGGTTGTGGTACTCCCAGTGCGTGCCCGGATCGGCGGCCGGCTCCGCGGTGCGCATTCCCCGCACCGCCTCGCGCAGGGTGGCGGGCTGGGGACGGCTGAACGCGGGGAACGTGCTGTCGGACATGCCCGAGGTCTGGTTCAGGAGCTGGCGAACGGTGATGTCGGCCGCGCGCGGGTCGGCCATCGTGAACTCGGGCAGGTGCTCGTGCACGGGCGCGTCGAGCTCCACTTCCCCCGCCTCCACGAGCTGCAGCACCGCCAGCGCGGTGAAGGACTTGCTCACCGAGGCCACGGCCATCGGGGTCCGGGCGGTGACGGCCGCGCCCGAGGGCGTGCTGCCATAGCCATCGGCGTGCACGACCTCGGTCCCGCGGGTGACGGCCACCGCGACGCCGGGCAGTCCGGTGGCCTCTCGGTACCCCTGCACAACGGCGTCGACGGATGCGGGCGTGACCCGTGCCGCGCCGTCGGCGCTCGCGCTCGGCGGCTGCACGGCGGCGGCGAGGAGGGCGGTGCACACCGCGGCGAGGCGGCCTGCGGTGCGCAGCGGTCGGCGAATGCGGTGACGCGGGGGCTCAGGTGTGGGCATCCACGTGAAGCTACGCGCCCCCGGCGGCCGCCGCCATGGGGGCGGCCCTCCACATCGGCTGCGGAAAACCACAGGGAACGACTCGGCCGCGGGACGTCGCCGCGCTCCCGACCGCCACGGGCGGTCGTCCCCGTCCCCCACCGATGCCGACCGCGTCCCTCGTCAGACGCCCTCCCATGCCGCGCCGGGAAGCGCTCCCCCGCCGCCTTCCGGCGGATCCGGCTCCCGGTGCTCGCGGTACGGTCCTGCCATGTCCCGATCAGCCGACGCCGCCGCGTCCCCTGTGACCGCCGACGACCTCGACCGGGCCGTCCAGCTTGCCCTCGCCGTCCTCCGGGAGGCGCCCTCCGCGGCCTGGGACCGCAGGGCCGGCTCACTGGAGTGGGACTGCTGGGAGACCGCCGAGCACCTCGGCGACGACCTCTTCGCCTACGCCGTCCAACTCGGTCCCAGGACACCGCCCCTGGACGGCGACGTGCCCTTCGCGTGGGAGAGCCGCAGGTCCGGCGGTCCGGCCAGCGCCGTCCACGCCGACCGCGCGGCGGGGCCCGCCGGGCTGCTGCAGGTGCTGGAGGCCTGCGGCGCGCTGCTGGCCGCCATGGTGCGCACGACGCCGCCGCGGGTCCGCGCCCACCACGTCTACGGGGTGTCGGACCCGGAGGGCTTCGCCGCGATGGGGATCGTGGAGACCCTGGTGCACACCCACGACCTGGCCGAAGGGCTCGGGCTCGCCTGGACCCCGCCCGCCGACCTGTGCTCGCGCGCGCTCGCCCGGCTGTTCCCCGACGCCCCGCGGGACACCGCCCCCTGGCCCGCCCTGCTGTGGGCCACCGGCCGCGCCGAACTGCCCGGACGTCCCCGCCTCACCTCATGGCGCTGGTACGCCGAGCCCCGGCCCTAGTTGTTCTGTCCTGTGAGCCTGGTGGCGCGGGAGGCGGGTGGGCCGCCGATGGAAGTGGAGAACCGGTGGTCCGCCGATTGCAGGCCGGTGGGCAGTGGGGGCGAGGACCGTATGGGGCCATCGGGCGGCGAAAGGGCCCGCCTGTCACCGCCCGCCGCCATAATCCAGGCATGGAGATGCGACGTTGTGACCACTGCGATCTGCTCATCGGCGCGGGATGCGCGTGCTCAAGGCCCGCACAGCGGGAGGCGAAGGAGTTCGTCGGGCCGTCGGGGACGCGCTTCTCCGGGGCCTCGATGCTGATCTCGCCGACCCGCCACGCCCACCGGCCCGGCTGCACGCACCTCTCGATCTCCGACATCACCCCGCCGGTGTGGGGCTGGATATCGGACCCCGACCCGCACCTGTGGGCCCGCCTCAGCGAAGAGCACCCCGTCCACGCCACCGAGGGCAACACGGCCCGCTACGCCACGAAACGCTGCCAGACCTGCGACGCGTGAGGCACCCGCCGTGCGGCCGAGCATCACAGCGATGCGTCGGCGAACGCCGTGCCGATCGTCCGCCGCGCGCGCCAAGGGGGTCCGGTGGACGGCGTCCGGCCCGACGGGGCGCGGCGCGACCGACGGCTCCGCGCCCCGTCCTCGGCGCATCGGAATGAGCGGAAGACGCCGATCTCCTAGCGTCTACTCCCCCGCGTGCGCCCTTTCGAGGGCGGCGATGTCGAATTTGGTCATCGAGAGCATCGCCTCGGTGGTGCGCTTGGCCTTCTCCTGGTCGGGGTCGCCGATCAGGTCGAAGAGCACGGCCGGCACGATCTGCCAGGACACGCCGTACTTGTCCTTCAGCCAGCCGCACTGGACCTCCTGGCCCCCTTCGGAGAGCCTGCTCCAGTAGTAGTCCACCTCGTCCTGGTCGGCGCAGCGGACCTGGAACGAGATGGAGTCGTTGAACGCGAAGGGCGCCGGCCCGCCGTTCAACGCGACGAACTTCTGGCCGTTGGCCTCGAACTCCACGGCCAGGACCGACCCGGCGGGGCCCGGCCCGGCTTCGGTGTAGCGGCCGATCCTTCCGATCCCGGAGTCCTTGAAGATCGAGACGTAGTGGTCGGCCGCCTCCTCGGCCTGGTCGTCGAACCACAGGCACGTGGTGAATCCGTCGGTGGCCATCGCCGCCTCCTCGTTGGTGAGCATGTCCACCTGTACCGACCGATCCCGCACCGCGAACTCATCGGTCGCGGCCGAATCCGGCACGGGAGTCCCCCGGCGCACCGGTCCCCGTACCACCGCCGGGCGGCCCGCGGCCGCCCGGCGGTGGCGGGGCGGCGCGGGGCCGGCGGTGCGCTCACACCGGTGGCCGCGCGGCCGGTGTCACTCGAACATCCGGTACACGGCCTCGGCGACGCAGGCCGGGCGCTGGCTGCCCTCCAGCTCGATGACGGCGTCGATCGTGACCTGGACCCCGCCCTTGGGGAGCTCCTCGTACCTCTTGAGAGCGGCGTTGAGGCGGACGCGGCCGTCGACGGGGACCGGGGCGGTGAAGCGGACCTTGTTGAGCCCGTAGTTGACCGCCGTGCTCACACTCCTGACGGTGAGCACCTCGTTCCACATGGGGATGATCAGCGAGAGGGTCAGGTAGCCGTGGGCGATGGGGCCGCCGAAGGGACTCTCGGCCCTGGCCCGTTCGGGGTCGGTGTGGATCCACTGGTGGTCGCCGGTGGCGTCGGCGAAGGTGTCGACGCGGTCCTGGGCGATCCGGATCCAGGAGCTGGTGCCGAGGGACTCGCCCTCGAGTTCTTTGAGTTCGGCGAGCGTGCCGAGCGTGGTGGTGTCGGCGGACACGGTTCCTCCAAGCGTGCGGGTGGGTCTGGGGTGCTGCCGCCTGCTGCGTCAGCGCCGGATTCCGAGGACCTCGAGCGCGTTGCCCTTGAGGATCAGGGGGCGGACCTCGTCCTTGATCTCCAGGCCGTCGAAGTCGCGCATCCAGCGGTCGGGCTGGATGACCGGGAAGTCCGAGCCGAAGAGGACCTTGTGGCGCAGCATCGAGTTGGCGGCGCGGACCAACTGCGGCGGGAAGTACTTGGGGGACCACCCGGACAGGTCGATGTAGACGTTGGACTTGTGTGTCGCGCTGGAGATCGCGGCGTCCTGCCACGGCACCGACGGGTGGGCCATGATGATCGTCAGCTCGGGGAAGTCGGCCGCGACGTCGTCGAGCAGCATCGGGTCGGAGTAGCGCAGTTTGATGCCGTGCCCGCCGGGGAGCCCGGCTCCGATCCCGGTCTGGCCTGTGTGGAACAGGGCCGGCACGCCGGCTTCGGCGACGGCCTCGTAGACGGGGTAGAAGGCGCGGTCGTTGGGCTCGAACCCCTGCAGGCTGGGGTGGAACTTGAAGCCCTTGACGCCGTATTCGTCGACCAGCGTGCGCACGCGCCCGGCGGCGGCCCTGCCCTGCCAGGGGTCGACGGAGCCGAAGGGGATCAGCACGTCGTTGTGCCGGGCGGCGCCCTCGGCGATCTCTTCGACGGAGTTGACGGGGTGGCCGGTGGCGGCGCCCGCATCAACGGTGAACACGATCGCGGCCATGTTGCGGTCGCGGTAGTGCCCGGCGATGGCGTCGAGGGAGGGCGTGCGCTCCGCGCCGGACTTGAAGTACTTCTCCGACGCCGCCATCAGCTCGTCGTCGAGGGACCTGTGGCCGCAGGCGTCGATTTCGGCGTGGGCGTGGACGTCGAGCGCGGTGATGGCGTCGAAGTCGATGCCGTACTCGTACCGGCTCATCGCGCCGTCGCCTCCTCGGGGAGCTCCTCGCCGACCGACTCCAGGTGGTCGGCGAAGGTGGACGGCCATTCGTCGGCGATCGTCCCGGCGTCCCAGCCGCCGTCGTGGTAGGCCTTGACGGTCATGTCGGGGTGCGACCACAGGGCGAGGCGGTCGCCCCCGACGCCGACGGCCTGGCCGGTGACGCCGGCGGCCGCGTCGCCGGCCAGGAAGGCCACGGCGCCCGCGGCGTCCTCCGGACCGCCGAAGCCGAGCTCGCGGCGGGCGAACGGCGGCAGCGGGTCGCCGTTGTCCATGGCCTCGACGTAGGGCTTGAGGAAGGGGACGGTCTCGGTCATCGAGGTGGCCGCGACCGGGACGACCGCGTTGACGGTGATGTCCGCCCGGCCGAGTTCCATGGCCCAGGTGCGCACCATGCCGAGGATGCCGGCCTTCGCGCCGGCGTAGTTCGTCTGGCCGAAGTTGCCGCGCTGACCGGCCGGGGAGCCGACGCAGATGATGCGGCCGCCCTCGCCCTGCTCGCGCATCCTGACGGCCGCGGCGCGCACGCAGGTGAACGTGCCGCGCATGTGGACGTTGATCACCTCGTCGAAGTCGTCGTCGGTCATCTTCCACAGGACTCTGTCGCGGAGGATGCCGGCGTTGGTGACGAGGACGTCGAGGCGGCCGAACCTCTCGACCGCGCCGTCGACCAGGGCCTGCGCGGTCTCCGTGCTCCCGACGGCGCCGACCACCGCGTGGGCGCTTCCGCCCGCCTCGGTGATCGAGGCGACGGCGGCGTCGGCCGTCTCCCGCCTGATGTCGTTGACGATGACCGATGCGCCGCGGCGGGCGAGTTCGCGGGCGTAGGCCAGACCGAGGCCCTGGCCGCTGCCGGTGACGATCGCGACCTTGTTGCTGAGATCCATGGGAGTCCCTGATGAGCTGGGGAATTGTCCAAATCAGATGTGAACATATACTATTGACGATGTCAATGGTTTATGGTTGCTAATCTACTGAGCATCACGAACGGAAGGACGTTGGATGGCCGCGAAGCGTTTGTTGACCGACGACATCGGCTTTCTGCTGTCACGAGCGAGCGGTGCGGTGGCGCGGTCTGCGAGCAAGGCGCTGGCGCCGCTGGGGCTGCGGGTCCGCTCCTACTCGGTCCTGATGCTCGCGGGTGAGGGGACCGCCGGCGTCACCCAGCGGCGCCTTGCCGCCACCATGGGGCTGGACCCCAGCCAGATCGTGGCCCTCGTCGACGACCTGGAGACGCGCGGCCTCGTCACCCGCACCCCCGACCCGGCCGACCGCCGCAACAAACTGATCACCGCGACCGACGAGGGCCACCGGGTCCGCGAGGACGCGCAGCAGCGCGTGGACCAGGCGCACGACGACTACTTCGACCGGGTGCCGCACGAGAGTCTGGACGAGCTCCGACACGCGTTGCGACGGATCGCCTTCCCCGATGACCTGCCGGTCGGACACGAGTCCGAGCCCTCGACGGCGCCGGAGTGACGGCCCGTGACGGCCCGGAGCCCCGGGGCGGCCCAGAGGCCGCGCCGCGGAGCTCCGGGCCGCCGGAGCCGGATCAGAGGCTCTCCGCGGTGAGGTCGTTGTCCTTGCTCTCGCGCGTGGCGAGGATGAAGGCGCCGCTGACCGCGCTGACGATGACCAGGAACCATACGACGGACATGATGTCCCGCCCGGACGACGCGTACAGCGAGGCCAGGATCAACGGGGTCAGACCGGCGCCGACGAGCGTCGCGATCTGGTAGCCGAGGGAGGCGCCGGTGTAGCGGGCCTTGGTGCCGAACTGCTCCGAGATGAAGGCCGCCATCGGGCCATAGGTCATGGCGTGGCAGGTCAGGCCGGTGAAGAAGGCCAGGAAGATGAGCAGCGCGCTCCCGGACGCCAGCCACTGGAGCATCGGGTACAGCAGGACGGCGAAGAGGAGCAGGCCGCTGACCATGACCGGGCGCCGGCCCAGGGTGTCGGACAGGCGCCCCAGCCCGACGACGGTGAAGATCTGGCTGAAGGAGGCCAGACTGAAGCAGAGCAGCAGCAGTTGCTGGTCGGATCCCTGGGCCACGCCGTAGGTGATCGCGAACGTCGCGAACAGGACCTGCATCGCGAAGCTTCCGCTGCATCCGAACGCCGTGAGGACCAGGTTCTTGGGTCGGCGCAGCACCTGCAGGATCGGCACCGGCGGCTTCTTCTCGGTCGAGCGGGCCATCGCGGCCTTGAAGATCGGGCTCTCCGACACGCGGGAGCGGATGAACAGCCCCACGACCAGCAGCAGCACGGAGAGCAGGAACGGGACGCGCCAGCCCCAGGACAGGAACTGCTCCTCTGGCAGCGCGGAGAAGATCCCCATGATCAGCGTCCCCAGAACCGCGCCGGAGGGGGCTCCGGCGTTGGTGAACGACGCCGCGAATCCGCGCCGTCCCTTCTCGGAGTGCTCCAGGGACATCAGCGCGGCGCCGCCCCATTCGCCGCCGACGGCGATGCCCTGCCCCATCCTGAGGATGACGAGGATGATCGCCCCCCAAGAGCCGATGACCTCCGGCGATGGGATGAGGCCGATGAGGAAGGAGGAGACGCCCATCACGGTCATCGAGACGACCAGCATCTTCTTGCGCCCGATGCGGTCACCGAAATGGCCGAAGACGGCTCCCCCGACGGGGCGGGCGATGTAGCCCGCGGCGAACGTCCCATACGATGCGACCGTCGCGGCCAGCGGGTCGAGGCCGGAGAAGAAGACCGGCCCGAAGACCAGCGACGCGGCGGTGGCGTAGAGGAGGAAGTCGTAGTACTCGATGGTGCTGCCGAGGTAACTCGACAGGATGACCCGGCGTATCTCTCTTCTTCGTTGCGTGGCCGGCGTTTCTGCGGCGGCTTCGGCGGCCGTCATCGGTGCTCCTAGAGGTCAGGGGGATGGCTCCGGCTGCGGCGGAGCGCTGGACGGGAGGGCGCGGAGGTGGTTCCCTCTCGTGCGCGCCGGGGATCCGGTGCGGCGGATCACGGGGGGGCGAACGGGCGCGGAGCGCTAGTCGGCGTATTTGTCGCGGAGTTCGTTCTTGCGGATCTTCCCGCTCGCGTTGCGGGGAATTTCGTCCAGAACGACGAACGACTTCGGGATCTTGTACTTGGCGAGGCGCTCCCGCAGAAAGCCCGCCATGTCCTCCTCGGACAGGGAGACGCCGTCGACGAAGGTGACGGCCGCGCGTCCCACCTCGCCCCATTTCTCATCGGGGACGCCGAACACCGCGCAGCCCGCGATGCCGGGGAGGTCGAGCAGCACGCTCTCGACCTCGGCCGGGTAGATGTTCTCGCCACCGGAGATGATCATGTCCTTCGTCCGGTCGACGACGGCGACGAAACCGTCCTCGTCGGCGACTCCGACGTCGCCGGATCGGAACCAGCGCCCGTCGGCGAAGGCCTCGGCGGTGGCCTCCGGACGCCGCCAGTACTCCTTCATGACGTTGGGGCCGCTGATCTGGATCTCGCCCCGTTCCCCGACGCCGGCCGGACCGCCGGCCGAGTCGACCACGCGGACGTCGGTGAAGAAGTGCGGCACACCGGCGGTCCCGAGCTTCCGCTCGACGTTGCCGGGGGTGAGGATCAGCGCCCCGGGACCGGTCTCGGTGAGGCCGTAGCCCTGGCACATCCTGATCCCGCGGTCGGCGTAGGCGCGCAGCGTTCGCCGCGGAACCGGGGCGGCGGCGACCACCACGCGGCGCAGTGAGGACAGGTCCGTCGACTCCCAGTCCGGATGGGCGCTGAGGGCGTCGTACATCGTCGGCACGCCGAACATGTAGGTGACGCCCTCGCGCTCGATCACGTCCAGGACGCGCTCGGCGTCGAACCCCTCCTCGATGCGGACGGTGCCGCCCTTGAGCAGGGTCGGCAGCGAGACGAAGTCCAGGGCCGCGGTGTGGAACAGCGGCGCGCAGACCAGCGCCACCTCGTCGCCGGCCAGGTCGAGGTCGATGACCGGGTTCAGGACGGCGAACACGATGTTGCCGTGGGTCAGCACGACGCCTTTGGGTCGGCCGGTGGTGCCGGAGGTGTACATGATGAAGCAGGGATCGTCGTGGGTGACCCGCTCGTCGATCCGCGCCGTGTCGGCGCCCGCGATGACCGCTTCGTAGTCCGGTGCCCCGGCGTCGGACGCACCGCCGACCACGACCCGCTGACGCGTTCCGGCGCGCTCGGCGGCCGCGACGGCGACCTCGGCCGTCTCGGCGGAGTGGATGAGCACCGAGGCTCCCGAGTCCTCCAGGCAGAACGCGACCTCGGGGACCGTCAGGCGCGCATTGAGCGGGACGAAGACCGCCCCCAGCAGGCCCGACGCGAAGAGGGCCTCGAGGTAGGCGGGGTGGTTCGCGCTCAGCAGCGCCACGCGGTCGCCCCTGCCGACGCCGAGTCCGCGCAGCGCGTGGGCCAGGCGCGTCACCCGGTCGTCGAGCCGGACGTAGGTCCAGCGCTCTTCGCGGAACGCGATCGCGGTCTTCTCGGCTTCCAGGCGGACGCGCCGGTAGGGCCACGACCCCACGCCTTCGTTCAGCATGGCCTGTGTCTCCTAGAGGTAGAGGGCGGTCTACTGCCTCGTCAGCCTGCGGCCGATGATCTCCTTCATGACCTCGGTGGTGCCCGCGTAGAGAGTGCCGCCGCGGCAGTCGAGGTAGTCCCGGGCGACGTCGTACTCCTTCATGAAGCCGTAGCCGCCGTGCAGTTGCAGGCATCGCTGGACGACCTTCTGCTGCAGTTCGGTCACCCACCACTTGGCCATCGCCGCGTTGGCCTCGTCGAGGTCTCCGGTGGACGCGTCGAGGACGCAGCGGTCGACGAAGACCTGGGCGATCTCGATCTCGGTGGCGAGCTCGGCGAGGTAGAAGCGGTTGGCCTGGAAGTCGGCGATGCGCCGGCCGAAGGCCGTGCGGTCGCAGCTATGGCTCAGCGCCTGCTCGAAGGTGCGCCGCATGGCCGCCATCGCCGTGACCGCCACGCTGAGGCGCTCCTGCGACAGGTTGTGGCGCAGGTAGCCGAATCCCGCGTTCTCCACGCCGAGGACGTTGGCCCTGGGCACGCGGGCGTCGTCGAAGACGAGCTCGGCGGTGTCCTGCGCGCTCAGGCCGATCTTGCGCAGTGGGCCGTTGCGGGTGAAGCCGGGCGTGTCGGCGTCGACGAGGACGAGGCTCATGCCCCGGCGTCCGGCCGCAGGGTCGGTGCGGACCACGACGAGGAAGACGTCGGCGACCATGCCGTTGCTGATGAACGTCTTGGCGCCGTTGAGCACGAGGTCGCCGCCGTCCGCGGTCGCCGTGGTGGTGATGGACGCGAGGTCGCTGCCGGCACCGGGTTCGGTCATCGCGATGGCGCTGATGATCTCCCCGGAGCACAGCGGCGCCAGCCAGCGCCGCTTCTGCCCGTCGTCGGCCAGGGAGACCAGGTACGGCGCCACCAGGTCGTTGAATCCGCTGAGGTTCATCGCCACCGAGGTCGCGCCGACTCGGGCGAGCTCCTCGATCAGCACGGCGTTGAACCGGAAGTCGTCGATCCCGCCGCCGTTGTACTCCTCTTCGGCGCTGATGCCGAGCAGGCCCAGTTCCCCGGCACGGCGGTAGACCCCGCGGTCGACGTGTCCCTGCTCGGCCCACCTCTCCAGGTGCGGGGCGACCTCGCGTTCGGCGAAGGCCCGCGCGGTCTGGCGGAACACGTCGTGGTCCTCGTCGAAGACCGTCCGTTGCAGGGAGACCGAATCCATGGCCGTCCTCTCGTACTGCGCGCCGTCCACTCGATCAAGCGCGGTTGGCTCATAGCGACCCGCCGACGCAGGGGCGTGGTGCTCCGCATGCGCCACCATGCCGCAGATCACAGTGAAACAGCAACGATTGAATAAGTCAATGAAGAGTTTTCTCAACTATTGATGATCGTCCGGTAGGACGGCGATCCGCGAAACAACCGTGGACACCGCTCCTGCCGCCGCGAGACCCTGTCCGGATGGTCACGCCCAAGATCCCCCGATGCACCGCGACCTCGGCTTCAACGGCCCGCTCTCCGAGGAGCGCGCCGACCGGCTGATCCGCACGCTCGGCCCTCTCGCCGGGCGCCGGGTGGTCGACCTCGCCCTCGTCCGGACCTGGGATCACGCATCCGATCGGCGGGGAGGGAGCGCGTGCGGCCACACGGACCGAGGGACCGGATCGGAGGTGTCCGTGGTGCCCGCGCCCGCGATCGCCGCCGACGCACCGATGAGTTCGGGCGCGGTCCGTCGTCTCAACAGGTGCGACCGCATCGATCTCGACGGAGGTAATTCATGGGCAGAATGCTGTACTCGGTCACCATGTCGCTGGACGGCTTCATCGCCGGCCCGGGCGGGGACATGTCCTGGCTGACCGAGCACCTCGGGCCCAACCCGACGGTGGAGAAGCTCATCGGCGACATCGGCGCCCTCCTCGTCGGCAACCGCACCTTCGGCGGCGACGACCCGCACAGGGGCACCGACAAGGAGGGCGAGCCGTTCGGCGGCGGATGGAGCGGACCCCAGTTCGTGCTCACCCACCACGCCCCGGAGACCCCGGTGCCGGGGGTCACCTTCGTCGGCGACCTCGACAGCGCGGTCGCCGCGGCCAAGGCCGCCGCAGGGGACAAGTACGTCAACGTCCTCGGCGCGAGCATCGCTCGGCAGTGCCTCGACGCGGGCGTGCTCGACGAGATCCTCGTGTTCATCGTGCCCGTCCTGCTCGGCGACGGCGTCCGGCTGTTCGACCGGCCGGGCGGGACCAACATCAGACTCGAACGCCTCAGCCTGACCCAGGCGCCTGGGGCGACGAGCATCTGGCTGCGCGTCGTCGGGTAGCCGTCGGCCGGGACCTCGGGCTGCAGGGCGGCACGTGCGGACTCCGGTGGGCGCGTCGCTCTCAGCCGACGCCCCGTCCACCGGAGGTCCCCGTGCGCAAAGGCCCGCCACCGGACCGGAACCGGGCCGCGGCCGGCATCTTCAGGGCGAAAAGGCCCACTGAAACAGCCCGGCGAAATACCGGCTTGACAACGCAGTGGAAAGCGGTTTGAATTTTCCCGTGCCGCGTGGCGTCACCAGGGAGACCGGTGGCGAGTGGGCGGCACCCGACCCCAAGGAGATGATGCCGTCATGACGCACCTCATGGGAATCGTCTAGCGCCTTCGCGCCCGCGCGGCCTCCGCGTCCGGCAGCGTGCCCGGCACCGCCGTTCCGCCTGACCCCGCATGCTCTTCACGGTCCGCTCAGCGACCGTCACCTCTCTGCGGCTCTTTGCATCCACGCCGTTTCGTCATGCCCGAAAACGCATCCGTGCGCCATTCGGCCGACCGATGCCGCAGTGCTTTCACCGCCATTTCCCCATTGGCGTGCGCCCGCATATCCGCACGTCTACGAGAAAGCGAGAAAACGCCATCGCCATTGATTTCAATCAGCAGGTCATCGACGAGTTCCGCGCCAACCGGGGCCGCGTCGGGGGCATGTTCGAAGGAGGGCGGCTCCTGCTGCTGACCACCACCGGCGCCAGGACGGGCCTGCCCCGCACCACCCCGGTCGGCTACCTGCCCGACGACGAGGCCGGCCGCAGGCTCGTCATCGCCTCGGCCGCGGGGGCGCCCGCGCATCCGGCCTGGTACCACAACATCCTCGCCGATCCGCGGGTCACCGTCGAGGACGGCGTCTTCACCTACAGCGCCAACGCGGTCGTCACCGAAGGCGAGGAGCGCGACCGGCTCTTCGCCCGCGCCGTCGAGTCCGACCCCGGCTGGGGCGAGTACCAGGCCAAGACCGCCCGGACGCTGCCCGTCATCGCGCTGGAGCCGATCGACGGCGGGCCGCCGGACCTGCCTCCGGGAGACGCCCTCAAGGCCGTCCACGACGGCATCCGCCGCGAACTGGGACTGATCCGGGCCGAGATCACCGCCGCCGGTCCCGGGGCCCTGGGCGCGCAACTGCGGATCAACTGCCTGACCATGTGCCAGGGGGTGCACCACCACCACACCGCCGAGGACGGCGGGCTCTTCCCCGCCCTGAGGGCCGGGCACCCCGAGCTGGCGCCGGTCGTGGACCGCCTCAGCGGCGAGCACGAGAAGGTCGAGCGGTTGCTGAAGGAGCTGCAGAAGCACGTCTCCGACGGCGCGGACACCGTGTCGGCGCTGGGCGAGGTGGAACGGCTCACGGCGGAACTGGAGGCCCACCTCGACTACGAGGAGGAGCAGCTCGTGCCGCTGCTGAACGCGCTCGGCACCGGGCCGGCGTGACGCCGCGGCCGTCGAGGACGTGGTGGCCGTCTACCGGAGCCTGCTCGACCAGGGCGTCCCCGCGTCGCGGATCCCGCCGGCGGGAGAGTCGGCCGACGAGGCGCCGGGCCGGTGCGATGGTCGGGAAATCACTCAGGCGGCGACGATTTTCCCCGCCGACCGGAGTCCTATCCGTGTCACCGCGATCGCGGACGACCACTGAGAAAGGACGACTCGCCATGTCCACCACCCACACCCTTGACGTCCCGGGCGCGCGCCTGCACTACGAGGTCCGCGGCGCGGGACCGCTGTTTCTGGTCATGGGATCGCCGATGGCCGCGGCGGCCTTCGCGCCGCTGGCCGAGGCGCTCGCGGGCGACCGCACCGTCGTCACCCACGACCCGCGGGGCATCTCGGGCAGCCTCCTCGACGACCCCGAGCAGGACTCCACCCCCGAACTGCGGGCCGACGACGCCGCCGCCCTCCTGGACGCCCTCGGAGCCGAGTCCGCCGACGTGTTCGGCAGCAGCGGCGGCGCGGTGACCGGACTCGCACTGGCCGAGCGGCACCCCGGGCGGGTGCGCACGCTCGTCGCGCACGAGCCTCCCCTGCTGGAGCTGCTGCCCGACGCCGCCGAGCGGCGCGCCGGAGTCGAGGACATGATCGCGACCTTCCACCGGGAGGGCCTGGAGGCGGCGTGGAAGAAGTTCATGGCCGACGCCGGATTCGACGACGGCGACGGCGACGGCGCCCCCGCTGCTCCGCCCGGGGAGCCCTCGGAGCAGGACATCGCCGACAGCGCCCGCTTCTTCGGCCACGAACTGCGGGGCACCACGCGCTACGTGCCCGACGCCGCCGCGTTGAGCACCGGCCCGACCCGCGTCGTCGTCGGCATCGGCGCCGACTCGGGCGGCCTGGTCACCCACCGGACCTCCACGGCGCTGGCCAAGCTGCTCGGCACGCCGCCGACCGAGTTCCCCGGCGACCACGGCGGTTTCATCGGCCAACCCGAGGAGTTCGCCGAGGTGCTGCGCGGGGTGCTGGCGGACCGGGGAACGAGCGGACCGCTCGCGCGCTAGAGCGTTGACGGGAGACCGCCCGGGGGAAGGGCGCCCTACGGACCGGGGCGCCCCGACTCCTCGCCGGAGGGCGGGGCGCCCAGTTCGGCGGAGATCCGGGCGGCGACCTCGGCCACCTGCGGCCCCATCTCCCGCACCCGCGCCACAGGGAGCCGACTGACCAGCGACGAGACGCTGATGGCCGCGATGGGGTCGCGGCCGTGGTCGAACACCGGGGCCGCCACGCAGCGCACCTCCGGCTCGTTCTCCCGGTCGTCGATGGCGTAGCCGCGCACGCGCACCCGCCGCAGTTCCTCGTGGAACACCGCGGGGTCGGTGATGGTGTGCTCGGTCACGGACGGCAGCCCGTCGGCCAGCACATCGGCCACCAGGTCGGGCGGGCTGAAGGCGAGGATCGCCTTGCCCACGGCGGTCCGGTAGGCGGGCATCCGCGCGCCGATGCGCGAGGCCATCCGGACGATCGTGGTGTTCTCGACCTTGTCCGCGTAGACGACGTCGTGGCCGTCGGGCAGCACGAGATGGCAGGTGTGGCCGGTGCGGCGCATCAGCCCGCGCAAGTGGTCGGAGGCGACCGACCGCAGGTCCATCTGGTCCAGGTAGGCCTGCCACAGCGACAGGGCCGCCGGTCCCAGCCGGAACCGGCCGGCCCCGCTGTCGCGGTCGAGCAGCCGTGCTTCCACGAGCGGGGCCGTCAGCCGCAGCACCGAACTCTTGTTGATCCCCACCGCATCGGCGAGTTCGGTGAGGGTCGCACCGCCGCTGCCGGGCGGTCGGCAGCGCACGAACTCCAGGATGGCCAGCGCCCGGCGCAGTGACACCGAGGCGTTGCGCCGCGGCGCGGTGTCGGCGTTCATCCCTTGACCGCACCTCCCAGGCCCGAGGCCAGTCGGCGCTGCACGAACAGGAAGAACACCAGCACCGGAACGGTCATCAGCACCGACCCGGCCATGATGGCGCCCCAGTCGTTCTGGTCGGGGCGGAAGAAGGACAGCAGCACGACGGGCAGCGTCTGCTTCTCCTGGGCGGAGATGATGAAGGTCGTCGCGAACAGAAAGTCGTTCCAGGTCATGATGAACGAGAAGATGCTCGTCGCGACCACCCCTGGAGCGACCAGCGGGAACAGCACCCGCCAGACGAAGGTGAGGCTGCCGGCCCCGTCCAGCCGGGCGGCCTCCTCCAGCTCCCGGGGGACCGCCGCGACGAACCCGCGCAGCATCCAGATCGCCAGCGGGATCGCGAACGCCGTATGCACCAGCATGAGCGACCCCAGGTGGTTGAGCCCGAGCTGCGGAACCGTCTGCCCGATGCCGCGCATCAGGAAGAACAGCGGAATCGTCAGGGCCTCCACCGGCACCATCTGCGCGATGAGCACCATGACCAGCAGCGTAACGCGCGACCGGAAGCGGTAGCGGGTCAGAGCCACCGCGGCCAGGAACGCGCACAGCGTCGAGAACACCACCACCGCGGCCGCCACCGTGGCGCTGTTGAGCAGGTACCGCCCGAAGTCCTCGACCAGCAGCACCCTGCGGAACGAGTCCAGGGTGGGCGAGAGCGTGAAGGGGGTGGGATCGCCCGCCTCCAGCGCGGTGCGGGGCTTGAGCGCCGACAGCACCATCCAGTACAGCGGGAACGCCACGGCCAGGGCGATCAGCAGACCGACCGTGTTGACGCGCAGTCCGCGGAGCATCACAGCACCTCCCCTTGGCGACGCAGCGCACGCAGGTAGACGAGGGAGATCACGAGCAGCAGCAGGGTGGTGATCACCCCGATCGCCGAACCGAGCCCGTACTGGCCGGAGGCGAACGCCTGCTGGTAGGCGTAGACGTTGAGCACCAGGTTCTGCCCGGCGATCCCGCCGCCGCCGGTCATGATGTAGATCTGCGTGAAGATCTTGAAGTCCCAGATGATGGACTGGATCGTCACGATCGTCATCACCGGGCGCAGCATCGGCAGCATGACGCTCCACGCGATCCGGCCGGTCGAGGCGCCGTCCAGCCGCGCCGCCTCGATCACCTCGTGCGGGATCGCGCGGATGCCCGCGTACAGCGTGACCATGACGAACGGGAACGAGCACCACACCACCTGGCTCAGCACCAGCCCGAAGGCCGACCACTTGGTGTAGGTCCAGGAGTGCCCCTCGAACTCGGTCAGCCCCAGGCCGGCCAGTGCCTGGTTGACCGGTCCCAGGGAGGGGTCGAACAGGAACAGCCACACCGCGCTGCCGGTGACCGCCGGGGTGGCCCAAGCGCCCAGCGCGGCCAGGAACAGCAGGATGCGCACCCAGGGCGCCAGCCGGGTGGCCAGCACCGCCAGGCACCCGCCGACCGCGAGCGTGCCGAGGACGCAGGCGCCCGCGAAGACGACGGTGTTGAGCAGCACCTCCCAGAACTGGGGGTCGCCCAGCAGGGCCCGGTAGTTCTCCAGGCCGGTGAACCGCAGCGGCTCGGCGCCGGTGACCTGCGGCTGCCGGTAGTCGTAGAAGGAGACCAGGGCCAGTTGGTAGAGCGGATAGGCCAGCATCACGCCCAGCACCACCAGGGCGGGCAGCAGGTACATCCACGGTTCGATGCGGCCGCTCCGGCGCCGCCGGGAGGTGGCGCCCCCGGGGAGCCGGAGCGATGGTGCGGACATGCCCATGCGCGCCGGTCACTCCCCGGTGAAGGCGTCGTCGAGGGAGGCCGCGGCCTCCTGGGCCGCCTGGTCGACCGAGGCGTCCCCGGTGGCGACGCGCTGCACCATGGTGGGGAGCACGCCCTCGGCGTCGATGCCGGCCCAGGCGCCGGTGACGGGGACGAACCGGGTTCCGGCGTCCAGCGTCTCGATGAACGGCGCCACCTCCTCGTCGGTGGCGGCGACGTCGCTCTGCACGCTGCTGAGGGTGGGCAGGTTGCCCATGGCCTCGTACATCTGCTGCTGGTACTTCTTGCCGGACAGCAGCTTCACGAACTCCACCGACAGGGTGCGGTGGTCGGTTCCGGCCAGCACTCCCAGGTTGTTGCCTCCGGCGAAGGCGGGGGCGATCGAGTCGGGTTCGGCGCCGGGCAGCGGGACGACCGCTGTGTCCTCGGCGACGTCGCTGTCCTGCACGGCGTTGAGGTTGAAGTTGCCGCCGATGGTCATGGCGGCCTCGCCGGCGATGAAGTTCTGCACGCTCTCGTTGCCGGTCATCTGGGCGCACGTCTGCGGCGGGCAGACGTCCTCGGAGAGGATCTCGGCGTAGAGCTCGAGGCCGGCCTTGGCGTCCTCGGAGTCGATGGCGGCGGTGTGGGATTCGCCGTCGGCCTCGGCGATGTCGCCGCCGTTGGCCCAGACGAAGGGCAGGAAGCCGTAGGTGTAGGCGCCGCCGGTGGAGATCCCGAGCATGTCGGGGTCGTCCTCGCGCACCGCGCGGCCCGCCTCGACCACCTCCTCCAGGGTCTCGGGGATGTCGATGCCCAGGTCGTCGAAGACGTCGGTGCGGTAGTAGAGGGCGCGCACCCCCAGGAACCAGGGCACGCCGTAGGTGCCGCCGTCGACCTGGGCGGTGGCGGCGACGTCGTCGGAGATGTCGCCGTGGTCCTCCCACTCGGCGAGTTCCGCGCCGATGTCGGCGAAGCCGCCGGCCTCGACGTAGCCGGCGAGGTCGGTGTTTCCGTACTCGGCGACGTCGGGGGCCGAGGAGGGGTCGTTGAAGGCTCCCTGGAAGCGCTCGGCGCGGGTGTCGATCGGGATGTACTGGACGTCCACGGTGACGCCCTCGTGGTCGGCCTCGAACTCCGCGACGGCTTCGTCGACCACCTGCTCCTTGGGCTCCTGGTCGACTTCGGAGAACAGCCACACGCGGAGGGTGCCCTCCATCTCGTCGGCACCGGAACCGGGGGTGTCGGTCTGGGCGGGGGCGCAGGCGGCCAGCAGCGCCGCGAGCCCGAGAAGGGCACCGGCACGGGCCGGGCGGGGGATTCGCATCTGATTTCCTTCGCCGGATCGGAGATGACGGGAAAGCGGGGCTTGTTCCGGTCTAGACCGGATTGGACCGCTTGATGGTCACCGAACTTAGGCAGGGAGCGCCGACCGGCTGAAGAGGATGCGGGCAAGATTGTGTAATGCACAACGGCCGGGCGCCGATGCAGCACGCGTCCGGCCCCCTTCTCGCCGATCCTGACCTTGTGGGGCCTGAAAACGTTGCGATAACCCCACAACATCAACTTGAGTTTTAACCTTGGCCACTGGGGGTCTTTGACCTCAGCCCCAGGAGGGATCCGCGGTGACCGGGCGATCCTCTCGCGTGGCCGAAGGCCCCCACAGGGATCGCCCCGGCGCCGCGCCACCCACGCCGCCACCGTGCCTGCCAGGACGCGACCGCGGTTTCGGCGCGCAGTGAAGAAACGGGCCACCACCCTCACCCGCCCCGGCCACCAGGCCGAAACCGCGGTGCCGTCCCGCGCCCACGGCGCCGGCGTGCGCTTCGCGCGCGGGAGGGCGATTTTGCGTCCACGGGCCTTCGGCCACGCGAGAGAATCGCCCACCCGCACGCCCTCCCTCCTGGGGCGGGCCTTCAAAACCCCCTGTGGTCGAGGTTGAAACCCAAGATCAAGATCGGCGAGGGAGCCGCCCGGTCAGGCGCGGGCGCTCCATCCGATCTCCTCGCTGATGGCGCCGGCGGTCGCGGTGAGGTCGGGGGCCAGCGCGAGCAGTCCCGCGCGGTCCAGGACCATGCCGGGGGCGGAGACCGACACCGCCGCGGAGACGCGCCCGGAGGCGTCGCGGATCGGCGCGGCCACGCACTGGATGAACTCCTCGTGCTCGAAGTCGTCGAGCGCCCACCCCCGCTCGGCGACGGCCGCGAGGTCCTCGTCGAGCTCCGTCCGGGTCGTGCGGGTGTTGGGAGTGCAGCGGCCGAAGGGGGGCGGGCCGAGCAGCTCGTCGCGCTCTTCCTCGGACAGGTGCGCGAGGATCGCCTTGCCGACCCCGGTCGCGTGCAGCGGGGCCGACGCGCCGATGCGGGAGTACATCCGTACGGCGTGGCGCGACTCCACCTTGTCGAGGTAGACCACGCTGTCGCCTTCGAGCGCCGCGAGGTGCACGGTGTGGCCGCACGCCGCGCCGAGCGCGCGCAGGTGGCCGGTCGCCGCCGCACGGAGATCGACGCCCTCCAGCGCGGCGTGTGCGAGCGTGGCCATGCGCGGGCCGATCCGGTAGCGGCCGTCCTCCGTGCGACGCACGAACCGCTCCTCCTCCAGCGTCCGCAGCAGGCGCAGCGAGGTGGTGCGGTGCACGCCGAGGCGCCGGCCCAGCTCGCTGATGGTCGCGGGGCCCGAGGCCAGTTCGACCAGGATGCGAAGCGCGCGTTCGAGGCTGCTGGGCACCGGTTCCCTCCCTCAGTCGTCCGGGTGTGCCGAGCGCACACCGGTGGTCTCGCACCGCTCCCGGCCCGGGGCGGCCCCGGGCCGCTCCGGCTCGGTCCCGGCCCGCGGGGGGATGTCGCCGCGCACCCGCAGCACGGTACCGGCCAGCCGGGCGCCCTCGGTCAGGCAGTTCCCGATCGGGGCCTTCGAGAGCAGCCCGCGCAGCACCCCGGCGGCGAACGCGTCGCCGGCGCCCACGGGCTCCACCACGTCGACCTCCGGCGCGGGCCGGTACCACCGCCGGTCGCCGCGGAAGGCGGTGGCGCCCTGCGGCCCCTGCTTGATGACGACCAGTTCGGGGCCCGACAGCAACGCGCGGGCCTCCTCGACGGTCGTCGCGCCCCACAGCGCCCGGGCCTCGTCGAGGCCGCAGAAGACGACATCGGCCCGGCGGGCCGCGGAGAGCAGGACCTCCGCATCGGAGGCGCCGTGCAGGGCCGGGCGGTGGTTGACGTCGAAGCTGCGCAGCGTGCCGGGGGGCGCGCCGGTCAGCAGCTCCTCCACCAGGCCACGGCCGGTGTCGGAGATCGCGGCGGTGATCCCGGTGGTGTGCACCAGCCGGGGGCGGTCGGCCCAGATCCGTGCGGCGTCGCGCCGGTTCAGCGCCGAGGCGGCGGAGCCTCGGCGGTAGTAGCGCACGCGGGTGCCCTCGGGGCCGGACTCCTTGGCGTAGAGCCCCGTGGGGCGCTCGGGATCCGTGCGGACCACGCAGTGCACGCCCTCGGCGGTGAGCCGTCCGACCACATGGCGCCCGAACGCGTCGTCGCCCACGGCGCTGTGCCACGCCACCCGGTGCCCGGTCCGTGCCAGGTACACGGCGACGTTGGACTCGGCGCCGCCGATGTCGAGGCGCAGTGTCGCCCCGCCGAGGGCCGCGGGACCGCGGAGGTCCGCGGGGTCGGGCAGCAGCAGCGCCATCGTCTCGCCGACGCACGCCGCGTCGACGGCGGAAGCGGAGGCGGAAGCGGCGGCGCGCCCGTGCTCGCTGCTCACCCGCGACCTCCCCGGCGGTGACCCCGGACACATGGGGTGTTGACCTCCATCACGGACGGATGCTATTCACTTTGCTGAAGAATACGCAACAGTGCTGCGCATGACGCAGCATTCGGTCAGTATCCGATCGGGGGTATCCGGCATGTGGGATCTGCTGCTGCGCGGCGGCCGGGTCGTCGATCCCGCCTCGGGACAGGACGGGACCGCCGACATCGCCGTGCACAACGGCAGGATCGCCGAGGTGCGGCCCGCGCCGCCGACCGGCGCCGCCGACACCGCCGCCGAGGTCGTCGACGTCCGCGGCGCCCTGGTGACACCGGGGCTCGTCGACATGCACACCCACCTGTGGCACGGCGCCACCTACTGGGGGCTGGACCCCGATCCGATCGCCTGGCGCACGGGGGTGACCACCTGGGTGGACGCCGGCTCCGCCGGCGCCTACGGCATGGACGGCCTGCACCGCTTCGTCGCCGGGCCGGCGCGCGTCCGCGTTCACGCCCTGATCAACGTGTCCGGTCTCGGGCTGGTCGCGGAGACCGGGGAGCACCACGTGCTCGACAACCTCGACGTCGACACCGCCGCCGCGGTGGCCGCGCGCCACGGTGAACTGGTACGGGGCGTGAAGGCGCGCATCGACGCCCGCACCGTCGGCCGGCACGGGCTGGAGCCGCTGCGCCGCGCGGCCGCGCTGGCGCGGCGGCTGGAGCGCCCGCTGATGGTGCACGTCGGCTACGGACCGCCCACCATCGCCGAGATCGTGCCGTTCCTCACCGAGGGCGACATCCTCACCCACTGCGCCTCGGGCTGCCCCGCCGACCTGGTCCGCGACGGCCGCCTCACCGACGCGACCAAGCGGGCCCTGGACACCGGTGTGGTCTTCGACCTCGGCCACGGGTCCGGCGCCCTCGCCTTCGACGTGCTGGAGACCGAGCTGGCCGCCGGCGTCCGCCCGGTCGTCTCCTCCGACCTGCACGCCCGTTCGGTGCACGGCCCCGCCTTCGACCTGCCGACCGTGCTGACCAAGATGCTCGCCGTCGGCATGGAGCTGCCGGAGGCCGTCGAGGCCGCCACCGTCCGCCCGGCGCGTGCGCTCGGCCTCGACGCGGGGACCCTGGCGCGCGGCGCACCGGCCGACATCGCCGTGTTCCGCATGGAGCGGGGCGCCTTCCCGGTCCTCGACGTGCACGGCGGAGCGCGCGAGGCATCGATGCGGCTGACCAACACCGCCACCTACCTCGCCGGCCGGCCGCTTCCGCCGTGCGCGGCCGAGCCGCCCCCGGTATGGGTGCCGCTCAGCCCCGCCCAGCGGCGCGCCGAGGACGTCCGGCACGAGCGGACCCGGTCGGCCGTGCAGCGGCTGACCCGGCCCGAGGACTTCGACGAACCCTTTCCCCGTCCCGAGGCGCCATCATGACCGAAGCATCCCCGCCCACGCCCCCGTCCCCGATCGCCGGAGCCGGGCTGCCCGCCGCCGCCCTGGCCGGGCTCGACGCCGATCCGGTCGAGGCCCGCTGCCTGCCGGACAGCCCCGCGGCCCCGGCCGAGGTCCGGGCCGCCGGATTGCGGCTGAGCGACCTGTGGCTGCCCGCGGTGGTGCTGCGCGACGACGCGCTGCGGCACAACCTCGACCGCTTCGCCCGCTGGTGCGCCGAGCGCGGTGCGGACCTGGCGCCGCACGCCAAGACGACGATGTCGCCCCACCTCTGGTCGGCCCAACTGGACCGCGGCGCCTGGGGACTCACCGCCGCCACGGTGGCCCAGGCCCGCGTGCTGCGGCGGTTCGGCGCGCGCCGGGTGCTGATCGCCAACGAGGTGGTCGAATCCGGGCAGCTCGCCTGGCTGGCCGGCGCCCTCGCCGACGACGGTTTCGAGCCGCTGTGCCTGGTCGACTCCTCGGCCGGGGTGGAGCTGATGGAGCAGGGGCTCGCCGCGGCGCCGCGCGCGCTGCCGGTGCTGGTGGAGCTGGGCGTGCCCGGGCGGCGCACCGGCGTGCGCGATCCCGATGAGGCGCTCGCCCTCGCGCGGCGCGTGGCCCGCAGCCCCCGCCTCACGCTGGTCGGCGTCGAGGGCTTCGAGGGGGTGTTCCCGCAGCGCCGCGACGGCGACGCCCCCGCCCGCGCCCGCGCATGGCTCGACGGCATCGCCGGGCTCGCGCGGCGCGCCGACGCCGAAGGGCTGTTCGCCGACGCGGCCGAGGTGATCGTGACCGCGGGCGGCAGCAGCTATCCCGACCTGGCCGCCGACGCGCTCGCCGCGACACCGGAGCTGTCCCGCCCGACGCGGCGGGTCATCCGTTCCGGGTGCTACCTGACCCACGACGACCTGTTCATGGAGCGCGCCTCGCCGCTGCGCAGCGGGGCCGACGACAGCCCTCTGCGGCCGGCGCTGTCCTGCTACGCACGGGTGCTGTCGCGCCCGGAACCGGGCCGGGCGCTGCTCGGCGTCGGCAAGCGCGACGTCTCCTTCGACATCGACCTGCCCGTCCCGCGCGCCGTCCTGCGCGGCGGGCTGCGCACGCCGCTGGAGGGCCGGGCCCGCGTCACCGAACTCAACGACCACCACGGCTTCCTCGACGTCGGCGACCTCTCCGGCATCGCGGTACCCGAGGTCGGCGACGTCGTGGAGCTGGGGCTGTCCCATCCGTGCACCGTGTTCGACAAGTGGCCGCTGATCCCGGTGCTGGACGCGCAGGACAGGGTCGTGGACGCCGTCCGCACCCTCTTCTGAAAGCGCTCCGCGCACCGGCCTCCCCGCACCACCGCTCATGAGAGGAGCATTTCCATGGCCAAACGAGTGATCCGCACGTCCAACGCCGCACCGCCCGGAGGTCCGTACTCGCAGGCGGTCGTCGCCGGCGACTTCGTCCACCTCGCCGGAGCGACCCCGCACCGCACGGACCGCTCCCTCGTCGAGGGGACGTTCGCCGAGCAGGCCCGAGCCACCTTCGACAACCTCGCGGCGGTCGCCGAGGCCGCGGGGGCGAGCCTGGCCGACGCGGTCCGGGTCGGCGTCTACCTGCGCGACCTCGGCGACTTCGCGGAGATGAACGAGTTGTTCGGGGAGTACTTCGGCGCGGAGCCGCCCGCCCGCACCACCCTGCAGGCCGACCTGCCCGGCTTCGCCATCGAGATCGACGCGGTGCTGTACCGGCCGACCGGCTAGCGGTCCGCCCCCGCGCCGCGCCGGGGCCGACGCGTCCCCTCCCCCTCCGACGCCCATCGGGCCGGACCTCCGGTCACTGGAGAGGCTCTCATGATCGATGACAACCTGGTCTACCTCCTGGCCTTCCTGGGCGCACTCGCGGTGATGCTCGGCATCGGCGTGTGGGTCGCCCGGCGCACCGGCAGCGGGGAGGACTTCCTGATGGCCGGGCGCAGGCTGAACACTCCCCTGCTCATGGGGACCACGCTGGCCACCCTGGTGGGCACCGGCTCCAGCCTCGGCGCCGTGGGCTTCGCCTACGAGAACGGCTGGGCCGGCACGCTGTACGGCATCGGCGGGGCCTTCGGCGTCTTCGCCCTGCTCTGGCTGTTCTCCGACGTGCGCCGGCACGGGTTCATGACCTTCTCCGAGGAGATGAGCTACTACTACGGGGCCAGCCGCCTGATCAAAGGGGTCGTCTCCGTCATCCTGCTGCTCGCCTCGGTGGGGTGGCTGGGCGCGCACATCCTCGGCGGCGCGCTCTACCTGTCCTACCTCACCGGCATGGACCCGGCCGCGGCCAAGATCGTCGTCGCCTTCGGCTTCGGGCTGTACACGGTCGTCGGCGGCTACCTCGCGGTCGTGATCACCGACGCGGTGCAGGGCACGATCCTGTTCGTCGGCTTCTCCGTCCTCGCGGTCGTCGCCCTGGTGCGGATCGGCGGACTCGACGGCATCGCGGAGGGCGCGCCCTCCGCGGCCACCTCGATGCTGGGCGTGGAGGCGCTGGGGGTGCTGCCGGCGGTGTCGCTGGCCCTGGTCATCGCCGTGGGCGTTCTGGCCACGCCGTCCTACCGGCAGCGGATCTACTCCGCGGCGAACGTGCGGACCGTGCGGCGCAGCTTCGCCTGGGTCGGACTGCTGTTCGCCGTGTTCGCGGTGCTGCCGGCCGTCGCGGGCCTCGCGGCCCGCACGCTGGAGCCCGGTCTGGACAACCCCGACCTGGCCTTCCCGTACCTGGCCACCACGCTGTTCCCGGTGTGGCTGGGGGCCTTCCTGCTCATCGCCGGCCTGTCGGCCACCATGTCCTCGGGCGACTCCGACGCGGTGGCCGGGGTCACGATCCTGCTGCGCGACGTCGTCCAGCTCGTCACCGGAAGGCTCCCGCGGGCCGAGCACATGGTCCGCAACTCCCGGTTCGCGCTGGTCGGCGTGCTCGGGCTGGCGCTGGCCGGAGCGCTGACGGCCGACACCATCATCGACTACATCACGCTGATGATCTCGACCGTACTCACCGGACTGCTGGTCGCCTCCGTGCTCGGCAAGTTCTGGCCGCGCGCCACGTGGCAGGGCGGCCTCGCCGCCATGATCGGCGGCTCGGCGATGGCGCTGGCCGTCGAGAACATCGCGTCCTGGTCCGGTTTCTGGGGAAATCCGGTCATCCCGTCCCTGCTGACGGCCCTCGCGGCGGGGGTGCTGGTCAGCCTGCTCACCCCCAGGCGGCGCATCTCCGGCGACGAGGCGCTGCGCCTGCTGGCCGAGGAGCGGGCGACGCTCGACGTCGGCACCCGCCTCCGCGGCGAGGAGCCGAAGGAGTGACGGACGGCCCTGGCCGGAAAGGCAACGACAGCGAGGGCCGCTCCAACGGATACGTCCTGCTGTCCGCGCCTCGTGCGGTGCCTCTCACCGATCCGTTCCGGTGTCCGGGTCGCCCGGTGCCCGGACCGTGCGCGCGCGGCGTCCGCCGTAGCCGCCGAAGAACTGGGCCGCGGCTTGCTGCACCGCGATCGCGTGCGTGGGGTAGGCGTGCATCGTCTGTGCGAGGCGGCCGGTGAACATCCCGATCCGCAGGGCGAGCGCGATCTCGTGGACCAGCTCCCCTGCGCGCTCGCCGACGATGGTCGCGCCCAGCACCCGGCCGCCCCCGAGGTTCCCCGTCCAGGTCCGCCGAACCGCGATGATCTTCACGAACCCGTCCGTCCTCCCAGCGGTGACCGCGCGGTCGACCTCCGACATCGGCAGGTAGGCCACCCGCGCGTCGGAATGGGTCCGCGCGGCCTCGGCCTCGGTGAGTCCGACCTGCGCCACCTCCGGAGACGTGAAGGTGACGCGGGGCACCTCCGCGTCGTCGAAGCGCGCCCGGCCCCGGCCCCGGCGCAGCGCGTTCGCGGCGGCGATCCGGCCCATGGCGTCGGCGGCGTGGGTGAACGCCGGCCGCCCGGTCACGTCGCCCGCGGCATAGCTGCCCCGCCGGGACGTCGTGGCCATGCGGGGGTCGGTGCGGATCGCGCCGTGCTCGTCGGTCGCGACTCCGGCCGCGTCCAGTCCCAGCCCGGCCGTGACCGGACTGCGCCCGACCGCGACCAGCACCCGGTCCGCGACCACCGACGCTCCGGTGTCGAACTCCAGCCGGCTCCCTCCCGGCACCGGCCGCGCCCGCGCCACCGCCGCACCGGTGCGCACGGCGACGCCCTCCGCCGTGAACCGGTCGGCGACCACCCGCGAGGCCTCGGGGTCCTCGTGGGACAGCAGCCGCTCCCCGGCCTCGACCACGGTGACGTCGGCGCCGAAGCGGGCGAACGCCTGGGCGAGTTCGCAGCCGATCGGGCCGCCGCCGAGAACCACCAGGCTGCGGGGCGGTTCGGCCAGATCGAACACGGTCTCGTTGGTGAGGTGGTCGAGGCCGTCCAGTCCGGGCACCGGCGGGATCAGCGGCTCGCTGCCGGTCGCGATCACGACCCGCTCGGCCGAGACCACGCGCCCCTCCACTTCAACCTCCCCCGGGGACCGGAACACCGCGCGTCCGCGCAGCACGTCGACGCCCTCAGCGGCGAGCGCCGCCTCGTCCTCGCCTGCCGCGATCCGCGCCACCGCATCGCGCATCCGCCGCACGGCGGAGTCGAAGCCCTCCCCGCGCTCGGCCGCCTCGATCAGCGTCTTGGAGGGGACGCAGCCGGTGAACGTGCAGTCGCCCCCGGGCGGGCCATCGGTGACCAGCAGCGGGCGCGCGCCTCGGGCGACCGCGGTCCGGACGGCGGCGAGCCCGGCCGCGCCGCCGCCGATCACCAGCAGATCATGGCTCACGCGAACGTTCCCGACCACGGCGTCAGCCGGCGGAAAGCAGTGGTCTCCCCGACCACGGCGCTGTATTCGGCCTCGGTCGGCACGGTGTCGTTCCACACGGCGCGGATCATCGGTGATCACTCTCTCCGGTTCTCTGACGGGGCCGACCGGACCCGGCCCTACCCACGGTGCCCGGCCGCGTCGCCTCTGCACGCATACCCGGGGACGCCGCACTCCGTCGCGGCGGCCGGGGAGTCAGTGCCGCAGGCCGGGGGCGGGTGGGACGTCGAGCTCTGTTTCGGCGTAGTGGTTGAAGAAGTTGGTGTAGAGGTTCACAGCGACGTGCGCGAAGAGCTCGGTGAGTTCGGTATCGCTCCATCCGGCCTGCCGGGCGGCCTTCCACGCGGAGTCATCGACGTCGCCCCGGTCGGCGGTGATCTGGCGGGCGAGCGTGACGAGCGCGGCGAGCTCGGGGTCGAAGGCGACCTCGCCGGAGCGGACTTCGACGGTCTGGTCGAGTGTCATGCCCGCTGCCTTGGCCCCCAGGGTGTGCGCGGACTGGCAGTAGTCGCATCCGTCCACGGCTCCCACGGCGAGCGCGATGGCTTCGCGGGTCCTGGCGTCGAAGCTTCCGTGCTCGGCGATGGCCTGCTGCATGCCGTGGTAGGCGGCCAGCACCACGGGAGCGTGCGCCATCTCGGCATGGATGTTGAGCAGCTTGCCCTGCTTGCGCCGCAGCGCCTCCAGGGTCTCGCGAGCCGCTTCGGGCGCGTCGTCGATGGTGTGCACCGGGATGCGTGCCATGAGAATCCCCTTCCGCATCGGTCCCTCGGAGCGCGGAAGCCGCGCCTTTCCGGCCCGTTTCCGTCTTACTCGAAGTCGTCGAGTGCTGCCGGCCGTGCCCGCAGATCCGCGAGGACGGCCGGGGCAACCGCTGCGGCACCGTATGCCGCAGCGGACTCACCACCCACCGCAGCACATGCGCCGACCCGGGGAGGAGACTTCGTCAGCGACACGACACAGTCGCCCCGGCCGTGTCCGGCTGGAACCGCGGAGGCCGGTTCCACCGGGTTAAGGCGGAGGAGTACGGGCAGAGGCCCGTGATGGTGGAATCACACACGGTTTCAGTGGACGGTGTACCCGTGCGCTGGGAGGAGACGGGACCCGGTACCGCGACTGCGGTGGTGTTCATCCACGGCATCCCCACCTCGCCCGGCCTGTGGCGCGATGTGCTTTCGCACGTCAAGGCGGCACGCTGCCTCGCCTTCGAGATGGTTGGCTACGGTGAGAGCGTCCCCGCCGGTCGAGGCCGTGACATCTCCGTGGCCCGCCAGGCCGACTACCTCCTGGGATGGCTGGAGGCGATCGGCGTTGAACGCGCCGTGTTCGTCGGCCACGACCTGGGGGGCGGAGTGGCGCAGATCGCGGCGGTACGGCGCCCGGAGAGCTGTGCGGGCCTGCTGCTCACCAACGCCATCGGTTACGACTCCTGGCCGATCCCGTCGGTGAAGGCGCTCCAGGGATCGGCGGGGCTCCTGGAACGTCTGCCGCCGGCCGCCCTGCGGCCACTGCTCGCCTCCCTCATCCTGCGCGGCCACGATGACCTGGCTGCGGCGCGACGCTCCTACCGGGTGCACCGGCGCCAGTACGCGGCCCACGACGGGGCCGCGGCGCTGGCCCGCCAGGTCCGCGCCCTCGACGTGGGCGACACCCTGGCCGTGTGCGGCGACCTGGCCCGTTTGCGGGTGCCCGCCCGCGTGGTGTGGGGAACCGCTGACCGGTTCCAGAAACTCCACTACGGCGAGCGGCTCGCCGCCGATTTGGAAGCGCCGCTGCTGCGCATCCCCGGAGGGCGGCACTTCACCCCCGAAGACCATCCGGGAATCATCGCGGCGGCCACCAACGACCTCGTCCGGGCGGTGGAGCGGCGGTGATGGTGACGGGCCTCCTGCCACGAACGCTCCGGCGCCTTGGAATCGGGAACACCACGCTCGGTGCGTGCCCTCGCGCAGGGCCCACACGATAGGGCCCTGCGCTCGGTCGGCGCGTTCTCCAGCAGCGCGAGCCCTTTCCGCGCCAGGTCGCCCGACCCCCGATATCCGGTGGCGTCGAACCCCCTCCCGGTCGAGGACGGCGCGTCGAGGCGGACCCGGTCCATCCGCTCCCCGAGGGGCTGCGGCCGCGGGAGGCCGCAGCGCCCGTGGCTCTTCGCCCACCGGCACCCGTTCCGGCCCCAAGGGCAACGGCGCACGGCCGGAGCCGGGGTGTGCGCGGCGGCGCTTACCCTCGTACCGTGACCAACGCGCTCGACGTCGACGACCTGAAGGCCGGGGCCGCCCGGATACGCGAGGTCCTCGGGCGGGGGCCGGTCCTCGCGCTGACCGGGGCGGGCGTCTCCACCGACTCGGGGATCCCGGACTACCGGGGACCGGACTCGCCTCCGCGGAAGCCGATGACGTACCAGCAGTTCGTCGGCGACGCCGCGTTCCGGCGCCACTACTGGGCCCGCAACCACGTCGGTTGGCGCCACGTCCACCGGACACGGCCCAACGACGGCCACCGCGCGCTGGCCGGGCTGGAGGCGCTCGGCGTCCTCTCCGGCATCATCACCCAGAACGTGGACACCCTGCACGAGATAGCGGGCAGCAGGCGGGTCATCGACCTGCACGGCCGCTACGACCGGGTCGTCTGCCTCTCCTGCTCGCGGGCGGTCTCCCGGTCGCGCCTGGCCGAACGCCTCACGGCGCTGAACCCGGGCTTCACCGGCGGGGTCGCCGACGTGGAGATCGCCCCCGACGCCGATGCGGTCCTGGCCTCGACCCGGGGGTTCCGGGTGGCCGACTGCGAGACCTGTGGCGGGATACTCAAACCCGACATCGTGTACTTCGGTGAGAACGTGCCCAAGGACCGCGTGCTGGACGGGTACCGGCTCGTCGACGAGGCGGCCGCCCTGCTGGTGGCGGGCTCCTCGCTGACCGTGCTGTCGGGGCGGCGGTTCGTCAAGCGCGCCGCCGACCAGGGCAAGCCGGTGGCGATCCTCAACCGGGGCGCGACCCGGGCCGACGGGATCGCGACGCTCACCGTCGAGGCGGGCTGCTCCCCGATGCTGCGCGCCCTGGTCGAGGCCTACACCGGCTGACGCGCCCCCCACTCCCCGGAGTCCTCAGGCCTTCTCCGGGCAGCGGAACCCGACTCCCCGGCCCGCACGGACGGTCCTCGCCCGTGTGCGGCTGCGTCGCCCCGCCGGACCTCGCCCGCCGCCGCCCGGCGGTGGGACAGCGGTCCCCGACCGCGTCCGCACGAGGTGCGTCCTCCATCACCGCTCGCCGCCTGAGCATAATCACCTGGTCTTTTGGTAGGGGCCGACCGCACGGGCACGTGGATGCGCCTCGCGGGAGCGGGCGCCGCGGCACCGCTGGAGTGGGGCGGCGCCCACTCCGCCGCCCGTGGAGATTTCCAGTCCCGGCACGGACCGTCCGCGTCAACAGGGGCGCCCGTACCTCGGAAGGGCGGAGGAGCCGCGCTCCTCCGCCGATACGGAGCAGGGGAAGAAGAAGATGAAGCACGACGAATTCATCGGGCAGGTCCAGGCGCGTGCGCACCTGGACAGCCGCGGAGCCGCCGAGGCGGCCACCCGGGCGACCCTGGAGACGCTGGCGGAGCGGATCAACCCGGACCTCGCCGACGATCTCGCCGCGCAGCTTCCCGTGGAGATCGGGGAGCACCTGCGCCGGGTCACCTCCGCCGCGGACGTCATCCCGGCGCAGCGGTTCGGCCAGGACGAGTTCATCTCCCGGGTGACCGAGCGGGCGCACACCGACGACCCGAAGTCCGCGTACCTGATCCGGGTGCTGTTCGAGGTCATGGACGAGGCGACCACCGGCGGCATCATGGACAGGATCCGCCAGAGCCTGCCCGATGACCTGCGCCAACTGACCGCCGCGGGCAGCACGGGCTGACCGCGGCCGACGGGCCGGACGCGGACGAACCCGGACCGCTCACCCCGCCGACGGCGAGCACCGGCATCGCGTCCCCGGCCCGCCCCGCCGCGAACCGATCCCCGGAGTCGTCAGGAGGAGGAAGGCCGATGGTCGCCCACCAGGAACTCGTGGACCGCGTGGCCGCGCACGACGGCGTCGCCGACGCGGAGGAGGCCCGCCGCGCGATCCGGGCCGTCGTGGCCGCACTGGCCCGGCAGCTCGGCCCCGAAGCACGGGACGCACTGCGGCAGCGGATGCCGGCGTCGCTGTGGAGCGACACCGGCGGCGCGCGCACCGATCCGGCGGCGGACTCCGGCGACCTGGCCCGGAACGTCGGCCGGGAGCTCGACTGTCCGCCCGAGCGCGGTCTGCACCTGGTCCGGACGGTGCTGTCGGAGGTCGCCCTGTCCGAGCCCGACCTGACCGATGGCCTGGCCGGTTCACTGCCGGAGGAGCTCGCGCAGTGGACGCGTGATCCGATCGGGGCGGCCGGACGATCCGACACGGGGGCCTCCGGCGCACCGGGCCGCATCGACGAGGAGACCCTGCGCGCCGCTCAGACGCGGCTGCCCGACTGGGAGGGCGACACCCGCGGACTGACCAGATCGGTGCTGCTGCCGAGCGACCGGATTCCGCCGCTGCTGGCCCGCGTCGACCGGATCGGCCGCGATCTGGACCACTCCGCGCACCATGAGATCACCGACGACGGGATCGCGTTCACGGTGCGGACCGTGTCGGTGGGGGCGGTGACCACCCTCGACATCGAGCTCGCCGAACGCATCGACCAGGCGGTCGCGGAGGTCGGATCGGGCGGATGAGCCCGTGCCCGCGACCGAGATCAGCCAACCCGATCCCTTGAGGAGGAGCAATGGCGGTCCTGCACGACGTCAACGAGGTCAAGAGGGCGCTGTCCGATCTGGACTACCCGGCCGACAAGGAGCGGGTCGTGGCGTGCGCCGAACGCAACGCCGCTTCGGAGGAGGCGCTGCGCGCCCTGCGGACGCTTCCTCTCGGCGACTACGCCAACGAGGCCGAGGTCCTGCGGTCGCTCCCCGTCGATCCGGCCGCCCCGGAGGAGCGGACGAGGGCCGAGCGGGCGCGCCAGAGCCGTGAGCGCACCAGGACCAGGCCCGGCCTGGCCGAGCACATGACGGACACGCCGCCCTCCCCCATCGAGGAGGAGCTCGGCGAGAACAGGGAGAGCTGACCGGCCGCGGCCGGGGAAGCGCCGCTCGGCGCTTCCCCGGCCGGAGGCGGGCGGAGCGCCGCGGCCACGGCGGGCGCCCGCCCCGCCGCCGGGCCGTCAGGAATCGCGTCCGGGGTTTTCGAGCTGGAAGAAGTTGCTGGTCTGCCCGTCCTTCTTGTGTTCCTGGTAGATGAAGTTCAGTCGGCGTTCGTCGAAGGCGTCGAACCACTCCTCCCAGGTGATGTGTACGAGCTCTTCACCGCCGTAGCCCGGGAAGTCGAACAGCAGGCGGCCGGGGCGGCCGTCGTACTCGCTTCCGGGCACGGTGGCGGGGCTCGCTCCGCGTTCTTCGGCCCACTGCCGGATCACGTCGTGGTCGGTGGTGATCAGGCTCTTCCCCGCGCGCTCCTCGTGCTGATCCGGGGAGTCGACGTGCTGCTCATAGCGGTGGTCGCCCCGAATGGGCCGATCGCTCGACATGGTGTCCACGCTCCTCGCTCTTCCGACACCGGTTCTGGGGCGGTCCTCTGCCCTGAACGGCCGGCGTCTACCGCGCTCTCCGCTCAGCCGCCGGCATCGCTCACCGGCCGGGGCGGCGGGAACCCCCTCCCCCCGCCTCCTTCCACCGTGTGCGGCCGCCGGCCGGTCAGACCTCGCCCAGTTGGGCGATCGACTCGGGGCCGTATCCGGCAGCCGTCAACGGCTCCCGAACGTCCCGTCAGACCTCGCCCAGTTGGGCGATCGACTCGGGGCCGTATCCGGCAGCCGTCAACGGCTCCCGAACGTCCCGGTCGAGGTCGGGCAGGTAGCCGAGCAGCACGTCCGCCGGACCAGCGATCTCCATCCGGCCGACGGCGGCCGGCAGGAGCAGGGACTCGGCCCGCCCGAGTTCCTGCGTCACCTCGCCGCACACCACGGTGACCGGAGTCCCGACGTTGCTGAGGACCACCGCCGTCGAGAAGGCGTGCCGCATGGGCGCAGCGGTCCCCGCCCGCCACCGTTCGAGGGCGAAGTGGGGCCCGGCGCACAGGAACACACGCTCGACGCCGTCGTCGACGCCGATCCGCAGCCCCGGGCCGAAGTCGGGCCTGGCCCCGGGTCTCCACTCCTCCAGCAGCGCCTCCAGGTTGGCGTGCCACTGCTCGTCGTCGATCGGGGAGCCGTCCTCCATCCGCCAGCGCATCGCGTGCTGCTGCACGTCCGAGGTCTGCTCGATCTCATAGATCAGCGTGTCGGGGCCGAAGCTGTGCAGCGTTCCGCCCGGCACGTAGATCGTCTCACCGGGGCGCACCGGCAGGCGGCGCATCACCGAGTCGAAGTCCTGCGCCAGCAGCGCCCGGTGGAGCCGTTCGCGGTCGACCCCCTCCCGCACGCCGCACAGGGCGGTGGCTCCCGGCGCGGCGTGCAGGACGTGCCAGGCCTCGGTCTTGCCGTTCGCCGCGCCCTCCAGGCGCCGGGCGGTCTCGTCGTCGGCGTGCAGGTGCACGGGCAGCATGCCGCTGGCGTCGATGAACTTCGTGAGCACCGGGAAGTGCGCGCCCCTCCACCCGCGGCCCATCAGCTCCTCGGGGTGATCCTCCACCAGCGAGCGCAGGGAACGGCCGGCGAGGGGGCCGTCCATCACCTCGGCACCTGCTCCCTCGACGTCGCTGACCTCCCACGCCTCCCCGATGGGCCAGTCCGGCAGGCCCTTCCGGCCCAACCGGCGGGCGATGGCCCGCCCGCCGAAGACCACCGGCCTGGTCGGCGCCGTCAACCTCAGTGGATACCGGTCCACGGGACCCTTCCGGCTCACAGGATCGGCTGGCCGCCGGTGACCGCGATGCGGGCGCCGGAGACGTACCCGGCCTCGTCGGAGGCGAGCATGACGTACACGGGCGCCACTTCGGCGGGCTGACCGGGACGCTTCAGCGGAACCTGGGAGCCGAAGCTCTCGACCTGCTCCGGCGGCATCGTCGCCGGGATCAGCGGCGTCCAGATCGGGCCGGGCGCCACGCTGTTGACCCGGATGCCCTTCTCTCCCAGCAGCTGCGACAGGGTCCCCGCCATGTTGGCGATGCCGGCCTTGGTGACGTTGTAGGGCAGCAGCGTCGGCGGCGGCATGTCGGAGTTGACCGACGTCGAGGCGATGATGGACGAGCCCGGCCGCATGTGCGGGACCGCGGCCTTGGCCAGGTGGAAGAACGCACTGAGGTTGGTCGCGAGCGTGTGGTCCCACTCCTCGTCGGGGATCTCCTCCAGCGACGCGCGGGTCATCTGGAACGCCGCGTTGCTGACCAGCACGTCGATCCGGCCGAACTCCTCCACCGCCTTGGCGGCCACCGCCCGGCAGTGCGCCGGGTCGGCGAGGTCGCCCGGCACGAGCGCGGCCGTGCGGCCGGCCTCCTCCACCCACCTCGCGGTCTCATGGGCGTCGTCATGCTCGTCCAGGTAGCCGACGAGCACGTCGGCGCCCTCGCGGGCGAACGCGATGGCCACCGCCCGCCCGATGCCGCTGTCGGCACCGGTGATGACGGTCGCCTTGCCGGCGAGCCGCCCCGACCCCCGATACGACGCCTCGCCGTGGTCGGGCCTCGGGTCCATGGCGTCGGTGCGGCCGGGCGGGGACTGCTGCTGCGGCTGGGGCATGGCGGCCTCCCGTGGACGAAGTCCCCAACAAGGCTACGGTCCGTGTGCGGCAATGACGGAAAGAGACCGGGCCGCCTGTGCAAAAACCGAATTTAACGTCGAGCACACCGCTCTCGCGGGCGAGCGGTCTCATGCCTCCGGCGAGCTCCCGGGGTTCACCGTGCGAGGTCGGTGAGGTCGAGGGCGGCCAGGCGCACCTCGGCGACGAGCGTGGCGAGGGAATGGGGCGCGTCGTCGGCGGCGGCGAGCCGGGTCAGCGGCTCGGCCAGCTCGCGGGCGTGACGGCGGCGTTCCGCGGAGCGGATGTCTTCGGCGAGCACCTCCACCGCCCGGGCGAGGTCGCCGACCGCGCGGACCACCCGCTCGGGGACCGCGCACCGTCGGTCGACGAGCTCGTGGGCGGCGTGCGCGACGAGGAGGGCATCGGTGTAGAGGGAGTCCAGGCGAGCGAGGCGGTCGTCGAGTTCGCGCACGCTGCGCCGTTGTCCGCGCCCGCGCAGCGTCCAGCGGACGATCTCGCGGCCGGTCTCCCGGGCCGCGTGCAGCGCGACCAGTTCCCGGTATCCGGCGCGAAGGGTCTCCAGGGCGTCGTGCGCCGCCGCGGGATCGGAGCCGGTGAGAGCCCGGCCGACGCCGCGCAGACCCTGGACCGCCGGGGTCAACGCCGCACGCGCGGCGCGCCCGAGCATGGCCGGTGGACCGGGGGTCGCCAGCACCTGGCTGACCACGAGCGCCAGGAGCCCGCCGATCAGCGCGCTGAGCAGGCGGTCGGATCCGGCTTCCGGAGTGTGCATGGCGACCACCAGCAACGCCGCGATACCGGCCTGTATGACGGTCAGCGGGTTCGTGCTGAACATCGACGCCAGGAGGACGGCGATCCCCGCGGCCGCCCCGATCTCCCAGGCCCCCGTTCCCAGATGGCGCACCAGGACCTCGCCGACGACGACCCCCACCACGACGCCGCCGATGACGCGGAACGCGCGTCGGCCCCGCGTCCCCGGCGCGTCGAGCAGGCTGACCATCGCGGCGATCGGAGCGAAGATCGGGGTGGGTTCGCCGAGGACGAGTTGGGCGAGCCACCAGGCCAGTGCCGCGGTCGCGGCCGCCAGGACGGTCCGCCAGGCGGTCTGGCGGACGCGTTGCGCGGCGTTTCGCGGAACCTGTGACCACACCATCGGCTGAGACGTCCTCGCGCTGCTCGAGAATGCGCCACCGCGGTGCCGGCCGTTCCCCTGGACGTCCAGGGGAACGGCCGGCACCGCGGTCGGAGGCCTGGACGGGGTGCCCTCGGATCCGGGCCCGGTCCGGCTACCGCGTCCGGCGCGGGGTGAGCCGGCGGATCGGTTCGTTCAGCTCGCGCCGGTAGAAGTCGATGAACCCGTCGGAGTCGGGGCCGGCGTTCTGCATGACCAGCCGGTCGAAGCCGGCGTCGACGAACTGCCGGGCGGTCTCGATGTGGCGGTCCGGATCCGGTCCGCAGGCGAACAGCGTCCGGACGTCCTCCTCGCGGACGGTGGTGGTCGCCGCGGCGAAGTTGACCGGGTTGGGCAGCTCGCTCATCACCTTCCACCCGGTCAGGGCCCACCGCGAGGTGTCCAGGACGGCCCGCGCCGCGGTGTGCTCGTCGGCGGCCCAGGCCACGGGTACCTCGGCGTAGCCGGGACCGGTGCCGCCGGCGTCGTGGTAGTACCGGACGATCTCCGGCTTCGCCTCGTTCGCGAACAGTCCGTCTCCGAGCTCGGCGGCGATCCGCGCCGCGGCCTCCCCGCTGGCCGCCACCGCGATCAGCGGCGGCTCCTCGGGAAGATCGAACACCCGGGCGTCCTCCAGCCGCAGGTGCCGGCCCTCGTAGGAACGGTACCCGCCGCGCCACAGCAGCCGGATGATCTCCAGCGCCTCGCGCAGCATCTCGTGGCGCACCCGGACCGAGTCGGGGAACCCGCGGCCCACGACGTGCTCGTTGAGCCGCTCCCCCGATCCGACGCCGAGGACGAACCGGCCGCCGGAGAGCAGGGCGAGCGTCGCGGCGGCCTGGGCGATGATCGCCGGATGGTAGCGCACGGTCGGACAGGTCACGCCGCTCACCAGCCCGATACGCTCGGTCCGCGCCGTGATGGCGCCGAACACCGTCCAGCTGAACGACGAGTGCCCCTGGACGTCCAGCCACGGGTGGAAGTGGTCGCTCATCTCCACGAAGTCGAACCCGGCCTGTTCGGCCAGTACCGCCTGCCGGACCAGTTCGTCCGGCCCGAAGGCCTCCGACGCCAGCTTGTAACCGATCTCCATCCGTTCCCTCACCCCCGAAAAGCCCCGCGCGGTCGTCCCGGCGCCGCCTCGTGACGGGATGCCGCGAACGCGGCGGGCGGATGGGCCCCGCGCCGCCGTGCGTGCGTGGAAGGCGCACCCGGCGCGACGGCGCCGCGCGAAAGCGGCCGCACCGCCGGTCAGCGGTTCCCCCCGCACTGCATCGCAGCGTAGGACGGGGTCCGGCCGAACGGGAAGCGGCGCGCCGGGGAGGGCCTGATGTGATCGGTCCGGGGAGCGGCGCCGTCCTGGGCTGCAACTACGGCTCCAGCGTTCCCTCGGTCGACTCCCCCCGGCTGGCCCGGATGTATCTGTCGGGGCGGCTGCCACTGGACCGGATGATCGGCCGCAGCGCCCGGCTGGAGGAGGCCGACGACGCCCTGGACGACCTGCGCAACGGCCGCGGCCTGCGCACCATCCTGCACATGTGACCGCGCGGGCGGGCCGGTCGGGGGCGCCGACCGGCCCGCCCGCGCGGTCAAGAGGCGCCGAGATGGCCGTTGTCGGGCCGGAGCTGGGCGACGATCGCCGGGAACAGGGTGTTCACCGTCCCCGACTCGGTGCTGTCGGCGACGGTCGCGGCGTGTCCGCCGTTCTCCAGCCGCGTATCCGCTGCCCGCCATCGCTCCGCAGCGGCTTGACGCGCCACCCGCTCGTCCTCGTCCAACCGGGCCTGCAGGAACTCGACGAGGGTCACGACGCCGTCCGCTTGGGCGGCTACCGGTCGGCCTCCGGGGCCGGGATGAGCCGGCCACCGTCGTAGAACCGACCGCCGCTGTAGACCATGGGCGGCGCCGAACTGTACTCGGCCTCGACCACGCGTCCCATGAAGACGGTGTGCGTGTTCGTCTGCAGCCGCTCGCCGATCCGCGCGACCAGGCTCGCGGAGGTGCCTTCGATGATCGGGGTCTCGGCCGTCGCCGGCCGCCAGGCGACTCCGGAGAACTTGTCACCGGACTTGGATGCGAAGCGCGCGACGATGTCGGCCTGGTCGGCCGCGAGGATGTTCACGCCGAAGTGTGTGGAGGCGAAGAGCGAGGGATAGGTCGAAGACGTCTTCTGCACGCAGACCAGGACCAGCGGAGGGTCGAGGGATACGCTGGAGAACGCGTTGACCGCCAGGCCCCGGGGACGGCCCTCGACGTTGGTGGTGACGATGGTGACGCCGGAGACGAAGGACCGATGGACCTGCTTGAGTGTCTCGATGTCGACGGCCTCAGACGTGAGGGGCATGGTTCCTCCATTCGCAGTGGTCGATTGATCAGGCACCGGACTCGAGGCTGATGATGCCGAGAGCGGTGAGCAGGGCCCGAGGGTCCCAGGTGACGTGTTCGGCATGGATCAATCCGGAGTCGAGGTGGGCGAACGTGGCTCCCGAGACGGCCACGGAACGACCCGTCGGCGGGACGCCGAGCATGGAGCCGCTGTGCGTTCCCGCGCTCTCCCAGCGAATGGCGATCCGGTCGCCCTCTCTCACCAGATCAACGATGGCTGTCGACAGGTCGGGGAAGGCGGCCCGACAGAGCGCGATGGACTCTTTGAAGGCTGCAAGGCCCTGGCCTTCGCGGTTGCTCGCCGTGTACCGCAGGTACTGCGGCGCCAGGATCGCATCGAGGGCGTCGACCTGGCCGGTGTTCCATGCGGCGTGCCAGGCGTCTCGGACCTCGTCCGCCGTCAGGAGGCCGGTGGTCATGCTCTTTCACTCCTTTCCTCCGCCGGAAGAGCGGCGGGCGGGGTTTCCGTGGTGATCAGCGGGTCGGTCCGCAGGTCTCTCCAGAACGCGACCGCCACGCCGACGATGACGACGATGAAGGGGGCCGAGGAGACGATCACCGTCTGCTGCAGCGCCTGCAGGCCGCCGGAGAGCAGCAGGATGGTCGCCAGCGCGCCGGTCATGGCGCCCCAGAGCAGCAGAACCGGGATTCGGGGCTGCACCGAGCCCTTGGTGGTGAGCATGCCCAGTACATAGGTGTTGGCGTCCGCCCCGGAGATGAAGAAAAGCAGGGCGAGCAGGACCACGATGCCGGCGGTGAGGGCGGGCAGCGGGAATTCGGCGAGAGTCGCGAAGAAGGCGTTGTTGATGTCCTGGGCGGTCTTGCCGGCGATGTCCGTGGCGTGGTTGAGGTCGAGTTCGATGGCCGAGCCTCCGAAGACCGAGAACCAAGCGAAGAAGGCCAGGCTGGGCGCTCCCAGCACGACGCCGACGAACTGGCGGATCGTCCTGCCGCGGGAGATGCGCGCCAGGAACACGCCGACGAAGGCGCCCCAGGAGATCCACCACGCCATCATGAAGAAGGTCCAGCTCTGCATCCAGCCGACGTCTCCGAAGGCCGGCCCGCGCAGGCTCATCAGGACGAAGTCGTTCACGTACCGGCCGAGCGACTCGAAGAACAGGCTGATCAGGAAGGCCGTGGGGCCCAGGGCCAGGACGAACAGCAGCAGGAGCGAGGCCAAGGAGAGGTTGGCTTCACTGGTGAAGCGGATACCCCGCTGTACCCCGGAGGCGGCGGACAGGCTGAACAGCGCCGTCACCACGATGATGACGATGATCTGGGTGAGCGTTCCGGTCGGGGTGCCGATGAGCCGGTTGAGGCCGTTGTCGATCTGCATGGCGCCCAGCCCCAGCGACGTCGTGGTGCCGAACAGGGTCGCGAAGACCGCGAAGACGTCGATCGCCGAGCCGAGCGGGCCGGACGCCCGGCGGCCCAACAGCGGGGTGAACATGGCGCTGACCAGCCCTGGACGCTGCTTTCGGTACATCGAGTAGCCGAGGGCCAAGCCGAAGGTCGCAAAGATCGCCCATGCGTGCAGGCCCCAGTCGTAGAACGAGTACTGCAGGGCGAGCACGGCCGCCTGCGGGGTCTGGGGCTCGGCGAGGCCGTGGGGCGGTTCGCTGAAGTGGGAGATCGGTTCGGCGACCCCGTAGGAGACCAGTCCGATCCCCATGACGGCACACAGGATCATGGCGATCCACGTGTAGGTCTTGAACTCGGGCCGGTCCTCGTCCCGTCCGAGGCGGATGCGGCCGTAGCGGCTGCACGCCAGTGCGACCAGGCCGATCAGGAGCAGAAGCGGAAGGGTGAGATAGACCCACCCGAATCCGCCCGTGATCCGGTCGAGCGCGGCGCTCATCAGCGCGTTCTGGTTGTCCGGCGCGAGGACTCCCCACGCCACGAACAGCGCGGACACCCCGATCGACACCCAGAACACCGCGCCGAGTCCGTGTCGTTGCGGCGGCGCGCTCCTCATCTCGATCCCCCTTGAGCGCGACAGGGGTCAGGGGGCTCAGTGATGGACGGCACAGTACGTTGCATGGCACATGACGCTAAATTCTGCGTGTCGCTCCGTCAAGAGGGCAGGTTAATTTTCCATCTAACTCGATTTTCGGAGGTAGATCCGTAGTTCCGTCACCGCCTTGACGACCTCCACATCTCTCGCCTAGCTTCTGTGCCATGCAAGAGATTTCGGACAGGTCGACGTCCGCTCCGGCCGACCGGCCCTCAGGAACGCGGGCTCGTGTCCTGGAGGACCTGCGCAACGCGATCATCAGCGGCGCGCACCCGCCGGGCACCCCGCTCTCGGAGGGCGCGCTGGCCGAGGCCTACGGTGCGAGCCGCACCCCCGTCCGCGAGGCGCTGAAGCAGCTCCAGGTCGAAGGGCTCGTCGAGATCCGCGCCCGGGTCGGCACCTTCGTGCGGCAGCCCTCCCGGCGCGAGGTCGTGGAGCTGTTCCAGATCAAGGAGATGCTCGAAGGACTGGGGGCCCGCCTGCTCGCGCGCCGCGGGAGTGTTCCCGAGCTCGATCTGCTCCGGCACAACATCGCCGCATCCGAGGCCGCGGTGGCTTCGGGCGACGCCGACCGCTACGCACACCTGGTGCACGAGTTCCACGACCTCATCCTGCAGGGCGCCGACAACACCAGGCTGCTGGCGCACTACCGGCAGCTGATGAACCAGCTCGCCTACCACCGGCTCGTCATCAGCTCGCTGCGGCGCCCCGGGCGCCCCGGCGCCTCCCTCGGTGAGCACCGGACCGTGGTCGAGCGGATCGCGGAGAAGGACGGTTTCGGCGCCGAGCTGGCCATGCGCGACCACGTCCGGGCCAGCGAGCGCGGGGTCATGGCCGACCCGGCGCCGGGCGGGCCCGGCGAGGACGACGAAAGAAAGGACACTTGATGCGATTCTCCATCTTCCACGCACTGGGCGCCCCCGGCCGGCTGGGCGAGTACGCCGCGGTCATGGACGAGGCCCGGGAGTTCGCCTGCGCCGCGGATGCGGCCGGCTACTGGTCGGTGTGGTACACCGAGCACCACTTCGGCCACGAGGGGTACGAGATCACCCCCAACCCCGTGCTCATGGGCGCCGACATCGCCGCGCGCACCCGGAACATCCGCATCGGGCAGGCCGCCGCGATCTCCACCTTCTGGCACCCGTTGCGGCTGGCCGAGGACATCGCACTACTGGACCAGCTCTCCGGGGGCCGCGTCGAGGTCGGCGTCGGCCGGGGCCTGTACGGGCGCGAGGCGCTGAACCTGAACAGCGCCGCCGACCCGCGCGACCAGGAGCAGAACCGGGCTCTGTTCGACGAGGGCCTGGAGATCATGACCAAGGCGTGGAAGGGCGACTTCTTCGACCACAAGGGTCGGTTCTATGAGTTTCCCGCGCCGGGCGTGAAGTGGGAGCACCCCCTGTCTCCTCCGAGCGAGGAGTTCATGGCCGATGGCGAGATCAGCCGCCTCGCCGTGGTCCCCCGCACCCTGCAGCGCCCCCACCCGCCGCTGTGGCAGGTCATCGACAGTCCCCGGTCGATCGCCTCAGCGGCCGAAAGCGGCATCCAGGGACTCTTCTGGCTGCCGCCGGTCTCGGCCCTCAAGAGCCGGTTCGAGCTGTACCGCGACCGGGCGAGCGAGGCCGCGGGCCGAGAGTTCGCGCTGGGTGAGGGCATCGGCCTGGTCCGCGACGTCTACGTCGCCGACACCATGGAGCAGGCACGCCGCGATTTCGAGGAATCGCTGCTGACCACCTACAAGTGGGTGACTCACTGGCGAGGGCTGAGCAACCTGATGGAGGAGGGGGAGGAACCGACCCCCGACCACCGGCTGTCCTTCGACTTCCTGCACCCGCGCAACCTGCTGGTGGGAACCCCCGAATACGTCGCCGAGAAGATCCACGAGCTGCGCACCGAACTGAATCTCGAGCATCTCCTGCTGTGGACCACCCACCCCGGCCTGGAACACGCCAAGGCGATGCGCAGCCTGGAGCTGTTCACCGAGAAGGTCATGCCCCGCTTCGCCAACGGCGGGGAGGGGTGAAGGTGCCCCGGATCCGCAAGATCGTCACCCTCACCGATGAGCTGCTGAGTGAACCGGGTGGGCCGTCGATCACGCCCACGCGTAGAGTCGCGGCGGCGGCCGTTCTCACCAACCCGTGGGCCGGACTGCCCGTCGGGGCCGATCTGGGAACGGACTCCGCCGAGGCGGCGGCCCGGCTGGCGGTGTGCCTCACGGAACGGCTCCTCGCCCCCCTCGGAGGCCCGACCGGTCTCCAGGCTTTCGGCAAAGGCGCCGTCGTCGGAGTCGACGGAGAGATCGAGCACGGGGCCGCTCTCATCCACACCCCCTATTTCGGGAACCTGTTCCGCGAACTGGTGCAGGGGACGTCGATCATCGCCTTCGCCGACGAACGATCCGCCCCGGGCGCCCCGCTGACCGTGCCCATGTGGCACAAGACCGAGGCCGCCACCCGATCGCACTACCAGACGGTGCAGGTGAAGATCGCTGACGCACCGCGCCCGGACGAACTGATCATCATCGCCGCGGGAGCGGCCGGCCCTCGGCCGCACCCGCGGATCGGAGACCGCACCACCGATGCGCGCATCGGCCTGAAAGACATGGAGCACGCACTGTGAACGTCCGCAGGATCACGACGACCGTCGAGGAACTGCTCATCGAGGGAGGGCGCGAGGTCACACCGCATGCCGAGGTGGCCGTGGTCCTCGCCGTCATCGACAACCCCTGGGCCGGACAGGGATTCGTCGAGGACCTCGGACCCCGAATCGAAGAGGTCGCCCCCCGCCTGGGCGCCCTGCTCGCGCCGCGCGTGCTCGAGGCGCTCGGCAAGCCCGCCGAAGCCTACGGCAAAGCCGCCATCGTCGGACTCGACGGAGAGATCGAGCACGGCTCCGGCCTGATCCACACCCTGAAGTTCGGCGACCACTTCCGCAACGCCGCCAAGGCGACCACGCTGCTGCCCGCAGTGGAGAAGCGCGCCCCTGCGGGCACGGTCTTCGACATTCCGCTCAAGCACATCACCGACGCCACCACCCGGTCCCACCACCAGACGGTGGAGGCGCGCGTTCCCGATGCGCCCCGCCCCGACGAGATCGTCATCGGCCTTGCCGCAGCCGCGCAGGGACGGCCGCACGCTCGTCTCGCGCCGCTGTCCGCCGACCGTTGATCAGCGCACAGATCACCGGCGAGGGCAGTGATCTGGTGCTCCTGCACGGTGTCGGGCTGGACCGCAGCATGTGGGACCGCTGCCTGCCCGACCTGGCCGAGCTGCACCGCGTCCGCGCGCTCGACCTCCCCGGGCACGGGCGCTCCGGGGAGGTTCCTGAGGGGGTCACCGCCGGTGACATCGCAGACGCCGTGCAGCAGGAGCTGCCGGAACCGGTGCACCTCGTCGGGTTCTCGCTGGGCGCGCTGATCGCTCAGGAGCTCGCCCTGCGCGCTCCGAGCCTGGTCCGCTCGCTCACTCTCGTCAGCTCGGTCGCCGCGCGCACGCAAAAGGAACGCGGCGATGTCCTCGGTCGCCTCGAACTCGCTGCGACCGATTTCGAGGCGACCGTGGAGGCGGCGGTACTGCGGTGGTTCGACGAGTCGTGGCGGCGAAGGGAGCCGGCGCTCGCCCAGCGGACGCGGTCGACCCTGCTGGCCAACGACCGCGAGCAGTATCTGCGCTGCTACCGCGTCTTCGCCACGGCGGACGCGTCCTTGTGGCCCCGGTTGGGTGCGATCACCGCACCCACGCTCGCGGTCACCGGCGCACAGGATCCGGGATCCACGCCGCGAATGGCCCGCGACCTGGCCGCCGCCATCCCCGGCGCCCGCAGCGCCGTGGTGCCCGAGACGCGCCACCTCCTGCCGTTGGAACGTCCCGATGACCTTGTCCGCTTGATTCTCGACCACGTAGGGAGCGTCGACCGTGAGCACCTCGACACCGGTACCGACACGGCATGAGCACTACATCGGCGGATGCTGGACTCCGCCCGCCGAAGGAGGGTACTTCCCCAGCATCGACCCCTCTTCCGGAGCGGTGCACTACGAGGCGGCCGAAGGAACGAAGACCGATGTCGAGCGGGCCGTCGCGGCGGCGCAGGCGGCGTTCAGGGACCCCGCATGGCGTGACTTGAGCCAGACCCGCCGCGGCGCGCTGCTGCGACGCATGGGTGATCTGATCGGCGAGAACGCCGAACGCCTCGCGTTGGAGGAGAGCCGTGACAACGGCAAGCTTCTGCGGGAGATGCGCGCCCAGCTCGCCGGGCTGCCGGAGTACTTCTACTATTACGCCGGATTGGCCGACAAGATCCACGGCCAGGTGATCCCGGCGGCGCAGCCCAGCCTGCTCAACTACACGGTCCGCGAGCCGGTCGGTGTGGTCGGGGCGATCACGCCCTGGAACTCGCCGCTCCTTCTCACCGCCACGAAGCTCGCTCCCGCGCTGGCCGCGGGCAACACCATCGTCGTCAAGCCCTCCGAGCACACCTCCGCCTCCCTCCTGACGCTGGCTCCCCTGTTCGAGCAGGCCGGGTTTCCTCCGGGGGTCGTCAACGTCGTGACCGGCGACGGGGCAAAGGCGGGCGCCGCCCTGGTCGAACACCCCGACGTGGCGAAGGTGAGCTTCACCGGAAGCAGCGCCACCGGCGCCGCGATCGCTCAGACCTGCGGGAGCCGGCTGGTTCGGGCGACTCTCGAACTGGGCGGCAAGTCGCCCAACATCGTCTTCGCCGATGCCGACCTCGCCAGTGCCGCCATGGGAATCGTCGCCGGCATCTTCGCGGCGGCCGGACAGACCTGCGTCGCCGGCAGCCGTGTCTTCGTGCAGCGCGAGGTCTACGACGAGGTCGTCTCCAAGGTGCGCGATCGGGCGGCGGCGATCCGCGTCGGCGACCCCCTTGACGCCGCCACCGAACTCGGCCCGCTCGCGACGGCGGACCAGCGCGACAAGGTCGAGGAATACGTGCGCATCGGCGTCGAGGAAGGTGCGACGCTCCTTTACGGCGGCAAGCGGCCGCAAGTCCAAGGGGACGGGTTCTACTTCGAGCCGACGATCTTCGTCGACACCGCCAACGACGCCCGGATCTGCCGGGAGGAGATCTTCGGCCCCGTCGTCGTGATCATGCCCTTCGACTCCGAAGAGGAGGTCACGGCCTTGGCGAACGCCACCGAGTACGGTCTGGCCGCAGGCGTGTGGACGCGGGACCTCAACCGCGCCCACCGTATGGCCGCCAACCTCGAGGCGGGAACGGTGTGGATCAACACCTACCGTTCCATGTCGCCGATGTCGCCGCGCGAGGGCTTCGGAAGCAGCGGTCTCGGGGTCGAGCACGGGACCGAGGTGGTGAAGGAGTACACCCGCATCAAGAGCGTGTGGGTCAACACGAGCGAGGAACCCACGGGTGATCCGTTCGTACTGCGATCCTGATCCTCCTGCCTCTTCGGCGGGTGCGGCCCTTGATCTGCGCCTGCGCCCGCCGGTGGGGCCGCCCCCCATCGCCGACCGGCTCGACATGGCCGCCTCCACCGTGCACCGCGTCCTGGCCCGCTATCGCTTCCGGGCTTCCCGCTCGCGGCAGCGTCGGCGGCTCGGCCGCGGCGCCGGCCGCCGGGCTCGGGCGACTCGGCACCGGCAACGACCTCGGCGGCGGCCTGCGCACCCCGGCCGGGCACCGCGAATGGGGCGCTCTGCCCTCCACCGTCCGGAGTGCCCGTTCTCAATCGGCTTGCCGGAACTCCCTCGCGAACTCCCGGCGGACCGCCTCGGTGTGGCGGCCGAGTTCCACGCCCGGGCTGCGGACGGCGCCGGGACTCCTGCTGAACTTGGGCACCACGTTCGGCATGGGGACGGGTTCGGTGTAGCCGGGCACGGGCATCCGGACGATCATGTCGCGTGCGGCGTACTGCTCATCGCCGACGATGTCCTCCGGGGTGTAGATCCGGCCGCGCGGGATCCTGTACTCGTCGAGCCGCGCTTCGAGACGCTCGACTGCCAGCGCGCTCGCCCACCGCTGAATGATCTCGTCGAGTTCCGCGGCGTTCCTGCCGCGCGCCTGATGGGTGCTGAAGCGGTCGTCCGACTTCAGCTCCTCGCGCTCCATGGCCTCGCAGAGGCGACGGTAGAGGCCGTCGCTGTTAGCCGCGATGAGCACCTCGTGTCCGTCCGCGCTGGTGTAGACGTTCGACGGCGCGACACCAGGCAGGGTGCTGCCGGTCCGTGTTCGGGTGACACCGCCGAGTTCCCAGTCGGATATGAGTGATTCGGTGAGCGCGAAGGCGCTCTCGTACAGGGCTACGTCGACTTCCTGGCCGTGTCCGCTGCGGTCGCGCTCGTACAGGGCGGCGAGCGTGCCGTTGACCGCGAAGAGGCCGGCGAGTTCGTCGCCGAGGCTGACTCCGGCCCGGACCGGGGGCCTGTCCGGATAGCCGGCGAGTGCGCGGAGCCCGCTCATGGCCTCCGCGACGCTCCCGAACCCCCGGTCGGCGGCGCGCGGCCCGGTCTGCCCGAAGCCCGAGACGTGGACCATGACGAGGCGCGGATTGTCCTCGGCCACGGATTCGTAGTCCAGCCCCCAGGAGGCGAGCCGTCCCGGCGCGAAGTTCTCGATGACGACGTCGACCTGCCGGAAGAGGTCAGCGGCGAGCGCACGGTCCCCCTCCTGCCTGAGGTCGAGCACGATCGACTCCTTGTTGCGGGCCAGCGAGGGCCACCACAGGCTCTGGCCGTTCTCGAGGACGCCCCAGCTCCGTATGGGGTCGCCATCGGGGGGTTCGATCTTGATCACCCGTGCCCCGTAGTCACCCAGGAGCTGGCCGGCGAACGGTCCGGCGATGAAGCCTCCGATCTCAACGACGGTGATTCCGTCCAAGGGCCCGTTCGTCATCGGCCACCTCCTGCGTCTGCCCGGGTGAAGCAGCGGCTCCTACGTCCGGTTGCACCCGCACGCACATCCGGGGACGGGATGGAAGACGGTGCGGTACCAAAGGGCGCTGAGCGTGTCGATCGCGGTTTCGTCGTCGGGTACGTCCACATCCGGATCACCGCCCATCGCCATCCATGTCCAGCAGAACGACTCCAGCATCGACACCAGGGCCGAGGCGAGGGTGCCATGGTCCAGGTCGACCCGATGGCCGGTCCGCTCCGCGCTCCTGATCCCGGCGAGCACGCCGCGGATCCCGGCGGCACGGTTCGCCTGCCAGCGGGCGGCGAACTCCGGATCGGTCATGGACATCTGGAACACGCCGATCATCTCCGGCAGGTACTTGCGGTACGTGAGCCAGTAAGCACGGACCGCCCCTCTGATGCCTTCGAGCGGATCGCCGGTCCTGCTCTTCAGGGAGGCTTCGAGCACCTCGGTCGAGAACTGGTCCAGCAGGGCTTCGAGGATCTCCTCCTTGTTCTCGTAGTAGTTGTAGAAGGAGCCCGGCGAGCGCCCGGCCACTTCCGCGATGTCTGAGATCTTCGCGTTGAAATACCCCTTCTCCGCGAACACCTGCCGCGCCGCTCCCAGGAACGCGGCTTCGGTTCGCTGCCCTTTCGGTGTGGCCGCCACCGTGTCCAACCCCCGATTCCTCAAGCGCGCCTTCCAGAGCGCGCCGCATATCGTCGTCCGAGTCTAAATACAGCGAGTGTCGCCGCCGCCGCATGTCGTCTCCCATCGACGCTTGTCATTTCCTGAAACTGAACTTAGCATCAGAAATATGGCGCGGCAAAGCACCCGATCCCACCAGCCCCCCGAGGAGACGCCTTCATGGTGATGATGACGAAGGCCGAGTACCTGGCCTCGCTCAACGACGGCCGACGGATCTTCGCCGACGGGGAGGAGATCAAGGACCTCACCACCCACCCGCAGTTCGCCACCTCTCTGGAGCTCGTCGGCGACGGATACGACAGGCATCACCGACCGGGCCGCGGCGCGTGCGGACCGTACTTCTCGATTCCGCACAGCCGGGAGGAGCTGAAGGAGCTCCTCGAAACGCTGCTCGGTTGGGACATGGTGACCGTGACCACTTCGCAGGGCCTGCTCGCGCTGCTCACCGCGGCCGCCCGGATGCGGTCGGCCCACCCCGAGTACGCCAAGCGCATCGAGGACTACTTCGACCACTGCAAGGACAACGACCTGCGCTGCGTGCAGGCGATCACCGACGCCAAGGGCGACCGCACGGTGGCGCCGGGCAAGCAGGAGGACCCGGACGTCTACACCCGCATCGTCGAGCGCCGTTCCGACGGCATCGTGGTGCGCGGCGCCAAACTGCACATCTCCTCGGCCTCGATCAGCCATGAACTGGTCGTCATGCCGACGAAGAAGATGAAGCCCGGCGAGGAGGACTGGGCCGTCGCCTGCGCCATCCCCGTCAACGCGCCCGGCGTCCGGATCGTCAACACCAACTACGCGCCGCGCGACCGACATGAGGACTTTCCGCACAGCTCCCGCCACAACATGCCGGAGGGCTTCGTCCTGCTCGACGACGTCTTCGTGCCGAACGAGCGCGTCTTCCTGGCCGGGGAGACGGACCACTCCGCCACGTTCGCCCACTCCCTCGGCCTGTGGGAGCGCCTGGGCGGAACCGCGCACCTGGTCGAGATCGGCGACACCCTGGTCGGCCTGGCGCAACTGATCGCCGAGTCCAACGGGACCCAGCGCATCTCCCACATCCGGGAGAAGATCGCCGAGATGGTCATCTACGCGACCCTGGTCCGCGCGGGCCTGGAGGCGGCGATCGCCAACGCCGAGCCCAGCCCGGAGGGCTGGTACTTCCCCAGCGAGCTGTTCACCAACGCCGCCAAGCATTTCGGCGCCGCCGAGTTCAGTCACATGGTCCGGCACCTGCACGACATTGGGGGCGGCTCCATCGTGACCGCGCCCTCCATCGCGGACCTGGAGAACGAAGAGGTCGGCGAGCAGATCAAGAAGTACATGCACACGGTGGACGGCGTGGACGGGGAGTACCGGACCCGACTGTTCCACGCGATCCGCGACTACACCGCGGACGCCTTCGGCGGCTGGCAGCTGGTCACCATGATCCAGTCGGGCGGCGGCCTCTACGCCCAGCGGCTCGTCTCGCGCAAGCACTACGACATGGACAAGGCCAAGGCGCTCGCGCTGGAGGTCGTGAACGGCCCGAAGGGCTGAGCCCGCCGATATGACCATCACGCAAGAACGGCAGACCGACCTGACCGACTTCCGCGACGGGCTCCGGGCCTTCCTGAGGAGGATCGCCGACGACTTCGGCGCCGGTGCGCGGCTGAGCGACGAGCACCAGGGCTGCGACCGGATCGCCTCCGTCGAGGAGCTCCGTGAGGGGCACGAGGACCGGGTCCGCCTGGTGCGCCGGCTCCAGGCCGCGCTGTACGACGCGGGCTACGCGTGGCCCAGCGGACCCACCGACCACGGCGGCCGCGGCCTGTCCGCCGAACACGACCTGGAGGTGGAGCGTCTCATGAACGAGATGGGCTTCCCCTCCCGCGAAGCGCTGTTCGTCGGATTGAACATCGTGGCCCCCGCCGTCCGTCACCACGGCGGCGACGAGCTGCGCGCCCGTGTGCTGCCCGCCCTCTACCGGGGTGACGCGATCGGCTGTCAGCTGTTCTCCGAGCCGGGAGCGGGATCCGACCTCGCGGGCGTGTCCGCCCGGGCGGTGCGCGACGGGAACGACTGGATCATCACCGGGCAGAAGGTATGGACCTCCATGGCCCACCTCGCCGACCTCGGCGAGGCGCTCGTGCGCACCGATCCGGACGCGCCCAAGCACGCCGGACTGACCATGTTCATCATCGACATGGACTCCCCCGGAGTGACAGTGCGCCCCATCCGCCAGATCACCGGCGGCGCCGCATTCAACGAGGTGTTCCTCGACGAGGTCCGGGTCCCCGACGCCAACCGCATCGGGGGGGCCGGCGAGGGCTGGCGGGTGGCCGCCACCAGCCTCGGCAGCGAGCGCAGCTCCATGAGCGGCAGCACCGGGCCGGTCACCCCGCACGTGCTGGACCGCCTGCACGGCCTCACCGGCCGACTGGCCGCGGAGGCCGGGCCGGTGCACCACGAACAGGTCGCCCGTACCGTCACCGCGGTTGCCGCGCTGCGGGCCGCCGAGGAGCTGACCGAGAAGTCGTGGTCGCACACGCTGGCCCCGATCTCGGGGTCGGTGCTGAAGATGCTCATGGTCCGCGCCGTCGATGAGATCGGCCGCCTCGCTCAGAGCGTCCTGGGCGAACGGATCTACTTCGACTCCGGCGAATGGGACACCTACGCCTGGTCCGAGTTCGTCCTCGGGGCCCCGGCCCTGCACATCGCGGGGGGCACCGACGAGATCCAGCTCAACGTCATCGCCCAGCGCGGACTCGGCCTTCCCCGACCGCCCAAGAACACCTGACATCCGGCCAGCCGGAATCCACCACCAGAAGGACGGACAATGGAGTCTTTCATCCAGCTACGCAAGGGCACCACGCCCCGCAGGATCCACCGCGATCTCAACGGGCTCAAGGACGACGAGATGGGCCGCTACGGGTTCACCGGTCGCACCGCCCACCTGTACCGGCGCAACGACCCCACCGCCTTCCGCGCCGAGGGTCCGCTCTCAGGGGTCGACGTGCAGACCTCGGACCTGCGCCCCACCGACCACGGCGACCCCGCGGGCGAGCCGATGCTGTTGTTCAGCAACGCCGACTGCCGGATCTCGCTGAGCCGCCGCGCCGAGGCCGCGCCGTTCCACACCCGCAACGTCGACGGCGACGAACTGCTCTTCGTGCACGAGGGCACCGGCGAATTCGAGACCGAGTTCGGCCGCCTGCCCTACCGGCCCGGCGACTACGTCTACATCCCCAAGTCCACCACCTACCGCCAGGTGCCCGCGGAGCGCTCCCACATTCTCCTCATCGAGGCCACCGAGGAGTTCCGCGTCCCCGAGGCCGGTGCACTGGGCCGTTTCTTCCCCTACGACCCGTCCCTGGTGACCGTCCCCGAGGCCGAGGTGTTCGCCGAGGACGGGCGCGAGGAGTACGAGGTCCGGCTACGCCACAGCGGCGAGCACACCTCCCTGTTCTACGGGTTCAACCCGCTCGACGTGGAGGGCTGGAAGGGCGACAACTTCGCCTTCACCTTCAACATCGACGACTACGACGTGATCGTCTCCGACACGGTCCACCTCCCCCCGACGGTCCACCTGTTCATGCAGGCCACCGGCGTATACGTGATGAACTTCCTGCCCCGCCCCGTCGAGGGCGCCCCCGGGGCGGAGCGGATCCCGTGGTACCACCGCAACGTCGACTTCGACGAGATCGCCTTCTACCACGGCGGGAACGTCTTCGGAGTGCCCATGCCCCCGGCGCTCATCTCCCACGCCCCGCAGGGCGTGCATCACGGCATCCCCGAGCGCGCCCGCGAGCGTGCCCGGCGCCGCTTCGACGTCGACGAACAGGTCGAGTGGAAGGTGATCGCCGTCGACACCCGCCACCGCCTCACCCCCAGCCCCGAGATGCTGGCCGCCGTCCAGGTCGAGGTCCCCGAAGAGGTGCAGGTGTGACCATGGCCAAGGAACTCACGCGGTTCGAGTACGACCGCATCCCCTACCTCATCCTCTTCGAGGACGACTCGGCCTACCGCGACACCTACGGCGGCGTCAGCGAGAACGTGGCGCTGGAGAGCTTCCTGCTGCGCCCCAAGAACGTGCCCTCCGACACCGCCGTCGTCTTCATGCACCCCATCGGCGGCGGCGCCTACCTGCCGATGAGCAACGCGCTGCCGCGCGCGGGCCACCACGTCATCTACTGCAACAGCCGCTACCGGGGCGTCGACAGCGCGCTGATCATGGAGAAGGTCGTCCAGGACCTGGGCGCGTGCGTACGCGACGCCCGCGAACGCTGGGGCTACACCAACATCGTCCTCGCCGGCTGGAGCGGCGGCGGCTCCCTGTCGCTGTACTACCAGCAGCAGGCGCAGCACCCCACCGTCACCCACACCCCGGCCGGGGACCCGTTCGACCTGACCGCGCTGGGGCTGCAGCCCGCGAACGGCGTCATGCTGCTCGCCGCGCACGTCTCCCGGCACGGCACGCTCACCGAGTGGATGGACGCCTCCATCCTCGACGAGAGCGACCCGTCCAAGCGGGACCCCGGACTCGACCTGTACGACCCCGACAACCCCGACCAGCCGCCCTACACCGAGGAGTTCGTGGCCCGGTACCGGGAAGCGCAGATCGCACGCAACCGCCGGATCACCGCCTGGGTGAAGGAGACCCTGGAGGACCTGCGCTCCCAGGGCCGCCCCCTGGAGGAGCGCGGGTTCGTCACCCACGGCACCATGGCCGACCCTCGCTGGCTCGACCTGTCCCTGGACTCCAACGACCGGGCTCCCGGCTGCTACCTGGGCGACCCCCGTGTCGTCAACAACGGTCCCGTCGCCCTGGCCCGGTTCAGCACCCTGCGCAGCTGGCTCTCGCAGTGGAGCTACGACGACGCCAACGGAGACGGCCCGCGCTGCGCCGCCGAACTGGAGGTGCCCACGCTCGTCATCGGCAACTCCGCCGACAACGCCTGCACCCCCAGCCACACCGACCGCCTTTATGAGGCGGTCGGCCACCCCGACAAGACCCTGCATGTCGTCGAGGGGGCCACCCACTACTACTCCGGCCCAGGTCAGAAGCTTAAGTTGGCCGAAGCCGTCTCCGTCGTCACCGAGTGGATGGGAGAGCGAGGATGGGCGGGATCCCTGTGACCGCGCCGGATGAGCGGCGGATGCCGACGCGCACCATCGACTCGACGGTGCGCGAGCGCGCCCGCAACCGGCCCGACGACATCGCCGTCATCGGCCTCCACCAGCCGCTGACCTGGCGGCAGCTCGACGAGGCCGCGGACCGCGCCGCCCGCGTCCTCGCCGAGAACGGTGTGGGCCCCGGGTCCCTCGTGGGCTGGTTCGGGGCCAACGACGTCGGCTACCCGGTGGTGCTGCTGGCGACCTGGCGGCGCCGCGCCGGACTGGTCGGGGTGAACTGGCGGCTGCCCGACCACGACCAGCGCTCCCTGGCCCAGGAGATCTCACTGACCCATCTGGTCTCCGGCGCGGACCTCACCGACCGGGCCGAGCGGATCGCCGAGGGCCTGTGCGGGCTGACCGTCGTCGACCAGAGTGCGCCGCTGTGGCCCGACATCGAGCCCGAGCCCGAAACGGTCCTGGAACCGGAGCCCGGCGACACCGCCATGGTCTTCTTCACCTCCGGGTCCACCGGAACGCCCAAGTCGGTGCCGCTGACGCGCCGCGCCAACGAGCTGACCGTGGCCAACCCCAACGGCCACGGCATCCACGCGGGAACGCGCCAGCTCATCGTCCCGCCGGTGTTCCACCTCGCCGGCGCGATGTGGGCGCAGTACGGCCTGCTCTACGGGACGACCCAGGTGTACATCGCCGACGCGTCGCCCAAGGGCATCGTCGACGCCCTCAACCGGTACGAGATCACCCACGCGGTGTTCGTTCCGACCCTGATCCGCGCCGTCGTCGACCAGTTGCGGGCCGAACCCGTGGCGCTCCCGTCGTTCCGCCACCTCGCCTACGGCGCGGCCCCCATCACCCAGTCCCTGATCCGCGAGGCGCTGGAGTTCCTCGACTGCGAGTTCTGCCAGGTGTTCGGGATGACCGAGATCGGCGGCACGGCGAGCTTCCTGCGCAACGAGGAGCACCTGAACGAGGGGAAGCCGGCCCGCCTCACGTCGGCCGGACGCCCGGCCCCCACCGTGCAGCTCCAGGTCCGCGACCTGGCCACCGGCGAGGTGCTGCCCACGGGGGCCTCCGGCGGACTGTGGGTGCGCTCGCCGTTCATGGCCCAGGGCTACATCGGCAGGGAGAGGGAGACCCGGGCGGTGTTCGTCGACGGCTGGCTCAACACCCGCGATGTCGGCCACCTCGACGAGGACGGCTTCGTCTACGTGGAGGGCCGCTCCGACGACATGATCGTCTCCGGCGGCGAGAACGTGCATCCCGGTGAGATCGAGAACGCCATCGCGCAACTGCCGCAGGTGGCCGAGTGCGCCGTGTACGGGGTGCTCGACGAGCGGTGGGGGAGGAAGGTGTGCGCTGCGGTGGTGCCCCGCGGTCCCGACCTCACCGAGGAGGCCGTGATCGAGCACTGCCGCACGGTGCTGGCCGGCTACAAGGTGCCCAAACTCGTGCGCATGGTGCCGGAGCTGCCTCGCACCGCCAACGGCAAGCTCATCCGCAAGCGGCTGATCGCGGAGACCGCGGAGGAGGCGGCCGGGTGAGCACCGACGTCCTGGCGCCCGACGAGGTGCGCGCCGCCCTGCGCGACTACTTCTCAGACCATCCGGGCCTGGCGGAGACCCGCCGCCTGCGCGACGGCGACCACGCCGTGGCGGAGGCGGGCTTCGACCGCGCCCGGTGGAGCGACCTGGCCGGCGAGGTCGGCCTGGCCGCTATGGGCGCCCCGGCCGAGGCCGACGGCCTCGGTCTGGGGCTGGAGCACCTCGTCGCCGCCCTCGAGGAGTGCGGGACGACCCTGTACCCGGGACCCGCCCGCGCCGCCGCGCTCCTGGCATGGTCTTCGGGGCTGACCGCCGACCGGAGCGACCGTCTCGGCGAGGCGGTCACCCGCCTCGTGGAGGGGGCCGCCGTCCCCGCCTTCGCCCAGTTCGAGGGGGCCGGACGCGACAGCCTGGAGCTGTCCGCCGACGGCCTGCTCCGCGGCCGGGTCCGCGGGGTCACCCACGCCACCGCCGCAGACCTGCTGCTGGCCGTCGCCGGGGCCCCGGACGGTCCCCGTGTGGTCGTCGCCGACCTGGGCGCCGGCGGCGTGCGGCGCGCCTTGAGCCGGGGTGTCGACTTCGCCGGGGTCACCGGCGAGCTGGAGTTGGGCGGGGTGCCCGCCACCGCGCTCACCGAGCCCGGTGACACGGCCGCCGTGGCTCGGTTCGACACCGCGGCCCGGATCCTGCTGGCCGCGGAACAGGTCGGCGGTGCCGAGGGCTGCCTGCGCGAGAGCGTCTCCTACGCCCTGGTGCGCACCCAGTTCGGGCGGCTCATCGGCGGCTACCAGGCGGTCCAGCACCGCTGCGCGCGGACGGCCGTCGCGGTGGCCTCCGCCAAGGCCTTGGTGTCGGCGGCGGCGCGCGCCGTCGACGACGACGAGGATTCCGCGCGCATGTTGGGGCTTCTGGCCAAGGCCGAGGCCTCGGACGTGTTCCAGGAGGCGGCCGACGGTCTCGTCCAGGTGTGCGGCGGCATCGGCTTCACCTGGGAACACGACGCGCACCTGTTCTTCAGGAAGGCGCGTTCCACCGCCGTGCTCGGCGGCACGTCGGCCCGGCTGCGGCACCAGGCCGTCGAGGACGGCTGCCTGAACCTGATCCGGCCCGCGACGACCTGACGGAGTGGCGCGGGACGCGGTCCCGCGCCACTCCCTCTCTCAACATCCCATTATCGAATGATCACAAGAAAGGGACGTCCTATGACTGTTCCCGTCATCATCGAGGCCGTGCGCACACCGGCCGGCAAGCGGGGCGGCTCCCTCTCCGGCTGGCACCCCGTCGAGCTGGCAGCCGAGACCCTGAAGAACCTGGTGAAGCGCTCCGGCATCGCCCCCGAGCTGATCGACGACGTCATCATGGGCTGCGTCAGCCAGGTCGGTCCGCAGAGCACCAACATCGGCCGCAACGCCGCCCTGGCCGCGGGACTGCCCACCACCGTCCCCGGCACCACCGTCGACCGCCAGTGCGGCTCCTCCCAGCAGGCGATCCACTTCGCCGCCCAGGCCATCGCCTCGGGCGCCATGGACGTCGTCATCGCCGCGGGCGTTGAGTGCATGAGTACCGTCCCCATGTTCTCCAACGCCCCCGGCGGCGACATCCGCGCCGTCTACGGCGAAGACCTCCAGGGCCGCTTCGCCGACCAGGAGAACTACGGCCTGCCCGGGCTCGTCCCGCAGGGCGTCTCCGCGGAGATGATCGTCGACCGCTGGGGCCTGACCCGCGAGGACATCGACGCCTACGCGCTGCGCAGCCAGCGCCGCGCCGCCGCAGCCCGCGACGAGGGCCGCTTCGAGCGCGAGATCATCCCGGTGGCCAAGAGGATCCGCGACCGCGAGACCGGTGAGGTCACCGTCGTGGACGAGTCCCTCGTCCACGACGAGTCCATCCGCGACACCACCTCCGCGGAGGCGCTGGCCGGGCTCAAGCCGTCCTTCGTCCCCGAGGGCCGCGTCACCGCCGGCAACTCCTCGCAGATCGTCGACGGGTCCGCCGCCGTGCTCCTCATGGCCGACCACGTCGCCGAGCGCCTGGGCCTGCGCCCGCGCGCCGCGGTCCGCCACATGACCGTGGTCGGCGACGACCCCGTGCTGATGCTGTCCGCGCCCGTCCCCGCCACCCGCACTGTCCTGAAGCGGGCGGAGATGACCGTCGACGACATCGACCTGTTCGAGGTCAACGAGGCGTTCGCACCGGTCGTGGTGGCCTGGCAGCACGAGCTCGGCGCCGACGGGGAGCGGGTCAACGTCAACGGCGGCGGCATCTCCCTGGGCCACCCGCTGGGCGCCTCGGGCGCCAAGTTGACGGTCACCCTCCTGCACGAGCTGGAGCGCACCGGCGGCCGCTACGGCCTGCAGACCATGTGCGAAGGCGGCGGCATGGCCAACGCGACCATCATCGAGAGGCTGTGATGGCCCTCAGTGCGGACCTCACCGGCAGAGTCGCCGTTGTCACGGGGGCGTCCAGCGGCATAGGCCGGCACTTCTGCGGCCTGCTGGCCGACTCCGGGGCGACCGTCGTGGCCGCCGCCCGCCGCACCGAGCGGCTGGCCGGACTGCGGCGCCCCGACGGTCGGATCATCCCCGAGACGTGCGACGTGACGGTGACCGACGACTGCGAGCGGGTCGTCGACCGCGCCGCGGAGCTGGGCGGACCGCACATCCTGGTCAACGCGGCCGGCTTCGGCGACGCCGTTCCCGCTCTGGAGCACCCGGTCGAGGAGTTCCGGCGCACCCTGGACGTGGACCTGACCGCCACCTTCGAAATGAGCGTCCTGGCCGCCCGTGCGATGGACGGGCGAGGCGGCTCCATCGTCAACATCGCCTCGATCCTGGGCCTGGTCGGCTCCTGGCCGGTCACCCAGGCCGCCTACTGCGCGGCCAAGGGCGGCGTCGTCAACCTCACCCGGCAGCTCGGCGCGGAGTGGGCCGAAAAGGACGTCCGGGTCAACGCCATCGCCCCCGGCTGGTTCCCCAGCGAGCAGACCGAGGAGATGCTCGCCCGGGAGGACTCCATCCGCTGGCTCCGCCGCAACACCCCGATGCGCCGGGTGGGGCGCCTGGAGGAGCTCGACGGCGCGCTGCTGCTGCTCGTCGACGACGCGAGCGGCTTCATCACCGGCCAGACCATCGCCGTCGACGGCGGCTGGACCGCCCGTTGACCCCGGGAGAGAAGACCCAATGAAGAGAACCCTGTTCACCGAGGTGCACGACGACTTCCGGGCCGGCTTCCGGGCGTTCGTCGAAGCCGAGATCCTCCCCCACCACGACGAGTGGGAGCGACAGGGACGCGTCGACCACACCATGTTCAAGGCCGCCGGCGAGGCGGGCTACCTGGCGACGGCCGTCCCCGAGGAGTACGGCGGGCTGGGCCAGGACGACTTCCGCTTCAACGCCATCATCGGCGAGGAGCTGCAGCGCGCCGGCGTCATCGGCTCCGGCATGTGCATCACGCTGCACAACGACGTCGTCCTGCCCTACCTGTTGGACTTCACCACCGAGGAGCAGCGCCGCCGCTGGCTGCCCGGTGTGGTGAGCGGCGACATCATGGGCGCGATCGCCATGACCGAGCCCGAGACCGGATCCGACCTGGCGGCCCTGCGCACCACGGCACGCCGGGAGGGCGACGCCTACGTGGTCAACGGCGCCAAGACCTTCGTCACCAACGGCCTCAACGCCGATCTATACGTGGTAGCGGTGCGCACCGGCCCCGGCGAACGCCACCGGGGCATCAGCCTGATCGCGGTCGAGGACGGCACCCCCGGCTTCGGCCGGGGGCGCCACCTCGACAAGATCGGCCTGCACAGCCAGGACACCGCCGAACTGTTCTTCGACGAGGTACGGGTTCCGGCCGCCAACCTGATCGGCGAGGAGGGGCGGGGATTCCACATCCTCATGCGCAACCTCGCCCAGGAGCGCCTGGGGCTGACCGTGTCGGCGATCTCGGCGGCACGCGCCGCCCTGACCTGGACGGTCCGCTATTGCGCGCAGCGGACCGCGTTCGGCCGGCGGGTGCTGGACATGCAGAACACCCGCTTCACGCTCGCCGACCTGGCCACGCGGATCGAGATCGGCCAGGTGTTCGTGGACCGGCTCATCGAGGCGCACGGACGCGGAGAGCTGACTTCCGAAGACGCCGCGAAAGCAAAGCTGTACACCACCGAACTGCAGCAGCAGGCCGTCAACGAAGGGCTGCAACTGCACGGCGGCTACGGGTTCATCCGGGAGTTCCCCATCGCCCGCGCCTACCTCGACGCGCGCATCCAGACCATCTTCGGCGGCACCAACGAGATCATGCGCGAGATCATCGGGCGCGGCCTTGAGGCCGCCTACGGGGAGGGTTCCCGGTGACCGTCGACGTGGCGCGGCGGAACGGGATCGTCGAGATCACCCTCGACCGCCCCGCCAAGCGCAACGCGATGACCGACGCGATGTGGTCCCGACTCGACGAGATCCTCAGCGAGATCGAACCGGGCGGCCGCGACCGCGTCCTGGTCGTGACCGGGGCGGGCGGCGCGTTCTGCGGCGGCTCCGACGTCGGTGGGCTACTGGACGATCTCGAGTCGCTGCCGAGCCGAATCGACGTGTCCAACCGCTGCGTCCTGGCCATGCGGGAGCTGGCGATCCCCACGATCGCCAAGGTCGACGGCGTGGCCGCCGGGTCCGGCGCCAACCTCGCCCTGGCTTGCGATTTCGTGATCGCCGGCGCGCGGGCGCGCTTCGCCCAACTGTTCATCCACCGGGGTCTGTCCCTGGACAGCGGGGCGAGCTGGCTGCTGCCGAGGCTGGTGGGGGAACGCCGCGCCCGACATCTGTGCCTTCTCGGTTCGACCGTGGAGGCCGCCGATGCCATGGCGATGGGCATGCTCACCGAACTGGTGGACTCCCAGCGGCTGGACACCCGGGTCGAGGAGCTGGCCCGCACGCTGGCGGGCTTCTCCTCCCCCGCGCTGGCCGGGACCAAGCGGATGCTCAACCGGTCCTGGGAGAACAGCCTCGCCGCAGCGCTGCGCGCCGAGACCGAGAACCAGGTCCGGGTCATCGCCACCGACGCCGCCCGCGAGGGCATCACCTCCTTCGGCTCGGGCACCGCGCAGCCGTGTCCGGCGCCTAGCGACAGCAGAGCACCTTCAGAGAGAAAGAGCGGGAACCAGGGACATGGAACTTCAGGGCAGTAGCGCCATCGTGACCGGAGGCGGTTCCGGTCTGGGCGAGGCCACCGCCGGGGCGCTGGCCGGACGCGGCGTCTCGGTGACGGTCGTCGACCTGAACGAGGAGGGCGGCAAGCGCGTCGCCGGGGAACTGGGCGGCCGGTTCGTCAAGGCCGACGTCGCCGACCCCGCCGCGGTGATCGAGGCGGTCGAGGCGTCGACCGCCGCTGCTCCGCTGCGCGCGGTCGTCAACTGTGCGGGCATCCCGAGCCTGTCGCGCACGATCGGCCGCGACGGCGCTTACGAGTCCGCGCACGACCTCGACGCGTTCCGCAAGGTCGTGGAGGTCAACCTGATCGGCTCGTTCAACGTGGTGCGCCTGGCCGCCACCGCCATGTCCACGAACGAGCCCGACGCGAACGGCTCCCGCGGCGCGATCCTCAACACCACGTCGGTCGCCGCCTTCGAGGGCCAGGTCGGCCAGGTCGCCTACAGCGCCTCCAAGGGCGGGATCGTCGGCGTGACCCTGCCGCTGGCCCGCGACCTCGCGGTCGTCGGCGTCCGGGTCAACACCATCGCTCCCGGCCTCATCGAGACCCCCATCTACGGCAGCGGCCCCGAGGCCGAGGAGTTCAAGGCGAACCTCGCCAAGGACGTGGTGTTCCCGCGCCGTCTCGGGCTGCCGGACGAGTTCGCCTCCATGGCACTGGAGCTGCTGACCAACGACTACGTCAACGGCGAGGTCGTGCGCGTGGACGCCGGCGTGCGCCTGCCTCCGAAGTAGTCCTTCCCCGACGGATCAGCAGGAACGAGGAAGCACCGTGGCCAGTACCACCGGTCCCGTGACGATCGTCGAGGTCGCGCCGAGGGACGGACTGCAGAACGAGGCCGTCGACTTCACCACCGGGCAGAAGCTGGAGTTGATCGCGCGCGCCGTGCGCTGCGGCGCCCGCAACGTCGAGGTCACCGGTTTCGTGCATCCGGGGAAGGTCCCGGCCATGGCCGACGCCGAGGCCGTCGCCGCGGGTCTGCCCCGCGACGACGGGGTGTCCTACAGCGCCCTCGTCCTCAACATGAGAGGACTGCGAAGGGCGGTCGACGCGGGGATCGGCGAGGTCAACGTCGTCGTCCATTGCACCGACGCGTTCAGCCTGCGCAACCAGGGGGTGGACGTCGCCGACGGTATCGGGATCTGGCACGAGGCGGCCGCCGGGGCCCGCGCGGCGGGAGTGCGCGCGAGTGCGACCCTGGCGGTGGCCTTCGGCTGCCCCTTCGAGGGCGAGGTCCCCGTGGAACGGGTGGCCGAGATCGCCGAGGCGGTCCTGGCCTCCCCACCGGAGACTCTGTCCCTGGCCGACACCATCGGCGTCGCGGTCCCCGCCGACGTGCGCGCCCGGTTCGCAGCGGTCTCCCCGTTGCTGCCGGAGGGGGTGGTGCCGCGCGCCCACTTCCACAACACCAGGAGCACCGGGACGGCGAACGCCCTGGCCGCGGTCGAGGCCGGAGTCGCCATCCTGGACAGCAGCCTCGGCGGGATCGGGGGCTGTCCCTTCGCGCCCGGGGCCACCGGCAACGTGGCCACCGAGGATCTGGTGTACGCGCTCGACCGCAGCGGCGTCGGGACGGGGCTCAGCCTGCCGGAGCTGCTCGACGCCGGCGGATGGCTGGAGGGCGTGCTGGGGCGGCCGCTCCCCGCCCTGGTCCGGCACGCCGGGGGGTTCCCCGTCCCGATGTGAGCGGCTCGGGGCCGTTTTCGGGCGCCTGGCCCGTACCCGGGTGGGTGCCCAGCGCGGCATCCTCTGCGGTGCACTGTTCCCGCAGATCACCTCGCTGTGACGAAAAGAGCGGCCGTGGCCGATGGTCACATTTCCACTCTTGCCTTCACAGTAAAACTGAGACTAACATCAGCTTCAGTTTCTTATGTGGCCTCTGCCACATCATCCCCACGCAAGGACGAGACCGGGGGTTTTCCGTATGAAGAAGATTGGTGCGGCCACTGCCGCACTGACTCTCGGACTGACGGCCGCCTGCGGAGGAGGCTCCTCCGATGTCAGGACCGGCGACGGCTTACTGAAGTTCGGGGCGGTACTCGCGCACAGCACCCTGGACCCGGACCTGCTGCCGGTCGCCCAGATGTCCCCCTACCTCACCCCGCTGTACGACACGCTGACCCTGCTCTCCCCGGACGAGAGCGTCGAGCCGCTGCTGGCCACCGAATGGGAGTCCGGCGAGGACGGCGACGGCCCGTACCTGGACATGACCCTGCGGGACGGGCTGTCCTTCCCCGACGGGACGCCCTTCACCTCCGAGACCGTGATCGCCAACATAGATCGCTCCCAGGAACTGGAGGGCAGCACCAACGCCGTCGACTTCACCGGCGTCACCGTCGAGGCGACCGACACCCACCGGGTCCGCTTCCGCAGCGAGCAGGGCGTGGGCGCGCTCCCCCGGATCCTGGCCGGCCCCGCCGGCATGATGATCTCGGACGAGGCCATCGAGACCGGCACGGACCTGACGGAGCAGTCGGCCGGCATCGGCTCCTTCACCCTCGACACCGTCCAGCCGAACCGGGTCGTCTACAAGGCGAACGACGGCTACCGGGACGAGGGCGCCGCCGCGGCGGAAACCCTCGAAATCCACTACCTGGCCGACGACGCCAAGCTGAACGCGATCCGCTCGGGCGACCTCGACATCGCACTCCTGCCGCAGCAGATGGTCCAGACCGCCGAGGACTCCGGCTACGAGATCGAGCGCAGCCTCGGGGCCGAGAACTACACGTTCTCCTTCAACACCGAGATGGAGCCCTTCGACGACGTCCGCGTCCGCGAGGCAGTGAGCCTCGCCCTCGACCAGCAGGCCGTCTGCGACAGCCTGCTCGAAGGCGAGTGTGAGCCGACGGGGCAGTTCTTCGGCGCGGGCACCAACGCCTACGACCCCGACCTCGGCCTGGAGCGGTTCCCCTTCGACCTGGAGAAGGCGAAGAAGCTCGTCAAGGAGGCCGGAGCCCAGGGCGCCGAGGTCGAGATCGTGACCGTGGCGGGGAACCAGGTGTTCGAGCAGCTCGCCACCATCGTCCAGGCCCAGCTCACCGAGATCGGACTCGACGCGGCGGTGTCGCCGGTCGCGCCTCCCCAGGTCGTCAGCCGCTTCACCGCGGAGAAGAACGTGGCGATGGCCTTCGGCGCGACGGGCAACGCCTTCGACCCGTCGGTCACCCTGCAGCGCTACGGACTCGTCGGCGGCCTCTACAACCCCGGTGGCCTGGAGGATCCCGAGGTCGAGGAGCTGGCGAAGGAGGCGCTTCTGGAGACCGACCAGGAGGAGCGCTCGCGGATCTACCGGGAGATCTCGGGGATGTACGCCGAATCGATGCTCGTCGTCCCGGTCCTGACCCCCGAGAGCAGCTACGTCATCGCACCCGGGGTGGAGGGCTGGGAGGCCCCGTGGGCTCCCTCCTTCCCCTCCTTCCGCGGCGTGAGCGACTGACCGGAAAGGCGCACCAATGGGTCCCTTGATTCTGAGAAAGATCGGGCTCCGCGCCCTCTCGGCGATCCCGATCCTGCTCGCCGTCACGTTCGGCACGTACGTGATGCTCTTCGCGATCGGGGACCCTGCGTCGGTGGTCGCCGGAGAGGGCGCCACGCCCGAACAGGTGGAGGAGGTCCGGCAGCGGCTCGGCCTCGACCGGCCGATCGTCCTGCAGTACCTCGCCTGGCTGGGCAACGTGCTGCAAGGGAACCTCGGGGAGTCGCTGCACCACAAGGGGGCGGTCACCGCCCTCCTGGCCCAGCACATGCCTCCGACGCTGCTGCTCTCCCTCCTGGCGCTGCTCCTGGCCACGGTGTCAGCGGTCGCGATGGGCACCGCCGTGGGGATGCGTCCCGACGGCCTCGTGGACCGCGGCCTCCGCGGCCTCTCCCTCCTGGGGATCGCGGTGCCGAACTTCCTCGTGGGCCTGCTACTGGTCCTGGCCTTCGCGATCTGGCTCCCGTGGTTCCCGGCCGGCGGCTACCGCACGCCGGCGGAGGTCGGGGTCGGGCCGATGCTGTCCTACCTGGTGCTCCCGGCGATCGCTCTGGGGATCTCGCTGATGTGCCAGCAGATGCGGACCTTCCGCGCCTCGCTGGTCAGGGAGTACCGGGCCGACTACGTCCGGACCGCGCGGATGAAGGGCGCGTCCGAGCGGAGCGTCTTCTTCGGACACGTGAGCCGGAACGCTTCGGGGCCGCTGGTCACGGTGATCGGCCTTGAGATCGGGGTCCTGATCACCGGCGCCCTGCTGGTGGAGGCGGTCTTCGCGATCCCCGGAATCGGCACGCTGACACTGGAGTCCGTCCGCGGCCAGGACTTCCCGGTCGTCCAGGGGCTCGTCGCGCTGTTCGCGGCCGTGGTGATGGCGGCGAACCTCGTGGCCGACCTGGTCGTCCTCTGGCTCGACCCGGCGGCGAGGGCGAAAGCATGAGTGATACCACGATGAACGACACCCCCCGTACACAAGCGGCCGAGAAGGTGCGGCGGCTCCGCCGCTCGTTCTCACCGGGCCTGGGCGGCCTGCTCGCTCTGGGGTTCGTGGGGATCTGCGCGGTGACGTCCGTGCTGGTCCCCTCCCTGCCACTGGCCGACCCCAACGCTCAGGACATCGGCCGCGCGCTGGTTCCCCCTTCGGCCGAGAACCGGCTCGGAACCGACCAGCTGGGACGCGACCTCCTCAGCCGCCTGCTCTGGGGGACGCGGACGTCGATGCTCGCGGCGTTCACCGCGGTGGCGGTCGCCGCGGCCATCGGCGTCCCCCTGGGACTGGTCGCGGGCTACTTCCGGGGCTGGGTCGACGCCGTCACCGGACGCGTCGCCGACATGTTCCTGACCGTCCCCGCCCTGATCCTGCTGCTCATGGTGCAGACCGCGCTGCAGACCGGGATCCAGGGCCAAATGGTGACCCTGGGCGTCATCCTCGCCCCCCGGGTCCACCGGATCGTGCGGGCCGAGACGGTCGGATTGGCGCACCAGCCGTTCATGGTCGCCGGACGCATGTCCGGCTGCTCCCACCTGCGCATCGTCTGGCGCTATCTGCTGCCCGGCGTCCGGGCCCAGGCGATGGTCCAGGTGAGCTACCTGCTCGGCCTCTCCCTCGTGATCGAGGCGGGGATCAGCTTCCTGGGGATCGGGGTGCGTCCCCCCGACGCCAGCCTCGGCACGCTCCTGACCGGCGCGGCGGCGATGCTCTCAAGCGAGCCCCGGGTGGTCCTCATCCCCGCCGCCGTGCTGACCGCGCTGATCCTGAGCCTGAACCTCCTCGGCGACGCCGCGACAAAGGAGTCCGAATATGAGTGAGACGGGACACCGTGAGGCCGCCGTCCGAGTGAGCGGGCTGACCCTGGGGACCTCCCGCGACCGCGCCCCTCTCCCCCTGGTGTCGAACGTGTCGTTCGAGGTCCGCCCCGGCGAGATGCTCGGGCTCGTGGGCGAGTCCGGTTCGGGCAAGACCCTCACCGGTTCCGCCGTCGCCGGGCTCCTGCCCAGGGGGGTCCGGCGCCTCAGCGGGGAGATCGAACTCGCGGGCGGGCTCGCCGAAGGCGAGGGGGTGCCCCGCCGCTCCCGCAGCGACCTCGCGATGGTCTTCCAGAACCCGATGACCAGCCTCAACCCTTCGGTCCGGATCGGCGACCAGGTCATGGAGGCGGTCAGACTCAACCGGCCGAAGATCCCGAAGCGCGAGGCCGGGAAGGAGGCGCTGGCCGTCCTGGAGCGGGTCGAGATTCCCCGCGCCGAGGAGCGGATGCGCCAGTACCCCTTCGAGTTCTCCGGCGGCATGCGCCAGCGCGTCATGATCGCGATCGCCATCGCCACCAACCCCAAGGTCCTCATCGCCGACGAGCCCACCACGGCCCTGGACGTCACGGTCCAGCAGGGCGTGATGGACCTGATCGACCGGCTGCGCGCCGAACTGGGGCTGGCGGTCCTCCTCATCTCGCACGACCTGGCCGTGGTCAGCGAGCGGTGCGACCGCCTGCTCGTGATGTACGCCGGGGAGATCGTGGAGTCCGGGGACGCCAGGACCGTTCTGGACCGGCCGCTCCACCCGTATGTCGACGGCCTGATGCGGTGCATCCCCGAAGTCGCCCTGCGACTGGGGGAACTCCGCTCACTGCCGGGCGGGGTGCCCGCCCCCGGCGACATGCCGGCCGGCTGCCGGTTCGCCCCCCGGTGCGGGCTGCGGGTCGACGCCTGCGTGTCGGCGCACCCGCCGCTTGAAGAGGTACGGCCGGGCCGCGGCGTGCGCTGCGTCCGCGCCGGTGATCGAGTCGTGATGGCAGGAGGCAGAGATGTCTGAACCACTCGTCGAGGTGGAGTCGGTCCGCAAGGCGTTCCCGACGGGGAGTTGGCCCCGCCGCGGGGAGCCCACCGTCGCCGTCGACGACGTGTCCTTCCAGGTGGTCGCCGGCGAGTCGCTGGGCATCGTGGGGGAATCCGGCTCGGGCAAGTCGACGCTGGCCGGCGTGATCTGCGGCCTGACGAAGCCGGATTCCGGACGGGTCCGGGTGAAGGGCCGGGAGATCCATGCCGGGCGCCGATTCGACCGGACCGTGTGGCGGAGTGTCCAGATGGTGTTCCAAGACCCCTACACCTCGTTGAACCCGTCCATGACCATCGAGGAGATCGTCGCCGAGCCCCTGCGGCTGTGGCATGGCGTGGCGGCGCCGGTGGCGCGTCGGCGTGCGGGGGAGATCCTTGACCGGGTCGGCCTCTCCGCGACGGCCGCCCGCCGCCGGGCGGGCGGCCTGTCCGGGGGGCAGCGCCAGCGGGCGTCCATCGCACGAGCGCTCGCGGTCTCCCCCGAAGTGATCGTGCTGGACGAGTCCGTGTCCGCGTTGGACGTCTCGGTTCAGGCGCAGATCCTCGAACTGCTGCTGGAGCTCAAACGCGACACCGGCCTCACCTACCTCCTCATCAGCCACGACATCAGCGTGATCCGGGTGGTCTGCAGCCGGGTGCTGGTGATGCGCCGGGGGCAGGTCGTCGAAGAGTGCCCCGCCGAGGACCTGACCGCCGAAGGCGCCACGCACGAGTACACGCGCCGCCTGCTGTCCGCGGTCCCCATGCTGTCGGCGGCCAACGGCTGAGTGGGAGCGTCTCAGCCCATGGCCGCCGGCCTGAGCCGGGGCTCGCGGGCCGGCGGAAGGTGGTCGTAGAGGTCCTTGACGAGCTTCTCCCGCACACTGGCGACGGCCGGGTCGTCCCACCGGTTCACCCACTGATGCGGGTCCTCCGCCAGGTGGTAGAGCTCGCCCTCGGTTCCGTCGTAGACGATTTCCGTGGCAGGCGGTTCGAGCCCGAAGCTGGCGTAGCGCTCGGCCTTGGGCATGCCGTACTCCCGGTCGGTCGGTTCGTACACGGTGCAGATCCAGCCGTCGCGAACGATGGTGCGGAGCCGGTAGCCGGTGTCGAGTTGGCTGTCCCACTCGATGATCGCCCGCTCGCGCCCCGAGCCGGGTGCGCAGGGCAGCGGCTCCCCCTGCATCCAGTCCGGCACCGGCACATCCGCGATCCTGCAGAACGTCGGAGCGAGATCGATCTGGCCGACCGGCTCCGGGACGACCGCCGGGGCCGTCTCGGCCGATCGGGCCGGGCGCCACACCATCGGCAGGCGCATCAGTGCGTCGACATGGTAGGGGCCCTTGAAGAGAAGGCCGAGGTCGCCCTGGAACTCACCGTGGTCGGTCGTCAGGACGACGTCGGTGTCATCGCCCCATCCGCGCTCTTCGACCTTGGCCAGGACGCGGCCGAACGCTTCGTCGAGCAGTTCGTTCTTGATGTGCACCAGGGCGTTGATCTCGCGGATCTGGTCGTGCGTCAGCTCAGCGGGGACGAAGTCGGCCGGTGCGCCGTCGATGTTGGGCACCGATCCGTCGTACCACGCGAGCCAGTGGGCGGGGCGCTGGGCGAGGATCTCCCGAATGCGCTCGTCCGAGCCGGGATGCCCATCGGGCAGGTCCAGTTCGCGCCAGTCCACCCGATGGCGCTCGGAGACCGGCGGGTCCCACGGGTGGTGCGGGTCGGGGAAACTCATCCAGCAGAACCAGTCCTCGTCCCCGTCGAGGCTGTCGAGCCACTCGATGACCCGGTCGGCGACCCAGTCGGTGTGGTAGTGCCCGCGTGCCACCGGGTTGTCCATCGCCCCCGGCGCACCGGTGTCACCGCCGGGGGCGGCCGAGAAGATCCGCAGGAACCCCTCGGCCTCGTCCGGGTGGTTCTCGCGCAGCCAGTTCGCGTAATGCGAGGCGCCCAGGGGACCGTGCCCGGCGAACTCGACGTGGTCGAAACCCCGGTAGGGACCGTGCTCACCGGTGAGGGCGAGCCTGTTCTGCTCCCAGTGGCCGGTGGGGTCCGCGATGGGCTCGAAGTGGACCTTCCCGATCAGGGCGGTCCGGTATCCGGCGTCGCGCAGGACCTCCGCGACACTGGGGGCGTCGGGCGGCAGGGGCACCCCGTTGGCGATGACACCGTGTGTGCTGGGGTACTGCCCGGTCAACATGCTCGACCGCGCCGGGCTGCAGACGACGTTCTGGCAGTACGCCCGTTCGAACCGGACTCCCTCCTCGGCGAGCCCGTCGGCGACGGGCGTACGGGCGACCCGTCCGCCGTTGCATCCGTACGCGTCGTACCGTTGCTGGTCCGTGGTGATGAAAAGGATCTTGCGGCCCATGCTGCTTCCTTCGCTCGGTGTGTCGGGCGACGAGACTCGGTGATTCGGGTGTGTTCGTGCGCGGCGGTCGCGCTGCGAACGCCGGTGCGGCAGGGGGCGACGTCGATTCCGCGGCTGCGCCCGGCACTCCTGCGGCAGCGGATCAGCCGTGCCGGGCGGGGATGTCCGCGGCGCAGCGGAAACCCATGTGCCCGGTCGTGCTGTCCGCGGTATTCGATGTCCGCGCCGCGACCCGGTAGCGGGTGCAGTAGGACCGGTGGCACAGGTAGGAGCCTCCCCGGACCACCCGTGCCGCACCGGTGGGCGGCCCGCTCGGGTTCACCCGGGTCTCGGCGCGCTCCTCGATGTGCCGATCCGGACTCCACCAATCCGCGCACCACTCCCACACGTTGCCCGCGGTGTTGTACAGGCCGTGGCCGTTGGGCGCGAAGGCGTCGGCCGGGGCCGTCCCCACATAGCCGTCGGTTCCCAGGTTCCGCGTGGGGAAGTCGCCCTGCCAGATGTTGCAGCGGTGTTCACCGCCCGGTTCGAGTTCGTCGCCCCACGGAAAGATCGCCTGGTCCAGTCCGCCGCGGGCGGCGTGCTCCCACTCGGCCTCGGTGGGCAGCCTCTTGCCCGCCCACCGGGCGTAGGACAGGGCGTCGTTCCACGAGACGTGCACGACGGGGTGGTCCTCGATTCCCTCGACCGATGACCCGGGGCCGGTGGGCGCCGTCCACGTGGCGCCCCGGACACCCCGCCACCACGGCGCTCCGGGCACGGATCCCGCCATCACGTGACGGGCGGCCTCGCCGGTGACGAACGCAGCGAAGACGAACGACCAACCGAACCGCTCCGCCTCGGTGACATGGCCGGTGGCGTCGACGAATGCCGCGAACGCGGCGTTGGTGACAACGGTCGCGTCAATCAGGAAGGCGTCGAGGGTGACCTCACGTACCGGTCCCTCGCCGTCAGCGGTGAAGCCCCTGCCCGTACCGTCGCCCATCCGGAAGGTCCCGCAGGGAAGCCGGACCATCCCCTCGGTCCCGATCGCGTCCGTCCCGCCGGTCGGCTCGTTCGGCGATGTCTTCGAGGCGTCACCCCCCGAGGACAGCACCTCGACCCGCCGCGGTCCACAGCATCCGTCCATCTCGTCTTCCTCCCGCGGTGTACTCGGTCGCCGACTGAGGTGCCCTGCGTCTTTCTGCTCGCACGCGGACCGGGCCGGAGGGCGCCAAGGGTACCGACGCACCCTGAACTGATACTAACATCAGATTCAGTAAATCAGTTCTTCCACGCGACAAGAATCACGAGGCGGAGACCATGCACGACGCGAAAGAGCGCAACGCCACCGACGACGTGCTCGTGGAGCGCCGCGACGGCGTCCAGGTGATCACGATCAACCGGCCCGAAGCGAAGAACGCCCTGAACGCGACGGCGGCCCGCGCGGTCGCCGACGCGGTGGACGAGTTGGACGCCTCGGAGGACCTGAGAGTCGGGGTGCTCACCGGTGCGGGCGGGACGTTCTCGGCCGGCATGGACCTCAAGGCCTTTCTCCGCGGTGAGAGCCCGGACATCCCCGGCCGGGGTCTGGCGGGGATCACGGTCACTCCGCCGGCGAAGCCGCTGATCGGAGCGGTCGAGGGCTGGGCCCTCGCCGGCGGCTTCGAACTGCTCCTGGCCTGCGACCTCGTGGTCGCCGCAAAGACCGCGAAGTTCGGGGTTCCCGAGGTGCGCCGGTCCCTTGTGGCCGCTGCCGGCGGAGCCCTGCTGCTTCCTCGGCGCATTCCCCAGGCGATCGCGATGGAGATGCTGATCACCGGGGAGCCGATCACCGCCGACCGCGCCGCCGAGGTGGGCCTCGTCAACCGCCTGGCGCCGGAGGGGGAAGCGCTCGCGGCGGCCCTGGAGCTGGCCGCGAAAATCGCGGAGAACGGCCCTCTCGCGGTCGCCGCCACCAAGCGGATCGTCCGCTCCGGCGCGGACTGGACCCGGGCCGAGGGCTGGGACCGGCAGAAGGAGGTCATCGACCCCGTCTTCGCATCCGACGACGCGCGGGAGGGCGCCAGCGCGTTCGCCGAGAAGCGGCGCCCGATGTGGAAAGGCCGCTGACACCGCCAACCGGCAGAACCGGGCGGTCTCTCCGGATGAACGGGCCGGCTCCGGTGGAACCGAGGCCGGTCCGTTCACCGCTTCATCGCCGGGATCGGCGCTGTCGGCTTATCGGTTGCGGGCGGGGTGCTGCGACGGCGCCGCGGCTGTGCGGTGCGGGCGGCGCCGCAGGATGCGCGGCGGGTGCTGGAGAACGGGGCAGACGAGCATGCCGAGGGCGAAGACGGCCATTCCGATCGCGGTGAGGGCGGCCGTGTCGGTGCGTCCGCCGATGTAGAGGAACGGCAGTGCGGCGACGGTCACCAGCGTGGCCACGGCCTGGATTCGGTTGGTGGGGTTCACGGTGGCCTCCAAGGCAGCCGGGGGTACTCACGCGAAAAAGAAGACGACCGCGCCGATGACCGCGGTGAGCAGCAGTGTCACGGGAAGCGCCATGCGCAGCACCTCGCCTTCGCGCCCGCTCACTCCCGCGGTCGTGGTGCCGAGCAGGACCTTGCTCGGTGAGATGATCGCGCCGAGAGCGCCCCCGGCCGTCTGGCCGCTGAGCACGGCCGGGCCGCTCAGCCCGGCCGCCGTCGCCGTGGTCTGCTGCAACGGACCGAAAAGCAGGTTTCCCGAGAGGTTCGATCCGGTGATGAAGGTGCCGAACAGCCCGATGAAGGGTGCGAGGAGGATGTAGACCCCTCCCGTCCAGTCGGCCACGCCTTGGGCGAGGGTGCTGGCCTGTCCGGACCCCTGCATGACCGCCGCCATCGACACCAGGGCGAGCACGGCGATGGTGGCGCCGATGGCCTTGTCCGCCGTACGGGCCAGTGCCCGTTTCCAGGCGCCCTTCGCCAGATAGCGCATCCTCGCGTAGCAGAGATAGGTGACGACGGCCGCCGCCAGCAGGAAGGTGCCGGCATGGGTGAAGACCGCCATCTCCGAGGTCTCGGCCGGAGTGGCGTATCCCAGGCCGGTGGTGAACGGCGGGAAGCCGAGTCCCACCGATATGCCGCCCAATGTCCTCTCGATCGGTGGAATGAGCAGGATGACCAGCGTGATGCCGAGCAACGCGGTGTAGGGGAGGAAGGCGGTTCCCAACGGCATCTCCCTGGCGGTGGTCGAGGCCTCGGCCTCCCTCCCGCCGGTGAGGCCGACGCCGGTGGCCGGGGCGGCCCGCCGGCCACCGGACGACGGGGTCCCCGTCGCCGCGTCCTCGCCGCTACCGGTGCCGCCGGCTCTGCCGGAGGACGGTGCGGAACCGGCGAACATCGGGCTCGCGCGCACGGCCGAACTCCGGCGGTACATCGGCAGCCGCCCCAGGCCGAAGATGAGGACGAACCCGGCCAGAGCCGCGAGGAAGCCGTTCAGCGTGTCGTCCCACTGGGACAGGACCAGGCCGAGACCGCCGTGGGCCAGCGAGATGAGGGCGACCGCCGTCAGCCCTTCCGATACGCCCCGAGCGCGCCCGTACATCCAGCAGATGACCAGACCGGCCGCGATGTTGACGATCCAGAGCAGAACCGATGCCTGCAGGGCGGTCAAGGCCTCCTCCCCGGGGGACAGGTCGGTGACCTGCTTCAGCCCCACCCATGCCGCCGCGAGGGTGCCGAAGGTGTTGTTCCAGGCGTGCCCGATCAGCGCGATGAACACCGCGTGGACGGGACGCACTCCGATGCTCACCAGCAGCGGAGCGCAGACGGCGATCGGCACTCCGAACCCGGTGATCCCCTGGAGGAAGGACGCGAACACCCAGCCGAACGCCATCACCTGGAGGAGCGGATGGGGCAGGAGCCGGGTGATGCCGCGCTGGAGCGGCCGGAAGGCGTCCGCTTCGCGGGTGATCTCGTAGATGAGGATGGCGGGCCAGATGATGTAGACGATGGTCAGCGCGTCCATGGCTCCCTTGACGCTCTGCATGCCGATGTCGCGCAGGGACATGCCGAAGGCGAGGGCCGCTATGGAGGCCGTGGCCAGCCATGACAGCGCACCGGCTTCGGCGGCGCCCCAGTTCCGGACGATCATCAGGACCAGTAGCAGCGCCAGGGGCGACAGCGCCAGCAGCCACGACCACAGGTCGAGAGTCATGTCGCGCACCTTCCGCCGGGATTCGGCACGAGGCGTCTCACCATCCCAGTGCCAGCCCTTCGCCACGCGGGTCTGCTCCGCCCATCAGCAGTTCGTCGGTGACCTGGATCGCCTGGGCGTGGCCCATGGTGTCGTCGTAGTCGCGGACGGCGCGGAGCGGATGGCCGAGCGCCCGCAGCCCGTCCCGGACCCCGGCCGGGAACCGGCCCTCCACGCGCAGGTCCTGGCGGGCATCGCCCCACCTGCGGCCGTGCAGCCAGCGAGGGGCGTCAATGGCGGTCTGCACGTCATAGCCGAAGTCGACCACCCGGTTGACCAGGGCGGTGGAGGTCTGCGGTTGGCCCTCGCCGCCCATGGTGCCGTAGACCAGATGGGGGCGCCCTTCGCGCAGCAGCATGCCGGGCATGAGGGTGTGGAACGTCCGCTTGCCCGGTTCCAGCCGGTTGGGGTGGTCGGGGTCGAGGGAGAAGAACGAACCGCGGTTCTGCAGCAGGACGCCGGTGTCGCCGGCCACGAAGCCGGAGCCGAACTCGTGGTAGAGGCTCTGAATCACGGAGACGGCGTTGCCTTGGCCGTCCACCACGACGCTGCACGTGGTGTCGCTGCCGGCGGGCCGGGCCGCCGGTGTGCTCCGGGCGGCCCGCATATCGATGCGGGTCCGCAGTTCGGCGGCGTAGTCCTTGGACAGCAGGTGGTCGAGCGGGATGTCGGCGAAGTTCGGGTCGGTGAGGTAGCGGTCGCGGTCGGCGAAGGCCAGCTTGGTCGCTTCCACCACCATGTGCAGGTATTCCGCGCTGCCGTCGCGCATCGCCCCCACGTCGAACGCCTCGATGATGTTCAGGATCATCAGGTGGGCGAACCCCTGGGAGTTCGGCGGGTGCTGATAGCACTCGAATCCGCGGTAGGTCGTGGATACGGGGGCCTCCCAGGTGGCGTGGTGCGCCGCGAAGTCCGATGTGGTGAGCAGCCCGCCGGCGCGCTGCAGTGATGCGACGATCTCCGCGGCCACCGGTCCTTCGTAGAATCCGGCGCGCCCCTTCTCCGCCACCGTCTCCAGGGTGTCGGCCAGCCTGGGCAGCGCGATGACCTCGCCCATGAGAGGAGGTCGTCCCAGCGGCAGGTGCGTGTCGCGGGTGTGCGGGTGCTCGCTGAGCGTTTCGGCGATTTCATGGACGCAGGCGGCGTGGCTCGCGCACACCGCGAAGCCGTCGCGGGCATAGCCGATGGCGGGCTCCAGGATCTCCGACAGCGGCAGCCCGCCGAATCGCCGGTGTGCGGCGCACCAGCTGTCGACCGCGCCGGGGACGGTGACCGCGGCCAGCGGGCCGCGGGCCGGGATGGCGGCGTGGCCGTGGAAGGCCTCCCGTGTCACGCGCTCCCCCGAACACCCGCTCCCGTTCAAGGCGTGGACCTGGCCTGTGGCGGCGTCGTGGATCAGCCAGAACGCGTCCCCGCCGGGACCGGTCATGTGGGGGTAGACGACACCGAGGGTGGCGTTCACGGCGATCGCCGCGTCGACGGCCGTTCCGCCTTGTTGGAGTGTGCGTAGTCCGGAGAGTGATGCCAGGTAGTGCGGCGATGCGACCATGCCGCGCCGAGCCAGCGCGACTGGACGAGTCGTGTGTTCCATACACGATCCCCTATTGGTCTGACCTCTATACCGGTCTGTCCGGTATACTGTATTTAACAAGTGGCCAAGGTCACGTCAATAGATCCGTCAACGGTTTCTGCCCAACCGGACCGCCGACAGGGACCGCGATACAGGGGGCACGTACACTGGGAACGTGCCCGACCGGTCAGACCGAACCCCCGAGCTGGGAATCCGCCGGATTCCCCGCGCACGGGCCCATGAAGAGGTCGTTCGCCAACTGCGCGACCAACTGGCGAACGGGGTCATCCGTCCAGGCAGCCGCCTCCCGCCCGAGCGCGAGATGGCCGAGCGGTTCGGGGTGAGCCGCGCGACCCTGCGGCAGGCTCTTTCAGCGCTGAACAGCGCCGGACTGATCGAGAGCCGCGTCGGTGACGGCACGTTCGTCCGCCGCGACGCGGTCGGCACGGGCGTGACGGCCCTGGTCGAGGCGTTCCGGATGGTGCCGGGAACACTCGGGGACCAGCTCGGCCTGCGCCGCCTCATCGAACCCCAGGTCGCCCGCGAAGCCGCCGAACACGCGCACGGAATGGACTTCGACTACCTGCGGCAATCCATCGCTCGGCAGGAATCCAAGGTCAGCACCGGAGAATCCTTCGTCGACGAGGACAGCACCTTCCACCTCGCGATCGCCCAGGCCACGCAGAACCCCCTCATCGTCAAGATGGTCGAGGGGATCCATGAACTGCTGCGCGAGAGCAGGGAGCGCTCCTTGCGCGCTCCCAACGGGCCGCGGCGCTCCTTCGAAGGGCATCGCCGCATCCTCACCGCCATCGAAAGGGGCGACGGCCGGGCCGCCTACGAGGCCATGGTGAGCCACATCGCCGACGTCGAACGCCTGAGCCTGCACCAGATCACCGAGGAGCCGTCCCTGGCGATCCTGGACGAGGCGCCGACACCACCGGGCCCGCCGACGCCCGCACCCGGCGGACCGCCAGGGACCGCAAGCGACACGCCACCGGACAGCGGGCACTGAACACGCCCGACCCGGCGTCACGCGACGGCACCGGGTGGGGAATGGGTCCGCCGCCCTCAGGTCGGTGATCGGGAGCCGCGCGACCACATCCTTCTCCGGGAGGTCCTCCCCTGCTCCCTCTTGCCGACCCCTGCGGCGTCAGCGGCGTGTCCGCGGGGCGGGGTGTCAGTATTCGAGTTCGGGGCGCAGGGGCCCGCCGACGGCGTGGAGGTGCCGCAGCACCTGGGCGTAGGAGGTCAGCAGGCCGGTCTCGCAGTAGGCGATGCCGTGCTGGGCGCAGAAGGCGCGCACGAGCGTTTGGACCCGGCGCAGGTTGGGGCGGGGCATGGAGGGGAACAGGTGGTGCTCGACCTGGTAGTTCAGCCCGCCCAGGGCCAGGTCGGTGAGGCGGCCGCCGCGGATGTTGCGCGAGGTCAGGACCTGGCGGCGCAGGTAGTCGACCTTGTCGTCCTTGGCGAAGACCGGCATGCCCTTGTGGTTGGGCGCGAAGGAGCATCCCATGTACAGGCCGAACAGGCCCTGCTGGACGGCGATGAAGCACACGGCCTGCAGCGGGGGAAGCACGAGGAAGACGGCGGCGAGGTAGCCGCCGAAGTGGGCCAGCAGCAGACCCGCATCGGCGAACCTGGTCGCGCGCGGGGTGGTGCGGCCGAACAGGGCCCGTACGCCGGCGACGTGCAGGTGGAACCCTTCCAGGAGCAGCATGGGGAAGAACAGCCACGCCTGGTGGCGGGCCAACCGGACGCCCATTCCGCTGCGGGCGCGGGCTTGGTCTTCGGTGAAGGCGATCGCGTTGCCGCCGATATCGGGGTCGCGGTCGACCTGGTTGGGGTGGGCGTGGTGCCGGTTGTGCTTGGAGATCCACCAGTCGTAGCTGAGCCCGACCAGCAGGTTGCCGTGCAGGCGTCCGACCAGGTTGTTGACGCGTTTGGAATCGGATATCTGCTGATGGCCGGCGTCGTGCCCGATGAAGGCGGTCTGGGTGAACATCACCGCGAGGAACGCGGCGATCAGCATCTGCCACCATGACGGGCCGATCAGCGCGAACGCGGCCCATCCGGCGGCCAGCAGGAGCAGGTTCACGCCGATCCTGACCGCGTAGTAGGTCGGCCGCCGGTTCAGCAGCCCGGCGCGCCGCACTTCGCGGGACAACACGGCGTAGTCGCTGCCCCTGCGGGCGGCCGGCGGATCCGCGCGGCGGGACTTCTCGCCTCGGCCCGCGGCTCCTGCGGTCACGGCGTCCGCTCGCAGAGCGCGGACCTCGTCGGCCTGCGGCCCATTGGAGCCCCGGCCGACGCTGTACAGCACCCTCTGGCCCTTCTGGAGGGGGCCGGTGACGCCGGGCCCGCTCGCCGAGTGGTGGACGAAGACATCGACCGTCCCGTCATCGGGGGTGATGAAGCCGGCGCCCTTGCTCGGGTCGAACCACTTCACGGTTCCTTCAGGCATCTGGCTGTCTCCTACGCGATGGCGGGTGATGCGCGGACCGCGCGGCTGCGCGGTCCGGGTCTACTTATTCTCCGTTGCTTCAGGACCACCCGGAAGGAATGAGGCGTCCGGTTCTTCGGACTCCGCGGGCGCACCCGCGTTCGGAAATCTCGTCTACAGCCCACTGGCTCGGAACACGCGGACGTGCGTCCATCGACTCGGCAGACCCGGCTACGCGGCCCTTCTGCGGGGGTCCGGCCTCTCCGAGAGGGCGGCCCGCGCGGCGGAGCCGCGGCGCGGCTGAGCGGAGCGGCCGCGACGGCCGCGGGTCGAGGGGTCGCTGCGCCGGGGATGCGCGGGAGCAGGCGCGGTGATGGTGACCGGTACGCCTGAGGGCGTCCGGGCGCCGGTGATGCGTACGAGTTCGGCGTCGCCGGACCGCACCTGGACGGTTCGGGCCGTGATGCCGGCGGTGGCCATCAGGCGGTCGACCTCGCGCCGCTGGTTCGGCAGTACGAGGGTGACGACGCTGCCGGACTCGCCCGCACGGGCGGTGCGTCCGCCGCGGTGCAGGTAGTCCTTGTGGTCGCTGGGCGGATCGATGTTGACGACCAGGTCCAGGCCGTCGACGTGGATGCCTCGGGCGGCCACGTTGGTGGCGACCAGGACGGTGACGTGCCCGTTCTTGAACTGCTCCAGGGTGCGGTTGCGCTGCGGTTGCGATTTGCCCCCGTGCAGCGCGGAGGCTCGTACCCCGCTGGACAGCAGATGCCGGGCCATCTTGTCGACGGCGTGCTTGGTGTCCATGAACATGAGCACCCGGCCGTCACGGGCCGCGATGTGCGTGGCGGCGGTGCGCTTGTCCGCGTCCGAGACGTGCAGCACGTGGTGCTCCATCGTCGTCACGGCCCCGGCCGACGGGTCGACCGAGTGGACCACCGGGTCGGACAGGAACCGGCGCACCAACTTGTCGACGTTGCGGTCCAGGGTGGCGGAGAACAGCATCCGCTGGCCGTCCGGCCGCACCTGCTGGAGCAGGGCGGTCACCTGCGGCATGAAGCCCATGTCGGTCATCTGGTCGGCCTCGTCCAGCACGGTGGTGCGAACCCGGTCGAGACGGCAGTCACCGCGGGCGATCAGGTCCTTGAGCCGTCCGGGAGTGGCCACGACCACCTCGGCGCCGTTGCGCAGTGCGTTGGCCTGCCGCGAGATGGACATGCCGCCGACCACGGTGGCCAGTCGCAGGCGCACCGCCTGGGCGTAGGGGACGAGGGCGTCGGTGACCTGCTGGGCCAGCTCACGAGTGGGCACGAGCACCAGCGCCAGCGGCTGGTGCGGCTCAGCGCGCCGTCCAGTGGTGCGGGTGAGCAGGGCCAGGCCGAAGGCGAGGGTCTTGCCGGAGCCGGTGCGGCCGCGGCCCAGGACGTCGCGGCCGGCCAGGGAGTTCGGCAGCGTGGCCGCCTGGATCGGGAACGGGGCGGTCACGCCGTTGCGGCTGAGTGCGGACAGCAGAGGAGCGGGCATGCCCAGCTCGGCGAACGACTCGGCCGGCGCGAGCGCGGGGGTGGTGCCGGTCGGCAGCGCGAACTCGCCCTGCGGGGCGGCGGTCGACCCGCGGCGGTTCGGGGTCTGGCCGTGGGGACGACGGCCGCCGCGGCCTTGGCCCTGCCGGGAGAAGCGCTCGTTGGAGCGGGGGGTGCGATTCATCTGGAACCTTCCTCGCGACGGCACGTGTCGAGGAGGTCCGGCGGCGGTGTGCCGCGCAGAGAACCACAAGAACGAACCGAAGAAAAATGGACACGAAGCGTGGACGGGTTGGCCGTGCGGTGGGCTTCGAAACGTTCGGCGCCTGCCGGTGACGGCGGTCGAGAAGCCGAACCGTGGATGTGCGCCGCCGCGGACGGGCGGCGGTTCGGAACCCGCCGTCGCCGGGGCCCGAGGGGGCCCGAGCCGTGCGGCGTGGTCCGCGTCACCGGGGACGGACAAGTGCGGCTCTCTCGCCCTGCGGGCTCTGCAGGCCGTCGGACCCCGTCTCCCGGCCCTCGGCCGGTTCACGGAAGGCCCGTGGCCCGGTGTCGGGATGGCGGGCGAAGAGGTCGGCACCGTCATCCTGCGCGGTGGCGCCGAACCCCCTGGTGCTGTCGAACCGCTTCACGGTGCCGGTACTCATGTCGGTCTCCCACGGGGCCGTACCGGAGACCCGCACGCTGCGGACTCCGTGTCACCGAGATGATCACCTGACCGGAAGAGGACACCGGAAACAAAAAGTGCGTCTGAAGGCTCAGAACCGGCAGACGCACACAAAGGTCTATGGGAACCACAACTGCAACCGGTACCCACCGTAGCACGTCCGGTCTCGCGGGGGCGGGAGCGAGAACGTCGCCTTGGTCACAGGGCGACGAGCGGGGAGGATCAGCCGGTTTCCGCCGCCTCGATCCGCTCCTCGAACTCTTCGATCGGCTGGGCGCCGAAGAACGCCTCGCCATTGATGAGGAAGGCCGGAGTGCCCGGCACACCGAGCCCGAGAGCGAAGTCCATGTCGTCCTCCACCGCGCTGCGCAGTTCCGGGTCGTCGACGTCTTCGCGGAACCGGTCGGTGTCGAGCCCGAGATCTGCGGCGATCCGGGTGAACTCCTCCCCCGTTCCGCTCGTCCACGCATCGGGATCGGCGTACAGGGCGTCGCCGTACTCCCAGAACGCGTCCTGGCGGGCGGCGGCCCGTGCCGCGACGGCCGCCTGCTCGGAGACTTCGCCGCGGTAGGGGTAGTCGCGCCAGGCCAGCCGGAGCCGCCCCGTCTCGACGTATTCCCGCACCAGTTCCGGCTGCTGATCGCGGGCGAAGGCCGCGCAGTAGGGGCACCGGTAGTCGCCGAAGACGACCATGGTCACCGGCGCGTCCCGCGAACCGCGCATCAGCGCCGGGGCGACGGCGGGCGGCCGCGGTCCCGCCACCACCGGTGGGGACGGCGAGGAGGACGGCGACGGGGTCGTGGAGGCGTCGGAGCGGGGCGCAGGGGCGGGCTCGGGCGCGGTCTGGACGCGCACCAGGGCCGCGACCGCGATCAGCAGCAGCGCCGCGGCCACGATGGCGGTGCCGCGCCCGGGGCGCGGCACCCGATGTCCACGGCCCCCGCCGTCCTGCCCCGGGTCGCCGGCGGTCATGCCGGCTCCCCGGCGCGGTCGGCGACGACGAGGGTGTCGACGGCCGTCCGTTCACGGCCCTCGACCTCCACCGCGCGCTCCACGGTGCCCGCCCGCCGCACCGACAGCCGGATATCGGCGGTCTCGGCCGCCGCGGCCACGGCCGCGGTGATCTCGTCCGCGTCGTGCAGGACATCGGCGTCCTGCGGTCCGCCCACACCGTGGACGAGGTTGCCGCGGTCGTGGCCGATGCTCACCAGCCGGCCTCCGGGCGCCAGCGCCCGCACCGCCCGCCCGAGCACGCCCCGCCACTCCTCGGCGGGCAGGTGCAGGTAGGCCAGGACCACCAGGTCGAAGCCGCTCGGATCGGGGACGTGCTCGCGGGCGTCGGCGTGCACCCAGTGGAGTTCGGTCCCGCGTTCGGCGGCGATGCGCCTGCCCCGGTCGATGGCCACGGTCGAGAACTCGGTGGCGGTGACGTCCCATCCGTGCTCGGCGAGCCATATGGCGTTGCGCCCCTCACCGGCGGCGACGTCCAAGGCCCGACCGGCCGGCAGCCCGGCCGTCTCCTCCGCCACGAAGCGGTTCGGTGCCGCGCCCCACACCAGGTCCGCGGATCGGTAACGGCGATCCCAGTCGCTCGCGTCCATACCTTCGGCTCCTTCTTCGGCCACACCGGGCGCTCGGACACGTCCCGGTCCTCTCATGCTCATACGGTGCACGCGCAGTGCGAGGCCGCCACGCTGACCACGGTCGAGGCCACCGTCAGCGCCGGTGGAGCGGCGAGTGCGGCCAGCGCCGCGCCGATGAGCAGGAAACTCCGCACTCCCGCACAGGCGGAGGAGGGGTTCAGCAGGCGGCGGACACGCTGGACCGTGCACGCGCCCGAGATCGCCAGCGCCGCGGCGCCGTCCGCGGAACGTGAGGTGGCCATGGCGCCCAAGGCGTGCACCAGCGGCGGGACACCGACCAAGCGGGCCGCTCGGTCGTCGGCCGCCCACTCCACCAGTACCGGAACCTCCTGCGCGGCCGCGCGCAACAGGGGGACGCGGGGGAACGCGGCGTCGAGCAGGCGCACCCAGGCGACCAGGAGGTGATGGCGTCCGCGCAGGTGCGCGTGCTCGTGCGCCATGACCGCGCGCATTTCGCGCGGGGTGAGCGCGTCGACGGCGCCGCGGGTGATGACGATGCCGAACCGTCCGCCCGGAACGCAGTAGACGCTGGGCTCCCCGCTTTCCACGAGCCAGACGCGCCGCCGGTGGATGACCCGGCTCGTCGCGCAGGCGGCCAGGTCGCGTTGGTGGTCGCGACGCCAGCGGATGGCCGCACGGCTCTGGCGCAGTGCGACCCACAGCAGTCTGGCGAGGGCGACCATGCTCGCGACCAGAGCGAGGGAGACCCCGGCTTCGGCGCCGTTGCGGTGCAGCGCCTGGATAAGGGTGAGGCAGGCGGCGATGACCCCTTTGACCCCCGGTCCCATCACCTGCGCCACCAGCATGAGAACCAGTGCGCCCCAGGTGAGCAGCCACATGAGGGGAGACAGGACCCACAGCGCCAGCGTGCTGCGCGTGCTCGGGCGGCACGCGCGGCCGAGGCCGCGCAGCAGCGCCGGCCCGCCGACGCTGAGCAGGACCGCCGTGCTCAGGGCGAGGACGAGCAGGGTCACGACTCGCCGTCCCTCGGGACGTCGGCGAGCAGGCCGCGCAGGACGTCGACGTCCTCGGGCGCCATGTCGTCGACGAACCGCAGCAGGGTGGCGTGCGGATTGCCGCTGTCGGTCAGGGCGCCGTGCATGCGCTGGGCCGCATGGGAGGCGCGGTCGCGGATCGGCCGGTAGAACCACAGGCGGCCGATCTGTTCACGGTCGACCCAGCCTTTGCGGCGCAGGTTCTCCAGCACCGTGGAGATCGTCGTGTAGGCGGGCCTCCTCTCTCCCAGCGACCGGATGACCTCGCGCACGCTCATCGGGGTGCCGGAGGCCCACAGAGCGTCCAGCACCGTCGTCTCCAAGGGGCCCAGCCCCGATCTCGCCTCATCCATCGCTCATCGGCTCCGCACGTCTATTTCTAAGCAGCATAGAAGATTGCCCACCCTGCGCGGTACGGCTCAGTCCTCGGTCGGCACGGCAGCGAACACCTCCTCACCCTCCCCGCCCTCCACCGGAAGGAGCGCGGGTCCGCTCTCGGTGGCCGCGACCGGCGCCGGCCACGGGCCCTCCCCCACCGGTTCTCCCGTGCTCATGTCGAGGGCGTGGGCGGTCTCGCCGTCCGAGGCGTAGAGCACGCCGGCGACGATGCGTTCGGGTCGTGCGGTGGTGTCACCCTGCGGGCGGCTCCACAGCAACCGGGGTTCCCGCGTCGTCAACCCCATGACGCTCCCCCGCCCGCCGTCCGACCCGTCGCCGACCGCCACCGCGCTGACGGACGCCTCGCCGCCGGAGCCGCCCACGATGCGGGGCTCCTGTTCACCCGGAAGCTCCGCCAACCGCGTTCCCGTGCGCAGGTCGTTGATCGTGTAGACGCTCTCGTCCCCGCCGGCCGTGCTCCATTCCAGGGCGATGACGCCGCTGGAGTCACTGACCGGCCGGGGCCCGTAGCCGACCACCGGTGCCGCCGACCCGGATGCCGGACCGTCCGGCACCGCCAACGCGTCGCTGTTCCACAGCTCCGTGTCCGTGGCCGTGTCCACGGCCCGCAGCTTCCCCTCGCGCCGCACCAGCAGCGTTCCATGGTGCTCGTGCAGTACGGCGTCTCCGGCGTTCTCATCGGCGACGACCTCACCGGTGGCGGCGCTCAGCGCGACCTTGGGCCCGCTCTCGCCGCTCATGACGGTGTGCGGGATGGCGGCGAAGACCAGACCGGGGCCGACCATGGTTCCGGGGACCTCCACCGGCCCCCACACCTTGGCGCCGTCGACGGGGTCGTAGGCGGCGGCGGTGATGCGCGTGGCCGCCAGTCCGCGGTCGGCGGCGGCATCGCTGTCGAGCAGCACCACGAGCTCGCGCCCGTCCTCCCCTCGCGTCACCGCGAACGCCGTGCAACTGGGATTGCGGGGCGCGGACCAGCGGGTGACACCCTCGCCGTCGACTCCGAGGAACAGCAGGTCGCCGCCTTCCTCGGGGATGACGGGGCCGACGAATGCGCTGTTCGTCGCCTTGGGGAGTGAGGAGAACGGGGCCGTCCACAGTGCCCGGGGGCCGAGGGTGGGCGGGATCGAGGAAGCGGGTACGGCGGGCGGGGCGGCCGCCGGGTCGTTGCGGGGTTCGGCGTCGGTCGGCTCCCTGATCTCCGGCCGGCCGCAGGAGGCGGCCAGGAGGACGATGGCCGCCACTGCGGCGACGACCAGGCGCGGCCGCGCCCGCCGGAGGGCGTCAGCCATGCCCGTCCTTCGATGCGTCGATGGCGTCCCGCCCGCGGGAGGAGCGGGAGCGCCGGGCGCGGTGACCCGCGACGCCGAGCAGGACCAGGGCAAGGAGCACGAGGAAGACCAGATCGGCGCGCACCCCCAATTGGGAGAGCGGCTCCTGGACGCGGTAGGCGACGTCCTCCAGCCACCCCATTCCGGGAAGCGCGGTCATCGACGCCGTACCGTCGTAGACGAGGAAGAGCACGCCGATGCCGATGAACAGCAGCCCCGAGACGGTGCTGTTGGTGTGCAGGCGCAGCCGGCCGATGGTGAGGACGCGTCCGCGCAGCCAGGTCCTGCGTCCGAGGTCGAAGCGGTCCCACAGCAGGGCCAGGACGAACAGCGGCAGCGCCATGCCCAGCGCGTAGCAGGCGAGCAGGAGGGCTCCGCGCACCGGCGTGCCGGTGGCGGCCACGGTCAGCACCGCCCCCAGGATCGGTCCGGAGCAGAAGCCCGCCAGACCGTAGACCGCGCCGAGCCCGAACACCGGGAGGGCGCCCCTGCGGCCGGAGAAGCGGCCCTGCAGCCGTGTGGGAAGCCCCCACGTGAAGCCGACGCCGAGCAGTTGGGCCACCCCCAGGGCGATGATGGTCCATCCCGCGATAATGATCAGCGTTTCCCTGTGGCCGTAGAAGACGCTGCTCACCAGCGCCGATCCCGCCCCCAGCGGTACCAGCGTCAGGCACAGGCCCGCGTAGAAGACGCCCGTGCGCATCAGCAGGCGCGCCGGATCGCGGAAGGCGTAGGCGAAGAAGGACGGCAGCAGCAGGGCGCTGCACGGACTGAGCAGAGCGAGTAGACCGCCGGCGATGGCGGCCAGGTAGCCGATGTCCATCTCTCAGCCCTCCTCGGCCGCGGCGAGCGCGTCGTCGATACTGGAGGTGAACGTCGGCAGGGGCTGGGCGCCCATGACCGGATCGCCGTTGATCAGGAAAGCCGGCGTGCCGTTCACCCCGATCTGCTGCCCTTCACTGAAATCCGCGTCCACCTCTGCGGCCAGGTCCTCGCGGTCCAGATCCTCGGCGAACCGGTCGCGGTCCAAGCCGGCCTCGGCGGCGAGCTCCGCCACCCGCTCCTCCAGCTGGGGCCCGGCTCCCTTCAGCTCTTCCATCGCCTCGTACACGGTCCCGTGGTACTCCCAGAACATGTCCTGCTCAGCGGCGGCCCGCGCCCCGACGGCCAGGGTCCGCGACGCCTCGCCCATGTAGGGGAACTCACGCCACTCGATGCGCATCTCACCCTCCTCGACGTAGCGTTCGACGAGTTCGGGCTGGGTCTCCTGCACCCACTTCTGGCAGTACGGGCACTGGTAGTCCGAATAGGCGATCAGCACCACCGGCGCGTCCGCGTCCCCGACGGCCATCGGGTCGCCGGAGTCGCGGCGCGCCAGGGAGGCGCCCAGCTCGCGCATCTCGTCGCTGACTCCGCCCGTCTGAGGCGTGCCGGACTCGTTCGGCGCCGCATCATCTCCGTCGCCCAGGCCGACGACCAGGCCACCGGCCAGGACCAGGGACAGCACGCCTCCCAGGACCAGAGGCCACCAGGAGGCACGCGTTGTTGTTGGGCGAGTGGACATGGAACACCGTCCTGTCGAGCCGATCACACTTCTTCTATGTACGATAGAGGCGATTCTATGCAACATAGAGAGCGGAAGGGACGCGTGGCGGGAGTCCACCGCCCCCTCTTCCGCGAAACCCCCGACCAGCAGGGAGCGCCGGCCAACGATGCGAATGTGGACGATGAGGCAATGGGGCGTCGCCGGCGTGGGCACGGCCGCCTCTCTGGTGCTCCTGGGAATCCCCGCGGTCCTGATCCCCAACGGCCTGTTCTCCAGGGAGATCGAACCGACCTGGTGGTCCTATCCCGTCTGGGCGGCCACCGCCCTCCTGTGCGGCCTCCTGCTCGCCACCTACGCCGGGCCGACGCCGCCGACGCGCCGAAAGGACCCGACCGGGCCGAGAGGGCTCGGCGGCGGGATCCTGGCCTGGCTCGCCATCGGGTGCCCCGTGTGCAACAAGCTCGTCCTCCTCGCCGTGGGAACGTCGGGAGCGCTCACGTGGTTCGCGCCACTCCAGCCGCTGCTGGCCGTGGGCGGACTCATTCTTCTGGCGGCGGCCCTGCGCACCAGGCTGCGTGCAGCGGCCTCCTGCCCGGCGCCGGAGTCGCAGACCTGATCGGCCGGGTGGTCACCGGCCCGGTGCTTCCACCGGCCGAATCCGGTCCATCACGCCGCGTTACCCATTCTTAATACGGGTGCCCCTTGCCAGATGTGACGTCGGGCACTGAATATCTACTGCCATGAGGCTGAACAAACTGTTCAGTGAGAGTGAACGATCAATGCAGTAGGTGGTATGGGAGAGAACGGCGCGGGGCCGGGTGCGCGGATCCGGGAGTACCGGACGATGCGCAGGATGACGGTGCGATCCCTGGCCCAGGCGGCGCAGGCGAGCCCGAGTTTCATCAGCCAGCTGGAGCGCGGCCGCACCAACGCCAGCATCGGCACCCTGCGCCGGATCACCACGGCGTTGGGGATCACGATGGCGGACCTGTTCGACGATTCGGGGTCGGCGGGCCCCCGAGTGACGCGGCGTGCCCGGCGACCCCGGCTGGAAGGGGCCAAAGGCGTCCACAAATCGCTGATATCCCAGCGCCCCCTGCGCCACGTCGAGGTCTACTCGGCCGAGCTGGATCCGGCGGCGCGGACCGGCGACGCCCCCTACTCCCACGGGGACGCCCAGGAGATCTTCATGGTCCTGCACGGACGGGTACGGCTCTGGCTCGGCCCAGAGGGCGCCCAGCAGGAGCATGACCTCCACGCCGGCGACAGCATCGAATACCCCAGCTCGACCCCGCACCTCGCGGCCAACGCCGGCGAGGGCGCCGCAGAGGTGCTGTGGATCATCAGCCCGCCCACCCCCGATTGAGTGAACGGCGATCCCTCCGGCCGCGGCCGGACATCGCCCGGACCCCGGTGGGCGAACCGAATGGAGCGACGAATGCAATCGTCCCGATGTCAGCCGCAGCGACCCCTGCTGAGCCGCGCGGCGATCCTGCTGACCCTGTCGGCCACCGCCTGCTCCTTGCCCGCCGAGCCGGCCGACCTGGACCTGGGCTCCGGCCCGCCCGAAGCGGGGACCGTGCGTCCCGGCGCGCTGGAGGGCACCGCCATGACATTCGTCTCCTATGGCGGCACCTACCAGAAGGGGCAGGAGGAGGCGGCGGTCGACCCGTTCGCCGAGGAATCGGGAGCGCGGGTGGTCACCGACGGCCCCACCGACTACGCCAAGATCGCCTCCCAGGTCGAGGCGGGCGTCGTGACCTGGGACGTCGTCGACACCGACGCGATCTGGGGCAGTGCACACTGCGGCGACCTGCTGATGCCCCTGGACTACTCGATCATCGACAAGAGCAGGATCCCCGAGGGCCTCGCCGGCGAATGCACGGTTCCGGCCATGCAGTACGGCATGGTGCTGGTCTACAACACCGAGAAATACCGGGGAAGGCCCCCCGGTTCCTGGGCGGACTTCTTCGACACCGAGGCCTTCCCCGGACGGCGCGCCATATCCGGCATCCCCAACGACGCGGCACCCGGCCCATACGAGGCCGCCCTCCTGGCCGACGGCGTCAGCCCGGACGATCTCTATCCGCTCGACGTCGACCGGGCGCACGAGCGGCTCGACACCGTCCGCGACGATCTCGTGTTCTGGGAGACCGGAGCCGAACAGCAGCAACTGCTGGAATCCGAAGAGGTGGACATGGCGATGGTGTGGAGCGGCCGCGGCTACGCCGCGGTGCGGAACGGGGCTCCCTTCGCCGTCACCTGGGACCAGTGGCTGCCGGTCATGGACTCCCTGGGCGTGGTCAAGGGGAGCCGGAATCCCCGCTCGTCCATGGCGCTCATCAACTACTACCTCGGCGCGCGGCAGCAGGAGGACCTCACCGAACTCACGTCCTACTCCCCGATCAACACCGAGGCCGAACCCGATCTCGACCCGACCGCGCGGTCCTTCCTCACCACCCAGCCCGGTGTCAAGGAGAAGGCCGCCCCCGTCGACATCGAATGGTGGGCCGAGCACCAGGAGGAACTGATCCAAGGCTGGTCCACCTGGCTGGCCGGGCGGTGACCCGATGACACTCCTCGACTCCGCCCCGGGCACCGCGGGCTCCGGCCGCACCCCCGATACGGCGCCGGCACGCGCCGGCGCGGGAGAACGGCGCCCCGCGCTCCTGCTCCTGCCCGCCCTGCTGCTCCTCCTGGTGTTCTTCGGCGTCCCGCTGTTCGGCACCGTCTGGCGCGCCTTCACCGACCCGCAGCCGGGCCTGGCGAATTTCGCCTGGTTCTTCGAGACCCCCGCCAACCTGGACGCGCTCGGACGCACCTTCTCCACCGCCGCGTGGGTCACCCTGTTCGCCCTGCTGCTGGGCTACCCCTACGCCTACGCCATGACACTGGCGGGGCGGCGGGGACTGACCGTGCTGACCCTGCTCGTGCTCGTCCCGTTCTGGACCAGCCTCATGGTGCGGACCTTCGCCTGGGTGATCCTGATGCAGGACACCGGACTGATCAACCAGGCACTGGGCGCCATGGGGCTCGGGCCGCTGCACCTCATCCGGACCCAGTCCGGAGTCGTCGTGGCGATGGTCCAGATGCTCATGCCGTTCATGGTGCTGCCGCTGTACGCCGTCATGAGCGGTATCGACCGCCGCCACCTGCTGGCGGCGCGCAGCCTCGGCGCCCGCCCGATCACGGCCTTCTGGCAGGTGTACGTGCCGCTGTCGCTGCCGGGCGTCGCAGCAGGTGCGCTGACCGTCTTCATCAACGCGCTGGGATTCTACGTGACCCCGGCGCTCCTGGGGTCACCCCAGGACTCGCTGCTCTCCCAGGAGATATTCACCCAGGTCAACGGCCTGCTGGAGTGGGGAAGAGGCGGCGCGATGGGTGTCGTGCTGCTCGGCATGACACTCGCCCTGCTGGCGATGGGGGCACTGACACTGCGATTCGGCGGAAGGCGGAGGGGCCGATGAGAACACGTATGCGCCTTCTCCCCCTGTGGCTGTTCTGCGCCCTGATCGGCGTGTGGCTGGTGGCCCCGGCGCTGATCGTCGTCCCGCTCTCGCTGACCGACAAGGCGTCGCTGGCGTTTCCTCCCACCGGCTGGTCCATGCGCTGGTACGCCAACTTCTTCACCGACCCCCAGTGGGTCCGGTCCCTGCTCGACTCCCTCCAGGTGGCCGCGGCGGTCACCGTCCTGGCCACCGTCCTGGGGACGCTGGCCGCCCTGGGCCTCACCCGGGCCCGTGTGCGCGGGCTTTCCCTGGCCAACGGGGCGCTGCTGACACCGATCATCGTCCCCGGTGTCGTGGTCGCCATCGGCCTGTACGGGGTCTTCCTCGAACTCCGGCTCATCGGCACGTTCTTCGGCTTCCTCATGGCGCACACCATTCTGGCGCTGCCGTTCGTGGTGATCCCCGTGGCGGCGAGCCTGCGAGGGTTCGACCGCCGCTACGAGCAGGCCGCCTCCGTTCTCGGAGCGGGGCGGCTGACCGCCTTCCGCACGGTGACACTGCCGCTCATCGCGCCGGGGATCGCCTCCGGGGCCCTCTTCGCCTTCGTCATCAGTTTCGACGAGGTCGTCGTCTCACTGTTCATCCAGAGCCCCTACCTGCGGACGCTGCCGGTCCAGATGTACAGCAGCGTCACCCGGGACACCGACCCCACCATCGCCGCCGCCGCGACCCTGATCATCCTCACCACGACCGTGCTCGCCGTGCTCGCCGCTCTGATCCTGACCAGGAGGAACCGTGCCAGCTGACCTTCGCCTCGCCACCTCCGCCACCGTCCCTGCGGACACCGGCGCGGCCGTGGACCTCAGCGGCCGGGGCGCCGGTGTCCGCCTGGAGAACATCACCAAGCGGTTCGGGGACTTCACCGCCATCGACGGCGTCTCCCTGGATGTCCGTCCCGGCGAGTTCATCACGCTGCTGGGGCCCAGCGGCTCGGGCAAGACGACCACGCTCAACGTCATCGCGGGCTTCACCGAGGCCGACGCCGGACGGCTGCTGATCGACGGGACCGTCATCGGATCGCTGCCCACGCACAAGCGCGACCTCGGAATGGTGTTCCAGCACTACGCGCTGTTCCCGCACATGACGGTCGCGGCCAACATCGCCTACCCCTTGAAGCAGCGCCGCGTCCCCAAAGCGCGACGCGCTCCGCTGGTGCAGGCCGCGCTGGAGTCGGTGCGGCTCAACGATTTCGCGCACCGCTACCCGCGCGAGCTCTCCGGCGGGCAGCAGCAGCGTGTGGCGGTCGCACGCTCCATCGTCTACCGGCCCCGCGTGCTGCTGATGGACGAACCGCTCGGCGCGCTCGACAAGAAGCTGCGCGACCGGCTCCAGCTGGAGATCAGGCGCATCCATGCCGAGCTGGGCACGACCTTCGTCTACGTCACCCACGACCAGGACGAGGCGCTGGTCCTCTCCGACCGCATCGCCGTGTTCAACCGCGGCGACATCGAGCAGCTCGGTACCGCGGAGGAGCTGTACGAGCGCCCGCGGACGCTGTTCGTCGCCCGATTCATCGGGGAGTCGACCGTGCTGCGCGGCCCGGTCGAGCACGACGGCGGCAGACCCCTCATCGGCTGCTGCGGTCGCCGCCTGAGGGGCGAGGGCACGCTGCCGGAGGGCGCGCGTACCGCCGCACTGGTCATCCGGCCCGAACGCATCACGGTGCGCGAAGCCGGCCAGGACCCCACGGGATCGCACGACTGCGCGCTCCCGGCCACCGTCACCGGAGTGATCTACCTGGGATCCGGCCGCAAACTCGAACTGCGCCTGCCCGACGGCACGTCCGCGCTGGCCCGCGAACAGGCCGGCCGGCTCAGCGGCGCCGGCATCGGTGACGAGGTGACCCTGACGTGGAGCGCACGGGACGCCGTGCTCCTCGCCGACGATTCGACATCTGAGGAGATGCACACGTGAACCTGCTACCCGGCGCCGCCGAGCTGCGTGCCGTCCCCCGTTCGAAGGAGTTCCGCAACGGCGGGGTGTCCTTCTGGTACCGGCAGACGGGGATCCCCGAGCGGCGCGCTCCCCTGGCGGGCTCCGCGGCCTACGACGTCTGCATCGTCGGCGGCGGTTACACCGGCCTGTGGACCGCCTACTACCTCAAGCAGGAGCGTCCCGACCTGCGAATCGCCGTCGTGGAACGCGAATTCGCCGGATTCGGTGCGTCCGGGCGCAACGGCGGCTGGCTGTCGGCGGAGTTCGCCGGATCCCGGCGGCGCCACGCGCGGTCCCGCGGCCGTCAGGCGATGGTGGACCTGCAGCGGGCCATGTTCGCCGGTGTCGACGAGGTCATCGACGTGGCCGCGCGTGAAGGGATCGACGCCGACATCGTCAAGGGCGGGCTCATCCACGTCGCGACCAACCCCGCGCAGCGAGCCCGGCTGCTCGCCGAGACCGAGGACCTGCGCCAGTGGGGATTCGGCCCCGATGACCTGCGGAACCTCGACCGGGACGAATGGGAGGGCCGGATCCGCGTAGCAGGGGCACTGGCCGCGACCTACACGCCGCACTGCGCGCGCATCCAGCCGGCCAAGCTCGCGATCGGGTTGGCACGTACGGTGGCCGGCCTCGGGGTCGACATCTTCGAGGGCACCGCGGTCTCCGAAATCCGTCCGCGGACGGGCGGGCGGCCCGCGACGGCCGTCACCGACCGGGGCGACGTGCGCGCCGACTACGTCATCCGGGCGACCGAGGGCTTCACCGCGTCGCTGGCCGGTCAGCGACGCCAGTGGCTTCCGATGAACAGTTCGATGATCGTCACCGAACCGCTCGGCGCCGACGTGTGGAAGCACATCGGCTGGGAGGGCCGCGAGCTGCTCGGCGACGAGGCCCACGCCTACGTTTACGCGCAGCGCACCTCCGACGACCGCATCGCCATCGGCGGCCGGGGAGTGCCCTACCGGTTCGGTTCGGCCACCGACCGGCGCGGCGGGACACAGCCGCAGACGGTCGCCTCCCTGTGGCGGGTCCTGTCGCGCCTGATGCCGGCCGCGGCGCAGGCCCCGGTCCAGCACGCCTGGTGCGGTGTGCTCGGCGTTCCCCGCGACTGGTGTTCGACCACGCACGTGGACCACGAGTCGGGGCTCGGCTGGGCCGGCGGCTACGTCGGGAGCGGGGTCACCACGACGAACCTGGCCGGGCGGACGCTGCGCGATCTGGTGCTGCGCGAGGACACGGAGCTCACCCGGCTGCCCTGGGTCGGCCGCCGGGTCCGCAACTGGGAGCCGGAGCCGCTGCGCTGGACGGGCGTGCAACTCATCTACCACCTGTTCCGTACCGCCGACCGGCGGGAGAACGACCACGTGGCCGCGACCTCGGCCTACGCGCGAATCGCGCAGATGATCTCCGGTCGCTGACCGCCTGGTCCATCCGCTTCTCCGCCGATCCCGGCCTTCTCACATCCCGGAACCGTGAGTGGTTCCGGCGTCGAAGAGGTCAGAGGGCCCCGTGAGAACGGCGCCGCCCCCACCCCGTTGCGGGGTGGGGGCGGCGGTGTCGGCATCGCTACGGATCCGCCGGTCGCGCCGTGGCGCGCGGCGTCCCGGTTACAGTCCCCGGACCTGCTCGGCCTGCGGACCCTTGGGGCCCTGCGTGACGTCGAACTCGACGCGCTGGTTCTCGTCGAGGTTGCGGAAGCCGGAGCCGGCGATGTTGCTGTAGTGCACGAAGACGTCCGGGCCGCCCTCATCCTGACTGATGAAGCCGAAGCCCTTCTCCCCGTTGAACCACTTGACGGTTCCCTGAGCCATATCTGTCTCCTGACAGGTTGACGGTGTGCGGACCCGCGGTCGCGGGCCCCTCGATCGCACTCGAACTGCGGCGCGTCCCACCATCACTGGCCAGACAACCGCCCGCGTCGACTTCCGCGAGCGTCAAACACATACACAGAAACCTACGATCGTTCGGTACAACAACGTCCCCCACGAGATATTCCCCTTCCCGCCGAACTTCGAGGGGCGCCGTCGCATCCTCACCGCCGCTGAAGGACCGTCCTCCAGCGGAGAAGGGGCTTTCCGCGCCCGTCCAGACACGCCCGTCCATCCGCCGGAGCAGCGCGGGCGGAAAGCCCCTCCGGGCAGTCCGACCAGGGCGAACGAGCCCGGTTCGTACTGGTCACCATCGTTGACCGCGCGTGACGCCGGGTGTGTACTGCAAAAAGTGGGGACCTCGTCGTGAGGAGCGTCCAATGCTTTTGACAATGCATGAGCGCGAGCGGTTGATGATCTATACCGCGGCCAAGCTCGCCGCCGAACGCAGGGACCGCGGTGTCAAGCTCAACCTTCCCGAGGCCACGGCGCTGATCACGTCGTTCCTGCTCGAGGGCGCACGGGACGGACGTACGGTCGCCGATCTCATGGACGCCGGTCGCGACGTGCTCGGTCGCGACGATGTGATGGAAGGGGTTCCGGAACTGCTGGGGCTGCTCCAAGTCGAAGCGACATTTCCGGACGGCACCAAACTGATCACCGTCACGGCACCGATCTCATGACTCGCCGCAGTGAGCACCCCAGCGACGACCCGGGTCGCAAGCGGTCCCGACGGCATGAGCTCGACAAGCACCCGGCCAGTGGATCGAACAACCCGAGCCTGCCGCGGCGTCCGGGGACCGGGGAGCGGCAGGCGGAGCGGCGGCACTACACCGGTCACGAGCCTTACCTCGAGGAGCCGCTGATTCCCGGCGAGATCCTCTACGGCGACGATCCGGTCGCGATCAACTCGGGGAAGGACGCCATCACCCTGCGTGTGGAGAATACGGCCGACCGGCCGGTCCAGATCGGCTCCCACTTCCACTTCGCCGAGGTCAACACCGCCCTGGACTTCGACAGGGACGCCGCTTGGGGCCGACGGCTGAACGTGCTGTCCGGTGGGTCGATGCGCTTCGAACCCGGGGCCGTCGAGCAGGTCGAACTGATCCCGATCGGCGGTCGGCGGATCGTGGCCGGATTGCGCGGGCTGTGCGGAGGCAACCTCGATGGTTGAGATCAACCGAGCGGAGTACGCCGCTTCTTTCGGCCCGACCACCGGGGACCGGATCAGGTTGGCGGACACCAATCTGTTCATCCAGGTCACCGACGACCTCTGCGGCGGTGGGGACGAGGCGATCTTCGGCGGCGGGAAGTCGGTGCGCGAGTCGATGGGCCAATCGCGCGCGACCCGCGCGGAGGGCACACCGGACCTGGTGATCACCGGTGCCGTGGTGCTGGACCACTGGGGCGTGATCAAAGCCGATGTCGGGATCCGGGACGGCCGGATCGCGGCGCTGGGCAAGGCCGGCAACCCCGAGACCATGGACGGAGTGCATCCCGATCTGGTGATCGGACCGTCCACGGAGGTGGCGGCCGGAAACGGACTGATCCTCACGGCCGGGGCGATCGACAGCCACGTGCACTTCGTCAGTCCGGACATGTTCGAGATCGCTCTCGGCACGGGGACGACCACTGTGGTGGGCGGTGGCACCGGTCCGACCGAGGGATCCAAGGCCACGCTGGCCACCCCGGGCGCATGGTGGATGAGGCAGATGCTGGAGTCCTTCGATCCCTGGCCGGTCAATGTGCTGTTCCTGGGGCGCGGCAACACCGTGTCCCACGAGGCCCTCTGGGAGCAGCTGCGCGGCGGCGCGGGCGGGCTCAAGGTCCATGAGGACTGGGGCGCCACTCCTGCCGTGGTCGATGCCTCGCTGACGGTCGCCGACGAGTCCGGCGTGCAGGTGGCCATCCACAGCGACACCCTCAATGAGGCCGGATTCGTGGAGACCCTGCTCGCGGCGGTGAAAGGACGGACCTTCCACGCCTACCACACCGAGGGGGCCGGCGGCGGCCACGCGCCCGACATCATCAAGATCGCCGGTGAGCGGTACGTGCTGCCGGCCTCGACCAATCCGACGCGGCCGTTCACCCACAACACGATCGCCGAACACCTGGACATGGTGATGACCGCTCATCACCTCAATCCGCAGGTTCCCAACGATCTGGCGTTCGCGGAGAGCCGGGTGCGCGCGGGCACGATCGCGGCGGAGGACGTGCTGCAGGATCTCGGCGCACTGTCGATCATGTCCTCGGACGCGCAGGCGATGGGCCGGATCGGGGAGGTCGTGCTCCGGACCTGGCAGACCGCCCACCAGATGAAGCTGGTACGCGGCTCTCTGCCGGGAGACGGACCGGCCGACAACCACCGGGCCCGGCGCTACGTCGCGAAGTACACCATCTGCCCGGCGATCGCCCACGGCCTGGAGCACGAGATCGGCTCGGTCGAGCCTGGCAAGATGGCCGACCTGGTGCTGTGGCAGCCGGGCCTGTTCGGGATCCGGCCCATGACGGTGTTCAAGGGCGGAATGGCCGCGGTCGCCGCCCTCGGTGACCCGAACGCCGCCATACCCACTCCACAGCCCGTGTTCCCCCGGCTCGGATTCAACGCCTCGAGCCCGACCGCCGCATCCACCAGCGTCGCCTTCGTCGCACCCGCGGCCATCGAGGACGGCCTGGCCGATCGGCTCGCGACCCGCCGCAGGCTGGTCGCGGTGGCCGACGTCCGGGGGCGCGGCAAGGAGGACCTGCCCGAGAACACGGCGACGCCCCGCATCGAGGTCGACCCGGACACCTTCAGCGTGCACGTGGACGGCGAGCTGATCGAGCACGATCCGGCCACCGAGCTGCCCATGGCGCAGCGCTACTTCCTGTTCTGATGGCGCCCGATCCCGCCCGCAGCGACGACCGTCCCATCGACGGCGGACAGCCCACGCCGCCGGCGCTGCTGCTGCTCGCCGACGGACGATTCCCCTCCGGCGGCCACGCCCATTCCGGCGGCCTCGAAGCCGCGGCCGGAATGGAGGGCGTGCACGGCATCGCGGCCCTGGAGCTGTTCCTGCGCGGACGGCTCGACACCGTCGGCGTGGTCGCGGCGGCATTCGCCGCGGCGGCCTGCGCCGCGTTCCGGGAGGCCGTCTCCCGGTCCGACACCACCGCCGGCCTCGACGGGGACAGCCGGCAGAGCGGTCCAGCGGACACGAGGACCACGATCGAACAGTTGGACCTCGAGTTCGATGCCCGCTGCCCATCGCCGGTACTGCGAACCACCTCGCGCCGGTTGGGCAGGCAACTGCTGCGAGCGGGGCGGGCGGCCTGGCCCCACCCCGTTCTCGACGCGCCGGCGTCCTCCCCCGGACGCGGTCCTCACCAGCCGGTCGCGTTGGGCGCGGTGGCCGCCGCGGCACGACTTCAGCCCGATGCCGCCGCGCTGGCAGCCGCCCACGACGCCGTCACCGGACCCGCGACGGCAGCCGTGCGCCTGCTTTCGCTGAACCCGTTCACCGTGCACGCCGTGCTCGCGCGACTGGGGTCGCAGGTGCACGCGGTCGCCGCCGACGGCGCCCGGTACGCCGGAACCGCACCGGCGGACCTGCCGGCCCGCGCCGGGCCGCTCCTCGATGTTTCCGCCGAGCACCACGCCACTTGGGAGGTACGTCTCTTTGCGTCCTGAACACATGGACCACGTCCACAACGACAAGCAGTCCCACAGCCACGCCGATACGGCGGGGACTCTGCCGCGTTCGGCCGACCACGCCCTGCGGGTCGGCATCGGCGGCCCCGTCGGATCCGGCAAGACCGCGCTGGTCGCAGCACTGTGCCGCAGCCTCAGCACGAAGCTCGGACTGGCCGTGGTGACCAATGACATCTACACCACCGAGGACGCCGACTTCCTGCTGCGCAACGGGGTGCTCTCCGCCGAGCGGGTGCGGGCGGTCGAGACCGGAGCCTGCCCCCACACGGCGATCCGGGACGACATCTCCGCCAATCTCGAGGCCGTCGAGGACCTCGAAGACAGCCTGCCGCCGCTGGACCTCATCCTCATCGAGAGCGGCGGGGACAACCTGACGGCGACGTTCAGCCGCGGACTCGTCCACCACCAGATCTTCGTCATCGACGTCGCCGGCGGCGACAAGGTGCCACGCAAGGGCGGTCCCGGCGTCACCGGGGCGGACCTGCTGGTCATCAACAAGACCGACCTCGCGTCACAGGTCAACGCGGATCTCGACGTCATGCGGCGCGACGCCTACGCCAAACGCGGCGGGCTGCCCGTGCTGTTCACGTCACTGACCCGGGATCCCGCCGCGACGGACGTCGCCATGTGGGTGCGGGACCGCCTCGCCGTACCCACCGGCTGATGCGGGCCTCCGCACGGCTGGCCGTCGAACGCCGTTCCGGTCCCACCGGCCGGACCCGGATCAGCCGGCTGCGTTCGGACGCGCCGTTGATCCTACGGCCCACCAACCCGGTGCGTCCGGAGCCGATGCAGCGTTGGAACATCCAAGGCCCGGGAACCACCCGGGTCTCACTCGCCGCCGGGGCGGCGGGGCCGATCGGCGGAGACCACCTGCGCCTCGACATCGAGGTCGGACCGGGCGCGGCCCTGATCCTGCGCACCGTCGCCGCGTCGCTGCTGCTGCCGGGGCCACACGGACGCCCGTCATCCAGCGAGGTCGCCGCGAGGGTCGCGGCCGGCGGGACCCTGGTCTGGCTGCCCGAACCGGTCATCGCCGCCCGCGGCTGTGATCACCGCGCCGCGACCCGCATAAGTCTGGAACCGGGCGCGCGTCTACTGCTCCGAGAGGAGTTGCTGCTCGGCCGGCACGGTGAGCAACCGGGTACCGTCCACCAGCGGCTGCGGGTCACCGTCGGAGACGGGCCACTGCATGACCAGGAGCTCCATCTGGGGCCACGCGCCCCGGGCTGGGACGGCCCGGCCGTCACCGGTGGCCGGCGGGCACTGGGCTCCCTGCTCCTCGTCGATCCCGACGGGGCACCACCCATCGCGGACCGGCTGCCTCGCGCCGGCGTCGACGCCTCGGGAGCCGCTGCTTCCGGCGCCGCCCTGATGCCGCTCACCGGGCCCGCCGTACTGCTCACCGCGCTCGCGGACGAGGCTCTCACCCTCCGCCGACAGATCGACTCCGCCCTGGCGGTCCTCGATCACGCTCCGCCGCCGGCCGGGGCAACGGTCGGCGCGGGCACCCGGTCGATGCCGCGGTCACGCGGTCAAGCGCACGCGGCCGCCATGGGACGGGGGCAGCCGGGCAAGTTCTCGTAGAACGCGATGACGACCCAGTCGTCGGAGCCCTGAGCATTCACGGCGCCCATGGTGTCCGGCGATCGCCGGCTCCCGCTCGTCGATGTCCATGACGATGGAGTACGCCGAGCGGAACCGGTCGTCGGCGGCGGCTTCGGGGGCGATGTGCCGGCAGATGCCGTCCGGGAAGGAGCAGTGGTCGGCGAGCGTGGCGCGGACGTCGTCGGTGGTGGCGTCGCGGTGCGCCAGCGCGTCCTCCAGCAGCCGCAGGCCGATGCGGGCCGGGTTCATCCGATCGGGGGCCGGCGCGCAGCCACTACGGCCCGCCCGCGCTCCCCTCAGGCCGGGGAAGGGGTTCTCCCCGCCCCTTCCGCTCCGTGATCAGGGTGTACTCCTCGGGCCGCCGGTGGGCTTCGAAGTCGAAGACTCCGCTGCGGTACGGTGCGGCCATGTCCAGGTCGATGTCGCAGTAGACGAGCTCGTCGCCCTCCGTCGAGGCCTTGGCGACGATCTCGCCGGACGGGGCGACGATCGCCGACCCGCCGATGAGGTGCTGCCCGTCCTCGGTCCCCGACTTGCCCGCCGCGGCGACCCAGACGGAGTTCTGGTAGGCCCCCGCCTGCAGCGACAGCAGGTGGGTGAACATCTTGGCGTGCGGCTCCTCCCGCCATCCCGGCACCTCCGTCGGGGTGTTGTAGCCGAGGACCACCAGCTCCGCGCTCTGCAGCGCGAGGACCCGGTACACCTCCGGCCACCGCCGGTCGTTGCACAGGCACATGCCGATCCGGGTACCGGCGGCGGGGAAGACCCCGAGCCCCAGGTCCCCGACCTCGAAGTACCTCTTCTCAAGATGCTGGAACGGCGCACCCTCCCAGCGATCGGCGTGTCCCGGGAGGTGGATCTTGCGGTACCTCCCGCGGATCTCCCCCGCTTCGTCGACGATGACGGAGGTGTTGTGGCGCCGTCCCTCAGGCGTCAGCTCGGCGTAGCCGAGGGAGAAGCCGATGCGGAGATCGCGTGCGCACTCGAAGAGCGCGATGGTCTCCCGGCTCGGCATCGACCTCTCGAAGTACCGGTCCATCGCATCGGTCGACTCCTGCCAGTACCGCGGAAAGAACGTGGTGAGGGCCAGTTCCGGGAACACCACGAAGGACGCCCCCTTGTCCTTGGCCCGCCGCATCAGGTCCACCAGCCGTGCGACCACCGAGCTCCTCGGCTCCGCGGGGCCGATTCCACCGACCTGGGCCACTCCCAATCCGAATCCGCGCGTCATTTCGTCCTCCGTTTTCTCATGGGGTTCCTCGGACCCGCGACGAGAGCGCGTGAGGGCTTCGGGCGCGGGCGTCGGCCTTCCGAGGGGGCGTCAGGGGGCGGCGGGACCGTCGGGTCCCGTGCGCATGCCGGAACGGAGGCGGGTCCACGGGAGCGTGGTGGGGTCCGCCGCCATCGGCCCGGGGGCCACCCCGACCAGGACGCGGCCGGCCATCGGCTGGAAGTCGCCGCGGAAGTGGACGGAGCTCTTCACCACGACGATGTTCTGCGCTTCGGGCTCGATCCCGGCCGCCCGGATCTGGTTCCGGTCCATGATCTGCGCTTTGCGGGAGCTGACCACGACGGACACGTTGCCCGACCGCAGCAGGCACGACGGCCCCACTGCGAGCTCGTTCCCGCGCATCATCGGGCCCTCGAAGACGACCCTGCCGTCGGTCAGCGCGGCCACCTCGAAGGTCCTGCGGAGGGGGGCGTCCCCGTCGACGCCCGAGCCCGGGAACTCCGCCTCGATCCTCCCGCCCGCACCGGCGCGGGCCGCCTGCGCGACGACGTCGGCGTCCCACATCGCCGCCAGTACCGATCCGGGGTGGTCCCGCTCCAGCAGCACCCGCAGCAGCCCCGTGGTCCTCGCGTCCCCGCCGGCCCCCGGGTTGTCCTGGGTGTCGGCGACGACCACCGGGGACACGCCCGACTCCACCGTCCTGATGGCGGTGTCAACGGCCTGCTCCGCGTCCATGACGTCGAGGGCGAACTCGTCCTCCCGCCGCTCGACGAGGTCCCGGAGCCGCTCGACCTCCCGGACCACCGCGTCGGCGTCCTCGCCGTACCCGAACACCGACGGCCCGCAGTCGGGGAAGTCGGCCGCGGGGAAACCGGCCGCGAAGGTGAGCGTCACATCGTCGTCGGGGACGCTCTGGACGTGATCGTAGACCTCCCCGGCGGGTTCCAGGAGGGTGCTGCCGGAATTGATCGGGACCAGGAACGGGATCCTGAGGTGGTGGCCGGTGAGCGCCGCGCCGTCCAGGAGGCGGCGCAGCAGCGACGCCGCCCGCCGCCCCGTCTCGGCCATGTCCACGTGGGGGTAGGTCCGGTAGGCGACCATCGCGTCCGCCTCGTCGAACATCCGCCGGGTCATGTTCGCGTGCAGGTCCAGGCTCACGACGACGGGCACCCGCGGGCCCACCGCCTCGCGGACCCGGCGCAGCACCTCCCCGTCGCCGTCGTCGTGCGACCGCGTCACCATGGCTCCGTGGAGGTCCAGGTACACCGCGTCCGGCCGCAGGTCCCGGCACGCCTCGACGACCTCCCCGCAGATCCTCTCGAACGCCCGGTCCGTCACCGGGGCCGAGGGCGAGGCCGCGCACCAGAGCACCGGCCGGAGGTCGGCCTCCCATCCCCGGGCCTCCTTGATGAACCCGCCGGCCGCGATGTTGACGTCCGCCAGCCCCAGAACGTCCCCGCCGCGGCGCATCCGCGGGAACCCCTCGCCGTTGACGAAGTTCTCGTAGTCGGCGGGGGTCGCGGCGAAGGTGTTCGTCTCGTGCAGGAAACCGGCGATCACGATCCTCGGTGCCATCACGGCCTCTCTCATCGTCGCCTCTCGGCTGCTAAGCGGCATCAGCGGTGGTCGGGCGGCGGATGAGGAGAAGGGCGACCGTGGACGCGGCCAGCAGTCCCACCATCACCAGCAGGCCGATCTGCGTGCTGCCCGTGGCCTCCTTCACCAGGCCGATGAGATAAGGGCTCGCGAATCCGCCGAGGATGCCGACCGTGTTGATGAGGGCGATCCCGCCGGCGGCGGCGGTGCCGCCGAAGTGCTCGGCGGGGACCGCCCAGAACACCGTGTACGCCGCCCAGACCGCCGCGACGGCGATGATCATCGCACCGAAGGACAGGACGAGGACGTGGCCGGCCATCGCGGAGACGAGCAGGGCCGCTCCCGCCACGACGGTCGGGACGATGGTGTGCCACCTGCGGTCCTGGAACCTGTCGGAGCTCCTTCCCAGCACGACCATGGCCGCGATCGCGAACACGTAGGGGACGGCGGTCAGGAACCCGATGGTGAGGGTCCCCTCGACGCCGTTCTCCTGGAGGGTCGTCGGCAGCCAGAAGCTGATCGCGTAGATGCCGCACATCATGCCGAAGTACGCGACGGACATGACGTAGATCTGCGCGTTCCTCAGGGCCGCCGCGAAACTGTGGGTGGTCTGCGACCTGCTGCGGGAGACCGCCTCGCCGATCACCTCCTTCTCCCTGGCGGAGAGCCAGTCCGCCTCCTGCGGGCGGTCCGCCATGGTCCTCCAGAAGAGGTATCCCAGGAACACGCAGGGAATCCCCTCGACGAGGAACATCCACTGCCATCCGGACAGGCCGGCGATGCCGTCGAAACCGCTGATGATGAGGGCCGAGAACCCCGAGCCGAGGATGGAGCCGATCGGGCCGGCCAGCATGTAGACGCCCATGGCGGCCGCCATGCGCTTGGCCGAGTACCAGTAGGTCAGGTACAGGATGATCCCCGGCGCGAAGCCGGCCTCGAACACGCCGAGGAGCACCCGCAGGACGTAGAACGACGTCTCGTCCTGGACGAACGCCATGGCCGCCGATGCCAGCCCCCAGAGGACCATGATGCGGGTGATCGTCCTCTTCGCCCCGATCTTCTCCATGAGGAGGTTGCTCGGGATCTCCAGGAAGGCGTACGCCAGGAAGAACAGTCCCGCGCCGAGACCGAAGGCCGCCTCGGACAGCCCGATGTCGTCCTGCATGTGCAGCTTGGCGAAGCCGATGTTCACCCGGTCGAGGTAGGCGAAGGTGTAGCAGAGCAGCAGGAACGGCAGGAGGCGGCGCCCGACCTTCCGGTAGACCGCCGCCTCTTCGGCCTGGCTCGCCCGGGCCTTCGGGGTGCGGGACGCCTCCACCACGGCATCTCCTCTCGGTCATGGGCCGGACACCGATAGCGCACCACTGTAGGTGCGTGACCGAACGGAGCGCCCAGGTGTTCGATATTCCATTCAGGCCTCGCACAACGATGGATCCTGACGTTTTTCGGGACTAGATTGCGGCTCCATGACATACCGCGTCCACGAGACCGACCTCCAGCTGGTCGACGCCCTCCAGGTCAATCCGCGCGCCACCTGGGCGGAGGTCGGCGCCGCGCTGGGGGTCTCCGCCGTGACCGCCGCCCGCCGGTGGAACCGCCTGGAGGAGCAGGGGCTCGCGTGGGTCAACGCGGCGATCGGGCCGGAGCGGTCGATGGGGGCCGTCCTCGAGGTGAGGTGCGCTCCCAGCGACACCGAGGACGTCGCACGGGCCCTCGCCCGCTTCCCGAACATCATCACCGTCGGGGCGACGACCGGTGACTTCCAGGTGTTCGCGATCCTCCTGGCCACCGACCTCCAGGAGCTCATGCGCACCCTGGCGAGGAAGTTCACCCCGGTCAAAGGGGCGGTCCGGATACGGCACAACATCTTCCGGCTGCTCTACGGCGGCGTCCACTGGAGGCAGGGGGTCCTCTCCCCCGGCGAGTCCAGGATCATGGAACCGGACCCGTCCCCGAACCGGCCGCGCGTCCGCCCGCTCGGGATCGAGGACCGCGCCCTCTTCCGCCACCTCAACCGCAGGGGCCGGGCGACGCCCACGGAGATCGCCGCGGAACTCGGACTCAGCCAGCACAGGGTCCGGCGCCGACTCAACGAGCTGTCCGCCTCCCAGGAGATCATCTTCAGGTGCGATGTCGCCCGCCCCCTGTTCGACCTCCCCCTCGGGGTGTACCTCCAGCTCAAGGCCCCTGATACGACGGTCGGGCAGGCTGCGTCGGAGCTGGGGAGATGGCGCGAGACCCGGTTGTGCGCCAACGCCATCAGCGCCTCCAACATCATCCTGGTGATCGGCCTCCACCAGTTGTCGGAACTGGAGGAGGTGCAGTCCCGGATCGCGGAGAGGTTCCCCGACGTATCGGTGGAGGACCGCCGGGTCATCCTCAGATACGAGAAGATCTACGGACGCGTCCTCGACGACCTGGGACGCTGCGTCGAGACCGTCCCGGTCGACCCGTGGACCGATTCCGTCTGAGCGCCGAGGAGCATCACCGGGGTCCCGCCACCGCGCCGCCACCCGGGCGCCGACCGCCCGGCCGACCGGGTCACAGGCCCAGGGGGTGCTTGTGAACGGGTGAGGCCGCGGAGCCGGACGGCGGTCGCGTCCGGCTGGACTCCGCACCGGGCGAGAGCACGACGTCCGGCGCCGTGCCGCCGATCGGATGACGGGCTCCGCGCTCCCGAGCGTGCACCGGCCGTTCGGGAGGCGGCGCCCCCGGTGAGGACCGGCGCGATCGATAGGTTGGGCCGGTCGATTCCATTCCAGGTCAGGATCGCGTATGGACGCCCGCCAGCTCGAGTACTTCCTCGCCATCGTGGACCACAACGGGTTCAGCCGCGCCGCGGACCGCCTGCACGTGGCCCAGCCGTCGCTGTCGCAGGCGATCCAGACGCTGGAGCGCGACCTCGGCGTCCCCCTGTTCCACCGGCTCGGCCGTCGGGTCGTGCCGACCGAGGCGGGCGAGGCGCTGATCGAGCCGGCCCGGCAGGTCCTGCGCGACCTGGAGACGACACGGGCGACCGTGGAGTCCATCAAGGGGGCACGGTCGGGCAGGGTCGACATCGCGGCGATGCCGTCGCAGGCCGTCGAACCCCTCACCACCATGATCACCAGGTTCACCGAGCGCTACCCCGGCATCGTCGTCAGGGTGCGCGCCGTCTTCACCGTCCAGGAATCCATCGACGTGGTGCGCGACGGCAGCTGCGAACTGGCGCTCGTCGGCTCCGGCGAGGAGCTCCGGCCGCCCGGGGTACTGGCGCAGATGATCGAGGAGCAGCGGTTCATCCTGGCGGCGCCGCCCGGGCTGGCGATCGGCGACACCGGGCGCGTCACCTGGGACGGGCTCTCCGGCCGCCGGGTCGTCGCGGCTCCCGAGGGCAGCCGGATGCGGCACATCGTCGACCAGATCCGGGCGCACGGCGTGGACCTCTCCATCGCGGTGGAGGTCGCCCACCGCGAGTCCATTCTCCCGCTCGTCGTCAACGGCGCCGGGGTGGCGGTACTGACGGAGGCGTGGACTCGCACGGCGCGCCGCAGCGGAGCCCAGGTGCTCGAACTCGACCCCGCCCGGTGGATCCGGATCTCGCTGCTCTCCCGCCGTGCGCCGCTGACACCGGCGGCCGCCGCGTTTCGCAGGGTGGCCCTGGCTGCGGCGCACAACACCCACCGCCGACCCGTGCGGCCATAGGCGCTGCCTATCGCCCGGATCGGATATCGGTGTTGGACACCCCTCCCGGCCGTGAAATTAGATGTTCACCTGTCGGACACGGCGCCGCCGAGTCCGCACGCGGGCGGCGGCCGGAACGAGCCAGGAGTTCATGTGCGCAGTTACGAGATCGCGGTGGTTCCCGGTGACGGCATCGGCCGCGAAGTGATGCCCCAGGCGCTGCGGGTGCTCGACCGGGTCGGCGCCGAGCACGGCTTCGAGATGCGCTTCGACCACTTCGACTGGAGCTGCGAGACCTACCGGAAGACCGGGCGGATGATGCCCGCGGACGGCATCGAGCGGCTGCGCGACCACGACTCCATCCTGCTCGGCGCCGTCGGCTTCCCCGGCGTTCCCGACCACATCTCCCTGTGGGGGCTGCTGATCCCCATCCGGAGGGAGTTCGACCAGTACGTGAGTCTGCGGCCGGTCCGCCTGCTGCCGGGGCTGACGCCCCCCGTCCGCGGCCACGCCCCGGGGGACATCGACTTCTGGGTGGTCCGGGAGAACACCGAGGGCGAATACTCGCGGCTGGGCGGGCGGCAGGGTGAGGGCACCGAACACGAGACGGTGCTGCAGGTGTCCTCCTTCACCCGGCGGGCGACCGACAGGATCCTCCGGTACGCCTTCGACTTCTCGCGGACGCTGAACCGGAACAGGTTGACGCTCGCCACCAAGTCGAACGGCATCTACCACTCGATGCCCTACTGGGACGAGCGGTTCGCGCAGATCTCCGCGGAGTACCCGGACGTGGAGACCGAGAAGGAGCACATCGACATCCTCTGCGCCAAGTTCGTCATGCGACCGCAGAACTTCGACGTGGTGGTCGGCAGCAACCTGTTCGGCGACATCCTCTCCGACCTGGGCCCCGGAGTCACCGGGACCATCGGTGTCGCCCCGTCGGCCAACATCAACCCCGAGCGCGACCACCCGTCGATGTTCGAGCCCGTGCACGGGTCCGCGCCGGACATCGCCGGCAAGGGCATCGCCAACCCGATCGGCCAGATCTGGTCGGCCGCCATGATGCTCGACCACCTCGGTGAAGCGGAGGCCGGAGCGCACGTGATGCGCGCCGTCGAATCGGTCCTCGGTTCCGACGGCGCGCCTTCGACCCCCGATATCGGCGGCCGGGCGGGCACCGAAGACCTCGGCTCGGCCATCGTCGACGCCCTGTGAGCCTCGGCCCGGACCGGTGGAGGCCCTCCGGGCGCCGGGGTCTCCTCCCCGCACCGGACCTCGGCGGCGCGACGACGCGGGACGTCACACGCGCCGTGATCGACGACCTCTGAGCCGGCCCGGCGACCGCGCGCATCATGGAAAGGACACGAGAATGCGGATCACCAAGATCACCCACAGTGAGGCGCCCATCGCGTCGCGGATCAGCAACGCGGTGATCGACTTCTCCCGGATGACGGTGTCGATCGTCGCCGTGCACAGCGACCTGGTCGTCGACGGTGAGCCCCTGGTCGGCTACGGGTTCCACTCCAATGGGCGCTACGCGCAGTCGGGCCTGCTGGCCACCCGCATCCTGCCCAGGGTCGAGGAGGCCCCGCCCGAGCGGCTGCTCGACCCCGAGACCGGCGTCGTCGACCCGGTCCGGGTTCAGCGGGTCGCCATGGAGAACGAGAAGCCCGGCGGCCACGGCGACCGGGCCGTGGCCGTCGGCACCCTCGACATGGCGATGTGGGACCTGGCCGCCAAGGCCGCCGGGCTGCCGCTCCACCGGCTGCTGCACGAGCGCTTCGGCCGCACCGCGGAGCCCGCCTCGTCGGTGTGGGTGTACGCCGCCGGCGGCTACTACCACCCTGAGAAGCCGTTGCAGGGGCTGCGCGACGAGATCCGCGGCTACCTCGACCTCGGATACCGCGACGTCAAGATCAAGATCGGCGGCGCCCCGCTGGAGGAGGACCTCCAGCGGATCGAGACCGTGCTGGAGCTGCTCCCGGAGGGCAGCCGGCTGGCGGTGGACGCCAATGGCCGCTTCGGAGTCGAGGAGGCGCTGCGCTACGGACGTGCGCTGACCGACTACCACCTCCTGTGGTACGAGGAGCCGTGCGACCCGCTCGACTACCGGACGCACGCCGTGCTGGCCGACGAGTACGAGGGCACCCTCGCCACGGGCGAGAACCTCTTCTCCGTGCCCGATGTGCGCAACCTGCGCCGCCACGGCGGCCTGCGCCCGCACCGCGACGTGCTGCAGATGGACCCTTCGCTCAGCTACGGGGTCCCGGAGTACGCGGGCATGCTGGACGAGCTGGAGGCGGGCGGGTGGTCGGCCGAGCGGTTCTGCCCGCACGGCGGGAACCAGATCAACCTGGCGCTGGCGGCCGCCTTCGGCCTGGGCGGCTGCGAATCCTACCCGCAGGTCTTCGAGCCGTTCGGCGGGTTCGCTGATTCCACGCCGGTGCAGGACGGCCGCGTGCGGCTGCCGGAGGCCCCGGGGATCGGCGTCGAGCTCAAGCCGGCACTGCACAACCTGCTGCGCGAGCGCCTGTGAGCGGTGCCCGCCGGCCGGGAACGTACGCGGTACGCGACCGGCCGGCGGCGCGGCCGAAAGCCGAACGGCCGGAGACAACCGAATAGGGCGAGCGGTACCCCTCGTCCGGCCCCGCCCGGACCTCGCACCCCGCGGCCTCGTCCGGGGAGTGCAGCCCCCTTTCCATCTCCCCGTGCCGGCACGGCACGACGAGGAGGCGAATTGAGCACATCACGAAGGGCATTCCTCACCGCCTGCGGCGCGGCCGCCCTGTCGCTGCCGCTGTCCGGCTGCACCACCCGGGCCGTACCAGGAGGCGGCCGGGGAACCGACTACCCCACGCACTCCATCCAGTACGTGCTCCCCTTCGACCCGGGCGGGGAGTCCGACATCACCGCCCGCCTCCAGCAGAAGCCGCTGGAACGCGTCCTCGGGACCCCGATCGTGGTCTCGAACCGTCCGGGAGGCGGCGGCGCGGTGGGCTGGTCGGAACTGGCCAACCAGTCCCGGCCCGACGGCTACACGATCATGGGCGCCAACATCCCGCACGTGATCCTGCAGCCGCTGGCCCGAGGTGAAGCGGGCTACGAGACCGCGGACATCCACTGGGCCTACATCTTCCAGAGCACGCCCAACGCCCTGGTGGTCTCCGAGGACAGGGGGTACGGAACGCTCGAGGACTTCCTGGACGCCGCCCAGGACCGGACCCTCACCCTCGGCGGGAGCGGTTCCTACACCGCCAACCACATCGGCACGCTCGCGCTCGCCCGGGACGCGGGGGCGCAGTTGACCTACGTGCCGTTCAGCGGCACCGCGGCGGCCTCGCCCGCACTGCTCGGCGGGCAGGTCGACGCGCTCATGACCTACAACACCGAGGCACTGGAGCTGCGAGACGACGGGATGCGGGTGCTGGCGGTCGCCTCCGAGGAGCGGCTGCCCGAGTTCCCGGATGTTCCCACCCTGGTCGAGAGCGGATTCGACATCGTCGAAGGCGCCTGGCGCGGCATCGCCGTCCCGCCGGACACCCCCGACGCCGTCGTCGAGACGCTGGCCGACGCGTTCGCCCAGGTGAACCAGGACCCGGAGGTGATCGAGCAGTCGAAGCGCCTCGGCTTCCACCTGGAGGACATGGGCCCCGACGAGTCCGCCGACTTCACCGCGCAGCGCACACAGGCGGCCCGCGAGCTCCTCGAAGACTTCGATCTGGTGCACGAGTAGCCCGTCCCGCCGCCGTCCGCGCCGCCGCGCCCGCCACCGGCCCGGCGGCCCCACCCGAACCGGCATCACCCCCAGGAGCCCAGATGTTCCCAGGATTCGAGGATGCTCTAGCCCAGGTCCTGTCGCCCCCCACACTGCTGCTGTGCCTCATCGGCGTCGTCGGCGGCATGGCCGTCGGAGCGACCCCCGGCCTCAGCGCGACCGTCGGCTTGGCCCTGCTCCTCCCCGTCACGTTCACCCTCGACCCCACCAGCGGCCTCGTCCTGATGGGAGCGTTCTACTCCGGCGCGATCTTCGGCGGCTCGTTCACCGCGATCCTGGTGAACGCGCCCGGCACCCCGTCGTCGATCGCCACCACCTTCGACGGCTACCCCATGACCAAGCAGGGCCGCAGCGAGACGGCGATCACCGCGGTCACCACGGCGTCGGTCTTCGGCGGTCTGATCGGGGTCGCCGGACTGCTCCTGCTGGGTCCGCTGGTGGCCGACGTGGTCCTGGCCTTCGGCCCCCAGGAGTACTTCTGGCTCGGCATCTTCGGCCTCACGATGATCGCGAGCCTCGCCACGGAATCGCTGATCAAGGGTTTCGCGGCCGGCTTCGTCGGACTGCTGATCAGCGCCATCGGCATCGCGCCGGTCGGCGGCGACGTCCGCTTCACCTTCGGCTTCACCGAGATGCAGGGCGGCGTGCCGCTCATCGTGGCGCTCATCGGGTTCTTCACCGTCCCGGCGATGATCGACCTGATGGCCGATCCGGCCGACCGCTCGGCCGCGATGCACAAGGAGCGCGCGCAGCGCGAGCCCGGCATGCTGGCGCGCACGGTGCGCCGGGTGCTCTCCCGACCGATCAACCTGTTCCGCTCCGCGGTCATCGGGGCCTTCGTGGGCATGCTGCCCGGGGCCGGCGGCAACGTCGCGAACCTCATCGCCTACAACGAGGCCAAACGCGCCTCGAAGACGCCTGAGAGGTTCGGCAAGGGCGAGCTCGACGGGGTCGTCGCGCCGGAGACGGCCAACAACGCCGTCGTGGGCGGCGGACTCATCCCGCTGCTCACCCTCGGCATCCCCGGCGCCCCCGCCGACGCGGTGATCTTCGGCGTCCTGATGCTGCACGGACTGCGGCCGGGCGCCGACCTGTTCACCGAACAGGGGCCGCTGACCTTCACGTTCATTCTGGCGTTGGCCATCGCGGCGCTGCTGCTGGCCCCGGTCGGGCTGGTGGCGGGGCGCGGGCTGCAGCGCACCGTGGTGCGCACGCCCACGCACCTGCTGGTGCCGGCGATCGCCCTGCTTGCGATCATCGGCGCCTACGCGGTCCGCAACAACCCGGTGGACGTCGTGCTGATGCTGGGGCTCGGCGTCCTCGGCTACGGCCTCAGACACCTCGGACTGCCGCCCCCCGCCATCGTGCTCGGCGTGGTGCTCGGCCCGATCATCGAGTCCGGGCTCGGGCAGGGCCTGCTGGCGGCCAGCGGGGACGACCGGCCCTGGCTTTCGTTCTTCACCCGGCCGATCAGCGCGGGCATCATCGTCGTGGTGCTTCTGGCACTGCTATGGCCGCTCCTCTCCCGGTGGAGGGCGCGCCGCCGCCAAGCCGGCAGCGCGGCACCGAACACGACCGCATCGACCGGTGAAGGCGGCGAATCATGAGGCGCGATCTGCTGTGCGCGGGGCTGCTGCTCGCCCTCGCCGTGATCTTCTGGTTCCAGCAGGACTACACCACCCCCGTGGACGCGGTGCTGCCGCGGTTCGTGCTCGTTGTGCTGGCGGTGCTGGGCGTGGCCATCGGTGCCGCGGCCCTGCTGCGGAGCCGCAGGGGCCGGGAGGGCACCGCGCAGGCGGCGGCACCGGCCCGGACCGACGCGGAGGGGGTGCCGGGCGCCGGGGCCGCGGTCGTGGGCCCCGACGCGTCCCCGGCCGTGCACGGGGACGGCTCCGGTGGCGCGGACGGCGGCGAGGACGCACCGGTCGATCGGCGCGTCATCACCGCCGCGATCCTCCTGCTGCTGGGCTGGGGGGCGGCGTTCGGCCTGTTCGGCCTCGCGGTGAGCGGCGTCGTCGCCTTCGTGGCGACGGCGGCCCTGGTGAAGCGGGGCTTCACACCGGTCCGCGGCCTCCTCGTCGACACCGGTGTCGCGATCGGGTTCGTACTGCTCTGCTTCTTCGTCTTCACCCGCGTGCTCTACGTCCCGCTGCCCGTATCGGTCCTCCTCGGTATCTGAGCGGTGCGCAGGCGACCGCGGGAAGGACGATCACCGGCCCCAGGCCCGCGTCGGCCCACTGCGCGACGGCCACGTCGCCCGGCCCGGCCGCCCACAGCGGCAGAGCACGGACCGCGTTCGGGCGGGCACCGGGCCGCGGTGGACCGGCCGGCCTCGGTGCTGCGCGAAGCGCCTTCCCTCAGGGCCGGAGAGCTGTGCGAGTTCATGCCCCACAGTCGCCTCCGCGCCCGGTCGGTCGCCTCCCCCGCGAGGGGGATCGGGGCGGCGGGGCCTCCCGCGCACGAGGGCCCTCGTCCTGGTCTGACCCTGCCCTTGCCGGGCAGGGCGGCCGTTCACCGCTGCGTGGCCTTGCGCACTGGGTGAGGCAGCCGAGGGCCATCGCCTCGGTCAGGTGCCGACGTAGGCCGCGAGGTGCTCGCCGGTGAGGGTGGAGCGGGCGGCGACGAGGTCGGAGGGTGTGCCCTCGAAGACGATCCGGCCGCCGTCGTGGCCGGCGCCGGGGCCGAGGTCGACGATCCAGTCGGCGTGCGCCATGACCGCCTGATGGTGCTCGATGACGATGACCGACTTGCCGGAGTCGACGAGCCGGTCGAGCAGGCCGAGCAGCTGCTCGACGTCGGCGAGGTGGAGGCCGGTGGTCGGCTCGTCGAGGACGTAGACGCCGCCCTTCTCGGCCATGTGGGTGGCCAGCTTGAGCCGCTGCCGCTCGCCGCCGGACAGCGTAGTGAGCGGCTGTCCGAGGCTGAGGTAGCCGAGCCCGACGTCGGCGAGCCGGTCGAGGATGGCGTGCGCGGCCGGCGTGCGCGCCTCGCCGCCGCCGAAGAACTCCTCGGCCTCGGTCACCGACATCGCGAGCACCTCGCTGATGTCGCGGCCGCCGAGGTGGTGGTCCAGCACCGATGCCTGGAACCGCTTCCCCTCGCACTCCTCGCAGGTGGTGGCGACGCCGGCCATCATCGCCAGGTCGGTGTAGATGACGCCGGCGCCGTTGCAGTCGGGGCAGGCGCCCTCGGAGTTGGCGCTGAACAGCGCCGGCTTCACGCCGTTGGCCTTCGCGAACGCCTTGCGGATCGGGTCGAGCAGTCCGGTGTACGTCGCCGGATTGCTCCGTCGCGAGCCGCGGACCGCGCTCTGGTCGATCGACACTACGCCCGCCGAGGCGGGGACGGAGCCGTGGATCAGTGAGCTCTTGCCGGAGCCCGCCACGCCGGTGACCAGGCAGAGCACACCGAGCGGGATGTCGACGTCGACGCCCTGCAGGTTGTGGGACGTGGCGCCGCGGATCTCCAGCTTCCCGGTGGGGGTGCGCACCGTCGGCTTGAGCGACGCTCGGTCGTCGAAATGGCGGCCGGTGATGGTGCCGCCGGCCCGCAGCCCCTCGACGGTGCCCTCGAAGCAGACGGTGCCGCCCGCCGTACCGGCGCCGGGGCCGAGGTCGACGACATGGTCGGCGATCGCGATCGTCTCCGGCTTGTGCTCCACGACGAGCACCGTGTTGCCCTTGTCCCGCAGCCGCAGCAGCAGGTCGTTCATCCGCTGGATGTCGTGCGGATGCAGCCCGATCGTGGGCTCGTCGAAGACGTAGGTGACGTCGGTGAGCGCCGACCCGAGGTGGCGGATCATCTTGACGCGCTGCGCCTCACCGCCCGACAGCGTGCCCGACGGCCGTTCGAGCGAGAGGTAGCCCAGCCCGATCTCCACGAACGAGTCGAGGGTGTGCAGCAGTGCGGCGAGCAACGGTGCGACCGACGGCTCGCCGAGACCGCGGACCCATTCGGCGAGGTCGCTGATCTGCATCGCGCAGGCGTCGGCGATGTTGATCCCGCCGATCCGCGAGGAGCGGGCCGCCTCGCTGAGCCTGGTGCCACCGCATTCGGGACAGGCGGTGAAGGTGACCGCCCGGTCCACGAACGCCCGGATGTGCGGCTGCAGCGCGTCGGGATCCTTGGAGAGGAACGACTTCTGCACCTTGGGGATCAGCCCCTCGTAGGTGAGGTTGACGCCGTCGACCTTCACCTTGGTCGGCTCCCCGTAGAGGAAGTCGCGGAGCTCCTTCTTGGTGTACTTGCGGATCGGCTTGTTCGGGTCGACGAAGCCCGACTCGGCGTAGACCCGCACCGTCCAGAAGCTGTCCGACTTCCAGCCGGGGATGGTGAACGCGCCCTCGGCGAGCGACTTGGAGTCGTCGTAGAGCTGGGTGAGGTCGATATCGGAGACCGTGCCCCGGCCTTCGCAGCGCGGACACATGCCGCCGGTGCGGGTGAAAGTCTGTTTCACGGCCTTGGTCTTGCCGGCACCGCGTTCGACCGTGATCGCACCGCTCGCCCGGACCGAGGCGACGTTGAAGGCGAACGCGCTGGGCGAACCGATGTGCGGCTGCCCGAGCCGGCTGAAGAGGATGCGCAGCATCGCGTTGGCGTCGGTGGCGGTGCCGACCGTGGAGCGGGGGTCGGCGCCCATCCGCTGCTGGTCGACGATGATCGCGGTCGTCAGCCCTTCGAGTACGTCGACCTCGGGCCGCGCCAGCGTCGGCATGAAGCCCTGCACGAAGGTGCTGTATGTCTCGTTGATCATCCGCTGCGACTCCGCGGCGATCGTGCTGAACACCAGTGAGCTCTTGCCCGAGCCGGAGACGCCGGTGAACACCGTCAGCCGGCGCTTCGGGATCTCGACGCTGACGTCCTTGAGGTTGTTCACGCGCGCGCCATGCAGGCGGATCAGATCGTGGCTGTCGGCGGCGTGCGGCGCAGGCGACCGCGTGTCCGTCCTCGTGGTCATGCTCATCGTGTCTCCGTAAGTTGTTACGCGGGGCCGCCTTCGCGGTCTCCGTCGGCGTTGCCTGGCTCGATCCGACCGGCTTCGAGCAGTACGTCCGGTTCTCCTTCGCTTCGGCCCGTGGGGCCTCCGGGCCCCGGCCACGCGGCGCGCCCGGTCGGCGCCCCGCCGTCCCGGTCGAAGGACAGCGGTACCGGGTACGGCGCGCCGTCCGCCGAGGCACTGGCCGCCCCGACGTCTTTGTCGTGGGTGAGCCGGTGCTCGGTGTCGCGACGGCGCTGAGCGCGGGAGCGGGGGGCTGCGCTCACCGGTCGTGAAGCAGCTCGGGGACGTTGCCATCGGGGGCGGTGACGGTGGCCGCCAGGCGGCCGCCACCGGCATCGTGCGCTGACTCCTTCACGGTGCCGTCTGTGCAGGTCATGGCTGCGATCGCCGGACGGCTCAGCGCAGCTCCTGGATGCGGATCAGGTTGCCCGCGGGATCGCGGACGGCGCAGTCGCGAACGCCGTACGGCTGCTCGGTCGGCTCCTGGACGACCTCGGCGTCGCCGGCCTGCAGCCGCTCGAAGGTGCCGTCGAGGTCGGCGGTGGCCAGGTTGATGCCGGCGTAGGTGCCCTTGGCCATCATCTCGACGATGGTGCGGCGCTCGTCGTCGGTGATGCCGCAGCCGTCGACAGCCGGCGGCTCCAGGACGATGGACGTGTGGGGCTGGCCGGCGGGCCCGACCGTGATCCAGCGCATCCCGCCGTATCCGACGTCGTCGCGGACCTCGAAGCCGAGGGTGTCGCGGTAGAAGGCCAGGGAGGCGTCCGGGTCGTTGTGCGGGAGGAAGCTCGCGTGAATGGTGATGTCCATGGCAGTCACGCTAGATGCGGCTCGGGGGCCGGCGCTTCTCGATTCCTGATCGGTCTGGTCACCTGTTTCGCCACGCACGGCGGCATCCCCGCCGTCGCGCGTGCCGCATGGCGCCGATAGACGCTGGGCGGCACACCGACCAGCTCGGTGAAGCGACTGCTGAAGGTGCCCAGCGACGAGCAGCCGACCGCGAAGCAGGCCTCGGTGACGCTGAGGTCGCCACGGCGCAGCAGCGCCATCGCGCGCTCGATGCGCCGCGTCATCAGGTAGCCGTACGGCGACTCGCCGTAGGCGAGCCGGAACTGGCGGCTGAGGTGCCCGGCCGACATGTTCACGCCGCGGGCGAGCGCCTCGACGTCCAGCGGCTGCGCGTACTCCCGGTCGATCCGGTCGCGGACGCGGCGCAGCCGCGCGAGGTCGCGCAGGTGCTGCGCTGCGGCGGGTCTGCTGGTCACCTGCAATATCGTGCCACGTCGCGCCGACGTTGCCCAGCGCCGTCGGCGTCCAACCCCACCCCGCTCCGCGTCCGCTCCGGTCTGCTCCGCGTCCAAGGACGTCGAGTCCGTCGAGCGCCACCACGAGCCTGCCCGGGGCGGACTCCGCGGCGGTCCAGGCATCGATGGCACGTACACCGCCGCGGTGAGCACCGGGCGGTCATCGATCAGGGGCGCCTGCCGAGGAACTGGGCATATCGGAACGAGATCCGCCGAACGGCATCGGTCGGTCGGGGGCTCACGGTGGTCTTCGAGGGCTTCTGGGCGCCTCTGCCGACGCTTTCCTCCGGAAACGGGAAGCCGGTGCCCCCGCCCCCTTGGCGGGGGCACCGGCTTCTCCGGATGTCGGCCGGGGTGCCCGGGAACCGTCCGGCAGGTCGGGGCGGAACTACGTGATTGCGGAGCCGTGCCTGGTCAAGGGCATGATCGTGATGTCCATGTAGGGGAAGAGCGGAAGCCCCCACAGCAGTTCATGGAGTTCGTCCGCCGACTCGACATCGAAGATGCTGATGTTGGAGTACTGCCCGACGATCCGCCACAGGTGAAGCCATCTTCCCTCGCGCTGGAGTTCCTGCGCGTACTCCTTCTCCCGGGCGACCGTGTCGACGCGGACCTTCTCCTCCAGGTCCCGGGGGATATGGACATCCATTCGCACGTGAAAGAGTGCCATGTGTGTCTCCTGTTCACGTTCGGGTGAACCGTTTGACGGCATCGGGGTCGAGTTCGACACCGAGGCCCGGCCCGCCGGGTAGGTGTAGTCGCCCATCCGCGTAGCGCAGCGGCTGGGTGAGCAGCTCCTCGGCGAGCAGCAGGGGCGCGAAGAGCTCGGATCCGTGGTTGATCCCAGGCTCTGAGCAGGCGAAATGCAAGGATGCCGCGGTGCCGATCGGCCCTTCGAGCGACGTCGCCGCGTGGCAGGCGATGCCCGCCGCCTTGGCGATGCTCGCGATCTCCTTGCTCTTCTGCAGCCCCCCGACCTTGGTGGTCTTCAGGGCGATGACGTCGGCTGCGCCCCGCCGGGCGACCTCAAGGGCGTCGTGGGGGGTCTGCACGGACTCGTCCGCCATGACGGGGACCCCGACGCGGCGCGTGATCTCCGCGAGCACCTCGAGCTGTTCCCCCGGGGTCGGCTGCTCGATCAGCTCGACGCCCCCCTCGACCAGGCGCGGTAGGTACTTCAGCGCGGTGAGGCGGTCCCACCGGGCGTTGACGTCGATGCGCACGCCGGCCCGTCCCCGCAGAGCCCGCGCCACGTCGACCACCCGGCGGGTGTCCTCTTCCGGGGAAAGGGCTCCCATCTTCAACTTGAAGCTGAAGTGCATGCGGGACTCGATCTTCTCGTCGATCTCGGTGAGGAGTTCTTCCGAGGGGGCCGCCCCGAGTGCCCAGGTGACGTCCACCGCGTCGCGGAACCGCCCGCCGAGCAGGTCGTGGACCGGTAGGCCGAGCGCCCGCCCCCAGGCATCGTGCAGGGCGACGTCGATCGCGGCCTTGGCGAACCGCGCGTTGGCGACCACCCGTTCCAGGTCGGCCATGATGCGGGGGATCTCGTCGACGCGTCGTCCGATGACGAGCGGGGTCATGTACCGGTCGATGAGCACCTTCATCGTCTCGACGGACTCGCCACCCCACCAGGGCCCTCCGGGAACGACACCTTCGCCGTGTCCGACGGCGCCGGCCGCCGTGGTGACCGACACGAGCAGGATCGGCTGCACCTCGGCGGTGGTCGTCGCGAACTTGTGCGGCCTGATGAGGGGGACGTCGAGGATCACGCTGTGCACGGATCGGACGGTGAGGTCGGTCATGGCGGCTCCTGGGGCGGGGACGGGGCACGCGATCGGTCGGCCCCGCCGTCGACGGGCCCGACCGGTGGACTGGGGCGTCAGTCTTCGGGGTCGAGGGCGAAGTTGTAGACGACGCGATTCCTGCCGTCCTCACCCTTGTGCGGGTCGAGGATCAGATCCGGCTTGGTGGCTGAGGCGACGTCGTCGTCCACCCATTCACCGCCCTTGAAGTACAGCTGGGTGGTGATGGACGCCTTGCCCGGGTGCGACACCAGCAGGTGCAGGTGTGCCGGACGCCACGGGTGGCCGTTCTGCGCCTCGATGAACCGCCCCGTCGGTCCGTCGGTGGGGATCTTGTAGGGCGCCGGTTGGATGGTGGTGATCTCGTAGCGGCCCTCCGCGTCGGTGATGATGGTGCCGCGCAGGTTCCATTCGGGCAGGTGCGGGGCGAACTGCGAGTAGTAGCCCTGCTCGTCGGCGTGCCACAGCTCGATCTCGGCGCCGCCCAGGCCGTTGCCGTCCAGGTCGGTGACCTGGCCGGAGAACACCAGGGGCGTGGCCTTCTCGTCCTCTTCGCGCATCGGCATGGTGCACCTCGCCGGGAGTTCGGGGGCGCCGGGTACGTAGTAGGGGCCCTCGATACTGCCCTTCGTGCCCTTGCGCGACCGGGCGAGCACCTCCTCCACGGAGTGCTCGACGAACACGTCGAGGAACAACGGCCACTCGCCGCCCTCGCCGACGTCGATGAGCCACTGCTTGAACACCCGGTACTCGGGATAGCTGACCTCGTGCTTGAGGATCACCTCGTTGAGGGCGTCCAAGGCGTCCTTCGCGATGGCGGCGAGGCGCTCGGGCGAGGTGTCGGCGGTGACGCGTTCCGACTTGAACTTGTCCGTGGCGGCGCTGCCCGATTTGGCGGCGGTAGGGCCTTCGGCGGTGGTCATTGGAGTTCTCCTCGGGACGGGAGGTGCTGAGCTGGAGGAGGTGCGGTGTCCCCGGGCACGGAGATCACCTCTCTCGTAGTACGCTCTGCGTACAGGCAGACCGCTTTGCGTACGCCGCCAGTGTGCGTTGGACCACCTGATCTGTCAACGTGAGCCCGTGAGAGGCCGTATCGACGACGGAGGGGCCGTGCCGAACACCGACCGCGACTTCATTCAGAGCATCGAGCGAGGGTTCGCTGTTCTCATCGCGTTCGACGAGCGCAACCCGAATCCGACGCTCGCCGAGATCGCCGCTGAGACCGGCCTCTCTCGTCCCGCGGTCCGCCGAATCCTCCTGACGCTGCAGCGACTCGGATACGTGAACGGGGTCGATGGACGCTGGAGCCTCACCCCTCGGGTCCTGAGCATCGGACAGCACTTCTCGGCCACTCACGCACTGACCGAGGCCGCTCAGCCTCATCTGCTGCGGATCGCCGAGGAGACGGGGGAGTCGGCCTCACTCGGAGTCCTCGACGGCACCGAGGTCGTCTACGCCGCCCGCGTCCCTGTGCGCCGCATCATGAGCATCAACGTGTCCGTCGGCACCCGGGTGCCCGCCTACGCCACCTCCATGGGGCGCGCACTCCTCGCCTGGTCACCGGAGGACCGGGTGTCCTGGGTGATCGAGAACTCCCGGTTTGAACGGCTGGGCCCCGCCACCGTCACGGACCCCGACGAGCTGCGCGCAGAACTGGCCGACATCCGCCGGCGTGGTTACGCGATCACCTCCGAAGAGCTCGAACGAGGTCTCATCTCCCTCGCCGTTCCGGTGCGAGACGCGACGGGCGGGGCCGTCGGCGTGCTGGCGAGCTCCACCTCCACGGGCCGCTCGACGCTCGACGAATTCCGCACGGAGGTGGAGCCGCTCCTCACGCGAGCGGCCCGACGGCTGAGCATCGACATGGGCTTCCGGGAGGTGCCCCGGTCCTGATCGCGCCCGTCCCGATCCGCCCGGGGAAACGCCCCTCAGCTCTTGGAGCCGGGCCGCCATCGCGTGTGTCCGCGGTCGGCGCCGGCGGCGCCCGGCTTGTCGACGTCCTGGTCAGTCCTAGGCATTTGCCTGGTGTGACCCAGGGCACCACCTGCCAGTGTGGTGGGCAATCTCGCCGATACAGCCCGTTCACGGCGAGTTCACGCAGCACTGGAGGAACCGATGACCGAGACGTTGGACAGCGTCCGCAGCCTCCTGTCGGACGCCCTCATCGAGGATGAGGAGAACGGTCGGTACCAGATCCGCCGATCGGTCTTCACCGACGAGGAGATCTTCGAGCTGGAGATGAAGTACATCTTCGAGGGCAATTGGGTCTATCTCGCCCACGACAGCCAGATCCCGGACGTCGGCGACTACTTCACCACCCATATCGGCCGCCAGCCGGTCGTCATCACGCGCGGCAAGGACGGCGGGCTCAACGCGCTCATCAACGCGTGCAGCCACCGGGGCGCGATGCTCTGCCGCCGCAAGACCGACAACCGCACCACGTTCACGTGCCCCTTCCACGGTTGGACGTTCAGCAACGCCGGCAAACTCCTCAAGGTCAAGGACGCGCGGACGGGTGGGTACCCGGAGCAGTTCAACAAGGAGGGTTCGCACGACCTGACGAGGGTCGCCCGTTTCGAGAGCTACCGGGGATTCCTCTTCGGCAGCCTCAATCCGGACGTCGGACCGCTGGCCGAGCACCTCGGCGACACCCGCGAGATCCTGGACATGCTCGTCGACCAGTCCCCCGAGGGACTTGAGGTACTGCGCGGCTCATCCACCTACACCTACGACGGCAACTGGAAGCTGCAAGCCGAGAACGGCGCCGACGGCTACCACGTCTCCTCGACGCACTGGAACTACGCCGCCACCACGGCCCGCCGCACCGTCGGCGAGTCCACGAACGAGACCAAGGCGATGGACGCCGGCACCTGGGGCAAGCAGGGCGGCGGCTACTACTCCTTCGACCACGGCCACCTGCTGCTGTGGATGTGGTGGGGCAACCCTCAGGACCGTCCGCTCTACCCCCGCAGGAGAGAACTGGCGGCGGAGTTCGGCGAGAAGAAGGCCGAATTCATGGTGGGCGCGTCGCGCAATCTGTGCCTTTACCCCAACGTCTACATCATGGACCAGTTCTCCAGCCAGATCCGTCATTTCCGCCCGATCTCGGTGGACAAGACGGAGGTCACGATCTACTGCATCGCCCCGAAGGGCGAGAACGCCGAGTCGCGCGCGAACCGCATCCGGCAGTACGAGGACTTCTTCAACGCCACGGGCATGGCGACACCGGACGACCTGGAGGAGTTCCGGTCCTGCCAAAAGACCTACCACGCCACGACCGCACCGTGGAACGACCTGAGCCGCGGCGCCGCTCACCAGCTCAACGGGCCGGACGAGACCGCGCGCGGCATCGGTCTCGACAACGTCCTCTCCAGCGGGTCCAGGACCGAGGACGAGGGCCTGTACCCGATCCAGCACGGCTACTGGCGCGACCAGATGCTCAGGGCTCTGGCGGCCGAGGCCGCCCAAGGGCTCGCCGGCGATCCCGACCACCGCTGAGGGAGGCGACCTTCACGATGACCGCTGCAACCGCAACCGCGATCACCCGAAACGAGGTCGAGCAGTTCCTCTACCGCGAGGCCCGGCTGCTCGACGACCGCCGGTTCGAGGACTGGCTCGAGTGCTACCACCCGGACTCCGAGTACTGGATGCCCGCCTGGGACGACAACGACGAGCTGACCGAGGACCCCCAGCGCGAGATCTCGCTCATCTACTACCCGAACCGCGGCGGGATCGAGGACCGCGTCTTCCGCATCCGCACGGACCGCTCCAGCGCGACCTCCCTCCCGGAGCCGCGCACCGGTCACAACATCACCAACGTCGAGGTGCTCGAGCGGCGCGAAGGCGAGGTCGACGTCCGCTACAACTGGCTGTCCCTCTACTACCGCTACCAGACGACCGACACCTACTTCGGTACGGCGTTCGTCACGCTCGACGTCACCGGGGATCGACCGCTGATCCGCAAGAAGAAGATCGTCCTGAAGAACGACTGCGTGCACCACGTGGTGGACATCTACCTCCTTTGACCGGTCCCCGCGCCCCCCGAATCGAGTAAGCCCATGTCACATCAAGTAGCACTGAGCTTCGAGGACGGCGTCACCCGCTTCATCAAGTGCAACCCGATGGAGACGGTGGCCGACGCCGCCTACCGAGCACGCATCAACATCCCGTTCGACTGCCGAGACGGCGCCTGCGGCACGTGCAAGGCGTACTGCGAGCGCGGCGACTTCGACGGCGGCGACTACATCGAGGACGCCCTGACCGAAGACGAGGCCGAAAACGGGTACTGCCTGCCCTGCCAGATGACGCCGGAGAGCGACCTCGTCCTGCAGATCGCCACCACATCGGATGTCGCCAAGACCGCCGCCGGCTCCCACACGGGCACGATCACCGAGATCCGGCGCCATTCCGGCACGGCGGTCGGCTTCACCATGGAGGTCGACAACAGGGACGAGCTGGTCTTCCTCCCCGGCCAGTACGTCAACATCACGGTTCCGGGCATCGGCGCGACCCGGTCCTACTCCTTCAGCTCGGGTCCGTCGATCCGACAGGTGTCCTTCCTGGTGCGCATCACCGAAGGCGGGCTCATGTCCGAGTACCTGCGCGACCGCGCGCAGAAGGGCGACCGGCTGGAGTTCACCGGGCCGATGGGGAGCTTCTTCCTCCGCGAGCAGAGCCGACCGGCGCTCCTGCTCGCCGGCGGCACGGGACTCGCGCCGCTGCTGTCGATCCTGGAGAAGATGAGGGAATCCCCCGCCGAGCACCCCGTCCACATGATCTACGGCGTGTCCACCGACGACGATCTCGTCGAGCTGGAGGCCCTGGACCGGTATGCGGCGGAGCTGCCGGGCTTCACCTACTCCTACTGCGTCTCCGACGAGGCGAGCTCGGCGCCCGACAAGGGCTACGTGATGAGCCTCATGGCCCCCGAGCACCTCAACGGCGGCGACGTCGACGTCTACCTCTGCGGGCCTCCCGGGATGGTCGAGGCGGTGCGTCAGCACCTCAACGCCGAGGGAATCACACCGGCGAACTTCTACTTCGAGAAGTTCAACCTCGCCGCAGCCCCGACCGAGGGCGTGAGGGACGTCCCGCCCGAGCCCGAGAGCGAGGTGACCGGCGAGTCGGTGGCCGAGGCCGCCGGAAGGGCGGCCGAACCGGCCCCGTACGACATCATCGTGAACCACGCGCAGCACGCGAAGGACACGATGCGCGCGGCCATCAGGAAGGAGGGCTCCCGATGAGCGCGGTGCTCTCTCCCGGTCGGTTCTCCGGCCGAGTCGTGGTCCTGACCGGCGCCGCCCAGGGGATCGGCCGGACGGTGGCCCACCGGGTCGCCGCAGAGGACGGCGAGGCGGTCCTCATCGACCGGTCCGACCTCGTTCACGAGGTGGCGGAGGAGATCCGGGACACCGGTGGCGCCGCGCACGCCCTCACCGCCGACCTCGAACAGTTCGAGGGGGCCGAGCGGTCGATCGACGAGGCCCACGCCCTGCACGGTCGGATCGACGTGCTCGTCAACACCGTCGGCGGCACGATCTGGGCCAAGCCCTACGAGCACTACACGCCGGACCAGATCCGGGCGGAGGTGCAGCGGTCGCTGTTCCCGACGCTGTGGACCTGCAGGGCGGTCCTTCCCCATATGATCGACGCGCGGGGCGGAACCATCGTCAACGTCTCCTCGGTCGCGACCCGCGGGATCAACCGCGTCCCCTACGCGGCCTCGAAGGGCGGCGTCAACGCCATCACCGCATCCCTCGCCCTGGAGGCCGCCCCCCACGGGGTCCGTGTCGTGGCGACCGCGCCGGGCGGCACCGAAGCGCCGGCTCGACGCATCCCCCGCGGCCCCGGCGCCGACACCGACCAGGAGAGGGCCTGGTACCGGCAGATCGTGGAGCAGACGGTCGGCTCCTCCCTCATGAAGCGGTACGGCACCCTTGACGAGCAGGCCGCCGCCATCTGCTTCCTCGCCTCGGACGAGGCCTCCTACATCACCGGCACGGTGCTTCCCGTGGCCGGCGGTGATCTCGGCTGACGGCGGCGCACCGCCCCCCACCTCCATCCTTCGGCAGCGCGTGATTGAGGCGCATCGTGATATCCAGCATCCACCAGCGGGACCTTGAGACACTCCAAGGACTCCTCGACGTGGTTCGCGAAGACCACTCGCTCCTCGCGCTCATCGAGGGGTCGCACGGCTCCGGGAAGTCGGTCCTCCTCTCCCGGTTCCTCACGCAGTGCCGCGGCGCAGCGACCATCCGGGCCGCGGCACTGCCCTGGGAGGCCGGGGAGCCCTACGGACTCGCACACCACATTCTCGACGGGTGCGGGGCCACCGATGGCGACCCGTCCGACGGCCCCCGTCTGCTCGTCGACGCACTGGACGTTCCGGACACGCTTACCGTGGTGGTGGTCGACGACGCGCAGTGGGCCGATATCGAAACCCTCCGGGCGTTGGCGACGGCCGTCCGCCGGGGGCGCGCCGGCCGTCTGCTCGTGCTCCTCGCCGCGGATGACGGGGCACAGGTGGAACCCGGTGACGGCTTCATCGACTTCCGGGCCCACCACGTCGACCACATCCTGTCCTTGAACGCGCTCACCGCGAGTGAGATCCGCAACCTCGCACAGACGGTCTCGGGCGTGCACCTGTCCCCGGGCATGGCCCGCCTGCTGCGGTCCCACACCGGAGGCTCCCCTTCGTCGGTCCTGCAGGTCATCCAGGAAGCCTCGCCCGAGACCTGGCAGAACGAATCCCGGATGCTCCCCGTGCCGGCCGCCGTCGTCGCCGCCGCGCGAAAGGAACTCTCCCGATGCTCCCCGGCGGCGCTCGCCGCCGTCCGGCTGGTGTCGGTCCTTGAGGAGCCGGTCCGGTTCGAGGACGTCCGGGGATCCCTCGGAGGTGAGGACCCCCTCCCCGGCCTGGACGAGGCCGCCCGCCTCGGCCTGATCCGGGTGGTCGGCGCGCCCGGGCGGGCCTCGGTCGAGTTCACCTCACCGCTCACACGCGCCGCCGTCTACCGGAGCATCCCGCCCGGCACGCGACGGGAGCTGCACCTGTGCGCGGCGGAGACGCTCATCGACGCGGACCCCGACGGCGCACTGGCACAGCGAGCAGCGGCGTCGTTCGGGTCGGACGAGGGCGTCTCCCGCGCGCTCGCGGATCGGGGTCGACTACGCGCAGGTCAGGGGGCCTGGCCGACGGCGGCGCGCCTGTTTCTCACGGCCGCCGACCTCACCGGTGATCCCGCCACGCGCGATGACCTGCTCATCGCCGGTGTGGACGCCCTCGTCGGCGCCTCCGACGTCCCGTCGGCCATGCTCTACACGCCGCTGGTCGAGGGAGTCCGTGTGAGCCCGGCGCGCGACGCCCTGCTCGGTTACCTCGCCATCCATCGCGGTCGTCGCCGGGAGGCCGAGGCACTCCTGCGACGCGCCGAGTCGACCTGTGATCCCGAATCCGATCCCGCCGGCTACGCCGCCATCGGACAGCGACTCGTCCTGCACTCGCTCGTCTCCTGGGACCCCGGTCGCCTGGCGCACTGGGCCGACCGGGTCGCGGAGGTCGGCGAACCGGGCAGCGCCCCCGTGGTGGAGGCCCGGGCCATCGGGACCCTCGGTGAGTCGATCCTGCACGGAGCCGAGCCGGGACCGCGCGACCGCCTCCTCGCCGACATCGGGACGCTGTCGCCCACTCAGGCACAGCGGTTCGAAATGGCGGCCGGTTGGCTCTCACTCGTAATGGACGACCCCATATCGGCCCGCCGTCACCTTGAGAACGCATCCCCCACGCGCGACGGCGAGGGATCGGCACGGATCTCCCTGTGGGCGGAGGCATGGCTTGCCCGCACCCATTTCGTCCTCGGCGAATGGGACGAGGCGCTACAGGTCGTCGCCCGGGCGTCCCTGCGGTTCGAAGGGCACGGCCTCACCCTGCTCACACCGCTCCTGCACTGGACCGGAGCCCAGATCCACACGCTCCGCGGCAACCACGTCGCCGCAGAGGCGCACCTGCGGAAGCTGTCGACCAATCCGGAGGGGTACCCCATCCAGGTGATCCCCTCGGCCATGGCGGAGATCCAGTGCGCGGCCGCCCGCGCCGACTACGCCGCCGTCCTCCGCACCGGCCGGCCACTGGTCGATCTGTCGACGAGCGCCGACTTCCATCAGCCGGGGTTCTGGCCCTGGCAGGACCTCTACGCCCACGCACTCGTACTGACCGGAGACGTCGACGAGGCCGACGCCTTCCTCCGCCCGCACGAGGAGAACGCCACCCGCACCGGGCATCGGTCCATGCAGGCCAAGCTGGGCTCCGCCCGAGGCCGCATCCACGCCGCCCGGGGCGACATCCGCCGGTGCCGCAACACCTTCGAGAGGTCCCTCGCCCTCATCGAGGACCTTCCCCTGCCGTACTACCGGGCCAGGATCTACTTCGGTTACGGGCAGACGCTGCGCCGCGCGGGCAAGCGACGCGAGGCCGACGCCGCTTTCGAATCCGCCCGGCAGATCTACTCCTCCCTCGGTGCGACGGTCTACGTCGAACGGTGCGACCGCGAACGTCGTGCCGGGGGACTCAACCGACCGCGCTCGGAGGACCCGACGAGACTCACGTCCCAAGAGCGGGTCGTCGCCGAACTGGTGGCCGGCGGGCTGAGCAACCGGGAGGCCGCAGGGCGGCTGTGCGTGTCCGTCAAGACCGTGCAGTACCACCTCACCCGCATCTACTCGAAGCTCGGCATCCGTTCACGCAGCGAACTGGCCGCGAAATTCGCCGAGTCGTGAAGTGGAGGAAGAGCATCCCATGACGGCAGGTCCACGGGAGGCCGAGAGCGTGCGCCTGGTCGAACGGCCTGAGCACCGGCAACCGACACCGCATGAGATCCGGCGTGACTTCGGTGCCCGGTACGCGGCCAACGCCGTCATCGCCCTGGTCTTCTCCGCCACCGGACCCGTGGCGGTGATACTCGCCGCCGGCTCGCAGGGGGCCTGAGCGCTGCTCAGATGTCGTCCTGGATCTTCGGCGTGTTCTTCTGCAACGGCATCCTGACCATCGTGGCCAGTTGGTACTTCCGCACCCCGCTGGCGTTCTTCTGGACCATCCCGGGAACCGTGGTGGTCGGCGACGCGCTGACCACCCTGCGATGGAGCGAGGTCCTCGGGGCCCTCTTGGTCACCGGTGTCCTGATCCTGGTGCTGGGACTCAGCGGCTGGGTGCGGCGTTTCATGAGCGTACTGCCCATGCCGATCGTCATGGCCATGGTGACCGGGATCTTCCTCGACTTCGGGCTCGGGCTCGTCGACGCGATCGGGGCGCATCCCGCCGTGGCCGCGCCGATGGCGGCGGCCTTCGTCCTGCTGGGATGCCGTGAACGAATCGCCGCCTGGATCCCCCCGGTCCTCGGCGCGCTACTGGTCGGTGTGGTCGCCGTGGCGCTCACCGGTGGACTGGAGGACAGACCCGGCACGACCGCCCTGCTGGCGGCGCCGCAGCTCCAGGCGCCCGAGTTCACCCTGCGAGCGCTCACCGAACTGGTGGTCCCCGTGGCCATCACCGTTCTGGTCGTGCAGAACGGCCAGGGCATCGCCGTGCTACGGGCCAAGGGACACCATCCGCCGGTGAACGCCTCGGCGATCGCCTGCGGAGTCTGGTCGATCGGTGTCGCCGCCATCGGCGCCGTGCCCACATGCCTCACCGGTCCCACCAACGCCCTGCTCGTCGCCTCCGGTGAACGCCGGCGCCACTACACGGCCGCACTCTTCCTCGGCGTGCTCTCCCTCGGTGTCGGGCTCTTCGCCTCCGTCTTCGTCGACCTCATGCTTGCGGCACCGACGGCGTTTGTCGCGGCGCTCGGCGGCGTGGCGATGCTCCGCCCGCTGCAGCACGCGTTCGTGTCCGGTTTCGGTTCCCGCCACACCCTCGGGGCACTGGTCTGCTTCCTGGTGACCGTCGCCGATGTGCAACTGCTCAACATCGGCGCCCCCTTCTGGGGCATCGTCGCGGGAACGGCGGTCTCCCGGCTCCTTGAGCGGCACGACTTCGAGGCGGATGCGTGAGCGAAGGAGCGGCCCAGGCTCCGCCGGAACCAGCCGACTGGTCCCAGCCGGCCTTGGGGACCTCCATCGCCACGGCCTTCCCCGATCCCGATCCCGAGGCCGAGTTCGATGACGCCCCCTCGCGGTCTTCGGCCATGTGTCCGGGAACCCGCCGGAATCGTCGCATCCGCGTCGGCCCCAGACCGTGGTCCAGACCTGCATCGTGCACCTACTCGGAAACAGTTTCCGCTCTGCACGTCGTGGTAGCGCTGCAGGCACATCGCGATCTTCAACGGCCCGAATCCGTGGTACCCGCCGAGCGGTTCACGTGCCGTCCTCCGCCCGCTGCCGCGAGGCCTGGAGCGTCGTCGCGGTCGAACTGATCGCCTCCAGCGCGGACGCGACCACCGGGTGGTCGCGGTGTCCCATACGTGTGGCCGCCACGACGCGCCGGGCGGGGGCGGGCTCGCCATGGAGCGGTATCCGCACGACCGCCCAGTCGTTGATCCGCGCGAGCCGGGGCACCAGGATGATGCCGAAGCCGTGCGCCACCAGCGCCGTTCCCGTGTCCCACTCGTCGGCGTAGTGGGCGATGTTCGGGGTGAACCCCGCGGTCATGCACGCGGTCATCACCAGTTGGTGGTAGGTGCTCCCGGCGTTGCCGACGATCCACGGCTCCTCGGCGGCGTCGGCGAGGGTGACCTTGGACGACCGCGTCAGCCGGTGTTCGCCCGGTACCACCAGGTCCAAGGGGTCGTCGAGCAGGGGCTGCTGGTCGAAGCGCTCGTCGCCGGTGGAGGGCGTGTCGGCGGTGTTGGTCACCAGCGCGAGGTCGGCGTCCCCGGACAGCAGCAGGTCGAAGCAGGGCGCCGGCTCGGCCTCCATCACCCGGATGCGCACCCGGGGGTAGCGCTCCCGCAGGGCGGCCGCCGCCGGAGGGAGCAGGTGGGTGGCCGCGGTGGAGAAGCCGCACAGCGTGAACAGCCCCGTGGGCTCCTCCGTCGCCGAGGCGAGTTCGGCGTAGGCACGCTCGGCCTGGGCGTTGAGCGCCTCGGTGTGGCGCAGCACGATGCGGGCGGCGGCGGTCAGCGTGACGCCCCGCCCGGACTGGGCCAGCAACTCCACGCCGAGCTCCTCGGCCAGCTGGCGCAGGCGGTAGGAGACCGCCGAGGGCGTGTAGTGCATCGCCTCGGCCGCGGCGGTGACCGTCCCGTAGCGGGCGACCATCTGCAGCACCTTGAGCTTCGGATCGATCATGCAAACATTTTGCACGATTGAGGCGAAAAACGTTCGCTTCTCTTCGGCGATTCTCTTAGTCAGACTACTCCCGTGATGTTTGCGAAGCATTGGAGCGCCACCGACACCCACGCCCCTTCCGACCGCCCCCGCGCCGCCGAGCGCTCCCGCGAGGTCGCAACCGGGGTCTACGTCCTGGTCGTCCTCACCGCGGGCGCCTACCTGCCGAGCCCGCTCTACCCCGGATACCAGCAGGCGTTCGGCGCCGACGACCTGGTCATGACGCTCACCTACGCCACGTTCGCTCTGGTCAGCGCACCGGCACTGCTGCTCTTCGGCCCCGCGTCGGACGCGCTGGGGCCCGTGCCGGTGCTGCGGATGAGCGTCGCGGTCGCCGCCGTCGGCTCGGCCTGCTTCGCACTCGCGTCCGGGCCCGTCTGGCTGATCGCCGGCCGGGCCGCACAAGGGCTGGCGCTGGGAGCGGCGACCGGTGCGGCCGGCGCCCTGATCAGCGCGCGGGGATCCGCCTCGGGCGGTCGGCAGGCGACCGTGCTGGCCAGCACCGCGTTCGTGGCCGGGACCGCCGCCGGTCCGATCGCCGCCGGTCTGCTGGCCGAGTACGCGCCGGCACCGCACACCCTGCCGTTCGCCCTGCACCTGGCCCTGCTGTGGGTCGGGTGGCGCCGCGTCTCGGCCCTCGCCGGAACCCCCGGGTCCCGGATGCGGCGGTGGAGACCCACCCGCCCGCAGATCCCCGCCGCCATCCGGCCGCACTTCACCGCCGCCGCCCTGACCGGCTTTCTCGCGTGGACGGCGGCCGGGCTGTTCCTCTCGGTCATCCCGGCGCTGCTGGACCGCGCGGACCACGGCCACGCGGACCAGAGCAATCCGGCGGTCATCGGGGGCGTGCTCGGCACCGTCCTGATCTGCTCGGTCATCACCCAGCGCCCGGTGACCGCGCTGGGCGCGTGGAACGCCCAGCTCGCCGGGCTCGCCGCGGTCTTCGCCAGCCTCGTCCTGCTGGCGCTCTCCGCCGGGGGCTCGATGGCGCTCACCCTGGCCGCGGCGGTCGTGGCCGGCGCCGGGCACGGACTGGCCTACGGCGGTGCGGCGGCCGCCGTCGAGGAGGCGGTGCCCGAGGACCGGCGCGGCGCCGTCACCGGCGCCCTCTACCTCGCCTTCTACCTGGGCGCCGGGCTCCCGGCGATCGCCATCGGCCTGATCACGCTCGCGACACCGCTGGCGACCGCGACGACATGGGTCACCGCGGCGGCCGCCCTCCTGGTGCCGGTGGCCGCCGCCGCGGTGGTATCGGTCCGCCGCGTTCGGCGCCGCGGGCCGGGCTCGGCGGTGACGCCGAGCCCGTGGCGGCGGCCGCGGCCGGGCCTCCTTCTCAGGGGAGGTCCTCATGGGCGGAGAAGGCCGCGGGGGCGGATCCGGCCTCCTTCCGCAGCTCGCGGAAGAAGGCGATGCAGATGACGACGATCAGCAGCAAGAACGGTAGGGCCAGGACGATGGACGCCGTCTGGATCGCGGACAGGCCGCCCGTCAGCAGTAGAACGGCCGCGGTCAGTGCGATCGCGATACCCCAGACGACGATGAGCGAGCGGTGCGGGGCGAGCGCGCCGCGCTGGCAGAACATACCGAGGACGACCGATGCGGAGTCGGCGCTGCTCACGAAGAACAGCGCGATCAGCGCCATCACGATGACGGAGGTGACCATCGGCAGCGGCAGGTGGTCGAACATCGCGAAGAGAACGCCTTCTTCGCCGGAGTCCGCCAGCGCTTGGGAGAGCGGGGCCTGGCCGGAGAGTTCGAGTCGCATCGCCGTTCCGCCCATGACGGCGAACCACGCCAGGCTCACCACCGTCGGGACCACGAGGACGCCGACGATGAACTCGCGGACGGTACGCCCGCGGGAGATGCGCGCGATGAAGGTGCCGACGAAGGGGCAATAGGCCATCCACCACGCCCAGTAGAAGACGGTCCAGCCGGCGACCCACTCCTCGCCGCCGTAGGCTCCGGTCTGCGTGGCCATGGGGACGATGCGTGCCGTGTACCCGCCGAGGGCCTCGATGAACGTCTGCAGCAGATGGGTGCTCGGGCCGGCGATGAACACGAACGCGAGCAGTAGCCCGGCCAGGACCGCGTTGATCGTGGAGATGTGCTTGATCCCGCGGTGGACCCCGGTCACGGCTGAAAGCACGAACAGCAGCATGAGCCCGGCGACGATCGCGACGCCGACCCCCTGGTTCGCGGGGATCCCGAAGTTCGAGGCCAGGCCGCTGTTGATCTGCAGAGCACCAAGGCCGAGCGAGGTCGCCGCGCCGAACGTGGTGAGGAAGACGGCGAAGACGTCGACGGCGCGGGACGGCCAGGAGGACGGGCTCTTGCCCGGGAACACGGCCGAGCTCAGCAGGCTGGGCCGTCCCCTGCGGAAGATCCCGAAGGCCAGTGCGAGCCCGACGAGTGCGTACAGCGCCCACGGGTGCAGCCCCCAGTGGAAGATCGTGTACTCCATGGCGAGGCGGGAGGCCTCCGCCGAGCGCGGTTCGGCGGCGCCCAGGGGCGGGGTGGCCAGGTGCGACAGCGGCTCGGCGATCCCCCAGAAGACCAGACCGATCCCCATTCCGGCCGCGAACAGCATCGCGGTCCAGGCCTTCGTGGAGAACTCCGGGCGTTCGTCGTCGCGGCCCAGACGGATGCGCCCGTACCGGGAGAAGGCGAGGAACAGGGCGAACACGACGAGGCCGGTCGTCACCGCCACGTAGAGCCAGCCGGTCGAGCTGAGGGTGCGGTCCAGAGCCGCCTGCGCCGCCCTCGACAAGGAGTCTGCGTCGACCACGCCCCACACCACGAAGCCGAGGCACGCGGCCAGTGCGGTACCGAGGACGACCCGGTCGATCCCTCGGTCGGGCGGGGATTCCATAGGGGCGCGGCGGCTTGCGGATGCGGGTGTGGTCGGCGGATCGAGTGTCGCCGACTGGTCTTCAGGCGCCATGAGGGCGGCATCCTTTCGTCGTGGGTTCCCTGACCGGCGGTCGGTGCATCCGGTCACCGGGGCATGGGTGACCGGGGCGCCGTGGCTGGTGTCGGTCCTGCCCCCCGTTCAGGCGAGCCCGTGCGGCATGTGCCCCCAGGCGGTCGCGCTTCGCGGTGAGGTAGCACCGGTTGTGCGGGGTGGGAACGGCTTCGAGCCCGATCCCGTTCCGGCGGGCGAACTCGTCGAGTGCGGGGCGGCGCATCATGTCCCGCCGGTCGGGGGTCACGACCTCGCACAGCAGCGCCGCGCCGCTCAGCCCCGCCGTGCGGCACAGGTCCACCGCCGCCTCGGTGCGGCCCGCGCGCTCGTGGACACCGCCGTCCACGGCCCGCAGCGGCATGACGTGCCCGGGCCTGGCCAGGTCCGCAGGGGCCAGGCGCGGATCGGCGAGCGCGCGGACGGTCGCCGCGCGGTCGGCCGCGCTGATCCCCGTCGTCGTGCCGCGCTTGAGGTCGACGCTGACGAGGAACGCCGTGCGCAGACTTTCGGTGTTGGCCGCGACCATCAGTCGATCTCCAGGTCGGCGGCGCGCCGCGCGTCCAGGGCGATGCACAGGAACCCCGACGTGTGTTCCAGGAAGAAGGCCACGTCGTCGGTGCCCGCGTGCTCCGCCGCCATGATGAGGCCGCCCTCGTTCTCCCGGTCCTCATCGTCGAGGACGAGGATCCTCCCGCCGCGGGCCAGGGTGGCGACGGCTTTGTCGATGCTCGACAGGGACATGACCCTCTCCCGTGATGCGACCCGAATTCAGATCTGTTCTTATGCTGAACGTAACGTCCAGTTAATGTGACGCGTGACACCGACGTTGTCAAGAGGGAGGGGTAACTCACCTCGCAAAACACCGCAAGCATGCCACTTCTGCGCTGGTCAGACAGGATCTTGACGCCGGAAGTCCGTGCAATATAATCTGAACATTGCGTTCAATATATGAACGCACGAGGTACGGCTCCATCCCTCCGTTCCGGGTTGCCGACCGGGGATCCGCACACATGACCGACCGTCCGTTCACGCTCTTCGGCTACGACGTGCAGGCGCCCGCTCCGGCCGGATCCCCCGTCGCATGAGTCCACTGTCTGAAGGAAGGCACAGCATGCAGGAGAAGACCGACGTCGTCATCGTCGGGGCCGGCGTCGCCGGGCTGGTCGCCGCACGCGAACTGGGCCGAAGCGGGCTGCGCGTCACGGTCCTGGAAGCCCGTGACCGGCTGGGCGGGCGCGTGTGGACGGACGAGCGGCTCGGCCGCGCCCTGGAGATCGGCGGCACATGGATGCACTGGGTGCAGCCGCACGTGTGGGCGGAGATCACCCGCTACGGGCTGTCCGTCACCCGCGGCCCGCGCGCCCAGGAGGCGTACTGGCTGGCCGGAGACGAGGTGCGCAAGGGCACCCTCGACGGCTTCATGGAGCTCATCGACCCGGGCATGCGGCGACTGCTGGCCGGCACCATGGACGTGATCCCCCGGCCGGACATGCCCACCTCCGCCGCGGGGCTCCCCTCTGTCGACGGCGCCACGGTGCAGGAGAAGCTGGACGAACTCGATCTGCCGGTGGAGGAGCGCAACGCCAACGAGGCGGCCTGGGTGGGCCACCTCAACGCCCCGCTGGACGAGGCGGGCTACAGCAGCGCACTTCGGTGGACCTCGGCCACCGCCGGATCCTGGCACCTGATGCACGAGGCCTCGGCGATCTTCCGCCTCGCCGGCGGGACCCGAGCCCTGGTCTCGGCGATCGCCGCAGAGACCGACGCCGACATCCGCACCTCCACCGCCGTGCGGCACATCGACCACGGCGCCGACGGGGCGGTGGTCACCACCACCGACGGCACTGAGATCGCGGCGGAGCGGGTGGTCGTGACCCTCCCCCAGAACATCCTTCCCGACCTGGGATTCTCCCCCCGGCTCTCGGAGGCCAAGCTCGCGGCCGGCCGGGAGAAGACCGCCTCCCAGGGGGTGAAGGTCTGGATCCGGGTGCGGGGTCCGATCACCCCGTTCTTCGCCTACTCCTCGGCCCACCATGCGCTCTCCGTCGTGCGCACCGAGTTCATCGGTGAGGACGACGCGGTCCTGGTCTCCTTCGGGGCCGACGCCAAGCGGATCTCCCCCGACGACCGCGACGCGGTCCAGCAGGCCCTGCGCGTCTGGCGGGACGACCTGGAGGTCCTCGAGGTCACCGGGCACGACTGGATGGCCGACCCCTACTCCGGCGAGACCTGGCTCATCCACCGCCCCGACCAGGTGACCCGCTACCTGGAGCAGCAGCAGCGCGGCGAGGGCGTCCTGCACTTCGCCGGGAGCGACTACGCCAACCTCTGGCCCGGTTTCATCGACGGCGCGATCGAGAGCGGCCTGCGGGTCGCGGCCGAGGTCGCGGCCGCCGCCGGGTCGCCGTCCCGCCCGTCCGGCTCCCACACGTCCGAGTCCTGAACGTCCGGTCCTGAACGTCCGCACCGAACCGTACGTGAGCGATTCGTGAGTTGAGGAGGCGCCGCCATGACCGCCATGCAGCACGAAGTCCGCAGCCGCTGCTACCCCGACGTCACGGGGCACCCGCCCACCGGCGTCGTCGCGGTCGGCGGCGTCGATCCCGCGACCGGCCGCCCGGCGGCCTCGTCGTGGGGACCTTCCAGTCGCTGTCCTTGGACCCGCCGCTGGTCAGCTTCAGCGTCGCCCGCGCCTCCGGCAGCTGGCCGAGGATCCGGGTCGGCGGAGGGTCCACCGCCGGCGTGCTGTCCGCGGACCAGCACCACATCTGCCACGCGCTGTCCCGCAAGCAGGAGGACAAGTTCGCCTCCGTGGACTGGACGGCGTCCGTCAACGGCTGCCCCCGCGTCACCGGTGCGCTCGCCTGGATCGACTGCGAGATCCGCCACGAGCTCGACGGGGGCGACCACCTCATCGTCGTCGCCTCCGTGAGCGACCTGGCCGCCGAGTCCGGTGAACCCCTGGTCTTCCACCGGGGCCGTTTCGGCGGCTACCGGGAGATCAGCGCGGCCTGACCCCCTCCGGCCGGCACGGGCCCACGAGCCCCCCGTGCCGGCCTCGCCCCTGTGCCGGCCCCATCGGGCGACGAAGACGAACCGGGCCACGACGACGAAAGGGATCCAGCGCCACCATGACCACCACCGAAACCACGCAGGCAACCGAAACCAGCGGCGACGAGCTCGACCGGACGCTGCAAAGCGCCGCGTTCGCGGCCGCCGCCTGGGGCGCCTCGACTCCCCGGGAACGAGCGCGGGCGCTCACGGCGGTCGCCGACGCGCTCGACGCCGAGAAGGACGGCCTGGTCTCCGCGGCCGAGCGCGAGACCGGCCTGCCGGAGGGCCGGCTCTTCGGAGAGCTGGCCCGCACCTCGGTCCAGCTCCGGATGTTCGCCGACTTGCTGGACGAGGGCGCGCACCAGCGGATCGCGATCGACCACGCCGACCCCGACTTCGCCCCGGTCGCCCGGCCCGACCTGCGCCGCATGCTCGTCCCCGTCGGGCCGGTGCTGGTCTTCGCGGCGAGCAACTTCCCGTTCGCCTTCTCCGTCGCGGGCGGGGACACCGCCTCCGCCCTCGCCGCGGGGTGCCCCGTGGTCCTCAAAGCCCATCCCGGGCACCCGGAGACCTCGCTGCTGACCGCCCGCATCGTCCGGTCGGCGCTGGAGGGCGCCGGTGTCGACAACGGGGTCTTCGCGATGATCGCCGGTGTGGACGCGGGCGTCCGGGCGCTGAAGGACCCGAAGATCACCGCGGCGGCCTTCACCGGTTCGGTCTCCGCCGGGCGATACCTGTTCGACATCGCGACGTCCCGCCCCGACCCGATCCCCTTCTACGGGGAGCTGGGCAGCATCAATCCGGCCTTCGCCACCCGGGAGGCGCTCCAGGAGCGCCCCGAGGAGATCGCCAAGGGCTTCGTCGATTCCTTCACCCTCGGTGCGGGACAGTTCTGCACCAAGCCCGGTCTGCTGCTGATCCCCGAGGGGACGGACACGGCGCAGCGGATCGCCGCACTGGTGCCGCAGGTGCAGCCGCAGCGGCTGCTCACCACGAAGATCGCCGACTCCTACCGGCTGCGGCTGGAGGACCTGGCCGCCACCCCGGGAGTCGAGGTCCTCACCGAGGGGCGGTTCGACGCCGCCGCGGACGGCGTGCCCGCCGCCGGTGCGACGCTGCTCCGGGTGCACGCCCGCGACCTTCCCGCCCAGGCTTCGACACTGCTGGAGGAGAGCTTCGGCCCGACGGCCACCGTCGTCGAGTACTCCTCCCAGGAGGAGCTCCGGCAGGTCCTGGCGCTGCTCCCTGGAAGCCTCACCGTCACCGTCCACACCTCCGCGCAGCCCGGCGAATCGGAGAACGGCGACGTCCGGCTGCTGCTCGCGTCGGCGCGGACCAAGGTCGGCCGCATCGTGTTCAACGGCTGGCCCACGGGCGTGTCAGTGACGGCGGCCCAGCAGCACGGCGGCCCCTACCCCGCCACCACCTCCGTCGCGCACACATCGGTCGGCGGTGCGGCGATCGAGCGCTTCCTGCGGCCGCTGGCCTATCAGGGCGCCCCGGACCACCTGCTTCCCCCAGAGCTGCAGGAGGAGAACCCTCTTGGCCTTCCCAGGACCGTCAACCCCGCCGGACGGTTCAAGGAAGGAGGGAACGCCGGCAGGGCGTGAGTGCGCCTGCGGCCGAGATGCCCACGGTCCTCCAACACCTGTGCCCTGAGATCCGCGCTGCCGGGACCGGCCCTCGCCGGGCCGGCCCCTCGGTGTCCTATGAGCCCTGGTGGAAAACGCCGGGAACCGGTGGACATGGAGCTGATCACGCTTCGTGAACACCGGTTCTGTGCTCCATCGCCTGTAACACGCGCCCTCTAAGCTCGTAGCAGGCGCGGTCCGCGGGTCCGGTACCGACGCACCGCGTCGGCACCGGACCCTGCGGGTAAGGTAGGCCCTTGGCTCGCACAGGCGCGGGCGAGCGTAGACGGAGTTGGAGGACTCAACCCATGGCCGAATCCCCCGAACCGGCGGACATGACCAACAAGTCTGTGGTCAAGGCCGTCCGCCTGCTTCGGGAACTCGCCAAGCACCGGCAGGGTGCGACGGCGACCGCCCTGGCCGCCGCAACGCGCATCGCCCGCCCCACGGCGTTCCGGCTCCTCTACAGCCTGGAGCAGAACGGCTTCGTCGACCGGATCGACAACAACTACATCCTCGGCTGGGAACTGGCCCGCCTCGGCAAGATCGCCGACCCGCACGCGGGGCTCGTCAGGCGGGTCCAGCCCGTCCTGGACGACCTCGCCGCCGAACTCAATGAGACGGCGACCATGTCCATCCCGTTGGGCGACGACGATTTCGAGCTGATCGCGGAGGCGGCCAGCTCGCATCTGGTCGGCGTCACGGTGGGCAAGAACGTGGGCCGGCACTTTCCGCTCCACGCCAGCTCGACCGGGAAGATCCTGTTGGCCGAACTGCCCAAGGACAGGATCGAGTCGCTTCTGCCGCCCGCCCTCGAAGCGTTCGCCTCCCGCACCATCACCGACCGCGGCGCGCTGCTGAAGGAACTCGCCGAGGTCCGCGAACAGGGCTATTCCGTGATCGACAACGAGTTCGAGGAAGGCCTGCTCTCCCTGTCCCGGCCGGTGCGCGACTCTTCGGGGAAGCTGGCCGCCATTCTGACGGCCGAGGGACCGCGCTACCGCTTGAGCCGAGACCGCATTCCCGAGGCGCTGCAGCACATGCAGGCGACGGTCGGCCGGATCGTCGGCATCCTCTGGGAAGGCTCGACCCCGGACTAGAGGCGGTCTCGGGAGACCGCGCCCTGACGCTGCGGCCTTCCTGCCATGAGGCGCCGTCGAGTTCAGCGTCGTCGAGCTCGGGATCCGGGATCGACAGGCGGTGGAGTTCCTCGCCGTCGGCACGCGCACCGGGAAACCGGCGACCGCGTCGGAGAACGGGGCGCCGCACGTGGCACCGCTGTGGTTCGCCGTGGACGGCGGTGACGCCGTCTTCACCACCGGCCACGACAGAGTGAAAGGCCGCCGTCTGCGCGTCGATCCCCGCGCCGCACCGAGCGTGGACGTCCAGGAGTTCCCGTACTCGTTCGCCACCGTGCGCGGACCGGTTCGGATCGAACAGGCCCCGGGCGGCCTTCTTCACCGGACCATCCGGTTCGCCGGGAGGTGCGTCCCGCCCGGCCGAGCCGAGGAGTACGGCCGCCGCGATCCGGGACCCACCGCGCTGGTGTGCCGACTGCGCATGGAGCACATCACCGGGTTCGCCGACATCGCCTTCCGGACAGCGCTCCACGGCACTGCGGGCCCGGTCACACGGCCGGCGACGCCTGTGGTCGGGCTCATGTCATCGCCATGCCGAACGTCCGGTGTCCACCCGAAGCAAGCGCCCTCCTGAAGCGTTCGCGATCCGGAGTTCGCGTCCAGATCACGGAGGATGCCCACTCTCGCCCACCCCGCTCCCGGGCAGCGGGCACAGAGATCCACCGGACAAGACCCCCGTGTGTCGCCGCAGGTCACAGGCGTGATCGGCCACGCGACAGAAATTCTCCCGAAACATCTTGACGGTGTGAGACAGCCGACCTTACGGTACCCCCATATCGTTCAATAAGTGATCGTCACGTTCATCTACTGAACAGAGGAGGGGGCATGTCCCAACAGCGGATGCGCCTGTTCGCGTTCGACTTCCACGGTCCGGCGCATCTGTCCGCGGGCCTGTGGCGGCACCAGGACGACCAGGGCGCGCGCTACACCGACGTGCGGTACTGGACCGAGTACGCCAAGCTCCTGGAGGAGGGACGGTTCGACGGCCTGTTCCTGGCCGACAACGTGGGCTACCACGACATCTACGAGCAGAGCGCCGACGAGGCCCTGCGGGATGCGGCGCAGATTCCGGCGAACGACCCGACCATGGTGGTGTCGGCGATGGCCGCCGCCACCACGAACCTCGGCTTCGGGATCACCGCCTCCACCTCCTACGAGCACCCGTACGCGCTGGCCCGGCGGTTCGCGACCCTGGACCACCTGACGTCGGGGCGCATCGGCTGGAACCTGGTCACCTCCTACGCCGACAGCGCGGCGCGGAACCTGGGGACCGGACGCCAGGTGCCGCACGACGAGCGCTACGACATGGCCGCGGAGTACCTGGACGTCTGCTACAAGCTGTGGGAGTACTCCTGGGACGAGGACGCGGTGCGCCGCGACCGCGGCGCAGGGATGTATGTGGACCCGTCGCGCGTCCACGCGATCGACCACCGCGGCACGTACTTCAACGTCCCCGGATTCTTCCTGTGCGAGCCGTCGCCGCAGCGGACCCCGGTGATCTTCCAGGCCGGCGGATCGTCGAAGGGGCGCGCCCTGGCGGCGGCGAGCGCGGAGGCGGTGTTCGCCAACGCGACCTCGATGGGGGCGCTGAAGCGCCAGGTCGACGACCTGAGGGCGCAGGCGGCGGCTGCGGGCCGGGACCCGGAGAGCGTCCGTGTCCTGCAGATGGTCACCGTCATCTGCGCACCGACCGACGAGCAGGCCCGGCAGCGGTACGAGGAGTACCGCCGGCTGGTGAGCTATGCCGGCGCGATGGCCCGCTACAGCGGGTGGACCGGCCTCGACATGGCGCAGTTCGACCCCGACGTCCCGCTCCGCCACGTCAAGACCAACGCCGGTCAGACGATGATCGACATCTTCTCCAAGGCCGACCCCGACCGTGACTGGACCCCCCGCGACATCGCGGAGTACATCGGCGTGGGCGGCTCGGGTCCGACGCTGGTGGGGTCGCCGGCCACGGTGGCGGCGCAGCTGCAGGAGTGGATGGAGCAGACCGGCATCGACGGTTTCAACATCGGCCACGCCCTCAAGCACAAGGACATCGCCGACTTCGTCGAACTGGTCGTTCCCGAACTGCAGCGCCGCGGGCTGGTGTGGAGCGACTACGACGGGTCCACTCTGCGGGAGAAGCTCTACGGCCCCGGTACGACGCGGCTGCGCGACGACCACCCCGGAGCCGGCCACCGCACGAAGCGGCCGCAGGCAGCCGGTGCCTAGTTCTCCGAATTCCCACCACGTACGTATCGATAGGGGGTGTCGTGCATGTTGACGGGCCAGTCCGCCATTTCCCAGCAGCACTACCGCAAGGTCATGGGGCGGCTTCCCACCGGAGTGGTGGCGGTCACCGGACTGGACGCGGCCGGTGAGGAACTCGGCTTCATCGTCGGGACCTTCGCTTCGCTGTCGCTGTCCCCGCCGCTGGTGACCTTCAGCGTCGCCGAGACGTCCTCGACGTGGCCGAAGATCCGGCGCCGGCAGAACTTCACCGCGAACGTCCTGGCGAGCCCGCAGACCGACGTGTGCCGTGCGCTCTCGCGCAAGGGCGTCGAGAAGTTCCAGGGACTGCAGTACACGACCGGCCCGCTGGGCACCCCGCACCTGCACGGGGCGATCGCCTGGATCGACTGCGCGGTGCAGGCCGAAGTGGTGGTGGGCGATCACTTCATGGTCGTGGGCAGCGTGATGTCGATGGAGTCGGCCGAGGGCGAGCCGCTGCTGTTCCAGGCCGGGGAATTCGGCCGGTACGCCGGGATGCCGGACCACGCGGCGGCGGGCTGACGAGGAGAGCGTACGGGCACGGGGCGCCGGTCGGAGCCGAGCCGCCGCCCCCCGACACCCGAACGCTCCCGCCCGATCGGACCTCGGGGCCGTGACCGGCGCCCGGCCGCGCGGCCCCGCCGGGACGGCATCCCGTGACGGCCTTTCGGAAACGGATCAGGAGAAGAGAATGAACGACGACAGGTGCAGAACCCTTCTCAACGCCTGGCGCGCCGCCTGGGGCATCGGCGACCTTGAGGCGTTCGAACGCATCCTCGCCGACGGGTACGTGCGCCACACGAAGACCGGATCGGAGGGCCTTGATTCGGTCAGGGACGCCATCGAGGCGTCCCGGGAGGCGTTTCCGGATCTGCACACCGAAATCCTCGAAACCGTGGAGGACGGTCCGATGGTCGCGATTCGCTGGCAGAGCCGCGGCACCCACACCGGAGAGTTCATGAATGTGGCGCCCACGGACCGGATGGTCACCGTCACCGGCGCGACCTTCTGCAGGTTCGAGGGCGATCTGCTGGCCGAGGAGTGGGTCGTCTGGGACCCCCGCGAGCTGCTGGCCGCCATGAACATCTGGGCTCTGGGCTCGCGCGCCGAAAAATAGCGGACGCAACGGCAGAAGCGGCGGATCGGACATGGAGGACCTCCCCTCGCCGAGGGCGGCACCCCCGCCATGCTCGCCGAGCTCAAGAAGGGCGCGGACGCCGGGGAGCCCGTGGTGGTGCCGCAGCAGTTCACAACAGACGATCCGCAGGCCACCGAGTGGTTCTCGCGCACTCGGTTCACCGGCGACCAGCTCATCTCGCTGATGGCCGAGGTCAATGAGGCCGACGACCCCGACGCCGGGGTGGAGCAGTGGCCGGCCGACAACGAGGACGTGGTCACGTCCTGGACAGAGAGGAAACGGAATGGACACCGAAACCCAGGTGCAGCAGGCCGCCTTCACGCTCGCGCAGGCGCGGCGGAGCGCCAGCGCGACCTCGCCGCTGGTCGAGGAGTGGCCGGAGCTGGACGCCGACACCGCGTTCCGGATCCAGCAGCACGACGTGGCCGCCCGGGTGGCCGCCGGCGACCGGGTGGTCGGCTTCAAGCTCGGCAACATCGCCAAGGCCATGCAGAACGCCTTCGGCCTGGACCAGCCCGACTACGGGCACCTGCTGGCCGGCACCTTCGTCTACGAGGGGCTCACCGTCGACCGGAAGGACTACATCCACCCGTTCGTGGAACTCGAACCCGCCTTCGTGCTCCGCGCCGGCCTGCAGGGCCCGAACCTGACGGTGGCCGACGTCATCTCCGCAACCGACTACGTGCTGCCGGCCATCGAGATCATCGACTCGCGGATCACGGACTGGCGGATCGGTCTGCCCGACACGATCGCCGACAACGGCTCCACCGGCAGCGTCGTCCTCGGCGCCGCACCTCGCCGGTTGGACGCGCTGAACCTGCAGGACATGCACGGGGAGGTGGCGATCGACGGCGAAGTGCTCAGCACCGGCTCCACCAGCGCGATCCTGGGCAACCCGGTCGCGGCGATCGCCTGGCTGGGGAACCGGCTCGCCCCCTACGGCATCCGGTTCCGGCCCGGCGACGTCATCATGCCGGGAAGCTGCCTGCGCGCCGTCCCCCTGGACCGGCCCGGTGCCGTGGAGGGGCGCTTCGACGGTCTGGGGACCGTGCGTTTCGACGTCGTCTGACGCCCGATGCGCCCTCATGCCGATCGAGCGGTGTTCTGCGCCGAGTTCTGAGCGGTGGTGAGCGACGGCGTGGGGCCGGGTGGGACCGAACCGCGTGTGGAGGCACGGTGCCGATGAGCGAACAACGCGACGAGGCTGCGACCGGTCAGCACTCCAACCGGTCCGTGGACCGGGCGCTGCGGCTGCTGCGCATGGTCGCCCGGACCGATGGCGGGGCCTCCGCCTCGGAACTGGCGGCCGCCACGTCGCTGGCCCGACCGACCACCTTCCGGCTCCTCGCGACCTTGGAGGAGAACGGGCTGCTCGACAGGGTGGGCCACCGGTACGTGCTGGGAGGGGAGCTGGCCCGCCTGGGAGCGCTCGCCGACCAGCGCACCGGCTTCGTCATGCGGGTCCGGTCCCGCGTCGAGCTCGCCGCGCAGCGGCTTGAGGAGACGGTCACCCTCAGTGTCCGCCGCCCGACCGACGAGCTGGACGTCGTCCTCCAGGAGTCGGCCCAGCGGGTCGGGCTCACCGTGGCCGACATGGTGGGACAGCGATGGCCCATGCACGCCAGCGCGACCGGAAAGGTGGTGCTGGCCGAACTCGACGAGTCGGCGGTTCGGAGGCTGCTGGGCGAGGAGCCGCCCCCTGTCGCGTCGCGGACCATCACCGGACACGCGCGGCTGCAGGCAGAACTGGCCGAGGTCCGCGCGCGGGGGTACGCGACGATCGACGACGAGCTGGAGGACGGCATCGTGTCCGGGGCGGTGCCCGTGCGCGACGACGCGGGCGCGCTCGTCGCCACGCTGGCCGTCGTCGGCCCCAAGCACCGGTTCGGTCTCGCCGCATGCCGCGATGCGATGCCCGAGCTGCTCGCGGCCGCGCACGACATCGCCAAGAGCCTGGGGGCCTCCCCGACCGACACCGGCCCGGCCGCCGATGACGGCGGCCGGGCACACCCGCGAACCGCCGCCGCGGCACAGGGCCGCGGCCCGCGGTGAACGAGATCCAAGGAGCTGACATGCGTGTGCTAGCGATCATCGGATCGCCGAAGTCCGGTGGCCGGTCCTCCGTCGGGGCGCGTGCGGTCCTCGAAGGGGCGCAGGCGGCCGGGGCCGAGGTCGGCCTCGTCGAACTGGCCGGAGCCGACGCCTCGGACGGGGAGCCGGACCGGGTGATCGATGCCGTCGACGGTGCGGACGGGATCGTGTTCGCGGCGCCGGTCTACCGCGCCCGCGCCGCGCATTCGCTGAAGACGTTCCTGGACGGACTGCCGCGCGGCATGTGGGGCGAGACCACGGCGCCGCTCCAGGGCAAGGCCTGCGCCCTCGTCCTCACGGGCGCGAGTTGGCACCACTTCCTCGCGCTCGATGACCTTCGGGGCGTCCTCGCCGGGTTCTTCGCCGCCCAGGTGCTGTCGCCCGGCCTCTACCTGCCGAACGACGCATTCGTCGACCGCGAACGGCTCACGGCGGCCTCGGCCGACCTCGCCGCGGCACACGGCGCGGCGCTGGTCGACCTCGCACGCGCCGTCCGGGAGTCGAAGGCGCTCGCTGCCCTGCGACCGCTCGCCTGACCTCCACCGAGAGCCCGCGCATCGGCCGACTCGACCGGACCGGCCGACCTGCCGCGCAGCCCTCTGGCGGTCTGCGGTGGACGCGTTGACTGCAGGACGACCACCCTCCTAGACTGTGTTCACTAAATGGACTTGCCGTTCACTTGATGAACAGTGCGGCTGCGGGGTGGCCGACCACGCGGCCGGCGATGCGAGACGAGAACCCGTGGGAAAGCGCCGCGGACCGTCCATAGCGAATGCTGATCCCACTGGGTGGACCGCCGGATCCTGATGTCCGTAGCGGACCGCCGTTCTTCCGATCCGCGACCATCCGAGGGCGGGGATACGGCGGTCCTCCACCGACGGCTCAAGGCGGTCACCGACGGCGCGACTCAGACAGGGCGGTGCGGAGCTCCTGCGGTCGCGCACCGCGCATGCGCACGACGCCCCGGAGGGGCGAGGACCGGTTGAACCCGGCCATCCCGCGACCGGCCCGCCTGACCCGACCCGCAACACACAGGCGGGCCGACAAAGGCGATCAGAAGGAAGGACCCGATATGGCGCTGCCCGACACGATGGCCGCAGCGGTGCTCACCGGCCACGGCGGTCTGGACAAGCTCGACTACCGCACCGACGTCCCCGTGCCCCACCCGCAGCGGGGGGAGGTGCTCATCGAGGTGGCCGCCTCCGCCATCAACAACACCGATATCAACACGCGCATCGGCTGGTACTCCAAAACGGTGGCATCCGGAACCGATGCCGGCGGCGCCGCGGGGTTCACGGGCATCGCCGCCTCCGATGCGACGTGGTCCGGTCAGGCGCTGACCCTCCCCCGCATCCAAGGCGCGGACGTCTGCGGACGGATCGCAGCGGTCGGGGAAGGCGTGTCCGCCGGGCGCATCGGCGAGCGGGTTCTGGTGCGGAACATGGTGCGCACCTACGTCGATTACCGCCCCTTCGAATGCTGGACGCTGGGCAGCGAATGCGACGGCGGGTTCGCCCAGTTCACGGTGGCCCCCGCACGGGAGACGCACGCCGTGGACTGCGACTGGAGCGACGCCGCCCTGGCCGCCGTGCCCTGCGCCTACTCCACGGCCGAGAACATGCTGCACCGCGCCGGCGTGGGTGCCGGTCGGGTCCTGGTGACCGGCGCATCCGGAGGAGTCGGCCTCGCCGCCGTGCAGTTGGCCGAACGCCGCGGCGCATCCGTGGCCGCGGTCTGCTCCCCGGCAAAGGCCGACCAGGTCCTCGCCCACGGCGCGGACCACACGCTCGACCGGGGAGCGGACCTCGTCGGCGCCCTCGGCCGCGGATCCGTCGACGCCGTGATCGACATCGTGGGCGGCCCCCAGACGGCGCGGCTGCTGGAACTGCTGCGCCCCGGCGGATCCTATGCGGTCGCCGGAGCCATCGACGGCCCCAACGTCGAGATCGACCTGCGCACCGTGTACCTCAACGACCTGCGGTTGCTGGGATGCACCTTCCAGGACGACGACGTGTTCGCCAACCTCATCGACTACATCGAGCGCGGCGAGATCCACCCTCTCGTCTCGAAGACCTACCCCCTGGCCGACATCGCACGCGCACAGCAGGACTTCCTCTCCAAGAAGAACGCCGGCAAGCTCGTCCTCATCCCACCGCCGCCCGCCTCCCGGAACTCGGCCGCCCCCGACGAGCAGGAGGCGGCGGAATGAAGATCACCCGCACCCCATGCCCATGATCTCTTCGATCCACGCGGGAGACCCCGAAGACATGCGCCGCCGGGTCGCCGAGCACCGCGTCCGCGGCTATCGCGGCCATTCCGCCAAATCTGCCCTGGTGAATCCTACGGAAGGACCGCCGAGCGGCGGAAGGTATGGGTTGACTGTCTAACCCGTTCCTTGAGCGCGGCCGCTCGGCGGCCTAGTTGCTGACTCCTGACCCGTGAACGCGCAGGCGATGTGCGCCCGCTGCCAAAAGTCGGGGTGCGGTACATAAGATATGTCCGGACATGGGAGGTCTCCAGTGCGTGAAGCCGGTCCCGAGAGTGGTGCTGTCCCGCCGGATGAGGAGGGACGCATGGCTGCGGTGCGTCGCTACGACATCCTCGACACCCCACCGGATGGGACATACGACCGGGTGGCGGCGCTGGTGGCACAGACATTGCGTGTGCCGATCGCCACGGTGACGATCGTGGACGAGGACCGGATCTGGTTCAAGGCCGCTCAGGGCCTGCCCCAGGGGGTCTGCGAGACGAGCCGGGAGCCGGGGTTGTGCGCCTCGGCCATCCTGCATGGCGAATCCTATGTGGTGCCTGATGCGCTGCGGGACTCCCAAGCCCTCACCAACCCGCTGGTTCGCGGTGAATTGGGGCTGCGGTTCTACGCGGCGGCGCCGATCACCACCGCTGACGGCTTCCGCTTGGGCACGGTCAACGCCATCGACACCCGCCCCCGCAAGGCCACCGACAGGGAGCGCGGCATCTTGCGGGACTTGGCCGCGATGGTGATGGACGGATTGGAGCTGCGGCTCTCGGCGATGCGCACCGTCCAACTGGAACGCGAGCTCCAGGAGAGCAAGGAAGCCAATCTGCGCGCGGCTTTGGACTCACGGGCCGGGATCGACCAGGCCATCGGCGTCATCATGGCTCAGCAGCGCTGCGGCGCCGACGAAGCCTTCGCCTTTCTGAGCCGGGCCTCCCAGAACCGCAACGTCAAACTCCGCGACCTCGCCGCCGGGATCCTCACCCAGATCACCACCGGACCCGACCCCGCCCCCGATCCACCTGTGCGTTAAAGCCGAGCGGACAATTGCGGTGCGGCGTCGAGAGCGCGCTGGGCCGGTCGGCTCCGGGGCCGGGTGGCGCCGTCCGGGGACCGGCCGGTGCGGCGGCGTGTGCGGGGTTTTCCGCGCGGACGGGCGGCTCGAACGTCAAGCCATCCTGGCCTTGACGGAACATTCCACCTGTTCACAGTGCCTGATCAAGGACAACTGCTGTACACGGAGACCCGGATTGCTGGCTACCCGGTGGACGACCACGACGGAGCGGCTGAGTACGCTCGGGTCTTCGGGGAGCTGTGTGGTGCCGCGTTGTCCCCCTGGACCTCGCGTGAGCTGATGGAAAGGATCAGGAGCGAGCTCGATGATTGGCAAGACGTGGGAGAAGTCCTCCTACTCCAAGGGTGGTGCGGACAACTGCGTGGAGTGCCGCTCCCTCTCCCCAGCCACGGTTGATGTTCGTGACACCCAGAACCGCAGCCTCGGGCACCTTGGCTTCTCTGCTACCGAGTGGGCTTCCCTCCTTCGGGATGTGAAGGCGGACCGGCTGTAGCTCTACGGGCGCACTGTGACCCCCTCTCGGCTTGAGAGGGGGTCTTTTGTGCGCTGGGCGGGTGCGTTTCGGCCGGTTTGGTGGTTGGTGTGCTGTCCGTATTTGGTTGGGTGCCGGACTGACCTGGTGTTCTGTTCGGTTGCTGGATGTGGGGCACCTGCGGAGCTCCGATAGGGCCGGAGATCAGCCGTGCGGATGGGCTGTTTTGCCTCAGGCTTGTTCGTAGGACGGGGGTTCGACGGGCTGTGCGGGGTGGTGTGGGCGTGGAGTCGCCGGTTCAGCGGGAACTGTGGGCGCGGGTGGGGCGTGGGGATTACCGCCGGTGGCAACGGCAGGTGGAGCGGGCGCGGTGCTGTGGAATGCCCATGCCGGGGAGCTGTGGCGGCGGACGCGGATCGCGGTTGATCGGGCGCTCGCCCCGCTGGCCTCGGCGGTGCTGGGGTGCCGGGTGACGGTGGCCGGGGCGCGGGACCTGCTCAAGGTCTCCTATGTGAAGGTCGCCGAGTTCCAGAAGCGGGGCCTGGTGCATCTGCATGTGGTGCTGCGCCTGGACGGCGTGGATGCCGGTGACCGGTCGGCGGTGGTGGCTCCTCCGGCGTGGGCTTCGGCGGGCCTGCTGGCCGAAGCGGTGGAACAGGCGGTCGATGCGGTCTCGTTCGCGCTGCCCTCGCCCGACGGGGTGCTGCGGGCGGCGCATTGGGGCGCCCGACGCGACATCACGGACGTGAGTGCGAGCGGGCGCGGATGTGCTCCTGCAGCGCGGTGGCCACCCAGTCGGGCATCGGCACGGTGCGGGTCTTACCGTTCTTCGGAAGCGCGAACACGTAGTGGGGCCCGAGTTTCTTGATCTGGCGGCACACCCGGATCACCCCGCCTCGAAGTCCAGATCCTGTACTCCGAGGCGGAAGCTCGGGCGGTAAACCGCTCACAGGACGCTCTGCACCCGGGCCATTCTGATTGGGGCCCGGAGGATTCCGATTCGGTTACTCCATCGCCTTTGTGACGACAATCGGTTGTTATGGGTCACCGCGATACCTAGCATGACAGCGGTACCGGGAGGGAACGGGCCGATGGGAGGGCGCGATGGCGCAGGACCGGACGCCGAGCCGGTCTGCGACGCCGACGATCTATGATGTGGCGCGCGCCGCCGGGGTGGCGCCCTCGACCGTTTCCCGGGCGTTCTCCCGTCCGGGTCGGGTCAAGGCCGAGACAGCGGAGCGAATCCGCATGGTCGCCACGGAACTGGGATACCGCACCAACCCGCTCGCCCGGGCGCTCTCCACGACACGGACGTCGATGATCGCGCTGATCCTCTCCGATATCACCAACCCCTTTCACTTCGAGATCATCCGGGGTGCCGAGGCAGCGGCCTCCGAGGCCGGGTATACGATGCTGCTCGCCGACGCGCAGGAGTCGTACCGTTTGGAGCGGGAAGCGCTCGAGCGCACTCTGTCCACCGTCGAGGGCATCGTCATGGCCGGCTCCAGGATGTCGGGCACGGCGGTCCGGATGATCGCCAAGCAGAAGCCGGTGATCGTCCTCAACCGGGCCATGGCGGATGTACCGAGCGTGGTCACGGACAACCCTCGTGGCGCGCGCCGCGCGGTCGAGCACCTGGCAGAACTCGACCACAGGGCCATCACCTACGTCGCGGGGCCTGAGGCGTCCTGGGCCGACGGGATGCGCTGGAGGTCCATTCGCGAGGCCGGCCATGAGCTGGACCTGTCGGTGCGCAGAATCGGCCCCTACCTGCCGACTGTGGCCGGTGGCATGCGCGCGGCCGAGGACCTCGCCCGCCAGCAGACCTCCGCTGTCGTCACCTACAACGATCTGGTGGCCATCGGGCTCATGCGCGGACTGCAGACGATGAGGATCAGGATTCCCGAGGACGTCAGCGTGGTCGGTTTCGACAACATCTTCAGTGCCGACCTGGTAACCCCGGCCCTGACCACCGTGGCTGCGCCGTTGCGTGTTCTAGGCACCACTGCGGTGCGTAACCTGCTCGCCGTGGTCGGCGGCGCCCGGTCGCAGACCGGCTTGCCGGTGGTGCTGCCAACCCGCCTCGTCGTCCGTGGCTCGACCGCTCGGCGCAGCCGGAAGAGGACCTGGCCGCGTCGACCGACCGATCGCCCCGGTGACGGCGGGAATGCCATTGGGCTTCCGCGCAGAGCGCCGGAAGCCCAATGACCGTCCCAGCCCGGTGTCGACACCGGTTCGAGAGCGCCCAGATCGTGGTCATAGGCACCTCCAGCGGTCTCGCCTTCCCGGCCCAGCAGACGACCTCGCCAGCGATTCCCTACACAGCGATCAACTCGCACATCTCAATCAGTGGTCGGGGCGTCGCGGGCACCGGGCGGCCAGTCCTAAGAAGCCATCGACGGCAGGCCGCTAAAAGCCACACCCGGCACCCTGGGTGCTTGGACCCTACGACTGGCTCGCATCACCCACACCAAAGACGTAGGGACCACTGACCGTATTCGGAAAGACTCGTCTAGTCCCGATAACTCAGGCCGAAACCGTACTCATAGGTGTCGCCGATGCCGTTCACATAGGCGTAGCCGGGGCCCTCGGCGTAGCCCGGGACGTCGATCGCGTTGCTGTCGACCGCCTCCTGGTCGACCGGCACGGTCAGTGGCAGCCTGCCGGTCGGGTTGTGCTCGCCCCGAACGACGTCGACAACCGCTTCCGGCGTGACGTTGAAAGTCGCCAGTACCGCATCGGCACCCGGCTCGATCTCGCCGATCAGCCACGGGTTGGTCATGTTGATGCCCAGGATCGTGGTGTCGACCTGGTCCTGCAGGGCCAGGATCCGCTCGGCGTCGATACCGGTGTCGCTGTCCTTGCTGAGCTCGACCGAGGGCGGGTCGCCCTCCGTGTCGTCCTCGCCCCAGCTCAGGCTCGGCTGCACCCAGAGATAGCTGTGGGTGGCCTCTTCCGGATCGTCCACGAGCGTGACCGACGGGTCGTACTCGGCGATGCTCTCGGCCAGGTCGGCGCTCGCCTGCGCCGCGTCCTCCTCCTTGAAGACCTCGACGTAGAGCCTGACGTCATCGACGGCGTCGTCGGTGATCGGCAGCGCGTTCTGATCGTTGCGCATGAGCACGATGGACCTGCGGTTCGCCTCGTCGGCGAGCGCCTGGGACTCGGGATCGTCGGCGATCTCCTGGGCCAGTTCCGGGTCCACGTAGGGATTCTCGAACAGGCCGAGGTCGATCATCTCCGAGATCAGGAAGGTGATCGACTCGTCGAGGTCAGACTCCTCGACCAGGCCGGCCTCAACGGCCTCGATCAGGGGCGCCGGGTCGGAACCGCCGGAGAAGAGGTTGGTGCCCGCCTCGATGGCCTTGGCGTAGCGCTCGGGTTCGGTCAGGTCCTCCACGCCCCACGGCCGGCTGCCGATGATGCCGGTGTCACTGTTGATGTAGCCGGTGAAGCCCATCTCCTCGCGCAGCAACCCCCGCAGGATGGACTCGTTGTAGGCGAAGGCGACCTCCTCGAACTGCTGGTCCTCGGTGTACCACAGCTCTTCCGGCAACTGCACCGCGCTGCCCTCGTTCACGGGCTTGGCGTAGTAGGGCATGATCGAGGTCGTTCCCGCTTCGATCGCGGCCTCGAACGGCGCCATGTGGTAGTCGTCCATGCTGCCCTCGGTCGGGAAAACCTGGTCCTGCCCCCACTCGTGATGAGGGTCGGTGCCGTCGAGGCGCGCGCCGCCACCGGTGAAGTGCTTGGTGGTCAACGAGACGCTGCCCGCACCGAGCTCCTCGCCCTGGAAGCCCTCGACGATCGAGGTGATCATGTCCGCCGCCAGGTCGGGGTCCTCGCCGAAGGTGCCGTCGGTTCGGGTCCAGCGAGGGTCCGTGGCGACGTCCGCCATGTACATGTAGCCCTTCTGGATTCCGGAGGCGCGCCACTCCTCGGCCGCGATCTCCGCGAACTCCTTGACCAGAGCGGGGTCGCGCGTCGCCGCCAGGCCGAGCTCACCCGGCCAGACCGAGAACTGGCCGGTCGCCTCGCTGATCCCGAACTCCTGGTCGGGGTTGACGTGGTTGCGCGGGTTAGAGGTCATGACCACCGGGATGCCCAGCCTCGATGCCTCGGCGAGCTCCTGGAAATCGTTGTTGCGGATCGCCAGCTCGCCGGCCTCCGGATTGTCCCGAATGATGAAGTAGCGCAGATCGTCCTCCTGGAGACCTCCCCGGCTGCGCTCGTCATCGAGGGAGGAGATCAGCATCATGCCGGCCTTCTCCTCGAGCGTCATCCGCGAAACCAGGTCCGCAGCGCGCTCCTCGGTCGGCAGCCGCCAGTCCTCGTACGGGTCCAGCCTGCCGTTGTCGTTGAGGTCCCTGAACTCCCGTCCTTTGTCCTTGATGATGCCCTTCACCCGCGACTCGACCTCAGGAGCCTTGTGCGGGGCATGGGAGTGAGCCGGGGGCTGGTTGCCGCCGGCGTTGGAGAAGTCCGGTGCGGCGGCCGCCGGGCCGGTGAGGAGCACCGAGAGCGGCGCGGCTGCGGCGAGAAGGACAACGCCCCGTCTGCGCACGCGCCTTGAACCTTGACTCATCTTCCTGTTCTCCCTTCGAACACGGGGGAGCCGGTGCAGCGCCGGGTCTGCGGAGACACGCGTCTCCGGGGCCATGAGGGTTCCACGGGCCCACAACCCCCCATCCGACTGTGATCTGCCTCACCGGCTTGTTCGGGAGCATCACCATCTCCGCGACCCGCGATGCGGGACAACGCATTGCCATGAGTTGCCCTGCGCCATGGCCGTGGACGGAGAATCGCCCTAATATTCGGACCCGTATCGCGATCCTGGTGTGAGTGAGTCTGCGAGAAGTGGTGAACGCAACGATGACGTCGAGCCGGATGTTGTGGATCGACGCCTCCGCCGGGGTCGCCGGCGACATGCTGCTCGGCGCGCTCGTCGACGCGGGCGTGGGGCTCGACGTCCTCCAGGCCGCCGTGGATTCGGTGATCCCCGGTTCCGTGCGGCTGCGCGCCGCGCAGGTCACCCGCGCCGGGCTGCGGGCCACCAAGGTCGACGTGGACGTGCTGGTGGCCGACCCGCCCCACCGCACCTGGACGGCGATTCGCGCCCTCATCGACGGTGCCAGACTCGACGAGCCGGTTCGCGCCGCGGCCGCGGCGGCCTTCGCGCGCCTGGCCGGCGCCGAGGGACGGGTGCACGGGATCTCCCCCGAGCAGGTGCACTTCCACGAGGTCGGGGCGCTGGACGCGATCGCCGACGTCGTCGCGGCCTGCGCCGGGGTGCACGCGCTCGGGGTGAGCGCGGCGCTGTGCTCCCCTATCGCGCTCGGCTCGGGCACGATCGAGGCGCACCACGGCGTTCTGCCGGTGCCGGCGCCCGCCGCCCTGGAGCTGTCGCGCGGCTGGGACGTGGCCGCGGGCGGGTCCGGCGAGTTGGCGACGCCCACGGGCCTGGCGCTGGTGACGTCCCTCGCGTCCGGCTCGGCTCCGTTTCCCGCGATGCGCGTCGAGGTCACCGGCATCGGCGCCGGAACACGGGACGCCCCCGAACGCGCGAACGTCGTCCGGATCGCGGCCGGCCCACCCTGCGCCGGCCCGCAGGTCCACGGGGTCGCGCAGGAGTACGCGGGTCGGCGCATCGGGGACGCGGTGCTGCTTGAGGCCAACATCGACGATCTGGACCCCCGGGTCTGGCCCGAGGTCCTTGCGCACCTCATGGCCTCAGGGGCCTCCGACGCCTGGCTGACCCCGATCCTGATGAAGAAGGGCCGCCCGGCCCACACCCTGCACGTCCTGGCCGAACCGGAGGCGGCCGCGGCTCTGGGGGACGCGGTCATGGCGCACACCAGCACGCTCGGGCTGCGCCGCACGGCCGTCACCAAGGACGTCCTCGAACGGGCGTGGACGCCGCTTGCCGTGGCCGGCGGGACCGTGCGGATCAAGGTCGGCCACCGCGACGGCCGCGTGCTGCAGGTCATGCCCGAGTTCGCCGACGTGGTCGCGCTGGCGGCCGAGCGCGGCGAACCGGTCGCCGACGTCCTCCTCGTGGCCCAGGCCGCGGCGCCGGCCGCCGGCATCGAGCCGGGCGCGCCGTGGCCCGCGACGCCGGGCGAGAACCCCGCCTAGTTGCCCTGTCCCGAGAGACATCCGATCTGCCTAAGGCATCAAGCGATCGCGTGAAGTCGGGGCCTCGGGGCGGGCAACGCGGGGCTTCGTCGAAGGTCGTGCGTGCGGTGAGGCAGTGGCGCAGGTAGCCGAGCAGGCGATTGAAGAGGTTGCGCAGGATGCTGGAGTGGCGGTCCCCGGCTTCGCGGCGGCGATCATGGTGCGCTCGGGTGCCGGGTGAGTGCAGACCGGCGAACGCCCAGACGTAGCCGACCGCGGCCGGTCGCTGGTTCTTCACGCGGCGGTGCATGACGACGTGGCTGCGCCCCGAGGCCCGCGTGATGGGCGCGGAACCCGCGTAGGCCTTCAGCGCGCGGGCGCCGGCGCGCCGGTCGCTGATCAACCCGCAACGCACCGAGTCGCGGCAACTCACGGCAATCGATGGCTGCCGCGCCGGCGTCGCCACCAAACTCGTTGCCATGTCAGTCCACCACGCTCCGCTCGCCCTGCACCCCGACCGGCTGCTGCCCGCGGATCCGGGTGTCCTTGCGATCGCCCGTCGGCTCTATGGCGCAGTGCGCGATCTCCCGATCATCTCTCCGCACGGGCATGTCGATCCCCGGATGCTGCTCGACAATGTGCCGTTCAGCGATCCGGCCGCGCTGTTTGTGACCCCCGACCACTACGTGACTCGTCTGCTGCACGCCTCCGGAGTACCACTGGATGTCCTGGGGGTCGGCCGGGGCCCACTCTCCGAGGACTCGGCACGGGAGGCGTGGCGTCAGCTGTGCTCGCACTGGGACGTTTTCCGCGGAACGCCGGTGAGGTACTGGCTGGAGTCCGAACTCGCCGAGATCTTCGACGTCGCGGTCCGCCCCTCGGCTCACAGCGCCGATGCCATCTACGACCACCTCGCCGAGCGGTTGGTCCATGACGCCTACCATCCGCGCGCGCTGTTCGACCGATTCCGGATCTCGGTGCTCGCCACGACCGATGACCCCTGCGACGACCTGTCGGCACACACCGGACTGGCGGCGGACCCGGCCTGGTCCGGCCGGGTCATCCCCACGTTCCGTCCGGACCGCTACCTCGAAGTCGTCCGGCCCGGATGGGCCGGGGCCGTTGCCCGCCTGGGTGACGTCGCGGATGTGGACACCGGCACCTACCCGGGTTGGGTCACCGCCATGGAGCTGCGGCGCCGGTATTTCATCGAGCACGGCGCCACTTCGGCGGATCACAGCCACGAGGACGTGCGCACCGATCCGCTCGATTCCGGCGAAGCCGACCGGATCCACCGCGCCGCGCTGGCGGGTACCGCGACGCGGGCCGAATCCGTGGCGTTGCGACGGCACATGCTGCTCGAGATGGCTCGGATGTCCACCGAGGACGGCCTGGTGATGACGCTGCACCCGGGTGTGCGGCGCGGACACCACCGGCCCACGCTGGAGGCGTACGGGTCCGACACGGGTCACGACATCCCGTTGCGCGGCGACTTCACCGATCCGCTACGGCCGCTGCTGGAGCGGTTCGGTACCCATCCCAACCTGCATCTGGTGCTGTTCACCGTCGATGAGACGGTCTTCTCCAGGGAACTGGCACCGCTGTCCGGTTTCTATCCGTCGGTCTACGTCGGGGCGCCGTGGTGGTTCCTTGACGCCCCTGATGCGATTCGCCGCTACCGCTCCGCGATCTCCGAGACCACCGGGTTCTCACGGACTTCGGGCTTCATCGACGACACCCGGGCGTTCTGCTCCATCCCGGCCCGCCATGACATGTCCCGCCGTCTGGACAGCGGCTACCTCGCGCAACTGGTCGCCGAGTACCGACTCGACGAGGACGAGGCCCTCGAAACGATCACCGACCTCGTCAACGGGCGCCCCCGGGAGGTGTTCAAACTGTGAGCGGACTCAGCAGGCGCGGGGCTGCACCCACCGTGCGCCACGTACACCTGGGTCTGGGAAACTTCTTCCGCGCCCACCAGGCCTGGTACACCAGCCGCGCGCCGGACGCAACGCAGTGGGGCATCGCCGCCTTCACCGGCCGCACGCCCGGCCTCGTGGACGCGCTCACCGCGCAGGACGGCCTGTACACCCTGGTCACCCGGTCCGGCGACGGCGACGGGTTCGAGGTCGTCGACAGCATCGCACGGGTGTTTCCCGCGAGTGACCACGCGGCATGGCTGGGGTACCTGAAGGATCCCCGGGTCCGGGTCGTCACCATGACCGTCACCGAGGCCGGTTACCTGCGCGGCGCCGACGGCGGTCTCGATGTCGACCGGCCCGAGGTTCGCGCGGACGTGGACGCGCTCCGTACCGCTCCCTCCAGCCCGGTGCGCACGGCACCGGCCAAGCTGGTGGCCGGACTCGCCGCCCGCTGCCGCGCCGATGCGGGGCCGCTGACACTGGTGCCGTGCGACAACCTGCCCGGCAACGGTGCCGTCACCGCCCGGATCGTGCGTGAGTTCGCACAGTTCGTCGACCCGGGACTGCCCGGCCGGCTCGAGGAGAGCGTTTCTTACGTGACGACGGTGGTCGACCGGATCACGCCCAGGCCCATCGCCGCGGACGTGGCCGCCGTCGGGGCCGCCACCGGGGCCGACGACCATGCTCCTGTGGTCACCGAGCCCTTCACCGAATGGGTGCTCAGCGGCGATTTCGCGGCCGGTCGGCCTCAGTGGGAGGACGCCGGCGCAGCCTTCGTCCACGACATCGGCCCCTTCGAGGAGCGCAAGCTGTGGTTGCTCAACGGAGCCCACTCACTGCTCGCCTACACCGCTTCGCTCCGCGGGCACGTCACCGTGTCCGACGCGATGACCGATGAGACGTGCCGCGCGTGGCTCGAGCAGTGGTGGAACGAGGCGTCCAGGCACCTGAACCTGCCCGACACCGACATCGCCGCCTACCGCGCGGCGCTGATCGACCGGTTCGCGAATCCACGGATGCGCCACCGGCTGGACCAGATCGCCACCGACGGTTCACAGAAACTGCCGGTCCGCCTGCTGCCGGTGCTGCGCCTGGAGCGGGCCGCGGGCCGGGTGCCGCTGGGGACCACCCGCGCGTTGGCCGCCTGGGTGTGCCACCTGCGCGGGAGCGGGGGCTCGGTCAACGATGTACGGTCCGCCGATATCGGACCGCTGACCGCCGGCCCTCTGACCGACGCCGTGCGCACGGTACTCGGTGCGCTGGATCCCGCCCTGGCCGCCGACAGCGCCGTGGTCAACGCGGTCACCGTGCAGGCTTGCGAAATCGCCCCGCGGTGAACGCGCCCGGCGCTGCCGTCGGCTTGGCTCACCGTCGGTTCCAGCGGTCTTCCCGTCTGATACCTGGCCAAGGCGCTGTGCCTGTCCTCTGAGGGGTTCCCCGAACTCCACTGCAGCGGGGACGGGCCCGCGCCGCACCGGTTCACTCTTCGCCCGGCGATGCCGGGGCCGCCCCTGCCTTCCCCGGGCGGCCCCGGCACGCGGTTCCTGTGCTGCTCCCCCAGATCGACGGGATTCAGGAGAGGGTTATCCGCCCCCGTCCACCAGGCCGAGCACCGTGGGCAGCCACATGGAGACCTCCGGGACGAAGACCACGATGAACAGCATCACGAGCAAGGCGGCGAAGAACGGCACGAGCCTGCGAACGACGCTCTCGATCCGCAGTTCCGCGACCCGGGCGCCGATGAAGAGCACGTTGCCCACCGGCGGGGTGATCGTGCCGACGCACAGGTTGAACACGATCACGGTTCCGAAATGGATCGGGTCGATCCCGAAATCGACGGCGATCGGCAGGAAGATCGGGGTGAAGATCAGGATCGCCGGTGTCGGGTCCATGAAGGTTCCCACCACCAGCAGGATCACCATCATGAGGATCAGGACGGTCGTGGGGTTGTCGGTCAGCCCCAGGAGCAGGTCGGAGATGAGGTTGGGGATCCGCGCGAAGGACATCACCCAGGACATCGCTGAGGAGACGCCGACCAGGAGCATGACGATCGCCGTTGTCCTGGTGGCCTCCAGGAGGATGCCAGGTAGGTCCTTCACCTTGAGCATCCGGTAGGCGAATCCCAGCACCAGGCAGTAGAGCACCGCGATCGCGGCCGATTCCGTCGGTGTGAAGACGCCGGCCAGGATGCCGCCGACGACGATGACGATCATCAGCAGGGACGGGACGGCCCTCCAGATGGTCAGCAACGCCTGTGCGAACGTCACGCGGCCGACGGCCCTGAGTTCGGGCCGCTTCCTGGCGTGCAGGTACACCATGGTCATGCAGGCCAGTGTCCAGAGAATGCCCGGTCCGTACCCGGCCAGGAACAGGGCTGCAACCGAGGTGCTGCTGACCAGCGAGTAGACGATGAACGTGTTGCTCGGTGGAATCAGCATGCCCGAGGGTGCCGAAGCGACGTTGACCGCCGCGGAGAAGTCCCGTTCGTACCCCTCCTGCTCCTGTCGCGGCGCCATGGCGCTGCCGACGGCCGCTGCCGAAGCCACCGCCGCCCCGCTGACCGATCCGAACATGGCGTTGGCCATCACGTTGGTCTGGGCCAGTGAGCCCGGCATCCGGCCCACGAGCACCTTGGCGGCGTCGACGAGTCGGCCGGCGATACCTCCGTTGTTCATCAGCACGCCCGCCAGGACGAAGAAGGGGATCGCCAGGAGCGTGAACGAGTTGATGCCGGTGAATACGCGCTGGGAGGTCGTGAGCGAGGCGTTTTCGGCGCCCAGGATCGCGATCGTCGCCACGGCGGAGGGAAGCCCGATGGCGACGGCGATCGGCACGCCGAGAGCGAGGAGAACGACGATTCCGATGAGCAGGATGAGCCCTGCGAGCGTTGCCGGATCCATTACTCCAGAGCTCCCGGGGTGTCGTGCCCTCCGATCGCGGGTTCTTTACGGCGCAGTACCAATACCACGTGATAGACGGCGTAGAACGTGATGATCATCCCGGTGATCGGCATGACCAGGTAGAGCGGGCCGACCTGGACGGGCAGGCTCGTGAGGTCGGTTTCCCAGGCGAGTCGCGAGGCACGCCACCCACCCCAGACCAGCACCACCACGGCGAACGCGGTGATGGCCAACTGGACGACGACGGCGATCACACGCTGCACGCCTTCGGCGAGCTTGCGGACGATGAAGTCCACTGCGATGTGCCCCCGCTCCGAGAATACGAGCGCGGCACCGAACAGTCCGAGCCAGACGAACACGTACCTGGAGAGTTCCTCGGACCAGCCGCTGGGAGCGTTGAGGACCTGCCTGGTGAACACCTGCCACGAGACCGTCAGGACGAGAACCGTGAAGAGGACCACACAGGCTGCTGCGAGGATCTTGTCAAGGGCCTCCTTCACCGCACGCATGTCCGACCTCCTGACCTTGACACCTGTGGTCTGTTCATTCAGCGGCGGCCCGGGTGGTCTCGTACAGTTCGCGGATGGTGTCGCTGGTCAGCGACTGGTCGACGAGCGGCTCGACGGCCGCACGGAACGTCTCATCGTCCACATCGTTGAACTGCACGCCGGCGGCCTCAGCCTCCGCGATCGCCTCGTCGGTCGCCCCGGTCCAAAGCTCTGTGTGCTCGCCGATTGCGGCGCTCCACTCCGCATCGAAGACGGCGCGATCCGCCTCTGACATGTCCGCCAGCCGTTCAGTGCTCATCACCAGGTAGTCGGGGACGATCAGATGCTCCGTCCGGGCGAAGTATCCGGCAACCTCGTAGTGCTTCTGGGTCATGTAGGAGACTTCGTTGTTCTCCGCGCCGTCGAGGACCCCGGACTGCAGGGCCGTGTAGACCTCGCCGTAGGCCATGGGAGTGGCCGAACCGCCCATCCGCTCGATCATCTCGGTGTGGATGGGGCTCTCCTGCACCCGGATCTTCATCCCGTCCAGATCCGCGGGCTCGGTGATCGGCCCTTCGGACGTGTAGATGTTTCGGGTTCCGGCCGTTAAGCCGCCGAGCACCGAGATGTTCTGGTCCTCGAGTGAGGAGTAGAGATCGCCGGTGATATCCGGGTTGTTGATGACGTTCATCTGATGGTCGATGGAGTCGAAGACCAGGGGGAGGTTGAAGGCGACGAACTCCTCATTGAGGTTCTCAAGCTGGGGGCCGGCGACGATGGCCATGTCGACGGTGTCCGCGCCGACCAACTGGAGGGCCTCCTGCTGGGCGCCGAGCGTCTCGTTGGCGTAGACCTCGATGCCCCACCGTCCGTCGGTGCCCTCGGTCAGCCGGTTTCCGAAGTCTTCCAGCGCGATGAAGGAGGGGTGTTCCTCGGTCTGGTTCAATGCCAGTCGCAGCGTGCCTCCACCACCGGCGGCTCCGCTGCCACCGCCGCACCCGGTCAGCGCCAGTGCCGTCGCACCGACCACTGCCGCGATCGAAAGGGCCCTATCATGGTTGTGCCTCATGGTGATCCCTCTCCTGCTCACCGCGTGAGCCGTCTGGTTCCACTCATCCGGGCGAACCTGCGTTTCACTCCGGAGGAGCCCGTACCGATGTTCTGTTGTGCACCCGGCCAGACCGCTGCGGTGGCCGAGTGATCCATGAATAGCGGGGTGAGGATCCCCGGTGCGCCGGTCGGACCGGACCGACTTCTCTGCCGACCGGTTGTCGCACAACACACGGAATCTTCGCTGATGTGTCCACACGATGCCGCGCCAGGAGCGAGACGAGTCACATTGAGGCAGCGCGCCACGATGAGAGGCAACTGATTGCCACCAATTGCCTCGACCAGAAAGTGAGTCGCGTCACAGGGGGTGCGCACTGCTCAACGCTGACGACGAAAGGCCCGACGAGTTCGGCGTGGGGTCCATAATCCGCCATGCTCGCGGAACGACCGGCTGAGGCCAATCGGTTGCCACCACTTGCCGCGCGGTGTTGCCCGGATCACAGCAGGAAAGGCACAGTGGCCGGATGGACACCTCGAGCAGCGGCGCCGCAGCCTCCGACGTGACCGGAACGGCCGCGGCGGCCGACATCCTCGGCGGACCCGACGTCACGCTGGACGCCGAGCACGTCCGCGACTTCGTCACGACCCGGCTCCAGGGTGCGGACCTCACCGGGCGGAGCGTCGCCGTGATCGTTCCCGACGCGACCCGCAGCTGCCCGCTACCGCTCCTGCTCGGCGCGGTGCACGACGCGCTGCACGGGCGTGCCTCGCGGATCACCGTGGTGATCGCACTGGGCACCCACGCGGCGATGTCCGACACCGAGATCGAGCGCCATCTCGGGGTGGCCCCCGGCGGGCTGGCGGATCGGTATCCCGGTGCCACGATCGTCAACCACGAGTGGTGGGATCCGGCCACGTTCGAAACGCTCGGCACGATCGGCGCCGATCGCCTCGCCGAGCTCTCCGGCGGGCTACTCCGGCGTGAGATCGAGGTCAAGATCAACCGCGTCGTCGTCGACCACGACGTGACTCTGATCCTCGGGCCGGTGTTCCCGCACGAGGTGGTCGGTTTCTCCGGGGGCACCAAGTACCTGTTCCCGGGGATCGCAGGCCAGGAGATCATCGACGTCTCGCATTGGCTCGGCGCGCTGATCACGAGCGCGGAGATCATCGGCACTCGCGGCACCACCCCCGTGCGCGCTCTGATCAACGAGGCCGCGGCGCACGTGCCCGGACGGTTGCTCGCGCTGTGCGTCGTGGCGCGGTCCGGCACCGGCGCGCTGCACTCGATCGCCTTCGGACACCCGCTCGACGCCTGGGCCGCCGCGTCAGACGTCTCAGCCGAAGTGCACGTGCGGTACCTGACCGAGCCGGTGCGCCGCGTCCTGTCCATCATCCCCGAGCGCTATCTCGACATCTGGACCGCAGCCAAGGGGTTCTACAAGGTCGAACCGATCGTCGCCGACGGAGGCGAGGTCGTGCTCTACGCGCCCCATATCACCGAGATCAGCCAGACCCATCCGGAGATCCATGAGATCGGCTATCACTGCCGGGACTACTTCGTGAAGCAGTGGAACCGGTTCTCAAGTGTGCACTGGGGCGTACTCGCGCACTCGACCCACCTGCGCGGAGCGGGAACCTACGACGAGGCGCACGGCGAACGCTGCCGGGTCGACGTCACTCTTGCGACCGGGATCCCCGAAGAGGTCGTCCGGGCCGTGGACCTCGGCTACCTGGATCCGGCATCCGTCGACGTCGCCGCATGGGAGACGGATCCCGAGGCGCTCGTCGTGCCCCAGGCAGGAGAGGTCCTCCTCCGGCTGCGGCCGCCGCTTCCCCCGCATCCCGGATAATCGCGGAGAAGAACGGGTTCGTGCCCGCGGAGTCGCTGACGGACTCGTGGCCTCTTCGGCGCCCACACCTACGGCCGGATCGATCGCGGGGAGGGATTCTTCCGCACATCATGGCCGGCGGACCGGACAGAGGAGAAGCAGTGAACATGATGTCCTTGGCATCGTTGCCGACGGCGGATCGGCGCATGGTCGAGCGGCTCGCCGCGGACCTCGGGAGCGGCTCCGCCGGCTCGGGACGGATCGGCGTGGCCTTCTCCGGAGGTGTCGACTCCTCCGTACTGCTCGCACTGGCGGTGTACGCGCTCGGCCGCGCACGGACCGTCGCCGTCCTCGGCGTCTCCCCCAGCCTTGCCGCCGAGGAGTGGAGGCAAGCCCGCGATGTCGCGCACTTCGTGGGGGTGCCGCTGATCGAGGTGGAGACCCGGGAGCAGGAGCGTCTCGACTACCGGCGCAACGGCCCCGACCGCTGCTTTCACTGCAAGGATGAGCTGTTCACGCGGATTTCGCACGAGGTCGTCGCAGAGCACGGGCTGACAGCGGTCGCCTACGGCGAGAACGCCGACGATGCCCGGCGCCCCGACCGACCGGGCGCGCGGGCCGCCACGGACCACGCGGTGCTCCGCCCGCTCGCCGACGCCGGAATCGACAAGGCGGCGGTCAGGCGCATCGCACGGGCCCTCGCGCTGCCGTGCGCAGACAAGCCCGCCGCGCCCTGCCTGGCCTCACGGATCCCACACTTCTCCGACGTCACGCCGGAGAAGCTCGCCCAGGTAGAGACGGCTGAGGCCGAGTTGCGCCGCCTCGGCCTGGAGGACCTTCGGGTACGCCACCATGGCGATGTCGCCCGGCTGGAGGTGCCGATCGCCAACATCGTAGCCGTGGCCGGCGACCCGCTACGCGAGAAGGTGCTGCGGGCCGTGCGCTCGGCGGGATTCCGGTTCGTCGCCCTTGATCTCGCGGGCATCCAGTCCGGTGCCTTCACCCTCCCGTTGGCGGGCGCCGCCGGTGACTGAGGAGTGGGTGCCGACCGAACCGCTCTCGGCGTTCGCCGACCTCGATTACGACCGGGCCGTGCGGCGCGGTTTTCCCGAGGCGGTGTTCTGCGAGGGCAAGGCCACTGAACAGGTTCGAACCATCGCTGCTGACATCCGCACGCGCAGAGCCCGCACGTTGTTCACCCGTGTGCTGCCCGAGCAGGTGGAACCACTACTCGCGGAACTGCCCGGCGCCCGGCACGTGACCGACGCGCGGATCATCGCGTGGCCCGGTGAACCACCCGAACCCACTGGCGGGCTCGTGGTCGTCCTCGCGGCGGGTACGTCGGACCGGCCGGTCGCACGCGAGGCAGCCATGACGGCCGAGTATCTCGGCAGGGCGTGTGAGTTGGTCGTCGACGTCGGCGTCGCAGGACTGCACCGCATGCTGGCGCATCTCAAGTTGCTGCGCCGGGCACGGGCGATCGTGGTGGTCGCTGGGATGGACGGCGCGCTGCCCGGAGTGGTCGCAGGCCTGGTCTCCGCACCCGTGGTCGCCGTACCGACATCGGTCGGATACGGCGCGGCCTTCGGCGGTTTGGCCCCGCTGCTGACCATGTTGAACGCGTGCGCACCCGGCGTCGCGGTGGTCAACATCGATAACGGCTACGGCGGCGGCCACATGGCCGCCCAGATCGCCGCGCCCAATCTTTGATCTCGGACCCTGACTGATGCTTGACGATCGGGTTCGCGCAGGGGGCCGGCTGTCGCAGTGCGCGCAGCGCCGACGGCATAGCTATGGACCAACCGTGAATGCGGCCGGGCGGCACCGGTCCGCGTCGCGGCCCCGATGGGTGACCGCACAGGCGCCGAAGTCGACCTGAGTCCCCCTGGGCGACCATATTTCACCTCAGGATTCACAATCCTTTACGTGCTGTTTCACATTGCCGCCTTTGCGCCTCGTTGACATTCATCACCATTCGAAGTAACTTCTCGTGGAAATGCATAAATCTTCTCAGGACAGAGAGGTCAACGTAGCAGCGAAACGCCGAATTTTCGGCGCATACACGAGCCGAAGTGGGGGGCCGTATGCCCGTGTACGAATATCGATGTACCCGATGCGCCCTTCTTGAGATTCGGTATCCCATCGGTTCCGCTCCGGAGACAGATCAATGTCCTACGTGCGGAGGAGAAGCGCGGAGAGTGTTTTCGCCGCCCTATCTCAACCACACGCCACGTCCGGTCGCGGCGGCGCTTGACCGGGCGCACAAGAGCGCTTACGAGCCGGAGGTGATCAGGCGAGAACCCTCCGGCGGCAGCCAGGAGGAACAACGGTCCGCGGTAAGCCCGGACGCCAAGAAGCTAGTCGGGGAAAAAGCCTGGACAAAGCTCAGGGAAACGCGGCATCCGGCAGCCCCGTCCAGGTGAACGGGTTATAGGTCGCACCGGCGGCCGGGAATATTCTCACTGCTCGTTGGAGAAGCAATGCCTGACGTGGTATTCAAAGTCGACCAATCGAAATCGATGTGGCATCAGGAGGCCCCCGGGCACAATCGCTGGCATCCCGACATTCCTGCTGTGGCCCAAGTCCGGCCGGGCGACGAGTTCAGGGTTGAATGCCGCGAGTGGACGGACGGGCAGATCAAGAACTCTGACTCCGCCAACGACGTCCGTGACGTGGTCCTCGACCGGTGCCACGTGCTCAGCGGCCCCATCGCGGTCGAAGGGGCCGAACCCGGCGACCTGCTCGTGGTCGACATTCTGGACCTGGGCGCCGTCCCCCAAGAAGTGGGGCCCGCGGCGGGCCAGGGGTGGGGGTACACCGGAGTCTTCGCCAAGGACAACGGGGGAGGATTCCTCACCGACTCCTTCCCCAACGCGCTCAAGGCGATCTGGGACTTCCACGGCCAGCAGGCGACGTCGCGCCACCTGCCCGGAATCAGGTACACCGGGATCACCCACCCCGGCCTGTTCGGGACAGCGCCGTCCGCCGAGCTCCTGGCGAGATGGAACGAGAGGGAACGCGCGCTCATCTCCACGAACCCGGATCGCGTACCGCCGCTGGCCCTGCCGCCCAACACCAACGAGGTCCTGGCCGGACGGTTGAGACAGGGGTCATCGGAATTCGACAGGGTCGCGAACGAGGGGGCGCGTACCGTTCCCGCCCGCGAGCAGGGCGGGAACCACGACATCAAGAACTTCACGCGGGGAAGTCGAGTCTTCTACCCCGTCTTCGTGCCCGGAGGCAATCTCTCAGGAGGCGATCTCCACTTCAGTCAGGGCGACGGTGAAATCACCTTCTGCGGCGCCATCGAGATGGGGGGATACATCGACTTCGCGGTCGACCTCGTCAAAGGCGGCATGGAGAAGTACGGGATCACCAGGAACCCGGTATTCATGCCGGGTAACGTCGAGCCGAGGTACTCGGAGTTCATGTCGTTCATCGGTGTTTCGGTGGACCACGAGTCCAACACCAACTACTACATGGACGCGACGGTCGCCTACCGGAACGCGTGCCTCAACGCGATCGACTATCTCAAGCAGTTCGGATACACGGGCGAGCAGGCGTACTTGCTGCTCGGATCGGCGCCGCTCGAGGGCCGTATCAGCGGTATCGTCGACATCCCGAACGCCTGCTGCTCACTGTATCTACCGACGGAGATCTTCGATTTCGACGTCCGTCCAGGCGCGGAGGGGCCGGCGAAGGCTGACCGCGGACAGGTGGCGACCACTTCCTGAACGCCGCCGCGGTCCTCGCCGGCGGGCATATGAACGTTCCTTGGAGAACTGCTGGGTATGGGTGCTGCTTTGGCCGGGTAGGGCGACAACGGTCTTTCGCCGGCACGTTGGTACACGGGGGAGCCATGGGCAGGGAGAACGACTACGAGGTCTTTGCCGCCGGTGATGTGGTGCTGCAGGGCGGGGCGACACTGCGCGATGCGCGACTGGCCTACAAGACCTACGGCAGGCTTAACGCCGACAAGAGCAACGCGATCGTCTGCCCGACATGGTATTCCGGTCGGCATTGGGACAACGAATGGATGATCGGCGAGGGCATGGCCCTCGATCCGGACACCTACTTCATCATTGTGCCCAACATGCTCGGCAACGGCCTGTCCACATCGCCGAGCAACACCCCGCCGCCCTATGACCGGGGCCGTTTCCCGAACGTCACCTTCTACGACAACGTGGCGTTGCAGCACCGCCTGGTCACCGAGCGTTTCGGAATCGAGCGGCTGGCGCTGGTCACCGGCTGGTCGATGGGGGCCGGCCAGAGCTACCAGTGGGCGGTCGCCTACCCGGAAACGGTCGAACGCATCGTGCCGTTTTGCGGGTCGTCGGTGACCAGCGTGCACAACAAAGTGTTCCTTGAGGGGATCAAGGCGGCGCTCACCGCTGATGCCGCCTGGAACAACGGCTGGTATGCGACGCAGCCGACCACCGGGCTTCGCGCAATGGCCCGCGTCTACGCCGGGTGGGGCTTCTCCCAGGCCTTCTACTGGAACCAGGAGTACACCAGACTCGGATTCTCCTCGCTCGAGGACTTTCTCGTGGGGTTCTGGGAGGGATTCTTCCTCGACCGGGACGCCAACAACCTGCTGACCATGCTGTGGACCTGGCAGAACGGCGATGTCGGCCGAACTCCCGGATTCAACGGAGACACGGTGCACGCGCTGAACTCGATCAAGGCGAAGACACTGATCCTCCCGGGAGGCAAGGACCTCTACTTCCCGCCCGAGGACGAGAAGTGGACGGCCGAGCACATCCCCAACGCCGAGCTGCGCGTGATCCCCAGCACCTGGGGCCACTTCGCCGGACACGGCACCAACCCGGAGGATGTGCGGTTCATCGACGACGCCATCAAGGAGCTGCTGGCGCGCTGATCCGATCGCCCTCCTGCCCCTGGACCCATGTCGGCTCTTTCCGCGAGGACGCGGCTCGACTCGGCATTGCGCACGCGCCGGTCCGAGCCCGGTGGGCCGGGACGAACCGGTGATCAATCCTCGGTCCGCCTGGGGGAGAACACCGACTGCGTGAATGGTGGCCTCCACCCCACTGGCACCACACCCCGACAGGCCACCCCGCCCACCGAGTAGTCCAGGCTGCGCTGGGCCGGCCCGTCGCGGAAGGCGTGGACCTGGCCGCTTCCGGCATCGGCCACCACCACCCGCCCGGTTCTCTCTCGTGAAAGGCCCCTGGCAGGGGGCTTTACGAGTAAAACTGTTTGACTGTACTATAACAGCATGACAAAATACGTCGTGTCGGAGCCATGGCGGCGGCTCCAGGCTGATCACGACTCCGGAGTTCCGATCTGGGTGCAGTTGAAGACCCAGGTGGAATATGTCGTCGCAACCGGTGCCGTGCCGACGGGAACACGTTTGCCGTCGGTGCGTGCGTTGTCGAAGCACCTGGGCGTCGCCGTCGACACGGTCCGTCAGGCGTATGAGGAACTCGGCAAGGCGGGCCTGGTGGTGACGCACCGGGGCGCGGGAACGTTCACCACGCTGCCTGACACCGATGGCGGTGAGGTCGCGAGCACGAACACCGACTGGGCTCGCGCGGACCGTGCGCTCGTGGATCTGATCCGGACCGGGGTGGCTCCACACCAAGCGGCCAAGGCCATGGCGCAGCGGCTTGCGCTGCTCCACCTCGGCATCGATGTGGCCTTCATCGGTGTCGCGGCGTCGTCGGCTCGCTACGCCGAACTGATTTCGCAGTACATACCCTCGGAGTTCGGCCGGGTTCACGCGATCAACCTCGAAGAACTCCGCAATACGCCTGAGGCTGTCGACTTCGGCGGCGCCACGTACGCGTTGAGCCTCCCCTTCCACCTGCGGGAGGTCGAGCAGCTCGTCAGCGACCGACCGATCCGGGTGCTGACGGTGATGTCCCGACTCGACGCGGGACTGCTCGCCGACGTGCCTGATGCGGGGTCCACCTCACGCCCGGTGCTGGTGGCGCGCCCGTCGACCCGCCCGATCTACGTCGACCTGCTGACCGCCCAGCGCCCCGACCTAGCCGATCTGCCATTCGCCGACGCCGCCGACGAAGACGCGATCGCCGCCCTGCTGGAGCGGACGGCGGTTGTTCTCCACACATCGGAAACGGCCGGGGTCGTCGGCCGGCTGGCCGGGTCCCACCACACCCTCGTCGAACTCCGGCATGTGCCGCAAGAGAAATCGCTCGACCAGTTGGTCCGGACACTCGAGTCGGACCGTGAGCTGATGCTCGAATTTCAACGCCTCCACGTTGAAGAACGGAGAAAGGCTTATGAAGTGTAGACCCACCTCGATATTACTCGTAGCCGGTACAACGTTCGCCGCTACCGCGCTCACCGCTTGCGGGACCCCGAGCGAGAATTCGGGTCAGGTCACGCTGGAGATCACCTGGTGGGGCAACCCGGACCGGAACGAGGCCACGCAGGAGGCCGTCAAGACGTTTGAGGAACAGAATCCGAACATCACGGTCGAGGTCATCCCGGCGTCGTTCTCCGGCTACTACGACAAGCTCAACACCCAGTTCGCGTCGAATGCGGCACCCGATATCTTCCAGAACGACCAGGTAACGACGTACGCCGACAAGGGGCTCCTGCTGAATCTGGGTGAATACCCCGACACCCTGGACACCTCGGCGATCGACGACGGATTCCTCGAGCAGGCCAAGATCGACGGAGAGCTCTATGAGGCGCCGGCCGGGGCCAGCCCGATGGCGATGGTGCTGCGTCCGGGCATGCTCGAGGATGCCGGTGTCGAGATACCCACAGCCGAGACGACGTGGGAGGAACTCGCCGACTCGGCCGAGGACGTGCAACAGGCCCTCGACAAGGGCACCTGGGCACTCGCGGACAGCAGCTCGCAGCACAACCACTTCCAGGTCTTCCTGCGCCAGCGCGGGCTGGACTGGTTCGACGAGGACGGCGGCCTGGGTTTCGCGCGGGACGACCTCGTGGACTGGTGGCGGTACTGGGCCGACCTGCGGGACGCCGGTGCCACACCGCCCGCGGACGTGACGGTCGCCGCTGCGGGCGGTGATGTGACCGAGTCCCCGGTCGGAAAGGGCACCGTCGCCATGAGCGTCTACGGCACGAGCATCACGCTGCCAAGCGACGATTGGGCGTACGGGCCGCTGCCCAACGAGGCCGACAACCCCGGCGCCTACCTGATGCGGTCGGTGGCATGGGCGGTCAACGCGGAGACCGAGCACCCGGATGAGGCCGTCGAGCTGGTCGACTTCCTCGTCAACGACCTCGACGCCGGCGCCATTCAAGGGATGGTCCGGGGAGTGCCCCCGAACCAGGACATCGCCGCGGACGTCTACAAGGAGCTGGACGACAAGGAACGGCAGATCGCCGACTACGTCGACTACCTCGGAGAGCAGGGCAACAGCCGTCCGGCCCCCGCGCCCGACCCGGCGGGCACACGCAACATCCGCTCGGAGATGTTCGACCGGCATGCCCAGGAAGTGCTGTTCGCCCGCAGTAGTCCGGAACAAGCGGCCGAGGCGTTCATGACCGAGGCCGAGCAGCTCCTGGACTCCAACGGCCGGCCATGACAACACAGCACACGCTTTCCCGTTCGGAGAGAAACCCCGAAGTCGCCCGTACGGGACAAGAGGCCACACCGCCGCCGCCACGGCGACAGCGATCTCGGCACGTGCACGACTTCACCCGGACATCGACGGGCTTTCTCTTCCTCTCGCCGTGGTTCGTCGGCGTCGCCGGACTCGTGGTCGCTCCGTTGGCGTTCTCGCTGTATCTGTCGTTCACCGACTACGACCTGCTCGGATCGCCCGAGTGGATCGGATTCGGCAACTACCGGGAATTGTTCGGTGACGACCGCTACCTCCATTCGATGAAGCTCACGCTGGGCTACGCCGTGATCTCGGTGCCGCTGCAGCTCATCACGGCACTGGCGGCCGCGCTGCTGCTCGCACCGGCTCGACGGGGCCAGGGGTTCTATCGCGCGCTGTTCTATCTGCCCTCCCTGCTCGGCGCCAGCGTCGCCGTGTCGATCACCTGGCGGGCGCTGTTCGATTACGGCGGCGGCGTGAACAGCTTCCTCGGCACGTTCGGCATCGAGGAAAGATCGTGGGTGAACGATCCGTCCACGGTGCTCTGGGTGATCATCGCATTGGAGATCTGGCGCTTCGGTGCCCCGATGGTCATCTTCATCGCCGGCCTGCAGCAGATCCCGAGGGAGCTCTACGAAGCGGCCTCCATCGACGGTTCAGGCGCGGTCACCAAGTTCATCCACATCACGGTGCCGATGCTCAGCCCGATCATCTTCTTCAATCTGGTGCTCGGCACCATTCAAGCGTTCCAGACGTTCACGCCCGCGCAGCTCGTCGGCGACGGGCGCGGCGGACCGGCCGACTCCACGCTGTTCTACGCGGTGAATCTCTATATACAGGCATTCGAGTATCAGCGAATGGGATACGCCTCGGCGATCGCCTGGGGAATGCTCGCCGTGTTGGCGGTGGTCGCCGGACTCCTGTTCTGGTCCTCGCGACGGTGGGTGCACTATGGCAACTGACGTACGGCGGCCGCGCGTCGGCAGACTATGGCCACACGCGGTGGCGGGACTGTGCCTCATAGTGCTGCTCTATCCCGTGCTATGGATGGTCTTGACCTCGCTGAAGCCGACCGACGAGATCATCTCCGGCACGTCGCTGATTCCGGAGACCTGGACGCTCGACAACTTCGTCCAGGGGTGGGGCGGCGCAGGAGCCGGATCGTTCGGTGTCTTCTTCATCAACTCGGCCATCATCGCCACCGCCTGTGTCATCGGCAATGCGATCACCTGCACACTGGCGGCTTACGCGTTCGGCAGGCTGTCCTTCCCCGGAAGAGCGGCACTGTTCGGGATCGTGATCGGAATCCTCTTTCTGCCGAAAGAGGTGCTGCTGATACCGCAATACACGATCTTTCACAGACTCGGCTGGACCGACAGTTTCCTGCCGCTCATCGTGCCACATTTCCTTGCCTTGGACGCCTTCTTCGTTTTCCTCACGGTCCAGTTTATGCGGGGACTGCCCCGGGAGCTGGACGAGGCGGCCGTCCTCGACGGATGCGGACCTTGGCGCCGTCTGTGGCACATCACACTTCCGCTGATCCGTCCGGCGATCGCCACGACCGCAATTTTCACGTTCATCTGGACGTGGAACGATTACATGCCGCAGCTGATCTACCTGAACAGCACCGATAAATACACGCTTTCGGTCGGGCTGCGGATGTTCCTCGACGCCACCGCCGGATCCGAACTCGGACCCATGTCGGCGATGTCACTGATTTCACTACTGCCACTTTTCGTACTGTTCATCTTGTTCCAACGCCGCCTGGTCAAGGGCATCACCATGACCGGACTTAAATGAAAGGAGATCGAGCTCGATGTCAAGACCGCTTGTAGTCGTCACCACCGGGCGCAAAACGCCGTCCGAACCGTACGAACGGGTAGTCGAACGAGCCGGGGCGCGTCCGCTCGTACGGGTGCCGGACGGCACACCGCTGGAGCTGCCGGAGGGGACGGCAGGCCTGATCCTCGCCGGCGGCGCCTCGGTCGAACCTGCCCGCTACGGCTCCGGCATCGAGCCCGGCGTCACCCCGACCATGGACCCGCCGCGGGACGAGCTGGAATGGTCGATGCTGGACCAGGCACTCGAGCGCGGCCTGCCCGTCCTGGGAATCTGCCGTGGTCTGCAGGTCGTCAACGTGTACTACGGGGGCAGTCTGTACCAGGAGCTGGCTCATACGTCGTACCGCGGGTCCCACCGGCCCGCCGAAGACCGCGATCATCTCGCTCATTCCGTACGAGCGTGCAGCGGCCGGCTTTTCGAGCTCTTCGGTCCGGGCGAGGCATGGGTCAACAGCATCCATCGTCAGGCGGTCAAGCGACTCGGAGACGACCTGATCGTGACGGCGATCGCCAACGATGGCGTGATTGAGGGCATCGAGACCGTGGACCGGCAGGTCATCGCCGTGCAATGGCACCCAGAAGAGCTCCCCGACGACGTGCTGTCGAAGGCCCTGTTCGCCGACCTGCTCGAACGCATTCGCAACCCCGAGTGGGTCGGAGCGACCTTGTGAACGCGATGCCACGAAGAATGCTCGTACTGACGACGGCGGCGGCCATGGTGATGAGTTTGGCCATCATCCCTGCGTACGCCTCCAGCACGGCGGTCGCGACGGGTGATTCCACCGCAGACGGACGGCCCGTGATCTGGAAGAACCGCGACCACTGGTCGACCCCTGACGGCTGGAAGGTCGTCCCGTACACCTACGAGGCCGACGGCTCGTCGTTCGGCTCCGGTGATTCGTTCGGGTCCCGATTCGACTACACGGGAATCACGGCGCTTGGCGAGTCGGGACGGGATTCGATCACCGGCGACCGAATCCCGTGGGCGGGCAGCAACGACCGCGGGCTCGGCTTCGTCCAAGTGGCGGGGCACACCTTGACCTCGAGCTTCGCTGATCAGCACGGCTACCCAGTCTCACAGGACCTGGACAAGGGCATGACCGGTGGTTACATGAACCACGTGCTGCTCTCGCGCGCCGAGCACGTGGACGAGGTCGAACGGATTCTGCGGGACACCAATGACGGTGGTGGGTTCAACGGCAGCACGGCTCGCAACACCTCAACGATCATCAGCGTGTTCGACCGTTGGGGCAATGCCGCGACGTTCGAGATCGATGGTGACAGCTTCACCCGGGACAACGTCACCGAGGAACACCTGCCGGACGGCGACGGCCGTTACACCTCACCGCACGACGACGACAAGGACGGGCCGAACCCGCCGGACGGTGAATACAGCGGGTTCGACTGGCGGACGAACTTCAGCAAGGTGGACTGGACCAAACCGAGCGGTTTCCCGTATTTCGTCGACGAGCAGCTCACGACCGTCGACGGAGACGGAAACGTCGTCAACGAGGGCAGCGAACCGGACGGTATTCACGATTGGTCATACTCATCGAGTGCCGTCTATCGGCACACTCGTGTCGGCATCCGTATGGACGACCCGCATGATAAGAACTACCGGTACTTCATGCAGCAGGAGGTCGAATCGCACGGCGTTCCGACCGAGCATTCGATCGAGACGCTGTCGCGGAGCATAGGAAACCTGCCGTACGAGAATGGTTCGGGCCAGGCCGAGAAGCCGACGGGGTGGCACGCCAGCCGGTTCGTCTCGACGTTCGGTTTCGTCAGCGTCGGTTCGAAGGCCGATGATCCGTACGACGGCAAGCTCGCCACGATTTGGGTCGCACTCGGCGAGCCGTCGGTCAGCGTCTTCGTACCGATCTTCCCGTATGCGGGAGAGATCCCGGATGAACTGACCGACATGTACCTGGCCAGCAACGACAAGCGTCATCAGGTGTACGACTACACCGAGGATGATTCGTGCGGATACAGCTGTGGACGCAACGTCGACCACAGCATAGACCTCGACGCACTGGTCGGGCCCGGCGGGTACTACGGCGAAGGCGGTATCCAGGAATACACGTTCGGCATCGAGGACTGGGCCTTCGATGAATACGACGCATTCATGGCCGATCTGCGCACGGGCGACCGAACCGAGGCCGAGCTGCGCGCTGACATGGCCGAATGGCAGCAGCGGATGGCCGCCACGATGAAGGGGCACTACATCGCCGGCACCGTCCCCACCGGCTGACCGCCGATACGGACAAGGCGGGCCGCCAAGGACCGGTTACACCCCTGTTCAGCCTCACACCGCAGAGCAGCCGGGCAAGGCGTGAAGCCTCCAGGAACACTCCTTGGAAACATCGGCGAACAGAGTGAAAAACCGCAGGTCAGTACTTGGGATCCCGACCGGCACCCAGATCTGCGAGGAAACCGACCAGACCCAGCGCACGGTGATGGCCCGCCAGATGCCGAAGTAGCCGGCCCGAGCGGACCCGCAGGCCGCGACGCTCCCCGACAGTGGGGAGGCCGCGGCCCGCGCGCTGCCCGGGGCGGGGATCCAGAGGTTGGACGACGCTGTGACGTCACTGTTCGGCCATCCGTTTATACGGCCGACCTTCTTCACGTCCAGGTGCCCCATGTGTCCGGGCCAGCGGGCGATGATCTTCCCTGGCTTACGGTTGTTTTCGCCGCCCGGGTCGATGAAGCGTCGTTGGCCAAGGCCGAGCCTGCTCAGGTGCCGGGTGACAGTGCGCCGGTCGATAGTGAGGCCGAGGTCGGCGAGCTCTTCGGTGATCCGATGGGCGGACCACTTGTGTGTTCGGCGCCAGGACTCGATCTGCTCGATGATCCATGCCGGTGTCGCGTTCGGACTGCGGCGGGGCGCCGAGGGGCGATCGTGCAGCCCAGCATCGCCGTGCCGACGCCAGCGGTTTACCCGCTTCGATGCACAGGCGCGGGAGATCCCCATCTCTGCGGCAACGTGGGCGATTGGTCGCGTGCGGCTGCGCTCGACGAGTCGTCGTCGGCCCTCGAATGACAGCGGGGCATTCTGGTGACTCATCGGGGCCGCTGGTCTCGAAGTTCGCCGCCGATGACCCAGAGATGGCCGAACGGGTCCCTCACCCTGCCTTGCCGCTTGCCGTAAGGGCGGTCTTCGACCGGGATCACGAGCTCAGCCCCGTGCTGCACCATGCGGTCCGCTGTCGCGTCGGGGTTCTGCACTGTGAGCATGATCAGGACCGGCGACCCGCCCACCGACCGTGGATCGTTCCACCCCCATTCCTCCACGCTCTGGGCCAGGGCAAAGGCGACGGAGTCGAGCGCGAGCTCGGCGTGGTTCACCACGCCGCGGTCATCGGCGACTCGGAGATTCACCTGGGCTTCGAGTGCCTGGGTGTAGAACGTGATCGCTGCGTCGGCATCGGAGACCAGCAGCTTGGGAATCAGTTGGATGTTCATGCCCCCAGGGTCATGGGGCGGGGCGCCGCCAGCCTTGTAGATTTCGGCCCTCTTCATCGAGCCACGCGGATGGAGACGTGTCCATGAGGTCTCGGAAGTCACGCACAAGATGACTCTGGTCGTGGTACCCCGACTCGGCTGCCACTTCGGCCCACGAGGCCGCTCCTGCGCCAGCACGGCTCACCGCAGAGCCCAGACGCGCCACGCGAGAGGCGAACTTCGGGGTGATTCCCAGTGATCGTCGCACTACATATCGCAATCGCCGGGGGCTCAGGTGCGCCTCATGCGCCAGTTCCTCAACCGATACAGTGCCTCTCCGGGCTCTGATCAGGTCCAGTGTTCGGAGGACGTCTTCAGAGCCAATGTCGTCGTGGTCAGCCCTGTGCATCTGCTCGAGAAGCCTGACGCGCAAGACAGCCTCTCGCTGAGCGACCGGATGGTCCGCCAGTTCCTCAGACAGCGAGTTCACCCAAGGAAGAACCGCATCGGCGCTGACACCGCCCGCGTCGAACTCTCTCAGCGGCACCCCGGTCAGACGTTGCAACGCGGCTGGCGACAACTCGGCATAGGCCACCGGCTGCTGTGAGCGCAGAGTCGTGGCCGCAGTCGCGACCCCCGGTCGCATCAACCCCGCGACAAGCGCCTCGACATGCTGGACCTCTGCGTCGTATCGAACCTCGATCGGGCCATCCAGGCTCACAACCAATCGAGCTGACAGTGCCGGGACGGCCCGATGCAGCCGAGCCTGACCATCGTGTTCGCTGACGGCTACTACGCCGATGCCCGCGGCGCGACATGCCCGACGCAACTCCACCGTCGCATTGTCACATTCTCGTGCTTGACCGCGAGGGCGACCAGGAGCATGTCATCAACCTCCTGCCCCGCAACAGCTAGACCCTTAGTTTCTCAGTCCCTACACCGAAGTCGGCACCTGTCCGGGCGGTGCGGAAACGGGCCAGGTACGCGGAAGGCGTGGTGCCCAGGTGGCGCGCGAACGCCCTGCGTAGGGTCTCGTCGCTGCCCAGGCCGCTTTGCCGCGCTGCGGCGGTGACGGTCTCACCCCGTTCGAGCAGGATGCGGGCGGCCTCCAGGCGGATGGTCTCCACGTAGGCGGCGGGGGTGGTGCCGGCCTGGTCCTTGAAGAGTCTGGTCAGGTGCCGCGGGCTGAGGCCGGCCTGTTTGGCGAGGGTGTGCGGGCTGTGGTCGGCTGCCGGATCGGCCGCGATCCGGTCCAGGACCGGACGCAGGGCGGGGTGGCGTGTGACGGGAGTACGGGAGGCGGCGGAGAACTGGGACTGGCCACCGGGCCGTTGGAGAAAGACCACCAGGTCACGGGCGACGCGGCGGGCCTCTCGCGCGCCGTGGTCTCCTTCCACCAGAGCCAGGCACAGGTCGATGCCGGCGGTGACGCCGGCAGAGGTGAAGACCGGCCCATCCTGAATGTAGATGGCGTCGGGGGTGACGGCGGTGTCGGGGTAGCGGCGGGCGAGATCCGAGGCGTGCTCCCAGTGGGTTGTCGCCCTGCGGCCGCACAGGAGCCCCGCGGCGGCGAGGAGGAAGGCCCCCGTGCACACGGACGCCACCCGCCGGGACCTGGCGGCCAGCCGGGCGACGTGATCGGTGAGGGCGGGATGCTGCGCGAGGGTGCTGACGTGAGCGGGGCCGGGCACGACGAGGAGATCCGTCCGCTCCACCCGGTCGGCGGGGAGATCGGCCTCGATGCGCAGCCCGGCGGAGGTGCGGATGGCCTGCCCGTCGGGGGTGCACACCTGTACGGTGTAGGAGCCTGAGCCCTGGGCCGCGGTGGTGAAGACCTCCAAGGGAGCGGACAAGTCCATCAGCCGTACGCCCTCGAAGGCGAAGACGGTCACGTGCTGGGGGCCGGGCCCGGCCGGTCGGTGGGGCATGCCCTCACGGTAGCGGCAGCGGCCGACCGTGCCGTCGCACAGCAGACATGTCCGTATTCGTGGTTTTTCTGTCTTCGCAGACATGGCCACCAGGCGGCGTCCCGATGCAGTGTGAAGGGGTATCAGGGCTGAGACCGGCCTTTCACACCGAGGAGACCACCGTCATGACCGTTCATGAATCCTTCGCCGCCGGGGTGGGCGCACCGAACACCAAGCTCGCCGCCGAGGCCACCGAACTCATCCGCGACACGACCAGTGAGCTGATCTACAACCACTCCCGGCGGGTCTTCTGGTTCGGCAGCCTGCAAGGCCGCAACCGGGACCTGAGCTTCGATTCGGAACTGCTCTACATCGGTGCGATGTTCCACGACCTGGGCCTGGACAAGAGGTTCCACGACAGCGGCCGGCGCTTCGAGGTGGACAGCGCCGACGAGGCCCGGCGCTTCCTGCAGAGCCGCGGGGTGCCCGAGGACAGCATCCGCCGGGTGTGGACGGCCATCGCCCTGCACACCACCCCCGGCATCCCCGCGTTCATGGAGCCGGAGGTCGCGCTGGTCACCGCCGGCGTCGAGTACGACGTCCTGGGCATCGGCTACCACGACATCAGCGACGCCGACCGCGCCGAGATCACCGCTCTGCACCCCCGTCCCGATTTCAAGCGGCGCATCCTGCGGGCGTTCACCGAGGGCATCGCCCCCAAGCCTGAAACCACCTTCGGCAACGTCAAGGCCGACGTCCTGCAGCATTTCGCCCCCGGCTTCGTCCGTGGCGACTTCGTCGAGGTGATCCAGGACTCTCCCTGGCGGGAGTAGCCGACCCGCACCGTCCGTCGCGACCGGCCGGGCCGGACAACCCATCGATACGGGCAGCCCGGCCGGTCGGCGCAGCGCAGCGCACCGCTTTCAGCGTCTGCTGCCATCCGGTCTCGCCGCATGTCCGCGGAAACCAGCAGAGGGCCACGACACCACCGGCCATCCGCGGGCATCGCCGTGGTGCCGCAGCCGCCAGAACCACCAGCTCGGCCCGCTACATCAGGACGACCTGGCGCACCGCCTCTCCGGAGGCGAGGCGGTCGAACCCCTCGTTGATCCCGTCCAGCGCCAGGCGGCCGGACAGCAGCTCTGTGACCGGCAGCAATCCCTGCTTATAAAGCGAGATGTAGGAGGGGATGTCGCGGGCGGGCACGCCCGACCCGAGGTAGCTGCCGCGCAGGGTGCGCTCTTGGGCGACCAGGCTCACCGCGGGGATCGCCAGCATCCGGTCCGGGTGCGGCAGGCCGACGGTGACCGTCGTCCCTCCCGGGCGGGTCGCCGTGTAGGCCTGCGCCAGCACTCCGGCGTTGCCGGTGGTGTCGACGACCTTGTCGGCGCCGCCGCCGGTGAGCTCCTTGACCGCCTCGACCACGTCGTCGCCGCCGACCAGTGTCTCGGTCGCACCGAGGCGGCCGGCCAGTTCCCGCTTGCCCAGCACCGGGTCGACGCCGATGATCTGCGCCGCCCCGGCGACCTTGGTCCCGAGCAGAGAGGAGAGGCCGACACCGCCGAGCCCGAACACCGCGACCCGCTCCCCCGGGCGCACGTCCGCCGACTTCAGTGCCGCCCCGACACCGGTCAGCACGGCGCAGCCGAACAGCGCGGCCGTCTCGAACGGCAGGTCCGGGTCGACCCGGACCGCGGAGTCGGCAGAGACCACGGTGTACTCAGAAAACGCTGACACGCCCAGGTGGTGCGCAGGCTCATCGCCGGATGGGTCCACCCAGCGGCGCCCGCCGCCGACCAGGTCGCCGGCCCCGTTCGCAGCGGCGGCCCGCTCGCACAGTGCCGCGCGGCCCTCCAGACACCGGGCGCACACGCCGCACGGCGCGACGAAGAACAGCACCACGCGATCGCCTTCGGCGAAGCGCGCATCCGTCCCCGGGCCGAGAGCCGCGACCTCGCCGGCGGCCTCGTGCCCCAGCACCATGGGGACCGGACGCGGCCGCGCGCCGTCGACCACGGACAGGTCGGAGTGGCACAGGCCCGCGGCGCGCACTCGCACCAGCAGCTCTCCAGGGCCGGGGGCGCGCAGCCCGACCTCGCGGACGCTGATCGGCCGCGATCGCTCGTAGGGCCCTTCGGCCCCGATGGTCTCCAGTACGGCGGCCCGCACGGTGCGTTCGGGCGCGCCGACGCTGGTGGTGCTCATTTCTGCCCTCTTCTGCCTTCGACTTCGCTGTCCCGCTCTCCCGCTGCCTCGCCGACCGGCGCGGCCCGGTCAGGCGGGGCCGACGTATGCGGTGATCACCCGGTCCGCGAGGAGCGGGATGATGCATCCGACGCCGATCCGCTGGAAGTGCTCGCTGTCGCGGTGCGCCTGGAAGGCGGCGGCGTCGGTGTAGCGTTCCTCGATGAGGATCCGGTCCGGCCGTTCGAGGTCTTGGTGGAACCGGTAGCCCAGGTTGCCCGACTCGGACCGGGACGCTTCGGCGAGCTCCCTCAGCAGGGAGATCACCTGTTCGGCCCGCCCTTCTCGGGGGAAGTACTCGGCCAGCACCAGGTAGTGGCCTACCGCGTGGCTCATGGGACGGCTCTCCTGTCTGTTCTGCGTGTCCGCGCGGCGCGCCCTAGTCCTGCTGCGCGGCGCGGGCCGCCCGCGCGGCGGCCCGGAGCTCCTCCGCAGGGGCGTCCCACAAGGCCTGGTCACTGGTTGCCGCGGCCTTCGCACCGAGGGCCAGCGCCAGACTGACGTCGGTCCGGCGCTGTACGAAACCGGCCGCGACGAACGGGGACAGCTCAGCGCGGACGCCCTTCTCGATCCTCGGCACCACCGGCCAGGGCATGAGCTCCAACAGGTCGGGCTTGCTCATCGCAGTGGAGGTGACGCTGCGCGGCAGGTTGGAACGGTCGGTGACGAATACTTTCTGCATGGTCGCCTGCCCCAGTGCCTTGGCCCGCTCCACCAGGGCGGTGCGAGTGCTGACGACGCCGGGGACCCGCAGGGAGCGCAGGTACTCCAGGGCGCCCTTGTCCTGGGCGAGCCCCCGGCACGAGTCGATGTTGAGGAAGAAGAACTTGCCGCCGTCGCGCAGCTCGGCTACGACGTCGGCCATGTCCTTGAGCTCGATGGAGGCGACCACCGCGATCTGGGCCCGCGACGCGTGGAACGCCGAGACGGGTCCGCGGCCGACGACCGAGGCCACCACGGCGCTCTTCTCGAACGCCTCCCGGAGCCGGTTCAGGTGGGCGATCCGGTTCTGGCGTTCAGGGGTTTCGGACATGGGTTCTCTTCCTCGTCATTCTCAGGCCAGGCCGAGCTTGCCCGGATTGAGGATGTTGTTGGGGTCGACGGCGCGCTTCACCGAGCGGAGGACCTCGAAACCGCCGCCCAGGGCGTCGGCCATGTAAGGGGCGCGCAGCAGGCCCACGCCATGGTGGTGGCTGAGTCCCGCACCCGCCTTCAACAGTACGTCGTTGGCCGCGTCCCAGGCCGCGCGGTACCAGTCGGCCCGTTCCTCGGGCTGCACGTCGCCGCGCAGCGAGAAGTACAGGCAGGCCCCGTCGACATAGGCGTGCGACTGGTGCGCCGAGGCCGCGAGCGTGCCGGGCACGGAGTTGACGGCCGCGACGACGTCGTCGTAGATCTGCGGCAGGTCTCGCCAGCGGCCGACCATCTCCAGGGTGTCGGCGACGAAGCCGGGGCTGGGCGTGAAGCCCTCGCCGCTCTTGCCGGTCAGGTAGCGGGTCTCCAGCCAGCGCTGCAGGCAGGCCTCGCCGTCCAGGGCAGCGCCCGACTCGCTGCAGACACGTTCGGTGACGGCCATGTTGGCGTCGACGAACTCGGGGAAGCCCTCGTCGGCGATGAGCAACACGTTGGTGTCGGGGTGGTCGAACTGGACCCCGCTCTCCAGCTCGTCGTAGAGGCGCAGCGCGGCGGGGTTCGCCCCGGACTGCAGGATGCGGCGGCAGGCCTCCAGTCCGTCTGCGAAGGTGGGGAATCCGTAGGCCAGTGCGCGGCTGTAGTCGGGCAGCTTGTGCGCCTTGAGCCGGGCACGGGTGATGACACCGAGGGTGCCCTCGGAGCCGATGAACAGGCTCTGCAGGTCGGGGCCGATCGCGGCACGGGCGTGGCCGCCGACGGAGATCTCCTCACCACCGGGCAGGACGACGTCCATGCCCAGGACCATGTCTTCGATCTTGCCGTAGCGGGTGGACAGCTGGCCGGCGCCGCGGCACGCGATCCAGCCGCCGATGGTGCTGATCGCGTAGGAGGACGGCCAGTGACCGAGGGTGACGCCGTAGCGCTGTTGGATCCCGGCCTCGAAGACGTCGCCGAACATGCCCGCTTCGACCTCGACGACCTGCGACTTCTCGTCATAGTCGAGAATGCGGTTCAGGGCGCACACATCGAGCACGATGCCGCCCTTGGTCGGAAGGGCCGCGCCGGTGACGTTGCTGCGCCCGGCCGAGGGGGTGACCGGTATACGGTGCTCGTCGGCGATCCGCATGACGGCGCCGACCTGGTCCGCGTCGGCGGCCCTGACGACGACGGCGGTGGGGGTGGCCGGCCGCCCGGCGGTCTCGCCGATCATGCTGCCGGCCCACCAGTCGCGGGTGCCCCGCACCACGTCGTCGTGGTCGGTGAGCACCTCGGCCCCGGAGGCCTTCAGCTCCTCCAGCACCGCGGCGGGCACCGCGACCGGGTCGGTCTGGAAGTACGCCTCGCCCTGAGCGGGTTCGGTGGTGCGCCCATAGCGGGGCGGGGTGGGCGCCCCCACGACGTAGTCGCCGCGGTTGAACGGGCGGGTCGCTGCGTCTCTGCTGAGCATGTGCTCGGTCACTCTCCCATCAGGATGCGGCGCTCGTGCGCGACCGCTGACGTGTACTGCTCCACCTGTGCGGTGGTCTGCTCATCGCTGAGGCCCAGCTCCTGCTGGACGAGCCGGCCCACCTCCGCGGCGGCCTCGGCCGAGGCGTCGCGGGCCATCAGACGGGCGCGGGTGCGCCGGGACATGACGTCGTCGACGCTGCGGGCCATCTCGTGCCGCACCGCGTAGACGACCTCGGCCTTGAGGTAGGGAAGGCCCTCCACGACCGGCTCGCCCAGCGGCGGGTCCTCGATGACGAGGTCGGTGATGAAGCGGGCCTCGGTGCCGTACCGCTCGCCGAGATGGGCGGCGAGGCCACCGGAGGCCACCACGGCCTCGGCGTCGTAGCCGGCCGCGCCGAGCAGCTTGAGGTTCTTGGTGCGGCAGCGGCCCTTGCGGCCCAGCACCCGCTCGACCTTGTCCACGGTCTGCTCCGCCATGTGCCGCGACGTGGTGAGCTTGCCGCCGACGACGGTCACCAGCCCGTCGCGGCCCACCCGGATCTCGTGGTTGCGCTTGACCTCGACGCTCTTGCCTCCGGGCGGCGCCACCAGCGGTCGCAGGCCGGCGTAGCTGCCGACGACGTCGTCGGCCTCCAGGTCGGTGTCGAGTGCGGAACGCGCCCCTTCCAGCAGGAAGTCCAGTTCCTCGCGGGTACAGTGCACGTCGTCCAGGTCGCCCCGGTAGTCCTCGTCCGTGGTCCCCAGGTAGGACACGTTGCCCCAGCGGGTGATGGTGGCGCGCCGGGTGCGCCCGGGCACCGGGATGGTGACCGTGCAGTCGTTGCGGATCTTGGACCAGGGGACGACGACGTGCACACCCTTGGCGGGCCGGATGGAGGGCACCGCGGTGCCTGCGCCGGCCCCCGACCAGTCCCGCAGCCAGACCCCGGTGGCGTTGACGACCGACGTGGCGCGGACGTTCACCTCCTGGTCGCCGATCTGGACCACCACTCCGGAGACACGGCCGCCGGAACGCGTCACTTCGGTGGCCTTGACGCCGTTGAGCACGGTCGCGCCGTAGAAGGCAGCGGTGCGGGCGATGTTCATGGTCAGCCGGGCGTCGTCGGCGCGCGCGTCGTAATACATGAACCCACCGCGCACCTCCTCGGGTTTGAAGGTGGGGCAGTGCGCCAACACCTCGTTCTTCGACAGCTTCTGGTGCAGCACACCCTCGCGCCAGCCGCCGGCCAGGTCATAGGTCCACAGCAGGCTCTCGAAGCCGGCCGCGAGTCGTTTGTCGAAGATCCCGTTCTTCTCCAGCACGGGGAACAGGAACGGCAGCCGCTGCACCAGATGGCTCGCGTTGCCACGGAGCCGCTGCCGCTCCAGCAGGGAGTGCCGGACCAGCGGAAGATTGCCCTGCTCGATGTAGCGCAGGCCTCCGTGGACCATCTTGGAGGACTTCGAGGAGGTGCCCGAGGCGAAGTCGTCCTTCTCCAGCAGGGCGGTGCGCAGGCCGCGGGTGGCCGCGTCCAGCGCGGTGTAGGCGCCGGTGACGCCGCCGCCGATCACGACGACGTCGTAGACCGTCTCCTGCAGGGCTGCGACCTGGTCGGCCCGGTCGAGGCGGAGCGGGCGATCATAGGAGAGCCGCTTGGCCTGCGCCTTGGGTTTGCGGGCGGGAAGGGAGAACATCGTGCTTCATCGTCCAATCTGGGAGCGGTCCAGCAGTTCCAGCTCGGCCCGGATACGTCGGTTCCAGGCCGCTCTGCGCTCGGACCGCTCATCACTGCTGATCGCGGGCTCGAAGACGTCTTCCGAGCCGCGTGTCGACGCCGCCTCGGCCAGGGTCTCCCAGAACAGTCCGCGTGATCCCGCCAGGTAGGCCGCACCGCGCAGGCTCGCGGTGTCCGCGTCGCGCACCCGGGCCATCGGCACGCCGATCAGGTCGGCCTGCATCCGCATCAGCGGGGCGCTCGCCGAGAGGCCGCCGCCGACCTGCATGGACGTGATCGGTGCCGCCACCACCCGGGAGACCCCGGCGGCGCTGTCCGCGACCGCGTGGGCGATGCCTTCGAGGACCGCGTGCGCGACGTGGGCGCGAGTGGTGGACATGGTCATCCCGGACAATCCGGCGCCCAGCCGGGGTTCTGTCACCGGGGTGCGCAGTCCGGCCAGGGTCGGCAGGAACACGGTGCCGCCGGCATCGGGAACACTGGCGGCGAGCTCGCTGACGTCGCGGGCGGAGGAGAACCCGGCGAAGGTGTTGCACATCCAGTCCAGCGCCGATCCGGTGGTGGAGGAGAACGACTCGACGGTGTACACCGAGCGGCCACCGGTGCGCCATCCGATCAGGGTGAGGGCGCCGGCGACTTCGCCGGTGTTGGGCGGCACCTCGGTTCCGGCCACCACGTCGACGAAGCTCCCGGTCCCGTGCACGCACATCGCCTGGCCGGCGTCGAGACAGCCCAGCCCGATCGTGGCGGCGTGCTGATCGCCGAGAACCGCCAGCACCGGGACGCCGTCCACTCCGTTGCCCAGCAGGCCGGGGAGGACCGTGCCCAGTTCGTCGCCGTCCTCCCTGAGCTCCGGCAGCAGCTCGCCGGGGAAACCCAGTGCGTCGATCCAGTCGCGCTGGTAGGCGTGCTCGGCCAGCGTGTAGGCGCCGGACGAGCAGACGTTGGTCGGGGTCACCGCGTAGACCGCGCCGCCGGTGAGGTTCCAGAGCAGCCACGTGTCGATGGTGCCGAACCGCAGCGCGCCCGTCCGGTAGGCCTCTCGGACCTCGGGGGTGCCCTCGATGTGGCGGGCCGCCCACAGGTACGGGGACCGCACACCCACGGGCCGTCCGGTCTGCGCGACCAGCCGCGCGTCCCACACTCCGGCGTAGTCCGCCAGCTCGCCGGCGTATCGGGTGTCCTGCCACACCATGGCGGGCACAAGGGAGCGCCCGGTCCGGGTGTCCCAGAGCACGCTCGTCGCACGCTGGGTGGTGACGGCGACCGCGGCCGGAGCGGCCCCGCCTCCGGCGGCCACCGCGGCCCGGCACACATCGAGAGTGCGTTCCCAGATCTCATCGGCGTCCTGCTCGACCACACCGGGGTGGGGACTGTCCACGCCCAGCCGCCGGTACGCGAGACCGGAGACCTCGCCCGCCTCGGAGACCAGGGCGGCGCGGGTGCCGGTGGTGCCTTCGTCGACCGCGAGGATCACCCTGCCGTCCATACGTGCCCCTCCCTTCTCACTTGGCGAACTGCGGAGCGTCGAGCTCCTCGTCGGGACTGATCGCGGCGCGGGTCGGCTCCCACTTGATGACGGAGCAGATGACGCAGCAGGCCAGCGGCACCAGCGACACCAGCAGGAACGTCTTGGGCAGCCCGATCGCGTCCTTCACCAACGGGAAGAGGTAGAGACCGAGCACAGTGCCGAAGCTCCCCAACGCGCCGATGACGCCGTTCGCGGTCGCGCGCACCTCACTGCGGAACGACAGTGCGGACATGCTCTTACCGTTGGCGCCGGGGCCCGCAGAGTGGGACAGGATGAACACCGACGGCAGCAGGAACGCCGCCCACAGCGGCAGCTGCTCGAAGGTCAGCCCCATGACCAGCAGGATCACGAAGACGACCCCGAAGCCGATGGCGGACGCCATGCGCAGGCCGAGCCGCTTGGCCACGGCCGGCGCGGCGAACCCGCCGACGATGCCGAAGAGGTTGAACACCAGGGTCCCCAGAGTGGCGAAGAGGAAGTCCGCCCCGAACAGCTGGAGACTGATGATGGGCAGGTACCAGCCCACGGCGAAGTACTGGATGGCCTGGCCGATCTGGATGGTCGAGGCCAGCACCGCGCGCGGCAGGTAGGTGCCGCGGACCAGTAGCGCGACGTTGGCGATACCGCGGTTGGCGGTGGCCGGGGTCCCGCTGGTGTCGGCGCTGTCGGCACCGGTGAAGGCCTCTCCGTAGATGCGCCGCATGCGCTCGGCGGCCTCGGAGAGCCGCCCCTTGCGAGCGAGCCAGCAGGGGCTCTCCACCATGAAGGCCAGCTGGAGCACGAGCAGCGCCGCGGCGATCACACCGGCCGAGCCCAGCGAGAAACGCCAGATGGCCAGGCCCGCGCCGAGCTCGTGGAAGCCTATGGCCAGCAGCAGGTTGAAGGACACCGCCGTGTACCAGACGCCCTGCCACACGTTGAGGCGGTTCTTGAACCTGGCCGGCGTCATCTCGGCGAGCACCGCCATCGCGATGGCGAAGTCGATCCCGTAGGCGGCGCCGACGAAGACCCGACCCAGCACGACGATCTCGAAGACGGGGGCGAACGCGGCGATCGCGGCGCCCGCCAGGGCGAGGACCTTCGCCGCGATCAACGGGGGAATCCGGCCATAGCGGTCGGCCAGCCAGCCGCCGATCGGGTTGAACACCAGGGCCACGACCGATGCCGACGCGGTGAGAAGGGCGGTCTGGCTCGCTGCCAGCCCGAGGTCCTCGTTCAGCGCGGCCAGTCCCGCGCTGAGCGCGGAGTTGGCGTAGGCGTCCAGGAAGAGGCCGGCCAGTGCGAGCCACCAGATGACCATCGCACGCCCCTTGATCGAGGGGCGGGAGTCGATGTATGAGACGACGTCGCTGACCGACGCGATCACATGCGCTCGGGTCCGGGTTTCAGTCATTCCCCACACTCACAGCCGGGAGATTTCCTGCCGGCTGAAAGAAAGGGGTCAACACCAAAAAAGGGCACGACGAAGGCCGACAGGCGGTCTTTCGTCTTACCCTGTGACTCGCACCATAAGGACTGTCGACCTGGATGTCAATCCGATGACGAGCGGTTTGCCGGGAGATGGCACGTTCGGGCGGCCGCCGGCAGGCCGACACGGCTTCCGCCTGGGTAGGGCGCTGCGCTTCCTGGTGTCCACAGCGCCTGCGCGGCGGAGCGGAAGCCGGGTAAGAAGGTCCGCCCCCAGCCGTGAGGACGGCTACCACGCGTTGAGACACGGTTTCGCGTTGGTGCTCTTGGACGCTGGCGTATCCATCCGGGCGCTGGCCGAATACCTCGGACACACCGACCCTGGATTCACGCTGCGGGTGTATGCGCACACGATGCCGAACAGCGAAGCGAAGATACGCGTCGCGATCGACCGCGCGTGGGCAGCTCCTTCGGAGGCCGCAAGTGCGCCCCATGTGCGCCCGGTCAACGGGTGAGGCACGTATGCGCAGGCCGGCACGCTGTCTATGCACTACTACGACGTGTGACCCACGGGTGCCTCGGCCTTTGGCAGGAGCGGCGGGCAGGGGGCCGGCATCCGGACGCGGACGCCGGCACCCGAGCGCTCAGGCCATGGGAGCGGCCAGCGGCCAGGGCCGCGCCGCCTCCAGGCGGGCGGCCGCCGCCAAAACCCGGGCGTCCTCGTGCCTGCGGCCGACGATCTGCAGGCCGACCGGTACTCCGTCGACCATCCCCGCCGGTACCGAGACGGCGGGATGTCCGGACAGGTTGAACGGGAACGTCAGACTGATGCTTCCCCAGTGGTTCACCGGCCGCCCCGCTATCTCGCTCGGCATGGGCCCCTCCGCGGCGAACGCCGGGGTCTGCGTGGTCGGTGTGACCAGGAAGTCGGCCTCTCGGAAGACCTCCGCCAGCGTCGCGACGATCCGGTGCCGCCCCTCTTGCGCGTCCACAAGGGCGTCGGCGTCGAGTTTCCTCGCCGCTTCCACGTACTGCCGTGCCGTGCCGTCCATCTCGGCGAGCCGCGCCTCGGGCAGGCGGCGCAGCGCTTGATAGACGTCCAAAGCGACGAACGTCTGGTACGTCCTGCCGCAGTCGGGCCCCAGCCGCACCGGGAAGTCGACCGGGCGCGCGCCGATCGCGCGCACCAGGTCGCGTGCGGCGTCGGACGCCATATCGACCACTCGGCCATCGCACACCGTGAAGCCGAGGTCACCGCTCCAGAGCACGGCGGAGCCCTCCAGGTCGAGCCGGCCAAGAGTGTCGATCAGCCCCGGTTCCGGACGTGGCGGGGAGCCGGGATCCCATTCGTCCACTCCCATGACGCAGTCCAGGAACAGGGCGGTGTCGCGTACGGTGCGGGTGAGCGCGCCGTAGTTCTCGGTATGGGCCATACCGCCGTAGTCGGGACCTCTCGGGACGCGCCCGAACGTCGGTTTGAATCCCACGAGCCCGGTGAACGCGGCCGGGATGCGCAGCGATCCCGCGCTGTCGGTGCCGGTCGCCAGGGGGACCAGCCCGGCCGCCACGGCAGCCGCCGACCCGCCGCTGGACCCGCCGGGCGTGCGTTCCGGGTTCCACGGGTTGCGGCAGACGCCGTGCAGCGCCGACGCGGTGAAGGAGGCTCGCCCCATCTCGGGCGAGGCGGTGAGCCCGATCGGGACGGCCCCAGCGGCGCGGGCCCGCTCGACCATGGTGGCGGTACTGGTGGCGATCGTGTCGGCGAACGCCATGCTCGCCATGGTCAGCGGCCATCCCCGGACCGGCTGGATCTCCTTGACTCCCAAGGGGACGCCGGCCAGCGGCCCGGGGTCGTCTCCAGCCGCGATCCGGGCGTCGATCTCCGCCGCCCCGGCCGCCGCGCCCTCCTCGTCGACGTGCACGAACGCGCCAAGGCAGGGATTGACCTGCCTGATGGCCGCCAGTGTCCGCGCCACGACCTCCGTGGCCGGGACCTTCCGCGAGCGCACCCGCTCGGCCAGTACCGCGGCGCCGTCGAGTGCCGCCTCCGCTTCCGCATTCCGCTCGAGGCCCGTCATGACAGTCCTCCCACGAGCGCCGTGGCGACGACTAGGCCGGTGACCACGGGGAGGAAGAGCTTGCGCGCCAGGTCGATCACTGAGACGTTCGTGACCGCGGCAACGGCCACCAGGGAACTCCACACCACGAGCGTCCCTCCTCCGGTCCAGGTGGAGCCGTTCTGCGCGACGGCCGCGAGCGTGGCGACGTCCAACCCCACTTCCGGGCCGAGCGCGCTGGCGAGCGTGCCGGTGAACGGCAGGGCCGGCCAGCCCGAGCCATCCAGTCCGACCAGCATGCCGATGATCAGCATGGCGAAGAGGACGAAGAACGGGCTCTGCGGAATGTAGCCTTGCACGCTCATCACCGCGTCGAGCAGGAAAGCCGGCCCTTGTGCGCCTTCATCGAGACCGAGGATCGGGCCGGAGAAGTCCGACAGGCCGATGAAGACGAAGCCCGCCACCGGAATGACGACTCCCATCATTCGGAAGGCCTCCGAAATACCGGAGACGAAATTGTCCGCGCATACCTCCAGCCATTCCCGGCGGTCACTGATGAGAGCGCTGACCAGCAGCAGCACGCCAGCCGTCCCGCCGACGAGTGGAGCGCCCAGTCCGCTGTCCACCGGCGGCACCAGCGAGGTGAGCTTGCCCAGTAGCAGGTACGCCAGCAGGACACCGAAGCAGCCGGGAACGAGGACGGCCAGAAACTGGGCACGGCGGCCGGGAGGAGGCTGCCCGTCTTGAGACTCGACCGCCTCGGTGTCCGCACCGGCGAAGTCGGCCGTGTGAGAGGACGTGTCGCCGTCTCCCGTTGCCGCCGCCCGCGCCGCACCGGCGGCTGGCCGCGAGCGCGGCCGCAACGCGATCCACCCCGCGTCCGAGGCCGCCACTGCCCTCAGGTCGCGGCGTATGTACATCAGGTAGGACAGGGAGAGTGCGACGACTCCGGTGATCACGGCTATCAGCAGCGCGCGGTCAGCGATCCGTGCCGCGTCCACGCCCGCGCCGCTGGCGGAGAGGCCGGGTGCCACGCCCATGATGTAGTCGGTGGACAGGGCCATGCCCTGACCCGCGATCGCGATCGCGATGGCGCATCCGAGTGGGGACAGCCCCACTCGCAGGGCGGCGGGGATGAGGATGGCGGCGATCAGCGGCAGCATCGGGGTCGGCCAGAATACGCTGGAAAGGCCGAAGGTCACCGCGGCCAGCACGATGTAGGCGGCGGCTCCAGTGCGCATCAGTCCCTGGAAGGGACGCACCATCAGTTGGTCGGCGCCCAGCGTCTGCAGTGTTCGCAGCAGCGCCAGCACGATCGCGATGATCATGAAGATTGTGAACAGCTCGGTGGCCGCGGTGAGGAATGCGGAGAAGATCGCCTGTAGGCCGGTCAGAACGCTGCCGCTGAAGGCTAGGGCGGTGAGGAATGTGGCGATGATCGCGGGGGCGACGATATTCTTCTTCGCCACCACCAAGGCGATGACGGTGGCGATACCGCCGAGGTAGATCCAGTGAGCGGGGGTGAGTTCCATGGCGCCGCCTTTCTCCCGGCGTCGGGGGAACGCCGGTGACATGGGCATTGCCAGAAATCTCACCTATAGCGGTGAAATGATCAAGAATGAAAGCGCACAAGAGTGAATCGCCAGATTGTGCAGCGTGCCAGGTCGCTTCCGTGCCGGTGTCGGATGAGGTCGAGAGGGCGGGCGGACGCCGCGTAGGAAACCCGGCGGACCGCTTCGGGGATGTGGGCGAGGTCCGCCGGTGATGCGGGTAACGGGACGGCGGGGTTGCCCAGCATGGCCGTAGTTCCGGGACCCGTGGTCGGTCCGGACCCGGGAGGCGTCCTCGCCGAAGGCGACGTCCCTGATGTGGTGCAGCGCCTCGATGCCCCGGGTCCATACGAGGAGGACTCAGCGGAGCCATATGAGCCGCGGTAGTCGGCCTCGCGATTGACGGCGGCGGCGATTCCCCGCCTAGAAAACGGCGATCGCGACCGTGGTGGAGATGATCAGTCCTGCGACCACGGGAAAGAACGCGATGCGAACCAGGTCGATGACGGAGATCCGGGCGAAACCGGCCACCGCGAGAAGCGAGGACCAGGCGATGAGCACCCCGCCGCCGGTCCAGATGGAGCCCATCTGACCGATCGCCGCGAGCAGCGCCGGATCGAAGCCCACCGCGGGGCCGAGGCTGCCGGCCAAGGCTCCGGTGAGCGGGAGTCCGGAGAACCCCGAGCCATCGAGACCGGTGATCATTCCAATGATCAGAAGGCTGAATCCGACCACGAACGGATTGCTGGGAATGGCCCCTTGCGCCGCTGTGACCAGCTCGAACAGGAAGCTGGGGGCGGGCGTCCCTTCGGTGAGGCCCATGATGGACCCGGCGAAGTCGGAATTGCCGATGAAGAAGAAGCCGGCGATCGGGATGACCACCCCCATCGCCTTGACCGAGAATATGAGCCCGTCAACGATGTGGGCGGCACAGCTCTCCAGTGCCCGGTGTCCGTCCAGCGATATCGACGCCATGAGCAGAATCAGCGCGACGACCCCTCCGACCAGCGCCGCCGCGTCGTTGCCGAGGAGCTCGGGAACCAGGTCGGTGAACTTCCCCAGCATCATGTAGACGACCAGCCCGATGAGTACGAGCGGGACCGCTACAGCGAATGACTTGGAGCGGAGCACGGGCGTGCGCGCCGCCTCCGCCGTGTCCTCGGCCCGTTCCCGGCCTCCCCCGGCATCGTCGGCGGTCACCGGCGCGGGCTCCGGGTCTCCGATGCGCTGCGTGGGCACCGGGGACCCGGGATTCGACGGCGCGGCCCCGGTCCCCGCCCCGCCTCCGGAGCCGCTCGTCGCACCGGCCCCAGCCGGACCGCTGTTCCCCGCTCCGACCTCGGCCGGCTCCGGGGCGCGCGCGGGTCCCGCCGCCGGCTCAGGAGCCGGTTTCGCCGATGCCGCGGCGGCCTTCCTGCCGATCACGGCATCGGTCCTGGCCTCCCAGCGCTCCAGCAGTTTCGGATCGGGGCGCACGATGGTGCGCCGAATCATCAGGTAGCCCAGCAGCAGAGCGGTGAGTCCGGTGATCGAGGAGAGCACCAGCGCGTAGTCCGCGACGCGGCTCGCGTCCGTGCCCGCCGCGGTCGCTGACAGTCCTGGGGCGACCTGGATGACGTAGTCGCTGGAGAGGGCCATCCCCTGGCCGGCGATCGCCATGGACAGGGCGGCCGCCAGCGGCGACAACCCGGCGCGGACGGCAGCGGGGAACAGGATGGCCCCGATCAGCGGAACGGCGGGAGTGGGCCAGAAGAAGAGACTGATGATGAAGGACACCAGCGCGATGACCCAGAAGGAGGTGTGCCCGTTGTTCATGACGTAGCGGAACGGCTCGATCATCCGCCGGTCCGCCCCGAGCGCCCGTAGTGCCCCCAGCAATGCGGTGACGAAGGCGATGATGAGGAAGATGTTGAACAGCTCCGCCGCCGCGGTAAGGCTTGCTTTAAAGATGGACTGCAGGCCTGCTGCGAAGCTTCCGGTAAATGCCCATGCGGTCAGAAAAGTCGCCACGACCGCGGGGATCACGACATTCTTCTTGGTGGACATCACGAAAATGATGACCACTATTCCAGCCAAATAGATCCAGTGCGCGGAAGTCAGGACCATGGCCCCTCCAAGCAGGGTACAAGCCGTGCGGGAACGAGGGAAGGCGATATGCGGAAATTTTCCTGACCGCCCACTCGGATGAACAAGCGGGAAACTGCACATTACCTTCGCAGAGCTTTGTGCAACCTGCGCAATAGGTGTCGTCATACCACTGATGAGCTGCGGTTCAGTGCACCGCGCCGCGGAGGGACCGCCCGTTCGCGGCCGCGCACGTCTGTGCACTGTGCCTGAATCCGCGTCGGTTTCCACGGCACTGTGTCCATAGAAGGTCGGCATCGACCCGCCGGACACTGAGCCGTGTGAATACGGCACCACGCGATGTCCAGATCCCACCGCGGGGCCCCGCGGTCTCCCATGGCGGTATGGTCGCCGCCGGCCACCCCTCCGTGAGCATGGCGGGCGCGCGCGTGCTCGCCGATGGCGGCAACGCCGTCGACGCCGTCCTCGTCATGGCCGCGGTCTCCTGGCTGGTGCTCCCCGGCCAGTGCGGTATCGGAGGCGACGCCTTCGCCCTGTATCGCGGCCCTGACGGCCGCGTGACCTCGTTCGGCGGGAGCGGCTACGGCCCAGATGGCGCCGGCACCGGTTTCTACCGCGAGCTGGGGCTTACGGCGATCCCTCTCAGCGGAGCACTGGCCGTGGCGGTTCCCGGCGCGGTCGCGGCCATCGCCGCGCTGCACCGTGCGGGCGCCTCCCGACCTCTCGCGGAGCTGTGGGCACCGGTCGCCACCATGGCGGAGACGGGCGTGCCCTGCACCGCCAAGACCCACGACGACGTCTCCCAGCATGCCGAGTCGCTCGCTCGCGACCCCGATGCCGCCCGCGCCTTCCTCCCCGGTGGGCGCCCGGTCCGGACGGGACAGCGGGTACTGCATCCCGCCCTGGCGCAGACGCTGCGCCGGCTGGCCGACGATCCGGCCTGCCTGTACCGGGGGGAGCTCGGCGAACGCGCGGTAGCGCTGCTCACCGCCGCGGGCGCCCCCTTCTCCGGGGCCGAGTGGGAGGCGGGCGCCGACGTCTCGGGCGAACCCTCGATCACCGCGGAGTACGGGGGCCTACTGGTGCACCAGACGCCGCCGCCCACCCCGGGGTGGATGGTCCTGCAGCAGGCCGGAATATGCGCAGACCGGCTCGGCTCACTGCCCTGGCTCGGATCCGACGCCGTGCACTGGCTCGCGAGCGCGGCGCGCACCTCCTTCGCCGACCGCGCGCGAGCGGGGTCCGACACCCCCTTCTGGCGAACTCTGCTCGAACCGGAGTCCTTGCGGGTGCGCCGGGAGCGCATCGAGAACGGGACGGCGCCCCGGCCCGGTGCGATGGACATCGACGGCGACACCACCTCAATGGTCGCGGTGGACGGTGCCGGACGCGCCGTCGGCCTGATCCATTCGCTGGCCCACACCTTCGGCGCCCGGCTTTCGGTCCCCGGCACCGGGATCATGCTGAACAACCGGTTGGGACGCGGGGCCTACCTCGCCGAAGGGCACCCCAACGCGGTGGCCCCGCGCCGCAGGCCGCTGCACACGCTGAACGCCTGGCTCGTCACCGATGACGTGGGGGAACTGCGACACATCGGCAACGTCCCCGGCGGTGACGGCCAGGTCCAGTGGAACACCCAGCTGCTCTCGCACCTGATCGATCACGGTACCGATCCGTACACAGCGGTCAGCGCCCCGCGTTTCACCGTCTTCCCCGGCAGCGACGCCGACGTCCTCGAACAGGCCCCGGAGCTGCGGTGCGAATCCCGTTTGGACCCCTCTGTGCTGCGGCGGCTGCACGACCTCGGACACCCGGTGCGTCGGGTGGGCGCATGGGGGGCCGGAGGCAGTGCGCAGGTGGTGAGTCTCGACGCCGCCACCGGCGCCCTGCTCGGCGGCTCCGATCCCCGCCAGGACGGGGTGGCGATCGGTGTCTGAGGCCGAGTTCTCCCCCGCCGCCGCACCGCGCCCCCAGGGGCGCTACGTGACCGCCGTCGCCGGAGCGGGCCTGCTCGTCAGCGCCGGCATGACGCCGCGGGCCGGGGGCGAGTTGGTGCTACGCGGCAGGGCCGGTGCGGAGCTGGACACCGTAGCCGCGGCCGGTGCGGCCCGGATCGCCGCCCGCAACGCGCTGGCGGCGCTCGCCGGCATCGCCGGCGGCCCGGACGGGATCGGCCGTCTGTTGCGGATGACCGTGTACGTGGCCTGCACCGACGACTTCACCGCCCTGTCGGCGGTCGCGGACGGCGCCTCCGCGGCACTCGCCGAGATGCACGGGGCCGAGGCGCTGCCCGCCCGCAGCGCGATCGGCGTCCGCGCGCTCCCCGACGGCGCTCCGGTCGAGGTGGAACTGATGGCCGCGGCCGTGACCGAGAACCCCGCACGGAGGAGACAACCGTGAAGATCATGGTATTCGCCGCTCCCGGAGCACAGGGGCCGTCGAAGGGCGTCGTCGACGCCCTCGACCACGCGGTCGCCCTGCGCGCGGGGATCCGCGCCCAAGGCGGGAATGCCGCTGTCGTCCTCGCCGCGCTCATCGAGGCCGAGGGCTCCCCCGGAGGAGAGGGAGCCGACGGATGGGTGTGCGAGCACCCGGTGGCCGATCAGGTGCTGCTGGTCCGCGCGACCCCGGACACCCCCGTCGACTCGCTGCGCGCGGCCCGGACGCTCACCCGGTTGGCCCGCCGGGTCCGTCCCGACGTGGTGCTGTGCGCCGCCGGCTCCGACGGGCGCGAAGCCGTGGAACTCGCGGCCCGGGCCTCCGAACTGGCGCTGCTGCCCGCAGCGACCTCGGTCGTGCGGCTGGCCCCGGAGCAGCGTTCCTTGGTCGCGCTGCGGGAGGTCGAGCACGGCTGGCAGGAGATGCGCGTGGACCTCCCGTGCGTCATCGGCGTCTCCAGGGGGCCCGATCCCCGCCCGGATCCCGAGGGCCGCAACGACGCCGAGGTACGCGTGCTCGACGCGGCCGAACTGCTCGGATCGGACCGGCCGGGCTCCGCCCGCGGCACCGCAGAGTCCCCTCCGCCCTCCCGCATCCTCCACTCCTCCTCGGCGCCGACGCCCCGGGCCGGCATGCGCACCGGCGACCCCCGCACGGCCGTCCGCCACCTCGCGGCCGCGCAGGCCCGCACCTCGCCCCTCCCCCGGCCGCGGCGCCCGATCGGCGCACGCCGCCAGGTCTGGGTGCCCGTCCAGTACCGGGACGGCCTCTGCCATCCGGCCTCGCTCGAAGGCCTGGACCTGGCCGCGCGCCTGCACCCGGCTCTGGCAGCGGTCGCCGTGGTCCCCTGCGCGGCCCCGGAGCAGGCCCGGGCACTGGCCCCGGAACTCGGCCGGTGCGGGGCCGAGCAGGTGCTCGCCCTGGTCGCCGACGGCCTGGAGAGCCGTTCCCCGGCCGGATACGCCCGGGCGCTCTCCTGCGCCGCGGCGGAGGAGGCCCCACTGGCGGTGATCGGCGCCGGTACCGCGGACGGCCGGGAGTACCTGGCCCGGCTGGCCGTCCGGCTGAACACGGACCTGATCGGCGACGTCGTGAACGCACGCGTGGACGCGCCACCGCAGGCAGGTCCCGCCGCTTTCGTGTGGACGCGGGCGGCCGGCGCCGACCGGGAGCACCTTCACCTGGTCACCCGCGCCGCGTGCGCGGTGGCCGCGCTGCGTCCGGGCTGCCGCCCCCACCCCCGGTCCCCGAGCGAGCCCGCACCGCCCGAGCTCCGGATGCTGCGTCCGGGGATCGGTGTGCCCGACGGGCGAATCACCGAACTGGACCGCTGGGAGGACCGATTGGCCCGGCGGCACGTCGAACAGGCGGCGGTGGTGGTGCACCTGGGCGCCGGGGTGTCCGCCGACACGGCCGAGGCCGCCCACCGGATCGCGGACGCGCGCGGGTGGACGGTCGGCGGTTCCCCGCAGGCGGTGCAGGCGGGGCTGGTCCCGCCACAGATGGAGATCAGCGTGGAACGGCTGTGCGTCTTTCCGTCGGTCGCGCTCTGCCTGGGCGCCGAACCGCGGGACCTGGACGCCGTCCAGGGCGCCGGCCTGGTCATCGCGGTGCCCGCGTTCTCCGGGCGGGGACGTGCCGTCCCCGGCGCCGATCTGACCGTCGACACCGACGCCGACCGGGTCCTTCGGACCCTCTCCACCGACCGTCCGCCGTCTCCGGTACGGCCGGGGACACAGGCGGCGACCGATTCCGCGAACCATTGACCCCAGGGGGAACCGTGACACCGACGCATGAGGGACGCAACTACATCGCAGGCGAGTGGGTCGCCTCGGCCTCGGGCCGGACCTTCGACCGCCGCAACCCCGCCGACCAGGACGACCTGGTCGGCGTCTTCCCCGATTCCACCGCCGCGGACTCAGCCGATGCGGTGTCCGCCGTGGCCGACGCGGCACCTGCCTGGGGCCGAGTCCCGGCGCCCGAGCGGGCGCTGGTCCTGCAACGCGCCGCCGACATCTTGGAGCGCCGAGCCGACGAGCTCGCCGTCGAACTGGTCCGGGAGGAGGGCAAGACCCTCGCCGAAGCCACCGCGGAGACCCGCCGGACACCGCAGAATCTGCGCTTCTACGCCGGTGAGGCGCTGCGGATCGCCGGTGACTCCTTCCCCTCCGAGGGACAGGGCGCGGTCTACACCACGCGCGAACCCGTGGGTGTGGTGGGCGCGGTGACCCCGTGGAACTTCCCGCTCAACATCCCCTCGCGCAAGCTCGGCCCGGCGCTGGCCGCGGGCAACGGCGTGGTGTACAAGCCCTCTCCGGTCTCGCCGCTGTTGGGGCAGCGGCTGGTGGAGGCACTGCTGGAGGCGGGGCTCGCACCGGGGGCGATCGCGCTGGTGCAGGGCGGCGCGGAGGCCGGGGCCGCCGTGGTGGGCGACCATCGGGTGGGCGCGGTCACGTTCACCGGGTCGACCGAGACGGGCCGCCGGATCCACAGCGCCGTCGGACCCTCGCGGCGCTGCCAACTGGAGATGGGCGGCAAGAACCCGGTGCTGGTCCTGCCCGATGCCGACCTGGACCGCGCGACCGCGCTGATCGTCAAGGGCGCCTTCGGCCTCAGCGGACAGGCCTGCACCGGGACCAGCCGGGTCCTGGTGCACGAATCGGTGCACGACCGACTGGTGGAACTCCTCGCGGCGGCCGCGGACTCGCTGACGGTAGGGCCCGGCCTCGGCGACGGCGTCGACATGGGGCCGCTCGCCGCCGACTTCCAGTTGCGCAAGACGCTCGACTACGTCGCGATCGGGTGCAAGGAAGGCGCCGAACCGGTGGCCGGGGCGCAGCGCCCCGCCGGCCCCGGCACGGACCGGGGGTTCTTCGTCCGGCCGACGGTGTTCACCGGGTGTACCACGGACATGCGGATCGTCCGGGAGGAGATCTTCGGCCCCGTCATCGCGGTGCAGCGGTTCGGCACCTTCGAGGAGGCGCTCACCCTCGCCAACGACTCCGATTACGGGCTGGCCGCCGGGATCGTCACCCGCGATCTGAATCGGGCGTTGGAATTCGCCCGGAGCTCGAAAAACGGACTGGTGAAAATCAACCAACCGACCACGGGAATGGGCATGACCGTCCCCTTCGGCGGCCTCAAGGAATCCAGCACCCAGACATTCAAAGAGCAGGCCGGCAATTCGATGATGATGTTCTACACCCAGGAGAAGAGTGTTTACATCTCCGCTCTTTCCTGACCCGTCGGGGCGCGGAGGCGGAAGAGCACGGTGCGGACCACCGCACTCCGGATGAATTGCGCGGCGGCCACATTCGTACGACCCCGCCGCCACATCACGACGGCCACCACCGAACCGGCGCCGCCGCCGGGCCGTGCGCCATCACGCGCCTGCACGGCTTACAGCCGTAGGAAAAGCTCAGTGCACGGTGCACATCGATCTCCGCGGGACTCTGTGCCGAATCACCATAGGACCGGATGGGGCGCGTCCGTAGCGTGGAGGCGTGCAGAAATCCGGGGCACCAGGGAAAGGGAGCACCAAAAATGCAGGAATTGTTGCAACGGGACGAATTCCGCCAGGCCCTCCAGGACGCCATCAAGGGCCGGGAGGCCAAGAACGCGTCATTCAGCAAGGCATGGGCCGAAGGGACGCTCAAGCACGAGCACTTCGCTCGCTGGGCTGAGAACCACTACCACTACGTGGGCCCCTTCGCCGATTACCTCTCCTACGTCTACGCCAACATCCCCGACGCCTTCACCGGGGCGAAGGACTTCACGCTGCAGAACATGTACGAGGAGGAGCTGGCCGACATCCGGCACACCGATCTGCTCATCCGGTTCGCTGAGGCCTGCGGGACCACGCGGGAGCGGATCGAGGATCCCTCCAACATGAATCCCGTCACGCGTGGACTGCAGTCCTGGTGCTACGCCGTCGCGATGCGCGAGCACTTCGTGGTCGCCACCGCGGCCCTGGTAGTGGGGCTGGAGTCCCAGGTGCCCAGCATCTACCGCAAGCAGATCGTTCCCCTGCGGGAGGTCTACGGGTTCACCGAGGACGAGATCGAGTTCTTCGACCTGCACATCACCTCCGACGAGGTGCACGGCGAGCGGGGCTACCAGATCGTTCTCGACCACGCCGACACCCCTGAACTGCAGCAGCGCTGCCTGCAGATGTGCCGCTGGGGCGCGGAAATGCGCTTCTCCTACACACAGGCCCTCTACGACACCTACGTCAAGCCCGACCTGATGACCGCCTGAGGACGGTCCGGCCGGCGGCGCCGCCTCCCTCCGGGAACGCGCCGCCGGCGCCGATCGCCCGCCGAAACCCCCGGCCCGCCGCCATGGGCCGGTGAGCGCAGTTGGGACAGCAGATTGACCGAATGGGTAGAGGTCGCCACGCTCCAGGAACTCCGCCGACGCAAGCGCAAGCTCGTCATCATCGGCGACACCCGGATCGCGCTCTTCCTCGTCGATGACCGGGTGTACGCGCTGGCCGACACCTGCGTCCACAAGCAGAGGTCATTGACCAAGGGCACGGTCCTGCACGGCCGGGTCATCTGCCCCGGCCACCAGTGGGCCTTCGACCTCGAAAGCGGCCGAGCCGATGACCGCGACGAGTGCCAGCCGACCCACGACGTGCGGATCGACGACTCCACCGTCTACCTCGATCCCCGACCCCACCCCGCCCCGCACAGGGCGCTGCAGGAAGCGCGAATGTCCAAGGAGCCGTGATGCTGGAAACCATCCTGATCGTCGGCGCCGGCCAGACCGCCGCCGTCGCGATACGCACCCTTCGCCGCCGCGGCTTCGACGGGCGCATCATCCTCATCGGTGCCGAAGCCGATCTGCCCTACCAGCGCCCGCCGCTGTCAAAGGAGTACCTGCTCGGTGAGCAGGACCGCTCCGAACTGGACCTGCTGCCGGCGCAGTGGTGCGAGCACAACGGCGTCGAGACCTGCACCGGAGCGGAAGTCCGGCGCGTGGACACCGGCGGGGGAGGCGTCGAGCTGTCCGATGGTTCGCGGATCAGCGGCGATGCCGTGCTGCTGGCCACGGGAGGCCGCCCTCGGCGGCTGAGCGTCGACGGCGATGAGCACGTGCACTACCTGCGCACCCTCGCCGACGCCGACCGGATCCGCACGTTGATCCGCCCCGACGCACACGTCATCGTGGTCGGTGCGGGCTTCATCGGTTCGGAGCTGGCCTCCTCCGCTCGAACTCGGGGAGCCGCCGTGACCGTGCTGGAACAGGCCGCCTGTCCGTTCGGAAACGTCGTCGGTCCTGTGATCGGAGACGTGTGCGCCGCGGCGCAACGGGAACACGGAGTGGACCTGCGCACAGCGACGACGGTCACCGAGGTCGGTCGCACCTCCGCCGGAACGTTCGTGCGCACCGGATCCGGAGCGGTGATCGAGGGAGACATCGTGGTAGCCGGCGTCGGAATGCTGCCCAATGCCGAGCTCGCCCGCGATTCCGGGATCGCGACCGACGACGGCGTCCTGGTGGACGAGTACTGCCGGACCTCCGCGGCGAACGTCTTCGCAGCAGGCGATGTGGCCCGCCACCATCACCCGCTGTTCGGCCGGCGCATGCGCGTGGAGCACTTCGACAACGCCAGCAAGCAGGGTATGACGGCCGCCAAGAACATCCTGGGCAGACCGACGGCCTACACGGATCCGCACTGGTTCTGGTCGGACCAGTTCGGTCTCAATCTGCAGTGCATCGGGCGCACCTCCAACGCCGACGACATCGTCATCCGCGGCCGGCTCGACGCCTTCGACTTCACCGCCTTCTACCTGGAGGAGGGGGTGCTCCGGGCGGCGTTCACCGTGGAGCGCGGCGGCGACGTGCCCCTTGCCGGGGCGCTCATCACCCAGCAGGTCAGGCCGGACGTCGACGCGCTGCGCGACGAGGACCACGACCTCGCCGATCTGCTCACGACCGCATAAGCCCTCACGCACGTCGCGTTCCTTCCCGATGTGGGACCACGGTCCCACCCGATCCCAGCGGCCGGACCCCGGCCCGCGTGGAGGAGACATTCCATGGAGTTCGTTCGGGTCGCCCGCTCCGGACAGATCCCCGAGGGGATCGTCCGCCGCTTCTTCGTCAACGGCGTGGAACTCGCCGTTGCCCGCTCCGAAGAGGGAGCGGTGCACGTCATGTCCAACTACTGCACACACCTGGACTGCCTGCTGTCCTCCGGCAGGGTGACCGACGACGGGTTGCTCTGCTCGTGCCACGGCAGCGTCTTCGACTTCGATTCCGGGGAACCCATCACCCCACCGGCGACTCGGCCCGTGCGCGTGTTCGAGGCCAAGGAGGAGGACGGCCAGGTCTACGTCGCCCTCCCTGCCGAGACCCAGCGCACGGAACGGCCCAAGCGGCGGCTGAGCACGTAGTGAGGTCGGCGAGGCCGGAGCGGAGGTGACCGGCGAAGCAGCCACCGGGGACCGGACCGCGGGGAGCACCGAGTGAATCGAAGAGAACCGGCCGGCGAGGGGCGGCGCAACCGCTGGGCACTGCTGCCCCTGCTCCTCGCGACGTTCACCGGGACAGTGGCGAACAGCATCGTCAACGTCCCGCTCGCCCTGATCGTGGCCGACCTCGGCGTCACGGTCGCGGCGGGGTCGCTGATCGTCGTGGCCTTCGCCGCGGTTCTGGCCTCGCTGATGCCCGTCACAGGGTGGCTCGCGGACCGCTGGGGGCGCCGCAGAGTGTTCGTCTGCGCGATGGGGGCCATGGCGGGCTCCTCCGCTGGGGCCGCGTTCGCGCCCGATCTCGGGATCCTCGTGCTGTGCAGGGCCGCGCAGGGAGCCGCGTGCGCGGCCGTTCTTCCCACCGTCATGGCGCTGCTGGTGACCTCCTCGGGAGAGCGGCGCCGAAGCCGGACGCTCGGACTGTGGGCGGCGGCGAACGGCCTGGGCCAGGCGGCCGGGCCGGCGCTGGGCGGGGCCCTGGCCACCTGGTTCGGCTGGCGCGCGGTGTTCTGGCCAATCGTCGCGCTGGCGCTGCTCGCCCTGGCCGGAGCGCTGTGGCTGCTCCCCCGGGACGCGCCCCGGCCGCTGCGCCTGGACTGGGGCGGCGCCCTGATGCTCACCCTGGCCGCCGCCCTGATGATGGGCTCGGCGGCGGCGACCGCCCCGCTCGGACCGGCATCCCCCCTCGTCTGGGGGAGCGCTTTCGCCGGGATCGCCGCGACGTGCGCGTTTCTGCTGGTGGAACGGGGACGGGCGGACCCGTTCCTGCATCTGCACCTGCTGCTGGAAACGCGCTACCTCCGCTCGTGCCTGGCCGCATTGGCACAGATGTTCTGCCTGGGAGCTCTGCTGATCGGGATCCCCCTCTACCTCACCGGCCAGAAAGGCGCCACCCCCCTGGCCTCGGGCCTGGTCCTGCTGAGCATCCCCGTGACGATGGCGCTGCTCGCTCCGGTGGTCGGTGCCCTCAGCGATCGCTGGGGCGCCCGCCACGCCCTGCGGTTCGGGCTCGTCTTGCTCATCATCGGTCAGCTCCTGACCGTGGCCGCGGTGGCTCTCGATTCGGGAGTGGGTCCCTTGCTCATCACCGCCCTGATCGCCGCGGGTGCCGGCATGGCGTCCGTGCAGACCCCCGCGGCGACCGGGGCGTCGCGTTCGCGCCTGGGCCGGCACGGGACCGGACTCGGGCTGTTCAACCTGGTGCGCTTCGGCGGTTCGGGGCTGGGGGCGGCATGGGTCGCACTGGCGGTGGACCGGTCGCCGATGTTCGGATCGGCCTTCGCCGTCTGCGCAGGGGTCGCGGTCATCGGGCTCGTCGGCGCGTTCGCGGGTCGGGACCCCGGCCCCGATACGCGCCCGGCGCCTCGGAACTGAGGGGCGTGGCGGCACCGGGCGGCCGGTCAGTGCGGGAACACATCATTGGCGGGCGGCGCGAGTTCCTGTTCGATGGCGGAGGCGATGGAGCCCAGGGTGTCGATGTGGTGCGCCAGCCACACCATGAACTGGGTATCCGCCGAACGCAGGTCCCGACCCAGCACCCGAGAGGCGCGCTCCAGTTTGTAGAGCATGGTGTTGCGGTGCAGTCGCATCGACCGCGCCGCCGCATTGAGGTTGCCCCCCGATCTGATATAGGCGAGGACGACCTGCTCCAAGTCGCCCGTCTGGCTGTGGACGTCCCGCAGCGGTGTCAGCACTTCATCGACGAAGGCCCGCCCCCGACGGCTCCCACCCAGATCCCTGAGCACCGCGAACACGCGGAGTTCGGAATAGCCGCAGACCGGATCGGCCTCCAGGCGGCGGGCCAGCCCCATGGCGACCCGGGCTTCGTAGTAGCTCGTCGACACCCCGGCCGCCCCCAGCCCGCAACGCCCGTAGGAGACCCTGACCTCGGATCCCAGACGGCGACTGAAAGCCCGGTGCAACCGCTGCGCGAACCGGGTGATGGTCTTGTCCTCCTCGTCGCCCTGCAACGAGTCCGGTCCTGAAGGCAGCGGGTCGATCACCACCAGCATCGTCCCCATCACCGTGGCAAGGCGCGGCCTGTCACCGGGGGGATCCAGGGTCTGGGCGATCCGTGCCATGGAGGCTCCCCGCTGCATGGTGGACCGGTCCGATGGAATCAGTGCGGAGGAGGCCACGATGTGGACGGCGTAGCGGCCCTCGATGTCGAACTCCTGGTGCCGTGCACGCGCTCGGAGTTCGTGCTCGTCGGCGAACCGACCGTGCACGAGCGCGTAGATGAAGTCACCGCGCGTCCGTTCCTCGGCGGTGCGCATGGACCACTGGCGCAGCATCTCCGATCCGATGAGGGTCGCCCCGTGCTCGACGATGATCCGGTGCTGGGCGAGATCGTGGCGCTCGGGCGGCCGGTGTCCCTCCGCCACCGCGAGCCACCCGTAAACCTCTCCCGCGACCATAATCGGAGCGCTGAGAACGTGAGCAGGGGTCCATTCCTCGCCCCCGCCGCTCTCCAACACGATGCCGTGCGTGGGAGGGCCGTGTCCCTGCTCGTCGCCTTCAAGGGGGATCTCACCGAGGCGCTCGGCCAAGGGGACCGCGATCGACGACGGATCAGCGTTCCACGCTCCGGGCGGCACCGCCGAGGCGATGACCTCGCCGGCCGCACCGAGCACCAGGACCGGACTCCGCGCCAGGCCCGTGATGGCCTGGGCCATAGCCGGGATCCCCGCCCCCCGGGAGAGCACTTCGGCCAGCGTGCGGTGCACCCTCATGCTGTATTCGAGGACGTGCGCGGTCTGTGCCAGCGCCTTCTGCCCGACCAGTCGGCTGACCGCCGGATAGTCGGCGGCGCACGGGAGCACGACCAAGGGCAGGCCCCGCTCCCTCGCCGCAGAGGATGCCGCGGCGAGTTCCATGGGATCGCTATCCGGCGGCCACGCCAGCAGGGCCGATCCGGCGCGATCTGCCACCTCCCCGACCACGGAGCAGGCGCCACTGGGATCCCGGATGGCGGTGGTGGACACGTGGACGGCGACTCCGGCGAGGTCGTTCTTCGAGCGCGCCCCTCCCACGTTGATCTCCGACCAGGGCAGGCACCACGCCACCTGCGTCCGGCCGATGTCGCCTTCGAGAACGAGGGCGGAGCGCAACAGCGGCTCGGCGAGCAGGTCCTCGACGCTGACACGGCCTTCGGGGCCGCTGCGGTCATGTGCCATGTGCCCACATCCCGGTACTCGTTTTCGGCAAAGTGTACATTGCCGGACAATAGCATTCCATATGAAGCTATGAGCGATATCGATCGACGGTTTTCCATTCAGAGATCCGGCGATCGGCCTCCGAATAGACAACAGCTTCAATCACAGGAGAAGTATTTTCAATAGCGGGTGACCGGTTTTGCACCTCGAAATCAATCTCCGGTTCCACCACAACACGGAGGCAACAAAGTAATGGCACCTTCCTCTTGAAGGAGTGGGTATGCACACGGTGTACCGATTGACCCTCGAAGACGCCCTGGTGGTACTGCGCGCAGCCGAGCAGGAAGCCGAGAGGATCGGAGTTCGGCAGACCATCTGCATCGCAGATGACGGTGCCCATCCCATCGCATTGCACAGGATGACCGGGGCGCGATTGACCGGAGTCGAAATCGCCATGGCCAAGGCATTCACAGCTGCCGGCCACCAGCGTGACACGCATAAATTCAATGAACCGCCGGACGGCCCCGCCCTCCCCGGCAACGAGGCGTTTGGGATCAGCCACATGCACCCGGGACGCTTCGCCGTCTTCGTCGGCGGGTTCCCCATCGTGTACGAGGAGCAGGTGATCGGCGCCGTCGGTGTCAGCGGCGGCAACGGCGACCAGGACAAGGCGGTCGGCGCCGCGGCGCTGGCGGCCTTCCGCCACCGGGTCGCCGCGGTCGGTGCACCCACTGCCTGACCGCCTTCCGGCGTCCACGCCGGTCCGGCTCACTTTCGGCTCTGTCCCGCTTTCGGTGATGACCTAGAGCAGCGTTGTGTCACGCACGGCTATGCGTGCTGTCAACGAGCTTGTGCAGCTCGTGTCCGCGGGCCTGTTTCCCCTGGATACTGAGGATGTCAGCAGCGAGGACGGGATGATCCGGATCCGGGCGCGCACTCCCGAGAGGCCGGCGCCCTGCCCAGTGTGCGGGACTCGTTCCGCTCGGGTGCACGCCTTCCGAGCGCACCGTGGCCGATGCGCCGGTGGACTGCCGGCGCGTGGCCGTGGTGGTGCGGGTGCGCCGCCTGGTGTGCCCCATTCTCGGCTGTGAGCGACAGACCTTCCGGGAGCAGCTTCCCGGCGTGCTGGAGCGCTACCAGCGGCGCACGCCCCGGCTGGCCGCTCAGATCGGCGCGGTCGTGAGGGAGTTGGCCGGTCGGGCGGGCGCGAGAGTGATGTCCGCCCTGGCCATGCAGACATCGGAGAACACCGCCTGCGCGCGCTGAAGCGCTTGGCGCTGCCGGTGCGGCCGATGCCGCGGGTGCCGGAGGTGGACGACTTCGCCCTGCGCAAGAGCCACCGGTATGCCACCGTGCTCACCGACGCGGCGACCAACGTCCGCGTCGATGTCTTGGCCGACCGCAGCGCCGACACGTCCGCGGCGTGGCTGCGCGACCATCCCGGCGTCGAAGTCGCCGTCCGCGACGGGGCGGCCTCCTATCCCGAGGCCGTGCGCCGGGCGCTTCCCGACGCCCTCCAGGTGGCCGACCGCTGGCACCTGTGGCACGACCTCTCCGAGGCCGTAGCCAAAGAAGCCGCGGCTCACAGCGGATGCTGGGCCAAGGCCGGGCCACCACGCCAAAAGTTGACTCGGCAGGAGACCTGAGGGGCCCTGATTCCAGCATGGAGTGTCCTTCGCCAGCAGGGCGCTCCTACTTCGGATCCGATCTCGACGCTCGAATCCTTGCAAGTCAACGGAAGAGGAATCCGCCGACCGCCCCCAGCCCGTGGTGGTCCAAAACCCTTGCCGCGACCTCGGGCTCTTTGGGCAGGAATCCCTCGGGCCCGAACTCGGTCGCGGTCAACCCGACCTCGCGCATCTCCCGGAGTACGCGCTCAGGCCGCATCTGGTGTCCCCAGCCGGGCACCTCGCACACACCCAGGAGATCGGTGCGCCGGCGATCCTGCACGGCTGTCCGGCCGTCATCTGATCCGTGTCCATACCTTCACCTTGTCGGTCCGCATCGATCTTCCACCGCCGGGCCCGGCCCGACGATCAGGTGGTCGGGGAGGATGCCCCGGGAATCGGCACCGTTGATCCGCGGACCTGGAGCGAGGGCTCGACCAGGTCCACATGCGCCTGCCGGAGCGGATCGTCGATCCGGGCAAGCAGCGCACGCCCCGCCCGGCGGCCGACCTCCTCGTTGGCCGGATCGACACTCGTCAGCCACAGATGGCGCAGGCGCGCCAGGTAGGTGTTGTCATAGCCGACCAGGGACAGCTCCTCCGGTGTTCTGACGCCGACGTCGTCCGCGGCCGACAGCGCGCCGATGCATGACATGTCGTTCGACGCAAAGATGGCCGTGGGCCGCTTTCCGCCGCTCAGCAGCTTGACCGCCGCGCGGTACGCGCCCTCTTCTCCGCCGTCGCCCGCCTCGACCGCGATGTCGTCCTCAAGCCCGCATGCGCGCATCGTCTCCTCATACGCCTGTCGGCGGATCGCGCCCACCACTCCGCGGCCGGAGATGTGGGCGATCCTGGTGTGGCCGAGTTCGATGAGGTGGCGAGTGGCGCTTTCGGCCCCCCTCCAGTCATCGGCGGCGATGGTGTCGACGCTGGGCAGGTCGATGTCCCGGCTGCTCGCTATCACTGTCGGGACCTCTCCCGCGATCTGCGCGATCGCCGGTGAGATCGGGATGGTCCCGACGAGCACCAGCCCGTCGACGCGCATTTCGAGGAATGTCTGGATCAGGCTCTCATCTGTCCGCTGGTTGAGTCGGCCGTCGCCAAACAGCATCCGCAGGCCGTGTTCGTGGAGTATCGGGTGCAGCCCGTCCAGCAGATCGACGATCCACGGGTTGCGCAGATGGCTGAGCAGCACACCGATCGTCCCGGTACGCCGCGCGCTGAGGCTGCGCGCCGCCGCGTTCGGTCGGTACCCAATCTGCTCCATCGCCTGCAACACTGCGCCGCGCCGAGCAGGGCTCACCTGGTCCGAGCCCTGCAGTACCAGTGACACCAGTGACTTGGAGACGCCGGCATGCTTGGCGACATCGCGGATCGTCGGCCGCCGCACCTCGCCCTGCTCGGGCGGGATACTCGTCATGTGGCCATCTCCTCCACGTCCCGTGAACTCTAATTGGACCGGTCCATCCACCCCTGACTGTCGCGGAGTCATTTCTTCCTGTCAACCCCTGCAAGGCGGATCCGCCAAGACCGCAGATCAGTGGAGTGCCATTCCTTTCCTTTGTGGATTTCTTGACGGGGCCTTGACAGATCTGCGTGGCACATATCACAGTTGCTAGCAATTGGATCGGTCCATGATTCGTCCAATTCAGGCGAGCCGCCCTTCCCTCCGACAAGGACGACCACTCCGGCGGCCAATCCCCCCTCGTCACCCGCGCGATCACCATCCGCCGCAGTCGCACGCCCCCCCGAACAACGTGCAAGGAGAAGTCCACGATGCGCCACCGCCAACGCAGACACCGCGTGCCACTCCGCTGGGCCGCCGTACTGGCCGCTGTCCCGACGCTGGCCGCCGGCTGTGCCCTCGGCGGGCACGCATCCCCTGAGGACCTCGGTGCCGAACTCGTCGTCGCCGCGAACATGGAGCCCCAGGACCTCGCCGCCCAGGGCGCCTACAAGGAGGTCAACGCCGTCGGGCTGCGCAACGTGGTCGAGACCCTGTTGCAGATCAGTCCGGAAACCGGCGAGATCGAGGGCGTCCTGGCCGAGAGCTGGGAGGTCGTCGACTCGCATACGGTGCGGCTCAAGATCCGTGAGGGCGTCACCTTCCACGACGGCACGGCCCTCGACGCGGAGACGGCCGCCTACATGACCGAGTTCGTGTGGGACAAGGACAACAACTTCACGATCCAGGAGTACGGCGGTCCGCAGATCAGCGCTCGCGCCATCGGCGACTACGAGATGGAGGTCACCACCGACGAGCCCGATCCGACGCTGCTGCACCGCCTCACCCTCCACGGGATCACCTCGCGCAAGCAGATCGAGGAGGATGCGAGCGCGCACAGTCAGGAGCCCATCGGAACCGGACCGTACAGATTCGTCGAGTGGCAGCGCGGGTCGTACTGGAGTGCCGAACGGTGGGACGGCTGGTGGGGCTATGAGGCGGACGACGCCCCGGGAACGACCGAGCCGCCGTTCGAGAGGTTGCGGTTCGAGTTCCGCCCCGAGGAGGGCGTCCGCACGGCGATGGCAAAGAGCGGTGAGGCCCACATCGCGATGTTCCCCGCTGCGGCCGACTGCAACGAGGCCGAGCACGTGAACACCTACACCTGCCTGGCGGGCCCGTCCGACACTTACCTGTACGCGCGCCTCGACCACCCCAGCGCCGGCGCGGATCCGCGCCTCGGTGACAAGCGGATCAGGGAGGCGTTCTTCCTGTCGATCGACGCACAGAGCCTGAACGAGCACGTCATCGAATTCGGCACGCCCCTGCAGGGCCAGCTCTCCTGGGACGGGGTCACCGGTTTCAATCCGGAGTTGGACCCCTACCCCTACGATCCGGACCGTGCCGCCGGACTGCTCGGCGAAGCCGAGTCGGACGGCGTTGACGTCGCGGGCATCCCGCTGGAGGTCCGGGGCCGCACCGGGGCGACACCGGGCATCGGATCGATCGTCGAGGCGATCGGCGGCATGGTGAACGACACGGGCTTCAACGCGCAGTTCGGTCTCCAGGAACCCGCGGTCGCCAACGAGATCATCAACACGAAGCCGACACAGGACCGCGCCTACGTCCAGGTGCACGTCAGGCAGAACCCGTTCCAGGACCTGGGTCTCGTGCTCGAATCCAACTACTACTGCGCATCACGCGCGGTGGTGTGGTGCGACGACGGGTTCGACGCGGAGCTTGAGAACGCGCTCACGCTCTCCGGGACAGAGCGCGCCGCCGCCTTCGAGCAGCTCGCCGCCGACATCCACGGCGAGTACGTCATCTATCCGCTGAGCCAGTTGGAGCGCTCCTACCTGGTCAACGACGGCATCGCCGACTGGGAGTTCGGCCTTGGCCACCGCCTCCAGGCCATCTACATGACCCCCGCCAGCTGACGGCTCGGTCGCTGAACGGAACCGGCTCCAGAGCCGAATCCCTCGGAGGAAACGTTGGCACAGTACATCCTGAAGCGCTCAGTACAGTCGCTGATCCTGCTCTTCGTCATCATGAGCGCCGTCTTCGTCGGCGGCCGGCAGATCGGCGACCCCGCGTCCCTGATGCTCGGCGGTCAGGCGACCGAGGAACAGGTCCGGCAACTGCGCAGGAGCCTGGGTCTCGAAGCGCCGCTGTGGGAGCAGTACGTCGGTTTCCTGACGAACATCATCAGGGGTGACTTCGGCGAATCGATGCGCTACGGATACGCCCACACGATGACGACGGGGCCGGAGGCACAGGGGCAGGCGGTCCTGCCGCTGGTCCTGGAGCGCCTACCAGCCACCCTCTCACTGGCCTTTCTGGCCATCCTGCTCGCTGTCGCGATCGCTGTTCCGCTGGGGTGCTTCGCCGCGATGCGCCCCGGCTCCGCGATCGACCGGGCCGTGACGGTCGTGTCCCTCGCTGGAGTGTCGCTTGTCCAGTTCTGGCTCGGCCTGATGCTGATCCTCATCTTCGCGGTCCAGCTCGGCTGGCTGCCCACATCCGGATACGGATCCGGGGGTCTCGCCTATGCCATCCTGCCGGCGCTGACACTGGCCGCCCGACCCATCGGCCGACTGGCGCAGATCGTCCGTTCATCCATGCTCGACGAACTCTCGAAGCCCTACATCGCCGCCGCCCGGGCCAAGGGCGCCTCCGAGATGCGGCTGGTCTTCGGCCACGGGCTGAAGAACGCGGCGATACCGATCATGACCATGCTCGGTGACGAGCTGGCCAACGTCATGACGGGGGCGATCGTGGTCGAGGTGGTGTTCGGATGGCCGGGGATCGGAGCACTCGTGGTGAGCGCACTCTCGATCCGCGACCTTCCGCTCATCGAAGCGTCCATCTTCGTCATCGCGATCATGGTGATCCTCATCAACCTCGCGGTGGATCTCAGCTACAAGTATCTGAATCCGAAGGTGCGGCTCCACGCTTGAAATCCCGATGTGAAAGGAGATGCCCGATGCCTGGAGCGGATCCTCAGGAGAACGGCCACGACACGGCAGCGCCGTCAGGGGAAGAGCGTCTGGAAAGGGTGCGCGCGTCCCACTTCGTGGCCGCACTCGTCCGAGACCCCATCACCCTCATCAGCCTGTCGTGGCTGGTCCTGGTCGTCGTAACCGGACTGGGCGCGGCGTTCTTCGCGCCCTACGACGCCGCCGACCAGGACATCGCCCGCCGACTCCTTCCGCCCCTGACACACAACCCGGACGGGGGGTTCCACCTGCTGGGAACGGACCAGAACGGCCGGGACGTGCTGAGCATGCTGTTGTTCGGCGGTCGCGTGTCAGTGACGGTCGCCCTGCTGGGGACCCTGGCCTCCGGGCTGCTCGGCGTGACCATCGGACTGCTGGCAGGCTACTACGGCGGACGCTTCGACGCGGTCGTCATGCGCATCGTGGACGGGATGATGTCCATCCCCAGTCTGCTCCTCGCCCTTTTCGTGCTGTTCATCATCGGCGGTGGATTCCTCAACGTCGTCCTGGTCTTCGCCCTGCTCAGGTGGATGATCTATGCCCGGATCGCCCGCGCGCAGGCTCTGTCCTACCGCGAATCGGCGTTCGTCGACGCCGCGCACGCCATCGGCGCGCCGACGCCGCGGATCCTGGTCCGCCACCTGCTGCCCAACATGGCCTCGCCGCTCCTGGTCTTGGCGACACTGGAGGTCTCCTACCTCATCCTGACCGAGGCATCGCTCAGCTTCCTCGGGTTCGGAATCCAGCGCCCGCTGAGCTCCTGGGGTCTGATGATCACGCAGGGGCGCGACTACATCGGCGAGGCCTGGTGGCTGGTGACGATCCCCGGACTGATCATCTTCTTCACCGCGCTCGGCCTGAACCTGCTCTCGTCGTGGGCGCGCACCATGGCCGATCCGGCACAGCGGTGGCGGTGGATGAAGAACAAACCGTCGTCGCGGACCGCGGACTCCGCGGGGACCGCCACCCGTTCGACTTCTTGAGGAGATACGGCAATGGACTCCACCGACACCCATTCCTCTGCCGCGGCAACCGGCCGCACCCCCTCCGCCGACAGCGCATCGGCGGTCGAAACCGTGGCTCGGCCCAAGCCGAGACACGCCAAGCGGAACGAACCGCTGCTGCGCGTCGACGGACTCAGGGTGCGGTTCCAGAGCCCGTTCGGCACCGTGAACGCGGTCAACGGTGTCGATCTCACGCTGAATCCCGGCGAGACGTTGGGCATCCTCGGTGAATCCGGATCGGGGAAGAGCATCACCGCCCAGGCGATCATGGGCCTCGTTCCCAGCCCCCCGGGCGAGGTCTCGGGGAACGGCGTCTACTTCAAGGGACAGAACCTCCTGGGGGCATCCGGGAGGAAGCTGCGTAGAGTCCGCGGCAAAGAGATAGCGATGGTATTCCAGGACTCGATCAGCTCGCTCAATCCCGGTTTCACCGTCGGCCGGCAGATCGCGGAGATGTTCCGCCTGCACGAGGGAGCCTCCCGCCGCGAGTCCCTGCGCCGGGCCGTCGAGATGATAGAACGAGTGGGGATCCCCTCGCCCGAGGTCCGTGCGGGCCACTACCCCCATCAGTTCTCCGGTGGCATGAGCCAGCGCATCATGATCGCCACCGCGTTGGCGCTCAGACCGGCCGTGGTCATCGCCGACGAGCCGACGACCGCACTCGATGTGACGGTTCAGGCTCAGATCATGGCCCTGCTCAAGCAGCTGCAGGAGGAGACCGGCATGGGCCTGATCCTCATCACCCACGACCTCCATGTGCTGGCGGAGGTGGCGGACCGGGTCACGGTCATGTACGCGGGGCGCGTGGTCGAGACCGGGACGCTGCGCGAGATCTACGACCGCCCGCGCCACCCCTACACCGCGGGCCTGATGAGATGCGTTCCCGGTATCCGCCGGAAAGAGGGCTCGCTCCAGCCGATCGCGGGCCAGCCGCCCGTGCTCACCCACATTCCGAACGGCTGCGCGTTCCACCCCCGCTGCCCGTTGCGTGTCGACGAGTGCACGCACTCCGTCCCCCGGCTGAGGACCGTTTCCAGTGAGCACTCGACCGCGTGCATCCGCCATGAGGAGATCGACAATGCCGGATAACCCCATGGACGACGCGCCGGTCCTCAGGGTCCGGAACCTGGTCACCGAGTACACGGTACGGACAGGAGCGGGCCTCATTCAGCGCAGGAAGCCGCTGCGCGCCGTTGACGATGTGTCCTTCGACCTGGGGCGCGGGGAGACCCTCGGCCTCGTCGGCGAGTCGGGGTGCGGGAAGTCCAGCCTGGCCAAGACGCTGCTCCGCCTCGTCCCCGCATCCTCGGGGAGCATCACCTTCGAGGGGACCAGCCTGACGGACCTGTCCCACAAGAGGATGCGTTCGCTGCGCAGGGACATCCAAGTCATCTTCCAGGACCCCTTCACATCGCTCAATCCCCGCATGAAGGTGTCGAGGATCATCAGCGAGCCCTGGGAGATCTTCCCCGACACCGTCCCGGCGGACCGACGGGAGGAGCGCGTCTCCGAGCTGCTGCACCAGGTGGGTCTGAACGCCGGGGACAAGGACCGCTTTCCGCACCAGTTCTCCGGAGGCCAGCGCCAGCGAATCGGTATCGCCCGGGCGCTGGCGGTCGAACCGAAACTGATCGTCTGCGACGAACCGGTCAGCGCCCTGGACGTTTCCGTCCAGGCCCAGGTGGTCAACCTGCTCCAGGACATCCAAAAGCGCCTCGGGTTGAGCTACGTGTTCATCTCCCACGACCTCTCGGTCGTCAGGCACATCGCCGACCGCGTCGCCGTGATGTACCTGGGCAAGATCGTGGAGATCGGTGACGTCGACCAGGTCTATGACGCCCCCTTCCACCCCTACACCCAGGCCCTGATCTCCGCGGTCCCCGACAGCGAACGCGGCCGGGAGGAATCCACCGCGCGCCGCATCATCCTGGAGGGCGACGTACCGAGTCCGCTCGATCCTCCCTCGGGATGCAGGTTCCGGACCCGCTGCTGGAAGGCGGTCGAGCGCTGCGCCGTGGAGCAGCCGGAGCTGCGCGTCCGCCCTCGAACCGGTCACGCATCGGCGTGCCATTTCGCTGAGCCGGCCCCGATCCTGAAAGGCGCACGATGACCGCCGTGCACCCACTGTCGGACGGCCGGATCAGCGCACAGGCGTCGGTCGCGCTGGCGGCCGACGCGAAAGCTGCGGCGCTGCGCGGGGGCGGTATCGCACTGGAGGGGTTCCGCAAACAGGTGAGGGTCGTCGGCAAGGGCAGCGACTACGACATCGTCACCCGATACGACCGGCTCTCCGAGGAGGCGATCACCGAGTACCTGCTCACCGAGCACCCGGAGGCGGCCGTGCTCGGGGAGGAGGCCGGGCAGTCGGGCGACGGCGACCTGGTGTGGTTCGTCGATCCCATCGACGGAACCAAGAACTTCGCGTCCGGGCTGCCGCTCTTCTGCGTCTCGGTGGGAGCGGCCTACCGCGGCTCCATGGTTGCGGCGGCGGTGTACGACCCGGTCCACGACGATCTCTACTCCGCGTCGTTGGGCGGCGCCTTCCTCAACGGTGAACCTCTGCGCTCACACGGTTCCGAGCTGCCGTGCGAGAGCGTGGTCCTCATCGACGGCCCGGACGAGGGGCCCGAGTACCCGCCGACGCACCAAGAGATCCTGATCGACTGCCTGCGCGAGTTCAGAGCGGTGCGGCGCATCGGGTCATGCGCCCTGGAGCTCGCCTATGTCGCGAGTGGCCGGGCGGACGTGCAGGTGGGGCTCGACATCCATCCGTGGGACGTCGCGGCGGGCATGTTCATCCTGCGGCAGTCCGGGGGACACTACGAGGTTCCGGCCGACGCGGCGAGCGGCGGCCAGCCTGAATGGGAGTCGCCCGTCTTCCTGGCATACACAGCGAATTTCCGGATCCGGAGGTCGCGGCTCCGATCGAGGATTCTCGGCGTGCACGGCTCCCCGTAGTGCACATACCCGCGCTCCGCCCCTCCCGGACATCACCGAGTACCCTCGACCGGCCCACAGAAAGGAAAGGACCGGCATGCTCTCGTCGAACAGTGTCCTTGACGCGCTGAGCGGTGTCCACGCCGCGCACGAGTGGGGTTCCGCACCCGACGGCGTCCCGCCCACCCTGCGCGGGAAGCCGTTCTGGGTGGACCTGGAGCAGGTAACGACGCGCTGTGCCTTCTCCTATGTCGACGACGGCTGGCACCCGCACTGGGCCGCCCTCGCGGAGTACCAGCGGGACAACGACATCGACCACAGCGGTTCCACACTGGCCCGCTTCTTCGCATCGTTCGTTCCTACGACCCTGCACGAGGCGCTTTTCAGCCCGGCCTCGACGCCGATCGCGCCGTTCGACCGGTTGCCTCCGCTGCCGCTGGATTTCTGCAAGCGGATCTGGGAACTCGACAAGGACCGTGTCGACAGCCTGCTCGCGACCGCCCCCGAGAACCTCACTCCCAGGGGGAATCCGCATTACGGTCCGGTGTCCGCTGACTGGGTGCGACGCGAGTTCGGCAGGATCGTGAGGATCTACGAGAGCGTGCGCTCGACCGGCTACCGGCCCGAGCACGTGGAGGACGGGTATGTCCACGGCTATTTCCTGGTGCGCGGAAGCCGCTACCGCTTCGTCGTCCTGGAGGGCAATCACCGTCTCGCCGCGCTGAAGGTGCTGGGTGAGCGGCGCGTCGCGGCGACGCTCTGGCCGTCGCTTCCGCTCGTTCGCTACGAGCATCTCGACGAGGTCGTGAAGCAACGCGGGCTGGTCTTCTCCGCGGACGCGGCGCGCTCGGTGTTCCTCCAGCTCTTCGAAGAGACCGGACGGAGAAAAGCGAGGGATCTCGGTATGGAGGTTTTGCCGGGCGCGGAGTCGATGGTCGCGGAGCGGTGACCGGACAGGAGGCACCGTTCCCCTGGTGTGCCCGTCCAGCGATCGGCGCCGCGGGGCGGAGCGTCTCACTCGGTCCAGCGCTCCGGGACTGTTCGTCCTCGGGCGGCGGCCTCAACCGCGCAATGCGCGCAGGGCTGTGGGAAGCGGCTGGACGTGGACGATGTGCAGGCTGCTCACCGCGCGGGTCAGGGCCACGTAGAGGTGGTGCAGACCGCACGGTTCGGCCGCGGCGACCGCGTCTGAGGTTCCCCCGCTTTGCCGGAGACTCGGTTACCCGGCTCCGACCGGGGTCGGCGGGAGCCTATCGACATCGTGTTGGTCACGTGGGATGTCGTAGGCCTCCTCGTACTCATCGGGGGACAGTCCACCGAGACCGTGCTGGGGCGTGTTCCGAGTGAAGCATTTCCACCTCACCACGCCGACGGCGCCGGATTGCACCCCGGCTGGGTCAGCGATCTGTACACGCGCCTGGTCACCGAGCCGACATACCGCACCGCGGCAGTGGTCGTCCTTGCGCAGCCGTCAGCGCACATGTGCAACGGGCTCGGTTGAGAACAAGCTGGTCAGCCTGGACGCGGCCTGACGGACAACGCGGGCTGTCTGATCGGAACGATCCGGGTCCATCCGATGCCTGGGAACCGTCACGGTCACCGCTCCCCTGATCCGCCGGTCGATGAAGAACGGCGCGGCGATTCCGTATGCCTCGGAGATCCGCTCGCCCTCGCCGATGGCCCATCCCCGCGCCGCGATCCGCGCCAGTTCCGCGCGCAGGCCGGCCTTGTCCACTTGGGTGCGCTCGGTAAGCGGAACCAGCTCGATCGACTCCAGCAACTCCGGGACATACGCCAGGATGGATTTGCCGATGGCCCCCGCGTGGAGCGGAACCTCCACGCCGGTCTCCAGGACGTACCTGATGGCCTCTCTTCCAGGCACGGTGGCCACTAGACGCGCGCGGCTTCCGTCAAAGGTCGCAAGGCCCACCGTCTCACCGGTGTCCGCCGCCAGCCGGGCCAGCTCCTCCGCGGCCAGATCAGCGAGATCGAGTTCGGCTTCGGCCCCAGCGGCCAGTGCCGCGGCCCAGCCCAGCAGCAAGGGACCGGCAGCGAGGGCGGCATCGTCATCCCACGAGAGCAGACCGGAGGCCTCCGCCGCACGGACGAGCCGCTCGGTGGCGACGGAGCGTGCGCCCACCGCGGCGGCCAGATCCGCCGCTGTCGTCACGGCCGTCGGCACCGCGCACAGACAGGTGATGAGGCGCGTGATCCTGCCGATCAGCGTGGGTTCCGGCCCCGAGTGGAAGGGCACCAGGGCGCGAGCCTGTCGTCTCCCGTGAGCCAGAGCCGCGGTGAGTTCTCCGATCGTCTGCGAGATAAGGGCAAGTGTGTCGTCCACCTGGGCGTCGTCGAACTCGACTCGAGGGCGGGAGACGGAGATGGAGCCGGCCATGCCCTGGTTGACGCGGAATCCCTGCGCGACTCCGGCCGCATCGGGAATGTGCTTGCCGATGCTCACAACACCGCCCCGCCGTTCGGCTGCCGTCAACAGTTCGGCAACACCGTCCGGGGTTCTCGGCGACGACGGCGTGGGCGGATCGAGCTTGGGCGGCAGCGCAGCCGTTCCTAGTCGGGTGAGGATCGCCAGACCCGCAGCACCGGCATAGCTGGGCAGTTGGGTGCCCGGCCGCAGCGTGTACCGCACCGGGACCATAGGTTCCCGGCACAGCAGCACCGTGCATCGGCTGGGGTCGGGTGTGGAGACCGAGAGGACGGCGGTGGCCTGTGTGGCGTCTCGGAGCCCGTCCAGAAGCGGACCGGCGGCGGCGAAGAGTGGATGCCTGTGGCGCAGTGCCGCGCTGAGCACGCGGAGACGAGGGCCCACCGTGTACAGGCCGCCGGATGCCTGTCCGGCCAGGCGGTGCTCGGCCAAGCTCGCCAGCGCGCGGTTGACCGTGCTCCGGCTGGAGCCCAAGTGATCAGCGAGTTCGCGCACGCCCCAGCCCTGCGGTGCCCGGCTGACCAGGGCGTTCATGATGGCCAGTACCTCGATCGCGCCCCCGTGGGCCTGCTGGTCGGAGGTAGCCATCGCCCAAGTATGGCAGACGCCTCGCTTGCACTGCCGCCCCCCAATGCGCCTTGACAAGGAGGAACGTCGATGTGAACCTGATTACCCCCTTAGTGGGACACCGTCTCATTTTTCTGAAAGAGGTTCTCCGATGCCGGACACCCGCATGGAGGAGACCGATCATCGGCGCCGCGCCAAGAAGGCGACCGGCGTCGCGGTTTTCGGAACCTTCATCGAGTACTACGACTTCAGCGTCTACGGCTATGTGGCCGCGACCCTGGCGCTCGTCTTCTTTCCCAGCGACGACCCGACCGTCGGCCTGCTCAACACGCTGCTGGTCTTCGGTTCAGCCTTCGTGGTCCGGCCGCTCGGCGCCGTTTTCTTCGGACGCCTCGGGGACCAGCGCGGACGTCGGTACAGCCTGGTCGCCAGCATCACCTGTATGGGGGCGGCCGCCACACTGACCGGGCTTCTTCCGGGTTACGCGCAGATCGGCATCCTCGCCCCCATCCTCCTGGTACTGCTGCGCATGCTGCAGGGCTTCTCCACCGGCGGTGAGATCGGCGGTGCGGCCGCCTACATCCGCGAGTGGGCGGCGCCCAGGCACCGCTCCCTCTACGTCTCCTTCATCCCCGGTGTGGCGCAGGTGGGCAAAGGGCTCGCCGCCGGCCTGGCCGCACTGATCGCAGCCGCGCTGCCGGCGGACGCCTTGGCGGACTGGGGGTGGCGAATCCCGTTCCTGCTGGCGCTGCCGTTGGGGGCCCTCTGCCTCTACCTGCGCCTGAAGGTCGAGGACAGCCCTGAGTTCCAGTCCATCGAGGCCAAGGGAGACAAGACCGAGAAGCCGTTCACCGAAGTCCTCACCCGCTACCCGAAGGCCCTGGCCAAGGTCACCTCCATCTCCTTGGTGCAGAACCTGGGCACCTACATCGGCACGGTATTCGTGGCGGTGTACTTCAGCGAGGTGCTCGGCTTCAGCAAGGGCGACGCCTCGACCATCGTGCTGATCGCCGTGCTCTTCGCCGCCTTCCTCATCCCGGTGGCGGGGCAGGTGGGCAACCGGATCGGCGGTAAGCGGGTGCTGCTCTGCTCGTATCTGGCCTACGTGGCGCTGACGCTGCCGTCCTTCGCGCTCATGAACCAGGGCTCCGTCGGCCTCGCCCTGGCCGGGCTCATGCTCGGCATCCTGCCCTACGCCCTGTGCCAGGCGGGAACGTACGCCACCATGTCCGAGCTCTACCCGACGCGCGTTCGGCACACCGGCGTCGCCGTGGGCCACAGCGTCGGCGCCGTGCTCGGCGGTGGGCTGGGGCCGTATCTGGCCACCTGGCTGATCTCGGCGACCGACAACACGTTCATGCCCGCCTTCATGCTGGTGGGTGCGGGAATCGTCGGACTGCTCGTGGTGGGTGTCGCGGTCAAGCCCAACAGCGACCCGGGCAATCACCTCTACCGCTAGGAAGCACACACCGTGACCGAGATTTACGTATCCGATGCCATCCACCCCGACGTCCTCGCCACCATCGGCGAGTCAGCGCGGGTCCATTTGGGCTGGGGGGACGACGCGGTCGACTACGCCCGGGTGGCTCCGGCGGTCGACGCCGTGATCCTCCGCGCGGAGACCTTCAGCCGAGCCGTGATCGAGGCATCGCCCAACCTGAGAATCATCGCCCGCCACGGGGTGGGCACGGACAACGTGGACCTCCACGCCGCCGCCGAACACTGCGTGTGGGTCACCACCACCCCGGGAGCCAACAGCAACGCCGTGGCCGAATACGTCTTCGCCCTACTGCTCTCGGCCGCCAGGAAAGTGCCCCAGGCGATGGAGCGCGTACGCGGTGAACGCTGGTCCGAGGGCAAGTCCGACCTCGTCGGCTTCGAACTCGGCGGCCGCACCATCGGCGTCCTGGGCTTCGGCTCCATCGGCAGGGCGGTGACGCGGATCGCCACCGGATTCCGAATGCGCGTCCTGGCTTACGACCCCGCCGTGGAACCCGCCGACATCGCGGGAGCCGGTGCGGGGCCGGTCGAGCTGAGAGAGTTGCTCGCCGCCTCCGACGTGGTCACCGTCCACGTGCCCCTGCTGCCGTCCACCCGCAATCTGCTCGGCGCCGACGAGATCGCTCGGATGAAACCCGGCAGCATCCTGGTCAACACGTCCCGGGGCGGGCTGGTCGATGAGAACGCCCTGGCCGACGCGCTGCGGTCCGGCCGACTGGGTGGCGCGGTCCTGGACGTCCTCGAGGCCGAGGCAGCCGACATGAAGGACCCGCTGCGCCACAACGCGCTCCCGCTGGGCACCACACCCGCTCTCGGGGTCACCCCTCATGTGGCCGGCCAAACCACCGAGGCGTTCCGCCAAGCCGGACACATGGCCTGGGAGGCGGTACAGGCGGCCCTGGCCGACAGGACCCCGCCGCACGCGGTGCAGCCAAGGGGAGGCCGAATGGCGGCCGAAGCCTGACGGAGCTCGCCGCCACCGGAGTCGGCGGCGCGGTTCCAGCAGCCCCGACCCCCGTCCGGGCCATCAACACCTCGAGAAGAACTGATTGAAGGAGCGCAATGTACATCGATGCCGCCGCCGACAACATCCGGGTGTCCCGACCCTGGGCGCGCCCAACCGCAGATCTCGTCAACGGTCTCGCCGCCTATCCGACGGCGCTCATAGGCGACGTCCGCAGACGCATGGGCCTGATGTCATCGGAAATCCGTTGTCTGACGCCGGGTCTCAGGCTGGCCGGCTCCATCCTGCCCATCCAGATCTGGGAAGGAGACAATCTGGCCATCCACCGCGGCCTGGACGAAGCCCAACCGGGTGACGTGCTGGTCGTCGCGGGCAATTCCGTCACCGGTAGGTCTGTCTTCGGCGGCATCCTGGCCGAAATCTGCCTCGCCCACGGTGTCAAGGGCGTGATCGTCGACGGAGCCGTGCGGGACCTGGAGGAGACGGCCCGCCTGGGACTTCCGGTCTTCGCCCGGGCGGTCAGCCCCGCAGGCCCCTCCAAGAACGGCCCTGGCACCGTAGGCGCGCCGGTGGCCTGCGGAAACATGGTGTGCAACCCCGGTGATGCGGTCATCGGCGACGACGACGGCATCATCGTGGTGCCCGCCGACGAGGTGGAGGAGACGCTGGCACTCCTTCCTGCCCAGCAGCAGGCCGAAACCGCCATCCTCAACAGACTCGCGGCCGAGCGCAAGCAGAGTTGAGAAGCGAACCGGTGCGGTGTCCGGGGTTCCCGGCATGAGGAGCACCACAAGCGCGAAAAGAACCTTCGCCCCGGCTTAGGCCCCGTCTCCCCCCGAGCCGGGGCCTAAGCCGGACACGCAGAGCGGAGCTGCGGCAAGTGCGCGGTCAGCACGCGGGCGTACTCAGCCAGAACCTCCGAGAGCCGCTCGGCCTGCTCTTCTACGGGCTCGGCCTCCTCCTCGCCGGACCACTCGGACTCCTCGCCGGCGAGGAGCCGCCGACGAGCCTCGGCCATGTGCGGGCCGGCCTCAAGCGAACCGTCCACGGCCTCCACCGCCGCAGCGGCCACACCCCGCCGATGGAGCTCATCGACGAGTTCGGCGGTGCCGGACAGCAGCGGAGCCTGCGGCTCTTCCCACACCGCGCCCCACAGGCGCTGGCGCAGGCGGACTGCCGCAGCTCGGCTGCGACATGGAGCTGTGTGGCGCTGCCGGCGCGCCTGCATGGTGACTGCGGTGACCAGCCCACCCCGGGATGGTCACCGCGCGCCGGTCACACCTCGGCGAGCTCCATGTGGCGGCGATCCTTGGCGAGGTAGCCGCCGACCAGCAACAGCGCGCCTCCCGCGGCGAGGACGACCACCGGGGTGTAGTCGTAGGGCATGACGTCGCCCAGCCACACCATGTAGTAGGCGTAGAACGCCGGGATCATGCTGGGCAGGCTGTAGGCGATGCCGTAGCCCGAGGCGCGGACCTCGGTCGGGAACAGCTCCATCAGGAACGCGGTGATCATCGCCCAGACGAACAGGCCGCCGATGATCGCCACGACCGTGAAGGGGATCACCGCGAGGGCGTCGCTCTGGCTCACCGCGAGACCGAGCGCGACCGGGCCCACCACAAGGTTGACCCCGCCCAGGACCATGATGACCTGCCGCCGGCCGAAGCGCTGCCCCAGGTGTCCCACGAACGGGAACAGGACCATGCCGATGGCCGCCGACACCAGGATGATCAGGTTGATCCGGGAGACGTCCACCCCGAGCCCGCCGAAGTGGCTGGAGAACACGCCGACCGTGCCGTTGAGGGTGAGCCAGCATCCCGAGCCGACGATGAACGCGACGCCGAACGACGCCAGGTTCCGGCCGGAGAAAAGCACCTTCAGGGGGTTGCCGGCCTCGGGCACCTCCGTCCACAGCTCCGACTCGGGCACCGACCGCCAGTAGAGGACGAACAGCGCGACGCAGAACACGAACCCGACGGCGAACGGGACGCGCCACCCCCACACCGAGTAGGGCGCGTCCGGCCCTCCGGTCGGGAACAGCGCGAGGGTGAGCATGGTGACGATGGTGATGAACCCGAGGGCGGCCGGGTAGCCCATGTTGATCAGCGACCCGAAGACCCCCCGCCGGTTGCGGGGGGCGTACTCCATCGCCAGTGGGTTGGCCGCGGTGTACTCGCCGCCGAGGAACACCCCGTCGAGGAGCCGCAGGACCACCAGCAGGACCAAGGCCGCCACCCCGATGGTGTGGAACCCCGGCATCACCGTCATGATGCCGGTGCACACCGCCGACCCTCCGGCGGCGATCAGGGTCGTACGCCGACGCCCCAGCCGGTCTCCCATGGGGCCGAAGATGAGGGACCCCAGCGGGCGCCCGACGATCGAGGCAACGAAGATCAACGCCGAGAAGACGGCCACGTCGACGTCGGAGGAGCCGGTGGCGGTGAAGTACGCCATCGCCGGGGTCAGGGCGATCACCGGCAGGTAGATGTCGTACATGTCGACAAAGAAGCCGAACATCGCCCCACCCAGGGCACGGCGTCGCTTGGCGCGCTGGCCGGGGGCTGACTGGGCTGTGTCAGTCATTGGGCTCGTTCTCCTCGCCTTGGGGCTCGGGTCGTGCGGGGGTGTCGTCGACGAGCGTCACGGCCGCGGGACGGCTGGTGTCGACACGGAGTTGGAAGAGGTCGGTGCGCTGGTAGGTGCCGACGATGTCGTGGATGCGCTTGAGCACGACCTCGTCCTGGAGGTCGACGTCGGCGTAGAGAATGCCCTCACCGCCCACGAGGGGTCCGGCCAGGACCTCGCCGCGAGGGCCGACGATGAGGGAGGCGGTGGGCGCGGAGCGAAGGAGCTGTTCCACGCGGCTGTCGCCTTCGGCGACGGCGGCCACGGCATCGTCGCCCAGGGCGGTGGCCGCTACGACGCTGAACACCTTTCCCTCGAAGGCGTGGGCGGCGCTGCGAATGCGGATGGCGTCCTGCAGGTCGTAGTCGGCCTGTCCCTCGCGCTGGTCGAAGGGCCATGACGGAGGGTAGGAGGCCACGTGCACCCGTTCCCCCTGGGCGAGCAGGGTGTAGCGGGCGAGGGTGTTGGTGTTCTCCCCGCAGATCAGGGCGCCGACGTTCCAGCCGTCCAACTCCACCGGTCGCAGGTCGTGTGCGTCGCCGTGGGACCAGGTGAGGCGCTCGTAGTAGGTGGCAACGAGCTTGCGCCGGTGGTTGACCAGGCGTCCCTCCCGATCGAAGATCAGGTTGCTGTTGAAGAGCTGTCCCAGGGAGTGCGGCGCCCGCTCGTTCACGCCCACCGACAGCAACACCGAGTGACGGGTCGCGATCTGGCCGAGGCGCGCCACCTCGCTACCGGGCACGGTGATAGACGAGGCGACGAGCCGTTCGTGCAGGCCGTGCTGCTCGATGGGCGGCAGCACTCCTCCCCAGACGGGAAAGCCCGCGACGAAGCTCTCCCCGAAGGCGACGAGCTCGGCCCCGTTGCCCGCCGCCTCCCCCACGAGATGGTCGAGCTTGTCCAGCGTTCCCTCGACGTCGAGGAACTGCGGAGCCGCCTGCACCGCGGCCACCGTGAGCGCGGGTAGACCCCTGTCGGCCATGGCTTCCCTGCCCTTCTCAAGAGAACCGGAGATGTGGCATCGACAAAACAACGCCGAAAACGTTATTGTCGACGAATCTCGACAACAATTCTTTCGCCTTTACGACTGGCGAACACCATAAATATCCAGGCCACGATGGTCAATATGTTGTGTTTTGGAGATATGGTTTTATGTTGTCGAGGATCGTCGACGGAAGGGTCCGGGCATGCTGGAGGAGTTGGAGCAGATCGGTCTGGACCCGAAGGAGGCTCGCTTCTACCTGGCCGTACTCAATCTCGACCGACCCACCGTCGCCGAAGCGGCCCAGTCGGCGGACCTTACGCGCACCAACGGCTACGACATCGCCAAGCGCCTGGCCCGGCGAGGGTTCATCACCGTCACCGAGACAGGGGACCGCGCCGGGGGAGGCCGACGCACGCGGACCGTGCTCACGGCCAACGACCCGCAGGTGCTGCTGGACGAATGGCAGCAGCGCAAGCGGGCCCTGGATGCGTTGATGCCTCGGCTGCAGGCGATGCGGGCCAAGAGCAGCGCCCATCCCCGGGCACGTTATCTGGAAGGAGCCTCCGGGATCCGCAGGGCGCTGTTCGAGACCCTCGACTGGTCCAACCCGCTGCTCGGCATCCTGTCGATGCGGGACCTGTTCACCGTGCCGGGGCATCGGGCGATGGAGGAGTACATCGCCGGTCGACGAGAGCGTGGCCTGTGGCTGAAGGTGGTGCGCTCGCCGGAAAAGGACCTGGCCGACGACTGGCACTCCAGCGCGGTCGACCTGCGGGAGACCCGGTTCGCCCCTCCGGGGATGGTGTTCACCATGACCATGATCATCGGGGAGCGGACGGTGGCGGCCCTCTCCTCCCGCGGCGAGAACTTCGCCATGATGATCGAGAGCCAGGAGTACGCCGACACCCAGCGCAACCTCTTCGAGGTGCTGTGGCACACGAGTCAGCCCGACCAACCGGCTGGAGAATGAGCCGCACGGCTACGGACTCGGCCGCACGGACTCGATGGATTGGACCTGCAGCCGCACGCCGAAGCGTTCCGGGGGCGATCTGCTCGACCTCCTCGTTCCGCATCCGCTGCTCGTCGACGGTCGACCCCTCATCGATGCGCGCAGGATCTGCTCCAGAGGCGCCTTGGCGCGGAGCAGATGCGGGCACGGGCTCATGCCGATGCGGCGTTCCAGATCGCTGTGGACCCGGACCAGCGGTTACGACGCGATCATGTCTTGGTCCTTGGTCGAGGGCTGGCGGCGGGATGGGCGTGAACGCGTCCAGGGAAGGCGTCCGTGCGCTGCCATGATCCCGAGGATGACCAGCACCGCGCCGAGAGGTTGATACCACCTAAGGGGTTCGCCGAGCAGCACAATTCCGAGGACGGCCCCGACGACCGGAGACAGGTGAGTGACAGCGGCTGCGTTGGTCGCGCCCAAACAGGCGAATTGCGCAGTCAGGCTGTGCCCTGCTCCGAGGCCGTTCCACGGTCCGATGATGGTGACCACCCCGAGAAATCCCAGGCCCAAGCCGAGACTGCGATGCCGGGTCAGCCGCTCGCTGGTCAAGGCCAGGGCTGCGACCAGCATGGTGATCAATGGAGTAGTCGCATTGAAATCGCCGTCGGGGCGCAGACACCGCAGGGGGAAGGCACGCCCGGCCTGGAGTTTGAGGTGCTGCCCGGCGGACCCGTGGCCGAGACCGTGCACATCGGGACCTACACCCAGCCGCCCTTGGCCTACAATGCCCTCTTCGCCGCCATCCACGAGCGTGGACTGCGCCCGCAGGCGCCCGTACGTGAGGCATACCTCGTCGGACCGGCAGAGGCACCGCAAGAGGAACTGATGACCCGGCTGGTCCCCCTCTCGAGGAGAACGCGGCATGATCACGGTAGAAGACATCGATGCCCGCGGTACACAGCACTGCGAGACGACAGCACTGGGGGTGCTGCTGCGGCACGAAGGACTCGATCTGTCCGAGCCCATGCTCTTCGGTCTCGGCTCCGGCCTGTCCTTCATCTACTGGGACAGCAAGAACATGGGCTTCCCCTTCCTCGGGGGGCGAGTCAAGCCCTTCGACCTCACCAGAAACCTGGCCGCCATACTCGGGTTGGAACTACTGGTCCAGGAGACCACCTCGCCCCGCAGGGCATGGGAGAACGTGACGGTTCCCATCGACGCCGGGCACCCGGTCGGGCTGCAGCTCGACAGCTACTACCTGGACTACTTCGGGTCGAAGGTGCACTTCGGCGGCCATGTCGTCGCCATGTGCGGCTACGACGAGTACGACGCTTACCTGGTGGACACCGACCGGCAAGGTGGAGCGGTAACCACCAGCCTGACCAGCCTCGCCCAGGCCAGAGCCGCACGCGGCCCGATGGCCGCCAAGCACCGCTCCTTCACCCTCACCACTCCAAGGAACCCGCCCTCCCCACAGGGTCAGATCGTTCCCGCCATCACCGCCTGCGCCGACGCCTTCCTCAACCCGCCCATCGCCAACCTGGGCCACCGAGGCATCGAGAAGACCGGCAAGCTGGTACGCACATGGCTCCAGCGCACCGACACCCCGCAGCGGGACCTGCCGCAGGCCGCCCTCTTGATGGAGGAGGCCGGCACAGGTGGCGCCCTGTTCCGCAACCTCTACCGCGACTTCCTCGCCGAATGCACCGAGCTGCTCGACAGCAGCCACCTGCGCACCGGCCACACGCTGTACACCGAGGCAGCCACCCTGTGGACGGAAGTGGCAGCACTGATCAAGAAGGCCGGTGAATCAGGCGAGGCGCAATGCCTCGTACAGGCCGGAACGGTCCTCTGCGATCTTTCGCGCATGGAGCGCGAGGCCATGCAGGCGCTGAGCTGCCTGGAGGCGTGAGGCATCAAGCGCGATCCAACCCGACAGTAGTCGTCCGCGTGCATCCGGGTCGCACGTTCGCGCAGCTCATCGGGTAATTCCTCGGTGCTGCCATGGCTCTCACCCTTCCCGGGAAATCGAAGCGTTTCAAGTTGTTTTGACGCCAACTCTAGGAGGGAGTACCGACCCGAGCCAAGGTGGACCGCGACCGCGCGTCACTGCCCCCACACTGGCGTTCATTCGAGACGCACCTCATTCCCTGCACCTTCGCCGAGGGGACGACCGTTACGCAGGGGTTGACGCCGCAATGTGATCGATATTAAGTTTTCGCCAAAATATAAAACGTTTCAACTCCTCCACGCACCTCACCGCCACTCAGCAACCGTGCGCAGCTGCCCCCGACATCGCCGCGTTCCTGAGTCACATCGGCGACGTCGGCCACCACGACTGCCAACAACCGCCGGGCTTGAGATCACCCGCCCTCACTCCCACGACCGACCTCACCGCAGTGCCGTCGGAGAACCGGTGCCCGCCAGTGCACCGCCAGCCGACGGCGTCCCCCACCCCCATTCGGGAGAGGCCGATGTTGAAACGCCCACCGCTACCGATGACGCTCGCACTCGTGCTGACGCTGGGACTCTTCGTGGCCCCCATGAACGCTGCCCCGGTCATCGCAGCGGCGACCAAGGTGTCACCGATCGACCTGAGAGTGGAGGACGCCCCGAAACCCCTGGGTATCGACGCCGCGCAGCCACGACTGTCGTGGCGTCTGAAGTCCGAGCAGCGCGGCGTCCGACAGACCGCGTACCAGGTGCAGGTGGCCAGCTCGAAATCGGCCCTGGTCGACGGCGACGCGGACATATGGGACTCCGGCAAGGTCAAGAAGAACGCCTCTGCGCAGATCCCCTACGCCGGACCGAACCTGGACTCCGCCACGCGCTACCACTGGCGAGTCCGCGTGTGGGACGCGACCGGCGCCAAGACCGAATGGAGCTCCCCCAGCTGGTGGGAGACAGGGCTGTTCGACGACGCCGCCTGGAAGGGCGCCGACTGGATCAGCCGCGACCTGACCAACCAAGGTCCCGACGCCGACCACCCGCCCGCGCCGCGCTTTCGGCACGAGTTCGACTCGAACGGACCGATCGCCAAGGCCCGCCTCTACCTCAGCGGCCTCGGATACTCGGTCGCGCACATCAACGGCCGGCGCGTGGGAACATCGGTACTCGATCCCGGGCAGACCGACTACAGCGACACCGCCTTCTACGTGGCCCACGATGTCACCAAGCTCCTGAACAAGGGCGAGAACGCGATCGGGGTCGAGCTCGGCCGCGGATTCTACGGCATCAGCACCGAGAACTCCTGGAACTGGAACAGCGCGCCCTGGTGGTCCGATCCCGAACTCCGCGCCCTGCTGGTCATCACCCACCCCGACGGCTCGACCACCACGATCACGTCGAACGAGGAGTGGCAGACGAGCGACGACGGGCCGACCAGGTATGACGAGGTCTTCGTCGGCGAGACCTACGACGCACGGCGCGAACAGCCCGGTTGGAGCGGACCGGACTACGACGGCGTAGACGCGTGGGAGTCGGCGGAGCCGTCGGACGGCCCTGCGGGCAGTCTGCGAGCCCGGCCGCACGAGCCGATCCGTGTCACCGAGACACTCACCCCCGTCGAGATCACCGAGCCCGAGTCCGGCGTGCACGTGTTCGACCTCGGAGTCCAGATCGCGGGGTGGGCCCGGCTGAAGGTCCACGGAGAGCCCGGAACCGAGGTCACCATGCGCTACGGGGAGCGGCTCGGGGACGACGGTCTCGTAACGGTCCCGCAGTACGGCAACTTCCACGACGTTCCGCGCGCCCAGACCGACACCTATGTTCTCGGCGGAGGCGGTGGCCCGGAAGTCTGGGAACCCTCCTACACCTACAAGGGGTTCAGGTTCGTGGAGGTCCGCGGCCTGCCGTCCGAACCCACGACGGAGACCGTCCAGGGTCGGCGGACACACAACGACTTCGAGTCCATCGGCCACTTCGACAGCGGCTCCGAGCTGCTCAACACCATCCGCGGCAACACACGCCGCGCCCTGCTCAACAACCACCAGCACGTCCCCACGGACACCCCCGTTTACGAGAAGGCCGGATGGACGGGCGACGCGCAACTGACGGCCACGACCATGAGCTACGAGTTCGACACGAGCCGGTTCCACAGGAAATTCCTGGACGACATGCTGGACGCGCAGCGCCCCTCGGGGGAACTTCCCACGATCGTGCCGACTCCCGGCTGGAGCTACGAAGGCGCCCCCGGGTGGCCGGCCGTCCAAGGCCCCACCCCGGCGTGGGACGTGGCCCTGTTCGTGCTGTCGCGCAACCTGTACGAAATGGAAGGCGACGTCGGAGTCCTCGAACGCCACTACGGCGGGATGCAGCGCTACTTCTCGTGGCTGGAGTCCCGGGCCGACGCCGACGGCCTGTACCCTGTCGGCCTGGGCGACTGGCTCGCTCCCGGCGGAAACCCGCCGGAGGGCCCGGTGCTGAGCTCGACGGCCCACGCCTACCGCATGGCGAGCTGGCTGGCCGATACCGCGGAGATCCTCAACGACACCGAGCAGGCAACGGCATACCGGACCCGTGCAGGCGAGATCCGCGACGCCTTCAACACGGCGTTCCTCGACAAAGAGGGCGGGCTGTATCAGACACCCGGTGTGAGTGAGTACCGGCAGACGTCGAACATCCTGCCGCTGGCCTTCGGGCTCGTTCCCGAGAAACACGTCGACGAGGTCGCCGACAACCTCGTCGCCGACATCCGGGACCGCGGCAACCGGCTCGACACGGGTGTCGTCGGCACCCGCTATCTGCTGCCCGTCCTCACTCACCACGGTGAGATCGACGTGGCCTACGCGGTGGCGACGCAGACCGAGGAGCCGAGCTGGGGCTACTGGATCGAACTCGGACGCACGTCACTCCAGGAACACTGGCATGCCGACACCCGATCCCTGAACCACCACTTTTTCGGTTCCATCGGCCATTGGATGTTCGCCGACCTGGCCGGGATCACCGCCGCTGAACCGGGGTATGCGACAGCGAGGATCAAGCCGCACATTCCCAGTGGGCTGAACCATGCCGAGGCCAGCACTCAGACAGTGCGGGGCGAGGTCGCCTCAAATTGGCGCCGCGACGGTGAAGGCGGCCTGGACCTGGAGGTTGTCGTTCCGCCCAACGCAACCGGTGAGATACATGTGCCTCTCCTCGGTCGAAGCGCCGAGCATGTCGCGGCGTCCCCCGAGGCCGACTTCGTCGATGCGCGTGACGGCTACGCGGTTTACAAGGTCGGCTCGGGGAAATGGCGCTTCGTGGTGGCCGACGATGTCAGCGACGTCTGCGTCGATCCACAGCCGGCAACCGTCGTTTTCGGTGACGTGGACAGCGGCGTCGAGAACCGCACTGTCGCAGGCTCGTGCACCATCAACCACCGGATCCTGGGTGATGGTGACTGGTCGAATCACGGCGAATTCGTCAGTCACGTGGCCGATGCGGCCAAGACCCTCCGCTCCGACGGCATCATCAGCCGGCGCGAGTCCTCCACGCTGACCAGCGCGGCGGCTCGCTCGGACGTCGGTCGATAGCGCTGTCGCCCCGCCTACTACTGAGCTTTTCGTTAGTTCTGTGGGCGCGAAGAAGGCGATCGTAGGACCCTGAAGCCATGCCCCTCGCTACCAGATCCGGCACCCCCGCAGAAGCCGTCCCGGCGCTGAGGCGCCCGCAACTGGCCGAGGCCCGGCGCGTCCGCGCCGCCGAACTGCTGGAACAAGGCCGCCCTCAAACTGAGATCGCCCGGATACTCGGCGTGACACCGGAAAGCGTGCGGCGCTGGAAGCGCCGATGGGAACAAGGCGGAACCGCGGCGCTGCGCCGCCGCCCGGCCACCGGGCGGCCACCCAAGCTGGCCGATGCGCAGGTAGAACAGGTGCGCGCCGTGCTGGAGCAGGGCGCTGTGGCCCACGGATTCGAATCGGAACTTTGGACCCTGGAGCGGGTAGGGCGTGTCGTGGAGCGCACTACCGGCGTGGCGCTGGCGCGGGCCTCGGTCTGGCGGCTGCTCACCGTGCGGCTGGGCTGGAGCCTGCAGCGTCCCCAGCGCGTGGCGGCCGAACGCGATGAGTCCGAGATCGCCCGGTGGGTCGCCCACGAGTGGCCGCGCATTAAAAGGGGGCCGTAGAAAACCGGGCATGGATCGTGTTCTTTGACGAATCGGGCGTGTCGCTGCTGCCGGTCGTGCGCCGAACCTATGCTCCCCGCGGACGCACGCCCGCGCTGAGGCACCGGCTGAACTGGAAACGTGCCGGCATGGCCGCCGCGCTGGGCTACCACGCCGCCGATGCATGCCGCGGAGCGCGCTTGTGCTTCGACCTGCGCCCGGGGACCTATGACACCGTCGCGTTGATCGAGGTGCTCGAACAACTCAAGCGGTTCTACCGGGGTGAGCCGGTGGTACTGGTCTGGGACGGGCTCGGGGCGCACTGGAGCCATGCGATGCGGGACTGGGCGGCGCGGCAGGACTGGCTGACCCTGGAGCGGCTGCCCGCCTATGCTCCCCAGCTCAACCCGGTGGAGATGCTGTGGTCGGCCATCAAGGCACGGGAGCTGGCCAATGTGGCCGGGGAACATCTGGCCGACGTTGCCGATGCCGCCGAGGCCGGGATCAACCGGGTGTGTGAGGAGGAGCGGCTTGCCTGGTCGTTCCTGGCCCACACCGGCCTGAAGATCCATACTTCGCGCCCACAGAACTAACGAAAAGCTCAGTAGAGGACGTCTGAAAAGGGTCAGAGCGAGGGGTGGGTCAGGCGGCGCAGCAGGGTCGGGCTCATCGCGAGGTAGATCACGCTCTCCGAGGTCGCGGATCGCGGCATACAGCTCGACCTTGGACATGGGTGACATCGGCGCTCCCTCATACAGAGCACGCCCCGGCCCCCACCACAAGCAACCACGTGACGTCGAAATTCACCGGCACCGATCCGCCACGATGCGGCTGCCGTCACCGTTCGCCGACAAACGACGTCACTTCACACGAACAGAACCGAATGGCTATGTCGGTGTCTGAGGAGAGCACTTATCGATGAGTTCCAGCAGCGCCCAACACGCCAAAGCCTCCCAGGAACCGGGGTGCCGGTAAGGAGCGTGTCACCAGGTACCAACTGACCCGCGGGTAACTCAGAGGTTCTCCGGACACCCGGCCCCTGCCGCCGCCACGATGGCCACGTGCACGACCCGATTGCGGGGATGGCGGCGTAAAGGGCGGTTCGGGTGGCGCGTGATCTGGACCTGGACGAGCTGCTGGACGCGTTCGCCCTGGACACCGACGGCCTGGCGCTGCTGCGCAACAAGAGCGGGCCCACCCGGCTCGTCTTCGCCGTGGTGCTGCGGTTCCTGCTCTGGCGCGGCCGGTTCCCCGCGGGCGGGGCGAGGTGCCCGACAACGCCGTGGCGCACGTGGCCTTCCAGGTCGGGGGCGGGGCCTCCGAGGTCGCCTTCTACGACTGGCAGGGCCGGTCGGGCAAGCGCAATCGCTCCGAGATCCGCCGGGCCACCGGCCACCGGTTTTCGGGAGTGCTCGGTGGCCGACGCGGACAAGATCACGCTGTTGCCGGCCGAGGACGTGTGGGCCGAGGAGCGCTCCTTCGAGCGAGTCCGTGAGCGGATGCTCCGGTACCGCCCCCTCCGAGCGCATCAAGCCGCCGGAGAAGTCCCGCATCGAGCGGACCGTGCGGGCCGGGTTGAGCCGGGCCGAGGAGGAGATGACGGCCCGGGTAGCCGATCGGATCGGCCCCGATGCTCTGGAGCGGATGAGCGCACTGATCGGGCAGGCCAGCGACTACCCCGATCAGATGGTCAAGTACGCCACCGCGATCCGGTCGGGCACCGCCTCCACCGAGGCGATCCTGCGCCGCTTCACCCGCAACGCCCCCCACCCCGCCTACGCGGCGATGCTGGAGGCCGGCCCGGTGTGGACCGGTCAGCGCGTCGCCCTCACCGACTCCGGCATCACCCGGGCCGTCCTCGCCATCGGCCGCGCCGGGTCGAAGGAGAACGCCGCTGTCGTCGAACGCGTCTTCGACCAGTAGACGTATCACTCCGCCGTGCGACTGGGCCGCGTTCGGGAGAACACCTCCGTCACCGATTGCGATTCGCGCCCTGTCCGGCGGTCCCGGGGCCGATGCGGCGGTTCAGGCGAGGATCTGGACGTACCCGTCGGTTCCGTGAACGCGGATCCGCTGCCCGTCCCGGATTCTCCGGGTGGCCTGCTCCACACCCACGACAGCCGGCAGACCGTACTCCCGCGCGATCACCGCCCCGTGCGTCATAAGTCCGCCTACCTCCGTCACCAGTCCGGCGACGGTGACGAACAGGGGGGTCCAGCTGGGGTCGGTGTAGGCGGTGACCAGGATGTCGCCCGCCTCAAGGTCGGCCTGCGCCATATCCGTGACGACACGGACACGGCCTTCGACGGCCCCGGCCGAGACCGGGAGGCCGGCCAGCGCGCCGGGCGGGGCGTCGTCACGCCGATACCGGCCGGTGACGGCCTCGCCGTCCGATGTGAGGAGCCGGGGCGGGGTGAGCGCCTCGTACGACCGGAACGTCTCCCTCCTTTCCAGAATGAGTTCGGCGTCCACGTCGTTGGTTCGCACGGCTTCTTCCAGCTCCTGGAACCGGAGGAAGAAGATGTCCTCGTCCTCACGCAGGGCGCCGGACCGGGCGAGGCGGTCGGCTTCCCGCAGCAACGCCTGCTTGTAGACGAAGTAGCGGCTGACCATGCCGTACTTGGGGTACTCCCGGTATCCGGCGAAGGTGCGGACGCGGTCGATCATCCGCTTGGTCTCCTCGGCCTTGCCCTCGCCGTCGGGAAGGGCGCGCAAGCGCGCCATCAGTTCCTGTTCCTTCCGTCGTGACTCCCGGAGCCCCCGTTCGAAGCGCCGCTCGCCTTCGCCCGGCTCGAAGTTCTTGATGTTGCCGAGGATGGCGGGCACGAGTGCGGCGGGCTGCTCGCTCCAGCGCATTCTGGTGATGTCGATCTCGCCCACGCAGCGCATTCCGTACGTGTCGAGGTAGCTTCGGATGGCGTCACGTGCCTCCGGTCCGCCGACCAGCCCGGCCATCTCGTTCAAAAAGCCGTCGCCCTCCCGGCCTTCGTCCACGACACGGTGCAGGAACACCACGACGTCCGCGTGCGGCCGGATGGTGTCCGCCACGTCGAGAAGCGCCAGCCCCATCTCCGAGGTGACGTTGCGGGGGACGGATCGCGTGAGCACATCGGCCGCGTTCTTCTCGCCCAGCCACGCCTCCAAGTGCTCATTGAGCCACCGGCTCGCCTCCATCGCCGCCATGATCACCTGAAGGCTCTGCGGATCGAAAAGGATGCGCTTCAGCTCTGCGATGTCGGCCCGGATGAAGTCGAGCAGCGCCGGCCCGGACAGATTCCGGATCTCGCGCTGCAGGGCGGCGACGGAGGCCTCATTGCGTCGGATCAGCTCGCTGACGACGTCGGGATCGGCCGCGATCGGGGCGGGTGCGTCACCGGCGGGTGCGGCGATGGAATCTTCTTCCGGCAGCGTGCGCAGGAAGTCGCCGCGGTCGAGGACGGTCTGCAGCGCGTCCCCGAGCAGCGGGTCGGAGCTCCCCAGGGTCTCCACGAGGCTCGCGCGGCCTGCGGGCGTCGCCAGGGCGGGGGCGACGTCGACGAACAACCGTCCGCCCGCCTCGTGCATCGGCCGTGGGGTCGTCAGCTGCCACAGGGAGAGCCCCAGCGGCTTCATCGCGTCGGTCATCATCTGCTGGTGACCGACAGAGACGTAGACGTGGTTCTCTTGGTCATCGGTCGTGGGGACGGGGAACAGGGTGGTGATCGGCCGACTCTGGACGATGTGGAAGTCATCGCCGACCCGACACCATTCGATGTCCTGGGGCCGGCCGAAGTGCGCTTCGATGCGCCGACCCAGCCGCACCAGGCGCACGACCTGTGATTCTGTCAGAGTCGACTGCGTCTGCCGCTTCGGCTCGATCGGTGCGTCATGGGTACCGCCTCCCGGCGACGCCTGCGCGAACCGGGGCTTGGTGGCGATCGCTGTGGAGACGACCTGGTCGTCGCGCACCGTGTAGACGTCACCGGAGACCAGACCGGAGACGAGCGCCTCGCCGAGCCCCCAACCGGCTTCCACGGTGACGGTCTTGCGGTTCGAGGTCACCGGGTCCGCGGTGAACAGGGTCCCGGCCGCGTCCGGGAACACCATTTGCTGTACGACCACGGCCATACCTATCTTCCGGTGGTCGAAGCCGTTGCGGATACGGTAGGTCACCGCCCGCTCGGTGAACAGCGAGGCCCAGCACCGCCGGACGTGCCGAAGGATCGCCGCCGGACCCGTGATGTTCAGGTACGAGTCCTGCTGGCCGGCGAAGGACGCAGTCGGCAGGTCCTCGGCGGTCGCGCTGGACCGCACCGCGTAGGAGGCGTGCTCCCCGAGCCGGGTGAGCGCTTCGCTGATCGCCGCCGCAAGGTCGTCGGGCACCGCGACGCCTTCGACGCTGCGGCGTATATCGGCGCTCAGGGTACGGATCGCCGCGCGGTCGTCCGGTTCCACGCGCGACAGCAGGTCGAACCGAGTATCGATCGACGGTACCTCGGCAACGATCCGCCGGAAGGCGCCCGTCGTGACGCAGAAGCCGTCCGGCACGCGGATACCGGCGATCCGCGAGAGCTCGCCCAGAAACGCCCCCTTCCCACCGACGTCTGCGACATTCGTCGCGTCGATATGCTCGAAACCCAGCACGTAGCGCAATTCCGTTTCCCCGTCGTTCGTCGAGTCGATTCGCAAAGCAGCAAGTATGGAGCAATTTTCAGCTCCTCATGAGACGCGCGAATCAGATATAAAGTGGAAGTGGCGGGGAGCGATCCGCACCTCGTGCGTGGCCCCGGCCGACCCTCTCCCGGCACCGTGACCGAACTGTCGGCGTCACCGGTCCGAGCACGCCGCGGCGACGACCACCGCGTCTTCCACGGATACGCCGCCGAGCTCGGCGGGTCCCGCGCCGGTAGGAGCTGGACGTTCTTCCACCACTCGGAACCGGCGCTGGTCTTCGGCCGCTCTGGGCGCATGTCGGCCCGGTTCAGCGCCTACGGCGTGCACCACGCGGCCCATGAGCTGCGCCGCCGACCCGGACGCGACCTCTGTTCACCCTGCACGTCGTCCACTCCTGCCTGCAGCTGGGCCGCGAGGACGAGATCGAGGACTACCGGACCTGGTCGCCGGGTGCGACCCGGCCTCGGCGCACTTCAAGCCGCCCCGCGGGCGCTGAGACGGCAGGCACCCGGGCAGATGCCTGGTCCTAGGGCGCGTCCTGTAAGGGTTCCGACCTGGGGTCAGTGATCATGGCCGAGTGGTAGGGCGCGGTGAGCTGACAGACAAGGCCTGGGCACAGATCGAGCCGCTGCTGCCTCCGCGGGAAAGCGGAGGCCGCAGGTGGCGTGATCACCGCCAGGTGATCAACGCGATCCTGTGGAAACTCCGCACCGGCGCCCCGTGGCGAGATCTACCTGAGCGCTACGGACCCTGGAAGACCGGGCACGAACGGCTGCGGATCTGGACCGCGGACGGCACTTGGGAACGCATCCTCGACCAGGTCATCGTCAAGGACGACTCCGTCGGCAACGTGGAGTGGACCTTCAGTATCGACTCGGCCTCAGTCCGGGCCCACCAGCACTCCGCCGGGGCCCGGAAAAAGGGGACTGCGCCACCGAGTGGGTCGAGGAACTCGCCGTCGACGGAGAAGCCCTCGGACGGTCCCGCAGCGGGCTGACCAGCAAGATCCACCTTGCTGTCGACGGCCGCGGCCTGCCGATGTCGATCATCCTCACCCCGGGCCAGGCCGGGGACAACCCACAACTGCTGCCACTGCTCGACCAGATCGCGGTCGGCCGTGACGGGCCCGGGCGGCCTCGAAAGCGACCTGAGCGGGTGCTGGCAGACAAGGCCTACTCCCATCCCTCGACCCGCGCGGCGATGCGCGAGCGCGGGATCGCGTTCACCAGCCCGGAGAAGAGCGATCAGATCGCTCGCCGCCGCGCGAAGGGCTCCCGGAGCGGCCGCCCACCACGCTTCGACGCTGAGATCTACGCGGAGCGCAACGTCGTCGAACGTTGTTTCGACCGGCTCAAGCAGTTCCGCGCCCTGGCCACCCGCTACGCGAAGCGAGTGGCCTCCTACCGGTCGGAGATCATCATCGCGGCCGTCGTGTTGTGGCTTGCGCACCGACTTACAGGACACGCCTAACGCGCTGGCGCCCCGCTCCTCGCCTGCGGCTCGGTCTCACCTGCCCCGGCCCGGCCGCCGGCAGGTGAGACCAACCGGTGCGGCTCAGCGGGTCCGGTAGCGCGCGTAGATCAGTCCGCTGTCGAAGGCACGCTCCTCGACCAGCTCGAGATCAAGGCGCACGCCGTCGGGGAAGAACCGCTTGCCGCCGCCGACCACGCTCGTGGTGATGAACAGGTGGTACTCGTCCACCAGGCCGGCCGCGATCGCCTGGGCCGCGAGGTTCGGGCCGTCGACGGTGAGGTCGTGATCAGCCTCGGCCTTGAGCTTGCGCACCGCGTCCAGGTCGAAGGTCCGCTCGATCCTGGTCTTCGCGCTGGACACCGACTCAAGCGTCGTGGAGTACACGATCTTCTCCGCGGCCTGCCAGTCGCGGGCGTACTGCAGGATGTGCGGCGGCTGGTCGGGCTCGGTGTGCGCGGTCTCCCAGTAGACCATCGTCTCGTACATCCGTCGGCCGTAGAGGTACGTGCCGACGGGGCGGAAGAGATCGTTGATGAAGATATGCACCTCTTGGTCCTCGGCCCCGGTGCCGAGGTCGCCCTCCGCCGCCTCGGCGTAGCCGTCGAGCGAGGTGACCATCGAGTAGATGAGCTTTGCCATGCGTCTCCTTCGAGTACGAGCGTGTCAGTCTGCCAGCGGTCCTGCAGGCTGTAGACCTCCGCACGACCCGGAACTCATCGATCGGCTGGCCGGCCGGTTCCGTCAACCGTCAGATCCCGGACGAAGCGCACCTCGTCGGCGGGGTGCCCGCGCTCACCAGGACGGTCTTCCACGCGATCCTGGACATGGACACGATGACCACCAGCCGCCCCGCGGCGGCTGCGCCCCGCCCCTCTGGTCTCCGCACCCCGCACAGCTTCCCGACCCGCACCGAACCAGAGATCACCTACCCGCCTTTGGCGGAAAGCGAGTCCCCGTCAATCGAACTCCACATCAAGCACCTGGCCGACACTAATGCGCACTGGCCCTTCGAACGGTTCCCCAGTGCATTCAGCAGGCCCGTGAGATCGTTGACATGGTCGGGGAAGCCGGCCATCCCGACCGCGACACCCTCATCGAGGCCATTGCGAACCTCGATGGGCTCTACCAGCAACTCCACGCGCGCCTGAACCAGCGCGGCGCCGTAGTGGCCACCGTGGCCTCCGCCCGGCTTCTGCGCAGCGTCATCGGTCAGCGGCCCGACATCCTGCACGCCGGGCAGGTAATTTCCGGACTCCTACTCGACGCTCTGGCCTCCATGCCATCTGAGAACTCCAGCGACGCACAGACATAGCCAAGCATCAAAACACAGCCATAAACCCGCTACGACGTTCGTTCACCACCAAGCCCTTGAACGGCCCTCGGTGACGGCCGGACAGCTCCCGGGAGGGCTTACTCCCCTACCGGCCCGGCCCTGCGGCATTCGCCGGCATGTGTCCGGGAACCCGCCGGAAGCGTCCGGGACCGGCCGGTGTTGCGGAAGCGGTATCTGCAACGGGTTCTACCGTGGCCGGGCGCCCCTAAGGTCATCCCATGTCCACTCCTCGATCCCGCCCCAAGCGCTGGGCGCCGGGCCTGCTCGCCGGACTCGCCGTCCTGGTCCTCGTCGCAGCCGGAGTCGCTGTCTTCACTGTTCAGCGACCGTTTCCCGACTACGACGGGGAACTGGCGCTGCCCGGGCTCAGCGCCCCGGTGACGGTGTACCGCGATTCCCACGGCATCCCCCAGCTCTACGCCGACACCGCCGAGGGCCTGTTCACCGCCCAGGGATACGTGCACGCCCAGGACCGGCTCCGGCAGACAGGCCTCACCACCGCATAACCCCACACCCCCCAGGCCACACCGCTGCACGGAGCGAGACCCGCGGCTTCCGCCCGCTCCCGACAGGCCGCACCATCGAGTACCGCGGTATCGTCGGCGTCCTCAATCTGCTGCACACCCGCAATCCCGGCAGCCGCCGCCACCCTCGACGGGATCTCTTCGGACCACTCACCGCGGTAAGCAGGTTCCCACCTCTCAAGGGAAACCGGTTCGACCGGTCAATCCGCTTTCGGATTCGGACGCTTCATCCGCAGTACGAACGGAGAACTTTCCACAGAGCATCACTGCTTCCGCAGAGCAGCCCTGACTTTCTCAAGCGCCGCTCTCGCCTGCTCCCTGTCCACGTCATCGCCCCAACTCCGCCACCACCAGCCATCGGCGGGAAGGGCCGCATCGAGCGCTTCGACCGCCAGGCTCCGCACCTGGAGCGGCACCGGCCTCGCCAGCCACTCCGTGACCCCCGACGCCTCCTCGTTCCACGAGAACCGCTCCTCCGAGAGCGTGTTCGCCGCGATCGCCGCCGCAGCGGCGACCACCTCCTCAGGGAGAGTCCTCACCGGCTCCGGTCGCGCATTCACCAGGGCCGGTTCCAGCGTCCGCACCACGTGTTCCAGCCGCTCCGCGGCCGCCGGCGGCCCGAGCCCGTCCAGAAGGTCAAGCGCGGTGTCACCATCAAAAAGTTCCACACCCCACGTACCCACTGCATACTCCAATAAGATCCGTGGGAATTTCCGCTACTCCAACTGCCTTCGCGTTCAGCCCGAGCCGGCGCCACGCGGGCACGAACTCTCCGAATTCCATGATTCTTCCTGGTTCTCTTGATCAGCCGCCCCAGTTCTCACTACACCTGCGGGTCGCTCAGGCTTCGTCACAGAGTTCCCGGTCAGGCCGCATCGCCCGCCGGGCGTGCCGTGCCCATCTCGTTGGCCAGGTGCGCCGCGCGGCCGATGAGCGACCACAGCGTCAGCACCGCGAGCAGTGCGAGCGACGCGCCCGCCACATAGGGCAGACTCAAGTCCAGGCGGCCGAGCAGTCCCCCCGTCAGTGCCCCAATCGGGGCGAGGCCCCATCCCAGCATCCGGTACGCGCCAATGGTCCGTCCGCGCAGCTCGTCCGGGATCATGGTCTGCAGGATCACCGTGTTTGCCACGTTGGTGGTGGTGATGGCAAACCCGAACAGCCCCAGGCACAGTGCTCCGGCGTAGGCGTTCGGGGCCAGGCCGAATGCGAGCATGGCCCCCGCCATCCCCAGAAGCGCGCTGCGGATCACCGCGGCCCGGCCCAATGTTGCGACCAGCCGGGATACACATGTCGCGCCGAGGAAGGCGCCCATGGCCATCGCGGCGAGAAACACCCCGTAGAGCGAGGCCGGCACCCCAAGCCGCTGCTGGGCGAAGAGGACCAGCACGGCGATTCCCATCTGCAGGCTGAGCATTATGGTCACGTTCAACATCAGGAGGCCGCGCAGGATCGGCGTGCCGAGTACGTACCGGATTCCGTCGAGGAGGCTCTGCCCCACGCTTCGGCGGGACACGGGCGGTGGCCCATCGGTGGTGCCTTCGGGGGCCGGCGGGCGCCGCATGGACAGTGGGATACCGAGCAGCAGTAGCGCGGCCACAGCGTAGGCACCGGCAGCGGAGGCCAGCGGAAGCGCGGCGGCCGTGGCGAACAGCAACCCAGCCAGCGGTGCGCCGGCGCAGTCCTCTGTGACCACACGCCCTCCCTCCAGCCTGCTGTTCGCGCGGTCCAGCTGGTGTGCGCGCACCAGCCGCGGAAGTAGCGAGCGGGCGCCGATGTCGTAGACCGTCTCGCCGGACATGATGAGAAACATGGCCGCGTAGAGAACCCAGATGGTGGCGAGGTCCATGGCGACAAGCACGGCGAGCGTGCCCATGGTCGTGGCCCGCAGCGCGGCGGCGGCCGTCATCGCCTGGGCCCGGTCCACCCGGTCCACCAGCACTCCGGACAACGGGCCGAACAGGAGCCACGGCAGGAAACGAGCCGCCACCAGCCCGGAGATCAGGAGCGGATCGTCGGTAAGGAGTGCGCCAACCAGGGGCATCGCGGTGAGCAGCATGCCGTCGGCGAGGTTGCTGGAGGTTGCGGCGCTCCAGAAGCGGTAGAATACGCCGCCCAGGCGGTCGACGCGCGGCTCGCGCGTACTCTCCTCGTCCGGGCCTGCCATTAGAAAATCCGAGGACCGGTTCGACCGGTGCCGATCCGGCCGGGCAGGCACCGTCCTGTTCGGTTTGGTTCCTCGTTCAGGAGGAGACCCGCTGTTCCGCGGATGCGTTGTGGAAATGGGGATTCTGTGTTTTCACCGCACCGTGCGCCAGGAGTCCTGGGCGAGCTCCCCGCTCCACCTCGCGTTCGCTGCCTGACCAGGTGCGACGGAGGGGGGTAATCTCCCCACCGAGAACGCGACTGGCAACCATACCTCCTCCTCCGGGAAGCCCGGACTTCACGGGCCTTCTCTGAGGGCGGGGACGCGAGTTTCGATTTTTTGACCGGATTCGGCATTTCCCGACCCCTGCTATCCTTATTGGCTTTCCAAAGCCCGATCAACCTGCCCGGCGAGCGATTCGATGGTAGGTGAGACGAGGAAATCACGCAGGTGGATAGGGGCACCCAGTTCACCGCGCACTCTCGACAGAAGCTGCATGACGAGCAACGAGTATCCTCCCAATTCGAAGAAGTCGTCGTGCACACCGAAGGTTTGCTCGGGAAGGAGTCCGCTCCAGATCTCCGCCAGTGCCTTCTCCGTCCAGGATCGCGGTGCCGTGTGCTCACGGACGGGACTCTCTAATGCGGGTGAAGGCGCCGGGAGAGCCCGGCGGTCGATCTTTCCGCTGATGGTCCGCGGGAGTTCGCTCACGGGAACGAAGAGTCGCGGAATCAAGCTGTCCGGGAGGTAGTTGGCCAGGTGCTGGCGCAGCTGCCTGGACTCCCACTCACGTGTCCCCACCGAAGGGGCGGCCGCCTGGATGAAGGCGCACAGCCGGGGTACCTCGCCCTGGTCGTCGACAGTCACCGCTACGTCTCCCACCGCGGGATGCCGGCGCAGCGCCTCCTCGACCTCTCCCAGCTCGACTCGGATGCCCCCGATCTTGACCTGCTGGTCCCTCCTTCCCAGGAACTCCAGAAGGCCGTCCGGCGCCAGCCTGCCGAAGTCCCCCGTACGGTAGGTGACGTCGCCTGTGTCTCCGTCCGGCCCCGCCGGCAGGAACACGGCCCGAGTGGCCTCGGGGTGCCTGTGGTAGCCCAGAGCAAGGTAGGGCGAGCGTATGTGGATCTCGCCCACCGCGCCCTGCGGGCAGGGGTGTCCCCGGTCGTCGAGAATGTCCACCCGGGTGCCGGGCATGGGCTGCCCGATCGGAACCGAGGTGCGGTCCGCATCGGCGCGAGTGATGAAGTGGTAGGTCCTCGTGACCGTCGTCTCGGTGGCGCCGTAGAGATTGAGCAGCTGGATCCGCTCCCCGTAACGATCGAACCATCGGCCGACATCGGCCGGGGAGACCGACTCCCCCGCCATCGCGATGCAGCGCAGCGTAGTGAACTCCAGCTCGTCGATGAGGGCGGCGTTGGCGATGCCGCGGAACACGGTCGGTACGCAGTTCACCAGGTCGATCCCGGAATCCTCGATCCATCGCCCGAGTTCGTGGGGGCTTATCCGGATTTCGGCCGGGGGGACGCACACGGTCCCGCCCGTGCACAGCGGGACGAAGACGTCGCGCACCATGGCGTCGAACGCCAGGGAGGCCAGTTGGCTGACCCGCCGACCGGGGCGAGCGTCGAGCAGCCCGGCGAGCCACCCGACGTAGTGGCTGAGGCTTTCGGCCCGGCCCACGACGCCTTTTGGGCGGCCGGTGGACCCTGAGGTGAAGAAGACGTAGTACGGGTCGTTCGGGTCCGGCTGGTGGACCCGTGGCGGGTGGTCGTGCCGCTCGGGTACGGGGTCCTTTGTCTCCACCGCCGCGTGAATTAGCCGGCCGGAGGGCACCAGGTCGCCGACGAGCTTCTCCACAGGTGTGGGGATCCCTGTGCCGACGATCGCGTAGTGGGGCTCGATCTCACCGAGTATTCCCTCTAGCCGGAGCCGCGGAGCGGCACACTCCAGAAGAGCGAAGACCCCGCCGATCCTGAGTATGCCCAGAACGGCCGCGATGGCCTCCCTTCGGTCCTCGGCGAGCACCGGAATCACACGGCCGCCGCCGGCGCCCGACGTGTACAGTTCTTGGGCGATCTGCCTGGAACGTCGTTCCAGCGCCGCGTAGGTCAACGTGCCTTGCGGGCACTCCACGGCCCTGCGGTTCGGGAACCGCTCGGCCGCCCGGAGTACCAGCGAATGAACTGACTCGTACCTCATCGCCGTCCCTCTCGCAGTGCGAATGCCCGTATCAGGAGTAGCTGGGGATGCCGAACTCGTCCATGAGAATCCCGAAGGTCAGCACGATGAGCAGTAGGTCGTCACCCAGGTGTGGATGGACGTCGCTTCCGGGAGTTCTGTATCGGGACTTCAGCGCCTCCACGACATCGGGATCGAAGTACCCCTGGCGCGCTATCCGCGAGTAGGACAGCATGTCCTGGGTCCATTCGTTGTTCTGGCGGAGCAGAGCCGGGCTAGACGGCGCGCGGAAACCGAATTTCTCCCGGTCGATGATCTCGGCCGGAACGCGTCCTTGAGCCACCCGTTTAAGAACGTATTTCTCGGTCATGTTCTTGACCTTCAGCATGGGCGGAATCCGGGTGGTGAACTCGACGACGTCGATGTCGAGGAACGGGTACCTGGTCTCGACCGAGTTCGCCAGGGCCATCCGGTCTCCGTGGTCGGCGAGCAAGTGGTCGGTGAGGCGCAGCTTGAAATCGAGGTAGGAACGCTGGTGCAGCGGGTGCCTACCCTGCAGGGAACTCTGGTCGACGATCGGGAAGTTGAGGCAGTCGAATTCAGGGAACGCCTCTTGGACACCAGGGGAGTAAAGCTCGTTTTTTGTCTCCGCCCAGGCATGGTAGTTTTTCTCGTAGAATATTGCGGAATCGCCCCAGAGCCGGCGGCGGACTTCGTCTTCCAGGAGTGTGTCCAGACCTTGGTCCCGCCTGCCGCGCCGCCCCGCGCTGTCGAACCGGTATCCTATATAACCGCCGAAGAGTTCATCCGCCCCCTCACCCGTAAGGACCACCTTGAACCCGGCGTCCCGGACCTTTTCCGACAATGCCAGGGAGCACGTGTTGAACGTCTCCTTGACCGGGCATTCAGCGTGATAGACCATGCGCCGGAGGTCGGCGCCGACCTCAGCGGGGCCGAAGACAAGCTGGTGGTGGTCGGCCGATAGCTTGTCCGCCATGAGTCGCTGGTAGCCGGACTCGTCCAGGCCGTGGTCCTTGAACGCCACGGAGAAGCAGGTGAGGCGCCTGCCTCTGCCCCGCTCGGCGGCGAGTGCCGTGATCAGCCCCGAGTCCAGGCCACCACTGAGGTAGTAGCCGACAGGGACGTCGGCCCGCTGCCGGTAGCCGACCGATCGTGTGAGAAGTTCTCTGAGGGCGGCGATATAGAACTCATCAGGTTCCGGCCGCGGTCCCTCTCCCTCGATCGGGTACTCCAAATCCCAGTAGCGAACCTTTTGGACGGCTCCCTCGTCGACGAGCAGGTAATGGCCGTTTTCGAGACTGCTCACATCGCGAAACATCGTACGCGGGCTGACCGGCCCCGGAAACGTCAGGACCTGGTCGAGCCCGGTCAGGTCAGCAGTGCGGCTGATTCCCGGGTGCTCCAGAATGGACTTGATCTCGGACCCGAAGACGAAATCCTCCCCCGCCCGGGCGTAGTACATCGGAAGGATGCCGAGATGGTCGCGCGCGATAAAAAGGCGCCGGATGTTCCGGTCGTAGATCGCGAAGGCGAACTGCCCGTTCACTCTCTTGAGTAGATCGACCCCCTCCTCCTCGTACAGGTGGACGAGTACCTCGACGTCGCATCCCGTTCTGAACCTGTGGCCCTTCCTCGCCAGTTCGCGACGCAGCTCCGGATGGTTGAATATCTCCCCATTGCAGATCAGGACCACGGTGCCGTCTTCGCTGTAGATCGGCTGGTCACCGCCGTCGGGGTCAATGATGCTGAGCCGACGGAGCGTGATCCCGATCCCGTCGTCGATGAACGTCCCCGAGGAGTCGGGCCCCCTGTGGTCCAGCTTCTCCGCCATGGTCGCTAGCAGCGTGCTGTCGACCGGACGCCTGTCCGGCAGGTGCATGAAACCGGTCAGCCCGCACATAACCCTCCTCGTGTCATCCCTGTCGGTTGTGCTGCTTCTGGTCCGGCCGATCCGTGGCGGGGCCGTCCCCGTCACCGTCCGCACGCGGTCGTGCCAGCAAGGGATGACCACTGATCTCGGCCGCGATCGCCCGCATCTGCTGATGCAGGAAGAAATGGCCCCCTGGAAGCATCCGGTAATGGAATCCGGCGGAGGTCCGGCATTCCCAGGACCGGATTCCCTCGACGGGGACCATGGAGTCGTCCCTGCCTCCGAGCGCGAGAATGGGAGTGCTCAACTTCTTGAAGCTGGGCACGTATCCGGCGCAGAGTTCATGGTCGTTGCGGAGGGGCGCCAGGAGGATGTCGTGGAACTCCTCGTGTTCGAACAGTTCCGCCGGTGCTCCGCCCAGCCTCACCGTGAGGCGCAGGAGCTTGTCGTCGTCGAGGGTGTGCGGCGGGGAGGCACTGCCGCTCCACGTGCTGTGCCGCGGATCCCCGCTCCGAGCCGCCAGCACGAGAAGCGAAGGTGGCGGTTTCGCGCTCCGTTCGAGCCGAGCGGCGATCTCAGACGCCAGAAGCGCGCCCATGCTGTGACCGAACAGGACGAAGGGACGATCGAGCGAATCCGCGAGGCCCTCGACGAGATCCGCGACGAGCTCCTCCCAGTCCGCCACGAGCGGTTCGGCGAACAGGTTCTCCCGGCCGGGGAGCTGGACCGGGTTCACATCGATCGCCGGCGGGAACCCGTCGATCCAGTGCCGGTATATCGACGCTCCACCTCCGGCATAGGGAAAGCAGAAGAGCCGAATCGATGCCGTATCGGCTGATCTACTGCGGAACGGCAGGTACTTGTTCGAGCTCATGCTGGATTTTCCGTGTTCAATTCGAGGGCTCGGTCTGCTGCTCCCGCCGCAGCTCCTGGGACCTGCGGACGCTCGCGGGTCTCATGTCCGTCCACACCCGCTCGATGTGGTGAAGGCATTCCTCGCGGGATCCACGGGTTCCCTCGGACAGCCATCCGGCGGGCAGCTCCCGCGTCGCCGGCCAGACGGAATACTGCTGTTCCTCGTTGACGACGACGAGATACTCCTGGCCCGCGCTGTCGACCTCTACCGTCTCTCCAAGGCTTTCGCGGCTCATGGTGCGGTGCTCCTTTGCGCTCCTGCGTGTTCCTCTGGCGATGCGGATCCCGGTCCCGGATACTCGATCGCCCGCTCTGCCGAGTCGCCGGTTTTGGCTTCATTCCGGATCACCGCCTCGGAGATCCCGACCGCACTCGGCTCCCTCATCAGCTCCGTGATTGATATTTCCGTTCGGAACAGACGTTTGATCCTGCCGGAGAGCCGTACGATGTCCAGCGACCGTCCGCCGAGTGTGAAGAACTGGTCCTCCTCCCCGACCTCGTCGGGGTGGATACCGAGTGTTTCGGCCATGAGCCGGGTGACTGCCTTTCGCACGGGCTCGCGTGGCGGCGCGGAGGCGGCTGTACCGGGACGCCCGGTCTGGCCGGGTGGCGGGAGTGCCTTGCGGTCGACTTTGCCGTTGCTGTTGAGCGGGACCTGGTCGATGCGGGTCAGCACCGCTGGCAGCAGGTAGGCGGGGAGCTCGGAGCGCAGGTGGGCGAGGACATCGTCCGAGGCGACATCGGGATCCGCGGCGTAGTAGCCGAGCAACCTGCGGTGGTCCGAGGGGCCAGCGACCGCCACGACGGAGTCGCGGACCCGCGGGTGTCGGGCGATGGCCGCCTCGATCTCTCCCGGCTCGACCCGGTACCCGTCGATCTTGACCTGGTCGTCCGCCCGGCCGCAGAACTCCAGGCTGCCGTCGGGCCGCCACCGCCCCAGGTCTCCGGTCCGGTACAGGCGCGCGCCGGGCCGGCCGAAGGGATCGGGGACGAACCTCTCCGCGGTCGTTCCCGGCTGGCCGGCGTAACCGCGGACGACGCAGTCCCCACCGATGTAGAGCTCTCCGAGCTTCCCGAGCCCGACCGGGGTCATCCTCTCGTCCAGGACGTACATCGTGGTGTTGGGGATGGGAAGGCCGATCGGGAGCGAGGCCCCGCCTTCCATCCGGAGGACGTGGTGGACACAGTTGCCCACCGACGCCTCGGTAGGCCCGTATTCGTTCAGTACTGGGGTGAACGGGTCCATCTCCCGCCACTTGTGCAGAACCCGGGAGGGGAACGTGTCGGCGCCGACCACCAGTGCTTCGCACAGGTCCCGGGCCTGGTCCGGTGTCATGAACTCCGCCAGCAGGTCGAGCTGGCCAGGGGTCAGTTTGATGAATGCATAGGGGGCGCGTTCGAGGATCGCCTCAGCGAGCCTCTCGGTGGGTGTCGCGTCCGGAACGACACACACGGGCTGTCCGGTAAGCAGCGGCGCGTACAGGTTGGGAACGATCATGTCGAAGGTGAAGGAGGAGAAGACGGGTGCGCCTCCGGCGCCCTCTCCCACGTACTCACGGACTGCCCACGTCAGATAGTTGACGAGCGACCGGTGTTCGACGACCACGGCTTTGGGCAGCCCCGTCGATCCTGAGGTGTAGATGACGTAGGCGGGATTCGCGGACGTCGCGGTACGAGGGGGGCGGTGCGCCGGGGTGCGGTCGGTTTCGGCGAGTGCCGTGTCCAGGACCGTTCCCTCAAACCACTCCGGAACCTGCTCTCCCTCGGTGACGAGTACCCGCGCATGGACCTGGCGGGTCATGTAGCGCTTGCGCTCGTCAGGGTAGTCGGGATCGATCGGCACGTAGGCGCCGCCGGCTTTCAGCACGGCGAGCAGTGCGACCAGCGTTCGCTCCGATCGTCTCAGGCACACTCCCACCGCACTCTCCGGCGTCACTCCAGCGGCGCGTAGGTGGTGCGCCAGCCGGTTCGCCCTGGCTTCCAGCCCGGCATAGCTCAGCCTCACGGATCCGCAGCGGACCGCGGTGGCCTCGGGGACGCGATCGACCTGCTGCTCGAAGAACTCGTGCACGCACGCCGAGTCGGGATAGGGTGCCACCGGGCCGACAGCACGGTCGGTGACGTCGATCCGGGGGGCCTCAGGCAGGTCCAGAGAACGAAGATCCTGGTCCGGCGCGATGCACAGCATCCGCAGCAGCGCGATATAGGAGTCTGCGAGCCACTTCCCGGTCTCGGGGAGCAGCACGCCGGTGCTGTGGTTCACGGCACCGCTCAGTGTGTTCCCGTCGTCTGTGATGGTGACCGTCAGATCGAACTTCGCGGTGCCGGTGTCGACGAGCCGCTGGCTCCAGGTTTGTCCGGAGACCGGCGTACGCTGCCCGACGATGGTGTCGAACTCGAACAGGACCTGCGCCAGTGGGGATCGGCCCGGTTCGCGTTCGGCGATGGTGTGTGCCACCACCTCGTCGAAGGGAAGCGCCTGGTGGGCGAGTCCCGCGGCGATCTCCTCGTGGGTCGCGGAGGCAGCCTCGTTGAAGTCGGTTCGGCCGGTTAGCCGGGAGCGGACCGGCAGGGTGTTGAAGAGAGGGCCGACGGCGCTGCGCAGCTCGGGCAGCGGGCGGTTGGCGGCCGTCACGCCGATCACGATGTCGTCGACACCGGCCCACTGGTGCAGCAGGGCCTGGAAGGCTGAGGCGAGAACCGCGAACATTGTGGTCCCGCGTTCCCGGGCGAATGCGCGCACCGTGCTCAGGAGTTCCGAGTCGAAGTGAAAGTGGTGCGTGGCGCCGGCGGGGTCGAAAACGGCCGGACGCGGGAGGTCGCACGGGATGTCCAGGTACCGCGGCGCCTTCGCAAGGCGGTCACGCCAATGCGCGAGCGCTCGTCCGCGCCCGCCGTCGGCCAGCAGGCGCTCCTGGTGCCCGGCAGCCTCAGCGAACCCCGCCACCGGCGGGAGTCCTGGCCGCTCGCCCGTGACCTCGGCTCGGTAGCAGGCCGCGAGCTCGTCGAGCAGGATCGTAATCGACTCCCCGTCGCAGACGAGGTGGTGGACGGTGAGCAGCAGCACGTGTTCCGTGTCGCTGAGGGTCACGAGGTCGACGCGCACGAGCGGGCCGCCGTCGAGGGTGAAGGGGCGGGTGGCGAGCTCACGCAGCAGGTGTTCAGCGCGTTCGTGTCGAGCGGCCCGGGTGGCGTCCGACACCCGGTGGCGGCGCGGCGCGACATCCAGGTGTGCCAGCGTGTGCGGGACGGGCAGGCCCTCATGATCGCGGAAGACCGTGCGCAGCGCCTCGTGCCGGTTGATAAGGGTGGCCACGGCGCGATCAACGGCATCGGCGTCCAGCTCCCCGTGGATGTCCACCGCCCACGGCATGTGGTAGCAGGGGGTTCCCGGCTGCCAGACCTCGAAGAACCAGATTCGCTCCTGGGTGGGAGAGGCCTTGCCGGGCTGGTTCTCGCAGCCTCTCTGTTCCGCCCGTTCGCTGGGTGTGGCGGACCTGATCACGGGCGCTCGACGATCCGGTTCCTCCTCCCGCTCGTGTGACCACAGCTCGGCGATACGCCGAGCCGCCTCGGCAACCGTCGGGGCGGTGAAAACCAGGTCGGCGGGGATTTCGGTTCGCACGAGCGTGTTCATGTGGCGCACGGCCCGCAGCGCGTGGAGCGAACCGCCTCCCTCCGCGAAGAAGTTCGTGTCGCGGTCGAGGCCCTCGACTTCGAGCACGTCGCACCAGATACGCGCGATCGCCTGCTCCAGGTGGCCGTGCGGGGAAGCCCCACGGGTCTGGCCGGGTGTACTCATGCGTCCACACCTCCGTCCGCCTCCGTCGCTCGGACGCCTTCGCCAGCCCTGCCGATGATGTCCCGCCCCATGACCAGGTAGTCGATCTCGGACTTGAGGAAGGTGCGCAGCGCGGTCTCCGGGTCCCGGACTACCGGCTGCCCACGCAGGTTGAAAGAGGTGTTGAGCAGGACCGGAACCCCCGTGATCTCACTGAACGCCTTGAGCAGGAGCCACAGGCGTTCGTTGTCGCTCCTGCGTATGACCTGCACGCGTGCTGTCCCGTCGACGTGGGTGACAGCGGGCAGCCGGTCTCGCCATTCGGCGCGGGTACGGACCACGAACAGCATGTGCGCGTAACGCTTGGCCGGGAGGGGCAGTTCGAAGTACGTGTCCGCATCCTCCTCGGTCACGACCGGCGCGAACGGGCGGAAGCCTTCGCGCTGTTTGACGACGGCGTTGAGCCGGTCACGCATATCGGGATCGCCGGGGTCAGCGAGGATGCTCCGGTTCCCCAGGGCGCGGGGGCCGAATTCCATCCGCCCCTGCATCCACGCCACGATGTCACCGTTGGCCAGGGAGCGCGCGACCCGTCGGACGAGGTCGTCGTGGACGTACCGCTGGGCGACCACGGCGGGTTCTCTGGCGACTGCCTCCTCGTATTCCCGCTCCGGATAGTGCGGGCCCCAGTAGGGCATGAACATCCCGCTAGAGGGCCCGGCACCGGTGGCCTGGGCGTGGGCGTGGAGCGCGGCTCCGAGCGCTGAGCCGTCATCGCCGGATGCGGGTTGGACGAAGATGTCGTCGAATATCCCGGTCCGCGCGATTACCCCGTTGGCGGTGCAGTTCAGGGCCACACCCCCGGCCAGGCAGAGGTTACGGTGACCAGTGGCGGCCTGGAAGTGGCGGAGGGTGTGCAGCAGGCAGCCCTCCAGCGCCGACTGCGCTGCGGCCGCCACGTCCATGTGGTGTTGCTCGATCGGTTCGCCGGGCCCTCGGGGCGGTCCGAACGATCTGGCCAGGGCGCGGAGCGCGCCGCTGTGGGTCTCGCGTTCGACGGCCGACCGGTTCTCGGCGAGTAGCGGTACGACGCACCCCCCGTTGCCCGCCGGCCGCACCAGCTCGCGCATCTCGGCGCCGTACACGCCGGGGTCGCCGTAGGGCGCCAGCCCCATCACCTTGTACTCGTCCATCGCGAACTCGAATCCCAGGTAGAGCGTGACAACGCCGTAGAGCGTGCCGAGTGAGTGCAGCGCCGGCACGGTGTGCAAGGTCTTCAACGTTTCGTTGTGGCCGGAGAAGACCGTCATGCTCTCCGCCTCGCCCATGCCGTCGGCGACGAGGACGAGCGCATCATCGAACCCACTGAGGTGGTAGGAGCTCGCCGCGTGCGCCAGATGATGCCGGATTGGGGTGAACATGTCCCGGGCCTGCGTCTCCGGCCAGTGCTCGGCCAGCAGGGCGCGCACCACACGGGGGGCGTAAATCTCGCGGTGCAGTTTGGCCGCGTACTCGTTCAGGTGAGCGTTCCCGGCATCGCCGTAGTCGAACGAATGGGCGACCAGGTCGATGTCGGCCATGGTCAGGCCGGTCGCGTCGAGGCAGTACCGGATCGCGTTGACCGGGAAGTCGCCTGTCGTCTTCTCCCCGGTGAAGCGTTCCTCCGCCGCTGCCGCTACGACGCCGTCATCGGTGACGAGCGCGGCCGCGGCGTCCAGTCCCTGGACGATGCGGTAGCTGCGGCTGTCGAGGTCCGGGAGTTCCCGCCGTTTGAAGTCGACCGTCTTGTTCATTCCGCTGATCCCGATGACCCGCACCGATGCTCCTCTCGCGTGGTCGCGTTCTGGGGAGGCGCCGAGGCCGGCGTCCGGCAGCTGCCCGGCACGTGGGAGGTGGCGGCGCGCAGAAGGATGTCGGCGCCGTTGACGATGTGGCAGGCCTCGGAGTACTCGTCGGGCGCGTGGCTGATGCCGTTGACGCTGGGGATGAACACCATCGCGGCGGGAGCGATCGAGGTGATCACTTGGGCGTCGTGGCCCGCGCCGCTTGCCATCTCGATCCGGGTGAGCTTCAGCTCGTCGCTCGCTTCGGCGAGGAGCCGGCGCAGTGTCGGGTCGCAGGGTGCGGGGAGGACGCGATCGATCGTCGTCGCGGTGATGGTGGTCGAGGTCTGGTCGGCGATCTGGGCGGTGAGCCGGCGTACGGCGGTGATCGCCCGGTCCAGTGCGCCGAGGTCGATGTCACGGAGATCGATGGGGATTCGAACCCGGCCGGGGACGACGTTCCACGTTCCCGGTGTGACCTCACAGCGGCCGACTGTCGCGACACGCACAAGGCGCTCGCGGTCGGCGATGTCCTGGACCGCGAGGATGATCCGGGCCGCCGCCACGAGGGCGTCGCTTCGTAGTTCCATCGGGGTGGTTCCGGCGTGGGCGGCCCTACCGTCGATATCGACGGTGATCGAGACCCGGCCCGAGATCGCCTCAACGATTCCGATGTCCACCTCGTGGTGTTCGAGTACGGGTCCCTGCTCGATGTGCAACTCCAGGTAGGTGTCGATGGCACCTGCGGGCCAGGCGGCAGCGGCGATCCGGCTCAGGTCGCCCCCCACCGAGGCCACCAGGGTGTCCATGGGTTCGCCCGCGGTGGTCACCGTGGCCAGGTGTTCCTCGGTCAGTGAGCCGGCCATCGCATGGGAGCCCCACATGGGCGGGGTTCCCCTGGTCCCCTCCTCATCGGCGAAGACGGTGACGACCAGGGGAGAGCGGAGGGGGAGGGAGTTCTCCTTTACGGTCTGGGCGACCTCGATCGCCGCGAGCACCCCCACACTCCCGTCATAAGCGCCCCCGCCCGGCACGGTGTCGATGTGTGATCCGAGCATCAGGACCGGCTCACCCGAGTCGGCCTCGCGGTCGCGGGCCACGATGTTTCCCGCGGGATCGACGTACGGAGCCAGCCCGGCCTCCCGCATGTACTCCACCACCAGCTGCCTGGCCTGCTGGTCCTCCGGGCTGAAGGCGAGCCGAGAGACGCCTTTCCCTGCTGCGGAACCGATCCTTCCCAGCTCGCCGAGCCGGCGGATCAGCCGTGCCCCGTCAACGCGGACCGAACCGCCGAAACGGTGGAAGCCGTCTTCGGCTGTACTCAGGGTGGTCGGCATGGGCACTCCCGTTCGCCGGGTCTCACCCGCCGAATCGGTGGTCGTCATCGGTCTGTCGCTTCTGGGTGCGTGGTCCGGGTACACGTCAGTCCTCCACGATCGCGCTGATCGGCCGCTCGGGGTTCCGGGAAGCCGAGTCCAGGAGCCCGACAAGCCCCGCCGCGAGCCACTGCGCCGTCCCGTGGTCGAACAGGTCCCGCGAGTACTGCAGGGATCCGGTGACGCCCGCTGTTTCCCCTGTCCCGGTGCGCTTCTCGCTGAATCCCACGTCCAGGTCGAACTTGGCGGTACCTGGGTCGGCGAGGGCCGCCTCGACGGAAAGCCCGGGAAATTGGTGCCCGGTGCCGAGGTCGTTGTTGAACGCCAGCATGGTCTGGAAAAGCGGGTGGTGAGCCGGGGAACGCCGCGGGTTGAGCCGTGCCACGAGGTACTCGAATGGCAGGTCCCAGTTCGCGTAGGCGTCCAAGCTGGTCGAGCGAACGCGCATCAGCAGTTCCTTGAAGGACGGATCCCCGGAGGTGTCGAAGCGCAGCACGAGAGGATTCACGAATAGGCCGACCAGATCCTCGAGGTCGGTTTCGGTGCGGCCGACCGTGGGCACTCCGATGGGGATGTCGGTGCCCGCGCCGCAGCGCGTGAAGAGCGCGGCCGTCCCGGCCTGCAGCCCCATGAACAACGTGCACCGGTTCCGCCGCGCGGTCCGCAGGAGTCGTCGGTGGAGCTCGGGAGTGATGTGGAGGGACACCGTGCCGCTGTTGTGGCTCGGTAGGACCGGCCGGTCGCGGTCGAAGGGGAGCTCGAGTTCCTCCGGCAGGCCGGCGAGAGTGCCGCGCCAGTGCTCCAGCTGCGCCGCCAGCCCTCGTCCTGGCTTCTCCGCGTCAGCGAGTAGCTCCTGCTGGCGTCGGGCGTACTCGCCGTAGCTGGTCCGCAGGGGAGGCCACGCGGGCGGGGTTCCGTTCAGCCGCGCGGTATAGGCGATGCCCAGGTCGCGGAGGAGGATAGGGCACGACCAGCCGTCGACGGCGATGTGGTGCATGACGAGGAGCAGCATGTGCTCGTCCGCCCCCAGCCGATGGAGGTGGCCCCGGATCGGTGGCTCGGTGCTCAGGTCGAAATGGTGGCGCTCGGCCTGGCTCAGCCGGTCCCCGGCCGTCTCGGGCCGGTCGTCGATGCTGAGCAGCGACGGCAGCCGTTCCTCCTCCAGGACCCGTTGCCGGGGATCCCCTCGCACGGTTGGGTACACGGTGCGCAGCGGCTCGTGGCGCCCGACGACGTCTGAGAGCGCGAACGCGAGTGCTCGCCGGTCCAGCCGCCCCGACAGCCGGACGTGCAGCGGGACGTTGTACGCCGTGGTCGGCTCCTCCAGGTGGTGCAGGTACCACAGTCCGCGCTGGGCGCACGAGAGCGGCATGGTGTCGTCCACCGTGCCGCATGCCGCCGCAGCGGCGGGCGCCGCCGGGGTACTGGAGCGTGGGTAGCCCGCTGAGTCTGGCCCGTGGGCGTATCCGTCGCCCCTGGCATGGTTCCGGCTTTCGCTGTCGCGGCGTCGTGCCGACACGTTTCCTCCTGGCCGTACGTACTGCGGCGGCGTGGGGCTCGGCGGGTTGATGCCGGCGGTCCCGACGAGTCAGCCGGGAGCGCCGGGGCCGGGTGTTCCTGACCTCAGGGAGGGGCTCCGGTGCTCCGGGAGGGCTCGAACTCGTGGTGCGGGTCGGAGTCCCGTGTCATCGCTTGAAGGACCTCTAGATAGCAGCGTCGGAGTAGCTCCGCGGTGTCGTCAGAGAGCTTGCCGGTGTGGTAGTCGAAGCGCAGCAGCAGCAGCTCGGAGTTCGGATGGCGCATGAATCCGGTGGACAGGGAGTGGCTGGTCGGCTCGGCCCGATATTCGGTCGTGGCATTGATCCGGGCGTCGATGAATTCGATGTCGGGGCCGATCACGTTCTGCAGCATGTGGAAGTGGTTGTAGAGAAACGTGTTGTCGAAGAGTTCCACGCCGAGGTCCTGCTGGATCCGGGCCAGCGGGTATCGGCGGTGCGGGAGCAGCTCGCGCTCCGCGTGGAAAACGGCGCGTACCAGGTCGGACCACGGAGCTGGGGTCAGGGTCAGGCGCAGGGGAAGCAGGTTCAGGTACAGGCCGCGCGCCTCGGTGGCACCGGGTTCCTCGGGCCTGCCGTGCGAGCTGACTCCGGCGATGACGTCGGGAGAACCGGTGGCAAGGCTGAGGACCTTCAGATGGGCTGCGAGGAGGACACTCTTGAGTGGAACCCCCGTCCGGGCCGCGAGGTCGCCCAGCGACGCGCACAGCGCCTCGGGCAGGAGGGCCTCCAGTGACCGGTGTGACGCGCTCCTGGTGACGGTGGAGCGCCATTGGCGGATGCCGTCCACGCTGTCGCCCTCGATATGGGTGTCCCCCAGCCTTGGGGAGAACCCGGCCGTCTCGGGGGCGGGAGCCGGCAGTCGCGCCGGCCGGAATCCGGCGAGCCTCTCCCTCCAGAAGCGGGCGGAATCGGAGGAGATCAGCGCTTCTCGTTCGAGCCGGATGAAGTCCCGGTACTGCGACTCCGGCGTGGCCTTGCGCGGGGTGTCCGGGTTCCTCAGTAGATCCAGGTACCGCCGCAGAATCTCCGTCTGCGTCGAGAACAGGCTCCAGCCGTCCAAGATCGCGTGGTGTTCCGTGACGGTCCACTGCATGGTCGAGTCCGTCCTGCGGTGCAGCGCGAACCGGATGAGCGGTGCCCTACCGATGTCGAACGGGTGGGCGCGTTCGGTGCGCAGGACGGCTAGCAGGTGGTCGCGCTGCGCCTCGACATCGAGGTGCCGGATGTCTTCGGCGGTCACCGGTGGAGGAACCGACTCCCAGACCAACTGCATCGGGACGCTGTACCTCGACAGGTCGAAGGACGTCCGGAGAATGGGATGCCGGGCCATGACGTCGGCCACCGCGCGGCGGAACATGTCGGCGTGGTACGGAGCGCGGACATGAAAGCTGTTCACGTTGTGGTACGGCAGGCTCTCCGGTTCGAGCTCCATGTGGAAGACCATTCCGGCCTGCAGCATGGAGAGGGGATAGGCGTCGACCATCCCCTCAGGCACGATGCGGCGATCTTCCTCGGAGAGCAGGGAGAAGGGCGCGCGGTCTGCGGGGCCGACGCTTTCGGTTCTCTTGGCGACGCACTGCCGCAACTCCGCGATCGTGGGCCGCTGGAAGAGATCCTGCAGGCGCAAGGAGAACCCGTGCTCCTTGGCGAGACCGATGATCTGCAGGCTGCGAATGGAATCGCCACCGAGGTCGAAGAAACTGTCGTGCACCCCGACGCGATCGGTCTGCAAAACCCGCTGGAAAACGTCGGCGAGCGCCTCTTCGACACCGTCCCGCGGTCCCACGAATTCGCTGGACAGGCGAGGGCGGCGGGTATCCGGCGCCGGAAGCGCGTCCCGATCGATCTTGCCGTTGTACGTCAGCGGCCATTCGTCGATCCGGACGACAGCTGCGGGGAGCATGTGCTCGGGAAGTGTCTCGGACAGGAACGCGCGCACCTCGGAGGTGGTGAGCTGGCGGTCGGACGCGACATAGGCGGCCAGTCGCGCGGGCCGCTCGCCCTCGTCCGGGCGGGCGAGCACGACCGCGCCGCTGATCTCCGGATGCGCACCGAGCACCGCCTCGATCTCTCCGGGCTCGACACGGAAGCCACGGATCTTGACCTGGTGGTCGTCGCGCCCGATGTATTCCAGTTCGCCACCGGGGGTGAGGCGGGCGAGATCGCCGCTGCGGTACGAGTGCCGAGGACCGCCGGAACGGGCGGGTGGAAACCGTTCCGCGGTGAGTGCCGGCCGCCCGAGGTAACCGCGTGTGACCCCGTCCCCGTGGACGTGGATCTCCCCGGGGGCCAGGGCCGGGCAGGTGTTTCCCCAGCGATCGACCACCTCGATACTCAGGTCGGACAGCGGTTCCCCGATCGGGCTGCCGTTTCCCGCAACGTCGTCGGCCCGCAGGATCCGGCAGGTGGCGTGGACCGTGGTCTCGGTGATGCCGTACAGGTTCGCCACCTGCGGCGATTGGTCACCATGGGCGCCGAACCAGCGCCCGACACTGGTCATGTCCACCGATTCCCCCCCGAGGACGACGTAGCGGAGGGCGAGATCGGGTGACGCCTCCGACGGGTGCCCACCCGCGGCGTCCACGGTGACGAGGTTCCGGAACGCCGACGGGGTCAGGCTCAGTACCGTGACCTGCCTCGCCCGAAGAAGGGCGTGGAGGTCCTCCGGGGACCGCGTGACCTCCTTTGGGACCACGACCAGCCGGGCGCCGTGGACCAGGGCACCCCAGATCTCCCAGGCGGAGAAGTCGAAGGATGGGGAGTGGACCCAGGTCCAGACGTCGGAAGCGTCGAAATCGAACCAGAGGCCGGTGGCGGGGAAGAGCCGGGCGAGGTTGCGGTGGGTGGCCTGCACCCCCTTCGGCGTTCCGGTGGACCCCGACGTGTAGATGAGGTAGGCGAGGTCGTCGAGCGCGGGCGGGGGGAGCATCTCGGTGCCCTTGGCCGCACTCCCGTCCGTTTCGAGCACCGACCAGTCTCCCCTGGGCAGGCGACCCGCGAGCCCTGGTGTCGCTACGACGAGCTCCGCACCACTGTCGGACAGCATGAACCGTGTCCGCTCAGTGGGGTGGGCCGGGTCGAGCGGCAGGTACGCGCCTCCCGCCTTGAGCACCGCCAGGAGCGTGGTGACCAGGTCAATGCCACGCTCCTGGTAGACACCCACGATCCGCTCCGGACCGACACCCCACGCGCGCAGCGCGTGCCCGAGACGGTTGGAGCGTTCGTCGAGTTCCCCGTAGCTGATCCACTGTTTGCCTTCGTGAATCGCGGGAGCGTCGGGACACTCAGCAGCACGGCGGGCGATCCGTGCGGGGACGCAGTCGCCGTCGTCGAGCGCCATACGAGCCGCTCCGGCGTTCAGCCGGGCCAGGACGTCCGCGTCGACGAACTCCTCGGTGACTGCGTGGGCATCTGGCCGATCCAGCAGGCGACCCAGTAGCCGCACGAAGTCGTCCGCCATCCGCCGCACGGTGCTGTGCTCGTAGAGATCGGTGTTGTACTCGATCTCGATGTGGTGCGGGTCCTCCCCGACCACCAGCCAGGTCATGTCGAACTTCGCGGTGGCCCGTTCCACGAATACCTGGGTGAGGGGGGTGCCGGCGAGGCGACGCCCGTGACGTCCCTCGCTGTCCATACCGAACAGGATCTGGATGAGAGGGCTGTGGCTTAGGTCCCGCTCCACCTCAAGGGAGGCCATCAGCCTTTCGAAGGGGACGTCCCTGTTCTCCAGGGCTTCGAGGACGGCCGCGTGCGCTCGGCAGGCGAGGTCCCGGAACAGGTCTCCCTCGCTGAGGGTGAGCCGCAGCGGCAGGATGTTGACGAGCAACCCCACTGTCGAATCGGTGGCCGGATCTCGGGTGGAGAACGGCGCCCCGACGATGACGTCATCCTGGTTGCTGTAGCGTCCCAGGAAGACCGAGAAGGCGGAGAGCAGCACGGCGTAGGGGGTCGTCGCCGCTGCTTGGGCCGCCTCGGTGACTCGTTCCATCAGCCGCGGAGGAAGCGGCGCAATGTGGGTGCGGCCCGCGAAGGTCTGTAGGGGCGGCCTGGGGTGGTCCGGCGGAGGTGCCGAATGCTCGGGACCGCCGGCCAGGCGCCGTTGCCAGTAGCGCACCTGGTCATCCAGATGACCAGCACTCCAGCGTTCGATCTCTTTCTCTGCGACTCCGATCTGGTCGAGACGTGGACAAGGCGGCGGCTCGAGGTGTGCGGATTCGAGGGCCTCGTAGGTTTCGGACACCTCGTCGAGGACGAGTCCGACGGAGTGCCCGTCGCAGACGATGTGGTGAATGGTGAGGACGAGTAGCCACCGCTGTTCCGCGCATCGCAGTAGCAGCACGCGCAGTGGTGGGTCATCGGTCAGCCGAATCGGCCGGCGTGCCTCCTGCTCGGCCTGCCGTAGCGCTTCCTCGTCCGGAGTTGTCGTCGTGCTCAGGTCGTGGACGAGAAATGGAAATCCGGCGTCGTCCCGGACCGTCTGTCGTGGCTCGCCACGGTGGACGGAGAAGCTGGTGCGCAGTGCTCCGTGCCGCTGGACGACTCGGGTGAAGGCGTCGCGCAGCACCGTGGGGCGCAGTTCGCCCTCGATCCGATGGGCACTACTGATGTTGTACGTGGGGGTTCCGGGGTTCCACTGCTCGAAGAACCAGATGCGGCGCTGGGCGAACGAGAGAGGGGCGTGACCCGTCCGTTGGGAGTGGCTCCCGTTCTCAGTTTCCCAATTCTGCGGTAGTTCACCGTCGCCCGAGGTAAGGAGCCCTGGAACGTCTTCCTCGAATTCCATGCCGGCAGGACCGGTGAAATCATCGCGCATGCCCGGGATTCCCCTCCTCCTCGCTTGTGTCCACGGTTGGGGCGTACGTTTCCTCAGCCGCAGACATCGATCGGAGAGCCTAGGGAAGCCCGGCATCGCGGGATTATCCCCACACTAAGCACGGCCCCGCCCGGCGTGATTGGTGGCGGAAAGGGAGCCGATAGGTGAATGGCGGAGTATGGGCCGGGCTCGCTACCGGGCCGCTGGCGCGCGGGGAGCGCCGCCCGTGTCCCCATGTCAGCGCCCCGGTTCCACGAAACCCTTGGACGTCGACACCGGAGGTCGTTGTGAGTGGTGAAAATGCCCCGGGCACTGCTTCCGATGCTTCCGGCCCCTCGCTCGCGGACGTGTTCGCGGCCCGAGTGGCGGAGAGGCCGGAGGCGCCGGCGGTGATTGGCGGCGGGGAGGAACTGAGCTACGCGGAGCTGGACGCGCGCTCCGAGCGGGTGGCGCGTTATTTGGGCGAGCTGGGCGTCCGCAGAGAGAGCCCGGTCGTGCTGATGCTGGAGCGATCGACACACGTGCCGGTGTGGCTGCTCGCGGTAGTCAAGGCCGGAGGGGTGTGCGTACCGGTGCACCATGGGGATCCGGGCGAGCGGATCCGGCGAGTGGTGGACGACACCGGGGCGGGTGTCCTGGTCGCTGACTCCGCGATGGCCGCGCGGATACCGCCGGGGTTGAGAGCGCGAGTGGTGCAGGCGGGCCTGGCCCGGTCCCAAGCCGCGGTGGCCGTGGCGAAGCCGGACGGAGGGGAGGCCGTGCGGGCGTATCCCGGCGACGCGGCGTACATAATGTATACCTCCGGGTCTACCGGGAGACCGAAGGGGGTCGTGGCCACCCACCGGAATGTAACGGCCCTCGCTGCGGATGGGCGCTGGACGTCCGGGGGGCATGAACGCGTGCTGGCGCACTCCCCCCTCGCGTTCGATGCCTCAACGTACGAGATCTGGGTGCCGCTTCTGACAGGGGGCACAGTAGTGATGGCGCCGCCGGGCGCGATGGATGCCGCGGTGGTACGCCAGATGATCGACGAGCATCGCGTGACCGGGATGTTCTTCACCACCGCACTGTTCAACCTCCTCGCCGAGGAGGATCCGGAGTGCTTCCGCGGTGTCCGGGAGATCTGGACCGGAGGCGAGACGGCCTCGCCGGTGGCGATGCGGCGGGTACTCGACACGACCGGCGGGACGGACCTGGTTCACGTCTATGGCCCCACGGAGACGACGACGTTCGCGACCTGTGCATCGCCGGCCCCGGGCCTGCTGGACGCTGGAGTGGCCCCGATCGGTGTAGCCATGGCGGGGATGCGGGCTCACGTGCTCGACGAATGGCTGCGCCCCGTCCCCCAAGGCGTGACCGGAGAGCTCTACATCGCAGGCACGGGCGTGGCCCGCGGGTACCTGGGCCAGCCGGTGACGACGGCGGAGCGCTTCCTCCCCGACCTGTCCGGGGGAGGCGGGCGGATGTACCGTACGGGCGACCTGGTGCGCCGGCTGCCGCAGGGCGGGCTGGAGTTTCGAGGGCGCGTTGACGACCAGGTCAAGATCCGGGGGCATCGGGTCGAGCCGGGCGAGGTCGAAACGGTCTTGGGAAGCTGTCCACACGTCGCCCGGACCGTGGTGCTGGCCGCCCCCGACCATCAGGACACGATCCGCCTAACCGCCTATGTGGTCCCGGCCGCGGGGGAAAGTCCCGATTCGACCGTGCTGGCCGGTTTCCTCGCCGAACGCCTTCCGGGGTATATGGTTCCCGACAGGTTCGTCGAGTTGGATGAGCTGCCACTGACGCCCAACGGCAAAGTCGACCGGGAGCGACTGCCGGTCCCCGACTACGGTCGCCGGATCGCCGGAATGGAGTACGTGGCTCCCAGCACCCCCATGGAGGAGGCCATCGCCCGGGTCTGGGGTGAGGTCCTGGATGTGGAGGACCCCGTCGGTGTCCAGGACGACTTCTTCGACCTGGGGGGCGATTCCATCCGCGGCCTGCAGATCGTGGCGCGGCTGCGGGACTCCGGGATCGACATCACGGTCAAAGAGCTCTTCGAGCGACCGACGATCGCCGAGATAGCCGCCACACGGGATGTTGCCGGCACCGTCCGGAGATAGGTAACGCCGCCACCGGCAGTGGGCTCCTATGCGGTCCTCCGCTTTTTGATGCCGGGGGCACCGTTGCAGGAGTGATGCCTGGCCCTTCTCCCGGTTCCCACCAGGCCGGGGAACAGACCGAGGGCTTCGATCCCCGTGCCGAGTTCCCGGCGCAACTCGTCCAGTCCGTGCTCCGAGGCTTGGGCGAGTGCCGAGCAGAGATTGCGTCGTTCGACTTCGACCCAGGTCAGCGGATCGGCGAGTGCCTGCTGGGCGTAGCGAGGGGGAGCATTCCAGTGGTAGGTCCCCCTGCCCGGGCCACTGTGTCCACCTCCATGGATCCGCCGGTTCGCCTCGTCCACGAGCGATATCCAGCCGCCGAGCATCCTCTCGGTAGCCGCCCGGCACTCCTGCGCCGTCTCCTGCGCGGCCAGGCGGTCGCGGGCGAAGAGACGAACGATCGCAGGAAGGCGGTAGCGGGGCGCTCCCCCTACGTCCATGCCTTCCATATCCAGTAGGTGGGCGTCCAGCAGTGCATCGAGGATGTCCAGATGGCGCGGACCCGGCAGGTCCGTGAGGGCGTTCATCACCCAGGCGGGAATGTTCGACTCGGGGGTGAGCCCGAGCATCCGCAACGCGCGGCGGCTCTCGGGCTCAAGCCGATCGTAGACGATCGCCAGCTCGGCTCGCGTTCTTAGCGTTTCGCGTACCGGGCCGTTGGGCCAGGGACGTCCATCGCCAAGCCGATTCGCTATGCACGCCAGTGGATAATGGGGACGTGCCGCCAGCCAGGCAGCGATGCCACGCACAGTGAGCGGAAGGTGGGCCGCCCTCTCCGCTAGGGCGGTGGCCGCGTCCTTGTCGCCGGCGACTCGCTCGCGCCCGGCCACACGGCTCAAAAGCTCCAGGGATTCGCCTTTCGAGAACTCCGTGAGCTCGATCCGCCGCACACCGGGAGGGCCTGTTAGGCGGTTCCTGCTCGTGAGGAGGACCGCGCATGTGCCGCTGCCGGGCAATAGCGGTATGACCTGCTCTTCGGAAGCCACGTCGTCGAGGACGAGCAAGATACGCCGGTGGGCCACCAGGTTTCGGTAGAGTGCCGACCGTTCGTCCAGTCCCGCCGGAACGGCCAAACGCTTTTCGCCAAGTGTCCGGAGGATCCGCCGCAGCGCGTCGTACGGACTGACGGGACTGCCTCTGTTACCCCGCATGTCGCAGAACAGCTGACCGTCTGGGAAGTGGTCCGCGACGAGAGTGTGCGCTAGACGCACGGCCGTGGTGCTCTTGCCGATCCCGGGTAAGCCTGTGAACGCGACGACGTTGGCGGCGCCCGGGGTGCGTGCGTCGAGGAGCTCATCGTGTGCCTGGCTCAGTGCCTTGTCCCGGCCGACGAAGTCCTTGATGTCCGACGGTAGTTGCCGAGGCCGTCGTGTGTCGGCGGCCCGCTCCGCCGGCTCCGAGGCGAGCGGACCCCGGGAGGCTCGGTGCTCCGTGAGCGTCGCGGAAGAACCGGGGAAGGTTGCGGGCCGGCCCGGCACGCCCCCTGCTGCCTTGGGCGTTGACTCCTCCGTGAGGACTGTCTTTTCCAAGCTGCGCAACTCTGGCCCCGGTTCCAGGCCCAACTCCGCTACCAGGAGCTCCCTGCCCGATCTGTAGGTTTCCAGGGCCTCTGCCCTTCTGCCGGACCAGTGGAGCGCGAGTATGAGCTGAGCGCGGAATCGTTCTCGAAGCGGGTACTGTTCCACCAGCTCACGCAGTTCACCGATCGACTGGTGATGACGCCCAAGGGCCAGCTCGAGGCTGAAGCACTTCTCTACCGTGCTCAACCAGTCCTCGTCGAGTCTCGTCGCCTTTGCCCGCAGCGCACCACTGGTAATCCCTTTCAGCGCTGGCCCTCTCCACAGAGCGAGAGCCTTCCTGACAAGCCGCAGGGCTTCCTCTGGCTCCTCCTTCCTGGCTGCGGTGTCCGCATCGGCGACAAGCCGAGCATAGATTTGGGAATCGATCTTGCTGCTATCCAGTTGCAGGAAGTACCCGGGGGATTGGGTGACGATCCGGGCATCGCCGGACGCCTTTTTGAGGAGCTTGCGCAGCCGAGATATACAGATCTGCACCTGCGTCCGAGCGGTTTCCGGCGGACTGCTCTCCCAGATCACATCCACGAGCTGGTCTGTGGAAATGATACGGCCCGGTTCGAGCAAGAGCGCGCTGAGAAGTTTTCTCTGGCGTCCGGGAGGAACCAGAGGACCACCTGACGCACTTGCGATCTGCAGTGGTCCCAGAATTCTGTAAACAGCTCTTTCCGACTCTTCCGAATCCCCAATCATGGAACGTCCTGTCTGCATTTATCCTCCCTGGTCGATGCCGCGCATCAAGGGCGTATTAATGTGACATTCACTCGCAACGAGTTGATTCTCTTTGTGTGCATTGGCGACTCGATGGTGGCCGAGCTTCATGCGGGCGTCCATCCGTCCAGGCGGTCTCAGTGGCGCACGGTGCGGACGCCGTTTCGTCCGCCTTGTCGCGGAGGGGCCTTGAAAGCGCGAAGATGGGTGAGGGGCCGGTCGTCGGTCGTGGAGGCCGGGCATTTCCCGGATGATCACCTCCGCCGCCACAGCGGATCTCGGCTGAAGGCAGGAACGAGGCCGCCACCCTTCCGACGGGGAGAGAGGGAGGGCGGTGAGGAGTAGTGGCGCTCCACGACTTCCCTGTAGCTGGGTGCCGCAAGAAATCAGCCCTGCGCTCATTCGTCACGCCGCTGGTCACCAGCCTGCCTAATTAATACGTGATCTTAGACGCCGTGGTCGTGCATTGCTTCAAGCTCTTCTGGAGCCGAATTTCTCTGCCAGAGGCCAAGGGTTCCATACCCGAGTCGCGAAGCTCAACATCTTCCCCCGGAAGCATCAAAAATGTAACCCTCATGGCAGGAAGACCGATGTTATGCCTGGTGTTTCCAAAATCGCTGACTTCGGTCTTCCGCGGCGGACTGTCATCCCGTGGACGACTCGTTTCTGTTTGAGGGAACGGTGAAACCCCGCAGGGGGCATAGCGGCGTCCCGACTCCTCAGACGTCCGATCGCTTCGGACAGCAGGCGGGCCCGGGGCGGGATGCGGTCGAAACCGCTCATGACCAGGGGTTGAGGATTCGCCACACATCCGGGATGCCGGCGTTTTTACTCCAAGCGCCGTGAAGGGCCTGGGGGTCTTCCCGGAACGGAATGTGTGGCTACCGCAGGGAAAGTCCTCCTCGCCCTGAGCCGCGGGGAGGTTTTCTCGATAGCCCGGGTCTGGGGGGAGGACGCCGTGTTCTTCGAGGCCGACTACGGTGATCTGCGGTCCGGCGCACACGTCCTGGAGTAGTCGGGCCTGGCTTGGTTCGAGGTCGACCAGCTCATCGGTGAAGCGGGGGACCAGGGTCGTGTCGAATATCGTCCAGCGGGGAGCCGCGGCGCTTGTGTCGTGGGGTGGCCTGGCGTGAGGCGAACCATTTGCGGACCACCCGCATGCCGCCGATGCCGTAGGCCCATGCCTCGGGAGAAAACCGGGGCTATGACTCCGTCGCCGACGTAAAGGCGCTGGCCGGCGTCACCGTGGTCAATGTCGTGGGCGATGCGGTTCGGCAGCCGAATGGGGAATCGGGGATCTCGACTTGGACCTCGTGTCTGCGGGCGGGAGGCAGCCGGGGTGGGCCTGGTGATGGAGCGTGCTCTCATTCGCCGTCCTGACCGCCGCCTCGGTCCAGGTGGAAGAGGAGGGCGGGCTCGGCTACACGTTGAACCTCACCCTGATGAACGGCCCCGTCAAGACATCGACGTAACCGAGCCGGAATCACGCAACCCCGGTTCCAAGGAAAGCCCCTCCGAACTGTTCGAAGTCAACCTCGATGCAGCCGCAGTTTGATTCGTCCCCCGGAACGCGGGAATCCGCGTAGCGTCCGCCAGACGAGAGAGCCGATCGGATCAACCCATGTCATCTACGAACTTTTCGAAGGCGTCCTCAGTGATGACCGGAATGCCGCGGTCGCGCGCCGTCCGTGCTTTGCCGGACAGCGAGTCCGGGTCGGCCGCGACCACGACCCGGGTCTTCTTAGTTACCCCTTCCTTGGGCACGAGACCCGCTGCCGCCGCCAATGCGTGCCACTCGTCCCTGCTGCGCCGACTGGCGCCGGTGAACACGACCTGATCGCCCGGTTGCAGAGCCCACCGCGATGCGGCCGGGGCCGTGGAAGGAACGGTACCGACCGCGGAACGCACGGCCTCGGCGCGGCGCAACTCGTCCTTCACGGCCCCCGGCGCAAGGCCGAGCATTCCGGCGACGCCGCGCAGATCGTCTGCCTCGTCGCTGGTGACGGTGCCGTCCTCCCAGGCGGCGTCGGCCAGCGCGGCCAGGTAGCGGCGGTGGGCCGTCGCGACTATCTCACGTGAGAGTCCGAGGTAGCGAGCGGTGTCCACCAGTTCGTCGGACTCGGTGGCCGAGAGATGGCGGTCGAGCAGCGCCCGGTCAAGCACCGCGAGGTATGGCTCGACGCCGGCCTCGCCTGCATCGACGGGTAGCCGTTCGACGATCCGGTCCAGGAAGTGCTTCTCGGGCTCGTCGGCCGAGGAGCGTGTCACCGGTGTGAAGACGGTGCGCGGCAGTGATGGCCAGTCGAAGGTGGCGCAGGTGCGCAGCAGGTCGGACCACGGCCGGGGGTCGGGGGCCAGGGCCAGGTAGTGGCGCAGCAGTCCGGCCGCCGCACGCGCGTCGCTGAGCGCACTGTGCGCGTCGGTCAAAGGGACGCCGGCGACACGGCAGCAGCCTGCGAGGGAGCGCTGATGCCCGGCTGGTAGGTAGCGCCGCGCCATGGCCATCGTGCACAGCCCGGTCGTGGTGGCCAAGGGGACGTCGATACTCATACGGGCGTATTCGGCAACGAGGAAGCGGGTGTCGAAGGCCAGGTTGTGGGCGACTACCACGCGGCCGGTGAGCAGGTCGGCCAGTTCCCCGGCGACATGCTGAAACTCGGGGGCGTTGCGGACGTCGCGGGCGCGGATCCGGTGGATGTGGCCGGCGCCGAGGTCGCGATGGGGGTTGATCAGGGTGGTCCACTCGGTGGTGCTGGCGCCGGATTCGTCCAGGTGGACCACGGCGATCTCGACCACGCGGTGGCGGCCGGCGGGAGTGATCCCGGTCGTCTCCACGTCCACGACGGCGTATCCGGTCATCGTCGGCGACCTTTCTGCCAGGGGATGGCAATAGGCTCGTCGCGGGTCACGAGGTCGGACCAGATTACCTGCGCTGTCGCCGGATGGGGAGGAAAAAGCGGAAATTGCGAACGCGCAGGTGCTCTTCGACACCGGCGGCTGGTTAACGAGCTGGTGCGTGATAGCGGACGGGATTGTTGCAGTCGCCGAAGATGGCATGATCCGACCGTGACGATCACGGTGGATCGCGCCCTCCTCGCCCACCGGTGGCTCACCGGGATCTCGCAGGATCATCTCGGCGAACTCGTCAACGAGTCGGCAGCCCCCTGGCAGGCGCGTGTTGAAGGGCGCCGCAACGAGGCGCGAGGCGGCGCAGGACAACGGGCGGCCGGAGCGGGAGCCGCGCCTTCGTTTCGGGCAAGAAGAAGCAGAACACCATGGAGGCCACCGTCATCGCCGACGAGCGCGGGCGCACGTTGTGGACCGATGCCCTGCGCCCCGGGCGGATGCACGGCGCCACCGCGGCCCGCCTCACGGGCATCGCCGCCTGCTTTTGCCACTTCCTACAGGTGGAGGTGTTGCTCGACGACGGCTACCTCGGGCTGCGGCGCGACCACCCGACCAGGCGATCACACCACCGCGCAAACCCAACAAGGGGGTTGTCGTCGACGACACCGGCCTCTTCAACGACCGGCTCCGCGAGTGGGAGGACTACTACGACTACGATCGCCCCCCCCACGGCGCACTCAGTGGGCAGACTCCTACGAACACCTCAAGCAGAAACCCCGGCCCCGGGTGCAGCCCGACTCCGGCAGATGCACACTTAGTCGCCGCAGGCTATCGTGCGCTATGGCCTCGCCGAATAGGCTTCCAGCAACAGATCGCCCCTCTGAGTGCGGGCGATGCTCACTGAGCGCCCCCGCCGGTGGCGGTGAATCAGCCCGGCCTTGGCGAGCTGCGCGCAGTGATGGGTCGCGGTGGGCGGGCTGCAAGCGAGCAGGGCGGGAACGGCGCTCATTGGAAGTTCGCGGTCCAGGCAGCGCAGCAGGTGGGCACGGATCGGTGTGAGCAGCGCGTCGAGCTCGGCGCACGAGCGCGCGTGCTCGGCCTCCTCGCACGGCCCGTCCAGTGGATAGCCGAACCACAGGACATCGGGGCGGTCGAGATTGCAGGGCGCCGACCGCGGCCGTCCGACCATGGGAGTCAGCACGATCCAGCGGCCATCCGCGCTCAACTGGACCGGATCGGAGTCCGGGAATTGCAGGCTCATGCCACGCAGCCGACCGCGAGGGTGAGCGGCGGCCAGAGCGACGTCGATCCCGCCGCGGGCCACGGCAGTCCCGATTCGCTGGGCCTCGCGTTCGCGCTGGCCGGTGCTGCGCCTCCAGGTGCCTTCCAGGTAGGTGCCGATGTGGTCGAAGGCGAAGGTCACCTCTTCGACCCAGCGGCGCGGATTCCGCCACACCGGCAGCCAATGTGCGGGCACCCCCGTGTCGGCGAAGGTGCGTTCGAGGTCGCTGCGCACGTCGTCGCGGCTCAGAGAGCGGAGCCGGTCCAACTCCTCGGCCAGCGGGCTATCGCGCGTGGGGATACCGGGGGTGAGGCAGTCGGGAGAGAGTGAGTGGCCTCGGGCCACGATCGGCAGAAGCGCACGCTTGGACGCCACAGGCAGCGAGTCCACCATCACCGCCGCGGGCGAGCGCGCAGCTGTCCCGCGCACGGCGCATATGCCGTCGCAGGCCAGGGCGAACACGCTGGCGTAGAGGTTGAAGGTGACACCGACGCGGATCGTTGCGATGCTTGCGAAGTCCACGCGGGTGCACGACTGGCTGGATTTCACTCGGACCACCCTTCTGGCGCTACTCGTCGGCTGCGGCGTCGGGCCGCGCCGCCGTTCCCCGCGGCCGAAGGGCGCTCGACTCAAGGCGACCGCCACGGAGCCCGCCCGGCCGCTGCGCGCATAGCGAGCCCTTCCTCCCCGTAACCATTCTATAATTCTCGGTTGCAATGCGGCTGTGAACCGCTTGAATCCAGCGCTCTTTCAATGAATCCAGCGGTCGCCGCCTTGCTGTGTCGGCGAATGGACGCTTGATAGCGCGGGACCGGTGGGTCGAGTCCCCAGATCTCCAGATGTCCGGGATCGGCCTATCCGGTCACCGGGTTTTACGTGTCGGCGCCCCAGAACGGGTACGAGCCGGTGGCGTCGCCCGCGGCGCACCACGCGACCGAGGTGTGACCGGTGCTGACCCAGTTGCCGTAGTGGGTATGGGAATAACCTCTGGGGCGGCCGTCGTAGCAGGAGACCTCCGCGCGAAACCTCTCGTGGGGCGTGTTGCCCTGGCAGGTGACAGCGTGACCAACATGCCCCGTGCTGCCGGTGCGCTTCCGCCTCCACCGCTGCCCGCCGGTTCCCTGCGTGCCCGGCGCAAAGTTCATGCCAGTGACCGGACGTCGGTCGCCGACCAGTGCATCAAGCTCGGTCCGCGCCACGCCGGAAAGCTTGTCACCGTCGTTGTCGAGGACATCCACCTCCGGGTCCTTCACGGGGAAGAAGAGATCGCGGTCCGACCCCGCAAGGACCCCGGCCCCCTCACCCGGCTCCACGTCCGAGCTATGGGCACCCGGGAGAAGCGTCAAGCGTCTCCCGACGGCAAACCGCCAAGGAACTCCTGAGACCCCACATTGGCAGCAACGGGATCTCTTTGGTGCACAGCCTGGTGCCGCACAATCTCGGCGGTTTCGGTTAATTGCCCATAATGCGGTCACCGCAGCGCTGGGGCTTCTCCCTCTGCGGAGGGTTGCCAGGCGGCCGAAGATGATGAACACGGTGACGGCGGACAGTTCGATATTCCTCTAATTGTGGTGACCAGTGCGCCGGCTTCGCTCTACCTTTAGCCCCAATGGCCATGTACCTGAAACCAGTTTTGAAGGTGATCTGAAAGTTACAGGTGATGTGCCGGCCACATCGGGTGCCGGAGACCGGCATCCGCGACCGCATTCGTCCAAGGAGACAGAGATGCGACTTCACCCGAAAGCCACTGCAATACCGGCCGTAGCCATGCTCGCAGGGCTGGCCGCGGCCGTGCCAACCGCGGCCTACGCGTCGGAGCCGGTTGCCGCCCAAGGCGTTGGGACCGCGAACGCTGCACAGGCGATCGCCGACTGCGCACCGATGGCCGGTACTCCTTACCGCGTCGGTACCACGGTCAAGGCGGACGTGACCAGCTACGGATGCAGCAACGGATGGACCTTCTCAGCCACCTTGCAAAGCTCGCGCTGGGACGGCTGGAACCCCGACGACACTGTCAACTGGTACGGCAGCACGCACCGCGTCCTCAACGACTACAACTGCAGCGGCGAACACGATCACCGCGTTGCCCTGTATGCGACGAGTCCGACCGGATTCGACTACCCGGTCCACTTCAGCAGGACGGTGCGCCTGAACTGTGGCTGACTCATCCGAACCGGAGGGGACCATTCGATGAACAGGCTCGCGCCCCGAACAGGCCGTACGGCCGCCGCGATGACACTGGCGGCCGCGGCGGCGTTCGCCGGGACCGCCATGAGCAGCGCGGCACCGGCCGAGACATGCTACGTCAAGACCGACGTCGTCCCCTACTACTCCCAAGCACCGAGCCGCGGAGGCGAGATCCAGGGCTGGGTGAACGCGGGCACCCGGTTCGACGCCAAGGTCCGCGACGGCTACTGGCGCGGCGGCAGTATCCCCCGCGTCGCAGACGGGGTCTTCATCCACTCCAACTACCTGAACTGCCCTTGAACACGGGCGGAGAGGGGGACCGAAGATGGTGAAACGAACACATCTCCGCACCGCCGCCGTGGTCATCGGGTGCGCGGCGGTGCTGTCGACGCCGGCGCCCGCCGGCGCGAGCGACGCGCCGGCGACTTCGGACCAGCGCAACACCACCACACAGGCAGCTGTTCAACAGTGCCATTTCCGGGTGCTCAAGACGACGAAGATCCAGCTCGATTCGGGCGACATCGCGTATCAGCAACCCGGCGACCTCGTCCAGGGTCAAAACCCCCGCGGCGAGGCGCCGGTCTGGGTGTGGTCCTACCGGCACGTCGAGCGCGGTTGGATCTACCGCACCTACGACAACATGTCCATCATCGAGTGCTGGGAGGGCTAGCAGGCACCCGCAGCCGCCCCCCGACCGTAACCGTGCGTCCGTGCAGGAGCAGCGACACCGATGAGGACACCCCGCGCTCCACCGCGTGGCGCAGCCGGCGCAGGTCCGCATTGAAGGCCGGCGGCCTGCCGCCCGCCGACCCCCCGGGCCCTGCAGTGGGCCCGCTGGTCGGCGGGCTCGGTGATGGTCGCCGGGATCCTGCGTCGCCTCAGTGAGGCCCGGCTGGGCCAGGAGGAGTAGGCCTTGTCGGCCAGCACCCGGTCGGGGCGAGTGCGCGGGCGCCCCGACCCGCTGCGGCCGTTGCGGATCTGCTCCAGTACCCGCGCGAACTGTGGCCTGCCGCACCGGGGCCTGCGGAGCAGCAGCGGTTCCAGGACACGTCACTGCCCGTCGGTGAGGTCTTTGCGCCCTCCGATCGATCCCCTGGCCACCGGGGTCTCCGCGTAGACGGTCTTCTTGGTCGTTGATTCTTCTACCGGAGATCTCGCTTATGCGCAGCCCCGACATGCCGGTCAAGCCCGGTAGGCAGGACTCCTTTGCTCCGCTTGTGCTCGTAAGTTCCGCACCCGCCCGGCACACGGTGGCACGCCCCGGCACCAGAACACTCACAGCAATGGACAAAACGACACGAAGACCATGAGAACCCGTCGAGCATCACGACCGGAGCGGACTTTTAATCCGATGGTCTGAACGCCGAGGTCAACTCCTGCACCCCCGCAGCCTCTCCCCTGCAGGGCATGTGCGACCCCGCAGCATTCGCCGGCATGTGTCCGGGAACCCGCCGGAAGTGTCCGGGACCGGCCGGTGTTGCGGAAGCGATATCTGCAACGGGTTCTACCGTGGCCGGGTGACCCTAAGGTCATCCCATGTCCACTCCTCGATCCCGCCTGAAGCGCTGGGCGCTAGGCCTGCTCGCCGGGCTCGCCGTCCTGGTCCTCGTCGCAGCCGGAGTCGCTGTCTTCACTGTTCAGCGACCGTTTCCCGACTACGACGGGGAACTGGCGCTGCCCGGGCTCAGCGCCGAAGTGACCGTGTACCGCGATTCCCACGGCATCCCCCAGCTCTACGCCGACACCGCCGAGGACCTGTTCACGGCCCAGGGATACGTGCACGCCCAGGACCGGCTCCGGCAGACAGACCTCACCACCGCATAATTCCATGGCATGCAGGCCGGACGGCTGCACGGAACGAGCCCCGCAGCTTCCGCCTGCTCCCGACAGACCGCCCCTCAGACGCTCAATTCCGGGACCACTCCCCCATCCGGCCGGCGGCACGGCCGTCTCCCGCCCCTCGGCCGGCTGCGCCCCCGCGCCCCCGGCTCCTCGTTCACGTCAACGAAGAACCGGGGCCGCCCGGCGCAACCACACGATCATCCGCACCTGGATCGACCAAGAAAACAGGTGAAAGGGGGTTGAGGCGGTAATACATGGTGGCCCCGGATGGCGTGGCTCCGTTGGTGTTCGGTAGTTGCGGACGCACACGGCGGAACGAAAACAGCATTGGCTCACGCTATCGGGTCAACAAAGACCAGGTAGCTATATTGTTTGACACTGACGCTCTCAGAGCGGACTTCTGATCCGACGGTCGCAAGTCCGAATCCTGTCAGGTGCACCCCATTTTCTCAGGTCATCGGCCTATAGCATTCACCAGATTCCTTCAAGGTGCTCGTTTTGTCGGGCCTGTTGGCTCCATGTTGACTCGCTAGCCGAATCTCAGCGCGAAGAACCCCATCGAACCAGGTCCTATCGCCGTCACAACGGCATCCGGCACGCAGCCAGCGGCGATCGGCGCCTCCACGCCAACGGCCCCGCGCCCCTCCCGGGGACCGCCACGGGGCCGTGTGCCCCCGTTACCGGGTGCCGGTGCGGCGAGACGCAGGGGACCAGGGTGGCGGTGCAGGCGACCTCGGGGAACACCGTCTGGTAGGCATCCTGGGTGAAGAAGGTGGCGGAGTAACCGAGTTCGGGCGAGGCCGTCTTGACGTCAACCTCGTCGCCAGGCTCAATAAAGTGGCGCATTGGCGCATTGGCGCAGGTCGTGAAGCATTTTCGACTCACCGCGCCGACGGCGCCGGATTGCGCCCCGGCTGGGTCAGCGGTCTGTACACGCGCCTGGTCACCGAGCCGACATACCGCACCGCGGCAGTGGTCGTCCTTGCGCTGCCGTCAGCGCGCATGTGCAACGGGCTCGGTTGAGAACAAGCTGGTCAGCCTGGACGCGGCCTGACGGACAACGCGGGCTGTCTGATCGGAACGATCCGGGTCCATCCGATGCCTGGGAACCGTCACGGTCACCGCTCCCCTGATCCGCCGGTCGATGAAGAACGGCACGGCGCTGGCCGGCCGCGGCGCCGAGGCCGTGAAGGCCGCGATCACCGGTGCGATCACCACGCTGCCCGAGCAACTACGCCGCTCGCTGACCTGGGACCGCGGCAAGGAGCCGGCCCGGCATGCCCAACCCCGCATCGACACCGGGCTGCAGGTCTACTTCGCCGACCCGCACAGCCCCTGGCGACGGGGCGCGAACGAAAACGCCGACGGACTGCTGCGCCAGTACTTCCCCAAGGGCACAGACCTGTCGCGATGGGTCGCCGGCGCGCACCGTGGTGATCCATTCCTGCAGGCGCTCGGCGTTGTCCCGGGTGGGGGGTGAGCAGGCGCGCGAAAGAGCGGACGTGCTCGGCGAGGGCACTCATCTGCGGGCAGGCGGCGGTAAGGCGTCCGACCAGGCCGCGCTGCTGGGCGGGGAGCCGTGCGGGGTCGGCCAGGATCAGTTCGGCCAGGCGGCGCGGCGAGGTGGGCGGCCGGTCGGCCTGCAGGCGGCCCTGGTCGATGTAGCGGTAGAGCAGGTTGAGACTGCCCTGGTAGCCGAGGGCCTTGATCTCCTTGAACAAGCGCAGCAGGGCACGGCGGGGTCTTCGGTGCGGCGTTGCCGCAGGTACTCGCGGCAGGGATCGACCAGGGTGGGCCGGTATTGCGGGGCCCGGCGCAACCGGTCCGGTTCGGGGGTGCGCGCGCAGCCACGCCTCGAGGGTGTCGGCCCTGCGGTCGGGCAGAACGTCGATACGCTCGCGGGTCTTGCGCGTCGATCAGGACGGTGGCGTAGCGGTGGCGCCCGGCGCAGGGCAAACGTCGTCCACCCCCAGCACCCTGGGCACCCGCAGCGGCGGTAGCGGCAGGCGCAGCAGCAGCCGCAGGGCGGTATGTCGGGAGACCTCCACGGCCAGAGCCGACAGCACCCGGCGGCCGGGCCGTCCCGGGTACGGGCCCGTACCCGGATCCGGTCCCCCTCATCCACGACATCCTCGATAACCAGGTCCGACAGCCCTGAAAACACCGTGCTCACAAGCCAGTTGACACTACACGTGGCTCATCGTGTCATCAGCGAACGCTCCGTCACCACCGAAAGTGAGACAGAGTCCTTGACTTGACAGGCCCGCCCCGGCCTCGACCGGGACGCCTACCGCAGCCGCTGTCAACCTCGCCTAAAGCACGAAAGAGAATAGGAGCCCAGTCGGCGGGCGCAATTAATCGTAAGTCGAGTCTCGAATATGCCTCGGGGCGGCGCCGAGGCCCCTGACCTGATGGGTGGTAACCAGGGGTACGCGATCGAGGGCGGCCTGCGTCGAAGATCGAAATCCCGGAAGGCCCCGTGAACCGTGCGGTTTCCAGGGCCTGCGCCGAAGCCGTCAGCACTCGATGACGTTGACGGCGAGTCCTCCTCTTGCCGTCTCCTTGTACTTGGTCTTCATGTCCCGGCCTGTGTCGCGCATGGTCTTGATGACCTTGTCCAGGGACACGATGTGGTCGCCGTCGTTGCGCAGGGCCATCCGGGCCGCCGTGATCGCCTTCACCGAGGCGACGGCGTTGCGCTCGATACACGGAATCTGCACCAGGCCGCCGACGGGGTCGCAGGTCAGTCCCAGATTGTGCTCCATTGCGATCTCGGCGGCGTTCTCCACCTGCTCGGGCGTGCCGCCCAGGACCTCGGCCAGGCCGGCGGCCGCCATGGAGCACGCGGAACCGACCTCGCCCTGGCAGCCGACCTCCGCGCCGGAGATCGAGGCGTTCTTCTTGAACAGCACACCGATCGCGCCGGCGGTCAACAGGAAGCGCACCACACCGTTTTCGTCCGATCCCGGAACGAATCGCGTGTAGTAGTGCAGCACCGCCGGGACGATGCCGGCCGCGCCGTTGGTGGGTGCGGTCACCACGCGCCCGCCCGCCGCGTTCTCCTCGTTGACCGCGAGCGCGAACAACGTCACCCACTCCATCGGGTCGTCCTGCCCGGTCAGGCCACGCCGCAGCGTCGCGGCCCTGCGGCGCACCTTCAGCCCGCCGGGGAGCACACCGGTGTTGGCGCAACCGTTCGCCACGCACTCGCGCATGACGGCCCAGATGTGCAGCAGCTCCTTGCGCACTGCCTCCTTGTCGCGCCACGCCAGCTCGTTGGCCAGCATCACACCACTGATCGGCAGACCCGATTCGGCCGTGCGTGCCAGCAGCTCCGCGCCGGTGCCAAATGGCAGGGCAAGCGGTGTCTCGTCGGGTTTGCCCCGGTCCACCCCGGCGGCTTCGTCACCGACGACGAAGCCGCCGCCCACCGAGTAGTACTCGGCCGTCAGCACCTCGGCCCCGGCGCGGTCCGTCGCACTGAAACGCATCCCGTTGGGATGGCGCAGCAGGGATCCCCGCCGGTGCATCACCAGGTCGCGGTCGATGGCGAACCGGATCTCGTGTACGCCGTCCAGCCGGACCCGGCCGGTGGAGCGGACCTCGGCCACTCGTTCCTCCACCGCCGCCGGATCGACTGTCTCGGGGTTGTGCCCCTCCAATCCCAGCAGCACCGCCTTCGGACTGCCGTGTCCGTGCCCGGTCGCCCCGAGCGAGCCGAACAGCTCCGCCGCCACCCGGGCGACCTCTGGCAGCCGGCCTTCGTCGCGCAACCGGGAGACGAACGTCTTCGCCGCCCGCATCGGACCGACCGTGTGTGAACTCGAGGGACCGATGCCCACAGAGAACAGATCCAAGACACTGATGCTCATGCGCCCGCTCCATGCTCCCGGTACTCGGCTGCGGCGTCGGTGAGCCAGTCGGCGACGTAGCGGGCGAAGGATGAGCGGACCAGCAGCCGGTAGTCGGGAATGTCCTGGTCCAGACAGACGAGGATCACCTGGGCACGGGCCAGCAGGGTCTGAGCGCAGCGATCCCGGCCGAACCTGCGCGGGTGCAGGTCGATGGCGCATCCCTTGCTCAGGACGTCTCGAGCACGAGGTCCCCGAACCGCGATGGTCGTCCGATGCGCGGAGAGATCGGTCACCGCGCCATGTTCGTCGCCGAGGGCCGAGCGCAGGGCGGATTGGACGTGTCGGTGCGCCCTCTCCGGTCCGACCACGAGCCATTCGTCCGGCCCCATCCAGAGGACACTCAGCTCCCCGGCGACGGCGACCTCCCCGGGTTCGGTCGGCGGCGTCGCGCCGATGGCGGCGCCGATCCGTTCGACGGCCGGGCCCTTGGGGTCCGTCCGCAGGCCGATCTGGGTCTGGAACGGGAGCTCGGCGAACCACACCTGACCGGTCGCCGACCCCTGCTCAAGCACGTCGGCGTAGACGCCGCCCAGAGGACTCTGTCCGCGCGCCTCAGCCATCGCGGCGGGCTCCTTCCTTGTCGTAGAACACCGTGTCGGTGATGGTGACCGGGACGAGCCGGTCACCCACCGGGCTGTACACGGTCTCGCCGATCCGGGCCCGGCCGCTCTTGACCATCGCCAGGGCGAAGCCGCGTCCGAGCGCGGCACTGCGGTAGCTGGAGGTGACGTGCCCCAGCATCGGCACCGGGGGCGGACCGGGCTCGGGGGTCTCGACCAGTTGGGAGCCCTCAGGCAGTACCAGCTCCAGGTCGGCCGGCAGCAGGCCCACCATCTGTTTGCGGTCCTGGCGCAGGTTGTCCGGGCGCGAGAAGGAGCGCTTGCCGATGAAGTCGGCCTTCTTCTTGGACACCGCCCAATCCATGCCGAGGTCCTGCGGGGCGACCGTGCCATCGGTGTCCTGGCCGATGATCGGGAACCCTTTCTCCGCACGCAGAACGTGCATGGCCTCCGTGCCATAGGGGGTGATGCCGAACGGCTTCCCTGCGTCGATGAGTGCCTCCCAGACTTCACGGCCGTGCCACCAGGAGACATTGACCTCATAGGCCAGCTCACCGGAGAAGCTGATCCGACAGACCCTGGCCCGGTGGCCCGCGACGAGACCGTCCTGCCATGACATGAACGGAAAGGCGTCGTTGGACACGTCGAGGCCGGGCGCCACCCGGGCGAGGACCTCGCGTGAACGCGGGCCGACCAGAGCCACCGTCGCCCACTGCTCGGTAACGGAGGTCAGATGGACCCGCAGGTGCGGCCACTCGGTCTGGAGCCATTCCTCCAGCCATTCGAGCACAGCGGCTGCGTTGCCGGAGGTCGTGGTGATCAGGTAGTGCTCGTCCCCGAGACGGATGGCTGTCCCGTCGTCGAACACCATGCCGTCGGCCTTGCACATCAGGCCGTAGCGGATCCGGCCGACCTTGAGGGTGCTCATCATGTTGGTGTAGACGAGGTCGAGGAATTCAGCGGCGTCGGGACCCTGCACGTCGATCTTGCCGAGCGTGGAGACGTCCTGGATCGCGACGGACTCCCGGGCGGCGCGGCATTCCCGCAGCACCGCCGTAGTCATGTCCTCACCGGACCGCGGAAAGTACCACGGGCGTCTCCATTGGCCGACGTTCTCGAAGGGCGCCCCCTGATCGACGTGCCAGTCGTGCATGGCGGTGACGCGTATCGGGTCGTAGAGGGGGCCCCGGTCCCGCCCGGCGAGAGCGCCGAAGGCGATGGGGGTGTAGGGGGCGCGAAATGTGGTCGTGCCAAGTGCGGTGATGTCGTCTCCCAGCGCCTCGGCGATGACGCCGGTGGCCAGTGTTCCCGACGTCTTGCCCTGGTCATGGGCGGTGCCGATCGTCGTGTAGCGCTTGACGTGCTCGACCGAGCGCAGGCCCGCTCCGGTGGCGCGCCGGACGTCAGCGAGGGTGGCGTCGCGGGCCAGGTCGACGAAGTGGGTGGTCCAGGGCTCGGCGTCCCCGGGGTCGGCGACCGACCACAGGCACAACGGCGGTTCGACGGGGACGGGCGCGGCGATGGGGACCTCTACTCGCGGAACCGAGAAACCGAGGCTCCGGCAGGCGTCCGCGCCCGCCTCGACTCCGTCGGAGAGGCATTCCCCCGTGCCGAACCGTCCCCGCGCGGCTCCTGCGGAGCGCGCGGCCGCCCGGGTCCCGGCAGGGACGAACGCGCCGATCCCCTCGTCGTAGCGCAGCGCACCGCGAGCCTGGCTGTGCAGGTGGACGGCCGGATTCCAGCCCCCCGACACCAGCAGCAGGTCGCAGTCGATCTCCCGCTGCGGGCCGATCGGGGCTCCGTCGGGAGCCGTACCCGCGACGCGGACGCCGATGATCCGGCTCTTACCGCTGGTACCAACGACGGCGTGGCCTGCGAGCGGTTCAATGCCGCGCCGCGCGCATTCGGTGGCCCAGTGCACCGGAGCGGTCGGCCGGGCTTCGACGAGCGCTGTGATCTCCACGCCCGCATCGGCCAGCTCGCACGCCGCGGCGTAGGCGCTGTCGTTGGTGGTGAACACCACCACTCTGTGACCGGGCCGGACCCCGTAGCGGTTGAGGTAGGTGCGGGCCGCTCCGGCCAGCATCGTCCCCGGGCGATCGTTGCCGGCGAAGACCAGCGGCCGCTCGTGGGCTCCGGTGGCCAGCACGACCTCGCGCGCCCGGATGCGCCAGACCCGCTGCCGGGATGTGGCTTCCGCCTCCTCCCCGCGTTTCTCGACGGCGATCAGGTAGTTGTCGTCGTAGTACCCGAGCACCGTGGTCCGGGGAAGCAGTCGCACCTCGTCGTGCGCCGCGAGTTCGGCGGTGATCCGCTCCACCCAGGACATCGCGGGCGCGCCGTTAAGCTCTTCGGTGGCACCCAGCAGCGCGCCGCCGAATTCCGTGTCGGCGTCGGCGAGGACCACCCTCGCACCGCTTCCCGCAGCGGTCCGGGCTGCGGCAAGGCCGGTCGGACCGGCGCCGACGACGAGCACGTCGCAGTGCGCATGCGTGGAGTCGTAGCGCGCGGGGTCGGCTTCGGCGGCGACCCTGCCCTGCCCCGGGAGCCCGCTCGCTTCGAGGCCGTCGCGCAGCTCCACCGTGGTGGCGGTCAGCATCGGCTCGGGGAACGGCCGTTCGATCTGGACGAGGGCGGTCGGCTCTTCGGCCCCGGCCGCGAAGATCCCGCGCGGTCGTCCGTACTTGATGCTCGTCCCGACCTGGTGGACACCGTTGGCCAGCAGCGCCGAAGCCAGCGTGTCGCCCGCGCAGCCGTGGTACTCGCGACCGTCGAAGGCGAAGCGCAGCGGATGCCCGCGGTCGATGCGCCCGCCGGCCGGCAGCCGCGCCGACCGGTTCGATGAGGTGTCGTTCACTCGTTCACCGTCCCCGGCTCTGCGATGCGGTAGCTGGACTGGATGTCGTTGGTCACGGTGTCGCGCCGCACGTTGAACCAGCGGCGGCATCCGGCGGCGTGCACCCAGCGTTCGGCGAAGACACCTTTGGGATTGGCTCGGAAGAACAGGAAGTCGGCCCATTCCTCGTCGGACACCGCGTGCGGGTCATTGGGATGGTTCACGTGCGCCTGGCCGCCGCAGTGGAACTCGGTCTCGTCACGCGGCCCGCAGTACGGGCAGGGGATGAGCATCATGGTGGTCCTCCTCGCTGGGTGAGTCAGTGGGCGACGGCGGCCGCGCCGTGCTCGTCGACCAGAGCGCCGGTCGTGAAACGCTCGAGGGAGAACGGCGCGTTGAGCGGATGCGGTTCATCGTGGGCGATGGTGTGGGCGAAGCACCAGCCCACACCGGGGGTCGCCTTGAACCCTCCGGTCCCCCAGCCGCAGTTGACGTAGAGGCCGGTGAAGGGGGTGGGCCCGACGATCGCGGAGGCGTCGGGGGTGACGTCGACGATCCCGGCCCAGGTCCGCAGCACGTGGGCGCGGGAGAACATCGGGAAAAGCTCGACGGCCGCCGACATCTGCCGCTCGATGATGTGGAACGAGCCGCGCTGGCCGTAGCCGTTGTAGGAGTCGATGCCGGCGCCGAGGACGAGTTCGCCCTTGTGCGCCTGGCTGACGTAGACGTGCACCGCGTTGGACATCACCACGGTCGGATGCACCGGTTCGAGCAGTTCGGAGACCAGGGCCTGCAGCGGATGGCTCTGCAGCGGCAGCCGCAGCCCCAGGGTGTCGGCCAGCACGGAGGTGTGGCCCGCGGCGGCGAGGGCGACCTTGCCGGCCCGGATGGGCCCCCGACTGGTCCGGACCCCTACGACGCGATCTCTGACCAGGTCGATACCGGTGACTTCGCAGTCCTGGACGAGGTCGACGCCCATGCGGTCCAGGGCACGGGCGAAGCCCCATGCGACGTGGTCGTGCTTGGCGATGCCCGCACGCGGCTGGTAGGTCGCGCCCAGCACCGGGTAGCGAACGTCAGGGGAGATGTTGAGGATCGGGCAGACCTCCTTGGCCTGCTCGGGGTCCAGCCATTCGGCGTCCACCCCGTTGAGCTTGTTGGCGTTGACCCGCCGGACGCTGTCGCGGACATCCTGGAGCGAGTGGGCGAGGTTGAGCACGCCTCGCTGACTGAACAGCAGCGGGTAGTCGAGTTCGGCCTCCAGTCCCTCCCACAGCTTCAACGCGTGCTCGTACAGCCCGGCACTCTCATCCCAGAGGTAGTTGGATCGGATGATCGTGGTGTTGCGCGCCATGTTGCCGCCCGCGAGCCAGCCGCGTTCGAGCACCGCGACATTGGTGATGCCGTGGTTGCGGGCGAGGTAGAACGCCGTGGCCAGTCCGTGGCCTCCGGCGCCGACGATCACGACGTCGTAGGCCCGCTTGGGATCGGGAGTGCGCCACAGCCGGTCCGGGTGTTCGGGGAGATCGGCTCCCGGGCATCGGGATGCCATCAGAACCCTCCGTTCAGATTCGGGTACAGCGGGTGTGCGGCGGCCAGGGCCGCCACGCGTCGCCGCAGCGACTCGCCGGCCGCATCGTCGAATCCGGGGAGCAGGGCCTGCGCGATGATGTCGGCGACTTCGGCGAACTCCTCCTCACCGAATCCGCGTGCGGCCAACGCGGGGGTGCCGATGCGCAGACCGGAGGTCACCATCGGTGGAAGCGGGTCGTTGGGGACCGCATTGCGGTTGACGGTGATGCCGATCTCGTGCAGCCGGTCCTCGGCCTGCCGGCCGTTCAGTTCGGAATCGCGCAGATCGACCAGGACGAGGTGGACGTCGGTCCCGCCGCTGACCAACCGCACCCCGGCCTTTGCCGTGTCTTCGGCCAGCAGCCGACCGGCGAGGATCCGCGCCCCCGTCAGCGTGCGGCGCTGCCGGTCGGCGAACTCCTCGGTGGCCGCGATCTTGAACAGCACCGCCTTGCCCGCGATGACATGCTCCAACGGACCGCCCTGCTGGCCGGGAAAGACCGCTGAGTCGAATTTCTTGGTGAATTCCTCGTCGCGAGACAGGATCACACCGCCGCGCGGTCCGCCGAGGGTCTTGTGCGTGGTCGTGGTGACAACGTGGGCATGCGGTACCGGATTGGGGTGCAGGCCCGCGGCGACCAGTCCGGCGAAGTGCGCCATGTCCACCATCAGGTACGCGCCGACCTCGTCGGCGATCTCGCGGAACCACGCGAAGTCGAGTCGGCGCGGGTAGGCCGACCAGCCCGCGATGATCAGCTGCGGCCTGGTCTCACCGGCCAGCCGGGCCACCTCGTCCATGTCGACGCGGTGGTCCTCGTCGCGCAGGCGGTAGGGAACGACGTTGTAGAGCCTGCCCGAGAAGTTGATCCGCATGCCGTGGGTGAGGTGGCCACCGTGGGCCAGGTCCAGACCCATGATCGTGTCCCCCGGCTTGAGCAGCGCGGACATCGCAGCGGCATTGGCCTGCGCACCCGAATGCGGCTGCACGTTGGCGAAGGACGCCCCATAGAGCTTCTTGGCCCTGTCGATCGCGAGCTGCTCGATGACGTCGACGTGCTCGCAGCCGCCGTAGTAGCGCCGCCCGGGGTAGCCCTCGGCGTACTTGTTGGTCAGCACCGACCCTTGCGCTTCGAGCACGGCCCGCGGCGCGAAGTTCTCCGAGGCGATCATCTCCAACGTGCTCCGCTGGCGATCCAGTTCGGCGCCGACGGCGGCCGCCACCTCGGGATCCAGTTCGGAGAGCCCAAGGGACAGCGGGTCCGTTGCCGTGTTCGGTGTGGACGGGGTCATGCGGATCTCCGTTCCGCGCTGCCGCGGCAGCGCTGCGGTCGGACGACGTGCGGGATGAGCAGGGCCGAGGAGGCTGAGAGGGCCGGAAGAAAGGCCGGGCCGGACCGGGGGACACCGCGGCGGTGTGAGCCACAGCATGCAACACCGTCCCATTCAATGCAACGGTGTTGCCGAAATCAATCACACCGACGACTCGACACCGCCATCAATGGCTTCACCGACACCGAGGCGTCTCAGCCAGTCCGACTGAGAGCAGCGGAGATCAGAATCATCTGACACGGAAGGCCGATCTGAGGTGTGACCCTTGACACGTCAATGCGAGACATCTATGTTGCGGTTAATGCAACTCAGTTGCATTCACTACTGCACTTGCATGTCCAGGCGTGGCCACCGCCGACTCCCCATGTCAACCACCGATGCCAGCCGGACTCCACCGGCCCGTCAGCACGTCCCACCGAGGAATGGTGGCCATGACCGGAACCAGCTCCAGTGCAAGCGCCGAGAATCAGCGCTCAGCCACACTGCGCCGCGTCGTGGCGGCGAGCTTCATCGGGAACTTCGTCGAATGGTTCGACTACGCCGTCTACGGCTACCTCGCCGCGACCATCTCCGTGGTGTTCTTCCCGCAGTCCTCGCCGACGGCGGGCCTGCTCGCCACCTTCGGCATCTTCGCGCTGTCCTTCGTCATCCGCCCCGTCGGCGGCATCGTCTGGGGCCACTTCGGGGACAGGATCGGCAGGCGCACAGCACTGTCCCTGTCGATCCTGATCATGTCGGCGGCGACCTTCGTGATCGCGCTGCTCCCCGGATACGAGCAGATCGGCCTCATGGCCCCTGTCCTCCTTCTGGCCGTCCGGATGGTGCAGGGCTTCTCGGCGGCCGGTGAGTACGCGGGGGCGGCCGCGTTCCTGTACGAATACGCGCCGCGCCACCGCCGCGGGGTCTACGCCGGCGTTGTCCCGGCCAGCACGGCGACGGGTCTGCTGCTGGGATCGCTACTGGTCACCGCACTCACGGCGGTCCTGTCGACCGATCAGATGGCCTCATGGGGATGGCGGCTGCCGTTCCTGCTCGCCGCTCCGCTCGGCCTCATCGGCCGCTACATCCGGGTCAAGCTTGAGGACACACCGGAATTCCGCGCGCTGGGGCAGGCCGAACCACCGGCCCACGCCCCCATGACCGAGACACTTCGCGACAACAGGCGCGCCATCGTCGTCGCATTCGGCGCCACCTGCCTCAACGCCGTCGGGTTCTACACTCTGCTCACCTACATGCCGACCTACCTGTCGACCGAGCTGGGCGTCGAGGCGACAACGTCCTTCCTGTCCACCACCGTGGCCCTCTGCGGATACATCGCATCGGTGTTCGCTATGAGTCGGCTCTCCGACCGCGTCGGCCGCCCCGCGATGCTCGCTGCGGCCGGAGCGCTGTTCGCGGTGTTCTCCGTGCCCGCCTTCCTCCTGCTCGGTGTCACCGGCGTCGTCGGCATGGCACTCATCCAGCTCGGGTTGGGCGTACTGCTCAGCATGAACGACGGGACCCTGCCGTCCTACCTCTGCGACCTGTTCCCCACCCGCGTGCGCTACAGCGGGTTCGCGTTCAGCTTCAACACCGCCAACGCGCTGTTCGGTGGGACGGCGCCGTTCATGGCGACCTTCCTCATTCACATCAGCGGCAGCTCGATCGCCCCGGCCTGGTACCTCGCCGCCGCCGGCGCCGTCGGGGTGGTCTGCATGCCCGCCGCGCATCGGATCTTCCATTCGCTCCTGCCGCAGGAACGGCGGGGATGACCACAGGAGCGACACCCCGCATTCCCATCCCGCTCACACACGGACAAGGAGTCCCTCGATGAACATGGAACGGCTGAAGAGGATCCACAACGGCCAGCGGACGCAGCCGACATTCTCCCCTGCGGAGATGGAGCGCCGAGTGGCCGGGCTGCGCGAGCAGATGAGCCGAATCGGCGTCGACGCCGTGGTGTTCACCAGCTATCACAACGTGAACTACTACAGCGACTTCCTCTACACCGCGTTCGGCCGTAACTACGCGCTGGTGGTCACCGCGGATCGGCACGTGACGATCTCGGCGAACATCGACGCCGGCCAGCCATGGCGACGCAGCTTCGGCGACAATGTCGTCTACACCGACTGGCGACGGGACAACTTCACGCACGCGGTCACCACCGTGCTCGGCGACGCAGACGTGCGGAGCGGTCGACTCGGAGTGGAGGACGACCACATCCCTCCGCTGCTGCGCGCCCAGATCGCCGACGCCCTGCCGGGCTTCGAGCTCGTCGACGTGTCCGCAGCGACCATGGCGCAGCGGATGGTCAAATCGGCGGAGGAGATCGCGCTGATCAAGGAGGGCGCGCGCATCGCCGACCTCGGGGGAACGGCGGTGGTCGAGGCGGTCGCCGCCGGTGTGCCGGAGTACGAGATCGCGTTGGCCGGAACTCAGGCGATGGTCCGCGAGATCGCGCGGACGTTCCCTCACGCGGAGCTACGCGACAGTTGGGTGTGGCTGCAGTCCGGCGTCAACACCGACGGTGCGCACAACTGGCCCACCTCGCGCGAGGTGCGGCGCGGCGACATCCTCAGTCTGAACTGCTTTCCGATGATCGCCGGCTACTACACCGCGCTGGAGCGTACTCTGTTCTACGGTGAGCCCAGCGCCGACCACCTCCGTTACTGGAAGGTCAACACGGCGGTCCATGAGCGCGGGCTCAAGCTCATCCGGCCCGGCGCGGTGTGCCGGGACATCGCCGCCGAGCTGAACACGATCTACGAGGCCGAAGGGCTGCTCGGCAACCGTACCTTCGGCTACGGGCACTCCTTCGGTGTGCTGTCCCACTACTACGGTCGGGAGGCCGGCCTGGAACTGCGTGAGGACATCGAGACCGTGTTGGAGCCGGGCATGGTCGTGTCGATGGAGCCGATGATCATGATCCCGGAAGGAAAGCCCGGGGCGGGCGGGTACCGCGAGCATGACATCCTCGTGATCACCGAGGACGGCGCGGAGAACATCACCGGATTCCCTTACGGCCCTGAACACAACATCATCGACGCCTGATCGATCGACGACGCTCCGAAGCGCGCGGAACCCCTCAGGTTTCCGCGCGCTTCGGCTCCCGCTGGGGCACGGCGCGCACGGATAACCTGAGGCGGAGGAGCTCGCACCACCATGACACACAGCGATGAGCCCGAGCGGCACGAGCACCGGAATCCCCCATCGGTGCTACACAACGGAATCCGGGTCCTGCGCGCCTTCTCCGTCGGAGAACCGGCTCTGGGCGTCACCGAGATCGCCCAGAGGGTCAATCTGCACAAGAGCACGGTCTCCCGGATTCTCGGTCAGCTCGAGCACGAGGACCTCGTCGTGCGCGACTTCGAGAGCGGCCGGTTCCGCCTCGGCCTGGGGCTGATCGGCCTGGCCGGGCCGCTGCTGGCCAACCTCGATGTGCGCCGCCTCGCCCATCCCGCACTGGCCGAGCTCACCGAGCGTACCCAGGAAACCAGCGCCCTGGCCGTGTGGAGCGGACACGAATCCGTCACCGTCGAGCAGGTGTCCAGTCCCAAGCAGGTCAAACACACCGTGCCCATCGGAACACGCTATTCGACATCGGCGAGCTCCTCGGTCCAGGTCTTCCTCTCCGAGATGCCGGAGGGCCGGGTGCGCGAGCTGCTGGAGCGCGGGCTGCTGCAGGGCGCCCACCGCGACGAGCACGCGATCCAGCAGTACCTGAACCGGTTGGCCGCGGTGCGGGCCAGCGGAGTGGCTGTCAACGCAGGGGAAACCTCTGTCGAAGAGGTCGGCATCAGCGCACCGGTCCGGGACCACCGGGGAGGGATCGTCGCCGCGGTCCTGCTCTCCGCTCCCAGCTTCCGAGTCTCCCCCGAACTGCGCGGCCAGCTGGCCGAGGTGGTGCGCGACACGGCCCACGCGGTCTCGGAACGCCTCGGCGCCACCAAGCCCGGAGCCACCGGAAAATCATGAATCGGGTCGGCGGGTGCTCGGCCGGCGAGGGCGGGTCGTCCGTCACAGGGATGCGGTCCCGGCGGCACGCGGAGGACTCGACTCTCTTCGCGGGCCTCCGAGGCCCGGGGAGCAAGAAGAGGCCCCGCCATCCCGCCAACGCCGCGCGAGAGCCGGGAGACCCTCGCGCGGCGGGCACATCACCTGGACTCGGGCGCGGGGGAGGCCTCGGCCCGCAGCCGTTCATGCACGCGCGCCGGACCGCACACCCTCTCAGCGTGCGCGGCGATCTCACGCAGCGGTGCGACCCACATCCCGTCCAGATGCTTGACCTGCTCGATCAGTCGTTCAAGGGCGTGGGCCTTGGCCGGACGCCCCGACAGGAACGGATGGTTGGTCAGCACGAAGCAGCCGCCCTCGGCGTGCCGCGCCCGCGCCTCGAGCAGCCACATCTCCAGGGCCTTCTCCGGACTCTCGATCACACCGCTGCCGGTCCACCCCGGGTAGAAGGCGTACTGCTCCCAGTCGTCCAGCGCCCAATCCACCGGAATCTCGATCATCGACGCCGATCCCGGCCCGACCACCGCCATGCGGTAAGGCATGTCGTCGTCGAGCAGGCTGGAGTCATAGCCGAACCCCCGCTCCGCCAGCAGGCGCGGGGTGTGCCAGTTCATCTCCCACCACGGCGCGCGGTAGCCTTCGGGCCGCTCTCCGCAGACGCGCTCCAGCGCGTCAAGGCCGCGGTCCAGGTAGCCGGCCTCCGTGACCGCATCGATCCCCTGCATCCTCTCGTGCAGGTAGCCGTGGTGGCCGATCTCGTGCCCGCCGTCAATGATGGCGCGGACGATGTCGGGGTAGCACTCGGCGGTGAACCCGGGCACGAAAAACGTCGCCCGCACCTCCTGACGCTCCAGCAGGCGCAGCAGCCGGGGGACTCCCACTCGCGGACCGTAGGACTGGTGGCCCATCAGCGACATGCGACCGGACGCGGCTGGATCGTGCACCAGCACGCACGACTCCGCGTCGACGTCGAAGGTGAAGGACGCCGCGGCCCGCACACCGTCGGGCCAACGGAACGCGGCACCGTTGTGGGATGTCATAGCGCGCACTGCACACACTCCAAACGAAATCGAAGGGAAGCTCGGGGAAGGAGTCCGGCTCGATCAGGAATCACTGGCGGCCGCCTTCTCGGCCCGGGCGCCGTCCTCCGCGGCCCCGGGTTCCGCAGACTCGGGTTTCGCGGCGAGCAATCGGACGGCGTAACGGCGGTGGACGCGGGGACCCAGCGCGGCGTACACCGCGGCGGAGACCACCCCTCCGGCCAGCCAGGAGAGGTCGATCCCGCCCATCGCCGTGGCGATGGGGCCGCGGAAGAGATCGATCACCCCGTACATAAACAGCCAGGTCGCCAGCACGCCGGCGCAGAAAGCGGTGATGGCGGCCCAGTTGACATCGGGCAGGCGCCGGCTCCCCACCGGGTCGAACAGCCGCTGCGTGTGCACCCCGCCGCGCTCGATCCAGAAGAAGTGGACCAGCATGATCCCGCTCCACGTCGCCACCCAGGCGACCAGCGAGACCAGCCAGGAGTCGAGTACCGTCGCAAAGTCGCCCTGGTAGATGAAGAAGACGACGCAGAGCAGCGCGAAGACCCCCACGACGATGCTCAGGACGCGCCGCGACGTCCTGACGTCCAGCGCCTGCGCCGCGACGCCGAACGTGTAGATGTTGAGGATGTTCGTCGCGATGGGACCGTGCACGACCAGGAAGAGCACGGGGATCGCCAGTGCCCCGTAGCTCTCCACGATCAGTTGACCGGGGTCGACCTGACCGTTCTTGGTCGCCAGCGACGCGCCCAGCACGCCGAGCCACACGACCGGGAGGAACTGCCCCAGCACGCTCGCCGCATAGAGCCTCCTACGCGGCACCCGCCTGCTGACGAAGCGCGAATAGTCAGCCGCGTAGGTGAACCAGGTGATTCCCCATCCGATCCCGATCGCGGTCATGACAGCGGTCATCGCGGCGAACCGATCGGAGCCGCTGAGAACGGCTCCCGGTGGCCCGGCGTAGCCCCAGTCGATGTCCAGGCGGGTCCAAGCGACGATCGACATGCCGATCAGCACGACCAAGGTCGGCGGCACCGTCCACTTCTCGAACCCCGCGATGGCGCGGTAGCCGATCAAGGAGATCACCACCTGGACAACCATGATCAGCGCGGCCACGATCGCCTTCGCCAGGTGGTTGCCGGCCTCCGGGGAAACCAGGCCGAGCTCCCCGAACAGCGCCATCACAAGATCCAGGATGATCCAGGTGTTGACCGCGCACCAGCCCACCGCCAGCACCGCCTGGATCGCCGCCGGCAGATAGCCGCCCCTGCGGCCGAAGGCCGCCCGTGCCAGCACCATGCCGGTGACCCCGGTACGTTGGCCGAGCAGAACGAACACCCCGAAGAGGGACATTCCCACAAGGTTGCCCGCTACCAGGACGATCAGCGTGTCGGCCAGACCGAGGCCCAAGTGGATCCCCAGCGCCCCGAGCACCCAGTTGATCGGCGCGATGTTCGCCCCGGCCCAGATCCAGAACTGCCCCGATACGCCGGTTGTGCGTCTCTCTTCCGGAATGGGTTGCAGGACCTCTTCGAGATCGTGTACGTCGCCGTCATCACGGGCCGCTGGAACCGTGTTTCCCATGAGTGCCTCCGCATGGCAGCAGTCGATGGCGCCATACTTGTGGCCTGCGCCACGTTCCACAATGTACGATCCGTCGATCAGACGGGCGACGAAAATGGACGAATCGTCATGGCGATCCACTTGCGCGATGTGCTGCTGCACCCTTGCCTTGCTCCTGCCGCACCCGTCCTGCTGACCGGCGGGGAGCATCGCACCCGCGCGGTGCGCTGGGTGCACTCCAGCGAGGTGATCGATCTGGCCCATCTCCTGCGCGGCGGGGAGCTGCTGCTCACCGGCGGACTGATGCTGGCCGAGGCCGCGCCCGAACGCCAGCGCCGCTACATCCGCGACTTGGCCGCACGCGGGGTCGCCGCCGTCGCCGTGGAGACCGGGACGGTGATGCCGCGACTCCCCGACGCCCTGGTTGAGGAGGCACAGCGGCGCGACTTCCCGTTGATCCAGCTTCGCAGGACGGCCCCGTTCGTCGAAGTGGCAGAGACCATCAACAGCCTGCTGATCAATGAGTCAGTGCACCGGCTGCGGCTCGCGGACGCGCTGTCGGACCGGCTTTCGGCCCGGTTGACCTCGGGCGGTGACCTGCAGACACTGGTCGAGACCCTTGCAGAGGCCGTCAACGCCGACGTCGGCGTCCGCGACGGAGCCGGCGAGCCGCTCGCGGCCGCGACCGCGCCGGGAGATCCTTCCGCTCGGCGTTCCGCCGACACCGTGGAAGCACCGATCACCGCCTACGGGGTCGTCGTGGCACGGCTGCTGCTCACTCCCATCGCCGATGGTGACCCGGCGCTGCTCGACGCCGCTCTCGACCGCGCACCACAATCGTTCGGGCTGGCGCTGCTGCGCACCCGGCCAGTCACGCCGGGCAGCCGTGCCACCCGTACTCTCTTCCATGCGCTTCGCCGATCCGCCCCTCCCCCGGCCCCTTTGGCACCGCTGGCTGCGGCGGCGGGCCTGCCCACTCCCGGCCTGTTCGTGGCGGTGGTCGCCCGGCAGGCCAGAGGAGGAGGGCGGCTCGGGCCGTTGGAGCACGCCATGCGGCTGCGCGGCCGACGGGTTCTCAGCCACATCGAGGACGATGAACTGCTGGCGATCGCCGCCCTCCCGCCACAGCGCCCCGGCGACGCCCGGCGGGCGCTCGTCGAGGACCTGCGCGACTCCCCCGGCGCTGAGATGCGCCCCGTCGGCATCGGCCCTCTCGTGCGCGGCGCCGAGCGCCTTCCGTACACCGTGCTCGAGGCGCATCGCTGCCTCGACCTCACCGATGCCGTCGGAGTCACCGACTCCGGAACCTGCGCGCTCGAACGGCTCGTGCACCGGTTGGACGCCGACGAGTTCCTACGCGACTTCGTCGACGAACAGCTCGGCGGACTCTTCGACCAGGACCCGGAGGTCAGCAGGCGGCTCCTGCACACCCTGGAGGTGTTCTTCGACTGCTCGGCCAACAAGACCGAGACCGCGCGCCGCCTGCATCTGCACCGACAGACGCTGTACCAGCGGCTGGACAGGCTGACGCACTCCCTCGGGCGCGACGTCACCGACCCCGCCGCCCTGCCCGGCCTCCAGGTGGCGGTGCGGCTGCTGCGGGCCGGCCGCACCATCGATGGGCCTCACGAGCGCGGCGAAGCGTGAGGGGCTCGGGCGGCCACTCTGCGTTGTTTCTCCAGGAGTTCCTCGCGGCAGCCGCGACAGCAAAGCGCGTACAGCTCGCCGTCCAACTCCGACTCTCAGGAGTTCAAGGACGAAGCGGTCCGCATGGTGCTCGACGGGCCGCGCCCGATCGTCCACGTCGTCCGCGAACTCGGAGTCTGTGCCGCTGACGCTAGTCTCTGCGACCGGCTGCAGGGCGTGGGTCGTCGACCCCAGTTCCTTCAACTCCAGCACCCGCTGGCCGCCACCCCAGATACCGCGCCGACCGCCGCAAGTGATCCGTCGTGTCTTCGCCCGACGCCCATACGGGCGGAGCACGTCCGGATCCACCCCAAGCTGCTCCGCCAGGTGCACCACCGCCGTCCGCAGGGTCGAGGCACGTCATCCGGAACGAACCGAGCCACGGCGACGAGCACAGGGCGGCTGCAAAGCCGACCCCGGCCGGGATCGACCAACGCCACATCCGCCGGGGTCAACGCGAAGAACCGGAACAGCTCCTCCCGGCCGATTTCCGGGAGCCTCCGCAGAGTCTCCAGCTCCTCGTCGGTGAACACCTGCGTGGCCAACCAGAGCCTCCCGCCAGAACCCGACGATCACCGACTCAGAGCCTAGCGAGACATCTCCGCACGATTCTCGGCGACTACTACGGCGACCCCGTTGTATTCAACTCGAGTCGGCACGGATCTCATCTGGCTTGCGGACCTGACCGGTCGGGTTTGAGCTGTTTCCTCCCTCCGCTCTGTCCGAGACCGTTTGCTTCTATTCAGCTTTCGAGGTCCTCGACTATCTCTTTCAGGGTCTCGATGAAGGACGAGATGTCATCGTCGGCCATTGGAAGGGATAGCGACAACTCACCGCGGTGCACGGGGAAGAATCCGCGGATCGCGAGCTCAAGCGAGAGGATCTGCGTCTTCTCGCTGTCGACGTTGTGCCAGTAGTCCCGGTGATTGCGAACCTTGAGATCCGGCGCCTTCATATAGCTGTAGGCCATGTGTGAGAAGCCCTGACCGTAGAGCAGGAGCGGACTCTTCCTCGCCTCGCTCCACTCGTTCAGCTCCGAGATGACTCGAGCGGACTGGGAGTTCAGCTTCTCGAATGCGGCGTGGTCCAGCGTCCGCATGCACGCCGTCCCGGCCGCCAGGGCGAGTTTGTGTCCGTGGTGAGTCCCGGAGATCGACACCTTTCCCGTTTCCAGCACGTCCATGACGTCGGCCGACCCGCCCACGGCCCCCAGCGGCATCCCGCCACCGATGATCTTGCCCATGACTGTCAGATCAGGGACCACTCCGTAGACGCCCTGGAGACCATGATAGCCAGCGCGAAGGCTGATGGTCTCGTCGAAGACGAGCACGATGTCCAATTCCTTGGTCAGCGATCGCAGCTGTTCGACGAATTCCTGCTCCAGCGTCACGAGACCGCCGGATCCGCTCTGCAACTCGAGAATCAGGCACGCAAGGTCGCCTGCGTGTGTTCGAAGGATCCGCTCTGCGCCGTCTCGATCGTTCTGTCCGAGAACCACGACATCATCAAGGGTGGCCGTCGGGATCCCGCCGCTGTCCGCGACAGCCTTGGGGTCGGTATCGGTGCCTCCGTCCTGATCCGGCTGAGTGTGCGACGAGATTTGAAGGATGTCACTGAAACCGTGGTAGCCGCCCTCAAGCTTCGCGATCTTGGTTTTGCCCGTGTAAGCGCGAGCGATGCGGATGGCACTCATGCACGATTCCGTTGCAGAGCAGGAAAACTGCACTTTCTCGACGGACGGAATGCGCTCGATCAGAATGCGGGCCAGGTCTGCCTCCGGCGGACCTGGGTTGCCGAAAGAGATTCCCGACGGGATTGTGTCGATCAGTGCCCGCGTGATCGCGGGGTGGCCATGTCCGAGGACGTTGACGGTGAAGTTGTTGTTGAGGTCGAGCAGCCGGTGGCCGTCGACCGTCTCGATGTGGGCACCGTCACCCTGTTCGACGAAAACGGCGTGCGGGCCGAAATTGAACGAGTTCCTGCTGTAACCGCCAGGGATCACTTCCCTGGCCTCACGAGTCATCGCCGCTGATTCAGCGAACTTCGCGGTGAATTTTTTAAGACTCGATTCGATACTCAACCGATTCATTCATTCTCCATCTTAACAACACGCTCCGGGCGAGACGCAACATAATTCTGGGTATGCGTTCCGGCGGCGTCAACGCCCGGTTCGAGATCGCTCCAATCGGACTGGACGATCACCAACAGGTGCAATGCTCCAGCCTTCCGCCTGTGAGCCAGCGCGAGGCCATTCCGATACATGGGTCCTCGCCATGCGACCCGGTATGAACCGCATAGGCGATCCTCCACGATTCAGGGTCGTGCAGCACCGTGGTCCAACACAAATCCCTGACCCGCCATGAAAACGAGGCACCGTGTGGGAGTGCGTCCATAGCACACTGCTTGTGTGATTTATCCGGACCGGGGAGTCGTATTGCTCCTGGCAGGGCACCTTGCTCATAGATGAGATCAACCGAGGGGAACACCGTTGCGGAGGCTCCGTTCCTCGGACCATTCGCACTTGTTGCAACATCACGCTGGGTCCACCACGCGTTCGAAGAGGCGTTCACCGCGGACATAGGTCATATCGACCTTCATGTCCCGGATCTTCTCGGCCGTGCAGCTCGGCAGGTGCCGGTCGAGGACGAGGACGTCGGCTCATAAAGGGCTCCCCGGGAGTCAGAGTTTGACGACATTCAGGTTCCGGCGAAAGGCCCGGCATCGGGCGATGAAGGCGGACGTCATGCCGGCCCCCACGGGGTCAGAATGGGTAGCGTTCGATCTCGCTCTGCATGGTGATCCACTGGGTCTCGGTAAAGGTGTCGAGGTTGGCGTGCGGGCCACCGAACCGGCCGCCGACTCCGGAGGCTTTGCTCCCGCCGAACGGAATAACGGCCTCGTCGTCCACCGTGGAGTCGTTGATGTGGATCGCGCCGGACTCGATCCGAGACGCCAGCTCGTACGCCTTGAACGCGTTCCCGTTGCCGGTCAGGATCGACACTGAGAGCCCGAACTCCGAGGCGTTGATCAGCTCGATCGCCTCATCGACCGTGCCATAGGTCATCACCGGGGCCACGGGCCCGAAGATCTCCTCGGCCCACACGGGGGAGTCCACGGTAAGGTTGGTGATCACTGTCGGCGTGTAGAAGAGGTCGGTGTACTCGCCACCGACCATGACCGTGGCGCCCTGCTCGGCCGAGGAGGTCACCAGCTCGTGGATCCGGTCACGCTGGTGGGCGTCGATGATCGGGCCCAGGGCGTTGTTCGGGTCCGCCGGGTCCCCGACTCGGATGTTCTTGGCCTTGTCTGCAAGCGCCGAGACGTACTCCTCCGCGATTGACGAGTGGACGATGTGCCGGCCCGCGGTCATGCAGATCTGCCCCTGGTGCAAGAAGGAGCTCCACGCGCCGACCGAGGCCGCCGCCTCCACATCGGCATCCGGTAGCACCAGCAGGGCGTTGTTTCCGCCCAGCTCCAGGTGGACCTTCTTCAGCAGCGGCCCGGCCGCCTGACCGATCTTCCGCCCGGCAGCGGTGGAGCCGGTGAAGGAGAGGCACGGGATGCCCGAATGGGCGACCATACCCGCCCCCAACTCACCGCCGCCGGGCAGCACCTGCAGCACGCCCTTGGGCAGGCCGGCCTCCTCCATCAGCGCCGCGAACGCCATGCCGCCCGAAATGGAGGTGCGCGGGTCCGGCTTCAGGATCACCGCGTTGCCCAGCGCCAACGCCGGTGCCACCGAACGCATCGACAAAATTCCTGGGAAATTAAACGGGGAAATCACCCCTACCACGCCGGCCGGCACCCGACGAGCCACCGACATCCGCGGCTTGACCGAGCGCAACATCTCCCCATACGGGTGGGAGGCCAACGCCGCGGACTCCTGCAACTCACCGGTTACCAAACCGACCTCGAAGGCCGCCTTGCCCTGCCCCGACCCAGCCTCGTGAATCAGCCAGTGCGCCAACCGGTCCGGCTTCTCCCTCAGCAGCTGCATCGCGTTCAGCAGTACTGCCGCCCGCTTGCCATACGGCAGCTCCGCCCATTCCTGCTGAGCAGCCCGAGCCGACTCCACCGCCCGATCCAAGTCCCCCTTGTTGGCGGAAGACACCGAGCTGATCCGCTCCCCCGTCGCCGGCGAACGGACCTCGATCACCTCCCCGCCCCCAGTGGACCAACCATCCAAGAACAGCTTGCCGTCCCACACCGGGGCCTGCCCCTGCGTCGTCATCGGTACTCCTTTGTGAATGTCCCTCATCAGGGACGAGTGTTATTGGGACGGTCTCTTATGGGAAAGGGTCATCACCGCCTCAACCGCACTATGGAGAGTGGATGTGGAGAGGGGCAATACCCAGTTTGCGAACGGACGATCTGCCTACGCGATCGCCGCTTGGATAGATCCACTGTCGGATCCCCTAACGCCAACCATCAACATCATTCCGAAACGTTGTAAGGAGATCACGGCTGCAGAGGCTGTCCGTGACTATGGCGTCTTCGGTACACGTGAGAAAGGATCTGCAGCTGCTGAGTCATACACTTCCACTCCGTCGACGAAGGTCTTGAGCACCGTGATGTCGACGATGTCGTCAGGTACGACAGTGAGGGGATCAGCGTCAAGGAGGACCAGGTTTGCCCGCTTACCCACTTCGATGCTGCCTTCTTCATGCTCTCTACCCGCGACGACCGCAGGGATGCTTGTGAAGGCCCGGAGCGCTTCTAGTGGGGTGATCGCCTCATCAGGGTCGATCAGTACGCCACTGTAGTGTTTCCGCGTCACTGCGCTCCAGATGAGGCCGATCGGATGGTAGAAGCCGCAGGGGTTGTCCGAGGCCAGGCTCACCCGGACGCCTGCGTCAATCATGCTGCGCAGCGGGAGGACCTTGAGGTGGTCCTGTCCCTCGCCTCGCCAGCTGTTGAAGAAGAGCCCGTCGTTGTAGGCGAGACCGGGATTCGCCACTAGGTCGATCGCGAGGTCGGCCATGCGAGGCGCCTGCGCGGGCTCGGCGACGAAGGCGTGCTCGATGCGGAGGATCGAATCGTAGCCGTGCTGCCGGCGCACCAGTTCGTAGGCGTCGGTGACGGAGTCAATGGAGCAGTTGCCCATGGCATGGATGACGAGGCCGATATCCAGGTCTGTCGCCCGTTGCGTCAGATCGCGAATCTCGTAGGGACTGTAGAAGTTCTGCCCCGCATGCACTTGGCAGCCGTCGTGGATCTTGTGCAGCCCAGGACCGTCGGGGTAGGCGCGGTCGGCCCAGATCTTCATGGCCCCGGTCCTCAACATGCGCGACTCGTCCTGATGCACCCGGTCGATGAAGTCGCCCCGACGCAGATCCTGCTTGAAAAACGGCGCATCCCCGGCGTGGATCTGGTGAACAGTAAGCGGAAGGCGGCCGGCCTTGGCAGCCCGCTGGTATAGCTCGGTGCCGACAGGGGTGACGGCGGCGTCGCCGATCGCGGTGATTCCGTGCGACAAGTACTCTCGTGATTTTGCCTCGACCAGCGCGGTCGCGGCTTCCCAGTCGCGCTTCACGGTTCGTTCCCAACCGATCGATTGGAGGTGATGAGCCGCTGTCTCGAAGAGTGTCCCGGTCGGAACACCATGCCGGTCGCGCTCGATTTCCCCGCCCCAGGGATTCGGAGAGCACTCACCGATGCCTCCGGTCTCGAGCGCGGCGCTGTTTGCATTGACGACGTGGGTGTTCGACTCGACGAGGATAAACGGGTTGTGGGGAGCCACCTCGTCGAGTTCGTAGCGCGTGGGGTTGCGTCCCTCCCTGATCTTGGCCGCCGCGAAGCCGAAGCCCTGGAGCCACCGGCCAGCGGGCATCGTTCGACAGTGCTGCTCGATCCGCTCGAGGACCTCGTTGAGTGTGGCAAGTGATGGCGTGGAGCAGTCGAGATCGAGCGGCATGAACGAGGCATGCAGGAGATGATTGTGATTATCGATGAAACCGGGGGTAAGCGTACCCCCCTGTGCGTCGAACACCGTGGCTTGATCCGCGGCCGTCCTGAGCTCCGCGTCCGAGCCCACCGCGGCGATCACCCCGTCCGAGACCAGTACCGCGCTGTGTACCGAGTCCTGGGAGTCCATGGTCCTCACGACCGCATTGATGATTAGCAGGTCCGACTTCTGCACGATATACTCCTTCACTCCGTTTCGGTCGTCGTCCGGCGAGCTCCAGCGTTTCTGGCGCGATTGGCGTGCGCCGACGAATCGCGAGAAAGTATGCTGGGGGCGGGTTTTCAACCGATACGTTGCAGAACGAAAATGCCGACATGCCGCAACTCAGGTGGTCTGGGGATGAATTGTTGTCATCTCCGGGAGGACCAAGCATTCCCAGTGCGCCGCGGGCCGGCAACCGGCCGCGCTGGCCTTCACGATGAGCAGGGCGTAGTTATCTAACCGTGCACGCTGCCGGGACACTCGACCTGTGGCCGTCCAGCCCCCGTTCAGGTCGCCACGGACCGTGAGCCGACATCCGTCGAGCCATGCCTGGACACGGAGCTGCCGGTGTTGCCCCTCGCTGACTCGGATATCGCTTCGGACTTGCCACCCCGATGCATCCTCGGAAACGTCCGTGGAGACGGTCAGGGGTGGTACCCGGTCATGCGAGTGGGCGCTTCCGGCGTGGGTGCCTGCCCAGTCCACGATGCCGCTTGGCAACGACGGCGTCAGTGGCGGAGCGGGCCTGCGGCAGGTCCGCGCTTCGTAGGCGGAGGCGATGTCGAGCAGCAAGTCGTCCGAATAGGCGGGACCGGCGATCGTCATGCCGACCGGCATGCTGATGTCGGCCATCCTCCCCATGGGCACGTTGACTGTTGGGATGCCGAGGTGGCGTATAGTCCGGTTGCCGTTCGAGAAAAGGACGCCGTTGCGGAGCGCTTCCTCCATCCTCTCGGGCCGTTCGAAGAGGTCCGCTGCCGCTACGTCACCGTTCGTAGGGAAGACCACGGCGTCCAAGCCGAGTTTGGTCAGCCAGGATTCGAAGTCGTCCCTGCGGGCCTGCTCCAGCCCATGGAGTGACTGTCCGATGCCCTGCATCTCGTTCCACCCCGGCAGTCCGGCCTTCGCGAGTTCCACGAGCCGGACGAAGTCGAAGGCCGTGCCGGCGTTCGCGTACACCTCGGCAGGCATGTCCGGGAAGATCTGATCGCCATCCACGTCTTCCAGGCTTGACAGTCCGTCCATGCCGTTGTACTGCAGGAATTCGTCCCACGCGCGTGCGATCATCGGCCCCATCTCGGTCTCTTGCCAGTTGGCATCGACAAGGCCGCGTTCGACGAGCCCTTGCGCCTCCGGACGATCAGTTTCGTAGTTGGACACGACGGGGAAGTCCACGGGAATCACTTCCGCCCCCAACGCGACCAGATCCTCAGTTGCCCGGTTCCACAGTGCTTCGACTGAGGTTCGGAAGGCCACGGGGTTGAGCTTGTGGGGGTCACTACCGGTGAACATCCTCGGCACGCCCAGACGCAGTCCCGTCAGATCCTCTCTGCGTGTGCGCAGGAAGGAGGGCGGGCGCACGTCCTTGAGGGCGGGCAGGTCGACGAAGCGCTGGGATCTCCAGAAGTCACCGGAGGTGTCTGCGTCCTCGGCCACCAGCACGTCGAGCAGGCGCAGGAGGTCGTCGACGGAGCGCGCGTAGGGCACTACCACGTCGCACGTCGGGAACAACGGCCAGTTACCCCGGATAGAGATGAGTCCGCGAGACGGCGTGTAGGCGACGAGCCCGTTGTTCGACGCCGGCGACCGACCCGATGAGAGGGTCTCCTCCGCCAGGCCGAAGGAGCAGAAGCTGGCCGCGACGGCAGTTCCCGCGCCATTGGAGGATCCGGATCCGTAGGCGGCCGTCAGGTAGCCCGGGTGGTACGGGCTCTTGGCATAGCCGTAGACGCCCGGCTGCACGCCGCCCGCTGCCATCGGCGGCATGGTGGTCTTCCCCAACAGGACCGCGCCGGCATCGCGAAGCAGCTCGACGCTGGCCGCGTCTCCGGTGGCCACCAGTTCCTCGAACGCAGGGCTTCCCGATGCAACCGTCAGGCCCCGGGCTTTGAAGCTGTCCTTCACCGTGAACGGGACGCCCTCCAGGGGGCCGAGGGAATCGCCGCGGGCACGCCGCTCGTCCGAAGCCTCCGCCTCGGAGAGAACATCCGGGTTGAGTACCGGGACAGCGTTCAAACAGGTGCCGCTCCGGTCGTAGTAGGCGATCCGGTTGAGGTAAGCGCAGACGAGGTCGACGCTCGTCAACTGGCCGGCGTTGAGGTACTCGAGCGTTTGCTCGATACTGAGTTCGGTGACATCGACTCGCTGCCCCTCGGGGTCCCGGTCGTCATGCCCCACGCTTATTTGCCCGTCCTCCAGGCATCGAGTGTTCACGGCATTTCTCCTCTGACTCAGGCCGCGCAGTTACCGCGTCCAGTTGGTCGATTGTGCAAAGGGTGATGAGTTCTCCTGCTCACTTCGCGGACAGGCGAACCTCAATCGGAAGACGCACCTGTTGGGAAAACCATTTCACCAGGCTCCTCCGCTGCAATCAGTTTCCGTTTCTTCGGCTGAGCAACGAGGATGAGCAGGAGCGAGACAACGACTACGGGGATTCCGATGATCACTAAGGCACCAAATCCGCCCGTGGCTTCCACGACCCGGCCCGCCATGAGCGGGCCGAGGGCCAGCCCGCCGCCGATGGCCAAGTTGGCCAGATTGGTGGCCCGGCCGAGAGGGTCCAGGTCTGCCAGCGTGGACATGAGAAAGGGCAGGGTCCACGGCCAGGCGAACTTGAGGATTGCAGCCGCTGCCCCGAAGCGCAGAGCGTTGTCGACTCCGAACAGGAGTGTAATGGACAGGGCCATCGCGCAATATCCGCCAAGGAGGCTGATCCGGCGATTAATGGACCCTCCAACCATCGTCGCACCAAAGGAGCCCACTACGCCGATGATCGTCGCGGTGGACAGGATCCGGCTGGACGTCTCAGGCGCGATTCCCGCCGCTTCAGCAAACCCTCCCATGAAGGTCCAGACGGAAATCAGCGCTACGTAGAACAGCAGGCACGCCACCAACGCAGCGACCACCTTCGCGATGTTCGGATTCTGCGCGTCGCCCATCGGCCCATCCTCCATTGAACGTGTCAACGGTCGCATGGGAAGGAAGCGGATCAGCGGGAGCGACAATGCCATCAGGACAGCCATGAACAAGTAGAAAGCCCCGACGCCGAAGGCCCCGAAGAGCGGAGGAAGGACGGCCAGCCCGACAGCACCCAAGGCGATCTGCCCAACGGCCCACCAACCGAAGACGCGGTCGCGGTTCCGGGCCTGGGCGGCCAAGGACATGGTGAGGACCATCAGAGAACCGCCTGCGAAGGAGGTGACAGCGCGAACCAGCACCAAGGTCTCGAAGCCGGCGACGAAGGCAGAGACGACACTTCCCACAGTGAAGACCAGGCCGAACGCCAGGGCAGCCATCCGAAGGTTTGCCTTCCTGATCCAGTAGAGAGCAGGGAGAGAGGCAATGCTCGTGGCGCCGAGTTCCACAGCGAACAGATCCCCGGTCTGGGTCGGGCTCAGCCCCAGCTGCAGCTGCAACTGGGTTGCGACCGCAGGAGCCACGAGCAGCACCGACGCTGCGAGGGCGGAGAAGGAGACGATCAGTGCTGTCCGTCCCCTCGCATTCGGGTCTTCGCTCCGCACTTCAATGGCGGGGGCATTAGCTCGACGCATCAGGGTCTCCTTATCTCAAGGCCGCTCCCCTGTTTCAGGGCGAAAGGGCCCAACCCGGAGATGGGCGTAGGCTGCGCTGTCAGCGCATGGGAGTTTGGTGAGGTCACCCACCGGCCGTGAACCGGAATGGTTCAGAACCTCACGCCGTGGGAGTCAGCTACCGTTCGTGAACCAGTCGACCGTCGACGTAGGTGCGGTCGACCGTCATCGAGCGCAGGTCGTCGGTTGGACAGGTGAGGGGATCGCGGTCGAGGACGAGGATGTTGGCGCGTTTGTCGACCTCGATGCTGCCCTCTTCGCCGGCTCGCCCGGAGGAGTGTGCGGGGTGGATGGTGTAGGCCCGTAGTGCTTCGGCTGCGGTGACGGCTTCGGTGGGTTCGTTCGGGGCGCCGGTGTAGTGGCGGCGGGCGATGGCGTTCCACATGATCTCGGCTGGGGAGAAGGTGCCGCAGGGATGGTCAGAGGCAAAGCTGACGCGGACACCGGCATCGATCATGCTCCGGACGGGGAGCACCCGCAGGTGGTCCTGTCCCCGACCGCGCCACTCGGTGAACATATCGCCATCGTGGTGGGCCAGGCCGGGGTTGGCGACCAGGTCGATACCGAGCGCGGCCATGCGAGGAGCCTGGGCGGGCTCGGCGACGAACGCATGCTCGAGTCGCAGGATGGCCTCGTCGCCGGCGTGCCTGCGGACGGCCTCGTAGGAGTCCATGACCATGCCGACCGCACGGTTGCCCATGGCGTGGATGGCGAGGTTGATGCCGAGTCTGCCGGCCTGCACGGCGAGTTCGTGGACCTCGTCCGCAGTGTAGAAGTTGGTCCCCACGTGGCGTGTGCAGCCGTCGTGGATCTGATCGATCGCGGCGCCGTCGGGGTAGGCACGGTCGACGAAGATTTTCATGCTGCCGCCGCGCAGCATCGGGCTGTCGCTGCGGTGAATGCGGTCGACGATGTCGGTGCGTGTGAGGTTCTGCTGGGAGAAGAAGTGGTCGCCACCGTGAAGTTGCTGCAGGGTCAGCGGCAGCCTCCGGGCCATATCCGCGCGGCGGTAGAGCTCGGCGGCCTTCGTGGTGACGCACGCGTCACCGATACCGGTGAGCCCGACGGCCAGGTACTGCCTGGCTTTGGCTTCCAGCAGTTCGATCGCCCTGTCCCAGTCGCGCTCGGCGTAGTCGTTCCACGAGGCGGAGAGCGGCAGATTCGCCGCGGCCTCGAGCAATGTGCCGGTGGGTATGCTCTTGCCGTCGCGCTCGATCGCACCGCCCCACGGGTCGGGTGTGCACTGCGTGATTCCGACCGCCTCGAGCGCTGCGCTGTTGGCGTAGCCGGCGTGGCAGCTGGAGTCGACGAGCAGGAACGGGTTGTTCGGGGCGACCTCGTCCAGCTCGTATCGGGTCGGGTTGCGCAGTTGGCTGATCTTGGACATGTGAAAGCCGAAACCACGCACCCACTGTCCGGCCGGCATGCCCTTGCAGTGCGTTTCGATGACGGCGAGAACCTCGTCCAGCGTAGCCAACGGCGGCGTCGAGCAATCCACCGAGTCCGGTTCGAACGCTGCGATGCTCATGTGGTTGTGCGCATCGATGAATCCCGGAACCACCGTCCGGCCGCCCGCGTCGAAGACCTCCGCATCACGGATAGCCGCCGCCCGCACCTGCTCCTCCGTGCCTACCGCGGCGATGCGGCCGCCGCTGAGCAGAACCCCGTCATGAACCGAATCCCGTCCGTCGACGGTGCGAACGACCGCGTTCTTGATCACTAAGTCCTGGCCCTGGATCATCACGAATCCTCCCCGCAAGCGTCGGAAATACCGCACGGACTCGCTGCCAATTCGCTTTGCATGTCCGCTCCGGCAGGCAATGAACAACGCTCTGCGGAGCCAACATTGGGCGACCTCTGCTGCCGCCTCATGCCGTGCTTTTCATCAGCACCACCTCAGTCGAATGCGCCGAGCCGTGCGAGGTGGTGGTCCGTGGAACGGACTATGCGGGAACGCCGGAGAGCGGGGCAATGATCAGTTTGCGATAGAGCGATCTCCTGCTGCGATCGGCAAGGCCGAGGCGCGAACGCAGCGTGACCCGACCTCAGCGAAGAGCAAGTCGACTCGGGTGCGAACCAGCCTGTGCACATCGCGATGAATGCGAGGGCGGCAGAGACCACGGCCACGGCAGCGGCCTACCGTTCTGCCTGGGTCTCGGGGCCACCGGCAATGTCGCGAGACCGATTCGCCATGGCTTTGTGGACGTCCACAGCGTGGCCTCGGCTCCTTGTGCGAACACGTGCGCGATGCTCCGGCGTCTCAGGCCGTTGCTGATCGAACAGCCTCGGGTACCACGTCGAGGTGTCCGTCGATCGCGTGCTTGACCGCCAGGTGGAAGGCCTGCACGTGCGGGCGGGTGTCCTTCTGCCGAGTGGCAGCATTGATAGTGCTCGGCGTGGCGTCGGGCAGCGGCACGTAGGCGACACCGGAGTGCCGGAAAAGGCGGGCGGCTGTCTGTGGGAAGGTGTCCACCGCTCCGAGGCAGGAAATGGCCATCAGGCCTTCTCCCACCGATCGGACGTGGGTCGCTACTCGGCCTGGCTCACCACGGCGGTCATCGCAGGTCCAGTACGATGCCCAGCCGGCCGGTGCGCCGGTATCAGCGGCGGCGAACGGTTCATCCAGCAGGTCGTCCACCGACATGCTCTCCGCGTCCGCAAGCGGATGCTGCCGCGGGAGCACCGCCACTCGAGGCTCGGAGAAGATCGGCCGCAATGCGATCCGGTCGTCCTCGAAGGGAGCACGGACCACGGCCACGTCGACCTCCTCGGACACCAGCTTCTCGAGCTGGTCGACCATCGAAAGCTCGGTGAACTCGAGTCGGACATCCGGCCGCAACTCGCGGTAGAGGGACAGGATGATCGGCATCAACTCTCCGGCAGCCTCGGCGAAGGTGCCGACTCGCAGAACTTCTTGCTCCGGCATCGCCTGTGCCCTCGCCTCCGCTGCGGCGTCGGCCAGCTGCGTCAGCATCTGTTCGGCTCGCTCGACGAAGGCTGCGCCCGCGGGGGTCAGGGCGACGCGGTGGTGGCTTCGGTCGAACAGTCGGACACCGAGTTCGCGCTCCAGCCGGGCGACGTGGCCGCTGAACGCGGACTGGGCGATGTGCTCCAGCTGCGCGGCGCGACCGAAGTGCAACGTCTCAGCCAGACGCACGACATATCGGAGTTGGCGTACTTCCACATCGACTCCCTACCGCCGTAGGTCACGCCCACCTCCTGGGCGCGACCTCATGGCGCTGCGGTCGCGCCCGGTCTCGGTAATCGTGGCACACGATTGTCTGTTCTCGAACTCGTCGTTGTCCAGCACTCAGAGGTCTCTTCATAGTCGTCAACACATGCGACGCCGTCCCGGTGACGGCAGACCCTCGAGAGGTGATGCGATGAGTACCGAGCCTTCCAGACAGCTCAAGAAGTCGGCCGTGGGAACCTCCGGCATCGTCTTCTTCGTCGTGGCGGCCGCGGCACCACTGGGAGCCACGCTCGGAGCAGGCCCTGTCGTTTTCGCCGCGAACGGCCTCGGCGCACCCGGCATGTACCTGGTGGCAAGCGTCGTGCTCCTGCTCTTCGCGATTGGCTACGCCGCCATGAGTCGCCACGTCACGAGCGCCGGCGGATTCACCGCCTACATATCCCTGGGGCTCGGCAACCGAACGGGTCAGGCCTCAGCAGGGGTCGCCCTCTTCGCCTACAACTGCATGCTGCTGGGGCTCGTCGGCCAGTTCGGTGTCTTCGCCCGGGATCTGGTCAGCCACTGGGGCTGGGACGTCTCCTGGCAGACACTCGCTGTCGTGGCACTGGCTCTCGTCGGGATCCTGGGCTATCTGGAGATCAACCTCTCCGCGAAGGTGCTCGGCGTTCTCATGCTGGCCGAGGTTCTGATCCTTCTCGTCTTCGACGCCGTGGTCATCGTCCGGGGCGGCGCCGACGGCCTCGATGGCAGTGCCTTCGTCCCCGGCAACGTGTTCTCCGGGGCTCCCGGCATTGCGCTGCTGTTCGCCTTCACTTGCTTCCTCGGCTTCGAGGCCACGACCATCTACGGCGAGGAGGCTCGAGACCCCCGCCGCACGGTTCCGCGTGCGACCTACGTGGCGGTGGTGCTGATCGGCCTCTTCTACACGGTCACGACCTGGGCGATCGGTCTGGCACACGGCTCGGACGTCAGGACCCGGGCGAGCGAGGACCCGGTCAACTTCGTCACCGGAGTCAACACCGCCTTCGTCGGGCAGTTCGCCACCGACCTCATGCAGGTCCTCGTCGTCACGAGCGTGTTCGCGGTGCTGCTGGCCTTCCACAACACGCTGACCAGGTACATGTTCTCGCTGGGCCGTGGAGGTCTGCTGTCGGTGCAGCTTGCCCGTACCCACCACCGCTTCCAGAGCCCGCACCGGGCCAGTGTGGTGCAGAGCGTGATCACTCTGATCATCCTGGCTGCCTTCATGGCTGCAGGTGTGGATCCGTTCGAGCAGCTGTTCGCGTGGTTCGTGGGTTTGGGGACATTGGCCGTCCTCGTGCTGCAGGCGGTGGTGACCGTCGCGGTCATCGCGTTCTTCCGCCGTCGTGGCGGGGGCCCTCTCTGGCAGACCCTGGTGGCGCCGCTGCTCGGCACGCTGGGTCTGTCGGTCGGGATCGTGCTCGCCATCATCAACTTCGATGTCCTCATCGGGATCAGTAGTGGCATGGCGTTCCTGCTTCCGTGGTTGATCCCCGGTGCTGCGCTTCTGACGCTCGCGGCAGCAAGCGTGGCGTCCCTTCGTGGGCGCACCGTGGACCTCGCTGCCTCTGCCACACCCGCAATCACTACGGCCCCGGAGACCGCTGGAGCCTGCAGCACCGAAGAAGGGAATCTCAATGATCGTGTCAAGCAGCCGAGGTGTTAGCGGGCGTAGGTGCGGTGGGTGTGAACAGGCGTCCGTCGCGCAGCAGGGCCCACAGGACGTCGATCAGGCGTCGGGCCAGGGCGAGTAGGGCTTGTTTATGCAGGCATCGTTCGCTGCGTTTGCGCTGGTAGAAGGTACGCGAGGGGCCGTCGGCGCGAATGCTGGACAGTGCGGCCATGTAGAACACCCGCCGCAGGCGGCGGTTGTAACGTTTCGGTCGGCGCAGGTTGCCACGCACCCGGCCGGAGTCTTGCGGTACGGGCACGAGTCCGGCGTAGGAAGCCAGTCGGCCCGAGGTGGCGAAGGCGGCCAGGTTGCCGCCGGTGGCCACGATGAACTCCGCGCCCAGGTGCGGGCCCACGCCGGGCAGGCTTTCGATGATCGGCGACTGCGGATGCTGGCGGAATCGGTCAGCGACCAGTCGGTCGGTGTCTTTGATCTCGCGGTCCAGCTCCAGCGACTGCCGCGCCAAGCGTGTGATCAGCCTGGCGGTGGTGGCTTCACCGGGCAGCGAGACCGTTTGGGCCGCTGCTGCCACGAGGGCTTTGTCCACGATGGAGCCGATGCTGGCCCGGTGGGCGCCCTGCTGGCGCAGCCCGCCACGGCGACACCCGAGGGGGCAAGCGCACGAAGCGGACGGAGCCGGTCTGGAACCCCGAGGAATATCCGGGGCATTGGCGGGCGATTTGGGCCTACTCCCGCAAACGCGCCGTAAGGGATGGCAAGACGCTGACCGCGCAGGAGAACCGCGCCCGCGCCGTGATCGACGGTGACGCCCAGGTCAAGTCCACGAGATTCGTCAAGACCACCGCCGCCGGCCGAAAACTCGATGAGAAAGCCCTCGAGCGGGCACGGCGCCTGGTCGGACTCAAGGGGTATGTCACCAACATCCCCGCCGAAATCATGGCCCCGACCGAGGTGATCAGCTCGTATCACGACCTGTGGCACGTCGAGCAGTCATTTCGGATGTCCAAGACAGACCTGCGCGCCCGGCCCATGTTCCACCGCACCCGCGACGCGATCGAAGCCCACCTCACCATCGTGTTCACCGCGCTGGCGATGTCCAGATACATGCAGGCCAAGACCGGATTCAGCATCCGCAAGATCATTCGCACCCTACGTCCGGTGCTCGAGGTCGACGTCGACATCGGCGGCCACACCCACACCGCGACCGAACCACTGACCGACGACGCCCCTCACATCATCACCGCAATCGATACCGGCAAATCAGTGGGTCACTAAAGAGGTCCAAGTCAGGACAGACGCGCTTTCCGTATGTAGTCAGGTGAGCACTTGGACGAGGATGGCAACCATCCATTGCCAGAGGTGAACGCACGCCATGCCCTCCGCCCGGCGAGATGCGCGCCTCTGGAGCGGGTCTTCGATGTTCCCCACCCGCATCGATCCGTCCGAGAAGCGGTCGTTTCTCAGCTACCCGAACCGCAGCGAAGAACAACCGAGCACGATCTGGAGTCTGCACGCTCAGCCATCTATATGACAGAGCGCACCACCAAAAATCCGGTTCGGCTCCCGCCGGTCAACCTTGGACTTCTCACTGTGGTGGAGCGCATGTGCTCCGCTTGTGCTCGTAAGTTCCGCACCCGCCCGGCATACGGCGGCACACACCGGCAGCAGAACACCCACACCGATGGACAAAACGGCACGAAACACCACGAGGACCCCCTGGACACCACCCCCGGAGGGGACTTTTAATCCGCTGGGTCAAACGCCGAAGTCAGCTCTCGCCTCCGCTCTTCTCTCTGTCCCCGAGGGGCCAGGAGGGCCTGCCCCCTACCGGCCCGACCCTGCGGCATTCGTCAGCATGTGTCCGGGAACCCGCCGGAAGTGTCCGGGACCGGCCGGTGTTGCGGAAGCGATATCTGCAACGGGTTCTACCGTGGCCGGGCGCCCCTAAGGTCATCCCATGTCCACTCCTCGATCCCGCCTGAAGCGCTGGGCGCTGGGCCTGCTCGCCGGACTTGTCGTCCTGGTCCTCGTCGCAGCCGGAGTCGCTGTCTTCACTGTTCAGCGGTCGTTTCCCGACTACGACGGGGAACTGGCGCTGCCCGGGCTCAGCGCCGAGGTGACCGTGTACCGCGACGCCCACGGCATCCCCCAGCTCTACGCCGACACCGCCGAGGACCTGTTCACCGCCCAGGGATACGTGCACGCCCAGGACCGGTTCTGGCAGATGGACTTCAACCGGCACACCACGGCCGGGCGACTGGCGGAGCTGTTCGGGCCCGCTCAGATCGAGACCGACGCCTACCTGCGCACCATGGGTTGGCGCCGGGTCGCCGAGGCCGAGTACGACCTGCTCGCCGAGGACACCCGGAGCTACCTCGACGCCTACGCCGAAGGCGTCAACGCCTACCTCGCCGACCGCGACGGGGCGGAGGTGAGCCTGGAGTACGCCGTGCTCGGGCTGACCAACGGCGACTACGAGATCGAGGAATGGTCGCCCATCGACAGCCTGGCCTGGCTCAAGGCGATGGCCTGGGACCTGCGCGGCAACATGGAGCAGGAGATCGACCGCGCGGGACTGCTCGCCGCGGGGCTGACCCGCGACCAGGTCGACGAGCTCTACCCCGAATACCCGGAGGCCGAGCACGCGCCGATCGTCACCGACGGCGAGGTCCGCGACGGCGCCTTCACCGGCGCCGATCCCGACTCCGACGCGGACTCCCCCGCGGCCGACGCCGCCCTGCCGCCCGCCGACGCGATCCGGGCCGCCGACACGGTCGCCGCGGTCGGCGAGGGCCTGTCCGGCCTGCCGGAGATGCTCGGCCCGGCCTCCCCCGAACTCGGCTCCAACTCCTGGGTGGTCTCGGGCGAGCACACCGCCTCCGGCCTGCCGCTGCTGGCCAATGACCCGCACCTGGGCGCGGCCATGCCCTCTGTCTGGCACCAGATGGGCCTGCACTGCACCACCGTCGGCGACGCCTGCCCCTTCGACGTGACCGGGTTCGGCTTCGCCGGGCTGCCCGGCGTCGTCATCGGGCACAACAACACCGTGGCCTGGGGGTTCACCAACCTCGGTCCGGACGTCACCGACCTGTACCTGGAGAAGGTGGAGGGCGACTCCGTCATCGTGGACGGCGAGAAGGTGCCGATGCAGACCCGCCGAGAGACCATCGAGGTGGCCGGCGGCGAGAACGTCGAGATCACCGTGCGCTCCACCGGGCACGGCCCGCTGCTCTCCGACGCCGCCGCAGCCGCCGACCTGCGCGCCTTCGGCGAAGACGCCCCCGTGACGTCCGAGGGCGAGCCCGCCGACCAGGCGCAGAAGGCCGAATACGCCGTCGCCCTGAGCTGGACGGCCCTGAAGCCGGGCACCACCGCCGACGCGATCTTCCAGATGAACCGCGCTCGCGGCTTCGAGGACTTCCGGGAGGCCGCGCGCTCCTTCGAGGTGCCCGCGCAGAACCTCGTCTACGCCGACGTCGAGGGCACCATCGGCTACCAGGCCCCCGGAAGGATCCCGGTGCGCGGCAAGGGCGACGGCCGCTGGCCCGCGCCCGGCTGGGACTCCGACTACGACTGGGAGGGCTACATCCCCTTCGAGGAGCTGCCGAGCGTGCGCGACCCCGAATCCGGCTACATCGTCACCGCCAACCAGGCCGCGATCGGGTCGGACTACGCGCACCTGCTCACCACCGACTGGGACTACGGCTACCGCGCCCAGCGCATCGACGACCTGCTCGCCGAGGCTATCGCGGAGGGCGGGGCCACGGCCGACGACATGTCGCGCATCCAGTTCGACAGCGAGAACTCCGGCGCCCGCGCCGTCGTCCCCCACCTGCTCGACGCGGAGATCGAGGGATCGGGCGACGACGGCACCGTGGCCGAGGCCAGGCGGCTGCTGGCCGACTGGGACTTCCAGCAGGACGTCGACTCCGCCGCGGCCGCGTTCTACAACGCCACCTGGCGGCACCTGGTGCCGCTGACCTTCGACGAGTTGGGCGAGGACCATCCGATGGACGGCGGCTCCCGGGGGTTCCTGGTGGTGGCGGACCTGCTGGAGGACCCGGACTCCCCGTGGTGGGAGGGGACCGAGGCCGGCGGCCGCGACGAGGTGCTGTCCCTGGCCATGGAGCAGGCGGCGGCCGAGCTGACCGAGCGGCTGGGCGACGACCCTGCGCAGTGGCGCTGGGGCGACCTGCACACGCTCACCGCCGAGAACCAGTCCTTCGGCACCTCGGGGATCGCGGCGGTGGAGTGGCTGTTCAACCGCGGCCCGGTCGAGGCGGCCGGCGGCTCCAGCATCGTCAACGCCAGCGGTTGGAGCCTCACCGACGGCTACGCCGTGACCTCGGTGCCGTCGATGCGGATGGTCGTGGACCTCTCCGACCTCGACGCCTCGCGCTGGGTGAACCTCACCGGCACCTCGGGGCACGCCTTCCACGACGACTACGACGACCAGATGGAGCTGTGGGCCGCCGGCGAGACGACCCCGATGCGCTCCACCCGCGAGGCGATCGAGGAGGACGCCGAGCACGAGCTGGTGCTGCGGCCTCACTGAGTCTTCCGGAAGTCGCACGGCGCGCCCGGCGGTAGCCGGTCCGGCCGGGCGCGGGAGGAGAAGGCGGTGACGGCGGCAGGGACCGGGGGGATTGGGCCCCTGCCGTGCCGGGGTCGGAAGGCAGGCGCCGTGGACGCCGTGCGCCGACTCAGCGGACGGCGCGCCTGTCCACCGCCGTCCCGGCGTGATCGCTCTCGGTCGCGTCGATGCTCTGGCGGTATTCCAGGGCCTCGGGGCTCTCGTCGTTTTCGATGAGGTCACCGGCGACGCCGGCCAGTAATTCGCGTACTTCGGCGGGGTGGCGTGGAAGAGCTCACGGCGGTTGCCGACTCGATTGACCCGTTTGTCCGCGAAATGCTGATGCATCTTCGCCTCGGCCCCGCCGCGTCGTTGGGAAGGTGAACGGCGTGTACAGGGACCGGCCCTGGTCCTGGGTTCTGAGAGAGGGGTTCCCTTCGAGCCGGGTGCGCGGTGCCGCCGGGTGGTAAGGCCGCCTCGGCCGGACCCGCTCATCGGTCACGGTCGAGGGAGAAGACGATGTCGAGCCCGCGGTCGGGATGGTAGGACCATGACGCGGTGATGCCGTCCCACGAGGCCGACTGGCGTCCGTCCATCGCGGTCGTGTTCTCCATATGCGCGGTGACGTGGTCGGGCGCGTCCACCGCGTTGGTCACGCAGTCCAGTTGCGCATAGGAGAGACCACCGGTTTCGTCTTGTCCTCGGTGGTCGATGACCAGACTGGCCCCTTCGTCGCCGATATCGGCGCCGCTGGAGTACCCCAGTCCGCATTCGTCCACCGCGTCTTCGAAGGTGCTGCCGTACGCGGCGGCCTCAGCCTCTTCGGCGGCTCGCGCCTCCCTTGCCTCCCAGCCGGCGGAGATCAGCGCCCACCCGGTCGCGCCGACCACGGCCCCTATCACTCCGGTGATTGAGGGAAGGACCCATGGTGCGACGGGACGCGTCGGCGATCCGGGAGCGCCGACCCCCGGTTGCGGAGGGTTCACGGGTTCGCCGGACAGCGGCCTTCCATCGGTGAGGTGAGGCCGCGATTCCGGTTCACGCGGTCCGCTCATATTCGCCTCCCGGGAGCCGGCGTTGTGCGTCCATGTCTCGATTGCCGACCCCGCTCCCAGCCGTATCCGCGGCTCAGATCCCATCTGACGGGAATACGGGATTTCGGCAGCCCAAAGATTACCCATGCCGCCTCGGAATGTACTCCTTAAAAAAGATGATTTCCGGCGTCGGTCCCATACAAAGAATCAAGCTGTGTCATGGAGCGAACATCGGCGTTCGTTGAGTCCGGGATGCCATACCGGGGCTCTTGCGGCCGGGGCAGGCGGTGTCCGCCGAAGCCGCCCGGGCCGTCCTCGGGGCCGTGTGGCCGGGGTGCCTTTACCGGTGGGGTGGTGTGCGGGCTAGAGTCGCCGGTGTTGTTTCGGATGTGATCGAAGCCGCTTCCTTTACGGCGTAGATCAGTCCGGTTCCAGGCGAGGCCGCCGCCCCCTGAGGCGGCGGAGAGGGGCATGGGCACGATGGGCAACGTGGTGACGCGGATCGCCGACTTCGTCGGGCGCTGGTTCGCCGTACTGGTCCTGCTCGGCGCGGTGGTGGGTCTGCTGCTGCCGGACGGGACCGCGACGCTGGCGCCCTACATCCCCTGGTTCCTCGGCGTGATCATGTTCGGCATGGGCCTGACGCTGCGGGTCGGCGACTTCGCGATCGTGGTCAAGCGCCCGCAGGCGGTGCTCATCGGCGTGCTCGCGCAGTTCCTCATCATGCCGCTGGCCGGACTCGGCATCGGTCTGCTGCTCCAGCTGCCGCCGCTGCTGCTGGTCGGCATGGTCCTGGTGGGGGCGTCGCCCGGCGGCACCGCCTCCAACGTCATCGTCTACCTGGCCCGCGGCGACGTGGCGCTGTCGGTGGCCATGACCGCCATCTCCACCCTGCTGGCGCCGCTGCTCACCCCGCTGCTGGTGCTGTGGCTGGCCGGCTCCACGCTGCCGGTGGACGCCGGGGGCCTGCTGGTCTCGATCCTGCAGGTGGTGCTGGTGCCGGTGGTGGCGGGCGTCATCGTGCGCGCCCTGGCCCACCGGTTCGTCGAGCGCGTGCTCACGGTGCTGCCGCTGGTCTCGGTGGGCGGCATCGTCCTGGTGGTCGCGGCGGTCGTCGGGGCCAACGCCGAGTCCGTGCTGCAGACCGGGGCGCTGCTCGCGCTGGCCGTCGTGCTGCACAACGCCGTGGGCCTGGGCCTGGGCTACGGCGCCGCACGGGTCGCCCGGCTGCCGGAGTCGGCGCGCCGGGCGGTCGGCGTCGAGGTCGGCATGCAGAACTCCGGGCTGGCCGCCACCCTGGCAACGGTGCACTTCGCTCCGCTGGCCGCGCTGCCGGCCGCGCTGTTCTCGGTCTGGCACAACCTGTCCGGCGCGCTGGTCGCCACCTACTGGGCCAGGCGCGGCATCCCGGCCCCCTCCCCCACGACCGCGGAATGACCGCCGGGGCCTGCGCATCCGGGTGATCGACATATCCGGACGTTTCGGCGTTCCGCCGCGAACGCGGACCCGACTTCTCTAGCGTCTTCGCATGCCCTCCCTCGGACACGAGTTCCCGCTCGACCTCATCAGGCACGCCCCCGAACTGGCCGCCCAACTCCTCGACCACGCCTCGGAGTTTCCCCTTCCGGAGTTCACCCGGGCTCGGTGTGAGGCGGGCGACGCCACCACCACCGCGCCGCCGGAGCTGCGCGCCGACTCCGTCGTCGTCCTCGAACGCGGCCCCGAAGCGAGCGGAGACGGCGCGGCCCCGGTGCTGGCGATCGTCACCGAGTGCCAGACCGGACACGACAACCGCAAGCGTTTCAGTTGGCCCGCCTACGTGGCGAATCTGCGCGCCCGACTGAACTGCCCGGTGGTCCTGCTCATCCTGACCCCGACCGAATCACTGGCCCGGTGGTGCGCGACGCCCATCGACCTGGGTGGCGGCTATCTGGTGCACCGGCCGCTCGCCCTGGGACTGCCCGCCCTCAAACCGGTCACCGATCCCGAGGCCGCCAGGGTCGCCCCGGAGTATGCGATCCTGGCCGCGGCCGCCAACCATACCGAGGACACGGCAGTCCTGGACGCGCTGCTCCCCGCCTTGGATGAACTCGATGAGTCGAAGACCACTTTGTATTCTGACTATGTGCTCGCGGCACTGCCCGTCGCGGCCAGGAAATATCTGGAGGAGACCGTGACCACCGGCACCTACGAGTTCAAGAGCGAGTTCGTCGGCCGCATCTTCCGCGAAGGCGAGGCCAGGGGCGAGGCCAAGGGCGAGGCCAGGGGCGAGGCCAAGAGCGTGCTGGCGATCCTCGACACCCGCGGGATCAAAGTCTCCGACGACGTCTGCGACCGGATCACCTCCTGCACCGACCCCGACCAACTCATGGCCTGGCTGCGCCGCGCCGTCACCGCCGACCGCGCCGAAGACGTCTTCGGCTGACCCCGCCGCCGACGTGAAGAAGGGCGCCACCCCAGAGAGTGGGGGCGGCGCCCTTTTCGTCGGCGCATCCTCGACCGCCTGCCGTCAGCCGGTCGAGGGGTCCTGGTCGGGGCGGTCGGGGTGGCGGCGGAGCTGGATGATCGCGGCGACCAGCCCGCCCCAGACGATGACGATGGCGATGATCATCATCACGATGGCGTCGATCGACATCAGTGCTTCCCTCCGTCTCGTGCGTCCGGCCCGGTGCCGGCGGACGCCTCCGCGTTGCGCTCGCGTTTCCAGGGCACCAGCGCGACGAGGACGCCGATGACGATCGCGCCCACGGCGACACCGCCCCCGATCGCGAGCAGGAACCAGGTCGGGTAGTCCCCGTAGTTCTGCGCGAACTCCGCGCTCAGGCTGTCCCACATCATCCAGCCCAGGACGATCGGGGTGATCAGTCCGAGGGTGATACGCCACCACCCGCCGAGGGGCACCGCCGAGGTCTCGTTGGCGTGCGCCTGCATCGCGGGCAGGCGGCGCAGCAGCCAGGCCACCACGACCACGGCCACCAGTCCGGCGAGCGCGATGCCGTACTGGTTGATGAAGTGGTCGGCCACGTCCAGCAGGTACAGCCCCTGGTCGGTCGGGAACAGCACGATCGACGCGATCGCCGTGGCGCCGCCGACGCTGAGCACCGCGGGCAGGCGCCCCATGCCGGTGCGGTCCTGCACCGCCGAGACGATGACCTGGACGATGCTGACCAGCGAGGAGAGTCCGGCCAGCACCAGCGACCCGAAGAACAGCACCCCGAACAGGGCCGCGCCCGGCATGCTGGAGATGATCTGCGGGAACGCGACGAAGGCCAGCCCGACACCCGAGGTCGCGACCTCGTCGACCGCGACCCCGCTGGAGGCGGCCATGAAGCCGATCGTGGCGAACACGCCGATGCCGGCCAGGATCTCGAACGAGCTGTTGGCGAACCCGGCGACCAGGGCGGATCCGGTGAGGTCGGCGCGGCGCCGCAGGTAGGACGCGTAGGTGATCATGATGCCGAAGCCGACCGAGAGCGAGAAGAAGATCTGGCCGTAGGCCGCGACCCAGACGCCGCCGTCCAGGATCGCCGACCAGTCGGGCGAGAAGAGCGCGTCCAGGCCGACGGCCGCGCCGGGCAGGAACAGCGCCCGCACGACCAGGATCACGAACAGCAGGACCAGCAGCGGGATGAAGACCCTGTTCGCCCGCTCGATGCCGCCCCGGATGCCGAGGGCGAGCACGGCCAGGGTGAACACCCAGACCGCGATCAGCGGCCACGCGACGCCCGCGACGTAGGAGGAGATCATCCCCGGCGCGTCGGCGACCTGCAGGAACTCCCCGTTCAGGAAGGCGTTGGGGTCGTCGCCCCACTCCTGTCCGATGGAGAACCCGACGAAGCGCACCGCCCAGGCGATGATGACCGCGTAGTAGGTGGCGACCACGAAGCAGATGGCGACCTGCCACCACCCGATCGGCTCCGCGGGGCGCGACATCCGGCGGAACGCCGCCGGCGGGGACCCCCGGAAGCGGTGGCCGATGGTGTATTCGAGGATGAGCAGCGGGATACCCGCGGTCAGCAACGCGATGAGGTAGGGCAGGAGGAACGCCCCACCGCCGTTGTCGTAGGCGATGTAGGGGAATCGCCAGATGTTGCCGAGGCCGATGGCCGATCCGATCGCCGCCATCAAAAAGCCCGCGCGGGTCGCCCACTGCTCCCGGTGCTGGTTCTGCATGTTCAGGGCTCCTTGATCATCCGCTCCATCGCGAGCCGACGTTAGCAGCCCCGGACGTGACAGGCCATCCGGCGCGTCAGGCTCCCGCCGCCCATCCTCCTCCCCGTACTCGGGATCAGCCGGTCGAACTCATCACGTGCTTGACCCGGGTGTAGTCCTCCAGGCTGTAGGCGGAGAGGTCCTTGCCGTAGCCGGAGTGCTTGAAGCCGCCGTGCGGCATCTCCGAGGTCAGCGCGCCGTGGTTGTTGAGCCAGACCGCGCCGAAGTCCAGTTCGGCGCTCATCCGCAGCGCGCGGGCGTGGTCGGTGGTCCACACCGAGGAGGCCAGGCCCTGCGGGACGCCGTTGGCGAGCTCCGCCGCCTCGGCCTCGGTCCCGAAGGGCTGCACGGTGATGATCGGGGCGAAGATCTCCTCGCGCACGATCTCGTCGTCGGCCCGCAGGCCGGAGATGACGGTGGGCGCGATGAAGTAGCCCCGGTCCCCGACCCGGTGGCCGCCGGTGTGCACCTTCGCGTGGTCGGGCAGCCGCTCCAGCAGCCCCAGGACGCGGTCGAGCTGGTCGGCGTTGTTGAGCGGGCCGAAGTCGGCGTCTTCGCGCGAGGGCAGGCCGGTGCGCTGGGCCGCGGCCTTCTTCGCCAGCTCGGCCACGAACGCGTCGTGGACCGCCGAGTGCACGAGCACTCGGCTGCCCGCGGTGCAGTCCTGGCCGGCGTTGAGGAACGCGCCGCCGATGACGCCCTCGACCGCGGCGGGGATGTCGGCGTCGTCGAAGACCACGACCGGGGCGTTGCCGCCGAGCTCCAGGTGCAGCTTCTTCAGGTCGGCCGAGGCCGACCGGGCGACCTGGATCCCTGCGCGGGTCGAGCCGGTGATGGAGATCAGTTGCGGGACCTCGTGGCCGACGATCAGGCGGCCGGTGTCGCGGTCGCCCAGGACGACGTTGCACGCGCCGGCCGGCAGCGCCTCGGCGGCGACCTCGGCGAGGATGGCCGTCGAGGTCGGGGTGGACTCGGCCGGCTTGAGCACGACGGTGTTGCCGGCGGCCAGCGCGGGGCCGATCTTCCACACCGCCATCATGAGCGGGTAGTTCCACGGGGTGATCTGGGCGCACACGCCGATCGGCTCGCGGCGGATCCATGAGGTGAGGCCGTCCATGTACTCCGCGGCGGCCTTGCCCTCCAGGTGGCGGGCCGCGCCGGCGAAGAACCGCAGCGTGTCCACGCACATCGGGATCTCCTCGCCGGTCATGGCGGCCCGGGGCTTGCCGGTCTCGCGGCACTCGGCGTCGGCGATCTCCTCGGCCCGCGCGGCCAGGCCGTCGGCGATGGCCAGCAGGGCGTCCTGGCGCCGGGCCGGGGTGGCCCTGCGCCAGGTCGCGAACGCCTTCGCCGCGGCGCTCATCGCGGCCTCGACCTCGGGTGCGGCGGAGACGGTGGCGGTGCCGGCCTGCTCACCGGTCACCGGGTCGATCAGGGGGGAGGTGCGGCCGTCGGCGGCGAGGACGTGCTCGCCGCCGATGACGTTGGCCAGGATGGTGCTCAACAGGTTTCTTCCTCTGCTCGCTCGTCGTTGAGGGGTGGGGCCGGTGCCCGCGGGTCGCCCCGCGGGCGCCGCATCGCCTCGTCGGCGGCCGGGGCGCGCGCCCCGGCCGCCTCGCGCGCCGGCGCCGCACCGGCGGTCGTGCGGCGGCGCGGCACCGCGTTCACACCGCGGTGTCCGCGGATTCGCGGGCGTCGGCGCCGTGCGCCGCCGCGCGGGTCGAGACGGCCTCGACCGGGGCTTCGGAGACCGGGACGAGCCGCGGCCCGTCCGGTCCGAAGACGCCGCGCGGCTCGGGGAAGGCGACGACGGTGATCGGGTAGACGACCAGGGCGGTCAGCAGCGCCGCCACCAAGCTCAGGTCGACGCCCCCGGCCGCGTTGGCGAAGGGGCCGACGATCAGCGGCGTGTTGGCGAACAGCAGGCCCACGACGGCGGCCGGCAGCCAGGCCGCCATCCCCCGCCAGTTGACGCCGCGGTGGAACCAGTAGGCGCCGCCCTTCTTGCCCTCGTTGAAGACCTGCAGGTCCTCGACCAGGTAGTGGCCCCGGCGGAACAGGTAGCCGACCATCATGATGACCATCCACGGCGAGGTCAGCAGCACGATGAGGGTGGCGAAGGCGTTGATGCTGGCCACGATGTTGAAGGCGAAGCTGCCGACGAAGATCAGCGCCAGCGCGAGCGTGCCGACCACGGCGGTGCCCTGGACCCGGTTGAGCCGGGGGAACAGGGAGCTGAAGTCCAGGCCGGTGCCGTAGAGCGCGGTGGTGCCGGTGGACAGTCCGCCGATGAGCGCGACCAGGATCAGCGGCAGCGCGTACCACAGCGGGGACACCGCGGCGAGGCCGGTGACGTAGTCGCCGGGGTCGGCGACCAGCGTGGCTGTGGCGACGCCGAACAGGAACGGCAGCAGCGTGGCGACCTGGGCCAGGAAGGGCGCGGCCAGCAGGGAGCGGGGGGAGTACGTGGCCGGGATGTAGCGCGCCCAGTCGCCGAGGAACGCCCCGAAGGAGACGGGGTTGGCCATGGCCGTCACGACGGCCAGCACCCAGGTGGGCCAGAACTCGCCGAGCACGTAGGAGCCGGTGCCGGCGTAGGAGGGGTCGAAGGTGCCGCCGTAGGCGAACACGCCCAGCAGCATGATGGCGCTGCCGGCGATCACCGCGACCTTGTTGACCAGCAGCATGAACTGGTAGCCGAAGATGCACACGGCGAACACCGCGACGGCGATGGCGCCGTAGGCCAGCGCCCGCAGCACCGCGCCGCCGTCGTAGCCGAACCGCAGGGCCGCGCCGACGATGGCGTCACCGCTGACCCACACCGAGATGGAGAAGAACGTCACGGCGGTGAGCAGCGAGAGGAACGAGCCCAGCGCGCGGCCGACGACCCCGAAGTGCGCACCGGAGGAGATGGCGTTGTTGGTGCGCGTGCGCGGCGCGAACAGCGCCATGGGCGACAGGATCAGCGCGCCGATGACGACGCCCACGAGCGTCGCCGAGGCCGCGGCCCAGAAGCCGAGCCCGTAGGCGATGGGCAGGGTGCCCAGGATGATGGTGGCGAAGGTGTTGGCGCCGCCGAAGGCCAGCCGGAACAGGTCCAGCGGGCGCGAGCTCTGGGCGCGCACCGGGATCGGCGCGATGCCGTAGGACTCCACCGCGGTGATGCCCTCGGTCACGGGTGCGGCGTCGGCTTCGGCGGAGCCGACCGGGTTCGTCGGGTTCGTCATGGGCGATCCCTTGTTCGTGCGTCCGGCGGACGGCCGGTGCGGGATGTGGGGATGGGCGGACCCGCGACGCCGTTGGCGCGGGTCCGGGTTCTTCGGCGGCGGGGCCCTACCGGAGGTGGGTCGGTTCGAACATGCGCAGGACGGCGGGGAGCACCACCACGCTCGGGCCGGGTGCGGCGAGCGCGGCGGCGAGGTCGTCGCGCAGGCGCTCCGGTGTGCTGCGCACGGCGGGGACGCCGAAGGAGTGCGCCAGCGCCGTGAAGTCGGGGCGGGCCAGTTCGGTGTGGGTGGCCTCGCCGAACGCCCCGGTCATGTACTCGCGCAGGATGCCGTAGCCGCCGTCGTCGACGATCAGCCAGGTGACGTCGAGGTCGTGCTGGCGCGCGGTGGCCAGCTCGGCGATGGAGTACATCGCGCCGCCGTCGCCGGAGACCGCGAGCACCGGCCCGTCGTGGGCCGCCGCGGCCCCGAGCGCGGCGGGCAGCCCGAACCCCAGGCCCCCCGCTCCCTGCGCCGAGTGCATCCCGGCCGCGCGCGGGTCCCACGCCGACCAGGCCCAGTAGCCCAGGATCGTCATGTCCCAGAAGCTGGGCGCGTCGTCGGGCAGCGCGGCGCGCACCGCGGCCAGCACGTCGCGCTCCAGCTCCAGGCCCTGCCCGGCCAGGCGCCGGGCCACCTCGTCCTTGACGCCGGCGACCTCGGCGGTGACCGCCTCGTCGGCGCCGCGCGCCGCCACCCGCCGGGCGAGTTCGGCGAGGGTGGCCGCGGCGTCGGCGCAGATGCCCAGCGCCGGGTGGTTGGCCTCCAGCTTGCCCAGGTCGGCGTCGATCTGGATGAGGCGGCCCCGCGGCCGGAAGGTGTGGTAGTTGCTGGACAGCTCGCCCAGCCCCGAGCCGACCACGGCGAGCACGTCGGCCCGCTCCAGGTAGTCGGTGACGTGGCGGTCCTCCAGCCAGGACTGCAGCGACAGCGGGTGGTCCCAGGCGAAGGCGTCCTTGCCGCCGAACGTGGTGGCCACCGGGGCCCGCAGCCGCTCGGCGAGGTCGCGCAGGGCCGCCTGGCCGCGCGAGCGCGAGACGCCGCCGCCGGCCAGGATGACGGGCCGGCGCGCGCCGTCGAGCAGCCGGGCCGCCTCCTCGACGAGCTCGGCGCGCGGGGTGAGTGGCGCGGGCGCGGCGTCGACGTCGCGCACCGGCGGCGCGCCGGCCGGGCCGAGCAGCACGTCCTGCGGGATCTCCACCCAGGCCGGGCCGGCGGGTGCGCCGGCCGCGCTGCGCCAGGCCTCGGCGATCGCCGAGGGGATCTGCGAGGCGTGCCGCACGACGTGGGTGGACTTCACGACACCGGCGAAGCCGGCCTGCTGGTCGGGCAGTTCGTGCAGGAAGCCGCGCCGGGCGCCGCCCAGGCCCGCGCCGGGGACCTGGCTGCTGATCCCGAGCACCGGCACGGAGGCGGCGCGCGACTCCTGCAGCGAGGCCAGGGTCAGCAGCGCTCCGGGGCCGGTGGAGACCAGGAGCGGGGTGACCTCGCCGGTGAGGCGGGCGTGCCCGTCCGCGGCGAACGCGGCGTTGTTCTCGACCCGGCTGGAGACGAACCGCAGCGCGGGCTGCCGGCGCAGCGCGTCGAAGAGGCCCAGCGCGTGCTGGCCGGGGATCCCGAAGGCGGTGCGTGCGCCCAGTGCCGCCAGGGTCTCGACGGCGAGGTCGCCGCCGGTGCGGGCGTCGGCGCGGGAGTCGCTCACTTGCGCGCCCCTCCCCCGGCCCCGTTCAGCGCGAGCACGCTGACCAGGTCGTAGGCGACGTGGGAGGCCGCGGTCGCGGTGATCTGGGCGTGGTCGTAGGCGGGTGCGACCTCGACGACGTCGGCGCCGACCAGGTGGCACGAGGCCAGGCCTCGCAGGATCTCCAGCAGTTCGCGGCTGGTCAGGCCGCCGGCCTCGGGGGTCCCGGTGCCGGGGGCGTGCGCCGGGTCGAGCACGTCGATGTCGACCGAGACGTAGAGCGGGCGCGCGCCGATGCGCTGGCGCAGCGCGTCGGTGATCTCGTCGACGCCGCGGCGCATCACGTCGGCGGAGGTGACGATGCCGAAGCCGAAGCGCCGGTCGTCGTCGAGGTCCCTCTTGCCGTAGAGCGGGCCGCGGGTGCCGACGTGGGCGATGGCCTCGGTGTCGAGGATGCCCTCCTCGACGGCGCGGCGGAACGGCGTGCCGTGGGTGTAGGGCTCGCCGAAGTAGGTGTCCCAGGTGTCGAGGTGGGCGTCGAAGTGCAGCATCGCGATGGGCCCGTGCCGGCGGTGCAGGGAGCGCAGCAGCGGCAGCGCGATGGTGTGGTCTCCGCCCAGCGTGACCAGCCGGGTCCCGGCCCGGACGAAGTCGGTGGCAGCGGCGTCGACGGTCTCCACGGCGTCGCCGACGGAGTAGGGGTTGACCGCGATGTCGCCGCCGTCGGCGACCTGGAGTTCGGCGAAGGGCGAGACGTCCAGGCCCGGGTGGTAGGGCCGCAGCAGCCGGCTGGCCTCGCGGATCGCCGAAGGGCCGAAGCGGGCGCCCGGCCGGTAGGAGACCCCCGTGTCGAAGGGGACACCGACGACCGCGACATCGGCGCGCTCGACCTGGTCCAGCCGGGGCAGCCGGGCGAAGGTGGCCGGGCCGGCGAACCTGGGGACCAGGCTGGAGTCGGTGGGTCCGATCGGGGTGGTCATGTCAGGGATGCCTCTTCTCTGCTCTCGTTGTCCGCTGGTGCGGGGATGTGCGGGACTTCTGCGGGAGGGGAGGTTCATCCGGCCCGAGCGCCGGTCGGCTCCTCCTCGGGATCGGCCTCGCCGCGCACCCGCCGCTGCCACGTGGCGAGCACGGCGGCGTCGGTGGGCCGGGTGGCGAGGCTGACGGCGACGTAGACGACGAGGCTGGCGAGCAGCCCGTAGTAGATGGGCTCGTTGGCCAGCAGGCCCTTGACCGCCATGGTCGCGATGACCACGACCGCGCCGACGAGCATGGAGCTCAGGGCGCCGACGCGGGTGCCGCGCTTCCACACCAGGCCGCCGAGGATCGCCACCAGCAGGCCGCCCACCAGGATGTTGTAGGCGACGGTGAGGGCCGAGACGACGTCGTTGACCAGCAGCGCCACGCCGATCGACGCGACGCCCAGGACGAGGGTGGAGACCCGGTTGGCCGCCACCTCGTCGTGGTCGCGCCCTGCCGAGCCGGAGAGGGGCTGGTCGGCGCCGCCGCGGCCGAGCAGCCGGCGGGCCTGCGGCCACAGGTCGCTGGAGGTGACGGTGGAGCAGGCGATCAGCGCGCCGCTGGCGGTGGACATGACCGCGGACAGCGCCGCGGCCAGCACCAGGCCGGCCAGGCCGACGGGCAGGGTGTCGGAGACGATCAGGGCGAAGGCGTCGTCGGGGTTGTCCAGGCCGGGGAAGAGCACGGCCGCCGCGGTGCCGATGAGGGCTCCGGCGACGGCGTAGACGAGGCAGTAGACCCCGGCGCCCAGCCCGCCGGTGGTCACCACCCGGTCGTTGCGGCCGGTGAAGACGCGCTGCCAGATGTCCTGGCCGATGAGCAGGCCCAGCGTGTAGATCAGGAAGTAGGTCAGGATCGTGCCGCCGCCGATGTTGAGCGGGTCGAAGTGGGCGGCGTCCAGCTCGGCGCGCATGCCGGAGAACCCGCCGGCGTGCCAGACGGCGACCGGGGTCAGGATCAGCAGCAGGCCGACGGTCTTGATGACGAACTGGGCGATGTCGGTCATGGTCACCGACCACATGCCGCCCAGCGTGGAGTACAGCACGACGATCGAGCCGCCCAGGATGACGGCCAGGGCCCGCGGCATGTCGAACAGGCCGCTGAAGACGGTGGAGAAGGCCAGGGTGGAGGGCACGGTGAGCATGAACGTGTAGCCCCACATCACCAGCCCGGAGACCACCCTGGAGTTGCCGCCGTAGCGCAGGTCGAGCATTTCGGAGACGGTGTAGACCTTCAACCGGGAGATCCGGCGGGCGAAGAAGGCGTGCAGGGCGATGATGCCCAGGCCGATCGCGCCGACCAGCCAGGCTCCGGACAGGCCGTAGGTGTAGCCCAACCCGACGCCGCCGATGGTGGAGGCGCCGCCCAGCACGACCGCGGCCATGGTGCCGGAATACATGAAGACGCCGAGGCGCCGGCCGGCCACGAGGTAGTCGGCCCGATCGCGGGTGCGGCGCATGCCCCACCACCCCAGGGCGATCATGCCGAGCAGGTAGGCGGCGATTACCGCCAGGTCGATGGCCACGCGGCCTCCTCATCCAGGTGGGGTCCGCCCGTTCGCCCGGCCGAGGGGCCAGGTCAGCGGGATGTCAGAACGCTAGGCACTCGGTAAGCTGCGAGTAAGTGGACGAATCGCACCGCTTGCCTCTCTGATCTGGATGGTCCGCCCATTGTCGGCACTCGCACACGGTGGTGACGGCGCTCACGACGGCCAGACGGTTCCGCTGCGCACGGTCGTCGAGCGGCGCGGGCTCGGCCTGCGCGTCCTGGTGCCGCCGCCGGGCCCGGAGGAGCCGCGGATCCGCTGGGCGGTGGTCAGCGAGCTGCCCGATCCCGTTCCCTACCTCAACGGCCGGGAGCTGCTGCTGACCGCGGGGGTCGACATGTCCGCGACGCCCGCCGCGGTGCGCCGCTACGTGACCGGGCTGGTCGAGGCCGGGGTGAGCGTCCTGGGCTTCGGCGTGACGCCGGTGCACGACGCGGTGCCGCCGGCCCTGATCGCCCAGTGCCGCGGCCAGGGCCTGCCGCTGCTGGAGGTCCCCGGCGAGACGCCGTTCGTCGCGGTCGGCCAGGCGGTCGGCGAGGAACTGGAGCGGCTGCACGTGGCCGACGTGCGCCGGCTCGGCGAGGCGCACCGTGCGCTGGCCAAGGCCGTCACGGCGGCCGCACCGACCGACCGTGCGATCCGCACGCTCTCCCAGGCGCTGGACTGCTGGGTGGCGCTGGTCGGCGACCGGCTGCTCACCCACGCCCGCTCGGTGCCGGCGCTGACCGACGAGGTGACCGAGCTGATCGCCAAGCTGCGCGCGCCGCACGGCCCGCGCAGCGCGAAGGCGCGGATGCGCGCCGATGAGGTGTTCCTGCACGCCGTCGGCGAGGACCCGCGCCCCAGGGATGTACTGCTGCTGGGCCGGCCCACGCCGTTCGGCATGACCGACCGGGCCGTGCTGGGCACGGCCGTGGCGCTGCTCGGGCTGCTGCTGCGCAGCGACCGGCGGGCCGAGCCCGTCCCCGGGCGGCTGCTGACCCGGCTGCTGCTGGAGACCGGACGCGGCGACGATCTGGCCCCCCTGCTGGCCGAACTGGTTCCGGGGGCCGGCGCGACGCTGCGGGTGCTGCGGGCCTGCTGGGCCGGCCGGGGCGCCCCGCCTCCGCTCGCCGACCCCGCCCCCCTCTTCGGGACCGGGCTGGTCGAGGCCGTGGAGGGCGGGGTGCGCGCGGTGGTGGCCGATCTCGGCGCCGCGGCCGAGCACCTGAGCGGGCTGGAGGAGCTGCGCGGCGACGGCTGGCTGGCCGCGTTGAGCGGCCCGGCGCGCCCGGCCGAGTTGCCTGCGGCGGACCGGCAGGCGTCGTCGCTGCTGGTGCGGGCCAGGGCGATGGGCGAGCCGCTGGTGTGGCCCGAGCGGGCCGACCCGTTCAGCGCCGTGATCGACGCCGAACGGGCGCGGGCCGCCGCGCGCTCACTGCTCGGCCCGCTGTCCGAGGACACCGACGCCGCGCGGAGCCTGCGCGAGACGCTGCGGGCCTGGCTGGCCCGGCACGGCAACTGGGACCGGGCAGCCGCCGACCTGGGCTCCCACCGCAACAGCGTCCGCTACCGGATCGGCCGCATCGAACGCGACCTGCACGTCGACCTGACCGACCCGGAGCACCGGATGCGCCTGTGGTTCGCCCTGAGCTGGCTGGAGTCAGAGGGCGGCTAAAGGGTGCCGGGCCGAGGACCCCGCTCCCGGCTCACCCCGCTGCCGGCTCGCTCGCCTCCCTGGCCTTGGGGACCTTCGGCTGGTCCGATATCAGGCCGCTCTCCCGGACGCGCTCGCGCTGGGGCACGACGGTGTACTTGGGGTCGGCCGCGGACTGCACCCCGGCGTGGAAGACGCCGAAGCGGGTGCAGGCCGAGCCCGCGATCAGGGCCGCTCCGGACAGCGCCGAGGCGAGGCGGCTGCGGCCGCCCAGCAGCGCCCCGCCGACGGCCCCGGCGGCCGTCAGCGTCTTGGCCGCCCGCATCAGCGCCCCGGCCCTGCCGGTGCGGTAGGGCTCGGCCACCATGCCCATCCGCCGCTCCATCAGCTCGGTCGCGGCCAGCTCCAGCCCGGCGCCCAGCACCGCGGCCCGCCGGGCCGGTCCGGCCTGCCCGACCGGGGCGGCCAGCATGCCCAGCCCGCCCGCCGCGGCGGCGCCGGAGCCGACGAAGACGAACGGCATCTGCCGGTACCCCTCGTGCCAGGACGGGACCGCGGTGTCGCAGATCAGCGGGGCGGTGTAGGAGGCGACGGCCGGCCCGACCAGTCCGGCTCCCAGCGTGGCCGCTGTGCCCAGGCGCGGAAAGAGGCCGGTGACGCTCGTGGCCGCGGCCGCTCCGGCGAGCGGCCCGTAGCCGGCCAGCAGCCAGGAGCCCATGCTCATCGGCGAGGACGGCTTGCACACGCGCAGCATGTTGACGAACCGGGCCGGCCGGCCCAGGTCGTGCACGAGCGCGACGACGGAGCCGGAGATCGCCCCGAGCGCGCCCACCTTCATGGCCCTGGCGAGGTCGGGGCGGCCGGTCAGCTCGGCCCCGGCCGCCAGCACCGACGAGGCGCCGGCCAGGCCGCCGAGGAACAGGTAGCCCGCGATGTCGGTGGCCGCCCACGGCACCTGGTTGAGGACCGGTTTGCCGTAGTAGGAGCGGAACTCGGCCTCGGGCACCATCGCGTGCCGGTCGCCGCGCCGCCGCCGGACCCGCTTGGATCCGGTCAGGGCCTCGCGCCCCGGCCGGGCGCCGCGCATCCCCTGCTTGGTCACGTCCGAGGTGCTCAACCCCGCCTCCTCACGAATGTCGCGGTCAGGCCGGCCAGCAGCGTGAGCGCGGCGACGCCGGCGTGCTTCCATATGTCGGGCAGGTCCCGGGTGGTCACGACCGGGTCGGGCGGCAGACCGTAGACCTCCGGCTCGTCCAGGAGCAGGAAGAACGCGCCGGCGCCGCCGACCCCGTCGTCGGGGTCGTCGCCGTAGAGCCGGGCCGAGGTGATGCCCTCCTCGTGCAGTCGTTCGACGCGCCCGGCGGCCCGCTCCCGCAGTTCGTCGAGGTCGCCGAACTGGATGGAGTCGGTGGGGCAGGCCTTGGCGCAGGCCGGCTCCAGTCCGTCGCCGAGCCGGTCGTAGCACAGGGTGCACTTCCACACCCTGCCGTCGTCCTCGCGCTTGTCGATGACCCCGTAGGGGCAGGCCGGCACGCAGTAGCCGCAGCCGTTGCAGATGTCCTCCTGGACGACGACCGTGCCGTACTCGGTGCGAAACAGCGAGCCGGTCGGGCAGACGTCCAGGCAGGCGGCGTGCGTGCAGTGCTTGCACACGTCCGATGACATCAGCCAGCGGAAGTCGCCGCGCTCGGCCTCGCCGGTTTGCGCACCGGGCAGGTCGAAGGAGGGCATCCCCAGGTCCACCGGTGCGCCTCCGCCGCCGGCGGAGGCCGGTCGGGCGCCGCTGGTCTCCTGCTCGCCGAGCGGAAGCCGCTGCTCGATGAAGGCGACGTGCCGCCAGGTGTCGGCGCTCAGGCCCTCGCTGTTGTCGTAGGACATGCCCGTGAAGTTCAGGCCGTCCTCGGGAATCATGTTCCATTCCTTGCAGGCGACCTCGCAGGCCTTGCAGCCGATGCACACGCTGGTGTCGGTGAAGAACCCCATGCGCGGCTGCCCGTCGTAGCCGCTGAGGGCCGCGGGGTCGGCCTCGCCGGGCCGGACGCGGGACGGATCCGCGGTCATATCCTCACACCTCCGTTCCGGTGGCGTCGGTGACGCCGGCGCGGCGCTGGTACTGGCGGACGAGTTCGGGGCGCTGCGGTCCGCGTGGCCGCCGTCCCGGCCGGATGTCGGCGGTCAGGGCCTTCACCTCCTGGATGTGGACGTTGGAGTCGAGGCTGATCGAGGTCAGCTCGTTGGCGGCGTCACCGGTGCTGTGCCCGTTGGGCCCCCAGTGGTAGGGCAGCCCGATCTGGTGGATCGTGCGGCCCTGCACCCGCAGCGGGGCCATGCGGTCGGTGACCAGCACGCGGGCCTCGATGGCGTTGCGCGCGCTGATGATGGTGGCCCACTCCCCGTGGCGCAGCCCGCGCTCCTCGGCGAGTTCGGGCGAGACCTCGCAGAAGAACTCCGGCTGGAGTTCGGCCAGGTACGGGGTCCACCGGCTCATCCCGCCCGCGGTGAAGTGCTCGGTGAGCCGGTAGGTGGTGACTACGTAGGGGTAGACGCCGGAGCCCGGGTCGCCCGGGTCGGGGTGGTACCGGTTGTGCTCTCCGGGATAGATCAGCCGGGTGGGGCTGCGCTGCTGCTTGTACAGCGGATTGCTGAACGGAGAGTCCTGGGGCTCGTAGTGGGTGGGGATCGGGCCGTCGGTGAGCCCGGCCGGCGCGTACAGCCAGCCCTTGCCGTCGGCCTGCATGATGAAGGCGTCGGTCCCGGTCAGCGCCGCGACCCCCTCGACGCCCTCCTCGGGCCGGTAGTCCGGGGCCTTGCCGACCTCGAAGTCGGGCACGTCGTGGCCCTGCCAGCGCTCCTTCTCCGCGTCCCACCACACCAGGGCCTTGCGGTCGCTCCACGGGTTGCCGTCGGCGTCGGCGGAGGCCCTGTTGTAGAGGATGCGCCGGTTCATCGGCCACGACCACGCCCATTCCGCGGCGATCCAGTCCTGGTGCCCGGCCGGTTTGCGGCGCGCGGCCTGGTTGACGCCGTCGGCGTAGACGCCGCAGTAGATCCAGCACCCGCACGAGGTCGAACCGTCGTCGCGCAGCTGCTCGTAACCGCTGAGGGGGTGGCCTTCGGCGTCGTATCCGTTGATCTCGGCGAGCACGGCCTCGGCGCTGGGCTCCTCCCCCTCCTCCAGCGGATACTCCCAGGTCAGGTCGAGGATCGGCCGGTCCATCGGGTCGGTGGAGCCGGCGAGCTTGGCCCGGATCCTGCGCCCGAGGTGGTACATGAACCACAGGTCGCTGCGGGCGTCGCCCTTGGGCAGGACGGCCCGGTCGTGCCACTGCAGCATCCGGTTGGTGTTGGTGAAGGTCCCGGACTTCTCGGTGTGGGAGGCCGCAGGGAAGAAGAACACCTCGGTGGCGATGTCCTCGGTGCGCAGCTCGCCCGAGTCGATCTCGGGGCCGTCCTTCCACCAGGTGGCGCTCTCGATCAGGGAGAAGTCCCGCACGACCAGCCACTCCAGGTTGGCCATGCCCATGCGCTGGGCCTTGGCGTTGGCCGAGCCGACGGTCGGGTTCTCCCCCATCAGGAAGTAGCCCTTGCAGTTGCCCGCCAACTGCTCCATGACGGTGTCGTAGGTGCTGTGCGAGCCGGTGATCCTGGGCAGGTGGTCGAAGCAGAAGTCGTTGTCGGCCGACGCCGGCGCGTACCACGCCTTCATCAGGCTGACCAGGTAGTCCTTCATGTTCGCCCAGTAGCCCTTGCGGGCTGCGTCGGCGGCCACGAACGCGTCCATGTCCTGCTGCTCGTGGGCGTGCGGCATCGGGATGTAGCCGGGCAGCAGGTTGAACAGGGTGGGGATGTCGCTGGAGCCCTGGATGCTGGCGTGGCCGCGCAGCGCCTGGATGCCGCCGCCCGGGCGGCCGATGTTGCCCAGCAGCAGCTGCAGCACGGAGGCCGCGCGGATGTACTGGGAGCCGACCGTGTGCTGGGTCCAGCCGACCGCGTAGCAGAAGACGCTGGTGCGGTCCGGTCCGGAGTTGCGGGTGAGGTGCTCGCAGACTTCGGCGAACACGTCCTGGGGGATGCCGCAGACCTCCTCGACCAGCTCCGGGGTGTAGCGCGCGTAGTGGCGCTTGAGGATCTGGAAGACGCAGCGGGGGTCCTGCAGCGTCTCGTCCTGGTGCGCCTCGCCCTTCATCGGGGCGCCGCCGGAGCCCTGCTGCTCGGGCCGGGCCGACTTGCTGACGTCCTCGTCGGGCATCCGCTCGGGGTGGAACTGGTCGCGCTTGCCCGAGGCCGCCGCGACCTGCATGCCCTCGTACATCCAGGTGGTGACGTCGTAGTCGCGGCTGTCGGTGTCGAAGCCGGAGAACAGGCCGTCGAGGTCCTCGGTGTCGCGGAACTCCTCGTTGACGATGGTCGCGGCGTTGGTGAAGGCCACGACGTAGTCCTTGAAGTACTTGTCGTTGGCGATGACGTGGTTGATGATGCCGCCGAGGAAGGCGATGTCGGTCCCGGCGCGGATGGGCACGTGCAGGTCGGCCAGCGCACTGGTGCGGCTGAAGTGCGGGTCGACGTGGATGACGACCGCGCCGCGCGCCTTGGCCTCCATGACCCACTGGAAGCCCACCGGGTGATTCTCGGCGTAGTTGGAGCCCTCGATGACGATGCAGTCGGAGTTCTGCTGGTCCTGCATGAACGTCGTGGCGCCGCCGCGGCCGAAGGAGGTGCCCAGGCCGGCGACGGTCGCGCTGTGGCAGACCCGGGCCTGGTTCTCCACCTGGATCACGCCCAGTCCGGTGAGGAGCTTCTTGATCAGGTAGTTCTCCTCGTTGTCCAGTGTCGCGCCGCCGAGGCTGGCGATGCCCATCGTGCGGTTGACCCGCGTGCCGTCGTCGTCCTCCCACTGCCAGGTCCGGCGGCGGGTCTCGATGACCCGGTCGGCGACCATGTCCATGGCGGTCTCGAGGTCGAGTTCCTGCCAGTCGGTCGCGTGCGGCGGCCGGTACAGCACCGTGTGCCGGCGCGAGGGCCCGGTGGTGAGCTGGAGGGAGGCCGCCCCCTTGGGGCAGAGCCGCCCCCTGCTGATCGGGGAGTCCGGGTTGCCCTCGATCTGGACGACCTCTTCGTCGCGGACGTAGACGTTCTGCGAGCAGCCGACCGCGCAGTACGGGCAGACCGACTTCACGATCCGGTCGGCGTCCTGGGTGCGGGGGGTGAGGGCCTTGGTGCGCGCGGAGGAGACAGCGGCACCGCGGCCCGAGGGATCGTCCCCGGTCAACTGCCGATACACCGGCCATGATTCGATCCACGTGCGCACACCCATAGGGCCCTCTCCTCGCTCTCGCAGCCGGTCGCTTGCACCGGCCGGCACCGCGCAGGCCCCGGATCGGGGCCTGCGCGGTGCTTCCGGCGCAATGGTGCGGAGCCGCTACCCGGGCGCGCGGGCGTGAAACGAAAAAGTGCGGCGAGCGGATCCCGCCGGTCCGCGCCCGCCCGTCCCCGGTCGATGCGTTCGTCGCGGTCGCGGTGGTACCGGAGCGCGTCACCGGGTAGGGGAGCGTGCTCACCGCCGGTCCCGGCCGCACTCGGCGGCCACGCCGGCAGGATCCGGGGAGAAGGGGAGAGACACCATGACGGCACTGCCCGAGGACCGCGCGGGGATCCTCACCAAGCGCGCCTTCGCCCACATCGCGACCATCGGCCCGGACGGCGAGCCGCACTCCAGTCCGGTGTGGATCGACTGGGACGGCGAGTTCGTGAAGTTCAGCCAGACCACATCGCGGCAGAAGTACCTCAACCTGCTCAGGGACGCGCGGATCGCGCTGTCGGTGCACGACCCCGACGATCCGCACCGCTACCTGGAGATCCGCGGCCGCGTGGACCACTTCGACGATGACACCGACAACGCGTTCATCAACAGGCTGGCCAGGAAGTACCTGGACGAGGACGTCTACCCGTGGACCGAACCCGGCGAGGAGCGCGTCGTGGTGTTCGTGCTGCCCGAGCGGACCACGCAGCAGTGAGGTGCGGGCCGGGAGGACGCGGCCCGCCATGGTGGTGGTGACGGGGGGCCGGAGCCTTGTCGGGTGACCTGCCCCACACCTAGACTTCTCCGATACCGAACTTTTCGTTCGATAATCGAACTTCGGTGGGAGGAGTCGTCCATGGAGCAGGCCTCGACCGGCGTCGGAGTCCCCAATCCCGAGATACGGCGGGTGGCACTGGCCAGCTTCGTCGGGACCGCCATCGAATGGTACGACTTCTTCATCTACAGCACCGCGGCCCAGCTCGTCTTCGCCTCCCAGTTCTTCACCGACCTGTCACCCGCGGCGGCCGGCCTGGCGTCCTTCGCCACGATCGGCGTCAGCTTCATCGCCCGCCCGCTGGGCGGCGTGGTCATGGGCCACTTCGGCGACCTGCTGGGCCGCCGCACGATGCTCGTGGTGTCGCTGCTGCTCATGGGGATCGCGACCGTGGGGGTCGGGCTGCTGCCGACCTACACCCAGATCGGCCTGGGCGCACCCGTCCTGCTCGTCCTCCTGAGGCTGCTGCAGGGTCTGAGCGCCGGCGGCGAATGGGGCGGGGCCGCGCTGATGGCCGTGGAGCACGCGCCCCGGCACAGGCGCGGGCTCTTCGGCGCCTTTCCCCAGCTCGGGGCGCCGGCCGGGCTGGTGCTGGCCAACGCCGTCTTCTTCCTGGTCACCTTCTCCACCACCGACGACCAGTTCGCCGCGTGGGGCTGGCGGCTGCCGTTCCTGTTCAGCGCGGTGATGATCGCGATCGGCTTCTTCATCCGCGCGCGGGTCAGCGAGAGCCCGGAGTTCACCCGCCTGAAGGACGCCAGGGAGCGGGCCAAGAGCCCGCTGAGCGAGGTGCTGCGCGAGCACCGCGGGCCCTTCCTCATCGCGGCGGGGGTCTTCATCGCCAACAACATGGTGGGTTACATCTTCCTGGCCTACATCCTCGGCTACGCGACCGCGGAGCTGGACGTCGGCCAGGACGCGATGCTGCTGGTCGTGGTCACCGGCGCGCTGTCCTGGGTCGGCACCACCCTGCTGGCCGCGCGCTGGTCCGACGCCGTGGGGCGGCGCAGGGTCTACCTGGTCGGCTCGCTGTGGATCATCGGCTGGGCCTTCCCCTTCTTCCTGCTGCTCGACACCGGCTCCATCCCGGTCATGCTGCCCTCGGTGCTGATGCTCTCGGTCGGCCTCGGCCTGACCTACGGCCCGCAGGCCGCGCTGTACGCCGAGCTGTTCCCCTCGCGCGTGCGCTACAGCGGGGCCTCCTTCTCCTACGCGATCGGCGCGGTGCTGGGCGGCGGCTTCGCCCCGTTCGTCGCGGCGTCGCTGCAGGCCTCGACCGGGACCTCGATGTCGGTGTCGGCTTACATGGCCGCGGTCGGCCTGGTCAGCCTGGTCGCCGTGCTGTACATCCCCGAGACCCCCGACCAGGTGCGCGAACGGCGCGCGGCCGGGGGTACGGTTACGCGGTGACCCGCACGAAAGCACGACAAGAGCCGATCGCCCTACCCTGGTGATGTGTCTCCTCACGAGCGGTCCGCCGGCCTCCGCCTCCAACTCCCCTCCCCCCTGGTCGAGCTGGACGACGATCGGGCGGCCGCGCGAGGCGTGCGCCTGCTCCTCAAACGCGACGACCTGATCAACCCGGAGGTCCCCGGGAACAAATGGCGCAAGCTTCGCCTCAATCTCGACGCCGCCCAGAAACAGGGGCATGACACGCTGCTGACATTCGGTGGCGCCTACTCCAATCACATCCGCGCCATCGCAGCAGCCGGCCGCCATTACGGACTGGCGACCATCGGAGTGATCCGCGGCGAGGAGCACACTCCGCTGAACCCGTCCCTCGCCTACGCCGCCGACCGCGGCATGCGGCTGGCCTACATGGACCGCACTACCTACCGGGTCAAACACGAGCCCGAAGTCACCAACCGGCTCCGTGAGGAGTTCGGCGACTTCTACCTCGTGCCCGAAGGAGGCAGCAACGCGCTCGCGGTGCGCGGCTGCATGGAGATCCCCGCCGAGATCGCCGAACCGTTCGACGTGATCTGCTGTGCGGTCGGCACCGGCGGCACGCTGGCCGGTATCGCGGCCGGACTGCCGGAAGGCGCGCGGGCGATCGGGTTCTCCGCGTTGAAGGGCGGCTCGTTCCTCACCGAGGACGTGCGCGGACTTCAGGCGACGGCCGGGACGCCCACGGGCAACTGGCGGATCGAGACCGGTTTCCACTTCGGCGGGTTCGCCAAGCGGCGTCCGGAGCTGGACGAGTTCATCGCCGACTTCGGACAGCGCCACGGCATCACGCTGGAGTGGGTCTACGTCGCCAAGATGCTGGCCGGTGTGTTCGCGCTGATCGAGCAGGGCACGTTCCCGGAGGGGACGACGGTCATCGCGGTCATCACCGGGTGAACGGTCAGGCCTTCATGTGGTACTCGCGGATCGTGCGCGTCGACGCGGCGTGATCCACCCAGGTCAATTCCCATTCGCCGGTGTTGACCTTGAAGTTCTTGCCGAACCCCACCCACTTGCCGCTCATCCCCCGCCCCATCGGGCTGATGAGCAGTTGCAGCGTGCCGTGGTAGGTCGCGCCCCGGTAGTAACCGGTGGGCGAGGTGCGTTCCGACCAAGCGCCGCCGGCGGTCATGCCGTCGATGGTCAGTTGCAGGTCCAGCCGGGATCCGGTGGTGTGCGGCAGGCTCTGCCCGTGCAGCTTGTCGCCTTCGTGGCGGAGCACGACATAGTGCTCGTCTTCGAACTCTGCGTCGCGGCCGCTGCTGTAGTACAGGTAGCGGCTGTGCCAGATCCCGGAGTAGTCGGGGCCGGTGCCGTTGGCTGGCTGGGAGCGGGCGAGCGCCGGGTCGGTGGCAGCAACCGCGGGCATGGTGGCGGCCAGCGAAAGCCCGGCGCTGATCTTTAAGAACAGACCGCGCTTGTTGACTCCATCGGCCACCCGCGTGGACCACTCGGTGACACCGCGAGCGATGTCGTGGACGTCCATATCTTGGATCTGCTCGGCGATCACGGCGACTTTCTCGTTCGTCTCTGAGGCGCCAGCTGACGCCAGCCTGTCCAGGCTCGCCCGTGCACGATGAGCGTCGTCAGCCGGACGGTGGTCTGCGCAGTCCACCAGCAGATCCGCCAAGTGGCATTCGTACAGCTCAGCAAGCCGGGCCAGGACCGCGAGTGATGGCTCGTAACCGGTCGGCGATGGCCACAGCTCCCAGTACGACACATTCTTGTCCGTCTTCGGGTCGGCCGGCCATTTCTCGTTCCAGAGATCGGCGACGCGGCGCTGACTCCAGCCGTGAGCGAGCCGGAACGCGACCCGGGCGTTGACCCGGTAGCGGTCGCGGAACACTTCGGCGACCTCTGCCCAGGGCTTGCCTTCTCCGCGGAGCTGCTCTGCGAGAGCGAGCTGCTTCTGGCGCAGGCTGCGTGTGGCCATAGGCACCGTCCCGGTCGGTCCTCAGCTGTTGGTCGGACGGTAGCGGGTGCGCCCCCTGATGGAAAACCTCCCCGGTGGACAGGGAGATATGGCCTTCCATGATCACGGCCCTACTGGGTGGCTCCTGGGCGTGCTCTCCACGAGGGTGATGTCACTGGCTGTTGACCGAAAAGGAGCTCGTGATGGTCCTCGTGGGCGAGCAGGAGACGCCACCCGTCGCCGCAGAGACACACGCCTACGGGTACGCGCTGGTCTCCTCCCAGGTGACAGGAGACGATATCCAGCGCCTGAAAAACGAGCTGCGGCGGTTCGCTCGGACGGCCGGCCACCGCATGGCGAACGTTTTCATTGATCACCCCCGCTCCCCCTCGGCTTTCGCGGCGCTCATGGATGCGCTCCGAACTGACCCTGGCGCCATCGTCGTCGTTCCTACGCTCCACCACCTGGCGCGAATGCCTGCATTGCAGGTGGCTATGCGGCTGGTGATCGAGACGGACGCAGGCGCCCGCGTGCTGGTGATGGAACCCGACCAACAATCCCCTGTGGAGGCACAGTGACTTCTTCTGTCCCGGGCTTCGAGCCGCTGCTGGCGAACCCCGAAGCCACGGGCACGCTCCAGAAAAAGACGGACACCGTGACCGTCGGAGACGGCGAGCAGCAGGCCTGCGTCGAGATCACCAGCCGCACCATCACCGTCCATCTGCCCGACGTCTACCCCGCCACCTACGGCGGGCGGCTCGACGAGATCGACGCCGCCCTGTCCGCGCTCGTCGACGCCTCCGACCAGATCCGGCCCCAGCCTCTCGCCGAGCGGTGGCCGGTCGGGCTGCGGGTGTCCACCCCGGACGGGTCCGGGAAGGTGGTGGAGGCGACCGTGTCCCGCCAGTCGCGGCTGCCCACCGTGTGGGTCGGTTTGGACGGGCGCATCGGGAGTCCGCGTGGGTTCTCCCCCGAGAAGCTGACGCCGCTCCTCGGTGAGGAGGCGCGGTGATGGGTCAGCGGAGGCGCGCTGAGGACGCGTGCGCGCGACTGCTGGAGATCCGCACCCCGGGCTGGCGCGCGGAATGGAGACCGCAGACGGGCCTGTACCACGCCGCACGCGTCAACCCTCGACATGCCGGGGACCTGATACCACCATTCCTTGCCCACGCGAATCCATCCGCGCTGGACGCGGAGATTCGGCAAGACGGGACGCTGACCGCCGAGCTGCGCGCCGGCCTATACGGACTCCAGGACGAAGGGAAGCTCCCCGTCTACGAAGGCCCTCCGGCCTCGGCTTGAGCGGCTGGCGGCCAGCCTCGCGCCGGCGGTTCAGGCCCTATCGGGTTCGGAGAGAGGCCCCGGCGCGCGGCCCCTCGGGCTCCTTGAGGAAGGAGAACCGAGACCGAAGGGCTACCCGGCCCCCACCCTGCCGGGCAGCCCCTCTCCCCAGGCCGGGAGGAGCCCCGTCCCCTCCCCGGCCGCCCCCGAGACCGCCGCCCGGCCCTGGTGACCTCTCCCAGGGCCGAGCGGCCACCACACAACCTCAAGGGACCACCGTTGCGCAGGATCGAGATCGACCCCGACGAACTCCGCCGCCTCTACACCATTGAAGGATGGTCAGGACCCCGGATCGCGATGAAATACCAGGCGCCGAAGACGACGATCTACCGCCATCTTGACGCCATCGGGATCCCGCGCCGCCGCCGTAAGGCCCGACCGCCACTACCGCGCCGTGACCGGTCGAAGAACTACTGGCCCGGCACACGGAACTCCTATTGAGCCACCGCCCTGTCCTGTCTTCCCCTCTCCCACAGGGCGGGGCGGCCCGAAACCAGCGGCACGGGCATCCACATTCCATGACCGTAACCGGACAGAAACCACAACCCCATACAGCGAGGTGTGTCCCTAGGGGAAACAGACACATCTCTTCTGTCCAACGCAAGGCACCCCGGACACCCGCCAGGCACAAGGAGGCTCCCAGTGCATGACCTCATCGTCAGCCCATTCCTCGATGACCATCTCGTTTTAATGCCCGGCCGCACCAATGGATTCAAGCTGCCACGGCACCGCTACCTCGAACTCGCCGACGCCCCCACCAACGCGCCGATCCCCGACTGGCTGGTCACCGCTGCCGACCGCGCATTCAACCTGAACCTCACCGGCCGGCCCCTGCACCCGACCGCCCTGATCCGCCGCCCATCGCCCTACGGATGCGTCCGAGCCAGCTACGAACTGAACTTGGGCTGCAACTACGACTGCGAGCACTGCTACTTGGGTGAGCGGCCGTTCGCCGGGCTTGACTGGCCTGGCCGTGAACGGCTGCTGCACATCATGCGTGACGCCGGAGTCGTGTGGGTGCAGCTCACCGGCGGCGAACCACTCATCGACCGGCTGTTCCCCGACGTGCACCGGCTCGCCTACGAGCTGGGCATGATGATCAGCATCTCCTCCAACGGCTCCCGGCTGTCCAATCCGCACATCCTGGATCTGTTGACCACCTACCGCCCGTACCGGCTCACCCTGTCGGTGTACGGCGCCACCGAAGAGTCCTACGACGGCATGACCCGCCGCCGCGGGTCGTATCGCAGGTTCGTCAAAGGCCTCGACGCCGCCGTCGAAGCCGACCTCCCGGTCCAGCTCAGTGTCGTGGTGAGCAGCCACAACACCCACGAGATCGACGCCATGGTGGACATGGCCGAATCCCGCGGGATCACCCACCACGTGTACGTGAACATGTCGCCGACGATCCACGGCGACGGGAGCGTGCTGACCACCCAGTCAGCAGAACATCTTCGAGAACGCAAAGTGTTCACCGGCTGCAACGCCGGCCACACCTTCTTCCACGCCGACCCGCACGGCCGCGCCTCGATCTGCAAGATCGGCCGCGATGACGCCATCGACCTCATCAGCGAGGGCGTCGAGGGCCTGTCCCGCCTCGGCGAGATCGCCGACCGGCTCATGTTGCGCACCGGTGGATGCTCCGGCTGCGCACTGTCCGGCTCCTGCACCGTGTGCCGCCCGCTGGCCAAGCAGTACCAGCAGGCCAAGGCCCCCCTCCAGATGTACTGCCAGCACGGGAAACGAGAGGAGGTGACCACATGACCGCGGTGTTCGTTGAGATCGAGACGCCCACCCGCCGGAGTGAGGAGATCGAGTTCGTCGACGACATGGACGTCGTGCTCGAATCCGAGAAGTGCAGCTGCAACGCCGGTGACGACAACCCCTACTGATCAGGCATGACCGCTTGAAGCGGGCTCCGGTGGTTCTGCCTCCGGAGCCTGTTTCAGGTGAGTAGCATGTGCGCATGCGCGACGACAGCGCCTCGACGGGACTGGTGTTTCCCGTTCCCTACGTGCCGACGCTCGGCCCGGTCCACCCCGATGCCGTCACCCCCGGCCTGTGGGGCGAGGTCGTCGGCAACAGCGGCACCGGCCGGTTCCTCACGCACGATCCGGCCGCCCGCTGGCGCGGCGCCAAAGACGAGCAGGTCCTCGTCAAGACTGTTGTCGCCGCCCCCGAGCGAATGATGGTGCCCACGCTCCTCGGCCGGGGGAACAGCCTCCTCACGGTCCACCACTACGGGCTGCTCGACACCGGCCGGGCACGCGAAGAGGCGGGCAAGCTCGCCGCCGACCACGGCGCCGGTGATGCCCGGATTCTCTGGCTCACCCAGGAGCCGCATCCGGATGCGGGCCGGTGCCGCCGGATCCAGTTGAAGACCTTCCGCGGAATCGAGCCTCCGCCCGACGGCGACCAGGTCGGCCCGTTGCACGCTCAGCCCGCCGACATCCGCGCCACCTGGCCCGCCTTCACCCAGGTCCTGGGGCACGAGGGCTTCTCAGCACTCGATGACCGGATGCGCACCGGCACGCTGAACGGGCCGGTTCTCATCGCCGCCACCGGCGGGCGGATCGTCGGCGCGATCGGCCCCATGGCCACACTGCCCGATCCCATCGGCAGGGTACGGCTGCTCCCGCAGTACTTCGGTGTCCTGCCCGAGCACCGTAACGCCGGTCACGGGCGCGCACTGTGGCGGTCCGCCATGCGCTGGGGCCGGCGAGCAGGCGCCGACTATCAGCTGTTGCAGACCGAGCTCGGCGGCGCATCGGACCGGCTGTGCCAAGCCGAAGGGCTCACGACGCTCGGCTTCGTCACCACCATCACCGTCTGAAGAAGGGGCGCCCCTATGGGAGTGCAGCGGCGGCAGTGGGCCGACCTGCCCGATAAGGTGCGCGCCGCCGTCGTGGAGCACACCGGCCCCGTGACGAAGGTGAAGGCAGCGCGGGGCGGACTGAACTCCGGTATCGCCGCCACTGTGCACAGCCTCGACGGAGCCGTGTTCGTCAAGGGACTGCCACTGGGCCACCCGCAGGCATGGACACAGGACCGGGAGGCCGCCATCGCCCCGCACCTCGCCGAGGCGGCTCCGCGGCTGCTGTGGCAGATCCGCGTCGGCGGGTGGAATCTACTCGGCTGGGAGCACGTCGAGGGCCGCCACGCCGACTACACGCCCGGCTCCCCGGACCTGCCCGCGGTCGCCGACGCGCTGGCACTGCTCGGCAAGGCCGCATGCCCCGGCGATGTCCCGGTGAAAACGGTCGAGCGGTGGCGGGACTACGTCGACGCCCCAAGCGACCTGGACCGACTCGACGGCGACGCGCTGCTGCACACCGACCCCAACTCCAGCAACGTCCTCGTCGGCGACGGCGGCCGGACGCTCCTGGTCGACTGGGCGTGGCCGACCCGTGCCGCCGCCTGGGTTGACGCGGCGTGCTGGGTGGTCTGGCTGATCACCGCCGACCACACCCCGGCCGAGGCCGAGCAGCACGCCGCAACGGTACCGGCCTGGCAGCAGGGCGACGACGACGCGCTCGCCGTATTCGCCCGGGTCCAGTCCCGGCTCTGGGCGGGGATCGCCGAAGCCGATCCGAACCCATGGACGGTGGGCGTTGCCCAGGCCGCCGCGCGGTGGAAGGAGCACCGGACCTGAAACGACGGGGTTGCGGCTGACCGAGATCCGACCCGCGCTCGCCGAGGGGCGGCTGGTGCTGTGCGACCGCTACATCGCCTCGTCCCTGGTGCTGCAAGCCGGGATCGACCGGGTCCCCAAGGAGTTCGTGCAGGGTCTCAACGCCCACGCCAACCCGCCCGACTTGAACGTGATCCTGACCGCGCCCGCCGAGGTCCTGCACGGCAGGCTGGCCGCACGGGGCTCGCACGGCCGATTCGAGAACGACCCCGCCAACACCGACAGAGAGGTCACCCTGTACCGGGAGGTGATCCCGCTACTGGAGCAGGCCGGGATCACGACACTGGTGGTCGACACCGCCCCCGGTGTGGAGAAGACGATTTCACACCTCGCAAGCACCATCGGCGCGCTATGGTCACAGAAACACCAGGAACCCGCCGCCTGAGAGGTCGAGCATGCCGGAGCGCTACCGCAGCATCATCGACGTCCACGTGATCCTGCAACGCGACGGCGAGATCCTGCTCCTGGAACGCCAAGGCACCGGATACTGCGACGGCATGCTCCACCTGCCCTCCGGCCACCTCGACGAAGGCGAACCGATCCCGCACGGCGCGGCCCGCGAAGCACACGAGGAGGTCGGGGTCACCATCGACCCCGACGATCTCGCTCTCGCCGCGGTCGTCCACCACCGGCAGCGCGCGGATCTCGCCCGGGTCGGCATGTTCCTCCACACCGAAACGTGGACGGGCGAGCCGTTCAACGCCGAACCCCACAAATGCGGCAAGCTCCAATGGGCTGATCCTCGCGTACTGCCCTCCACCACGATCGACTATCCGGCCGAGGGCATTCGGGCGTGGCTGTCCGGCACCGGCTACGCCTCCCACGACTGGGATGGGTTCGCCTGGTCCAGCCTGGTCCGACGATCGAAACGGCTTATCGGTAACTGGAGAGGCCACGTCGAAACCGGTGGTCACGCGGTCATTCCGGTGTCGGCTTACATGGCCGCGGTCGGCCTGGTCAGCCTGGTCGCCGTGCTGTACATCCCCGAGACCCCCGACCAGGTGCGCGAACGGCGCGCGGCCGGGGGTACGGTTACGCGGTGACCGACTGCGGCGACCAGCACGGGAGACCCTCCATGACATCGTCCTCCACGCCCCGCGAGCATCCCGAGCTGCGCGGACGCCTGCGCGACGCGCTGGGCGCCGACGCCGTCACGACCGATCCGGACGTGCTCGCCGCCCACGGCCGCGACGAGGCGGCCTTCGGCTCCGCGGGCACCGCCGCCGCGCTGGTGCGCGCCCGCGGCACCGACGACGTCCGCCGCGTCCTGGCCGTCGCGCACGAGCTGGGGGCGCCGGTCGTGCCGCAGGGGGCGCGCACGGGCCTGTCCGGCGGGGCCAACGCCGTGGACGGCTGCGTGCTGCTGTCACTGGAGCGCATGGACGCGATCGTGCGCGTCGACCCCGATGAGCAGACCGCCGTGGTCCAGCCCGGCGTGGTCAACTCCGCGCTCTCCGCCGCGGCGGCCGAGCACGGCCTGTTCTACCCTCCTGACCCCTCCTCCTGGGAGGTGTCGACCATCGGCGGCAACGTCGCCACCAACGCCGGCGGGCTGTGCTGCGTGAAGTACGGGGTCACCGCCGACTTCGTGCGCGGGCTGGAGGTCGTGCTGCCCGGCGGCGAGGTCCTGCGCACCGGGCGGCGCACCGCGAAGGGGGTGGCCGGCTACGACCTGACCCGCCTGGTCTGCGGGTCCGAGGGGACGCTCGGGGTCGTCACCGAGGTCACGGTCGGCCTGGTCCCCGCGCCCGAGGCCGCCCTGACCGCGGTCGCCACGTTCCCCTCCGTCGCCGACGCCGCCAAGGCCGTGGCGGGCGTGATGAGCACGCGGCTGCGGCCGTCCCTGCTGGAGCTCATGGACGGGCCGACGATCGCCGCGGTCAACGACCACCGGGACATGGGCCTGCCCGCCGAGGCCGGCGCGATGCTGCTGGTGCAGTCCGACCGCGGCGAGCGGGCGGCCTCCGACATCGCCGAGTTCGCCGGCGTGTTCGCCGACCACGGTGCGCTCGACGTGATCGAGGCGGAGAGCGCCGCCGAATCGCGCACGCTCCTGCAGGCCCGCAGGATGGTGCACGTCGCGTTGGAGCGCCTGGGCACCAACCTGGTCGACGACGTGTGCGTGCCGCGCTCCCGGATGGCCGAGCTGGTGGAGGGCGTCGCCGCGCTCGGCGCCGAGCACGGGCTGGTCACGACGTGCTCCGGGCACGCGGGCGACGGCAACATGCACCCCACTGTCATCTTCGACCGGGACGACCCTGAGCAGGTGCGCCACGCCGAACTGGTCTTCGGCGCGATCATGGAGCTGGGGCTGTCGCTGGGCGGCACCATCACCGGCGAGCACGGAGTCGGCCTGCTGAAGCGGCGGTGGCTCGCCGAGGAGGTCGGGCCGCTGGGCGCGCGCCTGCACGCCGGCATCAAGCGGGTGTTCGACCCGCGCGGCATCCTCAACCCGGGCAAGGTCGTCGAGTAGCGGCCCGCGCGGCTTCCCCCGGGGTCACGGCCTCCAGACGTCGCCCTCGATGAGGCGCTGCATGCCGACCCAGGCGAGGTTCATGACCCGCAGGGCCAGGGTCTCGGGCGACTCCTCGGGGTGGTCCAGCAGCCAGTCGGTGAGGGAGTCGGCGGCCCCGACCACCACGTGGGCGACCACGTCGGCGTCCTTGGCCGAGATCACCCGACGCCCGCACGGCAGCGTCGTCGCGCGCACCGCCAGCGCGTCCACCTCTTCCATGACGCGCCGGCGGGCACGGACGACATCGGAGGAGAACGGCTCCCCCGACACCCGCGCCTGCTGGTAGAGCACCGCCCAGCTGTCCCGGTGCTCGGCGACGAAGTGGAAGAACGAGCGCAGCCCCTCCCAGAGCCGGCGCTCGGGTGCGACCGCGTCGTCCATGGCGCCGCGGACGCCGGCGACGGCGTGACCGCGGCCTATGGCGGCGCGGCCCGCTGCGAGTACCGTGCACCACATCCGGCGCCGCTCCGGGCGTCCGGGCGCCCGGGGGTCGTCAGCAGGAGGCCGCCCGTTCGAGGCTGCGCGCCGACAGCAGCAGCGTGACCGTCACGGCCGCGAGAACGGCCCACCACGCCCACAGCCACCACACGAACCCCAGCGTGGCCACTGACGCGGCGACCGCCGCGAAACCGCAGGCGGCCGAGGTCACCAGCACCCCGAGAACCCGATTCACGCCGCCTCCCCGGAATCGATCGGCCGCAGACCGGCCCCGTCCGCCGTGTACCGGGCTTGGGTGAGCATGCTCCTCCTCGGACTCGGCGACGCGTCCGCGCGTGGGGACTCCCCGGCGGCCGGCACGCTTTTGCTGTTTCTTCCCACCGACGGGCCTTCCAATCGGACGTCAACGTAGTGCGCCCCTGTGACATCACCGAAGACGCCGCGGGCGCCGCGGCCGGTCCCCCCGCCCTGTCCCTCTCCCGCGCCGCCGGACGCGGGGTGAACCGCGCGGGCCCCCTCGGAATGCCCCTTGTTCCGGTGGCGTGAAGCCCCCGCGCGGTTCGTAGCCGATTCTCGCGGTCGGCGCTTCGGTTCCGCTTCCGATCGGCTTACAGCGCCGGTCCGGGCGTGCCGCCGGGCCCGTGCCGGGGCGGCGCCGCCCCGGCGGGATCCGGCCCGGTGCCGCGAATATGCCAGGCTTGTTTTCGACAATGTCGAACGCCGTGTCGATAGGATGATGGAGTGCCGGGGAGAATCCAGTCAGTCGAACGCGCCGCCGCCGTCCTGCGCCTGCTCGCCGCCGCGGGGCGCCGGCTCGGGGTGGCGGAGCTGGCCACGGCGCTGGGCCTGCCCAAGGCCACGGTGCACGGCATTCTGCGGACGCTGCAGCACGTGGGCTTCGTGGAGCAGGAGGAGCACAGCGGCAAGTACCACCTGGGGGCCGCGCTGCTGCACCTGGGCAACAGCTACCTCGACGTCAACGAGCTGCGCACGCGCGCGCTGAACTGGTCCGACGCCCTGGCCACCCGCAGCGGGGAGAGCGTGCGCATCGGCGTCCCGCACGAGGAGCAGGTCCTGCTCGTGCACCACGTCTTCCGGCCCGACGACAGCTTCCAGGTGCTCGACGTCGGCGCGCTGCTGCCCGTGCACGCAACGGCGCTGGGCAAGGTGCTGCTGGCCTACGCACCGCACACCGCCGGCGCCCCCGAGGAGATGGCCGACCTGAAGGCCTTCACCTCCCGCACCATCACCTCGGGCGGGCATCTGCTGGCCGAGCTGGCCGGGGTCCGCGACCGCGGATGGGCCTGCGACCTGGAGGAGATGGTGGAGGGCGAGGTGTCGGTCGCGGCGCCGATCCGCGACGGCCGCGGGCACACGGTCGGGGCCATCGGCGTCTCGGGCGCCGTCGAGCGGCTGTGCGACGACCGCGAGCCGCGCCGCGACATCGTCTCCTACGTGCGCGACGCCGCCCGCGCGATCTCCAGGGACCTGGGCGAGAACCGGCGCTGAGCGCCGGCGCCCGCCGAAGACGGTTGACACCTCTCCGCCCCGGAGGCATCATTTCGATTGAGCGTTCGGCAATGTCGTACAGTGGCCGACATAATCGCGTACGCGAGAACCGTCGTTCACGCAGAGGCGACGCTAAGGATCGGACAGGAAGCACGGCCATGATCAGCACGCCCACCCCCCTCGGACTCGACGACGCCCGGGCCCAGGCCCGCGCTGAGCTCGCACGCGGAACCTTCGACCTGCTCGTCATCGGCGGCGGGATCCTCGGCACGGCCGTGGCGTGGATGGCGACCCAGGCCGGCCTGCGCGTGGCGATGGTCGACGCCGGCGACTTCGCCGGCGCCACCTCCAGCGCCTCCTCCAAGCTGGTGCACGGCGGCCTGCGCTACCTGCAGACCGGCAACGTGCGGCTGGTCGCCGAGAACCACCGGGAGCGCCGCTCCCTGGCCGCCGACGTCGCGCCGCACCTGGTCAACCCCATGCCGTTCCTGGTCCCGGTCTACAAGGGCGGCCCGCACGGCGCGGCGAAGCTGGGCGCCGGCGTCTTCCTGTACTCGGCGCTGTCGGCGTTCGGCGACGGCGTCGGCCGGGTCATCTCCCCGGCCAGGGCCCGGCGGTTGGTGCCGTCGCTGCGCACCGAGGGGCTGCGCTCCGTCGCCGCCTACCACGACCACCAGATGAACGACAGCCGCATGGCCGTGATGACGGTGCGCGCGGCCGTGGACGCCGGCGCCGTCGTGCTCAACCACGCCGAGGTGGTCGGGCTGCGCAGGACGCACGGGCGGGTCAGCGGCGCGGAGGTGCGCGACCGGTTCGGCGGCGCGGAGTTCGGCGTCGACGCGCGCCTGGTGCTCAACGCCACGGGGCCGTGGGTGGACCACCTGCGCCGCATGGAGGACCCCTCCGCCGCACCGAGCGTGCGGCTGTCCAAGGGGGCCCACGTGGTGCTGAGGACGCAGCGGCCCTGGCGCGCGGCGCTGACCATCCCGGTGGACCGGTTCCGCGTCTCGTTCGCGATCCCGTGGGAGGGGCACCTGCTGCTGGGCACCACCGACGAGGAGTACGACGGCGACCCGGCCGAGGTCGGCGCGGTGGGCACCGACATCGACCAGATCCTCGACGAGGCCGGCCTGGGCATCGAGTCGCACTTCCTGGACCCCTCGAACATCACCTACGCCTTCGCCGGGCTGCGGGTGCTGCCGGGCGGCCCCGGCGGCACGAGCGCGGCCAAGCGCGAGACGGTGGTGAGCGAGGGCCGCGGCGGCATGCTCTCGGTCGCCGGCGGCAAGTGGACGACCTACCGCCACATCGGCCGCGGCGTCATCGAGCGCCTGCGCCGGCTCTCGGCCGTCCCGCTGGCCGAGGACATGACGCCGCCGCTCAGGACGGTGCCGCTGCCAGGGATCGGGGCCCCCGACGCCATCACCCACCGGCTGCTGGTCGACCGGGAGCCCGGTGCGCGCATGGACGCGCTGGTGGCCCGGCACCTGGCCTCGCACTACGGCAGCCTGGCCCTGGACATCGCCGCGCTGGTGCGCGCCGACCCTGCGCTGGGCGAGCGCATCCACCCCGACGGGCCCGACATCTGGGCCCAGGCGGTGTTCGCACGCGACAACGAGTGGGCCGCCACGCCCGACGACGTCCTGCGCCGGCGCACCACCGTCACCGTGCGCGGCCTGGACACCCCCGAGATCCGGGAGCGGACGGCCCGGCTCCTGGTGTCCGGGGCCCATGCGGCGGACGCCCTTGCCCACCGGAGGGTTTGAGGCTCGATCACAGGGTTCGCGGTGAACGGGAACCGTACCCGCCGCTCTCGACCACCGGGGGAACCTCGACCACAAGGATCCGCGGAGAACGGGCGGCCCGCCGTGCGGCCGAGGGCCCGTGGGCGGGGCGCCCGGCTCCGCGCGAAGCACACCGGGTGTTCTGTGGTACGGACCGAAACCGCGGCTCCGGTCCGTACCCAAGGCGGGCCTGCTGCACGCGCGGATGCGACGTCCACCTCACGGAGCCTTCGGCCACATGAGAGAACCGCACCCGCGCGAGCCCCCTCCCGGAGCGGGCCTTCAGGCCGCCCCGCGCGGTGGCAGGCCGTGGGCCAGCAGCGCGAAGACGTCGTCGAGGACGTCGTCGGGGACCCTCCCGCCCCCGGTCCACTCGGCCCAGCGCATGCCCACGAAGTTGCCCATCCCGGTGTAGAGGTAGGCGATGACCTCGGGATCGAACCCGGGGTCGATGTCGCCGGCCATCTGGGCCCGGCGCACTCCGCGCGCGAAGCGCCGCGTCAGCGTCTCGTAGTACTCGCGGAACTGCCCGGGGACGACGAACTCGGCCTCGCGGATGATCCGGTGGATCCACGGGCGCTGCGATATGACATCGCAGTAGGCCCGGAACCCGGCGCGTTCGACGTCGCGCTGGGTGCTGGTGCCGTGGGCCTCCATCGCCCTGCGCATGGCGGCGCGCACGTCGGCGTTGATGCGGTCGACGACCGCCGAGAAGATCTCCTGCTTCGACTCGAAGTGCGAATAGAAGCTCCCCGTGGCGATTCCCGCGCGGGAGCAGATGCCCGCGACCGTCGTGTCGCGGTACGTGCGCTCCCCGAAGAGCTGTTCCGCCGACGTCAGCAGGCGGTCCCTGGAGGGCCGCGCCTCCTTGTCGGCCGCCCCCCGATGGGCGTCCACGGTCATGGTTCCCTCCAGTCCCGACGCGGCCGCCCCGCCCAGGGGTGGCGGGGCCGCCGCGTCATCCGGTTGTCGTTTCGCGCGTCGTCGCGACCGCGCCTCCGCACGCGTCATCGCCTCCGCGCTGCTCCGTAACACGGCCGCGGAGCAGCGCGGACCCGCCCAACGATAGGGCCGGCCCGCGGTCCCGGTCCGGTGCGCCCCGCGGATGCGGCCTCCCCGCCCGTCCGCCCGCACCGGGCGCCCGTCCCCCATTTCCATCATGTGACCTAGATCACAATTCAGCTACGATCGCCACGACCTTCTTGTGAAGCACTTCACATCTAGCCCTGAATATTGATTCAAACCGACCCGAACTTCAAGACATTGAGCGGGATGGACATCAATGAATCGTCATTCAGTTCCATGGAGCGGACCGGAGGCTGAGGGCGCGGTCGCGCCGCGACCCGCACCTGCGCGGAAGAGATCCGGAGGGCGCCGATGAGCGGCGGATCGCTGACCGTCCACGACCTGGCCGTGCACTACGGCCGCGCGGTGCGCCCCCTGCGGCGGGTGTCGCTGGAGGTCGCCCAGGGCGGCGTCGCCGCGGTGCTGGGCGCCAACGGCGCCGGGAAGTCGACGCTGCTGCGCGCGATCTCGGGCACGCTGCGCTTCCACCGCGGCGGGATCGACTCCGGCCGGATCACCTTCGGCGGCCAACGGCTGGACGGGCTGGACCCCGCCGCGATCGTGCGGCGGGGCATCGTGCAGGTGCCCGAGGGGCGGCGCGTGTTCGCCCGGATGACGGTGGAGGAGAACCTCCAGGCCGGCGGGCTGAGCGGAGTGGGCAGGGGCGAGCTGCGCCGGATCCGGACGCGGGTGCTGGAGCTGTTCCCGGTGCTGGGTGAGCGCGCCGGCCAGCGCGCGGGACTGCTCTCCGGGGGCGAGCAGCAGATGCTGGCGATCGGGCGCGCGCTCATGGCCCGGCCGAAGGTGCTGCTGCTGGACGAGCCGACGCTGGGACTCGCACCGCAGATCGCCGCCCGCATCGCGGCCACGATCGGCGAGATCAACCGGCAGGGCATCTCCGTGCTGCTGGTCGAGCAGAACGCGGCGCTGGCACTGCGCATGGCCGATGACGGCTACGTGCTCGACGTCGGCGAGGTCGTGCTGTCCGGACCCGCGGACGAGCTGGCCGCCAGCGACGAGGTCCGGCGCCGCTACCTCGGCGTCAGCGAGGAGGGCCTGGAGGAGGACGAGGCCGTGGCGGGGCTGTCCGCCGCGCGGGGGCGCACGCTGTCCAGGTGGGCGTCGTGAAGCGGGCCGCGGCGACGGCCGGTCCGGGGCCGGCGCTGGAGGTCCGCGACGTCACCGTGCGCTTCGGCGGGCTGACGGCGCTGGACCGGGTGAGCTTCACGGTGCCTCCCGGCGCGATCCACGCGATCATCGGTCCCAACGGCGCGGGCAAGTCCACCTGCTTCAACGTACTGTCGGGCGTGTACCGGGCGACATCGGGACGCGTCGGCTTCGGCGGGCACGAGCTCACCGCCATGGCGCCGCACCGCGTCGCCGGCGTGGGCGTGGCCAGGACCTTCCAGAACATCGCGCTCTCGCACAGCCAGACGGTGCGCAGCAACCTGCTGACGGGTCGGCACCGGCTCACCGGCTCCGGTTTCCTCTCAGCGGGGCTGCGGCTGCCGCGGGCCCGCGGCGAGGAGGCCGCCCACGCGGAGCGGGTCCGCGAGATCGCCGGCTTCGTCGGCCTGCGCGAACACCTGGAGACCGAGGTGCGGCTGCTGCCCTACGGGATCCAGAAGCGGGTGGAGCTGGCCCGCGCGCTGGCGATGGAGCCGCGCCTGCTCCTGCTCGACGAGCCGGTCGCCGGCATGACCAGCGCCGAGCGCCGCGTCATGGCCGAACTGGTCGCGGCGGTACGCCGGAGCCTGGGCATCTCGGTGCTGCTGGTGGAGCACGACATGGGCATCGTGATGCGGCTCGCCGACTCCGTCACCGTCCTGGACTTCGGCCGGCGCATCGCCGACGGCGTCCCCGAGGAGATCCAGCGCGACCCCGCTGTCATACGCGCCTACCTGGGCGCGGAGGAGGCCGACGCCGACCGCGGCGCGGGGCCGGACGCGCCCGCCACTCCCCCCACCGACAAGGACTAAAGCGTGATAAAGCTTCTCGAACTGCTGGTCAACGGCGTCTCGATCGGGGCCGTCTACGCGCTGATCGCGCTGGGCTTCGTGATCATCTACCGCGCCACGGAGGTCGTGAACTTCGCGCACGCCTCACTGGTGCTGGTCGGCGGCTACATCACCGCGGTCACCCACCAGCACATCGGGTTCTGGCCGGCGCTGGGCCTGGGGATCGCCGGCGCGGCCGTGCTCGGCGCGGCGCTGGAGTTCCTGCTGATCCGCCGGTCCAAGGCGGAGAACCGGCACATCCTGGCGATCGCCACCATCGGCATCGACATCGTTATCATCGCCCAGCTCACCCGCATGATCGGCGCCGACGTCCTGGCGATGGGCGATCCCTGGCAGAACCAGGTCGTGCGGATCGGCGAGGTGAGCATCGCCCAGACCCGCATCGCCGCATTCGTCATCGCCGCCCTGGTGCTGACCGGGTTCGTGCTCGCGTTCAAGTACACCTCGTGGGGGCTGTCCATGCGGGCCGCCGCCGAGGACGACGAGACCGCCTCCCTCATGGGCGTGCGCCTGGGCCGGGTGTCGATGTCGGCGTGGGCGGTCGCCGGCGGGCTGGCCGCGCTCGCGGCGCTGTTCCTCACCGTGTTCCCCACCCCCGGACTGGACCGGGCGACGAGCCTGGCCGCCATCAAGGCGTTCCCCGCCGCGATCATCGGGGGGCTCGACTCCACCAACGGCGCGCTCGCGGGCGGCCTCATCGTGGGGCTGACCGAGTCCCTGGTCACCGGCTACCAGGGGGACCTGACCTTCCTCGGGCGCGGGCTGGGCGAAGTGGCGCCGTTCATCGTCATGGTCGCCATCCTGCTCATCCGGCCCACCGGGCTGTTCGGCGTGAAGGAGACGGCCCGTGTCTGAGTCCTCCGTGTCCCACCCCGCGCCGCCGGAGTCCGCGGTGCGCGCGGCCGCCGGCGGCGCCGGAGGCGGCCCGGGCCGGCCGTCGTGGTACCGCAGGCCGGGCGGGTACCTGACGGCCGCCGCCGCCGTGGTCCTGCTGGCCATCCCCTTCTACGTCGAGGTCTTCTGGCTCCAGGCCGGCCTGTTCGCCATGGCGGCCGCCATCGGGGCGATCGGGCTGAACCTGCTGACCGGCGCGACCGGCCAGCTCTCCCTGGGGCACGCGTTCTTCATCGCCGTGGGCGCCTACGGCTACGTGGCGATGGCCGCCGAGCCCGCGGGCGGGGGCGGCGAGCTGCTGGGGCTGGGCCTGCCCACCCCCGTCGCGATGGTCGGCGCGGTGCTGCTGGCCGGGCTGGCCGGGCTGGCGTTCAGCCCGATCGCCGGCCGGGTGAGCGGGATCTACCTCGGCATCGCCTCCATCGCCCTGGTCTTCATCGGCCAGCACCTGCTGTTCAACGCCGCGTCGGTCACCGGGGGCTTCAACGGCCGGATCGTACCGGAGTTCACCCTGCTGGGCCTCTCCTTCGCCGACACCCCCGAGCTCGTCCTGGCCGGCGTGCCCTTCGGCGCGCTGGAGCGGCTGTGGTACCTGGGGCTGGCCCTGGCCGCCGGCTCGGCGCTGTTCGCCCGCGGGGTCCTGCGCGGCCGGCCGGGGCGGGCCATGAACACCATCCGCGACCATCCGACCGCGGCCGCGGTCATCGGCATCCCGGTCGCCCGGTACCGCGCCGGCGTCTTCGTGCTGTCCTCGATGTACGCCGGGCTGTCCGGTGTGCTGCTGGCCCTGGTGTTCCAGCAGACGGTCCCCGACTACTTCGACCTCTTCCTGTCCCTGGACTACCTGGCGATGATCGTCATCGGCGGGCTGGGCTCCGTCGGCGGCGCCGTGCTCGGCGGCGTGTTCGTCGCCCTGCTGCCCCAGGTCCTCACCCGCTACGCCGACTCCCTGCCGCTGGTCGTCGCCGCCGGCACCGGTGACGGGCTCGCCCCCGCCGAGGCGGCCCGCATCCTCTACGGCGCGGCCGTCGTCGCCGTCGTGCTCTTCATCCCCGGCGGCCTGCTCCCGCTGTGGCAACGCTGCCGCGACGCAGTGGCGCGCCCTCGCCCGAACAGCGCACCTCCCCCCTCCGACGACAAGGAGAAGACACGATGACCTCCACCGGCACCACCGCATCGAGACCGCGCCGACTGCACGCCGGCGTGGCGGCCGCGGCCGCGCTCGCCCTCGTGCTCACCGCGTGCAGCTCCAAGGCCTCCGACGGGGAGGGCGGGGTCGACGACGAGGGCGTGGCCATGGGTCCTGGCGTCACCGAGGACACCGTCACCGTCGGCCTGATGACCGACATGACCAACGTCTACGCGGCGCTGGGCAAGAGCCTGACCCAGGCGCAGCAGTTGTACTTCCAGCAGGTCAACGAGGACGGCGGGATCTGCGGCAGGCAGGTGGAGGTCGTCGTCCGCGACCACGGCTACGACGTGCAGCAGGCCGTGGCCAACTACACCGAGATCTCCTCGGATGTGGCCGCGTTCCCGCAGTTCCTCGGCTCGCCCATGGTGATGGCGGTCAAGGACCGCATCGGCGAGGACCACGTCCTCACCATCCCGCAGGCCTGGTCGACCGCGCTGCTGGGCAGCCAGTACATCCAGGTCACCGGGACCACCTACGACGTCGACATGATCAACGCCGTCCAGTTCCTGATGGAGGACCACGGGATCGAGTCCGGCGACGCGATCGGCCACGTCTACTTCGAGGGCGACTACGGCGAGAGCGCGCTGCACGGCGCCGTCTACGCCGCCGAGACCGAGGGCATCCAGCTCGTGGAGCAGCGCATCACCTCCAGCGACACCGACATGACCGCGGCGGTGTCGGCGCTGGAGGACTCCGACGTCGACGCGGTCCTGATGAGCGCGGGGCCGGAGCAGTCGGCCTCGCTGGCCAGCGTCGCCGCCGCGCGGGGGATGGACGTGCCGATCGTCGCCAGCAACTCCGGCTTCGCCCCGCAACTGCTGGAGACGCCCGCGGCCGAGCCGCTGCTGGAGAACTTCTACTCGATGAACGCCGGCCTGCCCATCGCCGCTGACGTCGATGAGGTGCAGCGGCTGGCCGACGACTACTCCGCCGCCTACCCCGAGGACCCGCTGGACACCGCGGTGATCTCCGGCTACTCCTCCGCGGTGCTGATCGGCGACGCCCTGAGGACCGCGTGCGAGAACGGCGACCTCACCCGCGACGGCATCACCAGCGCCCACCGGTCCCAGAGCCAGTACGACAACCCCTACGGCGTCGACATGGACCTGTCCATCTGGGATGCCTCGGCCGCCCGCCAGAGCCACGTGCTCAAGCCCGACGCCGACGCCGTCGGCGGGCTCGTCGTGCACAAGGAGGCCTTCGGCTCGGAGATGCTGGAGAACTACGTCTCGCCCGTGGGCTGAGTCGGCCCCGCGGCCGCGGGGCGCCGGGCGGTGCGAGGCCCCGCCCGCCCGCGGCCGCGCCCGGCTCCCGCCGCGGGGCGGGGTCACAGGCCCAGGGCCCGCACCAGGGCGTCGGGGTCGGCGACGGTGACCGTGATCCCGCGGTGCCGGACCAGGCCCAGCGGTTCCATGCCGCGCACCGGGACGCGCAGTTCCAGGCACACGCCGCGCCGTGTGTTGGTGCCCAGGGTCAGCCCGCCGTCGGCCAGCGACAGGTGCGGGCCGATCACCCGCCACCAGCGGTAGGGGCCGCCGATCTGGAAACCGGTCACGTTGGAGCGGGGCGTGCGCACCCGCCACGGCCCGAAGCGCACGCGCAGTTCGCGCTCGGTCACCTCGACATGAGCGCGGTCCGCCCGCACGCCCATCAGGGCGAGCGGGCGGGCGAACCGGGGCTCGACCGGGAAGTCGAACCGCTGAGCGGAAGCGCTCAACCGTTCTCCTTCTGCAGCCGCTGGAGAAGCATCTGCTTGCCCTGCTCGCCGGCCTTCTGGCTGTTCTCCTGGATGCGGCGGAACCAGGAGGCCAGCTCGCTGTCGCCCTGCCGCTCGGCGTCCTCGATGTAGGTCTGCATCTGCCAGGCGTTCTCCAGCGAGAGCTGCAGCACGGTCACCAGGTTGTAGTTCTTGTCCTTGAGCGGGCTCGAAGGCGTGTCGGCCATGGCCGCCTCACTTTCCGTCTCGTCGCGCGGATCGGTTCACGGCGCCCGCTGCCCGAATCGGCGGCCGGTATGCGCCCGAGTCCCCGGCCTTCCGCGCGGCCCCGTACAGCGGGGCGGGGAGTCCAGGGTGGTGAAACGCGCGTTTCGGGGTAGGTGGGCGGACACGTCACACGGGAGGCGACATGGCACGGCCGATATGGACCGGTGCGCTGTCGTTCGGACTGGTGAGCGTCCCGGTGGGGCTCTACCCCGCCACGGCGGGCCGCACGCCGGGGTTCCACCAGATCGAGCGCGGCACGTCCGACCGCATCCGCTACCGGCGGGTCAACGAGCGCACCGGCAAGGAGGTCCCCTACCGCGACGTGGTCAGGGGGGCCAGGACCGAGTCCGGCGGCTACGTGGTGCTGGAGGCGGCCGACCTGGAGTCGGTGGCGCCCGACCGCTCGCGCTCGCTGGACATCGACGCCTTCGTTCCGGCCGACGAGGTCGAGCCGATCCACCGCGACCGGACCTACTACCTCGCGCCCAACTCGACCGAGGCTCCCAAGGTCTACGCGCTGCTGTGCTCGGCCCTGGAACGCTCGGGCCGGCTCGGCCTGTCCTCACTGGTGCTGCAGGACCGCCGGCACCTCGCGCTGATCGGCCCGCAGAACGGCGCGCTGACGCTGACCACGCTGTTCTACGCCGACGAGGTGCGCGCCCCCGAGGAGGTGCTCGCCTCGATGCCCGACGGCTCCGGCCTGAGCGGGCACGAGGTCGAGATGGCGGTGCGGCTCGTGGAGGCCATGGGCGGGCACTGGCGCCCCGAGGAGCACCGCGACGTGCACCGCGAACGCCTGGAGGCGCTCATCGCCGCCAAGTCGCGCGGCAAGCCGGTGAAACGGCCCGCTGCGCCGCCGCCGCGGGAGACCAACGTCGTCGACCTCATGGAGGCGCTGCGCTCCAGCATCCACCGGGACGGGGGCGCGCAGCGGGGCCGGGCGCGGGACCGGGTGGACGGCGCCGGGGACAGGGAGCCGCGGCTGAAGGACATGTCGAAGCGGGAGCTGAGCCGCCTGGCCACCTCGCTGGACGTGCCGGGGCGCTCCAAGATGGACCGGGCCGAACTGGAGGAGGCCGTGCGCAAGGCCAGGCGGCGCTCGGCGCGGCGGAGGAAGGCGTCATGACCCGACCGAGCGAGCCCGCCGTCCGGGACTGCCCCGGATGCGAACGGGAGTGGGACCACTGCCACGGGACCTTGATCGTGCACACCGACGGCGCCGTCGAGTGCACCGAGGACGACTGCTCGGCCTCGCCGCACCTGCACGCGTGGACGACCCCGTGCGGACGGCTGGTCCCGGCCTGCGAATGCGCCGGAACCGGAGAGTAGCGGCCGCTCAGGACTCCAGGGCCAACTCCTCGCGGGTGTCGAGGAACTCCTCGGCCTCGCGCCACGGCGCGGGCCGGGGCAGCGGCCACGTCCGGCGGACCCGGCGCAGGTCGCGCTGGGCCCGGCCGAGGACGGCGAGGTCGAGCGGGAAGCGCCGCGGGTCGGCGCCGAGCAGGGAGCCGACCTTGGTGGCCCGGTCCAGGACCTCCTGCCACGCCCCGATCGGCGCGAGCCCGATGGACTCGGTGCCGTGCGCGAACAGCATGAGGCGGATCTCCTCGAAGGGCCCGGCGGCGTCGAGGTAACCGTTGAGCGCCGCGCGCGAGGACTCGGTGTTGAACACGCACCAGTACGGCACCGAGCCCGTGCGCAGCGCCCAGAACGGGTCCATGAGCAGGAAGCTCTCCGCGAGCAGCCGGGTGTCGGGGATGCCGCGCGCGCGGTAGCGGTGCCGGTGCAGGTCGGCCACCGGGGCGCTGAGGGCTCCGGGCTCGGCGTAGCGCATCCGGACCAGCCGCCAGCGCCGCTCGCGCGCGAGTTCGGCGAGGTCGTCGAGGAGCTCCGGCTCGAACCCCCACTCGGCCTCGGGGGCTTCGCCGTCGGGCTCGGGGGCGCGGAAGGAGCGCACCGGCGAGCCATAGCGGCGCAGCAGGTCGTGTACGCGCGGACCGCCCCGCTGGTACTCCTCGGAGGTGGCGCCGCCCACGGCACCGTGCTGGAAGATGTAGCGGTCGGCGACCCGCAGCACCGGGTGGCGCAGCTCGCACTCGCCGACGACGAGCGTGGCCCCCGGTGGCAGCGTCGCGCACAGGAAGTCCCGGTAGGCGGCCGGCAGCCGCCGCCACTTGACCCGGAAGTAGGACATCCCGGCGATCATCAGGCGGTCCTGGTTGGGGTCGTGCATGTGGTGCAGCACGAGGTCGGGGTTGGCGTCGAGCAGCCGCTCGGCGGCCCCGCTCAGCAGCCGCAGGTCGGCCCACGCGTTGTCGGGGTGGCCTCCGCGGCGGCGCACCGGGAGCAGCAGGGTCTGCGGCAGCCAGGGGCCGCCGGTGGCCGCGGCCAGGTGGACCAGCGCGCCGTCGGAGGAGCCGATGAAGGCGACCGGGGCGCGCTCGGGCGCGTAGTGCCCGGTGACCCAGCGTGCCAGCGCCTCGGAGCGGACGTCGCCGAGCCGCCGGGCCGCGCTGGCCTCGGACCAGCCGCCGGCCGAGTACAGCAGCTCCCTGACGCGGCGGGGCGTCCGGTTGGCCGCGCCGAGCACCGGCAGGGCCAGCGCCTCCGCGCCGGGCACGGCCCCCAGCACCCGGACGTCGCGGCCGCGCCGGAAGCGCGCCAGCGCCCGGAGCATGCCGGTCGCCGAGTCGAACGAGGCGACCGCGGACCCGGCCCTCACGCGGCGCCCTCCGCGGTCTTCCCCGTCGCCCCGTCCGCCGTTCCGCCGGTCGCCGCGGCCTCCGCCGCCTCCGCGATGAACGCGTCGACCAGCCGGGCCAGCGGCAGCGGGTCCCGGTAGCTGACCGTGTGCGCGCTGCCGGGGACCACCCGCAGCCGGCCGCGCGGCAGCAGCCGGGTGACCTCCTCGGCCCAGTCCTGCGGGGCCATCCGGTCCCGTTCGCCGCGCACGACCAGGGTCGGCGCGTCGACGTGGGGCAGCCGGTCCTCGACGCGGTCGTGCATGGAGGCCGCGAACGCCGCGAACATCCGGCGGGTGCCGGCGTCACGGTAGTCGGCGAGGGTCGGCAGCACCATGCGCGGGCGCTCCCCCGGCGAGTTGCGCAGCCAGCGCAGGAGCATCCCCATGGGCGAGCGGGCGTGCGGATCGAGCGTCGGGCCGATCAGGACCAGGGGGCGCTCGGGTTCCCGCGCGGCGCCGGGACCGGGCGGGGAGCGCCGGCGCAGCACCGCCTCGACCACGACCTGGCAGCCGAACGACATGCCCAGCAGGCACGGGCGCCGCAGCCCCCTGGCGTCGATCCAGTCGAGCAGCGCGTCGGCGAGCAGCCCCACGCTGACCGCGTCCTGGTCGCCGGTGCTGCGCCCGAACCCGGCCAGGTCCACCGTCCAGGTCTCGCGCACCCCCTCCATCGCCGACACCAGGGGCATGAGCAGCCGGGAGGAGACGCCGGCCCCGTGCACGCAGACCACCGGGGGCCCGGGGCCGGCCGCCAGCCAGCTCACGGTGCCGCCGCTCGCGAGCCCGTCCACGTACCTGGTCAGCGCCATCCGGACCTCCTCGTGCCCTCACGCTACCGACCAGGTCGCGGGCTAAACCGGCGCGGCGGGACGGCGCGGGAGGCTGCGCCCCGTCACTCCCCCGGCGCCTCCAGGGCGGTGTGGATGCGCGCGAGGACGTCGCCGCTGGGGGCGTCCGCCGGGTAGACGGCCACCAGCACGGTGCTGTCGCGGCGCGGCGGGTCCGGCCGCCCCGCCTCCGCCAGGCCCCGGCCCATCTCCTCGGTGACGAAGGCCAGCGCCTCGTCGAGCCGTCCGGCGGGGAGGTCCTGCCCGGGGTTCTTCAGCCAGGAGCGCAGCACGTGGTTGTGCGCGGCGATGACCGCCGCGGCCAGCGCCTCGGCCGCGAGCAGCCGCCGGGCGTCGCTGTGGCCGTGCGAGAGGTGCTGGGTGAACAGCGCCTGGTAACGGGCCGACATGGCGATCTCCCGGTCGCGCAGCGCCGCGTTGGCGCGGACCAGCCGGTAGCGCGGGAGGGCGACGTCGGGGTCGGAGACGTATCCGTGGAAGACCATCCGCGCGGCCGCACAGACCGCGGCCCGCGGGTCCTCGCCCGAGGAGGCGCGCAGGTGCCGCCGGACGGACTCCAGGAGCTGCTCCTGGTCGGAGAAGAGGATGTCGTCCTTCGAGCCGAAGTGCCGGAACAGCGTGCTGCGGCTCACCCCGGCCGCGACGGCGATGTCGTCCATCGTCGTGGCCTCGTAACCCCGTTCGGCGAAGAGCCGCAGCGCCGTGACGACGACGGCGCGCGACCGGGTCGTCCGGCCGGCGTCGCGGACCTCCTGCGTCGGCCTGCCCCGGCCACCGCGCTCCCCCATGGCTCCCGTTCCCCTTCCGCGCCGCGCGCCGGACCCGCCCCGGCCGCTTCACCGGCCTCATTGTCGCCCCTTCGCGCGGGGGCGGGCACCGCGCGGCAGCGGATCCGGCGAGTACGCTGACACTCAGTTTCATTCCTTGGAACCCAGTGTCATACTAGAGGCGTCGCCGCGAAGGAGAGCCAATGAGTGACTTCGACCTGTACCGCCCGACCGAGGAGCACGACGCGCTGCGCGAGGCCGTCCGCGCCGTCGCCGAGGACAAGATCGCCCCGCACGCCGCGGAGGTCGACGCCGCCGCCGAGTTCCCGCAGGCCGCCTACGACGCCCTGCGGGCCGGCGACTTCCACGCCCCGCACATCCCCGAGGCCTACGGCGGTGCCGGAGCCGACGCGCTGGCCACGTGCATCGTCATCGAGGAGGTCGCGCGCTCCTGCGCGTCCTCGTCGCTGATCCCCGCGGTCAACAAGCTCGGCACGATGCCGCTCGTCCTGGCCGGGTCCGAGGAGGTCAAGCGGCGCTACCTGGCGCCGGTGGCGTCCGGTGAGGCGATGTTCTCCTACGGCCTGTCCGAGCGCGAAGCCGGCTCCGACACCGCGAACATGCGGACCCGGGCGACCGCGGACGGCCACGACTGGATCCTGTCCGGGCAGAAGTCCTGGATCACCAACGCCGGCGTGAGCGACTACTACACCGTCATGGCGGTCACCGACCCCGACGGGCCCCGGGGGCGCAACATCAGCGCGTTCGTCGTGCACGCCGACGACGAGGGCTTCTCGGTGGGCGAGCCGGAGAAGAAGCTCGGCATCAAGGGCTCGCCGACGCGCGAGCTGCTGTTCGACAACGTCCGCATCCCCGGCGACCGGCTCGTCGGCAACCTCGGCGACGGCCTGCGGATCGCGCTGCGCACGCTGGACCACACCCGGGTGACCATCGGCGCCCAGGCGGTGGGCATCGCCCAGGGCGCCCTCGACTACGCCCTGGGCTACGTCAAGGAGCGCAGGCAGTTCGGCAAGGCCATCGCCGAGTTCCAGGGCCTGCAGTTCATGCTCGCCGACATGGGCATGAAGCTGGAGGCCGCGCGGCAGATGGTCTACGTCGCCGCCGCGAAGTCCGAGCGCGGCGACGACGACCTCTCCTTCTTCGGCGCCGCGGCCAAGTGCTACGCCTCCGACGTCGCCATGGAGATCACCACCGACGCGGTCCAGCTCCTCGGCGGCAACGGCTACACCCGCGACTACCCGGTCGAGCGGATGATGCGCGACGCCAAGATCACCCAGATCTACGAGGGCACCAACCAGATCCAGCGCATGGTGATGGCCCGCCAGATGCTGAAGTAGCCGGACCGAGTAAACCCGCGGGCCGCGGCGCTCCCCGACAGTGGGGAGACCGCGGCCCGTGCGCTGCTCGGAGAAGAGGGCCGGTTCCTGTACCTGGCCACCGTGACCGAGGAGTACTCGCGCCGGCCGGCGGGCCGGTCGATCGCCGACCACATGCCCACGTCCTTGGTGGTCGACGCTGTCGAGGCGGCTCGGCAGGAGCGTGGGTCCCCGGCCGGAGCGGTGTTCCACTCCGATCACGGTGCCCTGCTCAGGTTCAAGGGGGTCCTCGCAACACCGGCCTGTCGGTCCGAGACTCGGGCTCGTACAGGGGGTCGGCTGTCGCAGTGCGCGTAGCGCCGGCGGCACAGCAGGTCCGGGCCCTGGAGATCCCACCCTGCCCCGCGAACGCAGTGGTCGAAGCTCAGTCAGGCGGGACCGTCCCGCGGCAGCCAACTCGCGGGATCGGTGCTGGGCGGCGATCGGCGTCCGCGGACTTGGTGCGTGCGCATGGCCTCGGCCACCGCACGGTCCTCATGGCGGTCGGACGACGCCAGTCCCCGCCGTACCTGCTCGACGTCCTCGTCGAGTTTGTCCTGACTGAGTTTGTACCCGCCGACGATCCGCGTCGTTCGGACTCCGAATCCGACGACGCCGCGGGCCAGCCCTTCGAGGTCGGCCGGATCCATCGAGGAGAGCTGCCACGGCGCCGAGGAGCCGCGCTCGAAGGTGCGCACCGTCCGCGCCAGCAGTTCGCGCACCTCCGGCGGATCGGCCAGGAGATGGAACCGACCGTGGACGTGCACGGCCGTATAGTTCCAGGTCGGCACGTCGGGCTCGGCCGTGTAGACGTTCGGGCTGATGTAGGAGCTGGGGCCGGGGAAGACGCACAGCACGTCGTCGCCGTCGGCAAGCCGCTCCCATTGGGGGTTGCGGCGGGCGAAGTGGCTCACCAGGCCGGCGGGGCGGTCTTCGTCGTCCAGCAGGAACGGCAGATGCGTGGCCGCGAGCTCGCCGGACGCGCTGACGATGATCCCGAACGGGTTGCTTCTGATGTGCGCGTAAGCGGTGTCCTCATCCGTTCCCGCGAATTCGCGCGGCTGGTACATCGGTCCTCCTGAACGAGTGTGCCGGACGGGCGCGTGATGCTCCTCGTCCGCCGGCGATCAAGTCGGCGCCCCACCGCGGGGGTCACCGCCTCCCCTTGCCGATCAACTTCTTGCGCAGCTGGGTGAGGATCTTCGACGTCCTGGTCGCGCGCTCCTCGCCGCGACGCGCCAAAGAGAGCAGGAGGGCGTCGGTGACCACGCTCGCCGTCAGGGTCTCGCCGGTCAGGCCGCCCGCCGACAAGGGGGCGCGCAGCACCGCCCGCACCCCTGTGCCGATCTCCGGGGGCAGCGTGTCGGTGACCAGGATGACCGAGGCACCCACGGCCTCTGCGTGCTCGATGACGATCTCCACCTCCCGCAGCAGGCGCCCCGGGGCGAACAGGACCACGACGTCGCCCCTGTCCAGGAGCAGCAGGTCGTCGGCGAGCGCGAAACCCATGTGGGGAGCCGTGCGAGCGCTGATCCCGAGCCGCCTCAACCGCACCGCGCAGTACTCGGCGACGCCTCGGGAGAGCCCCAGCCCGAACGTGACCACCGTGCGCGCCGTGCCGATCAACTCGACCGCGTCGTCGAACGACTCCGCCGACAGCGATCGCTGAGTCTCGCGGATACGCTCCGCCGCCTCGTCGAAGACGATCTCCAGCAAAGAGGTGGAGTCGGTCTCGCGGGCGACGGTGATCCGCGTGGCCAGGCGGTGGGCAGGGTGCGTACTGGTCATCAGGGTGGCGCCGACGTCGTGCTTGAGTTCGGGCCACCCGGTGAAACCCAGAGCCTTGGCGGTGCGGATCACCGTGGCGTCGCTGGTCCGCGTGAGCTTCGCCAGTTGCAGGGCGCTCAGGAAGACGACGCGTTCGGCGTTGGCGACGATGTAGTCGGCCACCCGGCGCTCGGTGCGGGAGAGGGCGCCGCCGTGCAGCTCGATCCGCTGCTCCAGCGTGAGCACCCCCTCGGCCGCGACCGGTGCGCTGCCGGGTTCGTTCTGCTCAGGTTCCGTCACGCCGACTCCTCCCGAGAGCCTTGGCCCGCTCGCTGGACTCGGGCGGGCTCGTCCGTGCGTCCATCGTCCACCCGTCCGGCTCCGCCGCGCGCACTGCGGCGAGCCGTTCGGCGAAGAACGCGCGGACCGGGCCGAGCGTTTCGCGGCACTCGTGCGCGACGCCGGGCACGATGTCGTGCCGGACCGCGACGCCGTGGCCGACGAGGCCGGCCTTGAGCGCGCGCATCCTGGCTTGGCGGTCGACACCGTGGTCGTTCACGTCCTTGATCCAGGCCGGCTCCTCGGGCCCCATGCCGATCTCCCACGTCTCAGTGTCGCGTGCCCCGATGACCAGCTGCACGGGCACGGCGCGGATCGCCTCCAGATCCGGGGTGACGCCCAGTGCCTCCCGCAGTCCGCCGATCCCGGCCGGCCATGGGCGCGCCTCGTCCGGCAGGGTGACGACGCCGGGGGCGCCGACGGAGGCGCCGAGAAGCCGGTCGGGATGGGTGTAGAGGAACCGGTGGGTGAAGTGGCCGCCGCCGGAGAAACCGGTGAGCAGGAACCGGGCGGTGCCGACCCGGTAGGACTCGGCCACCTCCTCCAGCATGGCCAGCAGCAGCAGGTCGAACCGGATGTCGCCGTAGCGCAGGTACTTGTAGTTGTGCAGTTCGCCGGGTGTGCCGATCCCGGCGGGGAACAGTGGCGCGAAGACGATGCAGCGATGCGTCCGGGCGAATCCGGCGAACGCGTCGCGGTAGCTCTGCGCGTCGCGGCCGGTGCCGTGCACCAGCACCACCAGCGGGTAGACATCGGTCCCGTCCTCGTCGTAGTCCTCCGGCACGTACAGGCAGTAGGAGAAGCGCTGGTCGGCTCGCGACGCGAACATCGTGGTCGGCCCGAACTGGTAGAAGGAGAGCCGCTTGCCGTGCCCGCGCCTGGGGGGCGTCGCCGCGTCCTTCCGTCCGTGTTCAGAACGCATGGCCGATGCCCCGTCCGCCTGCGAACGAGTACTCCACGTAGCGCGACCGCGACGGCGGTCCCGCACTCACCCAGATCCGGCCCCGCGCCGGTTCGGCGATCACCGATGCCACCGTCATGTAATGGTCCTCGTCGCCGCGTTCGCGGTGGTCCTCGGCGTGCACCGAGAGCCCGTCGGCCCCGTCGTCGCGGTCGCGCAGGATCGCAGCCATGGTCGGCGGGTCCAGCCGCCCGTGGTTCTCCTTGAGCAGGTGCCGCATCCGCGCGTGGCGGATGCGGGAGTTGCGCAGGTACCGGGCGTTGGAACGCTCCTCGTCCAGCAGGTCGGGCGCGAGATAGTGGTTGGAGTGCGCCAGCAGGGCGTCCTCCGGGGGCAGCAGCGCGCTTCGCCGCGGCGTGTTCTCGAAGTCGACCGCCGTCCCGGCCGCGTCCAGCAGGACCAGGTTGCGCGAGGACGCCCGCGGCAGGTCGCGCAGCGCCGAGCACGCCTGGGCGACGCCGGCGTGGTGCATGGCGAAGCGGCTCAGCAGGTAGCGGGGGAATCCGCGCCGCCAGCCTTCGCAGTTCAGGAAGTTCGCGAACACCGCCATACCCGTGCTGCTGATCCCGATGTAGGAGACCTGGCCCGCGGGGGTGGCCATGAGGATCTCCGGTCCGTCGTCGGGTTCGATGTGGACGACGATCATCAGCCCGGCGTAGAGGTCCGGCAGGTCGGCGTTCTGCCCGGCCAGGCCGGTCCCGGTGGCCGTGGCCTCCGGCAGGGCCGCGAAGGTCGTGCACTCGTTGGCGGTGGCCGGCGAACCCAGCACGTCGGCGTAGACCTCGGCGCGCAGCTGCAGCAGGTAGGCCTCGGCCAGGGTGATCCCGGCCCCCTCGGCGATCCCGGCGATCTCCTCGTCCAGATGCCCGGCGTACTCCTGGACGAACGGCCGGTACTCCGCGGCGACCGCGGTGGCGGTCGCGCGATCGACGCCGGCGCTCGCGAGCCGGGCCAATGCCAGGTCCAGGTGCTCGGCCACGAGGTCGGCGCACGCCGTGCCGTGCTGGCGCCCTATCGAGCGGTGGGAACCGCGGAAACGGTGGAGTTCAAGGATCTGCGGCACAGGACCTCCTGGGTCGTTCTCGTCGGGTGCATCGTCTACTCGGGCGCGGTGGTCAGGCGTCCGCGGGGGTCGGCGGCGAATCGAGGCGTCCGGCGTGGTGGCAGGCGACCTCGCCGCCGTGTTCACCGTGCAGGAGCTCGGGCTCGGACTCGCGGCAGATCCGGGTGGCGTACGGGCAGCGAGTGCTGAACCGGCACCCGGGCGGCGGGTCGGCGGGACTGGGAATCTCGCCGCGCAGGATGACGCGCCGACGCGTGGCCTCGCGCACCGGGTCGGCCACCGGCACGGCCGACAGCAGCGCCCGGGTGTAGGGATGGCGCGGGTGCGCGGTCACGCGCTCGGCGTCGCCGACCTCGACGACCCTGCCGAGGTAGAGCACGGCGATCCGGTCGCAGACGTGCCGGGCCATGGCCAGGTCATGGGTGATGAACAGGTAGGTGAGCGCCAGTTCCTGCTGGAGGTCGAGTAGCAGGTTGACGATCTGGGCCTGGATGGAGACATCCAGCGCCGCGATGGCCTCGTCGGCCACGATGAACTCCGGATCGCAGGCCAATGCGCGGGCGATGCCCACACGCTGCCGCTGGCCACCGGAGAGTTCATGCGGGAGCCGGTCCATCAGCCTCCGGTCCAGGTGCACGAGATCGAACAGCTCCTCGACCCGGGTCCTGCGCCCGGCCGCGGTGCCGACACCGTTGAGGTCGAGGGGCTCGCGCACGGCCGCGCCGACCGGCAGCCGCGGGGTCAGCGAGGAGTAGGAGTCCTGGAAGACCATCTGCAGCCGGGGCCGGAGTTCGCGCAGCGGCCGCTGGTCCAGCGCCGTGATGTCGCGGCCGCGGAAGCGGACGCTGCCCGATGTGGGCTCGGTCAGCCGCAGCAGAACGCGGCCGATCGTGGACTTCCCCGAGCCGCTCTCTCCCACCAGCCCCAGCGTCTCGCCGCGGCGCACGGTGAAGCTCACGCCGTCCACGGCCCGGACCGTGCCGACCGTACGGCGCAGCACGCCGCGCCTGATCGGGAAGTGCTTGGCCAGGTTCTCGGCTTCCACGAGTGCCTGCCGCTCGCTCACTGTCCGTCTCCTTCCGCCGCGGCCGGTGCCGGTGGGGTGCGGCCGGCCCCGGCGGCGACCTCGTCGGTGCGCAGGCACGCGGCCTCGTGCGCCTCCCTGACCGGGAGGAGCTCGGGGACCGAGTGCAGGCATTCCGGGACGGCGTGCTCACAGCGCGGCGCGAACGCGCAGTGCTCGATCGGCCGTGTGAGGTCGGGCAGTCCTCCGGGGATCGGGACGAGCCGCCGCCGGGGCCCGTCCAGCCCGGGCAGCGACCGCAGCAGCCCGGCGGTGTAGGGATGCCGGGGCTGCGCGAACAACGCGCGCACGGGCGCGCGCTCGACGATCCGCCCGGCATACATCACCGCCACACTGTCCACCAGGCCGGCGACGACGCCGAGGTCGTGGGTGATCCACATGACGGCCATGCCCAGCTCGGCACGCAGCCGCGCCACCAGTTCGATGATCTGCGCCTGGACGGTGACGTCCAGTGCCGTCGTGGGCTCATCGGCGATGAGCAGCCGGGGCTCGCAGGCCAGGGCGAGCCCGATCAGGACACGCTGGCGCTGGCCGCCGGAGAGCTGGTGCGGGTAGCTGCCGAGGCGCGCGCGGGGATCGGGGATACCGACCAGCTCCAGCAGCTCGGCCGCCCGGGACAGGGCGGCGGTCCGGGAGCCGCCCCGATGGTTGCGCACGACCTGGGCGATCTGGCGGCCGACCGTCATCGACGGATTGAGCGACGCCATCGAATCCTGGTAGATCATCGACAGTTCACGACCCCCCAACGCACGGCGCCGTTTCGGGTCGAGGTCCAGCAGTTCGGTGCCCCTGTAGCGGATCCGGCCGCGCTCGACGCGGGCGGGCGGCGCGGCGAGGAGGCCCATGACGGCCAGCGCGGTCACGGACTTGCCCGAACCGCTCTCCCCGACCACGGCCGCCGCCTCGCCCTCGCGCACGGTCAGCGAGACGCCGTCCACCGCACGCAAAGTGCCGTCCTCCGTGTCGAAGGCGACAGCGAGGTCCTCGATCTCCAGGAGAGGGGATGCGCTCATTTCTTCCTCCTGCGCGGCTCGAAGGCGTCGCTGAGGCCGTCGCCGACGTAGTTCACGGCCAGGACGACGATGAAGAGCATCGCCCCGGGGAAGAAGCCCCGCCACCAGTGCCCGAGTGCGATCACCGGACGCTGGGCCTCGTACAGCAGGCCGCCCCACGTGGCCTCCGGCGGCTGAAAGCCCAGCCCGAGGAAGGACAGGGCCGACTCGGTCAGGATCGCGGTGGCGACGCCGAGCGTCGCGGTCACGATGATCGGGCCGAGCGCACCCGGCAGGATGTGCCGCACGGCGATGCGGAGGTGGCCGGCGCCGATGCCGCGCGCAGCCTCCACGAACTCCTTCTCCTTCAGGGACAGGTAGCTGGCGCGGACCAGCCGGGCGGTGTTCATCCAGCTGAACATCGCCACAGCGGCGATGATCGGCCCGAACCCCGGACCGACCAGGGTCACCAGCAGGATCACCACGAACAGGGCCGGCAGCGAGTAGAAGACGTCCACAACGCGCATCAGCACGTTGTCGACGGGTCCGCCGAAGTAGCCGGCCACCGCTCCGACGAGCACCCCGACGACGAGCGAGCAGCCGACGGCGGCGAACGCGACGCTCAAGGTCAGCCGGCCGCCCACGAGGATCCGCACCAGCAGGTCGCGGCCGAGGTCGTCGGTGCCCATCGGGTGCGCCGGGGACGGCGGCTGGTCCTTGCCGGCCATCGAGACCTCCTCGGGGCCGTAACCGATCACCGCCGGTCCGATCACGACCGCCAGGATGACGGCGCCGAGGACGGCCAGGCTGACGGCGGCCGGGCGGTGCCGGAGGAAGCGGCGCCACGCGCCGCCGCCGGCGCGCGCGGCGGGCTCGGGTTCGGCCGCCGTTGGCGGTGCGGCCGGACGCCCGGTCGGGGGCGCGGCGTCACTCATAGCTGATCCTCGGGTCGAGTCGGCTGTAGACGATGTCGGCGAACAGATTGGCGAGGACCACCAGGAGCGCGGCGATGATCAGGATCCCCAGCAGCACCGGGTAGTCGCGCAGCTGGGCGGACTCGACGAACAGGCGGCCCATGCCGGGCAGGCCGAAGATCGTCTCGGTGATGACGGCGCCCAGGAACAGCTCCGGTATCGACAGCACGGCGACGGTGACGACCGGGATGGAGGCGTTCTTCAGCGCGTGGCCCAGAACCACGGTGCGCTCGGGCAGTCCGCTGCCGCGGGCCGTCCTGATGTAGTCCTGTCCCAGGACCTCCAGCATCGACGACCGGACGTAGCGGATCAGGCTCGCCAGCGACACCAGCGACAGCACGGCCACCGGCAGGATCAGGTGCCGGGCCCGGTCGACGATCGCCGCGACGCCCTCGTACTGCGCCCGCAGATCGGTCAGTCCCGCCGATGGCAGCCAGCCCAGCTGGAACGAGAAGACATAGAGCAGCATCAGCCCGAACCAGAAGCTCGGCATCGCGAGCCCGGCGAAGGACAGCCCGGTGGAGAGGTGGTCGAAGGCCGAATGCCGACGCACCGCCGCGACGGTCCCGACGGCCAGGGCGAGCAGGACCGACACGGTGAACGACACCCCGGTCAGCAGGAGAGTGGTCGGGATGCGCTCGCCGATGGCCTCCAGCACGGGGCGCCCGGTGTTGAACGATGCGCCCCAGTCGCCGGTCAGCATCCCGCCGAGCCAGCGCAGGTACTGGATCCAGATGGGGTCGTCCAGTCCGTAGCGGCCGCGGAGCCGCTCGATCTGGGCGGCGCTGGCCTGGCTGCCGGCGCCTTCCCCGGCCGCCATGGGGCCGCCCGGCGTCATCTGGAGCAGCGCGAAGACGATGACGCTGATGCCCAGCAGCAGGGGGACCGCCTGCAGGCAGCGCCGCACCAGATAGGAGGTCATCCGCCGGCCCCCTCCGCGGACCCGAGCGTCCAGCCGGCGCTGCTGGCCGTGGTCCACATGCCGTCCCAGTAATCGATCTCGACACCGTCCAGGCCGGTGTTCCACGCGTAGCCGACGGCGGAGGCGTAGACCGGGATGGCGACGCGGTCCTCCGTGAAGATGCGGTCGGCTTCGCGCAGGGCCTCCTTGCGCGCCTCCGGGTCCATGGTCGTGGCGGCTTCGCGCTCCAGCGCGTCGAACTCGTCGTCGGACCAATGGGAGTAGGAGAAGCCGACGGGGTTCTCTTCGGTGGGGATGTAGCCGGTGGTGAAGACCTCCATCCAGATGGCGGGGTCGGGGAAGTGCCCGTCGCGGCTCATCGCGATGTCGAAGTCGCCGGTGGCGAGCAGACCGCCCTTGTCCCGGCTGTCGAACAGCGAGTTGGACGGAACGTTCTCGATGACCAGCTCGATCCCGATGTCCTTCATGTCCTGCTGGATGGTCTGCTGGTAGAGGGCGCGCGTCTGGTCGCCGGAGATCGTCTGGAACGTCAGCCGGGCGGGCACTCCGTCCTTTTCGCGGATGCCGCCGTCGCCGACCTCCCACCCCGCGTCGTCGAGCACGGCACGCGCCTCGTCGGGGTCGTGGGGAGAGGGCTCCCGGTGGGCCGAGCCGAAACCGGCGTAGAGGAAGGACCCGCTGAGGGTGCCGAACCCGCCCAGCACGTCGTCGATGATCGACCGGCGGTCCAGTCCCAGGTCGATGGCCTCGCGAACGGCGGGGTCACCGAGGACCGGGTGCGGTTCGTCGAGGTCGCCGCCGTCGGAGTGGTTCAGCCACAGCCATTCCACGATTCCGGTCGTCTCCGGCTGTGTGGCGACCGTGACGGGCGCGCCCGCCTCCTCGGCTTCGCTCAGCTCGGCCAGGTCGCCCGCGGTGAAGAAGAAGACACTGTCGTACTGACCGCTGGTGAAGCCGCTGAGCGCGGCCTGCTTGTCCGGGGTGATCTTGAGGGTGACCCCGTCCAGTGCGGGCTGTTCGGGATCGCGCCAGTAGTCGTCGTTGGCCGTCAGCGTGATCTGGTTGCCCGACTGCCAGTCCTCGTACGCGAACGGCCCGGTGCCCAGGGGCAGCCGCGCCTGGGGGTCGTCGGTCCGGACCGCGCTGGACTCGAACATGTGCTCGGGGAGGACCTGCTGGAAGAGGTTGAGGTAGCCGGGCTGCGGCTCCTTCATCGTCACCTCCAGCGTCAGTTCGTCCACCACCTCGGTGGAGTCGATGGACGCGTACTCCGGGTCGGGGAACGCGGCCGCGTCGGGATCCTGCGCGACCTCTGCGGTGAACGCCAGGTCGTCGGCCGTCAGCGCTTCGCCGTCGGACCAGGTGATCCCTTCGCGCAGGGTGTAGGTCACGGTGAGTCCGTCCTGGCTGACCCCGCCGTTGTCGGCGGTGGGGACCGTCTCGGCGAGGAGCGGCTCGTGGGTGCCGTCGGCCTTGATCAGGAACAGCGGTTCCACCACGAACGCATCGGAGATGTCGGATCCGCTCTGGTTGCTGAACATCGGGCTGAGGACGCCCGGTTCCTGGATGAGGGCGATGACGGCCGTGGAACCGGGGGAGCCCGCTCCTCCCGGCGCGCAGCCGGCCGCGGTGAGGACGAGCGCGCCGACGGCCGCGGACACCGCGCGTGCGGGCAATGGGAAGAGTCGTGATGGTCGCTGCCGTGCTGACATGGCGAACCTCCTGGTGGTGCGGCACGGGGGAATCGGCCGTCGGGACGGCCGGAGGGCGCCGATTCGCTATCGGTCGGCGGGGTGGGGAGCGGTCGCACCAGGTGATGCGTTGTCGGCGCCGGGGCGTCGCTCCGGTCGGCCTACCTCGGGGGCCGGATCGACTGGGGTGTCCAGGCGTCGTCGCGGTACCAGGGGCGGGCGGTCTCGACGGCGTGGGCGACGCGGGCGGCGAGCCGCTCGGCGTAGGCCGGCGCGGCGACCTGCACCGAGGTCGGTACGCCGGTCGCGGCGATCCCGCTCTGAACGGCGAAGACGGGGAGACGGCTCGCCATGTTGAACGGGATGGTCAGCGGGATCTGCAGGTGGTGCACGAGGTCGACGGCGGTGCCGTCCACGTCGACGCTGAGATCCGTGTAGTCGTTGTCCGCCTCGAGGGCGGGGATCATGGACGAGGGGCAGATCAGGGCGTCCACGCGGGTGAACGCTTCGGCGAAGTCCTCCTGGACCCGGGTCTCGGCCAGAACGGCCGCATAGGTGCCGACCTCGGCCAGGCAGCGCTCGGCGACGGCGACGAAGTCGCGCGTGTAGGACTGCGCTTCGGCGAACCGGTCCCCGAACAGCTGCCTGACCATCGGCGCCATGACGGTCCCGTAGTGGGCGAAGGCCGCCCGGGTGAGTTCGCCGGTCGACCAGTCGAACCCGAGGTCGACGGTTTCGGCGCCGCGCACCCGCAGCGCTTCGGCGGCCTGTTCGAGGCCGCGGGCGACATCGGCGGCGACGGGGTGCTCGCCCAGGGTGCGCGCAACGCCCACGGTGAGCCCGGCGAGGTCGCCGTCGCCGATCCCGCCGATCGCCGCTCCGGGCACGCTCACCATGTCGTGGCTCCACTGGCCCGCGATGGCATCGTGCAGTAGGACGCAGTCCTGCACCGTTCGGGCCATGGCCCCGTCGTGGCAGTAGGTGTCGAGGTTCATCGGCGCCGGCGCCGGGACCCGGCCGTAGGGGGCCTTGTATCCGACGACGCCGTTGAACGCGGCCGGAATCCGGATGGAGCCGGCGATGTCGGATCCGGTGGCCAGCGTCGTCATGCCCGCCGCGAGGGCCGCACCCGACCCGCCGGAGGAACCGCCGCTGGAGTAGGCCGTGTTCCAGGGGGAGCGGGTCACTCCCCACAGATCCGACCGGGTGTATCCCGCGCAGCACAGTTCGGGGGTCGTGGTGCGCAGGTGGACGACCGCGCCGGCCGCCTGGATGCGGTCGACGATCGGGTGCCCCGCGGAGGGGATCTCGGGCACCAGCACCGTGGAGCCGAGTCGCAGCGGCTCACCGGCGACGGGGTGCTCCTCCTTGAGGGCGACCGTGATCCCCTCCAGCGGGCGCTGCGTGCCCGCGGCGTAGCGCGCGTCGGATTCGGCCGCGGCCGCGCGCGCCTGGCCGTAATGCCGGTCGGCGACCGCGCCGACCGCTCCGTTGAGTTCCTCGGTCCGGGCGATCTGTGCTTCGAGCACGTCACTGGGCGCAAGGGCGCCGGACCGGTAGTGCGCCAGCAGGTCGCTCACAGGGAGGTAGCAGATCTCCTGCGCGGTAAGGCCCTGCGCGGCTGTGTCCATGCCTCACTCCGAACGTCGTGTTCATTACAAAGTGAAGATTGTTGTGTGTACAACACACCATGGCCGGCCGCGGTGTCAATAGCGCAATCGAAGATTCACACGCTGCAACGGCCCCGGAACGGCGCTGCTACGCCGGCGGCCATCCGCACGCGGTCCCGGGTGGCGCGCTAGAGTCCGACCGCGGGCGGTGCGCCCGCACCCTCCGCCGCCGAGCACGAGCACTGGTCCCACATGCCGCCGCACATCGCTCCCCTACCGATTCTCCGGCGCCTGCGCGCGCTGCTGCCCGCCGCGGTCCTCGCCGCGACCGCGCTCGCTCCCGCCGCCGCCTCCGCCTCCGAGGAGCGCGTCACCTCCTACGCGGCCGACGCCGAGGTCCGGCGCGACGGCTCCATGCGCGTCACCGAGCGGATCACCTACGACTTCACCCAGGCCCCCGACCGGCACGGACCGGTGCGGCTGCTGCCGCGCGAGCGCGGCGGCGGCACCTTCGAGCGCGAGTCGTTCTCCTACAGCGACATCGAGGTGCAGAGTCCCGACGCGCCCGCCGCCGTCGAGACCGAGGACGACGGGCACGACCTCACGCTGCGCATCGGCGATCCCGGCACGGAGGTGACCGGCGTCCACGACTACGTCATCTCCTACGTGGTCACCGGGGCGCTCGACCACGCCGACACCGGGCAGGGAGTCGAGCTCGACTGGAACTTCATCGGCGACGAGTGGGACGCTCCCGTGGAGCGCGCCGAGATCACGGTGCGCACCCCGACTCCCGTCACCGACGTGCGCTGCGGCGGTCACGAGGACCACTGCCGGGCCTCTTCGGCCGACCGCGCCGCCAGGGTCGTGTGGCACGACATCGACGGATGGCCGGGCACGCCGGTCGTGCTCGGCCTGTCCGAGGGCCCGATCGACGAGGCCGGGCTCGGAACGGCGAGCCCGTACACCCCCACCCTGTGGGGGTCGGCCATCGCGGTGGTGCTCCTGCTGCCGCTGCCCCTCCTGCCGCTGGCCACTCGGCCTCGGGGCGGTGGCGGCAGCGGGTCCGTGGCGGTGCACGCCCTCCCGCCGGCGGTCGCCGCCGCCGTGGCCACCCGGGGGGCGCAAAGCACCGGTCAGGCCCGCCGCATCACCGTGGCCACCCTGGTGGACCTGCACATGCGCGGGTTGCTGCGGATCGAGCGCCGTGGGCCGGACTGGTGGATCGAGCCGGGCCCCGACCACTCCGAGGAGGCGTCCACCCGGATGGCGGGCTTCGAGCGCCTGCTGGTGGAGCACGTCACCGAGTCTGCGGGAGGAGGGGACGGAGACGGCGAGGCCGAGCCCGGATGCTTCCTCGGCTCCCTGGGGACGCCGCGGATGCTCTCGAGGACGGTGGCCGACGCGGCGCGCGAGGAGGCCGTGAAATACGGACTGCTCCACTCCGCGACCTCGCCGATGCGGCCCTGGATCGTCGCCGTCGGGGCCGTCGGCTGGATCGGCAGCGGCGCCTGCCTGCTGTCCATGCTCGGCCCCCAGCCGTGGCCGCTCCTGGACGGCGCGGCGTACGCGTTCGCGGCCGCCGCGCTGACCGGCACCCTCGCCGGGGCGGTGACCAAGCGCTCCCCGCTCACCCCGGAGGGCGAGCTGGTGCGGCGCCGGGTACACGAGCGCATCAAGGGCATCGGCTCCGATCCCGACACCGGCTTCTACGATCCGGCGCTGCGCGCGGCCTTCGGTCTCCGCGGCATCCAGCCCCACGACATTGACGACTTCACCCGCGCCGCCCGCAAGGCCTTCGAGCCGCCCCGCTCCCCTTCCCACCCGTCTTGAGGCCGTACCGAGGTCTGCGGAAGTCAGGTGGAGCCTGGATCTTCGGCGGACGGGCGGCAACGGTCTGCTGTGCGGTGGCTCCCGCGCCGATCTTGAGGTTGCCGGGGTTATCGCAACGTTTTCATGTCCCACAAGGTCGACGTGAGTTTTGACCTCGGCCCCGGGGCGGAGTAGGCGCGCGGGTGGGTCCCCTCCACCTCGACTCCAGGGGGTCGTGAAGGCCCGCCCCAGGAGGGATCGCCCGGCCACCGCGGATCCCTGCTTCGGCTGAGCTTCACACCCCCCGGTGGCCGAGGTTGAAACTCAAGGCCGAGATCGCCGAAAGCGCGCCGCCCCTGCCGCCGGGTCGGGCGGGCTCGCGTTATGATTGGTCAGTCGCCCAGTGCAGTCGACCAAGGAGGAGTGGATGACACCGCCGACCCCCGCTGAACGCGGCCGCGAGGTGCGGGAGAAGCTGCTGGCCGCGGCCCGAGCGCTGATCGGCGAGCTCGGCTGGAACGCCGTGAGCACCCGGATCCTGGCCCAGCGGGCCGGGGTGCGCCCCGGCCTGGTGCACTACCACTTCGAGTCGCTCCCGGCCCTGCTGCGCCGGGCCGCGCTGGACGCGATGCGCCGCACCCTGGACGACACCGCCGCGGTGCTCGCCGGGGCGGCCACCCCGGCCGACGGCGTCGACGCGATGCTGTCCTTCCTGGACCACTACACCGGGCGCGACCCCGAGTCCCTGCTCTTCAGCGAGGCCTACCTGGTCGCCACCCGCGACGAGGAACTGCGCGCCCGGATGAGCGAGCTGATCGCGGACTTCCACGGCGACCTCGCCGAACGCCTGGCCCGGGCCGGGCACCACGCGCCCGAGGACGCGGCGACCCTGCTCATGGCCGTCCTCGACGGCTTCGTGCTCCACAAGGGGCTGGATCCCGGGCTCTCGGCCGCGCGGATCGCCCCGCTCGTACGCGACATCGTCACCGCCCGAGGAGAAGGAGAGGGAGAGAAGGGAGAGAACCGATGAGAGCGGTCGTCTGCGGCGCGGGCATCGCCGGTCTGGCCCTGGCCCGCCGGCTCCGCCACCACGGCTGGGAGGTGTGCGTCGTGGCCAAGGCCCCGGTCCGCGGACCCAGGGGTACATGATCGACTTCTTCGGCCCCGGCTTCGAGGCCCTGAGCGCGATGGGCCTGCTGCCGCGGCTGAGGGAGCTCGGCCACCGGGCCGCGGAGTTCCGCTACGTGGACGAGCGGGGGCGCAAGAGGGCCGGCATCGACTACGCCCTCTTCGAGAAGGCCGCGCAGGGGGCCATCGTGAACATCATGCGCCCCGACCTGGAGCGGCTGCACGCGGGCACCGCTCGCAGCACGCGCGGCACGCGACCGAACGCCCGCGTCAGTCGGCCGGCGATGCTCCGAGGACCCGGGTCAGGTAGTCGACGAGCAGGGTGTGCAGCTCGCGTTCGAACCGGGCCCCTTCGGCGGGCCCGCCGCCGACGATGAGCGGCATGAGGGCCTTGACCAGTTGGATCGCGACGACGGCTGCGTGCCGCAGGTCCTCGGGGGCCCGCTCGGGCGCGCGCACGGCGAAGAGGGCGGTGACGCGCTGCAGCATCGCCTCGTGCAGCGGCGCGGTGGCCTCGGTGAGCGCCGGCGGCAGGTCGGTGCGCGCGAAGAGCACCTTGAATCCCCGGTGCTCCCGGTTGAAGCGGATCAGCGGGCCGAGCACCCGGCGCACGAGCGACTCGGTCGGCAGTGCGGCGAGGTCGTCCCCCTCGAAGGCTGCGGCGTGCGCCCCCGCGAGCTCACCGGCGTAGCGCTCCGCCAGCGCGCGGACGATGTCGTCCTTGTTGCCGAAGAACTGGTAGAGCGAGCCGGGGGAGATCCCGGCACGGGCCGCGATCGCGTTGGTCGTCGCCGCCTCGTAGCCGGCCTCGGCGAACACCTCGGTCGCGGCTCCGAGGATCTGCCCGATCCGGCGCTCGCCGCGCGCCTGCCGCTTCGGCGCCCGCTGTGCCCTCTCCCCGGTGGCCATGCTCACATCCTTCATCCGCCGCTAGACAATACGAGCAAGTGCTCGTAATCTCGGCCGCACCAAGAACGCGACCAATCGCTCGTGTTCGTCGTACGCTAACAGAAGGGCGGCCCATGATCGGGCGTCTCGCCACCCGCTTCCCAGGCCGGGTACTCCTCATCGCCGGTCTGGTGTTCGCCGGTCTCGGCGTACTGGCGGCGGGCGCCGTCGACGCGCTGTCCCTCAACCGCTACGAGGCCCCCGGCTCGGAGTCGCTCGCGGCCCGCTCCGTGCTGGCCGAGCGGTTCGACACCGGCAGCCCGAACGTGGCCGTGCTGGTCACCGCGGTCGACGGCACCGTCGACGACGCCGATGTCGCCGCGGCCGGGCGCGGGCTCGCCGACCGGTTGTCGGGCCATCCCGGCGTGCGGGACGTCTGGTCGTACTGGAGCGCGGACGCGCCGCGCACGCTGGCCAGCGAGGACGCCCGGCACGCCCTGGTGCTGGCCTGGGTGCCCGGGGACGCCGACCACGTGCGCGGCACGGTGCTGCCCGGCATCGAGGCCGACGTGGTGGCGCCCGCGGACGGCGGGCCGATCGCCGTCCAACTCGGCGGCGGCGACGAGGTCTTCCGCGTGGTCGCCGAGCAGGCCCGGACCGACTTCCTGCAGGCCGAGCTGATCATCCTGCCGCTGGTGGCGCTGCTGCTGTGGGCGGTCTACCGCCGGATCGCGCCCGCGCTCGCCACGCTCGCGATCGGGGTGTTCTCCGTCGTCGGCACGCTGGGCATCCTGCGCGTGGTCGCGCTGTTCACCGAGATCTCCACGTTCGCGTCGAACATCGCGCTGGTCATGGGTATCGGCCTCGGCGTCGACTACGGCCTGTTCGTCACCTACCGCTACCGCGAGGAGCTGGCCGCGGGGCGGACGGTCGAGACCGCGGTGCGGCGCGCCGTCGGCGTCGCGGGCCGCACCGTGGTCTTCAGCGGGGTCACCGTCGCCGCGTCGCTGGCGGTGCTGCTGGTGTTCCCCTTCCCGTTCCTGTCGTCGTTCGCCTACGCCGGCATCGCGGTGGTGCTGACCGCCGTCGCCGGAGCGGTGGTGGTCCTGCCCGCCGCACTGCGGCTGCTCGGTCACCGCGCCGCCCGTCGGCGCCCGGCCGCGTCGGACGGCGGGGTGTGGCTGCGGACCGCCCGGTTGGTGATGCGCCGCCCGGTGGCGGGCGGCGGCGCCGCCGTGCTGGTCCTGGTACTGCTCGGGGCCCCGGCCCTCGGAGCGGAGTTCGGCGCCCCGGACGACCGGGTGCTGCCGGCGAGCCAGCCCGTCCGCGGCATGTACGACACGGTCCGCACCGGGTTCGCCACCGAGGACGCCGACGCGATCCGGGTGGTCGCCCCGGAGCTTGCGGCCACGGACCCGGCCCTGGCCGACTACGCCGAACGGCTGTCCACGCTCGACGGCGTGGCGCGGGTCGACACGGCGGCCGGCGCGTTCGCCGACGGCGCGCGGGTCGGCGAGTCCGGCCCGGACGGCCCCGCTCGCTACACCCCCGCCGACGAGGGCGCGGGGACGTGGCTCGCCGTGCTGCCCACCGGTGAGCGGCTCGCCGGCGACCCGACCGGACTCGTCGCCGAGGTCCGGGCGCTGCCCGCCCCCGGTGACGCGCTCGTCGGCGGCTACCCGGCCGAACTCGCCGACTACCGCGACGGCGTGGTCGAGCGGATTCCGCTGGTCGGCGCGCTCATCGTCGTGGTCACGTTCGTCGTGCTGTTCCTGATGACCGGCTCGGTCATCGCCCCGCTGAAGGCGTCGGTGCTCAACCTGCTCTCGCTGACGGTGATGTTCGGCGTGCTCGTGTGGGGCTTCCAGGACGGCGCGCTCGCCGGACCGCTCGGGTTCACCCCCACCGGGGTGATCGAGCCGAGCATCCCGCTGCTCATGTTCTGCATCGCCTACGGGCTGTCCATGGACTACGAGGTGTTCCTGCTCGCCCGGATCAAGGCCGACTACGACCGCACCGGCGACGTCGTCGGCTCGGTCCCGCGGGGGATCGCCCGGTCCGCGCCGCTCGTGAGCGCGGCCGCGCTCATCCTCGCCGTCTCGTTCGCCGTCTACGCGACCAGCGAGGTCACCTTCCTGCAGCAGCTCGGGATCGGGATGGCGCTGGCCGTCCTCGTCGACGCCACGATCATCCGCGGCGTGCTCCTGCCCGCGGCGATGCGCCTCGCCGGCCCGCTCAACTGGTGGGCCCCCGCGCCGCTGCGCCGGCTGCACCGGCGGATCGGGCTGCGCGAGGACACCGCCGATCCCGCACCCGCACGTCCCGACACCGCGCTCGCCCACCGATGAGGGGAACGCGCATGCCGCGATACAGCGTGCTGACCACCGGAGCGGCCGGCGGCATCGGCGGCGCAACCGTCCGCCTGCTCGCCGAGCGCGGTCACCGCGTCTTCGCCGACGTCCGGCCGGGCAGGCCCGCACCGATGACGGCGGCCGCGATCGCGGCGACCAGCAGGATCACCGCGGCGTACCCGCCGAGGTCCGCACCGCGTTCGGGGTCGTGGGGGCACGGCCGGTGACCGCGCGGCCGCCCTCGGGCGGGCCTTCGCGTGGGCCGCGCGGTTCAGGCGAAGGTTCCCAGCCACGTGGTGAGGGCGTACAGCGCGGCGTAGGTCGTGACGGCGACCGCCAGGACGGCGGCGAGCCGCCAACGGATCTTGCGCGCACCCGCCACCGAGCACTGCCCGCGGCGGCGCAGCGACCACCACACCAGAGCCGCGGTCGTGCCCAGTCCGGCGAGACGGAACCACCACGCGTAGCCGTCGTAGAGGTCGGTCGCCCACGCGAACGCGGTTCCCGCGCCGACGACGCCGAGCAGCGCGAGCGCGGTGGGGCCGACGCAGCACAGCATCCCCACCGCGCCGCCCGCGACCCCGATCCGCAGGACGGGCAGCCGTCCGGGGGAGCCTTCCGTGCTCCCGGCGGTGATGAACTCCCGATCGGGGCGGATGAGGTTCACGCTCCTCCCTCCCGCAGGGACTTGCGGCGGCCGGGCTCCGGCGCCTCCGCCCGCTCGGTCTCTTCGATCCTGACTCCGGGCCAGAACGCGACGTGGCCCTTGATCCTCCGGGCGAGGAAGGTCGGCCTGGGGTAGTACCAGGCGGCGTCGGGGTGGGTCTGCCCGTCCACCGTGAGGCTGTAGTAGCGGGCGACGCCCTTCCACGGGCACAGCGTGCGCGTCGGGGAGTCGGTGAAACACCCCCGGTTGAGGGAGTCGGGCGGGAAGTAGTGGTTCCCCTCGACCGTGGCGGTGTGCTCGGCCTCGGCCAGTACGGTGTCGTTCCACACGGCGCGGATCATCGGTGACGCCTCTTCTCCCTCTCGTTTTCGGACGGCCGCCGGCCGGCGGTGGGCACGCCCACGGGGTCGCGGACGTGCCCTCTTCCCCCTACCCGAGTACGCCGTATCCCGGCCGCACGCGGAGAAAGAGTGTCAGCGATGCGACAGGAGTCCGCCCGCGCGGCGCTGGAGCGGCGTACCAAGGAGTATGCGGACACGGTCGAGTCGGCTCCCTCTCCGGTGGCGGGGCGAAGGAGCGGGCCGCCATCGGGCGACCGCGGGTGCCCGCAGCGGAGGCGCCCGCAGCGAGGCCGGCCGCAGGTCACGTCCGCAGGGCGCGGACGCGACGCCGATGTGGAGGTGGATGTCATGTCCACGATCGCTCATGCCCGGTCCCACGCGGTGACCCACGCCTGGAGGGGCGTGGTGGCCGGCATCGCCGGTGGAATCGTATTCGGAATCCTCATGGCGATGATGGGCATGCTGACGACGATCGCCATGCTCGTGGGCGGTGGCGGCGCCGTGGTGGGCGGGCTGGTCCACCTGGTCATCTCGGCCGGAATCGGGCTGGTGTTCGGGCTCCTCGCCGGATCCTTCGCCGACCGGCTCTGGCCGGTGCTGGGAGCGGGTCTCGTCTACGGCCTGGCGTGGTGGGTGCTGGGCGGTCTCGTGCTGATGCCCGCCATGCTCGGCATGCCGATGTTCCAGCTGAACCAGGCCGCGATGATGAGCCTCGTGGGCCACGCCGTCTACGGGCTGGTCGCCGCCGGCGCGCTGTACGGCCTGAGCCGGCGCGAGGTCTGAACACGCGGGCCCATGAGCTCGGAGCTCATGGGCCCGTGTCGCGGGCGCTCGCCGCACCCGGTCCTCATGCGGCGCGGGCGACGACGCGCCTGAGCGGGAGCGGGAGGCGACGCCCCGGACGCACCCAGGAGGCGGCGAGGGAGCGCCGGGCCGATCGGAGGCGCTCGTCGTCGACGCCCGGCAGGTAGAGGCTCTCCAACAGCAGCGATGCGTCCGCGGAGGTCTCCATACCCAGCCGGAAGACGCGCCGCTCGTCCGAGAGGACCGTGAAGCCGTGCGACCGCAGTACCCCCGCCGCACCGTCGCAGGCCTCCGGGTTGGGCCACGGCAGCCGGAGGGTGCCCACGGAGCCCAGCACGCGCGCCCAGTCGAGCATCCCGGAGGGGGACCATCCCAGGCCGGCCGGTGTCAGCGACGCGATCACCGCACCGGGCCGCAGAACCCGTTTCACCTCGTCCAGCACGGCATCGAGCGGGGTCACGACCTGCAGGCACATCGCGGCGCACACCGCAGCCACCGTCGCGTCGGCGAAGGGCAGCGCGGCCGCGTCGCCGAGGACGAGGGGCCGCCGCCCGCCGGCGGCGGCGCACGCGAGCTCCGCCGCGGAGGAGTCCACCCCCGCCCAGCGGGGCGCGGACGGCTCGCCCCGCGCGCCGAATTCGCCGCGGGTGGGGGCCGACCCGCAGGCCAGATCGAGGACCACGCCGGGAGTACGACGGAGCGGCTCCGCGAGCCACGTGTAGGGGGACGCGTCGGCGCGGCGGAGCAGGCGTTCGGTCACGGCGGTTCGCGAACCGTGGAACTCCGCCAGGAAACGCCGCCATTCGTTCTCGCTCGGCACCCCGGCTCCCTTCGTCGTTATCGCCGCGTCCCGGCGCGACCGCGGGCGGTGCCGCGGACGGCGGGGCTGAGGCTATCCGGCCCGCCGCGCCAGCGCCGCGCGGTCGACGATGTCGATCGCGGAGTAGCGCAGCGCGATCAGCCCGTCCTTCTCCAGCTCCTTGAGCACCTTGTTCAACGAGGGGCGCCGGACGCCGAGCATCGCGGCCAGCGTCCGCTGCGGGAGGGCGACGCCCTGCTCGCTCTCCTCGTCCAGCAGGAGCTGCGCGGCCTGCTGGACGAGGGAGCGGCCGAGCAGGCCGATGATCCGCATGTGGCTGGTGTTCAACCGCTGGGCCACGCTGGACAGCCAGCGCCGGGCGATCGGGGGGCGGGTGGCCAGCAGCCGCTCGAAGTCCTCGCGTTCGAGGTGCAGCAGTTCCACGTCGTCCAGGGCCCGGGCGGTGTAGGGCAGGGGCATGTCGAGCAGCAGCTGGATGTCGCCGTCGACGTCTCCGTCGTGCAGGATCTGCACGACCACGCGCCTGGCCCCGGATCCCGCGAGCAGTTCCAGCCGTCCCGAGCGCACGATCCACACGCTCGGCCGGGTGCGCCCGTCGCCGTAGGCCACCGCGCCGCGCGGGACGGTCCGGCGGTGCAGGGTCGCGGCGAGGGCCGAGACGTCCTCGGGGGCGAGCGGAGCGGACTCCCCCCGCCCGACGCAGCGGGCCACCCAAGCCGCCTCCTGCAACCGGAAATCGCCGTCCCCGCGGCCCAAGAGGTGCAGGGCCCGTTCCACCGCCGACATCCGCCTCCCCTTCCCCTGCTTCGTCCCGCCGCCGCGCCCATCGTCCCTGCGGCGCCCTCGGGCCTGCCTCGGCGCGCAGTCCCCGCGTCCCCGCGGGGAACCCGCTCGTGCCCAGAACCTACTCGACGGCCCGCCCTCCGGGGGGACGAAGCGCCCGGTCCGCCCGGACCGACCGCATCGGATGCCCGATGCATGTCGGCGCGCTCGTGATGGGCGGGGCGCGCTGGGTAGGCGCACACGCCATGGGACGACACAAGAGCAGAGGCATCCGGGCGCATCAGGTCCGTCCACGTTTCGGCGGGGTGGGCCGGGACGCGCCCCCGCGCGCCGAGCGGCTCAGCGACGAACTGCGGCTGGGAGCGAGCCGCTCCGTCGTGCGCCGCCGCCGGATCGCCGGGCTGACCCTGGTTTCGGCGCTGGCCTACGGGGTGGTCGGCGCCTACCAGTTCGGGCTGGCGCCCGCGGTGCCCGAGCCGCCGCTTCCGTTGTTCGACGCCGACCGCGTGGACGCCAGCGGTGAGGCCTACGCGGTTCTGGACACGCCGGACGCGGCTCTGGGGCTCACCAGCGCGGGGATCACACTCGTGCTGGCCGGTATGAGCGGTGAGCGCCGACGGGCCGAGCGGCCGTGGTTGACGCTGCTGTTCACCGGCAAGGTCGCGGCCGACGCCGCGGGGGCCGCCTACCTCTTCGCCGAACAGGCCACCAGGCATCGGCGGTTGTGCTCCTGGTGCACCCTCGCCGCGGTCGCCAACATCGCGGCGCTGCCCATCGCCCTGGCGGAGGCGCGGGCCGCTCTCGGCGCGCTCCGCGGACGCGGTGCGCGCACGGCACGTTCCGGCGGGGAATGAATGTCACCGGGCGGACAATCCCGTCCGCCCCCCGGTCGCCGGTGCGGTGGACTCGGCGCATCCGTGCGGACGGGCGCCCCTTGGCGCGGCCGTGCCCGCAGGAGAACGGGGACGGGGCACCGCGCGCCGGAGACGGGGCTGCGAGGACGGTTGCCGAGGGACGTCGAAGACGGTGAGGCCGAGAGGCGGAGAGGCGGTGCACGTGGTCCAGGGAGAACGCGATCGCGACGAGGTGTTCGTCGAGTACACCAAGAGCGTCTGCCCGATGTGCAAGGTCGTGGTGGACGCGCAGGTCAACATCAGGGACAACAAGGTTTACCTGCGCAAGCGGTGCAGGGAGCACGGCTGGTTCGAGGCGCTGGTCTACGGCGACGCGCAGGCCTACACGGAGCTGTCGCGGTTCAACAAGCCGGGCACGCTCCCGCTGGCGTTCCAGACCGAGGTCAGGGACGGCTGCCCGTCGGACTGCGGGCTGTGCCCGGAGCACAAGCAGCACGCCTGCCTGGGCATCATCGAGGTCAACACCGGCTGCAACCTGGACTGCCCGATCTGCTTCGCCGATTCGGGGCATCAGGGAGGCACCGCGGCGCGCAGCGCCTCGGTTGAGGGTGGTGGTGGGCGACGGGCAGAAGAGGCGGCGGCGCGCAGCGCCTCGGTTGAGGGTGGTGGTGGGCGACGGGCAGAAGAGGCGGCGGCGCGCAGCGCCTCGGTTGAGGGTGGTGGTGGGCGACGGGCAGAAGAGGCGGCGGCGCGCAGCGCCTCGGTTGAGGGTGGTGGTGGGCGACGGGCGGGCTATTCGATCACCCACCAGCAGTGCGAGCTGATGCTCGACACCTTCGTGGCGGCCGAGGGCGAACCCGAGGTGGTGATGTTCTCCGGCGGGGAGCCGACCATCCACAAGAACATCCTGGACTTCATCGACCTCGCCCAGCAGCGCCCGATCAAGGTCGTCAACCTCAACACCAACGGCATCCGGCTGGCCACCGACGAGCGCTTCGTCGCCGCGCTCGGCGAGCGCAACGGCCGCAACGGCACCTCGGTCAACGTCTACCTGCAGTTCGACGGCTTCGACGAGGCCACCCACCGCGCCATCCGCGGCAGGGACCTGCGCGAGCACAAGCGGCGGGCGCTGGACAACTGCGCCGAGGCCGGGCTCACGGTCACCCTGGTCGCCGCCGTCGAGCGCGGCCTCAACGACCACGAGGTCGGCGACATCATCCGCTTCGGCATCGACCATCCGGCGGTGCGGTCGGTGTCCTTCCAGCCGGTCACCCACTCCGGGCGGCACGTGGAGTTCGACCCGCTCACCCGGCTGACCAACTCCGACGTGATCGAACTGGTCAACGAGCAGTGCCCCGACTGGTTCCGGCCCGGCGACTTCTTCCCCGTGCCCTGCTGCTTCCCGACCTGCCGCTCCATCACCTACCTCCTGGTGGACCGCAAGCCCGAGCGGACCGACGTGGTGCCGATCCCGCGGCTGATCGACATCGACGACCACCTCGACTACGTCAGCAACCGCGTCCTGCCCGACCCGGGGCTGCGCTCCGCCCTGGAGAAGCTGTGGAGCGCGTCGGCTTTCATGGGCGCCCCCGCCACCATGGCGAGCCTGGAGACCGCCACCGCGGCGGCCGAGTGCGAGGCGTGCGGGATCGATCTGCCCGAGGCGGCCAAGGACCTCGGGGACCGGGCGTTCATGATCGTCGTCCAGGACTTCCTGGATCCCTACACGCTCAACGTCAAGCAGCTCATGAAGTGCTGCGTCGAGGAGATCACCCCGGACGGCAGGATCATCCCCTTCTGCGCCTACAACTCGGTGGGCTACCGCGAGCAGGTGCGCGCGCAGATGTCGGGCGTGGAGGTCGCCGACGTCGTCCCCAACGCCCGCGAGTTGGCCGATGTGACCGTCGAGTCGCCGTACGGGTCGCGCATCGCCCGGAACGCCCTCGACGGGGACGGAGCGGGCGCCTCCGGCGGCACCGGCATCGCACCGGATTCCACCAACGTGGGCGGGAAGGCGGTGGAGCCGTGAGCACCGGTCCCCTCTCCCCCGTCCCCGCCGACCCCGACGAGGTCAAATCCTGCTGCACGGCCGCCTACGGCGGCGACGCCGTCGCACTGCTGCTCGGGGACTCCTACCACCCGGGCGGCCTCGCGCTCACCCGTCGGCTCGCCGACGCCCTGGCGCTGGCCGGGGACCGGACGGTGCTCGACGTCGCCTCGGGGCCGGGGGCCACGGCGCGGCTCCTGGCGATCGAACACGGCGTGCTGGTCCACGGCGTGGACCTCGGCGAGGAGACGCTGCGGGCGGCCCGGGCGAGGACCGCCGAAGCGGGCCTGTCGGACCGGGTCCGCTTCCACCTCGGTGACGCCGAGCGCCTGCCGCTCCCCGACGCCGCCTGCGACGCGCTGGTCTGCGAGTGCGCCTTCTGCACCTTCCCCGACAAGGCCGCCGCGGCGGCGGAGTTCGCCCGCGTACTGCGCCCCGGCGGCCGCGTCGGCATCACCGATGTCACCGTCTCCCCCGGCGGCCTCCCCGATGAGCTGGCGGGGATCGCCGGATGGGTGGCCTGCATCGCCGACGCCCGGCCGGCCGCCGACTACGGCCGGCTGCTGGAGGGCGCGGGCCTGCGGCCGATCCGCGAGGAGCGGCACGACGCCGCGGTCGCCCGGATGATCGACCAGATCGACGCCCGGATGCGGGTGCTCGCCATGACCGCCCCGGACCGGCTGTCGGCGGCCGGGGTCGTCCCCGACGCGGTCGGCCCGTACCTGGAGGCCGCCCGCCGCGCGGTGGAGGAGGGGGCGATCGGCTACGCGCTGCTGGTCGCGGAGAAGCCCGCGGGGTGAGCCGCCGCAGGACTCAGGAGGACCGGTCGGCCCATTCGGGGCGGTGGATGCCGTGCAGGCCGGCGTAGGCGGCGCGGGCCGGCGGGGCCCACCCCTCCAGCAGCTCCGGCGCGGGCCGGTGGACCTCGACGGCCAGGGGGCGGCACACCTCCAGGGGGTCGCGGGCGTCGGGGCCCCACAGGTCGACCGACAGGTCGCCGCCCGGGCAGGTGGACAGCGCCATCAGCAGGTCGATCTCGGCGAAGAACTCGATGTGGTCGCCGGGACGGGCCGGGCTGGCCTTCATGAAGTAGCGGTCCTCGTCGTTGAGGCCGGTGCACTGGAAGACGTTGAGCACGTCGTGCACGTCGAACTCGGTCAGCCCGTAGGGCAGGACCGCGCGGGTGAGGTTGGAGTGGCAGTGGAAGTCGAAGTCCTCGCCGGTGAGCATCCGGTTGACGTAGGGGTCGCAGCGGGTGCCGAGCAGGTCGTGCACCCGGCCGCCCCGGTCGTCGACCCCGTAGTCGGCCAGCGAGTCGGCGGTGATGGTGGCCATGGGCCGCAGGAACGGCAGCGTGGACCACAGCCGGTCGAACGTGCTGACGTGCGCGGCCTGGAGCTGGCGGGTGCGCGAGGCCCACATGCGCTCGCGGGGGTCGTGCCGGTTCCACATGTTCAGGTCGCCCACCTGCGGGCCCTCGGGGGTGCGGATGCGGCACAGGTGGCCGGCCGGGACCTCCCAGGCGCGGCCGGAGCGGATGGGGACGGTGAAGCTCTGCACGAGTTCGCGTTCGCCGGTCGCCGCGCCCAGGCGCCGGTAGAAGTCGCGGTCGACGTCGAGCGCGCCGCCGGGGGCGGCCCGGTAGGCCGCGGCCGGTGTTCCCATGATCGATCAGCTCCTGTTCCGGGGCGGGTCCTGGCAACCGCTCCCTGTTGTACTCCGGTCGTGCTCCGCGTGCCACCCGCCTACCGGGGCTTGCGGGAGTTGCGTGGGAACGGCAGGCGGCTCGGGCCTGCTGCGGGGCGCGGTCGTCCGCGGTGCCGACGGGGTCAGGGCGGGTCGGCCGCGGCGATCCCGCGGTCGGCGAGGTAGGTCGCGATGGTCGTGCTGCTGAAGGGGGTCTCCGGCTCGCGGATGCGGCGGAAGAGCAGCTCGGCGGCGAACCGGCCCAGCGACGGGGTGTCGTAGCCGACCACCGTGACCGGGTAGGGCAGCAGGTGGGCGAACTCGAAGTCGTCGAACCCCGTCAGGCGCACCCGCGCGCCGCGCCGGACCACCTCGCCCACGGCGCCCGAGAGGATCCGGTTGTTGCCGCAGAGGACCGCCGTGGGCGGCGAGGCCGCGTCGAGCATGCGCGCGACGGCCTCGCCGGCCACATCGGGGGCGTCGAAGGGGGCCTCGACGAACAGCGCCCGATCGGCCAGGCCCGCGGCTTCCAGCTCCTCGTGGGCGCCGATGCGGCGTTCGCGCATCGTCCAGGCGTTCAGCGAGTCGGTGACGATGCCGATGCGGCTGTGCCCTTCGGCCAGCAGCCGCCGCACGGCCGTGCGCGCGCCTCCCCGGTTGTCGATGAGCACGGAGTCGCCGCCGAGGCCGGTCGGCGGCCGGTCGACGAACACCGCGGGGGTTCCCTGGTCGATCTCGGCGCGCAGGTAGGACTGGTCTTCGCCGGTGGGGACGATGATCAGGCCGTCGACCCGCCGCTGGCACAGGTCCGCCACGATCTCGGACTCCCGCCGGGCGTCCCAGCCCGAGCTGGCGGTGAAGAGCTGGGTGTCGAAGCGCTGGGCGACCCGGGCGGCGGCTGCGGCGATGGTGGAGTAGAACGGGTTGGCCAGGTCCAGGATGACGAGCCCGATCGTGGCGGTGCTGCGGCCGCTGCGCAGGCTCGCGGCCACGCTGTTGCGCCGGAACCCCAGCTCCCGCATTGCCGCCCCGACCCGCTCGGCCAGCTCCGGGTCCACCGTGGAGACCCCGTTGGCGACGCGGGACACGGTCTTGATGCTCACGCCCGCCGAGCGTGCGACGTCGACCATGGTGGGTCGGCGCGTGCGCCTGGGTGCGGGGTCTCGGTCGTTCATGGGATGGCTCCCTGTCCCTGGAGTGGTGCGCCGGCACGTTGCCTCCGGCCGGCCGGCGCCCCGCCGCCGAGCCCTCCGGTTCCCGCGAAATAACGTTGTCTCAGCTTATCCCGGAATCCGCGCACCGGGCGGGTCTCGCGCGCGGGCGCGTCCGGAACATCCGCTCATTTGCGCAGTTGGGTATTGACTTTCCGCCGTGATGTGGATCACTCTGGCGAGGCAACGTTGTCTTACGGTCGCCCATTAGCGGCCCAGTGGTCGTCTCGCAACGTGGAGGTTCGGGCATGCGCCCAGTCCATCTGCCGGTCAGTGTGCTGGAGCACTTCTACCGCGGTGGGGCCGCGATCGCGGAGCTGCGGGGCGGTCCGCCGCGATGTGAACGCTCACCCGAGGAGTGGCTCGGGTCGGTGACCACCCGCTTCGGCGCGTCCACCGACGGACTGAGCCGCCTGCCCGGCGGGACGCTGCTGCGCGACGCCGTGGCGGCCGACCCGCAGGCGTGGCTGGGCCCGGAGCACCGCGAACGGCTGGGCGACGAGACCGCGCTCCTGGTCAAGCTGATCGACGCCGGCGAGCGCCTGCCGGTGCACCTCCACCCCGACCGGGGCTTCGCGCAGCGGCACCTGTCGTGCCGCCACGGCAAGACCGAGGCGTGGATGGTGCTCGACGCGGAACCGGGGACGACCGCCCACGTGGGCTTCTCCCGCCCCGTCGGCCGCGGCGAGCTCGCCGACCTGGTGGCGCGCCAGGACACCGACGGCCTGCTCGCCCGGATGCACGAGTTCACCCTGCACCCCGGCGACGCGGTCCTCGTCCCCGCCGGCCTGCCGCACGCCCTGGGCGCCGGAGCCTTCGTGGCCGAGGTGCAGGAGCCCACCGACTTCTCCATCCTGCTGGACTGGCAGGGCTTCGCCGTGGACGGTCCGGTCGAGGGGCACCTGGGCCTGGGGTTCGACGTCGCCCTGGAGGCCGTCCGCCGCGACGCGCTGCCCCGCTCCGAGGCCGAGGAACTGGTACGCCGCAGCGCCCTGGACGCGCCCGCAGCGGACCGGCCCCGCGCCCTCCTCCCCGCGGCCGCGGCCCCCTACTTCCGCGCCGAACTGCTGCGGCCCGCCCGGGGCCTCCCCGTCCCGCAGGGGTTCGCCGCCCTCCTCGTCCTCGACGGCCGGGGGACGCTGCGCCCGCGCACCGGTGCGGACGTCGCCCTACGGCGCGGCGACGCCCTGGTGCTGCCGCACGCCGCCGGGCCCCACACCCTCAACGGGGACCTGCGCGCCCTGCTCTTCCGACCGCCCGGCCCCGACCACGGGACCGGATCCCCCACTCCGTGAACCGCGCTCCCAGCGAAAAGCGGCGACCACTCGTTCGAGAGGAATCCAGGCATGCCGAACCACCGCAGGCCCACCAAGGCGATCACGATGCTGTCCATCGGTGTTCTGGCCCTCGCCGGCTGCAGCGAGGAGCCCATGGGCGTCGGGCAGGACGCCGCCGACGACGGCGGCGAGGTGCAGACCGTGGGGCTGATGGTCCAGGACCTCAGCAACCCGTTCTTCACCTCCATGCAGGAGGGCGTCGAGGAGGCCGCCGAGGAGATGGGCGCCACCGTCATCACCGAGGACGGCCGCCAGGACCTCGGCGCCCAGAACGCCCACATCGACTCATTCGTCCAGCAGCAGATCGACGTCCTGCTGATCAACCCGGTCGACTCCGAGGGGATCGCCCCAGCCGTGCAGCGGGCCGTGGACGCCGGCATCACCGTGGTCGCCGTGGACGTCACCGCTGAAGGCGCCCAGGCCACCATCACCTCCGACAACGTCCAGGCCGGCGAGCAGGTCTGCACGCACCTGTTCGAGGAGATGGGCGGCGAGGGCGACATCCTCATCGTCGACGGCACCCCGATCTCCTCCATCCAGGACCGGGTGGAGGGCTGCGAGAACGTCCTGGAGGACTATCCCGACATCGAGGTGGTCGGCCACCAGAACGGCGACAACAACCGCAGCGAGGCGCTGGACATCGCCACCGACATGCTCACGGCCAGTCCCGACGTCGACGGAATCTTCGCCGTCAACGACCCCACGGCACTGGGCGCGGCGCTGGCCGCCGAGCAGGCCGGCCTGGACGACCTGAAGATCGTCGGCGTCGACGGCGCGCCCGAGGCCGAGGAGGAGATGGCCGAGGAGGACTCGATGCTCATCGCGACCGCGGCGCAGGATCCCGAGCTGCTGGGCGTGCGCGGACTGGAGATGGCCGCGGACCTGCGCGCCGGTGAGGAGCTGGAGGAGGACACCATCCTCGTCGAGACCACCCTGGTCACCCCCGGCGACCTCGCCGACTACGAGGGGTGGCGGTGAGCGGCGCGGCCCCGCCGCTGCTGCGGATGACCGGGATCAGCAAGGGCTTCCCCGGGGTCCAGGCGCTGTCCGACGCCCGGTTCGACCTCCACCCCGGCGAGGTGCACGCCCTCATGGGCGAGAACGGCGCGGGGAAGTCCACCCTGATCAAGATGCTCGCCGGAGTGCACGGCCCCGACTCCGGCAGCATCGAGATCAACGGGCGGACCGTGACCGTCGACGGCCCGCAGCAGGCGGCCGACCTGGGGATCGCGGTGATCCACCAGGAGCTCAACCTGGCGCCGAACCTGACCGTGGCCCAGAACCTGGCACTGGGCCGGGAGCCCCGCACCCGCTGGGGCCTCCTGGACCGCCCGCGCATCCGGCGCGAGGCCCGCGACAGACTCCGCCGCGTCGGGGCCGACCTCGACCCCGACACCCCCGTCGCCTCGCTCAGCGTGGGCCTGCAGCAGGTGGTGGAGATCGCCCGGGCCATAGCGCAGGACGCCCGCATCCTGGTGCTGGACGAGCCCACGGCCGCGCTCTCGGAGGCCGAGTCCCAGCGGTTGTTCGAACTCGTGGCGGAGATGCGCGCCGGCGGCATGGGCCTGGTCTACATCAGCCACCGCATGGAGGAGGTCTCCCGCCTGGCCGACCGGGTGACCGTCTTCCGCGACGGCCGCTGGGTCGACACCTCCCCGCAGGCCGACCTCACGCCCGAGGACATCGTCTCCCGCATGGTCGGCCGCAAGCTCAGCGACCTCTATTCACGCCGGCGGCAACCCCCGGGCGACGTGGTCCTGCAGGCGCGCGGGCTCACCGACGGCGCCGGTGTCGGCCCGCTCGACCTGGAACTGCGGGCCGGCGAGGTCGTGGGGATGGCGGGGCTCATCGGGGCCGGGCGAACCGAGACCGCCCGGATGCTGTTCGGCGCCGAGCGCCCCCGCGGCGGCGAGATCCTGCTCGACGGGCGGCCGGTGACCCTGCGCAGCCCGCGCGACGCGGTGCGCCACCGCATCGGCCTGGTACCGGAGAGCCGCAAGGAGCAGGCGCTGTTCCCGCAGATGGCGATCCGCGACAACGTCGCCGTCACCGGCCTCGGACGGCTCAGCGACTTCGGGGTGCTGCGGCGCGGCCGCATCGACCGCAGCATCGAACGCCACGTGTCGGCGCTGCGGGTGCGCTGCTCATCGGCGGACCAGCGCGTCGGCGAGCTGTCGGGCGGCAACCAGCAGAAGGTCGTGCTGGCGCGGTGGCTGGAGATCGCACCGCGCGTGCTGCTGCTCGACGAACCCACCCGCGGCGTGGACGTCGGCGCCAAGCAGGAGATCTACCGGATCATCGACGACCTCGCCGCCGACGGGGTGGCCGTGCTCGTCGTCTCCTCCGACCTGCCCGAGGTGATCGGCATCAGCGACCGGGTCCTCGTCATGCGCAACGGGGGCATCGTCGCCGGCCTGGCGCGCGAGGAGGCCACCGAAGAGACCGTGATGCTGCACGCCACCGGTGTGGCGCGCACCGACCGACCCCCATCCAAGGACGGAGAACCCCGATGATCGGGACGAGTCGCTCCACACCGGCGCAGAACCCCTCCGCCGGCGGCCCCGCGGGAGCCCGGCCGGGGCGGCCCAGGACCGCGGTGCTGTGGGACCGCTACGGCATCCTCGGCGTGCTGGTGCTGCTGGTCGCCCTCATGGCCGTCATCGCGCCGAACTTCTTCACCCTCGGCAACGCCTTCAACATCGCCAGGGCGACGTCGATCAACGCCATCCTGGCCGCGGGGATGACCCTGGTCATCCTCACCCGCGGCATCGACCTGTCGGTGGGCTCCAACCTCGCGGTCAGCGGCGTCGTCTCGGTGCTGCTGTGGACCGCGGGCATGCCCGCCCCGGTGTGCGTGCTGGTCGGCATCCTCGTCGGGGCGCTGTTCGGCCTGGTCAACGGGGCCCTGGTGGCCTACCTGGCCCTGCCGGCCTTCATCGTCACGCTGGGCGGGCTGACCTACCTGCGCGGAACCGCCTACCTGCTGACCGACGGCCGCCCGCTCATCGCCGACGACCTGGGATTCCACCTCATGGGCAACGGGTTCATCGTGGCGGTCCCGGTGCCCGTGGTGATCATGCTCGGGGTCTTCCTGGCGCTGTGGTTCCTGCTGCGCTTCACCCGGTTCGGCACCGAGGTCTACGCCATCGGCGGCAACCCCGAGGCGGCGCGCCTGGCCGGGATCAGGGTCAAGTGGACCCTGGTGAAGGTCTACGTCATCGCGGGCGCCTGCGCCGGCCTGGCCGGCGTGCTGTTCTCGGCGCGGGTGATGTCGGGTCAGCCCACCGCCGGCGAGACCTACGAGCTCGACGCGATCGCCGCGGTGGTCCTGGGCGGCACCAGCCTCCTGGGCGGGGTCGGCACGGTGCAGCGGACCCTGATCGGCGCGATGATCATGGGCGTGCTCAGCAACGGCCTGCTGCTGATGAACGTGCCGTTCTTCTACCAGCTGATCATCAAAGGCGGCGTGATCGTCCTCGCCGTGGCGATCGACGGCTTGAAGAACTGGAAGCGCTGAGCGCCACGGCGGGGACGGCCGGTCGGACGGCGGTGCTCACCCGGGGCGGGGTGAGGCGTGGGCCGGAGCGGGGGCGTCATCGTCGCGGAGGCGACGGACGGCCGAGTCCAGGGACCAGCTCCCCGGCCCCAGCACGGCGATGAGCAGGAACGCCCAGCAGTACATCGCCGCCAGCTCACCGCCGTTGTTCAGTGGCAGCAGCGCTTCGGGCTGGTGGGACATGAAGTAGGCGTAGGCCATCGAGCCGGACGCGAGCGTCGCGCAGGGACGGCTGAGCAACCCGACGAGGACGAGCACGCCGCAGACCAGTTGGATCAGCGCGGCCCACCAGCCGGGCCAGAGGCCGAACTCCAAGGCCTGCCCGGTGCCGCGGCTGCCGCCGAACACGCCGAACAGGGAGGCCATTCCGTGCAGCAGGAACATCAATGCCGTCACGGCGCGAAACAGTGAGAGCACCGATTCGCGGAATTGGTTCATGTTCATGGGGGGACACCTTGCAGAAGTGATGGTCGGCGGGAACGCCGGGGCGGGTACGGGCCACACCGGGTCATCGGCGGTGTCTCCCCCTCAGGGCACGCCGAATCAATGGCGGATCGCTTCCGATCCGCCCGTTCCCCGGGAAAATCCCAGGTGCGGGCAGGGAAAAGGGACGGACTCGCTGAGAAACGGTCCGATCGTGCGGTCAGGGAATGGTGATTCCAGACGCCATCGACTCTGACAGCTACTTACTTGCCTGCTCAGGCACTGTTTCGAACACGGTGGGACCGTGTTCGCCGCCAATCCGGCGATGTTCTTCCCCACTGCGGGCGGACCCGGATATGGATCGGCGGACGGCCGCCCGCGATCCCCGCAGCCGGACGTATCGCATTCTCACGAGGTGGCTGATGGACCGATCGAATGTGATCAATTCACTGGAATACCTCAGCGCGGCTTTTCACAGTAGAGTGGCGCTTGACGCATAAAATGTCAACACGCGGTAGACAGGAACGGCCGCATCGGCCGTGTTTCGGGGCCGGGGAGCCGAACGGGGCCGCTCCACGGCGGCGGCCGTTTCGGTCGTCCGAATACGGCACCGCGTCGCCCCGGTCACCCGTGTCGGCTCCGCGCAACGACGTCGGGTGTGCCAAGATCCCCACATGTCGATGACAACCCTGAGTAATCGAAGCATCGCACTGGGCTCTGCGATGCTGGTCTCCGCGGCCCTGATCGCCGGAGGCGCCGCGACCGGCACCGCCCACGCCGAAGCGCCCGGAGTCCGGCTGATCGGGGTGCACGACCTGCCCCGCGACCTCACCGTCGACGGGACCACCGTCGGCGGCCTCTCCGGCATCGACCGGCATCCGCGCACCGGCGAGTACCTGATGATCAGTGACGACCGCTCGACCATCGGACCGGCCCGCTACTACACCGCCGACATCGAGATCTCCGCCGACGGCGTCGACGCCGTCGACCTGACCTCGGTCACCGAGCTCACCAGGGCCGACGGCAGCGCCTACCCGCCCTACAAGGAGTCCGTCGACAACCCCTGCACCGCGCCCCAGGCGGTCTGCGACCGCAACGGGGCCGTCGACCCCGAAGAGCTGCGCGTCGACCCCGTCAGCGGGCGGGTGTGGTGGAGCACCGAAGGCACCTTCAAGGGCGAGACGCTGCTCAACCCGGCCCTGCGCGTGTCCGGCGACGGCCGCACCGTCCGCACGTTCCCGCTGCCCGAGAGTTTCCGGTTCGATCCGGAGGGCCGCAGCGGTCCCCGGGGCAACCTCACCCTGGAGGCGTTCACCTTCATCGACGGCGGCGCGCGCGTCACCACCGCGCTCGAAGGCCCGCTGATTCAGGACGGGCCCGAGCCCACTCCGCAGCACGGCGCGCTCACCAGGATCACCGAGCACGCCCGGTCCGGTGCCGTGACCGCGCAGTACGCCTACCCGCTCGACCCCGTGTTCGCCGAGCCCACGGCGCAGGACTACATGGACAACGGGGTCCCCGCGATCCTGTCCACCGGCGAGGACGGGCACTACCTGGTGCTGGAGCGCGGCTACTCCGACGGCAACGGCTACAGCATCCGGCTGTTCGCCGTCGACACCGCAGGGGCCGACGACATCCGCGACGTGGCGGCGCTGGCCGGGTCCCCCGAGGTCGAGCCGGTGCGCAAGACCCTGATCGCCGACCTCGGGGACCTGGGCGTCGACCCGGTCTTCAACGTCGAAGGCATGACCTGGGGCCCGGAGCGGCCCAACGGCGACCGCACCCTGGTCATGGTCGTCGACGACAACTTCTCCGACGAGGAGAGGACCCAGGTCATCGCGCTCGCCATCGCATAGTCCGCCGCAGGGCGCGGCCTCCGGCATCCGCCGGAGGCCGCGAAGCGGCCGCGCCGTCCCCGCCGGCGACTCCCGTACCACGGTGGTCACTGCGCCGGCTCCGGCCGAACAGAACCGAACACCGTTAGGGGACGCTGGTCTACCGACCGGTCGGTCTTATAGGGTCGCGTCAACTCCGATCCACCGTGCGCTGGGAGAGACGATGACCACGACCGTCCAGGCTGTCGTTCTGCCGAAGGCGGGAACACCGCCCCACATCGGCGAACTGCTCTTGCCCGCCCCCGGGCCCGGCGAGGTCAGGGTCAGGCTCGCGGCAGCGGGGGTGTGCCACTCCGACCTCTCCCTGGCCAACGGCACGCTCCCCCAGCCGGCCCCGGCCGTGCTCGGGCACGAGGGGGCGGGCACCGTGGTCGAGGTGGGCCCGGAGGTGAGCGGCGTGGCCCCGGGGCAGCGGGTCATCCTGAACTGGGCCCCGGCCTGCCGCGCGTGCTGGTTCTGCCGCCATGACGAGCCCTACCTGTGCGAGCACGCCCTCGACGGCGGCCGGCGCTCCTACGCCACGCTGTCCGACGGCACCCCGGTCCACCCGGGGCTGGGCGTCGGCACGTTCGCCGAGGAGACGGTGGTCCCCGAGAACGCCGTGGTGCCGCTGCCCGACGGCATCCCGCTGCACACGGCCGCGCTGCTGGGGTGCGCGGTGCTCACCGGCGTGGGCGCCGTGGCCAACTCCGCGCGCGTGCGCCCCGGCGAGTCCGTCGCCGTCGTCGGCCTGGGCGGCGTCGGCCTGGCCGTCCTGCAGGGGGCGCGGCTGGCCGGAGCCGGCCCGATCATCGCCGTGGACGTCTCCGAGGCCAAGAAGGACCTGGCCCTGGAGCTGGGGGCGACCCACTTCGTGCCGGTCACCGACGACCTGGGCACGGAGGTCCGGGCGCTCACCGAGGGCCGGGGCGCCGACCACGCCTTCGAGGTCGTCGGTTCCAGCGCGGCCATCCGCTCGGCCTGGAGCGTGACCCGGCGCGGCGGGACGACCACCGTCGTGGGCGCCGGGGCAAAGGACGACCTGCTGCACCTCAGCGCGCTGGAGATCTTCCACTTCGCGCGCACCCTGCGCGGATGCGTGTACGGCTCCTGCGACCCCGAACGCGACGTCCCCGTTCTGGCCGGCCACGTCCGGGACGGAGCGATCGACCTGGGCACGATGGTGACCGATGAGATCACCCTGGGCGAGGTGCCCGACGCGTTCCAGCGGATGCTGGAGGGCAGGGGCGCCCGCTCGCTCATCCGGTTCGACCGTTCCTAGGGCCCGGGGCGGCTCGGCCGCGTCCCGGCGCCCCGACCCCCTCGGCGCGAGCCGGGAGCACCCGGTCTCCTTCGGCCTCCCCTCCCGCCGTCTTCCGCCTTGAAGGAGCACTCCAGCGACGCCCGACCCGCCCGGCGCCGTCCGGGCCCCGACCGATTCGGAGCAGCCATGACAGACCCCACCCCGCGCCCCCTGCGTTCGATGGCCGCGGTCACCGCCCAGCTCCTCACCGCCGGCAGTCCCTTCGAAATGGAGCGCGTCCCGGTCGCGGGCACGCCGACCCGCGTCTGGAAGCAGGCGCCACCGCACATGCGGGCCGTGCTGGAGGGCAGCCTCCAGCACGGCGACCGCCCGGCGCTCGTCTACGGCGACGAGCGGATCTCGCACGCCGAGTACTTCCGGCGGGCCGCGACGCTGGCCCGGCGGCTGGCCGACGACTACGGCGTGGTCAAGGGCGACCGAGTGGCGATCGCCATGCGCAACTACCCCGAGTGGGTGGTCTCGTTCTTCGCCGCGGCGAGCATCGGCGCGATCGTGGTCCCGTTGAACGCCTGGTGGGTCGCGAGCGAGCTGGAATTCGGGCTGAGCGACAGCGGGGCCAAGGTGCTCATCGCCGACGGCGAGCGGCTGGAGGCCCTGGCCGACGTGCTGCCCGGCCTCGACGTCGCGACGATCGCGGCGCGCTGCGACACCGAACCGCCGGCCGGGGTACGGACGTGGTGCGAGGTGCTGGGCGAGGTCTCCGAGGACGCGGCACTGCCCGATGTCGAACTGCACCCCGACGACCCCGCGACGATCTTCTACACCTCCGGCACCACCGGCCTGCCCAAGGGCGCGCTGGGGTCGCACCGCAACCTGGTCTCCAACATCGTCTCGGCCTCCTACGTCCGGGCCCGCACCTTCATGCGCGTCGGCTTCGAGTTCGACGACGTCCTGGCCCTGGCCGACCAGCTACCGCCCTCGGTGATCCTGTGCGTGGTGCCGCTGTTCCACGCCACCGGAGCCCAGACCGTCATGCTGCCCACGTTCGCCGGGGGCGGCACCCTGGTGCTGATGTACAGGTGGAACGCCGAGAAGGCGCTGGAGCTGGTCGAGCGCGAGCAGGTCACCGGCATCACGGGCGTGCCCTCGATGCTGTCGGAGATGCTGGCCTCCCCCAGGCTGGCCGAGCACGACGTCTCCAGCCTCACCACGCTGGGCAGCGGCGGCGCTCCGGCCGCACCGGCGCTGGTGGCGCGGGCCCAGGAGCGGCTGCACGAGTCGCTGCTGCTGGGGTCGGGCTACGGGCTCACCGAGTGCTCGGCGCTGGCGACCACCAACGGGGGCCCCGACTACCTGCTGCGACCCGACAGCGTCGGCGTCCCGGTGGCCGTGGTCGACATCAAGATCGTCGACCCCGTGGGAACCGAGCTGCCGCCCGGCGAGGTGGGCGAGGTGTGGATCCGCGGCCCGGGCATCGTGCACGGGTACTGGAACCGGCCCGACGCCTCGGCCGAGGCCATCACCGACGGCTGGCTGCACACCGGCGACCTGGGGCGTCTCGACGAGGAGGGGTTCGTCTACATCGTCGACCGCGCCAAGGACATGATCATCCGCGGCGGGGAGAACGTCTACTGCGCCGAGGTCGAGGCGGCGATCCACGAGCACCCGGCGGTCGCCGACGTGGCCGTGGTCGGCGTGGCGCACGAGGTGCTGGGCGAGGAGGTCGGCGCGGTGGTGCGGCTGCTGCCGGACGGCTCGCTGGAGGAGGCGGAGCTGCGCGCGTTCCTGGCCGGGCGGCTGGCCGCGTTCAAGATCCCCGCGCACATCCGCATGAGCGACTCCGACCTCCCCCGCAACGCGGCCGGCAAGCTGCTGAAGAAGCAGTTGCGGGAGACGTTCCGGGTCCCCGCTCCCTGACCTCCTGCGGAGTCCCCGCGCATCGGTCGTCAGCGGACGGTTCCCGAGAGCCACGCGTGCAGGGTCCGGGCGGTCGCATCGGCGTGCTCCTCCATCATGGTGAAGTGGTCCCCGGGGACGTCCAGCCGGACGTGCGGCCGCTCCCACGCGGGCCGGCCGCCGCCGGCCTCCGGCTCGCCGATGACGGATCGCGCGGGGCGGACCAGCACGGTCGGGGTGGTGATCGGTCGCGGAGCCCAGTCGGCGAACAGGCGGAGGTAGCCGCCCATCGCGGTCACCGCCGCGGCGTCGACGATCCCGAACTCCCGCTCCCTGTCGGTGATCCCGGCCTGGAGGAGCGGAAGGACCGCGGCGTCCCCCGGGAGCGGGGTGTCCAGCAGCACCAGCGCGCTCGGGGCGGCGCCCAGGTCTTCGAGACGGGCGGTCACGGCATGGGCGATCCAGCCGCCGGAGGAGCGCCCGACCAGGGCGAACCGGCCGCCGGCGCGGCTCCGCAGGACGACTTCGGCCTGCATGTCCACGACGGCGTCCACGGTGGCGGGCAGCGGCTCCCCCTCGGCGAACCCCGGTTCCGGCAGGACCGAGACGTCGCGCAGGCCGCGCAGGCCCGTGGCGAACCTGGTGAACTCCTGGACGCCGGAGATCATCGTCAGCGAGGGGAAGCAGATGAGTTCCGGCGCGTCGGACCCGTGTGAGAGCCGGACCGGGTCGGCCGGCTCGCCGTACTCCTCGGCCGTGCCGAACCCGGGGCGCAGCCGGGCCGCCGTCTCCGCCAGCCGGATGCCCTCCTCGGTCCTGCCCATGCGGCAGGCCCGGCGGAACAGCGAGACGATCCCGTCCTCCGACGGGCGCGCCGGCTCCGGCCGCTCGTCCGGGCCGTCGGCGTGCGGGGTCGGCAGCAGTGTCCCGATGTGGCGGGCGAGCGCCGCGGGGGTCGAGTGGGTGAAGACCAGGGCGGCGGGGAGCCGGAGTCCGGTGGCGGCGTTGAGGCGGTTGCGGAGTTCGACGGCGGTGAGCGAGTCGAACCCGAGCTCCAGGAATCCACGGTCGGCCTCGACGGCGTCGGGCGTGGAATGGCCCAGCACGTCGGCCGCCTGCGCGCGCACCAGGTCGAGCAGGGCGGGTCCGCGCCGGGCGCCGGGCGGCTCGGTGCGGCTCCGGAGCGGCCCGTCTCCCGCCGAGCCGGCGTCGGGGCCGGCCGCGGCCCTGCGGGGCGGCCGGACGAGTTCCCTGAACAGCGGCGGGACGGCGTCGGCCGTGCGGGCGCGCAGTGCGGGAAGGTCCAGGGGCAGCGGCAGCACGTGGGGCTCCTCGCCGTCCACCGCGGCGTCGAAGAGCTCCAGCCCCTCGTCGGCGGTGAGCGCGGCGGCCATCCCCATGCGGCGCATGCGGGTCAGGTCGGTTCGGTCGAGGTGGCCGGTCATGCCACTGCGCCGCTCCCACAACCCCCACGCCAGCGAGACCCCGGGCAGCCCACGCGCCCGCCGATAGTGGGCCAACCCGTCCAGGAACGCGTTGGCCGCGGCGTAGTTGCCCTGCCCCGGATTGCCCAGCGTGCCCGCTGCCGAGGAGAACAGCACGAACGCCGCCAGGTCCATCTGCTCGGTGAGCTCATGCAGATACCAGGCCGCATCAACCTTGGGACGCAACACGGCATCGACCCGCTCAGGAGTCAGCGACGTGACCACACCATCGTCCAACACACCCGCGGCATGCACCACCGCAGTCAGCGGGCGGTCGTCGGGGATCGCCTTCAGCACCGCGGCCAGCGCGTCGCGGTCAGCCACATCACAGGCCCGCACCTCGACCTCGGCTCCGGCCCCCTCCAACTCCGCCACCAGCCCCGCCGCACCACCGACCCCACCCCGGCCCACCAACAGCAGACGGCGCACCCCGTGCACCGCGACCAGATGCCGAGCCACCAACCCACCCAACACCCCCGTACCACCCGTGACCAGCACCGTCCCACAAGGATCCACACGCCGCGGCACCCTCAGCACCACCTTGCCCACATGCCGAGCCCGCTGAAGATGACGGAAAGCCTCAGAAGCGCGCCGCACGTCCCAGGTGGTGACCGGCAGCGGCCGCGCGGCCCCCCCCGCTCGAACAGCGCGGTCACCTTCGCCCCGTCCTCCAGCGACAGCGCCCCCGCCACACACGCCGCGGCGACCTCCCCCTGCGAATACCCCACCACAGCGGCAGGCTCCACCCCCCACGACCGCCACACCCCGGCCAACGACACCATCACCGCCCACAACACCGGCTGCACCACATCCACCCGATCCAACGACGGCGCACCGCGCTCCCCCCGCAGCACATCCACCAAAGACCAGTCCACATACGGCGCCAACACATCCGCACACGCCGCCATCCACTCCGCGAACACCGGCGACGACCCCAGCAACTCCACCCCCATCCCCACCCACTGCGACCCCTGCCCCGGAAACACGAACACGACCTTGCCGGGATCCGCGCCGCCGACTCCGACCTCCCCCAGGACCGCACCGGGCGCCGGGACACCGGACGCGATCGCGTCCAGGCCGTCGGCGAAACCGGCCCGATCCTCAGCCAGCACAACCGCGCGGTGCTCGAAGTGAGAACGGGTGGTGGCCAGCGAAAAACCCACGTCCACCGGCCGCAGGCCGGGATCGGCCGCCACGAGGGCGCGCAACCGCCCGGCCTGCTCACGCAGCGCGGCCTCGCTCCTACCGGAGACGACCCACGGCAGCGTGAGCGGTGCCGGGGCGCCGGAGTCGGCCGCGCCGCGGTCGTCCTCCGGCGAGGGCCGGTCGCCGCGGCCGGGGGGCGGCGGCTCCGACAGCACCAGGTGGCAGTTGGTCCCGCCCATGCCGAAGGCGGACACCCCGGCCAGTGGCGGCCGCCCGCGCTCCGGCCACGCCGCGAGAGCGCACTGGACCCGCAGGTTCAGCCCGTCCAGCGGGATCTCGGGGTTGGGCGTCTCGTGGTTCAGGCTCGGGGGGAGCTCCCGGTGCGCGATGCTCAGCACCGCCTTGAGCAGTCCCGTGATCCCCGCCGCGCCCTCCAGGTGGCCCACGTTGGTCTTGGCCGAGCCCACGAGCAGCGGGGAGCCGGCCGACCGCCCGTCGCCCAGCACCGCTCCCAGCGCCGCGGCCTCCACCGGGTCGCCCGCCCGGGTCCCGGTGCCGTGCAGCTCGACGTAGTCCACGTCGCGCGGATCGACTCCGGCGCGCCGGCAGGCCAGTCGCAGCACCTCCTCCTGACCGGGCCGTCCGGGCAGGGTCAGGCCGTCGGTGGCGCCGTCGTTGTTCACCGCGCCGCCCAGGATGACCGAGTGGATCCGGTCGCCGTCGGCCAGCGCCCGCGACAGCGGCTTGAGCACCACCGCCCCTCCGCCCTCGCCGCGCACGTAGCCGTTGGCGCGCGCGTCGAAGGTGTAGCAGCGCCCGTCCGGCGACAGCGCCCCGAAGCTCTCCGCGGTCGCCGTCGCCTCGGCCGCGATGTTGAGGTTCACGCCGCCGGCGACGGCCAGCTCCGACTCCTCCCGGAGCAGGCTCTCGCACGCCATGTGCACGCTCACCAGTGACGAGGACTGGCCGGTGTCGACGGTCAGGCTCGGCCCCCGCAGGCCCAGGACGTAGGAGACCCGGTTGGCGATCATGCCGCGGTGCAGACCGGTCATGCTGTGCGGGGTGACGGCCTCCTGGCCGTGTCCGCGCAGCATGGCCGCGTAGTCGTCGGCGATCGCGCCGATGAACACCCCCGTCCGGCTGCCGTGCAGCCGTCCGGCGTCGATGCGTGCGTCCTCCAGGGACTCCCAGCTCAGTTCCAGCACCAGCCGCTGCTGCGGGTCCATCGCCACCGCCTCCCGCGGAGAGACGCCGAAGAACTCCGCGTCGAAGCGGTCGACGTGGTCGAGGAACCCGCCCCTCCTCGCGGGCCGACCGGTCCGGCCGCCCTCGGGGCTCCACCGGCCATCGGCCTCCCAGCGCCCCGCGGGCACCTCCGTGACGGCTTCGGTTCCGCTGCGCAGCAGCCGCCAGAACGCGTCGGGGTCCGCCGCCCCCGGAAGGCGGCACGCCATGCCGATGACCGCGATCGCCTCGCCCGATGCGGGCGCGGCGCCGGGGCCGGTGGGGCCGGACTCGCTCAGCATCGTGTTCTCCCCCTCCTCGCGCCTCCGACGGGACCGGAAAACGCGCCTCTTCACAAACGGCCTGAATTCGCTCTCGCGGTGCCCGGCCGTCCGAGTGGACCGGAATCGGCCCCGGTACGGTCCGATTTCGCGCCCTTCCACCACTCACTCCAGAGGCCTCCGAGTACGCTCCGCTCCGGAGGAAGGCACCGGCGAACGGCCGTTCTCGCGGCACGGCGGGACCGGGGAAAGAGGCAGGGAACACCCTCTGATCACAATTCGGGGACGAGGATCATCACGGACGGCAAATGCCGCAGAACATCACAGACACCACTTAGCGGAACCAAGGCCACGAAGAGCGTAATCTCCCGCTTCAGCACCTGACAATGATCAATTTCTTTTCGGACACGCCTTCCGTGTTTACAGGTCGGAAGAAAACCGGCAATCACCCCGGAAAACATCCGTGGCCTGGGTGTTCTCCGGAGAACACCCAGGCCACGGATCGATTATCGGACTTCTGTGCCGGCCTTCACGAACCGTGCGAGGCTCTGACCTTGGCCAGGTACTCCCGCGCCAGGGCGGGGTCGAAGAGCCAGTTCGCGTAGTCCGGCGGGTAGTCCCACCCCTGGATCCAGCGGTCGCCGACCTCCGCGTACTCCAAGGCGCCGGCGAGCACCTCCTGGAAGTGGTCGGGGAGCCCGGTGTCCCACATCGTGGAGAGCGCCTCCGCCCAGAGCTGCACCGGGTGCCCGTACTCCCAGAACCTCTCGAACATGCCCTCCAGGAACTCCCGGTCGAAGGGCCGGTCGCCGCGCTCGAGGATGCCGCCCAGGTAGCTCATCGCGCATCGGGTGGAGTTGTTCCAGCCCTGCCCGCTGAAGGGGTCCATCGTGATGACGACATCGGCGATGCCCAGGACGAGTCCGCCCGAGGGCAGCACCCCCACCGGATTGCGCACCTGCGGGATGAGCCGCTCCCTCAGCGTGCTGCGGCCGTCGACCAGCAGCGCGTCCTTGCAGCGCTCGTAGTAGTCCGGCGCGTAGGCCCGGAGCAGCTCCTTCATCCGGTGCAGCTGGTCCTCCGGTTTGAGCTTCTCCGGCCAGGCGTCCATCGGACCGCCCCGCTTCTCGACCATGACCAGGGAGTGGCAGGGCCCCTGCGGGGTGAGGACCGGGGGGAAGATGATGTTGCCGCCGTCGGCCGCGGAGGCCGCCCAGCCGATGTCCTCGTCCTCCACGGGGTCGGCGGCGACGTCGTAGACGTTGGCCTGTGCGATCACCCGCCCGCGCGCGCCGCTGAAGCGGCTCGTGTCGGAGTCGAACAGGGCCCCCAGCTCCCCGTGTCCCACCGCGACGACGATGAGGTCGAACATCCGGGAGAAGTAGTCGAGGTCGGTGACCGTGACGCCGTGGATGACGACCTTGCCGCCGCGGTCCTCGAAGTACTCCAGCCAGTCGGCGATCTTGACCCGGCGGTCGACCGACTGGGTGTAGCGCCCTTCGCCGCCGGTCCTGCCCTGCAGGACCAGGGGAGGCTCCCCCGAAGGATAGAGGTGAATCTTGAACTTCTCGATCTGCGGTGCCGCGGCGCTCCAGAAGTCGAGGTGCTGCTCGCGCTCGTACTCCAGCACGGTCGGGAACGTGAGCTGGGCGATCGAGGGCCGTCCGGTGCGGATTTCGGTGGAGGTCTGCCCGGTGATCAAGGTGACGTCGTATCCGTGGCTCAGCAGGCTGTGGGCCAGATGGAGGCCCGACTGCCCTGCACCGACGATGAGGATCTTGCGCATCCTGTTTTACTCTCCGAGGACGGTCGAAGGAAATGGTCACGGTCCCGGCCGCCGGGGCCGGATCGCCCGTCAACCGACGGGCTGGGCGTCCCTGTCGCTGTCCAGGGCGTAGCGCAGCAGCGTCTTGAGCACCGCGCCCGTGGAGGGGCGCCGCCGGGCGTCGAAGTCGACGACGGGGACTCCCCGGCCGATCTCCAGCGCCTCGCGGACCTCGTCCGCGGTGTAGTGGAGCTGGTCGTCGAACCTGTTCAGCGCCACGACGTAGGGGACGCGGCGGTTCGTCTCGAAGTAGTCGACCGCGTCGAAGCTGTCGATGAGCCTGCGGCAGTCCACCACCACGACGGCGCCGACGGCGCCGCGGACCAGGTCGTCCCACATGAACCAGAACCGCGACTGCCCCGGCGTGCCGAAGAGGTACATGATGAGCCGCTCGTCGACGGTTATGCGGCCGAAGTCCATGGCGACCGTGGTGGTCGTCTTGTCCGGGGTCCCGGTCGTGTCGTCGTGGTCGACGCTCGCCTCGGTCATGACCGCCTCGGTGGTCACCGGGGGGATCTCGGAGACGGAACCGACCAGGGTCGTCTTCCCCGCGCCGAAACCGCCCGCGATGACGATCTTGGTCGAGGTCTTCGACCTGGTGTCACTGGAAAAGTCGTTCGAGACCACGGAGCGCCCTCTCGAGAACCCGGTTGTCCGCCGGGCTGTTGCCGGTGATGGTCGGATGGATGTAGACGAGGCCCTGGTCCGCGAGGTCGCTCAGCAGCACCTGGACGACGCCCACGGGGATTCGCAGCTTCGCCGATATCTCGGCGACGGAACCGGACTCCCGGCACAGCAGGCAGATGTCCTGCGATTCGGGCATCAGGTTCTGCGGCGGGCCGCCGCTCGGATCCATGGTGGAGACGAGCGTCTGCAGCATGAGCGGATGCCGCGATCTGGTCCGCCCCCCCGTGAAGGTGTAGGGGCGGATCCGTATGCTCCTTCGCCTGCGGTAGCTCATTGGTATGGCAACCTCTTCGTCGGTCGGGTCAAGGGCCGTTGGGCCACCGGGTCAGTTCCCGAGCACTTCGCGGAGCTGGGAGCGGAGTTGCGGCGTGAGCGCGTGGGCCGCGTTCTCCACGAGCCGCGTCATCTGGTAGGCGACGACCTTCATGTCCGCGTCGACGGAGGTGAGCACCGCGAGGCACGAGCCGTCGCTGATCGACATCACGAACAGGTGGCCGTGTCTCATGCGGACGATGAGCTGCTCGCACTCCGCCTTGGCGAACAGCTTGGCGCCGCCCACGGCGAGGCTGTGCAGTCCGCTGGCGATCGCCGCGAGCTGTTCGGCGTGCTCCGCGGGGAAGCCGTCGGAGGAGGCCAGGAGTAGTCCGTCGGAGGAGACCACGATCGCGTGTTCGACCCCGTGCACGTCGCCAACGAAGTTGGAGATGAGCCAGGTGAAGTTCTTCGCGTCCTCACTCAACTGGTTGTTCATGGGGGTTTCCGGCTTCTTGTGCTGGACGTCTGAAGGGGGGAGGGTGCTGATCGGGCTCTGACTGCCGCGTTCGCGGGGTGGGGGCGGGATCTCCGGGGCCCGGGCCTGCCGTGCCGCCGGCGCCGCGCGCACCGCGGCGGCCGGCCCCCTGCGCGAACGCGATCGTCGGACATCAGCGAGCTGGTCCGGTGCCGGGGGCCGCGGCGGGAGCGCGCGGGGCCGCGCCGCGGACATCCGGGTCATTCGTTCTCCGTCGTCGCGGCCCGCTCGCCCTGGAGGAAGCCGTCGAGGTCCGCGCGGATCCGGGCGGCCCTGTCGACCGGCTCGTCGGCGGGGCGGGGCGCGTACTCGCCGCGCTCCGGGGGCGGCGTCAGCGGTGCCGGGGCGGAGCGGTGGGCGCTGCGGCGCGGCAGTCCGGCCGCGGTGACGGCCGACTGCGGCGTGCCGCCGTCGCGGGGTTCGGGCCGACTCGGCGGAACGGGCGCGGGGGCGGGCGCGGACCGCGTTATCGGGGGCATGGGACGGGTGAGCGCCGAGTCGGCCTCGGGCAGCGGGCCGGAGTCGCGCAGCAGTGCGGCCGGGACGACGGCGTAGGCGCTCATGCCGCGGAACGCGCGGGCCTCCAGCCGGACCAGGAGCCCGTGCCGTTGGGCGATGCGGCTGGCGACGTAGAGCCCCATGTGCCGGATGACCCGCTCGTCCAGTACGGAGTCGCCGCTCAGCCGCGCGTTGAGGTCGGCGATCTGCTCCCGGGGGATGCCGATCCCCTCGTCCTCGACGATGAACAGCAGTCCGCCGTCGGCCGTGGGCTGCCCGCTGATGACGACCTGGGCGTGGTCCGGGGAGTGCGCGGTGGCGTTGTCGAGCAGCTCGGCGAGCAGGTGGCTGACGTCGTCGGCCGCGGCCCCGGTGAGGGACCCCTCCGGCAGGCGCCCGATATGCACCCGGTTGTAGTCCCTGATCTCCGAGGTCGCGGCGCGCGCCACGTCGAGGAGGGGGACGGGGTCGGTGTTGGGGTCGCCGCCCTCCTGGCCGGCGAGCACCAGGAGGTTCTCGCCGTTGCGGCGCATGCGGGTGGCGAGGTTGTCGATCTTGAACAGTCTGGACAGCAGCTCGGGGTCCTCGGCGGTGTCCTCCAACTGCTCGACGACGGCCAGCAGCGAGTCGACCAGCGTGAGGTCGCGCATCGCCAGGCTGGCCAGCGCATCGGTCATCAGCCGCGGCTGCGCGGCGGGGGCCGCTTCGGCCGACGCGGCGGTCCGCGGCGCCGGCGCCGGTACCGGCGCCATGGGCACGGGCGCGGGTGCCATGGGTGCGGGTGCCACGGGCACCGCCGACGGCGGGGGCCCGGGCCGCGCCGCCGGCCGCCTGGCGAGTCCGAGGCGGGACATGGCCCGCCGGAACCGGCCGGGCTCGGCGGGCCGGGCGCGCTCCGCCGGTGTCATCTGCCTCTGGGGGTAGCCATCGCGACCGATCGGTGACGGCGCATGTGCCACAACACGTCTCCTCATTGAGGTGGGGAACAACAGTGGTGAATCCGAGAGGCGCACCGGTGCGGCAACGGACGCGGTCCCGGACCGCCCGGAGTCCGCATACCGCTTCGGACGCCGACGGGGCCGGAAACGCCGAATCTATCCCGCGAAGGCGCACGGCACCCCGGATTCTTCGGAAAACGCGAAAAGAATCGTGTGCGCATGCGCCCCGGAGAGAGAATTCCTCCCGCCATCTCGGGTTATTCGCGTGTTCGTATTTCAGTGGAGCCGAATGGGAATCGCCGATTCGGGCGTCAGCCTAGCAAAGGGATTCCGCCTCGACAGGAGATTCGGCATATCGGCGAAACCGGCGGAGAATAAGGGGGAATCGAAGAGAACGCCCCGCCGTCGCACCCGAACGCACCGATACGAGAACCCCGACCGCTTTGCGCGCAACGCCCCGTTCGTCCGGTGCTGCGCGGGCGTTTCGGCGCGGACACCGGCGGCGGAGCCGCGGAGGTCCTGCTCGCCGCCCGCGGGAGCACCGGACCGCGCGCCGCCCGGACCCCGCAGTGGGTACGTTCGTAGCGGACACGTGGAGTGAAGGCGAGGGGGGACCCGCGATGAAGGCGACCACCGACGGTCCGTCCGGCACGTCCGCGGCCGGGCAGTGAGGGCCGGGCCGATGGAGGCGCTCCTCGGCATCGATCTGGGCACGAGCGGGGTCAAGGCGCTCGTGCTCGCCCGCGACGGCACCGTGCTCGGCGAGGCCGAGGCCGACCACCCGGTGGACTCGCCCCGGCCGGGGTGGGCCGAGACCGATCCCGGGCGGTGGTGGTCGGCGGCCGTGCGCGCCGTCGGCGACGCGCTGGCGCGGGCCGAGGCCGGCACCGCGGGAGGGGTCGAGGTCGCGGGGGTCGGGCTCGACGGGCAGATGCACGGGCTGGTCCTGGCCGAAGCCGACGGCACCCCGGTGCGCCCGGCGCTGCTGTGGGCCGACCAGCGCGCGGCCGGGCCGGTGGCGCGCTGGTCGGAACTGGCCCGCGGCGAGCGCGACCGGCTGGCCAATCCGCCGGCGCCCGGCATGACCGGGCCGCTGCTGCGCTGGATCACCGAGCACGAGCCCGCCGCGGCACGGCGCGCGCGATGGGCGCTGCTACCCAAGGACTGGCTGCGGCTGCGGCTCACCGGCCGCGCCTCGACCGAACCCTCCGACGCCTCGGCCACCCTGCTGTGGGACATGCCGGCCGGAACCTGGTCGGGCGCCGCCCTCGCGGCCGCGGGCGCGTCCGGGGCGCTGCTGCCGCCGGTGGTGCGCTCCGGGGCCGCCGCGGGCACGCTCACCGGACCGGCCGCGGCCGCGCTGGGCCTCGCGGCCGGCGTCCCCGTCGCCGGCGGCGCGGGCGACACTCCGGCGGCGCTGCTGGCGACCGGGCTGAGGCCCGGCCAGGCGCAGGTGACGGTGGGCAGCGGCGCGCAGATCGTCACGCCGGCCGAGGAGCCGACGCCGGTGCCGGGCGTGCACGTCTACCGCACCGCCGAGGACGCGGGCTGGTACCGGATGGCGGCGGTGCAGAACGCCGGGCTCGCGCTGAACTGGGTCCGCGGCCTGCTCGGGGCCGACTGGGCGGAGCTGTACGGGAGCTGCCGGAACGGGGAGCCGGGGGCCGGCGGCGTCACGTTCGTGCCGCACCTGACCGGTGAGCGCACCCCCGTGCTGGACGCCTCGGCCACCGGGACGCTGTCGGGGCTGCGGCTGGCCAGCGGCCGTACCGCGCTCCTGCGGGCGGCCGCGGAGGGGGTGGCGCTGTCGCTTCGGCACGCGGCGACGGCGCTGCCGGGAGGACTGCCCGAGAGCGTGCGGCTCCTCGGCGGCGGAACGCGCGACCCCGCGTTTCGCCAACTGCTCGCCGACGTGCTGGGAGTGCGCCTGGTACCGACCGGGCTGCGCAGCGCGTCGGCGCTGGGCGCCGCCGTCCTGGCCGCCCGCGCCGCGGGCCTGCCGGACCCGCGGATCGCACCGGCCGAGGAACCGGCCGTGCCGCCGGGCGAGCACGCCGCGGCCTACGGCGAGGTCTTCGAACGCTACCTGGCCCTGCTGCCCGCCTCCTCCCGCTGAAGCCCCCGGCGGTCTCGACCTTGAGTTTCGACCTCGACCTCAGGGGGTTGTAAGGCCCGCCCCAAGCCGAAGCAGGCGTGCGGGCGGGCCATTCTCTCGTGTGGCCGAAGGCCCGGAAAAGGAATTGACCACCCGCGCGCGAAGCAGACCTCTTGCTTTGGGTGCGTACCGAAACCATGGTTTCGGTCTGGTGCCCAAGGCGGCGGCGTGGGCGGCGCGGCGCCGGTGCGATCCCTATGAAGGGCCCTCTGCCGCACGAGGGGATCGCCCAGTCACCGCGAAGCTCCATCCTTGGGCCGAGGTTCACGGCCCCCGATGGCCGAGGTTAAAACCCAAGTGAAGACGCGCACCCTAAAAGCCACCGGTCAGCGCGAGCGTCCCCCCGGGATGAACTCCTGGGCCTTGGTCTTGACGCCTTCCTTGACCACCGACCACGCGTCGGGGTCGCCCTTGATCAGCGCCGCCGCCGTGCTCTCCATCTGCTCCAGCGTCGCGTGCGGCGGGATGGGCGGGACGGCCGGGTCGGTGACGAACTCGACCACGCAGGGCCGGTCCGCCGCCAGCGCCCGCTGCCAGGCGCCCTCGATCTGCCCCGGATCCTCGACCTTGATCCCCATCAGCCCGATGCTCTCGGCGAACCCGGCGTAGGGGAAGTCCGGCACCCTCTGCGACGGCAGGAACTGCGGGGCCCCGCCCATCGCGCGCAGCTCCCAGGTCACCTGGTTCAGGTCGCCGTTGTTGAGGACGGTGAAGACGACCCGGGGGTCGGACCACTCCTTGTAGTACTGGGCGATGGTGATCAGCTCGTTGATGCCGTTCATCTGCATCGTTCCGTCACCCACCACGACGATCGCCGGCCGGTCCGGGTGGGCGAACTTCGCGCCCGTGGCGTAGGGCGGGCCGGGGCACATCGTGGCCAGCGTCCCCGAGAGCGAACCGCGCATGCCCGGCCGGAACTTCAGGTACCGCGCGTACCAGTTGGTCCCCGACCCGGAGTCGGAGGTGACCATCACGTTGTCGGGCAGCAGCGGCGACAGCTCGTGGAAGACCCGCTCGGGGTTGATCGGGTCGGCGTCGACGTACGCCCGCCGGTCCAGTACCTCCCACCAGCGGCTGACGTTGCCCTCGATCGTCTCCCGCCACGAGCGGTCGGCCTTGCGCTCCAGTAGCGGCAGCAGCGTCCGCAGCGTCTCGGCGGCGTCGCCGGCCAGGTTGCACTCGAACGGGTAGCGCATGCCCAGCATGGTCGGGTCGATGTCGATCTGGATGGCGCGGGCCTGCCCGAACTCGGGCAGGAACTGGCTGTAGGGGAAGTTGGAGCCGACGACGAGCAGCGTGTCGCAGTCGCGCATCAGCTCATAAGAGGGCCGGGTGCCCAGCAGGCCGATGGAGCCGGTCACGAAGGGCAGGTCGTCGGGCAGCACGTCCTTGCCCAGCAGCGCCTTGGCCACCCCGGCGCCGAGCACGTCGGCGACCTCGGTCAGTTCGTTCGCCGCGTTGCGGGCGCCCTGGCCGGCCAGGACGGCGACGCGCTCGCCGGCGTTGAGGATCTCCGCGGCCTGGGCCAGCCCTTCGGCGGAGGGCGTGATCTGCGGCTGCGCAGCCCCGAGGCTGGAGGGCACCATCTTGAACTCGTGCTTGGGCGGGGAGTACTCCAGGTCCTGGACGTCGGCGGGGATGATGACCGCGGTGACGGTGCGCCGCGCGATCGACGTGCGGAACGCGCGGTCCAGCACGTTGGGCAGCTGCTCGGGGACGGTGACCATCTGCACGTAGTCGCCCGCCACGTCCTTGTAGAGGGAGATCAGGTCGATCTCCTGCTGGTAGGAGCCGCCCATGGCGCTGCGCGCGGTCTGGCCGATGATCGCGACCACCGGGACGTGGTCGAGTTTGGCGTCGTAGAGCCCGTTGAGCAGGTGGATGGCCCCCGGCCCCGATGTCGCCGCGCAGACTCCGACCCGGCCGGAGAACTTCGCGTACCCGGTCGCCTCGAACGCCGCCAGCTCCTCGTGCCGCGACTGGATGAACCGCGGCTTGTTGTCGGCGCGATCCCAAGCGGCGAGCAGGCCGTTGATCCCGTCGCCCGCGTAAGAGAAGACGTGTTCGACCTTCCACTCCCGCAGGCGTTTGAGCACGTAGTCGGAGACCAGTTCCGCCATGACCATTCCTTTCCTCGGACCCGTGCGCCGCAGCGGCGCTTCGCGCGGGTTCTCCTCACGTTCGGCGCCGGCGCGCTCCTCGGGAGCGGCGGGCGCGTTCGCCGGGCGCCGCTACCCAGCGCACCCGAACACATTCGCCCGTTGCGGCGATTGCGGCGATCCGCGTGCGGTGATTGCCGCGCCGGTGTCGGGGTAGGCGGCCGAGGACGTCCGGCCGGTCCGGCTCCGGCAGCGCCCGACCGGGCCCAGGCTTCGAACGGGACCGCACGCGGTCTGCGCCGACCGAGGAACGAAGGGCCCCGATGGCTGTGGTGCTCGCTTTCGCCGTGGTGCTGTTCGCCGCGGTGCTGGTCTCGGAGATCGCCCACCGGACCGTGCTGTCCACGGCGGTGCTCTTCCTGGTCGCCGGGTTCGTGCTCGGGGACGGGGTCCTGGGGTTCATCCCGCTGTCCCAGGGCACCGAGACGGTGCGGCAACTGGCCGAGTTCGCCCTGTTCGCCGTGCTGTTCACCGACGGGATGCGGTTGAACTTCAAGCAGTTGCGGACTCAGTGGCGACTGCCGGGCCGGGCGCTGGGCATCGGGATGCCGATCACCTTCGCGCTGATCGCGCTGCTGGCCCACTACCTCGTGGGACTGAACTGGCTGGAGGCGTTCCTGATCGCGGCCGTGCTCTCGCCCACCGACCCGGTGTTCGCCGCGGCCCTGGTGTCGCGCGAGAAGGTGCCGCAGCGGGTCCGGCACCTGCTCAACGTGGAGTCCGGCCTCAACGACGGGCTGGCGCTACCCGTGGTCCTGGTGCTGCTCGCGCTGGCCGCGAACGAGTCGCCGCACCCGGCGGCTCTGGCCGGCGAACTGGCCCTGGGCATCGCCGTCGGGGTCGGCCTCTCCTACCTGGCGATCGTGGTGCAGCGCCTGCCGCTCTTGAGCGCCACGGCGCGCTACGGACCGCTGGGCGCGTTCGCCATCGGGCTGGCGGTGCTGGGGCTGTGCTCCCTGACCCACGCCAACATGTTCCTCGGCGCGTTCACCGCCGGGGTCACGATCGCCACCGCCAGCGAGGAGACCAAGGCCGCCTTCGACCACTTCGGCGAGCTGGTCGCGGAGCTGCTGAAGCTTGCGGCGCTGCTGGTCTTCGGCGCGGTGATGTCGCCGGCCTTCCTCGCCGACATCCCGCTCAGCGGCTGGGTCTTCGCCGTGCTCGTGCTCGTCCTGGCCCGGCCGGTCGCCCTGCTCACGGCCCTGGTGGGCAGCGATCTGGGACGGGACGAACGGCTGGCGGTCGCCTGGTTCGGGCCCAAGGGGTTCGCCTCGGTGGTCTACGGCCTGCTGGTGCTGCACTCCGGCCTGGCGGCCAGCAACGAGGTGTTCCACCTCGTCGCGCTGGCCATCGCCATCTCCATCCTCGCCCACTCCTCCACCGACATCCTCATCGTGCGCAGGTTCGAATCGGCCGCCGGTTCCGGCGGTTCCGGCGGCTCGGCGGCCGGAGCAGGCGGCGGCTCGTCCGCGGCCGACCCCTCCCGGCCCGACGCGTTCGGCCGGGACGGGGAGCAGCGCTGACGCGGCGCCGGTGGCCGGTTCCGGGTCCCGGCCACCGGCGCCGCACCGCGACGGAGGCCCGGACAGGTCCACGTTTGCCCTCTGCCGGAACGGGTTAGCGGCCGGTGCGTGGTGCGCGCACCGCCTGCATGCCGCCGCCCGCGCAGACCGCCGGGCCGACACCGCGGCCGCGCCGCCGATGCCGCAGCAGTGCTCCGAGGGGACGGAAGAACCGACATGACCGTGGACCTGCCCGCACCGACCTCCCACCGGGACGCCCCACCGCTCGTCGACGTCGACGCGCTGATCCGGGACCTCACCGCGCGGGTGGACGGCGAGATCCGCTTCGACACGGGCTCGCGGGCCGCCTACGCCACCACGGGCTCCAACTACCGCCAGGTGCCGATCGGGGTGGTCGTGCCGCGCACCGTCGAAGCCGGCGCCGAGGCGGTCGCGGTGTGCCGCGAGCACGACGCACCCGTGCTGTCGCGGGGCGGGGGCACCAGCCTGGCCGGGCAGTGCTGCAACGTCGCGGTCGTGATCGACTGGACCAAGTACTGCAACCGCGTGCTGGAGGTCGACGCCGACGCGCGCACCGCCGTCGTGGAGCCGGGCATCGTGCTCGACGTGCTCAACGCGCGCCTAAGCGAGGAGGCCGGGCTGATCTTCGGCCCCAAGCCCTCCACGCACGGCCAGTGCGCCATCGGCGGCATGATCGGCAACAACTCCTGCGGCTCCACCGCGCAGGCCTACGGCAAGACCGTGGACAACGTGGTGCGGCTGGAGGTTCTCACCTACGACGGGTGCCGGATGTGGGTCGGGGCGACCTCGGAGGAGGAGTGCGAGCGCATCATCGCGGCCGGCGGGCGCCGCGCCGAGATCTACCGCGGCCTGCGCGAGCTGCGCGACCGCCACGCCATGGCCGTGCGGCGCCGGTTCCCCGACATCCCGCGCAGGGTGTCGGGCTACAACCTCGACTCGCTGCTGCCGGAGAACGGCTTCGACCTGGCCGGAGCGCTCGTCGGCTCCGAGGGCACCCTGGTGACGGTGCTGCGCGCGGAGCTGCGGCTGGTCTCCGAACCCGCGGCCAAGGCGCTGGTGCTGTGCGGCTACCCCGACATCTTCACCGCGGCCGACGCCGTCCCCGAGGTCGCCGAGCACCGGCCGTTCGCGCTGGAGGGGATGGACGACAAGCTGATCGGCTACGAGCGGCGCAAGCACCTCAACCCCGAGGCGCTGAAGTGGCTGCCCGAGGGCTCGGGGTGGCTGATGGTGCAGTTCGGCGGCGACGACCGGGACGAGGCGTGCGAGCAGGCGCGCGGGTTCATGGACGCCGTCTCCGGCTCCGAGCACGCGCCGACCACGCGGTTCTACGACGATCCGGCCGAACAGGAGCAGTTGTGGCAGGTGCGCGAGGCGGGGCTGGGCGCGACGGCCCGCGTCCCCGCTGAGGCCGACACCTGGGAGGGCTGGGAGGACTCCGCCGTCCCGCCGGAGAGGTTCGGCGACTACCTGCGGGACCTGCACGCGCTGATGGAGGAGTTCGACTACGCCGAGAGGTCCTCGCTGTACGGGCACTTCGGGCACGGCTGCCTGCACACGCGCATCCCCTTCGACCTGATCACGACGGAGGGGATCGCGAACTACCGCGCCTTCGTCGAGCGCGCCGCCGACCTGGTGGTGTCCTACGGCGGCTCGTTCTCCGGCGAGCACGGCGACGGGCAGTCGCGCGCCGAGCTGTGGCCGAAGATGTTCGGCGAGGAGCTCATGCCGGCCTTCGCCGAGTTCAAGCGGATCTTCGACCCCAAGGACCGGATGAACCCCGGCAAGCTCATCGCCCCCGACGGCGACGGACCGAACCGGCTCGACGAGAACCTGCGGCTGGGCACCGACTACCGGCCCGCGACCCCCGACACCTACTTCGGCTACCCCCACGACGACGGCAGCGTGGCCAGGGCCGCGCTGCGCTGCGTGAGCGTGGGCAAGTGCCGCCAGGAGAGCGGCGGGGTGATGTGCCCCAGCTACCGCGTCACCCGCGAGGAGGAGCACTCCACCCGCGGCCGGGCCCGGCTGCTGTTCGAGATGCTGCGGGGCGACGCGATCGGCGACGGCTGGCGCTCCCGCGAGGTCAACGACGCCCTGGACCTGTGCCTGGCCTGCAAGGGATGCAAGACCGACTGCCCCGTCAACGTCGACATGGCCACCTACAAGGCGGAGTTCCTGGCCCATCACTACGCCGGCCGGCTGCGGCCCGCCGCGCACTACGCGATGGGCTGGCTCCCGGTGTGGGCCAGGGCCGCGTCCCTGGCCCCGGGCGCGGTCAACGCGCTGAGCGGCCGACCGTCCCTGGCCCGCGCCGGCAAGCGGATCGGCGGCGTGGCGCGGGAGCGGCCGATACCGGCGTTCTCCCCGGTGCGCTTCAGCGACGCCTTCCGCAGGCGCGGCCCGCGGGGCGACGGCGAGCGGGGCGAGGTCGTCCTGTGGCCCGACACCTTCACCGACAACTTCCATCCGGCGGTCGGCGCCGCGGCCGTGCGCATCCTGGAGTCGGCGGGGTTCCGGGTCCGGGTGCCGCGGCGGACCCTGTGCTGCGGGCTGACCTGGATCTCCACCGGCCAGCTCGGCACGGCGCGCAGGGTGCTGCAGCGCACCGTCACCGCGTTGCGCGACGACATCCGATCCGGGACCCCGATCGTGGGGCTGGAGCCGTCGTGCACGTCGGTCTTCCGCGCCGACGCCCCCGAATTGTTCCCGCACGACCGGGACGTCGACCGGCTGCGGAACCAGACGTTCACCCTGGCCGAGTTCCTCAACCGGCGCGCGCCCGACTGGGAGCCGCCGCGACTGGAGCGCGCCGCCGTCGCCCAGCCGCACTGCCACCAGCACGCCGTCCTGGGCTTCGACGAGGACGCCGCACTGCTGGAGCGCACGGGGGCGCAGGTGGACGTGCTCGACGCCGGCTGCTGCGGCCTGGCCGGCAACTTCGGCTTCGAGGACGGCCACTACGCGGTGTCGATGGCCTGCGCCGAGGACGGGCTGCTGCCGGCCGTGCGCGGGGCGGATCCCGAGGCGTTCGTGCTGGCCGACGGGTTCAGCTGCCGCACCCAGATCGAGCACGCCGGCGTCGGCCGCGAGGCGGTGCACCTCGCCGAGGCCCTCGACCTGGCGCTGCGGGGGGCGGCGCCGCGGCGCGCCCCCGAGCGGGCGGCGACCCGGTTCGCGCCGCCGCGCCGGGCGCCCCGCTACGACCTGCAGGAGCTGCGCGAGGAGGCGATGGAGGCCGGCCGCCCCCGGCGCAGCGGGACGCACACCGGCCGGGCGCACTCGTGAGCGCCCCCGCGGACCCGGCGGTCGCCGGGCTGGAGACGGCCGTCTACACCGTGCCCACCGACCGCCCCTCGGGAGACGGCACACTGACCTGGGACTCCACCACGATGGTGCTGGTCCGCGCGACGGGCGGCGGACTGGAGGGGCTGGGCTGGACCTACGGCCCGCCCGCCTGCGCCTCGATCGTGCGCGATCTGCTCGTCCCGCACGTCGAGGGCCGCCCTGCGCTGGACGTGCCGGCCGCGCTGGAGGCCATGGTGCGCGCCGTGCGCAACGCCGGGCGGCCCGGCGCGGCCGGCTATGCCGTCTCCGCCGTCGAGACCGCGCTGTGGGACCTGAAGGCGCGTCTGCTCGGCCTGCCGCTGCACCGGCTGCTCGGCGCCGTGCGCGACGCCGCTCCGCTGTACGGCAGCGGCGGCCTGACCACCTACGACGACGCCGACCTTCGCGCCCAGCTCGCCCGCTGGGTGCACGACGAGGGGTTCAAGCGGGTCAAGATCAAGATCGGGGAGTCGTGGGGGCGGCGCGAGGACCGCGACCTCGCGCGGCTGCGGCTGGCCCGCGAGGTCATCGGGCCAGGGGCCGAGCTCTACGCCGACGCCAACGGCGGCTACACCGCCAAGCAGGCGGTCCGCGTCGGGGGCCCGATGAGCGAGCTGGGCGTCCGCTGGTTCGAGGAACCCGTCTCCTCCGACGACCTCGCAGGGCTGCGGCTGGTCCGCGAGGCCCTGGCGATCGACGTGGCCGCCGGCGAGTACGGCTTCGACCTGCCCTACTTCCAGCGGATGTGCGCGGCCGGCTCGGTGGACTGCCTGCAGATCGACGTCACCCGCTGCGGCGGGATCCTGGAGTTCCAGCGCGCCGCCACCGTGGCGGCGGCCCACGGCCTGGAGGTGTCGGGACACTGCGCCCCGTTCCTGCACCGGCACGTCGCCATGGCCGTTCCCGGCCTGCGCCACCTGGAGTGGTTCCACGACCACGTGCGCATCGAGACCCTGTTCTTCGACGGCGCGGCTCCCCCGTCCGACGGCCGCCTGCGGCCCGACCCCGACCGCCCGGGCCACGGACTCGCCCTCAAGGCCGCCGACGCCGCCCCCTACCGCACCGGCTGAGGAGCCGGCCGCCCCGTCCGATCCCTTCCGGCCGCCGCACGTCAGTCCGCGGCGGCCTCGTCGCCGAGGAGCACGCGCCCGGTGCCGTCAACGCTCCACCAGGGGTTGTGGCAGATCTCCCAGATGACCCCGTTGGGGTCGGCGAAGTGGCCGTGGTAGCCGCCGAACGCGGCGCGCTGCGGCGGTTTGACCAGCTCGGCCCCTGCCCGCACCGCGGCCTCCAGCACCGCGTCGACCGCCTCGGGGCCGTCCACGTTGTGGGACAGCGTCACGCCCGCGATGCCGGTGTCGGAGACGGCGCCGGCGAGGTCCTCGCGGAACTTCCGGGCGTCGAAGAGCCCGAGGACCAGCCCGGGGGCCGTCTGGAAGAAGATGATCTCTCCGGCGACATCGGCCAGCGGCTCCCAGCCCAGTCCGTCGCGGTAGAAGGCGCGCGAGGCGTCGAGGTCCGGCGTCGCGAACGTGATGAAGTGAATCCGAGGGTCCATATCGGGAGTCTGGCATCGGAGGGCGCCCGACGCCTTGAACGAAACGGACGCCGCCGCGTACGTCCGCACCGCCGCCCGCACGCCCGGCCGGGAGCTCGGGAAGGCGCCTCAGATCGTTGGCGGGGGAAGGCGGGGACCGCCTCCAGGCCTTGGCCGGGCCCGTGGTGACCTGGTGGGGCTGTCGTCGGGCGCGAAGCGTCCGCCGGCGCGCCGACGGCAGCCTTCCCAGGTCATGCGGTGGTGCACGAAAGAACCGCGACCCCGGCTCTCCACTCCCGTCAACGACCTCAGGGGCCGACCGGTGCGGGGGGCAGGGTCTCCAGGGCGGCCACCAGGGGGGCCAGTTCCGGATTCCCGGCGGCCTCGTCCAGCGCCGCGCGCAGGGTCGCGTTGCGGGTGGGCCGGGCCCGCGCCAGGAGCTCGCGGCCGGCGGCGTTGAGCCGCTTGTTGTACCCGGACTGCTGGGGCAGGCCGGGAAACAGCCCGCGCAGATGGCGGTGGGCGTAGCGGATCCAGTGCCGGGCGGAGGGAAAGCCGAGCAGGACCTGGGCCATGGCCAGGCACACCAGCTCGGCGTCGCTCAGCTTGGGCGGGCGGCCGATCCTGCGGGGCTCGATGACGTGGTCGTCGCAGAACACATAGAGTGCGGTCAGAAGGGTGTCCGGGTTTCGTGTCACGACTTGACCATCGGGCACCCTTCGCCATGTCCGCCACCTCCTCAAACATCGGACTCACTCATCTAGCCGATGGCTACGGCCCCGGGGCCGTAGGCGTTCGAGGGAAGCACGTGGATGCGGTGGTCGCGCCAGATCAGGGCCGCGTCCTCGACGGCCGGACCGATGTCGGGCTCCTCAAGGGGAGGGCTGAGCGGTTCGAGTTCGCCACCGGAGACGGGGGCCGTGTAGAGCTGCGGGGCGCGCGTGGAGAAGCAGATGGCCTCCTTGCCCCGGGCCATCAGGATCAGCCGGTCGTCCTCGACCGCGACCACCCGCACCTGGCCCGCGGGCGACCCTTCCACCTCGCGTTCCTTCTCGCCCGAGCGCAGGTCGTAGCCGAACACGGTGCTGGTGCAGTCTCCGCTGTTCTCGACCACCCACAGCAGCCCGTTCTCGACCAGCGTATCGGGGCGGTTGTCGGAGAACGTCGTGCCCCGGACACTGTCAGGACGCAGGTTCGCACCGTCGACGACGAAGCGGCGGGTCCCGTCGTCGTCGAAGCCGGCGATCTCCACATCGCTCAGGTCCGTCATCACTCCGAGGACGATCGGGTCGGTGGCCAGCACGGTCGAGTACTGGCCGGCCTCCTGGCGCGTCTCGGGGCGCTCGACGCGGAACGCCCCGGTTTCGCGGCCCTCCTCGGCATCGATCAGCCGAACGCCGAGGGGGCCGGTCCCGATTCCGCAGTCGGCCACGGCGACGACGGTCTCCCCGTCTCGGGCACGCACGTCGCCGACCGGGCACCGCCGGGCACCGGTGCCCTCGACCTCGAATCCGCCGCGTTCCCACCTGGTGCGGCCTGAGTGCAGGTCCAGTGCCACGAGCTCACCCACGACGGCCACGACCACGCTCGATCCCGCGACGGCCGGATGCGACTCCATGGGCTCCTTCTCCGTGACGCCTTCGCCGAGCAGGTGCCTTCGAGTCCACAGCCGCTCGCCGTTGCGCAGGTCGACGCCCACGGCCGTGTCGCACGGCCGGTCGGTCCCGTGTGCGGGCCCTTCGGATGCGCTGTACGACGCATCGCTGCGGACCATCACCACGCCGACCCCTTCGGAGGTCTCCTCGCTCATGGCGCACAGACCGTCCTCCGTCGGCATCGACCACCGCACCGCGCCGTCATCGGCGGCATAGCCGAACAGGCCGTTCACATCGACGCGCACGATCAGCCCGTCCATCACCCACGATCCGACGAGGTCCGATGGCTCCGTGCCGTCCTCCGGGGCCTCACTGCGCCACACCACGCGTCCGTCGACCTCCGGAGAGGACACGTACTCGCCGCTGCGCACCCCCACCGCGGCGACCACGCCGACGACGGCCAACGGCACGACCAGGCAGCCGATGATCCCGCACGTGACCGCGCCTCCTCTTCTGTCGGTCCCCGTCTCCTCGCCCATGGCTCTCCCTCGGTCGTCGCGTGCTGCGAAGTCGATTCCAGCAGACTCCAGCAGACGAGGAGGCGGGCGGCATCCGACTGGATACCCAATCGGGGGAGGCGGGAGTACTCAGTGGCGCGGCGGTCCCGCCCGCACACCGTCCGGCACGGCGGAGTCGCACCCTGCCGCTAGCAGCGGGTCTTCTCCGCTTCCGCCGGGTGCGGGGCCGACTCCTCGGCGGCGCGGTCCGGACGGGCCCGCACCAGCGGCACCAGGAGCAGGGCGAGGACCCCGAGCAGCGCGCTCACGCCGAAGTCGGCCACGAACGCCCCCCGCACCGGGTAGAGCTCCCCCGCCGGCGTCCCCAGGACCAGCACGGCCGCCGCCACCTGCGCCGCGACCGCCATGGAGATGTGGCGGACGATGGTGTTGACGCCGTTGGCCGCGCCCAGGTCCCGCACCGGAACGGCCTCGGAGATGAGCATCGGCAGCACGGCGAACGCGGTGCCGCCGCCGATGCCCATGACCGCGGCGCCCACCAGGATCGCGACCGGCTGCGCACCGCCGGCGGCCAGCACCACCAGGCCCGCGGCCGTCGCGACCGCGCCCACCACGAGCGGGGGCCGCATCCCGAACCGGGCGACGGCGCGGCCGGTCAGCGGGCCGGCGAGCATGGTGGCGATCGCGGCGGGCAGCATGAACAGCCCTGCCTGGGAGACGCCGACGCCCAGGCCGACGCCGCCCTCGGCCGGCATCTGCACGACCTGCGGGATGAGCAGGAACGACGTCGCCTGACCCACGGTCACCAGGCAGGCCGTCAGGTTGGCCACCCAGACGTTGCGCCGGCGCATCAGCGCCAGGTCGATCAGCGGATCGCGGATCCGCTGCTCGACCAGCACCAGGACCACCAGGGCCAGGACACCCGCACCGAACAGCCCCAGGACCGGAGCCGAGGCCCAGCCCCAGTCCGCGCCCTTGCTGATCGCGGTGAGCATCCCGCCCAGGGAGGCGGCCAGCAGCAGCGCGCCGCCCCAGTCGACCCGGCCCGAGCCGCTGCCCAGGGTGCCGGGCACGAAGACCGCGATGCCGACCAGCGAGACGACCGTCATGCCCGCCGTGCCCCAGAAGAGGCCCTGGTAGCCCAGGTGGTCGGCCACCAGCCCGCCCACCGGCAGGCCCAGCGCGCCGCCGAGCCCGAACATGGAGCTGATCAGCCCCATCCCGAACGCGGCCCGGTCGCGCGGGAGGTGCTGGCCGAGGATGGCGAAGGACAACGGGAAGACCCCGCCGGCCGTGCCCATGATCACCCGCCCGGCGACGACCGCGCCCAGCGAGCCGCCGACCGCCGCGACCACCGAGCCGACCCCGAACAGCGCGAGCACCGCGAGGAGCACCGGCTTCTTGCCGAAGAGGTCCCCCAGCCTGCCCGCCACCACGGTCAGCGCGGCCGAGGAGACGAAGAATCCGGTGATCACCCAGGTCACATCGCCTGCGTCGGCACCGGTGGCCGCCTGGATCTGCGGCACGACCGGGACGATGGTGGTCTGGGCCACGGCATAGGTCAGCCCGCCGAAGACCAGCGGGGCGATGACGCGGGCCGAGGAAGAGGTGGTGGAACCGCCGGAGGTGGTGGTGGGACTGTCGGAAGATGGCGACACGCCGCTCCTGCTCTTTCGTCGCGCCGGAAGTAAACAATGCTTACATCCTCTCAATGGATGAAAGCCGACGCACATCCGGCTGCCGATCTCCGGAAGCGGAACGGACGCCGATCGGTCACGGCCGGTAGCGTGGCGGCATGCGTACGGTGACGCCGTGAACGCGGGACGGCACCGCGGTTTCGGTCCGGCGCTCAAGGCGGCGGCGTGCGTTCAGTCTTTGGATTGGGGCTCAAACCCTGTGGCCGGTGTCTCACGCCCTCGGTGGCCGGGATGCCTGGGCGCGGTGGCCCGCCGCCTTGGGCGCGCGCCGAAACCCCGGTTGCGTCCTGGCGCCCGCGGTGGCGGCGTGGGCGGCGCGGCGCCGGTGCGATCCCTGTGGGGGCCTTCGGCCACGCGAGAGGATCGCCCGGTCACCGCGGATCCCTCCTTCGGCCGGGGCCACAAGACCCCCGGTGGCCGAGGGTAAAACTCAAGATCAAGATCGGCGAGAAAACCACCGCCCGCCCGACACGGCTTCTGCAGACCTCGGTCAGACCCACCGGACGTCGTCGGGCAGGGGGCGGTCGTCGGCCTTGAGCCCGCGCAGCAGGTCGAGGAAGCGGGCGGCGGCGGGGGTCGGGCTGCGGTGCGCCGGCAGCACCACGCTGAGCCGCCGGTCGACGACCGGGTCGGTGAGCGGGAGGTGGGCGTGGTCGGCGAAGCTCATCAGCACCCGGACCAGCGCGGGCAGCGCCGAGACGCCCAACCCGGCGGCCAGCAGGCCGCCGACGGTGGAGACGTTGCCCGCCTCGATGACCCCGGCGGGGCGCACGTCGGCCGCAGCGAACGCGCGGTCGGTGAGGGTGCGGACGCTGGAGTCGGCGCCGATGGCGATGAACTGCAGCCCGTCAAAGTCCGACCAGCGGAGGGCCGGGTCGCCGGCGCGGGCGTGCCGGGCGGGCAGCACGGCGAAGAACCGGTCCTCGACCAGCGGCCACGACCGCAGGCCGCCGGGGAGGCGGTGCGCGATCGTGATGGCGAGGTCGGCCGCGCCCGACTCGACCCGCCGCAGCGCGAGGTCGGACATCCCGTCCAGGATGCGCACGCCGATGCCGGGTTGGCGGGCGCGGAACTCGGCGATGACCGGCGGCAGCAGCACGGCGGCGATCGAGGGCAGCGTCGCTACGGTCACGCCGCCCCGCTCACCGGCGAGGTAGCGCTCCAGCCGGGTCATCTCGGCGCGGTGCGCCGTGAGCACCCGCTCGGCGACCAGCAGCAGTTCCTCGCCCTCGGGCGTGCGCCGGATGCTGCGGGTGGTGCGGTCGAACAGCCGGACGCCGAGGATCCGCTCCAGTTCCAGCACGGTCCGGCTGAGCGAGGACTGCGCCACCCGCAGCTCGCGCGCTGCCGCCGTGAAGCTCTCCGCCCGGGCGACGGCGGCGTAGGCCTCCAGTTGGCGCAGCGACAGATTCATGCGATCAGAGCATAGTTTATTGCGATATCGATGTTGGACAAGCAATAAACAACGGCGGCAGCATGGACGGCCAACGGCCCCGTGATCCGGCTCACACCCCAGGGCCGGCCCGTCCTACGGAGGAGGATGCCGATGCTGACCGTCATGGGATTCGCGACGATCGTCGCCGTGCTGGGCCTGCTGCTGTCCAACCGGGTCAGCGCGGTGGTCGCGCTCATCGGCGTCCCCGTGCTGGCCGCGTTCGCCGCAGGCTTCTCCCCGGCCGAGGTCGGCGAGTTCGTCGGCGCGGGCCTGAGTGGTGTGGCCGGGACGGCGGCGATGTTCGTCTTCGCCATCCTCTACTTCGGCGTCATGCGCGACGCCGGCCTGTTCGACCCGATCATCCGGCGCGTGCTGGGGTTCGCTGGGAGCAACCCGGTGACGATCGCGATCGCCACGGTGGTACTGGCCATGGCCGCCCACCTGGACGGCGCCGGCGCCACCACCTTCCTCATCACCATCCCGGCCATGATCCCCCTCTACGACGCCCTCGGGATGCGCCGGCTGGTGCTGGCGGCCCTGACCGGTCTGGGTGCGGGCATCATGAACCTGGTGCCGTGGGGCGGCCCGACCGCCCGCGCCGCGACCGCGACGGGCATCGACGCCAACGAGATCTGGGTGCCGCTGATACCGGCCCAGGCGGTCGGCGCCGTCGCCTGCGTCGCGATCGCCTACCTCCTGGGCCGGCGCGAGAAGGCGCGGATCGCCGGCGCCAGGCCCGTCGCCGCCACCGCGGGAGGGGGCGGCGTCGGGCGCGCCGACGCGATCGCCTCCCCCGGTGCGGCCTCGTCCGATGCCGGCGGCGCCCCCGACGAGGGGCTGCGCCGGCCCGGACTGTTCTGGGTGAACGTCGCGCTGACGCTGGCCGCCGTCGCCGTGCTGATCTCCGGGCTGCTGCCGCCGGAGCTGGTGTTCATGCTGGCGCTGGTGGTCGCGCTGGTGGTCAACTATCCCGGTCTGAAGAACCAGACCGACCGCGTCAACGCCCACGCCCAGGGCGCGATCCTCATGGCCAGCACCCTGCTCGCCGCCGGCGTGTTCCTCGGCATCATGGAGGAGAGCGGCATGATCGACGGCATGGCCCGGGCCATGACCGCCGCCATGCCCGACGCGCTCGGCCCCGGGCTGCCCCTGCTCGTCGGCGTCCTGGCGGTTCCGCTGAGCCTGCTGTTCGGCCCGGACGCCTACTACTTCGCCGTTCTGCCGGTGCTGACCGCGGTCGGGGACGCGTTCGGCGTCTCGTCGCTGAGCCTCGCCCAGGCCTCGGTGGTGGGCGAGGAGACGGTCGGCTTCCCGATCAGCCCGCTCACCGGTTCGTTCTACCTGCTCACCGGCTTGTCCGGGGTGTCGATCGGATCGCACATCCGGTTCCTGCTGCCGTGGGCCTGGCTGGTGAGCCTGGTGGTGCTGGCCGCCGCCGCACTGACCGGGGCCATACCGCTGTGGGCCGGCTGAGCCCGCCCGCAGCACCGCATCGATCATCTTGGAGGAATGAGCATTGAACACGACGGGGGCCCGGATCGGCTGCGGAGCGGGGTTCGCGGCCGACCGGATAGAGCCGGCGGTCGACCTGGTCGAGCGCGGGCGGCTGAACGCCATCGCACTGGAGTGCCTGGGCGAACGCACCGTTTCCCTGGCCGCCCTGCGGCGGCTGGCCGATCCCGGCGGCGGCTTCGACCCGATGCTGGCCAAACGGGTGCGGCCGCTGCTGGAGCCGCTGGCCCGCACCGGCACCCGGCTCGTCACCAACGCCGGCGCGGCCAACCCGCTGGCCGCGGCCCGCATGGTGCGCGGCCTCGGCGCGGACTCGGGGGTCCGCACGTCCGTGGCCGCCGTGGTCGGTGACGACGTCCTCGACCGCCTCGACCTGTCCGCGCCCGCGTGGGAGGACGGCCGGCCGCTGCGGGAGCACGGCGAGATCGTGTCGGCCAACGCCTACATCGGCGTCGACGCGATCCTGCCGGCCCTGGAGACCGGTGCCGGGGTCGTCATCACGGGGCGGGCGGCCGATCCCTCCCTGTTCCTCGCGCCCCTCATGCACGAGCTGGGCTGGGACCCCGCGGACCGGGACCGCATGGCGGCCGGGACGCTCATCGGGCACCTGCTGGAGTGCGCGGGCCAGGTGACCGGCGGCTACTTCGCCGATCCCGGGCCCAAGCCGGTGCCCGGCCTGGCCCGCCTGGGCTACCCGCTGGCCGAGGTCGGCGCCGACGGCACCGCCGTCATCACCAAACTGCCCGGCACCGGGGGCCGGGTCGACCGCATGACCGTGGTCGAGCAGTTGACCTACGAGGTGACCGACCCGCACGCCTACCTCACCCCCGACGTGGCGCTGGACATGACCGGCGTCGGCGTCACCGATCTGGGCGGCGACCGGGTCGGCGTGGGCGGGGCGCGCGGCCGCGCCCGCCCCGAGCGGCTCAAGGTCAGTGTCGGCTACCGGGCCGGCTTCCGCGGGGAGGGCGAGATCTCCTACGCGGGTCGGGGTGCGCTGGAACGCGCCCGGCTCGCCGCCGACGTGGTCCGCGAACGCCTCTCCGGCGCGCTCCCCCGGCTGCGCGTGGACATAGCCGGCCTGAACTCCCTGCACGGCGACGCGCTCGCCGAAGGCGGCGAGCCCTACGAATGCCGGCTGCGGGTGGCCGGGCTGGCCGGCGACCTCGCCACGGCCGAGATCGTCGGCGAGGAGGTCAGCGCGCTCTACACCTCCGGCCCGGCCGGCGGCGGCGGGGTGCGGGCGGCCGCCACCGAGGTCATCGGGGTGCTCTCCAGCACCGTCGCCCGGGAGCAGGTGCACACCGAGGTCGTGGTCATGGACGACACGGACGACAGGGAGGAGCAGGGCGCATGAAGGTCCGGCTGTACGACATCGCCCACGCCCGCGCCGGCGACAAGGGCAACCTCAACACCATCGCCCTCATCCCCTACGACCCCGCGTGGTATCCGGCGCTGTGCGCGGCCGTGACCCCGCGGCGCGTCGCCGAGCACCTGTCCGACCGCGTCTCCGGCGAGGTGGTCCGGCACCGCCTCGACAACGTGCACGCGCTGATCTTCGTCTGCCCGCGCGCCGGCGACGACACGGTCACCACCTCGCTGCACCTGGACACCCACGGCAAGAGCCTGGGGTCGGCGCTGCTGGAGCTGACCATCGAGACCGCCGGCCCGGCCGACGGAACCGCCGGTTCCCGCTGACGCCGGTCCGGCACCGCCGCGGGGCCGCCCGATCGCGGCGGCCCCGCTGCCCGCCGTCCGGAGAGCGGGGCCGCGCGGCCGCCGGTCGCGGCCGGTGTGCGCGCGGAGCCGGACGGGTTTCTTCGTTTCCGGCGGTTCTTCACCCGGAAGGCCGGGATCGGCAAAGGGAGTCCCAGGTACGGCCGACACGCGAAGGGCCCTTGCAATTTCGGGTTGATTTCTGAAAGTTTCCTTCTAAGTGAGACGTGGCTCACATGGCCCCACCGCCTTCCAAGAGCCCGCACACCTCGGAAGGGACCTGCGTTGACCAGACACCGCCGAGAACCCGGAGCCCCGCCGGCTCCGGGCCACACCCCCCACCCGACCCCCAGGACGACCGGACCCCGCCGGATGCTGCGCGCGCTCTCGGGCGCGCTGGCCGCGCTGCTCGCCGGATCGCTGGTCACCGCGCCGCCGGCGCGGGCGGCATCGGCCGAGGCGCCCGAGTCCGCCCCCGAGCGGTGCGCCCCCGACCGCGGGATGCCCGACAAGCGGCAGATGCGCGCGGTGTGGATCGCCGGCGTGGTGAACATCGACTGGCCCAGCGCCAAGGGCCTCGACGTCCAGACCCAGAAGGCCGAGCTGACCAGGCTCTACGACGAGGCCGTCGCCCACGGCCTGAACGCGGTCTTCGTGCAGATCCGCCCGACCGCCGACGCGTTCTGGCCCTCTCCCTACGAGCCGTGGTCGGAATGGCTCACCGGCAGGCAGGGCGCCGATCCCGGCTACGACCCGCTGGAGTTCGCGATCGCCGAGGCCCATAAGCGCAACCTGGAGTTCCACGGCTGGTTCAACCCCTACCGGGTGGCGATGCACGGCGACCCCGGCCGGCTGGTCCGCGACCACCCGGCCCGGCGCAACCCCGACTGGACCTTCGAATACGGCGGGCGCCTCTACTACGACCCGGGCATCCCGGAGGCCCGCTCCTTCGTGCAGGACGCGATGATGCACGCGGTCGAGAACTACGACATGGACGGCGTGCACTTCGACGACTACTTCTACCCCTATCCGGTGAGCGGCGAGGCGATACCGGACCGCGACACCTACGCCGCCCACGGGGGCGGCTTCGACGACATCGGCGACTGGCGCCGCAACAACGTCAACCTCCTGGTCAAGGAGATGGGCGAGCGGATCGAGGCCGTCAAGCCGCACGTGAAGTTCGGGATCAGCCCGTTCGGGATCTGGCGCAACGCCGACAGCGACCCGCGCGGCTCCGACACCGGTGGCCTGGAGTCCTACGACGACATCTACGCCGACTCCCGCAAGTGGGTGCGCGAGGGGTGGCTGGACTACATCAACCCGCAGGTCTACTGGGAGATCGGCCTGAAGGTCGCCGACTACGCCGAACTCGTCCCGTGGTGGGCCGACGTGGTCGAGGGTACCGGCGTGCACCTCTACATCGGGCAGGCCGCCTACAAGGTGGGCAACCCGGGCGCGTGGTCGGACCCGCGGGAGCTGAGCAGGCACCTCACCTTCAACCGCGACCACCCCGAGGTCGACGGCGACGTCTACTTCAGCGCGACCCCGCTGCGGACCAACGCGGCCGGGGCGATGCGGATCGTGACCGAGGACCACTACGCCCACCCGGCCCTGGTCCCGGTCAAGGACGACCTCGGCGGCAGCGCGCCGCCGGCGCCGGTGATCACCGGCGCCGCGCGCACCGACGGCGGCACGGAGCTGCGGATCCGCGCGCGGCCGGGCGACGAGCCGACCTACTACGCGGTGTACCGGTTCGACGGCGCGCCCGACCCGCGGCGGCAGTTGTGCGGGCTGGGCGACCCGCGCACCATGGTGGGAACGGTGCGCGTCGACGGCACGGTGACCTCGTTCACCGACACCGGCGCCGACGCCTCCGATCCGCACACCTACTACGTCACCGCGCTGGACCGGCTGCACCACGAGAGCCGCCCGAGTCCGCCGCGCCACCTGCGCTGAACGGAGGCGACGATGAGCACGGTCCACCTCGTGGCGACCGGCGGCACCATCGCCAGCCGCAGCGGGAGCGGCGGCCGCCGCGCGGCGGTGCCGGGGGCCGAGCTGCTCGCCCGGACCGGGGTGCCGCGCGGGGTCGACGTGCGCGTGACCGACGCGGCGACGGTGGGCAGCTTCGCCTGGCGGTCCGAGGAGCTGACCGCCCTGCTCGGCCGGATCCGCGCGGCGCTGGCCGAAGGCGCCGACGCGGTCGTGGTCACGCACGGCACCGACACCATGGAGGAGGTCTCCTTCCTGGCCGGGCTGGTGCACGACGATCCGCGGCCGGTGGTGTTCACCGGGGCCCAGCGCGCGTTCGACGATCCGGCGCCGGACGGCCCCGCGAACCTGGGGACGCGATCGCGGTGGCGGCCGCCCCCTGCGCCCGGGACCGCGGCGTCCTGCTCTGCTTCGACGGCCACGTCTACGCCGCACGCGGCGTGACCAAGGTGGACAGCCTCGCCGCGCACGCCTTCGACGCGCCCGGCCGGGGCCCGGTGCTGCGGGTCGCGGAGGGCGCCGTGATCCCGCTGGTGCCGCGGTCGCGGCCGCCCGCGCTGCCGCTGACGCCCGACGGCCTCGTCCTGCCCAGGGTCGACGTGCTGCCGCTCTACGTCGGTGCGGACGCCGCCCTGCTGCGCGCGGCGCTGGAGGCCGGTGCCCGCGGGCTGGTGCTGGCGGCGTTCGGCGCGGGCAACGCCACCCCCGCGGTCACCGATGCGGTGCGCGACGCGGTGGCCGGCGGGGTGGCGGTGCTGGTCTGCTCCAGGGTGCCGGCGGGGCCGGTCCTTCCGCTGTACACCGGGGGCGGCGGAGCGGATCTGGAGCGGGCCGGAGCGCTCTTCGGCGCGGACCTGAGCCCGTGGCAGGGGCGCATGCTGCTCGCCGCGGCCATCGCCGCCCGGCCCTCGGCCCCGGAGTCCGCGGTCGGCGACTGGCTGGCCGCGGCGCCGCGCCCCGCCGACGCGCCCGGCACCGATCGGGTCGGCGCACCTTCGACCGGTCAGGAGGGACCATGAGCAAGGAGATCCTCGTCGCCTACGGGGTGGACGTCGACGCCGTCGGGGGGTGGCTGGGCTCCTACGGCGGCCAGGACTCCCCCGACGACATCTCCCGGGGGATGTTCGCGGGCGAGGTCGGGGTCCCGCGGATGCTGGAGCTGTTCCGGCGCAACGACATGACCCAGACGTTCTTCTGGCCGGGGCACTCGGTGGAGACCTTCCCCGAGGAGTTCGACGCCTGCGTGGCCGCCGGTCACGAGATCGGCGTGCACGGCTACTCCCACGAGAACCCGATCGCGATGAGCCGCGAGCAGGAGATCGAGGTGCTCGACCACTGCGTCGACCTCATCGCGCGCCGCAGCGGGCGGGCGCCGACCGGCTACGTCGCGCCGTGGTGGGAGTTCAGCAGGATCACCAACGAGCTGCTGCTGGACCGGGGGATCCGCTACGACCACTCCTTGATGCACCGGGACTTCGAGCCCTATTACGTGCGGGTCGGCGACTCCTGGACCAAGATCGACTACGACCGGCCGGCGCGCGAGTGGATGAAGCCGCTGGTGCGCGGCGAGGAGACCGACCTGATCGAGATCCCGGCGAACTGGTACCTCGACGACCTGCCGCCGATGATGTTCGTCAAGACCAGTCCGAACAGCCACGGCTTCGTCAACCCCCGCGACATCGAGCAGATGTGGCGTGACCAGTTCGACTGGGTGTACCGGGAGCACGACTACGCCGTGTTCACGATGACCGTGCACCCGGACGTGTCCGGTCGCCCGCAGGTGCTGCTCATGCACGAGCGGCTGATCGAGCACATCGGCTCCCACGACGGCGTCCGGTGGGCCACCTTCGACGAGATCGCGACCGACTTCGCCCGCCGCAGCCCCCGTCGTTGAGGCGGCGGGCCCGTCCCGCCGATCTCGACCCGGGCCTCTTGCGGAGCAGGGCGGGCCCTTGAATCGGCGGCTCGCCGGCCACCCGTGCGCGGCCGCGGCCGCGCACGGGCAAATCAGATCCTTATGTTCCGCCCAAAGGAACACGACAGGGAACAGGACTCCGGCAGCCCCTCGTTCCGCTCCGCGGCGCCGATCGGCCGCTCCGGCCACCTCAGCGCTTTCCTCAGGAACTCTACTGGGATGTCTTGACGTTCCAGGGCGACTGCTGCCATCGTCAAGAGAAAGGACTGTGTTCCTGCAAGCGAAACACTGATCCATCGATCGCCGAAGGGTGAGGCATGCGAAGGCTCATCGGAGCGGCGGCCGCCGCCGCGCGGGCGTCGGCCCCGGACCGGCCCGAGGGGGTCCGCCCGTGACCCGGGAGCAGGGAGGCGCCGAAGCGCCGGAGGAGGGCGCCGTCGACCTGGTCGTGGCCGGCGCCGGCGGCGGGCTCGCCGGCGCGCTGCGCGCCGCCGAAGCCGGGCTGGACGTCGTCGTGGTCGAGGCCGACGAGGCGTTCCGCCGCGGCAACAACACCTCCATGTCCACCGCGATGATCCCCGGGGCTGGGACCCGCTGGCAGCGGGCCGCCGGTGTCGACGACTCCGCCGAGTCCTTCCTCTCCGACGTGCTGGCCAAGACGCACGGCGAGGCCGACCTCACGCTGGCCACCGCCCTCACCGGCTTCAGCGCCGAACTCGTCACCTGGCTCGCCGACGGCCTCGGCCTGCCGATGGAGCTGGCCACCGACATCTCCTACCCGGGCCACTCGGTGACGCGCTGCCACACCGTCCCCTCCCGGACCGGCGCCGAACTGCTGGACCACCTGGTGGCCCGCACCCGCCGACACCCGCGCGTCGACTTCCTGACGCCGGCCCGGCTGGTGGAGGCCCGCACCGGCGACGGCCGGGTGCGCGCGGCCGTCGCGCAGTACCCCGACGGGACCCGCGAGGAGATCCCGACCCGGGCGCTGCTGCTGGCCACCAACGGCTACGGCGCCGACGCCGACGCGGTGCGCCGGCTGATGCCCGAGATCGCCGGCGCCGTCTACCACGGCGGCGAGCACTCCCGCGGCGACGCCCTGCGCATCGGCCGGGCCCTCGGGGCCGCCACCGGCTACCTCGACGCCTACCAGGGCCACGCCGCCCTGGCGCGCGGCGCCGGGACCCTGGTCGGATGGGCGACGATCATGCACGGCGGCGTGCTGGTCAACGCCGAGGGACGGCGGTTCGGCGACGAGACGGTGGGCTACTCGGAGTACGCGGCGATGCTGGCGGCCCAGCCCGGCGCCACCGGTTGGATCGTCTTCGACGAGCGAGTGCACGAGCTGTGCCTGGCGTTCGGGGACTTCCGCGACACCGTCGAGCAGGGCGCGGTGGTCGGGGCCGACGACGCCGACGGGCTCGCCGCGCGCTGCGGGCTGCCCGCCGACCGGCTCGCCGACACCCTCGCCGAGGCCGCCCGGCACGCCGAGGGGGCGACCGCCGACGCCTTCGGGCGCGGCGGCTGGGAAGCGCCGCTGCGCCCGCCCTACCGGGCGGTGCGCGTCGAACCCGCGCTCTTCCACACCCAGGGCGGCCTCGCCGTCGACGGCGGCGCCCGGGTGCTGCGCGAGGACGGCTCCCCCGTCGCCGGGCTGTACGCCTCCGGCGGTGCGGCCATCGGCATCTCCGGCCACGGAGCGGGCGGCTACCTCGCGGGCAACGGCCTGCTGCCGGCCCTCGGCCTGGCCGTGCTGGCCGCCGATCAGTGCCGGGACGGCGTCCCCGCGTAGCGGGCCGCCCGAGGGCGGTCAGCGTGCTCCGGGGGCACTGCCCTGCGGCGGGAGGCCGACGGCGCCGAGCCGTTCCATGAGGTTCTGCCGGGTCGAATGGCAGCGGTCGGTTCCGAAGAATTCGCCGTCCAGGATGAGGTGATCACCGCATTCCCGGACGGCTTCCCGCGTTTCCCGCACGTCAGGGCACTGGGCGGCCAGCACGTCGATGTAGCGGTGGCAGGCGGAGCGGCTGATGCTTGTTATCCCCGGCCGGATTCTCAGCCGAGGTGGCTCGCGGTAGTGGCGCAGAATGGGCACGGCCTGCTCGCGGCAGCTCAGAGCGCGGGTATTCGCTCGAATGCCGCGGCGGCGGCGCTCATCGGCCGGCAGACGCGGAGCCCGCAGAACCGGCTTTCCTGACCGGAGGCGGTCAACCCCTTTTCGGGATCTTCACTCTCCGAATCCAGGTAGATACGATTCGTCGGGCAGTGGCATTTCCTCAGTGAGCGGGGTGCTCGTATAGGCGCAGGGTGAGGGCGGCTCGGACCATCGGGCCGATCCCGGAAGGGCCGAAGGCGACCATGCGCAGGGTTGTCCAGCGGCTGGTCGACACCGAGGCGGCGCGTTCGCCCGGGCAGCGCAGCAGGGAAAGCAGGTTATTGCGGGTTCGGTTGTCGATGTGCATGCGGCCGCAGCAGACCGCGGAGGAGGCGCGGATCGGGGTGTGGATGTCGGCCCCGGCCTTGCCGTAGCCGCCATCGGCCGCCACGCCCAGTCCCCGGTGGGCGGCGGCATAGCGTAAGGCGGGCAACGCGTGGATTCGAACGGCATCGAGGTCACAAGACCGATCCCGGCTTGTCATCGGATCCCCACAGCGGCTCTCCACGGATATCGGAGAGGAATCAGACATCGGCGCCGCGGTGGCGGTGTGGCCGGAGCAGAACACATCGGTGCCGCGCTCGGTCTTGTCATCGCAGCGGCGGCCGGCGAAGATCTCGCCGTCCAGGGCCACCCCCCCTTGATCCGGGTCCCCCGGCACGACGCGGCGCGTGGCCGGTATCAGGTGCGTGACGGGCCGAAGCATCGATGCGGGACGCCGCGAAAGCAGCGCAGCGCCGGCATCGCCTGGCCACGGTACGACAGCGCACGCCGACCCGTGCGGCTGCGGCGGCGCTCCCAATACAGCAGCCAGGCGACATAGGCGGACATTTCTCGAGGAACATCAAGGAGGGCAAGGCGGGTAACCACGGGAGCCCTTCACGGCAGTTCGGTGCAGCGGTGGCACCTCACCGCCCACCAGAGGGTTCCACGCCCGTATTCAGGTAAATCAAAGCACCCGCTCCCGCATCTTCCCCGTGCCACTCACTGAGAAAACAGCACAGAGCGAGGGACGCATGCCGAAAGAATACAGAGAAGAAAGCCGAGCATTCCGGTACGGGGTGTCCGCAATCGTGATCGTCGCCCTGTTGGTCGCCGCGGCGTTCGCCTTCGGCGGAGTCCAGCGCATCACCGCGAGTTTCCGCGGCGAGACCGAGGCGATTGAGCGCACCGAGGCGAGCGGGGATTTCCGGATCGCCACCTACGAGGACTTCTTCGGTCTGTGCGAGGCGGTGCAGAACGCCGAAGCGCAGATCGACTCACTGGAGCAGGAGCTGGATACCGACCCGCCGCAGAGCCGGGTCACCCAGATCAACGCCAGCCTCACCGCGATCCGGGCCAACCGGATCGAATCCATCAACGAGTACAACTCCAAGGCCGGACAGGAGCACCGCCAGGCGTTCCAGGATGCCGACCTGCCCGAACGACTCGACCCCGACACAGAGGAGACGACATGCGTCGCCTGACCAAGCAGGTCTTCACCGCCGCGGCGCTGGTGATCGCCGTACTGGGGCTCGCAGCGTGCGAAGCCTCGTCGCGGGAAGAGGAGTCCGATCGGCAGCAGTCCGGCTACGACCAGTTGGTGGCCGGCCAGCCGGCCGAGTCCATGGACTACTCCCCCACCCGCGAGACCATCAACTTCTGGATCGAGACCTGGAGCGAGCCGAACAAGCTCTCCTACGTCTACCTCCAGAACGCGGACGGGGAGATGATCGGCTACTACGTGCTCAAGGGGCTGCCCGTCAGCTATTGCGCGATGCTCACTCCGAACTACGAGATCCTCGATCCTACGCAGGGCGGAGTCTCGGTTCCCGCTCCGGGAATGGACGGGGCGTACTACTCGGGCCAGCAGTGTGACTCCTACTACGGCCAGGACGCGACCACCGGCGCCTATATCGAGTACACGGCCGGAATGGGGATCAACGTCCTGCTGTACGACAAGCCGCTCCCCCGCCAGGACGCCCAACCGCTCGGCCCCACGTCGGTCGGCGACGTGGAGGACTAGCTGTACCGACCACAGAGGCCAGGGACGCTCCGGCCGGGACTTGACAGCAGGAGAGGGCCTCCGACGCAGGTGTGGACCGTCCGGATCAACACCTGAAGAAGGCGAGGAGGCCCTCCACGGCCCACACCACCCACGCCAACGCCCCTTGGCGCCCCGCGGCCGCCTGGGGCTCCGGCCTGCTGCACCGTGGAGGGCGGCTGGAGCCTGCGCCGCGCGGCCCGGGGCGGGGATCCGGCCGATGAGCGATGGAACACCGTCGAGCCGCTGCCGCCCGGGCATCCACACGGGGCCGCCCGCCGTCCGTTCTCAGCCTGCGACGTGCCGGGCGCAGGCGATGATCGCCGCGTACTGCACCCCGACCAGGTCGTTGATGGGGATGGGCCGGCTGGGCGCCGCATCGGCCCGCGCCGACCAGGCCAGGTGGCGTTCGCGCAGCCGCGCGTGCTGCCTGCGGACGGCCGGGGTGGGGTTGCCGACGGCGATCTCGCCCTCCAGCGCCCGCAGCAGCATGCCCGCGTAGCGCAGCCGGGCCGCCTCGACCGAGGCCAGGCCGCTCATCCGCTCGCACACCAGGGCCGGGCGCCGGTTCTCCGGGGCGTCGGCGCGAGAGGCGAGCTGGGCTGCCTCCGCGCTCAGGTAGGGGGCGAAGGCGCGGGAGGCGCGCAGGAAGGGCGACTCGACGCTGACGTCGTCGGCGACGTCGTCGAGGGCCTCGGTGAGCAGCCGCGCCACCTCGCCGATCTCGGCGCCGCGCTCCCGCAGCAGATCGGCGTAGTCGCGGTCGATGGGCGTGTGGTCGTCGGCGTCGGCATCGGCCCAGTAGGGCACCTCCGAGGCGAGGTAGAACGTCCCGTGGGGTTCGGCGTAGGCGGCGCTGGAGGCACCGGCGAGCTGGTCCAGCGGGTCGAGTCCGTGGCTCTCGGCGAAGTCGTAGGCCTGCTCGGCGCGGAACGCGCGGAAGACCGCCGGGGCGAGCCGCTCGATGAACGGCGCCTCGCCCTCCCCGGTCTCCAGCGGCAGCCCGAGCTCGGCGGGGATCCGGGTGAGCTGCTCGGTGAGTTCGGGGGTGGTGTGGCTGACGTAGTAGAAGACGCCGCCGTACTCGCCGTTGTGCAGGGAGGCCATGAAGGCCGGCCGCACGTCGTCGATGACCCGCATGAGGGCCCGCGTCTCCGGCATGACGCGGGTGAACTCGGCCCTCTTGTAGGAGAAGGGGAAGCTCCACTCCACCTGCTCGTCGCCCGCCGGGCGGTAGAAGTGCCGGCCGTAGTGGCCGCGGCTCACGGGGCCGGCGAACCACCCCTCGTTCAGCCGCGTGCCGTCGGGGTCGATGCAGGGGATGATGTGCCAGGTGTAGCCGAGGTCCTCGCGCAGCGCGTCGTCGTCGAGAAGGGTCCTGGCGAGGTGGAGGGCGGTCAGCCCGCCCACCGGCTCGTTGGGGTGCACGCCGCCGAAGACCAGGGCGTGGCGCGGGCCGCCCTCGATGGTCATCGACCAGAGGGGGTCTCCCAGCCGCGACTCGCCGATCCCGCGGACGCCGGCGATGTCGGGGCGGTCGGCTGCGATGGCGCGCGCCCGCGCGGCGAGGTCGTCCACGCCGAGGAAGGCGGTGAACCGCGGGAGTTCACCGATCAGGTCGGCCGTCGGCTGGTGGGACACGCGCGTCTCCTCCGGTTCGTCGCTGCCGCGTTGGTCGCGGGGGTCGGCCGTCGCGGCCGGGTCACTGCGGGTCGGGTCACTGCGGGGCCGGCGCACTCAGTCCGGCTCGGCGAGGAAGGTGGGCCGGCCCGCCAGCAGGGTGGCGGTGACCGGCATGGCGCGCAGCTCCCCGGGCGACACCTCGGCCGGGTCTCGACCGGTGACCACCAGGTCGGCGCGGTCGCCCACGCCCACCCCCGTCCTGCCTCCCGCAGCGGCGGCCAGGGCCGCCCGCAGCGGGATCGCCTGCTCGGCGTGCCACGGGGGCCGGTCGTCGTCGGTGCGCGACACCGCCGAGGCGATGCCGTCCCAGGGGTCCAGCGGCGAGACCGGGGCGTCGGAGCCGATCTCCAGCCGCGCCCCCGCTGCCAGCAGATCGGCGTAGGCGTAGGCGCGTCCGGTACGTCCGGGCCAGTACCGCTCGGCGACGTCGCGGTCATCGGGGGCGTGCGCCGGCTGCACGCCCGCCACCACCCCCAGCTCGGCGAAGCGCGCGACGTCGGCGGGCCTCAGTAGCTGGGCGTGCTCGATGCGCCCCGCGCACCCGACCGCGGCGAAGGCGTCCAGCGCGACGGTGTTGGCGCGGTCGCCGATCGCGTGGACGGCGGGCAGGACGCCGTGGCGCGCCGCGCGCCGCATGAGCGCGGTGAGCTCCTCCCCCGGCAGTTCGAGCAGGCCGTGGTCGTGCCGGTGGACTCCCGGGTAGGGGTCGTGGCAGAAGGCGGTGCGGGTGTTGAGCGATCCGTCGACGAAGAGCTTGTAGGGCCCCACGCTCAGCAGCCCTCCGGTCCCGTCGATGGCGGCGCCCGTGCGGTGGCCCCGCTCGATCGCCTCCTCCAGCATGAACCGGGCGATGACGCACCGCACCCTGAGCACCGGTTCGCGCAGCTCCAGTCGCCGCGACCACTCGGCCACGGTGTCGCCGTACTCGAAGTCGACGACGCCGGTGACCCCGCGCGCGGCCGCGGCGTCGGCGGCCTCCAGCACCCAGGCGTCCTGGACCGCGACCGGTGCCGCGGGCAGGGCCGCGGTGATCTCCATGCACTCGGCCTCGACGAACACCCCGCTGGGGTGGTCGCGGCCGAGCAGCGCGAGCGCGGCGGGACTCAGCCAGCAGGTGTGCAGGTCGTTGCTGATGAGCACCAGTGGGCGGCCGGGCAGTACGCGTTCGAGCAGGTCCTTGTGCGGCCGGTCGCTCCACAGGGCGTCGCGGAACCCGGCGCCGACGACCAGTTCGTCCGGGTCGCCGCGCTCGGCGCGCCCGTTGAGGGCCGCCGCCATCAGCTCCGCCGCCCCGACGGCCGAGTCGGCCCGCTCCAGCGGGACGCGGCGGCGCGACTGCGCCCACTGCCGCATGTGGGCGTGCGCGTCGACCAGTCCGGGCAGCAGGGTCCCGCCGCGGCACTCGATTGCCCGGGCGCCGTCGGCACGCCCGCCGACGGGTTCGACGGCGACCACCCGCCCCTCGGCCAGGCGCACGTCGCGGGCGGGCCCGCCCACTCCCAGGCGCACGTCGCGCAGCAGCGTCTCCGGTGCGGCGGCGCGGTCCGGGCCGCTCATGAGCGTCCTCCGGACCGGCGCAGCGGCCCTGCGGGGCGGTCGCGCGGCGCACGGCGGGCGGTGGTCTCCAGCACGTCTCCTCCTCACTCGGCGGCCGGGCGCGCGGACGAAGCGGTCGCTGACCGCAAGGCTATGGTGGAGCACGGACTCCGCGGTCCCCGACCCCGCCTCCCGCTGGAGCGGGCCGCGGCCCTGCGGACACTCGCCGAGCGCGGCGACGTGGAGTTCGCCGGCGAGGCGACCGGCGGGGGCGGGCGGCGGGCGGAGCATGCCGAGGCCGGTCGGCGGGCAGAGGGCGGTCCGGGAGGTGGCGACGGTGCCGGTGTGGCTGGAGGCGGGCCTGTGGGGCCTGCTCGGCGGCGGCGCGCTCGTGCTCGGGGCGGGGGTCACCTGGCTGGTGCGCGTACCGGACCTGATCGTCGCCTGGATCATGGCCTTCGGCGCGGGGGTGCTCATCTCGGCGCTGGCCTTCGACCTCCTCGACGAGGCGGAGCGCAGCGGGGGGCTGGCGCCGACGGCGATCGGCTTCCTCGGCGGGGCCTGCGCCTACGTGGCGGCCAACGCGGCGCTGGCCAGGCGCGGGGCTCGGCACCGCAAGCGCTCCGGCGACCAGCAGCCCTCCGAGGACCAGGTCCAGGGCAGCGGCGCCGCCATCGCCATCGGGGCGCTGCTCGACGGGGTCCCCGAATCGGTGGTGCTCGGCCTGTCGCTGCTCAACGGCGGCGTCGGGACGGCGGTCCTCGCGGCGATCTTCATCTCCAACGTCCCCGAGGGCCTGTCCAGCGCCGCGGGCATGAAGCGGGCCGGGCGCGGCGCCGGATACGTCTTCGGGGTCTGGGGCGGCATCGCGCTCGCCAGCGGCCTGTCGGCGCTCATGGGCGGCCTCCTCCTTGAGGGCGCGCCGCCGACCGCGATCGCGGTCATCACCGCCGTCGCCGCCGGGGCGATCCTGGCCATGGTCGCCGACACCATGATCCCCGAGGCCTTCGAACGCGCGCACGTGGTCACCGGGCTGATCGCCACGCTCGGGTTCCTCACCGCCTTCAGCATCGAGCGCATCGGCGGGTGAGGCCGCCGTCACCGACACCTTGAGCACCGTCCGGATCCGCCGCCCTCGCCGCTGCTCTTCCGGTCAGGACCGCCCGATACCCGGGACAAGGCCGCACAGCAGGCCCTGGCCGCCCGGCCACCCGCCCCACTCGACCGGCACGGACCCGGGTCAGCGCCGCTGCGCCAGTTCGGCGAGCAGGTCGACCTGGACGGGGTCGGTCAGCGCCGATCCGACCGCGACCACCCTGGCGCCTGCGTCGAGGTACTCGGCGGCGTTGCGGGCGTCCATGCCCCCGGTCGCCACGATCTTGAGACCGGGGAACGGGCCGCGCATCGCGGCGAACCACGCGGTCCCCAGGGCCGAGGCCGGGAACGCCTTCACCCACTCCAGCCCGTGGCGCAGGGCCTGCTGGATCTCCGTGGGCGTCGCCACGCCGGGCAGGTGCGGCAGACCGCGGGCCAGCGACGCCGCCGCCACGGCCGGGTCCAGACCGGGGGCGACGGTGAAGGCCGCACCCGCCTGCGCCACGGCGGTGACCTGCTCGGTCGTGATCACCGTGCCGGCGCCCACCAGGCGGCCGCGCTCGGCCCCGGCCTCGACCGCGGCGCGCAGGGACGGCATCGCGTCCGGTGTCTGCACCGGCACCTCCACCGCCGTGATGCCGAGGTCCCACGCGCGTGTGGCCAGGGCGACGGTCTCCTCCCGCGGCATTCCGCGCAGGATCGCCATGACGGGCCGGTCGGCGAACGTCTCATCGAAACCAGGCATGCCGGAAAACACTGCTCCCACTCCAGTTCTACGTGCGTCCTGCGTGTCGTCCGCGGTCAGGGTCCCCGGCCGCACCTCTTCGGTCGGTTCCGGCCGGCTTTCGGTCGGCGCCCGTCACATCGCGGCCGCGGCGGCCGTCGCCTCCTTCACCCAGACGTCATCGTCGAGGGCGATCAGCCGCTCGACGGCGGTCGCGGGCGGCAGGGGGGCGAGGTCGCCGACGCAGCGCAGGGTGACGGCGGCGCACAGGTGGCCCAGGCGCAGGCGGTCGCGGACCGTGCGGCCGGTGAGCAGGCCGGACAGGTAGCCCGCGGCGAACGCGTCGCCGGCGCCCACGGGTTCGACCACCGTGACGACCGGGGCCGGCACGTGGACGCGCCGCGCCTCTTCGAAGCAGGTCGCGCCGTGTTCGGCGTCCTTGACCACGAGGCACCCGACGTCGGGCAGCAGCGTGCGGACGTCGTCGGCGCTCGCCGTCGCCCACAGCGCCTCGGCCTCGTCCCTGCCCACGAACACCACGTCGGCCGCTCGGGCGAGGCCGAGCAGCCGGTCGGCCGCGTCGCCCGGCGACCACAGCGCGGGCCGGTGGTTGACGTCGAAGCTGAGCAGCGGCCCGCCGGGGCCGCGGTCGGCCAGGAGCCGGTCCACGAGCGCGGAGCAGCTCGGCGAGAGCGCCGGAGTGATGCCGGACAGGTGGACCAGGCGGCTGGGACCGGGCATGGCCGGGCCCGCGTGCTCCGGCCCCATCGCCGAGGCGGCCGATCCCTTCCGGTAGTAGTACACGGTGGTGCCGACCGGTCCGGGGTCCTTGACGTAGATCCCGGTCGGGCGGTCCCGGTCGACCTCGACGCCGCCGACCTCGACCCCGTTCCCGGCGAGCGCCCCGGTGATCATCCGCCCGAAGGGGTCGTCGCCGACCCGGCTGTACCAGGCGACCCGGTGCCCCAGGCGGGCCAGGCCGCAGGCGACGTTGGACTCCGCGCCGCCGACCTCCAGCGCGAGATCGGGGCGCTCGGCCAGCGGGGCCGCCGAGACCGGCGTGAGCATCGCCATGGTCTCGCCGACGCAGACCGCGTCGAGGACGCCGGAGCGCCGCTCGCGCGTGGGGATGGTGGACATGGCTCCCTCTGCGGTCACGGGGGCGGGGCCGGAAACCTCGCCGATCCCGACCTTATCGACGCTGAAACCACGGTGGTTCCAGGTGGCGGCAACGGGCGTGCGGTGTCCGTCGGCTTCGGCGCGTCCTTCGGCGGAGTGAGGCGCTCACACCATCGGATCCCCGAAGTGGCCTCGGTGAGTCCGGCCGGGGACGGGCCCGCTCACCCGCCGAAGGGCAGCACCGGCGTCCCCCGGACGCCCGGGCGCAGTCGGAACACCGCTCCGGCCTCGGGGTGGCGCGCGGGGTCGAGGTCGAGGCCGGAGGTGGTGACGTAGAGGTCCCGCAGTCCGGGGCCGCCGAACGCGCACGCCGTGGGGCGGGGCACCGGCAGTTCGACGACCTCGTCCAGCACGCCTTCGGCGGTGTAGCGGTGGACCGCGGCGCCGTCCCACAGCGCGACCCATATGCCGCCCTCGGCGTCGAGGCACAGGCCGTCGGGGGAACCCGATCCGGCCGGGACCTCCACCACGGGCTCGCGCCCCACGAGGTCCCCCGTCCCGGGATCGACGCCGAAGACGTCGACGCGCCGCGTCGGGGTGTCGACGTAGTAGGCCCGCCGCCCGTCCGGGGTCCAGGCGAGCCCGTTGGAGATGGTGACGCCCTCCAGGACCGTGGTGACGGTCCCGTCCGGATCCAGGCGGTGCAGCGCCCCGCGGCCGGGAGCCGCGTCGTAGGCCATGGAACCGCAGTAGAACCTGCCGCGGGGGTCGCAGCCGCCCTCGTTCATGCGCACGGAAGGGTCCGCCCACACCTCGGGAAGGAGGCGCGGGCGCGGCTCTCCGGGCTCCCAGAGCGCGAACCCCCGCTCGACGGCGACCACGAACCCGCCCCCGATGCGCGGGCGCAGTGCGGCGGCGACCTCGGCGACGTGCGTCCGCTCGATCTCCCCGCTCCCCGGATCCAGGGCGAGGACGTCGCCGGCGAGCATGTCCACCCAGCGCAGCCGGCCTTCGTCCGCACACCAGACCGGTCCCTCTCCGTGATCGGCGACCGGCGGCGTGACCTGTTCCACTGCCATTTCCGCGACTCCCTCTCCGCTTTCTCCTCTTTTCCGCCTCCGGCCCGGCCCCCGAGGCCGGCCGGCGGACCCGGCGCGCACGGTCCGGGGCGGTCCGTGACGGCGGGCACATCCCATGACCGCTCGAAGGATGATATTAATTCATAATTAATGACGTACTTTGGGACGGCGGAACCGGCGCGGACGAAGGACGTCCCGCCGCCCGATCCCGACCCGCCCACCCGGGCCGCGGCCCGGCCGCCCGTGTGGAGCAGGATGGTCGACTCCAGGTGGCCCGCTGCCGACGGACAAGGAGTGAGACGGGTGGCTTCCTACAAGGGTCGCGGCACCCACGGCCAGATCGTCGAGCTGCTCGGCGGCCGCATCGTCGCGGGCGGACTGCCCGAGGGCGGGACCCTGGACCTGCGCGCGCTCGGCGAGGAGCTCGACATCAGCCTGAGCGTGCTGCGCGAGACGATCAAGGTGCTCACCGCCAAGGGGCTGGTGGACGCGCGGCAGAAGCGCGGGACGTTCGTGCGCCCCCGCTCCGCCTGGAACCTGCTGGACTCCGATGTCATGCGCTGGCAGTCCGCCGCCGGTGACGGCTCCCGGCTCATCCGCGACCTGAACGAGGTGCGCGCCGCCATCGAGCCGGCCGCCGTCCGCTACGCGGCGCTGCGCAGGGGCGAGCCGGACCTGGATCGGCTGCGTCGGGCGCTGGAGCGGATGGGGGCCGCGGACGGCGACGCACGGGCCGCCGCAGCGGCCGACCTGGAGTTCCATCGCGCACTGCTCGCTGCGACCGGCAACGAGATGTTCGCACGCATGGACGTCCTCCTGGAACCGGGGCTGCTCGAGCGCGACCTCATCGTGCACTCGGCGGACCACGACGATCCCGTCCCCAGCCACCGGGCGGTGCTGGACGCCGTCGCGGCGAAGGACCCGGCCGCCGCCGAGCGGGCGATGCTGGCCCTGCTCGCGAAGTCCTTCGCCGACCAGACCCGCGTCTCCGCCGACTACGAGGACCACGCGGGCGCCCCGGCGCCGCACGCCGCCTCCCCGCCGTCCCCGGGGGCCGGCGGGGAGGAGCCCGCACGATGAGGACCGGAAGAGGAGCCGAACGATGAGGATCAGCCGGATCGAGACCTTCGCCGTCCCGCCGCGCTGGCTGCTGTGCCGGATCGAGACCGACGACGGCGTGGTCGGCTGGGGGGAGCCGGTCGTCGAAGGGCGCGCCGCGACCGTGCGCACCGCGGTGCACGAGCTCGCCGAACTCCTCATCGGCAAGGACCCGATGCGCATCGAGGACCACTGGCAGGTCATGACCAAGGGGTCCTTCTACCGCGGCGGCCCGGTGCTCTCCAGCGCCGTCGCCGGGCTGGACCAGGCGCTGTGGGACATCGCGGGCAAGGCCCTCGGCGTGCCCGTGCACGTGCTCCTCGGCGGCCCGGTGCGCGACCGCGTCCGCGCCTACACCTGGGTCGGCGGTGACGAGCCCGCCCACATCGGCGAGGCCGTCGCCGCGCAGGTCGAAGCGGGGTTCACCGCGGTGAAGATGAACGCCGCCGGACGGATGAACCGGATCGCCACCCGCCGCGACATCGACACGATCGTGGAACGGGCCGCTGCGGCGCGCGAGGCGCTGGGCCCTGACGGCGACTTCGCCGTGGACTTCCACGGGCGCTTCTCCTCGGCCAACGCCCGACTCGTTCTGCCGCACCTCGCCCCGCTCGGTCCCCTCTTCGCCGAGGAGCCGGTGCTACCGGAGTACACCCACCTGCTGGCCGACGTGGTGCGCACCGCCCCGGTCCCCATCGCCACCGGCGAACGGCTGTTCTCCCGAACCGACGCGCTCCCGGCCCTCCAGGCCGGCATCGCGGTGATCCAGCCCGACCTCTCCCACGCCGGCGGGATCTCCGAGGTGCGCCGCATCGCCGCCCTCGCCGAGACCTTCGACGTGCTCGTCGCGCCCCACTGCCCCCTCGGCCCGGTCTCCCTGGCCTCCAGCCTGCAGATCGCGTTCTGCACGCCGAACTTCCTCATCCAGGAGCAGAGCATCGGCATCCACTACAACCGGGGCGCCGAAGTGCTCGACTACGTGCGCGACCCCGAGGTGTTCGCCTTCCACGACGGCCACCTGCTCCGGCCGACGGCGCCCGGCCTGGGCCTGGAGGTCGACGAGAAGGCGGTGCGCGCCGCCGACGGCTCCGCCCCCGACTGGCGCGGCCCGATCTGGCGCCACCCCGACGGCTCCTTCGCCGAATGGTGACGGACCGGGCCTTTTCGCGAAGGAGGCGCAGCGCTACCGGGCCGTTTCGCGCGGGGCGGTGAAGAGCGGGAGGATGACGTCGTCGACGATCTCGACGATGACGGATTCGGGGATCGGGGCGCCGCTGAACAGGAAGTGGTAGCGCAGCAGCGCCCATCCGGCCTCCAGCCTGCGGGGGGATACCGCCGCGGCGTCGCACTCCCCCCGCTCGACGGCCCTGCGCACGATCTCGGTCATCGTCTTGACGCTGTTGCCCCGCGCGCGCTCGCGGATCTCCGCGGCGCGGACGGGGTCGCGCAGCACGTCGCCGAGCAGGCCGCGCATCGCCTCGCCCACCGGCCCGGCGAGCTGCTGCGCCCCCTGCCGGAGCACCGCCAGGGCGTCGCCGCGCAGGCTCCCGGTGTCGGGCAGGTCGGTGGGGTCGGGCAGCACGTGGTACACCGCGTCCATCACCAGCTCGCCCCGGCCCGGCCAGCGGCGGTACAGCGACGCCTTGCTCGCCCGGGCGCGTTCGGCGACGCTCTCCATGGTCAGTCCGGCGTAGCCGACGTCGGCGAGTTCGGCCAGCGTCGCCTGGAAGATGGCGGCGTTGAGGGCGCTGCCGCGGCGCCGGGGCCGGCTGCGGTGGTCCGCACCGGTCCCTGCTGCGTCGTCGTTGGGCACTGCGGACGTGTCTCCTCCCGGTGAGCGGCGACGGCCAGTCGATTCTACGGAGCCCCGTTCCACGGCCCCGCCCCTATGCGGCCCCGCCGTCCGCGCCCTGCACCACCCGGAAGGCGATCAGCGCGGCCGGCGAGTCCGCGACCGCGCACGGCGCCGCGCCGAGCAGGAACACCGCGATCGCGGCCTGCAGCACCGGCTTGCGGCCGAACCGGTCGCCCAGCTTGCCGTACAGGGGCATGGCCACGGTGGCGGCCACGAGGTAGGAGGTCGCGACGGCCGGCATCCGGTCCAGTCCGCCCAGTTCCCCGGCGACGGCGGGGAGGGCCGGGGCCATGACCGTCTGATCGAGCGCGCCGAGCAGCATCGCCAGCATCAGGCCGGGCAGTGCGCGCGCGACTCCGTCCCCGCGCTCCCCCGTGCCTCCCCGCAGCCGAGCGGTTTCGGATCGACGCGCCATGTTCAATGCCCTCCAAGGAGACGCACGGGGGAACGGCCCCATATGGAAAACGAACTGTTCTCTAAGGGGAACCGCAAGCCTCCTTGTTAGAAAACACAACGTTCTCCATACGGGAAGCGCGACGGGGGCGACCGCGGAACGGACCTCCTGCGCGCCCGCCGTGGCGAATCGCGCGGCCGGGCCGATTGAGTCACACTGGGTTGGCAGGCTATGGCGGAACGTGACGGCGCACGCGGTGCGCCTCGGCCGGAGGAGCACGGCGCCGATCGGCGCGCATCCCCAGGAGGACGGCATGCGAATACTCACTCGTTTGCTTCCCGCGGCGCTGCTCGCCGCCGCGACGGCACTCGCGGGCGCGCCCGCGGCCGCGCAACCCGGCGCGGCACCGGAGGCGACAGAGGCTCCGGTCGAGTTCCACCGGTGGGCCTCGGAATCCGACTTCGCCTCGGGCACCGCCGAAGGCGTGCGGGCGACCGGGGACGGGCTCGTCATCGGCCGGCCGGCCGGCAGCGCCGAGCACACCGAGAAGGCGCTCGGCACCACCGCCGACTACGACTACGCGCGCTGGACCTCGCCCGAACACGCCACCGGCTTCGGCGCGACCGAGATCGTCACCTCGTGGAACGCGCTGACGCCGCCGGGCACCTGGCTGCAGGTGGAGGTGCGGGGCACGACCGACGACGGCGCGCGGACCCGCTGGTACGTGATGGGCCGGTGGGCCTCCGGCGACACCGACATCCGGCGCACCAGCGTGGAGGGGCAGTCCGACGAGCACGGCGAGGTCAACGTCGACGTCCTGGCGACCGCGCCGGGGACCACCCTGGTCGAGTACCAGTTGCGGGCCACGCTCTACCGCGTCAAGGGGACCTCGGCCTCGCCGTCGCTGTCCATGATCGGCGCGATGGCCTCGGACGTCCCGGAGCGCTCCGACGTGCCGACCTCCGAGTCCGCGGGCGCGTGGGGCGTCGAGCTGTCCGTGCCCCGCTACTCCCAGAACGTCCACGCCGGGCACTACCCGCAGTACGGCGGCGGCGGTGAGGCCTGGTGCAGCCCGACGTCGACGGAGATGGTCGTGGAGTACTGGGGCCGGAGCCCGAGCGAGGAGGACCTGGCCTGGGTGGCCCCCGGCCACGCCGATCCGACCGTGGACCACGCCGCGCGCCGGACCTACGACCACGCCTATGCGGGGGCGGGGAACTGGTCGTTCAACGTGGCCTACGCGGCGACCTACGGGCTCGACGCCCACGTCACCCGGCTGCGCTCGCTCGCCGACGTCGAACGCCTCATCCTGCGGGACGTCCCGGTGGTCACCTCCCAGTCGTTCCGCGCCGACGAGCTGGACGGGGCCGGATACGGAACCGATGGGCACATCATGGTCGTGGTCGGGTTCACCGAGGACGGCGACGTGATCGCCAACGACCCCGCGTCCTCGGACAACGACGCCGTCCGCAGGGTCTACCCGCGCGCCCAGTTCGAGGACGTCTGGCTGCGCACCACCAACGGCGGCTCCGGCGGCATCGCCTACATCATCACCCCGCCCGACCACCTGACGGCCGGACGGTAGCGCCGCGGCCGGACTGGCGCGGACCGAGGCCCGCGCATCCGCGCGCGCAGCGGGGCCGAACCGGCCGACCGCTACCGCGGCCCGTCCCGGTGAGGCGGTGACGGGCCGCCGGCCGGTGTCGCCCTCCCCCGTTCGGGTCCTCCGTCACTCCCGCTGATCGGGATCCTCGTCCTCGGGGTCCTGCGGCTGCTCCGCCTGGTCGGGGTCCTCGGCCTCGACGCCGAACCCCGGCGCCTGCGGAGGCGCTCCCGGCCCCGGATCGGCGGCGGCGATCTCGTCTCGGCCGAGATCGGGCTCTGGTTCGAACGGTGCACTGGTCATGGGGTCGGTCTACCCGCGCCCACCTCGCTCAACGCTTCGCTTCCGCTCCCGTCGAAGGCTGCGGTGGCGGGGGCGCCGGTGCGCGGCCCGCGCCGCGCACCCCGCGCCGCTACGGTTTGCGCGCGATGCCCGCCATGAGGACCCGCTGGTGCGGCGCCAGGTCCTCGACCGCGGGAACGGGGGCTTCGGGGTCCTCGGGAAACCACCGCGCCAGGAAGTCCAGGCCGAGCGGGAGGAGCGGCAGACCGGTGAAGTGCGCGCGGATCTCCTCCGGGGACCGGATCCAGCCGTTGCCGAGGGTCTCCAGGCCGGCCCGTTCCATGGCCGCCTGGACGGGGTCGCCGGTGTCGACGAAGTCGGTGACGAACAGGTGGCTGCCCGACGGCAGCGCCTCCACCAGCTCGGCGACGAGGTCGTCGGGCCCCGCTACCACCGGGCTCCGACCGGGGCCCGACCGCTGCGCCGGATGCTCGACCCGCTCGCCTGCGGCCAGAGTTGGCTGGACCTGCTGCACGGCGTGGTGAGCTTCCCGATCTCGGTGACCTCCTTCGCCGCCGTGGTCTCCTGGTGGGCGGTCGCGCTGCTCGGACTGACCTACCCGCTCTACGGGTGGATTGTGACCGGCGCCGGTGGCACCGACGGCCTGCCCGAACTGCTCGGCCTCGGCGACGGCCTGGGGATCGCCACGGCCTTCCACCTGGCGATCGCCGTGGGGTTCACGATCACGCCGCCGTTCGTCGTCCGCACCGTCGCCCTGATCAACGCCGGACTCGGCCAGGCCCTGCCGGCCCCGGTCGGCGCCCGAGGCGCCGCCCCCGGACCGAACTCCACCGGCTTCGTCCCCCATCCGATCCCCTGGACCCCGCGGGGGCGTGAGATTTCCTGAACGGAGGGGCGTGAACGTGCCGGATCAGCGCTCACTTCCGTCGCCAGAGGACCCACCACGTCGTTATCCCACGTCACCAGGGACCATTTACGTGAGTGCAGATTAGGTGTGAATGGTTGCTGTCTTCCATTCATCGTCCAGGACCGAGTGAACGATGGAATCGCGCCAAGCGCCGTGCGCCCGCAGGTGGCGCCGGATGCGTCCTTCTTCGACCATCCCCGCACTGAGCATGACCCGGCGCGATCTCTCATTGTCGGGAGCACGTGCCCCCCAGATGCGCTTGAGGTCCAGGGCACCAAACCCGAGATCGAGGAGGAGCCGGACCGTTTCGCCTCCCAGCCTTTGACCCCACAGTCCCGGTTTGAGCGCGAAACCGATCTGGGCGCTGTGGGGCCGTTCGTCGATAGCGAGGCGTGCGGCCCCAACGAGCTCGTCATCCGGTGTCACGACTGCCAGCATGTAGACCGTTCGGTTCTCGGCCTGTGCATCTTTGATCGCTACCTGGATGACTGCCACGCACTGATCCGCCGTGCGGGGAGTGAATGACAGGTGGCGCGTCGCCGTCTCATCCCCGTAGACCTGGACCAGCCGTTCAGCGTCAGAGAGACGCATCTCTCGCAGTCGAAGCCTGCTGCCGTTTAGCTCGATGGGAAACACGCACTGAGGCTAGCGTCCCGATGTCAGCGCAGCCGCAGGAGCCTGACCATAGCCTTCGATCTCCTGCCGAAGCCGGTTTGCGACTCTGCTCCCCGCGTACTGCCGGTCCCGGAGCGCGCTGTGGACACGCATCGTACTCGCGATGACTCCGGCGACCCGCTGGCCGACCGGCAGTTCCAGAACCGGGGCAAGAGCTTCTGCCGCCCCCTCCAGTTCTCCGCGTGTTGCGCGTACGAAAGCCAGGTCCGCCCTTGCTCCTGCGTCGTCCCCGTAGGCCCAGTCGTCGGAGCCGGTGTTCGCCGCCTCCTCGTATGCCTCGATCGCGGTGAGCGCCGCTTGCTCGGCCTGCTCCTCCTGACCCGGAATCCAGATCCGCGTCTCGGCTCCGTAGTAGAGCTGGCGGCAGCGGGCGAAGCGCATGAGTCCGCCCAGGCCGTCCAAGTCGTCACTCTCTCTGTCGTCCTGAAGGGCGGTTGCACGTGCGAGGTCTTCTGTGGCTCGCTCCCCGTCACCGAGCGACGCCCAGGAACGGGCGCTTTGGGACATGAGCCAGACGGCCGCACTCCCGGTGTGGCGGGTCGCCAGGTCATGCCCGAGATCGGCGTACCTCGCAGCTTCCGAGGTCCATCCTGCCCAGTACGCCATGAGTGACTGCTGCGCTCGCACGCGAATGCGGAGGCCGTCATGTTCTGCGTTGTCGGCGCAGATGTAGGCGGTTCGTGCCTGCTTCATCGCGGAATGGGGATCGCCAAGGTCATGGCTCGCCTTGGCGAGCATGAGCGAGAGCAGCCCGCTCAAGAGGTAGAGGTCCTTCGTCTGGTTCGGGCGCTGGCGCCCCTCCAGGAGACGGAAGGCCACGTCCTGCGTTTCGACGAGATCACCGAGCACGTGGTGAATGGGGCTCCTCGGGTAAGTGCTGGAGATCCGTTCAACTTCGCTGTAGAGCTGCTGAAGGGTCTCCGGCCCGAGGTTGCTGCCCTCTGCCATGGAGCCGAACCGTAGTGCGCGCTGTGCGGCCATCTCTACTTGCCTTTCCGGAGTTACGAAGTTGAAGGGAGCTCGGCCGGCCGGCATCTCCTGTGCCGACGCTGACTGCTGTGCGAGGGCTATCGAGGGGTTCTCCGCTGTACCAATGCGGAGCAGGACACTCCGTTCATGTTCGTCAAGCCTGTCGAGCCCTTCAGGGCACAGCAGCCGTAGTGGAGTCGTGTTGTACAGAGCCGCCAGGGTGGAGATCTGGACTGCTTGAGGCGCTCGGCTGCCTTGTCCTGGCCACATCTCCAAACGGCTGAGAGCCGCTTGGTCCAGGGCAAGGCCAGGAGACTCGCGCCGGTAGCGCTCCGCTACCTCTTCTTGGCTCCAGCCGTGAAGCTGCCGATACGCCGCTAAGGGCGAGCTACCGCACCGGTGGCGAATCTCGTCTGCGATCTCGTCATCGCTTCGCCCCTGCTTTCGCATCCGATCGCGTAGTTGAGTGATCTGCCTCTTCGTCCAGCCCATGTCCAGATCTCCTCGCGGGGGTCTAGACCCAAGGTTGCCCGAGGCGAAGAGCTTCGCAATGGCCGAAACCGCGTTACTCCGCCAGACGGTGACATAGAAGTGTCGCCTCTGCTGCAAATCCGCAGCTCATAGGGGTCAGTTGCTGCATAGAAAGCATGTCCTCAAACCCGGTGACTGGGCGCCGTTCAGCATGTTCGATCTAAGCCAGGGCCAACAGCTCTGACGAGGCGTGAACGAAGAGCCGGTCGGAGAACGACAGGGCGATTAATCCCGACCGTCTCAATCGAAGACGAGAAGTGATGGTTCAGGTGGGCGCGAGAGCCGCGTTGCAGCGACCGGCGACAGATCAATGCACGATCCGCGAGAAAAGGAATGAGATGCCGAACGGCCAGCGCCCCGAGTTGCCGCGACGGCTCGCCCGACTCGCCATCGCGCACACTTCGAGTTCTCCGCACCAAGCCCTCAGAAGATCGACAAGGCTGTGCGCGAAGCGGAACTCCGGTTCGCTTCGCCCCAAGGAGATCACGGTAGCGCTTCGCGCGTTCAGTCTCCCCCCGACTCCATGCGGCGGCCCTCTGGCCCTAGTCCGCACGCCACGTGATCTTGACAGCACGACGATGCAGATCTTCTTGTCCCTCCCAAGGTTACGTGTCGTCGTGCTCAAGCCTGCTCCCCCAAGCCATGACCATTCCCCACTTCGAAGAGGGAGACATGCGACGGCTCAGTTCCACATTCCAAACACTGATTCTGCAGCCCACGCCTCTCTGCAATCTGAACTGTGCGTACTGCTACATCTGTCCATCAAGCCGAAGAACTCGGCGCGATATGCCGCTGCCGGTCGCGGCAGCTCTGGCGTCGAGCGTTCAGGCTCAAGAGTCGAGCAGCATGGTCGACGTCGTCTGGCACGGAGGTGAACCGCTGGCGATCCGTCGCGACCACTTCGAAGAGCTGGTTGAGGTCTTCGAGCTCCTTCGCACCGAGGGACGCATCCGGCACTTCATCCAGACCAACGCCACCTTGATCGACGATGGATGGTGCGACTTCTTCACCAGATACGAGTTTCGTGTGGGAGTGAGTCTGGACGGCCCCGACTCCGCCAGCGCCAACCGCGTCGACTGGGCCGGGAAGCCGGTGTTCCCCCGCATCATGCGCGGAGTGCAGGCACTGAAAAAGCATGGGATCGACTTCTCAGTGATCTGCGTCGTCTTCCCTGAGACGGTCAACGAGCCCGATGCGCTCTTCGACTTCTTCGAGGACCTCGGAGCCGGCAGCGTCGGCTTCAACATCGAGGAATACGAGGGCGCCAACGATAGCCGTCAGAGCATCGACGCGGGAACGGTGCGGCACTTCTGGCGAACGATGTTCGCCCGCTTGGCCAACGGCAGTGATCTGCGGGTGCGCGAGGCCGGAAAGCTCCTCGGCTACCTCGCCGAGGTGAAGGCCGGGAGCGTGCAGGATCGAAGGCGGCACCGTTCAGTCAGTTCGACAACCGCGACACGTGGGACAACCGCGGTGGCGGAGGATTCGACAACCGGCCCACCTGGGACAACTGGAACAAGTAGAGGCAGGCAGAGTGGAAACGAAGGAGATCCGAGGAGTCAAGGTCCTCCTCCCAGTGAAGACGAGGATGCCGTAACGGCCTGGCCGTTCGGCAGTCCTCTGGAGCGCGAGAAGGTCAGCAACACCGAGTTCCGGGGCGTGGACCTGTCGTCGCATCGGTGGAAGGACATCACCGTAACCCGATGCCGGTTCAGCAACGCACGGTTCATGGGACTCGCCCTTGCAGGCGCTTCTCTCTCGGATGTGCTGTTCGAGAACTGCCAGTTCGACTTCGCGGTTCTGGACCGGCTGAAGGTGGCCGGCGATGTCGCCTTCATCGGCTGCTCGTTCAAGGAGGCCGCCTTCTCCAACAGCGACCTCAGCAGGGCCGTGTTCGACGACTGCACACTGAGCGGCGCCGAGTTCGACTCCACGAGGATGCAGGACGCCGACCTGCGGGCCAGCAACCTCTCGGGGATCTCCGGCCTGTCATCACTGAAGGGTGTACAGGTGACGGAAGCGCAGCTTGCGGACCTGTTCCAGGCCCTCGCCAGTGAACTGGAGCTGAAGGTCACAGACATCGATGGTTGACGCACCACCGGTCTGCACCGAGCTCGATCGGGGCCGCTCCGATCGATGAACCCTGAAGTGCGGCACGCACTGAGCCGGTGGCTGACCTCGGCGCCGCAAGAGACGGGGCCTTCGCTGAACTGAGCAAGGCCCCGTGTTCTGCGTTCGGGCACGGTAGGCGATGAGTCGCTGCAACTCGTCGGCAAGGGCGGCCGGTCCTCGGGCGAGAAGCAGCGGACGAGTCGATGCGGCCGCAAGGCGCCGGACATCCAGGATATCTCGGAATTTCTTTTCCGGATCGAGAGAAGCCCATTTCAGCGGAGGAATTCGGCGCGAAAAAGGTGTGCCGGCGTGGTGCCCGTCCACTTCGGGCGGTCGTGTTTGCGCAGGTCGGAGCAAACGTGAACGCTATGTTCGCGTTTGCCAAATCCGGATTGCGCGGGCAAAGATGAATCATCTTCGAATAAGCCCCCGACCTGGGGTTTCTTCGCCATGCCCGGAAACATCCGCACCGACCCCCGAGGAGGGGACGATGATCCATGCCCGAGGACTGACCCGGCGGTTCAAGGTCAAACGGGCCGGTGTCGAGGCCGTGCGCGGCCTGGACCTCGATGTGGAGGCCGGCCAACTGGTCGCCTTCCTCGGCCCGAACGGGGCCGGCAAGTCCACCAGCCTGCGCATGCTGACCTCCCTGCTGCCGCCGACATCGGGGACGGCGACCGTGGCCGGCTGCGACATCGTCACCGACCCGGCCGGGGTGCGCGCCCGCATCGGCTACGTGGGGCAGAAGAACAGCGCCGGCGAGAACTACCGGGTCCGCGACGAGCTGGTGACCCAGGGGCGCTGCTACGGCCTCACCCGCGCCCGGGCGCACCGCAGGGCCGACGAGGTCCTCGGCCTGCTGGGCCTGGAGCCGCTGGCCGACCGCAAGCCCGGCACCCTGTCGGGCGGCCAGCGCCGCCGCCTCGACATCGCCCTGGGGCTCGTGCACCGGCCCGACCTGCTGTTCCTGGACGAGCCCTCCACCGGCCTCGACCCGCACAGCCGCGCCGAGATCTGGGAGCACATCCTGCGGCTGCGCGCGGAGTACGGCACGACCCTCTTCCTGACCACCCACTACCTGGAGGAGGCCGACAGCATGGCCGAGCGGGTGGTGATCATCGACAACGGCCGGATCATCGCCGACGGGACGGCCGAGCGGCTGAAGAGCGACCTGGCGGGCGACCGCGTCACGGTCACCGTCGGCGAGGAGCCGGACGCGGCGCGGGCGGCCGAGGTCGCCGCCCGGATCGCTGCACCGGGCGGGGTCGGCACCGAGGGGACGACGGTGCGGCTGCGGGTGGCCCGCGCGGGCGCGGCGCTGCCGGAGTACCTGCGCTCGCTGGAGGCGATCGGCGTGAAGGTCGCCACCGCCGAGACCGCCCGCCCCACGTTGGACGACGTGTTCCTCGCGCTCACCGGCCGCAGCCTGGGCGACGACGACTCCCACAGCGACGCGTGACCGTCCCCGCCCCTCGAAAGGAGGCGAAAGACCCCGTGAAGTTCGTCCGTGACACCGCGACGGTGTTCTCCCGCGAATTCACCCCGATGCTGCGCGAGCCCCTGGGCCTCGTCTTCGACATGGCGCAACCCCTGCTGTTCCTGTTCCTGTTCGGTTCGCTGCTGGACGGGACTCCGGGCTTGGGCGGCGCAACGTCCTGGCAGTGGTTCGTGCCCGGAATCCTGGTCATGATGTGCCTGTTCGGGCCGATGTCGGCCGGGTACAACCTGCTGGTCGAGCTGATCGGCGGCTCGACGGAGCGGATGCTGGTCACTCCCCTGAACCGCACGGCGATGCTGGTCGGCCGGACCCTGAAGGAGTCCGTGATCCTGCTGGTCCAGGCGGTGCTGATCATCGCCGTCGCGCTTCCGCTGGGCTTCCGGCTGCACCCGGCGGGCGTCCTGGCCGGACTGGCGCTGCTGATCGTGTTCGGCGTCGGGCTTGGCTCCCTCTCCTTCGTGCTGGCGATCAAGTCGCAGCCGGGCGGCACCCTGTTCTACGTCGTCACCCAGATGCTGATGTTCCCGCTGCTGCTGCTGTCGGGTCTGCTGCTGCCGGTGGACTTCGGCCCGGCCTGGCTGCAGGTCCTCGCCGGGCTGAACCCGGTCTCCCACATCGCCGACGCGCAGCGGGCGCTGTTCGCCGGCCGGCTCTTCGACGCCTCGGTGCTGCACGGCGCGCTCGCGGCCTGCGCCATCGCCGCGGTGGGCCTCGCGTTGGGCAACCGGGCCATGCGGCGCGGCATCTGAGCGCCCGGAGGGGCCGGACGCCGGGCCCGGCCCCTCCGGCACCTGGATCGCCTCCACTGGTAATGATACTATTCATGCGCATTGATTATGGAGGATCGGAACCGGAGGAGACGCCATGGCGGGGCAACGCTCGATCGATCCGCGGCGGCGGCCGCCCCGAGAAGTGGACGTGCTGGTCGTGGGCGCCGGTTTCTCCGGCCTGTACGCGCTGCACCGGCTCAGGGAGGCCGAGCGCGCGGTACACCTCGTCGAGGCCGCCGACGACGTGGGGGGCGTCTGGTACTGGAACCGCTACCCCGGCGCGCGCTGCGACATCGAAAGCGTCGACTACTGCTACTCGTTCTCCGACGAGCTGATCCAGGAGTGGGACTGGACCGAGCGCTACCCGGCCCAGCCGGAGATCCTGCGCTACATCAACCACGTCGTCGACAGGTTCGGCCTCCGCGACGGCATCACCTTCGGCACCCGGGTGACCGCGGCGGCCTTCGACGAGGAGGCCGACACCTGGACGGTCGAGACCGACCGGGGCGACGCGGTCACGGCGCGCCACGTCATCATGGCGACCGGCCAGCTCTCGGTGGCGAAGCTGCCGGAGATCCCGGGCCTGGACGACTTCGCCGGCGAGTTCCACCACACCGGGAACTGGCCGCACGAGGGCGTCGACTTCACGGGCCGGCGCGTCGGCGTCATCGGAACCGGGTCGTCGGGGATGCAGTCCATCCCGCACATCGCCGAGCAGGCCGAGGAGCTGACGGTCTTCCAGCGCACGCCGCACTTCGCGATGCCGGCGCGCAACCGGCCGCTCGACCCCGACCACGTCGCCGACCTCAAGTCGCGCTTCGCCGAGTACCGCGAGCAGGCGCGCGACCATCCCGGGGGCACGCACCGGTTCCTGGGACGGGAATCGGCCCTGGAGGTGGACCCGGAGGTGCTGCGGGAGACGTTCGAGGGCCACTGGCGCACGGGCGGACCCGACATCCAGGCCTCCTTCCGCGACCTCACCACCGACCGCGCGGCCAACGAGAAGGCCGCGGAGTTCGTGCGCTCCAAGATCCGCGAGGTCGTCGACGATCCCGAGGTCGCCGAGGCGCTGTCCCCCAAGGGCTACCCGTTCGGGACGAAGCGGCTCGTCCTGGAGATCGACTACTTCACCACCTTCAACCGCGGCAACGTCCGGCTGGTCGACACGCTGGCCACGCCCATCGAGCGGATCACCCCCGGCGGCGTGCGGACCTCCGAGCAGGAGTACGAGCTCGACGCCCTGGTGCTGGCGACCGGATTCGACGCGATGACCGGCGCACTGCTCAAGATCGACTTCCGCGGGGTCGGCGGGGTCGCCCTGAAGGAGAAGTGGGCCGCGGGACCGCGCACCTACCTGGGCCTGTCCACGGCCGGATTCCCCAACCTCTTCTTCATCGCCGGGCCGGGGAGCCCTTCGGTGATCAGCAACATGCTCGTCTCCATCGAGCAGCACGTCGAGTGGGTCACCGACTACATCGAGCACATGTTCAAGAACGGGCTGGTGCGCTCCGAGGCGGTCCTCGAAGCGGAGGACGCCTGGGTGCGGCACGTCAACGAGGTCGCCGACGCGACCCTCTACCCCGTCGCCGACTCCTGGTACCTCGGCGCCAACGTGCCCGGCAAGCCCCGCGTCTTCATGCCCTACGTCGGCGGTGTCGGCCGCTACCGCAGGATCTGCACCGAGGTGGCCGCCGACGACTACCGGGGGTTCCGCACCACCTAGACGAGGGCCGCGAGGGCGTGGGCCTGCCGGGTGGCGAACGTGATGCGCCTGGGCGCGTAGGCGTCGCCGAGCACGTGCACATCGGCGCCCCCGGCGCCGGTGCTCTTCAACTCGCGGTGCAGTCCGTCGTCGGCGACGCCGCCCGCCGCGATGACCACGCTGTCGAACCCGGTGACCTCGCCCTCGACGTCGGAGTAGACGTTGCGGGTGCGCACCCGGCCCGGCTCGATCCCCACCACCCTGCTCATCGGCGTGAACTCCGCCCCGGCCGTTGAGAGGGCGCCCAGCGCCGAGCCGATGGTGTACTTGCCCACCAGCGGAGCCGGCCCCGGGGTCGGGTGGATCAGGTGGACCCGGTGCCCCCGGTCGGCGAGGAACCCGGCGACCGTCAGCGGCTGCATGTGGTCCTCCATCGCGACGACCACGGCGCGCCGGCCCACCCGCGCCGCACCGGTCAGCACGTCCCGTGCCTCGACGACGAAGGGCAGCCGCGCCCCGGGGATCTCCGGCGCGCGCGGGACGGAGCCGGTGGCCACCGCGACCACGTCGGCCCCGAACTCCGCCACGCCCCGCTGCGTCGCCTCCCGGCCGAGCTCGACCGCCACGCCCGCCCGCTGCAGCCGGCCCTCCTGCCAGGCGACGAAGTCGCGGTAGGCCGCGTTCTCCCGCGCCAGCCCTGCGACCAGCATCTGACCGCCCAGCGCGGGCCCGCGCTCCCACAGCGTGACCGCGTGCCCGCGTTCGGCGAGCAGCCCCGACAGCTCCATGCCCGCCGGTCCGCCGCCGACCACCAGCACCTTCTTCGGCCGTTCGGTCCGGGGAAGGGGTCCGTCGACCTCGCGGCCGGCGTGCGGGTTCACCGAACAGGCGAACCCCAGCCCGTCGACGAGGCGCCGATGGATGCACTCGTTGCACCCGATGCACGGGCGGACCTCGCGGGTCCGGCCCGAACGCGCCTTGGCGACGACCTCGGCGTCGGCGATGAACGCGCGCGCCATCCCGACCACGTCCGCGCATCCCCCGGCCAGAACCTCCTCCCCCGCCTGGGCGGTGGTGATCCGGCCGGTGTAGACCACGGGCAGGCCGACCGCCCGCCTGAGCCGGCCGGCCAGGTCGGCCCAGTGCGCCTGCGGGTAGTGGTGCGGCTGGATGTAGCTGGGCGCTCCCCAGTTGTCTCCCACGACGACCGACAGGTAGTCGATCCCGCCCGTGGCCTCAAGGGCCTTGGCGATCTCCACCGCTCCGGCCGCGTCGTAGCCGCCCGCGAGCGCCTGGTAGAGGTTCATCCGCACGCCGAGCGTGAAGTCGCGGCCGACCTCGGCGCGGATCGCGCCGATGATCTCGGTGACGAAGCGCAGCCGACCCGTCAGGTCGCCGCCGTACTCGTCCTCGCGGCGGTTGGAGACCGGGGACATGAACCACTCGATCAGGTCGTCGTGGTTGGCGTGCAACTCGACCCCGTCCAGTCCGGCCCGCCGGGCGAGCCCGGCCGACCGGGCGTACTCCTCGACGAACCACGCGATCTCGCCGCGGTCGAGCCCGTGCGACACCTGGTTGGCGACGTAGGCGGTGACGGCCGGCGACGGACCGTGCGGCATTCCGCCCTGCATGATGATCTGCGCCGTGGCGCGGGCCCCCTCTGCGTGCATCGCCTCGGAGAGCCTGCTCATCCGGTCGTGGAAGAACGGGAGCCGGAAGACCCCGTTGACCCTGGCGCCGACGCCCGTGGGCTCGAACCCGGGCACCAGGTTGTTCTCCAGCGCGGCGCTGATGCCGCCCATCCAGGCCAGGCCCGCCCGCGCCCGCTCGGCCCAGTAGGCGATGTTGCGGTCGGCCCCGTCCTCGTCGGGGCCCCAGAGGTCGCCGATCAGCGACGCGTGGGGCGTGGCCATGATCCGGTTCGGCAGTTCCATGCGGCCGATGCGCACCGGCGTGAACAGGTGCTCGAACCGCGTCTCGCTGCGTGCTTGCAATTCAGGCCGCCTTCCAGCAGACGATCGACCGGTCTCGCGCCGGGACCGGTTCCGAACCCGGCACAAATTCCTTATAAATGTTTTCTTGGAAGGACCCGGACCGCGCGGAGCGGCGCCGGATCGGCGGGGCCTCGGCGGAGCGGCGATCGGGCACCGGTCACTCCTGCAGCGTCCGCGCCAGGGCGTGGGCCTGGCGGGTGGCGAAGACCAGCCGGCGGGGGGCGAACGCGTCGCCCAGGACGTGGACCCGCGCGATCCGGTCGCGCAGCCGCTCGTACAGGGCGGCGTCGGAGTCGCCGCCGCACGCGAGCACGACGGAGTCGAACCCGGTCAGCTCCTCGGTCCGCCCCGAATAGACGTTGCGCACCTCCACGCCGCCGTCCCGGACCGCGGTGACCTCCTCCATGAGGCGGAACGCGACGCCGCGCCGGTGCAGCCGCGCGAGGATGCCGCCCAGGATGTAGCGGCCGAGGAGCTCGGCCGGCTGCGCGGTCGCGTAGACGACGGTGACGTCGTGCCCGCGTTCGCTGAGGAGGTCGGCGACGCTCAGCGGCGGCAGGTGGTCGTCCTGCGCCACCACGACCACCCGGTGCCCGACAGCGGCGCCGCGCAGCACGTCGCGGATCTCCACGGCGCCGTCCCCGTCGGCCCCCTCGATCGGCGGCAGGTGCGGGGTGGCACCCGTGGCCACGGCGACCACATCGGCGCCGTCCGCCACCACCGCGTCGGCGTCCGCCCGGAACCCGAGCCGCGTCTCGACGCCCAGGCGCTCCAGCCTGCGGACCTGCCAGTCCAGGTAGCGGGCGTACTGGTCGTAGCCCGGGGCCTTCGCCGCGATCCGCAACTGCCCGCCGAGCCCGTCGCCGGCCTCCCACAGCCGCACCGAGTGCCCGCCCTCCGCGGCGAGGGCGGCGAGCTCCATGCCCGCGGGCCCGCCGCCGACCACGAGCAGGCGCCCGGGCTCGGCTGCCCGGCCCCACGGCCCCTCGACCTCCTTCGCGGCGTGCGGGTTGACCGCGCAGCCGAACGGCAGCCGCTCCACGTAGGCGCGGCTGATGCAGTCGTTGCCGCCCACGCAGGGCCGGATCTCGTCGAGCCGACCCTCGCGGGCCTTGGTCAGCAGGTTCTGCTCCGCGATGTAGGCGCGCGCCATCCCGACCACGTCGGCGTGGCCGGCGGCCAGCACGTCCTCGGCGACCTGGACGCTGTTGACGCGGCCGGTGTAGACGATCGGCAGCGTCAGCGCCCGCCGGACCTCGGCGGCCATGTCGGACCATTGGGCCGGTTCGTAGAACTGCGGCTGGATGTAGCTGGGGTCGCCCCAGGACGAACCGATGACCAGGTGCAGGAAGTCGATGAGCCCGGTGGATTCGAGGTACCGGGCGATCACGACGCCGTCGGCCGCGTCGTAGCCGCCCGGCGCCTCTTCGCGCATGGTGAACCGGACGCCCAGCGTCATGCCGGCGCCGATCTCCCCGCGCACCGCCTCCAGCACCTCCAGCGCGAACCGGGCGCGGTTGCCCAGGGAGCCGCCGTACTCGTCCGCGCGGTGGTTGGTGTGCGGCGAGAGGAACCATTCGAGCAGGTCGTCGTGGTTGAGGTGCAGTTCGATGCCGTCGAGTCCGGCCAGCCGCGCCCGCCGCGCGGAGAACCGGTACTCCTCGACGTAGTCGGCGATGTCCCGCCTGCTCAGGACGTGCGGGCGGAAGTTGTACAGCGGTGAGCCGAGCCGCTGCGACGGGGCGTGCGGGACACCGCCGATCACGGTCAACTGCGACGTCACGGTCGCCCCCGCGGCGTGCATGGCCGAGACGAACCGCCGGACCCGCTCCACGAAGAGCGGCGAGCGGTAGTTGCCTTCGGTCTCCGCGCCGTAGCCGTGCGGCTCGAAACCGGGGATGAGCGGGTTGCGGATCCGGCCCCGGACCCCGTCGATCCAGGACGCCCCGTCCCTGGCCCGGGACTCCCAGTAGGCGATGGCCCGCGCCGCGTCGTCCTCCGCCCCCCACAGGTCGCCGATCGCGGAGCCGTGCGGCGGCATCATGATCCGGTTGCGCAGCCGCATCGTCCCGATCCGGATCGGCGAGAAGACGTGCGGAAATGCGGCGCCGCCCCGGTCGGCCGGGGCTGAGGTGTTCGATGTGGTCGTCACGTGCGTCTCCCGGGTGGTCCCTGCTCCGTCGACCGCCGTGGCCTGGGCGCGCGGTGCGCCAACCGGAGGCTAATCTATGATTTCCATAATCAACAATATAAGCTAATTCCGTCCCTGAACCAAGCCCAGAGGAGTCGCCATGAAGGCAGCCGTCCTGCGCGAGTTCGACAGCGACCTGGAGATCGAGGACGTCGACGTCGCGGACCCCGCGCCCGATGAGGTCCTGATCCGGGTCGCCGCCTCCGGCGTGTGCCACTCCGACCGGACCATGCAGCTCGGAGCCCAGCCCCTGGCGCTCCCGCTCGTCCTCGGCCACGAGGCCGCGGGCGTCGTCGAGCGGGTGGGCGACGACGTCGCCTACGTCCGGCCCGGCGACCGCGTCGCCACGTGCGCCTCCGCCTTCTGCGGCGTCTGCCGCTGGTGCATGCGCGGAGAACTCCAGCACTGCGAGGAGAAGAAGCGCTCGCGCCCGCCGGGCCTGCGGCCCCGGCTCTCCTCCGGGGACCGGGCCGTCGAGGCCTTCGTCGGCCTCGGCGGGTTCGCCGAGCAGTTGCTCGTGCACGAGCGCACCGTGGTCAGGCTCCCCGACGAGATGCCGCTGGACCGCGCGGCCCTGCTCGGCTGCGCGGTGATCACCGGGCTCGGCGCCGTGCGCCGCGCCGCGAAGGTCCAGGCCGGCGAGACCGTCGCGGTCATCGGCTGCGGCGGGGTCGGCCTCAACGTCGTCCAGGGCGCCCGCATCGCCGGCGCGTCGCGGATCGTCGCGGTCGACCGGATCGCCGGCAAACTCGACCTCGCCCGGCGGTTCGGCGCCACCGACACCGTCGACGCCGGTGCCGCCGACCCCGTCGAGGCCGTGCGGGAGCTCACCGGCGGCGGCGTCGACCACGCCATCGAGGTGGTCGGCGTCGCCGCGACCATCGAGCAGGCGTTCCAGATGCTCGACACCATGGGGACCGCGACCGTCGTCGGCGTCGCCCGGCCCGATGTCGAGGTCCGCATCCCGGCCACCGACCTGCTCCTGGAGAAGCGCCTGCAGGGGACGAAGATGGGCTCGACCCGATTCCGCCTCGACATCCCGCTGTACAGCCGGCTGTACCTGGACGGCCGGCTGGAACTCGACGCGCTGCTCAGCGACCGGCTCCCGCTCTCCGACGTCAACACCGCCCTGGCCGGACTCGACAACCCGCTCGGCGCGCGAGCCGTCCTGACGTTCTAGCGTCGCCTCGTTCTCCGCCGATCCCGGCGCCGTGCACGCTGTCGCGCGCGGTCCGGGGCGCACGGCGTCGGGACCTCCGAAAAGGGGGCGCTACCGGGCGACGGCCGACAGCAGGGCCGCCGCCCGCAGCGGGCCCGGCCCGCTCTTGTCCCGGCGCAGCGGCACGCCGCCTCCTCCGCCTCGTTGACGCACTTCGCGGCCTCCTCAGTCCCGTCGGGCGGCGAGCAGCCCGACCGGCACGGCCTCCCCGCCCTCGGGCCGCACGAAGTCCACCCGCACGGGCAGCCCCGCGCGCAGCTCCGAGCCGTCGGCGTCGACGAGCCGCAGCGTCAGCCACGGCCCTTCGGCCATCTCGACGACTCCGACGACCGCGTCGGCCGCCGGTTCGCCGTCCTTCGCGCGACCGGGAACGACGGTCCAGCTGACCAGCTCGCCCTCGCCCTTGGCCTGGCGCCACTGGAGGTCGGCGGCCCCGGTCGCCGAGCACACCAGGGCCGCGGGCTCCGACCACGCGCCGCTGCCGGGCGAGTAGCGCAGCAGCAGCCTCCCCTGCGCGGCGGCGTCGAAGAACGGCGCGGAGTGGTCGTCGCGCACGACGGGGGTCAACGGCATCTCGGCTCCCATGCTCATGCGGCCTTGGCGTGCGGGCTGACGATGAGCGTGGCGTGGAAGTCCAGCACCCCGCCGTTACCGCTCACCATGATCAGGTCGTGGTCGGGCACCTGGCGCGCGCCGCCCTGGCCGCGCGCCTGGATGACCGCCTCCGACAGCGGGGTCATCCCCCACATGTAGTACGACGACAGCTCGCCGCCGCCCGTGTTGGTCGGGTGACTGCCGCCGGGGGCGAGAGCCCCGCTGGCGACGAACTCACCGCCCTCGCCCTTGGCGCAGAACCCGTAGTCCTCCAGGGTGATCAGGGTGGTGTAGGTGAAGCAGTCGTAGATCTGGCGGACGCCGATGTCGCCGACCGTGACCCCGGCCATCTTCAGCGCGGCGGGACCCGACCGGGCCGCGCCGCTGACCAGTCCGAAGTCGCTGCCGCGGCCGTTGCGGTACCCGGGGTGGGCCTGCCCCCAGCCCCAGACGTGCACGGGCGGTCGGACCAGGTCGGCGGCCCGGTCGGCACCGGTGACGATGACCGCGATGGCCCCGTTGCTCACCAGGCAGCAGTCGAGCAGGCGCAGCGGGTCGGCGATGAGCCGCGACTCCTGGTGGTCGGCGAGCGTGATCGGTTCGCGTTTCTGGGCGAGCGGGTTCATCGCGGCCCACTGGCGCGCGGCGACCGCGACGGCGCCGAGCTGCTCGCTGGTCGTGCCGTAGGTCTCCATGTGCCGCCGGGCCGCGACGGCGTAGCGCGCCGGCGCGGACTTCAGGCCGGAGGCCGCCGGCAGCGACTCGACGCCGCGCAGCGTCCCGCCGCTCCCGGAGTAGGCCGCTCCGGCCCCGCTCCCCTGCTTCAGGGGCGCGTCGGCGTACACGCACGCGACCACGTCGGCCGTTCCCGAGGCGATCGCCATCGAGGCGTACTGCACCATCTGGACGGCCGAGGAGCCGAACCCCTGGACGGTCGAGAGCAGCCGCAGGTCGCGCAGTTGCAGCGCGGACTGCAGGCGCAGGTCGATGTCGTTGTTGACGCCGGGGTTGACCAGGAGGCCGTCGATGTCGCCGAGGGCGATCCCCGCGTCGGCGGCCGCCCGCGAGACCGCGTCGATCGCGAACTCCGCCGGTGTCGGCCCGTAGACCCTGCCGAGCTCGGTCATGCCCAGCCCGGCGATCGCCGCCGTTGTGCCGGTGCTCACGCGCTCCCCTCCTCTCGGCGGGGCAGCGCGACCTCGACGACGCCGGGGCCGACGCTCACGCCGGCCGAGTTCTCGCATCTGATCGCGATCTCGACCACTCCCGCACCGTCCTCGATCCTGGTCTCCCCGACCTCGGCGCGCACCCACATCGTGTCGCCGACGTGGTTGAACGCCCGCATCCGGAAGCCGCGCAGGCTCCGGATCACGCCGTCGGGGCCGGTCCAGTCGCGCACGCACCGCTCCCAGGCGCCCAGCAGGAAGGAGGTGTTGGCGTACATCTCCTCGGCGCCCGTGCTGCGCGCGTACTCGGTGTTGTGGTGGATGGAGTTGAAGTCGCGGTTGGCCCCCGCGGCCATCACCAGCCGGTAGACCGTCAGCGGGTAGGCCACGGCGGGCAGTTCGTCGCCGACCGCCACGTCGTCGAAGAGCCGCCGCGTCGTCACATCGGTCATCGTCTCGTTCAATCCTCGTCCTTGGGCACGTAGGCGTAGGTCCCGATCCGGATGCGCGCGACGACCTCCCCGGCCTCGGTCACCACGTCGCTCTCCCACTTCATGAACGCGCCGCGCCCGACCGAGGTCTCCTTGGGCTCGCACGACAGGAGGCGGTTGGAGCGCCGGCCGATGCGCTCGCCGGCCACCACCGGGCGGACGAAGTCGATGGCGACGTCGGTGCCGAAGAAGCCGCTGGTCCTGGGGCCGAGCGGCATGTCCTGGTTGTTGATCGGGCTCTTCACCGGCTGGGCGTCGCGGTCGTCGGTGTCGAACAGCACCTCCCCCGGCCGCCGCATGGCGGGGATGGTCCAGGCGACGACGCCCGTGGCGGGCATCGTCACGTCGTCGAAGCCGGCGGCCCGCGTCGCTCGTTCATCGGTGTGCAGGGCGCAGTCGAACTCCAGCGGTTCGAGGTAGCGGCGGATGGCCCCGCGCTCGACCGGGTCGGCCCCCATCGTCGCCGCGCCCGGTGCGAAGTCCCGGCCGACCGCGTCGACGACCGGCTGCCACTCGGCCTTCCAGTCCTGCCCGGTCGCTGTCGCTTCAGCGGTCAAAGAAGTACTCCGTCCTCGGTCAGTCGTGCGATCCGGTCGTCGGTGTAGCCCAGGACCTCGCGCAGGACGAGCGCGTTGTCCCGGCCCAGCGTCGGCGCCGGCCCGGCGGGGCGCCCCGGCGTGTCCGAGAGCAGGTAGCGCGGCCCCTCCACCACCGCCTCGCCGTGCAGCCGGTGCGGCAGCCGCACGATGTGGCCCCGCTCCGCGAGTTGCGGGTCCGACACGAAGTCCGCACTGGAGGCCGACCGGTGCGCCGGGACCCCGACCGCCTGCAGGCGCCGCTCGACCTCTTCGGCCCGCAGGCCGGCGGTCCAGCGCGCGAGCTGCTCGTCGAGGAGGTCGGCGTGCTCGCGCCGCTGCCCGGCGGTCCGCAGGTCGGCGCGGGCGGCCAGGTCGGCGCGGCCCATGGCCTCGGCCAGCCTCGGCCACTCGGCGTCGTCGCGCACCGCGATCGCGACGAAGCGGTCGGCGCCGTCCTCGCGCAGGCACGGGTACACGCCGTGCGGTGCGCAGACCTCGTCGCGGTTGCCCCGGCGCCGGGCGACGGCGCCGTCGATCCCGTAGTGGGCGACCTGGGGCGAGAGGAAGAAGGTCCCGGCCTCGATCTGGGCGACGTCGATGTGGCGCCCCGCCCCGGTGCGGCGGCGGTTCTCGACCGCGGCGAGCAGCGCGACCAGCGCGAGCCGCGGTCCGACGTAGTCGGTGTAGGGGCCGAACGGCCCCGTGGGCAGGTCGTCCTCCCAGCCGACGAGGTTCTGGAACCCGCTCAGGGAGGCGCCGACGTTGCCGTAGCCGGCCAGCGCCGACCACGGCCCCGACTGCCCGGCGATCGACGTGCTGAGCATGATCAGGGATGGGTCCTCCCGCGACAGCGAGGCGTAGTCCAGCCCCCATTTGGCCATCTGGCCGGGCGAGAACGACTCGATGACCACGTCGGCCCACGCCGCGAGGTCCCGCACGACCGCGCGGCCCTCCTCGGTCTTCAGGTCGACCGTCACGCCCAGCTTCCCGGCGTTGCAGTTGCCGTACAGCGCGGAGTTCTCCTCGCCGGGGGCGCCGCCGTGGAAGGGCTGCATCAGGCGCGCCGTCTCGATGCGGCGGCTCGACTCCACCCGGACGACCCGTGCGCCGAAGTCGGCGAGCGCGCGCCCGACCAGCGGGCCGGCGACGACCCAGGACAGGTCCAGGACCTTCAGCTCCGCCAGGGCCGCGGTCATGACGCCGCCTCCGCCCCGGCCCCGGCGAGCCAGTCGCCGACGACCTCCTCGGTGTGCTCGCCGATGCGGGGCGCCCCGCGGCGCACCCCGGGTCGGCCGTCGCCGCCGACCTGCGCGATCGCGCCCGGGATCCGGACCGGCACCCCGTCGATGTGCACGTGCGCCCAGTAGCCGCGCTCCTCCAGGTGCCGGCTCGCGCAGACGTCGGCGACGTCGAAGATCGCCATGCACAGCAGCCGGTGCTCCATCGCGGCCTCCAGCACCTGGCTCTTGGTCCGCGTGGCCAGGAAGGAGCCGACGGCGGCGCGCGCCTCGTCGAGGTCGCCGCCGGTCAGCTCGCCCTCGGCGATGAGTTCGGGCACGGCCTTCCAGTCCCACGCGGCGATGCGCCCGCTGACCGCCCCCTCCGAGTGCAGCCAGGTGAAGAGCCGGTTGGTGAAGTCGCCCGACGCCGGTCCCATCGACAGGTGCAGCTCCACCATGCCGTCCCTGCACCGCCATTTCTTGAGCCGGTTGGGGGTGGCCGCGCCGCTGCCGCTCTTGTCGCCGCCCGCGACGGGCCGGCGGTGCCACTCGGGCCTGGCGTCGCCCACCGCGTGCGCCAGCACCCTGGCCAGGGTCGCCACCCCCAGGCTCGCCTGCGCCGAGACGTCGACGACCTGTCCGCGGCCGGTCGAGCCCCTGGCCAGCACGGCGAGCATGGCGCCGGCCGCGGCGTCGGCGCTCGCGTGCAGGAAGGCCTGCGGGACGCTGATGCGCAGGGGCGGCCGGTCGCCGTCGCGGTGCGGGTCCAGCGGGCCGCCCGCGGCCCAGACCACGAGGTCGCTGTCGGCGTAGCCGGCCTTGGGGCCGGTCCACCCGAACGCGCTGATCACGGTGTAGATCAGACCCGGGTCGTCCGCGCGCAGTGCCTCCGGGTCCAGCCCGCGCTCGCGCAGCCAGTCGGCGGGCATCGAGGTGACGACGACGTCGGCCCGGCGGGCCAGCGCGCGCACGGTCGCGCACCCCTGCTCGCTGTCGAGGTCGAGGCCGACGCCGCGCTTGTTGGCCGCGAACGTCTCCCAGAACATCGACGATCCGGTGGCGGCGACCGGCGGCACCGACCGCGCGCTCGACCCCGCCGCGGGCTCGACCTGGACGACGTCGGCCCCCAGGTCGGCGAGCAGCCGGCCGCACAGGAGGCCGCGCTCGTCGGTCAGGTCGAGGACCCTGATGTGCCCGATCATCGGTCGGGGTGCTCCTCCACGATCGAGATCGCCCCCTCCGGGCACGCGTCCGCGGCCTCGCGGGCCTGGTCGAGCAGGTCACCGGGGATCCGCAGGGTCTGGCCGGACTGGGCCACGAAGCCCTGCTCGTCGTCGGAGAGCAGGTCGGCGGCGACCGAGTAGCAGCGGCCGTGCCCCATGCACGCGGCGGCGTCGACGGAGATGAACACGTTCTAGACCTCCCATTCGAGGGGAAGCGTCGCCAGGGTCAGTTGCCCGCCCCGTTCCACGAGCCGCGTCCCCTCCTTGATCCGGTAGTGCGGGATGCGCTCGTGCCACTCCTTGAGCACGACCGCGAGTTCGAGGCGGGCCAGGTGCATGCCCAGGCAGCGGTGCGGGCCGGCGCCGAAGGCGAGGTGCTGGTTGCCGCCCTTGCGGCCGATGACGAACCTGTCGGGCTCGGGGAACTTGCGCGGGTCGCGGTTGGCCGAGCCGATGCCCAGCCACACGACGTCGCCCTCGGCCATGTCGATGCCGTGGAACTCGCCCGCCGCCCGCACCTCGCGCCCGGCCTGGAACACCAGGGGATACATCCGCAGGAACTCCTCCGCCGCGGCCGGGCCCAGGTCGGGGCGGTCGATGATCGTCCTGCGGTCCGCATCGTCGCGGGCGAGGTGGGTGAAGATGTAGCCCAAGGCGCTGCGCGTGGTGTCCAGACCGGCGAGCATCAGGGTCATGCAGACCGTGAGGATGTCCTCCTGCGAGATCGGCTCACCGTCGATGCGCGCCTCGATCAGCCGCGAGACCATGTCCTGCTTCGGGTCGCGCGGGTTGGCGCGGCGCTCGTTCACGGCCGCGTCGAAGTAGTCGGTGATCTTGCGTTTGGCCGCGGCGGCCGCATCGGGGTCGCCGCCGAAGAAGCCCGCGAAGAGCGTTTCGGACCAGGGCAGGAAGAAGTCGCCGTCGCTCACCGGAAGGCCGAGGAGGGCGAGGAAGAGGTCGGTGGGGTACCTGATCGCGAACTCGGCCACGAAGTCGCACCCGCCCTTGGGCCTGAGCTCCTCGATCAGCTCGATGCAGCGCTCGTGCGCCATGGCCTCCATGCGCTTGACCGCGGCGGGGGCGAAGAACGGGTTGATCACCCGGCGCATCTTGAGGTGGGCCTCGCCGTTGAGGTCCTGGGGCAGCAGCGCCATGCCCGAATCGGGGTTGATGGCGCTCCTGGCGCGGGTGGTCCACACGTCGTGCCGCTGGAAGCCCTCGACCACGTCGTCGTAGCGCTGCAGCATCCAGAAGCCGCGCTCGGTGGTGTCGTTGAACCGGAAGCGGCTCGCTTCACGCTCGGCGTCCAGCAGTGCGTAGTGGCCGTGGATCTCGGTGTCGGCGCCGTAGTCGGTGTGGCTGAACGGGCAGCCCTGCTTCGTTTCGGTCATGTCTGCGGTCCCTAGTCGGCGGCGATGTCGGGGATGAAGGTCGCGATCTCGGGGAAGAGGATCAGGACGACGGCGACGAGGACGGCCATCGGCAGGAACCAGCCGACGGCGACGAAGACGTCCCTGAGGCTGATCTCCTGGCCCCTGTTGACCTCGGGGTCCTTGGTGATGCCGTGGATGATGAAGGCCAGGATGCCCACCGGCGGGGTGACCACGGCCAGCTCGCCCAGGAAGACGGCGAACACGCCGAACCAGAGCAGGGAGATGTCGAGCGCGGTGAGCGTGGGCATCAGGATCGGGACGGTCAGGACCATGATGGCCATCGGTTCCATGAACATCCCGAGGACGAGGTAGACCACCATCATGGCCAGCAGGAACTCGATGCGCCCCAGGCCGAGGCCCTCGATCAGGTCGGCGAAGCCGGTGCTGATCCCGGTGAGGGTCAGCATGCTCGAAAGCGCCCCCGCCGCCACCAGCATCAGAAAGATCGCGCCGACGCTGCTGACGGTCCCGACCGCGGCCTGCGCGACCGCTCCGATCGGCCGGTCGCCGCGCTTCCACACGAAGGAGATCAGGACCGCGAACAGGGCCGCGGCCGCGCCCGCCTCCGTGGCGGTGAACACGCCGGAGAACATGCCGACCACGATGATGGCGATCAGCAGCGGCACCGGCCAGACCCTCAGCAGGCTGCGGCCGCGGTCGCCCCACGACGAGGCCGCCCCGGCGGCCGCCGACCCGTTCGCGCGGCCGGCCAGTTCCGGCCTGATCCGCGCGAGCACCACGATCATCACCGTGAACATGGCGGCCACCAGCAGGCCGGGGCCGACGCCGGCGAGCAGTTGGGGGCCGATGGGGACCTCGGCGATGCCGGCGTAGATGACCAGGAGGATGCTGGGCGGGATCAGTTGCCCGGGCAGCCCGGCGACCACGACCGCGCCGATGGCCATGCGGCGGTCGTAACCTGCCTTCAGCATCTCGGGGACGCCGATCCGGGCCAGCGCGTAGGCGGTCCCGGTGGAGGAGCCGCTCGCGGCCGCCAGGCCGGCGCCCGCGACGTTGGTCCCGACGGCCAGGCCGCCGGGGAGCCAGCCCAGCCAGTGCCGACCCGCCGCGTAGATGCTCTCCGTCAGCCCGGCCCGCCACAGCAGCAGCCCCATCAGGATGAACATCGGGACCACGCTCAGCGTCCAGCTCGCCACGTGATCGTAGGCCAGCGAGGCCAGGGTGCTCTCGACCAGCGGCAGTCCGCGCAGCGCGTACATCCCCAGCAGGGACGGCACGATCATCGCCACGGCGACGGGCACCCGCAGGAAGAGCAGGGACAGCATCATCACGCAGGCGAGGATCCCGAGCGCCTCGGGGATCAGCGGCAGGAACAGGCAGATCGTCGAGCCCAGGAGGACGACCGCCGTGATCGCGGTCACCGCCCACGGCCGCCCGCCGCCCTCGTTCCCGAGAGCCTGCTCGTCGGCGGGCCCCTCGGGACCGGCCTGCCGCACCGCCGGGTCGACGGTGTTGGAATCGGTCGTGCTCGTCATTTCTTCTCCAGCTCGGAGGAGGCCTCCTGGTCGGCGGACACCGCGCCGGCGCCACCGGCGCCGCGGTCGGCCTCGGGGTGGCGGATCGCGCGGGCGGCGGCCAGCGCGAACTGCACGGTCAGGCTGCCGAAGGCGAAGGGGACCAGGAAGTAGGCCGGCCAGGAGACGACCTCGCTGACCCCGGCCGTCATGCCGATCTCCATGGCGTGCACGGCCTCTCCCCACCCGAACCAGGCGAACCCGGCCGAGAGCACCGAGCACAGCGCGCAGCCGCCCACCAGGACGGCGCGCCGGACCGGCCGCGGGAGCATCGCATAGACCAGGTCGGCGGCGATGTGCTGGCCGCGGTGCTGGGCGGCGATGAAGCCGAGGAAGGCGACGATCGGCAGGTACCAGTACTGCACGATCTCGAGCGTGTTGGGGATCGGGCTCTGGGCGAACGTGCGCAGCAGGGCGTTCGCCGTGATGTGCAGCATCATCACGAAGGTCACGGTGACAGCGGGCACCTCGATGCACAGTTCAAGCCCATGGCGGCGCCGGGGCACCGGAGCCGGTGTTGCGCTCATGTCATCTCCGCAGGACTGAAAGGGAGGGCGGGGCGGCCGCGGCGGGGAACGCGCCCCGCCGCGGCCGGCGCGGGATCTCAGGACGGGCGGTGTTCGAGGAGGATCTCCTCGAACACCTCCGCGATGTAGGGGTCCAGGTCGACCTTGTCCGCCGAATACCAGTCGGCGAACCCGTTGTAGTCGGTCTCGTTGGTGTAGCCGAGCTCGCCCTCGATGGTCTCCAGCCACGCGTCGGAGGAGCCCTGCACGCGGTCGGCGAACGCGTCGGGATCGTCGAAGGCCTCGTTGCCGCGGAGTCCGTCGAGCAGCTCGGCGTTGGTCTCGTTGATCGAGGCGCGGGCGTCCTCCTCGAACGTCTCGATCGCCCCTCCCGCCTCGGACACCTGGGTCGACGCCTCGACGATGTTCGGCCAGATCTTGCCCGAGAGGTTGACCTCCATGAAGACGTCCATGCGGTCCCACAGCAGCTGCTGGGCCACCAGGGGCAGCGAGTCCCACGCCGACTGACTCATCGCCATGGCGCCGGGCGCCAGCGCGAAGCCGGCCTCGGGGTCGACGACGACGTGCGGGGCCGCCTCGATGAACCCGCCGAGCACGCCCACCGTGAGGCTGGAGACGCTGCAGTCGACGACCCCGCGCTGGAGGCTCTCGAAGAGCTCGGGGTATGCCACGGACACCGCGGCGCCGCCCAGCCCCTCCACCTGCCTGCTCTGCGCGTGGCCTCCCGCGGCGGCCTGCATCCCCTTGAGCGCGTCGAGTCCGCGGCGCTCATCGCTGCAGAAGAGCGCGTTGGAGCCCGAGTTGTACGACGGCATCATCAGCTTCATGCCGGCGTCTTCGAACTCCCGGGGGATCTCGGGGGTGTCGAAGGCGACCTCAAGGGGCCAGGCGTTGGACTGCAGGGCGCCGACGACCACGCTCTGGTCCGACACGAAGCTCGACTCCACGAGCGCGGCGTTGGCCGGGTACTCCGAGGGTTCGTAGATCGGCAGGACCTGGGCGATGTCGAGCCGCCCGTCGAGGAGCGCGTCGTCGGCCTCCTCCGGCGGCGCGATCGCGTTGGAGTAGGAGACCTCGAAGGTGATCTTGCCGTCGGACCACTCGGTCACGGCGTTGAAGTACTCCTCGACGTTTCTGCCCGTGATCGAGCCCTTCGGTGCGGGACTCTGGGTGTGGAGCTCGATCGGGGCCACTTCGGCGAAGGCGGCCTGGTACTCCTCCTTGGTGGCTCCGTAGTCGACCCCTTCGCCGGAGCCGCCGCTGCCCGCGGCCCGCCCCTCGGCGCAGCCGGTGAGCGCCAGGACGCCCGCCATCCCAATAGCGACGCAGGAGGCTCTCGCTCCCCGTTCTCCCCGCAGTGTGACCATCGGTTAACTCCGTCATCCAGGTTGTCGGGCTCTGCTCCGGTTCGCCGACCGGTGACGCGCGTCACTAGTCATGATGAATATCATTAGCCTGAATTAGCCGGAGGTCAAGAGTCCATGCGCATGGATTTCGGTCGCCCGGCGGCACCGCAGCGGATCGATCACCGCGGGTCAGGAGGCCGGGGCCGCTGCGGCCCACGGCCGGCCGGTCGAGTGACCGGCGGCCTTGAGCGGAAGGCGGCGGCGCGGATCTCACGCAGCACGTTCCTTTTCCGCCGGTCTTGGCGCTATTGGGAGGAAACGCCGCTTTAGGCCATGTAACGCCAAGACGGGCGGGAAAACCACCCAAGAGGGCGATCTAGTCACGCAGCCCGCGCCAGGCGGTCGTGCCGCCGTCGACGGGGAAGATCCCCCCGGTGACGAACGAGGCGTCGTCGGAGGCGAGGAAGCAGACGACCTTCGCGACCTCCTCGACCCGGCCGAACCGGGGGATCAGGTGCGCCCCGGTCATGGCGCGCAGCCGCGCATCGGGGTCCTCGGCCGAGGCGAGGTGCCCCCGGCTCATCGGCGTCTCGATCGACCCGGGGCAGTAGGCGTTGCAGCGCACCTCGGGAGAGAGCGCGATGGCGCTGGACCGGGTGAGCTGGATGACCGCGCCCTTGCTGGAGGAGTAGGCCGGCAGCCCGTAGCCGGTCATCCCCGAGACCGACGACGCGTTCACCACCGACGGGCCGCGCCGCGACGCGCGCAGGTGCGGCGCGGCGTGCTTCGTGGCCAGCCAGACCGCCTTGACGTTGATGGCGTAGACCCGGTCCCAGGCGCTCTCCGGCAGGTTCTCCAGCGTCGCGCCCGCGCAGAACGCCTCGTCCAGGACGCCGGCGTTGTTGACGAGGGTGTCCAGGCCTCCCCCGCCCTCCACGGCCTGCTCGACCATCAGGCGCACCTGGTCGGAGTCGGAGAGGTCGACGTGGACCGCCCGGGCCGACGCGCCGGCCTCCTCGACGGCCGCGGCGGTGTCGGCCGCCGCGGTCCGGTCGATGTCGGCGACGCTGACGTGGGCGGCGCCCTGCCTGGCCGCCTCAAGGGCGATCTCGCGGCCCATGCCGTTTCCGGCGCCGGTGACCAGGACTCGTTTGTCGGTCAACATCGGGATGCTTCCTCTCCGGGGGTTCGGGGGTCGGCGCCGCGCCACGTGACGAGCGCGTCGAGGGCCTCGATGCGCGATCCGTCGACGCGGAGCGGGTTGACCTCGAGGGAGTCGAGATGGGGGTGGAGCTCTTCGGCGAGCGTGCCGATGGCGCCGACCACCTCGGCCAGCCGGTCGACGTCGGCGGCGGGCCGACCGCGCACGCCCCGCAGCAGCGCTGCGCCGCGCAGGCTCTCCAGCATCGAGCGGGCGCGCGCGGGCGAGACCGGCAGGGGCGTGAGCGCGACGTCGTCGAGGACCTCGACCAGGACGCCGCCCAGGGCGACGGCGAGCATCGGCCCCCAGTCCGGGTCCCGGGTCACCCCGACGAGCAGCTCCAGGCCCCCGTCGCGCATCGGCGAGACCAGGGCGCCGTCGAGGCGGGCGCCGCCGGCCTCCGGGCGCCGGCCCGCCGCGACGACCTCGTCGTAGGCGGCACCGGCGTCCGCGGGGTCGACCCCGAGTCGGACGCAGCCCAGGTCGCTCTTGTGCGCGATCTCGGCCGAGACGACCTTCAGGGCCACGGGGCGGCCGAACTCCCGCGCGGCGCGTTCGGCCTGCTCCGCGGAGTGCACGTGCCGGGCCGGGACCACCGGGACGCCCGCGTCCTCCAGCAGGTCGCGCGCGTCGACCTCGGAGCAGGCGACGGGATCGACCGCGCGCCTGCGCGGCGAAGGGCGCCGCGGCTCCGCAGCGGCGAGCGCGCGGCGCCGCGACCACAGCGCGACCCGCGCGAGCGCGTCGACGCCCAGGTTCAGCCCCGGGACGACGCAGGCGACGCCGCCCGCGTCGAGCACCTCGCGCGTCTGGGCGCCGACCGGCTGCGTGACCTGGGTGAGGTAGATCGCCGGGGCATCGGAGCGCGCCATTCCGGCGCCGATGGCGTCGACGTACTTCTGCCCGTAGAAGGGCCGCCCGTCCTCCCGCCACGGGAGGCTGTTCACGGCGACCACCACTCCGACGCCGGGGTCGTCGCCGACCGCGGCGACCGCCTGCTCCCAGATGGCGGGGTCGATGATCGCCGCCCCGGTGATGTCGAGCGGGTTGCGCACGTGGCCGTAGGCGGGCATGACGGCCTCGACCCGCTTGACCGTCGCATCGGAGAGCTCGGGGAGCGCGGCGCCGGCCTCCTGGGCGAGGTCGGCGATGATGTCGCAGGCGCCGCCGGAGATCGAGACCACGCCGATGCCCGGCCGCGCGAGCGGGCCGGTGTGGGCGGCCACGCCCGCGGTGACGAGCATCGCCTCGATCGTGTCGACCCGGATCACGCCGTGCCGGGCGAAGACCGCGTCGACGACCCGGTCGTCGCCGACCAGCGCCCCCGTGTGCGACGCCGCCGACTCCGCGGCCAGTTCGCTCCTCCCGGCCTTGAGGACGACGATCGCCTTGCCCGCGGCCGCCGCGCGCCGGGCGGCGGCGGCGAAGACCTCCGGCTCCCTGATCCCCTCCATGAACACCGCGACGGCGTCGGTCCGGTCGTCGTCGACCAGGTGGTCGATCAGGTGCCCGACGGTGACCATGGCCTCGTTGCCGACCGTGATCACGTGCGAGAGGCCGACGCCGGCGAGGGCGGCGAAGTCCTTCATCGCACCGCAACTGGCGCCGCTCTGCGAGATGAGGGCGACGTTGCCCGGCGCGGCCGGCGGATCGGCGAGCACCATCGCGGGCACGCCCGCCGCGACGTTGACGAACCCGAGGACGTTGGGCCCGAGGAGGGTGACGCCGAGCTCGGTGGCGAGGTCGACCAGCTCCCGCTGGCGGCGCTCGCCCTCCTCCCCCGTCTCGGCGAATCCGGAGCTCAGGACGAGTGCGCCCCGCGCCCCGGCCGCGGCGGCGTCGCGGAGGGCTTCGGGCGCCGCGGCCGCGGGCACCATCACGAAGGCGAGGTCGATCGGCCGCCCGACCTCGGTGCACCTGGGGAACGCGGCGCGGCCGTGGACCTCCCGGGCGCGCCGGTTGATCAGGAAGGTCGCCGGTCCGTGTCCGGCCTCGACCAGGTTGCGGTGCAGCAGCCCGGAGAACGTCGACTTGTCGCTGGCGCCGATGATCGCGAACGAGCGCGGCTCGAGCAGCGCCTTCAGTCCGGCGGATGTCACCATGATCGGCCCCGGCCCTCCGTCTCGGCGCGCCGGCCGGCCTCGAGCAGAGCGGTGGGCTCCTCGAACCGTCCGGAGGTGTAGGGGGACGGACCGCCGGCGCCGGTCATCCCGGCGTCGACCGGCAGCACGACGCCGGTGACGAACGCGGCGTCGTCGCCGGCCAGGTAGAGCGCGCCGGCGGCGACGTCGGCGGGCCTGAGGGGGCGGTCCATGAGGGCGGTCCTGCCCAGCGCCGCCTCGGCTCCGGCGAGGTCGTCGGCCCCGCCGGCCACGACACCGGCGGTCATCGCCGAGACCACGGCCCCGGGCACGATCGTGTTCACCCGGATCCCGTGCGGCCGCAGCTCCGCGGCCACGGAGTTGGACAGGCCGATGATCCCGGCCTTGACCGCGCTGTAGACGTGCGGTCCCACGCCGCCGAGGAGGGCGGCCGGGCTGGACGTGGAGATGATGGCGCCGCTGCGCCGGGGCTTCATGACCCGGGCCGCGTGCTTCATGCCGCAGACGACGCCGCGCAGGTTGACCGCGATGGTGACGTCGACGTCGGCGAGGCGGGTCGCGTCGATCGGGCCGACGGCCCCCATGATCCCGGCGTTGTTGAACATCACGTCGAGTCGGCCGAAGCGGTCCACGGCCGTGTCGACGAGGGCGGCGACATCCTCCTCCCTGGTCACGTCGGTGCGCACGAACAGCGCGTCGGGGCCCAGCTCATCCGCGAGCGCCTGTCCGGCCGCGTCCTGCAGGTCGGCGAGCACGACCTTCGCGCCCTCGGCGTGAAAGCGCCGCACCGTTCCCTCGCCGATGCCCGCGGCACCGCCGGTGACCACGGCGACGCGCCCGGCCAACCGTCCGGCCATCTGCTCTCCTCCTTCCGGTTTGCGGATCAGGGTGTGTTCGCGGGTACGTCCGTGGCGGGCGGCACGCCCGCGTGCGCTTCGCGACCGCGCGAAGCGCCTCTGTGAGGCGCCGCACAATAGGACATCGACCCACCGGACACGCCCTATGACCCGACCGCGATGGACTTGGTCTCCAGGTAGGTCGTGAAGCCCTCCGGGCCCATCTCGCGGCCGATCCCCGACTGCTTGAAGCCGCCGAAGGGGGTGCCGAAGGACTGGGGCCTGCCGTTGATGCTCACCATTCCGGTGCGCATCCTGCGGGCGACGGCCATGGCGCGGTCGCCGTCGCCGCTCCAGACCGAGCCGGAGAGCCCGTAGACGGAGTCGTTGGCGATCGAGACGGCCTCGTCGTCGTCGCCGTAGGCGATGACCGCGAGCACCGGCCCGAAGATCTCCTCGCGGGCGACGCGCATCGCGTTGTCGACACCGGCGAGCAGTGTCGGCGCCACGAACCAGCCGCCGGCCAGCTCCGGCGGCAGGTGCGGCCGCTCCCCGCCGACGACCACCCGCGCGCCCTCGTCCCGGCCCGTGCGGACGTAGCCCTCGACCCGGTCGCGCTGGCGCCGGCTGACCATGGGGCCGATCATCGTGGCCGGATCCATCGGGTCGCCGACGCGCTGGGCGCCGAGGGCCTGGGCGAGCGCGTCGACGATCTCGGCCTCCCGCGACCTGGGCACCAGCAGCCGGGTCTGGGCGATGCAGGCCTGGCCGTTGACCATGAGCGCCATCGGCAGCAGGGCGGGGACCACCGCGTCGACGTCGGCGTCGTCCAGGATGACCGCGGCGGACTTGCCGCCGAGTTCGAGCGTCACCCGGGCGATCCGGTCGGCGCAGGCCGCCATGATCCGCTTGCCTGCGGCCGAGCTGCCGGTGAAGGCGACCTTGTCGATCTCGGGGTGGCCGACGAGGTGCTCGCCCTCGGCGCGGTCGCCGGGCACGACGCTCAGGACGCCTTCGGGAAGCCCCGCCTCCGACAGGGCGTCGGCGAGGGCGTGGGCGGAGAGCGGGGTCTCCGGCGGGGGCTTGAGGACGACCGAGCACCCCGCGGCCAGGGCCGGTGCGACCTTCAGCGCCGGTGTGCTCAGCGGGCCGTTCCACGGGGTGACGGCGGCGACGACGCCGACCGGCTCCCTGGTGACCACGCTGGTGTTCACGCCGTCGGTGCGGTGCTCGTCGTAGTCGAAGTCCTCGGCGATGTCGGCGTAGTAGCGCAGGTGCCGGATCGGGTTGGGCACGTGGGCGCGCTCGCTGAACCAGATCGGGCAGCCGAGCTCGGAGGTGATCAGCCTCGCCAGCTCGGGCGCGCGCTTGTCCAGCGCATCGGCCGCCGCACGCAGGACGGCCGCGCGCCGCTCGGGCGGTGCGCCGGCCCAGACCCCGGCGTCGAAGCTCGCGCGGGCCGCGGCGACGGCGTCGTCGATGTCGGCGGCCGAGGCGAGGGCCGCGCTCCCGACGTAGTTCCCCGTGGCCGGATTGCGCACCTCGGCGCGCCGCGTCCCCTTCGCGGGAATCCGGCGTCCTCCGATGAACAGCTCTGGACGTTCGGTCATCGACACGATGCTGTGGACCTCCACCGGCCTGCGGCCTTCACAACGGACGCCTATTTGATGATAATGAAAATAACGTTAGTCACGTTGCGGGCACGGGTCAAGGAGACGGGAGAACAATGAGCGCCGACACCATCGTCATCGTGGGCGGCGGCCTCAGCGGTCTGCGGACCGCCGAGAAGCTGCGCCGACTCGGACACGAGGGCCCCGTCACGCTCGTCGGCGCGGAGAGCCGCCTTCCCTACGACCGCCCGCCGCTGTCCAAGACCCTGCTGACCCAGGAGGCCGAACCCGCCGAGGCCGCGCTGCTGCGCCCCGCGGAGCGCTACGCCGAACTCGGCATCGACGTCCGCACGTCGGCCCGCGCCGTCTCGCTGGACGCCGAGAACCGCCGGGTCGCGCTGGACACGGGCGAGAGCATCGCGTTCGACCGGCTGGTGATCGCCACCGGGGTGCGGGCGCGCACGATCGGCGCCTTCGGTTCCCTCGGCGGCGTGCACACGCTGCGCACCTGGGAGGACTGCCTCGCCCTGCGGGCGGCGACGCGGTCGGCCGCCCACCTGACGGTCGTCGGCGCCGGTGTCCTGGGCTGCGAGGTCGCCGCGAGCGCCCGCGCCCTCGGGCTCGACGTCGCGCTCGTCGAGAGCCTGGGGCAGCCGCTGGCCCGCGTTCTCGGCGCTGCCGTCGGCGAGTCCGTCGCCTCCCTGCACCGCGACGCCGGGGTGAGGCTGCACTGCGCGGCCGGGGTCACCTCGGCGGAGGGAGAGGAGCGCGTCGAGCGGGTGGTCCTCACCGACGGCGGCGCGATCGACACCGACGCGGTCGTCGTGGCGGTCGGCTCGGTCCCCGACACCGAGTGGCTCGAAGGGTCGGGGATCGCGCTGGACGACGGCGTCCTGTGCGACCGGACCGGCCGGACCTCGATCGAGGAGGTCTTCGCCGTCGGCGACGTCGCCCGCATGCCGCACCCGCACGGCAACGGCACGGTCCGGTTCGAGCACTGGAGCGGCGCGGGCGACACCGCCTCGCTGGTGGCCGCGAACCTGCTCGCCGACCCGGCCGATCGGCGGCCGCTGAGCGAGGTGCCCTACTTCTGGAGCGACCAGTACGGCGCCAGGATCCAGTGCCTCGGGACGCCGGACCCCGACGACGCGCTCACCGTGGTCGACGGGGCGCTGGAGGCCGGACGGTTCCTCGCGCTGTACTCCGGCGACGGGCTCGTCACCGGCGCGGTCGCCATCGGGATGCCGGCCGCGCTGGCGCGCTGCCGCACGGGGGTCGGCGCGCGGACTCCGCTGGCCGAACTGGTCGCCCTGGCGCCGTGGGAGCGCGCGAGACCGCTGGCGGGGACACGATCCACCGAGACCGGAAAGGCGTGAACGACATGACCGGGACGAGTGCGGCGAACGCCGGGGCGGGCGCCGAGCCCGGACTCGAGGCGCTGCTGCTGCGGGTCCGGCGGCTGGAGGAGGCGGAGGCGGCGCGCAACCACCTCCACCGCTACGCCGAGACCCTCGACGCGCCGACCCCCGAAGCCGTGGCGGCCCTGTTCACCGAGGACGGCGCACTCCACACCAGGCTGGGCGACTTCGTCGGGCGCGAGGCGATCGCCGGGTTCTACCGCGACCGGCTGGCCGCCGACCCATCGGACAAGCGGCACTTCGTCGTCAGCCCCAGGACCACCTGGCTGGAGCCGGGCCTGGTCGAGATCGCGTCCTACTTCCTCTTCACCGGCCGCGGCGAGGACCGCTCGATCATCGGCTGGGGCACCTACCTCGACCGCCTGCGCGTCGAAGGCGGCGGCGCCCTGCTGGAGGACAAGACCATCACCCTGCACGTCGGCACCGACCTGCACACCGGCTGGCCGCTCTGAGCGCCTGACCCGCCGACGCTTCTCGACCTTGAGTTTCAGCATTGACCCCAGAGGGTCCTCAAGCCCAACCCCAGGAGGGACGGCGTGCGGGTGGACGACTCTCTCGCGTGGCCGAAGGCCCATAGACGGAAACCGCCCTCCCGCGCGCGAAGCGCACGCCGACGCCGTGGGCACAGACCGACACCGCGGTTTCGGCCCGGCGCCCACGCAGGCGGCGTGGGCGGCGCGGCGCCGGGGCGATCCCTTTGGGGGCCTACGGCCACACGAGAGGATCGCCCGGTCACCGCGGACCCCTCCTTGGGCTGGGGTTCGAGCCTTCGGTGAGTGGGGCCGAATCCCGAGTCGCTCTATGCACGTTAAAACATCCGCGAAACGGAAGCCTTGTACTCAGCCCGCCGCGCGCTCCTCGCGGGCGAGGCCGAGGCCGCGGGCGATGATGGCGCGCTGGACGTCGTTGGTGCCCCCGCCGATGACGAACATCGGGGCGGTGCGCAGCGCCTGCTCGAACACCCCGCCGCTCGGCGCCCGGGCCGCATCAGCGCCGAGGGCCGCCTGCGGGCCCAGCAGTTCCAGCACGCCCTGGCCGAAGTCCTCGGCCAGTTCGCCGCCGAGCACCCCGGCCATCGGAGCGGCCAGCCGGGACGCGCCGCCGTCGGCCATGGCCCGCGTCGCCGCGAGGACGAGGGCGCGCGCGGCCTGGAGCCGGGCCGCCAGCGAGGCCAGCCGCTCCCGCTTCCACGAACCGTGCGGGCCGAGCGTGCGCGCCGGGTCCGCGCGCAGGTGCGCCAGCAGGTCGTCGAGCTGGCGCAGCAGCGTGGCCGCGATCCCGCCCATGACGACGCGCTCGGCGGCCAGCGCGTCGGTGATCACCCGCCATCCGCCGTTGACCTCGCCGACGCGCATGGTGTCGGGCACCCGCACGTCGTCGTAGAAGACGGTGCAGGAGACCTCGCCGGACAGCGCGGTGTGCCGCTGGATCCCGATGCCCGGGGTGTCGATCGGCACCAGGAAGATCGTGATGCCGGCGTGGCGCGGTGCGGCGTCGGGATCCGTGCGCACGGCCAGCCAGACGTGGCTGGCCGTGTGGGCCCTCGTGGTCCAGGACTTCTGGCCGTTGACGATCCAGTCGTCGCCGTCGCGCACCGCTCTCGTGCGCAGGGAGGCGAGGTCCGAGCCCGACTCCGGCTCGCTGTAGCCGAGGCAGAAGTCCAGCTCGCCGCGCCTGATCAGGGGCAGGAACTCCGCCTTCTGCTCCGGGGTCCCGTGCAGCAGGATCGAGTGCCCGAGCAGCATCACGGCGCTCATCGCACGGTCGACCGGCCCGCGCGCGTACTTCATCTCCTCGTTGAGGACGGCCTGCTCGGCGACGCCGGCCCCGCGGCCGCCGGCCTCCTCCGGCCAGCCGATGCCGAACAGCCCGCGCTCGGCCATCGCCGCGCGCAGCCGATCCGCGTCGTGGCGCCGCACTCCGTGCTCATCGGTCTCGCTGTGCTCGGCGAGCAGGGCGCGGACCTCGGCGCGCAGCGCCTCGGCAGCGGGGCCGACGTTGAACCCCGGCAGCGACCGCCCCTGTTCCACCAGCGCCTCGGCGATCCCGCCTCCGCGGCGCGCGCCGGCGCGCAGCCGGGCGACGTCGGCGTGCACCCGGCGGAACAGCCAGGCCGCCTCGTGCTCCTCGAAGAAGCCGACCGCGCCCAGGGTGTGCTGGGCACCGAACATGATCGAGGTCGCGGTCTCGCGGACGTGGTGCGCGGCGAGTTCGCCCGCGAGGACCCGGTCGGGGCTCGCGGCCAGGGCGTGGCCGACCGCCTCGCGGACGAGCGCGCCGCCCGCGCCGACCTCGATGTGGCAGGCGGCGACGCGCTGCTGCACCGCCCCGAAGCCGCCGATGGCCCTGCCGAACTGCCGCCGCACCTTGGCGTGCTCGACGGCCATCTCGTGGGCGCGCTCGGCCGCGGCCAGCGCCCGCACCGCCAGCCCCAGCGACGCGACCGTCAGGGCCTCCTCGACGGTCGCGGGGTCGGCGTCGCCGATCGGCGCGGCCCCGGCGGTGCTGACGCGCGACCACGGCGGGACCGCCAGCCCGGGGGCCGGCTCGACGCCGGTGATCGGCGCCAGGCGCACCGGCCCGCCGTCCGGGTGGACCACCAGGACGTGCGTCGCCTCCGGGGCCGCGTCGAGGTGGTCGAACTCCCGCGCCGCGAGATCGTCGGCGAGCGCCAGCACCGGCCGCAGCTCGCCGGAGGCGACCGCGGCGCGCCGGTCCGCGTCGAGCAGCAGCCCGGCGGCGTAGGCGTCGGCGAGGGGGAGCGGGCAGGCTCTGCGGCCGAGTTCCCTGACGGCGGTGACCAGGAAGTCCAGGGCCCCCTCCTCCGCGAGTTCGAACCACCCCTGCTCGGCCGCTGTCCGCCACAGTTTCGCGAGGTCGCCGCTTGGCGCGGCCGTCGCGTCCCCCCATTGGTCGTCGAGGACGCCGGCAACGGACCGGCCGAAGTCCTCGGCCTCGGCGCTGAATCCAGTCGACACGTGACTCCTTGCTGAACGCTCGCCGTGCATTAACGGCAATGGTGAACGCTTCCCGTTCAGGAAGTCAACCCCGTCGTCGTCGGCGGCCCGGCCGATGTGGAAATCTTGGCCCCATGAACGCAACGCCCCGGAAGGACCGCAGCGGGCGTCCGCGGGACCCCGGCGTCGACCGGCGGATCACCGCGGCCGCCATGCAGGTGTTCGGGCGGGTCGGCTGGGCCGGGTTCGGCATCGAGGCCGTCGCCCGCGAGGCCGGGGTCGGCAAGGCCTCGGTCTACCTGCGCTGGAACAGCAAGGAGGACCTGCTGACCGAGGCCGTGGCGAGCCGCTTCGCCCCGATCGCCGAGATCGACAACGGCGACGTGCACGCGGACCTGCTGGAGCTGGCCGATCTCCTGCTGGACCTGTTCACCGGCGCCGACGGCCTGGCCGCGCGGCGCATGGCGGTCGAATCGCACGCGACCCCCGGCATCGCGCAGCGCTGGCAGAAGGTGCGCGAGTCCCAGGTCCGCGCGGCCAGGGCGATCGTGAAGCGCGCCGTCGCAAGGGGTGAGCTGGATCCGCGCACCCCGGTGACGCTGCTGCTCGACGCCCTGAGCGGCGCGGTGATCAACCACGCGATCGCCACGCCGCCGCACCTGCGCGCACGGGTCGAGCAGGACCGGCGCCGCTACGCCGGGGAGCTGGTCGCCTTCCTGCTCGCCTCCCTGCGGCAGATGCCCCGGGAGGTGCCCGGCGAATAGCCGCGCGGCCGAGCGGCCGCCCTCCTCAGCGCTCGGACCCGTCGGCCTCGAAGTACCCGCGCGCCTTGTGGGCCACGAGGTCGTCGCCCCCGTCGACCGCGAGGCAGGCGCCGTTGATCCGCGCGGCGCCGGGACCGGCCAGGAACAGGGCCGCCGAGGCGACGTCGTCGGCCGTGGTCGGCCGGCCGCTCGACGAGGCCGCGGCCAGGCGCCGGTACGCGGCGTCGAGGTCGTCGCCGTCGCCCGAGACCAGCGACGCCGACAGGGCGCTGACCGTTCCGCCGGGAGCCACGCAGTTGATGCGCAGCCCGTAGGCCCCGATCTCGGCGGCGACCGACCGGACCAATCCCCAGACGCCGTGCTTGGCCGCGGTGTAGGCGTGCGGCCCGAGCCCGCCGCGCAGGCTCGCCACGCTGGCGGTGCACACGATCGCCCCGCTCCCCTGCGACCGCATGACGGGCACCGCGTGCTTGACGCCCAGGAACGCGCTGCGGAGCAGGACCGAAACGGTGCGGTCCCAGGCCGGGGCGGGCGTCCGCTCGATCGGTCCCAGGGCGCCCACGATCCCCGCGTTGCCGAAGAAGCAGTCCAGCGCGCCGAACGCGTCGACGGTGCGGTCGATCGCGGCCCGCATGTCGTCCTCGTCGGTGACGTCGAGGTGCTCGTAGCGGCAGCCGGGTCCGAGTTCGCGCGCGAGGGCCCGGCCGCGCTCGTCCTGGACGTCGCCGATCACGCACCTTCCGCCCGCTGCGACGAACTGGCGCGCCATGGCCGCGCCGATGCCGCTGGCGCCCCCGGTCACCAGGGCCGTCCTGGTGACGAAATCCGATTCCACTTCCGGCCCGCCCTCCTCGTTGACGTACTGAACCGCACCCCATACTCTCATGTTCATTATCATGGATATCGCCGTGTTATCCGGGACTACTCGGACATCGACTCCCCCCATCGGAAGGGACAGCGCATGCGGACGCCGGGGCGGTTGGCGGGCAAGGTGGCGCTGGTGACCGGCGCCGGATCAGGGCTTGGCCGGGCCAGCGCCCTCCGGTTCGCCGAGGAGGGGGCCGCGGTCGCCTGCGTCGACCTCGACCGGGCGGCGGCCGACCGGGTGGCCGAGGAGATCGAGGGCCTCGGCCACCCGGCGACGGCGCTGTCCGCCGACGTGTCCCGCGCCGAGGACGCCGAGCGGATGACGGCCGGCGCGCTCGCGCGGTTCGGCCGGATCGACGTCGTCTTCGCCAACGCCGGCGTCTCCGGAGCGGGCAGCGCCGCCGACACCACCGAGGAGGACTGGGACCGGATCATCGGCGTGAACCTCAAAGGCGTGTGGCTGACGTCGAAGTACGCGCTGCCGCACATGGTCGAACGGGGCCGGGGCGTCATCATCAATCAGGCGAGCATGGGCGGCCTGGTCGGCATCGCCGGCATCTTCCCCTACACCGCGGCCAAGGGCGGCGTCATCGCGATGACCAAGCAGATGGCGGTGGAGTACGGCCCCGCCAACATCCGGGTCAACGCGATCTGCCCCGGAACGATCTTCACGCCGCTGGTGGCCAGGTCCCGGCAGGAGCGCGGAGCGGACGCGCGCAGCGACGCCGAGGCCAACGCCGCCGCGGCGCTGCGGTTCCCCCTGCGAAGGCTCGGCGAGGTGGAGGACGTCGCGGCGCTGGCGCTCTTCCTGGCCGGCGACGAGGCGAACTGGATCACCGGCGGCGTCTACACGGTGGACGGCGGCCGCGCCGCGATGTAGCGGGCGGGCACCGTGTGCGCCCGCCCGGCTCCTGCCGCCCGTCTCCCCCGGGGCTCACCGGCCACGCGCCGCCTGCGGTCCGGGACGCCGCCGTCCCCGCCATCGAGCGCGCGTGTCCGACCCGGCGGATAGGTTGAGGCCATGTGCCGCAACATCCGCCGCCTGCACAACTTCGCGCCGCCGGCCACCGACACCGAGGTCCGCGACGCGGCGTTGCAGTACGTCCGCAAGATCAGCGGGTCGACCAGGCCCTCGGCCGCCAACCAGGCGGCGTTCGACCGGGCGGTCGACGCCGTCGCGGCCGCGACGTCGGAGCTGCTCGACTCGCTGGTGACCGCGGCCCCGCCGCGGTCCCGCGAAGAAGAGGCCGCCCGCGCCAGGGCGCGGGCGCAACGGAGGTTCGCGGCGCCCGCCGGGGAGTGAGGCGGCGGCCGGGACGCCGCGGCGGTAGGGCGCTCAAGACTCGTCAGGACCGCGGCGGTGAGGGAAGGCGCTCCGCTCACTCCGAGCCGAAGGCGGAGTCGAAGGACGTCTCCGGGGGATCGAAGGCGTGGGCGCGGACGAACTGCACGGCCTCGGCGGCGCCCACCAGGCGGTCCATGCCCGCGTCCTCCCATTCGACCGAGATCGGCCCCTCGTAGCCGATCCGGTTCAACGTGCGGAAGCAGTCCTCCCAGGGCACGTCGCCGTGGCCGGTCGAGACGAAGTCCCACCCCCGGCGGGGGTCGCCCCACGGGAGGTGCGACCCGAGCCGGCCGTTGCGGCCGTTGCCGGTGCGGCGGCGGGTGTCCTTGCAGTCCACGTGGTAGATCCGGTCGCGGAAGTCGAACAGGAACCCTGCGGGGTCCACGTCCTGCCACACCATGTGGCTGGGGTCCCAGTTCAGCCCGAACGCCTCGCGGTGCCCCACCGCCTCCAGCGCGTGGACGGTGCTCCAGTAGTCGTAGGCGATCTCCGAGGGGTGCACCTCGTGCGCGAATCGCACGCCGACCTCGTCGAAGACGTCCAGGATCGGGTTCCACCGGTCGGCGAAGTCGGTGTAGCCCGCCTCGATCACCGCCTCCGAGACCGGCGGGAACATGGCGACGTACTTCCAGACGGCCGATCCGGTGAAGCCCACCACCGTCGAGACGCCGAGCCGGGCCGCGGCCCGCGCCGTCAGCTTCATCTCCTCGGCCGCCCGGCCGCGCACCCCCTCGGGGTCGCCGTCGCCCCAGATGTGGGCGGGCAGCATGTCGCGGTGCCGATGGTCGATGGGGTCGTCGCAGACGGCCTGGCCGGTGAGGTGGTTGGAGATCGCCCACACCTTGAGGCCGTGCTCGGCGAGGGTGTCCAGTTTGGCCCGGACGTAGCCGTCGTCGCCGACGGCCCGCCGGACGTCGAAGTGATCGCCCCAGCAGGCGATCTCCAGTCCGTCGTAGCCCCACGAGGACGCCAGTCGGCAGACCTCCTCGAACGGCAGGTCGGCCCATTGGCCGGTGAACAGGGTGATCGGGCGGGCCATGGTCGTGCTACCTCCAGGAACGCGAACGGTGTACGGAGCCGGTGGTCGGGGGGAGCGGGGAACGGGGTCGGACCGGTCTCGCCGGCGCCGGCACACCGGCGAGACCGGGCATGGGGCCGCGGCGGGCGTCCGCCGCGGCCGGGCCCACCGCCGGGGCGCCGGCGGGCCGGGCCCCTGTGCGGCCGGTCACCCGTCGGCCTCCCCGCGGGCGCCGGACCCCTCGGGCGCCGAATCGGGGATCAGCGCCTCGCTGCCCGGGGATGCGGGCAGGAAGATGTGCACGTGGCCGTGGCCCGCGTCGATGCTCACCACATCGAGCTGGGTCGCGGCCACCGACCAGGCCCGGACGGACTGGGTGCGCAGCTCCCCCGCGGTCTCCTCCAGCCGCTCGCGCCGGTCGCCCTCGGCCTCCCTGGCGCTCTCGTAGACCGAGACCGAGGAGGCGAGCAGCTCCACTGCCGAGCGCAGCCCGCCCCGGGCGACGTTGTGCCCGGTGTCGCCGGAGGGCGCCGTCTGGAAGTCGGCGGCCACGTCGTCCGCCGTCGACCGCCATCCGGCGACCTCGTCGTCCCCGGGCTCGCCGGCGGGGGCCGAGCCGTCGGCGGGCAGGGCGGCGTCGAGCCCTTCGAGGACCGGGAGCAGCGCTTCGCGGGCCGCGCGGGTCTGATCGACGAGCTCACCGACCTGTTCGACGTGGCGCGCGTCCTCCGACGCCTCCAGCTCGGCGACCCGCTGCGGATCCGGGCCCGGTGGGGGCTCCCGCAGGACCACGATCGCCGCGATCCCCGCGACGACGACCAGCGCGGCGACCAGCGCGGACACGACGGGCCACGGTTTTGGGCGCGCCGGTGCCGGCTCGGCCTCAGGCGGGGACCGGTGCCCGCCGGACCGGGTGCGTGCTGCCATGTCCACTCCTCATCTCCTGGGGCGGGGCTCCTGGGGCGGGGAGCGGCCGCTCGTGAGGACCGCTCCCCGTCTCGGTGGGGCCGTTGCGCGGCCGCTACCCGCGCAGCGCGCCGGACACGGCCAGCAGCAGGGTCCGGGCGTCGTCGTCGGCGACGCCCTCGACCTCCGCGTCGAACCGGTCCAGGGCCTTGCCCGCCTGTTCGGACCTGTCCTTGTCGGCGTGCCTCTCGGCCACGGCGAGGTGCTGCGTCATCTTCTTGGCCTGCTTGTCGGTCAGGACCTCCTCGTCCTGGTAGTCGGCCACCAGCTCGGCGGCCTCGTCGTGGGTCACGGTGATCTCGAAGGCCGCCTCGGCGCCGGCGGTGTTGCCGGCCTCGTCGGAGGCCTGCGCCGTGAGCAGGTGCTCGCCGGGTTCGAGGCGCTGGAGCACCGCCGGGGAGTCGATCTCCTCCCCGTCCAGGGCCAGCGTCACCGACGCCACCCCCGAGACCGGGTCCTCGGCCGACGCCTCGGCCTCGATCGCGTCGAGCAGCCCATGGGTGCCGCCGTCCTCGACGCCGCTGATCGCGACCTCCGGCGCCGAGGCGTCGACGGCCAACTCCAGCGCCTTCGGCTCCGAGGTGCCGGCGTCGTTGCCGGCGCGGTACTCCAGGGTGTGCTCGCCGTCCTCGTCGACGGTGACCGGCTCGGTGTAGCCGGTCCAGTCGCCGCCGCCCAGCCGGTACTCGATGTCGGCATCGGGGTCGTCGGCGGTGAGGGTCACCGTGACCGGCGATGTGTACCAGCCGTTGGCGCCGTCCGGCTCCCCCGGGTCGGTCTGCGCCGCCACGGACGGCGGGTCCCCGGGATCGGTGCCGCCGTCCAGCACGAAGTCGGCGAACTCCACCCGGCTGGTCGAATCGGCCGAGTGCGCGGTCACGACCATGCCGATGTCCTGCCGCGCGGCCGCCGACGCCACGGTCACCTCTTCGACCACGACGAACTCCTCGCCGTCGGTCGAGTAGGAACCCGTGAACACGTCACCGGAACGCTCCAGCCGCAGCCAGACCGGCTTGTCACCGCCCGCGTCCCCGAACGCCGAGGTGTCGATGCTGCCGTCTCCGTCGGAGTCCCACAGCATCTCCGGCCCGTCGGAGGCGGTCATCGTCATGGCGACGTAGCCGGGCGACCGCCCGGGCAGGGTGATGTCGTCGCGGACGATGATCCCGGCCTTGGCCCGGGCCGCGGCCGCCTCCTGGGAGTCGATCCGCACCGTCGCGGTGAACTCCTCGCCCACCGCATCGGGTTGGAAGATCGAACCGTACTCGTCGGTCCCCTGCCACATGTTGGCGCCGCCGGAGTCGATGACCCACGCGTCGTCGCCGTGCTGCAGGAACTCCGCCTCGGTGTTGGTGTAGGTGGTCCACGGCTCGCGCACCTCCTCGCTGCCGACGAGGATGCCCGCCCACCGCGAGTCCCGGGTGAACCCGCTCTCACTCGTGGCGCGCGCCCTCACCTGGTGCCGGCCGTCGGGCGCGTCCCAATCCAGTTCGTAGGGGGCCTCGGTGACCGTGCCGATCGGCGTCGATCCGGCGAAGAACTCCACCTTCTCGATGTCGTGCCGGACGTCGGTCGCGTCGGCGCTGAGCGTGACCCCGGCGCCGCTGTCGAACTCGGCTCCGTTCTCCGGGCTGGTCAGAGTGATGCGGGGCCTGCTGTCGAGCGCCACGCCCTGCCCGACGAACTCGACGAAGTTGAAGTTGAACAGGTCGTCGCCGGACCCGGTGAACACCAGGTACAGATCGACGGTGCGGCCGGGATCGGTGATCTCGGCCGCGACGTCCTCCCAGACCTGCCGACCGCCGGTCGCACCGACGTCGGCGGCGCCCAGCAGTTCACCGTCGGGTGCGTCGGCCCGCACCTCGATCCGCCCCCCGCCGTCGGCGGAGGCGACGCGGAAGACCATCTCCTCGATCCCGCTCAGGTTGGCCGGCGAGTAGGAGACGTGGTCCCCGTCCTGGATGTCGGTCAGATGGAGGTGCCCTCCTTCGATGTCGGTGGTCTCCGCCGTGGTCACGCCCTCGGCGATGTCGTGATGCTGGGCCTGCTTGCGCTTGGGCTGCAGCACGACGTCGTCCCTGCCGGTCAGCGGGTCGACCGCCCCGTCTTCGCCGCCGCTGTCGGTGTACTCGGCCGACAGGACGTAGAACAGGTCGGCCTCGGCGCCGTGGCCGTCGTCGGAGAGGGTCGGCACGGTGGCCTCGCAGCCCTGGTACTGCTCCATGGGGTGGCCGTGCTCGTCGTGGCCGAGCGCCGCGGTGATCGTCACGTCGTCGCAGTCGATCGTGCCGTCCTCGGTCGAACCGTCCTCGGCGTCGGTCACCGTGACTTCGACGGCCACCTCGTCACCGAACTCGAAGAACCCGCCCTCCGGGGGCGCCGCGATCTCCAGTTCCGGCTCGGTGTTGCCGACGGAGACCTCGACATTGGCGGTCGCGACGCGGCCCGCGGAGTCGGTCGCCGTCAGCTGCGCGACGTAGTCGCCGGCCTCGGTGTAGGTGTGCACCGGGTCGGCCTCGGTCGACGTCGCGCCGTCGCCGAAGTCCCAGTGCAGGTCGAGCGTCTCCTCCGGGTTCGGGTGGCCGGTGCCCTCCGAGGAGAACCGCACCTCCAGCGGCACCCCGCCGCTGGTCGGATCGGCGGACGCGGCGGCCTTGGGATAGCCCACCCCCGCGGTGTAGTCGATCCGGTACAGGCCGGATTCGCCGCCGGTGCCGAACCCGGCGCCCCACTCCAGCAGGTAGAGCGCGCCGTCCGGACCGAACTCCATGTCCATGGGGTACTCGAACCGGACGTCGGGGAGGAACGGAGTGATGTCCAGGACGTCGCCGTTGTCGTCGAGGCCGACCTCCTTGATGTAGTGCCGACCCCACTCGTAGAAGAGGTTCTTGCCGTCGAGGTAGGCGGGGAACTTGCGGTCGGAGTTCAGGTCGGGGTCGTAGTGGTACACCGGTCCGGCCATGGGCGAGGCCGACCCGGTCCCCAGCTCCGGCCACTCCTCGGACGGGCCGTAGCCGTAGTGGAAGTCGGGGGCCACCGAGGGGGGCAGCTCGGTCAGCCCGGTGTTGTTGGGCGAGTCGTTGACCGGTGCGGCGCAGTCGAACTCCTCACCGGATTCCCCTGTCGCGAAGTCGTAGTCGGTGTAGGCGATGTTCGGTCCGTGGCAGTACGGCCAGCCGAAGTTGCCCGGTTCCTCGATCACCATCCACTCGACCAGCCCCTCCGGGCCGCGGTCGGGGTTCGCGGTGTTGGCGTCCGGCCCGTAGTCGGCCATCAGCACGTCGCCGGTCTCGGGGTCGACCGTGAAGCGGAACGGGTTGCGGAACCCCATGGCATAGATCTCCGGGAGCGCCAGCTCCGGGTCGTAGGTCTGCCCGGGGAACAGGTCGTCCCACGCGCCGCCGTTGAACAGGTTGTCCTCGGGCACGGTGTAGGAGCCGTCGTCCTGCGGGGTGATCCGCAGCAGCTTGCCCCGCAGGTCCGCGGAGTTGGCGGCGGTGCGCTGGGCGTCCCAGGGCTCGCGGTCCTCCCGCTCGTCGATCGGCGTGTACCCGTCGGAGGCGAAGGGATTGGTGTCGTCGCCCACCCCGATGAACAGGTCGCCGTCCGGACCGAACTCCAGCGCGCCGCCGGTGTGTCCGGGTTCCTCTTCGCGCAGCGCCGGCACCTCCAGCAGCACCGACTCCGAATCGAGGTCGAGCAGCGCGCCGTCGTCGGCGACGGTGAACCTCGACACCCGGTTGACCATGTTGGCCGGATCGGTGTCGTCCTCGCTGGCCGGTGCGTAGTACAGGTAGACCCAGCCGTTCTCGGTGAAGTCGGGGTCCAGTGCGAGGCCGACCAGCCCGTCCTCGCCGCCGGTGTAGACGTCGAGCTCGCCGATCGTCGACGTCCGGTTGGTCTCAGGGTCGAACGCCTGGACCTGGCCCTGGCGCTGGATGTAGAAGACCCTGCCGTCATCGGCGACGGCCAGCTGCAGCGGGTCGTAGGTGTCGCCGTCCAGCGTCACCTTCTCATAGTTGTCCCAGACCGTGCCGCCGCAGTCGGCGGCCTCGACCCCGGCCGCGCTGCGCACGCCGCCGAGCAGGTGGTCGATGAACTCGGGTTCGCTGTAGGCGTCGCTGGGGTGCCCCATCGCGGTGGCCCAGATCGGGGCCCCGTCGACCTCCCGGCACCAGGAGATCGGGTGGTCGTGGCCCATCGCGTCGGGTCCGGGGTCGTAGGTCGTCTCGTCCGCGGTGACCAGGACGTGCACGTCTCCGCGCATGTTGACGTCGAAGTTGTACCACTCCTCCTCGCGCTCCCAGACGGCGGGAAGGCCCTGGGTCGAGGGGTGGACGCGGTCGGCCACCTTCGCCGTGCCCGGGAGCACGCCGGGTGAGTGGGTGGGCATGTGGGCACCGGCGTTGACCAGGTCGTCCCACCAGGGGAAATCGTTCTCGATGCCCATGTCGGTGGCGTTGTGGATCGCCGCGATCCCGCCGCCGCCGGCCACGTAGTCCTGGACGGCCTGTCGCTGCTCGTCGGTCTCCCAGACCATGCCGGAGGCCTGGAACATGATGATCACGTCGAAGGTGGCCAGGTCGGCGTCGTTGAAGACCGCGGAGTCCTCGGTGTGCTCGACCTCGAAGTCGTTCTCCTCGGCGAGCCGCTCGAAGAGCGCGATGCCGGAGGGGATGGAGTCGTGCCGATAGCCCGCGGTCTTGGTGAACAGGAGGGCGCGGAACTCGGGGTCGTCGGAGCCGCTGTCGGCGTGGGCCACTGTGGGCGCCAGCACGAGAAGGAGTAGGCAGGAGGCGAGCACGGCGCCGAATGTCCGCAGGCGCCGGAAGCATACGCTCATGGAAGAAACCTCACCGGTCGCGAGAACGTCGGGAAAGGGTCATCCGTGCGGCGTGCCGGCGCCGACGGGCAGGCGGTCCGGCGACCGTGTCGCCGGGTCTACCAGGGGGGATCCCGTTTCGGGTCAGGTCAGCGGCCTCACCTGCCCTCCCCGTCCTGCAGCCGCCGCAGGAACGCCAGGCCGTCCACGGCGAGCGCGTCCTGGTCGGGGGCCAGCGGCCGCCAGATGGATGCGGCCGTCGCGATGGTGGCGTTGTCGGCGGTGAAGGACTCGATCACCAGCGGGCCCGCGTACCCGCTGTCGTCGAGGGCCGCCAGGATCGCCGGCCAGTCCAGATGGTCGGCGCCGGGCGAGCCCCGGTCGTTCGCGCAGACCTGCACGTGCGCGATCCGGCCGGACGCCCGCCGGATCGCGGCGGCGACATCGGTCTCCTCGATGTTCATGTGGTAGACGTCCAGCGCGAGGCCGCATCCTTCGCCGGGGAGCCCGGACAGCGCGGTCAGCGCCTGGTCGACGGTGTTGAGCAGGCTCGTCTCGTAGCGGTTCAGCGGCTCGACGGCGACCCGCACCCCCGCGGCCGCCGCGTGCTCGACCACCGGGCCGAGGCCGTCGGCCAGCTCGGCGTAGTGCCCGGCTCGCTGCGCGTCCGTCATCCGCCAGGTCCGGCCGACCGAGGAGTAGGCCGGGCCGGCGATGACCGGCGCGCCGACGGCGGCGGCCGCGTCGACCACCCGGTACAGGTAGTCGCGGGTGGCGGCGACCGTCGCCCGGTCGGTCGCCACCAGCTCGCGCCCCGGGCCCATCACCAGGGTCACCGTCGCACTCAGGGCCAGGGAGTCGAGGAGTTTCGCCGCGCGGCCGGGCGTCCAGTCCCCGATGTTCTCCACCGGGAGTTCGATGGTGTCGAACCCCCAGTCGCGGATCCGGGGGGCCAGCCGCTCCAGTGCCGCGTCGGACAGGGGGGAGGTCCACACCCAGGTGTTGACGCCCAGCGCGCGCCGCATCAGCGGTCCTGCCAGGCTTCGGGGAATCCGGGCAGGTCCTCGCCGCCGAACTTCGCGTAGTGCAGGCTCGGCATGTCGGCGTTGCGCTCCAGGTAGTCGTCGAGGTCGGCGGCGGTGACCGGCTCCTGGGGCAGCACCCACTCCTCGGGGACCTCTTCGCCGTTGAGGATCCGGGTGGCGGCCAGGACGGGGGTGCGCCACTGGAAGTTGGAGTAGACCGGGGCGATGGCGGTGATGTCCTCCTCCTGCCACTTGCGCATGAAGCTGAGCTCGTCCTCGCCGGAGATCACCGGGTAGGGCCTGCCCGAGTCCTCGAAGGCCTCCAGGGCCGCGACCGCTCCGTCCCCGGCGTCCATCCAGATGCCGTCGACGTCGCCGCGCTGCAGGTACTGGGTGACCAGGTCCTTGATCTGGGCGCCGTCGCCCTCGGTGAACTCGTGGCCGAGGATCTCCAGGTCGCTCTCGCCGAAGACCTGCTGGGCCGCCGCCCACCGGTGCTCCAGCACGTCCACGCCGGGGAGGATGCGCAGCGCCAGGACCGTCGATCCGGGCTCCAGCTCCTCGACGAGGAACTCCGCGGCGTCGGCGCCGAAGGCGTAGCCGCCGATGGGGTGGATGAAGGTGACCGCGCAGTCGGTGTCGACGCCGCGGTCGAAGACGATGACCGGCGCCCCGCTCTCGCATGCGGCCTCGACCGCCGGCGTCAGCGTGGCCGTCGTGGACGGGGAGATGATGATCGCCGCGCAGTCGCCGGCGTCCACGAACGCCTGGATGTCGGAGATCTGCTGGTTGTCGTCGTCGGCGGCGTCGGAGACCCGGAACTCGCCGATCTCCCCGCTGTCCTGCAACACCTCCACCTGCTGCTGCATGGTGATCCAGCCGGTGACCCGCCACGGGTTGGAGACGGAGGCGTTGGAGAAGCACACCGTGGGCGCCTCGGCCTCCTCACCCTCCAGCCGGTACTCACCGGTGTCGACCATCTCCGGTTCGATGGCCTGCAGCCACGGCTGGTCCTCGGGGCCCTCCGGGGTGATCTCCCGTTGGGCGAGCTGGCGTTCGAACTCTTCGGGGTCGAACCACTCCTGGTCCGGGGCGGGGCCGGCGGCCGCCGCGTCGTCGTCGTCGGGGACATCGGTGGTGCACGCGGTCAGCAGCAGGCTCATCGCGGCGCCGCTGACGAGGAGCGCTCGGGGGATGCGCATCGTGTCGGACCTCCTAGCGGGAGCCGTCCCGGGACGGCTCCATCGGCGTATCCGGCTGCGGGGACTGCGGCTCCGCCGACCGGGGGGATCTGCGTGTCCTCTCGCGGGCGGCGTAGCCGACCGCGGCGATGATGATCAGGCCCTGCACCGTCGGCTGGATGGTCGACGGCAGACTCAACTGGTTGAACAGCGTGAACAGCGCCTCCACGGTGAGCGCACCGGCCATCGCGGCGACGACCGTGCCCCGGCCGCCGCCGAGGACCACGCCGCCCAGGACGACCGCGGTGATCGCCATGAACTCCAGCCCGTCGCCCACCTGCGCGGTGACGCCGGCGTAGCCGCCGATGAGAATGCCCGCCACCGTGGCGAGCAGGCTGGACAGCACGAACGCGACGGTGCGCACCCGCCACACCCGCACGCCGGAGAACCGGGCGGCGGTGTCGTTGTCGCCGGTGGCGACGAGCATCCGGCCGTAGGGCAGCCGCATCAGGACGATCGCGGCTGCGCCGACGGCGAGCAGGATGAGCAGCGCCCACGGCAACTGGCCGATGACGGGGAGGTCCTCGATCCCGCCGCGGCCCGGTTGCCGGAAGGCCTCCGAGAGCGCGCCGGTGGGCGCCCCGCCGGTCCACAGCCGGATCGCTCCGTAGAGGACCAGCATCGTGCCGAGGGTGGTGATGATCGAGGGCACCCTGAGCACCGTGGTCACCAGCCCGTTGACCAGCCCGACCACGGCCCCGAAGGCGATCATGAGCAGGACCACCGGGACGGTCCGGTCCGGCTCGCCGTCGATGAGCGCCGCGGCGATCACCACCTGGGCGCCGACCAGCGAGCCCACCGAAAGGTCGAGTTCGCCGGAGACGATCACCAGGTACTGCCCGACGGCGAGGATGACCAGGGGCGCGGCCTTCTTCACGAAGGCCAGCAGCGACGGCGGCTCGGCGAAGGACGGGTTGAGCGCGAACACGACGGCGAAGATCAGGACCAGCAGCGCGAACACGGTTCCGCTGCCGCCCCCGGCGAGCCGGCCCGCCGCCTCCCTGACGAGCGATCCGGGTGCCGTCCGAACGGCCGAGCGCGTCATGTCCGGCCTCCTTCCCGTCCCGCGGGCACGGGTGGCGGCGCGGCGCCGACGCCCCCTGCCCCCGCGTCCGCACCGCCCCCGGAGAACCGGGGCCGGCCGGCTCCGCGGTCGACCTGCCGCCGCGCGTAGATCGCGACCGCGGCGATGACGATGACGCCGCGCAGCACGTCCTTGAAGAACGGGTCGACGGCGAGGACGTTGAACAGGCTGTCGAGCACGGCGAGGATCAGCACCCCGGCGACGGTGCCGGCCACGCCGCCGCGCCCGCCGAGCAGGTAGGTGCCGCCGAGCACCACCGCGGCGATCGACTCCAGCTCGTAGCCGGACGCGTAGACGAGGGTGCTGCCGGTGCCGAACCTGGCCGCGATGAGCAGTCCGGCCGCGCCCGCGGCCATCGAGCACAGCACGTGGGCGGCGATGACGGGCCGGTCGACGCGGATGCCCGACATCCGGGCCACGTCGGCGTCGCCGCCGACGGCGTACATGTGGTAGCCGGTCCGCGTCGTGCGCAGGAACAGCACGGCGAGCACCGCGACGGCGATCATCACGGCCGCCGAGAGGGGGACGAAGCCGATCCGGGTGTAGCCGAAGGCCTGGAAGATCGCGGGGACCTCCCCCGCGGGCCCCTTGTACTGGGTGTCGAGGTAGCCCTTGATGATCAGCCCCGTGCCCAGGGTCGCGATGAACGCGTTGACCTTGAGTCTGGTGATGACGAGGCCGTTCACCAGCCCGATCAGTGCGGCGACCGCGAGGGCCGCCGCGATGCCCAGGCCGATCCGCGCCGGGTCGCCGGCCATGGTCGTGGCGGCGACCACGCTGCACAGGGCCATCACATAGCCCACCGACAGGTCCAGCGACCGGCACAGGATCACCATCGTCTGGCCGATGGCGGCGAACCCCAGCAGGCTGGAGCGGGTCAGCATGTCGACCACGTTGGCGGTGCCGAGCAGGTTGTGCCCGCCGGTGGCGGCGAGCGCGGCCCCGCCCAGCAGGATCGCCACCAGGGCGAGGTAGACCAGGCCGGTCGTGCCGATCCGGTCGGTCCGCACGCGCACCGGTGCGGTGGTGCGGGAGGTCATGACGCGTCCTCCTCCGCGCCGCGGTGGCCGACGGCCAGGGCCATGACGTCTTCTTCGCCGGAGCCGCCGGGCAGTTCGCCGGCGATCCGGCCGTCGTGCAGCACGACGATGCGGTCGGCCAGGCCGATCACCTCGCCCAGCTCCGACGAGATCAGCAGGATCGCGACACCGGACGCGGCCAGTTCGCGGATCAGCGCGTAGACCGCGCGCTTGGCGCCGACGTCGATGCCCCGGGTCGGCTCGTCGAGCACGATCACCGCCGGCTCGGTGGCCAGCCACTTGGCCAGCACGACCTTCTGCTGGTTGCCCCCCGAGAGGAACCTGACCTCCTGGGCGGTGTCGCGCGCCACCAGCTCCAGTGAGGAGAAGAACCCGGGCAGCCGCCGGGCGCCCCGGCGCGCCCTGGTCGGCAGGACGGCGTCGAGCACCAGCCGGCCGTTGGCGAGCACGGACTGGTGCAGCGCGAGGCCCTGGGTCTTGCGGTCCTCGGTCACCAGGGCGATCCCCGACCGCACGGCCTGGTGGGGCGAGCGGATCCGCGTGCGCCTGCCGTCCACCCGCAGCTCGCCGCGGGTGAACCGGTCGATGCCGAAGAGCGCGTGGGCGATCTCGGTGCGGCCGCTGCCCTGCAGGCCGGCGAGGCCGACGACCTCGCCGCCGCGGACGCGCAGCCCGATGCCGTCGACGCGGTCGTTGCCGCCGCGGACCACCTCCAGCCGGACCGGGCCGGGCTCGGTCCCCTCGGCCTTGCCGGGGAAGAACGCGCTGACCGGCCGGCCCACCATCATCCGGATCAGCTCTTCGGAGGTCGTGCGCCCGGCCTCCACGGTGTCGACCCGCCGCCCGTCCTTGAGCACGGTGATGCGGTCGCACAGGTCGAAGATCTCCTTGAGCCGGTGCGAGACGTAGAGGACGGCGACGCCCCGGTCGCGCAGCCGCCGCACCAGGCGGTAGAGGAGGGCGACCTCGTGGCCGGCGAGCGCGGCCGTCGGCTCGTCCATGGAGATGACGCGGGCGTCGTGGGACAGCGCCTTGACGACCTCGACGATCTGCTGCTCGGCGACGGAGAGGGAGCGCACCCTGCTGTGCGGGGAGATGCCGGCCAGCCCGAGGTCGCCGAGCAGCCGGGCCGTGTCGTCGGCCATCCGGCGCGCGTCGACCCGGCCCCTGCGCCGGGGCTCCCGGCCGAGGTGGACGTTCTCGGCGACCGTGCGCTCCGGCAGCAGGTTGAACTCCTGGAACACCGTCGACACGCCGGCCTGCTGGGCGCGCACGGGGTGGTCGAAGGCGACGCGCCGCCCGGACAGCTCGATCACGCCGGCGTCGGCCGAGTGGACCCCCGCGAGGATCTTCATCAGCGTGGACTTGCCGGCGCCGTTCTCGCCCACCAGCGCGTGCACCTCGCCCGCGCGCACCTCCAGGTCGACGCCGGTCAGCACGTCGACCCCGAGGAAGGACTTCCCGATGCCGCTCATCCGCAGCAGCGGGGGGTCGGAGGGCGGGGCGCTCACTCGCCGACCTCCACCCACGCCTGCTCCCGCGCCGAGGTCAGCACGGCCTCGGCCAGGTGGGCCGCCCGCAGCCCGTCGGTGAACGTCGGCAGCCCGTCGGGGGCGGCTCCGGCGATGGCGTCGCGGGTGTCGGCGATGAAGGCGTCGAAGCAGTCCTGGTAGCCCTGGGCGTGGCCGGCGGGCACCCGGGCCAGCCGGCCCGCGGCGGGGCTCAGCGTCTCGGGGTCGCGCACCAGCAGCCCGCTCCGTTCGCGGCCGCCCTGCCAGAGCAGCTCGGGCTGCTCCTGGTCGAAGGAGAGGGTCATCTCCGATCCGGAGATCTCCAGCAGCAGCCGGTTCTTGCGGCCGGCCGACACCTGGCTGATGACCGAGGCGCCGATCAGGCCGCCGCGCGTGGCGAACTGCAGGGTGGCCAGGTCCTCGGTGTCGACCGGGCGGCCGGCGCCGGTGCCGCGGCTGCCGTTGACGGTGGAGGTCTGGGCCGACAGGCGGGTGATGCGGTCGCCGGTGACGAACTCCAGCAGGTCGCACCAGTGCGAGCCGATGTCGCCGAAGGCGCGGGTGGCGCCGCCCAGGTCGGCGTCGACGCGCCAGTTGTCGTCGCCGGGGCGCAGCAGCCAGTCCTGCAGGTAGCTGCCGTGGGCCAGGGCGAGGCGGCCGACGGCTCCGGACCGGACCTGCTCGCGGGCCTCGCGGACCATCGGGTGGAAGCGGTAGACGAACGGCACCGTCGCGACGCGGTGGGCGCCGGCCGCGGCCTCGGCCATCCGTGCCGCGGTGGCGGCGTCGGTGGAGAGCGGCTTCTCGCACACCACGTGCTTGCCCGCCGCGATCGCGGCGAGGGAGAGCGGAGCGTGCAGGTGGTTGGGGGTGCACACGTGGATGACGTCGACGTCGTCGCTGGCCATGAGTTCGGCGGTGTCGGTGAAGGCGCGTTCGGCGCCGAGCGGCCCCAGCGCGTCGCGGGCCTTCTCCGGGGTGGATGCGGCGACTCCGACCACCCGGCCACCGGCGACCCGGATGGCCCGGGCGTGCACCCGGCCCATGAAACCGGTGCCGATGACCGCGGCGCGGTAGCCGTTGTTGAGCCTGTCGGCGCCGCGATTCGACGGCGCGTTCGATTCTGTGGTATGGCTCACTCCCATGGGAGGAACGTAAGCTGACTTCTGTCGGTCGTCAAGCAAAAACTGTGCGCTACATGTGAATTAGCTGGTTAACGGAATAGTTATAGTTCCTATGCTTCACTGGTGACGTGACAGAAGACGCGTTGACGCCACCGGGGACGGCCCGGTCCTCCGCCGCGCGCGTGCCCTCCGCCGCGGGGGCGGCGTTCCCCGGCGCGGGGATGCTGCTGCACCTGCTGCGGGACGGCCGGCCGCGCACGCGCTCCGAACTCGCGGGGGTCACCGGCCTGGCCCGCTCCACCGTCACCCAGCGCGTGGACGCGCTGCTGGCCAGCGGGCTCATCGGCCCGGCGGGCGAGGCGGCCTCGACCGGGGGGCGTCCCCCCGCGACCTTCGCCTTCATGCCGTCGGCGCGCGTGGTCCTCGCCGCCGACCTCGGCGCCACCTACGCCCGGCTCGGCCTCACCGACATGGCCGGGCAGGTGCTCGCCGAGACGCGGGCCGACCTCGACATCGCGCGCGGGCCGGAGGAGGTCCTCGACTGGGTCGTGCGCAACGGCCGCGAGCTGCTGGAGGAGGCCGGCCGCAGCCGGGCCGACCTGCTGGGCGTGGGAATCGGCCTGCCCGGGCCGGTCGAGCACTCCACCGGCAGGGCGGTCAACCCGCCGATCATGCCGGGCTGGGACGGCTTCGACGTCCCCGGCCACGTCGAGGAGCGCCTCGCAGGCCCCGTCCTGGTGGACAACGACGTCAACATCATGGCGCTGGGCGAGCACTTCGCCCAGTGGAGCGACACCGGCCACCTGATGTTCGTGAAGGTCGCGACCGGGATCGGCTGCGGCATCATCAGCGACGGCGGCGTCTACCGCGGCGCGAAGGGCGCCGCAGGGGACATGGGCCACATCCAGGTGCCGCGCGGCGCGGGGCGCGCCTGCCAGTGCGGCAACACCGGCTGCCTGGAGGCGGTGGCCAGCGGCTCCGCCATCGCGGCCGAGCTCTCCGCACGGGGCGTCGACGCCCGCACAGCCCTTGACGTGGTGGAACTCGCCCGCTCGGGTTCGGTGCCCGCCCTGCACTCGCTGCGCCAGGCCGGGCGCGACATCGGGGAGGTCCTCGCGGCCTCCGTCAACATGCTCAACCCGTCCATCATCATCATCGGCGGCTCGCTCGCGCTGGCCGGCGACCACCTGCTCGCAGGCGTGCGCGAGGTGATCTACCAGCGCTCGCTGCCGCTGGCGACCGAGGACCTGCGGATCGTCTCCTCACGGGTGGGCGAGCGCGCCGGCGTCATCGGCGCCGCCGTCATGGTCGTCGAACACGGCCTCAGCCCCGAGCGCGTGGACGCCCTCGTCGCCGGCGCGTGACCGGCCCGCCCGCGCCGACCCCGGCCTCATCGGCGCCGGGGCCGCCGGTCCGGGGCCGGCGGCCCCGGGATCGGCGGAGGACCGGCGCGTTCAGCGGCTCCCCCGGTCGGTGTCGGTGAGCTGGCGCAGGGTGTGCTCCGCGGCCTCGGCGATGTGCGCGCGCATGAGCCCGGCCGCGGCGGCGCCGTCGCGCTCGCGCAGCGCGGCCATGATCGCCCGGTGCTGCGCCGCGGAGTCGTGCACCCGGCCCGCCAGGCTGATGGCCTGGTAGGGGACGCCGTTCCAGAGCCGGTCGACGAACTCGATCAGGTAGTCGGAGTCGGCGGCGGTGTAGATCTCGTGGTGGAAGCGGGCGTTGAGCACGGTCACCTCGTTCTCGCGCCCCTGGCCGACCGCCTCGTCGAGGACGTCGAGCGCGCGCCCCATGGCCGCCAACTGCTCCGCGCTCGCGCGCTCCGCCGCGAGTTCGGTCGCCATGGGTTCGAGGAGCATGCGCAGCCGGTAGATCTCCTCGGCCCGCTCCGGGGTGCACTGGCTGACCACGGCCCCGTAGTTGGCCCGGTGCTCGATCAGGCCGTGCGCGGCCAGCAGCCGCAGCGCGTCGCGGACCGGGGTGAGGCTCATGCCGAGCCGGCCGGCCAGGTCCTGCAGCAGCAGGCGCTCACCGGGCGCCAGTTCTCCCGTGCGGATCGCGTCGCGCAGCGCGGTGTAGGCGATCTCGGACTTGGTGGGGGCCGCCACGCGCTCAATCGGCATGGGATCAGGCTAGCGCATCTTGGTTTTTTGTTTTTTATAAATTATTCTGGCGCGGCGGTCGCCGGTGACCCCCGCCACAGGCGCCGGTGACCCACCGCTCGTCCAACGGATTAGGGAGGTGCGCCCATGGGCGCCCTGGATGGTGTCACGGTCGTCTCGGTGGAGCAGGCGGTCGCGGCCCCCTTCGCCACCCGGCAGCTCGCCGACCTCGGTGCGCGCGTCATCAAGGTCGAACGCCCGGGGGCCGGGGACTTCGCGCGCGGCTACGACACCACCGTCAAGGGGATGTCCAGCCACTTCGTCTGGCTCAACCGCAGCAAGGAGAGCCTGGCCCTGGACATCAAGGACCCCGGGGACGCCGCGGTCCTGGCCCGGCTCGTCGACCGGGCCGACGTATTCGTGCAGAACCTCGCGCCCGGCGCGGCCGAGCGCCGCGGACTGGGCGCACCCGAACTGCGCCGCCGCAACCCCCGGCTCATCACCTGCCAGATCTCCGGCTACGGCGCCTCCGGCCCCTACCGCGACAAGAAGGCCTACGACCTGCTGGTGCAGTGCGAGGCGGGGCTCGTCTCGATCACCGGCACCGAGGAGGAGCCGGCCAAGGCCGGGATCTCGGTCGCCGACATCTCCGCCGGGATGTACGCCTACTCGGGGATCCTCGCCGCGCTGTACGAGCGGGAGCGCACCGGCACCGGGACCCACGTCGACGTCGCGATGCTGGACGCGCTGGGCGAGTGGATGGGCTACCCGTACTACTACGCCGGCTACGGCGGCACCGCTCCGGCGCGCACCGGGGCCCGGCACGCCGCCATCGCCCCCTACGGCCCGTTCCGGGCCGGCGACGGCGGCGAGGTGTTCCTGGCGGTGCAGAACGACCGCGAATGGCGGTCCCTGTGCGAACGCGTGCTGCGGCGGCCGGCGCTCGCCGAGGAGCCCGACCTCTCCACCAACACCGGCCGCGTGCGCCACCAGGCCCGGGTGCGCGAGGCGATCGAAGCGGCGCTGGCCGACCTGACGTCGGCGCAGGCGCTGGAGCGGCTGGACGCGGCGGGGATCGCCAACGCGCGGCTGCGCACCCTCGACGAGTTCGCCGAGCACCCGCAGCTGGCCGCCCGCGACCGCTGGCGCGAGGTGGACTCCCCCGCCGGCCCGCTGCGGGCCCTGCTCCCGCCGGCGCTTCCCGGCGGCGCCGAACCGCGGATGGACCCGGTCCCGGACGTGGGCGAGCACAACACCGCGATCCTCGCCGAGCTCGGCCTCGCCGAGGACGGGGACGGCGGCGCGCGCCCCTCCGGCGCGAAACGGGCGGGCCGGCCATGAGCGGCGTCCCCTACACCGATCCGCTGCCGCTGGGCCCCGACACCACGCAGTACCGCAGGCTCACCACCGACGGGGTCGCCACGGTGCCGGCCGCCGGCCGGCAGATGCTCGCCGTCGACCCCGAGGCGCTGCGGACGCTGACCGAGACCGCCATGCGGGACATGGCGCACCTGCTGCGCCCCTCGCACCTGGCCCAGTTGCGCGCCGTCGTCGACGACGGCGAGGCCAGTCCCAACGACCGATTCGTCGCCCTGGACCTGCTGCGCAACGCCAACATCGCCGCGGGCGGGGTGCTGCCCATGTGCCAGGACACCGGGACGGCGATCGTCATGGGGCAGCGGGGCAACCGGGTCCTCACCGACGGCGACGACCACCGGCACATCACGGCCGGCGTGCACGCCGCCTACGCCCGGCTGAACCTGCGCTACTCCCAGATGGCCCCGCTCACCATGTGGGAGGAGGTCAACACCGGCACGAACCTGCCGGCGCAGATCGACATCGAACTCGCCCACGGCGACCGGGCGCGCTACGACCTGCTGTTCATGGCCAAGGGCGGCGGCAGCGCGAACAAGTCGTTCCTCTACCAGGAGAGCAAGGCGGTCCTGACCGAGGCGCGGTTGACCGCGTTCCTGGAGGAGAAGCTGCGCGCGCTGGGCACCGCCGCCTGCCCGCCCTACCACCTGGCCCTGGTCATCGGCGGCACGAGCGCGGAGTACGCCCTGAAGACCGCCAAGCTCGCCTCGGCCCGCCACCTCGACGCGCTGCCCGACTCCGGGTCCCCGCTCGGCCGCGGCTTCCGCGACCGGGCCATGGAGGCCCGGGTGTGGGAGCTGGCGCGGCGCATCGGCTACGGCGCGCAGTTCGGCGGCAAGTACTTCTGCCACGACGTCCGCGTCGTCCGGCTGCCGCGCCACGGGGGATCGCTGCCGATCGCGCTGGCGGTCTCCTGCTCGGCCGACCGCCAGGTCAAGGCCGCGATCACCCCGGAGGGCGTCTTCCTGGAGCGGCTGGAGACCGATCCGGCGCGCCACCTGCCGCCGGTCCCCGACGACCGGCTCTCCGGCGAGGTGGTCCGGATCGACCTGGACCGGCCGATGGACCGGATCAGGCGGGACCTGTCGGCCGTGCCCGTCGGGTCGCGGGTCTCGCTGACCGGCACCATGGTCGTGGCGCGCGACATCGCCCACGCGCGGATCCGCGAACGGCTGGAGCGCGGTGAGCCCCTCCCCGACTACCTGCGCGACCACCCGGTCTACTACGCGGGGCCGGCCAAGACCCCGGAGGGGCGCCCCTCGGGCTCCTTCGGTCCCACCACGGCCGGCCGCATGGACGGCTACGTGGCGGAGTTCCAGCGCGCCGGCGGCTCCCTCGTGATGCTGGCCAAGGGCAACCGCTCCCGCGGGGTCGCCGAGGCCTGCCGCGCGCACGGCGGCTTCTACCTGGGCACCATCGGCGGGCCGGCCGCGCGCCTGGCCGAGGAGTGCATCCGCGAGGTCGCCGTCCTGGACCACTGCGACCTCGGCATGGAGGCGGTCTGGCGGATCCGCGTCGAGGACTTCCCCGCCTTCGTGGTCATCAACGACCGGGGCGAGGACTTCTTCGCGCCGATCGCCTCCCCTCCCCTGCAGATCTCCTCCCGCCCGCAGGCCTGACCGGCCCGGCGCCCGACCAGAAGGACCCTCATGCGCTCCAAAGAGATCCCTCCGTCCGGCACCGCCGACGACGGGGGGCCGGCCCCCTCGGCAGCGGCCGACCCCGGCGGCACCGCGGCCCCCTCCGCCGCGCCGGCGGACCGCATGCCCCGGCGGCAGGCGATCGGACTGCTCCTCGGGCCGATCCTGGGCATCGGCCTCTTCCTGCTCATGACCGCCACCGTCGCCGAGTTGAGCACCGTGGCGTGCGCGGTCGCCGGCATCACCGTCCTGATGGCGGTCTGGTGGATGACCGAGGCGATTCCGTTCGCCGTCACGGCGCTGCTGCCGCTCGCGCTGTTCCCGCTCGTGGGCGCGGGCGACATCGGCGAGGTCGCCGCCCCCTACGCCTCCGAGACCATCTTCCTGTTCCTCGGCGGGTTCGTCATCGCGCTGGCCATGCAGAAATGGGAGCTGCATCGCCGCATCGCGCTGAACACGGTGCTCGGGGTCGGCGTCCGGCCCACCCGCCTCATCGGGGGGTTCATGCTGGCGAGCTGCTTCATCAGCATGTGGGTCAGTTCGACGGCGACGACCATGATGATGCTGCCGATGGGGCTGTCCATCGTCATGCTGCTGAAGAGGGACGGGGCCGAGGTCGACCGCAACTTCTCGACCTGCCTGCTGCTCGGCATCGCCTACGCCGCCACCATCAGTACGACGGCCACGATCGTGGCCACGCCGGGCAACGCCTTCGTCGTCGCCTATCTGGCGGAGAACCACGGCATCGAGATCGGCTTCGCCCAGTGGATGCTCATCGGGACGCCGCTGTCCGCGGTTTTCCTGGTCATCGCGTGGCTGCTGCTCACGCGGGTGATCTTCCCGCCGCGGATCACCGAGATCCCCGGAGGCGAGGACCTGATCCGGACGCAGCTGGCCTCGCTGGGACGGATGGGCCGCGGCGAGCGGATCGTGGCCGTCCTCTTCGCCTGCACCGCCCTGAGTTGGATCTTCATTCCGCTGCTGAACGGCCTGCCCGCCGTCGCCGCCGCCGCTCCGTGGCTGGGCAACGTCTCCGAGGCCGGCATCGCGGTGATCGCGGCGATCGCGTTCTTCTTGATCCCGGTCCGGCCGGGCCGCGGCGAGATGCTGATGCGCTGGGAGGACGCGAAGGAGATCCCGTGGGGCATCCTGCTGATGTTCGGCGGCGGCCTGAGCATGTCGAAGATGATCACCGACAGCGGGCTGAGCGCCTGGATCGGCGACCAGGTCGGCGGCCTCTCCGGAATCCCCGCCGTGGCGCTGGTCGTCGTCGTGGCCGTGCTGATGCTCTTCTTCACCGAGCTCACCAGTACGACGGCGACGATCACCACCTACGTCCCGGTCATGGCCGGCATCGCGGGCGGTCTGGGGCTGGCCCCGCTCGTCCTCGTCCTGCCCACGGTCTTCGCGGCCGGGTTCGCGTTCATGCTGCCCGTCGCCACGCCGCCCAACGCCATCGTGGTCGGCTCCGGGCACGTGACGATCGGGCAGATGCTGCGGGGCGGCATCTGGCTGAACCTGGTGGGCATCGCCCTCGTCCCGCTCGCGATCCTCACCCTCGGCGCCTGGGTGTTCGGACTCGCCTTCTGACCTGCTTCACCACCGGCCGCCGCGCCCGCGGCGCCGCCCCCTTGATGAGGAGCACCGCCCATGATCGGACTCCGGTCCTTCCTGTTCGTTCCCGGCGACCGCGCCGACCGCATCGCCAAGGCCCGCAGCGGGCCGGCCCACGCGGTGGTCGTGGACCTCGAGGACGCCGTCGCGCCCGCGGCCAAGGACGGGGCGCGCGGCAGCGCCGCGGCCGCGATCGGCGGGCGGCCGCGCAACGGCGGGCCGCTGCTGGCGGTGCGGGTCAACGGCGTGGCCAGCGGGCTGCTGGAGGACGATCTCGCCGCGCTGGAGCCGGTGCTGCACCGGCTCGGCCTCATCGTGCTGCCCATGGTGTCGGGGCCGGCCGACGTCGCCGCGGCGGCCGCCCTCCTCGGCGCCGCGGAGCGCCGGGCCGGGGTCGAGCGGCCCCGCGGGCTGCTCCCGCTGATCGAGACGGCCCGCGGCGTCCTCGCCGCGCCCGAGATCGCCGCGGCCGACGAGCGGGTGGCGACGCTCTCCGTCGGGCCGGCCGACCTCTCGGCGGAGCTCGGGGTCGAGCCGACCGCGCGCGGGGAGGCGCTGGAGCACGCCCGCTCCCGGCTGGTCCTGGCCTGCGCGGCGGCCGGGCTCGGCGCCCCGATCGACGGCCCGTTCCTCGACGTGCGCGACCACGAGGGGATGCTCCTGGCCGCGGCCCGTGCGCGCCTCCTCGGGTTCGCCGGCAAGATGGCTCTCCATCCGGCGCAGGTCGAGGCCGTCAACGCCGAGTTCGCGCCCACCGAGGCCGAGCTGCGCCGGGCGCGCGAGGTGGACCGGGCGTTTCGCGCCGCCGAGGCCCGCGGTGTCGCGTCGATCGCGCTGGCGGACGGCACGTTCGTGGACCCCCCGGTGGCCGCGCGCGCCCGGAGCGTGCTGGAACGCGCCCGATGAGGCCGCGCCCCGCAGACCTCCCAGTGATGGGATTGGAAAACCGTGGCCGCAGTCCTCCGTTCACCACCGCATGACCTGGGAAGGCCGCCGTCAGCGCGCCGACGCCGACGACGGCCCCACCGGGTCCCCAAGGCCGAGCAGGGCCTGGAGACGATCCCGGCCCTCTCCCACCGACGATCTAAGGCATGCTCCTGCGCAGGCGGACGCGGTAGGTGTAGTGCTGCGGGAGGAAGTGGCTGACCGCCAGCTCCACCGGGACGCCCCGGGTGTCCTGGTAGACGCGGTCGATGCGTAGGACGGGCTCGCCCTCGGCGATGGACAGCGCCGCGGCGACCTCGGCGGTCGCCCCGGCGACGGTGATGCTCTGCTCGGCCTCGGCGATGGGGTGCTCCAGCGTGGAGTCGAGCAGGCCGATGACGGTCACGCGGCTGACCGACCCCTCGACGGTGAGGTCGGGCACGCCGAGCAGGCCCCTGCCGGCCTCCGGTGGGAGGAAGACCCGGGTCACGCAGAACGCGATGCCGTCGTGCAGGCGCCGGAACGCCGCCGTCATGATCCGGTCGTCGCCGAGCCGCAGCCTGCCCGCCGCCGCGATGTCGACTCCGGGGCGCAGGGCGGCGAGCAGCTCGAAATCGGTGTCCAGGGACAGGCCCATCAGGTCCTCGACCGATCCGAACTGGCGCAGGTACCGGGGCTCGTGCGACGTCGCGAACGTGCCGCGCCCGGGCACCCGGTACACCATCCCCTCGGCCACGAGGTCCTGGAACGCCCGCCGGACCGTCTGCCGACTCACCCCGTGGTCGCGCGCGAGTTCGGCCTCGGTCGGCAGCCGCGCCCCGTTGACGTAGCGCTGCTGCAGGATGGCGGTCCGCAGTTCCCGTGCCAGGGCCCGGTACGCGGTCTCGGTGGAACGGGGCTCGTCGCTCATCGTGAATGTGTCAACCGTCGTCGTGGTGCGTTGCGGAACCGGCGACCCGGACGGGGCGGAGCGCCGGCCGAAGCCCCTCCCGCGCGTCCTCTCCGGCCGTGGCCGCCTCCCACCGTACACAGCGGTCCCCGCACCGCGGCGGGCCTCGACGCGGGGCCGTGCGCAGCGGCGGACACCGCTCCTTCAAATGTACGGCCAATGAGCGGTGCGGCGCACCTCGGCGGCGCGCCGGTTGCACGGTCCGCCGCCTCCGCAGCACACGCCTGCCCGCTCCGAACTGCGATCTCATGAAGGAGAATAAGGTCACCGCCCCGGGTGGGTTGACTCCGGCGAAGCGAACGGAAACACTGAACTCCGATTTGGCCGTACAAATCTATCCGGCAGAGCACGAGGAGAGACCGACATTGGCATCCGGACCGATCCCCGCTGACAGCGAGGACCTCCCGCTCAGCGCGTGGGCGCAGCGATGGCGTCCCGCCGGGACGAGCAGGGAGGAGACCATCGCGGCCGATCCCTCCACGGCCCTGGCCGGCCTCTTCGACCAGTCGAGCCCCGTGCGCGGCGACGGCGACCCCCTGCCCCCGCTGTGGCACTGGCTGCACTTCCTGGACCGGCCGGCCGAGTCCGAGCTCGGCCCGGACGGCCACCTGCGCGACGGCGGTTTCCTGCCGCCCGTCCCGCGGCGCCACCGGATGTTCGCGGGGGGCCGGATCGACATCGACGCGCCGATCCGCGCGGGCGAGCGGGTGCGGCGCGAATCCCGCGTCGCCAAGGTCGAGGCGAAGACCGGGCGCAGCGGCGAGCTGCTCTTCGTCACCGAGGAGCACGTGTTCACCGTCGACGGGCGCACGCGCATGACCGAACAGCAGGACATCGTCTACCGGCGGGCCCCGCTGCCCGGATCGGCCCCCCGCGCCGCCGGAACCCCGGCGCGGGACGGGACCGAGGAGCCCGGCGCGGCGGCCGGAGAGGCCCCCGACCCCTGGCGGCTGCGCCTGCTCCCCACGCCCGCGATGCTGTTCAGGTTCAGCGCCCTGACCTTCAACGCCCACCGCATCCACTACGACCACCCCTACACGACGCGGGTGGAGGGCTTCCCCGGGCTCGTGGTGCACGGGCCGCTGCTCGCGCTGGGCCTGCTGGAGCTCCCGCGCAGGCTCGGCCGCACGGTCCGGCACTACTCGTTCCGGCTGCGCAGGCCCTGCTTCGTCGACCGGCCGGTGCTGCTCACCGGAACGCCCGCCGCGGAGGGCGCCGACCTGAGCGCCTTCGGCGCGGGCGAGGAGCCCGCGGTGACCGCCCGCGCGGAGTTCGCGGCCCCATGACCCCGATGACGGAGGACGGCATGACGACGGTCGCCGCGCGACTCGCGGAATGGGCGGTGGCCCACCGCCCCGACGACGACGATCTCGCACTGGCCGAGAGGTCGCTGCGCGACACCATGGCGGTCACCGCGGCCGCCCGCGGCGACGCCCTGCGGCCGCTCACCGCCCACCTGGGTGCCGCAGGGCGGCTGGCCGCGCTGGGCCACGTCCTGGACTTCGACGACCTGCACATGGAGTCCACCACCCACATCAGCACGGTCTGCGTTCCGGCCGTGCTCGGCACGCCGGGGGAACCCGGCTCGGTGGCGCGCGCCTACCTGGCGGCCGCGGGGGTCATGGCGCGGCTGGGCACCGCGCTGGGCTGGGAGCACTACTCCAGCGGGTGGCACGCCACCTGCGCCGCCGGTGCGCCCGCAGCGGCGGCCGGCGCAGCCGTGCGGCTGGGGCTGGACGCCGAGGGGATCGCGCGGGCCATGGCGTTGGCCGTGCCCGCGGCCGGCGGCGTCCAGCAGGCGTTCGGCACCGCGGGCAAGGCGCTGCAGGTCGGCTTCGCCGCGGACGCCGGGGTGCGCGCCGCGCACCTGGCGGCGGCCGGGGCCACCGCAGACCCCCGGGCGCTGACGCAGTGGCTCCGGCTCGTCGGCGGCGACCCCGACCGCGTGGACACCTCGGGACCGGCGGTCCCCGGCGGCCTGGCGGTCAAGATGTTCCCCTGCTGCTACGCGATGCAGCGGCCGATCAGCGCCGTGCGGGAGCTGCCCGCCGTGCGGCCGGACGAGGTCACCTCGGTCGTGGTGCGCACCCCCGAAGGCACCACCCAGCCCCTCATCCACCACGACCCGGGCACCGGCCTGCAGGCCAAGTTCAGCCTCGAGTACGCGGTCGCCGCGGCCCTGCTGGACGGTCGGCCCGGCTTCGCGAGCTTCACCGACGACGCGGTCCGGCGCCCCGCCGCGCGGCGCCTGCTCTCGCTGGTGCGGATCGAGCACGACGCGGGCGGCGACCAGCTCCTCGCCGGCGAGGTGCGGCTGGAGGTCCATCGCGGCGGCGACGTGGTTCGCGGCGCGCTGCGCTTCCCGCCCGGTTCGCCCTCCCGGCCGCCGGACGGCCCGGAGCTGTCGGCCAAGATCGCCGACTGCGCCCCGGACCTCGCCGCCGAGATCAGCACCCTCACCTGGTCCGGTGCCGCCGACTTCGTCCGGGACCGGCTCCCGGCCGCGGGGCCGGACCCGCGGCGGCGGGGCTCGGCACCCGCCGACGCGCCCGCCTGACTGGTGTCCGACGACCGCGTTCGCGCAGGAAGTCGGCTGCCGCAGTGCGCGCAGCGCCGACGGCACAGCAGGTCCGGGCCCTGGAAGTCCCACCCCGCCCCACGAACACAGCAGTCGAAGTTCCATGAGAGGAAGGCCGGACCATGGCCCGCCTGCCGGAAGAAGAAGAGCTCATCGTCTCCACCGTCGCGGACTTCGTCGACCGCGAGGTGCGCCCCGTGGTCCGGGAGCTGGAGCACGCCGACACCTACCCCGAGGCGCTCATCGATCAGATGAAGCGGCTGGGCGTCTACGGCCTGGCGATCCCCGAGCCCTACGGCGACGCCGCGGTGTCGGCGGTCTGCTACTCGATGGTGACCGAGGAGCTGTCGCGGGGGTGGATGAGCCTGGCCGGCGCGATGGGCGGGCACACCGTCGTGGCGAAGCTGCTGCTGGCCTTCGGCACGCAGGAGCAGAAGGAACGCTACCTGCCGCGCATGGCGACCGGCGAGCTGCGCGCCACCATGGCGCTGACCGAGCCCGGCGGCGGCTCCGACCTGCAGGGCATGCGCACCGTGGCGCGCCGGGACGGCGACGGCTACGTGGTCGACGGGTCCAAGACCTGGATCTCCAACGCCCGCCGCTCCGGCCTGGTGGCGCTGCTGTGCAAGACCGACCCGCAGGCCGACCCCGCGCACCGCGGCATCAGCATCCTGCTGGTCGAGCACGGTCCCGGCTTCACCGTCTCCCGCGACCTGCCGAAACTGGGCTACAAGGGGGTGGAGTCCTGCGAGCTCTCCTTCGAGGGCCACCGCGCACCGGCGAGCGCGCTCCTGGGCGGGGTCGAGGGCCGCGGGTTCGCGCAGATGATGCGCGGCCTGGAGATCGGCCGCATCCAGGTCGCCTCCCGCTCCCTGGGCGTGGGCCGCGCGGCCCTGGAGGACGCGCTGGACTACGCCCAGCAGCGCGAGACCTTCGGCAAGCCGATCTGGAAGCACCAGGCGATCGGCGGCATGCTCGCCGACATGGCGACCAAGCTCACCGCGGCCCGCCAGCTCACGCACCACGCGGCCGAACGCTACGACTCCAGCGGGCGCGCCGACATGGAGGCCGGCATGGCCAAGCTGTTCGCCTCGGAGACGGCCATGGAGATCGCGCTGAACGCGGTGCGGATCCACGGCGGGTACGGCTACTCGACCGAGTTCGACGTCGAGCGCTACTTCCGCGACGCGCCGCTGATGATCGTCGGCGAGGGCACCAACGAGATCCAGCGCGACGTCATCGCCCGCCAACTCGTCGGCCGCCACCAGCGGGCCTGATCCCGTCCGTCCCGGACGCCGCCGCCGGGCGCCCCCTCTCACGCGCCGACCCGGAACGTGCCGTGGTAGGTCATGGGCGGCACCACGCAGATGCGCGCCGCGGACTGAGGGCACGGGAGACGGGACCCGGGGCCGCCGCACGCGGGGCCCGGGTCCCCTTGCCCGCGCAAGCACTGTAGGTTAGCCTCACCTAAACATGTCGCCGTCGGGTGGGGAATGCATGAGCACATCAGCGCGGTCAGCGGCCACGGGCATGACGCATCTGTCGGCCACCGTGCGCAGCGTCGAGTCCGTCACTCCGGGCATGACGCGGATCTGCTTCGCAGGGGAGGACCTGCGCGGGATCGCCGACGCCGGCCCCGACCAGTACGTGAAGATCTTCTTCCCGCTGCCCGGGCAGCGGCGGCCGCGGCTGCCGGAACCGCCCGCCGGCGACGCGGCCTCCTGGTACCGGGTGTACCTGGCGATGCCCGACGACGTCCGCCCGCCGATGCGCACCTACACGATCCGGTCCCTGCGCGCGGAGCGGGGCGAGGTCGACGTGGACTTCGCGCTGCACGGCGACAACGGGCCGGCGTCCCGCTGGGCGCGGGCCGCCGAGCCGGGGGACGAGGTGGCGCTGCTGGGGCCGCACGGGCTCTACGCCGCGCCCGGCGACTGCGCGTGGCAGCTCCTCATCGGCGACGAGACGGCCGTCCCCGCCATCGGCGCGATCGTGGAGAAGCTGGCGCCCGGCTCGGTGGCGCGGGTGCTCGTCGAGGTGTCCGGGGACGCGGAGCGGCAGCGGTTCGAGAGCCGGGGCGACGTCGAGATCCAGTGGGTGCCCCGCGGCTCCGCGCCGCACGGCCGGCGCGTCCTGGAGGCGCTGCGCGCGGCCGACCTGCCCGACGGCGCGCCGTACGCGTGGGTCTCCGGCGAGGCGGGCCTGGTCAAGCACGCCCGGCGGCACCTGGTCGCCGATCGGGGCGTCGACAAGCGGGCCATCACGTTCACCGGCTACTGGCGGCGGGGCCGGTCCGAGGAGGAGGTCGGCCGGGAGAGTCTCGCGCGGGCGGACCGCGGCGAGACCCCCGACGACGACTGAGCCGCCTTTCGTCCCGCCGCGTCCTCCCACCGCCCTCCGCCGGTCGCGGCGCCGCGCCCCGTCCCGTCCCGACGCGGCCACCGAAGATCCTCCTGTCCGCAATCCACGGAAACGATGAGCACGAACCCATGACCACCACTGCTCAGAAGACGCGCGTCCCCTCCGGGAAGCGGCCGGGTGCGGCGATCCGCACGGTCGCGCACCGGCCCACCCGGCGGGGTTTCCTCGCCGGAGCCGGGAGCCTGCTGGCGCTCGGAGCGGCGGGCTGCGGCGGCGCGCCGTCACGCGCCGGCGAGGAGACGGAGGACGCCCGCACCGTCGAGCACAGGTACGGCACCACCCGGATCTCGGGGCGCCCTTCGCGGGTCGTCACGGTCGGGTTGACCGAGCAGGACTACGTGCTCGCACTCGGGGTCTCCCCCATCGGCGTGCGCGAGTGGTTCGGCGGGCACCCCGGAGCCCTGTGGCCGTGGGCCCGCGAGGCTCTCGGCGACGACCCGCTGCCGGAGATCCTCCCCGTCGACGAACTGAACTTCGAGCAGATCGCCGCCCTCGGCGCCGACCTGATCCTCGGAGTGAACTCGGGACTCACCGAGCACGAGTACGGGACGCTCTCCGAGATCGCCCCGACCGTCGCCCAGCCCAAGGAGCACGCCGACTACGGTGCGCCCTGGCAGGAGATCGCCCGGGTCGTCGGGCAGGCCCTGGGGCGCGGCGCCGAGGCCGAGGAGCTGGTCGGCGACATCGAGGCGCGGTTCGACGGCGTGCGCTCCGAGCATCCCGAGTTCGGAGGGGCGACCGCGCTGCTCGCGGCCTCGATCGACGGAGCGGCCTACGTCTACGCCGAGGGGCCGGCGCCCGGCTTCCTCACCCAGCTCGGCTTCGACCTGCCCGAGGCCGCCGCAGCCGTGTTCACCGGGGAGAACCGGGAGCCGCAGAGCATCGGCCTCGAACGCCTCGACGTGCTGGAGGCCGACGTGCTGCTCATGGGCCTGTACGGCGCGGAGGGCGAGAGCGTGATGGACGAGCCGGTCTACCGGAGCCTCGACGTCGCGCGCGAGGGCCGCGACCTCGCCATGCCCGAGATGAGCCGGATCAACGGGGCCCTGTCGTTCGGCTCCGTCCTGAGCCTGCCCTTCGCGCTCGACGAACTGGTCCCGAGGATGGCCGTCCTCATCGACGGAGACCCCGACACCCGCCCGGAGGAGGTGTCCTGAGCCGTTCGCGGAACGGATACCTTGCGCGCCCGCCCGAGCCGGTGATCTCCGGGCGCGGACCCGGGGAATTCGCGTGCTCGTGGGTAGCGGGGTCCCCATGCGCGTATTGGTGACAGGCTGGTTCAGTTTCGTGGACGGTGAGGCGACGGCGGGCGACGTGGGCAGTGCGCGGACGGTCGCGGAGGCGCTGTCGGGGGCCGGGGTCGAGCACGACATCGCGTGGAGTCCGATGTTCCGGCCGGAGGGGCCTTCCCTGGACGAGGCGGACCCCGGGCGCTACAGCCACGTGCTGTTCGTCTGCGGCCCGGCCCACGGGGAGCAGGTGCGCCGACTGCACCGGCGCTACGCGGGCTGCCGCCGGATCGCCGTCGGCGTGTCGGTCATCGACCCGGAGGACCCCGCCGTGCGCGGCTTCCACGAGGTGCTCGCCCGGGATCTGCCGCACGGCGCCGCCCGGCCCGACCTCGCCCACGCCGCACCGGTCGAAGGGCCGGTCCCCGTGGTGGGGGTGGCGGCGGCGCCGGGGCAGCCCGAGTACGCCGCGCGCGGCGGGCACGCCGCGGTGCACGAGCGGCTCGCGGCCTGGCTGACCCGCCGCGACTGCGCGCGGGTGCCGCTGGACACCCGCCTGGACAGCCGCGACTGGCGGCACTGCGCCAGCCCGGGGCAGTTCGACGCCCTGGTGCGCCGGATGGACCTGGTGCTCACCACCCGGCTGCACGGGCTGGTGCTGGCGCTGCGCAACGGGGTCCCGGCCATCGCGGTGGACCCCGTCATCGGCGGGGCCAAGGTCAGCGCGCAGGCGCGGGCGTGGGGGTGGCCCGCCGTCGTCGTGGACCGGGCCGAGGACCCCCTGCCGGAGGACCGGCTGCGGGAGCTGTGGGACTGGTGCCTGTCCCCCGATGTGCACGACGCGCTCGGCCGGCTCGCTCCCCCGCCTCCGGAGGCGCTGCCGCGCGGGCCGCTGGTGGCGGACATGCTCGGCGCCCTGGTGCGGTGACGCGCCGGGGCGCCGGCCCCTGCGAAAGGTCCGGCGTCCCGGCCGGGCTCACTCGGCGCCGGTCGGGCTCTGCGGCTGCGGCCGGTGCGGGTGGTGCAGGTCGAACGCCGGGCGCTCGGACCGGATGCGCGGCAGCGAGGTGAAGTTGTGCCGCGGCGGCGGGCACGAGGTCGCCCACTCCAGCGAGTTGCCGTAGCCCCACGGGTCGTCGGACTTGACCGGTTCGGCGTGGCGGGCGGTCCACCAGACGTTCCAGAGGAAGAACAGCGTCGAGGCGCCCAGGATGAAGGAACCGACGCTGGAGAACACGTTGAACCCGGTGAAGCCGTCGGTGGGCAGGTAGTCGGCGTAGCGCCGCGGCATGCCGATCGCGCCCAGGTGGTGGTGGATGGCGAAGGTGGCGTGGAAGCCGAGGAACAGCGTCCAGAAGTGCCACTTGCCGATCGCCTCGTTGAGCCGGGTGCCGGTGAACTTGGGCCACCAGAAGTAGAAGCCGGCGAACATCGCGAAGACCACGGTGCCGAAGACCACGTAGTGGAAGTGGCCCACCACGAAGTAGGAGTCGGTCGTGTGGAAGTCGAGCGGCGGCGAGGCCAGGATCACCCCGGTCAGCCCGCCGAACAGGAACGTCACCAGGAACCCGATCGAGAACAGCATCGGGGTCTCGAAGGTCAGTTGGCCCCGCCACATCGTGCCGACCCAGTTGAAGAACTTGATGCCGGTCGGGACCGCGATGAGGAAGGACAGGAACGAGAAGAACGGCAGCAGCACCGCGCCGGTGGCGAACATGTGGTGCGCCCACACCGTCATCGACAGCCCGGTGATGGCGATGGTCGCGGCCACCATGCCCTTGTAGCCGAACAGCGGCTTGCGGGAGAACACCGGGATGACCTCGGTGATGATGCCGAAGAACGGCAGCGCGATGATGTAGACCTCGGGATGGCCGAAGAACCAGAACAGGTGCTGCCACAGGATGGCGCCGCCGTGCTCGGGGTCGTAGATGTTGGTGTCCAGGATCCGGTCGGCGCCCAGCCCGGCCAGCGCCGCGGTCAGCACCGGGAAGGCCAGCAGCACCAGGACGGAGGTGAACAGCACGTTCCAGGTGAAGATCGGCATCCGGAACGCCGTCATCCCCGGGGCGCGCATGGCGACGATCGTCGTGATGAAGTTGACCGAGCCCAGCACGGTGCCCAGACCGGCCACCATGAGCCCCAGGACCCACAGGTCGCCGCCGAGTCCGGGCGAGCGCACGTCGTCCGACAGCGGGGTGTAGGCGAACCAGCCGAAGGCGGCCGCGCCGCCGGGGGTGACGAACCCGCCGATGGTGATCAGCCCGCCGAACAGGAACAGCCAGTAGCTGAAGGCGTTGAGGCGGGGGAAGGCGACGTCGGGCGCGCCGATCTGCAGCGGCATGACGACGTTGGCGAACCCGGCGAACAGCGGGGTCGCGAACAGCAGCATCATGATCGTGCCGTGCATGGTGAACATCTGGTTGTAGGTCTCGTTGGTCATCACCTGCATGCCCGGCCAGAACAGCTCCGCCCGGATCAGCATCGCCAGGATCCCGCCCAGGAGGAAGAAGCCGAAGGCGGTGATGATGTAGAGGTAACCGATCACCTTGTGGTCGGTGGAGGACAGCCAGTTCACCGCGATGGTGCCCTTGGGAGTCCGGGTCGGGGCCGCCGAGGTCTCGCTGGCCTCCGGTCCGGTCCGGGTCATGACGTCTCCTCGCTGTCGGCTTCGTTCTCTTCGATCCGGTCCAGCACCTCCGGCGGCTGGAACTCGCTCGGCCGGGGCTCCCAGGACCGGGTGTAGGACCGCTCCCCCTCGCCGCGCTCCGGGGTGAGCGAGGCGTCGGCGCTCGGTTCCGACCCGCTCGGGACCTCCCCCGGCGTGCGCTCGCCCAGGGCCGTGGCCAGCACGAGCAGCAGGCCCGCCACGATGACCGCCGCGCAGATGGTCACGACGGCGCCCTTGGGAACCGGTTCGGCCGCGGGCGGCCCCGAATCCCCGAGGTCGGCGCGGGTCAGATGACGGGCGAGCTCGGGGTCGTCGGCGGACAGCCGTGCCTCGATCTCACGGAGGCGTTCCCGGTCGTAGCGTGATAGCGGCATGGCGGCGGCGCCTTCCGTTCCGGACTCCTGCGGCGTCGGGAGCCGCTACCCTTCGGCGCCGACTCTTAACGCCGTCGGCGGGACTTCTCCCCGCTCTCGTACTCCTGTCGCTGGTGATCGAGTTCGCGCAGGATGCGGCGGGTGAGCCAGGCCAGCCGGTGCTCGGTGTCGGCGACGTCGGAGGCCTCCCTGCGGCGGGCGACGCCGGCCTCCATCTCGTGCTGGGCGTCCCATGCCGCACCGGTGTCGGGGCCGCGGCCGTGCGGGGCGTCGGCGGCGAGTTCGGGAAGCAGCGGGGCGATTCGGCGCAGCACTCCGGCGTAGAGTCCCCGGAACTCCCGGTTGACGCTCGAGGTGGAGCCCTCCTCGTTGTAGAGCGCCTCCCGCAGGGTCTGCCCGATGCCGCGGGTCAGGGCGACGACCTGCTCGATCACCGCGATGTCGGAGGAATAAGGCAGGGGGGTCCTGCGGCGGGCGAGCAGCGCCCTGCTGTTCCAGTGCAGGCTCTCGTAGGCCTGGTCGAAGGCGGAGCGGGCGCCGCGCGCGCTCCTCGTCATCTGGTCGTCCCGGTGCGACCACGTCGTCCAGCCGCGCTCCGGGTCGGACACCACCTGGGCGAGTTCGGTGAGCGCCGCCGCGGTGTCGACTCCGAGGGCGGCCAGGACGCGGTCGGCGGAGCGCAGGTACAGCGGGGGGTAGACCGCGACGTTGACGATCAGGCCGACGGCGATGCCCACGCCGAGGTCGGCGAGCCTGGGCACGGTGTACTGCCAGGCCTGGTCCCCGCCGAACAGCAGCACGAACAACGCGGTGAAGGAGACCTGCGCGCTCTGGTCGCCCAGCCGGCGCCAGCTGGACACGGCCAGCGCCAGCAGCAGCGTCACCGCGATGCCCAGCGTGTTGGCGCCGACGAGCATCCCGACCGGGATGGCGATGGCCGCGCCGACCAGGAAGCCCCCGACGTAGAGCGCCGCCTCGTTCACCGAGCGCGCCGCCGTGGGGTAGATGCTCATGACCGCGCCCAGCGGCGCGAAGTAGGGGTTGGCCGCACCGGGCAGGTGCATCGCCGCCAACCAGGCGATCACCGCGGCCACGACCGTCTTGATCACCAGCCTGACGCGCTCGCGGCGGTAGCGCCGCTCCTCCGGCGACCCCCTGAGCAGGTGCAGACGCCGAAAGAAGAGATCGCCTCTCCGTCCCATCGATCCCCCCGCAATCGTTCCGGGTTTCCGCTATCCGGTGTCCGCGCTCTCTCTGCTTCCCCCGAGGACAGTTTTTACTGCCTCGGGGTCCTCTCTCCTCCCGTCCGGGGACCGCCGGTGTTTCAAAGCGGGAGGCGTTGGTAGTTGGACCGTGCACGGCGTCGTACGGGCGCTCACAGACAAGGGAGACGGCGTGAGGCCACGGCCGCGCAGCCCGTGAAGGAGAGTGACATGAAGGTCCGGGAAGTGATGAACTCCCAGGTCGAGACCGTGAGGCCGCAGATGACCGTCCGGGAGGCCGCCGCGCTCATGCGTGACCAGGGCATCGGCGACGTGATCGTGGCCGAGGGCGACACCCTCCTCGGAGTGGCGACCGACCGCGACATCGTGGTGCGCGCGGTCGCCGACGGCAAGGACACCGGGACCGAGCCGGTGGAGAGCGTGTGCAGCTCCCGGCTCACGGTGATCGGCCCGGACGCCGACCTGGAAGAGGCGGCCCGCGTGATGCGAGAGGGTTCGGTGCGGCGGCTCCCCGTCGTGGAGAACGACAGGCTCACCGGGATCGTCGCCATCGGCGACCTCGCGATCGAGCAGGACCCGGGGTCGGCTCTGGCCGACATCAGCGCTGCGCGGACCAACGAGTGACGACGGCCGGCGCCGCCCCGTCCCGGGCGAGCGGCCGGATTCGTCGCCGAGGACGAAAGAGAGGGTGGTGACGATGGCGCAGGCGGAATTCATCACGGTGCAGAAGGCCTTGGCCGGAATCCACTATCCGGCGAGCAGGGACGACCTGACCGAACACGCCCGCGGCAACGACGCCGACAAGGACATTCTCGATGTCCTCGGGCGGATCCCCGACCAGCGCTACGAGGGGCCCGACGACGTCAGCAAGGCGGTCACCGAGGCCTCCCGCGGCAAGGGCGGTTAGAGCACTACTCGCCCCCTCGGGCCGATCGCGCTCCTGCGAGGAGATGATATGGGTATTGTCGGAGGTCTGCTGTTCATCGCTCTTGGAGCGGTCCTGGCGTTCGGCATCAGAATCGACAACGCGGGCGCCCTCAGCCTCGACATCATCGGCTGGATCCTCATGCTGGTCGGGGCGCTCGGGCTGGCGCTGACATTCGTGTCCTGGCGGCCGCGCCGCCGGACGCTCACCCCCGATATCCCGCCGGAGGAGGACGACCGGGGGCCGCACATGCGCGACGCCGGTCCGCCTCCGTGAGGTGAGATCGCGATCGAGGGCGTGCGGGAGGAGTTCCCGCGCTCCCTCGTTCCGCGTCCGGGTGCCGCGGCCCCACGCACGGCGGACACCGCCTGTTCAGCGGGTTTGAAACCGGTCGGCTGCGGTAGCCGTGCACCATGCGAGGAACACGGTCGTTCATCCGGCCGCGCCCGGCACGGACGCCGGAGGAACGCGCACCGGCCCGTCCCGAAGAGCCCTCGATCCTGGTGCTGCGCGCGCTGGGGCTGGGCGACTTCCTCACCTCGGTGCCCGCGCTGCGGGCGCTCGGCCGGGCGCACCCCGGCCACCGGATGCACCTGGCCGCGCCCTCCGGACACGCGCAACTGCTGGACCTGGCCGGCGTGCCGGCCGAGATCGCCGCCACGCCGCGGCTGGGGACCCCGCCCTGGCCGGGCGCCGCGCCACCGGACCTGGCGGTCAACCTGCACGGGCGCGGACCGCAGAGCACCGCGGCGCTGCACGGGATGCGGCCCCGCGCGCTGTGGAGCCACGCCCACCCCGACCTCCCCTCCCTCGACGGTCCGCGGTGGCCCTCGGGAGCGCACGACGTGGACGTCTGGTGCGGGCTCCTGGAGCACTACAGCGTGTACGCCGACCCCGCCGATCTGCGCCTGCCTCCCCCTCCGACGCCCAGCCGGCGCCCCGGGGCCGTGGTCGTGCACCCGGGGGCGGCCTTCCCCGCCCGGCGCTGGCCGGAGCTGCGCTTCGCCGAGGTCGTGCGGTGGCTCGTCCGTCGGGGCCACGAGGTGGTGGTGACGGGGTCGGCCGAGGAGCGCCCCGTCGCCGAGCGCGTCGCGCGGGTGGCCGGGCTCGGGCCGCACGCGGTGCTGGCCGGGCGCACCCGCCTGACGGAGCTGGCCGCGCTGGTCGCCGAGGCCGCGCTGGTGGTCTGCGGTGACACCGGCATCGCCCACCTGGCCACCGGGTACGGCACCGCGTCCGTCGTGCTCTTCGGCCCGATCTCCCCCGCACTGTGGGGACCGCGCATCGACGGCACCAGGCACGTGTGCCTGTGGGCCGGCCGGATCGGCGACCCGTGGGGCGAACGGCCCGACCCCGGGCTGCTGCGCATCACCACCGACGACGTCCTGGCCGCGGCGGAACAGGTCCTGGCCCCGCGCGCGGCGCCGCCGCGGATCCCGCAGCGGCGCCCTCCCGAGTACGCGGGCCGACTCCTGCGGCGGTCCGGGTCCGGATCTCGCGCGGAGCACTGAGTTCTTCGCCGGTGGCGCGGGGCCGGTGAGGCGCCTCATGCCCGCTGTGCGTCGCTGTTCGCCGCCGGGTGTCGGGCGGTCGTCGAGAAAAACGGCAGCAAGAGCGGTGGCTGGTCCACGTGTCCGTTTTACGGCGGCGGCAGCCGCCCGTCGGCCCCGCACGGCCGACGAGAACTCAGCGGAGCGGGTCGCCGGGCCGGCGCGCCGCACACCCGCGGCGGCGGTTCACCTCTGCCGCGGCAGCAGCGACCGCAGGTCATCGGGCAGGACGCCCCTGACCTTCTCCAGCTCCGGCTCGTTCACGGCCTCGCCGACCACCGCGCACACCGCGCGCACGCTCTGCTCCGCGCCGGCCCGCTGGACCCCTGCGCGCTCGCCCACGCGGTCGACGAACTCCCGCAGCCCGAAGCGTTCGGCGCCGGCCTCCCCGGACCCGCTGCCGCTCGCGCGCTCCAGGTGCTCCCCGATCTCGGTGGGCAGTTGTCCCGCGAGGTTGCGTGCGAGACCGTCCGGCAGGTGCTCGGCCAGCGTCTCCAGCGTCACCCGGGTCGCCTGCTCGGCCTCACCCCGGTTGGCGAGATCGGCCTGGTTCTGCACCTTCCCGATGAACTCATCGTGCTGCACGGCTCCTCCTTTCCTCGGCGCCGGGGCCGCTACCAACCTCCGGGACGGTCAAACCCCCCGGTCCGCGGGGTGCGGAGCGGTCCCGTCCCCCTTTCCCTCCCTCACCTCTCCGGTTTGAGGGCGGCGCGCTTCGGTAGCGGTCTTGCCGGACGCCGACCCGCGCGGTCGGCGGGCCGACGGATCGGACGCGCATCCCTCCAGCAGGCTCGGAAGTCGAGGGGGCGCGACCACGTGTCCCGGGCGGCCTCACCGGGGCACGGAGAAGGGGCCCTCTGCGCCGAGGGCCCCTTCGGCTGCCCGCGCGGGCGAAGATCCGGCGCGGACCGTCACTTCTTCCGGGCCTGCCTGGTCCGGGAGCCGCTGGCCTTCTGCAGCGCGCTGACGAGCTCGGGCTTGCTCATCTTCGAGCGGCCCTCGACCCCGAGCTCCTTGGCCCGTTCGTACAGGTGCTTCTTGCTGGCGTTGGCGTCCACGCCGCCCGCGGTGGCGCGGTCGCCGCCCTTGCCCTTGGGGGCCTTGGGGTTGGCCGCCTGGCGGTCGGAGGGGCCCTTGTGCTCCTTGGGTTCCCAGTGGTCCCCGACCTTCTCGAACGTGTGCTTCAGCGCCGAGTAGGCGACGCGGTGGGCTCGCTCGCCCTCCCCGTACTCGTCCACGGCGGAGTCGTGCGCCTTGGACCAGGTCTCCTGGGCCTTGCGCGGTGACCGTTGCAGTGTGCTGGGAAGCTCATCACGAGCAGGCATCGTCGAACATCCTCCTTCGTGTCTGTTGCCGGCACCGGCCGGAGGCGGCCGGTCAGGACATGGTCGCGAGCAGTTGGCGGCAGGCGTCCTCGCACATCCGGCAGGTGTCGGCGCACAGCCGGCAGTGCTCGTGGGATCCGGCGTGGGCCTCGCACTCCTTGGCGCAGGCGCGGCAGAACAGCACGCACGTCTCCAGCAGGGAGCGCTCCAGCTCGGGGTTGCGCGCGGTGCGGCGCGTCAGGACGCGCTCGGTGGTGGAGCAGACGTCGGCGCAGTCGATGTCGAGGCGCACGCAGGCGGCCATGTCCTTGACATCGGCCTCCCCCAGGCAGGCGTCGGCGCAGGCGGTGCACGCCTGGGCGCAGGCGGCCAGACGCTCCACGCAGGTCTTGAGCGCATCGATGTCGGCGCCGGCCCCCTGCGGGTGGGAACGCAGGAAGAGTTCCGTCTGGGTCGCCATGGTCTCCCTCTCTCACATGGACTCTTCGGGCGTCTCTGCTCCTCGCAGCTACCGAGAAAGCCCACGGGTAAACGCCGCGCCACTGGCCGCGGGGTCCGCGCGGTGCCCGCCCGCTCCTCGTCGACATCCGGCGATCGGATGTGCACGGGGGTCGGCCGTCGCAGTGCGCGTAGCGCCGGCGGCACAGCGGGGCCACGCCTTGGAGGTTCCGCCTCACCTCGTGAACTCAGCGGTCGGAGCCCGATCAGCGGCGCAGCAGCCGGACCAGGCCCGCCGCGGCGCCCGCGGCCGCCACCGCCGCGGCGGCGCCGACCAGGCCGTGGTGCTGCGAGGCCCACAACTGGGGGCTGCGCGCGTGCGAACGCTCGTCGAAGGCCCCGTGCGCGCCGTGGTCCGCTCCTTCGCGGTCGTCGACCGGCGCCCAGAGATTGGCCGGGCGGTCGGGGTCGCTGGGCTCGCCGGTCTGCTGCGAACCGTAACCGGTCCTGGCGAGGTAGCGGTCCAGCAGGCCGGGCGCGAGCCTGTCGGCGATCAGGGTGCCCACGGTCGAGGTCCCCACCCAGTACTCGCGGCGCCGCGGGTGGTCGGCCGCGTAGGCGACCGCCCGCGCGGCCACCTCGGGCTGGTAGATCGGCGGGACCGGCTGCGCGCGCTTGGGCAGCCGGGACAGCACCCAGTCGAACTGCGGGGTGTTCACCGCGGGCAGTTGCACCATCGTCACCCGCACGCCCGACCCGTCGTGCATGAGCTCGGCCCGCAGCGCCTCGTGGAAGCCCTGGATGGCGTGCTTGGCCCCGGAGTAGGCCGACTGCAGCGGCAGCCCCCGGTAGGCCATCGCCGACCCCACCTGCACGACGGTGCCGCGATCGCGGGGCAGCATCCGGTTCAGTGCCGCCCGGGTGCCGTGCACGTAGCCGAGGTAGGTCACCTCGGTCACGCGCCGGAACTCCTCGGGCCCGATCCGGATGAAGGGCGCGAACACGGAGGTGAAGGCGACGTTGACCCACACGTCGACGGGGCCGAGCTCCTCCTCGATCCGGGCGGCCGCGCGCTCCACCTGTTCGTGGTCGGCCACGTCCACGGGCACCGCGAGCGGGACGCCCCCGGCGGCCCGCACGTCCTCGACGGCGCCGTCGAGCCCTTCCTCCCCCCGGGCCAGGAGCGCCACCGCGTCGCCCCGGGAGGCGAACTCCCGCGCGGCCGCCCGGCCGATCCCGCCGCTGGCTCCGGTCACCACCACGACCTTCGACATGTCCGAGGCTCCTCCCGCATCCGTCGTCCGAAACCGTCACCGCTCCGGGTTCGCGGGTCCGGCTACCCACGCGCCGCGCAAAGATGCCCGCGGGCGCGGGACCGGCGGTCGGCGGCCGGTGATTCCCCGCGGTTCAAGATCCCCTCGGAGGGTAGAGAACGGGGCCGGGAGGGGGGCACGATGAACGACGCTCAACACGAGGAGCTCACAGCACTGTTCGCCGGGATCTCCAGGACCCTGCTGGCGCAGGACTCGGTCCAGGACGTCCTGGAGGAGATCGTCCGGCTGGCCGTGCAGACCGTGGAGGGCTGCGAGGACGCCGGCGTCCTGCTACTGGAGCGCAAGCACGGCTTCGAGACGCCGGCGGCCTCCAGCGAGCTGGTGCGGGAGTCGGACAAGGCCCAGTTCGAGTTCGACGAGGGGCCGTGCCTGGACGCCGCGCGGGAGGAGCGCAGCTTCCTGGTCGCCGACATGGCGCAGGAGACCCGGTGGCCGCGCTACCGCTCGCGCGCGCTGGAGCTGGGCGTCGGCTCCATGATGGGCTTCGAGCTGTTCACCCGCAAGGGCAGCTTCGGGGCGCTGGACCTGTACTCGCGCACGGCCAACGCCTTCGACACTCATTCCAGGGACATCGGCTGGGTGTTCGCCTCCCACGCCGCGCTCGCCCTCGCCGGCGCCCAGGAGAGCGCCGACCTGCGCACGGCGGTCCAGACCCGCCAGGAGATCGGCGAGGCGGTGGGCATCCTGGTGGAGCGCCACAGGATCAGCAGTACCCAGGCCTTCGACCGGCTCAAGAAGGTCTCCATGGATCGCAACATCAAGCTGCGCGAGGTGGCCCGCCACGTCACCTACACCGGGGAGATGCCGTAGCGAGGTCTTTGAGCCGCTCGCGGTCGAGATCGGCGGGAGTGGGGCGCGTCGGGGTCAGCGCGCGTCCCCGGATCCCCCCGCAGGCCCGCCGCCGTCACCGTCGCCGCGCCCGTCGGTGTTGCGGCGCATCCGCCGCAGCACCAGGGCCAGCGTCGTCCCGAAGACGACGTGGGCCATGGCCATCACCCAGGCCCGCCGCGGCGCCTCGCGGTGGATGGGCGGCTGAATGCCCAGGGCCGGGACCCAGCCCTCGTAACTGGCCAGCCACACGACCATGGCGTAGCCGACGCCGAACACCGGCAGCGGGCGCCGCCGTCCGCTCAGGGCCCCGAACACCGTACCGGTGCCCGCGCCGAAGCCCAGGTGCGCCGCCACGGTCATCGGGTCCTCCCCCGGCCGGGGCCTGCGCGGTCCGCCGCCCGGCATGAACCGGCGCGCGATGAGCTTCGGGGGCTGGCGCCCCATGACCCCGGCCTTCTGGGCGGTCAGCATCACCGCACTCATGGCACCGGTGGCCAGCACGCCGGCGGCCGCGCCTTCGAGCGCCGATCTGACGAGCCTCATGAATGTCCTCCCTCACCGCGCGGGTCGCGCCACGTGCGACCGACTACCACCGCGGGACGGGTCCAAACCCCGGTTCCCCGCCGCCGTCGGGCCGCCGGCCCCGCGGTTTGGGGCCCCGGTTATTCGGTAGCGGGCCGCCGCACGAGAAGTGCGGCGCGTTCGCGAAGTGAACGAGTGAACGAGGAGGCCAGCGTGGACCAGGAGCACCTCGACCCGGCCACGGAGGAGCTGTGGCAGGAGTTCCACCGGGTCGTCAACATGAACGGCAACGAACTGCGCACGTGGCTGCTGACCGACGCCTCCGGCCAGGACGTCTTCGGTCCCGACCCCGACCTGGACGTCTCCGAGTCCGGACGGCGGATCCTGCACGTGGTCGACAAGCGCCGAGTGGACCTCACCCAGGAGGACGTGCGGACGATGCAGCAGGTCGTCGACTCGGTCCGCGACCGGCTCGCCACCCCCCGACCCGAGGACGACACATGGCGGCGCGAACTCATGCGCCTGGGCCACGACCCCCTGAAGGCCGACTCCCCCCGTCCCGACGAGGACCCGGACGTGGGCGGCTGACCTCCGCTCGGGCGCCGGGCGCCACCGCAGCGGGCGCCCGGCGTCAGGCCGCCGAGGAGTCCGCGGCGGTGTCCAGGTGGTAGAGGCCGTAGGTGCGCCGGAGCACGGGCAGCGCGACGTTGCGCACCCGCACGCCCCCGGGCGTCAGCCCGCACTCCACACCGGCGTGGGCGTGGCCGTGGACGCCCAGGCTCGCGCCCGCGTCGTCCAGGGCCTCGGCCAGCAGGTAGCTGCCGAGCAGCATGAAGATCTCCGGCGGCTCGCCGACGAGGGTCTCCTTGACCGGCGAGTAGTGCATGAGGCCCACCTTGGTGTCGGAGTCCAGGCCGTGCAGGGCCTCGCCGAAGCGCTCGGCGATCTCACGCCCGTGCCGGACGAAGTCCTTGAGCTCCGGTTCGCCGAACTCGGTCGCGCACTTGCCGGCGAACCCGCCGCCGAACCCCTTGGTCCCGGCGATGCCCAGGCGCCCGCCGGGGCAGTCGACGGTGACGCCGTCGCCCTCCAGGACGCTGATGCCCTCGGCGCGCATCAGCTCGGCCATCTTGTCCTGGGCGTCGGACTGGTAGTCGTGGTTGCCGAGCACGGCGACCACCGGAACGCCCAGATCGCGGAACTCCTCGGCGACCACCCGCCCCTCGGCGACGGTGCCGTGCTTGGTGAGGTCCCCGGCGAGCAGCAGCACGTCGGCGTCATCGGAGAGGTTCCCCAACTGCGCGCGGTACTGCCCGCGCATGTCCTCGTCGAGGTGGACGTCCCCCACGGCGGCGATCCTGATCATGGCAGTCGCTCCTCCTCGGGCCGGCCGCCGATGTGGGCGACCGTCAACTCGTCGTGCACCTGGTAATCGGGGACCATCTCCCGGGCCACCTCGATGACCTTGCGCCGCCGTTGCGCGCAGGGCACCTCCCCGGTCAGGTAGACGTCGTCGCCGCGGACGTGCACCTGCACTCCCAGCTCGCCGGTGCGCGGATCCTCGGCCAGCGCCTCCTTCAGGTGGGTGGCCAGGTATTGCGGTCGTTCCTTTGACACGGCCGTCTCCTTCCTCGCTTCGATCACCTCCAGGCGTTCCAGCAGCACCAGGAAGGCGTGGGCGTAGGGCGAGTGAGAGCTCTCGCGGTACACCCGCTCCCAGTCCGCCTGCTCCCGCAGGGATCGGGCCGTCGCCAGCGGCCGGGCGAAGTCGCACTCGTGCTCGGTGAAGGACTCCAGCAGCATGATGAGCAGGTCGGTGGCGTCCAGCACCGGGACGTGGACGGAGTGGACCTTCAGCGACGACGCCCGGTCGAGGACCTCGCGGGTGACCGGCCGGTCGCCCGGCCGGTGGATCAGATCGACCAGCCGGTCGTCGTCGTAGACCTTGGCCAGCCAGTCCTCCACGGTGTCGGCGCGGCGCATCCCCGCCTTGGTCAGCACCTCGACCACCCGCTCCACGTCCTCGGGCAGTACCACGAAGTCGACGTCGTGGGTGGAGGCCTCCGCGCCCCGCGCATAGGCGGCGAAACTGCCGCTCAACGCGAACGGCAACTCCTCGGCCTTCAGCGTCGCGGCCACCCGCTTGAGGGTGGTCAGCAGCGCCTCCACTTCCGCCCCGTCGCTCATCGGCGTCCCTTCGTCGCGTGCCGCCGCGTGGCCGCCGCGGACCGGGACGAGGGGTCCCGCCGCGCCGGAGTCCGATCGACGCACGACCGCTACCTCCGGCCCTGACCTTCAAACATGGCGGTCCTCGAGTTTGAACGCCGCGGCGATCGGTAGCGGAGTGCCCCAGTGGGAGCGAGTCGGCCGCGGACGAGCGGACGACGCGTGCGCGCCCCGTCCGATCCGCGCGGCCCTGCGCGGGCGGGCGGATCAGCCGCCTCCCCCGGCGGCGGGTCCGCCCCGGAAGTCAGCAAGGAGTCCGGACCCGGCGGAGCCGACGCGCCGCCGCGCTCGGATCACGACAACGGGAAAGGAGCCGGACCCGTCATGGCGAAGATCGAAGAGGCCGCCCGTGCCGAGGAGCGCGCCTACGAGAACGGGGAGTCCCGCCCCACCGGCGCCTACCTGGGAACCATGCTCGCCTACGCCGCCGGGGTGGGCGTCATCGCCGCGGCGTCGCGAATCCAGGGCAGGCGGACGCCGCCCTCGGTCTCGCCCTGGGACCTGCTGCTGATCTCCGTCTCCACGCACAAGGCGTCGCGGCTGCTGGCCAAGGACCCCGTCACCAGCCCGCTGCGCGTGCCGTTCACCCGTTTCAAGGGGGTGTCGGGACCCAGCGAACTCCAGGAGGAGGTGCGCGGGAGCGGCGCCCGGCACGCCATCGGCGAACTGCTCACCTGCCCCTTCTGTGTGGCCCAGTGGGTGGCGACCGGGCACGTCGCCGGCCTGATCCTGTCGCCGCGGCTGACCCGGCTGGCCGCGGCGACCATGACCGCCGTCGGGGCGGCCGACTGGATGCAACTGGGCTACGCCTGGCTGCAGCAGCGCACCGAGGGCGGCTCGCAGCAGTGACGCCCGCCGTGGCGCCGCCGGCGGCGGCGCCACGGCACCGACCACGTGGAGGAGGCGACGGATGGACGTCCGGGAAGTTACCGTGGAGACCGCGCAGGCCCGGTTGAACGGGGACCTGGTGATGCCGCCCGAGGCCTCGGGGGTGGTGCTGTTCGCGCACGGCAGCGGAAGCTCGCGTCGCAGCCCGCGCAACCAGGCCGTCGCCGACTCCCTGCACACGGCCGGATTCGGCACCCTCCTCTTCGACCTGCTCACCGAGGAGGAGGAGAGCGTGGACCGGCGGACGGCGGAGCTGCGCTTCGACATCGCGCTGCTGACCCGCCGGCTGACCGGGGCGGTCGACTGGCTGATCCGGCTGCCCGAGACCGAGCGGATGCCGATCGGGCTGTTCGGGGCGAGCACCGGGGCGGCCGCGGCCCTGGGGACGGCGGCGGTCCGCCAGGACCGGATCGGCGCGGTCGTGAGCCGGGGCGGCCGCCCCGACCTGGCCGAGGAGGCCCTCGAGGACGTGCGGGCGCCGGTGCTGCTCATCGTGGGCAGCTTCGACGAGGAGGTCATCCGGATCAACTACGAGGCCGCCGAACGTCTGCACACCCAGCACGACGTCCACCTGATTCCCGGCGCCACCCACCTGTTCGAGGAGCCGGGCACCCTGGAGCAGATGACGGGCGCCGCCATGGCGTGGTTCACCGACCACCTCAAGGGCCGGGCGCACCGGTAGCGGTGATGCGGCTCCCCGGTCCGGCCGCACGGCTCCCCCATGACCCGTGCGGCCGGAGCGGTGGGGCCCGGCGGTGGCTCCGTAAACACCGCCGGCCCGCTGCGGGAAACGACGTCCGCTCGAACAGCAGGGACGCCGGGCACCCGGTGGAGACGGCGGGGCCGCTTCGATCCCGCCTTCGCCCTCGAGTGCGGACGGCCCACTGCCCGCGCGCCCGCCGTTCATGCGTGCGCGCCGATGTTTTCTCGCGGCTCGCACCACGGCCGCCGACATTGGTAGATCCCGCGTGAATCGGGGATGATCGGCTTCGCGCGCTCACGCGCCGCACTGATATCGAACAGCCGTTAAGGAGCAGCAATGCCTGTCGTTCGTACCGCGCACACCCAGTGGGAGGGCACCCTCGCCGAAGGCGGCGGCACCGTGTCCTTCGACTCCTCCGGCCTGCCGGACCAGCAGGTGACCTGGAAGGCCCGCTCGGAGAAGTCCGAGGGGCTGACCAGCCCGGAGGAGCTCATCGCCGCGGCGCACTCCTCCTGCTTCTCCATGGCGCTGAGCAACGGCCTCGCCCAGGGCGGAACGCCTCCGCGGACCATCCGCACCCAGGCCGAGGTGACCTTCCAGGCCGGTGAGGGCATCAAGGGCATCCACCTGACCGTGCGCGCCTCGGTCCCCGACATCTCGACCGAGGCCTTCGCCGAGGCCGCGGAGAACGCCAAGACCAACTGCCCGGTCAGCGTGGCGCTGTCCAACACCCCGATCACCCTGGACGCCGAACTGGAGTAGTCCGGGACCTCATCGATGTTCGACGATCGCGTTCGCACAGGGGGTCGGCTGTCGCAGTGCGCGCAAGCCGCCGGCGGCGCCGCGGGGCCGAGCCCTGGAGGTCCCACCCCGCGAGCGCGGCGGTCGCGATCCGATCAGAAGAACGCGGACCGGCCGCCGGGAGACCCTCCGGCGGCCGGTCCGCGTTCCCGCGGCCCCGACGGGACCGGCGAACGCGCCTTGCCGCGCGCCGGTCCGCGTGGTCGTATGGCGTCCATGAGCACCGACCGCCCCGCGCAGCCCGTTCGGTCCCGGATCCGGCCGGAGGGGAGGAGGGCGTGACCGAAGCGCTCTTCGGACCGGAGCCGGTGACCGTCGCCCCGGGGGCGGTGCACGTCCCGGGCTGGCTGGACGCCGACCGTCGGCGCGACCTCGTCCGGCGCTGCCGGGAGTGGGCCCGCGGGCCGGCCGGGATGCGCCGGCACCGGATGCCCCGCGGCGGGATGATGAGCGTCGAGATGGTGTCGCTGGGCCTGCACTGGCGGCCCTACGCCTATTCGGCGACGCTGCCCGGCGGTGAACCCGTCAAGCCCTTCCCGCCCCTGCTCGGTGAACTGGCCCGCGCCGACGTGGCCGCGGCCTACGGCGCTTCCCCGCCCGAGGACGCGCCGCCCTACGACGTGGCCCTGGTCAACTTCTACGCCGCCGGCGCCACGATGGGCATGCACCAGGACCGCGACGAACTCGCCGACGCGCCCGTGGTGTCACTGAGCCTGGGCGACGCCTGCGTGTTCCGGTTCGGCACGCCGCACTCGCGCGGGCGCCCCTACACCGACGTGGAGCTGCGCAGCGGCGACCTGTTCGTCTTCGGCGGCCCGTCGCGGCTGGCCTACCACGGTGTTCCGCGCACCCGCCCCGGCACCGGCGATCCCGCCTGCGGGCTCGCCTCCGGCCGGCTCAACATCACCGTGCGCGCCACGGGCCTCACCGGCGCAGCAGGTCCCGGACGTTGACCACGAGCAGGGAGACGACCACCAGCGCCATCGGGACCAGGATCGTGATCCGCCAGTTCAGCGTGAACGCCACGATGACCGCGGTGATCACCCCGAGCACCAGGGCGATGACCGCCAGCCCGGTGAGGAACGAGGCCAGCCGGCGCCGGGCGAAGGCGTCGAAGACCGCGAACAGCAGCACCAGGCCGATCGACGCCGGCAGCGCGAGCGCCCCGCCCAGCAGCAGCACGATCGCGCCGAGCCCGATGATCAGCAGCGGCGTGCTCAGCGCCGCCCACACGTGCAGGAAGCGCGTCGGCCTCTGCTCACCGGAGGCGTAGGGCAGGTGCGGCGCGCGCAGGTGCTCCGTCGCTCCCAGGACCAGGGACTCGCCCCGCTCCAGCGCCGACCGGTGGACGTCGCGCTCGTCGAGCAGCAGCGCGCGCTCGCGGTAGAGCCCGGTCAGCTTGGCCTCGGCCTTGACGATCCGGTCGGCGTAGTCGCGCGCCCGCGCCTCGGTGTGGGCGCGCCGCTTGAGCACGGTCGCGGCCGAGGAGAGCCGGCGCAGCTCGTCGCGGCCGCGCACGATGTCGGCGTCGGCCGCGTCGATCCTGTCCGCCAGGTCGCCGAGGTGCGCCAGCAGCTCCCCGCGCGCCGCCGTCGTGGTGGGCGCGACCTTGTGCAGCCCCACCCACGCGAGCGGGTCGGCCCAGGAGCGGCGGATCGTGCCGTCGCGCTCGTAGCGGGGGCCGCTGGGCGCGCGCTCGCCGTCGAACCAGTCCCCGGTGTCGCGCCCCCACAGTCCCCGGAACCCGCGCACCCACGGGGTCTCGTCGTCGATGAGGACGGGCGTCCACTCGCGGTCCCCGCCGGGCCCCACCCGCACGCCGTCGCCGCGGGCGTAGTCGACGAAGGGGATGCCGATGCCGTGCCGCACGATGGCGCTGTTGCTGGACAGCAGCCGGGTGATCATCCGGCGCCAGAGCCGCAGCGGGCCGCGCAGGAACGCCGGGTCGACCTGGATCAGGTAGTCGCCGGGCAGCATCTGGTGGGAGTGGGAGCCCGCGCCCACGAAGACCACCGGGTGGTCGCCCTCGCGGCGCAGTTCGGGGTCCTCCCAGCCGCGCCGCAGGTCGTCACCGACGTACTCGTGCGAGGACGCCCCGACCCAGACCGGTTCGACGCCGCCGTCGGGTGTCTCGGCCAGGTAGACGACGACCTTCTCCCAGTCGGCCTCGTGGTCGTTGACCCCGCCGTAGGTGGAGCGCCAGTCGTTCATGGCGTAGAAGAACCAGTACTGCAGGACGATGTAGCCGCCCTCGCGCAGGACGCGCCCGTAGTAGGTGGCGCCGCCGGTGTCGAGCCTGTCGCGGTAGCGCGTGGCCGCCGCAGCGGCGACGCCGCCGGGCACCGCCCCGCGGATCAGCAGGGACAGCTTCATGAGCACGTCGACGATGCGGCCGAAGACGCCCACGGCGGCCAGGCGGCCGCTCTTGGGGATCACCGGGCGCGCGGTGCGCCGGAACCGCCGCGCCTCCGCGCGCAGCGAGGCCTCCTGCACGAACCGCAGGTGCTGGTACTGGCCGGGCCACCCCCGCTCGGCCTGGGCCAGCCGCTCCACGGTGAGCTCCCCCGCCGCGACGACCTCCTGCTCCTTGCCGCCGGGCAGGTCCAGCCACAGACTGCAGCAGTGGAGGTACCGCTCGATGTCGGCGGGGAAGAACAACTCGCCCTTGGTGTAGCTCAACACCGGCTCGTACGCCCGGAGCAGTTCCGAATCACTTTTCGCGCCCATAACCTCGACGACACTAATGGATCGCCGGAGTGCTCCCGTCCGGACCCGCTGCCCGGCGGCGCGGGGGATGCCCCGAACGCCGCGGCGGCGTAGATTTTCGAGTATGGAGGACGATCGGATCAGCACGCTGGCGGAGTCGGCGCGCGGCGGGTCGCCGCTCGCGGCCCTCATCGCGACCGCGCAACTGCGCCGGGAGGTCGAGCGCCTGGAGGCGGTGCACGTGCGACGTGCGCGGCTGCAGGGCGCCACCTGGGCCGAGATCGCGACGATCCTGGGCGTCAGCAAGCAGGCCGTGCACAAGAAGTACGGCGGCCGCCGCAAGGAGCGGTGAACGGCGCGATCCGTGCCGAAACGGCGTCGGCGCACCCGTTCGCCGCCGCCGATGTCATCATCGTCACACCCCGACCGGATCGGTCGCGGGCGCCGCGGCGCGGGCCGGGCGCTCCGCCGCCCCCCGTTCCGGGGCGGCGGGGTCCTCCGCGGCCGGATCCCGCTGGGCCGGGTCCTGCGCGGCCGGCGCGGCGCCGTTGTAGCGGGCCGAGCCGATTCCGGCGACGACGACCAGCGCCATGCCGACCACCTGGACCGGGGCGGGTGTCTGGGCGATGACGATCATGCCCATCAGCAGGCTGACCGCCGGGTCCAGGCTGACGAAGGTGCTGTAGGCGGTGCGGCTCATCCGCTGCAGCGCGACCATCTCCAGCAGGAACGGCAGCAGCGGGAACAGCAGCGCGACGCCGAACGTGCTCAGCAGGACGCGCGGGTCGGGGTCGGCGACGACCGCGGGCGCCCCCAGGGGCGCGGTGACGACCGCCGACACCGTCATGGCCAGCGCCAGGCCGTGCACGGCGCCGAAGCTGCCGCCGACCCGCTGGGCGAGCACGACGTAGAGCGCGACGCAGACCGCCCCCGCGAGGCCCAGGCCCACGCCGACCGGATCGGCGTCGCCGGTCCAGGGCCGGGTCAGGCACAGCACGCCGGAGACCGCGGCGGCGATCCAGACCAGCTCCCTGCGTCGGCGCAGCGCCAGGACGCCCACGGCGAGCGGGCCGAGGAACTCCAGCGACGTGGCGGTGCCGAGGTCGATGCGCGCCGTCGCCTCGGAGTAGAAGGCCATCATCCCGGCGCTCACTGTGCCCAGGATCACCACGGCCCCCAGCTCGCGCCACGACGATGCGCGCACGGCCGGAAGCAGAGAGCGACCGCTGACGGCCAGCAGGATGAGCGCCGCCCAGCACAGCCGCAGCCAGGTGACGCCTCCGGGGCCGACCGAATCGAACAGCCGGACGGCGGAGGCGCTGCCCGCGTGCAGCACGAACATGCCGATCAGCAGCAGGACCGGGGCCGGCACCCGAATCCGGGCACGGCGAAGCAGGGCCGAGGAAAAGGTGGTCACCCGACCATTGGATCTTTTCCGTTTGTTGCTGTCCAGGGACCATTGGCGAACAGATCGTGTAGTTTTAGCGGATGGACTTGACGCGGTTGCGGCTCCTGGTCGAGTTGGGCCGGCTGGGGACGATGGCGGCGGTCTCGGAGGTCACCGGCATGGGCACCTCCGCCATCTCCAAGCACTTCGCGGTGCTGGAGAAGGAGGCCGGGGTCCGGCTGCTCGTCCCCGACGGCCGGCGCGTGCGGCTGACCCCGGCGGGACACCGCCTGGTCGAGCACGCCGTCGGTATCCTGGCCCGGGTGGAGGCGGCCCAGGCCGAGATGGCCGGCGAGAGCGAACCCGCGGGCCGAGTGGACCTGGTGACGTTCATCAGCGTGGCGCCGCCGATCGTGCTGCCGGCCCTGCGGCGACTGCGCGAGGAGCATCCGCGCGTCGACGTCCGACTCATCGAGCACGAACCGGACCAGGCGCTGGAGCTGCTGCAGACCGGCGCCGCCGATGTGGGCCTGGTCTACGAGTACAGCCTGGTGCCGCGCCGATTCCCCGACACGCTCGCCCTGCACCGCATCGGCGCCGAGCCGCTGCTGCTCGCCCAGCCCTCGACGGCCTCGTCGGGCGGCCGGGCCATGACGGCTGAGCGGCTGCGGGAGCTGTCCGACGCGTCATGGATCGCCAACTCCCGCGGCAGCGACGAGGACGAGCTGGTGCAGCGCATGTGCGCGACGGCGGGGTTCGCACCGAGGATCCGGCACCGCATCGACAACCTCGACGTCGTCACCTCGGTGGTCGCGGCCGGCCGGGGCGTGGGGGTGATGCCGAAGCTGGCGGCGGCGCGGCGGCGCGGCGTCACCCACACCCCGCTCGGCGACATCGGCGGGGTGCGCCGGATCTACCTGGTCAGCCGGACCGGCGGCTGGTCGTGGCGGCCGATCCGCGCGGTCGGTCAGCACCTGCGCGACGCGGCCCGCGCGGTGCTCGACGACGTGGACGAGACTCCGCTGGCCGCCTCGGACGAGCGGGGCTGAGCCTTTACCGAGGTTTGCGGAAGTCGCGTTCGGTCGGGCCTGGACCGTCTGCGGTCGGCGGCCACGCTCTGCTGTGCGGCCGTGTGAGGGGTCGCCGCCAAGAGAAGCGGCGGCGAGGGCGGGGGCTCTCTCGCCGATCTTGATCTTGTGGGGCCTGAAAACGTTGCGATCACCCCGACAAGGTCGAGATCGCCGGAAGGAGGCCCGGGGCGCTCAGGCGGCTCCGTCGTCGGGGACCGTGAGCGGGCTGGCCGAGGGCATCGGCACCTTCCCCGCCGCCCGCCGCATCGCGGTGAGCAGCGGCTCGGGGTTGCCGCCCTGCCGGCCGACCGCCACGACGTGCCGGCGCGGGCCGTTGCGCACCGAGCGCACCACGACGTTTCGGGTGGACAGGCCGGTCCAGGCCAGCCGCGGCATCAACGCGATCCCCAGACCGGCGTTGACCAGCGCGAAGACGGCGCTGAACTCGTCGACGCTGTGCGCCACGCGGGGCTGGAAGCCGACCTGGTTGCAGGCGGCGGCCACGCAGTCGTACCAGGCCGTGCCGGGCTCCGACATGATCCAGTCGGCGTCGGCGAGGTCGCCGGCGAGGTCGAGTTCACCGGAGGCGGCCAGCGGGTGATGGTAGGGCAGCACCGCGTCGAAGGGCTCGACCATGATCGGGTCCAGCCGGAACTCGGGCGTTCCGCTGGGCGGCAGGTGCACCGACGACATCGTCACGGCGAGGTCGAGCGCACCGGTGCGCAGCATCTCCGTGCTCTCCTCCGGCTCGGCCTGCACGATCTGGAACCGCCATCCGGGGTGAGTGCCGCGCAGCTCGGCGACGGCCGGCGCGATGAGGTCGGAGATCCCGGTGGCGAAGGAGCCGACGCGCGCGACGCCGACGGTGCCGTCGGCGTACTCGGCGAGGTCGGCCTGCGCCCGCTCCATTTCGGCGAAGATGGCCTGGGCGTGGTCCAGCAGGACCCGCGCCGCACCGGTGAGCAGGAAGCGGCGCTCCCGCCGTTCGACCAGCGCCACCCCTGCCTCCTTGGCCAACGCGGCCAACTGCTGGGAGACGGCGGACGGGGTCACGTTCAGGGCCTCGGCCGTGGCCGCCACGGTGTGGTGCTTGTCGAGTGCCTGCAACAGCTGCAACCGCCGCACATCGATCATGACTGCCAATTTAGGCCAGTCGGCGCACTCGTTAGCCCGACTAAGGGCCGCGAAACGGTGTTCCTGAACGTGATTCCCTGCACGTCACTCCCGCTGTCCCGGCGCGGGGACCGGCGGACCCCGCGGTCGCGCGGTCCCCGCCGGCTCAGGAGGGGGTGACCCGTTCGAGGTCGGCCACGATCCGCGCGGTCACGGGCACGTCGACGCCGACCCGGCGCGCCGCCCGCAGCAGCGCGCCGCCGAGCGCGTCGACCTCCATGGGGCGCCCGGCCTCCCGGTCGCGCAGCATGGACGGCTTGGTCCCCGGGGGAACGGCGTCGACCGTCTCCAGCACACGGGCGGAGTCCAGCGACACCCCGTACTCGGCGGCGACCGCGGCGACCTCCGCCATCACGTCCACGAGGTCGTCGCGACGCTCGGTGCGCACCCCGCTGACGGCCTGCCTCGCGTGCGCGCACACCAGCGCCGTCGGCAGCAGGAAGTGAAATTTCTCCCACAGCGTGCGCGCCTCGTCGTCGCTGACCTTGACGGTGAAGCCGGTGCCGCGCAACCGCTCGGCCAGCGCCTCGATCCGCCCCTCGGGCATGCCGGGCCGGGCCAGCTCCAGCGCGGTGAAGGGACTGGTCTGGCGGATGCGGCCGGGCGCCACGCGGGTGGACTCCACCCGGATGCCGGCCGCCGACACGTGGGCTTCGGGGTAGTGCGCGCGCAACAGGTCGACGTGCTCGAACCCGTTGAGCAGCGGCAGCACGACGGCGTCGCGGACCTGCCCGGCCGGGACGCGCCGCAGCGCGGCCTCCAGGGAGGTGGCCTTGGTCGCCACGATCAGCACGTCGGCCGGCTCGGTGAGCTCGGGGACGGCGGGGACATCGGCGGTGAAGTCCCCGAAGGAGGCGGACTCCACCCGCAGCCCGTGCGCGGCGATGTGCTGTGCGGTGGACTCGCTCGCCACGACGGTGACCCGGTGGCCCTCGCGGGACAGCAGGCCGGCGAGCAGCCCGCCCACTCCCCCGGGCCCCAGCACCGCGAAATGTGTCAATTTTTTCTCAAGAGGCACGAGAACGGCTCCTTTTCCTTGTGTCCTACCAACGGGTCCCCGACCTTCCGCATAGGCTCACAAACACAGCTCAACCTCGCAATTGGTCTGTACCACGCGAGATCATCGAGTCACGCCAACGCGGTGGAACGGGTGAGAAAAAGATGGAAAATTCGTTGGTGACCAAACCGCGTACGGGGGCTTCAGGCGTGCTGCGTTTCCGCTACCTCGGTCCCTACGAGATCGAGGAGCTGGCCGACCTCTGGCGTGCGCTGCACCGGCAGCACACCGCGATCGCCCCGCACCTCGAGGACCTCATCACCTCCGTGGACGTCGACGAGTCGTGGCGCCGCCGCCGGGCGCGCTACCTGGAGTGGCTCGACGACCCCGACACCCTAGCGGTGGTGGCCGAGCGAGGCGGGACCGATGTCGGGTACGCGATGGTGACGATCCGCCAGGACCACCAGGGTTCGTGGGACCGCGGCGAGCGGGTGGCGGTCGTGCAGACGCTCTCGGTGCACCCCGACTCCCGGGGCACCGGCATCGGCTCGGGACTGCTGGACGAGATCCGGCGGCAGGTGTGCGAGATGGGCATCCGCGATCTGGAGTTGGCCGCGGTGGCCACCAACGCCGATGCGATCCGCTTCTACGAGGAGCAGGGCTTCCGGCCGTTCGTGACCACGATGGTCTCCCGGATCGGCAGCGGCCCGCACGACTGAGCGGGCACGAGAACGCATCCCGGTCCGGCGGCGCGCCCGGGCCGGGATGCGCCGTTGCGGAGGTGCGGTGCGGCGTCCGGCCGCCGCGGTGGGGGCGGATTCCCGGAACCCCGCGGACACGCACCGGTTTTCAGGTTAGCCTTACCTCAGCACGACGGGGCTTTCCCGCGTGCCGTCCGGCCGTGCCGAGAACCGGGAGATCGCCGATGCTCAGACGTCTCCGACCGGCCCCATGGGTCGTCGTGCCGATCGTGTCCGTCCTGATCGCCGCCGGCTGCGGGACCGGCCCGCGCGGACCGGAGCCGGAGGGTGCGACCCGCACCGTCGAGGCGGCCAACGGAGAGGTGGAGGTCCCCGCACAGCCGCGGAGCATCGCCGTGCTGTGGCGGCCGACCCTGTCCGCGGTCACCGAGTTGGGCTTCGACCCCGTCGCCACGCTGGGCGACCCCGGCGCCGACGACGGCGGGCTGGCCCCCTTCCTGCCCGAGGACCACCGGGGACGGCCGCCGCGGTTGATCTCCGACTCCGCCCGGGAGGGCGACATCGACATCGAGGAACTGGCCAACGCGGCCCCCGACCTCATCATCGGTGTGCGGACCCAGAGCGGCGCGCAGGCCGACCTGCTGCCCCGACTGGAGGAGATCGCCCCCACGGTGCTGCTGGAGTGGACGGGGTCGGGCTCCTGGCGCGACCACCTCACCGGCGTCGCCGAGGTCCTCGACGCCGGGGAGCAGGCCGAGCAGGTGAGGACCGACTATGAAGCGGCGCTGCAGGAGGCCAGGGCGGAGATCACCGATGTCGAGGACACGACCGTCTCGCTGATCCGGCTGCAGAGCGAGAGCGAGATCCGGTTCGAGACGTCGCGCTCCTTCCCCGGCCAGGTCATCGCCGACCTCGGGTTCCCCCGCCCCGAGAGCCTGCAGGAGGGCACCGGCGGGACGGACTACGTCGCCGAGAGCTACGAGAACCTGATCCGCGGCGACGGCGACGTCGTCTTCGTCTTCCCCGGCAGCGGCTACGCCGACGCGCCCGGCACCTTCGACGGGCCGCTGTGGTCACAACTGCGGGCCGTGCGGGAGGAGCGGATCTTCGCCGTGGACTACGACGAGTGGGGCGCCGCGAGCCACTCCGGCGCCCATCGCATCATCGACGACGTCCGGGCGGCGTTCAACGGGGACCTCCCGCCGGCCGTCTGAGCCGACGCCCCTTGATGCCCGCCCGGAACGCCCTGCCGAGGTCTGCGGGGGCCGTGCGGCGGACCCCGGCCACCTGATCACGGAAGGTCCCTGCTCATACGGGCCCCGCGGAGATCTTCCGCGGGGCCCTGGCGTGTACGGGGACGGGATGACGCCTTTCCCGCGCCCTCCACGTCCTGCTATTCTCATAGTACATAAACTAATTCGTACTAGTACGAATGGATGAGCATGGACATCGCACAGACCTCCCCGGCGGCCGACTACCCGGCGACCGCACGCACGACCCCGACCCGACACCTCGAACGCGCCCACTACGACCGCGCGACCGTGCACGCCATCCTGGACGCCGACTTCGTCTGCCACATGGGCTTCGTCGCCGACGGACTCCCCGTCGTCCTGCCCACCCTCTACGCCCGGGTCGGCGAGCGCCTCTACATCCACGGCTCCACCGGCAGCCGCCCCCTGCGCTCGGCCACCGACGGGCTCGACGTCTGCCTCACCGTCACCCTGCTGGACGAGCTGGTCCTGGCCCGCTCGGCGGTGCACCACTCCGTCAACTACCGCTCGGTCGTCGTGCACGGCCGCGCCACCCGGGTGACCGACGAGGCCGAACTCACCCTCGCCCTCGACGCCCTGGTCGACCACGCGGTGCCCGGCCGCGCCGCCGACTGCCGGCCCGCCGACGCCAAGGAGCGCGCCAAGACCGCCGTGCTGCGCCTGGACCTGGCCGAGGTCTCGGCGAAGGTCCGCGCCCAGGGCGTCGGCGACGAGCCCGAGGACATGGACCTGGCGCACTGGGCCGGGCTGATCCCGCTCGACCGCGTCATCGGGACCCCGGTCCCCGATCCCGCCGTGCCTGAGGGCACGGCCCTGCCCGGCTACCTCCGGCACCTGGGATAGCCGACCGCCCGGCGGCCCCGCGCGGCCCGGCGCGCTTCCCCGACCGGAGCGCCACGCGCGGACCCGGACCGCGGGGGCGAGAACCGCTACCCTCATCGGCGTGGCCGACACCGATGCGAACACCTGCAACTTCCCCGGCTGTAACCGCCCCGTCCCGCGCGGCACGTCGCCGGGCCGGCCACCGGAGTACTGCGACCTGCCCGAGCACACCCGCTGGCGCGCCTGGCGGGAACGGCAGCGGCTGCAGCAGGAGGCCGAGGAGCGCAGGCGCGACATCGAGGGCGGCAAGGAGGACGCGGCGCGGCGGGAGCAGCCGGCCGGAGCCGCCCTCTCCGGCGCCGGCTCCACCCCGGTCAGCGACGCCCGACTGCGCGCCGACGAGCTGCTGACCCGGTTCGCGGTGCAGGCCGAGCAGCTCACCTCGACGCTGACCGCCGCGACCGAGGCGTTCTCGGCGATGACCGATCCGGCCAACGCCGAGGCCCAGGTGGAGGCCGCGCGCGTGGACGCGGCCCGCCGGGTGGCGGAGGCCGACGGGGGCCGGCTGACGGCGGAGAACCGGCGGCGCGAGGCCGAACAGGCCGGGAAGCGGGCCGAGGAGGCCGCGGCATCGGCCATCGCCGCGGCCGGCTCCGCCGAACGCATGGCCGACGAGGCGATCTCGGCCCGCGACGGCGCCAGGACCGAACGGGACGCTGCGCTGGAGCGGGCCCGGCTGGCCGAGGAGGAGCGCGACACCGCCGCCGCCGAACGCGACGCCGGGCTGGCGGAGGCCGAGCAGCGGGCGCGCACGGCCGAACAGCAGGCCGCCGAGCGGGTGGAGCGGGAGCGCCTGCGCGCGGAGCGGCGGCTCGCCGAGGCCGCCGAGCAGGCGGCTGCGCAGCAGGCCCGCCTGGAGGACCGGCTGGCCGAGGAGACCCGGGCCAAGGAGGAGGCGCTGCGCCGCGCCGAGCGCGCTGAGTTCGCCACCGAGCGCGCCGAGGCCGGGACCGGCGAGGCGCGGGCCGAAGCCGAGCGGCTGGCGGGCGACCTGGACCGGCTCCGCCGCGGTGCCGAGGAGGAGCGCGAGAGGTCGCGCGCCGAACTGGCCGATCAGCGCGACACCGCCGCGCGGTCCCTCGCCGAGGCGAAGGAGGCCGCCGCCCACCGCCTGGCGGCGGTCGACGACGCCAGGGCCCAGGCCATCCGCCGCGCGGAACGCGCCGAGGCCCAACTGGACGACGCCCTGGCCGAGTTGAAGCGCCTGCGCGCACCGGAAAACCCCAGCCGATCCTGACCTTGAGGTTCAACCTCGACCACCGAAGGCTTGAAGCTCAGCCCCAGGAGGGATCCGCGGTGACCGGGCGATCCTCTCGCACGCCACCCCTCCTGGGGCGGACCTTCACGACTCCCTGGGGTCGAGGTACGCGTGCCCTCGTCCCGCACGCCATCCCCCTGGGGTGGGCCTACACAACCCCAGAGTCGGACCTCTGTGAGTTCATCGCCGGACACCGGGCCGGGGTGCGCCCCTCCTACCATTGGGATTGTGCGTGATCAGGAGGCGGCAGCCGACGACCAGGACGACGACCCCAAGCAGGCCGAGCCCGAATGGAGGCCGCCCGCGCGGATCCGGCCGAAAGTCGCCGAGCGGCCCCGGCAGCGGGTCGACCTCAAGGCGCTCTTCGGGTTGGCGTCGGGCGGATGGGCCTGGACCACGGCGGTCAAGGCGACCGCCGCCATGGGGCTCTCCTTCACCTGCGCCGCCCTGCTGCTGGATCCCTCGACCGGCGCCCTGGCCGCGCTGGGGTCCATGACGGTCCTGTACGAGAAGAACACCCCCTACGTCCACCGCGCCGTCGCGCTCGCGCTCGTCGGTCTGGGGTTCGTCCTCAGCGTCGCGCTCGGCTCACTGGCCTCGCTCACCCCCTGGACCGCGGCCGTCGCCATCGGGCTGGTCGCCGGGGTCGCCACCTGGATCTGCCAGGCGCTGCGGGTGGACAAGCCCGGCGCGCTGTTCTTCGTCCTGGTCTGCGCCATCTCCACGATCGTCCCCGGCGGCGTCGCCATGGTGCCGACCCACGCGGGGGTGGCCGCCATCGGTGCCGGCATCGGCTGGCTGGTGTCGATGACCGGGGCGCCCTTCCGGAGCCGGCACCCCGAGCACCGCGCGGTCGCCGACGCCTTCCGGCAGCTCGCCGCGCTGCTGCGGGCCATCGGAACGCCGAAACTGGACCACGTCCAGCACGACGCCTCGCTGGCGGTGGCCGAGGCGTGGCGGCTCGTCCTGCTCGCGCAGACCCGCGGCTACCGCGACACCCCCGCGGCGGCCCGGCTGCGGGCCCTGCTGCGCTGGGTCTCCGACATCCACCTCGCGGCCACCGAGGTCTCGATGGCCCGGACCGAACCGCTGCCCGCCGTCGCCGCCGACTTCGCCGAAGGGCTGGCCGCCGCGGTCGGCAAGCCGGAGCTGTGCCCGGACCCCGCGAGGCTGGACGAGGTCCGCAAGGGGCTGCGCCCGCGCTCCCTGGAGTCCCGGCTCTACAGCCACCTGGCCCGCGCGGCCCCGACCGCGCGCAAGCGCGACCACGAGATCAACGGGCGCGGCGGCGTGCTGTACGACACCCGCTATCCCTCCATCGCCGATTCGCTGCGCTCGGCGCTCAGCCGCGACTCGCTGGTCCGCCCGACCACGCTGCGCATGGGGATAACGGTGGCGGCGGCCGGCCTGCTGGGCATCGCCCTGGGAGCCGACCGGTTCTACTGGATCTCCATCACCGCGACGGCGGTGCTGCAGGGCGGCAACGTGGTGCTGACGGTGAACCGGTCCACGCAGCGGGCGCTGGGCACCGCCCTGGGCGTCTTCATCGGCGCCGGGCTGCTCATGCTGGAACCGCCTCTGCCCGTCGTGATCGCCGCGGCGGCGGTCTTTCAGGGGCTCACCCAGCTGGTCGTCGGCCGCAACTTCTTCTACGCCAGCATCCTGATGACGCCGATGGCGCTGCTGCTCGCCCATACCGCCGCGCCCTACCCGGTGGAGCAGCTGGCCGAGTCGCGCGTCATCGACACCGTGATCGGCTCGGCCGCGGGCATGCTCGGCGCTGTGCTGCTGTGGCGCAAGGCGTCGGCGTCGCGGCTGCCGCAGACCATCATCGAGGTGCTCGACGACGCGCGCACCGTGGTCACCGAGGTGCTCGACCCCGACGTCAGGATCAGCCCGGAGCGGCGCTACCGGCTCCGCCGCGACCTGCGGGCCGACCTGCTCAGCCTGCGCGGCGTCTACGACAGCGCCGTCGGCGACGTGCCGCGCGCCCGGACCACCCAGCCGCTGTGGCCGGTCGTGATCGCGACCCAGCGGACCGGCTACCTCGCGCTGTCGGCGCTGGCCCTGGAGGATCCACCGCCGGCCGCGCACATCACGCTGCAGCGGGTGGACCTGGCGTTCAGGGAGCTGCGCGCGGCGATGCAGGAGGAGCGCGCGCCCCACCTCGGCGCGCTGCCGAGGCTGGTGGACTATCCGCGGATCAACATGGAGCTGCGGGCGCTGTCCTCGTCGATGCGCACCGCCGTGGCCGAGGACGAGCGCGGCGCGGAGAAGGAGCGGCAGCTCCGGGCGCAGCGCGAGCAGCGCCGCGCCCGGGAGGAGTCCGACGCCGACCTGTGAGCCGCCGCGCCTTCCGGGGAGGCCGAAGCGCTACCGGTCGGCGATGAGGGCGAACGCCCGCACCGGGAAGGTGCCCAGGCCGCGCACCTTCACCGGGACGGCGAAGAACTGGAAGCCGGCGGCGGGCAACTGGTCGAGCAGGCAGAGGTGCTCGACCACGGGGATCCCGGCCGCGAGCAGCGCCGAGTGCGCCGGGCGCGCGCCGCCGCTCTCCGGCGAGGTGTCGTCGATGTTGACCGAATCGATGCCGACGAGCGCGGCGCCCGCCTCGACCAGCGCCTTCGCGCCCGCCTCGGTGAGGTGGGGGTGCTCGGGCGAGCCGTAGGCCTCGGTCCGCCAGTAGCGGTCCCAGCCGGTGCGGATCAGCACCGCCCTGCCGGCGACGTCGACCCCCTTCAGCGCCTCGGGGCCGACCGCGCGCTCGGTGGCGTCGATGACCGCCCCGTCCAGCCCGGCGACCTTGTCCAGTTCGAGGTCGGCGAGGTCGGAGCCGTCGCGGTAGCGGTGGGCCGGGGTGTCCAGGTAGGTGCCGGTGTTGGCCACCATCGAGATGCGCCCGATGTGGAACTCGGTGCCGGGCGCGTAGTCGCGCCGCGATTCGTCGAAGGACAGGTGGTCCTCGACGACCGGCGCGGGCAGCCCCGGGTAGGTCGTCATGCCCGCCACGATCTGGTGGCTCAGGTCGGCCAGATGCGTCATGCCTCGCCCTCTCTTCTTCGCTCCGGCCCCGCGCCCGGCCCCGGCGGCGTGGCGGGGCCCGTGCGGAGACGGCGACGACAACGTTCGCCCCCTCAGAGGTCTAGACCAAACTCTAGCGCGGACGTCGCCGGTCACGAGGGTGGACGCGCGATCCGCCGCGCACCCCGGCGGCGCTAGAGTTCGGTGCGACGAAGAACCGCCGCGACGAAGAGGAGGGACGCACCGTGTCGCTGTACGGGGCCGTCAGGACGGTCATCGCGCCGGCCACCCGGGCGCTGTGGCCGCTCCGGGTGGAGGGCCTGCACCACATCCCCGCACAGGGGCCGGTGATCCTGGCGAGCAACCACCTGTCCAACATCGACCCCCTGTTCCTCGGCGTGGTCGTGCCGCGCCAGGTTCTCTTCATCGCCAAGCAGGAGCTGTTCGCCGAGGGCAACCCCGCCCAACGGGCGTTCGCCCGGGCGCTGCGCGCGATCGGGCAGTTGTCGGTCGACCGCCGTCCGGGGCAGAGCTCCCAGGAGGCGATGGACAACAGCCTGAAGGTGCTCGCCGAGGGCAACGTGTTCGGGATCTTCCCCGAGGGCACGCGCTCCCCCGACGGGCGGCTCCACCGGGGGCAGACCGGCCTGGCCTGGCTTGCGCTGACCTCGGGCGCGCCCGTGGTGCCGACCGCGCTCTCCGGCACTCAGCGCATCCTGCCCCGAGGCCGCAGGGTCCCCTCCTTCCGCCGGATCGGGATCCGCTTCGGCCCGCCCGTGGACCTGTCGGCGTGGGCGGGGCAGGCCGACCGGGCCAGGGCCAGGCGCGCGGCCACCGACGCCATCATGGCCGACATCCAGCGGCTGTCCGGACAGGAGCAGGTGCCCCGGTTCGCGGCCTCGGTCAAGGCCGAACTGGGGCGCTGAGGGCGCGGCCCGGGCACCGGGCCGCGCCCGCTCCCCCTCGACCATTTCCCACTTTCCGTGTTCCCACCCCAACGCTGGGTCACAACGGTTTAGAGTTGCCGTAGATAGGGCGTGTTCGGCGCACGGCGTCGCGCGAACGCGCCCACGACCGGTCCCCTCTTCCAGTCGGTCCCTCCCGGCCGCGCCGCCACGGCGGCGCACGCCGGTGACGGTTCCACGAGCGGGGAGGTCACAGCGGTGAAACGGCTCAGTCGACTGCGTTTCGCGGTTTTTCCGGACAACGGGCTCTTCCGCGTCTACGGCCTGGGCGCCAGGCCCGGCCGGGGCGAGGTCCCGGAGCTGTCCGGCGGCTCACTGCTCGCCTGCGGCTACGACCACCTGGAGTTGAGCACTCTGCAGGGCAAGGTCGACGTCACCGTCGTCCTTGAGGAGTGGGACGGCGATCCGGACGCCGGGCCGCCTCCTGCCGACGAGGGCCCGTGGGAGGAGACCGCTGCCGCAACGGTGTTCCTGCGCGGCTACGTCACCGTGGGCACCGACGCCTCGGGGCGCGCCATGGGAACCCGGCTGGCCGGCGGCACCGGCCGCTACCGCGTCGAGGTCGGGGCGCGGCACCGGCACGCGGTGGCGGAGCGCTATGATCGGCTCCTCCAGCGCTACCGCGACCTGCACTCCGAGGAGTTCCGGGTGGCCGAGCAGGACCTGCGCGGGCTGGAGGAGTTCCTCATCCGGCTGTGGCCGATGGCCGCCGCGGACGGGGATCCCCCGCACGGAGGCGGCGTGAGTTACCCCACAGCCGTTTCGGGCTGAGAGCGGCCCTTCCGGGTGTTTGACCCGGGTGAGGGCGGCTTTCCTCCGCTGACGTGCGGAGAGAGGCCACGACCCGGATCGAAGTGGCGCGGCGGTCCGCGCGGGCGGAGAGTTGCCTACCTTTATAGTCGGTTTAGTGGGACACTCTCGTCCTGTAGATTAGGCTAGCCTAGCCTTCTTAAACGCGTCGTGCACGACATGGCGCGCGGCACGACTCTTCCTGCGTCCGTGCCGCACGATTAGACGCGAAGGATGGAGATGTCAATGACGCGTCCACTGCGAGTGGGCATCGTGGGGTCGGGACCCGCGGGTATCTACGCCGCTGATCTGTTGACCAAGGACGACACCCTGACCGCTAGCGGAACGCCGCTCAGCATCGACATTCTGGACAAGCTCCCCTCCCCCTACGGGCTGGTCCGCTACGGCGTGGCGCCCGACCACCCGCGGATCAAGCAGATCCAGGGGGCCCTGCACAAGATCCTCGACAAGCCGGGGATCCGCTTCCTCGGCAACGTCAACTACGGCGTGGACCTCAAGCTGGAGGACTTGCGGCGCCACTACGACGCGATCGTCTTCGCCACGGGCTCCGACCGCGACCGCCCCCTCGACATCCCGGGGGCCGACCTGCCGGGCAGCCACGGCGCCGCCGACTTCGTCTTCTGGTACGACAGCCACCCCGACGTGCGCGACACCTGGAAGGTCGACGGCAGCAGCGTCGCGGTCATCGGCGCCGGCAACGTCGCGGTCGACGTCGCCCGGATCCTCGCCAAGGACGCCGACGACCTGCTGGCGACCGACATCACCGACAACGTGCACCAGGGGCTGCGGACCAAGCAGGTCACCGACGTGCACGTGTTCGCGCGGCGCGGGATCGCCCAGGGCAAGTTCACCCCGATGGAGCTGCGCGAGCTCGACAAGCAGCCCGGCGTCGAGGTGATCGTCTACCCAGAGGACTTCGAGCTGGACGAGGCCGCCCTCGCCGCGATCGAGGAGTCCAACCAGGTCAAGACCAACGTCAAGGTGCTGCAGAACTGGGCGATCCGCGACCCCAGGGGCGAACCGCGCCGCCTGCACCTGCACTTCCTGCACCGGCCGGTGGAGATCCTCGGTGACGAGCGCGTCAGCGGCCTGCGCACCGAGCGCATGGAGCTGACCGGCGACGGCAACGTGCGCGGCACCGGCGAATTCGTCGACCACGAGGTGCAGGCCGTCTACCGCGCCATCGGCTACCTCGGCTCCCCGGTCGCCGACCTGCCCTTCGACGAGGAGCGCGGCGTCATCCCCAACGACGGCGGCCGCGTGCTCGACCTGGACGACCGGCCCGTCCCCGGCGTCTACGCCACCGGCTGGATCAAGCGCGGCCCCGTCGGCCTCATCGGCCACACCAAGGGCGACGCCCTGGAGACCGTCGGCAACCTGGTGGCCGACCGCGCGTCGTTCACCCCCGCGCCCGAGCCCGACCCGGAGGCGTTCACCCGCCTGCTCGACGAGCGCCGGGTGCCCTTCACCACCTGGGAGGGCTGGCAGCGGCTGGAGGCGCACGAGGAGTCCCTCGGCGAGTCCCGGGGCCGCAAGCGCGTCAAGGTCCTCGACCGCGAGGAGATGACCCGGATCTGCCGCGACGAGCCGGCCTGATCGGATTTTGACCGCCGCGTTCGCGGGGTGGGGCTTCCAGGGCTCGGGCCTGCGGTGCCGCCGGCGGCCTGCGCGCACTGCGACAGCCGGCCCCCTGCGCGAACGCGACCGTCGGACATCGGTGGGTCCGGATCCGGCCACACCGCGATCCGACCGCGTCACACCTGGTGAGGGCCCCGCCCCGGCGCGGGGCCCGCGCTGTTTCCGGCCCGGCTCCCCCGTTCCCCTCGCTACTGTGAGCCAGGTAACCGGGATTTCCTCCGGGGGAGGAGGAACATCCCCCGGCCCCGATAAGTTAGAGTCACTGGTGGTCGGTGTGGTAGCAAGTGTCCCCCGGGCCTCACCTATAGCCTTCGCGGAATACCGCGTGCGGCTCCCGCTCCGGCGGGTGACCGCACGGCCTCGGAGCCGCGTTGTGCACCGCGCCGAGAGGCGACCGCCACACCGGCCACACATCTTCTCGCCCGTGCCCCGCGCCTTCATCGGACCATGAGGACGCGGGGCACGGTCGTCTCGGGTGCAGGGAAGGACGCGATCGCGTGGACGACAGATGGCCCCCCGAAGGCGGGGAGAACCCGCCTGCTCCGCCCCCGGATCCGAACGGCGACACCCCTCCGTATCAGAACGAAGACGCTGCGCGGTACGCCGCGTCCCCGGCCGAGGCGGCGCCCCCGGCGCAGAAGCCGCGCCGCTCCCGCACGGGCCTCCTCATCGGCGCCGTCGTCGGCGTGGTGGTCCTGGTGCTGATCGGCGGCGGGGTCTCCTGGTACGTGCTGTCGATGCCCGAGCCCGAGGACGCGGCGGCCTCCTACGTCGAGGCCTGGAGCTCCGGGGACCACTCCGCCGTGGCCGGGCTGGCCACCGGTGACGGGGTGGCCGAAGCCTACGCCCTGGTCGCCGAGAACCTGGGCGTGGAGGCCGCCGACGTCAGCCTGGCGGGCGCGGTCACCGACGAGGGCGACACCGCGACCGCACCCTTCAGCGCCACCCTCACCCTGAGCAACGCCGGGGAGTGGAGCTACGAGGGCGAACTGCCGCTCACCCGCGTCGACGGCGAGTGGAAGGTCGACTTCTCCCCCGCCGTCATCCACCCCGAACTCGGCGACGGCCAGACCCTGACCCGGGCCAACGAGTGGGGCGAGCGCGGCCGCATCCTGGCCGCCGACGGCTCCCGGCTCGACACCGACACCGCCTCCGGCTCGATCCAGATGCTCACCGGCCGGATCGGCACCGTGGCCGAGGAGGACCTGGAGGACCTCGGTCCCGCCTACGAGGTGGGCGACCCGACCGGCAAGGGCGGCATCCAGCAGACCTACGAGGAGCGCCTGGCCGGCAAGCCCGCGACCGAGATCCAGGCGGTGGCGATCGGCCAGGACGACTCCGAGGAGGCCGAACCCGCCGTCGTCGACACGCTCGGGGGCGAGGACGGCCAGGACGTCACGACCGGCATCGACCCCGCTGTGCAGGACGCCGCGGCCCAGGCCATCATCGGCCAGGACGAGCCCACGGCGCTGGTCGCCGTGCGTCCCTCCACCGGCGAGATCCTCGCCGCGGCCAACGTGCCCGGCGGCTACAACCGGGCCATCGAAGGGCAGTACGCCCCGGGCTCGGCGTTCAAGGTCGTCAGCTACGAGGCACTGCTCAACGCCGGGCTGAGCATGGACGACACCATGAACTGCCCCAAGACCGCCGACGTCGGCGGCTGGCCCTTCAAGAACGCCGGCGACGCCGCCTACGGCGAGCAGAGCGTGACCGAGGCGTTCGCGACCTCCTGCAACACCGCCCTGGTCCAGGAGGTCGCCGAACGGCTGGATCCCCAGACGTTCACCACCGCCGCCGAGAACTTCGGGATGAACTCCGATCTCAAGATCGGCGTCCCGACCACCCAGCCCTCCTTCCCCACCCCCGACAGCACCACGCTGCTCGCGGCCTCCAGCATCGGCCAGGGCCGGGTCCTCACCTCGCCGCTGCACATGGCGACCGTCCCGGCGGCGGTCGCCGACGGGTCCTGGCGCTCCCCCGTCCTGGTCACCGACCCGGCGGTGCCCGACCAGCCCGAGCCGCACCAGATCGGCAACGCCGAGGCGCTGCGCTCCATGATGCGCGCGGTCGTCACCGACGGGACCGCCGAGGACGCCGGGTTCTCCGGCGAGGTCTACGGCAAGACCGGCTCGGCGGAGTTCGGCACCGCCGAGGAGGGCGAGGAGTTGGAGACGCACGCCTGGTTCGTCGGCTTCGAGGACGACATCGCCTTCTCCGTCGTCGTCGAGGGCGGCGGTGGCGGCGGCTCCGTCGCCGCGCCCCTGGGAGCGAAGTTCCTGCAGGGCCTCTAGATCGGTGATGGGCGTGGAGGCTGTGGCCGCGGCTCTCCGTTCGCCACCGCATGACCTGGGAAGGCTGCCGTCAGCGCGCCGGCGCCGGCGGCGCGAACGGGCACGCCGCACGTGCGCACCGGGCCCCCGCCCCCAACGGGCCGGTGCCCGCGAAAGCGGTGACCCGAGACCTCTCGCGTCGCCGGGCGCTGCGCGCCGACGACAGTCCCACCAGGTCGGCAGGACCACAGCAGGACCTGGAGACAACGCAGCCCCTCTCCCGATCACCGATCCAGGAGAGGCCCGGGCGGAGCCGCCTCGGTGCGACTACCGGGCCGGCTCCGCCTCCGGCTGCGCGGCATCGGGCACCACGGCCTCCGGCGCGCTGCTCGGCTGCGGCGTCGCCTCGGTGGGACGGCCGGGCGTGACCGTGAACAGCATGACGAGCAGGCCGACCACCACGGCCGCGATGAGGCCGCACACCGCCCAGGGCTTCCACCCGCCGCCCCGGCGCTCCTCGCCTATCAGACCGGGGTCGTCGGCGCCGAACGAGGTGAGGTGCCCGGCGAGTTCGGGATCGTCCTGACTGAGGCGGTGCTCGATCTGGGCGAGAATCCGCCGCTCGTTCTCTCTCAGAGCCATTGCACCCTCCTCGGCCTGTGGGGATCCGTCAGCGCTGGTGCGTGCCTTCAGGTCTGCCCTTTGTACCCGGATTTCTATCCGTGTTCGCGCGAGGAATTCATCCTGTTTCACGTTTTGTTCGCCGATTCGGCGGCGCCGCCTCCGCGGCCTCCGTTCACGGGGTGACGACGGGAGCCGGTGCGCTCTCGGTCCGGTAGGCGTCGAGCGCGGTCACGTAGTAGCGGGCCGGGCCGTCCAGGGGTGCCTCGTCGACGTAGCCCTGCGCGCCCTCGCCGTCGGCGCCGACCACGCCGACCAGGTTCGCGGCGTCGTTGAGCGCGCACAGGTCCTCCCCCTCGCCCGCCATCCGGTAGACGGCGAACATGCGGGCCTCGTCCCCGGCCTGCCACTGCAGCCGGATCCGCGAGTCCGAGCGCTCGGCCCGCAGGCCGGTGACGGGGGCCGGCGCCGCCGGGGCGCCCTCGGCGCGCGGCGGGAGTGCGGGGCGCCGGTAATGGTCCCGGCCCAGGCGCTCCATGGCGGTGGCGGCCCGGCCGCCGAGGTCCTTCATGGAGAAGTAGACGTCGCCGGTGACCTCGGGGTGGCCGGTGTTGAAGTCGAGCTGGCGGGCGAGCGCGTCGTCGCCCTTCCAGTCGGCTTCGCCCACCCTGTAGGCGGCCTGGCCGATGTAGAGGTCGACGTCGGTGCCGGCGACCTCGTCGGCCCACCACGGCACCAGCTTCTCGTAGTCGGCGGTCTCGAACCCGCGGTGCCAGTAGAGCTGGGGCGTGACGTAGTCGACCCAGCCCTCCTGGATCCAGGTGCGGGTGTCGGCGTACTGGGCGCTGTAGGACTCCAGGCCGCGGGTGTCGGAGCCGGACGGGTCGGACTTCTCGTTGCGCCAGATGCCGAACGGCGAGACCCCGAACCGCACCCACGGCTTGGTCTCGTCGATCCGCTCGTCGATGTCGGCGACCAGCCTGTTGACGTTGTCGCGCCGCCAGTCGCCGCGGTCGTCGAACTCCCCGCCGTGCTCCTCCCAGCTCGCGTCGTCGTCGAACTCCTCCCCCTGCTCGGGGTAGGGGTAGAAGTAGTCGTCGAAGTGCACGCCGTCGATGTCGTAGCGGTCCACGACGTCGAGCACGACGTCGCCGACCCATGCGCGCACGTCGGGGTTGCCGGGGTCGAAGTAGCCCTGGTCGGCGTACTCGATCAGCCAGTCGGGGTGCTTCCTGGCGGGGTGGTCGTCGGCGAGGTTCTCCAGGTCCGGATCCCTCCACCCCACTCGGTAGGGGTTGAACCAGGCGTGCAGCTCCAGGCCGCGCCGGTGCGCCTCGGCGACGGCGAACTCCAGCGGGTCGTAGCCCGGATCGCCGCCCTGCTCGCCGGTGAGGTAGCGGGCCCAGGGCTCCTTGTCCGACGCGTAGACGGCGTCGGCGGTCGGCCGGACGTGGAAGAAGACGGCGTTGAGGCCGAGCTCGACGGCCCGGTCGAACTGGGCGACCAGTTCCTGCTGCTGCTTCTCGGCGCTCAGGCCGGCCTTGGACGGCCAGTCGATGTTGCGCACCGTGGCGATCCACGCACCGCGCAACTGCCGCTTGGAGTACTGCGCCTCGGCCTCGCAGTCCTCGGGGATCTGCTCCAGGGATCGGTCGGCGCCGGTCGAGGGCGGCATCGGCAGGGCGCTTCCGGCCACGCCGTTGGGGGCCGGGTTGGGCACCGCACCGGAGGGAGCGCTGACGCACGCCGCCATCAGCGGCACCGCTGCGAGCACGCCCGCGGATCGTCCCAGCCACCCCATACCGCTCTCCCCGAAACCACTTCGTTACCTTCCGGTCCGAGGACAGCCTAAGGGCCGCCGGGAGCGATCGGTGCGACAACACCCGGACGGGGCGGTCGCAGGGCCGCGGTGCGCGTGGCCGGGCGCGCCGGTCCGGGGAGCACCGCACACGCTCATTAAGATCTGGCTTATATAAGTGGCGCCTGGTAAATTCGGGCCATGCACGCGTTCGACGTGCTCGGGGACCCGGTGCGCCGCAGGATCCTCGAGCTGCTCGCAGACGGCGAAATGACCTCAGGCGCGGTGTGCGAGGTCGTCCAGGAGGAGTTCGCGATCTCCCAGCCGGCCGTGTCGCAGCACCTCAGGGTGTTGCGTGAGAACGGCTTCGCGACGGTGCGCCCCGAGGGGACGCGGCGCCTCTACTCGGTGAACTCCGAACCGCTGCGCGACGTCGACGCGTGGCTCGACCGCTTCCGGCGCTTCTGGACCCCGCACCTGGACGCGCTGGCGACGGAGCTGGCCCGGGGCAGGCGCGAACGCCGCCTGCGCGACTCCGGCGAGGAACCGAACCAGAGGAGGACCCCATGATCGACGTCACCCACCAGATCAGCGCCGTGCGGCGGCGGGTCGGCACGCGCACGCTCGAAGCGGGCGAGGCGCGTGTCGTGACCGTCGCCCAGACCTACGACGCCACCGTCGACGACGTCTGGGACGCCTGCACCAGCGCCGAGCGCATCGCCCGGTGGTTCATGCCCGTCTCGGGCGACCTGCGCGTCGGCGGGCACTACCAGCTCGAAGGCAACGCCGGCGGAACGGTCCAGCGCTGCGACCCGCCCAAGGGCTTCGCAGCCACCTGGGAGTACGGCGGGGAGGTCAGCTGGATCGAGGTCCGGCTGACCGCCGAACCGCAGGGCGGGACCCGGTTCGAGCTCGAACACGTCGCCCACGTCGACGACGAACGGTGGGCGGAGTTCGGACCGGGCGCGGTCGGCATCGGCTGGGACATGGGACTGACGGGCCTGGCCCTGCACCTGGCCTCCGGAGAGGCCGTGGACGCTGAGCAGGGCGCGGCGTGGGCGGCGTCGGAGGAGGGCAGGCGGTTCATGTCGCTCAGCAGCCGAGAGTGGTGCGACGCCAGCATCGCGGCCGGCACCGACGAGGCCGAGGCCCGGGCCGCGGCGGAGCGCGTCACGGCCGCCTACACCGCCCCCGCTCCCGACGAGTCGGCCGACTCCTGACGCCTCCCGGCATCCGGCCGTCCGGTCCCGCCGCACGCTCGACGGGACCGGACGGCGGTGGTGGCGCCCGCGTTCGAGGGGCCGAAGAGCCGTCCGGTGACGCCCTCGGGCCGACGGCCCGCCGCCCGGGCGCGCACACGCCTTTGTCATGAGCCAAGAAGTCGGCAGAGTTCGGTCTTGCTCGGGTCGGGATCCTCCATCTTCGGAGGGGCTCCCCGTCGTGTTCGCGTGAGCGTGGGTAGGCGACCGGAAGTAGGCCCGACGCGGTGTGCGGCCTCCGATCAGGGGCGGCGGCCCGCAAGGACGCAGAACTCGTTCCCCTCTGGGTCGGCGAGTACGACCCAGCTCTCATCGCCTTGGCCGACCTCGACGTGTCGAGCACCCAGGTCGAGCAGGCGACGAACCTCTTCGTCTTGCTCCCTGTCGGTTGGGTTGACGTCGATGTGGAGCCTGTTCTTGACGGTCTTGCCCTCGGGCACGTGCGCGAATGTCAAGGTCGGTGGCACTGGGCCAAGGTGGTTCTCGCCTTCAGGCACCCTAGGGGAGCCAATTGTGACAACTCCGCCGTCTTCGTCTTGCACCTCGTAGTCAAGGACCGAGCATCAGAACCGGGCGAGACCGTTGGGATCGGCACAGTCGATCGCAAGCTCGGTGAACTTACTGGCCATGTCAGGACCTCCCGGTCAAGTAGCGGGTCCGCCGAAGGCCACACGCCGACCGCGGTGTTCGACGACGAGGTAAGCCGCACGTGGTGTGCGTTCGTCGAGGGCCTGGTGGGGTCGCAGAGTGTTGTAGGCGTGGCGGAACAGGTTGACTTCGACGGCGAGGGCGCTGCCGTCGCCGATGGTAGCGCGGTAGAGATGCTCGTACTTCAGCGTGCCGAGAAACCGCTCGACCACGCCGTTGGCCTGTGGGCTCCTCACCCGTGTGCGGACGTGGCGGAACAGCGGGTCGTCGCCGGCGAACGCGTCAGCGAAGGCCACGCCGCGAAAGCATGGCCGGTTGCCCGCCACGACGGCGATCGGAGCGGGTGCTCCACCGATCACGTAGTCGCCGGCGACGACGGCCTCCATCACGCCGCGGTCGGCACGGAGGCCGCCGAGGTCGAGGACGCCCCATGCCGACGTGCTGCCTCGGCCGGCGACAACTCGCCCTTCAACACGGCCAACACGGCCTGGGTCTGCTCGTCCACCGACACCTGCCGTGACGGCTTCCGCGGTCTGCTCACCCAGCCTCCCCGACCCCTCAACTCGGCCTCCTGCCGGAAAGTCTGACTCACTCCATCCTTCCCGAATTCGAACACGTGTTCTATAGTGTGTGTCGACACGGACCCGTGTGTCCCGGAAGGCCGGGGCGACCGAGGAGGCGCTGTGCGCTGGGAGCACCTGCGGTTGGACGGAGCGGAGGAGTCCCCGGCCCTGATCGAGCGGGGCGCCGTCACCCGCGTCTTCGACACCCCCGGCTTCCGCGGAATGACGTTCTACGAGGTTCGGGCGCGGTCGATCATCAACGAGGTCCCCGGCGCGTCACGGGTGCCGTTCCGCTTCACGGTCAACCCCTACCGGGGGTGCAGCCACGGATGCGTGGGGTGCTTCGCCCGCAACAGCCACACCTACCTCGATCTCGACTCCGGGCACGACTTCGACTCCCGCATCGTGGTGAAGGTGAACGCGCCAGAAGCGCTCCGGCGGGAACTGGCCACGCCCAAGTGGCGGGTGCGCAACGCCGGCGAGCCCATCGCCCTGGGCACCAACGTCGACTGCTACCAGCGCGCCGAAGGCCGCTACCGGCTCATGCCCGGGATCATCTCGGCCCTGCGCGACACCGGGCACCCGTTCTCGATCCTCACCCGGGGCCCGCTGATCCTGCGCGACCTCGACCTGCTGGCCGACGCCGCGCAGCACGTCGACGTCGGGCTCAACGTCTCCGTGCCGTTCGTCGACGACGGGCTGTCCCGGCTGTTCGAACCCGGCGCGGCGAATCCGAGCGCCCGGCTGAGGATCTGCGCGGCGCTCACCGAGCGCGGCCTCGACTGCGGCGTGCTGATGGCGCCGATCCTGCCCTACCTCAGCGATTCACCGAGGCAGCTGGCCGCCACGGTGCGCGCGATCGCCGAGGCCGGCGCCACCCGCATCATGCCCATCGTGCTGCACCTGCGCCCGGGCGCACGCGAGTGGTACCTCGCCTGGCTCAGGGAGCACCATCCCGGTCTGCTCCCCCGCTACGCCGAGCTGTACCGCGGCGGCTCCTACGCCCCGAAGGCCTACCAGCGCCGCATCGCCGAACGCGTGCGCGCGCTCGCCCGCGAGCACGGCATCGGGCGGCACGCCCCGACGGCCCGGTCGGCCGGACCGGCCGAGTCGGTCCCCGAGGCCCCGCGCGCGCCGCAGCGTCCGCGGGCCACCCAGCTCAGCCTGCTGTGACCACCGCGCACTCCGGGCCGTGGGCACGCCTACACTGAAATGTCGTGAGTGTCGCCCTTGAAACGCCGCAGCAGCTGACCGTCCGCACCGTCGCCCTGCCGGACGGCCGCGATCTCCTCACCCACCTGCCGGAGCGCACGCCCCTGGCGTGGATCCGGCGCGGTGAGGGACTGGTCGCCTGGGGCGAGGCCGCCCGGCTGACGCTGCCGGCCGAGAGCGACGGCTCGGGCGCCGAACGGTTCCGGGCGGCGGCGCACTGGCTGTCGGCGATCATGTCCGGCGCCGACATCGACGACGCCGTGGGGCTGCCCGGCACCGGGCCGGTCGTCTTCGGCGGCTTCACCTTCGACCCCGGTTCGCCCGACTCCACCCTGGTTCTGCCCCGCGTCATCGTGGGGCGGCGCGGCGGGCGGACCTGGCTCACCACGGTCTGCGACCGCCCGGGGGCCCACCCCAGCGACATCCTGACCGCGATGACCCCGGTCCGGCCGGTGGGGCCGCTGCACTGGTCGGAGGGCACGCTCAGTACACCGGAGTGGGGCGACGCGGTCGCCTCGGCCGTGGCGCGCATCCGCGGCGGCGACCTGGACAAGGTCGTGCTGGCGCGCGACGCGCACGCCGAGGCCGACTCCGACATCGACGCCAGGGCGCTGCTGGCCCGGCTGACCCGCGACTACGCCGACTGCTACGCCTTCTCCGTCGCCGGGATGGTCGGCGCGACGCCGGAGCTGCTGATCAGGCGCGAGGGCGACGCGGTCACCTCCCTGGTGCTGGCCGGGACCCGGCCGCGCGGCGCGACGTGCGAGCGGGACGGGGAGCTGGCGGCGGAGCTGACCGGGTCGGACAAGGACGTCGAGGAGCACGGCTACGCCGTCGACTCGCTGCGCGAGACGCTGTCGCCGCTGTGCTCGGCGATCGAGGTGTCGGAGGAGCCCGAACTGCTGCGGCTGGCCAACGTGCAGCACCTGGCCTCGCCCGTGCGCGCCACGCTGCTGCCCGGGGCCTCGACCCTGGACGTGGTCGCCGCGATGCACCCGACGGCCGCCGTCGGCGGCACCCCCACGGCGACGGCGATGCGGGTCATCCGCGAGCTGGAGGGCATGGACCGCGGCCGCTACGCCGGCCCGGTGGGCTGGGTGGACGCGCACGGAAACGGCGAGTGGGGGATCGCGCTGCGCTGCGCCGAGATCGAGGGGCGCCGAGCCCGGCTGTTCGCCGGCTGCGGCATCGTCGCCGGCTCCGACCCCGAGGCCGAACTCGCCGAGGCCGACTCCAAGTTCCGCGTGATGCGCGGGGCGCTGACGGACTGAACCGCGATACGGACGCGCATCCGCGGAAGGCGGGAGCGGTGCAGGTCAGTCGGGCAGCCGGTGCATGCGGCCGTCCGGGCACCTCTGCCGGGTCCACTCCAGGGAAGTGCCGTCGGGGTGGAAGCCGTGCTTGCGCAGGATCCTGCGGCGCCCGAACCCCAGCGTCGCCCACGTCAGCGCGACGGTGACCCCGCCCCAGACACCTATCACGGCCGCCAGCGGAACGCTGCCCAGGTCGACCCCGAAGGAGTACACGTCCCTCGGCTCGAAGAAGACGGTGTAGACGCTCTCACCGGATCCGGTGAGCCAGAAGAACGGTATGAGGAGCAGGAAGTAGAAGGACAGGGACGTGGCGGACGTCCGGAGGCCGAACCAGCGCCCCAGTACCTCGTCGCGGACCCACATCCGGTACCGGAACGGCACTCGGACGCCGAGGAGCCGGTAGGCCAGCCAGCGCGGGAAGGGCGGGCGCTCCCTGAGCCGGGTGAGCAGCCCGGCCTTGACCAGACCCCACCGCTCGGCCCGGCTCACCTCCAGCTCGTCCAGCTCGCGCAGCTCCAGTGCGGTGGCGATGATCTCCTCGCCGTGGCGCTCCCGGTAGTGCGGGGGGTACCAGCGCAGCGCGCGCCGCAGCTCCCATTCGTATCGGTCCATGGTCAGAGGGCTCCCATCCCCGGCTGCGGGCGCGGGGCCAGGAGCCTGCGGGCGAGCGCGGCCAGGCGCGCCAGTCGCTCGGTCTCCTCGGCCAGCACCCGCTGCCCGTCCTCGGTCAACCGGTAGTAGCGGCGGTTGCGGCCGTTGACGATCTCCTCCCTGGACACCGAGACCAGCCCCTCACCGGAGAGCCGGTCCAGCGCGCCGTACAGGGTGCCCGCGCCGATGCGCACCCGGCCGTCGGAGAGGTCACGCACCGCCGTGATGATCGCGTAGCCGTGCCGCGGCCCCTCGGTGAGGGCCAGCAGCATCAGGTAACTCTGCTCTCGCAATGCCATACTCGGTATATATCAGCAAGCGATATATATCGGCAATGGCCAACCGAGGTCGGCCGCAAAAGGCCAAAGGGCCGGAGGAGCGGCCCCGGCGCCCGCCGCCCCTACCGCTCCTGCGGCTCCACCTCGAAGTCGGCGAAGTCGAAGCCGGGCGAGACGAAGCAGCCGGCCACGCTCTCCTCGGCACCGACGGGGCGGGCGCTCTGCCAGGTGCCCGCGGGCACGACGGCCTGCAGTAGCTGCCCGGACTCCACGGCCGGGCCGAGGGTGGCCTCGCGTCCGGGAACCGGCCGCCGCCCCGTTCCGCCGAAGGACAGGATCAGCGGGCCGCCGCGGCTGAACACCCACACCTCGTCGGAGCGGACCCGGTGCCAGCGCGAGGACTCGCCGGGGCCGAGCAGGAAGCAGATTCCGGTGGCGGTGGGGCGGCCGCCCGGGTAGCCCTCGGGGGCGACCTCGACCGGCGAGCGCCACGTGGAGCGGTACCAGCCGCCTTCGGGGTGCGGCAGCAGGTCGAGCGCCTCCGCGGTCGCACCGCGCTCCTCGAAGGCGGTGAACACGCCACCGGGGTCGCGGCGCGCGTGCCGCACGCCGACGACGGCCTTCTCCGGGATCGGCCCGTAGACGTGCGGAAACCGCACGTCCGCGGCCACGCCGGGCGGCGGCGCGGGATCGGCGGCCTCCCAGCGCACCTCGGCGTCCAGCAGGTCGGTGTCCAGGACCAGCGCGACCTGCGGCTCGCTCACCCTGCGGTAGAAGGCGTTGGCCACAGCCAGCATGGTGTCGGCATCGGGCGAGGCGTGCGCGAACCCCTCGGTGCGCAGGGACTCCGGGACCAGCTCCCCGCCGCGCTCCCGCCATTGGCGCAGCGACGTCATGTGCAGCACGTGGTGTGTCGTGGAGACCGTCATGCGGCCCAGCATCCCCGACCCGGCCGATCCCTCTCAACCCGGGGACGGTCGCTCCCCGTTGCGGGCTCCGCCGAAAGCGGCCTCGGCCCCTCCCGGTTCACGGCTGGAAGACGTCCCACAGGATCCGGACGGCGAGGAGGACGATCCCCGGTAGCAGCCGGGACGGCCACGCATTCCGCAACCCGCGCCGCCGCCCACCGGGCTCCTTCTCCCCGTTCCTCTTCTCATCGCGCTCGCGCTCCTCTGCCATGCCCCCTCCATTTCTTTCATGTGCATCAGCAAGCGCATCTGCCAATGCAGATGCACGTGCATTAAGTGCAGAATACAGAAGAGTGCGCCGACTCACACCGCCGAGCGCGGGGCTCCGGAGACGCCGACGGCCCCGCACGAGCGGATCCGGCACCGCGCGCCGCTCCCCGCCTCCCTCTCAAGTCCATGGCCAGGGATTTCTCCGGTTCCGGGGCCAAGGTCCCGGACCAGAACCATCCGGGTGCGCGTGCCGAGGGTGATGATTGTGTCTCTTACCGGACACCCTCCGGGCGCGCGGCGGCCTCGGGCCTCACCCCGTCACCGCTCGGCGGACCTCCTCCTGGAGGGTGCGGCGCAGGGCGGCGGAGCGGGTGCGGTCGGTGCGGACCTCGACGACGCGCAGTCCCTCCCCCAGCAGGGTCTTGGGCAGGTCGGTGGCCCATTCCAGGCGGGTGTAGGGCAGGTCGGCGACGGCGGCCGCCCGCTCCATGGAGACCCCGTGGGGGGTGCCGAACACGCGCTCGAAGTCGGGGTGGCCGGCCTGCTCCAGACCGGAGAAGATCCCGCCGCCGTCGTTGTTGACGACGAAGATCGCCAGGTCGGGCCGGGCCTCGCCGGGGCCGAGGATCAGGCCGTTCTGGTCGTGCAGCATCGCCAGGTCGCCGATGAGGGCGAACCCGCCGCCTCCGCCGTCGCGCTGGTGGGCCAGTGCGGCGCCGATCGCGGTCGAGACCGTGCCGTCGATCCCGCTCACCCCCCGGTTGCCGATGAACCTGGCGCCGCAGCGGGCGTGCATCGCGGCGTCGAGGTCGCGGATCGGCATGCTGGAACCGGCGAACAGCAGGGAGCCGTTGGGCAGGTGGCCGGCCAGGTCGCGGGCCAGGCGCAGCTCGCTCAGCGACTCCTCGCCGTCGAGCAGCGCGTCCATCGCGGCGCGCGCGGCGGCCTCCGCCTCCTGCCAGGAGCGGGCCCACGCCGTGCCAGGGTCGGCGTCGGGCGCGGCCGCCACGGCCGGCACCATGTCGGTGGCGGTGCGCACCGGGTCGGCGAACGCCCGCGGCTCGCCCACGACCACGTGGCGGGCGGCGTGGCGCAGGTAGCCCAGCAGTTGCCGGGACAGCCCCGGGCGCCCGACGCTGACCACGATCTCCGGCTCGTGCGCCGCGGCGAACTCCGGGACGGCCAGCAACTGGCGGTAGGTCGAGACCGCCTCGCCGCGCCGGCTGTTGGAGGTGGGTTCGGCGAGCAGCGGCCACCCCGTCGCAGCGGCGAGCGCCAGGTAGGGGACGGGGTCGTAGTCGCCGTCCCCGCACACGATGACGCCGCGCTGCACCGGGGGCAGCACCAGGGGTTCGGGCTCGTCGAGCGGGCTCCGAGTCCGGATCCAGGTCCGGCCGTCGCCGCGCCCCTCCAGCGGCTCCGGCCACGGCTGCGAGGAGTCGTCGGGGACCAGCGGATCGCGGAACGCGAGGTTGAGGTGGACCGGCCCGGGGTGGCGGCCGCCGGCGACCGCCCAGGCGCGGCAGGCCAGCGAGCGCCAGTAGGCGACCATGCCGGCCACCGGGTCGGGCACCCCCACCTCGGTGAAGGAGCGCACCGCCGAGCCGTAGAGCCCGATCTGGTCGATCGTCTGGTTGGCGCCGGTCCCGCGCAGTTCGGGCGGCCGGTCGGCCGTCAGCACCAGCAGCGGGACCCCGCTCTGGTCGGCCTCCAGCACCGCGGGGTGGAAGTTGGCCGCGGCGGTGCCCGAGGTGCACACCAGCGCCACCGCGCGCCGTGAGGCGCGGGCCAGGCCGAGCGCGAGGAACGACGCCGAACGCTCGTCGATGCGGACGTGCACGCGGATGTCGGGGTGGGCGACGAGGGCCAGCGCCAGCGGAGTGGAGCGCGACCCCGGCGCGACGACGGCCTCGGCCAGCCCGCACCGGGCCAGTTCGTCGACGAGGACACGCGCCAGGGCGGTAGACGGGTTCATTCGCACTCTCTTGTCGTCAAGACTAACCAGTTATACCCGCAAAACCGGCGCGGGCCGACCCGCATCGGAGGCGCCGGGGGCGGGCGCCGCGCAGCCGCCACCGGCGAAGCGACGGTCTGCATCACTGGCACTCCATCCCTTGACAACGGGTGTTTCGGGCGACTTCATCCGGCGCGGGGATGAGCGAAGCCTCACGTCCGGGCCGGACGCCGGACCGCCGCCGACTGCGCCCGATCAGCCGGTGCGATCGTGCTTCCCCGCTTCCACTTCCCCCGCGCGCGCCCGCCATTCGCGGCGGGCGGCGGCCATGCGCTCCAGCCAGGCGTCCGGTTCGATCTCGACGTCGGCCAGCAGGCGCGGGTCGACCTCGGGGCGGCGCACCGGCAGGTGGCCGTCGACCGGCAGCAGCGGCTCGGCGCACACGTCGGCCTCCAGCAGCCGCATCGTCGCCAGACCGCAGGCGTAGGGCAGGTCCGGCAGCGCCGCGGCCAGCGCGACGCCGGCGGCGAGCCCGACGGAGGTCTCCACCGCGCTGGAGACCACGACCGGCAGGCCGCACGCCTCGGCCACCCGCAGGGCGGCCCGGACCCCGCCCAGCGGCTGGACCTTCAGCACCACGACGTCGGCGGCTCCGGCCGCGCGCACCTTCAGCGGGTCCTCGGCCCGGCGGATCGACTCGTCGGCGGCCACCGGGACGTCCACCCGCCGGCGCACCCGCGCGAGCTCCTCCAGCGTCGCGCACGGCTGCTCCACGTACTCCAGGTCGAAGCGGTCGAGCTCGCCGATCATGCGCACCGCCCGGTCGACGTCCCAGGCGCCGTTGACGTCGATGCGCACCCTGCCGCCGGCGCCGATGGCGTCGCGCACCGCCTCGACCCTGGCGATGTCCTCGGCCTCGCTCTGCCCCTTCTCCGCCACCTTCACCTTGGCGGTGCGGCAGCCGCCCTCGGCGACGATCCGGGCCGCCTGCCGCGGTCCGACGGCCGGCACGGTGACGTTGACCGGGACGCGGTCGCGCACCGGGGCGGGCCAGCCCAGCTCGGCGGCCTCGTGGCAGGCCGCCCACCAGCGCGCGCACTCGGAAGGCGGGTACTCGGCGAACGGGGAGAACTCCCCCCATCCGGCCGCTCCGCGCACCAGGACGCCCTCGCGGGAGGCCACGCCGCGGAACCGGGTCCGCATCGGTATCGCGAACGCCCGCCCGGCGGCGTCCCGCGGTGGGGGCTGTGCCACGCCGCTCCTCCTCCCGCCGGTCCCGGCCCTTCGGACTCCACCGACGCGCTCTGGGCCGACTCGGGCCGACAAGATCAAGATCGGCGCAGGGGCTAGGGGCGCCGGGGGAACCTGTCGAACTCGGGGCGGCGCTTCTCCTTGAAGGCGTCGCGGCCCTCCTGGGCCTCCTCGCTCATGTAGAAGAGCATGGTGGCGTCGCCGGCGAACTGCTGCATGCCGGCGGCGCCGTCGCTCTTGGCGTTGATGGCGCCCTTGAGCATGCGCAGCGCCAGCGGCGACTTCTCCAGCATCTCGCGCGCCCAGGTGACGGTCTCCTCCTCCAGGCGCTCAAGGGGGACGACGGTGTTGACCAGGCCCATGTCCTGGGCCTCCTGCGCGCTGTACTGACGGCACAGGTACCAGATCTCGCGGGCCTTCTTCAGGCCGACGGTCTCGGCGAGCAGCCAGGAGCCGTAGCCGCCGTCGAAGGAGCCGACCTTGGGGCCGGTCTGGCCGAAGCGGGCGTTGTCGGCGGCGATGGTCAGATCGCAGCAGACGTGCAGCACATGCCCGCCGCCGATCGCGTAGCCGGCCACCATGGCGATCACCGGCTTGGGCAGGCGGCGGATCTGCACCTGCAGGTCGAGGACGTTGAGCCGACCGATGCCCTGCCTGGCCACCGTGTCGTCGCCCATGTAGCCGTCGTCGCCGCGGATCTTCTGGTCGCCCCCGGAGCAGAACGCCTGGTCCCCGGCCCCGGTGAGGATGATGACGCCCACCTCGGAGTCGTCGCGGGCCGCGTTGAACGCGTCCTGGAGCTCGAAGAGCGTCTGCGGGCGGAAGGCGTTGTGGCGCTCCGGCCGATTGATCGTGATCTTGGCGATGCCCTCGGCGGTCTCGTAGATGATGTCGGTGTAGTCTCCGGACCGCTGCCAGTCGATCACGCTGCTCACGCTCTTGCCTCTCCTTGACGCCACATTGCGGCAGGGGGCGCACGCCCGGCCGCACGTCAGGGACCGGCAGCCGAGGCGAAACACTCCGCTCTTCGGGGGACAACCCTAACGGCCCCGCCACAGAGCACTGTACGACCAGCGCCTTCACACATTACCGGCGGGTTGGGCACAAGGCGGCTCCTCCCCCGCTCCCGCAGCGCAGCGGCCCCGCCGCCGCCCCGCTGTTGCCGCACCCCGCCGAAGCGGGTCTAACCTTGGTGAACGTGCTGAACCGACCGTTGCAGGCGGTGGTCGGACTCGACGGAGCCCTGCTCACCGAACTCCTCTCCGAAGCCCTGGCCGGGCGCGGCCCCGCGCTGCTGCCCATCGCCGCCGACACCCCGCCCCCGCGCGTGCGAGCGCTGCTGGAGGCCATGCGCCCGGCCACGGTGCGCACGCCCGAGGGCGTCACCGGCGTGGCCGGCGGCGCCGGGATCGCCGACGACACCGCGCTCGTCATCGCCACATCGGGGTCCACGGGCACGCCCAAGGGCGTGGAGCTGTCGGCGCGGGCGCTGCTGCACTCCGCCCGCGCCTCGATCGAGCGGATCGGCGCCGGCCCCGGCGACGCGTGGCTGTGCGCGCTCCCCACCAGCCACATCTCCGGCCTGCAGGTGATCGTGCGCGCCCTGGCCGCCGGGACCGAGCCCATCCACCGGCGCTTCGACGCCGCCGACACCATGGCGGTGGCGGCCCGGCACCGCGCGCACGTGTCGCTGGTGCCCACCCAACTTCGGCGGCTGCTGGCCGCGGGGGCCGACCTGTCGCTGTTCGGCACGATCGTGCTGGGCGGGGCCGCGGCCGACGAGGGGCTGCTGGAGGCCGCCCGAGCGGCCGGCGGCCGGGTCGTCACCACCTACGGCATGAGCGAGACCTGCGGCGGCTGCGTCTACGACGGCGTCGCCCTGGACGGCGTCACCGCCGGGATCGGCGACGACGGCCGGGTGCTGCTGGCCGGACCGGTGCTGTTCAGCGGCTACCGGCTGCGCCCCGACCTGACGGCCGAGCACCTGCGCGACGAGGGCGGCCGGCGCTGGTTCCGCACCGGCGACCTGGGGCGCCTGGACGGCGAGGGCCGGCTGCGCGTCCGGGGCCGGGTCGACGACGTCATCAACACCGGGGGCCACAAGGTGGTGGCCGGTGAGGTCGCCGCACTGCTGAACCGGCTCGGTTCCGTGGCCGAGGCGGCCGTGGTGGGCCGGCCCGATCCGGAGTGGGGGCAGCGGGTCACCGCGGTCGTCGTGCCCACTGCCGGCGACGCCCCTCCGTCGCTGGCGGAGCTGCGCTCGTGGGTGCGCGCGCACCTGCCGGCCTACGCGGCCCCCCGCGAGCTCGACCTGCGCCCGGCGCTGCCGCTGCTGGCCTCGGGAAAGCCCGACCTCCAGGCGCTGCGCTCGCCCGCCGCGGCCGGCCGGGGGGAATGATCCGATCCGGATGGGGCAGAAGAAGCAGCACGCCGAGCGGCCGGAACAGGTCTTTACGCCTTCGGGGGGAACTCAGCGGACCCCGCGGGCGTCTACCATTCAACCGCTCGGATCCGGGCGAAGGAGGCGGCGGTGCGGACCAGACGAAGACACGTGGCGAGCGGCCGGGGCCCCATGTCCGCGGAGCTCCGCCGGACCGTGCGGCGGACATCGGTTTCCATGGAAGAGTAGTGTGCGGGCGCCCTTACCCGCCCTCGGGACCATTCCCGCACCATTGGAGGCGTGACGTATGACACTACCGCCGATATCCAATCGAGATCGGGAACATTTGACTCTCTGACACGTTGGACATAATGGCGCGCCAAGACGGCGGAACTCCTAGCCGCCGCGCGCCTGACGTCTTGGAAGGGAGGGAGGTGCCCTCATGTCGCGCACTGCCCTGGCCACTTCTCCCACGGTGGCGGAAACCGCAGTCGACAACGCTGCGTCGGCGGCTCTGGAAGAGCTGATCACGCGGGGGCGCTCCCAGGGACACCTGTCCCTCACGGAGCTTCGTGCCGCGTTCTCCTCGGCCGGCATCAGCCCGGCCGATGGCCGCTCCATCCTGCGCGAACTCACCGACGCCGGAGTGCGGCTCGCCAACGAGAGCGACGGCGGCGCCGTGGAGTCCGTGGACGCCGACACCGACGACGACGCGCTGGAGGAGGCCCTCGAGACCGGCAGGCCCGGTCCCAACACCGTCGGACCCCGCGGGGCCAAGGCCGCGGCACCGGAACCGGAGATCCCCGAGGCCGACCTGGACGACCAGTCCCCGGCCATGGGCGACTCCGTCCACACCTACCTCAAGGCGATCGGCCGCCGGCAGCTGCTGACCGCCGAGCAGGAGGTCGACCTCGCCAAGCGCATCGAGGCCGGCCTGTACGCCGACTACAAGCTGGGCCTGGTCGACGGCGCGCCGCAGCCCGAGGACCTCTCCGACGCCGAGCGGGAGGCCCTGGAGTGGGTCTCCGAGGACGGCCGCCGGGCCAAGTCGCACATGCTGGAGGCCAACCTGCGGCTGGTGGTCTCGGTCGCCAAGAAGTACAGCGACCGCGGCATGTCCCTGCTCGACGTCGTGCAGGAGGGCAACCTCGGCCTGATCCGCGCGGTCGAGAAGTTCGACTACGCCAAGGGCTACAAGTTCTCCACCTACGCGATGTGGTGGATCCGGCAGGCCATACAGCGCGGCTTCGCCGACTCCGCCCGCACCATCCGGCTGCCGGTGCACGTGCTGGAGCTGCTGAGCAAGGTCAGCCGGCTGGAGCGCGACATGCATCAGACCCTCGGGCGCGAGCCCACCCCCGAGGAGCTGGCGCACGAGCTGGACAAGACCCCGACCCAGATCGAGGAGCTGCTGCGCGTCACCCGCCAGCCGATCAGCCTCGACTCCACGATCGGCGAGGACGGCGAGACCCGCATCGGCGACCTCATCGAGGACATCGACGCCTCCGAGGCCTCCGAGGTGGTCGACCGCCAGCTCATGGCCGACCAGCTGCGCCGGGCGCTGGAGGACCTGGAGCCGCGCGAGGCGACGATCATGTCGCTGCGCTTCGGCCTGATGGACGGGCGGCCCCGCACGCTGGACGAGATCGGCAGGCACCTCGGCCTGACCCGCGAGCGGATCCGCCAGTTGGAGAAGCAGTCCCTGTCCAAGCTGCGCCACCCCAGCCGCGCCCAGCAGCTGCTGGACTTCGCGAGCTAGGCGCAGGCACCGCCCTCGGCCCCGCGCCCGCCCCACCGGCGGGCGCGGGGCCTTTCGCGCGCCGGCGGAGGAGACGCCCTCCCCCTGCGGGCCGAGGCGGGAATCGGCCCGGAGGAGGAGGCGCCGGAGTCGGCGCGGCGGCAGGCTCAAAAGCATGACCACACCAGCGCACCCGGTCCCGCGCAGCGAGATCGCCGCCACCCTGCAGACGAGCCGCGAACTGGGTCCCGACTACGACGACGCCGTCGCCGCCTCGCTCGCCGAACGCCTCGACCACGTCATCGACACCCGCATCCGCGAACGGGTCGCCGAAGAGGTGGACGCCCGGCTCGCCGAGGACGGCGGGCGGCGCGGACGCTCCGGGAACACGGCCGCGATCGGCGTGACCGCCTTCTTCTCCCTGCTGTTCGGCGCCCCCGCGACCGGCTACCTGGCCGAGACCGCGGGCGTGGCGGGGGCCGCACTGCTGTGGCTGGGCATCGCCGCGGTGAACGTGGTCGTCCTCGTCGCCTCCCGGCGCTCAAAGGCGCGGACCGGGACGCGCTCAGGGATTCCCCTGAACCATCCCTGAGATCCCGCTGCCGCAGGGGCCCGGAGGGGAGTGGAGACCCATACTGGGGGCATGTCGCAGCAGCCCGTGCCCCAGGACGAGGTCGCGGCGTCGTTGAGGACCAGCCGGGAGCTGGGCCCCGACTACGACGACGCCGTCGCCGCCTCGCTCGCCGAACGCCTCGACCACGTCATCGACGCCCGCGTCCGCGAGCACCTCGCGGCCAGGGCCCAGAGCGCCCCGCCCGCGCCGCAGCGGCCGGACAAGGGGATGTCCGGCAACACGCTGCGGCTCGTCATGGGCATCCTGTCGCTGGCGTTCGCCGTCCCGATCTCCGCGATCGGCGGCAGCTACGCCGGAGGGGTCGGGATGGTCCTGGCCTGGATCGGCATCCTCGTCTTCTACTGCATGGTGGTCATCGGTTCGAGGCGCTGACCACGGGGCGCGGGAAGCGGGGCGGCCGCTACCGCTCCAGGGCCGCCCTGACGATGCCGAGGGCCTCGCGCCGGTCGAGCCCGAGGCCGGCGATCACGTCGGCGTACTGCCGGGCCGCGGTCCGGGCGGCCGCGCGCTGGCGGTCGCTGCCGGCGGCGACGAAGGTCCCGGAGCGGCCCCGCGTCTCGACCACGCCGGCCTGCTCCAGTTCGCGGTAGGCGCGGGCGGCGGTGTTGACCGCGACCGACAACTCCTCGGCCAGCGCGCGCACGGTCGGCAGCTTGTGGCCGACGGGAAGCTCGCCCTGGGCCGCCGCGTGCGCGATCGCGGCCCGGATCTGCTCGTACGGGGGCACCTTCGACGCTGGGTCGATGCGGACGAGATCCGGCATCTGCAACCTCCCCCAATCCGGCCGCCGGCCACCCGGCCCACGAGGCGGCGCCTGCCTCGATACTGCCACCGGTCGACGGGTGCGCGCACATCCGCGGGCGCGCACCCCTGCGGTCCGGCCGCGCTTTTCAGACGGCGGCCGGGCTGCGCGGGACGCGCACGATGCCGTGCAGCCGGTGGCGCTCGCGCATGGTCAGCAACTGCTCGGCCACCGCCGTGGCCTGCTTGATCTCCGGGCGGGCCAGGCGCTTGCGGCGGTAGATGCGGTCGTCGAGGCCGCGCGGGCCCACCAGCGCCCGCTGGCGCGCGTAGGCCGCGCGCATCGCGTCGGTCAGCGCGGCGTCCAGTCGCACGCCCAGCCGGTTCAGCTCCTCGGCACCGGCGTCGGCGTCCTGGGCCGCGCGCAGCTCCCGTCGGGCCGCGCCGACCGCCTCGACCAGCTCGGGCAGGCGCTCGGCGCTCTGCTGGTCCTCGGCGTGGCGCCGCTGCGCCTCAGGGCCGACCTTCCGACTCCCCAACCCCATGCTCGCTCTCCAAATCCAGTTCCCGGCACGTCGCCGACTCGCCGCCGGTGCCGACAGCGGCACCGGAGTCCACTCTAGAGGTGCGCGAGGTCACCGAGCGGAGGGAGGTGCGTCACACCCGGCGCCTTTACACGGTAAGTCTAGGATGGGGCGTGTGAGTCGCAACAACGCGGGCCTCAGCGCCGAGCGCATCATCACCGAAGCCCTGCACATCATCGACGGCCGGGGGCTGGGCGGGCTGACCATGCGCCGCCTCGGCGACGCCCTCGAAGTCGAGGCGATGGCGATCTACCACCACTTCCCCCTGGGCAAGGAGCAGCTCTTCGACGCGATCGTTGAGCACATCACCGACGTCTCCCCCGCCGGTGCCGACGGCTCCGCCGACGCCGACGACCCCGAGGAGGAGCCGGACCCGGATGCGCAGCCGCCGGCCGACGAGCGCCCCTGGGACGAGCGGCTGCGCGCCTGGGCCCACGACTACCGCGCCGGCCTGCTGCGCCACTCCGGCGCGCTGTCGCTCATCATCCACCGCAGGCCCGACACGACGGCGGCGCTGCGCTCCCTGGAGCTGCACTACGCCGCCTTCACCGAGGCCGGGTTGAGCGGCGCCGACGTCGTCCGCGCCGCGGCGACCCTGGACTCCTACGTGACCGGCGCGGTCATCCACCAGGTCCGCGCCGAGGGCATCGGGAGCCACGACCCGGCCGCGGTCGACGGCCGCCACCCCACCGTCGCCGCGCTGCGCGGCACGGCCCTCGACCACGACGCCCGCTTCGCCGACGGCCTCGAAGCGGTGCTGGCCGGCCTGCGCCCGGCCTGACCGGCGCCCCGGCGTCCCCCGGCGCCCGCTGCCAGGGCTCAGCCGACCTCCCCCAGCTCCTGGGCGACGATGGCGGCCTGCACCCGGCTGCGCAGACCCAACTTGGCCAGGATCCGGCTGACGTGGGTCTTGGTGGTGGTCTCGGTGATGCACAGCCGGCGCGCGACCTGCTGGTTGGACAGTCCCTCCCCCACGCAGGCCAGGACCTGGCGCTCCCGCGGGGTGAGCTCGGCGACCGCGGCCGGGCTCACGCTCGGCCCGGCGTCGGGACGCCCGCCCGGCACCGCCGCGAACTCCTTGATGAGGCGGCGCGTCACGGCCGGCGCGATCATGCCCTCCCCCCGCGCCACCACGCGCACCGCCTCGATCAGCTCATCGGCCTCGATGTTCTTCAGCAGGAAGCCGGCCGCGCCGGCGCGCAGCGCCCCGAAGACGTACTCGTCGAGGTCGAACGTCGTCAGGATGAGCACGTCCACGCCGGTCCCCGTGAGGTCGCGGGTGGCCGCGATACCGTCCTTGCGCGGCATGCGCACGTCCATCAGCACCACATCGGGCCGCGCCCGCCGCGCCGCCGCCACGGCCTCCTCGCCGTCGCCGGCCTCGGCGACGACCTCGATGTCGGGCGCCGACTCCAAGATCATGACCAGCCCCGAGCGCACCGCCCACTGGTCCTCGGCCACGACGATCCGGATCACGTGTTCAGCCCCGCTCCCCTGGTCTCGGTGTTCGTCCCGTCCTCGTCCGCGCCCGGTTCCACCGGCAGCTCGGCGCGCACCCGCCAGCGGCCGCCGGCCACCGGCCCCGCGTCGAATCCCCCGCCGAGCAGGGCGGCCCGCTCGCGCATCCCGGCCAGCCCGGCCCCGGCGCCCAGGTCGGCCGCCCAGCCGGGCGCGTCCTGCCTGTCCGCCCCGTTCTCCGCGGTCAGGACGAGGGCCCCGCCCCGGGGCCCCGGATGCTCCACGGTGATCTCGACGCGTTTGGGGACGGCGTAGCGCAGCGCGTTGGTCAGCGACTCCTGCACAATCCGGTAGGCGGCCGCGTCCACCGGCGCCGGCAGCCCGCGCCGCGCGCCGCGCTCGGCGAAGACCACCTCCAGGCCGGCCTCCCTCGCGGTGGCGACCAGCCGGTCCACCTCGGCCAGGCGCGGCGTCACCCGCTCCAGGTCGGGATTGTCGTCGGCGCGCAGCACACCGATCATCCGGCGCATCTCGGCCAGGCCCTGGACGCTGTTGTCGCGCACCACGGACAGGATCCGGCGGACGCGCTCGGGGTCGAACTCCCGCATCGACAGCGCCGCGGTGGACTGCACCGCCACCGCGCTGAGGTGGTTGGCGATCACGTCGTGCAGCTCGCGGGCCATCCGCCCGCGCTCCTCGGCGACGGCGTTGCCCCGGTCGAGCTCGGCCATCCGCGCGATCTGCCGGGCGCGCTGGCGCTCCAGCTCGGCGCGCAGGTGGTGCTCCCGGATCGTCAGCCCTGTGACCATCGGCATAGTGAACACCAGTACGTACATCCCCAGGAGCTGCAGGAGGGCCAGCCCGCCGCCCTCCATCCACCCCGTGGCCACCAGATAGCCGCCGACACCGAGGACGGCCGCGTTGAGGGCGGCGACGGTGCCGAACGTGGCGTGGGCCAGGCGCCTGCGCCCCCACGCGCCGACCGCGTAAAGGACGTCGCCGTAGGTGATGAACACCCCGGCCGACGGTCCCAGCAGTGCGCCGTCCAGGACCAGTGCGACCGTGCCCAGCAGCAGGGCCGCTCCCGGGGCGCTGCGCCGGAACAGCACCGCGGCGCAGACCAGGGCGAGCGTGCCCAGCAGCCACATCGGATCGACGCCGGGGCGCTCGAAGTAGCCGTCCAGGACCCACAGCAGCAGACCGAGGCCGAAGTGGGCGCCTGCCCACAGCACGCTGCCCAGGTGGGACCGGCCACCCAGAACGGGCCGGTCGAGGAGTTCCCGCCACGGTCGTCGCCACACGGATCCATCACAGCACGCCGCGGCGACCGGCGCGTACATCCAAGGATGCAGCGCGATCTCGTCTGCGCGGACGATGAGCGGATCCGGTGCCTTCGGCACGCTGGAACCGGCGATGAGAAGGAGGGACCCGACCGATGATCGTGGCGCTGATCCTGGCCTGCGAGGCGATGTTCTGGGTGCTGGTGCTGGGCGGCCTGGCAGCGCGCTACCTGCTGCGGATGCGCCGGACCAGCACCGTGTTGCTGCTGCTGGTCCCGGTGCTCGACGTCGTGCTGCTCACCGTGATCGCGGTGCACCTGCGCGGCGGCGGCACCGCCGACTCCAGCCACGGCATCGGCGCGCTCTACCTGGGCTTCACCGTCGCCTACGGCCACAGCGTCATCCGGTGGGCCGACGCCCGCTTCGCCCACCGCTTCGCCGGCGGCCCTCCCCCGCCCCGGCCGCCCAAGCGCGGCGCGGCCCGGCTGCGCCGGGAGTGGGCGGCCTGGCTGCGCGGCCTGGCCGCCTGCCTGGTCGGCGCCGGGGCGCTGCTGGGCCTCACCCTCTTCACCGGCGACCCCGAGCGCACCGCGGCGCTCGACGGCTTCTACACGCCGCTGGCGATCTTCATGTTCTGGAACACCGTGGTGTCGCTGTGGGGCACGGTCGAGGCGCTGGCGGCGAAGCCGACCGCCGAGGAGGAGCCCGCGCGCGTCCGCGGGTAGCCTGGAGCGTCTGCGCGCCGGAGCCCGCCGGATCCGGCGCAGCCCGCGACCACGACCCCGGATTGGACGCCCCGTGCCCCGAATCATCGACGGCCTCGACGACGGCGGGCTGTGGCCGGCCGACCCCGGGGCCGCTGCAACGGTGCAGGAGCGGCTGGCCGGCCGGGTCCGGACCGAACCGCTGGACCTCGGCGGGGTGTCGCTGGTCGCCGGCCTGGACGTCAGCTACGCGCCCGGCGACACCGCCCTCGTCGCCGCAGCGGTCGTCATGGACCCGGCGACGCTGGAGGTCGTGGACTCGGCGGTGGCCGCGACCGAACCGCGCTTCCCCTACGTCCCGGGCCTGTTCGCGTTCCGGGAGCTGCCGTCCCTGCTGAAGGCGCTGGAAGGGCTGGGCACCGAGCCCGACGCCTACGTCTGCGACGGCTTCGGGCTGGCCCACCCCCGCCGCTTCGGGCTGGCCTGCCACCTGGGAGTACTGCTGGACCGGCCGGTGCTGGGGGCGGCGAAGTCGGCCTTCGTCGGCCGGGCCGAGGCCCCGGGCCCCGAACGCGGGTCCTGGACGCCGCTGCTCGACGGCGGCGAGGTCGTCGGCAGGTCCCTGCGCACCCGCGCCGGGGTCAAACCGGTGTTCGTCTCCGTCGGGCACCGCGTCGACCTGGACAGCGCCTGCGAGCTGCTACTGCGCCTGACGCCCCGGTACCGGATCCCCGAGCCGATCCGGCGCGCCGACCGGCTGTCCCGGGACCGGCTCGCCGAGGCGTCGGCCGCCAAGGGCTGACGGGAGCCGACGGCAAGGGCCCGCAAGGGGCGGGAGCAGCGTCTCCCTTGCCGGGTTGGATCCCGCAGGGCGGGCCGCGGTTCCCGCCGGGGCCACACCAGGCCAGATCGGCGATGCCGGTTCAGAGTGTCACACCCGTGCCGCAAAATGAAGATGGAATGTGGTCCACACCACTAGAGTGTGGACCACCGGCCACACGAAGCACACAGACACACGACCGAACCGGAGGCACACCGATGTGCCGTCATGAACCCGCCTGCCCGTCCTTCAACGACCTCGACCGAGAGGCCGCCCGCGTCATCGCCTGCCACCCCGAGCAGGGCTGGAGCCTGCTCTGCAACGGCGTCGTGGTGTTCGAGGACACCGGGGAGCTGCTGCCCAACGGCGGCATCATCGCGCCGCACCGGCCCACCGACGTCCGCGCCGCGGCCTGACCCGGCGCACGTCCGCTCGACGGGCCCGACACGCCCGTCCCTCTCACCCGCTACACATTCCCCACGTGATCCGCGAGCCATGCGGTGACGATCCCGGCCACGGCTCGCGGGTCCTTCGCGAGATCGTGCCGCTCGCCCGGACGGACGGCCACCGTCGTGGCGTCCTTGGCGCCGGGCACCCCGAAGGAGTCGCGGTCCCCGTTGACCACCAGTGTCGGCACGCCCGTCCCGCGCAGCTCATCGACGCGGGAACGCCCGGACCGACCCGGAGGGTGCAGCGGGAACGCCAGCGCCACGACCGCGCTCGCCCCCAGGTCCGCAGCGGTGCGGCAGGCCACCCGCGCGCCATTGCTGCGCCCGGCGAGCACCAGCGCCGCACCGGCGAAGCGCTCCAGCGCGCACAGCTCGCGCACGACCGCCCGCCACGCCTCGTCCTGCGCCGCGGTGTTGGCGCCCGGCATCCTGCGCCCGGCCACCCGGTAGGGCTGGCTGACCCGCGCGACCGCACCCCCCGCGGCCACAACGGCGTCGCGCACGGCCACGATGTCGGGGGCGTCCACGCCCCCGCCGGCGCCGTGCGTGATGGCCACGAGGTAGCGCGGCTCGTCCGCGTCCTCGTCCAGGTCCACCAGTGCCGGGCCGCGGGGCGTGTCGATCTTCATGCACCCAACCGTAGCGGCCGGGCCGACCGCTTCGCCGATCTTGACCTTGTGGGCGCTAAAGACCACCCGCTTAAATAACGCCCACAAGGTCGACTCGGGTTTTAACCTTGGCCACTGGGGGTCTTCGACATCAGCCCCAGGAGGGATCCGCGGTGACCGGGCGATCCTCTCGCGCGGCCGAAGGCCATCAAGGGATCGCACCGGCGCCGCGCCGCCCACGCCGCCACCGCGGGCGCCAGGACGCGACCATGGTTTCGGCGCGCGGTGAAGAAACGGGCCACCGCGCCCGCTCGCCTCGGCCACCGAGCGCGTGAAACACCGGCCACAGGAGTTTGAACCCCGACCCAAAGACTGAACGCACGCCGCCACCTCGGGCGCCGGGCCGAAACCATGGTGTCGGCCTGTGCCCATGGTGTCGGCGTGCGCCTCGCGCGCGGGAGGGCGATTTCGCGTCCACGGGCCTTCGGCCACGCGAGAGAATCGCCCACCCGCACGCCATCCCTCCTGGGGCCGGCCTTCACGACCCCCTGAAGTCAAGGCCTCTTCCACCTCTCCTGGAGCGGGCCTTCAAGACCCCCTGTGGTCGAGGGTGAAACCCAAGGTCGAGATCGGCGAGGGAACTACCGCTCATGCGTCCGGCCAGCCCTCCGGCAGCACGTCGGCACCGCTGCCGGCCGCCCGGCGCAGGCGCTCGCGGAAGTCGTCGTGCAGGGCGCGCCCCCACACGTACTCGCCGGGCGTGCGCACCGCCTGCTCGATCGCCTCGCGCAGCACCGCGGCGTGCGTCTCGTTGCCCGCCAGCGGCACCGCAAGCCGGGTGTAGATCTGGTTGACCGCCAGGAACAGCTCACCCGTCAGCAACGGCACGTTGTCCTGGGCGACGGCGGCCTCGATGTAGGGGTCCCACCACGCCGCGGCCGCATCGCCGTCCGCGCCGGCCCGCTCGGCGGACTCGGGATCGGGCGCGAGGAAACCGCGCCGCAGCCGTGCCCTGACCTCGTCGCCCACCTCGGGGACGGGGTGGGCGAGCCCGTGCTCCCACGCCTCGCCCGCGCCGTCGGCGTCACCGCGCACGGCCAGCAGCCTGGCCAGCAGCTCCACCGCGGCACCGGCCGTGCCGGGATCCACGGGGACCCCGTCGCGCGCGGCGTCGCCCGCGTCCGCGACCGCGGCCCCGAACTCCCCGATCGCCCATTCCACGTGGACCGCGCCGAGCAGCATCCGCAGCCCGGGGTGCTCCCCCACCGCCAGCCCCCGGTGGACGACGTCGGCGGCCGCGTCCACCGCACCGCGGGCCAGCAGCCGCTCGGCGTAGTCGCGCGCCGCCTCCGGCACGATCGCGGCCTCGTCGGCCGCCAGCACCCGCTCCCAGTGCCCGCGCGCGCCCTCGACGTCGCCGCGCTCCTCCGCGAGCCGGGCGAGCCCGTGGTGCGCCGCCGGGGTGTAGCGGTTGTTGCCGAAGTCCAGCACCCGCCGCCACGCCTCCCGGGCCTCCTGGTCGGCGCCCGCGCCCTCGTAGGAGACGGCCAGGTGGTAGGCCGCGCGCGGGGCGAACTCGGGGTGGCCGGTGCCGATCGCGATCAGGTCGGCCTCGCGGGCCGCGCCGACGTCGCCGGAGTCGTGGCGCACCACGGCCAGCCCGAGCGCGGCACGGGCCCGATAACGGGGGTCCTCGCCGGCCAGGACCTGCTCGTACACCTGCGCGGCTCGTTTGAGGTGGCCGCTCTCGGCCAGGTCGCGCGCCTGGTCGCACAGGCTCGCGTAGTCCGGCCCGTCGGAGGCGGCGTCGGAGGCGGAGGCGCCGTGCGTCGCGGTCATGCGTGGCCACTTTCAACGCGGAGGGGTGACTTCCACCGGCCCGCGCGGCGACGCGACCCGGTCGGGCGGCTCTCAGACTAGCCGCTCGGTTCCACGCAAGCCGATCGTCCATGCCCGGAAACACGGAACTTCAGAGTAGATAGCAGCTACCTTTACGGCGTAGATCTCAAAGAGTGAGCGATGGGGCCGGATGCCCGACGGGGGTCATCGTCGGTGTCCGGCGATCCGGAGTCACTCCATCGAGACGTCCGATGAAGTCGCCACCGCGCCGAGAGCCACCGCCTGGACCAGCACCGGTCCAGGCGGGACACTCCGCACCGAGTCGGCACGGGTCATCCGTAGGGCAGGAACTCTCCGGTGTCGAGGTCGAAGTCAAAGGGCTTGGGCAGCGTCAGCTTCTCCCCGAAGTCGCGCGTGGTCTTTTCCTTGTACTGCTTGGCCTGGGGATTGGAGTAGAGCGTGGCCTGGGCCTGCAAGGGATCGATCAGCAGGTAGAACTCGATGACCGCCTCGGCGTAGATCTCCAGTTTGGTGACGCGGTCCTGATTCGGCTTTCCCTTCGAGGCGACCTCTGCGACCAGCAGCACATCATCCGGAGGGATCATATGATCGTCCGTGATCAGGAGCTCCTTCGGAGCGACGAAGAGATCCGGAACCACGCTCCTGTCCAGGTGCGGCATGCGGATTTCCAGATAGGTCTCGTTGTCATACCCCTCCGGCAACCGCGGGGTGAGCTGGAGGTCGAGCGCACGGACATTGCGCTGGTGCTTGCCTACAGGGCATGCGGACACGGTGATCGTTTCCCCATCCAGGACCTCCGCCCGTACGCCCCGGGGAAGATCCATGGCATCGAGCAGGGCGAAGAGTTCCACCGACTGTGGCGTCCGACCTCCGTCGGCCGCCGTCGCCTTTTCAGGGGCGAACGTCGTCATCTTTGACTCCTCTTTTTCGGACACTGACGATCACACCCTGTCATAAGACGGTGACGTTTCTTCCGTGCTCGCTGCGTTCCACCCGATAACGGACGGTGGCGCCGGCACCCGCCGCCACGGGTTCCGACGCCACCATTATCGCCTCACCTGCCGCTAGTCCTCGAAGGCCTCCGGGGCCGGGCAGGAGCAGACCAGGTTGCGGTCGCCGTAGGCCTGGTCGATGCGTCCCACCGGGACCCAGTACTTGTTCAGCCGCAGGGACGGCAGCGGGTAGCCGCCCTCGGCGCGCGCGTAGGCGTGCTTCCAGTCGTCGGCGGTGAGCGCCTCGGCGGTGTGCGGGGCGTTCTTCAGCGGGTTGTCCTCGGCGTCGTAGCTGCCGTCGGCGACCCGGTCGATCTCGCCGCGGATCGCGATCATCGCGTCGATGAACCGGTCCAGCTCGGCCAGGTCCTCGCTCTCGGTCGGCTCGACCATCAGCGTGCCCGCCACCGGGAACGACATCGTCGGCGCGTGGAAGCCGTAGTCGATGAGCCGCTTGGAGACGTCCTCGTTGGTGACGCCGGTCCGCTTGGCCAGGCCCCGGATGTCGATGATGCACTCGTGGGCGACCAGGCCGCCCGAGCCGGTGTAGAGCACCGGGTAGTGCGGCGCCAGCCGCTTGGCCACGTAGTTGGCGCTGAGCACCGCCATCTCGGTGGCGTCGCGCAGGCCCTGCTCCCCCATCATCCGGATGTAGGCCCACGAGATCGGCAGGATGCCGGCGGAGCCGAACGGTGCGGCCGAGACCGGCCCGACCCCGGTGTGCGGGCCGGCGTCGGGCTGGCCCGGGTGGTTGGGCAGGAACCCGGCCAGGTGGGAGCGGACCGCCACCGGGCCCACGCCGGGGCCGCCGCCGCCGTGCGGGATGCAGAACGTCTTGTGCAGGTTGAGGTGGCTGACGTCGGCGCCGAACTCGCCCGGCTTGGCCCAGCCCAGCAGCGCGTTGAGGTTCGCGCCGTCGACGTAGACCTGGCCGCCGGCCTCGTGCACCATGCGGCACACCTCGGTGATCGTGCTCTCGTAGACGCCGTGTGTGGAGGGGTAGGTCACCATGATCGCGGCGAGGGCGTCGCGGTGCTTGTCGATCTTGGCGTGCAGGTCGTCCAGATCGATGTTGCCGCCGTCGTCGCAGGCCACGACGGCGACCCGCATCCCGGCCATGACGGCGCTGGCGGCGTTGGTGCCGTGCGCGGAGCTGGGGATCAGGCAGACCTCGCGGCCCTCCTCGCCGCGGTCGCGGTGGTAGCCGCGGATGGCCAGCAGGCCGGCGAGCTCGCCCTGGGATCCGGCGTTGGGCTGCAGCGACACGGCGTCGTAGCCGGTGACCTCGGCCAACCACCTCTCCAGGTCCCGCACCAGCGCGACGGTGCCGGCCGCCTGCTCCAGCGGCGCCAGCGGGTGCAGCCGGGCGAACTCCGGCCAGGTGATGGACTCCATCTCCGCCGTGGCGTTGAGCTTCATCGTGCACGAGCCCAGCGGGATCATCGTGCGGTCCAGCGCCAGGTCCTTGTCGGAGAGCCGGCGCATGTAGCGCAGCAGGGCCGTCTCGCTGCGGTGGGTGTTGAAGACCGGGTGGGCCAGGTAGTCGACGTCGCGGCGCAGCGCCTCGGGCAGCGCCGCGTCCGGGGCCTGCGCCGCGGCCCCGCTCCCGGAGCCGCCGAAGGCCAGCAGCACCCTGCGGACCTGGTCGGCGGTCGTGGCCTCGTCGCAGGAGACGCCGACCGTGTCCTCGTCGACCCGCAGCAGGTTGATCCCGAGCTCGCGGGCGGCCGCGACCTTGGCCGAGGCCCCGCCGGGCACGCGCACCCGCAGGGTGTCGAAGAAGGCGGGGTGCGCCACGTCGAAGCCCAGACCGCGCAGGCCCTCGGCGATCCGGACGGTGTGGCCGTGCACCCGCTCGGCGATCGCGCGCAGGCCGCGCGGTCCGTGGTACACCGCGTACATGCCGGCCATCACCGCGAGCAGCACCTGGGCGGTGCAGATGTTGCTGGTGGCCTTCTCCCGCCGGATGTGCTGCTCGCGGGTCTGCAGGGCGAGCCGGTAGGCGGGCCTGCCCGCGTTGTCCACCGAAACGCCGACGAGCCGGCCCGGCAACTGGCGCTGCAGGCCCTGGCGCACCGACATGTAGCCGGCGTGCGGGCCGCCGAAGCCCATCGGCACGCCGAAGCGCTGGGTGGAGCCGACGGCGATGTCGGCGCCGAGCTCGCCGGGGCTGCGCAGCACGGTCAGCGCCAGGATGTCGGCGGCGACCACGGCCGTCGCGCCGCGCTCGTGCGCGGCCTCGATGATCGCGCTCGGGTCGCGCACCGCGCCGCCGGCCGCCGGGTACTGCACGAGGACGCCGAACGCGTCGCCCTCGGGCAGCCCTTCGCTGAGGTCGGCCACGACGACGTCGATGCCCAGCGGTTCGGCGCGGGTGCGCAGCACGGCCAGGGTCTGGGGGAAGACGTCGGAGTCGACGATGAAGGTGGAGCCCGCGCTCTTGGTCGCGCGGCGGGCCAGCGTCATCGCCTCGCCGGCCGCGGTGGACTCGTCCAGCAGCGAGGCCCCGCTCACCGGCAGCCCGGTGAGGTCGGCGACCACCGTCTGGAAGTTCAGCAGCGCCTCGAGGCGGCCCTGGGAGATCTCGGGCTGGTAGGGGGTGTAGGCGGTGTACCAGGCCGGGTTCTCCAGGATGTTGCGCAGGATGACCGGCGGGGTGAGGGTGTCGTAGTAGCCCAGCCCGATCATCGAGGTCAGCACCTGGTTGCGGTCGGCCAGCGCGCGCAGTTCGGCCAGTGCACCGACCTCGTCGGCCGCCTCGGGCAGCCGCAGCGGGGCCGCGCCGCCCGGCCCGTTCAGGATGCTCTCCGGCACGGCCGCGGCCATGAGCTCGGCCGTGGAGGCGTAGCCCACCGCCTTGAGCATCTCGGCGCGTTCGGCCGGGTCGGGGCCGATGTGCCGGTCGGCGAAACCGCGCGCCGGCGCGACGGCCGGAGAGGGTTCGTGGGTGCGCTGGTCGGGCATGGAGACCTCCTGGTCGCTGGGCCGGCGAGCGGCTTGCTCCTTGGTCTCCCCCTCTGTCACCTAACGTGCGGTCGCGCCACGGGCGTCACCGCCCGCCGTGCTCCAGAGTGCCTCTCCACACGGTCCTTTTGCCTGAGAGGTTACTGGGGAGTCTTGCCCCGTCGGCGCCCCGCGAAGGGTCTCTCCCGTGTGGTATCAACGGCTGGTTCTCATTGCGTTCTCACTGCATTATCCCGTAACCGGCGCGCCCCCGCGATCGGCGGGCCCCGCTTCCGCGGTGACCCACTGTGACGCGCAGAGGGCACAGGTCACTCTTCGACCGTACTGGATGCGGGGGGTGCGGTGGCGAGAGGGCGGTTCAGCCCGTGCGGCGCTGCCTGCGGCGGCGCGCCAGCTCGTCGGCGGGATGCGGGTCGTCGGGCAGCGGCGCGTCGAGGTGCTCGCCGGGCACTTCGCTCAGCGATCCCTCCAGTTCGCGCCAGACCCGGCCCAGCGCGATGCCGAACACGCCCTGGCCGCTCTGCAGCAGGTCGGCGACCTCGTCGGGCGAGGTGCACTCGTAGACGCTGACGCCGTCGCTCATGAGGGTGACCTGGGCGAGGTCGGAGGCGCCGCGCCGCTGCAGGTGCTGGACCGACGCGCGGATCTGCTGCAGGGAGATCCCGGTGTCGAGGAGCCGCTTGACGACCTTGAGGATCAGGATGTCGCGGAAGCTGTACAGGCGCTGAGCGGCCGAAGCGCCCGAGTCGCGCGCGGGCTCGACGCTGGGCTCGACCAGCCGGGTCCTCGCCCAGTAGTCGAGCTGGCGGTAGGTGATTCCGGCGGCCGCGCACGCTGCGGGACCGCGGTATCCGACGTCCTTTGGCAGCGCCACCACGTCCTCTTCACACAGCAGGCCCTGCTCGCCGGCTCGCCGTATCGCTGAACGCCTGTGGTCGGAGGCTTGCTGCTTGCCGCTCATAACCGCCACGCCGAACCTCCGGCTCCTCGACCCGCGACGGTTCGACAAGGGGAGATAAAAGTTACGCCGCGGGTTCCTTCAGACAAGAAGGTAAGCCGGTGGGATGTACAGCGTCAACGACACTCATCGGCGCGTCGCAGAACCCCTCCGACTGCCCTGGGAACGCCCGCGCAAACATGAACGGGGGCGCGACCCGGTGCCCGGGACCGCGGTCCCGGGCACCGGGTCGCGCCCCCGACGCCGTTCCATGCCCGTATCTTCAGGTGGTGCGTCCGAAGTCCTCGGGCGTGATGTTGTCCAGGAACTCCCTGAACTTCTCGACCTCGTCCTCCTGCTCGTCGGGAATCGGCACCCCGGCCTCCTCGATGACGTCGTCGCGCGCGTAGATGGGCGCACCCGTACGCAGCGCGAGCGCGATGGAGTCCGACGGCCTGGCGCTGACCTCGACCCCGTTGGAGAACACCAGCTCGGCGTAGAAGATGCCGTCGCGCAGAGCGGTGATGTTCACGGTGCTGAGGGTCGCGTCCAGGGCGTCGAGCACGTCACGGAAGAGGTCATGGGTGAGTGGTCGGGCGGGCATCACGCCCTGCTGGGCCAGGGCGATGGCGGTGGCTTCGACCGCGCCGATCCAGATGGGCAGGTAGCGCTCCCCATCCGACTCCCTGAGCAGGACGATCGGTTGATTCGAGGGCATCTCGACCCGGACGCCGACAACCTCCATGTGCTTCACTGCGGCTCCGTCCCACGACTTGTCGTGCCGGAGGGGCACTCGCCAAGGTGTGCTCTGCTCCGTCTTTCACGGTACACCGCCGATGCCCGACCGTGTCGGAAAGGAGGTCCGGGCCTCGGTCCGGCGGTCGCCGGACACCCGTGTCGGCCGGTGCCCCCGCGACGCGGACCGGGACGGCCCGCCCCGCGTCGCGCCTCGGTGGCGGTCTTCGTTACAAGGCTGTCCGGCTTGGAGGTGGTGCAAACCTCTGCCGGGCGCGGGCCGGCCGCACGGCCCCCGCGCCCGCTCAGCCGCGCCGCGGGCCGGTCAGCAGCACCAGGCGGAACTTGCCGATCTGCACCTCGTCGCCGCCGCCGATCTCGGCCTCGTCGATGCGCTCGCGGTTGACGTAGGTGCCGTTGAGGCTGCCGACGTCGCGCACGCCGAAGGACTCCCCGCGACGGAAGAACTCCACGTGCCGGCGCGACACCGTGACGTCGTCCAGGAAGATGTCGCTGTTGGGGTGCCGGCCGGCCGTGGTGACGTCGCTGTCCAGCAGGAAGCGGCTCCCTGCGTTGGGGCCCCGCTTGACCACCAGCAGCGCGGTGCCCGGCGGCAGGGCCTCGACGGCGCCGGGGTCGGTGCCGACGTCCTCGCCGGCCTCGGCCTCGGCCTCCAGGGCCTGGATGCCGGAGATGGAGATCGTGGACGTGGTCTCGCCGACGGAGTCGCGGTGCTCGCGGGGCTGCGGGGCCTCCTGTCCGGCCCTGCGGATGGGCGAACCACAGTTGGAGCAGAAACGGGCATCATCCGCAACGGCGTGACCGCACTGCGTGCAGTAAACGCTCGACATCGGTCGGCTCGGCCTCCTACCGCACGGGGCGGTGCTTGATCGGACTGGTGCTCTTCGGGTCGGGGCGACCGGATGCGCCGGTCACCGCCGGGGAGGAGTGCGGCACGCGCCGCCCCGCCGCCTCACCACGCGGGTTCTCCCAAGTTCTCATCTCCCATGATCGGCCCACTTCGCGCCATCCGCCACCTCCGTTCACCGGTGGTCCCGCCGAAAGGAGCGGGGACGTCGTGGTTCTGACGGGAACACTCGACTCTAAACCATATCCGTGCCCCGACCGTGCCCGCCCGCACCCGCGTTCCCCTCCGATTTCGGCCGACATCAGCCGACACCGACCGACATCGGACGCCGGCGCGCCCCGCCGGACAGGACCGGGGAGAGGGTGGCGGCGCGGGCGCGCCGACCCCGCTGGCCGGCCGTCCGCGGGGCGCCGCGCAGGCACCCCGCGGACCGGGCGCGGCCGGAGGCGGGGCCCGCTCAGCCCTCGGCCCGCTCGACCACCGCGGCCCACTCCTCCAGCAGCCGTTGGGCGGTGTCCTTGTCCGGTCCTTCGGCCCACAGGTGGGTGACCGCCTCGGCGGTGTCGGGCAGGATCAGCGCCCAGGAGCCGCCGGGCTGAAGGACCCGGACGCCGTCGGTGGTGTCGATCTCGCGGCCCTCCGCGGCCTCCACCACCTCGCGCATGACGCTGCCCTTGACGGCCCACGGGGTGGGGACCGAACGGCGCAGCAGGTGCGCCTCGGGGATCCGCTTGTCGATCTGGCTGAGCGACAGCTTGGTGCGCGCCACCAGCCCCAGCAGCCGAACGAACGCGGCGATGCCGTCGCTGGTGCGGGAGAACTCCGGCAGGACGAACCCGCCCCTGCCGTCGGCGGCGAACACGATGTCGTCGGCCATCGCGGCCTTGGTGAGCTCGTCGGTGGCCGTGGGCGTCCACTGCACCTCGGCGCCGTGGAACCGGGCCACCTGCTCGGCCACCCTGGTCGTGGTGACCGGGAGCGCCACCCGGCCGCCGTGGCGTTCGGCGGCCACGAGGTCCAGCACCACCAGCAGCGCCCGCTCGTTGTCGACCAGCTCGCCGTTCTCGTCGACGATGGCCAGCCGTTCGGCCACGGGGTCGAAGCGCACCCCGAAGTCGGCCCTGGAGGAGGCCACCAGCTCGCCCAGCCGCTGCAGGTCGCGCATCTGCTTGGCCAGGGTGTCGGTGGGCGAGGCCTCGTCGAGCCGGTTGTTGACGGTGAGCACGTCGGCCCCGATCCGGCCCAGCAGCGCCGGCAGGATCAGCGATCCGGTGCCGCCCGCGCAGTCCACGACGACCTTCAGCCCCGCCTCGGCCACCCCGGAGGTGTCGATGCGGCGCAGCAGCTCGTGCGCGTAGTTCTCCACGCCTCGGGAGGGGAAGGACAGCTCGGCGATCTCACCGGGGAAGGCCCTGCGGTACTCCTGGCGGGAGAACACGCGCTCCAGCTTGCGCTGCGCGGCCGGCGAGAGGTCGGCGCCGCTCTCGTCGAGGAAGATGATGTCGACCGACTGCGGGTCGCCCGGTGTGGTCCGCAGCGAGATGCCGCCGCCCAGCCCGCTCTGCCCGGTGTGGAAGCGCGCCACCGGCAGCGGCACGGCCTCCAGGTCCTGGACGTTGATGGCGCCCGCGGTCAACGCGCTGATCACGGCACGCTTGAGGGTGCGGGCCGCCCTGGAGACGTCCCTGGAGGTGGTGACCACCGTGCCCTTCTTCAGCGTGGTGGCGTAGGCGCTGGCCAGCCGCACCGCGAGCTCGGGCGTGATCTCCACGTTGATCAGGCCCGAGACGCCGCGGGGACCGAACAGCGAGCGCTGCCCGCGCGACTCCCAGATGACGTTGGTGTTGACGACCGCTCCGGCCTCGATCGTCTTGAAGGGATAGACCTTGATGTCGTTGGCCAGGTAGGCCTCGGACTCGATGACGCATTCCTCGCCGACGACGGTGCCCTCTTCGATCCGGGTGCTCGCCATGACGTCGGTGTTCTTGCCGATGACGCAGCCGCGCAGGTTGGTGCTGGCCCCGACGTAGACGTTGTCGTGGATCACCGCCCGGTGCAGGAACGCCTCGGAGCGGACGACGACGTTGCTGCCGAGCACGGTGAACTCGCGCAGCTCCGCCCCGGCCTCGACCTTGGCGTAGTCGCCGATGTAGAGCGGGCCCTTGAGGACGGCGTCGGCGTCGACCTCGGCGCCCTCGGCGACCCAGATGCCCGGGGACATCTCGAAGCCGTCGATCTCCACGTCGACCTTGCCGGAGAGCACGTCGGCCTGGGAGCGCAGGTAGCTCTCGTGGGTGCCCACGTCCTCCCAGTAGCCGTCGGCGATGTAGCCGTAGAGCGGGGCGCCCTCCTCCAGCAGCTTGGGGAAGACGTCCTTCGACCAGTCGACGACCTCGCCCTCGGCGACGTGGTCGAGGACATCGGGCTCCATGATGTAGATGCCGGTGTTGACGGTGTCGGAGAAGACCTGCCCCCAGGTGGGCTTCTCCAGGAACCGCTGGATGCGCCCCTGCTCGTCGACGATGATGATGCCGAACTCCAGCGGGTTGGCGACCCGCTTGAGCCCGATCGTCACCTTCGCGCCGTTCTCGCGGTGGAAGCGCACCATGTCGGTGAGGTCGATGTCGGTGAGCGCGTCTCCGGAGATGACGATGAACGGCTCGCCGCGGAGGTGCTCCTCGGCGTTCTTGACGCTGCCCGCCGTGCCGAGGGGGACTTCCTCGGCCACGTAGTGCAGGTTCATGCCGAGCTCTTCGCCGTCGCCGAAGTAGTTGCGGATCAGCGTGGCGAGGAACTGCACGGTCACAACCGTGTCGTCGAAGCCGTGCCGCTTGAGCAGACGCAGCACGTGTTCCATGATGGGTCGGTTCACGACCGGCAGAAGTGGCTTGGGCTGGTTGGCCGTCATCGGGCGAAGCCGGGTGCCCTCTCCCCCGGCCATCACGACCGCCTTCATCGGGGCCACCCCCAGACCCCTGTCACGGTTCGGCGGAACGCCCTTGGGCGTGCTCTCATGGTGGGGACGTCGCTCCCTTCCTGCTGTCGCTGGACGGTGGCCCGGAGTCGCCGGCTCGACGGTCGATCGGCTTCTGCGCCGCCTGACCGCCTTCGATCACCTGTGGATCGTTCGCCGTGGCCGCCGCTCGCGCCGCGGGCTGTATACCCGGGTCGGTCGCGCGGTCGGCCCGCCGGGTCTGCCCGATCAGTCGCAGACCCTGAACCGCATATAGCAATCCGGCCCACCAGTAAATAGCCGTTCCCCAGATCGCGAACGCCCAACCCACAATTTGCGCCACATCGCCGACAATGCCCTCATATCCGGCGATGAACAGCAGCGGGAAGGAGTAGAGCAGGCACAGCGTGGCCGCCTTGCCCGCGAAATTGACCGGGAGGGGGCCGTAGCCGTAATGCCGCAGGATCGGCAGGGAGGCCACGATGAGGACGTCGCGCAGCACGAGGATCGCCATGAGCCACCACGGGACGATGTCGCGCACGACCAGTCCCAGCAGGGCGGCGAAGATGTAGAGCCGGTCGGCCATGGGGTCCAGGAACATGCCCAGCCTGCTGGTCTGGTTCCAGGCCCGCGCGATCTTGCCGTCCAGCCAGTCCGACACGCCGGCGAACGCCAGCACGCCCAGCGCCCACCAGTCGGCCCTGGGCCCGAGCACCAACCACAGGAAGAGGGGAACCCCGAGCAGGCGCACCATGCTGAGCAGGTTCGGGACCGTCCAGACGCGGTCTTCCACCGGGTCCGCAGCATTCGTATGGATCGCCACCCCACCTCCCTCTCCCGATGCCGAGCCTACCCACTGCCACCCGGGAACGCGCTGCGGCGGGTGCGTGTCATCTCCAGGCCGGATCTTCACATAACAGACAAAAGTCCAAGATACGCGAACCATCCCATCCTCCCCCTGCCCTGCCTGCCAGGGAAGGATGCATCGGGAATCGGGGAGGGAGCGGGGTGGGCCTGAATCGGAGAGGGAGTGGGAGTGGGCCTGCTTGTTCGGTGACGGGGTGGTTTGGGGTCGGGGTGCAGGCGGGCGGCGAGGGCAGTAGTCGGTTCGGGCTGCTTGTTGAGCGACTGGGTGGTTTGGGGCTGAGATTCAGACTGGCAGCGAGGGCCGGGAGTCGGCTGGGCCTGGTTGCCGAAGTGGCGGGGTGGTTTGGGGTCGGGGTTTCAGGCGGGCGGCGAGGGCCGGAGCGGGGTTCGGGGTGGTGTGTCGGGTGGCCGGCGGGTCTGGGGCCGGTTCGGGCGGGGGGTCACGGGTGCCGCTCCAGGAGTTTGGTCTAGACCAATCGGGGGAGGCGGAGGGGTGCCGCCGGGGCTGCGCGCCTGGTCAGAGACCCGGGCGTGGCGGGCGGGCCCGCCGGGACCGGCCCGCGCGCAACGAGACTGCTGCCGTGAGCGCCGCCAAGCGTCACCAGAGCGGTGTCGTTGCCCGATCCGACCACCCAAAAGCGGCAAAACCGGCATTGCGCCGCGCGCACTCGACCGGTCCGGTGATTTTGTCCCGCATCCCGGAAGTCTCCTTACGCGAAGCGGATCGCGGCCTTGCCTCCCTCCCCGGGAAACAGACAAAAGCGTGCATATCCACCCCACGGGGTGCGTCTACGCGCGCATCACCCCGCACAAGGCGCTACTGAGCGCCGCCCTCGCACGCCCCCGCCCCTGCCGGACCGCCGAGACAAGCGGGAAGAGCCGCCACCCCCGACAGACCCAACACCCGACACACCACCCCGAACCCCCACCCGGCCCTCGCCGCCCGCCTGCACCCCGACCCCAAACCACCCCGCCACCCGACCAGCAGGCCCGGTCCATTCCCGTCCTCGCCGCCCGTCTGAGCCTCAGCCCCAGCCCATCCCACTGCCCGACCAGCAGACCCAACTCACTCCCGGCCGTCGCCGCCGGTCTGCACCCCGACCCCAAACCACCCCGCCACCGAACAAGCAAGCTCGGCCGCCTCCCGCCGTCGCCGCCGGTCTGAACCCCGACCGCAGACCATCCCGCCGCCCGACAAGCACCCCGAGCCCACTCCCGGCCCTCGCTGCCCGTCTGCACCTCGGCTCCAACCCTGCTGGCCATCCGGCAACCAAGCCGAAGCTTCGCCGTGCCATCACCATTCACCGGGCGAAGCCCCGCCCCATCCGGGGGCAGACCACCCAACTCAGCAGAACCGCGTAAAACCCACCCTCACCCTGTCAAGACCCAGAACCAACCCCCACCCACCAACCTGTGGACAACCCACGTGGACACCCCACCCCGAAGCCCACCCCGGCCCCCTCGCCGCCCTCGGGCGTCCAATATCACACTTCACCGGCTTCGCGCAGGAAGTTCCGAGAATTACCGAGAGCTTTCACTCAAAGCCATTTCCCAGAACCGTATGCGATTATCGGGAATCGGTTGTTAGCGGTGGAAATGGGTGCCACACTTCAGCGAACGACGACAAGTGCCACGAGCGCGCAAAACGCGGCGGCCGCAGCCATCCTGCGGCGCCACCCAGGGGGAGAGGGGTGGTACGGCCGCGCCACCCGCGCGATCCGGAGGGGACGGGCCACTTCATGCCGTTGAACCCACGTCTCGTCAGAGACACGTTCACCCATATCGAGGACCAGAGAGAAAAGGCCGCATCGTATTTCTACGGCCGGCTTTTCGCGGAGAACCCGCGCCTGCGGACAATGTTCCCGCCCGCGATGGACGTGCAGCGCGACCGGCTGTTCTCGGCGCTGACCGAGATCGTGCGCAGTCTGGACAGCCCCGACACGCTCGACACCTACCTCGGCCATCTCGGCCGCGACCACCGCAAGTTCGGCGTCGAGGCCGGCCATTACGACGCCGTGGGAGCGGCGTTGATGGCCACCGTGCGCCGCTTCGCCGGCCCCGCCTGGACGGCCGAGGCCGCACAGGCCTGGTCCGAGGCCTACGGGCTCGCCGCGCAGATGATGATCGAGGCCGCCGAGGAGCACTCGGCGTGGGCGCCGCCGTGGTGGCACGCCGAAGTCATCGACCTGGTGCGGCCGCGCCACGACATGGCGCGGCTGACGCTGCGCCCCAACCAGCCCTACTCCTACCTGCCCGGCCAGTACCTCTCGCTGCAGGCCGCGCGCTGGCCCCGGGTGTGGCGCCCCTACTCCATCGCCAACGCCCCCCGCGGCGACAACCTGCTGCGGCTGGTCGTGCGCGCGGTTCCCGGCGGGTGGGTGAGCAACGCCCTGGTCACCCACACCCGCCTGGGCGACCACGTGCTCCTCGGGCCCCCGCGCGGCTCGATGGTGCTCGACGCCGCCTCCGACCGCGCCCTGGTCTGCGTCGCCGGCGGCAGCGGGATCGCCCCGATCAAGGCGATCATCGAGCAGGTGGTCGGCCTGCCGCACCGCCGCTCGGTGCTGCTGCTCTACGCCGCGGGCGAGCGTCGGGAGCTGACCGAGATCGCCGACCTGCTGGAGATCCAGGCGACCTACCCGTGGCTGCGGGTGATCCCGGTGCTGGGTTCGGACCCCGGCCCGCCCGCTGCCGAGCGGCCGCGCCGGCGCGCCTCCGCGGAGAAGCCGGTCGGCGACGCCGTGATCGGCCGTCCGCACGAGGCGATCGCCGGCCTCGGACCGCTGGACGAGCACGACGCCTACGTCTGCGGTCCCCCCGCAATGGTGCGCGCCGTGCTTCCCCGGTTGCGCGCGGCCGGCGTGCGGCGCTCCCGGATCTACCACGACCTGCCGGAGACCGGCACGGGCGCCGGGGAGCACGCGGACGCCGAGGAGGGAGAGAGCGGGGAGCGGCGCGACGGGACCGGCCGGACCTCCGGGAGCGAGGGGGCGCCGAGCGGCCCGCGGGAGAACCTGGACCACTCGGCCCTGTAGACCGACCTGCCGAAAACCGGCGGCCGGAGCGCAGCGGCCGGAGACCGATCACCATCCCCGGCCCCGGCTCCGGCGGTGCACCGTCCGGTGCGCGCGGGCATCGGTGCCGATCCGCGCGGCCCTGGTCACGGAGAGGTGGACGGCCAGGGCTCGGACGGCGAAGCGGCGCTGCGCTTCGCCGCCGCGGTCGGCGAACCCGGCGTCTACATCGTGCACAGCCGCACCTCGACCGGCCTCGCCGAAGCGGACGAGGACACCGCGATGCCGTGGACGGTCGTCGGCGACGGGACCACCATGGAGGGCCTGGACGCCGCCTACATCATCCACTGGAACGGGTCGTTCCTGACCTCGGTCCCCGATCTGGTCGACGGCGACCTCAGCGCGGCGCTGGAGGACGGCGCCGACGGCGGCGTGTTCGTCGACCCCGCGGTGCGCGAGGTCTTCCCCCGGCCTGGACGTCGAAGCGATCGAGGCGGCCTGCGCGGGCCTGGACAACGCGCGGATCGGCATCGTCTCCGGTGTGGCGCCGCACGACGGGGACGCCGCCGGCGACATCGACGCCGCGGAGAAGCAGGCCGCCCTGGCGATGCTGGAGGCGCGCCCGGACACCGCCGCCGTGCTGCTCGGTCGGAACGGCAGCGCGCTGACGGTGACGGCGGCCGCGCGGGGCGGTGCGCCCGCCGCCGAGTCCGTGGAAGCGCCGCCGCGCGGGCTCCTGAGGCCCCGAGGGGACGCCCGGAAGGCCGTCCGTCAGCGCGGGCCGGCGGGTTCGGCCAGGGCCGCGGCCAGGGCGCGCAGCGGCGCGAACCCGGTGGGTTCGGCGCCGGACAGCGGCAGCTCCACCGCCCCGGTGGCGGCGAACCTGCGGTGGGCGGCCGCCAGGACCTCGACGTCGGGTTCGGCCGGGACCTGGTTGATCACGGCCGGACCGAGCCGGAACCCGCCCTGCGCCAGCTGGTCGGCGGCCCGCTCGGTCTCGGCCAGCACCATGCGGCGCGGGATCAGCACCAGCCGGACCACCGCGTCCTCGCGCAGCCGCCGGGCCGCGCCCTCCAGCCTGCGGCGCCGGGCGTGCAGCCGTTCGAGCAGAGGGTCGTCGCCCTCGTCGGCGCCGCCGACGATCCCGGTGGCGAACCGGTCGGCGTCGGCGACACGCTCCCGTTGCCGGGCCAGGCCGCGCACCCACGGGGTGAGCAGCGCCGGCAGGTTCAGCATCCGCAGCAGATGCCCCGTCGGCGCGCTGTCGACCACGAGCCGGTCCCACTCCCCCGGCACCCGTTCCATCGCGTCGATGAGCTGGTCGGCCAGTGCCGACTCGGTCATGCCGGGGCTCGCGGCGGCGTGCGCCAGGTGCCGGCGCACCGCCGGCATGATCTCGCGGGGCAGCGCCGCGTAGGCGTCGTCGGTGACCTGCTCGACCCGGCGGCGCACGGCGGCGTCGGCGTCGGGCTCGGCCGCCCACAGGTCGGCCGAGATCTCGCGGGGGCGGTCGCCCAGCCCGGTCTCGAAGGCGTCGCCGAGGGAGTGGGCGGGGTCGGTGGAGATCACCAGGGTCCGCAGCCCGGCGTCGGCGAACGCGAGCGCCTCGGCCGCGGCCACGGTGGTCTTGCCGACGCCGCCCTTGCCGCCGAAGAACACGATGGGCGCGGTACCGACCGCAGCGCTCAACAGCACACTCCAGGCTCCCCGAACTCCCGCCGCCCCATACGCAGGTGCCATTCGTGCAGGTCGGCGACCATGTAGGGGATCAGGTCCAGGGTCTCATAGGCGACAGGGTCGTCCACCCCCAGCGTCTCCAGCAGCAGCAGCGCGCGCAGCGTGTCCTGCTGGGTGCGCGCCTCGCGGCGCAGCGCGTGCCGCCAGCGGGTCTCGAACCAGGCCTCGTGGAACTCCTCCACGCGGCGCCAGGCGGCGCGCACCCGCTCCCAGCGGGAGGTCACTGCTCCTCCGCCTCCGCCCGCTCCTCGGCGGCGGGCCCGCCCGCGGCCGCGGCGCCCCGCTGGGCCCAGGCCTTGCGCAGGGCGAGCGCGGCCTCGACGATCAGCCACATCGCCAGCACGAAGATGACCAGGTCCAGCGGCGCGAGCAGGAACACCTGCAGCGGCTCGTCGGCGGTGACGAAGTCGATCAGGTTGATGATCAGCGCCCAGGTGGTCATGACCAGCAGGAACACCAGCGGGATGAGGACGGCGACCGGGTTGCGGCTGTGCTTGGTGACCCAGACCGCGATGACGGCGAGCGCCAGGCCGGCGGTGAGCTGGTTGGTGGTGCCGAACAGCTGCCAGAGCGTGCCGAAGGCGAAGTCACCGGGGATCATCGCCAGCGCCAGCGGCACGATGACGGCGGCGACCGTGGCCGCGGTGAGGTTGCGGGCCAGCGGCTTGAACCGGACGATCTCGGCGATCTCCTGCACGATGTAGCGCTGCAGCCGGACCCCGGTGTCCATGGTGGTCGCGGCGAAGCTGATCACCACGACCGCGGCGAAGACCGCGCCGATGCTCGTGGGCACGCCGAGGTTGGCGGCGAATCCGGCGACGCCGTTGACGAAGTTGCCGGTGGCGCCCCCGGAGGCGGTGGCGAAGTCGGAGTAGAGCCCCTGCCAGTCGCCGGCCGTGGCGACGACGCCGGCGGTGCAGGCCAGGATCGAGCACAGCGCCAGGCTGCCCTCGCCCACGGCGCCCAGGTAGCCGACGTAGCGGGCGTCGGTCTCCTTGTCCAGCTGCTTGGAGGTGGTGCCGGAGGAGACCAGACTGTGGAAGCCGGAGATGGCGCCGCAGGCGATCGTGATGAACAGCAGCGGGAACCACGGCGGGGAGTCGGCGGGGACGTCGTTGACGATCGGGGCGACGATGGTGTTGAGGCCCACGATCACGCCGAGCAGGATCACCGCCAGCGCCAGCAGCATCTGCTGCTGGTTGATGTAGTCGCGCGGCTGCAGCAGCATCCACACCGGCAGCCGCGAGGCGATGAAGGCGTAGGCGAAGATCAGCACGATCCACACGGTGTGCGGGGTGACGCCGATGGCCGAGGCGATCGGGTCGACGGTGATCGGGAACTGCAGGCCCAGCGGGATGAAGGCGTAGACGATCACCAGCGAGATGATCGAGGGCACCAGGGCGGCGGTGCGCCTGCGGTAGACGTACTGGCCGACGCCGATCGCCAGGGGGATGGTGACCAGGATCGGCAGGACCGCGCCGGGGTTGGCCACGAACAGGTTGGAGATGACCACCGCGAAGACCGCGTTGACCAGGGTGAGCAGGAAGAAGATGATCAGCAGGAACAGCGCGCGCGACCGGGCGCTGATGACCTCGCCGGCCAGCGTCCCGATGCTCTTGGCCTTGTGCCGCACCGACACCACGATCGCGCCGAAGTCGTGCACGCCCGCGGCGAAGACGGTCCCCAGCACCACCCACAGCAGCGCGGGCCCCCAGCCCCAGAACACCGCCACGGCGGGGCCGACGATGGGCGCCGCGCCGGCGACCGAGATGAAGTGGTGGCTGAAGACGATGTGCTTGTTGGTGGGGACGAAGTCGATGCCGTCCTTGTAGGCGTGGGCCGGGGTGACGTAGGCCGGGTCCAGCGCGAAGACGCGCTTGGCCAGATAGGGCGAGTAGAACCGGTATCCCAGCGCGAATATCGCCAGGACGACCACCATCACCACGACTGCCGGCATGTCGCTTCCCTCAGTTCCCGTGTTCCTTGCGTTTCCCGCCGGTCGCACCGCGTGTCCCGGCCGGGCTCGCACCCTACCGAACCCCTGGCCCGCGATCACACGCGGCGTAGTGATCGGTTAAAGTCACCAGAAACCGATCTGTGTCCTCCGCCACTCTAAAGGGATGACCTTGCACGAAATGGTCACGGTTTGGCGGCGATCGACGATCGCCGAACTGTGCTGGCTCGCGCCCGACGGCCCGGTCGGGATTCCCGTCGTGCCCCTGGTCTGGCGGGATCGGCCGTGCGCGGCGCTGCCGATGTCGCTGCTCGACGCGGTGCAGACGATGACCGATGGGCGGGCCGCCTTCGCGGTGACCGCCCCCGCGGAGGCGGGCGCGGCGGAGGCGGGCGCGGCGCAACGGCCGGGGCTGGTGGCGACCGGACCGGTCGACATCCGCTACGACCTCGACGGCGCGCGCTTCGTCGAGCACATGCTGGACCAGGAGATCGTCAAGCACCCGCCCACCCGGCTGCGCGCCGACGGCCTCATGGCGCAGCGGGAGAACTGGTGGTGGGTCCCGCGGATCCTGGTGACCCTCACCGGGGCCGAGGAGGAGGCGGCGCTGCCCGCGCGCACGCGTCCCGATGACGCGGTCCTGGTGCGCCGGTCCGCGCGGGGCCCGCACGTGCACGTGGTCACCGCCCAGACCTGGCCGCAGGAGGCGGGGGCGCGGGTGGAGCTGTGGGCGCGCGACGGCGGGTCGTTGTCCGGCCGCGGCGAGCAGGCCTACGCGTTCGGGCACCGGCACAGCCCCGACTTCGAGCGCTGGGAGCGCTGGCACCGCTCCGGGGAGCTGCGGGAGGAGGCGCTGACGGTGACCGGGGCCGCGGGCGGGCCCGGCCCGGCCCTTGAGCCCTTCGGCGTCCTGGCCCGGCTGCGCAACCACCGCGAGGTCCAGCGCGCCTGCCGCACCGGCCTGGCCAGAGCCGAGGCCCAGATGGGCACGTCCCACCCCCGCTGATCCCGCGGTCGCGCCGGCCTCAAGTGTGATCGCGGAAACGGAATCGGCGAAGGAAACGCTCCTGCGCGGGTCGGGGGAACCTCGCCGGGAGACCCGTTCTAACCTGGTCTGCATGTCCGCCGTCCGCACCTCTCAACTCCCCGAACAGGTCCGGCTGCACGACCTGATGTTCAATGTCCGCGCGTCCGCCAGGCGAACGACCGCCGGGATCACCGTGGACCGTGACGGATCGCTCCTGCTGCACGTCCCCGAGGACGTGGAGTGGGAACGGCTGGAGAGCTGGGTCCGGCGCAAGCGCCCCTGGGTGCTGGACAAGCTCGCCAAGAAGGACATGCTGGCGTCCAGGCAGCCCGCCCGTTCGTTCGTCTCCGGTGAGGGGTTCGACTACCTGGGGCGCCGGTACCGACTCAAGATCACCGACGAGGTACCGGGTGTCCGGTTCACCGGTGGGCGGATCAGGATGCACCCGTCGGTCGCCGGAGGTTCGGACCCGGCCTCCGCGCTGATCGCCTGGTACACCGAACGCGCGCGCCTGTGGCTGCCGAAGCGGTTGCGCCCGTGGCGGGAGCAGATGGCGCTGCACCCCGCGGAGTTGCACATCCGCGGTCTGGGCCACCGCTGGGGATCCCTGGGCAGGAGCGCCCGGCTGAACCTGCACTGGGCGCTCATGCAACTGCCCGCGACCATCATCGACTACGTCCTCGTGCACGAGCTCGCGCACATGGCCGTCGGCGACCACTCCCCCGCCTTCTGGACACGGGTGCGCGAGGTCATGCCCGACTACGAACGGCGCAGGGACCGGCTCGCCGTTCTCGGCGCCCGGTTGTGGCTCGGCTGAGCCGGCCCGCCGCTTTCAGCCGAACCTCTTCTCGGCGAGGTCGACCAGGCGGGGCGCCAGGCTCTTGGCGCGTGGCAGATCGATCACCGTGATTCCGTTCAGCCGGTATCCGGCGAGTGCGCGCGTTACCTGCTTGCGCAGTTGGCGCGCCCGGTGCGGGCTGTATCCGGCCAGTCCGATCTCCGCGTGCATCGTGCGGCTCACCTCCACGGTGATCTCGCCCAGGAGCCGCTTCAGCTCCTCGGCGAGCGGGGAGTCGCCGTCCTCGTCGAGCTCCGCGACCAGCAGGTCGTAGAACGGGGCCTCGGTGTCGGGGTCCAGGCCGCTGTCGTCGCCCTGCCGCCCCGCCAGGATGTCGGTCTTGAGTTCCTGCAGCGCCTGCAGAACGGCGGGCCAGTTCTCGCCGAGGCTGTCCAGGATCCGGTCCAGGCGTTCGGAGAACCTGGCGTAGTGCTCGGGGTCGGTCCCGATGTTCTCGTTGATGTGGTACCGCAGCGCGTGCTGCATCTCCGAGGCCTTGGCGCGGTCGGAGGGCAGGTCTGCGACCTTGGTGTCGAACTCCGCCGCCGTGATCGCCGTCGGCGGGATTCGGGTGCGGATGTCGTGCACGCGGACGTAGTCGTCGATGAGCCTGCGGACCTTGCCGCCGTACAGCGAGGCGTCGAAGCCGTCGTCCTCCCGATAGCGTCTGCGTGCCACTTCAGCGATCGCGCCGAAGGCCTTGGCGTCGCCGACGAACTCCCGCGCCTCCGGACGAGGAAGCACGGTCTCCAGACTGCGGGTGAACTCCCTGAACGCGTTGAGGAACTCCATCCGGATCCGGTCGTCCTCCAGGACCTGCACGCACTCCTCGCGGTCGGCCTCGGAGGCGAAGCGGTCCAGGCCCCGAATGGTGAACACCCGACGCATGCGCTCGTGGCGCTCGCGCAGCAGCGGAATCTCGTCCTTGACGCTGCTGAGCGCGCCCTCCACGTCCTCGGCGGCGTAGGCGGCCAGCGCGACCTTGAGGTGCTCGGCCACCCCGAAGTAGTCGATGACGTAGCCGGCGCGTTTGGCCTTGGCCGTGCGGTTGACACGGGCGACGGCCTGGAGAAGTTCGGCCTCCTTGATGTGGCGGTCCAGGTAGAGGACCTGCTCGTTGGGGGCGTCGAATCCGGTCAGCAGCATGGACTTGACGACGAGGAACGCCAACGGGCTCGTTTCCGCCGGGTCGGCATCGGCCGCGAGCGGCAGCAGCTTCTTGAACTCCTCGATGTGGGCGGCTTGACGGGTCTTGTCGGTCCAGACCGTCCAGTCCTTGTTGTCGTTGTGCGCCCCGGAGATGACCGCGGCGGAACCGAGCCGGCTAATGAGGTCCCGGTGGAGATAGGCCCGGACGAGCCGCGCGGTGGCGGGGCCGTGCTCGTCGGCGCGCTCGGCCGCCTCGGGGGTGCGCAGTTCGGCGGGAAGCGCGTCGAGCTCGGCGACCAGGGCGTCGCGGGCCCGGACCAGCGCCTTCTGGTAGCGCACGGCGGCGGCCCTGGAGACGGCGACGACCTGGGCCTTGAACCCGTTGGGCAGGACCACGTCCACGTAGTGCCGCAGCATGCTGTCGGCCTTGGCCTCGATCATGTGCTCGGCTTCGAGGACGTTGTTCTTGGTGGCGTACTTCCGCTTGATCTCGTCGAGTTGGGCGGGCGTGGCGTCGAACAGGTCCTCGAAGACCTCGTCGAGGTCGTTGCCGTCGCGCACGTGGGCCTTGGTGGTGCGGCCCTCGTAGAGGATCGGGACGGTCGCGCCGTCGGCCTCGGACTCCTTGATGGTGTAGGAGTCGATGAACGCCCCGAAGATCTTGCTGGTGAAGCGCTCCTTGTCACCCATGATGATAGGGGTCCCGCTGAAGCCGATGCGTACGGCGTTGGGCAGCGCGGCCATGAGGTTGGCGTGCAGCTTGGAGCCCTGGGAGCGGTGCGCCTCGTCGACGAGGATGAGGATGTCCTCGGAGTCGTCGATGAGGTCCATGGTGGGCACGATCTCCGCGCGGCGCGGGCGGCGCACGGTCGCAGCGCGAGGTCCGGCGTCTTCTCCGGAGGATTCCGCCGCCCCGCCTGCGGTGTCCGCTTCTTCCTCGTCAGCGCTGTCGGCGTCTGCACCGTTGTTCTCGGCGTCGCCCTGGTATTTCTGGATCATCGCGAAGTACAGGCCCTTGCCGGGTACGGACAGCCGCTCCTCGACTTCGGCGATCCTGGTGATAACCTCGCTGCTCTCGCCGGTGAGCGCCATGGTCGCCGAGAGCTGCTCCTGCAGCTGGGTCCGGTCGGTGATGACGACGATCTTGAATCCGGTCAGCCGGGGCCGCGAACGCATCGCGCGCACCAGGAAGACCATCGTGAGGCTCTTGCCCGAGCCCTGGGTGTGCCAGACGATCCCGCCGCGCCGGTCGAACTCGCCGTCCTGGGCGCGGGTGGGCTCACCCAGCATCCGGTCGATCGAGCGGCGCACGGCCCGGTACTGCTGGTAGCGGGCAACCACCTTGATCTTCCGCGGCCCGCTCTCCATGAACAGCGTGAAATGGGCGACGATGTCGAGCAGGACCGCGGGGCGCAGCATTCCGGCGACCAGGCGGTGCCGCCCGTTCAGCTCCTCGGTGCCGGAGACGCCGGCCTCCGCGGCGATCCGCGCATCCGGATACGGTTCAGTGGTCTTCCACTCGGCGTAGTGTTCGGACTCGGCGGTGAAGCCCGCGACGCGTGCGCTGCGTCCCGAGGCGGCGACGACGAACTGGTTGGTGTGGAAGAGCCGCTCGTTGCCCTCGGCGGCCCGGACCTCGCCGCGCTGGTTGGCGTAGCGGCGCAGCTGGTCGATGGCCGCGGCGACGGGGTCGGCGACGTGCGGACTCTTGGCCTCGACGACCACGAGCGGGATGCCGTTCACGAACAGCACGAGGTCGGGCACGATCCGGTCGGCGCCCACCGCGCCGGGGCCGTCGACGGCGAACTGGTTGACGGCGAGGAAGTCGTTGTTGTCCGGCTGCTCGAAGTCGATGAAGCGCACCGTCCGGGTGCGGCCGTGGTTCCACCCTTCGACGCCCTCGACCTCCGCACCGACGAGGATCTTCGCGATCAGCTCCTCGTTGGTCTCGATCAGCGTGCGCGCCTGCGGCCGGGTGAGGGCGCCGACGGCCTGGTTCAGCCGGCTCTCGTCGAGCCACTCCCGCCCCGCGTCGTCGAGGTTGATCCTGCGCAGGGCCGCCTTCAGCCGGTCCTCCAGGACCGTCTCGCGGAAGGAGGTGCGGCCGGTGTCGGCCGGACTCGTCCGCGTTCCAGGAAGGAAGATCCACCCCATGGCCACGAGCTGGTCGATCAGCGGTTTCTCCACCAGCTCCCATTCCGGACCGGAAGGAGCAGCGGAAGAGGAGCGGGGAGCGCTCTCGGGGACGGCCAAAGGACACCTCATCGTCGCCGATGCCGTTGGATCCGGCATTCACTGCAGGGGCGTGATCGGGACATCCCAGTCTGCCATCCGGCGGTGTCCAGAATGAGCTGGTTCACATATCGGAAGCCGTTGCGAGGCGGCCGGAAACGGACGATGCCGAACTTCGGCGCGGCGCCTTCTCACACCTCGGGCCTGGACGCGAACGCGTGCCGCGCCCGCGCCACGATCCGCAGGGCTTCAGGTCGGTGTTGGCGCTAGGGTTTCCCTCGTGTCTGATACCTCGATTCGCACCAGGTTCGCTCCGTCGCCGACCGGCATGTTCCACGTGGGAAACGCCCGGTCGCTGCTGCTGAACTGGGTGGTCGCGCGACAATCCGGCGGCACCATGGTGCTGCGGATCGAGGACACCGACGCGGTCCGTTCCCGACCCGAGTGGACCGAGGGCATCCTGCAGGCGATGGCCTGGCTCGGTGTGGATTCGGGCGAGTACGAGGGTCCGTACTCGCAGACGGATTACCTGGACAAGCACACCGAGGCCGCGCAGCGCCTGGTGAAGGAGGGGCTCGCCTACTACTGCGACTGCGCCCGCGAGCAGGTGCAGCAGCGCAGGGAGAACCCGAATCTGGGCTACGACGGGTTCTGCCGCGACCGCAGTCTGGAGGCAGGCCCGAGCCGGGCACTGCGGTTCCGGGTGCCCGAGGGCGGCCCGACCGTGGTGGAGGACCGGATCCGCGGGCGGGTGGAGTTCCCCCACGACGCGCTCGAGGACTTCGTGGTCGCCCGCGCCGACGGCTCCCCGCTGTTCGTGCTGGCCAACGTGGTCGACGACGTGGAGATGGGCATCACCCACGCCATCCGGGGTGAGGAGCACCTGTCCAATACCCCCAAGCAGCAGCTGCTGTGGGAGGCGCTGGGGCACACCCCGCCGGTGTGGGCGCATGCTCCGGTGCTGGTGAACGAGAAGCGGCAGAAGCTGTCCAAGCGCCGCGACAAGGTCGCCATGGAGTCCTACCAGGCCGAGGGGTTCCTGCCCGAGACCATGGTGAACTACCTGATGCTGCTGGGCTGGTCCCCGGGAAACGACCGGGAGATCATGCCGTTCGAGGAGATGGTGCCGCTCTTCGACCTGGCCGACGTCAACTCCTCTCCGGCGTTCTTCGACGAGAAGAAGCTGCGGGCCTTCAATGGCGAGTACATCCGCGCGCTCAGCACCGAGGAGTTCATGAAGCGGTGCACTCCCTACCTGCGGGCCGAGAGTGTGCCCTGGTCTGCGGCCGACTACGACGAGGCCGTGTTCGCCGCGATCGCCCCGCTGGCCCAGAGCCGCATCGCGGTGCTCAGCGAGATCGTGCCCAACGTCGACTTCCTGTTCCTCGATGAGCCGGTCTTCGACGACAAGAGCTGGAGCAAGGCGATGAAGCCGGAGGTTGCCGAGCCGATGCTCACCGCAGCCCTGGAGCGCTTCTCCGATCCGGTGCCGGCCTGGGAGGCCGAGCCCCTGAAGGGTGCCTTGGAGGAGGCCGGTGCCGCTCAGGGGCTCAAGCTGGGCAAGGCTCAGGCGCCGGTTCGGGTCGCGGTCACCGGTCGCACGGTCGGGCTCCCGCTGTTCGAGTCGTTGGAGCTGCTGGGACGGGAGCGCACGCTGGAGCGCCTGCGCGCCGCTCTGGCCAAGCTGACCGCCTGACGCGCTGCGGCGATCCTGTTCAGGATGAGCGTCCTGGGCAGGATCGCCAGCAGCCCGCCTGCGTCCGGACCGTCCATCCGCCCGGTGAGCACCCAACGGACCCCAGGTAGCGGTGGAACGCCGACAGCGCCGCTTTTCCAGCCGTCAAGCCAGCGCAGCGCCTCTTCCACGTGGTCGGGTGGAGATCCATGCTCGATCTCGGTCCGGGTGAGTGCTTGGCAGAGCCGGATCTGCGCTGCGAGTGGCCGCTGGTAACAGGCGGCGACCCAGTCAACGACGCGTTGCGGTGCCGGTGCCCCGCTGTCACGCAACTCCCTCACGGCGGTCTCGGAGGTCACGACCGCGGAGATCTTGCGATCCAGCGCTGAGAGTCGCCGTAGGTCAAACCGGCTGTCCTTGTTCGTCGGCAGAACCGGACGGAACCGTAAGACCAGGTCCGTGAACGTCTCGGGAGGCACCTGGTCCGGTCTCAGATACTGCTCGGTGAGGAACCAGCGCAGGGCGGACGGTCGGATCTTTCGATCGAGTAGAGCGGTGATCCGGAAGGCGTCGAGGTCCTCCTCCAGCAGTCGGGGGACGAACACGTGGGCGGGGGGAGGCCCTCCGCCGGTCAGGGCCCAGTGCAGGCGTACATGGACGGCGGTGGCGTTCGCCTTGTCCGTTCCACGGACCACCAGGGTGTTCCGCTGCTCGATGTCATCAACGACACTGGCGAGGTGCCAAAGCGCTCGCCCATCGCTGCGGACCAGAGGAACCCACTTCTGAGTGGGAGTGAGAGCGGCCGTGGTATTCACCATGATGGAGTAGGTGAGGGATTCGGGGTCCTGTCCGTGGCTCGCGATGAGGCGGTCGACCGCCGCAACATCGAGGCAGGGAACACCGCCACGGTGGGCCACGACCCCTTGCTCCGAAAGGCTCTGCAGAGCCTGCCGGTATTGGTGGCCACGCTGACTCTGCCGAAAGGCCGGACCATCATCGACGACCGGAATCCGTGCCACTCCCCGGATCTCTTCGAGGAGTCCGGCACGGTACTCGTTCCTGCTCCGAGCCGGGTCAGTATCGTCCCACCTCACACGGATGAGAGCGTGAACGCCCAGATGGTCAGCGGCAGCGTGGGCGAACAATGCGGCGAGCAGGTGCGTGCGGAGCACCCCGACGCGAAACGAGGCGTTGTTGGGGGAGATCCCCAACCGGGTTCGGATCCCGGTCAGGCGCAGGGCGATGATCGCAGGATGGTCCAACCAGATTCTGACGGTCATGCCAAGACTCCTCGACAGAGGTCAGGGGACAGCAGTCCGCACCAGAGCGGGACCGTGGAGACGACCGGATGGGGATGGCCGTGCCCGTACCTACCGCCTTCACCGAACTCATCGCCGTGGTCGGCGCAGACCACGACGAGCGGTCGACGCTCCGCCAACCGGGTGAAGAGGCGGCCGAGTTGCCCATCGGCCCACTCCAGAGCTCGGCGCTGCATCCCCAGAAGGACGTGAACGTCCTTTCGAGACAGCGGGGACACCTGAGCGGACCGAGCACGTTTGCCGTCGTGCAATTGGTACAGGCGGTCGAGTAGGTCCGCGTTGTGGTCGGTGAGCGGACTGTTCGGCGTCGTGTAGGGGATGTGTGTGCTGGGACAGTTGACGAAGAGGAAGAACCGGTCGGCGCTCAAGCACTTTTCGGCCAGAGCCTCCACATGGGCGAGCGCCAGCGAGCCGGCGCGGTCGACGATTCGTGTCGTGCTGTCGGCCGGTGCCGAGGAAGGCCGACCGAAGTAGTGGAATTCCGGGAACAGCCTCGGCAGGCTGTTCCCGGTACCGGAGGGGTCGAAGAAGGTGACACCGCCGGCCCCGATGACGCGGTGTCCCCGAGCCGCGTAGTCCTCCATCAGAGTGGAGCCGGTGAACACCACTCCGACCGGGCCACCAGACGGGCGGGCCGCGGCGGACCTCCAGATCGCCCCCACCGGTCGGCCCGCGATGGTGAGAGATCCGAAGACCGGCCGGGGAAGGAATCCGTTGAAGATGGCGGCGTGGGATGGGAGCGTGTAGGTTCCCGGCGCCTCAGCCCGGATCAGGGGACCGAGTGCGGACAGGGTGGGAAGTCGAGCCCTTTTGGCGACGTCGTATCGGCAGGAGTCCAGGGTTACCAGGACGACATCACGGTCGGCGAGGTCGATACCGGCCATGTCATCCCTCCAGAATTAGGGCCGGATTCCGGAACCGTTCGATCGGATCCGTCATGAGAAGCCGTTTGGAGAGGCGTCCGAGTTCGGCCAGACAGGACCCGACGATGTCGGTGATGCCTCTCCGATCCTGGTCGCCAGCTTGACGGGCGAGGCGCACGCCGACGAAGGAGGGCTTTGAGAGGGGGTCTCCGTTGCGGGAGACCAGGACCGTCTCGTTGGGGAGGCCGAGGTCGGCGAAGATCTGGTTGGCGATCCGGATGGCGGCAAGCGTGTAGAGCTTGCCGGTGTGATGGACGGGGTTCTTTCCTGCGAGTGCCTCGACTCCGGCTCCGCGGTTGGCGGAGATGACACCGTTGGCCTTGTTGCCCCGTCCGACGAGTCCGCAGTCGCCCTTGCCAAGGGATGTGCCGAACGGCGCTAGGTAGGCGCCCTGACCGTGGTCCTTGGTGTTGAGGGAGACTCGCGTCTGCCACGGGTGTCGCTGGATGACGGGGTGGTTCTCGACGAAGACTTCGAGATGCTCTCGAGCCCTGATCATCACATCCTTGTAGGTTCGGTGCGAGTCGGTCAGATCGGGGTGGACGGGGATACAGACCGTCAGGTCGAGGACCATTCCCGCGCGGACGATCATGACCTTCACATCCGTTCCCACCATCGGGAACACCTCAGTGAAAGCGAGATCGGTGATGTGGTTCTCCAGATCGATGGCCAGAGCGTCCAGCGGATCAACCGGAGCGTAGGCACTGCAGAATGCGGTGTCGTTCGCTTGCCTGCCATGCTCCTTCTCCGAACAGTCCGCAGCACTGTCCGGACGGTAGAAGGAGAACGGATGGTCGGCACCGATTCCCGCAGTGTTCTCCACACGTATCCGCAGGTGGTCAAGGATGTGTGGACTACGGGTCGCGGTGCGAAGCACATCTTCGGCAACCTCACGGAACAGATCATCGATCGGTATCCGCTCGTCACCGACGGAGCGTGTCACCTTACCGAACAGGTAAGCGCTGACCGATTTCTCGATCGAATAGCGACCGAAACCGACGACGGATTCAGCCCCGACCAGGGCGACCTTGTCGACCCAGTGGTTGGGAACAGCCCCGAACCGCTTCAGGCCAAGGAGCGAGTAGCGTCGGGAGAACTCTTCCGCGATGAGGTCGGCAAGAGAATCCGGATGTCCGATTCCCTTACGCTCCACCACATCAAATCCCTTTTTGGTATCTACGGACCCCAATCCACCGCTGATGGCCATATACATTCGTCGCCTCCTTGGTCTGCGGCGGGATATGCCACGAAGTTAAGGTGAGCGGACCGGGAGAACCCGGAAAGATAATCCGGGGTCGGCTGTGGGAGGCTGAGGTCGGCATGGTTCCTCCAGATTCGAGTGTGGGACGGCGCGTTGCCTGGTATCGAATCCGGCGCGGCCTGTCCCAGGAGGTACTGGCAGGTTTGGTGGGTCGGACCGCAGACTGGCTCGGAAAGGTCGAGAACGACCGTGCCGCTTTGGACCGCCTGTCGGTCATCCGGTCCCTTGCCGACGCCCTCGGCGTTTCGGTCCTCGATCTGATCGGCGAGGCGAAATCCGGCGGCCCGCCGCCGGAGCAGGACGTGGGGGTGAGCCGGCTCCGTTCGGCTCTGACCGACTACCGCAGCCTTGTCCCGCTGGCCCCGGTGGTCCGACAGGGAGGTGAACCACCAGATCTTCTCCAAATCCGGCATGATGTCGAGTCTGTGATGGATGCCTACCAGCGCTCCAGCTACAAGCGGATGCTCCGTTCGCTGCCGGATCTTCTCTCACGTACTCATATCGCGGCTCGCGAGTATGAAGGGCAGAAGCTGCTTGTTGCGGAAAGGTTCCTGGCTTTGACCGCGCAGGCGGCGGCGATGGTCCTCACGAAGCTTGGAGAAGTCGACCTGGCATGGATCGCCGCCGAGCGCGGGCTTCAAGCCGCGCAGAGATCCGGGGACATGGCCGTCATAGGCTCACTGCTCAGGTCAGGCGTGCACTCGTTGCACTCCTACGGGCAGGGGCCGACGTCCACGGAGATGGCCGGCCAGGCCGCCGGTTACCTGCGGAAAGAAATGGATTGGTCATCTCCCCGGATGATCTCCGTATACGGAACGCTGCTGCTGCCGGGCGCCATCGCCGCAGCAAGGGAAGGCGACCGAGGCTCAGCCCGTGACTATCTGGAAGAGTCCGAGAAGGCGGCTCTTCGGTTGGGAAGAGACCGCAACGATCTGTGGACGGCTTTCGGCCAGACGAACGTCGCTGTTCACCGTGCAGCGGTGGCCAACGCACTCGGCGATGTCGACACCGCGATCGATCTTGGCCGAAGGATCGACACATCGGTTCTCCCCACCGAACGACAGGTGCGCCATGCCTTGGAGTTGGCCTCGGCTTACGTTAAACGCAACCGGATCGATTCGGCGCTCGGCCAGATCCTCGGAGCGGAGAAGTTGTCTTCCGAGCAGATCCGACGGCACGTGATGAGCCGTCAGATCGTCACAGCGATGTTGGAAACCAAGTCGGGAAAACGGAACCCTACTCTGGCGGCGCTCGCCCTGAGGATGAGGATCATCTGACGGTGCTACTAGGGTCGTCGTATGAGCGCTGACCCTGTGGAGTCCTTCTCCCGTCCCCGTGTGGCCGCCGGTGTGCTGTTCTTCGACGAGCAGGACCATGTGATGATGGTGGTTCCCTCCTACAAGGACTATCGCGACATCCCCGGCGGCTACATCGAGCGTGGAGAGACCCCCCGCCAGGCGGCGGCCCGGGAGGTCCTGGAGGAGCTGGGGATCGAACCGCCCATCAGGCGCCTGCTCGCCGTCGACTGGGCGCCCACCCCTTCCGAAGGGGACAAGCAGCTGTTCGTCTTCGATGGCGGACGGCTGGAGCAGAAGCATCTGGACGCCATCGTCCTCGATCCGGCCGAACTGACCGGTTACGAATTCCATGACGTCACCGCCGTCCACGAACAGACCATCCCCCGCCTGGCCCGCAGGATCACCCACGCTGCCCAAGCTCGAGCCAAGGGCACAACCGCGTACCTGGAGAACGGCGAACCGGCCGAATAGCCGTTGTCAGAAGCAGCCGCGACGAGAACGGCCATGAGGGTGCCCTTGTGCCCCGGACTGACCGCGGGGCGGAGGGCTACCCGGCCAGGTGGCCGGCCTTGACGGAGGAGATGAAGGCGTGCCACTCGGAGACTGAGAAGAGGAGCGGCGCCTGCGCCGGAGCTTTGGAGTCACGGATCCCGCACACTCCGGAAACGAGCTGAGCAGCCTCAACGCATTCGCCGCTTGCCTTGGAATAGCTGCTCTTGTACCACTCTTCGCTCAACTCTCACCTCTGTACGCTACGCAGACCTTCCACGGTTTTCGCGTCTCCGTGGGCTTCCTTGCGTAGCTTATCGAGCACTTGCACGTGTTCTTCCACCTCGCGTGGGTCATCCCGAAACAGTACGCTTTTGTGCTGTTCAACGTGGACGACGCTGAGAGCGCCGACATCGAGCACGGTGAAGGGACCGGTCTCCATCGCGGCATGTGCGCCTACCTCATACGGCAGCAACTGGATCGTGACGTGCGGCTCGTCCATGAGGGAGACAACGTGCTCCAGTTGCGCCCGCATCACTTCAGGACCACCCACAGCACGATGGATCGCGGCCTCGTCGATGATCACCCATGTCTGTGGGCGGTTCTCCGCCCAGACCCGTTGCCGCTCCATGCGGACTTGGATACGACTCTCGATCTCTTTCTTGTCCGCGCCGGGCATACTGCCGACCATCAGTGCCCTCTGGTACGCCTCCGTCTGGAAAAGGCCTGGGATGTGGACGGCGTCATAGCGCTGGATCTTGCAGGCATCGCTCTCCAGCCCGATGTAGGTGCCGTAGCCGCCTTTGATCCCGTAGCGCTGCCACCATCCTGATTCGCGCGCCTGCTCACGCAGGGCCATGAACCTCTGGGCTTCTTCTTCGGTCGCACCATAGAAGTCCAGCAGCGCTTGGAGGTCTCGGCGACGAGGGATGGCTCCGCTCGGATCCTCCCATCGCGTGATGCTGCTTGGCGCCACATCGACGCTCTTGGCGACATGGTCTCGGGGCTTGTCGCCTCGCAACCTGGCCAGTTCGTGGGCGAGCTGCCAGCGCCCCACCGTAGGACTCCTCATGTCCAGGACCCTACCGAGATACCTCTTCACAGTCCATTGCGCTTTTTTGAAATGGACCTTGCACATGGACTCTGCGTGATGGACTATGGACCTACTCGCGGGGATCGTGTTCGCTCCGTCACTTCTCCGAGCGCCCTATAGCGGGCACAAAAGCGGCCCTGGCCAGTGCGCCAACACTGACCAGGGCCTTAGCCCTCGACCTGCCACAGACAGGGAGGACTCATGTCCAACGGTATCGTTCGCATGCCCGAGCCCCCGCGCCACGTCTCCTTGCGGCGGTGCTCCTTCCGGTTCTCCGGCCGGCCGCACAGCATCAAGGCCGCGCGGGACTGGCTCAGCGTCCGGATGGACATCGCCGGTGTCCCCGAGGAGACGGCCGACACCGCCGTGCTGCTGCTCTCCGAGCTCGCCACCAACGCCCTGGTCCACACCGCCAGCGGCGGCGAGGGCGGGGCGTTCTACGTCCGGGCGTTCTTCTTCCACGGACGACTGCGCGTGGAGGTCCGCGACGCGGGCCGCACCCCCTTCCCCGTCGAGGCCGCCACGCCGGACCCCGATGCCGAGAACGGGCGCGGCCTGCTGCTGGTCGACACCCTCGCCCACCGGTGGGGTCGCTTCGAGTCCGGGCGCGGGCCGGGCATGTTCTTCGAGCTGCGCTGGAACGCGCAAGCCATCCGCACCGAGCCCGCGCCGACGGCCGAAAGCTTCCGGTGAACGCCGTGCCGGGCTACCACCTCTCACCCAGCGACGACGTGCGGCGGCTGCGGGCCGACTTCCCCGACTACCTCATCTGCGAACTCCACGACGAGCACGGACGGCCCCGCTTCACCGCCACCCGCACGGCCCCGGCCGTCAGCGGCGCGGCCGAGCTGATCATCGCCCCCGAGGCCGAGGCACTGCGCGCCAGGCTCGCCGTCCAGCCCACCACTCCCCGGCTGCCGAACCGAGGAGGCGAGCGGTCGTGATGACCACCACCATGGCGGCCGAACCCGAACAGCCGACGATTCCCCGGGTCCTGCACCGACTGCGCCGCACCTACCGGCAGCACGGCTGGACCATCTGGCACGGCGAGGCCACCGGCCAGTACTGGGCCGCCCACACCGGTTCCATGGTCCTGCTGTGCGGCGACAGCGAAACCGAACTCGCCGAGGCGATCAGCCGGTTCCGCCCTCTTCCGCGTCCAAACACCGTCCCGGCCCCGCGCCGACCTCCCCTGCACCTCCCGCCCCGCCCGCGCCCACGCGGAGCCTGACCGTCGCATGGGTGTGGCCCGGGAGCTGCGCTCCCGGGCCACACCCATGCGGGCGTTCCTGTGGAGCATCAGACGGGAAGGTTCTCCAACTGATCCACCCGCACTCGCCCAGTTAGCAGGTCATCCATCAACCCGGCCTTGAGCTTGCGAAGCTTGCCGAGTTGGGCACGCTCGGCGGCGATGCGGGCATCGTGGGTTTCGATGACGGAGACGATGCGGTGCTGTTCGTCGAGCGAAGGAACCGCAATCGGACAGGAGCGCACATCTCGCTGATTGATACTTGCTTGAGCGATAGCGCTTCTCGCTTGGCTACGGAAATAGCGTAGGCACTTACTCCCACTAAGCATATGGGCCGCGAATGCGGGAAGAAGCTTTTCCTCTTGCACCTTGACACGCATGATATTCGATTCAAACACAGTCAGCTCGCGCAATCCGCGGACAATAGCCGACTTCCCGACATAATCAATCGCATTCACGCGATTAATCACAAGGTCGCTCTCCTTCAACCCATAGAGAGCCCCCTCTTCGGGCGTCACAGAAAGACGCCGCAGCGACCCTGGTTCTGAAATGACTCCACCACCGAAACCGTCAATACGGAGAATTGGAATCCCTGAACCCCCATACGCAGACTGATGCTTGTAGAGTCCATTCTGCGGGCCTGAAATAATATATGAACCGAGATCTTCCAAGAAGCAGGGAGAGTCGATCAGGCTCGATACCGCCCCCACTCTCAGGATATCCATCTTAACGGCAGTTCTCTCAGCAGCATCGATGGACTCATCCACCGCATCCAGCACCTCGACGATCTTCCGCTGTTCCGGTAACGGAAGGAGGGGCAGCTTGACATCAGCCACCGCTCGCGTCTCCAGCCTCTTCGTTCCGTGGCCGGACTCGTCTGCGGATCGCAGGAAGAAGTCACTGCGCGACAGCAGGAAGTATGCGAGGTAGCGGCCGTCGATCCCCTCTCCGGGGATGATCGCCTTGCAGTCCTGACCGAAGGCGACCGGACGCCCTGTTATACCGACCCGGAACTCGTTCTTCAGCGACATGCCCCGGACGACGAACATCACCGTCCCCTCAGGGACCAGTCGGCTCCCCGAGCGGACCCCGAGTTCGGTTACACGTCGCTCGGAGTCGTTTATCTCGAAGCTCTTCAGGCTTGCCGCGCTGATCCACGGGATGTTTCCGCCCCAGTACCGGTCTTCTCCGGTGTCTGGCGTTCCTCCTGAGAGCCATCGCCCTGCATGACGCAATTCGATCGACGCACTGCCAGAGAAACCGGCATCACTGGCCGACATAGCCGAGCTCCTTCAGGAATCCGGAAAGCTTCCGCTCAGCGCTCTTCCGCTCGTCTTCGATACGGGTGAGCGAAACGGCGTACTTGACCCACCAGTTCTCCAGGGCGGCCACCACTTCCCGGCGCTGCTTGGCGCTGTAGGCGTCCAGCTCGGCCATCAGGGCGTTCTCGGCGAACCCCATCACCTCACGGCGCTCGGCATCGGCGTCCAAGGCCAGGCGCGCCATCTCCAGCGCGCCCACCAGGTCTCCCCGCAAAGCCCTCACCTGCCTCTTGGCGGAGGTGAGCTCCTTCTTCAGCTTCTTGAGCTCGGCTTCACTCAGCCGGTCCGGGGGGTCCGCGTCCTCCTCCTGCTCCTCGGCCCTGCCGCCGCCGTCGCCGTCATCATCCCCCTCACCGGCCTCCGGCGTGGCCGCCTTCGTCCTGGCGTCCAGTTCGGCGACTTTCTGCTCAGCCTCGGCGAGCCTGTCCAGGTGCTCGGGGATCAGGGCGGGCACCAGCGGGTGCTCGGCCGGGTCGTGCAGGGTTCCGGCGTCCAGACCGTCGGCGATGGTGGTCATCCAGCCGTCGATCACCCCGCCGAAGCCATTGGCAGCCAGGGTGCGCAGGTCGTACTGGATGGCGTCCCACCAGCGCACGATCACGCCCGTGGTCTCGAACCGGTCGAGTGAGCCCACCGGCTCCAGCGCGTCGACGAAGCTTTCGATCAGCTCCCTGCGCGCCGCCATCAGCCTCCCCGTCTCGGGCAGCGCCACGATCAGCCGGGCGTTGTCGGCCCACCATTTGGCCATGGCCTTGAACAGCTCGTCGCGCTTGGCGTGGACGCCCGGGTCGTCGGCGACCTGGGCGGCGAGGTCGGCGCGGGTCAGCCCTTCGGCGAAGTCACGGTAGGGGCCGTGCTCGCCGTCAGCACCGGGCTCGCGCCTGATGAGGGTCCGGTCAGCGGTAAACCCGATGCGGGCGAACGCCTCCCTCTTCGCCTCGATCTCGGCCTCGGGCACGCCGCCGTGCAGGTGGGCGTAGACGTCGTGCGGCTCGGGCGGCGGGGCATTGTCGACGTAGCGGCGGATGTTGAAGTTGAAGTCGTTGCCCCGCAGCTCCTCGCGGTCCACCACCCGCGAGTAGCCGTCGATCTCGGCGAAGTTGGCGTAAGCGTAGAGGATCTTCTCGGTGTGCTCGGGCAGCAGGTGGTTCTGCGCCTTGCCCGTCCGGTACTCGCGGTCGGCGTTGACGAACAGCACCTTGTTCCTGCGCTCGGCCGGCTTGCTGCGCGGGGCGCGGAACACGATGACGCAGGCGGGGATGCCGGTGCCGTAGAACAGGTTGGGCGCCAGGCCGATGACGGCCTCGACGCAGTCGTCGCGCAGCAGCTCGGTGCGGATCTGGCGCTCCTCGCCGCCGCGGAACAGCACCCCGTGCGGCATGACGGTGGCGCCCACGCCGCCGTCCTTGAGCACCGCCACCATGTGCTGCAGGAACATCAGGTCGGCCTTCTTGGAACCGTCCTTGACCTGCCCCCACCGGTAGCGCTCGGTGGTGAACTGCGCGTCCGCGCCGTTGAACACCTGCGAGAACGGCGGATTGGACAGCACGTAGTCGAAGCGCTCCAGCCTGCCGTGCTTCTCGTGCCGCGGGTAGAGCAGCGTGTCATCGTTGTGCAGATCGGCGTCGGGGATGCCGTGCAGCAGTAGGTTCATCTTGGAGATCGACCACGAGCCGCCGTTGAGCTCCTGGCCGGCGAGCCTGAGGTCGCGCCAGTAGCGGCCGCGCTCCTCCATGTGCTGCTTGACCATGATGAGCATCCCGCCGGAGCCGGCGCAGGGGTCGTAAAGGCTCCTCTTCTCCTGCGGGTCGATCAGCTGTGTCATCATCCGCACCACCGAGCGCGGGGTGTAGAACTCGCCGCCGCGCTTGCCCGCGGAGTCGGCGAACCGGCCGATCAGGTACTCGTAAGCCGCGCCGAGCAGGTCGGGGAACTCGAAGTCGTCGTCGCGCAGGCTGTAGCGGTTGAAGTGCTTGATCAGGTCGCGCAGCGACCGGTCCGACAGCCGGGTTTTGCCGATGGTGGCGTTGAAGTCGATGTGCTGGACCACGCCCTCCAGCTCAGGGTTGGCGCCCTCCAGCGCTTCCAACGCCTTGTTCAGCTCGCTGCCGACGTTGGCGTGCACCCGGTCGCGCAACCGCTCCCAGCGGGCTTCTTCCGGGACGAAGAACACACCGTCGTAGTAGATGTCGTCCTCGGAGGCGGCCTCGGCCTCCTCCTCGCTCTGCCCGGCCTCGACGAGCTCGGCGACGACCGCGGCCTGGTGCGTCTCGAACTCGTCGGAGGCACGCTTCAGGAACAGCATCCCGAAGATGTACTCCTTGTAGTCCGAGGCGTCCATGCGCCCGCGCAGGATGTCCGCCGCCGCGAACAGGTGCCGCTCCAACTGCGGCAGGGTGAGCTTGGTCTTCGTCGCCACCGGGTCCCCTCTTGACGTGTGCGCGCCGATGCCTCAAGGCGCGCGACTCAGCCTAGAGGGACGGGTCCGACGGTTTCATCCGGACACCGGAAACCGCACCGCGTCACGCCCCGTCGGCGTTCTCCCTGAGCGCCCGCTCGGCGAGCTCGACCAGCGACCCCTCGCCGGGAACGAACCAGTGCTTCGGCCCCTGCACCGCCTTACCCGCGCGGTCCCCCATCGCCTGCCGCAGCATGTGCAGGGCGAGATTGCTCGGCGAGTAGCGCTGTCCGTCCGCGCTCCACAGCAGCGGTTGGGAACTGTCGTTGTTCCAGGTGGCCCAGCGGCGATCCTGATCCTCGGCCAGCCAGGCGCGCATGCCCTTGCGCTGGGGACCGGTCTGCGGACGGAACTCCAGGAGCGTGCCGTCGGGAATGGTTCCGGCGTTGACCAGGGTGGTGACCGTCCGAGGCCGCCGCGACTTCTTCGGTCGGAGGTAGGGAGCGGGCACCGTCGGGGAGCTCTCGCCCACCTGGAGGTGGTGCAGCACCAGCTCGGTGAGCCTGGCACAGCGCTCGGCGCTCTTGAACGTGGTGAGAGGGTAACTGGCCGACCCGAATTCGGCGTCCACGTAGTGGATCGTCAGATCGAGCACGAGCTCCACCAGGTCCGCCGCGTTCTCCAGCTCGGTCTCCCAGTCGGCGTCCAGGTCGCCGATCTCGCTGGTGTCGGTGTGCTGGAAGACCAGGTGCGCGATCAGCAGCTTCCCCTGCTCCGCGATCGCCGCGCCGCGCCCCTCCCTCCTCTCCGCCGCAGCCACCAGTCTTTCCTGGACCACCCGGAGCAGCAGGACGCTGTTCCACACCTTCGCCGCGGAGGGAGACGCCCCGAACAGCTTCTTGTACAGGGGATCCTCACCGGGCCCCCACAACGTGTTCTCGTTCTCCTTCACCCGGGCGACCCAGTCGGGGCGCGAGTGGGCGCACAGCAGTGCGAGAGCGGCCTCCACCACGGTGCAGCCGGCCTCCTGGGAGGGGATGATCTGCTCGCCCCGCTTCAGTGCGTAGGTCTTGCCCAGAGACATGGCGATCTCATCGCGCAGTCCGGCCTGAACCGGATCGAGGGCGACGAAGTCGCGCTGCTCCACCTGGTTCTGGGTGTTGGTGGCGGTGGTGACGCTCTTTCCGAAGTCCTCGGGGCATCCTTCCAGCGAGATGAACCGCACGCTGATCTGGCCTTGGTCACCGACCTCGGGCCGATCCCGGACGGCCCGGTGCACGGCGGCCACCGTCTGCGCGCCGTTGACGATGCTCGCGCCCCTGATCGTGAGCTCGGCACTCCCTCCCGCGACACCGCTGTACTTCACACTTCGATGCACGGACTCCGCGAGGACGGTGATGCCGTTGTTGAAGTACCAGAAATGCTTAGGGGATTCCTGCAATGTGGTGATGAGCTCCTGATTGACCCGAGTGACACCGAGCGACCTGCGGATGTTCTGATCGAACAGCCGGTCGCCGTGCTCGTCGTACCATCTCCTGATCTGGCCGGCCGGCACCGTGCCGAAGAACGCTCTGAAGGGCCCGTTGTGCTCGCTGCAACGGTCCACCATGACGTCCAGGTCGATCTTGACGTGTTCGACGCCTGCTTTGACGATCTTCTGGAAGTCGTTGAGGTGCAGGTACCGGACGTCGACGATCTCGCTGCCGTGCAGCTCCACCAGGTAGTCCAGACGAGCGCGGAGTTCCTCGTTCACCGGCTCGTTGCCCAGCACCGCGACAACCAGGGTGATCTTGACGGCGGGGTTCTCGATCGCCTCCAGAACATCGGGCCAGAGTTTCTGGAAACGCTCGTTGAAGCCATCGACCTCGGTCGAAAGGATCTTGCCGACTCCCTCGCAGAACTTCAGCGTCGCACCGAGATCGAGGGTGCCGTTGCCTTTCGACCGCCATTTCGACTGCACCAGCCACATCCTCGACCTGGTGCTGTCGACGTGGACGGCGTCGATTCCCCCGTCACCGGCTCCGTCGATGACCGACGCGCCGGCTTCGGCGAGGTCGCAGCCGGAGAGGTGTTTCACCGCGAGTGCGGCGAGCGCGCGGGTCAGGCACTCAGGCGGAGGATCCTCATCTTCGAGGGAGCGACCGGGGAGATCACTGAAGTCGACGACATCGGCGAAGTGGCGCTGCAGGGCGTTCTGGACGTGTCGCACGGCGATGGGGGCTGCCATGCCCGAAAGCCTATCGACGCGGTTTCATCCGCGCCGATATTTCCGCGTTCTCAGCCCTACCGGGCTGGGCCGGTCGTCAGCTTGGCGACGGCCTGGTCGTACTGCTCCTGGGTGAGCGCGCCCTGCTGGAGCAGCGTGTGCAGTTGCCGGATCTGCTCAGGAACGCTCGGTGCGGCCGCCTGGGGGACGCCGGCCCTGGCGATCGCCTGATTGACCGCCGCGTGAAGCTCCTCGAAGTCGGGCTGGTGTCTCTTCAGGAAGTAGACCGACTGCGTGTGCTCGACCACCCGTTTCTTGCGCTGATCACGCCGCGCCTTGCGGTCTTTCCTTTCGGTGACCACGAATTCGATGAATCCGTTCTTCTGGAGATCCGAGCCCTTGAACCGGATGTGGGAGATCGTGCTGACGTGCATCCGGCTCTCTCTGCCACCGCTGAACAGCGCGCTGGGGCCCTTCCTGCGGAGGGTCACCCACTCGCCGTCGAAGCTCACGGCATTGCCCAGGTAGCCCTTGGCGTATATCACGCATCTCCAATCACGGGGGAAGTGTGGAGCAGGGGCACGCATGATCCCCAAATCCCCAAGCGCTCAACGGGAGACGATCCTACCAAGGTAAAGGCGGCCCGTACCTCCGCCGGGAGATCAGAAAGCGGAGAACCGCGAACCTGCTTCCTCACCTCCGGTGACGGACTCCCGCTGAAATGCCGGGTGTTCTGCCCGCCGCTGATCGGCCGCACCGACCGGTCCAGGCCGTAGTGGCTCCGCCCCGCGTGCGCGCGGGGCCTGATCCCTGCGCGCCCACGTCCGGGGAGGCGGGGCGGCGGTCTCGCGCTCCAGGTGGTCGAGGACGTCGAGGCCGGTGCGGGCCGAGAGACCGGCAAGGGCCATGGGGCTACTTCGGGCGGCGTTGCCGCGGCCGGAGTCGGCCGCTTCCCTGACGCACGGCGATCACCGGGTTACCGTTGCACCGTGCCTGATGCCGATGACCTGGCCGTCCTGGCCGACCACTGGGCGTCCGAGGTCCGCGCCGCGAAGCGCGAGCATTTCATTCCCGATGTGACCCGCGCAGGTCCCATGAGCGGCGGCCCGAGCCACTGGGTCGACCGGACCGCCGACCCGGAGAAGTGGCGGGCGGCGGTCTACAGCGACACCACGATGCTGACCCAGGTGGACGACGGCGCCACGATGCTGGGCCCGGAGGCTCCTCCGGGGCTGCCCACGAGTTCGAGCACCGCCCCCTCACTCGTCGTCGAGTTCCTGAACCTGCTCGACCCCTACCCGGGCGACCGCGTCCTGGAGGTCGGCACCGGCACCGGATGGACGGCCGCCCTCCTCGCGGCCCGCCTCGGTCCCGGCGCCGTCACCACGATCGAGGTCGACGACCAGGTCGCCCGGCAGGCGGCCATGAACCTCAAGCGTTCCGGATACGAGGCCCGCGTCGTCGTCGGCGACGGCGCGGACGGCTGGGCGGAGGGTGCCCCCTACGACCGGGTGCACGTCACCTGTGCGGTAGCCGACATCCCCTTCGCGTGGGTGCGGCAGACCCGCCCCGGCGGCGTGATCGCGCTGCCGTGGGCGCCGACACAGGTGTGGGGCCACAAGGTCACCTTGACCGTGACCGGGGACGGCCGTGCGGTGGGCCGGTTCCGAGGCGACACGTCGTTCATGATGCTGCGCTCCCAGCGCCCCGCCCTGCCCGACGTGAGCGGGCATCCGCGAGAGTCGCGGGCCCGCGTCGACCCGCTGAGAATGACCAGCGCCGACCGCGGCCTGGAGGTCGCCGCAGTAGGGCTGCTGCCCGGGGTGGACGTCACCGGCCTGGGGGTCGGCGACGACCGGGTGAGCGTGTGGGACCCGGGCAGCGGCTCCTATGCGCTGGCCGTACGCGACGGCAGCGGCTCCGGCGCCGAGGTCACCGAGTACGGGCCGCGCTCCTTGTGGACAGAGCTGGAGGACACCTACCTGACCTGGGTGGGACTGGGAGAGCCCGGCCGCGAGCGCTTCGGGCTCCTCGTCGACGCACGGGGACAGCACGTATGGCTGGATCGGTCGGACAACCTGATCGGAGTGAGCTGATGGGCGACCATCGCAAAGAGGTCAACTGCAACGGATGCAGGGGCACCGGGCGGGTCCAGCAGTCCGATGACGGACGGATGGTGATGGTGCCCTGCACGCTGTGCGGAGGCAGCGGAAAGCAGCCGTAGCCGCCCATATCGGGCACGGTGCCCGGCGTGGACGGCCACGCCGAACAGCGCATATGGCTCTGAGACGGCTTCTTCTGCGGTGGTCCGATCGGCGGGGTCGGTGGAGAGTCCGTGGCTCGGCCACTCCTCGCGGCTGTCGATCGCCGCCGAGAGCGGCGGGATGTCGCCGCTGTTCATCGGCTCCGCCCGCGCGGTCATCGCCGCGCTGCCCGCCGCGACTCCCACCGCGTCAAGAAACGTGGAGAGCCCGCCGGCATCCGCCACGACGGGCCGGCCACGATCATGCTCTTCCCCGTCGCACCTCGCGCAGCATGATCCGGAAGTTATCCGAAAATTTTCGATAACGTCGGCCCGAACCTTGATCTTCGGACTCGGGCTTCCATCGACCAATCCCGTACTCGGTCGGCCAGGTATGCCAGTGACCAGGCGCAATGCCTTTCCGAGAAATCTCTGCCCAAGACAGAGTTTTCGCAATTTTCCGGAAACTGTTGACAACCCGACGGAGCCGGACCAACACTATCGGCATCGACAGGCCTCACCCACTGTCAATCCGGGTCACCCACCGCAACCTGATCCTCCGGTCGTCGACCGCACGACAACCGGCCCCCGCCGCGCTGTACGACGCCGACGCGCGACGGCCGTCACCCTGGCCACCGACAGCCCCGCCGGGTCGTATCACGCTGCCCGGCCCCCACCGGCCTTCACGAGGAGGAAGCACGCACATGAACGACGCCCCCGCCCACCCGGAGAGCCGCAGACGCGGCCGCACCAGGCTGCTCATCGGCCGTGCCTGCGCCGCCGTAGTAGCGCTGGTCACGGCCACAACGACGCTGCCCGGCATCGCCAACGCGGACATAACCTCCAACCAGACCGGCACCGATAACGGCTACTTCTATTCATTCTGGACCGACACTCCCGGGTCGGTCTCCATGGAACTGGGATCTGGCGGCAATTACAGCACCTCATGGAGCAACACCGGGAATTTCGTTGCCGGTAAGGGCTGGAGCACCGGCGGACGCAGGGCCGTGAACTACTCGGGAAGCTTCAATCCGTCCGGCAATTCTTATCTGACTCTCTATGGGTGGACGAGAGACCCACTCGTGGAATATTACGTCGTCGACAACTGGGGCACTTATAGGCCCACGGGAACGTACAAGGGCACGGTCACCAGCGATGGTGGTACGTACGACATCTACAAGACGACGCGATACAACGCCCCCTCCATCGAAGGCACTGCGACTTTTGATCAGTACTGGAGCGTCCGGCAGTCGAAGAGAACGGGCGGAACGATAACCTCTGGCAACCACTTTGACGCATGGGCCCGTTATGGAATGAATCTGGGCAGCCATGATTACATGATCCTCGCAACAGAGGGATACCAGAGCAGTGGGAATTCCAATATAACGGTGGGCTCCTCCTCCGGTGGTGGCGGTGGAGGCGGCGGTGGAGGCGGTGGCGGCGGCTGCACCGCGACCCTGTCCGAGGGTGAGAGGTGGGACGACCGGTACAACCTCAACGTCTCGGTGTCCGGCTCCGACGACTGGACCGTGACGATGAACGTCCCGGAACCCGCCGAGATCATCGCCACCTGGAACATCAGCGCCAGCTACCCCAGCTCCCAGGTACTGACCGCCACGCCCAACGGCAACGGCGACAACTGGGGCGCGACGATCCGGCACAACGGCAACTGGACCTGGCCGACGGTCTCCTGCAGCGCGAGCTGACCTCCGAACCCCCGAAGCACCACACCTGCGGCGCGGCGGCCATGGCCGCCGCGCCGCACCGCTGCCGGCCCGGCCGCTCGCGGGCCTGGGTGATCCCCGAGGCCGTCGGCACACTCACTCCCTCCCCCTCCGGAGAGGGAGGAGAGCCCTTCCTCCGGGGGAGTCCCCGCCGCCCGGACGGCGGACAGGATCGCCTCATGAACAACAGCACCCTTTCCTCCCGCGGGCGCTGTGAACGCCCCGCCCCGGCTTCCGTAGGCGTCACGGCGGTGGCGTGGGCGATCGCCCTGTGGTGTATCGGATTCGCAGCCGTCAACCTCGTATACGAGGCATCAGGACGCTTCTCGGACGGCCCCCTGGCCGAATACGGTCCGGCGCTCTCGGTGATGACCTGGCTCGTCGTCGTCCTCAAGGTCGCGGGAGCCGGGGTGGCGCTGCTGTCCGTCACCAGGCGCCCGATCCCCGTCCCCGCGAACCTGCTGGCCGTGCTGGTGTGGGGGGCCTTCGCCCTGCTGGGCCTCTACACGCTGGGCAGCGTCGTCCAGGCGGTCGGCATGGTCACGGGCCTCCTGGGATCGGCCGATCGGATCGACGCGGCCGCAGTGGGCTACGTGCTCTTCTTCCTCGCCGGTGCCGTCGGATACGGCGTCCTCGCCGTATCCCACTCCAGGCGCTCCGCCACCCCCACAGCGCCCGTCCTCCTCGGCGTCCTGGGAGCGCCGGTGCTGCTGGGCGTGGTCCTCGTCGCCGTTCCGGCGCTGCTCACCGCGCTCGGGGTCATGCCCCACTGATATGTCGCAGTGCCGTTGCGCGGCGGCGCCCGATGACGGCCAACGGCCGGGCCCGCGGCGCGTCGCCGCGGGCCCGGCGGCACGCGTCTCACACCTTGCGGTACTTGGGCACCCAGGCGCCGTCGGTGACCTCGTAGTCGCCGAACAGTGCGGGCGCCTCCTCCAGGAGGGTCTCGCCGATCCTGCCGAACAGCAGGCGGATCTCCTCCTCCGCGCCGGGCGCGGTGCGGGCCTCCAGGGTGTGGCGCAGAGTGCGGACGTTGGCCGTCCAGACCAGGCCGGTGGCCACGCCCTCGGGGGCGAAGCGGCGCATGAAGGAGGTGCGGTGCTTCTTCTCCGCGAACTTCACGCCCTCTTCGTCCAGGCCGAAGTGCTCGGCCATCCAGCCCTGGAACTCCTCCATCCGGTCCAGCATCTCGGTGGCGCGCTTCATCAGCTCGGGGTCGTCCCTGGCCCACTCGGGGAACCAGAACGGCAGGTCGGTCAGGCGCACGAAGCGCAGCGACTCCTGCGAGACCGCCACGCCGGGGCGGTGCCGGATGAGTTCGTGAGTCAGTACTCTGCTGACGTTGTGCAGGACGAAGCTGAAGCTGACGTGCTCCAGGACCGAGCCGTGCAGGCTGGCGAGGATGTTGGAGAGGTAGGCGTCCTGGTCGGTGCGCACCCGGGTCACGTTGGGGTTGAGCCCCGGTTCCCAGGAGCGGTAGCACAGCCGGCCGGCGAACTCCGCGAGGTTCTGCGGGTCGTTGAGCTCGGAGTCGAGCTCGCCGCGGTCCAGCCGCTCCAGCCAGCTCTGCCCGCCGACGTCGGCGAGATAGCTGGCGATCTCGTCGTAGTCCAGCTGCGGACGCGCGATCAGGTGGACTTCAGGCTCGACGCTCTTCACCGTGTCCTCTTCTCCCCCACACCGGAGCCGGGAGAACCGCTCCCGGGCCTCCTCGGTCCGACATCGTGGCCGGTCGGCGCGCATCGGTTCGGACACGCGGCCCCGGCCGCGTGTCCGAACCTAGCATCGACATGGATGTGAGGGGTTGTGGTCCCGGCGGTCTCGGAGCGGGCGAATCCCACTGCGTGAGTCCGGCCACTAACCGATCAGGAAGCCGCCGGGGCTGATGATCAGCCCGACGACGATGAGGACCACGCCCCAGAGGATCTGGCGGCGCAGCAGCGCGAAAACACCGGCGACGATGAGGACGATTCCCAGGATCAGCAGTAAAATACTCATGTCCTTCGCATGCCCCTGCTCATCCGGCAAAAACGCCCGAGTGCCGGATAAGCGACGACTCCGCTGGTCGCGAAGGTAAAAAAAGGTTAATGAAGATCGCGGCGAAATCATTACCCTAATTCGTCCCGGCCTTTACCCAACCCCTTCCGCTACCCCGGATGCAAAAGGTCGAACATGCCGTCCGGAGAGTTCCTCACCCGGTTCGCGCCCGTATCGCCCCCGGTTCACTCCGGCAGGTGCGGCAGGGTGGACTCGGGCGAGGCGAACGCGCCGCCCTGCGGGCCGCCGTGCCAGAACGGGTCGTCGTCGGGGAAGCCCGGGGCGAAGCCCGCGGCGTCGTCGACCGGGCGGTAGCCCAGCTCGTTCTCGCCCGCCGTCAGGTCCCAGAACCTGCGCGCGTTCGCTGAGACGGCGTAGACGGCGGCGAAGGTGACGTTGTCCGTGGTGAGCGCTGCGCGCACGAAGCCGACGCAGTCGCGGGGGCTGAGCCAGGTCGCCAGGTGCCGGGTCTCGGTCGGCTCGGTCTCGAACGATCCGATCCGCAGCGCCACGACCTCCAGCCCGAACTTGTCGGCGTACATCTGGCCGAGCGCCTCGACCGCGACCTTGCTGACCCCGTACAGGCCGTCGGGGCGGGGCGGCTCGTCGGGGAAGACGTGGTGGTGGATCGGGTATCCCCCGGTCACCCGGTTGCTGCCGGCCAGCACGACCCGGCGCACCCCGGTCCGGCGGGCGGCCTCCAGCACGGTGAACGTCCCCTTGACGTTGGCGTCGAGGAGTTCGTCGAACGGCGCCTCGTCGGGGCGGCCGGCCAGGTGCACGACGGCGTCGGCCCCCTGGAACGCCTTCTGCAGCGCGTCGAGGTCGTTGATGTCGCCTTCGTGGACGGTCTCGTTGTCGCTGTCCGCGGTCACGGGTTCGCGGTCGAACAGCACCAGCTCGCCGACGTTCTCGCGCAGCCCTTCGCGCACGGTGGCTCCCATGCGCCCGGCCACTCCGGTGATCACGATCCTGCCAAGGTTCACATCCATGCGCCCGAGCCTACGATCGCGCGGCCCCCCGTTCACGCATGGCGCGGGGCGACACACCAATCCGATCGGGGTCCGGGTTCGGGCGGCCGGATCCGGCCGCCCGTCCCTCCTCGGCTCTCTCAGCGCGCCAGCCGCAGCGCCCGCTCCACGATCCGCTCCCCCACCGCGGCGGTGAGGATCGACTCGGGGTGGAACTGCACCGCCCAGCGCCTGGCCGCGGCGTCCTCGATCGCCATGACGACGGGCTCGGCCCCGTCCCCGGCCTCGGTCACGGCGGTCACCCGGAAGTTCTTCACCCGGTCCGGCGTGGTGTAGGTGGAGTGGTAGCGGGCCGCGGTGAACGCGCCGTCCGCACCGATCCCGGCCAGCAGCTCACCGCCGTCGACCCGGACCCGGCCCGGCTTGCCGTGCACCGGCTCGGCCAGGGTGCGCAGTTCACCGCCCGCGTGCTCCACCATGGCCTGCAGCCCCAGGCACACCCCCAGCGCGGGCAGCCGGCGCGCGTCCAGCGCGTCCAGCAGCGCGTCGGTGTCGAAGTCCGAGGGCAGCCCCGGGCCGGGCGAGAGCACCACCAGGTCGGGGGCGAGCTCGTCCAGCAGCGCCGGGTCGAACCCGTGCCGCAGCGTGGTCACCTGCGCGCCGTGCCGCCGCACGTAGTCGGCGAGGGTGTTGACGAAGGAGTCCTCGTAGTCGACGAGCAGCACCTTCATCCCGGCCCCCGGGGGCTCGGCCTCCGGCTGCGGCCGCTCCGCCTGCTCCGCGCCCTGCGCGGGGGCCTCGTCCAGGGCGAGGGTCTCCAGCAGCGCGCGGGCCTTGAGGAAGGTCTCGCGCTCCTCGGCCTCGGGGTCGGAGTCGTAGAGCAGCGTGGCGCCGACCCGGACGGTTGCGACGCCGTCGCGGATCTGGGCGGTGCGCAGGGTCAGGCCGGTGTTCATCGACCCGTCGAAGCCGATGACGCCCACGGCGCCGCCGTACCAGCGGCGCGGCGTGGTCTCGTTGGCCTCGATGAAGCGCATCGCCCAGGTCTTGGGCGCACCGGTGACGGTGACCGCCCACATGTGCGTGAGGAAGGCGTCGAGGGCGTCGAACTCGGGGCGCAGGGTTCCCTCGATGTGGTCGACGGTGTGGATCAGCCTGCTGTACATCTCGATCTGGCGGCGGCCGATGACCCGGACGCTGCCGGGCTCGCACACCCGGGACTTGTCGTTGCGGTCGACGTCGGTGCACATCGTCAGCTCCGACTCCTCCTTGGCGGAGGAGAGCAGCTCGCGGATGTTGTCGGCGTCGCCCAGGGCGTCCTCGCCGCGCCGGATCGTGCCGGAGATCGGGCAGGTCTCCACCCGCTGGCCGCGGCCGGGCGCGCCGGTGACGCGCACGAACATCTCCGGCGAGGCCCCGACCAGGTACTCCCCCTCGCCCAGGTTGAAGAAGAACTCATAGGGCGCGGGGTTGCGCTCACGCAGGTGCTCGTAGAAGCGGGCCGGGGAGGTGCACGCGCCGTAGGTGCGGTGTCCGGGCACGACCTCGAACAGGTCGCCGCGGACGAACCTCTCCTTGGCCCTGGCGACGATCTCGGCGTAGGCGCCGGGTTCGGGCTGGGGCGGGACCTGCGCCGCGACGACGGCGGGGGTGGGGTCGGTGACGCGGGGCAGGTCGTCGGTGCGGGCCTCCCGCGGGGTGCCGGCGAGGTCGGCCGGGACCGTGAAGTCGTAGGAGTGGCGCACGCACGTCTCTCGCTTGCGGTCGCGCACGATGATCTCGTCTGGCAGGTGCAGGACGAGATCGCGGTCGTCGGGGGCGCGGTCGAGGACCTGCTCGATCGGCTCGAACTGGAAGGCGAGGTCGTAGCCGAACGCGCCGTAGAGGCCGAGGTGCGGGTCGTCCTCGGCGAAGAACAGCGCGACGACGGCGCGCAGCACCGAGAACACGCTGGGCCTGCGGCTGCGCTGCTCCTCGGTGAAGAACTCCCCCTCGGCGGGCTCGGGGACGGTGACCCACACGGAGTCGCCGGGGAGACCGGGGCTTCCGGGGACGACGACGCCATGCTCCGTCAGCGCGCGGACGACGACCGGGAGCAGCACGCGGCCGCGGTCGTTCAGCGCGGTGGCGACGACGGTGCGGCCCCGGGCGGCCACCTCCAGGCACGGGTCGAGGTAGCCCAGGTGCCAACGGCTGTAGCGGCCGGGGTACTCCATGCCGGAGGACAGGACGCCGCCGCGGCGGTGCTCCACCGCCTGGACCAGTTCGGTGAGGACGTCGGGGTCGCAGGGCGCGGTGCTGCGGCGGACGGTGACGCCGCCGGCGGTTCGGTAGGAGTGGGAGCTGTCGTCCACGGGCCGGTCCTTTTCGGGCTGTGTCGTGCGCCGCGCCCGAACCGTGGCGGAAATCGAAGAAGCGACCGCCGGAACGGGCGGTCGCTGGTCAGGGTCTTGGGGAATGCGAACCTTAGCGCGCCGCCGGAAAGCGGCGCCACCACTGGTGGGGTGTCTGAGCGGTTCGCATGGTTGCGAGTGTAGCGCCTACGCGCCGCTGTGCGAATGACCGCGACGCGGATCGGCGCGGAACCGGAACGAACCGAACGAAACTGAACGAAGCTGAAAGAACTGAAAGGAACCGCCGACAGCGGTGGCGGTGAGGTCGGCCGAGGAGACGGCCTTCGGCGGGTGGAATGCGACGGTGCCGCGCCAGGCTGGTACGCTACATCACTCGAGAAAACATGCCACATTATTCCCTATTTAGGAGTTTAGCAGATACATGGAGTGTCGTCAATCCGGAAGCACCGGCGGCAGTACCCGCGCCCACGACCCCGCAGACGCCCGCACAGCCGCGCTGCGCGAGGAACAGGACCACGTCTCCGGGCTCTACGCCCGGCTGGACACCCTGCGCGACCGGGCCCGGGCGGCGATGGACGAGGCGTACGGACGCGGTGGCGGCGGAACGCTGCAGGCGCGGATCGAGCGCGAGGTGGCGGCCGGCGAGCAGGCCCACCGGTTCACCCGGCTGTCCGGGGTCGAGCGTGGGCTGTGCTTCGGCCGGATCGACCACCGCGGCGCCGACGGCTCTCCCGGCGACACCTTCTACATCGGGCGCGTCGGCCTGCGCGACGAGGACCACGAACCGGTGCTGATCGACTGGCGCGCGCCCGCCGCGCGACTCTTCTACGCCGCGACCCCCGGCTCCCCCGGCACGCTGCTGCGCCGCCGCCACCTGCACACCCGGGGCCGCACGGTCGTCGGCATCGACGACGAGGTGTTCGACCTCGACGGGCTCAGCGACACCGACCGGCGCACGCTGGTGGGCGAGGCCGCGCTGCTGGCGACGCTGCGGCGCGGCCGGACCGGCAGGATGAGCGACGTCGTCGCCACCATCCAGACCGAGCAGGACCGGGTCATCCGCTCCGGCCTGCAGGGCGTCCTGGTGGTGCAGGGCGGCCCCGGCACGGGCAAGACGGTCGCCGCGCTGCACCGGGCCGCCTACCTGCTGTACACGCACCGCAGGACGCTGGAGCGCCGGGGCGTGCTGGTGGTCGGACCCAACGCGACATTCCTGCGCTACATCGGACAGGTGCTGCCCTCATTGGGCGAGACCGACGTGGTGCTGTCCACCGTCGGCGGGCTCTACCCGGGCGTGCGGGCCACCGCGCCGGAGACGCCCGCGGCCGCGGTGGTCAAGGGCGACCTGCGCATGGCCGATCTGGTCGCCGCGGCCGTGCGGGACCGGCAGCGCGCGCCGGCGGGCGACCTGGAGGTCGAGGCCGACGACATGGTGCTGCGGGTGGACCATGCCACCTGCGCGCACCTGCGGGACCGCGCGCGCGGGCTGGGCCTGCTGCCGCACAACGTCGCGCGCAAGCTGTTCGTCAACGAACTGCTCCTGGAGCTCGCCCGCGACCAGGCCCGGCAGATGGACCGGCCGGCCGACGCCGAGGACCTGGAGTACATGCGGGCGAGCCTGTGGGCGGAGGAGTCCGTCAAGGCCGCGGTGGACGGCCTGTGGCCCGACCTCGCGCCGCAGCGGCTGCTGTCGGAGCTCTTCGCCGACGCCGGAGCCGTGGCCGGGGCCGCGGCGCGGGCCGGATTCACCGAGGAGGAGTGGAAGGCGCTGCCGCGTCCGGCCGGGCACCCGTGGACCACCGCCGACGTCCCCCTCCTCGACGAGGCCGCCGAACTGCTCGGCGAGGACGACGGCAGGGCCGGGGCCGAGCAGCGCGCCGCCGAGCGCCGGCGGCGGGCGGAGGAGCGCTACGCCCAGGGCGTGCTGGAGTTCACCGGCCTGTTCGAGGACCAGATGATGGAGGCGCCCGCGCTCGCCGAACGCCACCACGCCCCGGGGCCGGAGCTGACGACCGCCGACCGGGCCGAGGCCGACCGGCAGTGGGCCTACGGCCACGTCATCGTGGACGAGGCGCAGGAGCTGTCGGCCATGGCCTGGCGCATGGTGATGCGCAGGGTGCCCACCCGCTCCTTGACGGTGGTGGGCGACGTGGCCCAGACCGGCAGCCCCGCCGGGGCCCGGTCATGGGGCGAGATGCTGGACACCTACGTGGAGGGCCGCTGGCGAGAGGAGCGGCTGCTGGTGAACTACCGGACGCCGGCCGAGATCATGGAGGTGGCCGCCGACGTCCTGAGGGCGGTGGCCCCGGAGCAGGAGCCGCCGGAGTCGGTGCGCGGCGGCGAGGCGCCGCCGACCGCCGTGCGGATGACGGATGCGGAGCTGCCGGAGGGCTTGGCGCCCCTGGTGGAGTCGGAGCTGTCGGCGATCGGCGACGGCCGCCTGGCGGTGCTGACGCCCGACGCCCGCCACAGCGGGATCGCCGCGCTACTGCCCGCGGCGGCGGCCACGACCCCGCAGGCCCTGGACTCCCCCGCTGTGGTGCTGACGGTGACCCAGGCCAAGGGGCTGGAGTTCGACGCGGTGATCGTGGTCGACCCCGCGGGGATCATCGCCCAGTCGCCCAAGGGCGGCCACGACCTCTATGTCGCGGTCACCAGGGCGACGAGGCGGCTGACGGTCGTGTACGAGGACGGCCTCCCGGATGTGCTGGGCCGGCTGGCGGCGCCTCGTCGAGTCGCCGTGGACGGCGCGGGTCGGGTGCGGCCTCGTGAACCTCGGTGAATCCGCCGGACACCGGGGAGCCGTGCGCTCCCGGTCCCCGAGGATGCCTCGGGGACCGGGACATCGCCGTTTCGGGGTGCGTCAGCCCCCGATGATGGGAATGCCGCCGAGGACACCGCCGAGGAGGTCGTTGGCGTAGGCGGTGCCGGTGCCGAGGGTCAGGGTGATGGCCGTGACCAGCCCGACGAACAGCGCGGTGAAGAAGTGACGGACCATGACAAGCTCCCTACTCAAGGTTACGGATACATCACAGTGAGTATCCATCATGAGTTGCGGGAAACCGGGGAGCCGGAAGAAATCCTCCGGCCGCGTCGGCGCTCTCACCGGAGCGCCGACGCGGCCGGGAATCGCCGTCACCGCTGCGGCCCCGGTGCCGCCGGAGTCCGTCCGGCACGCCGGTCGGCGCGGCGGGGATCAGCCGCCGCCACCACCGCCACCGCCGCCACCGGCGCCGCCGCTTCCACCGCCACCGCCGGCGCCACCGCTTCCACCGCCACCGCCGGCGCCACCGCTGAAGCCACCGCCGCCGAAGCCTCCGCCGCCGCCACCGGACCAGCCGGAGCGGCCGCCGCCCCTGCCGCCCGAACCCGCCTTGATGATCATGAAGACGATGATCACCACGACCATCGGGAAGCAGAACATGGAGGACAGGGGGAACACCGTGCTCAGCAGGAAGCCGAAGCCCACGCCGCGGTCCTCGCCGTCCTCGGCCCCGCCCCCGGAGGCGTCCCGGTCCCGCGGCGTCGGCACCGCGGCGCTGCCCTCGGAGAGGGTCACGTCGACGCTGAACGCCTCGCCCGGTTCGACGGGCCCGTTCGAGAAGGCCGCCGCGGATCCCGCGCTCTCCGCGCTCGTGCACTCCTGCCGCGAGGACGGCTCGCCCGCGTAGCAGTCGACGAGGTCGATCCCGCCGGGGACCTCGACCTCAGCGTGCGCGGACTCGATGGGAATCTCCCATTCGGGGCCGACCACGTCCAGGAACAGCCGCGGCCGGCCCTCGGCGCCCTCGACGAGCAGGGTCTCGTAGTCGTAGCCGATGACGAACGTCTTCTCCCCCGTCAGCCGGGGGTCCTGCTGCTCCTGTCCGATGCGCACCACGGTCTCGGCACCGTTGTCCTCGATGTCGACCGCCTCGACGCCGTCGGCGCTCTCGACCTCGACGCCGGTGAGGCCGAAGTCCCGCTCGCCCCCGTCGCCGATGCGGCCGCCCGCGGGGATGCTCCGGAACATTCCGTCGGCCGGCCCCTGCCCGAACCGGTAGGTGAGCGTCTCACGCACGCTGACCACGCCGTCCTCGCCCACGGCCACGTCGACGTCGTAGGAGGTGACCGCGCGCTCGCCCTCGGCTGCGGCCGGCGCAGCCGACGGCAGGGCCGACAGCGGTGCCGCGAGCAGCAGGCCCGCCACGGCCCAGGGGCGCGGCGCCCGCCCCGTCCTCGTCCCCGTCTTCCTTCTTCCCTCGTTCACCGCCACCGTCGCCACCATGGACCTTGGACGGTGCGCGGCGCGCTCCGGTCGCTCCGCGCCCTGGCCGGATCAGGCCATTCGGCGCGAGCGGTGAACCGGGCCGCAGCCGACCTCGGGCCGGACCCGCGCAGGCCCCGCCGCCCGGACCGGTCGGCGCGCCCCGTCAGCCGGCCCGGCCCGCGATCGCCCCGACGACGGCCCCGGTCAGGTCGCCGATCACGACGTCGTCGGGCACCTCGGGATGGTCCAGCCACCACTCCCCCGCCGCCTGGACCATGCCGACCACCGCGTGCGCCACGATCTGGGCGCGGACGGGATCGGGGACCTGCCCTTCGGCCACCAGCATCTCGGCCAGTTCCTCGCCGAGGCGGCGCACCATCATGCCGAGGTCGCCGCGGGTCCTCGGGTCCTCGGCGGTGGCGCGGTGCATCAGGAACCGGTACAGGTTCAGGTTCTTGCGGATCATCCCGAGGTAGGCGCCGACGGTGGCGCGGGCGCGCACCCGCAGGTTCGTCCGCCCGTGGAACTCGACGCGGACCCGCTCCATCAGCGGGTCGACGTGACGTTCGGCCAGCGCCCGGTACAGGCCGCTCTTGTCGCCGAAGTGGCGGTACAGGATCGGCTTGCTGATCCCGGCTTCGACGGCGATGGCCGACATCGAGGCGTCGGGTCCGTCGCGCTGGATCACCCGGTCGGCCGCGTCCAGGATGGTGCGGCGGCGCTGCGGGTCACGGCCGCGAACGGCCCGCCCCCGCGTGCGCGCGGGGACGGGCGGCTCGGCGGACGCCGTGCCGTCGGCGGGTCGCGGTCGGCGCAGAGGCCGGTGTGCGGGATCGGGGACCACAGCGTCACACGGTAGCGCGTAGCCCCGGGATCCGCTTGAACACCGCGGTCACGGCGATGCTGATGAGCAGCACGGCGACCGTGTGACCCAGGGCCGTTGCGACCATGCCGAGGGCGTGGTCGGGGACGCCGGTGAGGTCGCGCAACTGGTAGAGCACGATCACGTGGACGAGGAACACGCCGAAACTGAGGTCGGAGAGCGTCTTGAGCCTCCGGCGGGCGGGCTCGGTGTCGCGGTCCTCGGCCGTGAACACCGGCAGGTGGGTGCCGACCGCGCGGAACAGCAGGAACGCCGCGATCGACATCACCATCACGGTGGGCGAGAGGTAGTCGTAGACGTAGTCGGCCTCGCCGCCCCATCCGCCGGTGGCGCGTGCGATGGCGCCCGCGCCCAGGGCCGTGGCCAGGATCGAGGCGACGAACACCCCGGCGGTGCCCCAGATCTGGCGGCGGGTCAGGGCGGTGTCGCGCAGCAGGTAGCCCATGACGTAGTAGCCGACGAAGGGCAGGAAGCGGGTGACGGCGTTGGGCTCGCCGATGCCGTCGAAGGCGGAGACCGCCTGGTCGACCACGCCGAGGGACGACATCATGATCGCGAACCACCACAGCGTCCGGGTGGTGGCGTGCAGGGTGATGATCCGCAGGAACGGCGTGAGCACGTACAGGCCGGCCAGCACGAACAGGAAGTACAGGTGCAGCGCCGGATTGCCCGACAGCACCTCGCGGACCGCGTCGGCGAAGCTGATGCCGCTCCAGTACAGCCGGTCCCAGGTGAGGTAGGCGATCGTCCACACGGCCAGCGGGACGCCGATCCGGGAGAACCGCCGCCGGTAGAAGACCCGCAGCCCTTCAGGGCGGGGTTTGAGCAGGAGCGCGCCGCTGATCATGATGAAGACCGGGACGCACCAGCGGATCGTGGAGTCGGCGGCGTTGGCCGTCCACCAGGTGACCGTGCCGAAGTCGGTGTACTTGGTCGTGACCACGGGCGCGAAGGCGTGCACGAGGATCACCGCGAGCATCGCGGCGACGCGGGTCATGTCCAGCCATGCGGTCTTGGCCGGGGCGGCGGGCGACGCGCCGCGTCGCTTGTCCTTCGCGGGAGCCTGGGGGGCGGACGAAGAAGAGGCGGGGGTGGTCACAGCCATGCGGGTCCCTCGGTCCAATCGACGGCGGCCGAACGCTCTCAATTGATACCATCTCGTTACCGTACGCTCAATTTTTCCCCAGGAACCGAGCAATCATTCCCAGCTTCCTCAGATTGCGGTTTGAGCTGGTGTTTTACCCCGGTCGACGCGGAACCGGGGGCGACGGCGCACGGTTGGAATCCGGAAAATAACTGCGGCAAGAGCCTCGGGAGGGCCCGAACGGCGCGCGGGCCCGCCGGATCCGGCGGGCCCGCGTCCGAGGGGCGCACGGGTGCGAGGAGAGCAGCGGCGGCGCCGACGGCACCGGACCGGCCGCGGATCAGCGGCCGATCATGATCCAGACCGCGTTGGCCGCGGCCATCACGGTGCCGTCGGCGCCGTAGAGCGCGCTGGCGGTGAACGCCTTGCGCCCCTCGACCGCCAGCAGCCGCCCCACGACGACGTGCGGCCTGCCGATCGTCGGCGGCTCGCCGACCGCGGCCGTCATCCGTCCCAGCACCATGGGCCGGCCGCTGACGTCGCTGGACCAGCCCCCGGGGCAGTCCAGCGCCGCCCAGACCATTTCGTCGGGGACCGTCGCCGCGCCCTCGGAGGCGAGTGAGGGGTGCGGCGTCCAGACGCAGGCGACCGTGTCGCACTCCGATTCGCCGGCGACGATCGGACCGGCGTGCAGCCGCAGCCCGTCACCCGGCTCCCGATCGGTCCCGCACGTGAAGCAGGTCGGGAACGGGTGGCCCGTCAGTCCGCGGAAGCGCTGCCGGGCCTCCTCGGCGACGTCGAACGGCACCGGGCCGACCCGCTCCGCCGGTTCCGGCGCGGGGACGGCCTCGGCGATCAGCGCGTCGCCGTCGAGCAGCAGCAGGCCGTCGGCGTCGCCGCGGCGCACGGCCATCGGGGTGTCCAGCGGCGGCGGTCTGCGCAGCGTCACCTCCGCGGCCGCTCCGCCGAGCCGCCGGGCGAGCAGGCCGCTGACGTAGCCGCCGTTGGCCGAGCCCGGCGGGCCGTTGAAGCGGGAGGCGGCGGTCAGTTCGGCGCGGACCTCGTCGTCCGTCGTGTCGATCATGGAAGCCAGAGTAGGCAGTGCCCCCGCTCCCCGCTGTCCCCGCCCCGGTTCTTCCCGGCACGGCGGGTGGCGCCAGGACGCCCGCCGTGCCGGAGAACGACGCCGCGGCGCCTCGGGAGTGGCGGGACCGGAGGACGAGGCCTCTCCGCCGACGGCTCCCAGGAGGCCCCGGTGGTCGAGGAGCGGGGCCGACGTCCAGGACGGCGTGCGGGGTCGCCCCGAACCACATTTATCTGTACGATCGTGCAGATATTTACCTGCACGATCGTACAGATAAATGTCGCCGAATGGCCCCACTCCCTCTTGGAGGAACCCATGACCCTGCTACTGCTCCTCGGCGCGATCCTCTCCGAGGTCATCGGCACCACCGCCACTCGCTTCTCCGAAGGGTTCACCAGGCTCGTCCCTTCAGCCATCGCCGTCACCGGCGTCGTCGGCGCCTACTACCTGCTGTCCCTGGTGCTGAAGAACGGCATGAGCATCGGGGTGGCCTACGGAATCTGGGCCGCCATGGGCGTCAGCCTGGTGGCGCTGATCGGGGCGGTCTTCCTTGGTGACGGCCTAACCTGGGTGCAGGCGGTCGGGCTGGCCCTGGTCATCAGCGGCGTCCTGGCCCTGGAACTGGGAGCCGCACATTGAGCCAATGGCACGACACCGACGGACGCCGTGCGCGCGGTGAGCGCAAGCGCGCGGAGATCATCGCGGCCGCCCTGCGCGTCGTCGAACGCGATGGCGTCGCGGGGGTCACGCATCGCACCGTGGCGCGCGAGGCCGCGGTCTCCCCCAGTGCCACCAACTACCACTTCGCGACCTTGGACGACCTGCTCGTAGCCGCTCTCACCGAAGCGGTCCGCGACTACGCCGATCAGCTCGAGGCCCTGGTCGACAGCGGATGCGACGCCATCGACGGGCTCGCCGCGCTGACCGCCGATGCCGGGGGCAGCGGGCGCGGGCGCGCCCTGGCCGAACGCGAGCTCACCCTGCTCGCGGCCCGCCGCCCCGCTCTGCGTCCCGTCGCCCGGCACTGGCGCGAAACCGTCGCCGGAGTGGCCCGGCGCCACACCCACGACCAGGTCAGGATCCAGGCCATGGTGGCCGCCGCCGACGGCGTCTGCGCGCGGGTCCTCCTTGACGACGAGAAGGTCACCGCCGCCGAGGTGCGCGCGGTGCTGCGCAGCGCGCTGGGACTGGACTGACGGTCCGCGGCCGAGCCTCGGCACCGAACTCTCCCGGAGCTCTCCCGCCTTGCCGGGAAAAGCGGGTCCGTTGCGGAGTAGAGCAGGCGCCGGATCGGCGGTTTCGACGCCGGCGGCCCGCCCTACTCCACGGCCCGGATCGGCGGAGGGGCGGCGGACCTCAGCGCACAGGCAGGCCGGTGACGCTGCGGCCGATGATGAGGCGCTGGATCTCGCTGGCGCCCTCGAAGATGGTGAAGATGGCGGCGTCGCGGTGCCAGCGCTCCACCGGGTACTCCCGGGTGTAGCCGTTGCCGCCGAGCACCCGGATGGCCTCCTGGGTGACCCAGGTGGCCGTCTCGCTGGCGAAGAGCTTGCTCATCGACCCCTCGGCCTGGCCGAACTCCTTGTTGTTGCGGCCCATCCACGCCGCGCGCCATACCATCAGCCGGGCGGCGTCGATGCGGGTGGCCATGTCGGCCAGGGTGAACGCGACCGCCTGGTTGTCGCCGATGGGCCGGCCGAACTGCTCCCGGTCCCTGGCGTAGTCGCGGGCGTACTCGAAGGCCGCCCGCGCACAGCCGACGGCCATCGCGCCCACGGCGGGCCGCGACGCCTCGAACGTCTTCATGGCCGCCTGGCCCCCCGAGCGCCCGCCCTCGCGGACCCGGGCGAGCCGCTCGTCGAGCCTGTCCTTGCCGCCGAGCAGGCACCCGCCCGGCACCCGGACGTCGTCGAGCACGACCTCGGCGGTGTGGGAGGCGCGGATGCCGTGCTTGCTGAACTTCTGGCCCTGCGACAGCCCGGGGGTGCCCGGCGGGACGACGAAGCTGGCCTGGCCGCGCGAGCCCAGCTCGGGGTCGACCGAGGCGACGACCACGTGCACGTCGGCGATGCCCCCGTTGGTGGCCCAGGTCTTGGTGCCGTTGAGCACCCACTCGTCGGCGGCCTGGTCGTAGACGGCGCGGGTGCGGATCGCGCCGACGTCGCTGCCGGCCCCCGGCTCTGAGGAGCAGAAGGCGCCGAGCTTGACGTCGTCGGCGCTGCCGAACATCTGCGGCGCCCACTCGAAGAGCTGGTCCTGGGTGCCGTTGGCGGCCACCGCGACCGCGGCCAGCGTCGTACCGGTCAGCGCCAGGCCGATGCCGGGGTCGCCCCAGTACAGCTCCTCGTAGGCCACCGGGATCCCGATACCGCTGGGCTCCAGCCACTGGTTGGCGTAGAAGTCGAGGGAGTACAGCCCGATCTTGGCGGCCTCCTGCAGGACCGGCCACGGGGTCTCCTCGCGCTCGTCCCACTCGGCCGCGGCCGGGCGGATGACGTCGCGGGCGAACTCGTGCACCCAGTCGCGGATCTCCCGGATGTCCTCGTCGGGTTCGAGGTTGAACGGAGTCGGGGCCTCGGGGGCGGGCTGTCCTGCGCTGTCGGTCATGTGTGGCACGCGTCCTTCGGTGTGGTGGCGCCCTGAGCGCTGTGCGGCCGCGGGCGGGGATCGGGGCGGGTCCGAGGAGGACCGGGCCCGTGCGCGGACGGGCCCGGCCGGCTCGGAGGTGTTCACTTGGCGCGGGCGGCGGCCGGGCGGGTGGGCGGCGCCGGCCACGCGGGTCCGGTGGCTCGGGCGCCACCAGGAGTGTTACCAACGGTAACACTGAGCCGTCCGCCCGCACAACGAGGGCCGGGGCGCATCCGCCCCGGCCCCGCAGTCCCCGCCGCGCCGGACTCAGCCGCCGGCGGCGTCGCGCCAGTAGGTCCCGAACCCCCACACGTTGCCCTCGGGGTCGCGCGCCGCGTACTCCCGAGAGCCGTACTCCTGGTCCGTGGGCGGCATGACGATCTCGGCCCCCGCGGCCCTGGCCCGGTCGTGGTGGGCGTCGGGGTCGTCGACGACCGCGAACAGCATCTGCGGCGCGGGGTCGATCGCCATCGGCCACTCGGCCGCCGCCTTGGCCGACCCCAGCATGATCGCGCCGCCGCCCAGGCTCAGCTCGGCGTGGTCGACGCGCTCCCCCTCCTCCGGGTGGCAGAAGTCGACCGTGAACCCGAACGCCTCGGTCAAAAAGCCGATGGCCGCCCGCGCGTCGCGGTAGTAGAGCACCGGGAAGACACCCGGATTTGCGGAGTTTTCCATGATGGACTCCCTCGAATCGCACAACCGATCGAGTCTGAAGCTACGCCGCGCGCCGCCCTCCGGCTTGGAAAAACGGGACCCGAAATGATTCAATCATTCAGGCATATGGCGAGATAATAATTCCAGTACGGAAGCGGGCCATGCTCTACGCCACTCCTGCCCTTGACAGCGCAGATCAGCAGGTACTCGCCGAGAGCGGAGAGATCCGGCGGGACCTGCGTCACCAGCTCGCCGAGCCGCATCGATGGGACGGGCAACTCCGGCGCAACCTGGAAGCACGCGCCGTGCAGGGCTCGAATTCGATCGAGGGGTACCACGCGACCCTGGAGGACGTGGAGTCCGTCGTGGCCGGCGAAGTCCCTTTGGAGGCCTCGGCCCAGGTCTCCCGCGAGCTGGTCGGCTACCGGCAGGCTCTGAGCTACATCCAGGTCCTGGGATGCACCCGGCACTTCCGGTACGAAGCGACCCTGCTGCACGCGCTCAACTTCATGATGATCGGTCACCACACGGGCAAGGCCCCGGGCACGCCGCGCCCCGGCTGCGTCTTCATCCGCAACGGCGCCACCGGTGAGACCGTCTACGAGGGACCGGACGCCGAACGAGTGCCCGCGCTCATGGACGAACTCGTCACCTGGCTCAACGAGGGGGACCTGGATGCGCACGTGTACGTCCGGGCGGCCATGGCGCACCTGAACCTCGTCAAGATCCACCCGTGGCGCGACGGCAACGCTCGGGGGTCCCGGGCCCTCCAGACGCTCGTGCTCGCCCGCGACGGCGTCCTGTCCCCCCAGTTCTCCTCGATCGAGGAGTGGCTCGGCGTATCCGAGAACACGGTGGACTACTACCGCGTCCTCGGTGATGTCGGCGGCCGCGAGTGGTCACCGCACCGCGACACCCACTCCTGGGTGCGCTTCTGCCTGCGCGCCCACCACATGCAGGCCCAGGCCGTCCGGCAGCGGCTGCGCGAGGCCGCCGATGTGTGGTGCCGACTCGACGAGCGGATCGAGGCCGAAGGACTGCACTCCCGGTGCGTCAGCGCGCTTTACCAGGTCTTCGTCAGCCGCCGGCTGCGCCGGGCGACCTACCAGTCCGACGAGGTCCTCAGCCCCGGTCAGGCGACCCGCGACCTCAGGGAACTGGCGAAGCGGGGGTGGCTGGCGCCCTACGGCGAGACCAAGGGGCGCTTCTACGCTCCGGGGCCGCTGATGATGGAGATCCGGGCCGATTTCGAGCGCAGGCGGGAGCCGTTGCGCGATCCCTACCGGCGCGGTTAGGGCGACGCGGGGGAGTCCCGGCGCTCGGCGCGCAGTCGGGTGGGGGTGCAGCCGGCGAGCGCGGTGAAGTCGCGGTTGAGGTGGGCCTGGTCGTAGTAGCCGCACTCGGCCGCGATGGCCGCGAGGGGCGGCGGGTCGGGGGCGAGCAGGAGGCCCTGGGCGCGGTGGAAGCGCAGCACCCGCGCCATCGTCTTGGGCGGCAGGCCCACCTCCCGGCGGAACAGCGAGGTCAGGTGGCGGCGCGAGTGGCCGGTCGCGGCGCACAGCTCGGTGACCGTGGCCCGGCCGTCGGTGCGCCGCAGCAGCGACCACGCCTGGACGACCACGGGGTGCGGGGAGGGCGCGCGCTCCAGCCACCGGAGCAGTTCGGCGTCGAGCTCGGCGAAGCGCTCCGGCCAGCCGGGCGCCTCGCCGAGCCGGGCGACCAGGGCGGCCGCGCGGGCGCCGAGCACGTCCTCCAGCGGCACGACCCGGCCGGCGAGCTCCCTGGAGGGAACGGCCAGCAGCGTGAAGGCGCCGAGCGGACTCAGGTCGATCTGCATGCCGTACTGGCGCCCGGCGTCGACGGTGAACGCCGCCTCGTCGTGCACGCCGGCGACGAAGGAGGTGACGGTGTCCACCGGCCGCTCGGGGCGCGCCACCCAGCCCACCCCGATCGGCGGCCCGAATCCGAGGATGACGGTGACCCCGCCGTGGGGCCCCTCGCGGGTCCAGACGGGTTCGCCGAGGTCGTAGCGGTAGCCGCAGTAGCCCCGCACCAGGCCGGCCAGCGCCGGGTGCGGGCGCCGCTCGACCATCTCCCGCCGGGCCCGGTCGGCGTCCGGACCGGCGTGCCCGGTTCCCGCGGTGCCGCTCACCCGACCAGTATGGCCGCGCCGGCCGCCGATGTGAACACCCGTACGAAGGAAGGGGACTACTCCGCCCCGTGCCGCTCCAGGAAGGCGTAGACGTCGGTCTCGTCCACACCGGGGAACGTGCCGGGCGGCAGCGCCGCGAGCACGTGGGAGTGGGCGCGAGCCGACGGCCACACGTTGCCCTCCCAGCGCGCGGCGAGTTCGGCGGGCGGGCGAACGCAGCATTCGCCGGTGGGGCACTCGGACTTGGTGCGGTGGGTGGTCTCGCGCCCGCGGAACCAGCGCGACTCCTTGTAGGGCACCCCGAGCGTGATCGCGAAGTTGCGCTCCCGGCTGGGGTCGACGTGGGCCACGCACCAGTGGGTGCCGTTGGGCTTGTCCGTGTACTGGTAGTAGATCGAGTAGCGGTCGGGCGAGGCGAACACCTGGCGCCCGGACCAGTAGCGGCACATCCGCTGGCCCTCGATCGCCCCGGTGTCGTCGGTGGGGAAGATCAGCCCGTCGTTCTCGTAGGCCTTGTAGATGATCCCGGTCTCGTCGTTGCGGATGAAGTGGCAGACCAGGTCGAGGTGGCGGCTGGCCAGGTTGGTGAAGCGGTGCGCGGCCATCTCGTAGGAGACGGCGTAGACGTCGCGCAGGTCCTCCACCGACAGGTCGCGGGCCTGCTTGGCCTCCTGCAGGTAGGGCGCCGCGCTGGACTCGGGGATGAGCACGGCCGCGGCGAAGTAGTTGGCCTCGACGCGCTGGCGCAGGAAGTCGGCGAAGTCGAGCGGCTGGGCGTGGCCGAGCACGAAGTGGCCGAGGGTCTGCAGCAGGATCGTGCGGGGGGTGTGCATGCCCAGCGACTCGCGTTTGAGGTAGAGCCGCCGGTTGCGGGTGTCGGTCACCGAGCGGACCGAGCGCGGCAGGTCCTGGACGTAGCGCAGCGTGAACCCGTGGTGGGTGACCATCGACAGGATCAGCCCCTGGGAGAGCGCTCCCCCGCGGTAGCCGACGGCGTCCAGGGTCTCCTGGGCGGCCTTCTCGATGGTCTCGAAGTAGTTGCCGCGCTCGCGCATCTGCCGACGCAGGTCGGCGTTGGCCCGGCGGGCCTCCTCAGGGGTGGCGGTGGGCTTGGCGCTGCGCCGCTTGAGCTCGTCGTAGAGGCCGACGATGTGCTCCAGCACGTCGTTGGGGACGCGCTTGCCGACCTTGAGGTGCGGCAGGTTCAGCGTGTGGTACACGGGGTCGCGCTGGGCCTCCTCCACCGCGATCTCCAACTGGGCGCGGCGGCTGGGCGGCTGGCGGGAGAGCAGCTCCTCCACCGAGACGCCGAGCGCCTTGGCCAGCGAGGTGAGCAGGGACAGCTTCGGCTCGCGCTTGCCGTTCTCCAGCAGCGATAGCTGGGACGGGGCACGGCCGACGCGTTCGCCCAGATCGGACAGTGTCATCCCGCGCGCACGACGGAGGTGGCGGAGCCGCTGACCAAACGTGACGAGATCCAGGTCACTGGGCAAAGTCGGTATTTCTTCGGTCCCAAAGTACGCCATGCGTTCATCTTAGAGAAAGAATCGAAGATCTTCATCAGGAATCGGCTCGAAAAACCCTGGATCTTTGCGAAGAATCATAGTTACCGGCGGGGAACAAACCGCCGGGATCGCCTCAGCACCGGCTGACCGGGGCTACGGCGGTCCCGTACGGGGGATCTCCAGCCGGCGAACTTTCCAGGGGACGAACTCGAAGGCGGGAAGAGACCATGAGCATCACCGGTCGTCAGCAGGAAGCCAGCGCCGCGCTCCAACGAGAGTGGGAGACCGACAAGCGCTGGGCCGACATCGAGCGCACGTACTCCGCCGAGGACGTGGTCCGGCTGCGCGGATCGGTCACCGAGGAGCACACGCTGGCCCGCCGCGGCGCCGAGCGCCTGTGGGACCTGCTGCACACCGAGGACTACGTCAACTCGCTGGGCGCCCTCACCGGCAACCAGGCCGTCCAGCAGGTCCGCGCGGGCCTGAAGGCCATCTACCTCTCCGGCTGGCAGGTCGCCGCCGATGCCAACATGGCCGGCCAGACCTACCCCGACCAGAGCCTCTACCCGGCCAACTCGGTCCCGCAGGTCGTGCGCCGCATCAACAACGCCCTGCTGCGCGCCGACCAGATCACCTGGTCCGAGGGCGACGAGGACGCGCCGCACTGGCTCGCGCCGATCGTCGCCGACGCCGAGGCCGGCTTCGGCGGCGTCCTCAACGCCTTCGAGCTGATGAAGGGCATGATCGCGGCCGGAGCGGCGGGCGTGCACTGGGAGGACCAGCTCGCCTCCGAGAAGAAGTGCGGCCACCTGGGCGGCAAGGTCCTCATCCCGACCGGCCAGCACATCAAGACGCTGAGCGCCGCGCGCCTGGCCGCCGACGTCGCCGGCGTCCCGAGCCTGGTCGTCGCGCGCACCGACGCGCAGGCCGCCACGCTCATCACCAGCGACGTCGACGAGCGCGACCAGCCGTTCATCACCGGTGAGCGCACCGGCGAGGGCTTCTACCGGGTCCGCAACGGCCTGGAGTCCTGCGTCGCCCGCGGCCTGGCCTACGCGCCCTACTCCGACCTGCTGTGGATGGAGACCTCGACGCCGGACCTGGAGGTCGCGCGCCAGTTCGCCGAGCGGATCAAGGCCGAGTACCCCGACCAGATGCTCGCCTACAACTGCTCGCCGTCGTTCAACTGGAAGCGGCACCTGGACGACTCCACCATCGCCAAGTTCCAGCGCGAGCTCGGCCACATGGGCTACAAGTTCCAGTTCATCACCCTGGCCGGCTTCCACTCGCTGAACCACTCCATGTTCGACCTGGCCAAGGGCTACGCGGAGAGCGGCATGAGCGCCTACGTCGAACTGCAGGAGGCGGAGTTCGCCAACGAGGCCGCCGGCTACACCGCCACCCGGCACCAGCGCGAGGTCGGCACCGGCTACTTCGACCAGGTCAGCACCGCGATCACGCCGGACGCCTCCACCACGGCCCTCACCGGCTCCACCGAAGAGGACCAGTTCTCAGCGGCTCACTGACGTCCTGGACCTCTTCGTTCCTGATGGCGGCCCGCCCTGCTTTCGTGGCTGGGGCGCGGCGGGCCGCCGTCCTCCCGCCGCCGGCCTCGCGGATTCGTGTCACCCGCGAGGCCGGCGGTTCGTCGTGGGCGGACCGCGGCGGCGCAGACGACCGGGATAACCGGGAGCGGCCGCGGGTAGTCGGGAGGCGACCGGGAAAAGCCGGTGGCGCCGCCGCACGGCCGCCACCGCCCGAGCGACTCGACGAGGGAGCGACCCATGCGCATCATCGACGACCTTCCCGCGCTGCCGCGCCGCCTGGCCGCCGCCGGCCTGATCGCCGCGCTCGCCTTCGGCCCCCTGGCCGCCTGCAACGACACCGAGGACGACGGCGACCAGGACGAGGTCGAGCAGGAGGACGGCGGCGGCGGTTACGGCGGAATGGACGGAGAGGAGCAGGGAGAGCAGGACGGCGGGGACCAGGACGACCAGCAGGGAGAGCAGGACGGCGGGGACCAGGACGACGAGGAGGGCGAGGAGGACGACGACTGATCCGCGGCCTCCCCCGCCGGCGCGGACGGGTGCGGCGCGGGGCCCACCCGCGCCGCACGCGTCCGCGCAGCGGTGCGATGATCGCTTCCATGGCCGATCCCAAGCCCGAATCGCAGGCCGAATCGCAGCCCGGCCCCGAGGCCGCCCTCCAGGCCCCCTCGTCCGAGACGCCGTCCGCGCGACCCGCGCCGCAGCGGCGGGACCCGGGCTCCGCCTCCGCCGCGCCGCTGACGCCCGGCCTCATCAAGGCGGAGATCCTGTGCGTGCTCGCGCTGTCGCTGGGCGCCGCCGCCGTCTCCGCGGCGATCTCGTTCCTCGGAGCGGTCACCGCGCCGGGAGGGCTGGCCCAGCAGAGCGCGAGCCTGGTGGACCCGCAGGCCGCCGCGGAGTGGCCCTGGCTGGACCTGTCCCGCCAGGTGTACTCGCTGGTCTTCGCCTTCGCGCCCGTGGCGCTGGTGCTGTATCTGCTGCGCCGCAGCCACCAGTCGGCCCGCACCATCGGGTTCGACCTGCGCCGCCCCGGCCACGACCTCCTCACGGGCCCCGGCCTGGCCGCCCTCATCGGGTGCGGCGGGCTCGCGGTCTACGTGGTCTCCTGGCAGCTGGGCATGACCGTGACGGTGCGGCCCAGCACCCTGGAGGAGCACTGGTGGCAGTTGCCCGTCCTGATCCTGCAGGCCGTCAAGAACGGCGTGCTGGAGGAGGTCATCGTGGTGGGCTACCTGATGCTGCGCCTGGACCAGCTCGGCTGGTCGCCGGTGCGGGCCGCCGTGGCGAGCTCGGTGCTGCGCGCCTTCTACCACCTGTACCAGGGGGTGGGGATGTTCTTCGGCAACCTCGTGATGGGTCTGGTGTTCTGCTGGTTCTACCGCCGATACGGCCGGGTGATGCCGCTGGTGATCGCGCACTCCGTCATCGACATCGTGGCGTTCGCCGGGGCGGTCTACCTGATCGGTGAGGTGAGCTGGCTGCCGGGCGGATGAGCGGGCGGGACCGGACTCACCCGGCCCCCGTGGAGCCGGCCGCCGGGGCGGCCTCCCGCATGGCCGGCGCGTCCTCCAGGTGGCGCGGGCGGCCCAGGAGCATGCCGACGCCCAGGTTGAGCAGCGCCGTGGCGAGGAGCATGGCCAGCGGTGCGCGCCAGTCGCCGGTGAGCTCGTGCAGCAGGCCGAACAGGAAAGGGCCGGTTCCGGCCATCAGGTAGCCGAGACTCTGGCTGACCGCCGACATCGCCGCGGTCGCCGACGCGGTGCGGGTGCGCACCGCGAAGAAGGTGAGGGCCAGCGGGAAGGTCCCCATCCCGATGCCGATCAGGGTCGCCCACAGCCACACGCCCTGCAGCGGAGCGACCCACAGGCCGCCGAATCCGGCGACGTAGCAGACGAAGAAGAACACGATGAAGCCGCGGTGGTCGCGCACCCTGGCCATGAGCCCCGGCAGCACGAGCGAGGTCGGGATGGACAGTGCGGTCAGGTAGGACAGCGCGACGCCCGCGGTCGTGGCGTCCATCCCGCTGTCGCGCAGCAGCTGCGCGAACCAGCCGAACATGATGTAGGCGATCGTGGACTGGGTGCCGAAGAAGACGACGCTCTGCCAGCCCATGGCGGTGCGCAGCACCCGGCCGATGCCCAGGGACTGCCCCGCGGCGGCACGGGGCGGCTCGTGCCGCAGCACCGCGATCCACGGGACGGCGGCGATCAGCCCGAAGACCGCGTAGCAGCCGAGGGCGACGTGCCAGTTCCCGCCCGTGGCCTGGGTGATGGGAACGGTGCCGGCCGCCGCCATGGTGGTCCCCAGCGCCAGTCCGGTGGTGTAGAGGGTGGTCATCGCGCCGACGCGGTGCGGGAAGTGCTGCTTGACCAGGGTCGGCAGCAGCACGTTGCCCATGGCTCCTCCGGACAGCGCCAGCGCGCTCAGGGCGAGGAAGAGCCACTGGTCCTGGACCAGGACGCGGCTGCCCAGGCCGGCGGTGAGCGCGAGCAGCGCGGCCAGCAGGACGTGGTGCTCGCCGAACCGGCGGATGAGGGCCGGGGTGAGGGCTCCGAACGCGGCGAAGCAGAGCACGGGCAGCGTGGTCAGCAGCCCCGCCATCGCGCCGGACATGCCGAGGTCCCCGGTGATCTCGTCGAGCACCGGACCGACGCTGGTGATCGCGGTGCGCAGGTTGACGGCCGCGAGCCCGACACCGGCCACCAGCAGCCACGTCACACGGCGGGGACGCCCGCCCCGAGAGGGTCCACGCACGTCCCCGGACCTCCCAGTCCTCTCCCCACCCGCCATGGGCACGGCCGTCACTTCCACCACACATCCGTTGAAAAAATCGCTGTACAGGCATCCGTTGAAAACTCGCTGTACAGGCATCCGTTGAGAAACCCGCTGTACGGGCCATCACCGAAGAACCCGCTGCACGCGCATCCATGAGGAGTCTGCTGCGCAGACATTCATAGGATGACCCGATGTAGATTCCGAGGATAACGCAGAACCGGGGGTCGGCGCGGGCCGCGGCGCCGGGGCGCTCCCGCGGCGGACCGCCGTATCGGCGCCGGAGAACCATGTCTTGGCCATGAGAGGACCATGCCTTGGGCAAGACTGGTCTAAGCTCCCGCTTTAACCGACTTCACAAACCGACTCCGTACCCTATGGCTCACCGGAACGGCCAGCATCCGCAGGAGGTAAGCCCGTGCCCCTCGCTTCGACGCGTCGAACGGGACTCGTCGACCAGGTCATCAGCCAGTTGAGAACCCAGATCGATTCTGGCGAGTGGTCGGTCGGCGACCGCATCCCCACCGAGTCCGAGCTCTCCGAGCAACTGGAGGTCGGGCGCAACACCGTCCGCGAGGCGGTCCGCGCGCTCGCCCACGCCGGACTGCTGGAGATCCGCCAGGGGGCCGGCACGTTCGTGCGCGCCTCCAGCGAGCTCGGCGGAGCACTGCGCCGCAGGCTGGAGCGGTCCCGGCTGCGCGAGAACCTCGAGGTCCGGCGCGCACTGGAGATGGAGGCCGCGCGCCTGGCCGCCCTGCGCCACACCGACACCGACATGGCCGACATCGACACCGCGATGGGGCTGCGCGACGCCGCCTGGCGCGAGCGTGACATGGCGGCCTTCGTCGAGTCCGACTTCACCTTCCACCGCGCGGTCGTCAACGCCACGCACAATTCGCTGCTCATCGAGCTCTACGACGACATCGCGCAGGTGGTCTACGACAGCATCGCGCACACCGCCCACGAGGAGCCCGCCCAGGACGAGGGCATCGACCACCGCGGACTGGCCGAGGCCATCCGGGCCGGCGACCCCGAGCGCGCGATGCGCGAGGCCGCCTGCTACCTCGACGAACTGCTGACGCTGACCCAGGACTGAACCGGGGCCGACGCGGCACCGCCCTCAGCGACCCGAGGAGACGGCGGCGGCGGCGCGGCCGCTCCCGCTATCCGGTCCGCTCCTGCGCAAGCCGCAGAGGCCGACTCAGCGGCTCTCCGGCACTCGACCGTCGAGGTTTCGCGGTCCCGGTTCAGGGATGGCTCCTGTCCCAGGGTGAGGCCCGCCCCAAGAGAAGTGGAAGAGACCTCGACCCCAGGAGGTCTTAAAGGCCCGCCCCAAGAGAGATGGAAGAAGCCTTGACCCCAGGGGGTCGTGAAGGCCCGCCCCAGGAGGGAGGGCGTGCGGGTGGGCGATTCTCTCGCGTGGCCGAAGGTCCCTAGACGGAAATCGCCTCACGCGCGCGAGGCGCACGCCGACGCCGTGAACGCGGGACGGCACCGCGGTTTCGGCCCGGCGCCCACGGCGGCGGTGTGCGGTTGTGTCCTCGGGCCGGGGTTCAAACCCTGTGGCCGGTGTCTCACGCCCTCGGTGGCCGAGGCGAGCGGGCACGGCGGCCCGCGCCCTCACCGCGCACCGAAACCACGGTCGCGCCCTGGCGCCCACGGTGGCGGCGTGGGCGGCGCGGCGCCGGGGCGATCCCTGTAGGGGCCTTCGGCCACGCGAGAGGATCGCCCGGTCACCGCGGATCCCTCCTTGGGCTGAGCTTCAAGCCCTCGGTGGTCGAGGTTGAACCTCAAGGTCAGGATCGGCTGGGGTTTTCCGGTGCGCGAGAGGATCGCCCGGTCACCGCGGACTCCTCCTCCGACCGAGGTCAAAGCCCCCCGACGGCCGAAGGACCTCGGGCACGGCGCCCGCCGCGGCCGGGACCTCGTCTTCGGCGGACCGCTACGGGAGCGCGTCCTCGGCGGGCAGCAGCAGGCTGGTCCCGGTGCGCCACATGACGTCGAGCAGTTCCTCGCGCGGCGGTTCGGCGGGGCCGCTCAGCGCCTGGGCCATGAGTTCCCGGAAGGCCCCGAGGATCGCGGCCGCGGCGAAGCGCGGCCGGATCGCGGTGTCCAGCTCTCCCCCGCGCTGCCCCCTCGCGATGCCGCGGGCGGCGATGTCGACCTGGCGCGCCAGGCGTTCGGCGTCGGCCTGGGCCGCGGCCGGCTCGCGCAGTCGGCGCCCGATGATGACCCTGCCCAGCGCGTCGTCGCACAGGAAGTCGATCTCGCGGCGGAGCCGGAGGTGCTCGGTGACCAGCCAGCCGACCCCGGCGTCGATGCGGGTGGTGAACACGGTCTCGTCGTAGCTGTCGTAGAACTCGTTGACGACGGCGCTGACCAGGCCGTCCTTGCTGCCGAAGTAGCGGTAGAGCAGTCCGACCGAGACCTCCGTGCGGTCGGCCACGTTGGCCACCTCCAGGACGCCGTCACCGGCCAGGATCTCCGCGCGCGCGGCCGCCATCAGCCGTCTGCGGGTCGCGGCGCCGCGCGCCGACAGCCCGTGCCGCCGCTGCGCGCCCCGATCGCGCTCCCGTTCCGGCGGCTCCGGCGGTGCGGGACGGTCCGCGGTCTGGCCCATGCGTCCTCCTGAGCACAACGGTGCGGCGTCGGTGATCTTCCCTGCGCACAAAGTCTGCCGCCCCACCGGGGGCCGCGTCCGCCGGTGGCCGGAATTCCCGCGCACGCGGCCTGCTCCGGCCACTCCCCGGCCGCCCGTCCGGCCATTCACTCGGCCGGTCGCCCTGGTCGCCGGGCCCTCCTCAGCGGTCCCGGATCGGCGGGAGCGGGGCGCGGGAGCCGGGGAGACCGTGATCGACGTCACCGGCCGCCGCGTCCCGTGCTAGGGTCTTTGCTTCGCGGCGCCCTGGACCTGCCCGCCCGCAGGGACGTGCCCTCCTTCCCGTCTCATTCGATCCAGGAGTCAGGCACGTGCGGGTCCATCTCGCGGTGTTCGCCTGCGGGCTGCGCCGTTACTCCACCTATCGCGCCGCGACCGCGGCCGGCGTGTTCGTCAATGTCGTGTTCGGCCTGATCAACGCGATGGTGCTGCTGGCGGTCTTCGCCGCCCAGCCCCGGATCAACGGCTACGGCGCCGCCGACGCCGTCACCCAGGTCTTTCTGGCCCAGGCGCTCATCGGGCCGGTCGCGGTGTTCGGGCCGCCGCTGGACCTGGGCGAGCGCGTCCGCAGCGGCGAGGTCGCCGTCGACCTGCTGCGCCCGGTGCACCTGATGCTGTGGTGGCTCGCCCACGACCTCGGGCGGGCAGCGTTCAACCTGGTCTTTCGCGGCGTCCCCACCTTCATCGCCGGGCTGGCCGTCTTCAGCCTGGTACTGCCGCGCGACCCGGTGCGCTGGGCCGCGGCGGCGGCCGCGTTCGCGCTGGCGGTGCTCATCGGCTTCGCGCTGCGCTACCTGTACGCGCTGCTGGGGTTCTGGCTGATGGACACCCGCGGCGTGAACGCGGTGGCCTGGCTGCTGGGCCCCGCCTGCTCCGGCATGCTCCTGCCGCTGGTGCTCTTCCCCGACGGGCTGGCCTCGGTGCTGCGGCTGCTGCCGTGGGCGGCCCTGGTTCAGGTGCCCGTTGAGATCTTCCTCGGCAAGGACACCCTGCCCGGCGGCGGCGCTCTGGGCGGCCTGGCCCACCAGGCCGCGTGGACGGCGGCCCTGCTCGGCCTGGGTGCGCTGCTGACCGCGCGCGCCACGCGGCGGGTGGTGGTCCAGGGTGGCTGAGGCAACGGGGCGCGGAGCGGCGGGCATCGCGCCGACCGGTGAGGAGCGAACCGGCGGCGCGGGCGCCGGGGGCCGCGGGCGGGAGCGCCGGCCGGCCTCCCTCTCGGCCTACCCCCGGCTGGCCTGGGCCTGGTGTCGCGCCGTGGCGCAGTACCCGCTGTCGCTGGCGCTGCTGACCCTGGCCCAGGCCGCGGCCTCCGGGCTGGAACTGGCCGCGCTGTTCTTCGTGTTCGGCCACGCAGGGCGCCTCGCCGGGTTCGGGCTGCACGAGGCGCTGCTGATCTACGGGCTGTCGGGCGTGGCGTTCTGCCTGGCCGACCTGCTCATGGGGTCGGTGGAGCGGCTGGGCGAGCACGTGCGCAGCGGCGCCTTCGACACGATGCTGGTGCGCCCGGTCTCGCCGCTGGTCCAGCTCGCCACCGACGGGTTCTCGCCGCGGCGCCTGGGCAAGGTCGCGCCGAGCGCGGCCACGCTGGCCTGGGCGCTGGTGGAGCTGGACATCGAGTGGACGCCGGAGCGCGCGCTGCTGCTGCCGGTGCTGATCTGCTCCGGGGTCGCCGTCTGCGCCGCGCTGTGGATCATCGGCGCGTGCGTGCAGTTCTTCGTCGCCGAGGCCCGCGAGGTCGCCAACTCGGTGACCTACGGCGGGCAGGCGCTGACCGAGTACCCCCTGGCCGTCTACGGCCGCGACGTGGTGCGCGCGGTGACCTTCCTGGTCCCGCTGGCCTTCGTCAGTTGGCAGCCCGCGCTGTACCTGCTCGACTGGCCCGACCCGCTCGGCATGGCCGAGTGGCTGCGCTTCGCCTCCCCCGGCGTCGCCGTCGTGCTGTGCCTGCTGGCCGCCCTCGTCTGGCGCACCGGGCTGCGCCACTACCGATCCACCGGGAGCTGACCATGGCCGCCATCATCGAGGCGCGCGGCCTGGGCCGCGACTTCACCGCCGCGCACGGCCCGGAGCTGCTGGTGCTGGACGAGCCGACGATCGGGCTGGACGTGGTCAGCAAGGCCGCGATCCGGGAGTTCCTGCTGCGGCTCAACGCCGAGCGCGCCACGACGATCCTGCTCACCACGCACGACCTCGGCGACGTGGAGCGGCTGTGCCGACGGGTGATGGTCATCGACCGCGGGCGGCTCGCCTTCGACGGCGACCTCGCGGCGCTGCGCGACACCGCGCCCTCGCCGCGCACGCTCATCGTGGACCTCGACACCGACCGCGGCGCCGGCCCGGCCGCTCCGATCGAGGTGCCCGGCGCCCGCGTGACCCGGATCGAGGGGCCGCGCCAGTGGCTGGAGTTGAGCGCCAACCCCGCGGCCGTGATCGCCGAGGTGGCGCAGGTCCGCGAGATCGCCGACCTCACCCTGCGCGAGCCCGACATCGAGGACGTGGTGGCCCGGCTGTACCGCGGGGAGGAGGGCCTGGAGGAGGCCGGCGCCGCCGGGACCGCGCCGTAGACCCCGCCTACCCCGCCCGCTCCGCGGAGCTCTCGGCCGGGACGGCTCGGCCGTGCCAGCCGGTGACCCGGGAGGGGTCGAGGTTGAGCACGTCCAGGGTGCTGCGGCCCGAGCACAGGGCGTCCAGCACCTCCTGGTCGCGGGAGACCGAGTCCACCGCGTCGGCGACGATCGCGGCGACCCGGCCGCGGGGCAGGCAGACCACGCCGTCGTCGTCGGCGACCACCCAGTCGCCGCGGCGCACCGGGGTGGGCAGGGAGTCGGTGCCCATGAGCACCTCCTGGCCGACCGCTCCCCCGGCGTCGTGGCTGGGTTCGCGCACCGAGACCCCGGCGCTGACGAGGGGGAGCCCGCAGCGGGCGATCGCGCCCACGTCGCGCACGCAGCCGTCGATGACGATGCCGGCCACGTCGCGCATCCGCGCTGCGACGGCGAGGATCTCGTCGACGTAGCCGTACTCCGGCTCGCCGGCGACGTCGACCACCAGCGCGCTGCCGGGGGCCGCCTGCGCCACTGCCACGTGCAGCGCGAGGTTGTCGCCCGGAGCGCACCGCACGGGCAGCGCCGTGGCGGCGAAGGCCGCGCCCGGCCAGACCGGGAACAGGTGCGCACCGAGCGGGCGCGCTCCGCATCGCGTGAGCGCCGCCGTGCCCATCGCCGTCAAGGTATCCGCAAGCGCCACGTCAGCCTCCCATTGCAACCGCGCCTGAGCGGACCGCGGCGCTCGCGCGGCGCGGGACGGAAAGACCGCCGGGGGACAGGGGTCCGCGGCGGCACCGCGCCGTTCGCGAGCCGAGGAGGACAGGTCCCCCTCGCGGCCCGACTCCCCTCATACTCATGGGTAACTTAAGGGTGACGCAAGACATGCCGAAGGGAAAACCGAAAAAAATGCTACCGGCGGTTACAGGGAGCGGCCCACCACCGAAGCGTGACTCCGCAGGACCGGCCGGCCACGCAGCGGAGCCACACCCCGGTGGTCCCGCCCCAGCGGGCACGCCCCGCCCCTCCGTTCCCCGCGGCCCGGCCCGGCGCCGCGGGCGGTCCGGGCGCGGCGCCGGGCCGTCCTCAACGGTCGGCGCCGCGGCCCTGGCGCTCCATGGCCGCCACCGCGTCCAGCGCTCGGCGGGCCGCTGCGGTGTCGTGCACCCGGAACACCCGCGCCCCCTGCCACGCCGACACCGCGAGCACGGCCAGCGTCCCGGCCAGGCGGTCGGTGACCGCGGCGTCGAGGGTCTCGCCGATGAAGTCCTTGTTGGAGACCGCGACCAGCACCGGCCATCCGGTGCCGACCAGTTCGTGCAGGCGCCGGGTGAGCAGCAGCGAATGATAGGTGTTCTTGCCGAAGTCGTGCGTGGGGTCGATCAGGATCCGGTCCGGGCCGACTCCGAAGGAGACCGCCCGCTCGGCCAGGGCCACCACCGTGTCCCTGACGTCGGCCACCACGTCGGCGTAGGCGACGCGGTGCGGGTCGGTGCGCGGGGCGAGGCCTCCGCTGTGGCTGCACACCAGGCCGACGTCGAACTCGGCGGCCACCCTGGCGAGGTCGGGATCGGCCCCGGCCCAGGTGTCGTTGACCAGGTCCGCGCCTGCCGCGGCACACGCGCGCCCCACGGCGGCCCGCCAGGTGTCGACCGAGATGACGACGCCGGGATGGCGCCGGCGCAGCTCCGTCACGAACGGAACGGTGCGCCGGATCTCCTCCTCGACCGGGACGTCCTCGCCGTAGCCGGCCTTGACGCCGCCGACGTCGATGATGTCGGCGCCCCGCGCCACAGCGGTGTCGGCGGCCCGCACGGCGGCGTCGAAGGCGAAGGTTGCGCCCCGGTCGTAGAAGGAGTCGGGGGTCCGATTGATCACCGCCATCACGGCGTGGGAGCCGGGGCCGAAGGTGCGGCCGCGCAGGCGCAGCACGCCCGAGGGCGTCATCGGCTCCGGCCCTCCGATCGACCGCTCCCTCGCCGCGGCGCCCATGCGTCCTCCCTCACTGCGCGGATTCCCGCTCCTCTGCGACCTCTCCCCCGGCCCTCCCGCCCGCGGCCGCCCGCCTCCGGGAGAGGGGCGCCTGCTCCCGCGGCCTCCCCTCGGCGGTGCGGGAGCCGCCGTCGGCCCGGTGCCGCTCCTTGGCCACCGACAGGTGCTCCCACGTCTCCGCGTAGGTCACCTCGGGGCAGGAGCGGATGGCCTCCAGCGCCTCCACCAGCGTCGGCCGGTCGGCGGCCGAGGCGCTGCCGACGATGTCGTAGCGCCCGAAACCGGTGGTCACGAAGGACACCCCGGACAGGTTACCCAGTCGCCCGGCGATCGCCTCGGCGTCGCCCCGGCAACGCAGCCCGAACCCGAGGTGCTCGTTGGCGCCCACCGCCGACGGCTCGATCAGGGCGGTGACGTGGACGACGCCCGCGTCGATCAGCCGGACCACCCGCGAGCGCGCCGCGGCCTGGGACAGGCCCACGCAGCGCGCGAGCTCGGCGTAGGACGCGCGCCCGTCGACCTGCAGCCGGCGGATGAGCCGCCAGTCGAGCGGGTCGATGCCGACCTCGCGCAGCGCGCGCACGCTCGAGTAGGCGTCCTTGACGATCGTGTCGCCGCGGAACACCTCGGCCCCGGTCACACCGGGGAGCCCGCGCAGCTCGGTGAGTTCCGCGGCCAGCGCCGCGTCGTCGCAGACCCGCACGTGCGCCACCGCGGGGAAGCGTCCGGCGGTCAGCGCGGCGAACGTGACCGCCTCCCGGTGGGCGAGTTCGGCCATGACCGGGCGAACCGGACCGGAAACACGAAATGAAATGTGTCCGAATACCTCCATCCCCATGACGCCCGCGTGCAGCACACCGACGATTCGGATCGCCCCGGCCGCGATCAGGTGCCTGACCCGGGCGCGAACCGCCGTGCGCGACAGCCCGACTCCGTCGGCCAGCGCCTGGTACGTAGCTCTTCCATCCCCCTGCAGCGCCCTGACGAGCGCGGCATCGACCGCATCGAGCACGATGAGTGCCTTTCATTCGCATGACGGCGCCCAGCTCCCCCCGGGCGCCGCCCCCTCCTGCGGCCAGATCATGGCAGTTGTAGCGACGCTTAACTACTGATCACGAAAGAAACAAGCCTGACTTTGGTCCGCTATGCCCGGAGAACCGGGCATCGAGCACCTCCATCGGACATAACGGACGTCCGGCGGTCGGGTCGCCGTCGGAGGCCGGTGTGCGAACAACTCCGACAAAGCGCCACACTGTATGCGCATTAACAGCGCGCCTGTGCGGTAGGAAAAAGATGACGGCCCATCGCACACGACCAGCATCCCCGATGCCGGGCGCCACTTTGGGACCGACAGCAGAAGGGATCCCCCCATGCCCGAGCAGCGGGACGAGCAGCGGCGCGAGCGCCCGAACGGAACGGGGCGGGCCCTGTTGTGGACGGCCGGATCCACCCTTGTTCCGGGCATCGCCCACCTGCGTACCGGACGCCGCTGGGCCGGAGGACTGATCCTCTTCTGCTACGTCGCCCTCATCGCCGCTGCGGTCGTCGGCGCGGTCCTGCTCAACGGCGACGTCATCCGGGGCGCGCGGATCGCCGTCCAGGGCCGCTGGCTGCTGACCGCCGCGGCCCTCGCCTTCGCCGTCGCGGTGCTGTGGATGACGGTGATCATCCACTCCTACGTGATCACCCGGCCCCCGAACGCGGGCGTGCTGCGCAGGTTCGCCGCCGGCGCGGTGGTCACCGTGCTGTGCCTGGTCGTCGCCGCCCCCGCGGCGGCGGTGATGCGCACCTCCTACACCGCCCACGACATGTTCTCCTCGGTGTTCAGCGGCGCCGCCGACCCCGCCGAGCCGCACGACGACACCGATCCCTGGGCCGGCCGCGACCGGGTGGACGTACTGCTGATCGGCGGAGACTCCGGGGACAACCGCTACGGCATGCGCACCGACTCCATGATGGTGGCCAGCATCGACGTCGAACACGGCGACGTGGTGCTGATCGGGCTGCCGCGCAACCTGGAGAACGCGCCCTTCCCCGAGGACAGCGCGCTGGCCGAGCTCTACCCCGAGCCCCAGGGCTTCAGCGATCTGCTCAACGAGGTCTACCAGACGGTCGCCGAGGACCCCGAGGAGCTCGCGATCGACCCGACCGTGCAGGACCCGGCGGCCGACACCCTCAAGCAGACCATCGGCCACGCCATCGGCATCGACATCGACTACTACGCGCTGGTCGACATGCAGGGGTTCGAGGACCTCGTCGACGCCATCGGCGGCATCGACGTCTACATCGAGGACCCCATCCCCTACGGCCAGGAGGACGATGTCCTGGAGACCGGCCGGCAGCACCTCGACGGCAACGAGGCGCTGTGGTACGGCCGCAGCCGCGTCAACAGCGACGACTACACCCGGATGGGCCGGCAGGGCTGCCTGGTCAAGTACATGGCCGAGCAGGTGGACCCCACCCTGGTCCTCACCGGTTTCCAGGACCTGGCCGGCGCGACCAAGCGCACCCTGCGCACCGACATCCCGCAGCCGAAGGTGCCGCACTTCGTCGACCTGGCCGACCTGGCCGCCGAGGGCGGCATGAAGACCCTCCAGTTGTCGCCGCCGCAGGTCGACACCGCCTATCCGGACTGGGAGAAGATCCGCGGACTGGTCGACGCCGCCATTCGGGAGCAGGAGGAGAGCCGGTCCTCGAGTGGCGAGAGCACCGGCAAGGACGGCAGCGGCGGGAACCCCGAGGACGAGGACATGGCCGACCTGGCCGGGCCGAGCCCGTCGGCGAGCGCCCCGGGCTCCCCTTCGCCCTCCGCCGGCGACACCGAGTGGCAGGAGTACACCGGCCTGCCCGACCCCTCGCCGACCACGCCGGGCCGTCAGGTCGGCGACGAGGCGACCTCACTCGACCGGCTCTGCCCGTAGGAGCTCCGGCCGACGGCCGGGGCGCCTCCGAGCCGGTCGCAGACGAGACCGACGACGTCGCGGGACGGGCGCGGAACCGCCGGGTCGAGAGCGGCTTCGAGGGAGGTTAGCCGGGTTTCCGCCGTTTTCGCCCTCTTGCCCCGGAACCGTCCGCGAATCGCGTCAATGGCGACCGGAGCGGCGATTGACCGGAGTGCCCTGCCGCGCACCCTTCGGCCGTCTTCTATGATCGCCAAGGGACCGCAGTGAACCGGCAGCGTCGCCGTGCATTCCCCGAAACAGCCATCCGGCGTTCTTTCGGCGTGCCCGCGGGCAGTGTGGCTCCGAAAGGGCGCCCCACCGAATGCGGAGGCACACGCATGTCACCAGTCCTGGACGAGAAGGTCGAACCGCTCTACGCCGAGATCCTGCGGCGCAACCCCGGCGAGCAGGAGTTCCACCAGGCGGTGCGCGAGGTGCTGGAGAGCCTGGGTCCCGTGCTGGCCAAGCGGCCCGAGCTCGTGGACGCCAAGCTCATCGAGCGGATCTGCGAGCCCGAACGCCAGATCATCTTCCGTGTCCCGTGGACAGACGACTCCGGCGAGGTGCACGTCAACCGCGGTTTCCGGGTGGAGTTCAACAGCGCGCTCGGCCCCTACAAGGGCGGTCTGCGGTTCCACCCCTCGGTCAACCTCGGCATCGTCAAGTTCCTCGGGTTCGAGCAGATCTTCAAGAACGCGCTCACCGGCATGCCGATCGGCGGCGGCAAGGGCGGCAGCGACTTCGACCCCAAGGGGTGCTCCGACGGCGAGGTCATGCGCTTCTGCCAGTCCTTCATGACCGAGCTCTACCGGCACCTGGGCGAGTACACCGACGTCCCGGCCGGGGACATCGGCGTGGGCGGCCGGGAGATCGGCTACCTGTTCGGCCAGTACAAGCGCATCACCAACCGCTACGAGTCCGGCGTCCTGACCGGCAAGGGCCTGAACTGGGGCGGCGCCCAGGTGCGCACCGAGGCCACCGGCTACGGCAGCGTGCTGTTCACCGCCGAGATGCTGCGCACCCGCGGCGAGGACCTGGACGGTCAGCGCGTCGTCGTCTCCGGCTCCGGCAACGTCGCGATCTACTCGATCGAGAAGGCCCGGCAGCTCGGCGCGACCGTCATCGCCTGCTCGGACTCCGGCGGCTACGTCGTGGACGAGGCCGGCATCGACCTCGACCTGCTCAAGCAGATCAAGGAGGTCGAGCGCGCCAGGATCTCCGACTACGCCGAGCGCAGGGGCGGCGGCGCGCACTACATCGGCGGCGGCAGCGTCTGGGACGTCCCGTGCGACGTCGCGCTGCCCTCGGCGACCCAGAACGAGCTGACCGGGGCCGACGCCAAGACGCTGATCCGCAACGGGGTCAAGGCCGTCTCCGAGGGCGCGAACATGCCCACGACCCCCGAGGGCGTGCGCATCCTCCAGGAGGCGGGCGTGGCGTTCGGCCCCGGCAAGGCCGCCAACGCCGGCGGCGTGGCCACCAGCGCGCTGGAGATGCAGCAGAACGCGTCGCGCGACTCGTGGTCCTTCGGCTACACCGAGGAGCGGCTGAGCGAGATCATGCGCCACATCCACGACTCCTGCTACGAGATGGCGGAGCGCTACGACCGGCCGGGCAACTACGTGGTGGGCGCCAACATCGCCGGCTTCGACCTGGTGGCCCAGGCGATGCTGGCCCAGGGCGTCATCTGAGGGAAAGGGGCGCGCCCGCCTCATCGGGTCGTGACCGCTGCGCCCGCAGGGCGAGGCGGGACTTTCAGGGCCCGGATCCGCCGTGCCGCCGGCGCTGCGTGCACTGCGGCGGCCGCCCCTTTGCGCGAACCCGATCGCCGGACATCGGTCAGGCGTCGAAGCGGCCGTAGCGGCTGCGGTGGTAGAGCAGCGGCCGGCCGTCCTCGCTGACGGAGGCGTCGGCCACCCGTCCGACCACGAGCCAGTGGTCGCCCACGGCGAGCAGGTCGTGGCGCAGGCACAGCACGTGGCCGACGGCGCCGTGAAGCAGCGGGAGGCCCTCGGGGCCGTGGCTCCAGCGCGTCGGCGGGGCGAACCGGTCGGTCCCCTTGGCCGCGAAGCGGGCTGCGGTGTCGTGCTGGCGCTCGTCCAGGATGTTGACGGCGAAGGCGCCGGCGTCGCGGATGCCCGGCCACGACCCGGATCCGGCGTTGACGTAGAAGGAGACCAGGGGCGGGTCGAGGCTGACGCTGGTGAAGGACGTCGCCGTCATGCCCACCGGGCCGGCGGCCGGGTGGGCGGTGACGACCACCACGCCGGCGGCGTGCGAACCGAGGGCCCTGCGGAACAGGTCGGCCGGGACGGCGCCGTCACGGGGCAGCCGGGAGGCGGTCCGCGCGGCGGAGTCCGCCGCGGGCTCCCGCCCGGGGGCCTCGTCGGCTCCGCCGGTCCTGCCTGCCGGCGATCCCGTCATCGGCGATGACCACACTTGCGCGCCTCCGCTTTGCCGTGCCTGTGCCGCTGCCAACCCTCACAACAGCCGTTGCCGGGAGCGGGGTATTCCCGCCGCCGTCCCGGCGCCGTTGCGGGGACCCGGGCCGGGTCGCGGCCGGGCTCCGCGCGGCCGTTGCGAGGGCCACTGCGACCGAGTGCGATTCGCATCCGATCCGCATCGTAGGAACAGCGTGCCGCACCGCGCCACGATCCAGTTCACACCGGCGCGGTCCGGCCGGGGCGGGAGGGGCGGGAGGGGCCGCGGGGACGGGCGAAGACGGGTGGGGACCGCGCGGCCGCGACCGAATCCGGCCGGGTCGCGCCAGAGGGTTGATCGGCCTGTAACAGCGTGTGACGATCCCGGTGACGCGTCCGCGAACGCCGAACGGAGCTCCATGACCGCGGGCCAGATGTGGGTTCTGATCGGGTTGGGGATCTTCCACGGGGTCAATCCCGGGATGGGCTGGCTGGTGGCCGTCTCTCGCGGGCTGCAGGAGCGCAGCCGCGCCGCGGTGCTGCGGTCGCTGCCGGCCATCGCCGGCGGGCACGCGGCCTCCATCGCGGTGGTCGCGGTGCTCATCACCGCGACCGGTTCGGCGGCGGCCTCGCGGTGGTTCTCGGTCGCCGGCGGGGCCGTCGTGGTGGCGGCGGGCCTGTGCCTGCTCGTGGCCCGCCGGCACTCCCACCGGGACGGCGTGCGGCTGTCGCTGTGGCAGTTGTCCGCCTGGTCGTTCCTGATGTCCTCGCTGCACGGGGCCGGCCTGATGCTGCTCCCGGTGCTCGCGGGGCAACTGGCCGAGGGCCCCGGCGCCGGCGCGGGGCGGGCCGGTCACGGCGGCCACGCCCACGGGGCGCCGCCGCCCTCGGCCGGAGACGGCGCGGGATCGGGCCCCGGGCACGCGGATGCGCTCCGCTGGGACCTCTTCGACGCGACTCTCCTGGGCCTGGCGGCCACGGCCGTGCACACGGTCGCGATGTTCGTCGCCGCCGGGGTCGTGGCGCTGGTCGTGCACGACTTCCTCGGCGTGCACGCGCTGCGGGCGCGCTGGGTCACCATGGACCGCGTCTGGGCGGTCGCCCTGATCGGGGGCGGCGTGTTCGTCCTGCTCACGGCGTGAGGCGCGGGGCCCGGTGCTCGACCGGGCCCCGCGCCGCGAGGAGTCGCGGCTCGCCGAATCCGCGGCTTCGCGCGCGATCAGCCGGGGAAGCCGGCGGTGATGCGGGTGAACTCCCATTCCTGCTGGTCGATGCCGCCGCAGGAGGCACTCGCGCCGCCGCCGGGGCAGGGCCGGTCGCGGTTGACCGCCCAGAACGTGAACCGGTCCATGCCGGAGTCTCGCGCGAAGTCGCGCATTTCGCTGTAGGCGGCCGGTGTGACGGTCTCACCGGTGTCGGTGGTGCCGTTCATGGAGCTGATGCCCTGCATGGCGTAGGCCTGGGCTCCGGAGATCCCGTAGGCCGAGGCGATGTGGGCGTTGAGGCCCTCCGAGGCGCTGCGGGTCGCCGCGGCCATGTCGCCGCCGCCGAAATTGAAGGGCATGATCGTCCAGGTGTCGACGCCGGCGCCGGTCTCGGCCGCGCGCGAGATCAGCCGCTCGCCCCAGTGGTTGGGTCCTTCGGTGGTGGTGCCCAGGGTCATGATCACGTCGAGGCCGGGGTTGTCGGCCTTGATGATCTTGACCGCGGCGAGCACGCGGTCCTGGGTCTGCTCGTTCTCGATCTCGCTCGCCTCGATGTCGATGTCGATCGCCTTCAGGTCGTAGGCGTCGACGACCTGCTGGTAGGCGGCGGCGAGGGACTGGGCGTCGGCGCAGTTCTCACCGAGTTTGGCGCCGCTCCAGCCGCCGACGGAGGGGATGACGTCGCCGCCGGCGGCCCTGATCTCGGCGATGCGGTCGGCGTCGGCCCCGTCCAGCGGGCGGGTCCCGTCCCAGGCCGGCGCGCACCCGCCGTCGGACAGGATGAAGGCGAGGGTGAACCAGCGCACGCCGGTCTCCTGCATGAGCCGGACGGCATCGGGGGGATCGCCCCAGCCGTAGTAGAGGTAGGGTGCCGCGCCCATCGCCTCGGGATCGGCGGTGGAGTCGTTGGCGACGACGGTCTCGGCGACCTCCGCGGACACGCCGGCCGCGGGGGTGATCTCGGCGGCCGGCGCGTCCATCGTGCCGGCGGCCCACAGGCCGACCGGCAGGACGGCCACGGCCGCCAGTGCGCTGAGCAGTCTGGTTCTCATGAGCGGGTCTCCACGGTCTGTTTCGGGAGGGAGAAGCAGAACGGAAATCGAGTGGAAGCGGTGGGACCGAACGGGTCGGTGCGCACCGACCGAAATAGGAAGGTTTGTTTCGCGATATCGCGGACGCGACGCTAGACCGCCCGAATCCCCTGAGTCAACACAGAGTCACCGATTCGCCACGATGAGGTGTAACGATCGACTCGTCACCCCATGTCATGAAATGACCGCCGAAGCCGGACGGGTGCAGGGGCGGCGCGAGCGGTGCGGCGCTGTCGCTAAAGTCGCGGTATGCACGCGCGGTCACGGAGTCGGGGTCGGGGTCGGGGTCGGGTCGGAGGCTTCGTCAAGGGCGTCGCCGCCGCGGCGGTGCTGGCCGCCGTCGTCGTGGGCGCCGCGCTGGTGGGCGTGCCATGGCTGGCGGACCGGTCCGGACTGGACTCCACCGCGCTGCCCTGGGGACCGCCGTGCTCGGTGCAGACGGCCGACGGCACCGTGGGGCTGACGGTCGAGGAGGCGCAACTGGCCACCACCGCCGTGGCCCTGGAGGCGCGCGGCGAGCAGCCGCCCGACACCGGCTCGGTCGACGCCGCCGCGCTGGAGCGGCTGCGCGAGGGACCGCCCGGCGACGCCGGTCCGAGCCTGACGTGCACGGCCGAGGCCGCCGACGGCCTGGCCGCACAGGAGATGACCGAATCGGGCCTGACCCCGCGCGCCGAGCGGCTGCGCGAGGCGATGGCCGAGGTGTTCGGCGAGCAGAGCCTCGGCGGGTTCCAGCCGGGCGGCGTCGACAGCGGCCACGGCGCCGACTCCGCGCACTACGACGGCCGGGCCGTCGACGTCTTCTACCGTCCGGTCGACGAGGACAACCGCCGCGCGGGCTGGCTGCTCGCCCACTGGCTGGTGGCCCACGCCGAGGAGCTGGACATCGCCGTGGTCATCTTCGACGACCGGATCTGGAGCGTCCGCTTCTCCATCGCCGGCTGGCGCGACTACGACTCCCCCGACCCCGGCAACGAGATCCTGCGCCACCTGGACCACGTCCACGTCGACGTGCAGTCCGGCACCTGATCCGGGAGGGTGCCGCGGCGCCGTCTTGGGCTCCAGGCCGAAACCACGGTGCCGGTGCGCGCCCAAGGTGGCGCGCCTGCTCCGGCCTGGGGCGGGCCTCGAAACCCCCTTGGGCCAAGGCCGAAGCTCACGATCGGCGCGGAACCGGTGACCACGTCCCCTCCCTTGTGGCATCGGGAGCGCGGCGGGCGCTACGTTTTCAGGCGTGCGTGACATCGACCACGAATTCCTCGCCCTGCCTCTGCGCCCGCTCGCCGACGCGGCGTTGCAGCGCGCCCGCGACCTCGGCGCCGACCACGCCGACTTCCGACTCGAACGCATCCGCGGCCAGGGGCTGATCCTGGCCGACGGCGCGGTGGAGACGGCCGCCGACTCCGACACCCTCGGATTCGCCGTGCGGGTGATCCACAACGGCACCTGGGGCTTCGCTTCGAGCACCCTGCTCACCCCCGACTCGGCCGCCGCGACCGCCGCGCGGGCCGTGGAGGTCGCCAAGGTCGCCTCGGCGATCAACACCGAGCGGATCGAGCTGGCGCCCGAGCCCGCCCACACCGACGTCACCTGGGTCTCCTCCTACGAGATCGACCCCTTCGAGGTTGCGACCCGGGACAAGACCGACCTGCTGGCCGACTGGAGCCGGCGCCTCCTGGCCGACGCCCGCGTCTCCCACGTCGACGCCAGGCTGCTCCAGGCCAAGGAGCAGAAGTTCTACGCCGACACCGCCGGGACGGTCACCACCCAGCAGCGCGTCCGCCTGGCGCCGGAAGTGGAGGTGGTCTCCACCCGCGACGGCCGGCTGGATTCCATGGAGACGATCTCGCCGCCGGCCGGCCGGGGCTACGAGTACCTGCCGACGGTGGCGGCCGAACTGGATGAGCTGCCGGAGCTGCTGGCGCAGAAGCTGGCCGCGCCCAGCGTCGATCCCGGCCGCTACGACCTGGTGATCGACCCCTCCAACCTCTGGCTGACCATCCATGAGTCCATCGGCCACGCGACCGAGCTCGACCGGGCCCTCGGCTACGAGGCCGCCTACGCCGGCACCTCCTTCGCCACCGTGGACGGGCTCGGGTCGCTGCGTTACGGCTCACCGATCATGAACGTCACCGGCGACCGCACCGTCGAGCACGGCCTGGCCAGCATCGGCTACGACGACGAAGGCGTGGCCGCGTCCTCCTTCGACCTGGTCCGCGACGGCGTGCTGACCGGCTACCAGCGCGACCGGCGCATCTCGGCGCTGCAGGGCCACGGCCGCTCCAACGGCTGCGCGTTCGCCGACTCGCCGGCGACCATGCCCATCCAGCGCATGGCCAACGTCTCCCTTGCGCCCGCCCCCGGGGGCCCTTCGACCGAGGAGCTGATCGGCGGGGTGGAGCGCGGCATCTACATCGTGGGCGACCGCAGCTGGTCGATCGACATGCAGCGGTACAACTTCCAGTTCACCGGGCAGCGGTTCTACCGGATCGAGGGCGGCCGGATCGCCGGGCAGGTGCGCGACGTCGCCTACCAGGCCACCACGACCGACTTCTGGAACTCGATGGCGGTCCTGGGCGGCCCGCAGACCCACGTGCTGGGCGGCACGTTCATATGCGGCAAGGGCCAGCCCGGTCAGGTGGCCGCCGTCAGCCACGGCTGCCCCAGCGCGGTGTTCGAGGGCGTGCGCGTCCTCAACACCGTCCAGGAGGCCGGTACGTGACCAGAGCACAGGACCGAAACGACCTTTTCTTCCGTACCGAATCCCGGAGCACGGCGCGAACACGAGGTGCACTGTGAACGAGCCCCTGTCCCCCCAGGCCACGGTCGAGCGCGTGCTGGAACTGTCGCGCGCCGACGCCTGCATGGTGCTGGTGACCGAGACCGGCACGGCCAATCTCAGGTGGGCCGGGAACACGCTGACCACCAACGGGGTCAGCCGGAACCGCGGCGTCACGGTGATCGCCCTGACCGGCGGCGCCGGTCCGGCCGCCGGCGCGGGCATGTCTGCGGGCGTCGTCAGCCGCACCGGCCTGCGCGACGACGAGCTGGAGGACCTCGTGCGCGCGGCGGAGGCGGCCGGCCGCGCCGCCGCGCCGGCCGAGGAGGCCCGGCCGCTGCTCGGCCCGGAGGCGGCGCACCCTCCGGCGGCCGACTGGGACGCGCCGTCGGCCGACACCGGGATCGGGGTGTTCGAGCGGTTCGCGCCGGGGCTGGGGCGGGCGTTCGGCCGGTGCGCCGAGTCCGCGACCCGGCTCTACGGCTATGCCGAGCACACGATGACCTCCACCTTCTTCGGCTCCTCCACCGGAGTGCGGCTGCGGCACGACCAGCCGACGGGGACGGTGGAGCTCAACGCGAAGTCGGCCGGAACCGGCCACTCGGCCTGGGTGGGCCGGGCCACCCGGGACTTCACCGACGTCGACGCCGAGGCGCTGGAGGCCGAACTGGCCCGCCGGATGCAGTGGGCGCGGCGGCGGGTGGAGCTGCCGGCGGGCCGCTACGAGACGCTGCTGCCGCCCGAGGCGGCCGCCGACCTGATGATCGCCCTCTACCGGGAGGCCGGAGCCAGGGACGCCCACGAGGGGCGCACGGCGCTCTCCGCACCGGACGGCGGTACCCGGGTCGGCGAGCGGCTGTCACCGCTGCCGCTGACGCTGCGCAGCGATCCGGCCGAGCCCGGCCTGGAGTGCGCCCCGTTCGTGCTCACCGGTGCGCCGGGGCGCCGGATCACGGCGTTCGACAACGGGCTGCCGCTGGGGCGCTCGGCCTGGATCGACGGCGGCACGCTGTCCGCGCTGTGCCAGACCCGCCGATCGGCGGAGCTGACCGGGCTCCCGCTGACCGCCCACACCGACAACCTCGTCCTGGAGCAGCCCGGCCGGACCGCGACGCAGGAGGAGATGGTGGCGGGGACCGAACGCGGCCTGCTGCTGACCTGCCTGTGGTACATCCGCTCGGTGGACCCGCAGACGATGCTGCTGACCGGCCTGACCCGCGACGGGGTGTACCTGGTGGAGGACGGCGAGGTCACGGGCGCGGTGAACAACTTCCGGTTCAACGAGTCCCCGGTGAGCCTGCTGGGCCGGGTCACCGAGGTGGGGGCCGCCGTCCCGGCCCTGTCCCGCGAGTTCAACGAGGACTTCTCCCGCACGGCCATGCCGACCATGCGGATCCCGGACTTCAACATGTCCACGGTGAGCAAGGCGTCCTGACGGATGTTCGGCGACCGGGTCCGCACAGGGGGTCGGCTGTCGCGGTGTGCGCAAGCCGCCGGCGGCACAGCGGGTCCGGCCCTGAACGTCCCCCTCGCCCCGGGAGCGCAGCGGCCACAACCCGATGAGACCGGACGCGGGGTGGGCGCCGCCGTCGGCGGCGCCCACCCCGCGGGGCCTCGGGTCGCCGGGGCCCCGGACGCGCGCCCTACTCCTCCAGCCGGAACCCCACCTTCAGCCCCACCTGGAAATGCCCGATCTCGCCGTTCTCGATGTGGCCGCGCACCTCGGTGACCTCGAACCAGTCGAGTTCGCGCAGGGTCGACGAGGCCCGGCTGACCCCGTTGCGGATCGCCTGCTCGACGCCCTCCGGCGAGGTGCCGACGATCTCGGTGACGCGGTAGGTGTGGTTGGTCATGCTGCTGCTCCTCTACGCCCTTCGCTGCGGCCGTGTACCCGGCGCCTGGTGGCACGCTTCCCGCGCGGCGGCGGACCAATCCCCGCGCGGCCAGGAACGGCCCGGAGCCCTCCGCGGCGCTTGGCGGCCGCTTGGCCGCCGCTTGACCCCCGCTTGGCCGTTCCCCGTCCGAAGGTGGCCGTTTCCCGACCGGCGATTCCGGGAACCCCCGCGGCGAACGCGGCGAATGATGGCGGTTCGGGACCATTGGCCCGGAAAAGCGCGGGACTCTCCCGAGATCACGTCGTAACAGAGTCTTGACGTACAAGGGGGATCGGCGGTGTAGATTGGGAATCAGCGCTTCGGTCCCCCGTCGAAGCGCACGGCCGGTGTTTCGAGCCCCCGTCGAAACACCGCCCGCGACGTCGGGTGGTTTGCCCCCGTAGCCACCCGGCGTCGCTTTTTATTGCGCGGGAATCGGCCTTGACCATTCCTTGCCGAAGACCACGGTTTCCCGACCTCGGGGGTAAACAATGCGGAATGACCTTGCGACCGGCGAAATGACGTCCGAGGACGCGCACTGCTCACGGAGGGGCTGCCGGGCGCCCGCCCAATGGGTGCTGGTGTGGAACAACCCCAAGATCCACGCGCCCGACCGCCGCAAGACCTGGCTCGCCTGCGATGAGCACCGCGAGTACCTCGCGGCCTTTCTCGACGCCCGCGGCTTCCTGCGCGAGACGGTGGCCTTCACCGACTTCGCGGGCTGAGCGCCCGGACCGCCGCCGGGGCCGGCCCCGGCGGCCGCGCACCGGACCGCGCGGTCCGGTGCGCGGACTCAGCCGTCGCGCCGCTCGTGCAGAGCCTCCAGGGCGGCGCGGGCCTCGGCCAGCGCCTCGGGGGTGTCGCAGTCGAACGCGGTCATGTCGCCGGCCTCCCCCGGGACGATCCGGTTGGGATCCAGCGGGCCGAGCAGGCCGCGCACGGAGTGGCCGGCGTAGTCGGTCAGCGCGGCACGCACGGTGGCGGTGTGCCACACCCCGATGAGCCACTGGGGACGCCCCTCGGCGTCGACCAGGAGCGCCCCGCAGTGGCCCATCGCCGAGGAGCGCAGAAGGGTGACGTGCGCGGGCTCCAGGAACGGCAGGTCCCCCGCCAGCAGCGCGAACCAGGGCGCGTCCACCTCGGCCAGGCCGGCCCGCAGGGCCGGGACCGGGCCGGAACGCGGCGGGTCCTCGCTCACGTAGCGGGCGGCCGGGCTGGGGCGCCGCGGCCCGACGACCACGGTCGAGTCGGCGCCCGACGCGGCGGCGGCCACCCGTTCCAGCAGTGTGGCGCCTGCGACCTCGAGTGCGGGCTTGTCAGCCCCGCCCAGCCGCCGACCCGCTCCTCCGGCCAGGATGACCGCGTCGAAGGCTTCCAGCACGGGCATGGGTCTCCTCGTCATCGGGGCCGGCTCACCGAGCTCGACGATATGCGCCCAGGGACGCGCCTAACGGGTCGGCGCCGTTGTTCTGCGGGGGCCGCGGTGCGGTGGGCGCCGCCGCGGCGAGCGGTCGGCCACCGCCCAGGCGTCGATGCGGATGCCCGACACCCCCAGCGGCCTGAGCATCGACCGCAGCGCGGGTTCGGCCAGCCGCGTCCACGGCTGATCCGGTCCCATCGCGGCGCGCAGGCGGGTGAGTTCGGTGAAGGCCAGGGCCACCCGCTCGCCGCTGTCCAGCCGCGCCAGGCGCAGCGCCTCGACGCCGCCGCTGGCGTGGACCGGAACGTAGAGCGCCGGGCGCGCGCCCGCACCGCGGGAGCGGGAACGGGACTGGGAGTGGCGATGGGTGCGGCTGCGGGACGGGGGACGGGAGGTGGGGGCTGCGTCGGTCCGCATGGTATGGGCGTCCTCCATGGTGTGGACGTGTCCTTTCCTGCTGTGGGGGCGAGGGCGGCTTGGGCGGGGGTGCGGGCGCCACCCGGTCGGCCCGCGGTCGCGGTGATGCGGTTTGATGGCGGCATGCTGGTACGGAATGCGCGCGCCGAGGAGATGGCGCGGGTGGGAGATCTGCGGGTCCGGACCTATCTGGCACAGGAGCTGCTGGAACCCGACTCCCCATATGTCGAGACGCTGCGCGGACTGGGGCGAGGGGACCGCGGCGAGGTCCTGGTGGCGGCCGACGGCGACGACGTCCTCGGCACCGTCACCCTCCGGCCTCACCGGGACGACAGCGAGGTCACGCGGTCCTGCGCCGAAGGCGAGGTCCGCGCCCTCGCCGTCGCCCCGGAGTCCCAGGGGCGCGGTGTCGGCCGACTCCTGCTGCACGCCGTGCGCGACCGCGCGGCGGCGGCCGGGATGCGCCACCTCGTGCTGTCGACCCAGCCCGCCATGGTCGCCGCCCAGCGGCTGTACGAGTCCGAGGGGTTCGGGAGGCTGCCCGAGCGCGACTGGACGGTGCACCCGGGGCTCACCCTGATGGCCTACGGACTGCTCCTCGCCCCGTTGCGGCCGAGCGGGGGCCCGGTCCGGTAACCGGACCGGGCCTCCTCGGGAAGGCGTCACCCCTTGGTGCTCAGGAGCTGGTTGAGGAAGGTGCGGTAACTGCGCAGGGCCAGCCTCAGGTCTTCGGTCTGGGCCTCCCCCTCGCGCCCCCACTGGCCCTCCAGCCTGCGTTTGTGCTCGGCGAAGTTGGCGGTCAACGTGTCGAGGATGCGCCCGACGAGGACGTCGGCGTCGTGCACGGCCTTGCGCGGGTCGTCGACGAAGTCGCCCTGCAGATCGCGCCACTGATGGCGGAAGGTGTCGACCTCGTCGGGCGAGAAGAGCCTGGCCCCGATGTCGTCACCGTTGTGCTGCTGCGGCGCACCGGCGGCCGATGCGCTCCCGGGCGCGTCGGCGGCGGGCTCGGCCTCCTCTTGCGCGGCCGGCGGCCGCACCGGCGGCTCCCCGGTCTCCGACGCCGACCGCGGGGCCGGCGTGCGGGCGGCCTCGGACACGGAGGTCGGCGCCTCGCGCCGCTCCGGGCGCTGCGCCGCCGCGTCGGGGCCGGGCTCGGAGGCCTTCGCCTCGCTGCGGGCCTGGTCGGCCCGTCTGCGTTCGGAGCGGCGGAAGTTCCAGCGCGCTTCGCGCTTGCTCGCCAAGGCCTCGGAGTCGTCCGCGTGGCTCCTCGTCCCACCGGGTTCGGGAACGGCGCCCGGAGGGGTCTCACCGTCTCGGTTCACGGGAATGCGTCTCCTTTCCGGACCGTGTGGTCCGCGTGGTCCGCCGCTGCGCGCGGTCCGCGCCGGCCGGCGGACCCGTCAGCGCGGGTGCGGCTCGTCCCGGCCCGGGTCGCCCGGTGCCGCGTCGGACGGCGGCCCGGTCTCGGCGTATCCGTCGCTGCCCTCGGGCGTGTTCGGGTCGGCGGCGTGCCTGCCCTGCCCGCCGCCGTTGCCGCTGAGGTCGCGGTCCAGCAGGTCGGAGAAGAGCGTGCGGTAGTGGACCATCGCGGTGCGCAGCTCCTCGGTCGTGGACTCGCCGCGCTCGCTGCGCTCGCTGATGTCGCGCGCGGCGCGGTAGTGGTCGATCGTGCGCGCGTGCTCCACCGAGAGGTCGGCGGCCTGCTGCTCGAACCCCTCCGTGGGGTAGCCCCGGTCGGCCATCAGCCGTGTCACCAGGCTGTCGGCTTCGGCGACCGCTTCGACGGGGGCGTCGACGAACCGCTCCTGGATCCGGACCCAGCCCTGGGCGTAGCCGTCCCGGGCCTCGGGGGACAGGGGGCGGAGCTTCAATCTGGAGTGGCGCTTCTCCCGGCCCGCCAGTTCGCGCTCGGCGGCCTTGGGATCGTGGTGGCGCTCGACCGCCCGATCGTATTCCGGGCCGAATTTCTCCCTCAGGCGCCGCCTGCGCCGCCCGGGCACAATCACGGCCACGGCGGCGACGATGAGTACCAGGACAATGGCGGCCACCACGATGCCGATGATCAGGCCCGTGTCCATTCGTGCCTCCTGCGGGTTCAGGGCCGGACCGCCGGGGCCCGACGTTCGAGGCTTCATGATGTTGGCTGCCCCGGAGAAAATGCGCGAAACTCGCGATGCCGCGCATTGCGGTAAAATGCCAGCTCCGCCGGGCAAGAAGCGCGATAAGGCGTCTCGATTCGGCATTCCCGTACGGGGACACGATGCGGGTGAGCGCCCGTCCGCAACCCCCTCGGCCGCACACGGCGGGCCCCCGGAGCCGGATGCTCCGGGGGCCCGCCGGCCGGACCGGTCAGCCCTTGACGCAGATCACCTGGCGCAGGTGGGCCACGACCTCGACCAGGTCGGTCTGGGCGTCGATCACCTCGGAGAGGTCCTTGTAGGCGGCCGGGATCTCATCGAGCACGCCCCTGTCCTTGCGGCACTCCACGCCCTTGGTCTGCTCGATCAGGTCGGCCTCGGTGAAGGTCTTCTTCGCCTTGTTGCGGCTCATCCGCCGTCCGGCCCCGTGCGAGGCGGAGTTGAACGAATCGGGGTTGCCCAGTCCGCGCACGATGTAGGTGCCGGTGGCCATGGACCCCGGGATGATGCCGAGGTCGCCGCGGCCGGCCCGGATGGCGCCCTTGCGGGTGACCAGCACGTCGACGCCGTCGTAGCTCTCCTCGGCCACGTAGTTGTGGTGGCAGGAGATCCACTGGTCGAACGTCACGCGCGGGAACTCCCTGCGCAGCACGTCGCAGGTCAGGCCCATCATCACGTCGCGGTTGCGCCGGGCGTAGTCCTGGGCCCAGAACAGGTCGCGGCGGTAGGCCGCCATCTGGGGCGTCCCCGACACGAACACCGCGAGGTCCCGGTCGGGCAGGTCCCGGTTGTGCGGCAGCCCGCGGGCCTGCTCGATGTGGTACTCGGCGAGCTCCTTGCCGATGTTGCGCGACCCCGAGTGCAGCACCGCCCAGACGGCGCCCCCGTCGTCGAGGCAGACCTCCAGGAAGTGGTTGCCGCCCCCGAGGGTGCCCACCTGCTTGGCCGCGCGGTCGCGGCGGTCCTGCACGGCCGGGGCGAGGGAACCGAACTCCGCCCAGAACCGGTCCCAGTCGGCCGTCTTGAGCCCGTGCACCCGCCGGGGGTCGACGGGGTCCCGGTGCATCTGGAACCCGACGGGGACGGCCTTCTCCAGCGCCGAGCGCAGCGCGCCCAGGTCGTCGGGCAGGTCCTCGGCCGTCAGGGAGGTCCGAACCGCGGTCATGCCGCAGCCGATGTCGACGCCCACGGCCGAGGGCGACACGGCGCCGCGCATGGCGATCACCGAGCCGACGGTGGCGCCCTTGCCGTAGTGCACGTCGGGCATCACGGCCAGGCCGTGCACCCACGGCAGCATGGTGACGTTGCGGAGCTGGTCCATCGCGGCCGGCTCGACCGTCTGCGGGTCGGCCCACATCCGGATCGGGACGCGCACTCCGGAACTCTCGGTGTAGGGCATGGGCCACCTCCCCTTCTCAGACGCCGGGCCCGCGCGGAACGCCTTCGCCGTCCGCGCCCCCACAATGACGCCAGAACCGGCCCGGCGGGGCAACCGGTTTTCCCGTGCGCGCACCCGGGGCGCGCACGGGAACGCGGTCAGCCTCCGATCGCGGACATGGGGCGCGCCGGCTGCAGGAAGCTGGGGTCGTTGATGCCGTGGCCGGGCAGTTTGGCGGCCACGGCGGCGCGCCAGCGGTCGGCGATCTCGGCATCGGAGGCGTCGGAGCGCAGGAGCGCGCGCAGGTCGGACTCCTCTCGGGCGAACAGGCAGTTGCGGATCTGGCCGTCGGCGGTGAGCCGGACCCGGTCGCAGGCGCCGCAGAACGGCCGGGTCACCGAGCCGATGACGCCGACCTTGGCGGGGCCGCCGTCGACGTGGAAGATCTCGGCGGGCGCGCTGCCGCGCTCGGCGGCGTCGGCGGGCTCCAGGGTGAAGGCCGCGCCGAGCCGGTCCAGGATCTCGTCGGCGGTGATCATGTTCTCGCGCCGCCAGCCGTGCTGGGCGTCCAGCGGCATCTGCTCGATGAAACGCAGCTCGTAGCCGTGGTCGAGGCAGTAGCGGAGGAGCTCGGGCGCCTCGACGTCGTTGACGCCGCGCATCAGCACCGCGTTGACCTTGACCGGGGTGAGCCCGGCCGCCGCGGCGCCGGCCATGCCCTCCAGGACGTCGTCCAGCCGGCGGCGGCGGGCCAGCTTCTCGAAGACGTCGGGACGCAGCGTGTCGAGGGAGACGTTGACCCGGTCCAGCCCGGCCTCGGCCAGCGCCGGCGCCATCCGGGCCAGGCCGATGCCGTTGGTGGTCAGCGCGGTCTGGGGACGCGGGCGCAAAGCGGTGGTGGCCGCGACGATGCCGGGCAGGCCCTTGCGCAGCAGCGGCTCGCCGCCGGTGAACCGGATCTCCTCGATCCCCAGCAGGGTGACGCCGATGCGGATCAGGCGCAGGAGTTCGTCGTCGGTGAGCAGTTCGGGCTTTGGCAGCCAGTCCAGTCCTTCGGCCGGCATGCAGTAGGTACAGCGCAGGTTGCAGCGATCGGTGAGGGAGACCCTCAGGTCCGTGGCCACTCTCCCGTAGGAATCGGCCAGCACGGGCTTCACCTCCAGCTCTCTGGTGCGGCGGGTGCGAAAAGCGGCGCGCCCTCCGCCGCGTGCCCCCCAGCCTAGAAGAAGCCGGCGACGGTTTCCCAAGACCGCGGCCGGATTTCGCGCGACGGGAGGGCGCGCCGCCCGGCCTCGAACCGCGCGGAAGGAGCCCGTAAGGTCGGGACCGGCGAAGAACTGCGGGAGAGGACGCACATGACCGGTGACGTGAGCACGCGGGAATGGGAGCTGCCGGGCGGACCCCAGGGGTCGGGGCGGCTGCACGCCAGGGCGTGGGTGGACGGTTCGGCCGATCCCACCTGGCTGGCGGTGCTGGTGCACGGCTACGGCGAGCACATCGGCCGCTACGACGGCGTCGCCCGGCTGCTGTGCGCCGAGGGCGCCGCGGTCTACGGGCCGGACCACCGGGGGCACGGGCGCTCTTCGGGCGAGCGGGTGCTCATCGAGGACTTCGCCGACGTCGTCGAGGACGTGCACCGCGTGGTCACCCAGGCGCGCAGCGCCTACCGGTCCATCCCCCTGGTCGTCATCGGCCACTCCATGGGCGGCCTGATCGCGGCCCGCTACGCCCAGCGGTACCGGGGCGACCTGGCGGGGCTGGTGCTGTCCGGGCCGGTGCTGGGGCGCTGGAGCGCGATCGAGGAGCTGGCCGGCCTGGAGGAGATCCCCGACGCCCCGATCGATCCGGCGACGCTCTCGCGCGACCCCTCGGTGGGGGCCGCCTACACCGCCGACGAGCTGGTCTGGCACGGCCCGTTCAAGCGCCCCACGGTCCTGGCGATCGTGCGCGAGATGGAGCGCGCCGCCGCCGACGGGACGGTGGACGGGCTGCCGCTGCTGTGGGTGCACGGCTCCGACGACCGGCTGGTGCCGGTCTCGGGCACCAAGGTCGGCATCGAGTCGCTGGCCGGTCCCGACTTCACCGCCCGGATCTTCCCCGGGGCGCGCCACGAGGTCTTCAACGAGGTCAACCGGGACGAGGTGCTGGAGGAGGTCACCCGGTTCGCCCGCCGCTGCGCCGGGCGCGGGTGAAAAAGGTGGCGTGCGGGTGGGCGATTCTCTCGCGTGGCCGCCGGGCCCGTAGACGAAAAATCGCCCACCCGCACGCGAAGTAGACCCGCACCTCGGGTGCACACCGACACCGCGGTTACGGTCCGGAGCCCATGGTGGCGGCGTGGGTTGCGCGGCGCCGGTGCGATCCCTACGAGGGGCCTTCGGCCACACGAGAGGATCGTCCAGTCACCGCGACTTGTGGTCTTCGGCTGAGCTTTCGGGCCCTCCGCCGATAAGGGCCTTCAGCTCCCGTACAGCTCGTCGATGGCGTCGGCGTACTTGGTCTGGATCACCCTGCGCTTGAGCTTGAGCGTGGGGGTGAGCTCCTCGCTCTCGGCCGTCCACTCCACCGGCAGCAGCCGCCACCGCTTGACCTGCTGCACCCGGGCCAGTCGGCGGTTGGCCTCGGTCACGGCCCTCTCCACCTCGGCCAGCACGGCCGGGTGCTGGGCGAGCTCGGCCAGGTCGGAGACGCCGAGCCCGGCCGAGCCCGCCCAGCCGGGCGCCACCTCGGCGTCCAGCGTCAGCAGCGCCACCGGGTAGGGGCGGCGGTCGCCGTAGGCCAGCGCCTGGCCGATCAGCGGGTGCTCCTTGAGCAGGCTCTCGATGCCGGCCGGGGCGATGTTCTCCCCGCCTGCGGTGATGATCAGCTCCTTCTTGCGGTCCACCACGTAGAGGAACCCGTCGTCGTCCATCCGGCCGATGTCGCCGGTGTGCAGCCACTGGTCCTCGTCGATCAGCGCCGCGCTCTCCTCGGGCCGGTTGAGGTAGCCGGTGACGTTGATCGGGCCGCGCACCATGATCTCGCCGTCCTCGGCGATGCGGACCTCGATGCCGTCCAGGGGCAGGCCCACGCTGCCGAACTTGTAGCCGTCCTCTCGGTTGACCGTCACCGCGCCGCAGTTCTCGGTCATGCCGTAGATGTCGCGGACGGTGATCCCCAGCCCGGAGAAGAAGCGCAGCACCTCTTCGGGCATGGGTGCCGCGGCGCTGGCGAAGAACTCCGCGCGGTCCAGTCCGATCAGGGCGCGGATGGGCTTGAGCACCTGCTCGTCGACCCGGGCGAAGCGCTCGGCCAGCTCGGGGTCGCGCTGCCGCCCGTACTGCCCGGCGGCGATGTGGGCCCTGGAGACCTCGGCCGCGGCCTCGATCGCGTCGCGCTGCTCCTGCGGGGCCGCGCCCAGCGCGGCGGTCAGGCCGGCCTGCAGCTTCTCCCAGACCCTGGGGACGCCGAACAGCCCGTTGGGCCGCACCAGGCCCAGGTAGGCGCCGACCTGCACGGGGTCGGGGCAGAAGTGGATGTGGGCGGAGACCCTGATCGGCATGTAGACGCTGAGGACCCGTTCGGCGATGTGGGCCAGCGGCAGGTAGGACAGCGTGATCCCGCGGTGCGGCAGGCGTGTGGCCCGCATGGCGACGGTGACCTGGTAGAGCACCTGGTGGTGGGTTTCGGCGACGCCCTTGGGGCTGCCGGTGGTGCCGGAGGTGTAGAGCATGGTGGCGGCGTCCCCGGGCCGCAGCCCGGCCATCCGCTCCTCGACCTCGGAGGGGTCGGCGGCGTGGCGGCGGCGCCCGGACTCGCAGAAGTCGTCCCAGGAGACGAACCGCGGGCCGCCGCCCTGAGGCGGCGGGGGCAGCACCGCGGCGTCGCGCACCACGACGGTGTGCAGCTCGGGCAACTGGTCGAGGACCGGCTGCCAGCGGGCGAGCTGGTCGGCCCCGTCGATCACCGCGACCTTGGCCCGGCAGTCCGCGGCGACGTAGGCGATCTGCTCGGGGGCGAACGTGGCGTAGACGGTCAGCGGCACCGCCGCGGCGTGCACCGCGCCGAGGTCGGCGAGCAGGTGCTCGGAGCGGTTGGGCAGCATCAGCGCCACGACGTCGCCGTGGCGCACCCCGGCCTCGATGTAGGCCGCCGCCAGCTCCAGGGCGGTCTGGCGGTACTCCCCCCAGGTCAGCGTCTTCCAGTGGTCGCCGGAGGTGTCGCTGATCCGGTCCGAGAGCGCCGGCGCGTCGGCGTCCTGGCGCGCCGCGTCGCGGAACCAGTCCACCAGCGTCCGGCCGCGGATCTCCGCTTCCACCTCCGTGCGCGCTCTCAGTACCTCGGAATGCCCCATAACCGCGCTCCACTCGTCAGGTGTGGCATGAATCACCACGGATTCGGAAATCGCACCATGTTCGGGTGAGCGGTTTCAAGGTGAAGGTCGATGATTCGTCCGTTCCTCAGATGATCGGCGATAATTTCTCCGCCGCTCCGTCCCCGGTCCCGCGCCCGCCGCGACGCCGCAGCGCCATCCGGGCCAGCGGCCACAGCAGCGGAAGCACGATGGTCACGTGGACGCCGATGCTGAGCGGCGAGGTGGCCGGCCCCGGCAGCGATCCGTCGCCGAGCTGCGGCGCCCGGCGCCCGGAAGGCGCGGCCTGAAGGCGCGGGCGGTCTCATCGCCCGCAGCGCCGAGATCGGTGCGCAGCGGAGCGGTGGCGCCGGCCGAGCGCGGTCAGACGTAGAGCTCGCGCGGGGCCGGGGCGGGTTTGGCGACGGTGTCGGCGTAGGCGTCGGCGAGCCGGCGCACAGCGTCGGCCAGCGCCTCCGGCGGCTGGGTGTGGACCAGGCGCACGTAGTGCTCCAGCGTGCCCTCGGCGCCGAAGACGGGGCCGGGCGCGAGGTGCACACCGTGCCGGCTCGCGGCCTCGCCGAGCGCGGTGGCCACGGGCCGGGGCATCTGCGCCCACAGCACCAGGCCGCCGCTGGGCGTGTCGAAGCGCCACTCGGGCAGCCGGTCGCGCAGCGCGGCGGCCAGCGCGTCGCGGTTGCGGCGCAGCTGCCTGCTGCGCTCGGTGCGGATGCGCATGAGGTCTGCGAGCAGGTGGGTGACGACGAGCTGCTCCAGGATCGGGGTGGACAGGTCGAACCGCTGCCGCAGTGCCATGAGCCGCGAGACCATGGGCGGGGTGGCCCGGATCCAGCCGACGCGCAGGCCGCCCCACAGCAGCTTGGTCGCTGAGCCGACGCTGAACACGCGGCCGTCCCGGTCGTGGGCCGCCATGGGCGCCGGCTGGTCGCCGGAGTCGATCGCGAGCTCGGCCACGGTCTCGTCGACGATGATCGAGGTGCCGGCCTTCGCGGCCTCGGCGACGACGGTGGCGCGCTCGCGGTCGTCCATCAGCGCGCCGGTGGGGTTGTGGAAGTCGGGGACGAGGTAGGCCAGGTTCGGACGCCACTGCCGGAACGCGTCGACGACGTTGTCCATCTCCCAGCCGCCGCGCGGCACCCCGACGGTCCGCAGGCGCGCCCCCAGATGGCGGGCCGTGGCCAGCGGGTGCGGGTAGGTGGGCGACTCCACCAGGACGCCGTCACCGGGTTCGATCAGCAGCTCCATCAGCAGCGCGACCGCGTGCTGGGCGCCGTTGGTGACGAAGATCTGCTCGGGCGTGGTGGGCAGGCCGCGCTCGACGTAGCGGCGGGCGATCGCGTGGCGCAGCTCCGGGAGCCCGAACAGGGCGTAGCCCTGCCCGCCGACGTGCGCGGCGAGCTGGTCGACCGCCAGCCGGGCGGCCGCCTCGACGCCCTCGATGGCCGGCAGGGCCGCCACGCCCAGGTCGATGTGCTCGGTGACGGGCACGAACGGCGCCCCGGCGCCGGCCCCGGTGTCGGGCAGCGCGGTCCAGCTCCCTGCGCCCTGGCGGCTGTCCAGGTAGCCGTTCTCGCGCAGCCAGGTGTAGGCGGCGGTGACGGTGTTGCGGCTGAGCCGCAGCGCGGCGGCCAGGTCGCGCTCGGCGGGCAGGCGGGTGTGGGTGGGGATGCGGCCGTCGAGGACCAGCCCGCTGATCGCCCGCCCCACGGCGAGGTAGTAGGGCCGTTCCCGCGCCTTGGCGCCGATCAGCCTGGCCAATAGGTGCCCGTTGATCCGTCTTTCTCCGACCGCCATGGTGCCACTTTCCGGTATTGGCCCTATCAAATCGGACCTGGAAGTACCAATATCACCTACATGGCCCAGTTTGACACCCTCTCAACAGCGATTTCGCGCCAATTGTCCTCTCTCACCCGGCAGGCCCGCCGCGTCTTCATCACGCCGGCCCTGCCGCGCCCCCGCTTCCGCCGCCTCTGGCGGCTCTACCTGGGCCTGCACCTCTTCGGACTGGGCGCTGCGCTGCAGGTCGCCTCCGCTCTCGGGGCGGCCCCGTGGGACGTGCTGCACCAGGGGCTGTCCCGGCAGACGGGCCTGTCGATCGGCACGTGGAGCGTGATCGTCGGCGCGCTGCTGATGCTGCTGTGGATTCCGCTGCGCCAGCGCCCCGGCATCGGCACGCTGAGCAACGTCGTGGTGGTGGGGGTCTCGGTCGACATCTCACTGTGGTGGCTGCCGACGCCGGAGGACCTGCTCGCGCGCTGGGCGCTGCTGGTCCTGGGCATCGTGGTCACCGGCGTGGCGACGGGCTGCTACATCGGCGCGCGGCTGGGCCCCGGCCCGCGCGACGGGCTGATGACCGGCCTGGCCGAGCGCGGGATCTCGGTCCGGTCGGCGCGCACCGGCATCGAGGTCGCCGTCGTGATCGTCGGCTTCCTGCTCGGCGGCACCGTCGGCGTGGGCACCCTGCTCTTCGCACTGGCCATCGGCCCGCTGGCGCAGGTCTTCCTGCCGATGCTCGCGATCGAGGAGGAGAGGGACGGCGAGAGGAGCGCCTGACTGATGTCCGACCGATGGATTCGCGGGCGGGGCTTTTAGGGCTCGGTCCCTCTGTGCCGCCGGCGGCTTGCGCGCCTGCGACAGCCGCCCCCCCTGTGCGGACCCGGTCGTCGGACATCGCCGGGCCCCGCCCCCATCGCGGAACCGGTCCCCCCGCCCGCCCGGCGGGGGACCGGTTCCGCGAAGCGCGTTACGGACCGTCCTGATCAGGGCCGAAACAAGTGGCCACACGGCGCGATGTCCGTTGCTTCACAATTCGACCGCATCGCTCCTGACCGCTCGGAGCGGCCGGTACCGTGGGCGGAACGCCGTGCGAAGGGGATCTCGATGCGCGCGGCCGGCCGCGACGGCGATGATCGGCACGACTAACCTCGCCGGTACTGGAAATGGGCCCCCCATGGAGATCCAGGGTGTCCTGCGCGCTGCCGAGAGTTGGATACGGTACGTCCGCGACTACGTGATCTTGAATTCATGACTCGGTTATTGGGGGTGAGCCGCGTGTCTGGCAGGATTGAGGACTACGCGCTGATCGGCGACATGCAGACCGCTGCTCTGGTCGGGCGGGACGGCTCCATCGACTGGCTGTGCCTGCCCCACTTCGACTCCCCCGCCTGCTTCACGGCCGTCCTGGGCGACGAGCAGAACGGCAACTGGTGGATCCGGCCGGCCAGCGGCGAGCCGCGCGCCACCCGTCGGCGCTACCGGCCCGAGACGCTGATCCTGGAGACCGAGTGGGAGACCCACGAGGGCACCGTCCGGGTCATCGACTTCATGCCCCCGCGCGGCGGCGTCCCGCACATCGTCCGCATCGTCGAGGGCGTGCGCGGCACCGTGCGGATGAACACCGCGCTGCGGCTGCGCTTCGACTACGGCAACGTGGTGCCCTGGATGCACCGCAACGGCACCGAGCTCGTGGCCGTCGCGGGGCCCGACTCGGTGTGGGTCAGCTCGCCGGTGCCCCTGGAGGGCCACAACTTCATGCACGACGCCACGTTCACCGTGAGCGAGGGCCAGCGCGTGCCGTTCGTGATGACCTGGCACCCCTCCCACGCCGAGGAGTCCGACCACCTCGACGCCGAGAAGGCCCTCTCCCGCACCGAGCGGTTCTGGCGGGAGTGGGTGGAGCAGTGCACCTACGAGGGCGAGTACCGCGACGCCGTGGTGCGCTCCCTGATCACGCTCAAGGCCCTCACCTACCGCCCCACGGGCGGCATCGTCGCCGCGCCGACCACCTCCCTGCCCGAGGACATCGGCGGCATCCGCAACTGGGACTACCGCTACTGCTGGCTGCGCGACGCCACCATCACGCTCGAGGCGCTGATGCGCAGCGGCTACACCGACGAGGCGCGGGCCTGGCGCGAGTGGCTGGTGCGCGCGGTGGCCGGCGAGCCGCAGCACATCCAGATCATGTACGGCGTGCGCGGCGAGCGGCGGCTGGCCGAGTGGGAGGCCGACTGGCTCCCCGGCTACGAGGACTCCCGCCCGGTGCGCATCGGCAACGCCGCCGTCGGCCAGTACCAGTTGGACGTCTACGGCGAGGTCATGGACGTCCTGCACCTGGCGCGGCGCTCGGGCCTGCAGGGCGAGGAGCACGTCTGGGGGCTGCAGCGCTCCCTGGTCAACTACCTGGAGTGGTGCTGGGACGAGCCCGACGAGGGCCTGTGGGAGGTCCGCGGCCCGCGCGAGCACTTCGTGCACTCCAAGGTCATGGCCTGGGTCGCCGCCGACCGCGCGGTCCGCATGATCGAGGAGTTCGGCAAGGAGGGCCCGGTGGAGCGCTGGCGTGCGCTGCGCGACACCATCCACGCCGAGGTCTGCGAGTACGGCTACGACTCCCGGCGCAACACCTTCACGCAGTACTACGGCGCCACCGAACTCGACGCGTCGCTGCTGCTCATCCCCGAGGTGGGGTTCCTGCCCTACGATGACCCGCGGGTCATCGGCACCATCGAGGCGATCCGCGAGGACCTGATGGTGGACGGGTTCGTGCTGCGCTACCGGACCGACCGCGACGAGGTGGCCGACAAGCTCCCCGGCGACGAGGGCGCGTTCCTGGCGTGCAGCTTCTGGATGGCCAACGCGCTGCTGTCGATCGGCAGGGAGAAGGAGGCCCGCGAGCTGTTCGACCGGCTGCTGGCGCTGCGCAACGACGTCGGGCTGCTCGCCGAGGAGTACGACCCCCGGATCGGCCGCCAGGTGGGCAACTTCCCCCAGGCGTTCAGCCACGTCCCCCTGGTCACGACCGCGCTGAACCTCTCCCACCAGAACGGGCACCGGCGCGCCGAGACCGACTGACCGGCGGCCGGGCGGGCGCGCCGGCGGCGGTGCCGGCGATGTCCGCGGTAAGACTCGTCTGACCCGTGGGGAAGAGAGTGCCCCGCCGCCGTTACGCCCGACGCCTGTAGGTCAGGGGATCGGGCATGAGCGTCACGACCGACATCCCCGCCCGGCTCGACCGCCTCCCCTGGGCCCGCTGGCACTGGCTCATCCTCCTCGGACTGGGCAGCGTGTGGATCCTGGACGGCCTCGAGGTCACGATCGTCGGCGCGATCGGATCGCGTATCACCGAGGAGAGCAGCGGACTCGGCATCACCGAGGCCCAGGTGGGCCTGGCCGCGTCGGTCTACGTGGTCGGCGCCTGCCTCGGGGCGCTGTTCTTCGGCCACCTCACCGAGCAGTACGGTCGGCGCAAGATCTTCCTGGTCACCCTGGGTGTGTACCTGGCGGCCACGGTCCTGACCGCGTTCTCCGGCAACGCCCTGTGGTTCTACGCCTGCCGGTTCTTCACCGGGTTCGGCATCGGCGGCGAGTACGCGGCGATCAACTCCGCGATCGACGAGATGATCCCGGCCCGGCTGCGCGGCCGGATCGCGCTCATCGTCAACGGGTCCTACTGGCTGGGCGCCGCGGCCGGCGCCGCGATGGCCTACCCCATGCTCAACCCCGAGGTGCTGCCGGAGGACATCGGCTGGCGGATGCTGTTCGCGATCGGCGGCGTGCTGGGCCTGATCATCCTGGTGGTGCGGCGCATCGTGCCCGAGAGCCCGCGCTGGCTGGTGATCCACGGCCGCGACGACGAGGCCGAGCGGGTGGTGCACGGCATCGAGGACGAGGTCGAGGCCGAGACCCACCGCGACCGGCTGCCCGAGCCCGACCCCGAGCGCACCCTGACCCTGGAGCAGCGCAGCTCCACCACGTTCCGCGAGCTCGCCGCCACCATGGTGCGGATCTACCCGCGGCGCACCGTTCTGGGCCTGTCGCTCTTCGCCGGCCAGGCGTTCCTGTACAACTCGATCTTCTTCACCCAGGCGCTGGTGCTCACGACCTTCTTCGACGTCTCCTCGGCGATCGCGCCGCTGTTCATCGTGCCGCTGGCGCTGGGCAACTTCCTCGGACCGGTCCTGCTCGGCCCCCTCTTCGACATCCTGGGCCGCAAGCCCATGATCTCGGGGACCTACATCGGCTCGGGGCTGCTGCTGGTCGGCACGGGCGTGCTGTTCCAGAACGAGGCGCTCAGCGCCGTCACGCTGACCGCCTGCTGGTGCGCGGTCTTCTTCGTCGCCTCCGCCGGCGCCAGCTCCGCCTACCTGACCGTGAGCGAGATCTTCCCGATGGAGACCCGGCCGCAGGCCATCGCGCTGTTCTACTCGGTGGGCACGGCGCTGGGCGGCATCCTCGGCCCCGGGCTGTTCGGCGTGCTGGTGGGCAGCGGCGAGATCGGACAGGTGGCGTTCGGCTACTACCTGGGCGCCGGACTGATGGTCGCCGCCGGGCTGGTCGAACTGCGCATCGGCGTCGAGGCGGCCCGGCGCTCGCTGGAGGACATCGCCGATCCGCTGAGCAAGAAGAAGACCGTCACGTCGATGTGAGTCCGGCGGCGGCCGGGCGGAGCCGCGCGGAAGCGGAAACGGACGGGGCGGGCCGGGCCCGCGCGGACCTCGAACCGTGGAGGAGCGTGAGAGCGGTGGAGGCACTGGCGCCGCCGGAGGTGCGGACGAACCTGCTGGACCTCTCCGGGCAGGGCTGGCCCCAGGTGGTGGCGCTGCTGAGCGCGCTGCTGCTGTGCTCGCTGATCGGCCTGGAGCGGGAGCTGCGGCAGAAGAGCGCGGGCCTGCGCACCCACACCCTGGTCGGACTGGGGGCTGCACTGTTCATGGTGGTGAGCAAGTACGGGTTCGGCGACGTGGTCAACGGCGAGACCGTCCTGCTCGACCCGTCCCGGGTGGCCGCCCAGATCGTGTCCGGCATCGGCTTCATCGGCGCCGGGCTGATCTTCGTCCGCCGCGACTCGGTGAAGGGGCTGACCACCGCGGCGGCGGTGTGGCTGTCGGCCGCGGTGGGCACCGCGTGCGGGGCCGGCCTGTGGGTGGTGGGCGCGTTCGTCACCGCGGCGCACTTCGTCGTGACCTACGGCTATCCCCCGCTGATCAGGTGGCTCTCGCGCAGCGCCCCGGTCTCCTCGCTGCTGCGGATGAGTTACGAGGACGGCCGGGGCGTGCTGCGTTCGGTCCTGGCGCTGGCCACCCGCCAGGGCTTCGCCGTCCACGAGGTCAGGACCGAGCGCCGCGCCGACGACCGCGTCGACGACCGGGTCGACCGGCCGGCCATCGACCTGGTGCTGCGGGTGCGCGGCCGCGGGGACGTCAACGACCTGGCCGTGGCGCTGTCGGAGACCGACGGGGTGCTGCGGGTACACGTGGGCGAGGCCGACGACGAGGAGGAGTGAGGACGCGCGGGCGCCGGACGTCCGCGCGTCCCCGGGGTCACTCCCGCAGCACGGGGTCGGCCCAGACCGCCGTCGCATCGCCGGCACCGTAGTCGCAGTCGGCCCCCGGCTCGATCTCCAGACGCAGTCGCAGCGCGCCCTCGACGTCGGCCTCGATCTGCAGCTCCTCGCCGAGCTTGGCGGTCTGCGTGGCGACCTTCTCGCCGTCGGCGATCACCGTGAACACGACCGTGCTGTCCGACGGGGAGTCGTCGCTGATCCCGACCGTCGAGGTGAAGGTCGACCAGGAGCGGTTCAGGTTGTACTCCGACCAGTCGGGATAATTGCCGCAGCTCGTGCTCCCGGTCAGCGCCCGCGAGTAGGACTCGGTGTTGATCGTGGCGTTGGCGTTCTCGAAGCCGTCGTCGGAGTCGACGGGGTCGTGGGTGGCGAGGTACTCCTCGCCGCCGCCCGTGGAGGCCTCGGCGTCCGCGCCGGCGGAGGAGCCCGTCGAGGGCGACGCGCCGGCCGTGCCCGACGGACCGGGATCGGGCTCTTGGGCGGTCATGGGCGAGGAGCCGGGCTCGTCGCTCGGGCTGGACGCGCCCGCGGCCGCCTGCGGGCCGGGCACGACCTGAGTGCCCCGTCCCAGCACCCAGTAGGTGCCGCCCGCGCCCGCGGCCAGGCACAGCACGACCAGGATCGCCAGGCCGATCAGCTTCGGCTTCCTCGACCTCTTCTTCGGGGGCTGCTGCGGGCCGCTCACCGCGGCCATCGGCGCGGTCCAGGCCTGCTGGGGGCCGCTCTGGGGGCCGGGGCCGCCCGGCGCCCCGAACGACGGCGGCGGGGTCTGCGCGGACGGGCCGCTCTGCGGGGGCGGCGGCGGGGGCGGGGTGCCGCGCATGCCGCCGACCGGACGCTGCGGCCCGGGACCTCCGGGCTGGAGGCCACCGGCGGGCGCGCCCTGCGGAGAGGGCCCGCTCTGCGGCGGCGGTCCGCTGACCGGCGGTCCCTGGGGCGGACCCCCCTGACCGGCGGGCGCGGCGGACCGCTGCGGACCGGAGTCGGCAGGGCCCGGCCCCGGAGCCTGCCGCGGTCCACCGGCGGGTGGGCGCGGGCCCGGCCCGTCCGCGGGAGCCCCTCCCCCGGCGGGCGCGCCCTGCGGAGAGGGCCCGCTCTGCGGCGGCGGTCCGCTGACCGGCGGCCCCTGAGGGGCGGCCGCGGCGGGCCGCTCGGCTCCCGCGCCGCCGGGCGGGTCCGCTGGTCGGCCGGGCGAATCCGGCGGTCCGGGCGGCTGTCCGCCCTGCGGTCCTCCGGTGGGCTCGGCCGGTCCCGTCCACGGCGCCGACACCGCGGCGGCCGCCGCACCACCCGCGGCACCGCCCGCTGCGGCGCCCGCCGCACCGGCGGCCGCGCCGCCCTGCGGATTGGACACCGGGCCGCTCCACGGAATCGACGTGCTGACCGAGCGCAGCGTCTTGATCCAGTCCAGCGCCGCGGGCCGCTCGGAGGGCTCTGCGGAGAACATCGCCGTGATCCGCTCGCGCTGCTGCGGACCCGCCGTGGCCAGAACCGGCAATTCCGCGAACCTCTCCCGCAACTGCTCGGGGGCCGGCGGCGGCTCGGCGCCCGACAGCGCGAAGTAGACGATCGCGCCGAAGGCGTAGCGGTCGGTGGCCGCGGAGTACTCGCCGTTGAAGATCTCCGGGGCCGCGTACCCGGGCGTGAACCACGGCTTGGCGGTCATGTGCCGCGCGGCGATCTTGCTCAGCCCGAAGTCCACGAGGGTGGCCTGGCCGTCCTCGCTGACCATGATGTTGCCCGGGGAGAGGTCGCCGTGCACGACCGCGCGCCTGGACGGGGTCGCCCGGCCCGAGTGCAGCCAGTCCAGCACCTCCGCGATCTGCTCCAGGTGGCGCAGCACCTCGCGCTGGCCCTTGGGGCCCTCGACCGCGTGCTCGGCCCGCCAGTCGCGCAGGTCCAGGCCCTCGACGTAGTTCATGACCAGGTACAGGGCGCGGTCGGTGTACTCACCCGACTCCCCCGCGCGGTGCTCCGGAACGCCCTCGAAGTGCTCGCGCACGCCGACGACGCCGAGCCGGTTGATGAACCTGAGCAGTTCGGCCTGCTCGTTCCACCTGCCGCTGAGCTCGTCGAACTGCTCGGAGTCGGCCGCCACATCGGAGTTGAGCACCTTCACGACCACCGGCTCGGTCTGGCCGGCCAGCGTCACCTCGGCGAGGTAGAGCGTGGCTTCGCCGCCCCGACCCACCGATCTGACCAGGCGGTATTTGTCCGGCTGGGAATCGGGACCTACATACAGCGCAGAACTCACGGAGAAACCCAATCCGCGTCGGGGGTCGTTCGGGCAATGGCGAAAGCGGCGCCGGCGTCGACGGCGAAACCCGCGGGGCCGATGAACGGGGCGGCGCAAAGGCGCAGGGAAATACGATAGACGTCCCGAACCGCGAACCGGAACTCCGCTGCGGCCGCGCGAGGCCCCGCGGGACCGCGACCCGCGGACCGGGCGGTGTCCGTGGTAATGCGGCGCGAAGAACCGCCCTCGTGAACCGATACGCTGCCGCGGGAATTCTCGGTGAAGGGGCGACGTGGCAGAACGCGTATTGGACGGCCGCTACCGGCTGGTGGAGAAATTGGGCACCGGCGGCATGGGCGAGGTCTGGAAAGGAACCGACGAGCGGCTCGACCGGCCGATCGCGGTCAAACTGGTCCGCCCCGACCTCGTCGACACCGACGACACGGTCGCCCGCTTCCACCGCGAGGCCCGCGTCACCGCCCGGCTGGCCGGCCATCCCAACATCGTCATCCTGCACGACTACGGCAACCACGACGACTCCGTCTACGCGGTCATGGAACTGGTGGCCGGGCGGACGCTGAACGCGGTGCTGCGCGAGCGCGGCGCGCTGCCCATCGGGCTCATCGCCGACTGGGGCGCCCAGATCTGCGCCGGGCTGGCCGCCGCGCACGCGGCGGGGATCGTGCACCGCGACGTCAAACCGGGCAACCTCATGCTGGCCGGGGACGGATCCGCAGCCGGCGCCCCGGGCACCGAGGGCACGGTGAAGGTGCTGGACTTCGGGATCGCCGGCTTCCACGAGGCCGTGGTGCAGAGCAGGCGGCTGACCCGGACCGGCGACCTCATCGGCACCCCGCTGTACATGTCGCCCGAGCAGGTCCAATGCCGACCGGCCGACGTCGCCGGCGACCTGTACTCCCTGGGCACGATCCTGTACCAGATGCTGACCGGGCGGCCGCCGTTCCAGGCGTCCGAACCGCTCGCTGTGCTGCGCATGCACCTGATGGAGCGGCCCCGGCCGCCGGAGGAGCTGCGCGACGGGATCCCGGCCGGACTGCGCGCCCTCGTCCTGGAGCTGCTGGCCAAGTCGCCCGAGCAGCGGCCCGGGAGCGCCGGGACGGTGCGCGACCGGCTGCTGTCGGCGGCCGGGGCCGCGTCGGGCGGGGCGTCACCGCCCGACGCGACGACCGTGCCCGCCCGGCCGGCCCCGACGCGCCGGCTGACCGAACCGGTGCCCGCATCGCTCGCCCCCGGTCGGCGGCGGGAGCTGATCCGGCGCCTCGACGACATCGAGGCCCGCGCCGAGGAGGGCTACCTCGCGACGGCGGCCCAGGAGCTGCGTTCACTGCTGCACGAACTGGCCGAGGTCTACGGCCCCGAGCACCCCGAGACCCTGAAGGCGCGGCGCCGGCACGCCTACCTGTCCGGGAAGGGCGGCTACCCGGCGCACGCGGCGGAGCTCTTCGGCGAGCTGGTGCCCGACCTGGAACGGGTCTACGGGCGGCAGCACCCTGAGACGCTGACCGCCCGCTACTACCTCGCCACCAACGCCGGGCGGGCCGGGCGGCACGCCGAGGCCGCGCGGGTCCACCGGGAGCTGCTGCCCGACCTGGTGGCGGCGCACGGCCCCGATGCCGGCCGGGTGCTGCTCACCCGGCTGCACCTGGCCTTCGACATCGGCGAGTCCGGCGACCACCGGCGCGCGGTGGCGATGCTGGAGGAGCTGGTGCCCGACCTGGAGCGGGTGCTGGGCCCCGACGACTCCACCGCCCTGACCGCCCGGCACTACCGCGCGGCCTACACCGGTTACGCGGGCGACCCCGCGGGAGCCGCCCGGCAGTACCACGAGCTGCTGGCCGACCACGTCCGGATCCACGGCGCCGCCCACGCCCAGAGCGCCAAGATCCGCGCCCGCCTGTCCGAATGGCAGGACCGCGCCCGCTGACCGAGTAGAGGTAGGAGTCGTCCAGGGGGCCGGCTGTCGCAGTGCGCGCAGCGCCGGCGGCACGCACAGACCCCGCCTTCCACGCTCTCCCGCACCCCTGGCGGAAACGGCCGGGCTCGAAAGCAGATGCGGGCCCGCTCGTGCCGCCATCACTACGCGATCGCGGCAGCCGACCCCCTGTGTGTCCGCATCACCTGGCACAGAAGCGTCGCAGGATTGACGACAAGGGGCTTCCCTGAACTCCACACTCCGGCACGCCGTGAACGGACCATAGCGGTCACCGTCCGCCGATAGTGTTCTGAGCCATGTCATCAGGACGACCGTTGAACGAAATCGTGGAGACCGGCTGGGCCAAGGCCCTGGAGCCGGTGGCCGACAAGATCGGCGAGATGGGCGAGTTCCTGCGCGGCGAGGTCGCCGCGGGCCGCACCTACCTGCCGGCCGGGGAGAACGTGCTGCGCGCGTTCCAGCAGCCCTTCAAGGACGTGCGGGTGCTGCTGGTGGGGCAGGACCCCTATCCCACGCCGGGGCACGCGGTGGGGTTGAGCTTCTCGGTGGCCCCCGACGTCAAGCTGCCGGGCAGCCTGCGCAACATCTACAAGGAGTACACCGACGACCTCGGCCTGCCCATGCCCTCCAACGGCGACCTCACCCCGTGGACCGAGCGCGGCGTGCTGCTGCTCAACAGGTGCTTGACCGTCATGCCGCGCAAGCCGGGCTCGCACCGGGGCAAGGGCTGGGAGGAGATCACCGACCAGGCGATCCGGGCGCTGGCCGAGCGCGACAAGCCGATGGTGGCGATCCTGTGGGGCCGCGACGCCCGCACCCTGCGCCCGCTGATGCCGGGCGTGCCGTGCGTGGAGTCGACCCACCCGAGCCCGATGTCGGCGCACAACGGCTTCTTCGGCTCCCGGCCGTTCAGCCGGACCAACGACCTGCTGCGGGAGCAGGGCGCCGATCCCATCGACTGGAAGCTGCCCTGACGCGTCCCTTCTCCCCGCCGATCTCGGCCTTGTGGGGCCTGGACCGCGCGGTGGTTCCAAGAGACCGTTGCAACCGCCGCGCGGACTCCATCGGGGGCGGGTAGGGCGACGCGGCCGGGGCCGGTTCCCGCGTCCCAGGTCACGATCGGCGGAGCATGCCGGTGGCGGAGACCGGGATGAGCGCGGAGACGGCGGTCAGGGCGGCGAAGGCCCAGGTGTAGGCGCCGGGGCCGGTGCCGCCGGTCTGGGCGAGCACGGCGGCCAGCCCCGCGGCCCCGATGGCGCCGCCGACGCGCTGGACGATGTTGACCAGGGTCGTGGCGTCGCCGATCCTCTCGGCGGTGACCGAGGCGTAGGCCGCGGTCATGGCGGGCGTCTGCGCCCAGGCCGTCCCCACGCCCCGCGCGACGAGGAGTGCCACCAGGACCGGAGTGGCCGGCGTGCCGGAGAGGAAGAGGAAGGGGACGGTGGTGGCGACCAGCAGCCCTGCCCCGACGAGGACGACCGGCCCGGCGCCGTGGCGGTCGGTCAGCGCCCCGCCGACGTAGAGGGCCCCGGCGCTGCCCAGCCCCATGGTCAGGAGCAGCAGCCCGGTCTGCGCGCCGTCGCGGTCCGCCGCGAGCTGGAGGTACAGGGGCAGCAGCAGGAGGCCGCCCACCGCCGGCCCCACGGCGGGCCCGAGGCTGACGACCACGCCGAGAGCGCCCATGATCCTGCCGAGCTGACCGGGGCCGGCGATCGCCCCGATCACGGCCTGCCCGGCCGGGACCAGCACACCGGCGGCCAGTCCTTACAGGAACCGCGCACCGATGAGCGTCTGCACCCCGGGGGCGAGGGCGCACAGCGCGGACGCGGCGGCGAAGGCGGCCAGGGCGAACGCCCAGACGCGCCCGTAGCCGTACCGGCCGCCCAGCCGGCCCGCCGCGGGCGCGAGTGCCGCTGCTACCGCTGCGGGCGCCAGCCGAGCTTCTGTGAGGCCGCCAGGCCGGCGTGGCGCACCAGGGGGCCGAACCGCGCGAGTGCGTCGTCGGTCATGCGGAACTCGGGGCCGGCGACGCTGAACGCCGCGACCGGATTGCCCTCCCAATCGAACACGGGGGCGGCGACACATCGGATGCTCACCTCGTTCTCGACGTCGTCGACCGCCCAACCCCGTTCGCGGATCGCGGCGAGCTCCGCCCGCAGCGCGGCGGGGTCGATGATCGTGGCCGGAGTCCGCGGATGCAACCCTGCCCGCACAACCTCCGCGACCAGGGAATCGGCGGACCACGCAAGGACCGCTTTGCCGATTCCGGTGCAGTGGAGCGGATTGGAATTGCCGATCCGGGAGTACATCCGGACCGGCCACTTCGCTTCGCGCTTCTCGATGTAGATGATGCGCAGATCCTCGCGGATACCGAGATGGCAGGTCTCTCCACAGGACTCCGAGAGGTCCCGCAAGGCGGGCAGGCACGCCTCGCGGACATCGATCCCTTCCAGAAACGCGCTGGCCAGTGTCAGCGCACCGCGAGCGATGCGGTACCGGCCGCTCTCAGCGTCCAAACGCGTGAGCTCGGCATCGGACAGGGCGCTCACCAGCCGATGGACGGTGGGTTTGGGCATGCCCAGGTTCTCGGTCAGCGTAGCCAGTGTGAGGCCGGCGGGGTGCTCGGCCAGTGTGTTCAGCACGTGAAGACCTTTGACCAGCGCCTTGGGTCCGCTCTCGCTCTCCGGGATCACTCCGCCCTCACAGACATCGATGTGCCTACCCCTCGCGCCGGCCCGCACGGGTGGATGACCGCGGGCTCCACCGGACTGGTGCAAGGCGTTCCCGCCACTGGCCGGGGCTCCAGCGCATTGACAGTTTTTGAAACGCCATTTTAATCTTACCCGACTTCAGTGGACATCGGAGGCAGCCATGCGCATGAGCCGGGTTGCCCTACTCCCCCCATTGGCGTTGCTTCTGGCCGCCTGCGGGGTGAATGGGGCCGCTGACAGCACCGGGCGGTTGGAGGGACCCATCGAGTTCGTCGTTCCCTTCGCGGCCGGCGGCGGTACCGACCAGACCGCCCGCCGACTCGCCGACATCGCAGAGGAGACCTGTCAGCTCGACACCGTCGTCACCAACCAGGAAGGAGCGACCGGCGCCATCGGTTTCCAGGCGATTGCGAACGCCCCGCCGACCGGCGCCACCGTCGGCGTGGTCACCGCCGAGCTGGCCATGCTGGACCACCTGGGCATGACCGATGTGTCTCCCGATGACATGACCGCGCTGCTGCAGTACAACTTCGATCCGGCCGCCTTCACCGTGGACAGCGACAGCTCGTTCGAGTCGATCGCCGATGTGGTCGAGACCGCCGAGTCCGGCGAGATGGTCTCGGTGGGCACCTCCGGAGCCGGATCGATCTGGGAGATCTCGGCGGCCGGGATGGCTCAGAAGGCCGATATCGAGTTGACGCGGGCCCCCTTCAACGGCGCCGCCGAGGCGATCACCGCGCTTCGCGGCGGTGTGGTGAGCGCGACGAGCGCCTCGGGAGCAGAGGTTCGCGAACAGGTCAAGGCGGGCGAATTGCGCCCCCTTGCAGTCATGAGTGAGGAGCGGTTGGACATCCTGCCGAACACCCCGACCCTCACCGAGGAGGGCATCGACTGGGTCTCGGGGACCTGGCGCGGCCTCGCCGTGCCCAAGGACACCCCCAAGGAGACCGTGGACCGACTGGAGCGGTGCTTCACCGAGGCCGTCGAGTCCCCCGAGTTCGTCGAGTTCATGGATACCGCCGGATTCGGTCGCGAATACCGCGGTGCGGAGGAGTTCGCGACCTACATGGACGAGCAGTACCGAAGCTTCGGTCAGATCATCCCGCAGGTGACCGGTGAGTAGTCCGCGGCGTTTCGACCTGGCGATCGCGGGCGCGGTGCTCGCCTTGGGGCTGGTGACGGCCGGGGTGGCCTGGACGCTGCCCGCGGGCCGTCAGGACGGCGACATCGGGCCCGGAGGTTTCCCCCTGCTGATCGCGAGCGCGCTGGTGGTCCTCGGCACGGTTCGGCTCCTCCAGGCGTGGCGGTCCGACCCCGAACCGAGTCCGGCGAGTAGGCCGCTGCCGGTGATCGCCATGCTGGCCACGGGGATCGCCGTGGTGGTGCTGATGCCGGTCATCGGGTTCGTCCCGGCGGCCGCGGTGCTGCTGGCCGCCGGGGCGCTGATCGCCGGAGAGCGCCGACCGGTGCGGCTCGCGCTCTTCGCCGTTGTCTTCTCGCTGGCGAGCTACGCGCTGTTCGCCTTCGTCTTCGCGGTGCGGCTGCCCAATGGCCTGCTGGAGGGATTGCTGGGATGAGTGACTGGCTGACCGGTCTCGACGCGGTCATGACATTGCAGTCGATGCTGATGATTCTGTGCGGGGTCATGGTCGGACTGGTGGTCGGCGCGCTGCCGGGGCTGTCGGCGACGATGGCCGTGGCACTGCTGCTGCCCCTCACCTTCACGATGGATCCGCTGCCCGGCCTGATGCTGCTACTCGGTATCTACGGGGCCGCGCTGTATTCCGGCTCGATCCCGGCGATCCTGCTGAACGCGCCGGGAACGCCATCAGCGGCGGCTACGGTACTGGACGGCTATCCACTGACCAGGCAAGGGCGGGGCGGTCAGGCGCTGACCATCTCCCTGGTCACCTCGGTCGTGGGCGGCCTGGTCGGCACGGTGCTACTGGCCACGCTCGCGCCGCAGCTCGCAGAGGTCGCGCTCGCCTTCGGCCCCGCCGAGATGTTCATGGTGGCGGTCCTGGCGCTGTCCCTCATCGCCTCGCTCAGCCAGGGCGCTGTGTCAAAGGGACTGATCAGCGGCGCGCTCGGCGTCGCCATCGGCCTGGTGGGCCTGGACCCGATCCAGGGCGTTCCCCGGTTCACGATGGAGGTCACCGCGCTCGCCTCGGGGATCCCGTTCATCGCGGTGCTGATCGGCCTGTTCGGGATCGCTGAGGCGCTGATCCAGATCGCCGGCAACCGCGACCGCATCAGCGGGGACACCCCGGCTATCGGCCGCTTCACCCTCGGGCAGCGGTGGCTGCGGCGCCTGGGTCCCGCCGTCTCCGGCTCCTCGCTCGGGGGCTTCTTCATCGGCCTGCTGCCCGGTACGGGCGGAGACATCGCCTCCTATGTGGCCTACAACGAGACGAAGCGCTGGTCGCGCTCAACGGGATTCGGCAAGGGCAACCCCGCCGGCGTCGCCGCCGCCGAGTCGGCCAACAACGCCTCGACAGCGGGCGCCATGGCCCCGACCATGGTCCTGGGGGTTCCGGGCGACAGCGTCACCGCCATCCTGATCGGTGCGCTCACCGTCCACGGCCTCCGCCCCGGCCCGGAGCTCTTCCAGTCCGCACCCGACTTGGTCTATGGCGCCTTCATCGGGTTGATCCTGGTGAACCTGGCTCTCCTGCCCATCGGCCTGGTCGCGATCCGGCTGTGGAGCCGGCTGGCCTCCGTTCCGACGGCGCTGCTCTGGCCCCTGGTGATCCTGCTGTCGATGGCCGGGGCGTTCGCGCTGCGGACGAACATTGTCGACGTCGGCATCGCCCTGGGGGCCGGCGCTCTGGGATTCGTCCTCATGCGGGGCGGCTACCCGCTGGCTCCCCTGGTGATCGGCCTGATCCTCGGCCCAATGGCGGAGTCCAACCTCCGGCTGACCATGGTCCTTTCCGAGGGAAGCCTGACATGGCTGGCCCAACCCCTGCCGATCACGTTCGCTGCCCTGATCGTCGCCGCGATCGTGCTCACCAGGGTCACCGCCAAGCGGGGAAAGGCGACCACGGTCGACTTCCGCTCGCACGCCTGACCGCAGTAGGGCCACCGGAACCGGGCGGTTCCGGTGGCCCTGCTGTCAGAGGCGGTCGGCCCGCACATCGGCGAGCAGGGCCGCCCACTCCCCCACCGGAAATGCGAGATGCCCGAGACGGCGGTTCCGGGTGTCACGCATGTCCACACGATAGCCGTCCAGGGAACGGCACTCGACGCAGTTGGGGTCGTTTCCCCCGCTGTAACTGGACTTGCGCCAAGATTCGTTCATCACGAGAGTCCCTTTCGTATCTCTGCGAGCAGAGCCGCCGACGCCCGGAGAGGGAGGGCTTCCGCCTGGATGTTCCCAAAGGTCGTGGCGAGCTGGTTCACCTGCTTGAGATTGCTGATCACCGCTTGGCCGCCCCAATGCTGGGCATGGCCGACGATCCGGCCGTCGTGCAGATTCATGATCCGAAACGAGCCGGACAATCCCGGGTGGCTGGTGGTGTCCGATGGCACCACGGCGATCCGTATCCGCCAGTCCTCCGTCAGGGTCAGCAGGCGCTCCAACTGCTCCCGCATGATCTCACGTGAGTCCAGCACGCGGCGCACCGCGCCCTCGTCCACGATGAAGTGCAGCGGTGTACGCGGCAGTTCGGCCAGGCGCGCGGTTCTCGACTTGACGAGTTGATCCACCCGCTCATCGGTGTCCCAGGAGCGTTCGGCGCGAATGAGCGTGCGGGCGTACTTCGCCGTCTGGAGCAGGCCCGGCACCACCATCATCTGATACTCGCGCACCTCCATCGCCTGCCGTTCGAGCAGCGCGAAGTCACGCCACGAGTCCGGAATGTCGCGTGTGTCGTTCAGCCTCGTCCAGAGTTGGGCGAGGGTTCCACCTGTAGAAAGAGCGGAATCAGCCGCTTCCGCATGGTCCCGTTTCGGGGTCCTTGTCCCTCTCTCAAAAGCGCTCACGGTGGGAGTCGAGACGAGCATCTTGCGGCCCAATTGGTTCTGCGAAAGCCCAGCCAGGTTGCGCGCCCGGCGCAATTCGGCACCCCATGGCCGCCAGACCTCATTCACCCTGTCGCTCATGGTCGATTTCCTATACCACGCTGCTACACGTGTCTACGGGTTCTCGGAAAGAGTTGACAACTGTAGCTTCCATGGCAGGTCGGAGAAACGGCTGCCATCGTGAAAACGAAGGACCCCGGCGAGTGCTGCTGACACTCCCGGGGCGTGGTCCCGACCTGAACAAGGCAGGTGGAACGAGACGATGCTATCCACACCTCCAAGGCGCGCCGCCCGAGTACGCCCCTACTACCTGGCGAAGGCGGGTGCGTGGTGATGACGACCGCATTCGGCCACAGTTGGCACCGGGAGTTCGCCGGAGAGCCCGACAGCGTCAAGGCCGCCCGGGACTGGCTGGACAAGGCGCTGAGCTACGTGGGCGTGCCCGATGAACTGGTCGCCACCTCGGCCCTGCTGCTGAGCGAACTGGCCACCAACGCTGTCCTGCACACCCGCAGCGGCGAGGGCGGCACGTTCGAGGCCCATGCCTTCTACCGGCACGGCGCGGTGCGCGTAGAGGTCCACGACGCCGGCGGCGACACCGTTCCGACCCCGCGCACCCCCGGCCCCGAGTCCACCACCGGGCGCGGCCTGGTACTGGTCGAGGCCTTCTCCAACGCCTGGGGAACGCTGCCGCCCGAGTCGGGCACCGGCCTGTTCTTCGAGGTGCTCTGGGCCTCCACCCGCGAACGCGGCCGCCGCTAGTCGCGGACGTCCCCCGCCGCGGCGAGTTCCTCGTCGCCGCGCTCGATGCAGAACTCGTTGCCCTCGGGGTCGGCGAGCACCACGAACCCCCTGCCGTCCGGAGTGCGGAAGTCGGCCAGGAACGTGGCGCCGATCCCGAGCAGCCGGTCCATCTCCTCGTCGCGCCCCGCCCCGTTCGGGCCGAGGTCGAAGTGCACCCTGTTCTTCACCGTCTTGCTTTCCGGAACCCGCAGAAACAGCATTCCGGGCTGTCCCTTGGGAGCGGGGATGTAAGCCTCGTCCGCACCCGGCCTGCTCTCGGAGTCGATCGGCGCGTCGATGACCTCGGACCAGAATTCGGCCAGCGCATAAGGGTCGGCGCAGTCGATGGTGATGGTGCGGATCGGCGAGGGCATCCTTGGCCTCCAGGGAGGAACCGACTCGGCGGATCACCTCTGCCCCGCCCGGGGTTGGGGTAACCGTCACAGTACGTCCACAATGATGGCGCCCGCCCGGTCCACGCGCGTGAGAGGCTTTCACCCCCCATGGCGAAGATGCCCAACTATGCCGATGCCCTCAAGATCCTCGGCAAGGACGACTCCGCGGTCCTGGACTTCGCGGAGAAGCTCGTGGACGGAGGGCTCGGCGCGCTCGGCGTCCCCGACCTGTTCGGGCTGCGCAGCGAACTCGTGGCCAAGGGCCGCGAGCTGCTCGGCGGCATCAGGGAGCGGATCACCGGGGTCAGCCGCTGGGACCGGACCCAGCGGATCGAGGCCGCGCACCGGATCCTGCTGGTGACGTCGTTCATCGAGGCGCTGGACGAGGTCATCGAGGACCCCGGGTCGCCGGTGGACTGGGCGGAACTCGGGCTCGACGACGAGGAGACCCGCTCGTGGCTCGTCTCCCTCGTCGACAGCCAGTACGGAGTGGTCGCATCGCCGAGTGTGCCCCTGGTCCCCGACCACGGCGACCATTGGGGCGGCCCCTACAAGTTCCTTCCGAGGTTCGTCCGCTCCCTGGGTTCCCTGTCCCGGACGCACAACGCACCGGGGACGCTGCGCCGGCTCGACGAGACCCGGCGGACCCACCTCTCCGAGATGCTGGGAAACGTCGCGACGGTGGCACGCCGCCGCTACGAGGAGTCCTACCGGCAACTGGCCGCGGACGTTCCGGAGTTCGGGGTGTGGGTGAACCTCGCCGAACACCGGGCCACCCGTGAGGGCGTCGATCAGCTCGCCACGGGACTGCGCGGCCTGAACGAACTCCTCGTCCACGTGTCCCCCGGCGCGAAGCTGGAGCGGCGCCGGGCCGAACTCGCCGCGCTGTACCGGCGCACGCTGGACCGGCCCGTCCTGTCCAGCGCCGACGCGCCCGAGGGGTTCGCGCTGCCCACGCTGGAGGAGGCGTACCTGAACCCGCGCGGTCGGATCGCCACGACCATGAGCGAGGACCAGCCGGCCACCGACAGCTGGTGGGAGATATGGCCGCTGCACGACGACCTGCAGGGGCCGCTCGTCTCCTTCCTCACGCAGTCGCGGGCCACCGAGTCCCCTCTCGTCGTGCTCGGGCATCCCGGCGCGGGGAAGTCCAAGCTCACCGAGATGCTGGCCGCCCGGCTGCCCTCCGGGGACTTCCTGCCGGTCCGGATCGAGTTGCGCTCGGTGCAGGCCGACGCGTCGATCCGCAGGCAGATCGAGGAGGGGATCTCGGCGACGCTGCACACCGACGTGGCGTGGCGGGACCTGGTGGAGTCGGCCGACGGCGCGCTGCCCGTGGTCATCCTCGACGGCTTCGACGAGTTGCTGCAGGCCACCGGCGTCAACCGGTCGGACTACCTGGAGCAGGTGCAGCAGTTCCAGCAGGACCAGGCGGTGCTCGGCCACCCGGTGGCCGTCATCGTGACCAGCCGCACCGTCGTCGCCGAGCGCGCCCGCTTCCCGATCAGCACCACCGTCATCCGGCTGGAGCCGTTCGACGAGGCGCAGATCGCCCGGATGCTCGACGTCTGGAGTACCGCCAACGCCTCGATCCTGGCCGCACAGGGCCTGAAGCCGCTCCCGCTCGAAACCGTCCTGCGCCACCGCGAGCTCGCCGAGCAGCCGCTGCTGCTGCTCATGCTGCTGATCTACGACGCCGACGGCAACGCGCTGCAGCAGGCCGACGCCGACCTCGGCCGCGCCGACCTCTACGAGGAGCTGCTCACCGCCTTCGCCCGCCGCGAGGTGCGCAAGCACAAGCCGCACCTCACCGACACCGGCATGGACCAGGCCGTCGAGGACGAGCTGCGCCGGCTGGAGGTCGTCGCCATGGCGATGTTCGCCCGGCACCGCCAGAGCGTCGAGGCCGACGAGCTCGGCCGCGACCTCGCCGCGCTCTTCCCCGACTCGGCGGTGCGCCCGGCCGACGCCGGTATGCACGGCGCGGTCAGCGACGCCGACCAGGTGCTGGGCCGGTTCTTCTTCGTGCACGAGTCGCAGGCCCGCCAGGACTCCCAGCGGCGCAGCGTCTACGAGTTCCTGCACGCCACCTTCGGCGAGTACCTGGTGGCGCGCACGGTCGTGGCGACGCTGGACGACCTGGTGGCCGACCGCCTGCACGCGCAGCGGCGCCGCCGCCACTCGGGCGCGCCGGACGACGGGCGGCTGCACGCCCTGACCTGCTTCGCCGCGCTGGCCGGGCGGGCCGCCGTCGTGGAGTTCACCGAGGACCTGCTCGCCCGCGACCTCACCGGCCGCCCCGAGGACCGTGCCGATTACCGCACGCTGCTGGTCGAGCTGTTCCGCGACGCGCTGCACCCCAACCCGAACCGCTCGGCGATCGACTACGAGCCCTGCCGCGCGACGATCCCGCAGCGCCTGGGCACCTACACCGCCAACCTGGCCGTCCTGCTGGCGCTGGTGGCCCAGGAGGACGTCGACCTCGCCGAGCTCTACCCCGATGCGGCCGTGCCCTGGCAGGAGTGGCGCGGGCTGGCCGGGCTGTGGCGGTCGATGCCCGGCGACGACTGGCACGGCACCCTGGACGCCGTCCGCGTCCGCCACCTCGGCTACTGGTCGGACGAGAACCCGCGCACCGTGCTCTGCAAGGAGAGCGGGGACCCGGTCAACATCGGCGAGTGCGTGGGCTTCGAACTGCACGCCGACGCCGCCGCCGACCTCTCGATCACCGACCCCTACGGCATCACCGTGCCCTATGAGGGGGTCACGTCCCGGGTGCTGCGGTCCATGGCCGTGCGCGCGCACGGCTCGGTGAGCAGGTCGGTGCTCATGCTCGGCCCCTACCTGGCCAACGTCGGCGCCGACGTGAGCACGTGGCTGCTGGACCCCGAGACGGACACGGCCTGGACCGAGGTGCACGACATCCTGGAGCTGCGGCTCGCCCCGCCCGGGGAGGACCCCGACGGCCGGATCCGGCGCTACGCGCGGCTCCTCTCGAACAGCCGCAAGCTCGGCCGGCTCGAACTCACCGTGCTGCGCCAGGCCGCCGAGGAGTTCGGCTACCTCTCCGCGCACCCCGCGCAGGCCGAAGCGCTTCGTTCCCTGGTCGGCCGCTACCTCGGCGCGGTGACGTCGGTCATCGCCGGTCCCCGGCTGTCCTCCCGGATCGTCGGTCCTGTTCTGGCTGCGCTGCGCCCCCATATCGAGGCACCCGAAACACTCGACCGGATCGGCGAAATCGTGGTCCAAAACGACGATCTGGAGCCGACCGGATCAGAGGACCGCCATCACCGCTACCGCCTTGACGTGCGCGAATACCGCCAGACGGACAACATGGGCGGCAGTGCGGGATGACCGGCACCCCCTCCCGCACCAGAAGAACCATCACCAAACCCTGACGAAACCGGCCCCCAGGCACCAGGATGGTCCCCGGCGTTCGTTCCCGTGTCCCCGGTGACCTTCTCGGTGGTGCCATGCGCGAGCCTGTCCGCTACTGCGACGCGATCCGCTTCCTCGGCGCCGACGAGGAGCGGGTGATCGAGCTCATCGGCCGCCTCTCCGGCGGCGCCGGGATGATCGACCTCCTCCAGGCGCGCACCGACCTCGTCCGGTTCGCGCACCGGGCGCTGAACCGGCTCGACCGGGAGGCGCACCGGCTGAACCGGCTGGCGCGCACCCGGCGCGTCGCGACGGCGCACACCATGATCGTGGTGACGGCGCTCTTCGAGTCGCTCGACGACACCGAGCTGCCGTTCGAGCTCGACGGGCGCTCGGCGAACCTGGACGCGGCCACCACCGACGCCTCCTCCCCCAAGCACCTGGGCGAGTTCGTGGCGCTGCTGGTCGACTCCGCTCCCCCGCTGCCCCGACCGCAGCGTCCGGCCGCCGACGCGCGCACGCGGGTGCGGCGCTTCTACGTGCGGCGCTGCAAGCAGCTTCCCGCGGTGCTGCGGGGCATGCCCGTGTGGGGCGAGCTCGGCGAGGCGCACCGCAGCGCGATCGCCGACCGGCTCGGCTCGGCGCTGGCCGAGCGCTGCCTGCGCCGCTACGAGGAGCTGCGCGACAAGCTCGCCGCGAGCTTTCCCGAGTTCGGCGCGTGGGCGAACCTGCACGCCGACCGGCCCCGGCACGCGGTGCTGCCCGAGGCGGCCAGCGGCCTGACCCGGCTGCGGCACCAGCTGCAGGCCATCAGCACCGGCACGGTCCCCGACACCGCCCAGGCCGCGCTCGCCCGCGCGCACCGCGAGCACCTGGTGACGCCGATCGCCCCGCTCGGGCGGACGGCGACGGCGACGCACCTGCCGCCGCTCGGCATCGCCTACATCAACCCCCGTTTCCGGACGGCCGAAATGGGGCCAACGGTCCTGCCGCACGATCCCGACTGGTGGTGCGGTGCGACCGAGGTCCGCGACGACCTCCCCGAGTTCCTCCTCGGCCACCTGACCTCCCCGCGCGCGCTGACCCTGCCGCTGGTGGTGTTCGGCCCCTCGGGATCCGGGAAGTCCGCGCTGGCCCGGGTGCTCGCCGCCCGGCTGCCCGAGACCGACTTCGCCGCGGTGCACGTGGCTGCGCGCGAACTGGCCGAGGATGAGGGCGCCGCCGAGATCGGCGACCGGCTCACCCGCGCGCTCACCTGCGCGGAAGGGGAGGCGACGGCGGGGCGCGACGCCGTGCCGCTGCTCGTCCTGGACGGCCTGGAGGAGCTGACGACCCGCGCCGCCGTGTCGCGTTCGGAGCTGCTGGCCGGGCTCGTGGAGTTCCAGCGCGAGCGGGCCGCTCAGGGCAGTCCCGTCGCCGCCGTGGTCACCTGCCGCGACGCCACCGCCGCCCGGGTGCGCTTCCCCAAGGGCAGCGTGGCGCTGCACCTGGAGGACTTCACCGACGATCAGGTCGCCGCGTGGGTGGAGACCTGGAACCGGGTCAACGCGAGCCACTTCAGCCACAGTGGGGTGCGGCCGCTGGACGCCGCGGCCCTCGGCCCGCACATGGCGCTGGCCCGGCGGCCCCTGCTGCTGTTGCTGCTGGCGCTCTACGACGGCGCGGGCAACGCGCTGCGCCGGCTGTCGGCGCCGCTGCGCGAGACCGCGTTGTACGAGCGCTGGCTGCGCATGCTGGCCGACGCCGCCGACCGCGCCGACCCCGCCGTGACCGGCAGGCCGGATGGGGCCGACGCCGACCCCGCCGTGCGCACCGGCCGGATCGAGCAGGGCCTGCTGACCGCTTCGGTCATGGCGTTCTCCATGTTCAACCGGGGCGGCTGGCGGGTGGAGCGCGACGTCGTGGCCGCCGACCGCGCCCTGCTCGTCCCCTGGCCCGCGCACTACGCCCCGCCGCCCGAGGCCACGCGGCTGGGCTGCGTCGTTCCCGCAGGGGAGGCCGGAGGAGGCGGGGAGACCAGAGGGGCCACGGAGGCCGGGACGCAGGACCGCCCCGCCCGCCTGGCGTTCTCCCACCCGGCGCTGGGCGAGTACCTCGTCGCCCGGCTGATCGCCGAGGAGCTGGCGGGGCTGGCCGAGGCGCGGGGCAGGGACCTGCGCGCCATCCGGCCCTCCCCGCCCGACGACGCCTTCCTGCACGCCCTGCTGTCGTTCACGCCGCTGTCGGCCTCCGGTGAGATCCCGCGCTTCCTGACCGAGCGGCTCCGGCTGCTGGCCCCGGGAGTGCGCGACGAACTCCGGCTGGTGCTGGCGGAGCTGCTGCGCGGCACCGGCCGGGCCAGGTCGGAGCACCACTACGCCGGTTACTCCCCGGTCCCGCTGCCGCACGCCGCCCGCGACGCCGCCTACAGCGCTAACCTGATGCTGGCGCTGGTGGCCGTGCACGGCGGCGCGGTGCCGCTGGGCGAGCTGTTCGGCCCCGGCGCCGAATCCCTCTGGCGCTCCCTCGCCCACCTGTGGAAGTCGCAACTGCCGCCGGAGCAGTGGGCGAGCCTGGTGCACGCCCTGGAGGTGCACCGCACCGGGGACGGCCTGGTGGTGCATCCGTGCGGGCCGGCCGACCCCGGCGGGGCGCGGCCGGGACCGCCCGGGACCCAGACCGACCTCGGCTTCACCGCGCGGGAGAGCGCGCTGCTCGCCGACCGCGGGGCGCAGCGGCTGCTGCACGCGGTCGAGCCGCTGGTGCGGGTGTTCGGCGGCGACGTCACCGCCCGCCGCGGCGGCGCGCCCTCTGACGCCAACGTCCTGCTCACGCTGGCCTTCGGCGCGGCCGACGCCGACGACCAGGCCCTGGTCGCCGCCTATGAGCGGGCGTTCTCGCTGGCGGAGGACCTGGGATCCGACGACCGGCTGCGCTTCCAGGTCTTCGTGCTGCGCCAACTGCGCGGGCACATCCACCGCCTGGGCGCCCGGCTGGTCCCGCTGGTGACCCGGCACGTGCGCCCGCTCGGCGTGGCCAGGAGCGCGCGGGCGTCGGTGCGGCGGCTGGCCGAGGAGCACAACGAGCACGTGGAGGCGATCCGCGACGTCCTCGCCGGCCGCTGGTGACCTGCCCCTTCGCGGCGATCTTGACCTTGTGGGGGTTATCGAGGCGTTTTCAGGGCCGAAAAGGTCAAGATCGACGTTGAAAGGGCGGTCAGGAAGGGCCGGAGACGCCGCCGAGGACGCGTTCGGCCAGGGCCGGGACGACCTCGCCGATCGGGTCGCGCAGCACCGCGTCGGCCTCGTCGTCGTAGGGGGTGGGCTCGGCGTTGACGACGATCAGCGTGGCACCGCGGTCCAGGGCCAGGTCGCACAGCCCGGCCACCGGATTCACCGACAGCGAGGTGCCGATGGCCAGGAACGCCGCGCAGTCCTGGGCCGCGTCGATGGCGGCCTGCAGGACGTCGGCGTCGAGGCGCTGCCCGAAGGAGATCGTGTCGCTCTTCTGGATCCCGCCGCACTGCTGGCAGCGCGGGTCGGACTCCTCCTCCAGGCGCTCCAGCACCTCCGGCGTCGGCGTGCGCAGCCCGCACGACAGGCACACCACCCAGTGGACGGTGCCGTGCACCTCGATGACGTGCGCGGGGTCGGTGCCGGCCCTCTGGTGCAGGCCGTCGATGTTCTGGGTGATGATCGCGCGCAGCCGCCCGGCGCGGTCGAGTCCGGTGAGCGCGCGGTGGGCCTCGTTGGGCTCGGCGGTCAGCGCCGGGCCGGCGCGCCGCATCTGCCAGACCTGGCGCCGCACGTTGACGTCGGAGAGGTAGGTGTCGATGTCGAACAGCGCCGCGGCCCCCGGGTCCTTCGTCCACACGCCCTGCGGGCCGCGGAAGTCGGGGATCCCCGACCCGGTGGAGATTCCCGCGCCGGTGAGGACCGTCACGCGGTCGGTGTCGGCCAACCAGTCGGCGACATCGGCGAGCCTTGCGGTGGGAGCCATCCGTTTACCCTTAATCTCTCCTGGCACGAGGTGCCCGCTCATTGTCTCAGGCACCGGCGGCCCCCGCCTCCCGTTGCCCTCCCGCTCCGAGCGGCGCCGTCCCGGCGCTGCGAATCCCGACGAACAGTGCCAAAATCGACCTACTCATGAAACAGCCGCCGTACATCCTCGTGGTCAACGGGACGAAGGTCCGACGCCCCGTTTTCGTCCTGGGCGCTCCGCACTCGGGTGTGGACCTGGTCGCCCGGGCGCTGGGCCGCGCCCCCGGATTCCTCGTGACGGCCGGGCGGCCGAGCGTGCTGCCGGCGGTGTACGCCTTCGCGCGGCGGCCCTCCATCGCCGAAGGCCGCGAGTCGGGCACCGCGGCGCTGCTGCGCGACGCCTTCGCCGAGGCGTGGCAGTTGACCCCGCACACCTGCGCGCGCTGCCCCGGCGGTCCCGTGGCGGCGCGCGACGCGGCCGAACCGTGCCGGCACGCCGGTGAGACGACCCGGTTCGGCGACGCCAGCCCCGACCTGCTCTACAGCGCGGCGGCGCTGACGACGGCCTTCGGCGACGCGGCGTTCGTGCAGATCATCCGGGACGGCCGCGACGTGGTCGCCGACATGCTCGACGACGAGCACTCGCTGATCTGGTTCCGGCCGGGGATGGCCAACCTGGAGCACGAGTTCCCCAATCCGTTCTTCGGAATCGAGTCGGAGCAGGAGCGCGACGACTACCCGCGCCTGTCCGTCGCCGCCAAGTGCGCGCTGCGCTGGCGCAGCGCCGTCCGGCTTTCGGCGCGGCTGCGCGGCGTGCTGGGCGCCGAGCGGCTGATGACGCTGCGCTACGAGGAACTGTCCGGCGGGGAGGTCGAGGCCGCCGAGCGGCTGTCGTCCTTCACCGGCGCGCGGATCTCGGCCGTGGAGCTCGTGCGGCCCGACTCCGACGGCGCCGGCTCGTGGCGCTCGCGCCTCGGCTCCGAGCAGTGCGCCGACGTGCACGCCGCGGCGCAGACCGAGCTGTCCCGGCTGGGCTACGCCTGAGCTGGCCCTTGCGCGGCCGTCGGAGGTTCAGTGCTCCTCCTCGATCCCGCTGCGCCCCGCCACGAACGTGCGGTCCGGGTGGTGCCCCGCGGCGAGCCAGTCGCGGACGCCGCGCCAGGCCCGATGGGAGGGGTCGATCACGGCGAAGTGGTCGGCCCCGGCGACCTCGTGGTAGTCGACCGGGTCCCCGGCGGCGCGCGCGGCGCCGACGTAGTCGCGGCTGTGCTCGACCGGGACGCGGTGGTCGGCGTCGCCGTGCACGACCAGTTGGGGGCGGCCGATGGGCAGCCGGTGCAGCGGCGAGCTGTCGTGGTAGAGCCGCCGGGACGGCCGCGCGCCGAGGAAGTCGGGCACCGCGTCCTCGCCGAGGCCCGCTTCGGCGCAGCGCCGCAGGTCGGTGACCGGCGCGAGGGCGACCACGGCGGCGAGCGGCAGTTCGAGCGCAGCCAGCAGGGCGAGGTGGCCGCCGGCCGAGTGCCCGATGGCGACCACGGCGCCGAAGTCGACCGGGACCTCTCCGGAGTCCAGGAGCGTCCGCATCGACCTGATGGCGCGCAGGACGTCGTCGCGGCTGCGCGGCCAGCCGCCCCCGTCGTCGCCGGTGCGCCGGTACTCCGCGTTGCACACCAGCCACCCGGTCGAGGCGAGGTCGGCGGCGAGCGGGTCCATCAGGCGTGCGTCGTGGCGGTCGCGCCACCACCCCCCGTGCAGCAGCACCGCCACCGGCAGCGGATCGGTCCCGAAGACCGTGGGCTGCCACAGGTGCACCACCTCGCTGGGATGGCGCCCGTAACTGATGGTCCGCGGTGAAAGTGCCATGTCGCGGTTGTGCCCGGACGGCCGCGCCGCTACCCGCCTTCTCCCGGGAGGTCCCGCTGTCTTCGGCCGAGAGGCCGGACCCGCGGTCGCACCGGACCCGCCGCCGCGCGGGAATCGCTACGCTGATCGCCGTGGGCATCGGTTTTCGGGAGATCCTCATCCTCGTGGTCATCGGGCTGGTCGTGGTCGGCGTACCCGCGGTCATCATCGCCGTGACCATCACCACGGGCACGCGCCGGCGCGGGTCGCCGCCACCGCCCGACCAGGGCCCCCGGCCGCCGGCCGGACCCTGAAAGCGGGCTCCGGTGCCGCCGGGCTCCGAGCCGTCCTTATCCTGAGGGCATGGGAGCACTCGGAATTCCAGAGCTGATCATGCTCGTCGCGATCATGTCGATCCCCGTGAGCATCTTCGCCGGCGGCGTCGTCTACGTCGTCCGGCTCGTCCGCACGGGCACGGATGCCACGCTGACCCGTGCGCTCAGGCGCAGGGAGCTCGCCTAGGAGCGCGCGGCAGCGACATCGAAGGCCCGCCGACCGATGCGGTCGGCGGGCCTTTCGCGTTCGTGGATCCCTAGCCCCCGAGCTGGTCGGGGTCGGGGCCGAAGCGCTTGTCGGCGTTGAGGGCGGTGATGGCGTCCACGTCGCCGCTCGCCAGCTCGAAGTCGAAGACGTCGAAGTTGGACCGGATGCGCTCGGGCGTGACCGACTTCGGGATGACGACGTTGCCCAACTGCAGGTGCCAGCGCAGGATCACCTGGGCCGGCGTCTTGCCGTAGGCCTCGGCGATCGCGCCGATGGCCGGGTCGCCGAGCAGGTTGCCCTGGCCCAGCGGGCTCCACGCCTCGGTGGCGATGCCGTGCTCGGCGTGGAAGGCGCGCAGCTCGGCCTGGACCAGGCTGGGGTGCAGCTCGATCTGGTTGACCGTCGGGGCGATGCCGCCCTCGGCCATGACCCGCTTCAGGTGCGCGGGCTGGAAGTTGGACACGCCGATGGCGCGGACGCGGCCTTCGGCGTAGAGCCGCTCGAACGCCTTCCAGGTGTCGACGTAGGTGTCGTGCGCGGGCAGCGGCCAGTGGATGAGGTACAGGTCCAGGTGGTCCAGCCCGAGCCGCTCCATGGTCGCGTCGAAGGCGCGAAGCGTGCTGTCGTAGCCATGGTCGTCGTTCCACAGCTTGGACGTCACGAACAGCTCGTCGCGGGCCACCCCGGACTGGCGGACGGCCTCACCGACGCCCCGCTCGTTGCCGTAGACCGCCGCGGTGTCGATGCTGCGGTATCCCGTTTCGATCGCGGTCCGCACCGGCTCGACCACGTCGGCGTCGTCCACCTGCCACACCCCGAACCCCAGCTGCGGAATCCGCACGCCGTTGTTGAGGGTGACCTCGGGAACCGTAGTCATGAAGAACTCCACGTCGTTGAGTCGGTCAAGATCATTACCGCTTCCGTACAACCCCGCTGCCCCGCACGGCATTCCGCGCCGCCGGCCGAGCGGGTCCCGAGCGGGCCGGGATCGCCCTGGATCGGGGAATCCGTGCCGGGATCGGCGCGGATTTCGATGTTCGTTCCGGTGGTTGTTGGGCAGTTGAGTCCGTCAACGCAGGCGCCCCTGTGGCGCACCGGCCGCATCCGAAGGAGGACCCGTGTCCCAGACCGAGCAGAGCCCCGACCTGATCGGCGTGATCGTCTCCGACCACCGCGACGTCGAACGCGTCTTCACCGAACTGGAGCAGGGCGACCTGGCGCCCGAGCGCCGCAAGGAGCTCACCGACCACGTCATCACCGAACTGGTGCGCCACTCCGTGGCCGAAGAGCAGTACATGTACCCCGCCGCCCGCAAGGCCCTGGCCGACGGCGACCGCATCGCCGACCACGAGGTCCAGGAGCACGCCGAGGCCGAGCGCGTGATGAAGGACCTCGAAGGCCTGGACCCCGGCGACGCCCGCTTCGAAGAGCTGCTGGCCACCCTGATCCGCGACATCCGCCACCACGTCTCCGACGAGGAGAACGACCTGCTGCCCCGACTGCGCGAGGCCTGCTCCCAGCAGGAGCTGGCCGAGCTGGGCCAGAAGGTGCTCCAGGCCAAGAAGAACGCCCCCACCCGCCCGCACCCCAGCGCCCCCGACACCCCGCCGGCCAACCGCATCCTCGACCCCGGCGCCGGCATGATCGACCGCATGCGCGACGCCCTCACCGGACGCCACACCTGACGGCGCTTTCCATCCGACGGAGCCGATGGTTCGGCCGCGCCCGCAGGACGCGGCCACGACGACGAGGAGAGTCGCAGGGATGTTGGTGATGGGCCTCAAGCCCGGCCACGACGGTTCGCTGGCCGTGATCGAGGACGGGAGGCTGCTCCTGTCGCTGGAGTCGGAGAAGGACTCGTTTCCGCGCCACTGCGATCTGACGCCCACGACCTTCCTGGAGGCGGCGGAGCGGGTCGGCCGCGTCCCCGACGTCGTCGCCCTGGGCGGGTGGCGGGCGACGGGAGGATCGGGGCAGCGGTCCATCGGGGCCGGGTACCACGGGGTGCAGGCGCCCCTGCTGCGGCCGGGCGCGTTCTTCGGCGCGGAGGTCACCCACTTCTCCTCCTCCCATGTGCGCTCCCACATCATGGCGGCCGTCGGGATGGCGCCGAGGGAGGACCACCCGCAGCAGGCCGTGCTCGTCTGGGAGGGCGTCACCGGAGGCTTCTACCTCCTGGACGAGGCCTTCCGCGTCACGCGCGAGGTCCCGGTGCTGACCCAGCCCGGGGCGCGCTACGCCTTCCTGTTCGCCGTCGCCGATCCGGCCTTCCCCGACTGCGGGGCCGTGCCCGACCTCGACGTCAGCGGCAAGCTCATGGCGCTGGCGGCCTACGGCGACGCCGACGGCGCCGACCCCGAGACCGCGCAGGCGGTGGAGCACATCCTCAAGGTCGACACCATCTACCCCGCGCCCAAGGAGGAGTTCCGCGGCGCACCGTTCTACAACGCCGGTGTGACCTCCGACGCCGCCACAACGGCCGCCGCGCTGCTGAGCCGCAGGATGTTCGAGGTCTTCGCCGACGCGGCCGAGGAGCACCTGCCGCAGGGGCTCCCCCTGCGCATCTCGGGCGGCTGCGGGCTCAACTGCGACTGGAACGCGCTGTGGCGGAGGTCGGAGCACTTCTCCTCGGTCTTCGTGCCGCCGTGCACCAACGACTCGGGGTCGGCGCTGGGAACGGCGATCGACGCTCTGTGCGCGAGCACGGGCGACCCCCACATCGACTGGGACGTCCACAGCGGGCTGGAGTTCGTCTGGGACAGCGAACCCGACCCGAGGACGTGGGTCAGGCGTCCCCTGGACCACCGCGGGCTGGCCCGGGCGATCTCCGACGGCCACGTCGCCGCCTGGGTGCAGGGCCGGTGGGAGATCGGGCCCAGGGCGCTGGGCGGGCGGTCGATCCTCGCCGAGCCCTTCCACGCGGCCACCAGGGACCGGCTCAACGCGATCAAGAAGCGCGAGGACTACCGCCCCATCGCGCCGTGCTGCCGGATCGAGGACGTCGGCGAGGTCTTCCGCGAGGACTTCCCCGATCCCCACATGCTCTACTTCCGCATGCTGCGCCGCACGGACATGGGGGCGGTCACGCACGCGGACGGGTCGGCGCGGGTGCAGACCGTGGCCCGGGCGGACAACGGGCCGCTGCACGAGCTGCTGTCGGCCTTCGCCGCGCAGCGGGGCGTCGGGGTCCTGTGCAACACGTCGCTGAACTTCAAGGCCAAGGGGTTCATCAACCGCATGTCCGACCTGACCGGGTTCTGCGAGTCCCACGGGATCGACGACATGGTCGTGGACGGCGTCTGGTTCCGGCGCCGCAGCGGCCCGGATCCCCGGTGACGCCGCCACCGCAGGACCCCGGCGCCCCGGAGACGGCGGCGGCGCCCCGGTGCCGCGCGGCCGTGCGGGGCCGCCGCCGGCCCTTCGATCCGGCGGCGGCCGCGGCCCGGTCAGGAGGCCAGGGGCACCGTCCAGTGGTCCCGCGGTGCGGGCACGTTGCCCGGCGTGCGCTCCTCGGCGCTGCGGGCGCGGGAGGCGCCGGCGAGTTCGTGCTCGGCCTGCTCACGGGTCGCGTAGGTGTGCAGCACCCGGGTCAGTCCGGATTCATGCAGCACCCGCGCGGCCGGGGAGTCGGCGGCGGCGACGAAGGAGAGCCGGATCCCCATGGCCCGGCTGCGCGCGTACACGCGCTCCACCACGTCGACCACCGAGGGATCGCAGAAGATCGTGCGGCTGAAGTCGACGGCCAGCTCGTCGATGCGCTCGTTCAACAGCCACAGCAACTGCTCGCGCAGGCAGCGGCCGTGCCGCTCCTCGATGCTCTGCGGAAAGGTGACGATGACACCACGCCCGATGTGGGCGACTTTGGCGATGATCTGCGTCTGCTGCTTCATTTTCACCCGCCAAAAGCGAATCAATGATCCTATGGCGGGATCGCCTCGGCGATGCGGAACCGCATGCTCCCCGCCGGACTCCCCCACCTCAGGCCACGCTTCTGGACCTGGTGGGACGGCTGCCCGCGATCACGGGACCTCAAACACCACACGGGTCCCGTTCGTGATGAGCGCGGTTCAGGCCGTGGCCATGAGGCTGTCGTGCAGCCGTTCGAGCGTTCGGGAGAGCAGGCCGCGGACGTGCGCCTGGGACGTCCCGAGCAGCTCGGCGATCTCGGCCGGGCTCTTGCCCCCGAAGAAGCGCAGTACGACGACGCGCCGCTCCCCGGCGGGCAGTTCGGCCAACGCGATCTTCAGTGCTTCGCGGTCCACGACGTATTCCCAACGATGTGCGCGTTCGAGACGGGCATGGCAGGGCTCCTCCTTTTCCCGAGTCGACGACTCCCCGCGCGGGAAAAGCGGTGCTTCCTCGATCGCTGTCCGGCCGGCCGTGCCGTGCGCGCGGCATGCTCGGCGGACACGGCCGTCCAGGCTCTGCAGGCCGCGCTTTAGGACCTGTCCAACGCATGCCCGGTCCGAGAGAACGCAAACACCGCCCGGACCCCCGGCCGCCCCGCGGCGGGGAGGACGGCGCTCCGCCATCGAGGGGCCGCGAAGCGGTACGGTCAATGGCCACCCGGTACCGGCCGGGGCGGGTCGAGTCCACGGAGTTCGAGCTCGGGGACCTGCTGGATTGGAGACGACCGGATGAAGCGACGAGCCGTCATCACGACCATGGTCAAGCGCGCGCTGCTCGGCCTGTTCGCGACCCAGATCGCGGTGATCATCGGGCTCATCGGCATCGACATCTGGCGCAAGCGGGGCCGCCCCCGCCGGGGGCGCTTCCCCAGGACGGAGCCGAAGGCGGTCGCGGTGGGCGAGACGACCGTGACGATCTACACCTACGGCGAGGACCTCTTCGCCGACATGCTCGCCGCGATCCGGGGCGCGCGGCACCGGATCGTGTTCGAGTCCTTCATCCTCAAGGGCGACGCGGTGGGCCAGGAGTTCAAGCGCGCCCTGATCGAGGCCGCGGAGCGGGGCGTCGAGGTCTTCGTGATCTACGACGGCTTCGCCAACCTCGTCGTGCCGCGGTCGTTCCTGCGCTTCCCTCCGTCGGTCCACGCCATCCGCTACCCGGCGTTCCGGCCGGGGGTCCTGCTGCTCAACGTCCGCAAGTCCGGCCGCGACCACCGCAAGATCCTCGCGGTGGACGGCGAGGTCGGCTTCGTCGGCGGCTACAACGTGGGCTCCCTGTACGCCACCGAATGGCGCGACACCCACATGCGCCTGGAGGGGCCGTCGGTGTGGGAGCTGGAGAACGCCTTCCTCGACTTCTGGAACAGGAACCGCGGGAGCCACCAGCCGGAGTTCGACGACCTCGGCGCCCCGCACTGGGACTCCAGCATCCGCGCGCACCGCAACGTCCCCGAACAGCTCATCTACCCCATCCGCGCGATGTATTTGGAGGCGATCGACCGGGCCAGTGAGCACATCTACATCACCCAGGCCTACTTCATCCCCGACCGCGAGATCCTCGGCTCGCTGATCGCCGCGGCCCGGCGCGGGGTGGACGTGCGCATCCTGCTCCCCGAGACCTCCAACCACGTCGTGGCGGACTGGCTGTCCCGCGGCTTCTACTCGGCGCTGCTGCGCGGCGGCGTGAAGCTGTGCCTGTTCCAGGACGCCATGATGCACGCCAAGACCGCCACCATCGACGGCCACTGGAGCACGATCGGCACCGCCAACGTCGACCGGGTGAGCCTCACCGGCAACTACGAGATCAACGTGGAGATCTTCGACGACGAGGTCGCGGCCCACCTGGAGGAGGTGTTCGCCAACGACAGCGGCAACGCGCGGCTGCTGACCGAGGAGGAGTGGCACGCCCGCCCGTTCGTCGCCAAACTGAGCGAACTGATCCTCGCCCCCTTGCGCCCCCTGCTCTGACGAGCCCTTCGCCTCGTCCGCACGCCGCCCGGCGCCGCTGTCCGACCACATGTCTTCAATCGGGCGGGGGCGCGGCCCCGATCATGACGGTTTCTTAACGCCCGACTCGTTGTAGGAGCAGGGCGGCTGCTCTAGTTTGTCCTGGTTGCGGCCTGATCGGGCGCATCTTCTCACCGGTGACCGGTTCCGAAGGAACCGGCACCGCGACGGACGGGGGCATGGTGGCTTGGCGCAGAACCGCCGGCGGTCGGACACGGCGACCCCGGTACCGGGGAGGGCCGCACCGGATCGGGGTGCCCCGGCTGCGGGAGGTGGGCCGGTGGTGGAAACCGCCGCAGGTGACCGTGGCCGCGTTCACGGCCGTGGTCACGTTGGGCACGCTCACGCTGATGCTGCCCGACGCCTCGGCGGGCGGTGAGGAGACCGGGGTCGTCACCGCGCTGTTCACCGCGGTGTCGGCCGTGTGCGTGACCGGGCTGATCGTCGTGGACACCGCCGCGCACTGGTCGACGGCCGGACAGTGGGTGATCCTCGGGCTGATCCAGATCGGCGGGGTGGGGGTCATGACCCTGGCCTCGGTGCTGATCATCGCCGTCAGGCATCGCATCAGGCTCAAACTCCAGCTCTCTGTGGGAGTGGAGTCCAAGGCCGTCACGCTGAGCGAGGTCCGCAGGGTGATCTTCGGGATCATCTGGTTCAGCCTGCTGTTCGAGACGGTCACCGCGGCGGCGCTCACCGCGCGCTTCCTCGTCGGTTACGGCTACGCTCCCGGCAGGGCGCTCTACCACGGGGTGTTCCACGCGGTCTCGGCGTTCAACAACGCCGGGTTCGCGCTGTACTCCGACAGCCTGATGGGTTTCGCCACCGACCCCTGGATCATCCTGCCCATCGCCCTGGCGGTGATCGCGGGCGGGTTGGGCTTCCCCGTCTGGATCGAGATCCGGCGGCGGCGCGAACCCGGCCCCCGCCGGCGCTGGTCGCTGCACGCCCGGATCACCCTGTCGGTCACCGCTGTGCTACTCGTCGTGGGGACCGTCCTGGTCACCGCGCTGGAGTGGACCAATCCCCGGACCCTGGGCCCCATGGACACCGGCGACAGGCTGCTGTCGGGCTTCTTCCACAGCGCGATGCCGCGCACCGCCGGTTTCAACAGCCTCGACGTCGGCGGGTTCCAGACCCAGACGCTGTTCGTCACCGACATGCTGATGTTCGTCGGCGGGGGCAGCGCGGGCACGGCCGGCGGCATCAAGGTCACCACGTTCGCGCTGCTGGCGTTCGTGATCTACGCCAACGTCAGGGGGGAGCCGACGGTGCACGTCGGGGACCGCCGCCTGTCCGCCGGGGTGGAGCAGCAGGCGCTCGTGGTCGCCCTGCTGGCCGTGGGACTGGTGTTCGTGTCCACCCTCGTCCTGATGACCATCACCCCTTTCACCCTCGACCAGATCCTGTTCGAGGTGATCTCGGCCTTCGCCACGGTGGGGCTGTCCACCGGCATCACCGCGGACATCCCCGTGGCCGGGCAGCTGATCCTGTGCCTGCTGATGTTCATCGGCCGGATCGGGCCCATCACCCTCGCCACCGCGCTGGCGCTGCGCCGCCGGGCGCGGCGCATCGAGTACCCCGAGGAGCGCCCGACAGTCGGCTGACCAGGGCTGAGAGGTTCACCCGGGTGGCTGTCTCACCCCGGCTGTACCGTGAACGAAAACGGCGAACCGGGCGCGTGCTCGCCCATCGGATTCCCGGTCCGGAGTTCGACACGGTGGTCGTCGGCGCTTGATGGGAGAATCATGGGTGATCTCACCGCGACGGACGCGGCCGAGGGCGCGCGGCCGGGCGCGTCCGGGGACGTGGAGTCCCGGTTGGAGCGGCACCGGGTGGAGCTGACCGGGTACTGCTACCGGATGCTGGGGTCGGCGTTCGAGGCCGAGGACGCCGTGCAGGAGACGATGGTGCGGGCGTGGCGGGGCATCGACCGCTTCGAGGGCCGGGCATCGCTGCGGTCGTGGCTGTACCGCATCGCGACCAACGTGTGCCTCGACATCCTGAAAGGGCGGGAGCGCAGGGCGCGCCCCATGGACCTGGCCTCGCCGGTGGCGGCGACCACCGACGTGGGGGCCCCGATGCCGGAGACCACGTGGATCGAGCCGGTCCCCGACCGCAGCGTCGTTCCCGAGAACGGCGACCCTGCCGAGCGGGCCGCCGCGCGGGAGACGGTCCGCCTGGCGTTCGTCGCCGCGCTGCAGCACCTGGCGCCCCGGCAGCGGGCGGTGCTGATCCTGCGGGAGGTGCTGGCCTGGAAGGCGAGCGAGGTCGCCGACCTGCTCGACACCACGGTCGCCTCGGTCAACAGCGCGCTGCAGCGGGCGCGGGCCGCGCTCGCCGCGGGCAACGTCGCCGCCACCGACCCGGTCCGGCCGCTGGACGAGGCCCAGAGCGCGCTGCTGGCCCGCTACGTCAGGGCCTTCGAACACTACGACCTCGACTCGCTCACCTCGCTGCTGCACGAGGAGGCGACGCTGTCGATGCCGCCCTACGAGCTGTGGCTGCGCGGCCACGCCGACATTCGCGCGTGGCTGCTCGGGCACGGCAGCGGCTGCCGCGGGTCGCGGCTGCTCCCGGTCGTCGCGAACGGTTCACCGGCGTTCGGGCAGTACCGGCCCGGTGGCGCGGGCGGCGGCTTCGAGCCGTGGGCGCTCCAGGTCATCGAGGTGTCAGCGGGGCAGATCGTCGGGCTCAACTCCTTCCTCGACACCGAGCGCCTGTTCCCGATGTTCGGCCTGCCCGACCGGCTCGAAGCCGCGGGTCCGCTCCTCCAGCGGTAGGACGCGGCTCAGGCCCGTCAGGGCCAGCAGCTCCCGCAGTTCGCCGCACGCCCGGCGGAGCCTGATGCGGTGCCCGAGCCGGCGGGCGGTGAGCTGCATCCGGACCAGGGCCTCGACCGCGGCGACGCCCGGATCGGCGACCCCGCTCACATCGCAGACGACCTCGTCGGCCCCGGTCCCGCGCAGCAGCGCCCTCAGGCGTTCGCACAGGCGCGGGGCGTCGGCGCGGGTGATCGGGCCGCCGAGGACCACGACGATCTCGGTCGGCCCCGGAGGCCGGCCGGGGGCGCCGGCCCGCGCGGTCGGCGAATCCTCGGGAGCAGCCAACGTCGACCTCCTGTTCCTGGTGTTCACCAAGAAGGACCGGTCGGCGCGGCGAAACTCATCGCGTGCGGGACCGCACCCGGCACTTCCGGCAAAGAACAGGTAAAGGCGCCGCCGGGCCGATGAGTTCCGCGCGGCCGCGGGGTCCACCATTCGAAGACCCATTCGAATCCACCGCAAGGAGACCACGATGACCGATGCATCGAGCACCGGCGGGACGGCGGCACCGGGACGCCGGGCGAACATCGCGCTCTGGGCGCTGCAGATTCCGACCGCGCTCTTCTTCGCTCTGGCCAGCGCGCTCCCCAAGCTCATCGCCCACCCCTCGGCCGTGGAGGGCTTCGAGGCGATGGGGACCGGCGCCTGGTTCATGTACCTGATCGGCGTCCTGGAACTGGCCGGTGCCGTCGCGCTGCTGATCCCGATCCTCTCCGGGCTTTCCGCGCTGGCCTTCATCGGCCTGATGATCGGCGCGTTCATCACCCAGGTCGTCATGTTCGACGGCCAGAACGCCGCCACGCCGATCATCATCATGGTGGTCATGGCCGTCATCGCCTGGGGCCGCCGCGGGCGCACCGCGCAGCTCGCCGAGCGGGTCTCGGCGGTTCTCCGGGCGCCGGGACACCGCGCCCGCAGCGCGTGAGGGCACGCGGGCGGGGAGGCGACCGCCCGCGGCGGTCAGCGGTACCCGGTGTCGTCGGCGGGGCGGCCCGCGTACTGGACCTCGGGGGCGTAGCGCCAGAAGTCGGGCCGGGTGCCGTCGGTGTCGGTGAAGTCGTAGACCCCGGCGAGGTGGCCGCTGGACAGCGTTTGGCCGGACCAGCGCGCCACCCGGGGGTCGGCGGCCAGCGCGGCGACCGCCCGGCCGACGTAGGCCGGTGATTCGGAGATGCAGAAGTGCGGCTGGGCCGCCGTGGCGTCGCGCCAGTTGTCCTCGGTGACCCCGAAGAGGTCGAGCATCGCCTCCGAGCGCAGCCAGCCCGGCGTCACCGCCACCGCGGTCCCGCCGAACGGCTTCAGCTCCTCGGCCTGGGCCAGCGCCATGCGCTGCACCGACACCTTGACCAGGTCGTAGAAGAACCCTGCGTCGGCGCGGTAGGCCGCGTTGAACTCGGCTGTGCCGTCGGTCATCTCGACCACCAGTCCGCCGGGGTCGCGGATCACCAGCGGCAGCGCGAAGTGGCTGGTGATGGCGTGGGTGTCGATGCCCAACCGCAGCATGCGCAGCCCCTCGTCCAGGGGGTGCTCCCACAGCCGGCGGCCGAACTCGAGGTACACGTCGCCGCCCCAGACGTCGTTGACCAGCACGTCGAGCCGCCCCTGTTCGGCGTCGATCCGCTCGATCAGCGCCCGCACCTCGTCGGGCACCAGATGGTCGACCCGGACCGCGATCGCGGTGCCGCCGGCCTCGGCCACCAGCTCGGCGGTCTCCTCGATGGTCTCGGGCCGCCCCATCTCCGAGCGGTGCCCGCGCGTGGTCCGGCCGGTGACGTAGACCGTCGCCCCGGCCCGGCCCAGCTCCACCGCGATGGCCCGTCCCCCACCCCGGGTACCGCCCGCGACCAGCGCGACCCTGCCGTCCAGCGCTTTGCTCATCCCGCGCGCTCCTCCTCGTTCCACCGATGTCCTCCCCGCCTTTCCAGGCCGGGAGACTGCCACCCCGCGTCAGGTATCCCGCCCGCGTCCGCGCCGGGGTTCCGCGAAATGCGCGGCCTGGGCTCCGGCTCGAAGCCGCTCAGGCGCGGGTGTGAATCCGCTCGGACTCGGCGAGGTTGTCCGGCAGGCGCATTCCCGGCTGCAGTGGGACGAGTTCGGTCTGCAGCACCATGCTCGCCGCGCCGATGGCGGGCGCGGTGGCCGCCGACTTGGAGAGCCGGACGTCGACCGAGTGCGTGGCCCGCGAGAAGAACGCGCGGTCGAGCTCGTCCTGGATCACCGGCAGGTAGGTCGAGCCCGCGACCGCCAGGCTCGGACCGGTGAGCACGAGCAGGTCGAGGTCCATGACGTTGGCCAGCGTGCGCACGGCGACCGCGAGGTAGCGCGCCGACCGCTCCATGATGGCGCGCGCCGCCGGTTCACCGCGGCGGGCGGCACGCGCGACCGCCGCGAACTCCGCCGCCACGGACGGCCGCGAGCGCGTGCGGCCGCCGGCCAGGCCGACCGCGCGGGCGAGCCCGGCGTCGGCGCGGGCCGCGGCGACGACCGCGGCCGGCCCGGCGAGGACCTCGGTGCACCCGCGCGCACCGCACCAGCACTCGGGGCCCTCCACGTCGAGGCAGATGTGCCCGATCTCGCCGGCGTTGCCGCTGGCGCCGTGGTAGGGGATCCCGTTGACCAGCATGCCGGCGCCGATGCCGGTGCACATGTAGACGGCCGCGAAGGTCGAGGAGCCGTTGATGACGCCGGACCAGTACTCGCCGAGGGCCGCGGCGGTGGCGTCGTTGCCCAGGACGACCGGCAGCCCGATGGCCCGCTCCAGCGCCTGGTCGAGCGGGAAGTCCTCCCAGTGCCGCATCGGCGGCGGAGCCAGGCGCATGCCGCTGGTCGGGGTCAGCGGCCCGGGGGACACCAGCCCCGCGCCGAGCACCCGGTCCCGCTCGACGCCGACCCCGTCGATGAGCGCGTGCACCTCGCGGGCCATCCGGTCGACGATGACCGGGGGGTCCTCCGCTCCGGCGCCCGCGCGGGTCATCCGGGCCACGACGGAGCCGCCGAGGTCGGTGAGCACGTAGGCGATGCCGGAGTGGTCCAGGTGGATGCCGACCGCGTACCGGGACGACGGGTTGAGCTGAAGCAGCACGCGGGGCTTGCCGCCGGTGGACTCCGCGCGCCCGGTCTCGAGCACGAGTCCGTCGTCGATGAGCTTGCGGACGACGGTGGAGATCGTCGCGCCGGTGAATCCGGTCGCGTCGATGAGCCCGACCCGGCTGATCGTTCCCGCAGCCCTGATCACGTCGAGCACCGCCGACCTGCTGCTCGCATGAGGTATGGCCCGTGCCGGCCCGCCCACTGGAACCTCCGCTCGCGTCCTTGCATGGCGCCGGCGATGCCGATGCGCTTCCTCGGACCGCACGCTGCGCGACTTTATTAGTTCGCCTTATTTAAGGATAGGGGTCCGGACGCGCCCGGTCGGCCCAGGCCCCGCCCGGTCCCCTTCTCGTGTCGATGCGCTCCGCCGGCCCCGCCCCCGGCCCGGATCCGCACGGCCCGCCCCCTCCCCGATCGGCGCCCCGGGCGGCCCGAGCCCCTCCTCGCCTACCAGTCCCGCTCGGCGGAGAGCAAGGTCACATGCGGCCTTGACTTTCTTTATTTGGCTGCTTAACAATGCCTGAAACCGAGCGACTTGGTCCAGCCCCCGGGGGCACGGCCGGAGCGGCGCATCGGAAATGCCGAGACCGACCACGGAAGGGAACGAGCATGTTCCTGCAGAGGATGCGTCGACGCGGGCGCGCGATCGCAGTGGGGACGGCCGCCGTCGCCATGGCCGCCGGATGCAGCGGATCGGGCGGCGGGAACGGAGGCGGCTCCGAGGCCGGGACCCTGGTCGCCTACACCGGGCAGTCAGGCGACTACCAGCGCAACTTCAACCCCTACTCGCCGACCGCCAACGAGGGCCCCGGCACGATCTTCGAGCCGCTGTTCTTCTACAACCTCGTCCGCGACGAGGAGCCGGTCCCCCGGCTCGGCGAGGAGTTCTCCTGGAACGAGGACGGCACCGAACTGACGGTCACCGTGCGCGACGACGTCACGTTCACCGACGGCGAGCCGTTCACCGCCGAGGACGTGGCGTTCACCTTCGACATGGTCGCCGCGAACCCGGCCATCAACCAGGGCGGCTACGAGGGTGAGGCCGAAGCGGTCGACGACACCCACGTGCGGGTGACCTTCGACGAGCCCGCCTACATGGACGCCCCGCAGCTCCTCGGCAAGACCTGGATCGTGCCCGAGCACATCTGGTCCGGCGTCGAGGACCCCACCACCGACCGGATCAACGAACCGGTCGGCACCGGCCCCTACATGCTGGAGGACTTCCAGCCCCAGGCGTTCACCCTGGCCGCCAACCCCGACTACTACGGCGGCGAGCCCGCGGTGCGCAACCTCCGCTACCTCGCGCTGTCGGGCAACCAGTCCGGCGTCGACGCGCTGGGCGCCGGCCGGATCGACTGGATGACCGGCCCGGTGCCCGACATCCAGAACGTCGAGGAGAACTACCCCGGCTACTCCGCCATCACGGTGCCGATGAACCAGATGGCGCTGTTCACCTGCTCCAGCACCGACATGGGTTGCGAGGGCCCGCAGACCGATCCCGAGGTGCGCCGGGCGATCTACCACGCGATGGACCGCACCCAGCTCAACACGCTGGCCTTCGAGGAGACCGCGAGCGAGATCTCACCCGGATTCGCGCTGCCCGAGCGCGACATGGAGGTCGTCTCCTCCGAGCTGGAGGCCCAGATCGCGCCGATGGAGCCCGACACCGACGAGGCCGCCCGCCTGCTGGAGGACGCCGGCTGGACCGTGGGCGATGACGGCGTCTACGCCAAGGACGGCGAGCGGCTCTCCCTCACGGTCACGGTCCCCACCGGCTGGAGCGACTACATCACCGCGCTCAACACGATGTCCCAGCAGCTCTCCGAGATCGGCATCGAGCTGACCCCGCAGCAGGTCTCCTACAACGAGTGGGGCGACTCCCGCGCCCAGGGCCAGTTCGAGCTGCTGATGGACTCGCTCAACCAGGGCCCGGCGCCCGACCCGTTCTACGTGTACTCCTACTTCTTCTCCTCCGACACCACCGCTCCGGTGGGCGAGACGGCCAATCCCAACTACGCCCGCTACTCCGACCCCGAGGTGGACGAGGCGATCGAGGCCCTGCGCGGCATCGACCGGGGCGACGCCGAAGCCCGGCAGGAGCACTTCGACACCATCCAGGCCGCGATCGCCGAGGACATGCCCTACATCCCGGTCCTCACCGGCGGCACCACCAGCGAGTTCAACGTGGAGAAGTTCTCCGGCTGGCCCACCGAGGAGGACACCTACGCCTACCCGGCGGTCTGGGGCCGCCCCGACCAGTCGCAGATCTTTTTGAACCTGACCCCCGACGGCGGCGAATAGCGCACGCGGCGAGGAGGCGAGCAGGCACATGAGGCGACCGACGCGATTGGCAGCGACCGATGAGGTACTACGTCCGCAAGATCGGGTTCTACGTCGTCGCCCTGTGGGTGGCGCTGACCCTGAACTTCTTCATCCCCCGCATGCTGCCGGGCAACCCGGTGGACGTGCTGATGGCGCGGCTGGCGCAGCGCGGCGGCAGCGTCGACCCGGCCACCCGGCGGGCCTTCGAGCTGATGCTGGGCACCGACGGCGACGAGCCGCTGTGGAGCCAGTACATCTCCTACCTGGGCAACCTGGCCCGGGGGGGACCTGGGGGTCTCGGTCAGCGTCTTCCCCACGCCGGTGTCGGAGGTCATCGCGCAGGCCCTGCCGTGGACGATCATGCTGGTGGGCATCTCCACCGTCATCTCGTTCGTCCTCGGGGTGGGCCTGGGGGCTCTGGTCGGCTGGAAGCGCGGCACCTGGCTCGACTCGCTGGTGCCGGGCACGACCGTGCTCGCGGCGGTGCCCTACTTCTGGCTGGCGCTGCTCCTGGCCGCGCTGCTCGCCTCCACGCTGAACTGGTTCCCGCTGCTCGGCGGCTACGACGTCGCCCTCATGCCCGGCTGGAACCGGGAGTTCATCCAGTCCGCCGTCTACCACGGGACCCTCCCCGCGCTGACGATCGTGATCTCCTCGGTCGGCGTGTGGCTGCTGGGCATGCGCAACATGATGGTCTCGACCTCCTCCGACGACTACGTCACCACGGCCGAGGCCAAGGGGCTGCGCAGCGTCCGCATCATGACCCGCTACGCGGCCCGCAACGCGGTGCTGCCGTCCTTCGCCGGGTTCGCGGTCTCGCTGGGGTTCGTCGTCTCCGGCTCCATCGTGACCGAGCAGGTGTTCTCCTACCCCGGCATCGGCACCCGGATGCTGCAGGCGGTGCAGTACAACGACTTCGCCCTCATGCAGGGGATCTTCCTGGTGATCACGGTGGCCGTGCTGGGCGCGAACCTGATCGTCGACCTGCTGTACGGCGTCATCGACCCCCGCACCCGAGCGGGCGACTGACCACGGAAAGGAGCCGACACCATGACCGGCCTCAGCCCGCTCACCGAGACCTCCGAAGACCCCGCCCGGGATCCGGCCGCAGGGGCCGCCGCGGCTCCGGCGGCCCGGTCCCGCAGCGGCCTCCGCTCACTGCTGCCGCGCTGGACCCCGCTGCTCGGCACCGGCCTGGGCCTCGTCGTCGCGATCGCCCTGTTCGGGATCGTCGCCCCGTTCTTCGTCGGCGACCCGAACGCGGTCGACAACAGGGGCCTCACGCCCCCCGGCGACGGCTTCCTCCTCGGCACCACCCAGACCGGCCAGGACGTCTTCGCCCAACTGGCCCACGCCACCCGCGGATCGCTGCAGATCGGCCTGCTCGTCGGGGCCCTGGCCACCCTGCTGTCCGCGTTCTTCGGGATCATCGGCGGATACATCGGCGGCGCGGTGGACGAGGCGTTCTCGCTCGCGTCCAACGTCATGCTGGTCATCCCCGACCTGCCGCTGGTGATCGTGATCTCCGCGATCGTCCCGGCCGACCAGCGGGGCTGGTGGACCATCGCGGTCGTGCTGGCCGTCACCGGCTGGGCGGCGTCGGCCCGCGTGCTGCGCGCGCAGACGCTGTCGCTGCGCAACCGGGACTACGTCGCGGCGGCGCGCGTGGCCGGGGAGAAGCCCTGGCGGATCGTGTGCGTGGAGATCCTGCCCAACCTGCTGCCCGTTCTGGCCTCGCAGTTCGTGTACGCCGTCATCGCGGCGATCCTCACCGAAGCCGGCCTGTCCTTCCTGGGGCTGGGCGCCTCCAACTCCGCCACGCTCGGCACGATGCTGTTCTACGCGCAGAACGGCTTCGCGCTCCAGCAGTCGGCGTGGTGGTGGTTCGTGCCGCCCGGCCTGATGATCGCGCTGTTCGGCTGCGGACTGTCCCTGATCAACTTCAGCATCGACGAGATCATCAACCCGAAGCTGCGCGGCGTCCCCAAGAGGCGGGCCGCGCGCAGCCGGCAGAGGAGCGCCGCCGCATGACGACCGGCACCATGACCGGACCGCGCCGCGGTACCGGCCCGACCGAGGGCGACGCCGTCCTGACCGTCGACCACCTGAACGTGGTGTACCAGGTCGAGACCCCGGTGCACGCCGTCAAGGACGTCTCGCTGACCCTGCGCCGGGGCGAGATCCTGGGCCTGGCCGGCGAGTCCGGCTGCGGCAAGACCACCCTGGCCTACGCCGTCAACCGGCTGCACCGGCCGCCGGCGGAGGTGACCTCGGGATCGGTCACCTTCCACGACCGCGGCGGCACCGACATCGACCTGCTCGCCCTGCAGCGGGAGGAGCTGCGCCGGTTCCGCTGGGCGAAGCTGTCCATGGTCTTCCAGGGCGCGATGAACGCCCTCAACCCGGTGATCTCGATCCGCGCCCAACTGGAGGACGTGCTGACCACGCACGAGCCCGGCATGGGGCGGCGCGAGCGGCGGCGGCGCTGCGCCGACGTCCTCGACCTGGTCGGCGTCGACCCCGCGCGGATGAACTCCTTCCCGCACGAGTTCTCCGGAGGCATGCGCCAGCGCGTCATGATCGCCATGGCGCTGCTGCTGGAGCCGCAGGTCGTCATCATGGACGAGCCCACGACCGCCCTGGACGTCGTGGTCCAGCGCGGCATCCTGCAGGAGGTCCTGCGGTTGCGCGACGAGCTGGGCTACGCGGTCGTCTTCATCACGCACGACCTGCCGCTGCTGCTGGAGCTGAGCGACCGGATCGCCATCATGCTGCAGGGCGAGGTCGTGGAGTACGCGCCGGCCGACGTCGTCTACGAGCGGCCCGCCCACGCCTACACCCGCCGACTGCTGGGCTCCTTCCCGAGCCTGACCGGTGAGCGGGGCGCGTTCGTCCGCGACTCCGGCTCGCGGACCGACCCCACCGACCCGGCCGCGGGAGGCCACGATGACCACGCTTGAGGTCCGCGACCTCGTCAAGGACTTCCCCCTGCGCTCCGGCCTGCGCCGCTCGACCCTGCGGGCGGTGGACCGGGTGGGCTTCACCCTCACCCCGGGGCGCACGGTCGCCCTGGTCGGGGAGTCCGGATCGGGGAAGTCCACGGTCGCCAGGATGATCGCGCGGCTGGAGCGGCCCACGTCCGGACGGATCACCGCCGTCACCGACGAGGGCGAGCCGGTCGGCAGGCGGTCCTACCGCGACCACGTGCAGATGGTGTTCCAGGACCCGTTCGCCTCGCTCAACCCGTTCCACACGATCGAGCACCACCTCGTCCGCCCGCTGCTGCTGCACCAGCGCGCGATGGGGCGCACGGACACCCGGTTGCAGGTCGAGCACCTGCTCGAACGCGTCAACCTGCGGCCGGCGGCCGACGTCGCCGGGCGCCGCCCGCACGAGCTCTCCGGCGGCCAGCGCCAGCGCGTCGCCATCGCCCGCGCGCTGGCGCCGGGCGCCAAGGTGGTCGTCGCCGACGAGCCGGTCTCCATGCTCGACGTCTCGATCCGGCTCGGGGTGCTCAACCTGCTCGCCCGCCTGCAGCGCGAGGACGACCTCGCGGTCCTCTACATCACGCACGACCTCGCGACCGCGCGGCACTTCTCCGACGACATCCTCGTGATGCACCGCGGCCGCGTGGTCGAACGCGGGCCGGCCGACGACGTCATCCTCACCCCGCAGCACCCCTACACGCGGCTCCTGGCGTCGGCGGCGCCCGACCCGGAGGCCCGCGGCCGTCCGAGCCTGAGGGAGGCCGGCACCGACTCCGGCCGCGACTACGGCGACCGCACCTACGACCACGGCGCCAAGGCGTGGCTGCGCCCCGACGGCACCGTGGAATCCGCCGCCTGACGACCCACGGGCAGAGCCTGCGCCGTGTGCGGGCCCGGACCCCGTCCGGATCCGCGCCCGCGCGTCCACACCCTCCCGGGGGCGGCGCCGGCTACACCCGCGTCGCCCGCAGCAGCACGAGCCGCTCGGGGAAGAGCACCGGGGCCTGCAGGCCGACGTCGGCGAGCACCCGCCCGGACAGGTGCACCCCCTGCGGGGTCCACCACGGCAGGTCCACCCCCCACCGGCTCGCGTTGCCGTCGGGGACGTCGCCGGGGGCCTGCGGGCGGACGCGGTAGGTGGCGTCGGGGTCCAGGCCCGGCAGGCTGACGGGGCCCGGAGGGTACAGCTCCGAGGTCGCGGTGGCGACGATGGCGTAGACCGCCTCGGAGGCGTCCCGGGCGACGACGCCGTGTACCCGGTAGGCCGGGTCCGGATGGTCGGCGTGCACCGCGGTGCCCGAGTGCAGCAGGGGGCGCAGCTCCTTGTAGAGGGCGACCCACTCCCCCAGCCGGGCCGCGTCGTCGGGGTCGGCGCGGGTGATGTCCCACTCGATGCCGAAGTGGCCGAAGAGCGCGGTGCCGGCCCGGAAGTCGATGACGTGCCTGCGGTCGGTGGTGTGGGCGACGCCGGAGCCGACGTGGGTGCCCATGAGCTCCAGCGGGATCAGAGCGTTGGTCCAGCGCTGGATCTGCTGGCGCTCCAGGGCGTCGATGCAGTCCGAGACCCACACGCGGTCGGTCCGCTCCAGGATCGCCAGGTCGACCCGTCCGCCGCCCGAGGAGCAGGACTCGATCTCCACGCCGGGGTGGCGCCGGCGCAGCTCGTCGAGCAGCCGGTAGGCCGCCAGGGTCTGGTCGTGGACGCCGGCCCGACCGGTCGTCCGGTGGCCGGCCTCGACGAGGTCGCGGTTGTGGTCCCACTTGAGGTAGGAGATCGGGTAGGTGGAGAGGAGTTCGTCGAGGCGCTCCAGGATGTGGGCGAAGACCTCGGGGCGGGCGAGGTCGAGCACCTGCTGGGAGCGCGCCCGCCCGGGCAGCCGCCCCTCCGCGGCCATGATCCAGTCGGGGTGGGCCCGGGCCAGGTCGGAGTCCTCGTTGACCATCTCGGGCTCCACCCAGATGCCGAACTGCATCCCCAGGCCCGTCACGTGGTCGGTCAGCGGTCCCAGCCCGTCGGGCCAGACCTCGTCGGAGACGTACCAGTCGCCCAGTCCCCTGCGGTCGTCGCGGCGGGAGCCGAACCAGCCGTCGTCGAGCACGAACCGCTCCGCGCCCACCGCGGCCGCGGCGTCGGCCAGCTCGCGCAGCCGGGCGAGGTCGTGGTCGAAGTAGACGGCCTCCCAGGTGTTGACGACAACCGGCCGGGGCGTGGAGGGATGGCGCGGACGGGCGCGCAGGTGGCGGTGGAAGCGGGCCGACAGGTCGTCCAGGCCGTCGCCGTAGGAGCCGTACTGCCAGGGCGAGGTGTAGGAGGCGTCCGGCTCCAGCAGCACCTCCCCGGACAGCAGCAGCTCGCCCGACCCCAGCAGCGACACCGCGTGGAAGGTCCGTTCGGCGAAGGTGCGGTGGTTGCCCGACCAGCCGGTGTGCACGCCCCACGCCTCGCCGGCGCGGTTGGCGAAGCCGGCGGTTCCGGCGACGAGCAGGTAGGCGGCGTCGTAGCCGGTGCGGCCGGTGCGGTTCTCCCGCACGCGCAGGCCCTGGGTGAAGGGGGTGCGCTGCGGGCTGCGCTCGCGCAGGTGGTGGCCGGTGAAGTCGAGCAGCTCGACGGCGGCGGTCGGCACGGGCAGCGTGAGGTCGAGCGCGTCGAGGGCGAAGCGGGAGGCGCCGCGGTTGACCACCGTCGCGCGCTGGCGCACCAGTCCGGCCGGGCAGAGCTCGACCGTCAGCTCCAGGCCGAGCCGGGCGGTGTCGTCGTCGGCCCGCACGACGACCCGGCCGCCCGTGTCGGGCCGGTCGTCGTCGGCCACCAGGGTCGCCTCGCGGACCCGGAAGGCCGTGGAGAAGTCCGCGCCGCCGCGGTTGCCGACGAGGCCGGGCGTGCCGAGCCAGCCGGCCGACTGCTCGGGCAGCACGGCCACCGGGACGGGACCGTCCACCGAGAAGCCGATGGGCTGCGGCCGCCGGGCGAGCCGGAGGTCCTCCAGCGCGGGCCGGCTCAGCGCGCCGAGGTCGGCGCCCCAGTGCAGCACCCGGGGCAGGAAGCCGCCGGAGAGGTCCAGTACGAGGCTCACCCCGGCCGCGCGCAGGTGCGCCATCCCGAAGTCCAGAGCAGCGAGGTGTGGTGCCACAGTGATCCACGTCCTTGTCGTTGGCGCGACCGGCGAATTGACTTACTTTATTTGATGACGTAAGAATCCAGAACGATACCTGGTTCGCGCAACAGAACTCCACCGGCCGCCCCCTCGCCCCCTTCCCGTTGATCCGCCGCCGCACGGCGCGGACCGAACCTGGAGTGACCGAAGATGATGCGTCAGACCCTGCACGACGGCTGGCTCCTGTCGACAACCGCCGGACCGGTCCCCGAACACGTGGCGGGCCGCAGCGTGCCGGCCCGGGTGCCGGGCAGTGCGCACCTCGACCTGCTGGCGGCCGGCCTGATCCCCGACCCCTACCTCGACCGCGCCGAGGAGGAGCTCGTCTGGGCGCATCGCACCGACTGGCGCTACACGCTCACCTTCGACGCCGAGGCCCCGGAGCCGGGGGAACGCGTCGACCTCGCCTTCGACGGCCTGGACACGGTGGCCACCGTCGAACTGAACGGCCGGGTGCTCGGCAGCACGGCCAACATGCACCGCGGATACCGCTTCGACGTGCGGGAGGTGCTCAGGAACGGTCCCAACGAACTCACCGTCTCCTTCCGCTCGGCGCTGGAGCACGCCGAAGAGGTCGAGCGCGCCCTGGGCGAACGCGCGCACGCCTACCCGCACCCGTTCAACATGGTCCGCAAGATGGCGTGCGGCTTCGGCTGGGACTGGGGGCCGGACCTGCAGACGGCCGGGATCTGGAAGCCGGTGCGCCTGGAGCGCTGGCGCACCGCCCGCATCGCCCAGGCGCGCCCGCTCGTGACGGCCGAGGAGGGCGGCGCCGGACGGGTGGAGGTGCACGTCGAGATCGAGCGCGCCGACGCCGACGCCGGGCTGGCGCTGCGCGCCTCGGTGGGCGGGCGGGAGGCGCGCGCCGCCGTCGCGGCCGGCGCGACCGGGGCCGTGGTCGTCCTCGACGTCCCCGACGTGCGCCTGTGGTGGCCCGCGGGCTACGGGGACCAGCCGCTGTACGACCTCGACGTCGCGCTCGTCCGCGCGGACGCCTCCGGCGCGGTGCTGGACTCGGCGTCCCGGCGCATCGGGTTCCGCACGATCACCGTGGACACCGAACCCGACGAGATCGGCACCCCCTTCACCGTCGTGGTCAACGGGACCCCGATCTTCGTCAAGGGCGCCAACTGGATCCCCGACGACCACTTCCTCACCCGCATCACCCGCAGGCGCCTGGCCCGGCGCGTGGACCAGGCCGTCGGAGCCCACATGAACATGCTGCGGGTGTGGGGCGGCGGGATCTATGAGACCGAGGACTTCTACGACGTCTGCGACGAGCGCGGCGTGCTCGTGTGGCAGGACTTCCCCCTGGCGTGCGCCTCCTACCCCGAGGAGGAGCCGCTGCGCAGCGAGATCGAGGCCGAGGCCAGGGAGAACGTCGCGCGGCTGGCCTCACACGCCTCCCTCGCGCTGTGGAACGGCGGCAACGAGAACCTGTGGGGCTTCATGGACTGGGGCTGGCGGGAGCGGCTCGCCGGGCGCACCTGGGGGCTCGGGTACTACACCGAGCTGCTGCCGCGGATCGTGGCCGAACTCGACCCGACCCGCTTCTACGCCGAGGGCAGCCCCTACAGCCCCGGGTTTCCGCTGGACCGGATGCACCCCAACGACCAGGACCACGGCAGCCGGCACGAGTGGCGGGTGTGGAACGAGGTGGACTACACGGCCTACCGCGACCACGTCCCGCGCTTCTGCTCGGAGTTCGGCTTCCAGGGCCCCCCGACCTGGGCGACCCTGACGACCTGGGTGCACGACGACCCGATGACGCCCACCTCGCCCGGATTCCTGCTGCACCAGAAGGCCGAGGACGGCAGCGGCAAGCTCGACCGCGGGCTCGCCCCGCACCTGCCCGCGCCCGAGACCTTCGAGGACTGGCACTGGGCGACGCAGCTCAACCAGGCCCGCGCGGTCGCCTTCGGAATCGAGCACTTCCGCTCCTGGTGGCCGCGCACGGCCGGGGCGATCGTCTGGCAGCTCAACGACTGCTGGCCGGTCACCTCCTGGGCCGCGGTCGACGGCGACGAGCGGCGCAAGCCGCTGTGGTACGGGCTGCGGCACGCCTACGCGCCCCGCCTGCTCACCCTCCAGCCCGGGGACGGCCGCCTCGCGCTCGTCGCGGTGAACGACGACGACAGGCCCTGGACCGGTCCCGTGCGGATCGAGCGCCGGACGTTCGGGGGCGCCGTGCTCGACACCGCTAAGATCGAACTCACCGTGGCCCCCCGGTCCGCGGCCCGGTTCGCGCTGGCCGATTCGCTGCTCACGCCCGCAGATCCGAGCAAGGAGGTACTCGTGGCGACATCCGACGACGCCCGTGTCGCCCACCTCTTCCTGGAGGACCTCGCCCTGGACTACGACCCGCACCCGCTGACGGCCGAGGCCGTGGCCGTGCCGGGCGGCTACCGGGTCGACGTGCGCGCCCGCTCCTTCGCGCGCGACGTCGCGGTCCTGGCCGACCGGGTCGCCCCCGATGCGGAGGTGGACGACATGCTCGTGTCGATGCAGGCCGGAGAGACCCGCTCGTTCACGGTGCGGACCGGCGCGCGCCTGGACCCGGCCGAGCTGACGGGCCCGCTGGTGCTGCGCTGCGCCAACGCCCTGTCCCCTCAGACGGCGCGGTCCTGAATGGGAGCGTCGGAACGCGACCTCACCGGCTCGGGAGCGGTCGGACTGGTGCTCGCCCGGCCGGCCCGGCTGCTCGGCGTCGAACCGTTCTTCATGGAGTTCATCGGCGGGATCGAGGAGCGCCTCGCGGAACGCGACATGTCCGTCCTCCTGCACATCGTCGCGACGCAGGAGGCGGAGGTCGCCACCTACCGGCGGTGGGCCGAGCGGCGGCTGGTGGACGCGGTCGCGGTGGTCAACCTCACCGTCGACGACCGGCGCCCGGCGGTCCTGCACGAGTTGGGCCTGCCGGCCGTGCTCGTCGGGACGTGGGAGGGCAGTCCCGCCACGCCCGCCGTGCGCACCGACGACGCCGCCCCCGTGCGCGACGCGCTCGCGCACCTGCTGGGTCTGGGGCACCGGCGCATCGCGCGGGTGAGCGGGCCCGCCGCGCTGCTGCACACGCACGCGCGGACCGCGGCGCTGCTCGACGGGTGCCGCGCGGCGGGCGTGGAGCCGCCGCTGATCGTCGAGGGCGACTACTCCCGCGAGGCGGGGACGAGGCTGACCGCCGAGCTGCTGCGCAGGGAGGACCCGCCGACCGCGGTCCTGTACGACAACGACGTGATGGCGGTCGCCGGCCTGGAGGCCGCCAAGGAGCTCGGAGTCGCCGTGCCGGAGCGGCTGAGCATGGTGGCCTGGGACGACTCGACGCTGTGCCGGCTGGCGTCGCCGCCCCTCACCACCATGAGCGTCGACGTGTACCAGTACGGCGTCTCGGTCGCCGAGTCCGTCCTGGAGCGGATCGACGGCGTGCCGGTGACCGAGAGGTGGTCCCCGGCCGCCCGGCTCGTGCCCAGGGAGAGCACGGCCCGCTGCGGCGTGCGCACGACGGCCTGAACGCTCCCGCGCCGCGTTCGGGCGGCGAACCGCCCGCCCCTCCCGATCCGGCGGACCGGCGCCTCCCGCCCTCCCGGGGGCGGGCGCAGAGGCCGGCACCGGCGTGGAGTAAGGTCGCCCAACCGGTTCACCGCCGAATCACAGAGGAAAGCGCCGTGCGTCGTCCCACCATCGTCGACATCGCCAAGGCGGCAGGGGTCTCCAAGGGGTCGGTCTCCTACGCGCTCAACGGCAGACCCGGCGTATCGGAGGCGACGCGGCGGCGCATCCTGTCCATCGCCGAAGATCTGGGCTGGGCGCCGAGCACGGCGGCACGCACGCTCTCCGACGGGCGGACCGACGCGATCGGGCTGGTCATCGACCGGCCGGCCCGAACGCTGGGCCTGGAGCCCTTCTTCATGGCGCTGATCTCGGGCATCCAGACCGCACTGGCCGAGACCTCGACGTCGCTGCTGCTGCAGGTGACGCAGGAGCAGCGGCAGGAGATGAGCACCTACGCGTCCTGGCACGCGCGGCGGCGCGTCGACGGGGTGCTGGTGGTCGACCTGCGAACGGACGATCCGCGGCCCGCCGCGCTGCACGGGCTCGGCCTGCCGGCGGTCCTCATCGGCGGCCCGCTGCCCGGCGCGGCCCAGCCGTGCGTCTGGTCCGACGACGCCTCGGTGGTCCGCGAGGTGCTGGAGTACCTGGCGGCCTTGGGGCACCGGCGCATCGCCAGGGTCGCGGGCCCCGCCCACCTCCTGCACACGCGCACGCGGTCGCGGGCCTTCGAGGAGTCGGCGGCCGAGTTCGGGCTGGACGACTGCGGCATCGTCCATTCCGACTACTCCGACGAGGCCGGGGCCCGCTCCACCCGCCGGCTGCTCTCCAGGCGCCGGCCCCCGACGGCGCTCATGTTCGACAACGACCTGATGGCGGTGTCGGCCCTCGGGGTCGCGCGGGAGATGGGTTTCGCCGTCCCCGGTGACCTCTCCATCGTCGCCTGGGACGACTCCCCGCTGTGCCGCATGATGCGGCCGCCGCTCACCGCCGTGAGCCGGGACGTCGAGGCGCACGGGGAGCAGGCCGTGCGGGTCCTGCGGGACGCTCTGGCCGGTGCCGTCCCGCATGATGCGGCGACGCCGCCCGCCGTGATGGTCCCGCGCGCCAGCACGGGACCGCCGCCGGCCCGCCGATCCTGACCTCGGGCCCAAGGGGGTTCCGAGACCGGGTCTGCACCCCCGGACCGGGCCCGGCACGGACCCTTGACACTTAACCGGTTCAGTGGTGTTCTGTCCCGGACGCGACCGTGATGTGGGCATGACCGTCATCGGCGTGCGACGGCCCCGCACCGCCGCACGCGCCCCTGACGAATGGAGATCTCATGGTCCGGTCCGCCCATGACCCCGCGCCGCCGGCGTGGGCGAGCGCGCAGCGCGACGGACTCGTCGCCTGGGCCGAGCGCGCCCGGCACCCGCACGGGTTCGCCTGGCTGGACGACAGCGGGCGGCCGCGCGAGGAGGAGGGCGTCCACACCTGGATCACCGCCCGTACCACGCACGTGAGCGCCCTGCACGCGCGCGAGCGGGGCGGCGCGGCCGGCGAGCTGGCCGAGCACGGGGTGCGCGCCCTGCTGGACTCCCTGCACGACGGCGAGCACGGAGGCTGGTTCTCCCGGGTGGACTTCGAGGGCGCTCCGGCCGACACCGGCAAGGCCGGCTATCAGCACGCCTTCGTCCTGCTGGCCGCGGCCACCTCCTGCGGCAGCGGTGTGACCGGGGCCGACCGCCTGCTCGGGAGGGCCTGCGCGGCGGTCACCGAGCGGTTCTGGGACGAGGCCGCCGGGCGCGCCGTCGAGGGCTTCGACCGCGGCTGGACGCGGGCCGAGCCCTACGGCGGCGCCAACAGCAACATGCACATGGTCGAGGCGTTCCTGGCGACCACCGCCGCCACCGGCGATCCCGTCTGGGCCGAACGCGCGCTGCGCATCGCCGACTTCTTCGTCCGCGAGCAGGCCGCGCCCAACGGGCACCGGCTCGCCGAGCACTACACCGCCGACTGGACCGCCGAGCCCGACTACAACCGGGACCGGCCCGACGACCCCTTCCGCCCCTACGGCTGGACGCCCGGGCACTCCCTGGAGTGGGCGCGGCTGCTGCTGCACCTCGAAGCCGCGCTGCCCGCCCCGCCGGCATGGCTGCTGCCCGAAGCCGAGGCGCTCTTCGCCACCGCGGTGCGCGGCGCGTGGGCGCGCGACGGCGCCGACGGCTTCTGCTACACGCTCGACTGGCAGGACCGCCCGGTCGTGGGCGCGCACATGCACTGGGTGGCGACCGAGGCGATCGCAGCGGCCGAAGCGCTGTTCCGGCGCACCGGACACGACTCCTACGCCGGGCTCGCCCGGGACTGGTGGACCCACCTGCGCGCCTGCTTCATCGATGGCGCGGACAACTGGCGGCACGAGCTCGACGCCCGGAACCGGCCCGCACGCACCGTGTGGCGCGGGCGCCCGGACGTCTACCACGCCTACACCGCGCTGGCGTTCGCCTGCGACCTGGCGATCCCCGGATTCGCCGTCCGCACGGCGCAGCCGGACGGGGCGGCGTGACCGGCGCGGTATGAGCGGTCACCGACGGTCCAACGCGACTTCCGCAGACCTCAGCAGGCGCCGTCCCCGCTGACGTAGGTGCGTAGGTGCCGGGCGGTGAGCGAGTCCCCGTGGGCGACGAGGTCGGCCGGCGTGCCGGTGAACACCACCCGGCCGCCGTCGTGGCCGGCGCCCGGGCCGAGGTCGACGATCCAGTCGGCGTGGGCCATCACGGCCTGGTGGTGCTCGATGACGACGACCGTGTCGCCGTCGTCGACGAGCCGGTCCAGCAGCGCCAGGAGCTGGTCCACATCGGCGAGGTGCAGGCCGGTGGTGGGCTCGTCCAGCACGTAGGTCGTGGCCTTCTCCGCCATGCGGATGGCCAGCTTGAGCCGCTGCCGCTCGCCCCCCGACAGGGTGGTGAGCGGCTGGCCCAGACCGAGGTAGCCCAGGCCCACGTCGACGAGCCGGTCGAGGACGGCCCGGGCCTGGCCGGAGGTGAAGAAATCGTGGGCCTCGGCCACCGACATCGCCAGGACCTCGCTGATGTTCTTGCCGCGCAGCTCGTGGGTGAGCACCTCGGGGGTGAAGCGCCTCCCCTCGCACTGCTCGCAGACGGAGGCCACCCCGGCCATCATGGCGAGGTCGGTGTAGACCAGGCCGATGCCCTTGCAGTTCGGGCAGGCTCCCTCGGAGTTCGCGCTGAACAGGGACGCCTTGACCCCGTTGGCCCTGGCGAACGCGGTCCGGACCGGGTCGAGCAGCCCGGTGTAGGTGGCCGGGTTGCTGCGGCGGGACCCGCGGATCGCCGACTGGTCGACCACCACCACGCCGTCCCTGCCGGGGAGCGAGCCGTGGATCAGCGAACTCTTGCCCGATCCGGCGACGCCGGTGACCACGGTCAGCACGCCGAGCGGGATGTCGACGCTCACGTCCTTGAGGTTGTGCAGGGTCGCGCCCGTGATCGACAGGTGCCCGCTGGGCCGCCGGACCTGTGGGCGCAGGCGGGCCCGGTGGCCCAGGTGGCGCCCTGTCAGGGTGCCGGAGCCGCGGAGCCCGGCCACGTCGCCGGTGAAGCACACCCGCCCGCCGGACGGGCCGGCCCCCGGCCCCAGGTCGACCACGTGGTCGGCGACCTCGATCACCTCGGGCTTGTGCTCGACGACGAGGACCGTGTTGCCCTTGTCGCGCAGCCGGAGCAGCAGGTCGTTCATCCGCTGGATGTCGTGCGGGTGCAGCCCGACCGTGGGCTCGTCGAAGACGTAGGTGACGTCGGACAGGCTGGAGCCGAGGTGGCGCACCATCTTCACCCGCTGGGCCTCGCCGCCGGACAGGGTGGCCGACTCCCGGTCCAGGCTCAGATAGCCCAGGCCGATCTCGACCAGTGAGTCCAGGGTGTCGCGCAGGGTGCCGATCAGCGGCCCCACCGACGGGTCCTCGATCTTGCGGACGAACTCGGCCAGGTCGCTGATCTGCATCCGCGCGCACTCGGCGATGGTGCGGCCGTCGATCGTCGAGGACAGCGCGGCGGGGTTGAGCCTGCTGCCGCCGCACGCGCGGCATTCGGTGAAGGCCACGGCCCGGTCCACGAACGTCCGGATGTGCGGCTGCATCGACTCCCGGTCCTTGGCCAGGTGGATCCGCTGCACCTTCACCATGAGCCCTTCGTAGGTGATGGTGTTGGCGCCCACCTTGACCTTGGTGGCGGGTTTGTGCAGGAAGTCCTCCCACTGGGCGGGGCTGTACTCCTTCAGCTTGACGTCGGGGTCGACGAACCCGGAATGGGCCAGGGTCTGCCAGTACCACCCGCCCACGGTGAAGCCGGGGACGGTGATCGCCCCCTCGTTGAGCGAGCGGTCGACGTCGACGAGTTGGGCGACGTCGATCCGCGACACCCGGCCCAGCCCCTCGCACTCCGGGCACATGCCCTCGGCGCTGTTGAAGCTGAAGGCCGTCGCGCCGCCGACACGGGGGGTGCCGAGCCGGCTGAAGACGATCCGCAGCATCGTCTGGGCGTCGGTCGCCGTGCCGACCGTGGAGCGGGAGTTGGCGCCCATCCGCTCCTGGTCGACGACGATCGCCGCGCTCAGGTTGCGCAGGGCGTCGACGTCGGGCCGGCCCAGGCTCGGCATGAACGACTGGATGAAGGCCGTGTAGGTCTCGTTGATCAGGCGCTGGGACTCCGCGGCGATGGTGCCGAAGACGAGGGAGGACTTCCCGGAGCCGGAGACCCCGGTGAAGACGGTGAGCCGGCGCTTGGGGATGTCGAGCGAGACGTCGGCCAGGTTGTTCTCCCTGGCGCCGCGGACCTCGATCACGTCGTGGCCGTCCGCGGCGGTCCGCTGCCCGGCGGCCTCCGGCCGGACTGACAGGTGCTCCATCGAACCCCTTCGGGAGGTGGTGGGCCGGGGGATCCACCCTGATCCGGTGGATATCCGTTCGCTTCAATTGTTCCATTGAAGTGCTGATGAAGGGTTTCTCGAAGAAATCGCCGGTACTGCACCGTCCAGTACCCGGAAAGTCTCAAATCGCCCGTAAACGCTGTGCCCGGCGCGCACCGAGCGGGCGCGGCCGGGGCGGGACCGGTCGCCGCCGCGGGGACGGCATCGGGCGGCGCCGCCCTGCGGCCGGGCGGGGCTCTCCCGCGGCCGCGCCGCGGGGGTTTGGTGCGCCGGGATGCGGGCAGCCGGAGGTGGGCACCGGCCGGGAGCCGGGATGAGGAACGGTGCGCGTGCGGGCGGCCCCACCGGCGCGGTCGCCCGCGCCGCGCCGGGCACCGGTGAGGACACCGCGAAAGGGGACGTCGATGCTGCACGCGCTCGCCCGGAAGCTGCGCCTCGATGTGCAGCCGGTGGTCTTCTTCACCTCGGCGGGCCTGCTCATCGCCTTCATCGTGTTCGGCGTCGTGTTCACCGACACCGCGAGCTATGTGCTCGAAGACGTCCTGCTCGCCGGCATCACCGACAACTTCGGCTGGCTGATGATCGGCGCGGTCGCGGCCTTCATCGTCTTCTGCCTCTACCTCGTCGTCGGCCCCCACGCCAAGGTGCGGCTCGGTCCGCCCGACAGCCGCCCCGACTACGGCTACCTGTCCTGGTTCGCCATGCTGTTCAGTGCCGGCATGGGGATCGGGCTGGTGTTCTACGGCGTCGCGGAGCCGCTGGTGCACTACGCCGAGGCGCCGCGCACCGAATCCGAGACGGCGCAGTCCGCGCAGGACGCGATGGTGCTCGTCTTCCACCACTGGGGGCTGGGCCCGTGGGCCGTCTACGCCGTCCTGGGCCTGGCGCTCGCCTACTTCGGCTTCCGGCACGGCCTGCCGCTGACCGTCCGCTCGGCGCTGTACCCCGTCATCGGCGAACGGATCCACGGGCCCGTCGGCCACACCGTCGACATCCTCGCGGTCCTCGGCACGCTGTTCGGCGTGGCCACTTCGCTGGGCCTGGGCGTCCTGCAGGTCAACGCCGCCCTCAGCTACGTCTTCGGCGTCTCCCAGAGCACGGTGATCCAGGTGGTGCTGGTCGTCGTGATCACCCTCATGGCCACGATCTCCGTCATGACGGGGCTCGACAAGGGCATCCGGATCCTCAGCCAGACCAACCTCGTGCTGGCCGCACTGCTGCTCCTGTTCATCGCCGTCGTGGGCCCCACCGTGCTGCTGATGTCGGCCTACCTGGAGAACATCGGGGCCTACATCGGCCAGGCGGTGCCCACGATGTTCTGGACCGGCACCTACACCTACGACCCCGAAGTCGACGCGTGGCTGAGCAGCTGGACGCTCTTCTACTGGGCGTGGTGGATCTCGTGGTCGCCGTTCGTGGGGATGTTCATCGCGCGGATCTCGCGCGGACGCACGATCCGGGAGTTCGTGGCGGGCGTGCTGCTCGTTCCCGCGCTCCTGTCGTTCCTGTGGTTCACCGTCCTGGGCAACACCGCCCTCCACATCGAACTGAGGGACACGGCCGACCTCCTCACTCCGACCTTCGCCGACTCCTCCTACTCCTTCGCGATGTTCGCGCTGCTGGAGCAGTTCCCGTTCTCGACCCTGACCTCGATCGTCGCGGGGCTGCTCATCGTGGTCTTCTTCGTGACGAGCTCCGACTCCGGTTCCTACGTGATCGGCATCATCAGCACGGGCGGCGATCCGCAACCGCACACGTCCAACCGGGTGTTCTGGGCGCTGCTGGAAGGGGCGATCGCCGCGGTCCTGCTCCTCGCGGGCGGGCTGACGGCGCTGCAGGCCGGGGCGCTGACCACCGGGCTGCCGTTCACCGTGGTCCTGCTCCTGGTGATGGTCGGGCTCTGGAAGGCGTTACGCGGTGAGAGCAGAGGGAGGGGAATGCGCCGGATCGCCAGGGAACCGCTGGTGGGGTCAGGCGGCGAACGGAACGAGGACGAATCCACCGAGGAGGAGTCCGGCGGGAACCGCCGCGGCGTCGACACCGGCACCGCGTCGGACGAGGGGAGCAGATGATGCGCATCGCCGTTGCCATCGACGCCGCCAACGGCGCCGCGAGGGCCGTTCGGACCGCGCTCGAGGAGGCCCGCGCGCACGGGGAGGCGGCCATCGACGTCATCTACGTGTACCGGGCGTCGGAGCCGCTCGCGGCCTTCCCCAGCTACCCGCAGAAGGGCCGCGATCAGGTCGACCCCAAGGTCGCCGAGCAGCGGGCGACCGAGGCCCTGGAGGCGTGGCTGGACGGCCTCGACGTCGACTTCGGCGGCATCGAGGTCCGCAGGATCGTCACCGGGGCCTCCAACCCCGCCCGCGCGCTCGTGGAGCGCTCCGGCGACTACGACCTGCTCTGCCTCGGGGCGCGGCGCACCGGCGCGTTCCGCGACCTGCGCCCGACCGTGGTGAGCGAGCAGGTGGTGCGCAACGCGCAGTGCTCCGTCCTGATCTCCCGGGGCCGCGACGCCTAGTCTCCCGCGCCGCGGCCCGCACCTCGGGACCGCGCCCCGGCGCTCACACGCCGTAGAGCCAGTCGACGTGCTTGAAGTCGGCCGGGTCGCGGTCGGAGAACAGCTCGTTGCGCAGCAGCCGGGCGAGCCCGTCGACGTGCCAGATGTCGCCCCACACCCGCGCCGTCCTCTGCACGCGGGCCGTGCGTTCGGTCCGCGCCTCCTGGTAGGCCGCGAGCGCCGCGGGCCATCTCGGGCCGTCCGCGGCCGCGGTCTTGTCGACCTGCGCCGACAGGCAGTGCGCGTCCTCGATCGCCTGGCAGGCGCCCTGCGCGAGGTACTGCAGCATCGGGTGGGCCGCGTCCCCCGTGAGCGCGAGGCGGCCGTCGATCCAGGTGGGGATCGGTTCGCGGTCGTACATCGGCCACCTGCGGGTGCGCCACAGCGACCGCAGCCCGCGGCGCACCTGCGCGCAGGCGCCGGAGAAGACCTCGTCCAGCTCTTCGGGGCCGCCCCAGTCCTGCTCGCCCCGATGGTAGGCCGGCGACTCGAAGACGGCGACGGTGTTGAACATCTCGCCGCCGCGCAACGGGTACTGCACCAGATGGTGCCCCGGTCCGAGGTAGACGACGACCTGCTCCAGGGCCTGCCCGTCCAGCTCGTCGCCGAGCTCGGCGACGGGGAGCGCGCCGCGGTAGGCGACGTAGCCGGAGCAGACGGGCGCGTCACCGCTCAGTTTCGCCCGCAGGGACGAGTGCAGGCCGTCGGCGGCGAGGACCACGTCGGCGCCGATCCTGCGGCCGCCGACGAGAGCGACGGCCGCCTCCGGCCCGGTCTCGACGTCGTCGACGCGCGTGTCCGCCAGCAGTTCGACCCCCGCGCCGCGGCAGCCCTCGGCCAGGATGTCGAGCAGGTCGCTGCGGTGGATGACGACGTAGGGCGCGCCGTAGCGGGCCTCGAACTCCTCGCCCAGGTCGAGGTGGGTCAGCTCCCCGCCGTCGACGGCGTCCTTGAACACCAGTCGCCGGGGCCGGACGCCCTTGTCGAGCACGGCGTCGAGCATGCCCCACTCGCGGAGGACGCGGGTGGCGTTCGGCGCCATCTGCAGGCCCGCGCCGACCTCGGCGAACTCCGGCGCCCGTTCGAGCACCGTCACCTTCCGGCCCGCGCCGGCGAGGGCGTAGGCGTTCGCCAGCCCGCCGATGCCGCCACCGACGACGATGACGTCACCGCCCCTGTCGACTTCGCTCATGTCCTTCGCCTTCCGTTGCGTTGCCGTGCGCACTCGGCCCTTGCGCACCCGCCCCTCATCGAGCTCCGACCGCCGAGTCCGCGGGGCGAGGCGGAACTTCCAAGGCGCGGATCCGCTGTGCCGCCGGCGGCTTGCGCGCACTGCGGCAGCCGACTCCCTGTGCACACCCGATCATCGAACATCGATCAGAGCCACGGGCCGAGATCCGGCGCCTCGGTGCTCCTGCCCGTCAGCCACGCGGCGAGCACGGCGGCCGCTCCCCCGGCCGCGTGCTTCCCGGCCGCTTCGGCCGCGAGCGCGGCGTTGACCTCCTCGGGCAGGTCGCCGAATCCGACGCCGGCGTCGAGGTCCACGGCGTGCACCGTCACCTCGCGGGTCCGCATCCACGGGATCTCCGCGGCCGGGACGGTCCGCCCCTGCGCGGTGACGACCCGGTGCGACCACGCCCGCTCCGGCAGGGCGTCCAGGTCGGCGGCCAGGGCCCGGGCCGACCCGTGCACCAGGGCGCGCAGCTCGGAGGGGTGCAGCCGGGCCCCGGACTCGATCTCCGCGGCGCGCTGGTCGGCGCTCTCGTACATCCGGCGCTCCTGCCCGGTGGCCGCCCAGTGGACGAGCCGGCGCAGCGCCTCGGCGTTGTAGTGCACGTGGGCCACCAGGTGGCGCCGGGTCCAGCCGGGCAGCGGCGTCGGCCCGTCGAGCGCGTCGTCGCCCATCCCGTCCACGGCCGCCAGGAACAGCCCGGTGCCCCGGTCCATCCAGTCCCGGACGCTCATGACCTGCGCGCCACGTTCTCAAGGCGGCCGATGCCCTCGATCTCGGTGACCAGGGTGGCGCCGTCGGTCAGGTAGCGGGCCGGTCTGCGGGCGTGCCCGACGCCGCCGGGGGTGCCGGTGGCGATCACGTCCCCCGGGCGCAGCGTCATGACCGTGGAGGCGTAGCGCACCAGGGCGACCGGGTCGAAGACCAGGTCGGAGGTGCCGGCCTTCTGCACCTCCTCGCCATTCACCGAGGCGCTCAGCTCCAGGGCCGGCCGGACGCCGCCGGGCAGCTCGTCGGGGGTGACCACGACCGGGCCGAGCGGCGTGGTGGCCTCGAACGTCTTGCCCTGCAGCCACTCCTTGGTCCGGAACTGCCAGTCGCGCATGGTCACGTCGTTCATGACGGTGAAGCCGGCGATCGCGTCGGCGGCCTGCCGCTCGTCGGCGCGCCGCACCGTGCCCCCGACCACGACGGCCAGCTCGGCCTCCCAGTCGACGGCATCGGACTCGGGGGCGAGGTCGATGTCGTCGTTCGCGCCGATCAGCGCCTCGGCGAACTTGGCGAACAGGGTCGGGTGCTCGGGCAGGTCGCGGCCCATCTCAAGGATGTGGTTGCGGTAGTTGAGCCCGACGCACAGCACCTTGCCGGGGCGGGGCACGACGGGCGCGTGGCCGGCCTGGTCCACCGGATGCGCCGGGCCGGTCGCCGAGGCCGCCAGCGACCTCCAGTCCTCCGCCGCCAGGAGCGCGCCGACGTCGGCGAATCCGAGGTCGGTGAGGCCGTCGTCGTCGACGCGGACGGCGCGGGTCCCCCCGGAGGTGCGGATGGTGGCGAGCTTCACTGGTCGGTTCCCTTCGGGTCGATCTGGACGCGGTCCTGATGGAGCCGCTCGAAAACGGGGGTGTCGCTGAACCGGAACAGGTCCAGGCCGTGCTCGGTGGCGACGGTCAGCGGCAGCCAGGACGGCACGGCGAACAGGTCGCCGCGCTCGACGTTCCAGGCGGCCTCGCCGACGGTCACCCGGCCTGCGCCGTCGAACACCTGGAAGACCGAGGAGCCGACCTCGCGGCGGGTCGCCGTCTCGGTGTCGGGGGCCAGCCGGTGGAACTCGGTGCGGATCGTCGGCATGACGTCGCCGCCGGTCGTGGGATTGGTGTAGCGCACGGCCGCGTGCCCGGGTTCGACGGTGGCGGAGTATCCCTCGGCCTCCAGGGCGAGCTGCTCGGAGAGCGCGCGGTCGGTGTACTCCCAGCGGTAGGCGAGCAGCGGGGTCGCCGGCGTCGGCCGCAGCCGGGTGAGCGGGCGCAGCCCCGGGTGCGCCCAGAGCCGCTCGGAGCGGGAACGCTCGGGGGCGGCCCTGGTCTCCACCTCCTCCGGACCGAACTCGAAGAAGGTCGAGTCGCCGTAGTGCTGGAACGGGATGTCGAGCCCGTCGATCCAGGCCATCGGCCGGTCACTGCCGTTGTGGTGGCCGTGCCAGTTCCACCCCGCCTGCGGGAGGAAGTCGCCGCGGCGCATCGCCACCGGGTCGCCGTTGACGACGGTCCACACCCCTTCGCCCTCGACCACGAACCTGAAGGCGTTCTGGGTGTGCCGGTGGACCGGGGCGTCCTCGCGGGGGTTCAGGTACTGGATCGCCGCCCACAGCGTCGGCGTCGCGAACGGCCGGCCGCCCAGCCCCGGGTTGGCCAGCGCGATGGCCCGGCGCTCGCCGCCGCGGCCGACCGGGACCAGCTCGCCGGCCTGCTCGGCCATCGGCAGCAGGTTGTTCCAGCGCCAGATGTGCGGCAGCGCGTCCGATTTGGGGTGCGCCGGCATCAGGTCGCCGATCTCGGTCCACAGCGGCACCAGCAGCTCCTTCTCGAACCCCCGGTACAGGTCCTCGAGCGCGGCCGTCCGCGTCGGCTGGTCGGGGGCGTCCGTCGCGGTGACGCGCACGGGGCTGTCGGGCACGGCCATGCCTGCACTCCTTCGGATCGAACCGGATCTCGAAGGACGACTCTGCCCCTTCTCCCGTCCACTGGGATAGGTTTTTCTGTTATGAAGAACAAACCGCCGTACGCGATCGAGTCGGTCGACCACGCGCTGCACCTCGCGTCGCTCCTGCAGCAGGAGGGGCCGCTGCGGGTGACCGACGCCGCCGACCGCCTGGACGTGTCGGCGTCCACGGCCCACCGCCTGCTCGCGATGCTGGTGTACCGGGACTTCGCCGAGCAGCAGCCGGACCGGCGCTACCGGGCGGGCCGCGTGCTCAGGCCCACGCCGGTCTCCGAGGCGCCGATCGCCCTGCTGCGCCGAATCGCCCTGCCCCACCTGCGGCGGCTGGTCGAGCGGGTGCAGGAGTCCGCCAACCTGATGGTCATGGCCGGCCCCGAGGTCCGCTTCATCGCGACCGCCGAGTGCGAGCAGGTGCTGCGGGTGGGCGACCGGGCCGGGCGGTCCCTGCCGACGCACCTGACCTCGGGGGGGAAGGCGATCCTGGCCGCCCTCCCCGCCGAGGAGCTGACCGCCCTGTACCGCGGCTGCGACCAGGTCGACCTGCCCCGGCTGCGGCGCGAGCTCGGCCTGGTCCGCAAGCGGGGCTTCGCCATCAACGACCAGTCGACCGAGACCGGGCTGACCGCCCTGGGGATGCGCGTGGACGGCCCTTCGGGGACACCGGCCGCCGCCGTCTCCCTGGCGCTGCCCAGCGCCAGGTTCGACCGCGACGCGCTCGCGACCTGGATCGGGGCGGTGTCGGCGACGGTGGCCGCCATCGAGGCCGACCTCGCCGCGGGCTGACCGGCCCGCGGCGGGGTCCGTCCCTGCGGGCGGCCGAGGCGGGCCCTACGGCGCCGCCTCCTCGTCCATGCTCATCCGCGGAACCGGACCGCGGAAGCCCCTGGTGAGGATCGCGAGCAGGACGACGCCCGCGGCCAGCCAGCAGCAGCCCAGCAGGAGCGCGTGCCCGTCCAGGTTGACCAGCAGGTAGACGTCGATGACCGCTCCCACCAGCGGGACCACCACCCATGCGAGGACCCCGCCCGCGCCGCCGCCGGGGCGGTGCCGCAGCCAGTGGGCGATGACGCTCAGGTTCACCATGGTGAACGCCGAGAACGCGCCGAAGTTGATGAACGACGTCGACGTGGTCAGGTCGAGGGCGATCGCGCCGAGACCGATCACCCCCACCAGGACCAGGTTGAACACCGGCGTGCGCAGCCGCGCCTGCACCGCGCCGAACAGCCGGCGCGGCAGCGTCCCGTCCCGGCCCATCGCGAACAGCAGCCGGGAGGCGGTCGCCTGCGCCGCGAGTCCGGACGCGAACTGGGCGACGATCAGCCCCGCCAGGAACACCGAGGAGAACAGCCGCCCGCCGATGTCGGCCGCGATCTCGAAGGCGGCGGAGTCGACGTCGTCGAAGGCGCCGCCCGGGTGCGCGAGCTGGGTCGCGTACGAGGCGACGACGAACAGCAGGCCGCAGGCGAGCGCGGTGATCAGGACGGCCCTGGGGATGGTCCTGCGGGGGTCGCGCGCCTCCTCGGTCAGCGTGGTGACCGCGTCGAAGCCGACGAAGGAGTAGGCGGCGAGCGCGGCGCCGGCCGCCACCATGGCCTGCGTGGTGCCGTCACCGGTGAACGGCCCCATCGGGTCCACCGGCCCGCGAAGGGCGTCGGCCAGGGACAGCGCGACGAAGACGCCCAGCACCAGGAGCTGGAAGGCCATCAGCACGAGGTTGGCGCGCGCCGCCACCTTGATGCCGAGGACGTTCAGCGCGGTCGTGACGGCGATGAACGCCACGATCCACACCGCCATGGGCACCTCGGGGAACCGCGCGGACAGGTACGACGCCCCGATGAGCCAGATGACCAGCGGGAGGAACACGTAGTCGAGCAGGATCGCCCATCCGGTCAGGAAGCCCAGGCGCAGGTCCATGGAGCGCCCGACGTAGGTGTAGGCGGACCCGGCGACCGGGTGGGCGGAGGCCATGCGGCCGTAGCTGTAGGCGGTGAACAGCATCGCCACCAGCGTCACCAGGTAGGCGGTCGGCACGGCGCCGCCGGTGGTGTGCGCCAGGACCCCGAAGGTGCCCAGGACGATCAGCGGGGTCATGTAGGCGAGGCCGATCAGGGCGACCTGGCCGAGGCCGAGGCTGCGGTCGAGCCCGGTCTGCGTGGGGCGGACGTCGGTCATGCGTGGGGCTCCCTGTCGGGACGGGGGCGGGAGCCGAGGGGGCGCCGGGCGACGGCGCTCCAGTCGGCGGGGTCGATGCGGCCCCGGTAGAAGGGCAGGTCCAGCGGCGCGTCCTCGTCGGTGAACTGGTGCCAGATGCGGTTGAGGCCCGCCGTGCCGTGCTCGCGGACCCGCGCCACCTCGTCGGCGTCGAGGACGTCGGTGAGGACGGCCGGGCCGTCCTGCGCCTGTGTCCGGACGCGCCCTTCGGGGTCGGCCACGAGGCTGCGGCCGGCCCCGATCGGACCGGCGGCGTTGGCGTTGACGACGAACACCTGGTTGGCGATCGCCGCCGCGCGCGTCATCACGAGCTCCTGCTCGCGGTCGGCGGTCGTGGTCTGGGCGGGGGTGACGATGAGGTCGGCACCCATGGCGGCGAGCTGCCGGGCGACCTCGGGGAACCACGTGTCGTAGCAGATCGACAGGCCGATCCGGCCCCATTCGGGCACGTCGACCACGGTGAAGCCGGAACCCGGGGTGAACGTCTCGTAGGGGCGCCACGGGAAGCACTTGCGGTAGGCCCCGGCGATCCGGCCCTCCGGGGAGAACAGCACCGAGGTGTTGTACACGCCGCCGCGGCCGTCGGGTTCGCAGAGCGTTCCGGGCAGCAGCCAGACGCCGAGTTCGGCCGCCGTCGCCGCGAGCGCGGTGGCCAGCGGCCCGTCGAGGGGCTCGGCGAGTCCGGCCAGCCGCTCGGGAGCGGCGGGGCGCCCCGCCGCCGCGGCACCGGAGCCGGGGTCGGGGTCGGGGTCGGGGTCGGCGTAGAGGTGCAGTTCGGGGTAGACGAGCAGCCGGGTACGCGGGAAGCGCCGCATGGCGTCGCGCGCCTGCGCGGCGAACAGGTCCGGATCGCCGGCCGCCGGGATCGGCGGGTCCTGGACCACGGTGACGGGGAGCCAGGCGGACATCTTCCTCCCGAGGATCGGCGGCGTGCGCCGGCGTCCGGTCGGCGGGCGGCGGCACCGCGCACCGATCGGCGCCGAGGCGCGGCCGCACGGCACTGTTGGCACTGTCAGCGCAGCTCACAAGGGTGCTGCGGGGAACGGCCAAAAAATTAGCGCATAATGAGCAAATAAACAATGTCGCGGTGCCGGTAGCGTCTCCTCCATGGACACCGCCGCCCCCGCGCAACGGGAAGACGCGCCGCTGCAGGCGGCACCGCTGACCGGAATCCGCCGCCTGAGCGCGCAGGACACGGTCCGGGCCCGCATCGCCCTGGCCGTCGACCTCGGACTCCTCGAACCCGGGGAGCGCCTGCCCGGCAACGACTCCGTGGCCTCAGCGCTCGACGTCTCCCTGATCACGGTCCGGCGCGCCCTGGTGTCGCTGTGCGAGGACGGGGTGCTGGAGCGCCGGCGCGGCCGCAGCGGCGGCACCTTCGTCGCGCCCCGCCCGGAGAAGGGCGCGGTGCGCGAGATCTCGGCCTACACCGCCGACGCCGAGACCGTGCACCGGCTCATCGACCAGCGGCTGCTCCTGGAGTGCGGCGCCGCCCACCTGGCCGCCCGCGCGGGCGGCCCCGTGCGGACGGCCCGCCTGCGCGAGCTCGTCGACGCCATGGACGAGGCCCGGACCTGGGCCGACTTCCACGAGCTCGACGCGGACTTCCACCGCGAGGTCGCCGCGGCGTCGGGGGTGCCGCACGCCCGCGAGGAGCTGGGAGCGGTGCTCACCCGGCTGCACCGCTACTTCCTGCCCTACCGGATGGACGTGCTGCGCGCCTCCAACGCCGAGCACCGGGAGCTGCTCGGCGCCATCGAGGCCGCCGACGCCGACCGCGCGGTCCGGGTCGCGCACCGCCACGCCGACACCCTGCACCGCACGATGTTCGTCGGCTTGGATCCGGAGCCCCCCGGCCACTGAGCTCTTCGCGCCGGTCTTGACCTTGGGTTTTGACCTTGGCCACTGGGGGTTTTGAAGCCTCAGCCGAAGGAGGGGTCCGCGGTGACCGGGCGATCCTCTCGCACGCCCTCCCTCCTGGGGCTGGCCTTCACAACCCCCCGGAGTCGAGGCGGAGGGGGCCCACCCGCACGCCGTCCCTCCTGCGGCGGGCCTTACCAACCCCCTGGGGTCAAGGTGAAAGGGACCCACCCGCGCGCCCACTCCGCCCCGAGGCCGAGGTTGGAACCCACGTCGACCTTGTCGGGGTTATTGCAACGTTTTCAGGTCCCACAAGGTCAAGACCGGCACTCCCCTGGTCGGGGATCCGCGCGGCCGTGCCCCGGCCGCCGCGGCCCAGGGCGCCGCGCACGGCCGCGGCGATCGCCGCCGGGTCGTCGTCGGAGAGGACGGCGGCGATGTGGGCGTCGGGGCGCAGCAGCCAGACCTCCCCCGGTCGCGCGTCCAGCGCGGCGGCGAGGGCTCCGGTGCGGTCGATTCCGGTCAGGGACAGCGCGGTGACCGGTGCCGCGGTCGCCTCGGCCGCCGCGGCGCGGACTCCGTCGACGCCGCCGGGACCGGTCGCGAGCAGGGTGATCCCCTCGCGCGCCAGCGGGCGCAGCCGGGTGACGTCCGGCCGACCGGCGACGCTGATCGGGACGTCGGGGACCAGCACGCCGGGGCAGGGCACCGGTGCCTCGCCGCGCGGGGGACGGCCTTGGAACGGGCGGTGCGGGCAGCGGGTGGTGAGCGGTGAGTCGGCGTACCAGAACGGCTCGGAGAGCCGTCCGGAGTCGACCTGCTCCTTGGCCGCGGCGTCGGTGGCCGCGCGCTCCAGGACGGTCCTGCGGTGCTCCCATTCGCCGTCGTCCTGCGGGACGAGGAAGCGCATGGTGGCGCCGGTGACCTCGGCGTTCTCCCGTGCGGCGGCCAGCCGCTCGGTCGAGTAGCTCTCCAGCAGCTCCTCGCCCGCCCACCCGTTGGCGACGAAGGCCAGCTTCCACGCCGCGTTCTCGGCGTCGTGCACGCCGGAGTTGAGGCCGCGGGCCCCGAAGGGGGCGACGAGGTGCGCGCAGTCGCCGGCCAGCAGCACCCGGCCGACCCGCATCCGGTCGGCCACGCGGGTGTGGAAGCGGTACACCGAGCGCCACACGACCTCGTAGGGGCGCTCCCCGATGATCTGGCGGACGCGCCGGTCCAGTCCCCCGGCGGACTCCTCCCGCGCCAGGTCGAAGTCCGGCGGCACCTGCCAGTCGATCCGGTAGACCGAGTCCGGGCAGGGGTGGATCAGGACCTGGCGCCCCGGGTTCCACTCGGGGTCGAAGTAGAACCGGCGCTCCCGCTCCCAGCCGGGCAGGTCGGCCCGGATGTCGCAGATGAGGAACCGATCGGCGAAGCTGCGTCCGTCGAAGCCGATCCCCAGCGCCTCGCGCACGACCCTGCCGCGGGCGCCGAGGCAGGACACCGCGTAGGACCCGCGCAGCCGCACCGGACCGCCGGGGGTGCGGCAGTGCACCGCGACCCCGGTGGCGTCCTGCTCGATCCCGGTGATCTCGTGGTCCCAGCGGACGTCGATCCCGTCGGCGGCGCCGATGCACGCGTCCAGGATCTGCTCGGTGCGGGTCTGGGAGATGTTCACGAACGGCGGCAGCGGCGAGGCGCCGCGGTCGTGCAGCCGGACCGCGAACAGCTCGCGGTCGCGGTAGAAGGTCCGGGCGGTGTCCCAGGTCAGCCCCTCGTCGGCGACGGCCTCGGCCCCCAGCGACGCCCAGATGTCCAGCACGTCGCGCTGCTGGCAGATCGCCTTGGAGCCGACGGCGTCGCGCGCCGGCCGCCCGTCGAGCACGACCACCGGCACGCCCCAGCGCGCCAGCAGCAGGGCCGCGGTCTGCCCGACCGGGCCGGCCCCCAGGACCAGGACCGGCTCGCGCGTCCGCGGGGGGTGTGCGTTGGGCATGCCGCCTCCCTTTCGCCCTGCTCGCTCAGGCCTGCAGCCGGTCCCAGACCTCGCGGTCGCGCTCGGCGGTCCAGATGATCGGACGCTCGACGCCCGAGAGCTCGTCCCAGAGGCGGGAGACGTCGAAGGGCAGGCAGTGCTCGAAGATCGGCCAGTGGCCGTAGCGGTCGACCAGCGCGGCGCGGGTGGCCTCGAACGCCTCCTTCAGCGTGCCGCCGCGCTGCCGCACGGCGCCCACCTCGCGGATCATGACCTGGAGGAAGTGGCGGGTCTGCTCGATGGCGGCGTCGACCTCCTCCTTGCCCCGGCTCACCGCGCCCCGGCCGCCGACCAGGACCTCCGCGCCCAGGGCCGCGACGCCGTCGAGGGTGGCCCCGGCCCAGTCGCGGTGGAAGGCGTCGCCGGTGTAGAGGGCGGCCTCGGCCTCCACCAGGTCTCCGGCGAACAGGATCTTCTGCCGGGGCAGCCAGGCGACGATGTCGCCCTCGGTGTGGCCCCGGCCCAGGTACTGCAGCACGAGCTCGCCGCGGTCGCCCCCGAGGTCGATCGTCGTGCGGTCGGCGAAGGTCTGGGTCGGCCAGGTCAGGCCGGGCACCGACGCGGCGTCCTTGGCCAGGCGCGGCATGCGGCCGAACTCGCTCTCCCAGTCCTGCAGGCCGCGCTCGGCGACCAGTTCGCGGGTCTTCTCGTGGGCGATGACGATCTCGGCGTCGAAGGCGCTGGCCCCCAGCACTCGAACGGCGTGGTAGTGCGAGAGCACCAGGTAGCGGATCGGCTTGTCGGTGTGCTCGCGCAGCCTGGCCAGCCATTCTCGGGCGGCCGCCGGGGTGGCCAGCGCCTCGAAGCACACGAGGAAGTCCTCGCCCTCGACGGCCCCGATGTTGGGGTCGCCCTCCGCCGTCAGCGCGTAGACCCCGTCGGCCAGGACCTCCAGCGTCTGTTCCTTCTCGCCGAGGTCGGCCGATGATGCGAACGGCTTCGCCGTCATGACGTGCACCTCCATCAGGTACCGGGACGGACCCGGCGAGTTAGTAAAACCTTTGATCAGTTGGACGATAACGTGTCCCGGACCACCCGGCCAAGAGGGCCGGGCCACTCCGGGGCGTGCCGTGGGTCACACGCCGTCCGGCCCCGCCCCGCCCTGACGCGTCACGTCCGGCGCTTGGCCTCCGCGGCCGCCGACCCCTCCATGAGCTTGCCGAGCAGATCGACCAGGGTCCTGCGCTCCGCGGCCGAGAGCGCGGACGCCCAGGCGCTCTCCCGCGCGTTGTGGGCGCCGAAGCCGCGCGCGATGGCGTCGCGCCCGTCGGGGGTGAGGCTGACGTTGACCGCGCGGCGATCGTGCTCGGCCCGGCGCCGGGAGACCAGCCCGTCCTTCTCCAGCGTGTTGAGGAGCGCCGAGACCGCGGCCCGGCTCATGCCGGACAGTTCGGCCGCGACCTTGGCCTCCATCGGCCCGGCGAGCCACAGCACGAACAGGACCCGGAATCCGGGCCAGGTCCAGCCGCTGGGGCGGTGGACCGACGACTCCAGGTCGTAGACGAGCATGCTCGTCGCCCGGTGCAGCGTCAGGACGAGGCGCATCGCCTCGGCGTCGACCGAGGGCATCTCGCGGACGGCCTTGTCGACTGCGTAATCGACGAACGACCAGAACGTCAGTTCATCGGGTACCGCGGAATCATGGGTCACGCGCAGCAAGACTAGCCAGGACCAGCCAGGTCACGCGGCCCGGGGACGGCGGCTCCGGCATCGGGCGGCACGGCGCAGGGGGCGGTCCGGGCAGGGCGCCGTCCGGGTCCGGCCGGCGAACCGCGCTCGCCCCGCTCCTCGGATTCCCTTTCGAGCGCGCATCCGAAAGTTTCGGAATTCATATGCGTACGCATGGACGGAGAGACAATCCGGACAGCGCCACTACGCGAGTTCACGGATAACGGTCCGGATTTACATTAGTTTTTGGACATGCTTATTCGGGCTTTTCCGCTCCGATAGTTTCGAATTTCCATTCCGAGTCGAATGAAACACCTGGTGCGGGACCCGGCCCGCGAAAGCCTCCGATCGGCCCGTGATTTCCGCTTCCCGCGCCGACACGTTCGGTGTTACGTTCATCACGCTCATGAGCGGGAGCGCTCCCACTTTCACGATCAGGCAGGCACACATCGCATCCGGAGGTGCAGGCAATGAGAGAGGAAAGACGCAGGGGGCGCAGTACCGGGCGCCGTCCTGACGGGCGTCCGGCCCGGTTCCGGTGGTGGATCGGAGCGGCCCTGACGGCGGTGTGCACGGCCGCGGGCATCGCGATCCCCTCCCCCGCTCAGGCCGACGGCGAGCTCCGCGACCTGGCCGATGCGCGGGGCTTCGAGATCGGAGCGGCGCTCGGCGTCGACCACCTGGCCAACGACAGCCGGTTCGCCGACCTCGCGGCCGCCGAGTTCAACGCCGCGACGGCCGAGAACTCCATGAAGTGGGACGCCGTCCAGCCCTCGCGCGGCCAGTTCGACTGGAGCGGCGCCGACGACTTCATGGCGTTCGCCCGGGCCAACGACCAGGCGGTGCGCGGGCACACGCTGGTCTGGCACAGCCAGCTCCCGTCATGGGTCTCCAACGGAGGCTTCGGCGCCGGCGAGCTGCGCGGCGTCATGGAGGACCACATCGACGCGGTGGCCGGGCGCTACGCCGGCCAGGTCGCCTACTGGGACGTGGTCAACGAGATGTTCAACGAGGACGGCTCCTGGCGGCAGTCGGTCTTCTACGACACCCTCGGCGAGAGCTACGTCGCCGACGCCCTGCGCATGGCCGCGGAGGCCGACCCCAACGCCGAGCTCTACCTGAACGACTACAACATCGATGGCATCAACGCCAAGAGCGACGCCTACTACGACCTGGCCCGCTCCCTGCTGAACCAGGGCGTCCCGCTCGACGGCATCGGCATGCAGGCCCACCTCATCAACGGCCAGATCCCCAGTGACATGCAGCGCAACATCCAGCGCTTCGCCGACCTGGGCCTGGACGTGGCGATCACCGAGCTCGACATCCGCATCCAGATGCCGGCGAGCCAGAGCGAACTGGAGCAGCAGGCGCAGGGCTACCGCACGGTCATGGACGCCTGCATGGCGGTCGACCGCTGCATCGGCGTCACCGTCTGGGGGATCGTCGACCAGTACTCCTGGGTGCCGGACGTGTTCGACGGATATGGCGCGCCACTCCTGTTCAACGACTCCTACCAGCCCAAACCGGCCTACTACGCCGTCCAGGAGGCGCTGGGCGGCGACGGTGATGACGGTGGCGGCGGCGACGACGGCGACGACGGACCCGGCGGTCCCTGCGAGGTCGACTACTCGGTCCAGAACGAGTGGAACAGCGGGTTCACCGGCCAGGTCTCCTTCACGCACAACGGCTCCTCGGCGCTCGACGGCTGGGAGCTGCAGTGGACCTTCCCCTCCGGCCAGCAGGTGACCAGCGGCTGGTCGGGCGAATGGTCGCAGTCCGGTTCCACGGTGACCGTCTCCAACGCGAGCTGGAACGCGGCGGTCCAGTCGGGCGGCTCGGTCAGCGTCGGCTTCAACGCCTCCCACAACGGCGGCAACACCGCGCCGACCGCGTTCACCCTCAACGGGCAGTCCTGCGCCGTCTCGTGATCGCCGTTCCCTGACCCTTCCCCCTGCTCACCGCCGCCGGACCGGCCGATCGGCATTCCCGGTCCGACCGGTCCGGCGTCGGCCTTCGACGTCGCAGTCGAGCCCCGGCCGTTCGCGGCCGGGGCTCAGTGCCGCGCAACGGCGACGGGGCTGCGCTCCCGGCTCTGACGTGCGGGCCGGTTCCGCGGAGCGCGGTCGGCCCGGTCGCCGGAGCCTGCGATGCCGACTCCGTTGCCGTTGTTGTCGTCGAGTTCTCGCCGATTCCGGTTTACGGCGCCTCTGCTCGGAAAGCCGCTCATCATGCCGCCGGACCCGGCCGGGCGGCGCGTACCGAGACACAGGCGTTACCGGGAATCCCGCAACGGCAACCGAGGAGACGGCGGTGGAGGCGTTCGGACCGGCGCTCGTCCTGCTCGCGGTCGCCGTGCTCGCGGTCGCCGGCGCGTACGGCGCCTCGGCCGCCGTCCGCCTGTCCTACGCGCCGGTCACGTGCGAGGCGTTCCTGTCGGGAACGCCGGTCACCGAGCACGCGGTGTCGCGCTACCACGTGCGGTGGTACGCGGTGACCATGCTGTTCCTCGCCTTCGACATGGAGATGGTCTTCATGTACCCGTGGGTGCTCGTCGTCGGCGAAATGGGGGCGAAGGCCGTCGTCGAGATGTTCCTGTTCCTCGCCGTACTGGTCGCCGCGGTGGTCTACGCCTGGCGCGAGGGGGCGTTTCGGTGGACCTGACGGGATGGCTGCTCCGCCGGGCGAGGCCCCGCCCGTTCGTCGTCACCGCCGTCGGCGGCACCCGGACCCGGCTGGCCGCGGAACGCGAGCTGCGCAGGCGCGCGTGGAGGCAGGCGCTCAGCCCGGCCGAGGCCGACGTGCTCCTGGTGTGCGGGCCGCGCGACCCGGAGCTGACCGAGGCCGTCGACCGCCTGTGGGACCAGATGCCGGGGCCGCGCGCCCGGGTCCGGGCGGTCGCGCGGGAGGACGTCGCCCGGGCACTCGACCAGGCGCGCGGCGCGCTCCTCGACGCCGCCGCCCAGCGCCGCGACGCGGCGGCCAGGCTCCGCCCCGCGCACACGCGCGAACCGGCGGCATCGGCGGGCTCCGGTGACCACGGTGAGCACGGCGGCCACGGCGACTCCCCCGATGGGGCACCCGATTCCCCCGATGAGGCGCCCGATGCCGACGGGCACTCCGGCCACGAAAACGACGCCGAGCAGAGCGACCCCCGTGCCGACCACGACCGGAACGGCGGAGACACCGGACACGGCGGTCAGCACGAGGAGCACACCGGGCACGGCGGACACGGCGGGCACGGCGGCGGCATGGAGATGCCCGGCGGCCTGCCCATGGCCGACCGCGGTGCGGACCGCGACGGCCTCGCACTCGACCGGCTTCATCTCGCCCTCGGCCCGGCCCTGCCGGACTGGCCGGCCGGGCTGCGCGTGTCACTGACCGTCCAGGGCGACGTGGTCCAGGACGCCGAAGCCGCCGTCGTCGGCGCCGTCCCCGCGGACGCGCCGCGGTTCTGGAGCGAGCCGGTGCCGGACGAGGAGGACCGGCCGGACCGGCTCCGCACCGATGCGGCCGCCGCCCTGGACAGCCTGCAGCGGCTGCTGGCGGTCGCCGGCTGGCCGGACGCCTCCACCACGGCCCGCCGGCTGCGTGACGACCTGCTGGATGCGCGTCCGCAGGACACCTGGCGCGGGGCGTGCGCGCGCTGGGCGCGGACGGTGCGCCGATCTCGGACGCTGCGCTGGTCCACCGACGGACTCGGCCCGATCGCGCAGGCGGGACCGGCTGCGGTGCGGGGCGATGCGACGGCCCGGTGGAACCGGTGGCTCGACGCGGTCGACGCGGCCTCTGCGTCCCGCGCGGCGGATCCGCGCTTCCCCGCTCCGAGCGATCCGGGCGAGGGGCGGGGGGCTCAGGCGCGCGCCGTCCTGGACCTGCTGCCGTCGCTGCTGGTCGGACGGGAACTGGCTGCGGTGCGCCTCATCGTGGCGTCGCTGGACCCCGACCTGGAGGCCCTCGACGCGCACCGGGCGGAGGCCGGTCATGGGTGAGTCCGCGCAGTCCATGCCGCTGTGGGGGGTCGTGCTGCTCCCCGTCGCGCTGCTGCTCCTGGGCTACTGGGCGGCCGCGTGGTCGGCGGTCCTGACCGCTCGGGCCGCGGGCACACCCGCTCTGGGCGCACTGGCCGCGCCGGCCCGCGAGTCGGCGCGGCTCCTGGTGCAGCAGCGCCGGACCGTTCCCGGCGCCGACCCCCTGCTGTGGCGCGTCGGCGGCGCCGTCGTGCCGGTCGCCGCGGTGCTGGCCGTCCTGGTGGTTCCGGTCGCGGGCCGCGCGGCCGGCGACCTGTCGGTCGGCGTCGTCTGGTTCAACGCCATGGAGGTCCTGATCTGGGCCGCGGTGTGGACGGTCGGATGGGGCGCCAACTCGGTGTGGGGGCTGGTGGGCGCCTACCGGTTCCTCGCCCAGGGGCTGGCCTACGAACTCCCGCACATGTTCGCGCTGATCACCGCCGCGCTGGGGGCCGGATCGCTGCGGGTGAGCGACATCGCCGCCGCGCAGGGCGGGCTGTGGTTCGCCGTGCTGATGCCCGTGGCCTTCGGCGTGTACCTGGTGTCGTCGCTGGCCATGGCCTACTGGGGGCCGTTCGACCAGGCCGTGGGGCGCGACCTGTCCGGCGGGGCCGCGGCGGAGCTTTCGGGCGTGGATCGCCTGGTGTTCTGCGTCGGCCGATATCTGATGCTCGCCGCGGCCGCGGCCATGGCCGTCCCGCTGTTCCTCGGCGGCGGCGCGGGCCCGCTGCTGCCCGAATGGGCGTGGTCGGTGGTCAAGACGGCCGCGGTGCTGGCGCTGCTGGTGTGGCTGGGCCACCGGCTGCCGACCGTGCGCATGGACCGCTTCACCGAGGTCGGGTGGGTGGTCCTGGTGCCGTTGACGCTGCTGCAGGCGCTCGTGGTCGCGATTTTCGTACTGGTCGGTTGGTAGAGGAGGCCGGAGATGGTGCAGACGGTCGTGTTCGCGATCTGCGCGGTGGCGTCGGTGGCCGCCGGCGTCGCGGTGTTCCGGGTCGACTCCATGGCGAGGGCGACGCTCGCGCTGCTCGCCTCCTTCGTGTTCGCGGCGGTCACCCTCCTGCTGCTGGAGCTGTCCTACCTGGGGATCCTGGTCGTCCTCATGATGGTCATGGAAATGATGATCATGGTCGTCTTCATGGTCATGTACATGATGAACCCGGCCGGGCTGATGCCGATGACCATGGTGCACAACAACCGGGGCGCCCTGGCGATCTCGATCGGCGTCTTCGTCGCCCTGGCGGCGGGCATCCTGCTCCTCCCGTGGCCGACGCCGGGCCCGCCGGCGCCCGGCGACCCGACGAGAGATCTGGCCGAGGCGATCATGGGCTCGAAGATGCTCGTCATGATGGTCATCGGCATGGTGCTGTTCGCGACGATGGTGGCCGCGACCGTCCTGGCCACCGACCGCGGCCGCTACGACCGCTACGGCGACGACCTGCGCCGCCGCGAGCCCGACGACCCGATCCGGGGCGGTGTGGGCCGATGAGTCTTGAGCTGTTCCTGCTGCTGGCCGCGGCGCTGCTGGCCGTCGGCCTGTACGGGGCGCTGAGCCAGCAGTCGATCGTGATGATCATGATGGGGCTGGAGCTGATGATCAACGCGGTGATCGTCGCCGCGGCCGCCTTCTGGTTCTACACCTCGGCCGACCGCCCCGACGGCCAGGTCCTGGTCCTGGTCGCGGTGGCCGCCATGGCGGTGGAGATGGCCATGGGCTTCGCCGTGACGACCGCGATCTTCCGGGCCCGCGACGTCGACATGGTCGACTCGGCCGCGGACCTGAAGGACTGAGGGCCCATGGCGCTGCTGCTCTGGCTCCTGGTGGGGCTGCCCGCGGCCACCGGCCTCGCCCTGCTGGCGGCGGGCCGCCGGGCCGACCGGATCGCCGCGCCGCTGGCCGTGGGCGCGGCCGCCGCCGCTGTGGGGCTCGGTGCCGCCGCAGCGGTCATGCGCCCGAGCGTCTCGACTCCGATGCTGCCCGGGGTGCCCGCGGGCCTCGCGGTCGACGGGCTCTCGGCGGTCATGGTCGTGGTGGTTCCTGGGATCCTGCTCGCCGTGGCGCTGTTCGCGGCCGGCGACATCGGCGCCGGCCAGGCGCGGGCGCGCTTCCACGGGCTGCTGCTGGTCTTCGCCGCGGCGATGCTGGTCACGGTCACCGCCACCGACCTGCTCGCGCTGCTCGCCGGCTGGGAGGTGATGGGGGCGACGTCCTATGCCCTCATCGCCTACTGGTGGAGCGATCGGGCGCGGGTGCGGTCGGCGACGCTGGCGTTCGTGACCACGCGCGCCGCCGATCTCGGCCTCTACCTCGCGGCCGGCGCGGCCCTCGCGGGCGGCGCCGCGGCCCTGGACATCGCCGCGCTGCCCGACCTCAGCGGCGCGTGGCGCGGCATCGCCGTCGCCGGTCTGGTCGTCGCGGCACTGGGCAAGTCCGCGCAGCTCCCGTTCAGCTTCTGGCTGTCGCATGCCATGGCGGGGCCGAGCCCGGTCTCGGCGATGCTGCACTCGGCCACGATGGTCGCGGCAGGCGGCTACCTGCTGCTGCGGGTGCGGCCCTCGCTGGAGGCGGTCGCCTGGGCGGGCCCGGCCGTGGCCTGGATCGGAGTACTCACCGCGCTCGTGCTGGGCGTGGTCGCCCTCGCCCAGTCCGACCTCAAGCAACTGCTGGCCGCCTCGACCTGCTCCCAGATCGGCTTCATCGTGCTCGCCGCGGGAGCCGGCGCGATCGCGGGCGGAACGCTGCAGTTCACCGCGCACGCCACCGTCAAGAGCCTGCTGTTCCTCGCCGCCGGGGCGTGGCTGGCGGCGCTGGGCACCGAGCACCTCGCGGATCTGCGGGGAGCGGCCCGCCGGTACCCGCTGGTCGGCGCGGCGTTCTCGGTCGGCGCGCTGACCCTGGGCGGACTGCCGCCGCTGTCGATCTGGGTGGCCAAGGACGAGATTCTGGCCGCCGCCCTGGCCCGGTCGCCCGTGCTCTACGCCGTGGGACTGGCGGCCGCGGCCGTCAGCGCCGCCTACGCGGCGAAGGCGCTGTTCACGGTCTGGGCACGCCCCGCTGCGGGACCGGCCGCCGAAGGGGCCGGGCCGGGCCCCGCCGGGCTGTCGCCGCTGCACCGGCTGCCCCTGCCGGTCCTCGCCGCCGGGGCGGTGGGGCTCGCTGCGCTCGCGCTGCCGCCGGTGGCCTCGTGGTGGCGCCGGGTGCTCGGCGCCTCAGCCGAGCACGGCCCGGCCGCCTGGGAGACGGCGCTGTCGGCCGCGGTGAGCGTCGCGGTGGTCGCGGCCGTCGGGTGGGCGCTTCGGCGCCCCGCCGCCGAGCGCCCGAGCGCGTCCGGCTCCGCGGCCCGGTGGGTGGGCGGCTGGCTGTGGCTGGAGCGGGTCGCGCTCGGCGGCGTCGCCGCTCCCACCATGGCGCTGGCGCGCGGCCTCGCCGCGTTCGACGACCGGGTCGTCGCCGGTGCGGTCCGCTCGGGCGCGGCGGGCGGCGTGCGGCTGGCCCTGTTGACCGATGCGCGCACCGAGGCCGGTGTGGAGGGCGCGGTGCGGGCGGTGGCCGCCGGCGCGCGCGCCCTGGGCGGGTGGGCCCGGCGCCCGCAGACCGGGCTGCTGCACCAGTACTACGCCCAGGCCGTCGTCGCCCTGGCCGTTCTCGCCGCCGTCTTCATCCTGATGAGGTGACCGTGCTCTCCGTCGTGGTGTTCCTGCCCCTGGCCGCGGCGGCGCTGCTGCTGGCGCTGCCCCGCCTGCCCGACCGCGCCGCCGCCTGGACGTGGGTCGCGGTGGCCGCGGTCGACTTCGCCCTCGTGGTCGCGATGTGGATCGGCTACGAGAACGGCACCGGCGTGACCGGCGGGATCGCCTATGAGACGCACCTGCGCTGGATCCCCAGCGTCGGATCGGGCTACCACGTCGGGGTGGACGGGCTGTCGCTGCCGCTGGTGGCGATGACGGCGCTGCTGTTCCTCGCGGGCGCGATCCACTCGCTGCGGGAACGGCGCAGGGTCCGGGCCTACGTCGTGCTGTTCCTGTTCCTGCAGACGGTGTCGCTGGGCCTGTTCACCGCCCTGGACCTGATCCTGTTCTTCGTCTTCTTCGACCTGTCCATCGTCGGCATGTACTTCGTCATCGCCGGCTGGGGGCACGGCGACGCCGTCCGCTCGGCGCTGCAGTTCTTCCTCTACACCTTCGTCGGTTCGCTCGCGCTGCTGCTGGGCTTCATCGGCCTCTACCTCGCCGCCGACCCGCGCACCTTCGACATGGTGGAGCTGGCGCGGCAGACCCCGCTGGACGGGCGCGCGCTCGCGGGCGCGCTGGTGCTGCTGGCGATCAGCGTGGGGCTGGCCGTCAAGACCCCCACGGTGCCCTTCCACACCTGGCTGCCGCCGGCCCACACCGACGCGCCGGCGGTCGGCTCGGCGATCCTGGCCGGGGTGCTGCTGAAGATGGGCACCTACGGGTTCGTCCGCATCGCCATGCCGATCCTGCCCGAGGCCTGGCGCAGCCACGCCATGGTGTTCGTGGTCGTCGGGGTGGTCTCGGTACTCTACGGCGCGCTGGTGGCGCTGGCCCAGACCGACTTCAAGCGGATGGTCGCCTACACCTCGGTCAACCACATGGGCTACATCATCCTGGGCCTCGGCGCCGCCGGGATGGCCGCGGGCGCCGATGTCCAGGCCGGGACGCTGGCCGTGACCGGCGCGGTCACCCAGATGGTCGCCCACGGGCTGCTCACCGGTTCGCTGTTCCTCATCGCCGGGGTGCTGTACGCGCGCGGCGGCACCTACGACATGGCCTCCTACGGCGGCCTGGCAGGCACCATGCCGAAGTTCGCGCTGCTCACCGCCACCGCGGCGTTCGGCTCGCTCGGGCTCCCCGGGCTCGCCGGCTTCATCGCCGAGTTCCAGATCTTCACCGGAAGCCTGGCCTCGGCGCCGGTCCCCACAGCGCTGGCCTTCCTCGGCATCCTCATCACCGCCGCGCTGTACCTGCGCGCGCTGCAACGCGTCCTCCTGGGCCGGCGCACCGGGCCGGCCTCCGACCGGTTCGCGGACCTGTCGGCTCCCGAGGCGTTCTCGATCGCCCCGCTGGTCGTGCTCGCCGTCGTCATCGGCGTCCTGCCGAGGTTCCTGCTGGACGTCATCGAGCCCGCCGCCCGCACCGTGGTCACGCTGGTGGCGCCGTGAACGGCATGAGCGGCGTGGAGCCCGGCGCGCTGCTACCCGAGATCGCGCTCGCGGTCGGCGCGGTCGCCGCCCTGCTCACGGGCAGTTGGACGCCGCGCCGGCGCCAGTGGGTCACGCGCTGGATCGCGGTCGCGGCCACGGCGGCCGCGGTGGCCGCCGCGGCCGCGGCCATGGCCCGGCCCGCAGAGGTCACCGCGACCGGCGGCTACGCGCTCGACCTCGGCACGCACCTGGCCCGGCTGGTGGTCGCGGCCGGAACCCTGGTCACGGCGCTGATCGCCGCCGACCACGTGGCGGGGCACCGGCGCGAGAGCGAGTTCCACGTCCTGCTGCTGCTCGGCGCGCTCGGCACCGTCGTCATGGCCGGGGCGAGCGACCTGCTGGTGCTGACGGCCGGCTACCTGCTGGCCAGCATCCCGATCTACGCCCTGGTCGGCTTCGGCAAGGACGCCCGCGGCACCGAGGCCGCGCTGAAGTACTACCTCATGGGCGCGCTGTCCGGCGTGCTGCTGCTGTCCGGTGTCACGGTCGTGTTCGGCGCGGGCGGGGCGACCGACTACGCGACGCTCGCCGAAACGCTGCCCGCCGCGCCTTCGAGCGCCGTGGCGGTGGGGACGGTCGCCCTGCTCGCAGGGCTGCTGTTCAAGTCCGGCGCGGTGCCCGCGCACTTCTGGATCCCCGACGCCACCCAGGGCGCGCCCTCCCCCGTGGCGGCCTTCATCACCACGGTGCCCAAGATCGGCGCGCTCGTGGCCGTCTACCGGTTCGGTGGCCAGGCGCTGGCCGGTGCGGCCGTGGACTGGCCGCTGTTCGCCGCCGTGCTGGCCGCGGCCAGCATGACGCTGGGCAACCTGGCCGCGTTCTTCCAGGACGACGTCCGCCGCCTGCTCGCCTACTCCACCATCAGCCAGATCGGCTACCTGCTCATGGCGGTGGCCGCGGCCCGCGCCGCCGAGTCGGCGCTGCCGAGCCTGCTGTTCTACCTGGCCGCCTACACCGTGACCAACCTCGGCGCCTTCGCCGTGGTGTGCGCGCTGCCGCGGGCGCGCGCGATCGCCGACTACATCGGGCTGCTGCGCCGCCGCCCCCGGATGGCGCTCAGCCTGATCGTCTGCCTGCTGGGCCTGGTCGGCACGCCGCCGACCGCGGTGTTCATCGGAAAGCTGACGGTGTTCACCGCGGCGCTGGACGCCGGGCTCGGCTGGCTGGTCGTGGTCGCCGCGGTCAACACCGTGGCCAGCCTCTTCTACTACCTGCGCTGGATCCTGCCCGTCTTCCGGGCCGCCCCCGCCCGCGAAGGAGCGGACGGCGCCGCGGAGCCGTCGGGGGACGTCGCCCGCTGGAGCGCCGGCATCGCCGTCACGGCGGCCGCGGCGTCACTGGGCCTGGGCGTGGCCTCCTCCCCCGTCCTCGGCCTCCTGCAGTCCGGCGCCCTCCTCCCCTGACCCCGGCCCTTCTCGATACGGGGAAGGACGTACCCGGCCGGCGCGGCAGCCGGAAGCCCGCGGTACGCCGCACGGCCGGCCCTCCGACCATCTACCCTCACCCTGAGAGACCGTCCTACTACAGCAAGCGGGGTCCGTGTGCGCAGCTTCTGGGAGTCCGCCGTCCCCTCACCCGAGACCATGCGCCGGTACCGCGAGCAAGGCTGGTGGCGCGACACCACCTACTCCGACGATCTCCGCGAGGCCGCCGCCGAGGATCCGGACGGCACCGCACTGCTGACCTGGCGCCAGAGCCAGAACCGGCTGATCCGGTTGACCTTCGCGGAATTCGACGCCCGCGCCGACGCCGTGGCCGCGGCGCTGGGCGATCTGGGCGTCCGCCGTGGTGATGTCGACACCGGGGAGAAGCTCGCCACCGAATTCGGGAGCGAATTGCGAATACACGGATTGTCTTTACCCTGCCGACCACAGGGAAAACCGCAACATCCCAGGTGAGCGATGGTGTGCTGGCTCCCCTAAGTGCATAGGCAAGGAAATGGCCCCGCGAATACGCTAAGGCCGCACAAGAGGTGGACTTCCTCATTACAGGTGCCGGGGCGCTTCGACGTCAGCCACCGTCGCGCCGCCGTGGACATGCATCGGCAACTGAGTGGGTGACCGTGAGCGCCTCCGGCTGTCGCCGGTTCCGTTCCGACCACGGTGACGAGTCTTGCCCTGCGATGCCGTCGCCACTTCCCGCGCGCGAGTGAAACCGGCCCCTCCCCAGGGGGAGACAGACGGGCCGCCACGTCGGGGCCCACCCCCTTCAGCTCCGGCAGCGCCGGGCCACCCGCAGGCCGCGCAGGACCTCCACCCGGCCGTCGCGCGGGTCGTTGTCTACAGATCCCAGGGCGGCGAGTGGTCGGGACGGGGAGCAGGCTCCGAGTGCGGCGTCAGGCGGCGGAGCGGGCCGTGTAACGGACGGGCAGGGCGTTCAGGCCGCGTATGAGGTGGCCGGGGCGCCAGGTGAGGTCGGTGACCGCGACGTCGAGGGCGATGTTTTCCAACCGGGAGAGCAGGGACTCGAAGGCGACCTGCCCTTCGAGCCTGGCCAGTGGCGCTCCGAGGCAGTAGTGGATGCCGTGGCCGAAGGCGAGGTGGCCGCCGGCGTCGCGGGTGATGTCGAGGTGATCGGCTCCGTCGTAGCGGGCGGGGTCGTGGTCGGCGGAGCCCAGAGCGACGAGTACGAGCTGATGGGCGGGGATCGTGACGCCGGCGATGGTGACGGGCTCGGTGGTGAACCGCGCGGTGGCGGTGTTGACCGGTCCGTCGAAGCGCAGGAACTCCTCAACGGCAGCGGGGATCAGCCCCGGGTCGGCGCGCAGCTTCGCCATCTGCTCGGGACGGGCCAGCAGCGCGAGCAGGCCGTTTCCGATGAGGTTGACGGTGGTCTCGTGGCCGGCCACCAGGAGCAGGAACGCCATGGAGACCAGTTCGGACTCGCTGAGGCGGCCCTCCTCGTCCTGGACCTCGATCAAGGCGCTCAGCAGATCGGCGCCCGCTTCGGCGCGTTTGGCCGACAGCAGACGGCGCAGGTAGGCGTTCATCTCCTCGGCGGCCCCGGCCGATTGCTCGGGGGTGCTCGTGGACACCAGCGCGTTGGACCACGTCCGAAAGTCGTCCCGGTCCTCGACCGGAACCCCCAGCAGCTCGCAGATGACCATCACCGGCAGTGGGAAGGCCAAGGCGTCGATGACATCGGTGCGGCCGGTGGCGGGGAAGTCACCGATGAGTCGGTCGGCGATCTCGCGCACCCGGGTCCGCAGTCCTTCCACGCGCCGTGCCGTGAACGCGCGGGAGACGAGCTTGCGCAGCCGGGTGTGATCGGGCGGATCGCTGTTGAGCATGTGCGCGTTCAGCATCTGCGCCACCTCACCGCGCAGGGGAGGTTCCGTCTCCGCGTGCCGGTCCTGCACCGCGCGCCGGGCCGCTCTCGGGTCCTTCGCCAGCCGTCCATCGGTCAGTGCCGCACGCGCGTGCTCGTAGCGGGTGATCAACCAGGCTGGCGCGCCACCGGGCAGGAGCGCCCGCACGACCGGGCCCCGCTCGCGCAGCCGCGCATACACGGCGTAGGGATCACGCGTGAACTCCTCGCCCAACTCGACCGGTCCGTCCGCGCCCGCCATGGTGCCCACCACCAATCCACGGCCCGTCGATTCCGCACCGAGCGGCAACGGACTCCGCGACTCGCCCAATCCCGTATCCACCGTCCCGGCCCCGCGCCGATCCACAGACGCGCCCCTGAAGGCGGTCTCGGAGGGCCACGGACCCGGAACCAGTGTAGGGCGGCCGCCGGGCGCCTTCCTCCAGGACCGGAGTCAGCTTAAGAACAGCACGGATAAGGCCTGGTGGCGCCACCGGTTCGGTTCCCACCGAGGTGTCAGCGGCGCTTGACCCGAATGGCGATGCCCGCCCAGGACACCGCCACGATGCACGCGGCGACGACGCGGGACGCGAACAGGTACTTCTCGGGGTAAAGCACTCCGGTGATGTAGTAGTCGATGAACCCGTGCGGCATGTGATGCGCGACGGTACCGCAGCCACGACCGTTTCATCGGAGCCATCGCCGGGCAGCAGGCCGTGCCCAAGGACACAGCAGTTCCGCTGAGGCCGGCACAGGGCAAGGGTGCATCCGGTGAAGATCGTCTTTCTCATTGGCAACGGCTACGGCATGGGCGGCACCATCCGCACCGTGTTCAACCTGGCGGGCGGGTTGGCCACCCGCCATGATGTGGAGATCATCAGCCTCGTGCAGCACCGCCGCACCCCGTTCTTCGCGCTACCGCCCGGCGTGCGGATGCACGCGCTCGCCCCGACCCGGGCATGGGCCGAGCGGCCCAAGGCAGGCCTGCTCGACCGCTACAGGGAGAGCCGCCGCAGCCCCGTTGTCCCCAAGCCCGAGAAGTTGGACGTGTTCAACCTGCGGACCGAGCATGCGCTGCGCGGTTGTCTGCGCCGCGGCGACGCCGACGTGGTGGTCGCCACCCGCCCCGGGTTGAACCTGCTGCTCGCCCGTTACGCTCCCGAACGGCTGCTGAGCATCGGTCAGGAGCACGTGCACCTGGGCAACCACAAGCACGACATCGCCGACGCCATCGCGCGCCTGTATCCGCGACTGGACGGTATGACCGTGCTCACCGCCGCCGACCGCGCGGCCTACGAGCGGCTCCTGCCGACCGAACCGGGGTGGATCACCACCATGCCCAACGCCCTCCCGCCGGGCGACCATCCGCGGTCCGACCTGGACAACCCCATCATCGCCGCGGCCGGCCGCCTCTCGCCCATCAAGCAGTACCCCAAACTGCTGGAGGCGTTCGCCGCGGCCGCGAAGGCCCACCCGCAGTGGCGCCTGCGCATCTACGGGGGCGGGGGCGTGGAGAACGACCTCAAGACCAGGATCGCCGCGATGGGTCTGAGCAACCAGGTCACCATCATGGGACGCACCAAGGATCTCACCGGGGAGCTGGCCAAGGCGTCCATGGTCGTGGTGAGCTCCCGCGCCGAAGGGTTCGGGATGACCATCATCGAGGCGTTCTCGGTGGGCGTGCCGGTCGTGAGCTTCGACTGTCCGCACGGCCCCCGCGAGATCATCACGCACGAGCGCGACGGCCTCCTGGTGCCGCCCCAGGACGTGGGCGCTCTGGCTGAAGGCATGCGCCGCCTCATGGCCGACGGCGACGAGCGCCGCGCGATGGGCGCCGCCGCGCTGGCCTCCGCACGCCGTTACGGCATCACCGAGATCCTGGACCGGTGGGAGGACTTCATCGCCGACCGCCTCACGGCCAAGGCCCAACGCAGACGGTGAAACAGCCAGAACGCCACCGCGCCCAATGGCCTTACCCTGCGGCCGTGATCGACGGCTGCACGAGAGAGGCCATCGGATATGCGGTGGACGACAACCGCCGCACACCGCTCATCGTCCATGCCAGGTCGTCCTCGTCGCCCTGGGTGGTGCCAGTGCGATGGTGTCGCGGTCAGGGTGCCTGTCGCTTCACGCTGCAGCACGGCGGCGGGCGCTCCAGGCGACGAAGGGGAGAATCGCCAGCGCAAGGAGGCCGCCGCCGATGGACAGCGCGGCGAAGCCCCTGGCGGCGACCACCATGCCGCTGAGGATTCCGCCGCTCACCCCGGCCAGGGCCACGCACACGTCCACCGCGCCCTGGGTGCGCGCCCGGGTCTGCGGTCCTACGGCGGCGGCGACCACCCCGGCGCCGCCCGCAGCCCCGGCGGCGTAGCCGAGGACGAGTCCGGTGCGCCGCCCCAGGCGTTGGGAGATCCGCCCCACCAGGAACGCGGCGGCGGCCGATCCAAGTGTGAACAGGGCGGCGGGCAGCCCGGACAGGCTACTGGTGCCGAGCATGTCCTGGGCCAGCAGCGCGCCGACGGTCACTCCGGCCGCCAGGCCGGCGCCGTCCAGGATCTGGGAGACGGCCACGGTGGTCAAGGGGCGGCGCTGCAGCACGGCGAGGGAGGTGTCCGTGCCGAGGGTGTCCGAAGAAGCGGGGGCCATGGCCGGGTTCGCTTTCGTGGGATAGCAGGAGTCGCGCGGATGCGCCGGGGGTTATGCGTGCGCGGTGTGGACGGGATGTCCGGAGGCGCGCCACTCCAGCAGTCCTTCGTTCAGCCGGTAGGCGCGGCGGCCGCTGGCGCGCAGGACGCGGACCGCGTCGACGGCCATCACGCAGTAATCGCCGCGGCAGTAGGCCACGATGTCGATGTCGGCGGGCAGCTCCTCAAGGCGCCGGGCCAGCTCTTCCACCGGGATCGACAGCGCGCCGGGAATGTGGCCCGCGGCGAACTCCGCTTCCGGTCGCACGTCCAGCACCAGCGCGCCGCCCTCTTCGGCGCGGGCCATTAGTTCGGCGCGGTCGACCTGCTCCACCTCGCCCTGCCCGGGGCCGGCGAAGTGGCGCCAGGCCCGCTCGACCTCGGCCAGGTGGGTGCCGGCGACCTTTTGCACCAGCGACAGCAGAGCGGCGACGTCGTCACCGGCCAAGGCGTAGAAGACGTGGTTCTTCTCGCGGCGGGTGCGCATCAACCGGGCGCGTTTGAGGGTCTGCAGGTGCGCCGAGGCGGTGGAGACGCCCAGGCCCATCGTTTCGGCCAGCGAATCCACCGAGCGCTCGCCCTGGGCGAGCAGGTCGAGCATCTGCAGCCGGGTCCCGCTGCCCAGCGCCTTGCCGACCCGGGCGAACTCCCCCCACAACTCGGTGCGCCCCGCCTCCGGTAGCCCGACGGTGAGCGCTCGGCGGGCAGCAGTCCCCGCCCCTCGTAGTAGCGCAGGGTCGAGGCCGCCACGCCGGAGCGTTCGGCCAGTTCGGAGACGCGCAACATGGTCACGATCCCGACGGGAGGCCTTCGAGTCGGCTCGAAGGTCAAGCCGAGTCATTGAAGCGAGGTGCTATCGATGCCGTGTTGCGGGGCGCTCCGAGGTTGCCGGACCCCGGGTTCTTGGCGCAGGTGTGGGCGGGCGGTGGTGAGGCGAAGCGGTCAGGGGCGTGTCCGCCGACTCGATTCCCATGGATCCACGTCTTCCTGAATCCATGAATCCTTGTATTATTGGTGGCATGCTGACGATCGCCACCGATATCGACGCGCTCGCCCGGTTCGGGCGGGCGCTGGCCGACCCGATCCGCTGCCGCATCCTGCTGACGCTGCGCGGGGCGCCCGCCCACCCGGCCGATCTGGCCGAGGCGCTGGGTATCAGCCGGACCCGGTTGTCCAACCACCTGGCGTGCCTGCGCGACTGCGGCCTGGTGGTGGCCGTGCCGGTGGGCCGGCGAGTGCGCTACGAGCTGGCCGACGCGCGATTGGGCCACGCCCTGGACGACCTGCGCTCCGCCGTTCTGGCGGTGGAGACCGACAAGTCGTGTGCGGAGACCGAGGAGAAGGGCTGCTGCTGATGGCCTTCCGGATCACCTCGCGCCCGAGCGAGGGGCGGCGGGCGGTGCTGACGCGGCGCGTCCGCCTGTTCGTGGCCGCCACCATCACCTACAACATCATCGAGGCCGTGGTGGCGATCACCGCGGGCACGATCGCCTCCTCGGCCGCACTGATCGGCTTCGGGCTGGACTCGGTCATCGAGGTGTCCTCGGCGGCGGCGGTGGCCTGGCAGTTCTCCGCCCGCGAGGCCGCGGCGCGCCGGGCGCGCGAACGCCGGGCGCTGCGCGTCATCGCCGTGTCCTTCTTCGTCCTGGCCGCCTACGTCGCCTTCGAGGCGGTGCGGTCCCTGATCGGCGCGGGCGAGGCCGAGACCTCGGTGCCCGGGATCGTGCTGGCCGCGGTGTCGGTGGTCGTCATGCCGTTCCTGTCATTGGCGCAGCGCCGCGCCGGCCGCGAACTCGGGTCGTCCTCGGCCGTGGCCGACTCCAAGCAGACCCTGCTGTGCAGCTACCTTTCCGCCGCCCTGCTGGTGGGCCTGCTGGCCAATGCTCTGCTGGGGTGGGCGTGGGCCGATCCGATCGTGGCCCTGCTCATCGCCGCGATGGCCGTCAAGGAAGGCCGCGAGGCCTGGCGCGGGGACGCCTGCTGCGCCCCGGCCGGTATCGCCATGGCCGCCGAGCCTACGGACGAGGGCGACGGGTGCGGATGCGGGCCCGGCTGCTCCTGCTGCGAGGGCGGCTGAGGCCGCCGATCCGATCCGGGTGCGCGACGTCGTGGTGGTGGGCGCGGGACTGTGCGGCCTGGTGGCCGCCACCCGACTGCACCGAGCACGCCCCGCACGGTGGCCCGCGCCCCCGGGTGTCACGGGCCACAGAACAGGCGCGGTTCAGGGAGTCCCAGCCGAGGTGCCCTCCAGATTGACGATGAGTGCGGTCGCCTGAACCGACGCCTCGTCGGCGAGCTCTCGTACCTGTACTGCTTCTCCCGCGCTACCGAGTCAGGTTTAAGGGGATCGGCAACAGAACTCCGGAGAGGATGCCGAGCGACGCACCAACCAGTTGTGCCCCCAGGTTTCCACCATACTTACGAGATATCCTCCGAGTGAGGATCGCGGCCATGAGAGCCAGAATGGATCCAGCGAGCGCAGAACCAGGAAGATTGAAGATCCACAGCGGTAGCGAGGTCAGGAATACCGCACTGGCGGCGAAGATCGCCGAGTTCAGTTCCCCCTATCCCTCGCCGGGGCCGATGTCGGCGATGAAGGCACGGGTGACGACGATTCCCGCGTCAGCGCCGATGGCAGGCGCAGATCTCGTCGCGTGCGTGTAGGCGCTGAGCGAGGATGTGCTCAAGCAGACCCCGTCGCGGTGACGGCCGGGCAGTGCCGCCGCCGTTGCGAGCGGCTTGGCAGGGTGACCGTCAGTGGCGTAGCGGAGTGGTGATCGTGCCGTAGTCGAGACCGCCGTGGGTGAAGGTCGGCACCACCGGCCACTGCCGCTTCCACGCCGCGCATTCCGACGAGGGAATGATCTGCAGCCAACGGCCGTCCCTGGCTGAGCGCGAGGCCATCGTCTTCTCCTTGACCATCGAGTCGTACTGGTCCAGCGAGTCCTCGAGCGTGTTGGCGTTGAGCACCACTTCCCGGTTGAAGAAGCGCGCCTGCTGCTTCACACCGGGAATCCTGGACCGTTCGGGTTGCCAGCTGTCGGCGGCCATGCCGTTCTCCGAGGACACCCACACGCCGTCGGGTGTGTTCACCACCAGGGAGTGGTTGCCGTCGGTATGCCCGGGCGTCCACAGCAGACTCACGCCGACGCCCAGTTCGACGTCGCCGTCGAAGACCTCGAGTCGTTCGGCGGGCACTCCGTCCATACCGCCCTCGACATACCAGGCCCATTGCATCGGGTGCGGCGACTCGAAGGTGCCGAGTTCCTTGCGGTGCACGAGAAGCCTCCCGCGGGGGAACAGCGGCTCGCGCGGAGCCTTCTCGCCGGGGATGACCTGATCACTTCCCATGATCATCCGCACGTCCTGTACGTGCAGGTGGTCGAAGCTCACGTAATCGACATCGTCGTTGCGCAGCCCCAGCCTGGGCAGCACCGTGTCCGGGTCGTTGTAGTACTTGACGAACACCTTGTCGCTGAGGAACCGGCCCGCGAGCCGCTGGAGCTTCGAGTAGAACGGCGCCTCAGCGGAACCGGCGGCCACCGTCGGTTCCCACACCAGCGTCTTGAGCTCACCGTCGAATCCCTCGAACTGGAGCACGAACATCCGGTTGATGATTGAAATCATGGGGTTGACCGACAGGTTGTACCCCTGGAAGGCGTACCGGGCGGGGTAGGGCGCGGCAGCGATGTCGAAGCTCTTGACCGCCTTGATCGTGCCTTGCGCGATGAAGCGTCTGCGGTATGCCTCGGTCGCCGACCGCACCGCCTCCAGCCGTTTGCCGCGCGGCCAGATGTCGTGGACGCCGTCGAACTCGGGAATTGGCCGGACAGTCTGCGAGCTTGCCTCCGAAGCAGGGGACGAGGTCATTGCGAGCTCCTATCGATCTCGGTGACGGCACGGTTTTCGTAGGCCTGCCGGACGGCCTTGTCGGTGACCGCCGCGACCTGGTTCGGCACGACGGCGCGCAGCAGACGGAAGCGGGCGCGGTCGGGCAGTAGTGCTGCGAGGCGAGCGACGAGACCCATGCGGGCAGGCAGGCTGATCTCGAAACGCGGCCGCTTGATGACCGCCAGCACGGCGTGTGCCACGTCTGCGGGGACGAGCCTGCGTACCGGACCCGTGACGGTGCCGGCGGCAAGCTCGGTGTCGACGACCCCGGGCAGGATCAGTGAAAGCTGGACTCCGCTGCCGTGGAGTTCGGTGCGGACGGCGTTGAGATAGCCGTACACGGCGTGTTTTGTGGCCGCATAGGTGGCTTCACCCGCGGGCGCGAGTTTCGACGCGCCGGAGGCAATGGTGATGATCTGGCCGCGACCGCGTTCACGCATGGCCGGTGCCGCGAGTTTCACGCCGCGGATGACCCCGAGCAGGTTGACGTCCACCTGGCGCTGCGCGGCAGTGTCCGGCTCGGCCTCGAACGGGCCGACCCACATCACGCCCGCATTGTTGACCAGCACGTCGATCATGCCCCATCGCTCATCGACCGCCCGGATGAACGCGGTGAACGATGCGGTGTCGGTGACGTCGAGGTGGAACGCGGCGACATCGCCGGGCAGCTGCTGCGCGGTGGCTTTCGCCGCATCGAGGTCACGGTCTCCGATGGCGACGTGGGCGCCCGCTCTCGCCAGTTGCCGGGCGATCTCGCGCCCGATGCCCTGAGCACCGCCGGTTACCGCGACGACCATCCCGGTTGGCGCTTTCTGCACGGCTCACCTCGTCGCCTCGACCCGAAACCCATCTGACATGACGTCATGTCAGATAGATAGGATATAGGAGTCCGCTCTGCAAGGAAAGGGCCAAGATGGGACAGGCGAACGTAGGCAACGGGCGCCGCTACGCGGGCCTCGGCCCGGCTGAGCGTGCGCGGCAGCGGCGCGCCGCCCTGCTTGATGCCGCCAAGGACCTGTTCGGCACCAACGGATACCGCGCGACATCGGTGAAACAGGTCTGCGCCAGGGCGGGGCTGACCGAGCGATACTTCTACGAATCCTTCCGCGACCGCGAGGCCGCACTGGCCGCCGTGTACGACGAACTCGTGGGTGGCATGCGCGCGGCGACACTGGAGGCGATCGCCAAGGCGGAGCGGTCCGAGGCCGTTGCCGCCCGCGCGCTGGCCGCCTTCGTCGACTTCCTCACCGCTGATGAGCGGCGTGCCCAGATCGTGCTCATCGAGGTCGTCGGAGTCTCACCAGAACTGGAGAGCCGGCGCCACACCGTGCTGACCGAGTTCTCGGAACTGGTGACCGACGTGTGGCTGGGCGAGAGGGGGCCCGCCTCGTTGCGGCGGCTGACCGCGGTCGCGCTCGTCGGCGGGGTCAACCACCTGCTGATCGACTGGCTGCTCAGCGGAAGAACCCAGCAGCCGGCCGAGCTCGTGCAGGCCTGCACGACGCTGTTCGCCGGAGCCAGAGACCAGCTCGCCCCGCCTACCGGGTAGGCCGGAGGGCATCATCGCGATACCGATGTGAAAAGGCGGCATGGCGGCAGGAAGCACTCGCGGTGGGGTGCGCCATGCTGAGGAGGCTGTCACCGGGCCGAGTCGGACGGGCTGTCGGGCCGGGTCCGGGGGCATGCCTCCGAAGGGCGGTCCGACCGTGTCCGCGGCGCCTCCGGTCGCTGCCCCCGGCATTCCCGCAGTGGACTAGGGAACGATGATGTCGAGTGCTGCGGGTCTGATGGAGACGGTGACGGGGAGTTCGCACAGGTAGTCGCCGTCGGCGTGCACAGGGACGGGGCGGTCGGCATCGATGGTGATCTGCTTAGTGCTGCGGACCTCGACCTTATCGGATTCGACGTGCGCGCCGGTCCTGGCCTTCCCGATAAATTGCACGACCTTGTACCGGGGCGCGTCGGAGACAGTGAGGACGTCGAGTACGCCGCTGTCCAGGCGGGCGGGGGGCACGATGTTGAGTCCGTAGCCGTACCGGCCTGAGTTGGCGGCGACGACTTGGTGCTGCCGGGCTTTCGCCGTCCATGTATCGGCGGTGAGCGTGAACTCCGGTGCTCTCCATTTCAGGATCACCCCGATGGGTGCGAGCCGGTAGACCACGAGCCCGGGCAGCCACCGGTTGTTGTTGATCGCCTCGGTGGCCACGGAGTCGAGTCCGACGTAGACGTTGCCGAGCACGATCCGACCGGCTGCCTCGATGACGTCGATGCTGCGGGTGCCCCTCCGGGCGAGCATCGCGGCGAGGCTCTCGACGTCGCCGGGCAGCTCGAGTTTGCGCGCGAAGTCGTTGCCTCGCCCGGCGGGCACGATCGCCATACTCGCGCCCGTGCCGTGCACACCGGCGGCGACGTCGCGGGCAAGCCCATCGCCGCCGACGGCGATGACCGTCTCGCCCCGCCGCGCGCTCTCGGCCGCGGCCTCGGTCGCGTGCTGCTGGCTGCGTGTCGTCTGCTCGGCGATCCGGATCCCTTGCGAGGCGAGCAGTTCCGCGATCGGCCGCCAGGTCCTGAGCGCCCGGCCGCCGCCGGACACGGGATTGATCAGAGCCGTATAGGTGGGCATGCTCTACCCGATCAGGATGCCGGGGTTGAGGACACCGGCCGGATCCACACTGGACTTGACGGCCTTGATCATGTCGATGCCGATCGGCCCGAGTTCGAGCGCGAGGGTTTCACGGTGGTCGGTGCCGACGCCGTGGTGGTGCGAGATCGTGGCACCATGTGCGCGGATCGCCGCGTTGGCGGCTTCTTTGGCCTTGGCCCACTGCGCGACCGGATCGTCGAGTTGCCTGGTGACGACGGTGAAGTACAGCGAGGCGCCGGTCTCATAGACGTGGCTGATGTGGCACATGACCAGGTTGGCGCAGTCCTGCGCGTTCAGCGCGCCCTGGACGGCCTCACTGACCGCGGTCTTGAGTGACTCGATGTTCGACCAGAACGTCGCGGTCTCCAAGGTTTCAACGAGCGCACCCGCGTCGAAAAGGGGATCGCGCAGGTACGGCCCGCGGAAGCGGCCCTCGCGCCACTTCTCGCCCGGCTCGGCGCCCTGGTTCTGACCACCGTGTGCCAGCAGCCGCTCGGCAGCGGCTGCCCGAGTGGCCTCGACCTCCTCGGCATCGCCCTCGTAGCCGGCGATGACCAGGCACCCGCCGGAACCGGATCCGCCGGCCGCGGCGTCGGGGTCGGCGAGGTTGACGGCGGTCTCCGCCTCGTCCGACAGTCGCAGCACGGTCGGCCGCACTCCGTCCTGCACCAGCGCACGTAGAGCAGCGGCGCCTTCGGCGAAGGAGCCGAACTTCCAGCCTTCGAAGACCCTGGCCGCCGGTCTGGGACGGACCCGGACCGTGACGGAGGTGATCACCCCGAACGCGCCCTCCGAGCCGAGTACGAGCTGGCGCAGGTCCGGCCCTGCGGCCGACTTGGGCGCGGTGCCGAGGGTGAGTGTGCCGCGTGGGGTGGCGACGGTGAGGCCGACGACCATCTCGTCGAAGCGGCCGTATCCGGCGGAGGACTGCCCGGCGGAGCGGGCGGCCGCGTACCCGCCGACGGTGGCCATCTCGTAGGACTGCGGGAAGTGGCCGAGCGTGTAACCCCGCTCGGCGAGGAGCCGTTCCGCGGCGACACCGCGCAGACCGGTCTCCAGCACGGCGGTGCGCGAGATCTCGTCGACGCCCACGAGCCGGTCGAGGCGGCGCAGATCGAGTGCGACGACCCCGGCGAACCCGGCCCTGACGGGCGCGAGGCCGCCGACGACCGAGGTGCCGCCGGAGAACGGCACGACGGCGACCCGGTGCTCGGTGCAGATCTCCAGCACCCGTACGACATCGTCATGCGAGCCCGGGAACAGCACGGCGTCGGGCGCATCGGTGGCGTCGCCGCTGCGGAGCTTGAGCAGATCCGGGGTGGAGAAGCCACGGGTGCGCCGAACGCGGGCGCTGCGCCCGGAGTCGACGTGCTCGGCGCCGAGGGCCGCGGTGAGTGCCGCGGTGACCTCAGCGGGCAGCGAGGTCTGCGGGAGCCGGGCGTTCGCGGGATCGACAGCGGGACCGGGTGGCACAGCACCGAGCGCGCTCATCGCATCGCCCGCGGCATCGGGCAGGTGGCCGGGCGTGTCGACATTGCCCCACAGGTAGGGGTGGCGCTCGACGACAGGGAGATCGTACTCGGTCACGTCGACTCCTCCATCCGTTAACTCTGATACACTATGACACATGATGTCGCAGCGACGCAACGTGTCGGAATCCGAGCTGCACGAGGAACCTCAAGCGGCGGAAACACCCCGGGCCGCCAACGCGATCCCCGAGCAACGCATCCTCGACGCCGCCCGCGACCTCCTGCTGGCCGTCGGCATGCGACGCATGAGCATGGCCGATATCGCCCGCCGCGCCGACATTTCCCGCGCCACCCTCTACCGACGCTGGCCGAACGTCCGCGCCGTCGTGGCCGCACTGGTCACCCGCGAGTTCACGACATTCGCCGCGCAGGTGTCGGCCCCGGCGGCCACCGGCCGGGAGTCGCTCGTGTCCGCGGTAACCCGCCTCGTCGGGGAGCTGCGGATCCATCCGCTGCTCCGCAAGGTCGTCGACGTCGACCCGGAATTCCTGATCCCGTACCTGTTCCACCGCACGGGGGCGACCTCGGACGCGCAGCTCGAACTGATCGAGGACGCCATCCGGCTCGGTCAGGCCGATGGCTCCATCCGCTCCGGCGAACCCGGCATGCTCGCGCGGGCGGTGCTCCTCACCGCGTGGTCGTTCACCCTCAGCGGCCCCGTATTCGTCGCGGATCACGCATTCCCCGCACTGGACAGCGAACTCTCCGTGCTTCTCGAGAGGTATCTGGCACCGTGAACACGTCGCTGAACGCCGCCCGGCGCATCCACGAACTCGACCAGCTCGGCAGCGCCTCGGCCCCGGTCGACGTGCTGGTGATCGGCGGTGGTGTCACCGGCACCGGCGTCGCGCTCGACGCCGCCGCCCGCGGACTGTCGGTGGTACTCGCCGAGAAGCACGACCTCGCGTTCGGCACCAGCAGGTGGAGTTCCAAGCTGGTCCACGGCGGGCTGCGCTACCTGGCCTCGGGGCAGATCGGGATCGCCCACGAGAGCGCGGTCGAGCGGGACATCCTGATCAGCCGCACCGCGCCGCACCTGGTGCGCGCCTTCCCGCAGATCGTCCCGCTGCATTCCCGGGTCAGCACCGCGAACGCGCTGGTCACCAGGGCGGGCATGCTGGCGGGTGACGCGCTGCGCGCCGCTTCCGGAACATCGGCGAGCACCTTGCCACGGTCGCGGCGGGTCACTCCGGCAGAAGTCGCCCGGTACGCGCCGACGGTCCGGGTCACGGGCCTGCGTGGCGGGGTGCTGGGTTGGGACGGGCAGCTCGACGACGACGCCCGGCTGGTCGTCGCGCTGGCCCGCACCGCCGCGGGCCACGGCGCCAAGATCCTCACCAGGGTCACCGCGTCGGAGGTCACCGGCGGCGGGGCGGTGCTCACCGACACACTGACGGGGCGCACCCTCGACCTCGGTGCCCGGATCGTGATCAACGCGGCCGGAGTGTGGGCCGGCGAGATCGCCCCCGGCCTCGGCCTGCGGCCCTCCCGCGGCACGCATCTCGTGCTGTCCCAGCAGGTTCTGGGCGGACTGTCGGCAGGACTGATGGTTCCGCTGCCCGGGCAGGTAGGCCGCTACGTCTTCGCGCTTCCCGCGCCGGACGGCCGTGTCTACATCGGACTCACCGACGAGGACGCGCCAGGGCCGATTCCGGACGAGCCCCGGCCCGCCGAGTCCGAAATCACCTTCCTGCTCGACACCATCAACCTCGCCCTGGCCACCCGCATCCGCCGTGAGGACGTCCTGGGGACCTTCTCCGGACTGCGCCCGCTGTTCGACAGCGGGACCGGCACCACGGCCGACATCTCCCGCAGACATCAGGTGATCACCGCACCGGACGGACTGCTGACCATCGTCGGCGGCAAGCTCACCACCTACCGGCGAATGGCCCAGGACGCACTCGACACCGCACTGCACAACACCGGAATAACCGCCGGACCATGCCGGACCAGGCGGCTACCGCTGGTCGGCGCGGCGAGCCTCGCCGGACTCGACACGGTGCAGGCGCCGACGCGGCTGCTGCGCCGTTACGGCACCGAGGCCCCACAGGTGCTCGCCGTCGGCGGGTCCGAACTGCACCGCCCGATCTCGGAAGCCACCGAACTGACCCCCGCGGAACTGCTGTTCGCGGTCCGGCACGAGGGCGCGCTGGACACGGGTGACCTACTGGACCGCCGCACCCGGATCGGCCTCGACCCCGTCGCACGGGCCACCGCCGAACACACCGCCGCCGCGATGCTGGCGAAGGGAATGGAAGCGTGACCGGCGGATCAGCCACCGGACCCGTCCTGAACCGTCGCACCGGCCGGCGACGAATGGACCGGCGGTTTCGAGACGGCGCCGACCGACGCCGGACTGCCCCCGCGAGCCGGCACAGGCGGCCACGGCCACCATGAAACTCCAGCAACGCGGTTTGAGGGACCCCGCCGCCCGGATCTTCGAGGGTCAAGGCGCGGGCGTCCGCCTCCTGTTCGCGGCGGCCGCCGCGACGGCTCCTCCCAGTGCTGAATCCGGATCGGACAGGTCGAAGACGAGATCGAAGTGGTTACGGCCGGGAACAGTGAACTCCATGTGACGCGTGCACAGCGGTCTGGTCGCACGGGAGAACTCGCGATGCTGCCGGGTGAACTCACTCGTCTCGTTCTCCCCGATCGCCAGGACCAGGGGAGGCAGCGGATCGGCAAGTCGCAACAGTGGACTGTTACGTACGGCCGCCGCCCTGGTAAGCCCAAGCGCCTCATTGACGTAGCTCAACCTGACGGGCTCGAGATCGTAGACGCCGCTGAGGAGAACGGCCGTCGCGATGATCGCGTCCGCCCTTCCGCGCAGGAGGTTCATGGCCACAAGGTGCGCTCCGGCTGAGCTTCCCGCCGCGATGATGCGCTGCGGGTCCACTTCCAGGGCGCCGGCGTTGCTCCACAGCCAGCGCAGTCCTTCGCCGACCATGTCGACGATTCCAGACAGTGTCCGTCCAGGGGCCAGTTCGTACCCTAGAGCCGCGAAGGACACCCCCTGGCCGACCAATCCTGGAGCGGGGAAGCAGGAGTCGGGCGCACTCAGCTCCTGCCAGTATCCCCCGTGGACGTAGACGAGCAGCGGCGAACCGGCGCCGGCCGGGAAGAAGTCGACCGTGGAACGCGGGGAGGAAGCGTACCGGAAGCGGCGCCACACCATGCGGCGGCGGGCGGCACCGCTGTGTTCACGGTAGGCGGCCATGTAGTCTCCGATGTCCTCGACACACGAACTAGGAGAGCATTCGCGGTCGAGTTCGGATTGGTTCCAGCCGCGGAAGACGGCCGACTCGGTGGCGGGCCCCGCCGGACGTTCTCCGTTCACGCGCTCGGAGGGGGAGTGGAGCAGGTGGCACCGCGCTCGGGCTCCCTCAAGTGGATGACGTAGTCGGCTACCGCACTGTCCACGCATTCCGAACCGCTCCGGAACGCGATGTGTCCAGGGCCCTCCACCGTGAGCAGCGACGCGCGATTGGTGACGGCGACCTCACGCGTCCAGGAGAACGGGACGAGCGGGTCCGTGGTCCGGCCGATGACGAGCATCGGCTGTCCTCCCCGGTACCTGTAGCCGTCGGTGTGGGGATGCGCGGGCTCGGCGGGCCAGACGGCGCATTTGAGCTGGCCGTACCCGTAAACCCTGCCGAAATGCGGTGACACAGCAGCAGCCGCCCTGAAATGGGCGTCGTGTACACGCGGGAGCGAGGGGACGGCACGGTCGAGGCAACGGTTGCCCAGGACCGCCGCCGTCGTGTGATCCCATCCGCTCGGCAACTGCTTGGTCGGCCGCTCCACCTCCTCCAGGCGCTGGAGCCTCGCGGCGAACTGCTCCCAGGACGCCGGCGCTATGAGGGTGCCCGCCGTCTGCACCAGCAGATCGCCTCCAGTGAACAGCGTGTGGTCGCCAGGAGCAGCCTCACGGTTGCGTTCAAGGCGCTCCACCAGCCCGTCGAAGGCGCCTTCAGGATCACCGTCACCGAAACCGCACATTTCGGGGGTTGCCACGCACCAGTCGAAGAATTCGTCCAGCGCCTTCTCGGTCGCCGCCATCTGCTCCCGATCGGAACGTAGTGGGACGCGCGCATCGCGGTGCGCCGGGACGGGGGAATCCAGCACCATCGCGCGGACCCGTTCGGGGAACGTCGCAGCGTAGTACTGGCCGACCAGGGAGCCGTACGAGAGGCCGAGATAGTTGAGCTTCTCGTCGCCGACCGCCGCCCGCAGCAGTTCGAGGTCGAGTGCGGAGTCCTGGGAGCCGAGGTGGGGAAGCAGCTCCTCACTGCGCTCGTCGCAGGCTGCCGTCAGCTTCTGCGCCTCTTCCATCCGATCGGAACGTTGCGCGGTCGTCGGATAGGCGGCCAACGGCGGCTCGATCGAGCGGATCTCCTCGTAAGTCATGCACGTCGTGAGCGGGCCACCGCCGCCGGTCCCCCGGGCGTCGATCCCGACGATGTCGAAACGCTCACTCAAGGGTTCCAATCCAGCCGGGCCCAGTGCCCGCACGAAGGCGGCCCCTCCCCCGGCCTGAACGCCCGGGTCGACGAACAGCGTGCCGATCTTTGCGCCCTGCCGAGCAGCGGGAACACGGGCCAGGGCGACACCGATCGTCTCCTCCTCCGGCTTGGAGTGGTCCAGCGGGAGCCGGGCGACCGAACACTCGACCCCGTCTCCGCATTCCTCCCAGTCGAGAGTGGGGAGGGCCGCAGCGGTCTCAGCAGCGGTCTCAGCAGTGGTCTCAGCCGCCGCGGGCGTTCCCAGGGAGGCCAGGAGGACGACCGCCGCGGCGGCTCCGACGGCGCATACAAGGCGACCACGCACCGCCCCTGAGGCTGTGCGTATCCGGCAATCCATCCTCGGCCCCCTCACATCACCGCACCACCGCCATTGCGGTTCATCATGGATGGTCGGCGGGGGACGTCCCAGTAATCTGTGCGGTCTCTTTCTGGATCGCCGACCGGCCGGCACCCGATGGAGTCGGGGTCAGAAGTCGAAGGACACCGTGGTCTCGGTGAGCTCCCTGAACTCCGCCAGTGGGGCGGCCTCCTCCTCGATGGCCGCGCGGTCCTCGGCGGTGAGCCGGGACACCGGGGCGACGTTGACCGCGAGCTTCCGGCCTTTCTTCCGGTGCCGCCACAGCGCCACGACCTCACCATCGCGCAGCACCACGCCGGGGTTACCGGTGTGTTTCCAGATCTGCTTGCGCAGCGCGCCATCGGGAGCCACGATGGCGCGCTCCCGCTGCTGGAGGTAGGGGTCGTAAGCGGGGACCAGGCGGTAGGGCGCGGGGCGGGGCGGCGATTCGAGTGTCTTCACGTGTGGCTTGAGCACGTACGCCGGCCGCTTGCCGGCGTCCACCTCGACCAGGTCGCTCTCGACCTCGCTCCAAATGCGTCCGGCCGCCGCCTCCGATATGCCTGCCCATGCCGCGAAATCGTCCGGCGTGGAGGGGCCGTACATACGCAGGTACCGCTCGACCACGGAGGCGCGCGCCTCACTCCTGTCCATGGACGGCGGCTCCGCACCGAGCCAATGGTCGGTGCGCATGAAATGCGCCTCATTGCCCGAGCGAGGCGTAATGACGAACCCGCCGCGCAGCGACAGCGCCCGCACCAGGATCGCGGTGAAGTTACTGAAGGTGGTGGGCTCACACCAGCCGGCGAACTCCTTGGGCAGGCGCTTGCCCAGCTCCTCGCCCATGCCCCGCTTGCTCAGCTTGACGCCTCCGTCCAGAGCGTCCATCAGGGCCTCGTCGACCAAGTCGACGATCTCCGTCGCGGAGCGTCCCATTCCATCCATGATGGGCAGGAAGCCCTGCATCACCGCCCGCCATGATTCCTCGTCATCAGGACAGACACCCGTGGTGAAAACAGGCATCTCGTCGACCCGCATCATGCAGGGGGACTGCCGCAGGCTCCAGACCTCGACCAGTTCGCGGGTCTCGTCCCGCGCGGCCCGAACGTCGCTGAACCGCAACTCGGCGACGCGTACGCGCAGCCCCAGCAACGCTCCGCCCGGCGGGGTGTTCTGCGGTGCGCATTCGGCGGCTTTCAGCCAGTCCTCGCTTCCCACCTGCTCACTCAAGTGATGCCCGGAAAGGCGGTAAGCAACTATGTTCTCGCGGTCGGAATTAAGCATCCGTGATTCCACTTCGATTCACAGGTTTTTCTTTTAGTCTATATCCACCTCCCCGCCCCAGAACAACAGGGATTTGCAAGGTCGCACAGCACAGCATTGAGGACAATTCGGTACCGCCCGTCTGCCGCGACTATGCAACGAAAAGCCGAATGAGCAGGGAAAAGGATAGAAACTCACCGCCTCCATCCGGTCGCCCTGCAACACAGAGACCGAACAGAATTGTTGCTCCTCACACGCGCGGGGCCGAGACTCGTGGCATGGTCGGCGGCCGCCGCGCGGCTACACGCAGTCTGCCGCGGCCGCTCTTTCGGCCCCGGACGAGCCGCCGCGCGGATCTCGCCACTGAGGACGGAGTTCATCATGACCGCAGCGACCGAGGACGGCACCGACGCACCGCGGCGGCCGCTTTTGACCGACGCCATCATGGCCGCCGCGGAGCACTCACCGGAACGAACGGCGGTCGTCGGGGGAGGGGAGACGTGGAGTTTCCGGCGGCTCGTCGGTGAATCGCACCAGTTCGCCCGGGCCATCGCCGAAGTCAGCGGCGCGGCCGACTGGATAGGCGTGTGCGGTCCTCGCACACCACGCACGGTCGCCGCCGCTCTGGGGTGCATGCTCGCCGGGCGCGTCTACCTGCCGCTCGACCCGAACCACCCCGAACAGCGTCTCTCCCTTATCGTCGATGACGCCGACGCGGCCCTCATCCTGTTCGACGGAGCCGTCCCCGATCACATAGCCGACCATCCGCGCTCCCTTACGCTGAACGCGCTGACGGACGCATCCGAGGGCGGGGGAACGTGCCGCCGCGCTGAAAGCAACGACGTCGCCTATGTCATCTACACCTCCGGATCGACCGGGAAGCCCAAGGGGGTGCTCGCCCAGCACGGCGCACTCGCTGCGCTCGCCGACGCCATCGGCGACCACAGGCCGGGACTCGACGCGCATGACGTGGTCCTCGCGGTTGCCTCCTTCGCTTTCGACATGTCCATCACCGACGTGTTCGTCCCGCTCGCACGAGGGGCGACCGTGGTTCTGGCACCTGACGCCCGGGACACCGCCGGACTCCTGGATCTGATCGACGCGCACGGTGTCACCACGGTCCTCGCCACCCCGTCATTGTGGCGGACTCTGGTGAGCGGAGGTCTCGGGGACGACGGGCGACGCAGAGTGCGGGCCATCGGTGGGGGCGAGCGGTTGACCGGCTCGCTCGCCGGTGAGCTGCTCGGTCGGACCGAGCGGCTCTACAACGGCTACGGACCGACCGAGACCACCGTCTACGTGACGTTCGGCGAGGTCCGGGACGCCGACGACATCACGTTGGGACGCCGGACGCCCTCGTCGCTGCTCTACGTCTTGGACGGCCGGCTCGGCGCGGTGCCGCCGGGCGGGCGCGGCGAACTGTACATCGGTGGCGACACGGTCAGTCTCGGCTATCACCGCCGCCCTGGGTTGACCGCCGAGAAGTTCCTCCCCGACCCGTACAGCGGTCGGCCGGGAGCACGGCTGTACCGCACCGGTGACATCGTCCGGTTGCGTGGTGACGGCGAACTCGAATTCATCGGCCGCTCGGACTCTCAGGTGAAAATCCGCGGTCACCGCGTCGAACCCGGCGAGGTGGAGGCGGTGCTGGCCCAGCATCCCGACGTGCGCGAGGCGGTCGTACTGGCGGTCGACGCCCCTGCCGGGGAGACCGCTCTGGCCGCCTACTGGGTCGGGGGCGAAACCGCGGCGGACGGGGAACCAGCCTCGTGGAACAGGCCACCCCGGGTGCCAGACCCGGCCCCTACCTACTCCAGGCCTGCATCGCAGCACTGCACGCCGGAGCCCCCAGCACCGCGTCAACGGACTGGGACGAGATCCTCGTGCTCTACCGGCTCCTCGAACTCGTGACCGGCCACCAGAACCCCACCATCACCCTGAACCGCATCGTCGCCCAGGCCATGGTTGAGGAAACGACGTCGCCCTCGCCAGGATCGATGCACTGGAAGCCGACCACCTCGGCCTTCCCCGTCTCGACGCCGTACGCGCCCACCTCCTGGAGCAGGCCAACCGACCCAACGACGCGGCCGACGCCTACCGACGAGCCATCGCCACCACCGTCAATCTCGCCGAGCAGCAACACCTCAGGCACCGACTACGTCGCCTCAGGGCCTGACCCGGCACTTGGTCACGCGGAAGAAAGAACCGACTACATCAAAACCTGCGCCTTTACAACGTAGATTCATGGTGTTGACCTGAGCGGCGTCACCGTCTCCCGAAAAGTGGGCGTGGCCGTCACCACGGAGTCCACTCCCCTCCGGCGTCGCGGCCTTCCGAACGGCCGTGTCCCACACTCGCCGGAGCCCTTGCGGAGACGCAGGCCCCAGGGATTATGGGACCGCTCCCCCGCATGCCGTCCACTGCCGGTGCGTGCCGTTTCGCGCCGTTTGGTCCGCCCCCGACCGATTCGACTGCCGTCGAATACCACCGATTGTCGGGACGGTCCGGAACCGCCGAGCACATGTGGAGCACACCACAGTGGGCGACGCTCGGCCGATGACGGACACACCGTTCCCAGAACACTCCCTCATCAAGAGACGACCTGTTCATTCGGCCCGGTGAAAGCGGTGGCGATCGCCGCGGCCACCTCCAACTGCAGCGGGCCTTCGATGTGCGGCCACAGCAGCGGCGGAAGGGCGAAGATCCGCTCGACTGGACTGAGGGACGCACGGCACAGGGCATTCCGGTGAGCTCCACAATGACCACGCTCCCGTCCGGATCCCCACCGACCATGCCCTCGCTGAGACCGCTCCCTTCCGCGCAGGCGCATCCGGCGGTACGCCCCCGCCTGGGCCTCCTGCCTCCTGCGGTCAGCTCTCGTCCGCAGACCTCGGGTCGTGGGTTCCCATCTGCTCGGCCATCGCGGCGAGGTCGTTGAGGACCGAGGCGGGCAGCGGGACGCGGTCGGCGTTGCGGGCGGCGTTGCGGTGCTCGACGTCGCCCGGGCTGAGCACTTCCCGGACCGCTCGTGCCGGCGTCACATCTCGGAGGCGCTGCTGGAAGGCCGCGGCGCGGGAGACGGCCGCGGCGTTGCCGTGCACTCCGGCGGGGTCGACCACCCAGAGAAGGTGGCCGGTGCCCATCGGGACCGATGGGTCCGCCCACATGTCGGTGGTCTCGGCGGCCATCCTGCCGCCGGCGAGCGGTCCCGCGAGCAGTTCGAGCAGGGTGGCCAGCCCGGAGCCCTTGTGTCCACCGAAGGGCAGGAGAGCTCCGGCCAATGCGGCGGTCGGGTCCGTGGTCGGCACGCCGTCGGCGTCCACGGCCCACCCCTCCGGGATCTCGTGCCCCTCTTTCCCGGCCTCCACGATGCGCCCGTAGGCGCCGGCGCTGGTGGCCATGTCGAGGACCACGGGGTCGTCGCCGCCGGTCGGGAAGGCGATGGTCAGGGGGTTCGTTCCGAGCAGCTTCTCTGCTCCGCCGAAGGGGGTCACCGATGCGCCGGTGGTCGAGGCGAGGAGCGCCATGAGGCCCTCGCGGGCCAGCTGCGACGCCCAGTACGCTCCGGCGCCGTAGTGCGAGCTGCCCCGGACGGCGACGAGCGCCGTCGCGTGCTCGCGGACGAGGTCGCGGGCCTTGTCGACGGCGTGCGCCATCGCCACTTGCCCGAAGCCGTCGGCCGCGTCGAGCACGGCTGTCGCGCCGTGCCCACGCGTCCAGCGCATGGGGGCGTCCGGCACGATCCCGCCGGTCTGCACGGCTCGTATGTAGAGCGGCAGTCGCATGACGCCGTGGGAGTGGGTTCCCCGACGATCGGCCTCGACGAGCGAGACCGCGATGAGTCGACTGTCGGCCTCGGGGACGCCAATGGCGCAAAAGATCTCGCTGCTCGCCCGAAGGAGCGCGGAAGCGGCGACGGTCGAGAGCTCGGACTGCTGGTTCATCGGTGCGGAACTCCTTGGTGCTGGTCGTGGTTCTGCCTTCTCGACTCGCCCGCCCTGCGCGTCACCGATGGCGAGTACTTGTCGAGCGGGCGTCCCGTCGTGCATGATGCATCATAGCCGAAATGCAAAACGATATTCTGCATTGCAAAATACAAGGGTTTCTCTGCACGTCGCGCCATGTGCAAGGCAGGTTTTCCAGCCCGGAACGGCCGAGAGGTGAATCGGATCATGGTCAACAGACCCGCGGCGGGACCGCGCGGCGCCTCCCCACGCAACTCGTCGAGCTCGCTGCGACGTGCCCTCGACCTCATCGAGGTCGTAGCCGAGGACCACGGTGCGGGGGGATGCTCCCTCACCGAACTCGCCGCCCGATCCGGCCTGGCCAAGAGCACGGTGATCCGACTCGCCGCGCCCCTGCTGGACCGCGGGTACCTCCACGTCGACGCCGACACCGGGCGCTACCGGCTCGGTCCCGGCGCCGCGCGCCTGGGCAGCGCCTACCTCGCAGGTCTCGACCTGCGTTTCACGGCGGCCGACATGCTGCGCCGGCTCGTCGCGGAGACCGCCGAAACCGTGCACCTCTTCGTGCCCGATGGCATCTGGATGGTCTACGTCGACAAGTACGAGGCTCCGCGCCCCGTCCAGATGGCCTCGCGGATCGGCAGCCGGCAGCCGATGTACAGCACCGCCGGCGGACTCGCCTACCTCTCCCGGGCAGATGAGGGGGTGGTCGAGTCGGTCCTGGAGGCGGGGCTCGCCGTCCACACCCCCAACACACCGTCCACGCCCGAAGCCCTGCGCTCGGTCCTCAGACTGGCGCGCGAACGCGGATACGCCGTCGACGACGTCTACAACGAGCCCCACATCCGCGGCGTCGCCGCGGCCGTCGTCGACGCGCAGGAACGTCCCGTCGCAGCCATCAGCGTCGCAGGTCCCGACTACAGCCTGACGCCCGATCGCTTCCACGAAATCGGTGAACAGGTCATCGCCGCGGCCCAGGAGGTGTCGGCCAGGCTCGGTGCCTGACCGCCCGGGTCACCGGCCACCCGCCGTCACCGTCAACACCTCAGCAGGTCGAAAGGCACAGCGCCACCGAGGAAAGGAAACCCCCGTGCCCATTGACACCGCCTCTTCCCGATCCCGCCCCCGCCGCGTCTACGCGCGGTGCCCGCTCGGGAGGACCATCGCAGCCGCGGTACCGCACCTCGGCGGCGGTTCCCGCTCCGGCGCCGTGGCCGTCCGGAACGCGACCGGAGTGGCCGCGGGCGCCGCGGAGGGGGCGTCGCGATGAACACGCCGTCCAGCGGAGGAGTGGTCACGCTCGGGGAGACGCTCGGCCTCCTTGTCCCCGATGACGTCGGTCCGCTCTTCCTCGCCCGCAGCATGCGCCTGAGCATGGGAGGCGCGGAATCCAACGTGGCCATCGGCCTCGCGCGCCTGGGCGTCCCCGCATGCTGGATCGGCCGGCTCGGCCGCGACCCGGTCGGAGACCTGATCGAGCGGAACCTCCTCGCCGAAGGCGTGCGGTGCCTGGTGCGCCGGGACGACGCCCCCACGGCCCTGATGCTGCGAGAGCGGCGGACCGGGACGGTCGCCGGCGTCTCCTACTACCGGCACGGCAGCGCCGGATCCCACCTGTCACCGGATGACCTGCCCGACGGCGTGATCGAGCAGGCGGAGACGCTGCACATCTCGGGCATCACGCCGGCCCTCGGCGAAAAACCGGCGGCCGCCGTCCGGCAGGCCGTGCGCCGAGCCCGCTCGGCCGGCGTCCCGGTGTGCCTCGACTTCAACTTCCGTTCGAAACTGTGGGACGCGGCCACGGCGGCTCCCGTGTTCCGGGAACTCGCCGCCGACGCCGACATGCTCTTCGCCGGTGACGACGAGGCCCGCATCGCCCTGGGCGTCGACGACCCCGGCAGCGTGCAGCCGCAGGACCTCGCCCGTGAGCTCAGCGCTCTGGGCCCCGGCGAGGTCGTCATCAAACGGGGCCGGCACGGAGCGACCGCCCGGATCTGCGGGGAGACGATCGAGGTCCCGGCCGTGCCGGTCCACACCGTCGACAGCGTCGGCGCGGGAGACGCCTTCGTCGCCGGCTACCTGGCCTCGAAACTCACCGGCGGCGGCGTTCACGAGCGCCTGTCGACCGCCGCCGTCACCGGCGCCTTCGCCGTGACCGTTCCGGGCGACTGGGAGGCGCTGCCCCGGCGGCAGGAGCTGTCCCTGCTGGCCGCCGACCAGGACGTCCAACGCTGAAGCGCTGCGGTCGGCGAGCGCGCCGGACATGGACACGTCCGGAAAAAGGCGCGGAGCACGAGCCAGAGCAGGAAAGGAAATCCCATGACCAGAAGTCCCGGCAAGGACGCGGGCGTCCTCGACCCCTCCCTGGCGTTTCCCGCGAAGCACATCCCCCGGCCGCAGGTACGCGACCTGCCCGCACCGCCGTCGAAGCAGTGGCGCTACATCGGGCCGGGAATCGTCGCCGCGGGCGTCGGGATGGCCAGCGGAGAGTTCATCCTCTTCCCCTACATCGCCTCGCAGGCCGGCTTGACCTTCGTCTGGGCGGCGCTGCTCGGGCTGCTCACCCAGTACTTCCTGAACATGGAGATCGAGCGCTACACGCTCGCCACCGGAGAGACCGCGATCACCGGCTTCAGCCGGCTGTGGAAGCACTGGGGCCTGGTGTTCGCGATCCTCGCCTACTTCGCCAACATCTGGCCCGCCTGGGCGACGAGCTCGGCGACGCTGGTGACCTACCTCTTCGGCGGGGACGTGGCCGTCATATCCGCCGTGATCCTCGTCCTGGTGGGCCTCATCCTGACGCTGGCGCCCATCGTCTACAACGCACTCGAACGCGCCCAGATGCTCAAGGTCGCCGCGCTCCTGCTCCTCATCGCGGTCGCCGCGGTCTTCGCGCTGGGCGCCTCCGCCTGGAGAGACGCACCCACGATCGTCACCGAGCCGGGGTTCCCCGCCGAACTCGGCTTCGCCGTCCTGCTGGGGGCCCTCGCCTTCGCCGGAGCCGGTGGCGGGCAGAACCTCGTCCAGAGCAACTGGATCCGGGACAAGGGTTTTGGCATGGGGCGCTACATCCCCAAGATCGTCTCGCCGCTGACCAGGGAAACCGAGGCCCGAGGGCAGGCGGGGTTCATCTTCCGACCGACCGAGCAGAACCTGGCCCACTGGCGGGGCTGGTGGCGCTTCGCCAACAAGGAACAGCTCCTGACCTTCGTGGTGATCTCGTTCCTGTCGATCACGTTCATGTCGCTCCTGGCGTACGCGACCGTCTTCGGCGAACCGGGGCTCAGCAACGACATCTCGTTCCTGCGGATCGAGGGCGAGCGGCTCATGGACATGGTCGGCGCCTGGTTCGGCTACTTCTTCTGGGTGGTCGGCGCCGTGTCGATGTTCACCGCCGCATTGGGCATCGTCGACTACACCAGTAGGCTGGCGGCCGACGTGCTCAAAACCAGCTACTTCCCGAAGGCTTCGGAGAGCAGGGTCTACGCGGGCCTCGTGTGGGGGCTCGTCGTCATCGGTCTCATCGTCATCCTCGCGGGCCTGACGCAGCCGCTCACGCTGGCCATCATCTCGGCCTGCACCGGCGGGACGATGATGTTCATCTACTCCGGCCTGCTCATCGCGACCAACCGCAGGATGCTGCCGAAGCCGATCCGCATCACGGGCGTGCGGCTGGGCGCTCTGATCTGGTCGCTCCTTCTCTTCGGCGTCCTCGCCGCGCTCACCTTCCAGCAGCAGATCGGCAACCTCATCGGCTGAGCCGACCGGAACCGGACCCGCAGGCGCCCCGCACCGGACGGACTCCGCGGAGCCCGCAGCCCGCCCGGTCCGGGGTCCTCCCGATGGGAGCGCGTCCCACCGAACGGCGGAACGCGGCCGAAGAGCCGGGAAGACCACCGGCAGCCGGACCCGGCCCGCAGCACGGGAGGGCGACCCGATCGCTCCCTGCCCCGGGGCATCGGGACCCGTCAGCACGCCCCCGCACACCCCGTTGAGCGCCTCGGCCGCCACGTACGGCACCGGCCGTCTCGACCACCCGGAAAACGAGGAGACCCGCATGGCACACATCCGGCAGACCACCGGACCGTCCGCCTTCTTCGATCAGATGTTCGCGCGGACCTCCGTGATGGCCATCCTTCGCGGCATGGACACCGATCGCACGGTGCGGCTCTGCGAGCGAGCCTGGGACGTCGGAATCGACGTCGTCGAGGTACCCGTCCAGACCCCCGACGCCCTTCCCTCGCTGCGCGCCGCCGTCGCCGCCGGCCGCGAACGCGGACGGCCCGTCGGCGCCGGCACGGTCGCGTCCGTCGACCAGGTGCGCGACGTCTCCGAGGCCGGCGCCGCATTCACCGTGGCTCCAGGGCTCGACGAGGACGTCGCACAGGCGTCGGTCGCCGCCGGACTGCCCCACCTGCCGGGCGTGGCCACTTCCTCGGAGATCACGCGAGCCCTGAAGTCGGGCAACCCATGGCTCAAGGCCTTCCCCGCGGCCTGCCTGACGCCCGCATGGATCACGGCCCAGCTGGCCCCCTTCCCCGGTGCGCGCTTCGTGGCCACCGGGGGCGTGGACGCGCAGAACGCCGGGGCCTTCCTCGACGCCGGCTGCAAGGTCGTCGCCGTCGGCTCCGCACTCGCCGATCCCGACCAACTCGACCTCCTGGCCGATCTGGTCCGAACCCGGTGAGCGACGCGGCTACCGCCCCTGCCGGAAGCGGCCGCCCTTGTGTCGAGTGGCCGCTGGAACGAGTGGACCGCGCTGGAACCGATCCGCCCCCTGTCCGAGTGCACCCTGGGACTCGTCGGTCTCGGACGCATCGGCCGAGAACTCCTGCGCCAGATCGGTGGGCTCTTCGGCCGCACCCTCGCCCACGATCCCTATGCCGTCGACCTGCTGCCCGCAGGAACCACCCACACCGATCTCGATGACCTGATCGCCCGTTCCGACGTGCTCTCGCTGCACTGCCCGCTCACCCCGGACACCCGCCACATCATCGGCCGAGACCGGCTCGCCCTCATGCCGCCCGGTTCGCTGCTCGTCAACGTCGCCCGTGGAGGGCTCGTGGACACAGCCGCGCTACTCGACGCGCTGGACAAGAGGCGGCCCTCCGCAGCAGCCCTTGACGTGCTCGAAACCGAGCCACCGCGGCACGGCGCCCCCGTCATCGACCACCCGCGGATCCTGCACACCCCCCACGTCGCCTGGTACTCCACGGAAGCGGCCGGGCGGCTGCGCACCTCGCTCGCCCATCGATGCGCCTCCCACCTGATCGGCCGCCCCGGAGCGACGGTCGTCAACCCGCAGGCCGAAGGGGTGTGACGCACAGCGACACCGAAGCACATGGAAACCGGTCGATGCGCGGAAGCCGTGTCCAGGCTCCGCACCCGGCGGAGCGGCACCGCGGAATATCCGCCCGCGCCATGTGGTTGTGCGGGGTGCGGGTCGATGCGGTAGCAAGTGTCCCCCGGGCCTCACCCATCGCCTTCGCGGAATACCGCGGACCGGCACCCGCGCCCGGCGCGGGAGGGCCGGACGGTCTCGGAGCCGCGTTGCGCCACGCGCCGAGAGGCGACCGCCGCATCGCACCCGGCACACGTGAACGGGCCCGGCGAGCAAGGCTCGCCGGGCCCGTTCGCATGTGGGCGACCGCGGTGGCCGACCGGATGGCCGCGTTCCGCGAAGTGGCTCCGCACCGAGCACGATCTCGGCCTGCCGGATTGCTGGGTGCCGCGGTGATGGCCGGTGTCGGCCCTGCGCGGGTTCTGGGACGTGGTGGCGGAGTTCTTCGACGTCCGCTCCCGATGGGCTCTTCAGACGGCGGGTAGGCACCTGCACATCCGGCGCTCGGCATTCTGCTCATTGGCCGTGACCGCCTCTTTTTTCATTGCGGTGTCTCATATACCATGCACTACATGCCGTATATGATTCAGGTCACCGTTCCGAGGGTGTGGGGATGCACCGCAAGACGGCGCCGACATGTCCGTCTTGAGGCGGTTTCCGCCACGCCATACTGGCGTCGCCGACGCCAGTGAGAGGGACGAGTGCCATGACAATAGGCTTTGACGGATCGGGCGGGGGCGGCACCGGGCTCCAGAGGCTCCTGCCGGCGCCGGCCTTCCAGGGATCACGCTCCCAGGTGGTCGCGGACGCCATCCGCAAAGCGATCCTCTCCGGGAAGCTCGTGCCCGGCCAGCCGCTCGTGGAACGCGAACTCTCGGAGCTGTTCGGAGTGTCCAAGACTCCCGTGCGCGAGGCGCTGATCGGCCTGGTGGGGTCGGGATTGATCGACCAGAGCCAGTATCGGGGGATGACGGTGCAGACCGTCACCCCCGAGCTCGTCCGTTCCGTCTACGAGACCCGGGACCTGCTCGAACCGGCGGCCATCGCGATGTCGGCCCGGAACATGACCGACGCCGATATCGAAGAGGCCGGACGGCTGCTCGAGGAGGCCGCCGAGCGGGGCAGGCAGGGCGACCGGACAGAACTGCAGCTACTCAACCGGAGGTTCCACCGGCGGCTCTACCTCTCGTGCGGCAACCCGCTGCTGTGCCGCTATCTCGACGGACTGCAGGACCTCGTCGCGCTCATCGCGATCGCGGGCTGGGCCCAGAAGAAGACCTGGGAGGGCGAGCACGAGGAGCACCACCGCATCATGTCCGCCGTCGCGCGCCGCGATCCCCGGGAGGCCGAGCACGAGGCCAGGGAGCACATGAACCGGTTCGCCGACCAGATGATGGAGAATTTCGACCTGAAGGGATGACCTGACGATGGACGGCCCTGCAAAGCTTCCGACGAGCACTTTCGACCTGCTACGCCAAGCCAGTACGGCCACCATCGCCACTCAGCTGTTCCGGCGGGGGCTGCGCAACACTTTCCTGTACGGTCTCCGCCCGCTCAATCCCGATGCGAGCCGATTCGTCGCCGAGGCGTTCACCCTGCGCTACATCCCGGCCCGCGAGGACGTCGACCGGGTCGAGGTCTTCCAGGACTACGATCATCCGCAGCGGCTGGCCGTCGAGTCCGTGCCGGAGGGGCAGGTCCTGGTCATGGACTGCCGCGGACAGGGTCGGGCGGCCTCGGCGGGGGAGATCCTGGTGACCCGGCTGATGATGCGCGGCGTGGCGGGTCTCATCACCGACGGCTCACTGCGCGACTCCCCCGACATCGCCCGCCGTCCTCTTCCCGCGTTCACCGCCGGGGTGTCGGCGGCCACCAACCTGGTCCAGCATCATGCGGTCGATCTGCAGACGCCCATCGGATGCGCCGGAGTCCCCGTCTACCCCGGTGACGTGATGTGCGCCGACGCCGAAGGGGTGGTCTGCGTCCCCCGGCACCTGGCCGAGGAGATCGCCGGTCCCGCAGCGGAGCAGGAGCGCCAAGAGGCGTTCATCCTCGCCAAGATCGAGGAGGGGCGTCCTCTGCGCGGCACCTATCCTCCCGATTCGCGCACTCGCACCGAGTACGCGGAACACCTGGCGAATCTCGGCCCCACGGCGAAGTAGCGAGCGGAAGGAGTGCGGCGTGACCGCAGTGGAGTACCGCCCGGGAGAAACGAAGATCGGGTTCGTCGGCCTCGGGCTCATGGGGGAGCCGATGGCTCGGAACCTGGTGTCGGCGGGTTTCGACGTGACCGTGCACAACCGCAGCAGGGAAGCGGTCGACCGACTCGCCACCGCGGGCGCCAAGCCCGCGGGCAGTCCGGCCGCGGCCGCCGCCGAAGCCGACGTCGTCATCGTGATGCTGCCCGACGCGCCGGATGTCCGGACGGTGGTTCTGAGTGAGGACGGCATCGCCTCGACCCTGCGCGAGGGCGGGCTGCTCATCGACATGAGCACGATCTCGGCGGGTGTGACCCGCGAGCTGGCCGACACCCTGGCCGAGCAGGGGGTGCGGATGCTCGACGCTCCGGTCAGCGGCGGGCAGCAGGGAGCGGTCGACGCCGCACTGAGCATCATGGTCGGCGGGGAGGAGTCCGTGTTCGAACGCGCGAGGCCGATCTTCGCGGCGCTGGGAACGAGGGTGACCCTGATCGGAGGGAACGGCTCGGGGCAGGTCGCCAAGGCGTGCAATCAGGTCATCGTCGCCGGGACCATTCAGGCGGTGGCCGAGGCGCTGGCCCTGGCGCGGCACAGCGGCGTCGCTCCCGACCGGGTGCGCGAGGCCCTGCTCGGCGGGCTGGCGGGCAGCAAGATCCTCGAGGTGCACGGCCGGCGCATGCTCGACGGCGCCTTCGAGCCCGGCTTCAAGACCCGACTGCACGACAAGGACCTCGGCATCGCGCTGGAGGCGGCGTCCGAAGCCGGGGTTCCGCTCCCGACGACCGCGCTGGTGCGGCAGTTCTTCAACGCGCTGATCGCGTCCGGTGACGGCGATGCCGACCATGCCGCGCTGGCCCTGGTCGTGGAACGCCTGGCCGGTGCGGGCGGCGGGCGGAGGACGCCGTGACCGCGTCGGGCCGCGAGATCGGCGCGGCAGCCGTCGACCTGCTGGCGGAGGCCGGAGTGCGGCGCTTCTACACCGTTCCGGGGGAGAGCTTCATGCCCCTGCTCACCGCGGTCGAAGCCGACCCGCGCCTGACCCTGGTCTCGACCCGGCACGAATCGGGTGCGGCGTTCATGGCCGAGGCGGACGCCAAGCTCACCGGCCGCCCCGCGGTCGCCATGGCCACCCGCGGAGTCGGCGCCGCCAACCTCGCCATCGGCGTGCACACCGCCTACCAGGACTCCACCCCGCTGATCGTCCTCCTCGGCCAGGTCGATTCCGATCACCTGCACAAAGGGGCGTTCCAGGAGGTCGACCTGACCGCCTTCTTCACCCCCGTCGCCAAGTGGGCGGTCACGGCGCACCGGGCCGACCGGATCTGCGACCTGATCGGCCGAGCCTACGAGATCGCCGTCTCCGGACGTCCCGGCCCCGTCGTGATCGCGCTCCCCTCTGACCTGCTGACCGAGCGGACCGACCTTCCCACTCCCCCGATCCATCAGGCCTCCGGGTCCGCGGGGCGGCCCGCGGTGGCCCAGGCCGACCTCAGCGTGCTGGCCGAGCGGCTGCTGGCGGCCAGGGCCCCGGTGCTGATCGCGGGGAGCGGGGCACGCGGCGATTCCAAGGCGCTGCGCGCCGTCGCCGAAGGATTCGGCTGCGGCGTCTACACGGGCTTCCGCCGCCAGGACCTCTTCCCCAACGACCACCCGCTCTACCTCGGGCACCTGGGCCTGGGCGGCGGGCCGACCCTCGACGCGCTGCGCGCGGCCGACCTGGTCGTCCTGGCCGGGAGCCGGCTGGACGAGATCACCAGTCAGGGCTACACCCTCCCGGCCCCGGGCACCGATGTGGTGCAGATCGACATCGCGCCCCAGCCCCTGGGCACGGGGACACCGCCCGTGCAACGCCTGACCGCCGACGTCACGGGGGCGCTCGCCGCGCTGGCCGACCGCGCTCCCGGGCGTCCCCCGGCTCGTGATTGGGAGGCGGCACACCAGCGCCACCTCGACGGCACCCGGGCACCCGAGGCGGTCGACCCCTCCGCCGGACTGGACCCGGCGCGGATCGTCACGGCGATCCAGCGGTCGCTGCCCGCCGATACGGTCGTCACCAACGACGCCGGGAACTTCGCCGCCTTCGTGCAGCGCCACTGGAACTTCACCCGCCCCCACACGCAACTGGGGCCGATCAACGGAGCCATGGGCTACGCGGTGCCCGCCGGAGTGGCCGCGGCGCTCGCCGAACCGCACCGCCACGTGCTGGCCACGGTCGGCGACGGCGGATTCCTGATGACCGGCCCGGAGGTCGAGACCGCTGTGCGCCTGGGGCTCTCCCTCACGGTCGCGGTGTTCCGCAACGGGTTGTACGGAACGATCGCGATGCACCAGGCCCGCGCCTACGGGCAACTGGCCGCTGTGGACATCGGCCCCGTCGACATCGCCGCGGTCGCCCGCGGCCTCGGTGCGACCGGAGTGACCATCCGCACCGAGGAGCAGCTCGAATCCGCACTCACCGAGATCACGACCGGCCCCCCGACCGTCACCGTCCTCGACATCCTCACCGATCCCGACCTGATCGCGCCGGGCAAACGGCTCTCCGTTGAACTCCGCGCGAGCTGACCTGTCCTTCCCGCCGTCTCCACCCCTGCTCCGGACGCACCCGCAGCGCGCAGCCCACCCGCGCGGTCCCGGGAAGGAGCGTCCGCTCGCCATGCCACGCACACCCCCGACGTCTGACGGAGGCACAGATGTCACCGGAGTTCGATCCCCGACGGCTGCGCAGCCACCGCTGGTTCGGCCCTGACGACCTGCGCAGCTTCAGCCACCGATCCCGCGCCAAACAGCTCGGTTACAGCGAGGCCGACTTCAAGGACCGGCCGGTCATCGCGATCCTGAACACCTGGAGCGACATCAACCCGTGCCACGGGCACTTCCGGACCCGGGCCGAAGAGGTCAAGCGGGGTGTCCTGCAGGCGGGTGGCTTCCCCGTGGAGATGCCCGCGCTCTCGCTCTCGGAGCCGTTCCAGAAACCCACGACGATGCTCTACCGGAACCTGCTCGCCATGGAGGCCGAGGAGCTGCTGCGCTCCTACCCGGTCGACGGCGCGGTGCTGATGGGCGGCTGCGACAAGACGACGCCCGCACTGATCATGGGCGCCGCCAGCGTCGATCTGCCGTCGGTCTTCGTACCGGCCGGTCCGATGCTGCGCGGACGCTGGCGCGGCAGCGTACTCGGCAGCGGGACGGACCAGTGGCGTTACTGGGCCGACCGCCAGGCCGGGGTGATCGGCGACTGCGAGTGGCGCGAGATCGAGGGCGGCATCGCCCGTTCCGCCGGACACTGCATGACGATGGGCACCGCGTCGACCATGACGTCGGTGGCCGAAACCCTCGGCCTCGCGCTGCCCGGCTCCGCGTCCATCCCCGCGGTGGACTCCGCCCATTCCCGGATGGCCGCGGAGAGCGGGCGCACGGTGGTGGAACTGGTCAAGCGGGACGCGCGGCCGTCCACGATCGTGACGGCCTCGTCCTTCCGCAACGCCGTCGTCGCGGTACTCGCCTTGGGCGGATCGACGAACGCCGTCATCCACCTGATCGCAATGGCGGGCCGCTTCGGGATCGAGCTGTCGCTCGACGATTTCGACGCCCTCAGCCGCCGGGTCCCGATCCTGGCCGATGTCCGGCCCTCGGGTCGCCACCTCATGGAGGACTTCGCCTACGCGGGCGGACTCACGGGGCTGCTGAGCCGACTGCCCGACCTGCTCGACCTTTCGCGTCCCACGGTGGCGGGCGGCACGCTGGGCGACGCGCTGTCCGGCGCCGGTGTGCACGACGACGACGTCATCAGACCCCGGGAGGCTCCCCTGGCCGCAGAAGGCGGAATCGCGGTGCTGCGCGGCAACCTCGCCCCCGACGGCTGCGTCATCAAGCACAGCGCGGCCGACCCGAAGCTGCTCCGGCACACCGGGCCCGCCGTGGTCTTCGCCGACTACAACGACCTGGTCGCCCGCATCGACAGTCCGGACACCGCTGTCAACGAGGACTCGGTGCTCGTCCTGCGGAGCGCCGGCCCGCAGGGCGGCCCGGGCATGCCCGAATGGGGCATGCTGCCCATCCCCAAGCGGCTGCTCCGGCGCGGGGTGCGCGACATGGTGCGGATCTCCGATGCCCGGATGAGCGGGACCAGCTACGGCACCTGCGTCCTGCACGTGGCGCCGGAGTCGTCCATCGGCGGCCCACTGGCGCTGGTCCGCGACGGCGACCCGATACGTCTGGACGTGCCGGGGCGGCGGCTGGACCTGCTGGTGGACGGGGCGGAACTGGAGCGCCGCCGGCGGCGGTGGACACCGGCCCCACCGCGTCCGGAACGAGGGTACGGAGCTCTTTTCCGCGAACACGTCAGCCAAGCCAACAAAGGCTGCGACTTCGATTTCCTCGCTCGTCCCGGGGTCACCGACGAACCGGAGATTCACTGAGCAGATGATTTCCCACTGATTTAGTCGACCGGACGGAAAAAGGCTGATGCCGGCGATCGGCATCGGCCCATCCGATCTGTGCCTTTCCACAAGAATGGCGATTCCGGCTTCCAGGATTTTCTATGCGGAGACCATTGACAGAGATCAATTTCAATGTACGGTGCATGGTATATGAGATATGGAGAGATATGGATCACAAATCTTCGTGATGTGGCCCATAGTCGGCGTCCGCCTTTGACGCCGGTTGCACCACCGTCGGCCTGATCGAGAGGTGAAGCCGTGGACTGGGGACTGGTCGTCCAGGAATGGGCCCTGCTTCCAAACGCGATCATGGACATCCTGACCGATCCCGTGGTGATCATCGCCCTGGTCGCCGGCGGGCTGATCGGCATCGCCGTCGGCCTGATGCCGGGACTCACCGCGGTGATGGCGATGTCGCTGTTGCTCGGCTTCATGCTGAAGCTCCCGGTCGAGGCCGGGCTCGGACTGCTCATCGGGGTCTACACCGGGGCGATCTACTCCGGCAGCATCACCGCGATCATGCTGAACATCCCGGGAACACCGGCGGCGGCGGTCACCACGCTGGACGGTTTCCCGCTGGCGAAGCGCGGCAAGGCGCGTGAAGCCGTGGGAACGGCCACCTGGGTCAGCTTCTTCGGCGAGTGGATCGGTGAGATAGTCGGCTTTCTACTGCTGCCGTTCGTCGCGGTGCTCGCGCTGATGCTGGGTGATTGGGAACTGTTCCTCGTCGCCATCGTGGGAGTCCTGCTCGCCGGTGGGCTGGCCGGAGGAAGCCCTCTCAAGGGATGGATCGCGGCATTCATCGGTATCGCCATCAGCATGGTGGGAACCGACCCGATTTTCGGGACTCCGCGGTTCGGATTCACTCCGGAAATGATGCGCGGCATCGATTTCGTTCCGGTGCTGATCGGGGTTTTCGGGGTCGCCGAGATCCTGTTCGTTCTACGTTCGAAGCAGCCCTACCGGCTCGTTGGCAAACCCGGCCGCGCGATCACCCGCTGGGACATTCTGCGCAGGCCGGCGAGCATCGTCAACATCATCAGGTCCGCGCTGATCGGCGTCTTCATGGGGATCGTTCCGGGCGCCGGTGAGTCCGCGTCCCCGTGGATCGCCTACGACATCGCGCGGAGGAGGTCCAAGCGGCCCCAGGATTTCGGGAAGGGCTCGCACGAAGGCCTCATCGCCGCCGAGACGTCGAACCAATCGACCTCCGGAGGCGCGCTCATCCCCACGCTGACGCTGGGCATCCCCGGCAGCGGTCCCACCGCGATCCTGCTCGCCGCGCTCTTCATGTACGGAGTGCGCCCGGGCCCCAACCTCATCGTGGAGGAGCCGGGATTCATCGCGACGACGATCGCGCTCTTCCTGATCTCCGCTGTCATCATGCGCGTCCTGGCCTACCTGGCCTCCACCTACTTCATCCGGCTGCTGTCCATCCCGCGGGGCATCATTCTTCCCGTGGCGGTCACCCTCGGTTTCATCGGCGCCTGGGGGGTCGGATTCACCGTCTTCGACATTCAGGTGGTGCTGGTCTTCGGGCTCATCGGCTACGTGCTGCGCAGCCGCGGTTTCCCGCTGGCGCCCCTCGTGCTCGGGGTCCTCATCGGTCCGCTCGCCGATCAGTCCCTGCGCAGGGCGATCCTCACCTACGAAGGCGACTTCGGCGCCATGCTCAGCAGGCCCATCGGCCTCCTGCTCATCGCCTTTCTGATCGTGATGCTCGCGCAGAGCCTGTGGCGGCGCCGGCGCCGGCGCTCGGCCGCGCACGACGCCGCCGGTCCCCTCGGGACCGGCCCTGGGGACGACGACGCCGGGGGCACCGAGGCCGCCGAGGAATCCGCGCGCTCCGGCGCCGCCCGCAACGACGATCCTCCAGAAGCGGGCCCGCGCTCCTGACCGCCGTCCGCCCCGTCCCGTCCGACCGAAAAGGAGGTCCAGACCGTGCTCGAGCGAGTGTCCCCCAGATCCGTGCACGCGATGACCGAGTTCACCGTCGCCGTTCTCACCCGCGCCGGCATGCCCGAGGACACCGCCCGAACCGTCGCCCGGCACATGATGTGGGCCGATCGCAGAGGAACCGAGACCCACGGCCTGGTGAGGCTCCCCGCCTACGTCGAGCGGATCAGGCGCGACACCCTCGATCCGCGCGCCCGGCCCCGGGTGGCCTCCCGCCGCGGGGCCGCGCTCGTCATCGACGGCGGAAACGGATTCGGGCACGCGGCCGCGGACTTCGCCATGGCATCGGCGTTGGACGCCGGCAAAGAGGCCGGGGTCGGAACCGCCGTGGTGCGGCACAGCGGGCATTTCGGAGCCGCCGGGAGCTATGCGGCGATGGCGGCGCGCAGCGGGGCGATCGGCATCGCGATGACCAACGCGGCGCCGCTCATGGCCCCGACCGGCGGCAGGGAGCGGCGGGTCGGCAACAACCCCGTGGCGATCGCCGTGCCTTTCGGCGAATTCCCCATCGTCCTGGACATCGCCATGAGTGCGGTGGCGGCCTGGAGCATCAAGCTCGCCGCGGATCGGGGCCAGGCCATTCCCGAGCAGTGGGGCTTCGACGCCGACGGCCTGCCCACCTCCGACCCCGCCGACGTGCTGTTCAACGGCGGGCTGCTCCGGCCGGTGGGCGACCACAAGGGATACGGCCTGGCCCTGATGGTCGACCTGCTGACCGGAGTCCTCGGCGGTGGCGCACCGGGGGCGGAGGTGAAGCGGCTCGACCAGAACGCCCCCGTGGACGCCAGTCATACCTGCATCGCGCTCGACATCGGCGCGTTCAGCGACCGGGTCGGCTTCGACGCCCGGGTCGAGGCCCTGGCGGCGTCGGTGCGCGACACTCCGCTCGCCAGCGGCGCCGAACGGATCCTGCTGCCGGGAGAGCGCGAGGCGGAGACGGCACGTGAGCGCGATGAGCGCGGCATCGCCTATCCCGCGGACATCTTCGCGGCGCTCGAACCGCTGGCGGAGGCGTCCGGGGTGCCGCTTCCGCCACCGCTCGAACCGGCCGCCGCCGCGCGGAAGGCGGGGGCCGGCCGGTGAGCGCCGACACGACCGCCCTCGTCTACGTCGACGACCCCGTGCACCCCGACGCTCTGGAGCTGCTGCGCGGGCACGGCCCTCTCGCTCTCGGTTTCGGCCCCGAGGCGACCACCTTCGACCGGGTCAAGGACCACGTGGAAGGCGTGCTCGTCCGCACCGGGACCGTGAGCGCCGCGATGATCAACGGGGCGCCCCGGCTCAAGGTCATCGCCCGGCACGGCGTGGGCACCGACGCCATTGACGTCGCCGCCGCCGGACGCCGCGGGATCCAGGTCCTCATCACCCCTGAGGCGAACGCGGTCTCGGTCGCCGAGCACACGATCGGTCTGCTCATCGCGGCGGCGCGGCGGTTCCGCGAATGCGACGCCGCGGTGCGCGGGGACGATTTCCACCTCCGCGATCAACTCGTGGGGATCGAACTCGCCGGGAGGACGCTCGGTGTCTTAGGGCTCGGTCGAATCGGCCGCCGGGTCGCCGCGATCGCGGGGGCCGTCGGGATGCGGGTCCGCGCCCACGATCCGTTCCTGCCCCCGGACGCACGATTGCCTCCGGACGTCCTGGCGCAGCCGGAGCTGCGGAGCCTGCTCGATCGCGCGGACGCCCTCACCGTGCACGTTCCGCTGACCGCGCAGACCCGTGGACTCATCGGAGGCGGAGAACTCGACATGCTCGCTCCCGGTGCGATCGTCGTCAACGCGGCCAGGGGCGGCGTGATCGACGAAGCGGCATTGGCGGAACGCCTTGTGAGCGGGCGCCTCGGCGGGGCGGGCATCGACGTCTTCGCCGACGAGCCGCCGCACGGAAGCCCACTGCTCGACACGCGGAACGCGGTCCTGACACCCCACTGCGCGGCGCACACCGGCGACTCGCTGCGGCGCATGTCCGTGCATGCGGCCGAAGGCATCATCACCGTGCTCGAAGGCGGTCTGCCCGAAGGCGCGGCCCAACCGGTCCACACGGCCTGACCCGGCCGCCGACAACCGAAACGAGGAGATGCACATGTCGTTCCACCAACGGCTCAAGCGGGGCGAGAAGGTACTCGGGACCATGATCTCCGAGATCAGCAACCCCAATACGGCGGTGATGCTGGCGACCGCGGGCCTCGACTTCTTCCTCATCGACATGGAGCACGGCACGCTCGACTACTCCGACATGGCCGGTCTCATCACCGCCGGACGGGGCTGGAACGTGACGCCGGCCGTGCGCATCCCCGAGATCCGGCGGGAGACCGTCCTCAAACCCCTCGATGCGGGCGCTTCCGTGCTCGTCGTCCCCCAGGTCGAAGAAGTGGCCGAAGTCGAGGAGGTCGTCTCGCACGCGATGTACCCGCACCGGGGGCGCCGCGGCGTGGCGCTGCGCCGACCGCACAGCGCCTACGCGAAGTACCCGGCGATGGAGTACATGGAGGGCGCCGACAAGGAGACCCTGGTCCTGGTGCAGATCGAGACCCGGCGCGGGCTCGAGAACGTCGAGCGGCTCGCCGAGGTCGAAGGGCTCGGCGGTTTCTTCATCGGACCGTTCGACCTGTCCGTGGACATGGGCCTGCCCGGAGAGGTCGGCCATCCGGACCTGCGCGAGGCCTTCCGCAGGGTGATCGCCGCGGCCCACAAGCACGGACGTGTGGCGGCCATCCACGTGTTCGATCCCCGGATGGCGATCGAGCTGATGGACGACGGAATCAACATGTGCTCGGTGAGCAGCGACATCAACATGCTCGTCGACCAGGCGACCGACAACGTTCGCATCATGCGCGAGTCCATTCGCACATGAGGATCGGCTGGGAGTGCAAATGCCGAACGATGCAAGTAACCCGCTGAGGACACGACCGATGCGACACACTGCCGCGGCCACGGGCGTCGTGATCGCCCTGCTGCCGTTGGCGTCCTGCGCGAACGGAGGAAGTGCCGCCGACGCCTTCCCCGCACGTCCGATCGAGCTGACCGTGGGCTGGTCCGCAGGCGGCAGCTCTGATCTGACCACGCGCGGGCTGGCCACGGGGATGGAGGAGGACCTGGGCGTCTCCGTGCAGATCGTGAACGTCGAGGGCGCCACGGGAGGCGTGGGCGCCTCCCAGGTCTCCCACCAGCCCGCCGACGGCTACTCGATCTTCGGCGGGGCCAGTACCGCCGGGATGTGGCGGGTGATGGAGCAGTCCGACGCCTCGTGGGAGGACTTCTACGCCCTGCTCGCAGGGCCGTCGCCCACCACGATCTTCGTCCGGGCCGACAGCGAGTACGGGTCCATCGAGGACCTCGTTGAGGGCATGGAGGACGACCCGTCGATGCGCTACGGCACGCCGGGCCCCGGCAGCAACGGGCATATCCTCGGCGAACTGCTCAAGCAGGAGACCGGCACGGAGGCCGAGCACGTCCCATACAACGGAGGCAGCGAGGCGGGACGCTTCCTCGTCTCCGGCGAGATCGACTTCGTCTCCGTCACCCTCGGCGACATCCTGAACCTTGTCGAATCCGGCGACGTGCGTCCGCTGGCCAACCTGTACGAGGAACCGGTCGAGGTCGCCGGTGTGGAGATCCCGCCGATCGTCGACACCTACCCGGCCCTCGCCGACCAGACCGCGATCAATCCGTGGTTCGGGGTCTACGTGTCCCGGGACACCCCTCCGGAGATCGTCGAGCGCCTGGCGGAATCCGTCCGGTACGCCACCGAGCAGGATGGGTTCCGCGAGCTGTACGAAGGCGACTTGGGTGGCATCGTCGACTACACGGTCGGCCATGAGTCCGACGAGGTCATGGCGCGGGTGGAGGCGAGCCGCTCCTGGGCGCTGCACGGCCTGGGCATGACCGAGCACGATCCGGCCGAGTTCGACATCCCGACGATCTCGGAGTTCGAATGGCCGCCGCACGGCCGCGCCGCCAATGCGGCCGAATGGCCCGAAGGGCTGCGATGAGTGCCCGGACGCCCGCGGACGGGACCGATGAGTGCGCTCCGTCCCGGGCCGCGGGCGACCTCGCCCTCGGCACCGCCCTCATCGTGGTGTGCGCCTGGGCGGCCGGGGAGTCGCTCGACATGCCCCGCCGCGGCGAGCTCGGGCTGCTCACCAGCCCGGGGTTCACTCCCTTCCTGGTGTGCGTCCTCGTAGCCGTGCTGAGTGCGGTCGTCGTCGCACGCGCCCTGATGCGCGGAGCGCTGAAAGGGATTGCTCCCCGCATCGCGGAGATGTGGTGCAGCGAGGAGTCCCGCCGGGTCGTCGTCCTCTTCGCGCTCATCACCGGCTACGCCCTGCTGATCGGAGTCGTGCAGTTCGCCGTGGTGACCGGGGGATTCCTGCTCGCCATGTTCTGGTACGTCCGCTCGGGCGGCTGGCTCACCATCGCTCTGGCGACCGCGGTCGGCGTGCTGCTGACCGCGGTGGTCATCCCGTACGCGTTCACCATGCCCCTGCCCTGACCGGATCAAGGAGCGAAGCCCGGACCGGTAGCGCCCGCGCCCAGGGGAACCACAGTGGAGGATTCATGAGGTTCGCCGTCAACCTGTCCATGCTGTTCACCGAACTTCCACTGCTGGAACGCCCCGAGGCGGCGAAGAAGGCGGGCTTCGACGCGGTGGAGTGCTGGTGGCCGTTCGACATCCCCGAGCCGGGCGATAAGGAGGTCGAGGTGTTCCTCGCCGCCATCGCCGACGCGGGAGTCAGGCTCACCGGCCTGAACTTCGACGCCGGCCCCCTGGCCGACGGATACCGCGGCTTCGTCTCGCAACCGGACCGCAGCGGCCGGTTCCGAGCGAACGTCCCCGCGGCGGTGGACATGGCCGGACGCACGGGCTGCCAAGTCCTCAACGCTCTTTACGGAAACCGGCAGAAAGGCGTGAGCCCACGGCTCCAGGACGCATGCGCCCTGGAGAACCTCCAGTTCGCGGCCGAGGCCGCAAGAGGCGTGGCAACGGTCGTACTGGAACCGCTGAACTCCTTCGAGAGTCCGCACTACCCGCTGGTGCGCACCGCACACGCGGTGGAGGTCATCGAGAGGGTACGGGAAGCGGGCGGCGACCGGCTGGGACTGCTCTACGACGTTTACCACATGCAGCGGATGGAGGGGAACCTCATCGACAACCTGCGACGGCACTCCGACCACCTCACCCATGTCCAGATCGCCGACTCGCCCGGGCGAGGGGCCCCGGGGACGGGTGAGATCGCCTTCGCGCGGGTCCTCGACGCCCTGCACGACGTCGGCTACCAGGGCACCGTCGGCCTGGAGTACAAGGCCGGCGATGCCGCCCCGCACAGGTTCGACTGGCTCCACCCCGAAGGTAGGGGCGACCTCGCCGGACGACGCATCAGCGAGTTCCTGACCGTGTGACACCGCCTGGAGCGAAGCCACGTGCCGGGTCCATGGCCCGCGTGCCGCTCTCATCGCGCACGTCCGGACTGTCCGGCCGCGTTTGCTTCTTCGACCGGCCGAATGAGCCGGGCGAAGCGGAGCCGACGTAGCACTCCGAGACCGGGAGGACCGGTCACAGGAAGGACAGCAATGGCGAACGCACAAGGAGGACAAGACCCCATCAGCGCCTCCTCGGCCAGAGCGGCCACCGGCGGAACATCCCAGCACGAGGTCTCCCCCGTCTCTATGGCGCGGCGCTCACGAGTAGACCAATACGCGGACTCGGACCGGCGTCAAGGAGTCGGCTACTTCCAGGATGAAGAAGCCCCCGCCTGAAAACATCCGGCGACAGGAGTCGAGCCGTGAGCGTCCCCCTACGGGCAGGACATGACCCGTGAGAACACCGCTCCCCGGCCGGGCGCACCCCTCGGCCGACCGGGAAGGGAAGCCGGTCCTCTCCGGCCCGCTAAGCTCAGAAACGGCGAGCAGGACGCGAAGAAGGTGGAGACAGAACACGCTTTCCCGTCTCCACCTCAAACGCAGAGCAGGGACACCCGTCCCGGATGCCCCTGCTCTGACTTGCTATTTCTCTGTCGGGACGGCGGGATTTGAACCCACGACCCCTTGACCCCCAGTCAAGTGCGCTGCCAAACTGCGCTACGTCCCGGTGCCTCGTAGGGCGGTTCGCCCTCGCGACGTGGACAACTCTATCGCATTCTCGGAGCCGTTCGAGACGGCTTTTCGCGGCTTCGGTCCGGTTCCGCCCGTCCTCCTCCGGCCGCCCTCGGTCGCCGAGGGCTTTCCCGACACGGGCGCCGACGACGGCCAACCCCCGGCCAGGCCGGAGCCTCTTCGCGCAAGGTAACGGCGATCCTGTGACCAGGCCACGCAGCGCCGCGTGGCCACTCGGCGATCGCGTCGGCCTCGGGCGTCCCGGCCTTCCTCCCGCACCTCGCATCCTTCCGCGCACGCGGCTTGCCTCCGCGACACGGACCGGGAAGCACCATGAAAGTTTTCTTTCAAGTTCCATGGTCATGGAGACCCGATGAAGACCAACGTCGCGGTCGTCTTCCACAGCGGCTACGGGCACACGCAGCGCCAGGCCGACGACGTGCGCCGACTGGGCGCGCACCCGATCGACGGCGTGCTGTGGCCCTCATCCGCGGCGCAGCCGCCATCGCGGCCGACAGGCACGGCTACACCTCGGTGAGCCTGTCCCTGGGTTCCGGCGGCACGGAGCCGTCGACGCGGCACCACCGTCGGGCTGAGTCATCCCGTGGTGATCTGCCGACCCTGGCCGCGGGTCACCACGGGCGGTGGCGCGCTGACGCCGCCGAGGGTGATCAGGACCTCGCGCAGCAGGTCGGCGGTCGCGCGGGCCGACAGGAGCACCGCCGTCTCGGCCAGCTCGCGGCCCTCCGCGGTGAGCCGCGCCGATCGTCCGGGGCGATTCCGCGCTCGACCAGGCCGCTCTCGGAGAGGCCGCGCAGCACGTTGCCGGTGCCACCGGTGGACAGCAGCATCCCGACACGCGAAGAGCCGGCCGGAGCCCAGCCTTGAACGGCTCTTCCGATGCGGCCTGGGGCGCCCACTATGCAGCGTGGCGCCCCCGCTCAGGAGGACGCGGCAGGATCCGGCCGCTGGTAAGCGGCGTTACCGGGGATCAGAAACCGCCGGTTCCGATACGCGAGGCGATACAGAACTCTCGAGTCGGAGACGTCGATCCGGCCACACCCTCATCCTGCACTGACCCGTCGGCGACGGTCGCGCACGTGGCCGGCTCCATGGAACCTGCGGCCCGGTCGCGGCGGGGTACTGGGACCTCGTCCCCGACTGATCGCCTGGGCGATCAGCGTCTGCTCGCTGGGGGAGGCGGCGCCGCGCCTACAGGCCGGGCTCGTCTTGGGCCAGGCGCTCGTAGAGCGCACGGTCGGCACCGGCTCGTCGGCGACCTCGCGCAGCAGCTCGCGCACCGGCCGCGAGGCGTCGAGCTCGGCGCGCAGCGCGGCGTCCCCTCGTGGCGACCACCACTTCGATGGTCCCACCGCAAGACTCGCTGCGCCGCCAAAATTCATCGATACACCGATGCGGTGTTCCAGGGTGCTCTCAGGGCTGATCGACAAACGCCTTCAGAACCCACGAACAAGATCAGCTGGGCCGCGCCGTCCCGCGGCGCGGCGCGGGACGGCGCGGCTCATATGGGCGCCCGGCGGGGTCAGCGGTTCCAGTCCGGGCGCACGCTGCCCTTGGACGCCCTGCCGCGGCCCTTCTTCTCCCGGATCCGCATGCTGAGCTTGATCGGGCTGCCCTCGAAGCCGAAGTCCTCGCGCAGTCGGCGCTCGATGAAGCGACGGTAGTTGTCCTCCAGGAAGCCCGTCGTGAACAGGATGAAGTGCGGCGGGCGCGCGTCGGCCTGCGTGGCGAACAGGATCTTGGGCTGCTTGCCGCCGCGCACCGGCGGCGGGGTCGCGGCCACCAGCTCCTTGAGCCAACTGTTCAGCCGCCCCGTGGAGATGCGGGTGTCCCAGGAGGCCAGCCCGATCTCGATGGCCGGGACGAGCTTCTCGACGTGCCGACCGGTCCTGGCGGAGATGTTCACGCGCGGCGCCCAGCGGACCCGGAAGAGCTGGCGGTCGATCTCCTTCTCCAGGTAGTACCGGCGCTCCTCGTCCAGCAGGTCCCACTTGTTGAAGGCCAGCACCAGCGCCCGCCCCGACTCCACGACCTGCTCGATGATGCGCAGGTCCTGCTCGGCCAGCGACTCGCTGACGTCGAGCAGCACGACCGCCACCTCGGCCCGCTCCAGCGCGGCCCCGGTGCGCATGGTGGCGTAGTAGTCGGCGCCCTGCAGCGCGCGGAACCGGCGGCGGATGCCGGCGGTGTCGATGAACTTCCAGGTCTGCCCGCCCAGCTCGATGAGCTCGTCGACGGCGTCGCGCGTCGTCCCGGCCACCGCGTCGACGACGACCCGGTCCTCACCGGCCATGCGGTTGAGCAGACTGGACTTGCCGACGTTGGGCCGCCCGATCAGCGCGACCCGGCGCGGTCCGGCCTCCTCCTCCAGCGACTCCTCGGGCGGCTTCTCGGGCAGCGCGTCCAGCAGCGCGTCCAGCAGGTCGCCCGAGCCCCGGCCGTGCAGCGCGCTGACGGGGTGGGGCTCGCCCACGCCCAGATTCCACAGTTCGAGCGCGTCGGCTTCGGCGCCGGCGCCGTCGACCTTGTTCGCCGCCAGCACCACGGGCCGGTCGGTCGAGCGCAGCACGCGCGTGACGGCCTCGTCGGTGTCGGTGATGCCGACGGTGGCGTCGACGACGAACAGGATCGCGTCGGCGGTCTGCGCCGCGTACTCGGCCTGCCCGGCCACCATGGCCGCCAGACCGCTCACGCTGGTCTCCCAGCCGCCGGTGTCGACGAGCGTGAACTCCCTGCCCTGCCAGGAGGCGTCGTAGGCCACCCGGTCGCGGGTCACCCCCGGCACGTCCTCCACGACCGCCTCGCGGCGGCCGATGATCCTGTTGACCAGGGAGGACTTGCCCACGTTGGGTCGTCCGACAACGGCCACCACGGGTTTCACCGCGGCCTCTTCGGCCTCGTCCGCACGGGGCGCGTCCGTTGTCGGGAAATCGATGCTGTCAGTCATGTGAAGCTCCCGGTGCGATGTCCCCACGCGCCCAGGATGCGTGCCGCGGGGACTGGTTGAACGTGCCTTCCGGCACGGTGGAACCGCGTGCCGCTCGGGCACGCGGAGCGCGCTGAGGTGTCAGCGCGCGGTGCGCTCTGCGGCCTCGTCGGCCAGCTTGACGACGAGGGCGACGACCTCGTCCAGGGAGAGCCCGCTGGAGTCCAGCTCCAGGGAGTCCTCGGCCTGCGTCAGCGGCGAGAGCGCACGGCTGGAGTCGAGCCGGTCGCGCAGGGCGAGGGCCGCCTCGGTCGCCGCGACGTCGCTCGTTCTGTTCTCCTTGCTCCGGCGGACGGCGCGGGCCTGCGCGCTCGCCGTGAGGTACAGCCTCACGGGGGCTTCGGGCGCGACGACGGTGGTGATGTCGCGTCCCTCCACCACGATGCCGGCCGCGTCGCGGCGCGCCTCGGCGATGATGTCGCGCTGCAGCGCTACGAGCCGCTCCCGCACCTCGGGGACGGCGCTGACGGTGCTCACCCGGCCGGTGACCTCGTCGGTCCGGATGGCGCGGGCCACGTCCGTGCCGTCCACCCGGACGGTGGGGGCTTCGGGGTCGGTGCCCATGGTGATGACCGGTTCCGCCGACCTGGCCGCGACGGCGGCCGCGTCGGCGACATCGACCTGGTGCTGGATCATCCACCAGGTCATGGCCCGATACATCGCCCCGGTGTCGAGGTACCGCAGTTCGCGCGCCCGCGCCACGCCCTTGGCCGTGCTGGATTTGCCCGACCCCGAGGGACCGTCGATGGCGATGACGATGCCCTCGCCGTGACCATGCGCGTTCACTGCGACTACCTTTCCCCGGGGGTGATTCCATCCCATCTCAACGCCCCAGACTACCGGTCGCCGACGGTGGTCGTACCCCGCTGTGCGGCGCCGAAGGGCCCGGACCACCGGCCTGCGCGCCGCCGGGGCTCCGGGCACCCGTCCCCCAACGGGCCGACGCCCGCGAAAGCGACGACCCGAGACCTCCCGCGTCGCCGGACGCTGCGCGCCGACGACAGCCTCACCAGGCCGGCAGGACCACAGCAGGGCCTGGAGACAACGCCGCCCCTCTCCCACCACCGATCTAGGGGTGCACCGACCATCCCTGCTCGGCCAGGGCCCGGGCGAGCTCGTCGGCGGCCTCGGGGACGACCGAGAGCTGGGCGACGCCCACCGGCAGGCCGGGCGAATGGTCGATCCGGATGTCCTCGATGTTGATGCCGGCCTCGCCCGCGGCGGCGAACAGCCGGCCGAGGGCGTTGGGCTCGTCGGGGATGACCACCGGCAGCACCGCATAAGCCGGCGTGCGCTCGGCACCGTGCTTGCCCGGGATGCTGTCGTGGCCGCGCCGGCCGCGGGAGAGCAGGTCGACCACCCGTCCGGCGGCGCCCCCCTCGTCCCGCAGCGCCGCCGCAGCGGCGGCCAGGTCGGCGGCGACCGCGTCCAGGACCTCGGCGACCGGGACCGCGTTGTGCCGCAGGATCTCCAGCCACATGCCGGGGTCTCCCCCGGCGATGCGGGTGACGTCGCGCACTCCCTGCCCCGTCAGCGCGAGCGCGGTGTCGTCGCCGTCGAGCAGCCGGGCGGCCACCGCCGACGACGCCACGTGCGGGGCGTGCGAGACCAGCGCCACGGCGCGGTCGTGCGCCCGCGCGTCGATGGTCAGCGGATTGGCCCCGCACAGACGGGCCAGTTCGGTCACGACCGCGACCGCGACGCGGTCGGCCTTGCCCGTCGGGCACAGCGCCCAGGAGCGGCCGAGGAACAGGTCGGCGCGCGCGGCGCTGGGCCCCTGCTTCTCGCTGCCTCCCATGGGGTGGCCGGGGACGTAGGTCGCGAGGTCGCAGCCGAGTGCGCCCGCCTCCTCGACCACGTCGGCCTTCACGCTGGCGACATCGGTGTAGACGTGCGCCAGGCCGCGGTCCTGGGCGTCGCGCAGCACGGCGGGGATGGCGGCCGGGGGCGCGGCGATGACCGCGACGTCGGCGGGGCGGCGCGCCCGCCCCGGGTCCAGGGCCGTGCCGGCGCCGAGATCACAGGCCAGCCGCAGCGCGGCGGGGTCGCGGTCGGCGAGTCCCACCTCGGTGCCGTGCCGGCGCAACGCCAGAGCGATGGAGGTGCCGATGAGCCCGGCACCCACCACCACCGCACGCTCGATCATGCTCGCTCGTCCCCCGTTCCCGCTGCTCCCGTGGTCCCCCAGGGTAGAGCACGAGGCGGCGGGTCCCGTCGCGACGGCCCCGGGGGTTCTGAGGCCTGCTCCCGAGGGGGTTGGTAGGCCCACTCAAGGAGGAGGTCGGTGCGGGTGCGGTTCTCTCGCGCGCGGCCGAAGGCCCGACGAGTGAACCGCGCACCCGTGCGCGAAGCAGGCCCACGTCCCGGGCACAGGCCGAAACCACGGTTTCGGCCTGGACCACAGGGCACCCAGTGTGCTTCGCGCGGAGCCGGGCGATCCGCACACGGGCCTACGGCCACACGGCGGGCCGTCCGTTTATCCGCGAGCCCCCGTGGCCGGGCTGACAAGCTCCCTGAGGCCGAGGGCGAAGGCCCTGTGGGCCAGGGGCGACCGCGCACCATCGGCGCGGCCGCCTCCGACCGGGCGGGCCTGCCTGCCTGCTCTACTGGGCGATGTCCAGGCGCAGGGCCTGGGCGCCGCCCAGGTAGACGTGGTGCAGCTCCGAGCGCGGCCGGTCCGTCTCCACGTGCGCCATCAGCCGGACCACGCGCGGCAGCGCGCGCGGGACCGCGATCTCGGTGGCGCACATCAGCGGGACGTCGGTGAACCCGAGCTTGCGCGCGGCCAGCGCCGGGAACTCCGAGGTGAGATCGGGGGTGGCGGTGAACAGGACGCTGATCACGTCGTCAGTGGTCAGCTCGTTGCGCCGCATGACCTCCGACACCAGCTCCGCGGTCGCCGCCAGGACGAGCTCGCGCTCATCGGAGTCCACCTGAACCGCACCGCGGACCGCTCGTACCGCCACTTGTCGTCCTCCGCTGTCACTCGTCGTCTCCCGACCGTGCCCGGCCGGGGCCTACATCCCTGCGGCAGTGTAGAGCTCGCTGATCTCCTGCGCCGTCAGCGCCCGCATCGTTCCCGGTTTGAGGGTGTTCAGACCGATCGGCCCCACCTGGGTGCGCGCCAGGTCCGAAACGGGGTGGTCCACCGCGTCCAGGAGCCGCCGCACGATGTGCTTGCGCCCCTCGTGCAGCCGGATCTCCACCAGCGCCTTGGGTTCGACGTCGTCGATGACGCGGAAGGAGTCGACCTCGACGAGGCCGTCCTCCAGCTCCACGCCGGAGCGCAGCCGCCGGACGACCTCGCGCGGCACCGGGCCGGGGACCTTCGCGATGTAGGTCTTGATCACCTTGTAGCGGGGGTGGGTGAGCCGGTTGGCGAGCTCGCCGTCGTTGGTGAGCAGGATCAGGCCCTCGGTCTCGGTGTCGAGCCGCCCCACGTGGAACAGCCGCTCCTCGGTCTGGCCGGCGTAGTCGGCGAGGGTGGGTCGCCCCTCGGGGTCCGACATGGTGCTGACCACGCCGCGCGGCTTGTTCAGCGCGTAGTAGAGCAGGTCGGGCGCCGTGGCCACCCGCATGTCGTCCACGCGGATCTCCGACTTCTCCGGATCGACCCGGGCGCCGAAGCGCCGCACGACCTGGCCGTCGACGGAGACCCGCCCGGTCGCGATCAGCTCCTCGCTGGCGCGCCGACTGGCCACGCCGGCCTGGGCGAGCGCCTTCTGCAGCCGGATGCCGCCGGGGACATCGACGTAGGTGTCGCGCTGCTCGTCGGAGCGGTCGTCGTCGCCGGGATCGTACTCATCGCGCAGGGCGCGCAGGCGGGCCTGGGCGGCGCTGGACAGCTCGCGCTCGGCCCGGCCACCGCGCGGCAACCGGCCACCGCGCTTCTCCCCGGCCGAGGGGCCGCGTCCGGAGGAGCGGGGGCCGCCGCCGCGCGCCCCGTCCCCGCCGCGCCCCTGGGAACCGCGGTCGTCGCGGCCGCGGAAACCACGGGAATCCCGATCGCCGTAACGGCCACCGGAACGCTCATCACGCGACCGACCATAGGAACCGCGATCATCACGGCGGTCACGACCACCGCGCTCATCACGATCCCGCCCCTGGGAACCGCGGTCGTCACGGCCGCGGAAACCACGGGAATCCCGATCGCCGTAACGGCCACCGGAACGCTCATCACGCGACCGACCATAGGAACCGCGATCATCACGGCGGTCACGACCACCGCGCTCATCACGATCCCGCCCCTGGGAACCGCGGTCGTCACGACCGCGGAAACCACGGGAATCCCGATCGCCGTAACGGCCACCGGAACGCTCATCACGCGACCGACCATAGGAACCGCGATCGTCGCGATCGCGACCCTGGTGCCGGGCGTCGCGGTCGCCCTGGCGCGCGGGGCCGCGCCGCTCCTGGCCGTCGCGCCGCTGCGGACGGCCGTCGTGGTCGCCGCGCCGCCGCGCGCCGCCGGAGGTGGTGGAATCGCCGCGCTCACCGCGCGGGGTGGACTGGCCGCGCTCACCGCGCCGGCCGTAGGAGCCCCGCTCGCCGCGGGGACCGTTGTTCTTACGTGGTGGTGTATTCACCGGTGTCGTCGAGACCTTCGATGTCGTCGGGCAAGAATGGTGCGATGTCGGGGAGCTCGTCGAGGCTGCGCAGACCGAGGCGCTCCAGGAAGTACCCGGTGGTCCGGTAGAGCAGCGCGCCCGATTCGGGATCGTGGCCGGCCTCTTCGATCAGTCCCCTCAATACGAGGGTACGCATAACACCGTCACAGTTCACACCGCGGACGGCCGAGACCCGGCCCCGCGACACCGGCTGGCGGTAGGCCACGACCGCGACGGTCTCCAGCGCGGCCTGGGTGAGCCGCACCTCCTGGCCTTCGCGCAGGAAGTGCTCGACGATGCCCGCGCACTCGGGCCGGGTGTAGAAGCGCCACCCCTCGGCGACCTGCCGGAGGTCGAAACCGCGGCCCTGCTCGGTGTACTCCCGCGACAGCCCCGCCAGCGTCGCGGTGATCGTCTCCACCGGCAGCCGGAACGCGCGCGCGAGGTCGTACTCCTGGACCGGCTGGTCGACCACCATCAGCACCGCCTCCAGATCGCGCCGCAGCTCCGCCGACACACCGCCGGAGCCCTCGGCCGCCGCACCGTCCACGCTCACGTCGCCTCCCGTCTTCGTCGTCCGCCGTGCTCGGTCGTGCTCAGTCCTCGCCGTCGTCGTCCCCGCCCCCGCCGACCGGTCCGTCCCGCCCGTAGTCGTCGGAGACCGAGACCTCACCCTCCGCGCCGCCGGTCCAGGTGATCAGCAGCTCCCCCAGCGGCTCGGGCTGGTCGAAGCCGACGTTGGCGGCCCGGTACAGCTCCAGCAGCGCCAGGAAGCGCGCGACGACCTCGAAGGTACCGGTGCAGTCGGTGGTCAGCTCGGCGAAGGTCATGCTCCCCCGCGCGCGCAGCGCCTCCACCACCAGCGCCCCCTGCTCGCGCACCGACGTCCTGCTCTGGTGGATGTGGGTGACGGGGACGCTCGGCGGCTCCTTGGGCGTGAGCACGCGCACGGCGAGGGCGGCGAACTCCTGCGGCCCCAGCCGGATGAACACGTCGGGCCGCGCCTCGGCGAAGCGCGGCTCCAGCGTGACGGCGCGCGGGAACCGGCGGCCCTGGGTGAGCAGCCGCTCGGCCAGGACCGCCGAGACCTCCTTGTAGGCGCGGTACTGCAGCAGCCGCGCGAACAGCAGGTCGCGGGCCTCCAGCAGGGCGAGGTCCGCCTCGTCCTCGACGTCGCCGCGCGGCAGCAGCCGCGCCGCCTTGAGGTCGAGCAGCGTGGCCGCGACCAGCAGGAAGTGGCTCGCCTGGTCGAGGTCCCATGAGTCCCCGTGCGCCTTGATGTAGGCGATGAACTCGTCGGTGACCTTCGACAGCGCCACCTCGGTGATGTCCAGCTTGTGCTTGGAGATCAGCCCCAGCAGCAGGTCGAAGGGGCCCTCGAAGTTGTCCAGGTGGACCTGGAAGCCACTCCCGCCGGTCGCGTCCTCAGCGGTCATGCCTGTTGTGCGTGCAGAGATCGAATGCGGTCATGTCCTCAAGAGTGGCACCGATGCGGCGCCCACCAGGTCCTCACCTTCGCTTTCCCCGTCAATTGTCACTGAGCCGCTGCACCAGCATGCTGGAGTCGCCGTGCTCCTCGAAGTCGGCGAGCAGCACCGCGACCGCCTCGCGCACGATCCGTCCCCGGTCGCTGGTCAGACCGTGGTTGGCGCGCAGCGTCAACCGGGTCTGCTCCAGCGCGAGAAGTTCGGCGGCCGATATGTAGACCGTGATCTTCTCGTCGTGGCGCTGCCGTCCGCTGGGCAGCGGCGCGCGCCGCTGCCGCTGCTGCCGCGGCCGGTGTCCCCGTTCCTGCGGGACGTCGGCCTCGGGCGCGGTCGCCGGTCTGGGCGGCGTGGCGGGTGGCGCGGGCTCGGGCGGAGTACTCGGGGATGCGGTCGTGGAGCGGAAGAACAGCTCCGCCGCACCCGGCAGGGTCACGCGCCGTGACCGCTGAGAGGCCACCTAGCCAGCACCTCCTTGGCCAGTTCCCGATAGGCGTTGGCACCGGCCGACGAGGAGTCGAACCGGGTTATGGGCTCGCCCGCGACGGTGGCGTCGGGGAAGCGGATGGTCCGGTTGATGACCGTGCTGTAGACCTTGTCGCCGAAGCCGTCGATGATGGTGGCCAGCACCTCGCGCGCGTGCAGCGTGCGCGGGTCGTACATGGTGCCGAGGAAGCCGTCGATGACCAGGTCCTCGTTGAGGCGCTCCTGGACCTTCTGGATGGTGTCCATGAGCAGCGCCACGCCGCGCAGCGCGAAGAACTCGCACTCCAGGGGCACGATGACGCCGTGCGCCGCGGTGAGCGCGTTGACCGTGAGCAGGCCGAGCGAGGGCTGGCAGTCGATGAGCACGACGTCGTAGTCGTGCATCACCGGCGCCAGCGCGCGGCCCAGCATCTGCTCGCGGGCCACCTCCCCCACCAGCTGCACCTCGGCCGCCGACAGGTCGATGTTGCTCGGGATCAGGTCCAGGCCCTCGATGCCCGTCTTGAGCAGCACGTCATCGACGGTGACGTCGCGCTGCATCAGCAGGTTGTAGACCGTGAGGTCGAGTTCGCGCGGGTCGAGCCGGCCCAGGCCGACCGAGAGCGCCCCCTGCGGATCGAAGTCGACCAGCAGCACCCTGCGGCCGTACTCGGCGATCGCCGCCCCGAGATTGATCGTCGTAGTGGTCTTGCCGACCCCGCCCTTCTGGTTGCACAGTGCCACGACCCGCGCCGGGCCGTGTCCGTCCAGTGACACCGGTTCCGGAAATTCCGGTTTCGGTCTGTTGATGCTGGTCAGTGCCGCCCCCGTACTGCGTGTTTCCCCCCATGGGCTGCTCGCCGGATCGGCCACCATGTCCTCGTCGGCGGCAGCGGTCTCGACCGCGTCCGCCTCGTCGTTTCCCGACCAGCTCACAACCCTTGACCTCCCTACGGACCAGCCATGACCGGCCGGTTCAGACGCACCGGTTGACTGGCCGTCGGAAAAACTCAATATGTCGACAGCGCTTAACCGTCGTGCGGCGACTCTAGAACTTCGGCATCAACGAATCAACGCGACACTCTAAGGGGCCGGGGACCCCCGGCATCAGGGGATTTGCCCCGTCTGTCCCTTCGTGATCCTAGGTGGTGGCGATCGCGCGGGGGTGACTGGCCGCGTAGACCTCGCGCAGCCGGTCGACCGTGACCAGGGTGTAGACCTGCGTCGTGGTGACCGAGGCGTGCCCGAGGAGCTCCTGCACGACCCGCACGTCGGCGCCGCCGTCGAGCAGGTGGGTGGCGAAGGAGTGCCGGAGCGTGTGCGGTGAGACGTCGCTCAGTCCCGCCCGCTCGGCCGCCGCCCGCAGCACCGCCCAGGCGCCCTGGCGGGTCAGCCTGCCGCCGCGCGCGTTGAGGAACAGCGCGGAGGTGCCGCGGCCGGAGGCGGCCAATGCGGGGCGGGCGCGGACGAGGTAGGCGTCGACGGCCCGGCGGGCGAACCTGCCGATCGGCACCAGCCGCTCCTTGCCGCCCTTGCCCCTGAAGCGCACGACGCCGACCTCCCCGCTCTCCTCTCCTCCGCTCTCGGCGCGCAGCCGGTCGATGTCGTCGACGTCCAGGCCGACCGCCTCCGATATCCGGGCCCCGGTGCCGTACAGCAGCTCCAGCAGGGCCCGGTCGCGTAGCGCACGCGGGCCGTCGGCCGACTCCACGGCGGCGAGCAGCGCCTCCACCTGGTGCAGGGAGATCGCCTTGGGCAGCCTGCGCCGCGGGGAGGGCGGACGGACCTCGTGCGCGGGATCGGTCGCCGTGAGCCCCTCGCGCAGCGCAAAGCGGTGCAGGCCGCGCACCGCGACGACCGCGCGGCCGGCGGAGTTGACGCCCAGCGGCGGATGCTCGGCGTCGCCCTCGCGCAGGCCGCGCAGGAACGCGGTGACATCGGCCGCGTCGACCTGGGCCAGTTCGGTGCGGCCGCGGCCGGCCAGGAACGCCAGGTAGCGGCGAAGGTCGCGGCGGTAGGAGGACAGGGTGTTGGCGGCCAGCCCGCGCTCGACGGTGAGGTGGTCGAGGTAACCGCGCACAGCGGAGACCAGCGCGGGCGCCGGCTGCACGCCGCGGAGATCCTGCTGCTCGGCCGTCGTCGCGATCAACTCCCCGGTATCCGGGGGAGATCATGCCACAGAGTGGGACGACTCGGCGCCCGGGACACGGCGATTCCCGGGCAATGCGCGCACCCGCGGCCCGGGGAGCGCGTCCCCGGGCCCGGTGGGCGTCGGCGGCCGGCGGCCGGCGGCGGGGGAGGTCAGGCCGGGCGCAGGGTGCGGAAGCCGTCGCGGGCCGCGGCCTGAGCGGCCAGGATGCCGACGACGGTGGCGCCGTTGTGCAGCCGCCCGCACAGCACGGCCGCGGCGGCCTCATCCAGGGGCACCCATTCGGCCGGCATGTCGGCCTCCTCGTGCACCCGCTCGAAGTCGATCTCCTCCGCCGGGACCTCGGTGAGGTCCCGGGCCAGATACACCTGGATCCGCTCGGTGGAGAAGCCGGCCGAGGGGAAGAAGTCGGCGAGCTCGTGCCAGAGGGCGGCGCGGTACCCGGCCTCCTCCAGCAGCTCCCGCTGGGCGGTGCGCACCGGCGGTTCGCCCTCGACGTCGCGCATGCCGGCCGGCAGCTCCCACAGCTGGTGGCCGACCGCGTGGCGGTACTGGCGCAGCAGCAGCACCCGCTCCTCGGCGTCCAGCGCGAGGGCGACGACGGCGCCGGGGTGGACCAGCCTGTCGCGCTGGACGACCTCGTCGCCGCCGTCGCCGTCGGGCATGCGCACCCAGTCGGTGCGCATGCCGGCCTTGGCGCCGCTGTAGCGGTCAACGCTCTTCTCGACCGGCCAGGACTCCGGGTAGTCGGCCACCCGGGTCATCGCCCGCTGCTCACCGGTCATCGGCGCTCGCCGACGCTGCCGGCGCCGTGCTCCAGGGCCGCGGTGATCAGGCCGGAGAACAGCGGGTGCGGGCGGGTCGGGCGCGAGCGCAGCTCCGGGTGGGCCTGGGTGCCCACGAAGAACGGGTGCGCCTCGCGGGGCAGCTCGGCGTACTCGACCAGGTGGCCGTCGGGCGACAGCCCCGAGAAGACCATGCCGGCCTCCTCCAGGCGGACGCGGTAGGTGTTGTTCACCTCGTAGCGGTGCCGGTGCCGCTCGGAGATCTCCTCGTCGCCGTAGACCTCGCGCACGACGGAGCCCTCGGCGAGCCTGGCCGGGTACAGGCCCAGCCGCATCGTGCCGCCCATGTCGCGCTCGCCGGCGATGACGTCGGTCTGGTCGGCCATGGTCGCGATGACCGGGTGCTTGGCCTTGTCGTCGAACTCGGAGCTGTTGGCGCCGTCCAGGCCCACGATGTCGCGGGCGTACTCGATGACCATGCACTGCAGGCCCAGGCAGATGCCCAGCAGCGGGATCCTGTTCTCGCGGGCGAAGCGGACCGCGCCGAGCTTGCCCTCGATGCCGCGCACGCCGAACCCGCCGGGGATCAGCACGCCGTCGACGCCGTCGAGCTCGCTGGCGGCGCCCTCCTCGCTGGCGCAGTTGTCGCTGGCCACCCAGCGGATGTTGACCCGGGTGTTGTTGGCGAACCCGCCGGCGCGCAGCGCCTCGGTGACCGAGAGGTAGGCGTCGGGCAGGTCGATGTACTTGCCCACCAGCGCGACGGTGACCTCGTGGTCGGGCTGGTGGACGCGGCGCAGCACGTCGTCCCACTCGGTCCAGTCGACGTCGCGGAAGGCCAGGCCCAGGCGTCGCACGACGTAGGCGTCCAGGCCCTCGCGGTGCAGCACCTTGGGGATGTCGTAGATCGAGGGGGCGTCGGGCGTGGAGACCACGCCGCCCTCGTCCACGTCGCACATGAGACTGATCTTGTTCTTCAGGCTCTGCGTGATCGGCCGGTCCGAGCGGCACACGATCGCGTCGGGCTGGATGCCGATGCTGCGCAGCGCCGCGACCGAGTGCTGGGTGGGCTTGGTCTTGAGCTCACCGGAGGGGCCGAGGTAGGGCAGCAGCGACACGTGCAGGAAGAAGCAGTTGTCCCGGCCGATCTCGTGCCGGATCTGGCGCACGGCCTCCAGGAACGGCTGCGACTCGATGTCGCCGACCGTGCCGCCGATCTCGGTGATGACGAGGTCGACGTCGGCGGCGTCCATCGCGTAGATGCGGGACTTGATCTCGTTGGTGATGTGCGGGATGACCTGCACGGTGTCACCCAGGTAGGCGCCCTGGCGCTCCTTGGCGATCACGCTGGAGTAGATCTGGCCGGTGGTGACGTTGGCCGAGGCGGACAGCTCGGTGTCGAGGAACCGCTCGTAGTGGCCGATGTCGAGGTCGGTCTCGGCCCCGTCGTCGGTGACGAACACCTCGCCGTGCTGGAAGGGGTTCATCGTTCCGGGGTCGACGTTGAGGTAGGGGTCGAGCTTCTGCATGGTGACCCGCAGGCCGCGCGACTTCAACAGCCGCCCGAGGCTGGAAGCGGTGAGACCCTTGCCGAGACTGGAGGCGACGCCGCCGGTGACGAAAAGGTGTTTGGTACTCGCGGCGGATGCCAAAGTGATGCTCCCGTGGTCGAATGGCTACGGATCGCCCGAAAACGACGGGCGACCGTGCGGCGCCCGAGCGGTGGCGGCGGTTGGTCCCGCCGACGACCTCGGACTCCACGGGCCACCAGGATAACAGCGTCGTCCATCTGCACCGGTATCCGGCTCCGGCGACACGGCCGGGCCGGCCCGGCTGCGCGACTGGCCGGCCGAGCACGGGAACGAGTGCCTCCGGCAGGCGCGCACGTGGAACGGCTGGTCGGCCGAGCGGCACGAACACGCCCAGCGCGAGCTGCTCACCGCCGGCGCCGTCGCCGGCGGTACGAAAGGGCGGCCGCACGGGTTCGTGCCGGTCGCCCGCCGCAGACGGCCGGGGCCTTGAGCAGCGGCGATCCCGCGGCCTTTCGCGTCGCCGGACGCCGCGCGCCGACAGCATCCCCACCAGGCCCGCAGAGCCGCGGCGGGGACTGAGAACAATCCCGCCTCCCCGTCAACGATCTGAGACGCCCCGGCGGGTCACTCGGGCGCGGGGAAGCCCCCGGCCCGGCCCAGCAGCGCCGGGGGCTCCTTGTCCAGCCGCGACCCCAGCCACGTCCCGGCGGCGGCGATGCCGCGCATGTCGACGCCGGTCCGTACGCCGCTGCGGTGCAGCATGTAGAGCAGGTCCTCGGTCGCGATGTTGCCGGTGGCCGCCGGGGCGAACGGGCAGCCGCCGAAGCCCCCGATGCTGGAGTCCAGCACCGTGACGCCGTGCTCGTGGGCGGTGAGGGCGTTGGCGTAGCCGGTGTTGCGGGTGTTGTGGAAGTGGCAGCGCAGCCCGGCCCCGCCCGCGACGGCGCGCACCCGCTCCACCAGGTCGGCGACCTGCCCGGGGACGCCGACGCCGATGGTGTCGGCGATCGCGATCTCGACCGCGCCGGAGTCGGCGGCGCGCCGGGCGATGTCGGCCACCCGCTGCGGCGGGGTCTCGCCCTCGAACGGGCAGCCGAACGCGGTGGAGATCGTCGCGCTGACCGGCATTCCCGCCGCGTGGGCCGCCTTGGCGATGTCGTCGTAGGCCGCCAGCATCTCCTCGGCGGTGCAGCCCTGGTTGCGGCGGCAGAACACGTCGGTGGCCGGGATCGCCACGTTGACCTCGTCGACCTCGGCGGCCAGCGCCCGGTCCAGTCCCCGGCGGTTGAGCACCAGCCCGATGTAGGACACTCCGGCGTCGCGGCGCACCGAGGCCATGACCTCCTCGGCCCCGGCCATCTGCGGCACCCGCCTGGGGTTGACGAAGCTGACCGCCTCGATGCGCCGGACCCCCGCGGCCACGGCTCGGTCGATCAGCTCGACCTTCTCGGCGACCGACAGGACCGCGGTCTCGTTCTGCAGGCCGTCGCGCGGCCCGACCTCGACGATCTCCACCTGCGCGGTATCCATGCCCGGACCACCCTTCGAACTCGTCAACGGCGACGCTCACGAGCCTAACGAGCCGCGCCGGACCCGGGGCCGGGCGGCTCCCACCCGCGCTCCCTGAGCACGGCGGCGTGCCCGCCGCCGCGCCGCCGCGGTTCGGCCACCGCCTGGATCCGGCCGCGGTCGAGGAACTCCAGCGCCGACACCGCGCCGATCTCCGGCGTCTCGGCGAAGACGTGCCCCAGTTCGCTCAGCGCCTTCTCCTCCGGTGTATCGAAGAACCCCGGTTCGGCCTGGGTCTGCTCGGCGTTGCGCTGGGAGAGCCGGGGCGCCGCCACCGCCTCGGGCAGCGTCATACCGCGGTCGACGCGGTCGACGAGGACGTGCAGCACGGTGGTGATGATCGTCGCGCCGCCCGGGCTGCCCAGCGCCAGCCACGGCTCGCCGTCGCGCAGCACGATGGTCGGCGCCATGCTGGAGCGCGGCCGCTTGCCCGGGGCCGGGAGGTTGGCGGCCCCTGCGCCGGTCTCGGAGACCCGGAAGTCGAAGTCGGTGAGCTCGTTGTTGAGCAGGAAGCCGCGGCCGGGCACGGTGATGCCGCTGCCCCCGGTCTGCTCGATCGTCAACGTGTAGGAGACGACGTTGCCCCACCGGTCGGCGGTGACGAGGTGGGTGGTCGAGGGCCCCTCGGGCTCCGGCCCGGCCGGTGCGGAGGAGGGCGCGCAGGCGTCCCCGTCCCCGTTCCCGGCCCCGGGGTCGCCGGGGGCCACGGGCGCGGCCAGGACCGAGTCGGGCTCGACCAGGCAGGCCCGCTGCCGGGCGTAGTCCTCGGAGAGCAGGGTCTCCAGGGGCACGTCGACGTGGGCGGGGTCGCCGATGTAGGCGTTGCGGTCAGCGTAGGCGAGTTTGCTCGCCTCCAGCGTCAGGTGCTGGATCTCCTCGGGCGCGAGCTCGGCGGGGTCGCGGGTGTCGATGATGTTGAGCGCCTCCCCGACGGTGGAGCCGCCGGAGGAGGAGGGCGCCATGCCGTAGACGTCCAGGCCCCGGTAGTCCACGTGCGTCGGGTCGCGCTCGACGACCTCGTAGTCCGCGAGGTCGCCGGCGCTCAGCAGGCCGGGCCGCACCTGCCGGTCGGCGCCGGGGGCGACCGGCGGCGCGGTCGCGGTCTCGACGACGTCGGCCCCGATCTCGCCTTCCAGCACGCTCGCGCCGTGCCGGGCGAAGTCGCGGTAGGTGTCGGCGAGGTCGGGGTTGCGCAGCACCGTGCCGACCTCCGGCGGCGCGCCGCCCGGCAGGAACAGCTCGGCGGTGGCCGGGAAGTCGGCGAAGCGCTCGGCGTTGGCGGCGGTCTGCTCGTTGAACGTCGCGTCCACCGTGAAGCCGCGCTCGGCCAGCCGGATGGCCGGGCGCATGACGTACTGCAGCGGCCTGCTGCCCCACTGCTCGACGGCGCGCTCCCAGGTGGCGGGCGTGCCCGGGGCCCCGACCGACAGCCCCGAGGTGACGGCCTCCTCGAACGGGATGGGCTCGCCGTCCTCCAGGAAGGAGTCCTCCCGCATGGCGGCCGGTGCGGTCTCGCGGCCGTCGAGGGTGTGCACGCGTCCCTCGGCGGCGCTGTAGTAGACGAAGTAGCCGCCGCCCCCGAAACCCGAGGAGTAGGGCTCGGTGACCCCCAGCGCGGCCGCGGCGGCGACGGCGGCGTCCACGGCGTTGCCGCCGGAGCGCAGGACCCGCATCCCGGCCTCAGTGGCGTCGGGGTCCACGGTGGCGACCGCTCCCCCGCGGCCGACGGCGACGGAGTCGCGGTCGGGCCCTTCCGGTGCCTCCCCGGCCCGGGCCGGCACTGCGGCCGCCGCGATCAGGGCGAGCAGTCCCGCCGCGGCGCCGACCCGGCACGTTGTGCGCTTCATCCGACCTTCCCTCCGCACGGACACACCGCCGCCACGCAACGGCGTTGAGCATGCGCCGACGGTAACCCGTCGGGGCGGGTGATCACCAGAGGGAGACCGGAATCGGCGCGGCCCCGCCGCCCGGCGGTCCGGACAGCGGGGGGGGTCAGCGCAGCGCGAGCACCGGGCGGGCCTCCCAGGTCGTCCAGAGCGGTCGGTAGCCCATCCGGTTCCAGAACGGCCCGGACACCGGGTTCATCATCGCGTAGTTGAGCAGCGTCACCGCGATGCCGTAGCTGTCCATCGCGTGGTGGGCCTGGCTGACCAGCGCGGTGCCGATACCGGCGCCGCGCTCCTGCTCCGTGACCACGCCGTAGCCGATGTAGGCGGCGGGACCGGCGTTGACCAGGGGCGCCACCCAGCGGGCGCGTTCGGGCGGGGACACCCAGACCAGGCCGACCGGACGGCCGCGCCGCTCGGCCATCCAGATCCACGACGGCGGGCGACTCAGGGCCCGGGCGACCACCCTGCGGGTCTGCTCGGCGGTCTCGGGCTGGATGAACACCCCGCCGAAGTGCTCCTCGTAGCGGTGCTCCTCCATCACCAGGCCGACGACCGCCGCGAGGTCCTGCATGTCGGCCAGCCGGATCGTGACGTCGCGGGGCGGCAGCGAGGGCGGCACCCCCCTGCGGCGCTGCCGGGCCGCCAGCACCGTGAACGGCTGCAGGCCGTGGCGCTGCAGCGGCCGCACGCCGCAGACGTCGCGGGCCGGCCAGGTCAGCAGCGCGGCCGACTCCGACCCGGTGCCGCTGGGCAGGTCGTCCATCTGGTCCCGCCAACTGGTGAGCAGCGAGTCCAGAGCGCCCTCAGGGTCGGGGCCGCCGACGATCGGGGTGAGCCAGTGCTGGTCGGGAACACCCCAGGTACGCCCGACCTCGCCGGGCTGGTACCAGGCATAACGCATGGTCCCGGTGGCGACGGGGCGCGCGGACTCGTCGCTGACCGTCAGCAGCGGATAGGTGCTGAGCCGTGGATGCGAGGGCTCGGGCAGCAATGGATCGATCTCCGCCCACCGCCTCGCGACCGATCCCACCAGCAGGTCGAATTCGGCGCTATCGCCGGGCGGATCGTCATGCCGCACCCGGGCGACATAACCGCTCATTTATCCCTCCCTGGCCGCACGTGCGCTCTTCACACTGGACGCGGGCCCCAGCGCGCCGCCGCTGGAGTTCTAACGGTGACATACTGTCGCGTCATGGCTACGAAAATAGACCGTAGCGCCTACGGCGCCGGAACGTAGAGATAACGACCAAAGTTTCCGATTTTGTTTTGAAATTGTCGCCATGCAATTTCACCAGAACCGGCGCCGAATCGTTCCACGGTAACCGACGACCGCGCCCCGATGGCGCACAGGGGCCCGCCTTATTCCATTTCCGCTGTTCACAGCGGTGGCCGTATTCGGACTCGGCGCTAGGGGGTGGCGCTGCCGCCCTGCTCGGTGGTGTTGTTCACACCCAGGTTGCTGATCGAGGGCTCGCCCGAGGCGTAGTAGACGACGTTGTCCGCACCGGTGACGCTGATCGACGCGGCCGAACCGACGTGCACCTCGGTGTTGCTGCCGGCGATGCTCACCTCGCCGCACTCGCCGTTGAAGGTCAACGTGGTGTCGCTGGCCAGCACGTTGACGTCGAGGCCCGCGCAGTCCTCGGTCGCGGTCTCACCGTCCGCGGCGACCGTCAGAGTCCGGCCGTCGGACACCACGACGCCGTTCTCCGAACCCGAGACCTCCTCGCCGCCGTTGGAGACCGAGACGTCACCGTCCTCGGAGACCGACACGCCGCATCCGGCACCGAACAGGGCCAGGAGGGCCACTCCACCGGTCACCGCTGCAATCCGGCCGCGCATTCGACGTTCCCTTCGGGTCTGCACCGGCCGGGCGGTCCGGTGTCTCGTCACTTCAGACGGGCGGGGACCGGCCGTGGTTCCCGGCCGCACCGCCGTCACCGCAGGCAGAACTCGTCGCCCTCGGGATCGAGCACGACGACGCAGTCCCCGGTGGGCTCGTCGACCTCACGGACCCGGGTGGCGCCCATGGCGACCGCCCGCTGCACGCTCGCCGCGACGACCGCCCGGCGCTCCTGCGGCGCCGCGCCGGCCGCCACGTGGACGTCGAGGTGCACCGGAACCGGGGCCGGGCCGCTCAGGAGACCCCGGCCGCGTCCATGCCGCGCAGTTCGCGCTTGAGCTCCTTGACCTCGTCGCGCAGCCGGGCGGCCAGCTCGAACTGCAGGTCGGTCGCTGCCTGGTGCATCTGCCCGGTGAGCTGCTCGATCAGGTCGGCGAGCTCGGCGCGCGGCATGTTCGCGATGTCGGCGGAGCGCTCACCTGTGGCCGCGGAGGACAGCCCCGGCACCGGCGCCCGGCCTCGGCTCTGCTGGCGCGCGCTCCCGCCGATCAGCGTCTGGGTGTCGGCGTCCTCGCGGGCCAGCGAGTCGAGGATGTCGGCGATCTTCTTGCGCAGCGGCTGCGGGTCGACGCCGTGCTCGGTGTTGTAGGCCAACTGCTTGGCGCGGCGCCGGTTGGTCTCGTCGATGGCCTTGCGCATGGAGTCGGTGACCTGGTCGGCGTACATGTGCACCTGGCCGGCGACGTTGCGCGCGGCGCGGCCGATCGTCTGGATCAGCGAGGTCTCCGAACGCAGGAAGCCCTCCTTGTCGGCGTCCAGGATGGCCACCAGCGACACCTCGGGCAGGTCGAGGCCCTCCCGCAGCAGGTTGATGCCGACGAGGACGTCGAACTCCCCCACCCGCAGCTCGCGCAGCAGCTCCACCCGGCGCAGCGTGTCGACCTCGCTGTGCAGATAGCGCACCTGGATGCCGAGCTCGGTCAGGTAGTCGGTGAGGTCCTCGGCCATCTTCTTGGTCAGCGTGGTGACCAGCACGCGCTCGGCGCGCTCGGCGCGCACCCTGATCTCGTGGACGAGGTCGTCGATCTGGCCCTGGGTGGGCTTGACCAGCACCTCCGGGTCGACCAGGCCGGTGGGCCGGATGACCTGCTCGACGACGTCGCCGCCGGTGCGGCCCAGCTCGTAGGGGCCCGGGGTGGCCGAGAGGTAGACCGTCTGGCCGATCCGCCCCAGGAACTCCTCCCACTTCAGCGGCCGGTTGTCCAGCGCCGAGGGCAGCCGGAACCCGTGGTCGACCAGCGTGCGCTTGCGTGAGGCGTCGCCCTCGTACATGCCGCCGATCTGCGGCACCGTCACGTGCGACTCGTCGACGACCAGCAGGAAGTCGTCGGGGAAGTAGTCCAGCAGCGTGTTGGGGGCGCTGCCGGGCTCGCGGCCGTCGAAGTGCCGTGAGTAGTTCTCGATGCCGGAGCAGCTGCCGACCTGGCGCATCATCTCCAGGTCGTAGGTGGTGCGCATCCGCAGCCGCTGCGCCTCCAGCAGCTTGTTCTGCTGCTCCAGTTCGGCCAGGCGCCCGCCGAGCTCGGCCTCGATGTCGCGGATGGCACGCTCCATCCGCTCGGGGCCGGCCACGTAGTGCGAGGCCGGGAAGATGTAGTACTCGTCGCTCTCGTCGAGCACCTCACCGGTGAGCGGGTGCAGCGTCATGAGCCGTTCGATCTCGTCGCCGAACATCTCGATGCGCACCGCGAGCTCCTCGTAGACCGGGATGATCTCGACGGTGTCGCCGCGGACCCGGAAGGTGCCCCGGGTGAAGGCCGTGTCGTTGCGGGTGTACTGCATCTCGACGAGCTTGCGCAGCAGCTCGTCGCGCTCGACCTCCATGCCGACCCTGACGGCGGCCATCCGGTCGACGTACTCCTGCGGGGTGCCCAGGCCGTAGATGCAGGAGACCGAGGCGACCACGATCGTGTCGCGCCGGGTGAGCAGCGAGTTGGTCGCCGAATGGCGCAGCCGCTCCACCTCGTCGTTGATCGAGGAGTCCTTCTCGATGAAGGTGTCGGTCTGCGGCACGTAGGCCTCGGGCTGGTAGTAGTCGTAGTAGGAGACGAAGTACTCGACCGCGTTGCCGGGCAGCATCTCCCGCAGCTCGTTGGCGAACTGCGCGGCCAGCGTCTTGTTCGGCTGCATGACCAGGGTGGGCCGCTGCACCTGCTCCACCAGCCACGCCACCGTCGCGGTCTTGCCGGTGCCGGTGGCGCCCAGCAGAACGGCGTCCTCGTCGCCGGCGTCGACGCGGCGGGCCAGCTCCGCGATGGCCGTCGGCTGGTCGCCGGCCGGGGTCATCTCCGAGACCACCTCGAACGGCGTCACCTTGCGCTGGATGTCGGTCACCGGCCGCATGAGTCCCCCTGCCTAGCGGATACCTGGCGTTTCCACTCTAGGCGGCCCCTGTGACACCCGGGCCCCGCCGGGAGTCCCTAAAATGTGCCGGTGCTCAAACGCGACAACAGCGACATGTGGAGACTCGCCCGCTCCGCGCCGGCCCTCTGGGGCGCCGGCGCCGCACTGGCCGCCGGCGGCGTCGCCATGGCCTGGTCGGCCCTGTACGCCGAGCCGCTGACCATCCACCTCATCGAGGAGACCATCCTCGAACTCGTCCTGGCCGCTGCGCTGATCGGCGGCGCGCTGTTCTGCTTCGGCAGCGCCGCGAACGTGCCCCGGCTCCTGGGACGGGGACGCGGATGGGGTCGGCGGCTCGGCTGGATCCCCGGCGTCCTGGCCCTCCTGTTCGGCGGGCACCTGCTGCTGGAGCGCGGCGCCTACGCCTCCGCCGGGTCGATCGGCCGGTTCTCCTCCGAGACCGGGATCACCTTCCTCGGTGCCGTGAGCATCATCATGGGCCTGCTGTTCGTGTGGGTGTGGCGCTCCCTGGTCGAGGTCTCCGACCTGCACGCCCGCGAGTCGAGCGTCCCCGCCCACCGGACGCGGCCGAGGAGGCGGCCCTAGCCGGACCTGCGCTCCAGCTCGCTCCAGACCCGCGCCACCCGGGCGTCCAGTTCGGCGACCGTGCCGGAATTGTCGATGACGATGTCGGCCGCCGCCAGGCGCTGCTCGCGGGTGGCCTGGGCCTTGATGCGGGCGCGGGCCTGGTCCTCGGGCATGTCCCTGTGGGCGGCCAGGCGGCGTATCCGGGTCTCCTCCGGGGCGTCCACGGCGACCACCAGGTCGTAGAGCCGGCCGAGGCCGTTCTCCACCAGCAGCGGGACGTCGTAGACCACGACCGCGTCCTGCGGGGCCCCCGCCATCAGCTCCTCGGTGCGCGCGCCCACGCGCGGGTGCACGATCGCGTTGAGCTCGGCGAGCCTGGCCTCGTCGGCGAAGACGATCTCGCCCAGCCTGGGCCGGTTCAGCGCGCCCTCGGGGGTGAGCACGCCCTCCCCGAACGCCTCGGCGATCTCGGCCAACCCGGACGTGCCCGGCTCGACGACCTCGCGCGCGATCTTGTCCGCGTCGATGACGACGGCGCCGCACTCGGCCAGCCGCCGCGCCACCTCGCTCTTGCCCGAACCGATTCCCCCGGTGAGTCCCACTTTCAGCATGCCGACGATCTTACGAAATCACCCAGCGTGGCGGGGCAGGGCGGCTTATTCTGGAGGCATGAGCGCACTGCCCGAAGAAGACCCTCCGGTCTCCCCCCAGCGCCGCGAACTGCTGCGCCTGGTCAAGGAGCTGCCGGAGGAGAGAGTTCCAAGCCTGTTGGAGACCGTACGCCACGAAGTCGAGGATGCTCTCCCCCCTCACCTCGCCGCGTTGGTTGGCGTCATGGACGCCGAGCCGGACCTCTCGGCCCGCTACAAGGAAATCCTCCGAGAAGAGCACCGTAAGTGATCATTTGCGACGCCGGCCCTCTCGTGGCCCTGCTGAACAAGCGCATCAGCACCACGAGGGATGCCGCGCCTTCATGGTTCGCAACTTCACTCGATTGCGTGTGCCGACGCTGATCCTGACGGAGGTCTGCCAGCTTCTCGAACCCCGCTGCGGAAGTCGTGTGGAGGCGGCGTTCCTCCGGAGCGCCGGGCTGGAGCTGGACCTCGTCGAGCCCACCTCGGCTGACTACGCGCGCATGGCCGAACTCGTCGAGAAGTATGCGGATCTCCCTCTCGGCGCCGCCGACGCCTCGGTCGTCGCGACGGCGGAGCGTCTGGGCATCACCGAGGTCGCGACCGTGGACATCAAGCACTTCTCAATCGTCCGGCCGCGCCACTGCGAACGCTTTACCCTGCTTCCCGGCTGAGATCCGGCGGACACAGGCGGAGGGCCGCCCCCCTTGCGGGGAGCGGCCCTCTCGGCGTTCCACCTACCGTTCGGGCGAGGCTTACTCGCCGCCGCCGGCGAGCTTCTCGCGCAGCGCGGCGAGGGCCTCGTCGGAGGCGAGGGCGCCGCCGTTGGAGCTCGCGCCGTTCTGCGGGGCGCCGCCGCCGCCACCGCCGGTCGACGGCGGAGCGGCCTCGGCCTCGTACGGAGCCTCGGTGCCGGCCTCGGCCTCGGCGGCCTGGGCCTCCTCGACCTGCTTGCGGTGCGCCTCGAAGCGGGACTGCGCAAGAGCGTACTGCTGCTCCCACTCGTCGCGCTGGGTCTCGAAGCCCTCGAGCCACTCGCCGCTCTCGGGGTCGAAGCCCTCGGGGTACTTGTAGTTGCCCTGCTCGTCGTAGTCGGCCGCCATGCCGTACAGCGTCGGGTCGAACTCGGTCTGGTCCGGCGAGACGCTCTCGTTGGCCTGCTTCAGCGAGAGGCTGATGCGGCGGCGGTCGAGGTCGATGTCGATGATCTTGACGAAGATCTCGGTGCCCACCTGGACGACCTGCTCGGGGATCTCCACGTGGCGCTCGGCCAGCTCGGAGATGTGCACCAGGCCCTCGATGCCCTCCTCGACGCGGACGAACGCGCCGAAGGGCACCAGCTTGGTGACCTTACCCGGAACGACCTGGCCGATCTGGTGGGTGCGGGCGAACTGCTGCCACGGGTCTTCCTGGGTCGCCTTGAGCGACAGGGAGACGCGCTCGCGCTCCATGTCGACGTCGAGGACCTCGACCGTGACCTCCTGGCCCACCTCGACGACCTCGCTGGGGTGGTCGATGTGCTTCCAGGACAGCTCGGAGACGTGCACCAGACCGTCGACGCCGCCGAGGTCGACGAACGCACCGAAGTTGACGATCGAAGAGACGACGCCCTTGCGGATCTGGCCCTTCTGCAAGGTGTTGAGGAAGGTCTGGCGGACCTCGGACTGGGTCTGCTCCAGCCAGGCGCGACGCGACAGGACCACGTTGTTGCGGTTCTTGTCGAGCTCGATGATCTTGGCCTCGAGCTCCCGGCCCACGTAGGGCTGGAGGTCGCGCACACGGCGCATCTCGACGAGGGAGGCCGGCAGGAAGCCGCGCAGCCCGATGTCGAGGATCAGGCCGCCCTTGACGACCTCGATCACCGTGCCGGTGACGACGCCGTCCTCCTCCTTGATCTTCTCGATCGTGCCCCAGGCGCGCTCGTACTGGGCGCGCTTCTTGGACAGGATGAGACGGCCTTCCTTGTCCTCCTTCTGGAGGACCAGGGCCTCGACGTGGTCGCCGACGGTCACGACCTCGCCGGGGTCGACGTCGTGCTTGATCGACAACTCACGCGAGGGGATGACGCCCTCGGTCTTGTAGCCGATGTCGAGCAAGACCTCGTCTCGATCGACCTTAACGATGGTGCCTTCGACAATGTCACCGTCGTTGAAGTACTTGATGGTCTCGTCGATCGCCGCGAGGAAGGCTTCCTCGGAACCGATGTCGTCGACCGCTACCTTCGGTGTCGAGGTGGCCTCGGTGCTGCTCGTCATGTGTGGGTGGACTCCGGACGGACATGGGTTGGAAGTTGGGCACGCCGTGGAGCCACACGATTCGCCTTGGCCGATCAGGCGAACGGCGGGACGACGGCGCCGAAACGCCCTCCCCTGCCCGATCCCCGGAACCGGCTCGACCGCAGTACCCCTCCCCCGTGGGGCCGTGGCCGGATGGGCGGGCGGGCCTGCCGTATCCGGAGCGGTCCGTGGGTCGAGTTGCACGCGCGAATCCACAACGCTCCGGCCAGAATATGAGACACCGGGCCTGCGGTCAATTGGAACCGCATCCTCCAAACGGACCCATGTCGTTCTGATCACATTTTAGGGTCGGCCGCCGGGCCGCGCGGTCCGGAGGCGCCGGGTCCGCCCTCGTCGGCGCCCGTGGGGCGGGCGCGGGCCCTCAGTCGTCGAACCGGCGCGAGCGTGACCGCTTCAGGTCAGACCGGCGGCGTTTGGCGTCGAGCCTGCGCTCCTTGGCGCCCCGGGACGGCCGGGTGGCGCGGCGCCGGGGCGGCCCCGGTGCGATCGCCTCGCTGATCAGGGCGGTCAGGCGCTGCCGGGCGAGCTCGCGGTTGCGGGCCTGGGACCGGTAGGCCTGCACGGTCACCGTGAGGACGCCGTCGGCGAGTCGGCGCTGCAGCCGCCGCAGCGCGCGATCGCGCTGCTCGGGCGAGAGCATCGCCGTGGCCGAAAGGTCCAGGGACAGCGAGACCCGGGTGTCGGAGGTGTTGACGTGCTGGCCGCCCGGCCCGCCGGACCGGGAGAAGCGCCAGCGCAGTTCGTCCTCGGGCAGGAGCACCCGCGTGCGCCCGCTCGACGGATCCGCCGACATCTCCGACTCCTCCTCTTCCCGCTGCCCTTGCCCCGCCGCCGCGGAGTCGGACCGCGGCCCCGCGGCCGAGCGGTCCTCAGTGCGCGGCGTCGTGCCAATTGTGGCCGACGCCCACCGAAACGGCCAAGGGCACCCGGAGATCATAGGCGCCGGCCATCCTCTGCGAGACCAGTTCGCGGACGGAGCCGAGCTCGGCGTCGACGACCTCCAGCACGAGTTCGTCGTGGACCTGCAGGAGCAGCCGTGAGGAGAACGCGCCCTCGCGCAGCCCCGCGTCGACGTCGAGCATCGCCACCTTGATGATGTCGGCGGCCGAGCCCTGGATGGGGGCGTTGAGCGCCATCCGCTCGGCCATCTCCCTGCGCTGCCGGTTGTCACTGGTGAGGTCGGGCAGGTAGCGGCGGCGCCCCAGCATCGTCTCGGTGTAGCCGTCGCGGCGGGCCCGCTCCACCACCTCGTACAGGTAGTCGCGGACCCGGCCGAACTGGGCGAAGTAGTCGTCCATGAGGCCGCGGGCCTCCTCGGGGGTGATCCCGAGCTGCCCGGACAGGCCGAACGCGCTGAGCCCGTAGGCCAGCCCGTAGTTCATCGCCTTGATCTTGGCGCGCGCCTCGCCGCCGACCTCCTCGGCCGGGATCTTGAACACCCGCGCCGCGATCTCGGCGTGGAAGTCGTGGCCGGTCTCGAACGCCTCGATCAGCGACGCGTCGCCGGACAGGTGCGCCATGATGCGCAGCTCGATCTGGCTGTAGTCGGCCGTGAGGAGGTGCTCGTAGCCGCCGCCGACGACGAAGGCCCTGCGGATGCGCCGGCCGGCGTCGGTGCGCACGGGGATGTTCTGCAGGTTGGGGTCGGTGGAGCTGAGGCGGCCGGTGGCGGCGACCGTCTGGTTGAAGGTGGTGTGGATGCGCCCGTCGTCGGCGACCGTCTTGATCAGGCCCTCGACGGTGACGCGCAGCCGCGTCTGGTCGCGGTGGCGCAGCAGGATGACCGGGAGCTCGTTGTCGGTCTGCGCGGCCAGCCACGCCAGTGCGTCGGCGTCGGTGGTGTAGCCGGTCTTGATCCGCTTGGTCTTGGGCAGGCCGAGCTCGGTGAACAGGATCTGCTGCAACTGCTTGGGCGAGCCGAGGTTGAACTCGCGGCCCACCACCCGGTGCGCCTCCTGCACCGCCTGGCGCACGGCCGCGGCGAACTCCGCCTCCAGCTCGTCCAGGTAGGCGCGGTCGGCGGCGATGCCGACGCGCTCGGCGTCGGCGAGCACCCGCAGCAGCGGCAGCTCCACCTCGCGCAGCAGCCGGGTGGCGCCGCGCCGCTCCAGGTCGGCGTCGAGGGCCGCGGCGAGGTCGAGGGTGGCCCTGGCGCGCAGGGCGAGGTCGTGCCGGGCGGTCTGCGCGGCGTCGTCGCCGCCGCCGGCGATGTCGAGGGTGAGCTGGGCGCCCGCCGCCTGCTGCTCGTCGAGTTCCCGGTTGAGGTAGCGGGTGCACAGGTCGGCGAGGTCGAAGCTGCGCCGGCCGGGCAGCGCGAGGTAGGCGGCGAGCGCGGTGTCGCTGGTGAGCCCGCGCAGCTCCCAGCCGCGCGCGCCCAGGGCCAGCAGCGGGCCCTTCGCGTCGTGCAGGGCCTTGGGGCGCTCGGGGTCGGCCAGCCACGCGGCCAGCGCGGCCTCGTCGTCGGAGTCGAGGAGCGCGGGATCGATGTGCGCGGCCGGACCGGCGGCCACCGCGATCGCCAGGTCCGCGACCTCGCCGCCGCCGCGCCCCCAGGAGCCGGACACCGCCAGGCCCGCGCGGGCGTCGGTGGTGGCGTGGGAGGCCAGCCAGCCGGAGACCTCTCCGGTGCCCAGGGGGCTCAGCTCGACGCTGAAGCCCTCTTCCGGCGCCGCGCCGTCCTCGGACTCCTCCTCGCCGAGCACCGAGAACAGGCGCTCGCGCAGCGTGCCCGCGAACTCCAGGTCGTCGAAGAGCGTGTTGATGCCGGCGCGGTCCCAGCCGTCCATCGTCAGGTCGTCGAGCCCCGCACCGATCTCGACGTCGGTGGCCAGCGCGTTCAGCCGCTGGTTGCGCAGCACGTCGTCGAGGTGGTCGCGCAGGCTCTGGCCGGCCTTGCCGGTGATCTCGTCGGCCCGGGCGACGAGGCCGTCCAGCGAGCCGTACTTGGTGATCCATTTGGCCGCGGTCTTGGGTCCCACCCCCGGAACGCCCGGGAGGTTGTCGGACTTCTCGCCCACCAGGGCGGCGAGGTCGCGGTAGCGCTGCGGCGCGACGCCGTACTTGGCCTCGACCGCATCCGGGGTCATGCGGGTCAGGTCCGACAGGCTCTTGCCCGGGTACAGCACCGTGCAGGCGTCGGTGACGAGCTGGAAGGCGTCGCGGTCGCCCGAGGCGATGAGGACCTCCATGCCGCGCTCGCAGCCCTGGACGGCCAGGGTGGCGATGATGTCGTCGGCCTCGAAGCCGGCCACCGAGACGCTGGCCACACCGAGCAGGCCGAGCAGCTCCTGCAGCAGCGCGACCTGGCCGGGGAACTCCGGCGGGGTCTCGGCTCGGCCGCCCTTGTACTCGTCGTAGGCCTCGTGGCGGAACGTGGGCTCGGAGCGGTCCCAGGCGACGGCGATGTGGGTGGGCTGCTCATCGCGCAGCAGCTTGACCAGCATCGAGGTGAAGCCGTAGACGGCGTTGGTGGACTGCCCCGTACTGGTGCCGAACTTCTCCACCGGCAGCGCGAAGAACGCGCGGAACGCCATGGAGTGCCCGTCGAGCAGCAGCAGCCGCTGCCGGGCCCGCGGGGCGGCGGCCGGGTCGGCCGGGGAGGAACTGGTCTGTTCGGGGGTCGCCTGTGTCTTCACCACAGGAGGAATCCTAGGATGCCGTGGGGACATTTTCGCGAAACCGCACGTGCCCGCCGCAATCACGTCCGGCACGTCCGGACGGACCCGGACGCCCGCGGCGCCCGCGGCGCCCGCGGTGCGCCGACCAAGCGGTCGGCGCCGAGGGGCGGGGCGCGGCCGGCCGGAGGGCCGACAAGACGAGAGAAGGTGCGCGATGGCGCTGGACGCCCGGCGGCTCGACGAGATCATGACCGACCCGGGGGCCTCTGGCGGCGATCTCGGCAGGCAGATGGGACTGGAGATCCTGGAGGCCTCCGTCGAGCGCATGGTCGGGCGGATCCCGGTCAAGGGCAACACCCAGCCCTTCGGGCTGCTGCACGGGGGCGCCTCGTGCGTGCTCGCCGAGACACTCGGCTCCGTCGGCTCGATGATCCACGCCGGGGAGGGCCGCATCGCCATGGGCATCGAGATCAACGCCACGCACCACCGCAGCGCGACCAGCGGCCACGTCACCGGCGTCGCCGTCCCCGTCCACCTCGGCCGGACCCTGGCGACCTGGGACATCACCATCACCGACGACAACGGCGGGCGGGTGTGCACCGCGCGCCTGACCTGCATGCTGCGCGACGCGCCGACCGCCTGAGAGTGCGGCGTACGCGCGGCGCACCAGGGCCGGGCACACCAGGGATCAGGAGGACTCGATGCCGGGACTCGGCACGCTCATCAACGTCGCCGCGATCGTCGCCGGCTCCGGGCTGGGCATGGCCCTGGGCGGCCGGCTGCCCGAACGCACCCGCGAGGTCGTGACCGGGGCCCTGGGACTGGTGGTCCTGCTGATCGCCGCGATGAACGCGGCCGAGGTGCTCGACCCGGGGCTGGCCGCGGCGGTGGGCTCGGCCGCCCCCACCCTCATCGTCCTGGCCTCCCTGCTCATCGGCGGGGTCATCGGCTCGCTGCTGCGCCTGGAGGACCGGCTGGAGGACCTGGGCCACCTGCTGCGGCGCAGGCTCACCCGGCAGCCCGTCGCCGCGGGCGAGGCGGGGGCCGCCGAGGCCCAGGCCGCACCGGAGCCGCCCGCGCCGGAGCCTTCCGCGCCCCCGGCCGGACCACAGCGCTTCGTCGAGGGGTTCGTCAGCTCATCCCTGGTCTTCCTGGTCGGCCCGCTGGCGATCCTCGGCGCGATCAGCGACGGGCTGGGCAACGGCATCGACCAGCTCGCGCTCAAGGCCGCCCTCGACGGGTTCGCCGCCGTCGCCTTCGCCGCGGCGCTGGGCGTCGGCGTCATGGCCTCCGCCGCGCCGGTGCTGGTCTACCAGGGCGCCTTCACCCTGCTGGGCGTGGTCCTGGGCAGCTTCCTGCCCGACTCCCACATCGCGGCGCTCACCGCGACCGGCGGCCTGCTGCTGGTGGGGGTCGCGCTGCGGCTGCTGCGCATCCGCTCGCTGCCGGTCGCCGACCTGCTGCCCGCCCTGCTCGTCGCCCCGGTCCTCACGGCCCTCGTCGCGATGGCCTAGCCGACGCGGCGGCGCAGCCGGCCCTGACACTGGGTCACCACCCTCCGGCGACCGCCGGGGCCGCGGCCGAGCGCGCCGACCGGACACGCAAGGCGACGCAACGGCGACCTTGCGTACAAAGCCCAGTTGAACTGGGATTTCTGCCGCACGCGATGACTACGGGTAAGTAACAGCATGAACCCGACTCGGCACCGACCATCGGTGCGATCTTCCTGAACAGGACGCTCCGTGATTAAGCTCCGCTAACGCCCTCGGTTAAGCAGGGTCGTCCACAAGACGACCCGGGCGTTGCGTGGTTGACCAAGCGCGTTTGACGCCGGTTGAACGGAGAGACCTGAATGCCAAGCAAGAAGGCCCTCAGCCTCACGGCCATGGCCGCGGCCCTGGCCCTCGGATTGACCGCGTGCGGCGGCGGAGGCGGCGGCGGTAACGACGGAGGAGAGGGAGACCCGCTCCAGTTCGGTTACGTCTTCCCCGAGACGGGCGACCTGTCGTTCCTCGGCCCGCCCCAGATCAGTGCGGCCAAGTACGCCATCCAGGAGATCAACGAGGCCGGCGGCGTGCTCGACCAGGAGCTGCCCGGCATCCTCGCCGGTGACGAGGCCAACGACGCCGCCCAGGCCAACGACGCGGCCGGCCGCCTGCTCGACCAGGACGTCGACGCCGTCCTCGGCGCCGCCGCGTCGGGCATGACCATGGCGATCATCGACCGGGTCACCGGCGCCGAGGTCGTCCAGTGCTCCGGCTCCAACACCGCGCCCGACCTGAGCACCTACGACGACGGCGGTTACTACTTCCGCACCGCCCCCAGCGACCTGCTGCAGGGCCCGGTCCTCGGCCAGAAGGTCGTCGACGACGGCAACCAGAGCGTCGCCGTCGTCTACCGCGCCGACGACTACGGCCAGGGCCTGGCCGAATCCGTCGCCACCTCGCTGGAGGAGAACGGCGCCGAGGTCGTGCTGAACGAGAGCTACGACCCCATGGGCACCAACTTCGACTCCGTCATCCAGCAGGTCTCCAACTCCGACGCCGACGCGGTCGTCATGGTCTCCTTCGAAGAGGGCGTCCAGATCATCACCGGGCTGATCGAAGAGGGCATGGAGCCCAGCCAGATGTACAGCGCGGACGGCCTCAACAACGAGAACCTCGGCGAGCTCGTGGACTCCGGCGACCCCGGGGTCGTCTCCGGATTCCAGGGCACCGCGCCCGGCGTGGACAACCCCGAGTTCGATGAGGGCCTGACGGAGTTCGACCCCGACCTGGAGGTCTTCCAGTACGCGCCGCAGGTCTACGACTGCGCGATGGTGATCGCGCTCGCCGCCGAGGCCGCGGAGAGCACCGATCCCGCGGTCTACGTCGACCAGATGACCGCCGTGACCCAGGGCGATGAGCAGTGCACGGGCTTCGCCGAGTGCCGCGACATCCTCGCCGAGGGCGGGACGGTCGACTACCAGGGCGCCAGCGGCCCGCTCGACTTCGACGAGAACGGCGACGTGACCGTGGCCTCCATCATGATCTACGGCTTCGCCGAGGACGGCACCCACGAAGCGCAGGACTTCGTGGAGACCACCCCTGAGGGGACCGTGGAGTAGCGCAGCAGCGGACACGGCGGGGAGGGACGCCCCCCAGGACGCGCCCCCGGGCCCTGGCCCGGGGGCGCGTTCGCGTGCCGGGCGGGCCCCGTTCCCTCCTCCGGCTCCCTTCACCGGGCGCCGGCTCCCCACCTCCGGCCTCAGAAGGCCGGGGCCCTGATTCCAGCGGGTGGTGAAGGCCCGCCCCGGGAAGAGCCGGAGAAGACCCCAGTGGCCAAGGACGGCGGACAGCACCGCCCGGCCGCCGCGGTTCTCAGCGGTCCGCCGGACCGCGGACGCGCGATAAGGGGCCCCGGGACCTCGTTCGGTCCCGGGGCCCCTTATCGGACGAAGGAGGCGCCGACGGATCAGGCCTTGGCCAGCGTCCCCAGGTACAGCTCGATGACGTTGGGGTCGTGCAGCAGTTCCGCGCCGGTGCCGGTGTAGGCGTTGCGGCCCTGGTCCAGCACGTAGCCGCGGTCGCAGATCTGCAGGCAGCGCCGCGCGTTCTGCTCCACCATGACCACCGAGACGCCGGTGGAGTTGATCTGCCTGACCCGCTGGAACACCTCGTCCTGGTAGATCGGCGACAGCCCGGCCGTGGGCTCGTCCAGCAGCAGCACCGACGGCTCCATCATCAGCGCCCGGCCCATCGCCACCATCTGGCGCTCACCGCCCGACAGCGCCCCGGCCTTCTGCCTGCGCCGCTGCGCCAGCAGGGGGAACAGGTCGGCGACGACGGCGAAGCGCTTGGCGAACAGCGACGGGCGCAGATAGGCGCCCATCTCCAGGTTCTCCTCCACCGTCAGCGTCGGGAACACGTTCTGCGTCTGCGGGACGTAGCCCACCCCGCGCGACACCAGCTCGTGCGCCGTGAGGTTGGCGATGCTGGAGCCGCGCAGCATCAGCGAACCCTCGCGCACCGGGATCAGCCCGAAGATCGTCTTGATCAACGTGGACTTGCCCGCGCCGTTCGGCCCGATGACGCCGACGACCTCGCCCTCGGCCAGCGTCAGCGTGCAGCCGTCGAGGATGTTGACCTCGGGCACGTAGCCCGACACCACCTCGTCGGCGACCAGCAGGTACTCCTCCGGATCGGCGGCCTCGGCGCCGGCGTGCTCGAGCACCTCCTCGCGCGCCTGCTGATGGGCCTCGACCGACTCCTCCGGCGCCACAGCGGGCTCCTCGGCGGCCTCGGCCCTCTCCGGCTTCTCGGGGTTCTCGCTCATCGCTCCTCCTCGGCGCCGTCGCCCGGCTCGTCGTGCTGCGCGCCCAGGTAGGCGTCGATGACCTCCCGGTTGGACCGGATGTCCTCCGGGCAGCCCTCCGCGATCACCTTGCCCTGGGCCAGCACCACGATCCAGTCGCTGATGCCCATGATCACGTCCATGTCGTGCTCGACGAACAGCACCGTCACGCCCTCGTCGCGCAGCGCCGTGATGTGCCCCAGCAGCGACTGCACCAGCGCCGGGTTCACCCCGGCCATCGGCTCGTCCAGCATGATCATGGAGGGATTCACCATCAGCGAGCGCGCCATCTCCAGCAGCTTGCGCTGCCCGCCGGAGAGGCTGCCCGCCATCTCGTCGCGCTTGGCCAGCAGCTTGAACCGCTCCAGCAGCGCCTCGGCCCGCTGCACGTTCGCGCGCTCCCGGGCGCCCCAGAGCGGGCGCAGGAACGCGCCCCACATCCGCTCACCGACCTGCCCCTGCGCCGCCAGGAGCATGTTGTCCATGACGGTGAGCCGAGTCAGCGCCTTGGTGAGCTGGAACGTGCGCACCATGCCCCGGCGGGCGACCTTGTGGCCGCTCACCCCGTTCAGGCGGTGGCCGTTGAAGGACCACTGCCCCGCGTCCACCCGATCGAAGCCGGTGAGCAGGTTGAACAGGGTCGACTTGCCGGCGCCGTTGGGGCCGATCAGCGCCGTGATGGTGCCGCGCTGCACCTCCAGGTGCTGCACGTCCACCGCTGTCAGGCCGCCGAAGGAGCGCCGCACGCCGCTCGCCTTCAGGATGGGGTCGGGCTTGGCGACACCGGGAGCGGGTTCGACGCCGGCCATCCGGCCGGCCGTGGTCGGCTCACTTGACATTGACCAGCATCTCCTTGCGGTTGCCGACGATTCCCTGCGGCCGGTACACGATCAGCAGCAGCAGCGCGAGCCCCACAGCGGCGTGGCGCAGCACACCGGCGTCCGAACTCTGCAGGAACGGCAGCGCGCCCGAGGCGGCCAGCGCCCGGAGCAGTTCGTCGAACACGGTCAGCAGGAACCACAGCGACACCGCGCCGATCACCGGGCCGAGCGTGCGGCCCGCGCCGCCGAGCAGCAGCATCGCCCACAGGTAGAACGTCACCTGCGGCATGAACTGGTCCGCGGTGACGGTCTGCTGGTTCAGCGCGATCATCGCGCCGGCCAGCGCGCCGAACACGCCGCCCAGCACCAGGCTCTGCATCTTGTAGGCGAAGACGTTCTTGCCGAGGCTGCGCACGGCCTCCTCGTCCTCGCGGATGCCCTTGATGACCCGGCCCCAGGGGCTGTGGATCAGCATCCACATCACCAGGCTGGCCAGGACGACCAGCCCCCACGTCACCGTCATCAGCCACATGTCGCGCGACGAGAAGGAGACGCCGCCGATCCCGTAGGTACCCGAGAAGGGGCTGAGGGCGTAGAAGCCGTCGGCGAAACCCTGGAGGCCGTAGACGCCGCCGGTGATGTCCTGGGCGAACGAGGCGCGGTAGACCAGCCGGGCCACCTCGGCGACCGCGATCGTCGAGATCGCCAGGTAGTCGGTCCGCAGCCGCAGGGTCGGAATGCCCAGCAGCAGCGCCAGCACGACCGCGCAGCCGATGCCGGCCAGGAAGCCCACCCACAGCGGCAGGTCGAAGGTCGTGACGCTGACCGCCACGCCGTAGGCGCCGACCAGCATGAAGCCGACCTGACCGAAGTTGAGCAGCCCGGTGTAGCCGAAGTGCATGTTCAGGCCGATCGCCGCGAGCGCGTAGACCGCCGCGATGGGACCGATCGCCGTCTCCAGGGCGGTGGTCAGGATAAAGATGAAGTCCATCGTCCGTCTCCTAACCGACCCGCTCGCGGCGGCCCAGGATGCCCTGCGGCCGGACCAGCAGCACGATGATCATGATCGTCAGCGCCCAGGCGTTCATCAGCTCCGCCGGGAACCACAGTGTCGAAAGCTGCGCGACCAGACCGATGACCAGGCCGCCCACCATCGCGCCGTAGGCGGTGCCCAGACCGCCCAGGATCACCGCGGCGAACATCAGCAGCAGCAGGTGGAAGCCCATCTGCCAGTACACGGTCTGGTTCAGGCCGTAGAAGACGCCGCCCAGCGCGGACAGCGCGCCGCCCAGCCCCCACACGTAGAGCGTCACCCGGTCGACGTTGATGCCGGAGGACTCCGCGAGGTCCCGGTTGTCCGAGACCGCGCGCATCGCCTTGCCGATCCGGGTGAACTGCAGCAGGCAGCCCACGGCGATCAGGACGACCACGGACAGCAGCACGATCGTCAGGTCGCGCGGGGTGATCGTGACCGGGCCCAGACGCAGCGACTCCTGCAGCTGGAACTCGTCGTAGGGCTGCCGGCTGCCGCCGAAATACACCAGCAGCAGGTGGCGCAGCAGCAGCGCGACACCGATCGAGACGATGAACATCTGGATCAGCGCGACGTTGCGCTTGCGCAGCGGCCGCCAGAGGAACGCCTCCAGCCCCGCGCCGAGCAGCGCGCCCAGCACCACCGCGATCAGCGCGGCGACGACGAGCGGGACGTCGTCGAACACCGAACCGGTGCTGAACAGCAGGGCCATCATGGACCCGAACGTGACCATGTCGCCGTGGGCGAAGTTGATCATCCGAGTGGTGCCGAAGATCAGCGACAGGCCGATCGCCGAGATCGCGATGATCAGGCCGAAGACCAACCCGGCCACGGTCAGCTGGACGAGCTTGGTGCCGAACGGGGTCCCCTCGCTGACACCGGGGGCCGTGGTGACCCCCTCCTCCGCACCCTGGGGATCATCGGCGCCACCGGCGTCCTGCCCGCCCTCCTCCTCATCGGCGGAGGCGCTGGGCGAGGCGGACTCGCTCCCCTCCTCGCCGGGGAGGGCCAGATTGAAGATCACCACCCGCTGCTGGCCTTCGCGGACCTCGACATCGTCGTGCTCGGCGCCGGGCCTCTCCGCGACGACGTACTCGTCGGGTACGGACTCTTGGTCCAGGACAATGCGGTAGTCGCCCGGTCCGGGCAACTCCACTTCCCAATTTCCGTCAGGGTCGGTGGTCGCCGTCCCGATCTCCTCGTCCCCCTGGAAAACCGTGATGTCGAGGCCTTCGACGGCTTCCGGGTTACGGATCTGACCGTTGAGCGTCTCACCGCCCTGATCGTCTGCCACCGCCACGGCCGGGATCGCCAGGATGGCGGCGATCACGGCGAGCAGCACAGTCACGAGGCGTCTGCGCACGCGCGCTCCTTGCGCATCTGAGAATGCGGCACCGGGAGAAGTGCCCCGGGGCCGGCCGTTTGCTAACAGGTGGCGTGAGTTTAGCCCGGTTTACCCTGGTTCTTCAGCATGCCTAAAGCCACGTGATCCAAACGTCATTGCTTTGTGCGCATCCGTGACCGGATCGGTACACCGGCACGGTTGACGCCCCGGCCGCGCGTCGATCCGCCCGGACACGAGAAAGGGCCCCACGCTGCGGCGATGGGGCCCTCGTGACCGGTTGACGCGCGCCGAGTGCCGTCGGTGACCGACGGCTGCCACTACTCTTCGGCGAGCGTCTCGATGACGGTCTCGGCGACCTTGCGCATGGTCAGCCGGCGGTCCATGGAGTTCTTCTGGATCCAGCGGAACGCCTCGGGCTCGCTCAGGCCGTGCCTGCTCTGCAGCAGGCCCTTGGCGCGCTCGACCAGCTTGCGGGTCTCCAGCCGGTCGGTGAGCCCGCTGACCTCGGCCTCCAGCGCGGCGAGCTCGGCGTAGCGGCTGACCGCCATCTCGATGGCCGGCACGAGGTCGGTCTTGTTGAACGGCTTGACCAGGTAGGCCATCGCCCCGGCGTCGCGCGCCCGCTCGACCAGCTCGCGCTGGGAGAAAGCGGTCAGGATGACGACGGGCGCGATGCGCTCCGCCGCGATGCGCTCGGCGGCGGAGATGCCGTCGAGCACGGGCATCTTGATATCCAGGATGACGAGGTCGGGTTTGAGCTCGCCGGCGAGACGCACCGCGGTCTCGCCGTCACCGGCCTCCCCCACGACGGCATAGCCGTCTTCCTCAAGCATCTCCTTGAGGTCCAGTCGGATCAGGGCCTCGTCTTCCGCGATCACCACGCGGCTCTGCGTCTGCGTCACGAACAAGAGCGTACCGAGATCCGCTACGATTGGGTGCACTGCGTGGGGCCTACGCCTGCCGAGTCGGCGGCACGACCAGTTGATGACGATTCGGAAAAACGCACGCCAGTAATTTCCCCGATTCGTTTGACAGATCAGAAAAGCCCTGGTAGACCAACCGGCAGAGTCGGCGCCCTCAAAAGGCGCGTAGTGTGGGTTCGAATCCCACCCAGGGCACAAACAGCAGGTTCGATAACTGGCCGCCCTTCGGACGGCATTTTTTGTTGGCGGCCCACTCAGGCGTCCACCAGATGACACCTGTGGATATCGAACACTCGTTCGCACTATTCCCGCATGCTTGAAGCATGTACTCACGCCATATCCGCCGGCAGGCGACCTCCCTTCACCGATCCGGGCTCTCCATCAGCGAGGTGAGTCGACAGACCGGCATCTCCCGCGCGGCCATCCGCGATTGGATCCTCCATCCGGATCGTGTCGAACGCGCATCTGAACCCTGTGTTCGGTGCGCGCCCATTCCCCAACCGCCCGAACCGCAGCCCGCTTACAGTTACCTCCTCGGCCTTTATCTCGGTGACGGTTACATCAGCTACGTCGGCGACCGGGCGAAAAAGATCTGGGCGCTCCGCATCGCCTGCGCGGACGCCTGGCCCGGTTTGATCGAGGAGTGCGTCGACACGCTCGAAGCCGTGCTCCCGGGGCACAAGGTCAGCGTCCTCAACAGGGAGGGCTGCAAGGAGGTCACCGCGCGTTGGAAGCACTGGCCCTGCTACTTCCCCCAGCACGGCCCCGGAATGAAACACCTGCGCAGGATCGAACTCGCCCCATGGCAGTGCGACATCGTCGACCGGTATCCCGAGGACTTCCTCCGCGGGCTCTTCCATTCCGACGGCTGTCGCATCACCAACCGGATCAGGCGCACGGTCGCCGGCGAGGCCAGGCGGTACGAGTACCCGAGATACTTCTTCTCCAACGTGTCCAGGGACATCATGGAGCTCTGCGGCTTCGTCCTCGACCAGCTCGGTATCGAGTGGAAGATGGCCAACGCCAAGAACCTCTCCGTCGCCCAACGTGCCTCCGTCGCCCGGATGGACGAGTTCATCGGCCCCAAACGCTGATACTCGTTCAGCCGGGCGGTCACATCACGGCTACAACCTGAACACAACACGTTGCTTTGGTCGCCTCGACGGGTCGCCGTCGCCGATCCTGGAATCGGGAGTGCTGTGGGTGGGTGCGCGGCAGGGTGGTCTATACCTGCTGCGATCCCTTGCGAAGGGAGTGGCGGGTGTTCACCGCGGTGGTCGGGGTCCTGGGCGGACTGGCGATCGTGGCCTGGGCCGTGGTGGCCTGGGCCTCGAAGCGCCGTCAGCCCTGGCTGATGGCCCCGCTCGCGCTGTTCACCGTCGTCCTCGTCGCCGTCGGCCAGCCCGGTTGGGCCCTGCTGCCCGTGGTCGCGCTGGCCGCCGGGTCCTTCGCCGAGCTGGTGATCGGCGCCAGGGAGGCGCCCACACTGCGCACCAAGGAGCCCGATGCCCCGTTGAGCACCGAGCGCTGGGCCGCGGCGGTCGCGGCGCCGTTCCGGGTGGCGCTGGCCGAGCCCTGGGACGTGGTGGCCCGGCCGCAACTGCGCCGGCGCTACCGGAAGGTGTTCGAGGCGGAGTGGGGCGTCGTGGACCGCGAGACGCTGCTGGCCGCGGTCGACCGCCTCTGGGAGGAGCTGCACACCGGGCACAGCGCCGATCTCGTGGTCGACCTGCGCACCGGCGTCGTCCGCAGCCGCGCTCCCGAGGGGCGGCGCGAGGAGGAGACGGCCCTGCTCTCCCCCGGCCAGGTGGCGCGGATGCGTGAGATCACCGGGGTCGACGAGTCGGACGAGACCGTGGTGATCGGTGCCTACCAGTGGTGGAAGTCGGTGCACCTGATCCGGTTGGCCTGCGGCGGCGCGACGCTGGACTGGCTGAGTCCGGTGGAGACGCAGAGCCTGCTGCGCCGGATCGCCTCGGACCTGCAGCGCCGCTACGCCGGCTGGCAGCAGCTCGCCGAGGCGTTCCACGGCGGGTACCTGATGTGGCACGGCGGCGGGTCCGACGACGCCGATTCGGACCGGGTGTGGACGGCGCTGGGGCTGCTGACGACCGACCCCGCCAGCCCGTGGAACCTGCTGCCGTGGGACATGCCGCTGGAGCGGGTCACACCCGAGCACGGGATGCCGAGCGCGCAGCCGCACTGACCGGTTTCGCCCGCATCCGTGCGGGCGGGGGCGCTCGCGGCGCGGGGACGGCCGGGACGCCGCCCCGTGGCGGTCGGTCGCGTCCGGGGCCGTGCGGCGGAGCCCGTCCCGGCCCCTCCCCGGGTGGACGCGGGTGCGCCTGCCCGAGGAGCGGGGACCGGCGGCTACTTGCCGTGGGCGATGGCGTCGCCGATGCGGTGGACGCGCAGCGAGTTGGTGGAACCCGGGGTTCCCGGAGGGCTGCCGGCCACGATGACGACCTTGTCGCCCTTCTGGTAGCGGTCCATCTCCAGCAGTTCGCTCTCGACCTGGCGGACCATCTCGTCGGTGTGGTCGACCCACGGAACGCAGTGGGTCTCCACCCCCCAGGTGAGGGAGAGCTGGAAGCGGGTGGCGTCCTGGGTGGTGAACGCCATCAGCGGGATGGGCGAGCGGTACCGGGCGAGCCGGCGCGCGGTCTCGCCGCTCATGGTGAAGGCGATCAGGGCCTTGGCGTCGACCGTGGCCCCGACCTCGGCCGCGGCGCGGGCGATGGCCCCGCCGGTGGTCTCGGGCACCCGGTTGAGGATGTGCGAGGCCCGCAGGGACTCCTGCTCGGCCGCCGCGACGATCCGCGCCATGGTCTGCACGGTCTCGATCGGGTACTGGCCGACGCTGGTCTCGCCGGAGAGCATGACGGCGTCGGCGCCGTCGAGGACGGCGTTGGCGACGTCGGAGGCCTCGGCCCGGGTGGGCCGGGGCGCGCTGATCATCGACTCCAGCATCTGGGTGGCGACGATGACCGGCTTGGCCTTGTCGCGGCAGCGTTCGATGGCGCGCTTCTGCACCATCGGGACGTTCTCCAGCGGCAGTTCGACGCCGAGGTCGCCGCGGGCGACCATGACGCCGTCGAAGACCTCGATGATGTCCTGCAGGCGCTCGACGGCCTGCGGCTTCTCGATCTTGGCGATGAGCGGCACGCGCACGCCCGCCTCGTCCATGATCTTGTGGACGTCCTCGGCGTCGGCGGGGCTGCGCACGAACGACAGCGCCACCATGTCGACGCCCTGGGCCAGCGCCCAGCGCAGGTCCTCCTCGTCCTTGTCGGTCAGCGCGGGAACGCCGACGGAGACACCGGGAAGGTTGAGTCCCTTGTGGTTGGAGACCTGGCCGCCGATGAGGACGCGCGTGTGGACGTCGGCGCCGGTGGTCTTGACGCACTCCAGCACGACGCGGCCGTCGTCGATGAGGACGCGGTCGCCGGGCCGGACGTCTCCGGGCAGGCCCTTGTAGGTGGTGGACACCCGGTGCCTGTCGCCGGAGACGTCGTCGACCGTGACCGTGAACTCGTCACCGGGGTGCAGGTCGATGGGGCCGTCGGCGAACGTGCCCAGGCGGATCTTGGGTCCCTGCAGGTCGGCGAGGATTCCGACGCTGCGGCCGCTGGCGGCCGCGGCCGCGCGCACGTTCTCGTAACTGGCGCGGTGGTCCTCGTGAGTACCGTGGCTGAGGTTGAGTCGCGCTACGTCCAGCCCGGCGTCGACGAGCGCGCGGATGGTCTCCGGGCTCGATGTGGCTGGGCCGAGGGTCGCGACGATTTTTGCTCGACGTGTCACAGTACACACTCTAGAGCGTTCCGGCGGTTGATTGGTCTAAACCAAGTTGCGAGTAGGCGTCGGTGAACCGGCTACTTCGCGAAGGTTTCGACCGCGGTCTTGTTGAAAGCGGGCAGGTCGTCGGGCTTGCGGCTGGTGACGAGGGTGTTGGCGCCACCGGAGCAGACGGCGACCTCCTCGTCCACCCAGTTCCCGCCGGCGTTGGTGATGTCGGTGCGCAGGCTCGGGAACGAGGTGAGCCTGCGGTCGCGCACCGCGTCGGCCTCCACCAGGGTCCACGGCGCGTGGCAGATGGCCGCGACGGGCTTGCCCGTGTCGAAGAACTCCTTGACGAATGCGACGGCGCGCTCGTTCTGCCGCAGGAAGTCGGGGTTGGCGACGCCGCCGGGCAGCACCAGACCGGTGTAGTCGCCGGCCCTGGCCTCGTCGACGGTGGCGTCGACGGGGAAGGTGTCGCCCTTGTCGAGGTGGTTGAAGCCCCGGATCTCGCCGCCGGAGGTGGAGATCAGCTTGGGCGTCCCGCCGGCCTCCAGGATCGCGTTCCAGGGCTCGGTGAGCTCGACCTGCTCGGTGCCTTCGGGCGCGGCGAGGAAGGCGATGGTCCTGCCGTTGAGTTCGTTGGCCATGGTGTCCACGTCCCCTTCGTCGATCATGGCGTCGTGTGCGTCATGGGGCGGCTCGGCCCCGTGGGGCCCTCTGCCCTGCGCGGCGCCCGTTACGCATGGCGACGGCGGTGACGTCGCACTTGGGAGGGGGATCACACCCGGCGGGACGGAGAAACCGGGCGGGCGCGTGCGCCGGGCGCGGCCCGCCCGGTGGCTCACGGGGCGGGACGCTCGGCTTCGGCGCGCTCGTCGAGGCGGCCGTAGGCGCGCAGGGTGCGCAGGCGCTGCAGGGTGATGAGGCCGCGCCACTCCGGGACGGTGGCGGGGCACCAGCTCTCCCAGTTGAAGTGCCAGCCGCCGTCGGCGTCCTGGGCCCTGATGAGGGCGTCCAGGTGGGCGTCGATCTGGGCGTCGGTGAACAGCTCCCGCGCGATGTGGTCGGGGTCCTCGGCGAGGTCGAGCGGCGTGTGGACGTGCCCGGTGGCGTCGGGGTCGACCTGGATGACCGCTCGGATCATCGGGGCCAGCCGGGCGAACTCGGCCTTGGCCCGGGTGCGGTCGGGCGCGTGCTGCAGGAACGTGCACACGGCGATCGCCTGGTAGGGGTTGGTCCAGCGCAGCGCGGCGATGCGGGTCCAGCAGAACGCGGTGGCCCGGTCGCGCCAGGGGTGGGTGATGTGGTGCTTGTGCAGCAGGCCGGCGATCGCCGCGGTGGGGTTGAGGCTGCCGGTGAAGTCGCCGTGTTCGCGCCACCACGGCGCGGCCTCGGTGTGCCGGACGCTGGGCAGCACCTGGGGCAGCCCTCCGTCGGGGCGGGTGATGCTGGTGAGGTGGGCGCAGAGGGGCCTGGCGATGTCGCGGGGCACGGGCCCGAGTTCGTCGAGGATGCGCAGGGCCGCTTCGGCGGCCTGCGGCTGGCTGCCGTGCCCGCGTAAGTCGGGTTCGAGGCCGTTGCCGTAGCCTCCGTCGACGTTGCGGTAGGCCGCGAGGACGCTGCGGACCGGCTCGGCCGGGCCGCTCTGGAAGAAGGCGAAGCGGTAGCGGTCGATCAGCCGGGCGTTGCGCATGATGAAGTGCTGGGCGAGGTGCAGGGTGTCAGGTGTCACCATGGTCATAATCTGAAAATACGCCTGCCGACCTCGGCTCAAACATGGCGGGTTCAGCCGCTCGATCCGGCGTTTTCGCAGTTCAGCGACTAATTTTCCGGTCGAGGGGCTCCCATCCGGGCCGAAATCCTCACGATTTCCTAACGCGCTCGCGGAACTTCGGCCTCTCGCCGTTCGTTGCGCCACGTCTTCGCCAGGCCGCGCCGGCCCAGGAGAGCAGGACCACGGCGGCCACCGCGATCTGCACGTGCAGGAGGTAGCGCTCGGGGTAGACGACGTCGGTGAGGTAGTGGGCGACGAACCCCTCCTCCGGCAGCCCCTGGTGCCCGGCGCGGGTACGCGCCCACTGCTCGACCACGGTGAGCGGACAGGTCCAACCCACGATGACGATGCCGAGGCCGTAGGCGGCGCACGCCAGGTGCGGCCAGAACGCCCTGGGCCACCGCCAGGCGAGGAATCCGCCGGCCGCCACGTAGGCGAGGAACGCGAAGTGCACGGCCATCGCCGCCTCGCCCAGGACCAGATACCCCATGGCACCAACGCTATGCACAGGGAAGACCGCGCGGTATCCGTTCTTCTACTCATCCCGCGGCCGCGGGGCCCGCTGCCGCCGCCTCCCGGTTCCGCCGCCCGCCCCGGATCGTTGATGGGGGAAGGCGGGGCTGTTTCCAGGTCCTGCCGTGGTCCTGCGGGCCTGGTGGGGCTGTTGTCGGCGCGCAGCGTCCGGCGGCGCGGGAGATCTCGGGTCACCGCTTTCGCGGTCACCGGCCCATTGGGGAGGCGGGCGACCGGCACGGGATCGTGCGGGGCGACCTTTCGCGCCGCCGGCGCGCTGACGGCGGCCTTCCCGGGTCATGCGGTGGTGAACGGGAGAACTGCGGCCACAGCCCTCCGACTCCCACCGGCGATCTGGTGTGAGGTGGGGCGCTCATCGGGCTCTGACCGCCGCGTTCGCGGGCGGGGCGGGCTTTCCGGGACCCGGATCCGCTGCGCCGCCGGCGGCTTGCGCGCACCGCGACAGCCGACCCCCTGTACGGACCCGATCGTCAGGCACCGGCCATGCCGTCAGGACCGCAGCGGCGAATCCCCCGGCCCCACCCGATGACCTGAGCGCCCTCCCCCGGCACAGCAATACTCCCCGAAACAACGACTCAGGACACTAGGCGTTGCCGTAGGGCCGGTCCGAGCGCTCCTCGACGACGTCGTCGTCGCTCTCCCACTCCCCCGGCTGCTGCTCCGTCTCCTCCGCTTCCTCCGAGGTGTCGCCACGGCCGCCGTAGGGGTGGTCGATCGGGGTCATGCCCGGGTCTCCGCCGAACCGCGCCTCCTCCTCGGGGGAGCGCCGCGGTCCGTCCGCGCCGCGCCGGTCCCGCGCGGCCTCGTCCTGCCCGCTCTGCTGCTCCCGCGGTGCGGACGGGTCGGGTCGGTTCGTCATGGCTTCCCCTTCTCGTTGCCCGGTTTCGCCTGCCCGGCGTCCGCGGCGCCTCCTCGCGGCCGCGGCGCCGCGCGAACCGGCCCGCTACCCGAGGCGGCCGGCTCCTAACGCCGGCCGGGGGCGGACGCGGCGGGACCCCGGCGGACGGGTCGTCGGCCGGGGCCCGCGCACGGGTCTCCGCTACACCAGCGGCCGCTCCGTCGGCGGGATCGCCGTGGGCAGACTGGTCCGCTCGGACAGGTGGCGGTCGACGCCGGCGGCCGCGGAGCGGCCCTCGGCGATCGCCCACACGATCAGCGACTGGCCGCGGCCCATGTCGCCGGCGCAGAAGACGCCGTCGACGCTGGTGGCGTAGTCGGCGTCGCGCACGACGTTGCCGCGCCCGTCCAGCTCCACGCCGAGCTGCTCGATCATGCCCTCCTTCTGCGGGCCGACGAAGCCCATGGCGAGCGTGACGAGCTGGGCGGGGATCTCGCGCTCGGTGCCCTCGACCGGCTGGAAGCCGGAGTCGGTGCGCTCGACGTCGACCAGCTTCAGCGCCTTGACCCGGCCCTGCTCGTCGCCGATGAACTCCAGCGTGTTCACCGAGTACAGGCGCTTGCCGCCCTCCTCGTGGGCGCTGGTGACCTTGTACAGCATCGGGTAGGTCGGCCACGGCTGGCTGTCGGGCCGGCTTACGGGCGGCTTGGGCATGATCTCGAGCTGGGTGACCGACGCGGCGCCCTGGCGGTGGGCGGTGCCGACGCAGTCGGCGCCGGTGTCGCCGCCGCCGATGACGATGACGTGCTTGCCCTCGGCGCTGATGGCCGGGGCCTCGTCGTCGCCCTCCTGCACCCGGTTGGCCAGCGGCAGGTACTCCATGGCCTGGTGGATGCCGTCGAGCTCGCGGCCGGTCGCCGGCAGGTCCCGCCATGCCGTGGCGCCGCCGGCGAGCAGCACCGCGTCGTGCTCGGCGCGCAACCGCTCGGCGCTGATGTCCACGCCGATGTCGACCCCGGCGCGGAAGTGCGTGCCCTCGGCGCGCATCTGGCCGATGCGGCGCTCGATGTGGCGCTTCTCCATCTTGAACTCGGGGATGCCGTAGCGCAGCAGCCCGCCGATGCGGTCGGCCCGCTCGTAGACGGTCACGTCGTGGCCGGCGCGGGTGAGCTGCTGGGCGGCCGCCAGCCCGGCCGGGCCGGAGCCGACGACGGCGACCTTCTTACCGGTGCGCGTCTTGGGCGGCTGCGGCCGGACCCAGCCCTCCTCCCAGGCCCGGTCGATGATGGAGACCTCGATGTTCTTGATGGTCACCGCGGGCTGGTTGATGCCGAGCACACACGCCGACTCGCACGGCGCCGGGCAGAGCCGCCCGGTGAACTCGGGGAAGTTGTTGGTGGCGTGCAGCCGCTCGATGGCCTCACCCCAGTCGTGCCGGTGGACGAGGTCGTTCCACTCGGGGATCAGGTTGCCCAGCGGGCAGCCGTTGTGGCAGAACGGGATGCCGCAGTCCATGCAGCGCGACGCCTGCTTGGCCACCTTGCCGCGCTCGAAGTCCTCATAGACCTCGCGCCAGTCCTGGATCCGGACGTCCACCGGGCGGTGCCGGGGCACCTCCCGCTCGTTGATCTTGAGAAAACCCTTAGGGTCGGCCATTGTCCGTTCTCCCTCCTTTCCGTCAGCCGGCTTCTAGGACTGGGCTGCGGCCATGATGGCCTCGTCCACGTTGCGGCCCTCGCGCTCGGCGTCGGCCTGGGCGGCCAGGACCCGCTTGAAGTCGCGCGGCATGACCTTGCCGAAGCGCTCCACCTCGACGTCGAAGTCGGCCAGGACGCGCTGGGCGACGGTCGAGCCGGTCTCGGCGTAGTGCCGGCCCAGCACGTCCTCCAGGAACGCGCGGTCCTCGTCGTCGAGCGGATCGATGTCGACCATCCCGCCGTTGACGCGCTCGGTGTCCAGGTCGAGCACGTAGGCGATGCCGCCGGACATGCCCGCGGCGAAGTTGCGGCCGGTGCGGCCGAGGATGACCGCTCGGCCGCCGGTCATGTACTCGCACCCGTGGTCGCCGACGCCCTCGACGACGGCCAGCGCGCCGGAGTTGCGGACGCAGAACCGCTCGCCGACGACGCCCCGCAGGAACACCTCGCCCGACGTCGCGCCGTAGGCGATGACGTTGCCGGCGATGATCTGGTCCTCCGGGGTGAACTGGACGCCGTCCTCGGGGCGCACCGTGATGCGGCCACCGGACAGGCCCTTGCCGACGTAGTCGTTGGCGTCACCGGTGAGGCGCAGCGTCACGCCCTTGGGCAGGAACGCGCCGAAGGACTGGCCGGCCGAGCCGGTGAAGCTCACGTCGATGCTGTTGTCGGGCAGGCCCTCGGCGCCGTAGCGCTTGGTGACCTCGTGGCCGAGCATGGTGCCCACGGTGCGGTTGACGTTGCGGACCGGCAGGTCCAGCTTGAGCGGCTCGCCGTACTCCAGCGCGCCCTCCGACAGTTGGATCAGCGTGTTGTCCAGCGCCTTCTCCAGGCCGTGGTCCTGGCCGCGGACCTGGCGGCGGTGGTCGCCGGCCCAGGGCCGCACCTCGTGCAGGATCGGCGCGAGGTCCAGGCCGGAGGCCTTCCAGTGCTGTACGGCCCCGCCGGTCTCCAGGAGGTCGACGGCGCCGATGGCCTCGTCCAGGCTGCGGAAGCCCAGCGCGGCCAGGTGCTCGCGGACCTCCTGGGCGATGAACTCGAAGAAGTTCACCACGAACTCGGCCTTGCCGGTGTAGCGCTCGCGCAGCTCGGGATTCTGGGTGGCCACGCCCACCGGGCAGGTGTCGAGGTGGCACACGCGCATCATGACGCAGCCCGACACCACCAGCGGCGCGGTGGCGAACCCGAACTCCTCGGCGCCCAGCAGCGCCGCCACGATGACGTCGCGGCCGGTCTTGAGCTGGCCGTCGGCCTGCACCACGATGCGGTCGCGCAGGCCGTTGCGCAGCAGGGTCTGCTGCGTCTCGGCCAGGCCGAGCTCCCACGGCGTGCCGGCGTGCTTGAGCGAGGTCAGCGGCGAAGCGCCGGTGCCGCCGTCGTGGCCGGAGATGAGCACCACGTCGGCGTGCGCCTTGGACACGCCGGCGGCGACGGTGCCGACACCGGCCTCCGACACCAGCTTCACGTGCACCCGCGCCGAGGGGTTGGCGTTCTTCAGGTCGTGGATGAGCTGGGCGAGGTCCTCGATGGAGTAGATGTCGTGGTGCGGCGGCGGCGAGATGAGGCCGACGCCGGGCGTGGAGTGCCGGGTGCCGGCGACCCACGGGTAGACCTTGTGGCCGGGCAGTTGGCCGCCCTCACCGGGCTTGGCTCCCTGGGCCATCTTGATCTGGATGTCGTCGGCGTTGGTGAGGTAGTGCGAGGTCACGCCGAACCGGCCGGAGGCGACCTGCTTGATGGCGCTGCGCCGCAGGTCGCCGTTTTCGTCGGCGGTGAACCGGCGCGCGTCCTCGCCGCCCTCGCCGGTGTTGGACTTGCCGCCGAGGCGGTTCATGGCGATGGCCAGCGTCTCGTGGGCCTCGGCCGAGATGGAGCCGTAGGACATCGCACCGGTGGAGAAGCGCTTGACGATCTCCGAGACCGGCTCGACCTCCTCGATCGGGACCGGCTCGCGCACGCCCTCCTTGAGCCTGAACAGGCCGCGCAGCGTCATGAGGCTCTCGGCCTGCTCGTCGATCTTGGAGGTGTACTCCTTGAAGATCTCGTAGCGGCGCGTCCGGGTGGAGTGCTGCAGCTTGAAGACCGTCTCGGGGTTGAACAGGTGCGGCTCGCCCTCGCGGCGCCACTGGTACTCCCCGCCCACGGCCAGACGCCGGTGGTCGGCGGGGTTGACGGCGTAGGCGGCGGCGTGGCGCATGCGGACCTCCTCGGCGAGGACGTCGAAGCCGACGCCGCCGAGGCGGGAGGTGGTGCCGGTGAAGCAGCGGTCGACGACCTCGGCGCCCAGGCCGAGGGCCTCGAAGATCTGCGCGCCGGTGTAGGAGCCGACCGTGGACACGCCCATCTTGGACATGATCTTCAAGACGCCCTTGCCGAACGCCTTGACGGTGTTGCGGGCGGCTTCGGCGGCCTCCACACCGCCGATGACGCCGCGCGCGACCATGTCGCGCACCGTGGCCAGGGCCAGGTAGGGGCTGACCGCCGAGGCGCCGTAGCCGACCAGCAGCGCCACGTGGTGGCATTCGCGGACGTCGCCGGCCTCGACCACCAGGCCGACCTCGGTGCGGGTCTTCTCCCGCACCAGATGGTGGTGGACGGCTCCGGTGAGCAGCAGCGACGGGATCGGCGCGCGCTCGGCGTCGATGCCTTCCCCGCCCTCCTCGGAGTGGCGCCTCTTCTGCGCGCTCACGCTCCTCTCTCGCTGCGCCGCCGCCCCAGTGGGCGCTTCGCGCGTCGACGCCGACGACTCCGCTCGTTCGCTCGCATTCGCGTCGCGTCCCCTGTCGCTGAGCACGATGATGTGCGCGCCCTGCTCGATGGCCGCGGAGACCTCGGCGCAGATCTCGTCGAGGCGGGCGGCCAGCGCGGCTCCGCCGCCGGCCACCGGGTAGGTGCCGTTGGCGACGTGCACGCGGAAGGACGGGTCGCCCTCGGGGCCGCCCGCGGCGACGATCGAGGCGAGTCCGGCCTCGTCGACCACCGGGGTGGGCAGCACGACGCGGCGGCAGTCCTCGGGGTCCGGGGACAGCACGTTCTCCTCCGCGCCCAGCGCGGTGTGCAGGCTGGTGACCAGCTCCTCGCGGATGGCGTCCAGCGGCGGGTTGGTGACCTGGGCGAACCCCTGGGAGAAGTAGTCGAAGAGCTGCCGGGAGCGGCTGGACAGCGCCGCGACCGGGGTGTCGGTGCCCATCGAGCCGATCGGCTCGGCGCCGGTGCGGGCCATGGGCGTGAGGATGACCCGCAGCTCCTCCTCGGTGTAGCCGAAGACCTGCTGGTCGTGCACGAGGTCGACCACCGGGGCGGGCTCGGCCGCGGGGAGGTCGCCGAGGTGGACCGCACCGCGCTCCAGCCACTCGGCGTAGGGGTGTTCGGCGGCGAGTTCGGCCTTGACCTCCTCGTCTTCGATGATGCGGCCTTCGGCGGTGTCGACGACGAAGATGCGTCCGGGCTGCAGGCGGCCCTTGCGCACGACGCGGGCGGGGTCGATGTCCAGGACGCCGACCTCGCTGGCCAGCACGACGAGGCCGTCGTCGGTCACCCAGTAGCGCCCGGGGCGCAGGCCGTTGCGGTCGAGGACGGCGCCGATGAGCGAGCCGTCGGTGAAGGTGACGGAGGCGGGGCCGTCCCAGGGCTCCATCAGCATCGAGTGGAACTCGTAGAAGGCCCGGACCGCCGGGTCCATCTCGGTGTGGTTCTCCCACGGCTCCGGGATCATCATGAGCACCGCGTGCGGCAGCGATCGCCCGCCCAGGTGCAGCAGCTCCAGCGCGGCGTCGAAGGAGGCGGTGTCGGAGTCCTCGGCGTCGACGATCGGGAACAGCCGGGACATGTCACCGGGGATGAGGTCGCTGGCCAGCGTGGCCTCGCGCGCCCGCATCCAGTTGCGGTTGCCCTTGACCGTGTTGATCTCGCCGTTGTGGGCGACGTAGCGGAACGGGTGCGCCAGCGGCCACGACGGGAAGGTGTTGGTGGAGAAGCGGGAGTGCACCAGGGCCAGGCCGGAGGCGTAGCGCCGATCGGACAGGTCCGGGAAGAACGGCTCCAGTTGCGGCGTGGTGAGCATGCCCTTGTAGGTGATGGTGCGCGGGGACAGGCTCGGGAAGTAGACGCCGGCCTCGTGCTCGGCGCGCTTGCGCACGCAGTAGGCGTAGCGCTCCAGCGCGATGCCGGTCAGCCCCTCGGTGGCCGTGCCGGCCCGGCCGGCGACGAAGAGCTGACCGAAGAACGGCATGACCTCGCCGGCGGCCGGGCCGCAGTAGCGCGGCTCGAAGGGCAGGTCGCGCCAGCCGAGCAGGGCCAGGCCCTCCTCGTCGACGATGCGGCCGACCGCGGCCGTCGCCTCGGCGCGCTCGGCGGCATCGGTGGGCAGGAAGCCGATGCCGACGGCGTAGGCCCCGGCCTCGGGCAGGTCGAAGGGGCAGACCTCCCGGAAGAGCTCGTCGGGGATCTGGGTGAGGATCCCGGCGCCGTCGCCGTCGTCGGGATCGGCGCCGGAGGCGCCGCGGTGGTCGAGGTTGCGCAGTACGGTGAGCGCCTTCTCGACGATGTCGTGGCTGCGACGGCCGGAGAGGTCGGCGACGAATCCGACGCCGCAGGCGTCGTGTTCGTAGGAGCTGTCGTACAGGCCCTCGGAAGCGGTCTTGGCGTTCGGTCGGACGGACGAACGCTGCACCTGGCCAGCAGGCATCTACCCTCCTGTCGTCTTTCGTCTGCTTTCGAAAAAGCGCGTTCGGGACGACATTGGCCCTGCTGCGTCAGCGTGCGATGATCGCGTTACCCGCACCCATTACGCAGGCCGCCCACGGCGAACCTGCGTCCACTCCTTCGTGCCAACCGGTGTCTTACCAGGTAATCGCAACACTCGCTGGTAACTTACGTTACATGGCGGTCTGGACCCCTCGTCAAACGAAGGTCTAGACCAACCGTCGCCACGCCGCGACGGTCGATGGGGAGAGTCCCCGGCCCGCAAAGAATACGTCGGCCGATGCCGACGACCGTGGCGGGCCCTGCGAAATGTATCCAAGGAGCGGGCACCGCAAACATCCCAAACGGGAGGAGAGCGGCTCCTCAACCGTATATCCCCTGCCAGAGCGCGCTCCAACCCGGGGGCGCCTCTTCCCGCACGAGGGAACAGAGGGATCCGCGCGGCGCCGCACGGGCTCCCGCCGCCCGCCCGTCCTTCCCATCGGCCGAACGGTACCGCTCTTCGTCTCCGGACTCCCCCATACCCGCCCTTCGCCGTTCCCGCCCTCCGGCGGCCGGACCGGTCACCGGCACCGTCGCGCGACCGCGGCGCGAAGAGAGCCGCGCGGCATGGACGGAGCGCGCGGCGCGGAGGGAGCACCCGGCGCTGAGAGAGCGCGGCGCGCCCCGGCACGCGCCGCCGCCGCTACGATCATCACCGATGACCGATCTTCCCCCGCGGCTGTCCGAACTGCTCGATGAGCAGGGCGTCGACGCCACCCGCGGCCACCGCGTCCTCGCAGCCCTCTCCGACGGCCGGTGGTGGAGCGGCCGCGAACTGGTGCGCGCCACCGCCGTCGCCAACCGCGTCATGGACGGCGTCCTCGACGCGCTCGGCGACGAGCTGGAGCGCGACGACGAACGGGTCCGGCTGCGCGCTCCCGGCGGCTACGCCGCGTTCGACCGGCCGAGGCCGGCCGACCCCGTCGGCCACCTGCTGCACGCCCGCCCCGAGGCGGCCGCCGAGTTGGAACGGCTGGTCGCCGAGGCCCCGCGGTCCCGGCTCGACCTGGACCACGTGGCCGCGACCGCCGACACCGCGCTGCGCCGGGCCGTGTTTCTCGCCACTCGTTTCGAACTGTCCGGCGCCCGCCTGCTGTGCGTGGGCGACCACGACCTCACCTCGCTGGCCGCCGGCCTGGTGCGCCCGGGGACCGAGGCGGACGTGGTCGACGTCGACGAGCGCATGCTCGCCTACATCGACTCCGCCGCCGCCCGGCTCGGCCTGCGGGTGCGCTGCCACTTCGCCGACCTGCGTCTGGGGCTGCCCGCCGCGGTGCGCGGCCGCGCCGACCTGGTGTTCACCGACCCGCCTTACACCCCCGAGGGCGTGGAACTGTTCGTACGGCGCGGCCTGGAGGGGCTCGCCGATCCGCGCCGCGGCCGCGTGCTGCTGGCCTACGGCGCCAGCGAGACCACGCCGGCGCTCACGGTCAAGACCCAGGAGAGGCTGACCAGGCTGGGCCTGGCCACCGAGGCGATCTGGCCGGACTTCAACCGCTACCTCGGAGCGGAGGCGATCGGCGCGGCCAGTGACCTGTACGTGCTGCGCGGCACCACCCGCACGCCCGCGGGCGGTTCCGGCCGCGACGCGGCCCGGATCTACAGCCGGGGCGCCAACGCCAAGGAGTCCCGCGGCGCGCTCGACGCCGCCACCGCCGGCGCGCTGCCGGACCTCGCCGCGGCCGACACCGTCGTCGGCGACTGGCCGAGCGGGGCCGTGCCCGAAGGCGCCCGGCGCGTGCGGACGGTCACCTGGCTGGCGGCGCCGACCGCTGCGCAGGACGCGGTGATCAACCTCACCGGGGGCTGGGAGGCGCTGCTGAGCCGCTCGATCCTGGCCTCATCGGCCGCCCGGGTGCGGGTCGTGGTGCCGGCCGGCACCCCCGAGGTGCGCGACGCCGCAGGACAGCGGAACCTGCGCGAGATCGTCGCCCCCCGCTACGAGCTGCGCTTCCTGAACGGCTCCCCCGACGCACGCCGCTGCGTGGTGGCGGCCCGGCGGGTCGACCTCCCCGATGACGCCGACCCGGTGACGCGCCTGCTGTGGCACTGCCGCGACCGCGCCCACGGCACGGTGGCGAGCGTGCTGCGCGAGGGCCTGATCCGGGTGGCCGCCGACATCGGGCATCCGGTCAACAAGAAGCAGGCCCGCACCCGAATCGCCGCGGCAGCCCCGTGGCTGTCCGGCCACACCCTGCTCGACCTCCCCCGCCACCGGCTGAAGGAGCTGGACCACGCGGTGGCCGCCCTGGTCGCCGACCTGAACGCGCCGACTCCCTGAAGCCGCCCCCCCGGACCACGCCCCGCCCCATCCGGGGGCTGACCACCCACTTCAAGGAACCGCGTCAAGACGATCATGCCCGTGTCAAGCCCCGCGGCCAAGCACGGGGCGAGACCTGTGGACAACCCCGGCTGAAGCGCTACCCGACGGGCGTGCCGGTGCCGGGGCCGGTTCCGGCTCCTTCGGTGCCGGTTCCCTCGGTGCCCGCCGCGCCCTCGGTTCCGGTGCCGGCGGCCCCCTCGGTGCCGGCTCCGGTCTCCGTGCCGGCGCCCTCCGTCCCCGCGGCGTCCTCGGTGCCGCTCTCGGTCCCGGCCTCGGAGCCGCCGATGGCGTTCTCCTGCTCCAGCAGGCGGCGGTAGAGCGGGAAGTCGAAGTTGCCCAGCGCGATGAGCGGGGCGGTGAGGTTCTCGCGCTCCTCCGGGGAGGTGGAGCCGAGCGACTGGACCCAGGTCACCACCAGGTAGTGGCCGTTGACCGTCGCCTCGGCTGCGCTGTAGCCGCCCCCGAGGCCGCTGAACGGCTCCTCCTCGCCGGGCGGGACCAGGAAGCCGGGTTCGGCGTCGGAGTCCTCCTCCGGCGGCTCCAGGGCCGCGGCGACCGCCTGGGAGGCGTCGGTGTCGCGCAGCTTGAACATGGTCGCCACGCCGACGTAGTCATCGGAGGTGTAGCCGGCCCGGGCCACCTGCGAGCAGTCCGCCTCCTCCAGCGCCGCCGCCACACGCTCCCCCCACACCGCTTCGGCGCAGTTGTCGGTGAGCGACTTGGCGGCCAGGGTGAAGGTGATGCCCTGGCTGTCGATCTCGTCGTTGCCGCGCTCGAAGACCTCGGACTCGGCCAGCGGGCGCGGATCGACCTCGCGGTCGCCGAGCACCTCGGTGGCCTCACCGGAGTCGTAGATCTCGTACGAGGCGGGCACCGCACGCCCGGCCGACGCGGAGCCGCCCACGACGAACTCCATGACCAGCACGGCGACGAGCGCGACGACGGCCACGCCGAGCGCCACGATCAGGACCGGCAGCATCCTGCCGCGGCGCTTGCGCTCCCCCTTGCGCCGACGGGACCCCTTGGCCCCCTTGCGGCGCGGCGGCGGGGCGACCAGACCCTCGATGGAGTCGGCTCCGGCGGGTTTCCTCCGCCGGCCACCGGAGGAACCGGGCGGGGACGGCTCAAGTGATGACACCAGGACCTCTCGAAGGGGTGAGGGGATTTTTCTCGGGGGAGAAGCGGGGAGCGAGCAACCAGAGTAGTGGACGTCACCGCCTGCCGGGTTCCCCGTACCGGGCGGGCGCCCGGTCAGCCCTCGTCATCGGATGCGGTGTCGCGGACCTTCTCGTACACCGACACCGCGGCGTCCATCGCGACCACGTTGAGCGTGGCCATGGAGTCGTCGTCCTCGGGTTCGCCGCCGTCGGTGCGCGCCACCCAGAAGACCGCCAGGTAGTGGCCCATGACCTGCGACGTCGCCTGGCTGTAGCCCTTCTGCAGGCCGTCGATCTCGGTGTTGAGCGGCAGCACGAAGCCGGGGGCCGTCCCGGGGCCGAGCGCCTCGGAGGCCGCGGCCGAGGCATCGGCGTCGGCCAGGTCGAAGAGCGTGAACTGGGCCACGTAGGTCTCGTCGGCGTCCCGGTAGACGCCGCGCGCCGCCGAGGCGCAGGAGCCGTCGGCGAGCGTCTGGGCGATCTCGTCGCCCCAGACCACACCGGTGCAGGCGTCGGTGACCTCGGACTCGCGCAGGGTCAGCTCGAAGTCGTCGAGCTTCAGCTTCTCCGCCGAGTCGAAGACCTCCTCCTCGGTGAGCGGCTCGCCGTCTTCGGGGCGCTGCACGATGGGGTCGAAGATCTCCTGCTGCTCCTGGGCGTGGTACAGGTCCGGCTGCAGCGTCGTGTGGCCCTCGGGCGGGGCGACGATCTGGGTGACGTGATTCCTGTCGACGTCCGCGGGCGAGAAGAACTGGTAGGCCAGCATCCCGAGCAGGGCGACCAGCGCGACCCCGAAGAGGCCGAACAGGGTGCCCAGGATGTAGGTGCCGCGCTTGCGCCGGCTCTGCTCGGCCAGCGAGTAGACGACCTGGCCCGGCCGGTCCCCCAGGACGGTGACCCGGCGCAGGGCCGAGGCGGAGAACCGGGAGACCGGGTCGAGTCGGCCGTCGGCGGAGGCCGACCGGCGGCTCCGGCGGGCGCCGCCGGCCTGGGGGGCCGGCTCCTCGGCCGAGCGGCGCCCGGAGCGCGCCCCCTTGGCAGCGGCGGCCCTGCCCTGCCGGCTCTTCTTCTTTCGCGCGGCCCTGGCCGAACGTCCGACCCGGCCCGACTGGGCGCCGCGCCGCGTCCTGCCGCCGGCGCCGTCGGGCTCCGGCACCGCGTCGTCGTGCTCCGGCACCGCGTCGTCGCGGTCGTCGGCGTCCCGGCGGCCGGAGCCGGCGCGGCTCCTGCGGCCCTGCCGCTCCGGTTCCGAGCGCGCTCGCCGGGACCGGCGTCCGACCGGCTCCGTGGACTCGGAGTTGCTCAGGTGCGTGCTCATCTGTCCGGCGATTCCTCCGTGGCGCCCCCACCACGGAAGGTGGTCGCGCTATTCCTCACGTTTCGCCCCGTCGGCGCCGTTGGCACCGGATTGCGCGGGAGGCTCCGCGTCGGGGTCGCTGCCTTCTCCTGCGGCCCCCGCCGACTTCGACGGCCGTTCGGCGGCGTCCTGGTCGTCGGAGACGCCGGGGTCGGTGTCGATCATCTGGGTGCCCTCGTCCTCCCCCACGGGGACGACCCGCGTGGAGAACCGGTCGATCCGGCGGCCGGCCCACACGAAGTAGGCCAGGGCGCCCAGGAACACCAGGATCGAGGTCCAGTTGTTGAGGCGGAAGCCCAGGATCTGGTTCGCGGGGTCGACCCGCAGGTATTCGATCCAGAACCGACCCACACAGTAGCCCATGACGTAGAGCGCGAAGAGCCGCCCGCCGCGCAGGGCCTCGGTGTAGCGCCGCCCGGCCCAGGCCAGGAACACCGCGAGCGCCAGGCACCACAGCGACTCGTACAGGAACGTCGGGTGGTAGGTGAAGACGCCGGGTTCCATGCCGGGCCGCAGCGCACCGTTGGGGAAGGGGGAGATCTCGACCGCCCACGGCACGTCGGTGGGCGCCCCGAACAGCTCCTGGTTGAAGTAGTTGCCCCAGCGGCCGAACGCCTGCGCCAGCGGGATGGTCGGGGCGATCGCGAACGACAGCTGCGTCAGCGACAGGCCGCGGCTGCGCGCCACCAGCCACACGCCCAGCGCGCCCAGCGGGACCGCGCCCCAGATGCCCAGGCCGCCCTCCCAGATGTAGAGCGCCCGGATCGGCTCCTTGCCCGGCGCGAAGTAGAGCTGGTAGTCGGAGATGACGTGGTAGAGCCGACCACCGACGAGCCCCAGGAGCACCGCGGGGACCGCGAGGTCCATGATGGTGCCGGGCCGGCCGCCCATGGCGGTCCAGCGGCGCTCGCTCCAGTAGACCGCCGCGATGACGCCGGCGAGGATGCACAGCGCGTAGAAGTGGATGGTCAGCGGTCCCAGGTGGATCGCGCTGATGTCGGGGCTGGGGATCGCGGCGAGGGCGCGGCCGGTGCCGGCCGCGCCCGCGTCGATGCTGGACGGAGTCGTCATTCTTCGGATGTGTCCTTGGCGCTGGAGGATTCGCTGGGGCTGGGGCCGGGGGTGGCCGCGTCGTCGGTGCTGAGCGGTTCGGTGTCGACCTCGCCGGCCTGAGCCGACTCGACCGCCTCGGTCAGGCCTGAGGCATCGTAGACGTTGTTGCCCTGCAGCTCGCCGTTGATGTAGACCGACGGGGTGCCGCCGAACCGGTTGTCGCCTTCGTACCTGCCGTAGGCCGCCGCGGTGGTGTCCAGCAGCTCGCCGACGTAGGTGCCGTCGAGGAAGGAGTCGTCCACGCCCTGGTCGCGGCCCCATTCCCTCAGGTCGCTCAGCGTCATGGTGGAGAGTTCCTCATCGGAGAGTCCCTGCTGGGCCTTTGCGATGAGCGCAGTGTAGTAGGTGCCGGTGAACTGCTCGGCGACGCCGCTCTCGGCGTCGACGCGTTCGGCGAAGGCGGGGTCGGTGATGCCGACCTCCTCGCCCCACTTCTTGAGGTCCTCGGGGCTGAAGCCCGGCCGGCCCTCCACGGGCTGGTTGGCGAACAGCTTGTCGTTGTACTCGACGAACCTGCCGTGGTCGGCCGCCGCCCGGGCCGCGGCGCCGGCGCGCAGCGAGTTGGTGCTGACCGGGTCCTGCTTCTGGGCGAAGATGCTGACCGGGCGCAGGTGCACGATGGCCTCGCCCTCGGCGGCGAGCTGCTTCAGCGTGTCGGCGTTGGCCTCCTCGAACTTCTGGCACGCCGGGCACTGGAAGTCGACGTAGACCTCGACCACCGGCGCCGAGGCGCCCTCCTGGGCCATGACGACGCTGCCGTCCTGCTGCAGCGTCTGCGCCGCGAGGTCGCCGTCGAATGCCGCGGCCGGCTCGCCCTCCCAGTTCATGACCAGGTATCCGCCGCCGACGACGAGCGCGATCACGGCCGCCGCGGCCCCGATGGCGGCGAGCAGCCTGTTGCGCTTGGCCCGCTGCTGCTGCCTGATCCGCTCCTGCCTGAGTCGTTCACGCGCCTCGCGTCGCGCCGCCTTGCCCATCAGTCGTTCACCGTTCCTTGCCGAGCGCGTTCACCGCGCCTTGCCGGATGTACTACCGCGTCCTCGCCGGATGTCCTTACCCGTGGCTCCGCCGAGGCCGCTGCGATCCGCGCGGACGCGGCGCGGCGGGGCCCTCGGCCCGTCCGCGAACCGCCTCCGCGCCCAAGAGGTCTACTCCTCCGTCCCTTCGGAGGCCGCCGGGTACAACCCCAGGACCCGGTCGAGCGCGAAGGGCGAGCGCGGCCAGGCCACGACGATGCCGGCGAGCGCCAGGAAGCCGATGTCGCGCAGCACGTCGATCCCGTACCGGGTCTCATCGGCGCCGACCTGGCCGCCGGTGCCGAAGCAGCCGCAGTCGATCGTCAGGCCCCTGCTCCACGCCGAGATGATCCCCGCGATGAACACGATCATCAGCAGGCCACCGGCCGCTCCGACGTAGCGGGTGGCCAGGCCCGCGACGAGCAGCAGGGCCAGGGCGATCTCGAACAGCGGCAGCGTGTAGCCGATGAACCGGCTCACGTCGTCGGAGAAGAGCTGGTAGGCCTCCACCGACTGCACCGACAGGGCCGGAACGATCACCTTGGTGTATCCGGCGTAGCCGAGCACGCCGGCCAGGCCCAGCCGGGCGGCCAGGGTCACCCAGGGCTGGATCAGCGACCACCGGGACGGGCCGGTCGCGCCGGGCGCGGGACCGGCCGGCGGCTGCTCTTCGATGTCGGTCGACATGGTTTCCCCGAGACTCGTGGACGATGCGGGATCGGAGCGTCGTCCCACCGCGCATCGGCGCGGTGGGCGCCGCACCGATCCTACTGTGTGTTGCGTGGTGATCACACTGTGTCCATCGTTTGGGCTCGCGCCGTGGATCGCAGCCGAAACTCAGCCGAAACTGTAGTCGATCCGGGCGCGCCCGACCGGCCGGGCGGCCGCGGACGCACCGGACTCTCACCGGATTCTCACCATGGGCCGCCCGGCCGTGCCGGCGCGCGGTCGCGGGGCGGAGCGAGAGGCGGTGCCGCGCTCCGCCCGCTGCGGTCAGGCCCGGGACCGGACCCCTTCGGCCAGCTCCTGGGCGAAGGAGCGCACGGCGGTGAGGCCGGTCTCCAGATCGGGGGCGTCCAGGACCCGCTGGCAGAAGCCCGCGCCGACGATGACGCCGTCGGCGTAGCCCGCGACCTCGGCCGCCTGGGCGCCGGTGGAGATCCCCAGGCCGACGCAGATCGGCAGGTCCGCCGCGCCGGCCGCGGCGCGGGTCCGGGTGACCAGCTTCTCAGCGGTGTCGGCGACCTGGGTACGGGTGCCGGTGACGCCCATCAGCGAGGCGGCGTAGACGAACCCCCGGCAGGCGCCGGTGGTCAGGCGCAGCCGCTCGTCGGTGGAGGACGGCGCGACCAGGAAGACCCGGTCCAGCCCCGCGGCGTCGGTGGCGGCGATCCACGGACCGGCCTCCTCGGGCAGCAGGTCGGGCGTGATGACGCCGGAGCCGCCGGCCGCGGCCAGGTCGGCGGCGAATGCGTCCGCGCCGTAGCGGTCGATCGGGTTCCAGTAGGACATCACCAGCGCCGCCGCGCCGGTGCGCGCGGTGGCCGCCACGACCTCGATCACGTCCCGGGGCGTGGTGCCGGCCGCCAGTGCCCGGTCGGCGGCCTTCTGGATCGTGGGGCCGTCCATCATCGGGTCGGAGTAGGGCAGCCCGACCTCGATCACGTCGCAGCCGCCCTCGACCATCGCCCCGATGACCTTGATCGAGGACTCGACGTCGGGGAACCCCGCGGGCAGGTAGCCGATCAGTGCGGCGCGGTCGGCGGCCCTGGCCTCGGCCAGCTTGGTCTGCAGCGTCGTCACGCCTGCTCCCCCTCGTCGTCCACGAGCCCGAAGTAGGTCGCGGCGGTGTTGACGTCCTTGTCGCCCCGGCCCGAGAGGTTGACCAGGACGGTCGCCTCGGGTCCGAGTTCGGCGCCGATCTTGCGCGCCCCGGCGAGCGCGTGCGCGCTCTCGATCGCCGGGATGATGCCCTCGGTGCGGCACAGCAGCCTGAACGCCTCCATCGCCTCGGCGTCGGTGATCGGGGCGTAGGCGGCCCGGCCGCTGTCGGCCAGCCAGGCGTGCTCGGGGCCGACCGCAGGGTAGTCCAGCCCGGCCGAGATGGAGTGGCTGGGCACGGTCTGGCCGTGCTCGTCCTGCAGCACGTAGGTGCGCGCGCCGTGGAAGACGCCGGGGGAACCGCCGGTGATGGAGGCGGCGTGCCGTCCGCTGTCCATCCCCTCGCCGCCGGCCTCGAAGCCGTAGAGGCGCACCTCGGCGTCGGGGATGAAGGCGGCGAAGATGGCGATGGCGTTGGATCCGCCGCCGACGCAGGCCGCGACGGCGTCGGGCAGCCGCCCGGTGAGCGCCTGGACCTGCTCGCGCGCCTCCTTGCCCACGACGTAGTGCAGGTCGCGCACCAGCGCCGGGAACGGGTGCGGACCGGCGACGGTCCCGAACAGGTAGTGGGTGTGGTCGACGTTGGCCACCCAGTCGCGGAACGCCTCGTTGATCGCGTCCTTGAGGGTGCGGCTGCCGATGGTGACGGGGACGACCTCGGCGCCGAGCATGCGCATCCTGGCGACGTTGAGCGCCTGGCGGCGGGTGTCCTCCTCGCCCATGTAGACGACGCAGTCGAGGCCCATGAGCGCGCAGGCGGTGGCGGTGGCCACGCCGTGCTGGCCGGCCCCGGTCTCGGCGATGACCCGGGTCTTGCCCATCCGCTTGGTCAGCAGGGCCTGGCCGAGCACGTTGTTGATCTTGTGCGAGCCGGTGTGGTTGAGGTCCTCGCGCTTGAGGAGCACCCTGGCGCCGCCGCAGTGCTCGCTGAAGTTGCGGGCGTCGGTGAGCGGGCTTGGCCGCCCGGTGTAGCTGGACAGCAGCTCGTCGAGCTCGGCGTGGAAGTCCGGGTCGTTCTTGGCCTTGTCCCAGGCCGCCGCGACCTCGTCAAGGGCTGCGACGAGCGCCTCGGGGCTGAAGCGGCCGCCGAACTCGCCGTAGTGCCCGCCCGCGTCGGGATGGGCGGACCGGGATGGTGCGGTGTTCATCGGGCTCTCCAAACCGCGTGCGCCCCTGCGGGCGCGGCGCGGTGCAGGTGGGTCGGGAAACGGCCGGCACGGCGACGCGGGACGCGCACCGTGCCGACACGGGAAGAGTAAGGTCAGCACGGCGACGGGAGCCCGTGGCGGCACCGGTGTCGGCCGGTTCGCGGCGGGCTCCCTAGAGCCATCGCAGGCCCCGCCGCACCGGGCACCGGAAGCGGGCGCGCGGCGGGGCGGGTGGCGGCGCGGGCGGCACGGTCAGCGCCGATCCCGCAGGGCCGGGTGCGCCCCGGCGGTCACCAGGTCGGCCACGGCCCCGCGCGGGTTGCGCCCGATCACCAGGCTCTCCCCCACCAGGACCGCGTCGGCCCCGTATCCGGCGTAGGCCAGCAGGTCGTGCGGCCCGCGGACACCGGACTCGGCGATCCGGACCCGGTCGTCGGGGATCAGCGGAGCGAGCCGGGAGAAGGTGTCGCGGTCGACCTGGAGCGTCTTGAGGTCGCGCGCGTTGACGCCGATGACGGTGGCCCCGGCGTCCAGGGCGCGCTCGATCTCCTCCTCGGTGTGCACCTCCACCAGCGGGGTCAGGCCGAGCGACTCGGCGCGCTCCACCAGGGAGACCAGTGCGCCCTGCTCCAGTGCGGCGACGATCAGCAGCACCGCGTCGGCCCCGTGGACCCGCGCCTCCCACAACTGGTAGGCGCTGACCACGAAGTCCTTGCGCAGCAGCGGCGTCTCGACCGCGGCGCGCACGGCCGCGAGGTCGTCGAGGCTGCCGCCGAAGCGGCGCCGCTCGGTGAGGACGCTGATCAGGCAGGCGCCGCCAGCCGCGTAGTCGCGGGCGAGCTCGGCGGGGTCGGCGATCGCGGCCAGCGCGCCCTTGGACGGGCTGGAGCGCTTGACCTCGGCGATGACCTGGACGCCGGGGCTGCGCAGCGCCGCGGCGACGTCCTTGGGCCACGGCACCGTGGCGGCCTGCTCCTTGAGCCGCTCCAGAGGCGTGGCGGCCTGCCGATCGGCGAGATCGGCGCGTACTCCATCGAGAATCTCGTCGAGCACGCTCACGTGGGACTGCCCCCTCCATCATTTGCCGATTGCTTCAGCCGGTTGCGTCACGGGGTGCGGGCCGTGTGCACGGCCTGCCTCCTGTGCACCGATCGTATCCACCCGCCGCGAGGCGCGGGGCACCGCCTCCGCCGACAGCGTGCCGGAGCGGGCGCCGACCCGCTGATCCGGCGCGGACCGCGGTCGGTCGGGACCGGATCAGCCGGGCGCGAGGAAGGCCGCGAAGGGCAGGTTGCGCAGCAGCCAGAAGGCCAGGATCACGACGAGCAGCAGCCAGAGCCAGAAGGGGTGGGCCATCCCCAGTTGCCGGCGGGGCGGCCGGAACGAGCGGTAGAGCCAGGCGAAGTAGCTCACCGCCAGGATCGGCAGCATGGCCACCGTCAGGACGTTCATCTGCAGCGCGCCGACGATGTCGAGGTTGGTCAGCGCGTGGATGCAGCGCATGGTGCCGCACCCGGGGCAGAACGTGCCCGTCACCATCAGCCACGGGCAGGTCGGGTAGTGGCCCGGCTCGTTGGGGTCCACGAAGTGGACCATGGCGGCCGCGGTGACGGCGGCCGCTCCCACCAGCAACGGCGCCACTGCGGGATGCAGGCGGCGCCGTTGCGGGGTGGAATCCGCCTCAGCGGTCATTAGTAGGTGCTGTAGGGGTCGGACGTCGCCGTGCCGATGCCGACGATCACCACGAAGAGGATGTAGAGCGCGACGACGACGAAACCGCCGATGGCGCCGATCAGCGTGAACATCTTGGCCTTCTTGGCCGAGTCCTCGGCGCCGGCGTAGTCCCCGACGGTCCACTTGCTGTTGACCTGGGTGGCGAAGACGATGCCGACGATGCCCAGGGGCAGGCAGCAGAAGATGGTGGTGAGGATCGAGGGGATCAGCCAGTTGCTCGGCGGCTGGCCGCCCGGCTGCCCGCCGGGGTAGCCACCGCCGGGGTAGCCACCGCCCGGGTAGCCACCGCCCGGGTAGCCGCCGGGGGGCGGGCCGTAGCCACCGGGGTTCTGCGGGCCGGAAGGGGGACCGTAGCTCATGGTCGGTGTGTCTTTCCTGACGACGAAGAGATGAATTGCGCCGCGGACTTCGGTGAAACAGCACCAACGGGGTTCACGGTTGGGAGCACGACTCCACAGGCGTCGCGGGCAGACCGAATCATGCCAGACTTTCGCGGCAATGCCGACATCGAACACGTGGAAACGCGCTGGCCGACGTAATAATCTACCCACGGCGCAGAGCCCGGCGGAGGCCCCGTAACAGAGCTGTTACCTGTAATTCCCGGAATCGCCCGAAATCATCCTTGGCCGACTGCGGCCAGGTGAAGGTCCGGCGGAATCACTTGGAGACCGCGGAGGCCACCTTCTCCTCGGCCTTGGCGACCTTCTCCTCCGCCTTCGCCTGCAGGGCCTCCCACTCCTCGCGCAGCATGGGCAGCGGGCGAGGGGTCTTGCGGCCGAGGCCGGCCTTCTTCATCACCCCGGCGACGGCCGCGCAGACGACGCTGGCGCCCAGGGCGACGGCCGTCCAGGTGATCAGGTCCCGGCCGAGGATGATGGCCACCCCGGCGACGCTCCAGATCACGATCCAGGAGATCGTCAGGAACCAGGCGGAGGGGGTGTTGCCGTGATCGTCGTGGTGTGCGTCGGCCATCAACGTTCCTTCATGTCGTGTCTGCGTCGGTTCTCGACGGGGGTTCCGGCGGATCCGGACGAGCGGGATCCGCGGTGGGGTCGGCGCCGCTGTCCAGCGACCTCCACAGCTCGACCGGGTCGTCGGAGCGTGGTTTCGCCGCACGGGAGGCGCCGTGGCGATCGTACCTGCTGCCCATGGCCGGCCAGGCGGCACCCCTGAGCACCGTGAACAGACCCACGGCCAGCAGCAGCAGGGCCCCGGCCGCGCCGGTCCACGGCCAGACCGCGTCCAGCGAGACGCCGGTGACGTCGCCGTCGGCGGTGGCCGTCTGAGCGGCCAGATCGGCCAGGTTCGCGGCCCGGGTGCCGCGCCAGATGTCGAGGAGGGCCGCCAGGCCGAACACGGCGATCAGGGCCCCGACCAGGCGGCGGGCCCAGCCTCGGGTGGCGGCGAGCGCGGCGAGCGCGGCCAGGCTCGCCCAGCCCAGGGCCGAGGCGGCCGGACTGACCTGCGCCGCCGCCAGCTCCACCGGGGCCGGTGCGAGCGGCTCGGGCAGCTCCACCAGGCCGTTGGCCCAGGTCTGGCCGGTGGCGGCGAGCAGGCCCGCCGCTCCGGCGACGGTCAGCGCCAGGGTGAGCGCGTACTCCCTGCGGCGCGGTGCGGGAGACGGCGCCGGAGGCGCGTCCGCGGGGATGTCGGCGGTCATCGGGCGGTCTCGGCCGCCAGCGGCAGTTCGTCGGCGTCGAAGCAGGTGCGGGCGCCGGTGTGGCAGGCGACGCCGGTCTGGTCCACCTTGACCAGCAGGGTGTCGCCGTCGCAGTCCAGCGCGACCGAGACCACGCGCTGGACGTTGCCCGAGGTGGCGCCCTTGACCCAGTACTCGCGGCGGCTGCGCGACCAGTAGGTGGCGCAGCGGGTGGTCAGCGTCCGGCGCAGGGCCTCGTCGTCCATCCAGGCGAGCATGAGCACCTCGCCGGTGTCGTGCTGCTGGACGATCGCCGGCACCAGGCCGTCGGCGTTGCGCTCGAGCCGCGCGGCGATGCCGGGATCCAGCGCCGGGGCCTTCCCCTCAGGAGGACTTACACTCATGCCGTCCAGCCTATGGCCGCATCGGGAGAGGCCGCGGCGGGGTCGGACCACGCGACTCCCGCGGACCTCAGTAAGGTCGTTATCCGGGGAGAGGAGGCACGTGACCGCCCAGCGACTCGCCGCCGACCTGGCCGGCAAGCCGGCCGCGCTGACCGAGCTTGCCGATCACCTGGCCCGGCGCGACCCCTACGCGGCGCTGCCGTCGCTGATCGACGACGAGCCGGCCAACGTCGTGCTGCTGGGCATGGGGGCCTCGCGGCACGCCTGCGACGCGGCGGCGGCGCGCATGCGCAGCGCCGGCCTGGGGGCCACGGCCGAGTACGCCTCGGCGCACGGCTCCGTTCCCGGGGGCCCGGACACACTCGTGGTCGCGGTGTCGCTGGGTGAGGCCCAGCACGAGATCTGCGCGGCCCTGGACCGCTACGCCGGGGAGTCGGCGATCATCGTGCTGGCCGACGGCCCCGAATCCCCCGTCGCCCGCTACGCAGACGTCCTGGTGCCGCTGCTGGCGGGGCGCGAGGACAGCGGGCTGGCCTGCCGCGGCTACCAGCACGCCCTGGCGCTGCTGCTGCTGTTGGCGGGCCGGCTCGGCGCGGTCCCGGCCGGCGCGTCCGGCGAGGTCTCGGTGACGCTGCGCCGTGTCGCCAACGCAAGCGCCGACCTGCTGGAACGCGCGGACACGTGGGTGCCCCGGGCCGCCGCGCTGCTGAAGGGAACCGCCGGCCTGCACCTGGTGGCGCCGGCCGAACGGCTGGCCTCGGCCGGGCAGGCCGCGCTGGCGATCCGCCGCGGCCCGGTGCTCGCCGCGCACACCTGCGAGACCGGCGAGTGGTCCTACACCGACCGCTACCTCGCGGCGATCGAGGACTACCGCGCGGTGCTGTTCGCCGGTTCGCGCCATGACGAGCGCGTCGCCGAGCACCTGCTGCAGCTGAGCGGCTCGTTCCTGGCGGTCGGCGGCGACGTGGACGGCGCGGCGATGAGCCTGCGCTACCTCGGCGACACCGACCCCGACGTCAGCCTGCTCACCGAACCGCTGGTCGGTGAGCTGCTCGCCGCCCACTGGTGGGCCGGGCGTCCGGTGTAGCGCGGCTTCGCCGGCCCGCACGTCTCTGTGGCGCCGGGCGGCCGCCCGCGTCCGGATGATCGCGGGCGGCCGCCGGGTGCCTCGGGCCCTCGGGGGCCGCGGTCAGTCCCGGCCGTACACGGCGACGCGCTCCAGGTGACCGCCGTAGTGCCACTGGGCGCCGCCGCTGTCGACGTTGCGGCCGGCCCACATGCCGTCCAGACCGGCGACATGGCCGAAGAAGGCCGGTGCGGCCGTGTCCGCGACCTTGGCGCCGTCGACGTACATCGACGTCCCGTCCCCGTCCACGGCGAGGGCCACCGTGTGCCTCTCCCCGTCGGCCAGGGAGGGTGCCGCCTCCATCCTCGCCAGGTAGTCGCCGTCCACCCGCGCCTCGTAGTACGGCGTCCCCCTGTTGAGGGAGAGCGTCAGGTTGGTCGACGGCGCGGAGGTGTCCGAGGCCGACAGCAGGGCCGCGGCGGCGGGCGCCTCCGTGGTGCTGAACTCCACCCCGATCACGCCGCCGTCGAGACGCGCCACGCCGTCCAGCCGGTCCGTCAGATCGACACTGTCGTCGGCGCCGTCGAGGTCGCGCGCGATCGGCTCGTCGATCAGCGGGTCGCCGCCGACCGCCAGGACCTGGCTGCGCGCCGACAGTTCGGTGGCACCGGCGCTGACGTCGGCCGTCACGTCGTACTCACCGGTCCGCAGGTCCGCTGAAGGGGTCACCGTGAAGCCGACGGTCCGCGACCCGCCCGCCTCGATGGGCGCGACGTCCCTGCCGTCCGGGGCCGCGCTCCACCCCTCGGGCACGTCGAGGGCGACGTCGCCGGGGACGCTCGACCGGTGGCCGTGGTTGGTCACCGTCACGTCGACGGTGCCGGCCTCGCCGGCGGTCAGCCACCCCGGCGCGGCCGCCTCGGCCGCCAGCTTCGGACGGCCGGCGTCGGTCGGGCAGTCCTGCCCCAGCCAAGCCGCGTTGAACCGGACGAACGTCAGGTGCCGGTAGGGGCCGCGCTCGTAGAACAGGCCGAACGTGCCGTCCTTGAGCCGCACCATGGTGGAGTAGGCCGAAGGCCCCGGGTCGACCACCCGGGAGATCGGCCAGGTGCGGCCGTCGTTGCACGACATGCGCACGGTGAGGTTCTCCCGTGCCGTGGTGCTGGCGGTGTTGCTGAACAGCAGCCAGTGGGCTCGCGGGGTCGTCGGCGGGGCGTCTTCGTCGTAGCGCAGGATCGCGGCGTTGTTGGTCGGATCGATGAGCTCGTGATCGGGTTCGGGTTCGCTGTAGGTGAGGCCGCCGTCCTCGGAATAGGCGACCAGCCGGTGGGCGCCGCTGCCGGTGCGGCTGTTGAGCATCACCCGGCCGTCGGCAAGCTCGACGGTCTTGTTCTCGTCCATCAGCGGGCCGACCGGCTCGCCCATGTCCCACGTCTCACCGTTGTCATCGCTGTAGGCGCCGGCCGCGAAGACGCCGTCGTCGGTGTTGAGCGCGTACTGCTGCAGCAGCCTGCCGTCGGAGAGCTGGATCCCGGTTCCCGAAGAGGCGAACATGCCCTTCCACGAAGGGTCCTTGATGTCCTCGGTGATCCGCCGCGTCCGCCAGGTCTCACCGCCGTCGTCGGAGTAGCTGTAGTCGGCGTGCAGCGTGGTCGTGCTGTCGTTGGAGTTGCCCTTCGACGAGTTGAAGAAGCCGACACCCTTCGGCCCATAGGCGTAGAACACGAAGATCCGGCCGGTCTCGTCGTCGACGATGAGGCTCGGATCACCGGCGCCGACTCCGTCGTCGTAGTCGGCCACCACCTGCGGTTCGGTCCACGTCCGGCCGTTGTCATGGCTGCGGCGCAGCATGATGTCGAGGTCGCCGGGCAGGTCGGCGGCGCTGTCGTTGCGGCGGTCATAGGCCGCGATCAGCGTTCCGTCGGGGAGCACCTCCAGCGCCGGAATGCGCCAGGTGTGGGCGCCTTCCCCCGCCGACGCCAGGTCCACCGTTTCGAACAGCGGCTCGGCGGATGCCGGGGCGGAACGCTCGTCGGCGGCAGCGGACAGTGGGACGTGCAGGGTGGACAGGGCCATGACGGCCGCCAGGGCGGCGGCCACCGCACTCGATCTGGAGTTTTGCACAGTGCCTCCTCTGGGGGGACAGGAGGCATCAGACATCAGACGTCGTTACCCTAAGCCGGCGGCCACGAGGGGTCAACCGTTCCCATCTTGGCGTTGAGGTGTTTGAGGACGGGCGCGTAGTGCGCCGCGATGGCGTCGGCGAAGCCCGGGACGTCCTTGCGCGCCGCGGCCTCGACGATGGCCCTGTGCGCGGCGGCGGTCTCGCGCGCGTCGGCCACGGAGGCCTCCAGCATGGGGACGACGATCGCGTGCACGTCCCAGAACGCGCCGGTCAGCTGCGTGATGAGCCGGTTGTGCAACGGCCCCATGAGCAGCAGGTGAAAGGCGCGGTCCTGCTCGACGAAGGTCTCGCCCCGTTCGGCCAGCTCCTCCATCTCGGCGACCAGGGCCGCCAGCGAGCGGTGCTGGCCGTCGTCGAACGCGCCGATGATCGGCGCGGCCAGCCCTCGCTCGAGAACCTGGCGGACCTCGACGAGTTCGGCGAGCGTGGCGAAGTCGTCATGGCGGCTGAGCATCGCGCGAAACGTCAGCCCCTCGACCAGCGCGGCCAGCGACAGCCTGCCCACGTAGGTTCCGTGGCCGTGCCGCACCTCGACGATGTCGAGCGCGCTCAGGACCTTGACGGCCTCGCGGACGCTGGAGCGACTGGCACCCAGCGTCTCGCACAGCTCGGATTCGGTAGGCAGCGGATCGCCGGGGGCGAGGCGGTTCTGCAGGATGAGGCTCTTGATCCGCTCGGTGACCTCCTGCCTGCGCAGAGGCGCCCTGGCAGGACTCTGCTCAGGAACATTCGAAGCCATGCCTTGACCTTTCCGTCATCACGTGCTTAGGGTCACACCCTACGGCATCAGACATCAGACGTCATACAAGACCGCGGATCCGCCCTTGTCCGCCTTCCCCATCCGCTGCGCCGCACGAGGCCGTTTCCGAAGGAGCGACCGTGTCCGACCTCGACTCCATCCCCATGAAGCGTCGTCGCTTCCTCCAGTTCCTGGGAGCCACCGGTGCCGCCACCGCCTTCTCAGGAACGCTCAGCGCCTGCGGCGGCCCCTCCTCGACCGGGAACAACGCCGCCGGAGGCGGGAGCCTGATCGAAGCCGGCCTCTCATACACGCTCTCCACCGGTTTCGACCCGATGACCTCGACGGGCGCGGCACCGCAGGCGGCGAACCTGCACGTTTTCGAGGGGCTGATCGACCTCGACCCGGTCACACGCGAACCTTATCCCGCACTGGCGACATCGATGCCCGAGCAGATCGACCCGACGACGCTGCGGCTGGTGCTCCGGGAGGGCGCGACCTTCCACGACGGCTCGCCGGTGACCGCGAAGGACGTCGTCTTCAGCTTCGAGCGGGTGCTCGACCCCGAGAACGCCTCGTTCATGGCCCAGTTCATCTCGTTCCTTGACGGCGTGAGCGAGGTCGACGAGGCCACCGTCGAGCTCAGGCTCAAGTACCCCTTCGCCCTGGCCGCCGAGCGGTTGGGGGTCATCAAGATCGTGCCGAAGGAGATCGTCGAGGCCGACCGGGAGTCCTTCGACGCCGCTCCCGTCGGCTCCGGCCCCTTCACGCTGGTGTCGGCGACCAAGGACGACAAGATCGTCTTCGAGAAGTGGGACGACTACAACGGGCCGCGTCCGGCCAAGGTGCAGGACATGGTGTGGCGGCTGCTGGACGACCCCACGGCCCGGGTCACCGCCTTCCAGTCCGGTCGGGTCAGCGCGATCGAGGACGTTCCCTACCTCGACGTCGATCAGCTGTCCGAGGCGGGTTCGGTCGAGCAGGTGCAGTCGTTCGGCCTGCTGTTCCTCATGTTCAACTGCGCCGAGGCGCCTTTCGACGACAAGCGCGTGCGCCAGGCGCTGCACTACGCCATCGACCGCGAGAAGCTGATCGAGACGGCGTTCATGGGCGGGGCCGCGCCGGCCACCGGCTACGTCCAGGAGACCCACCCCGACTACGTGCGCGCCGCCACGGTCTACAGCCACGACCCGGACAAAGCGCGCGCGCTGCTGGACGAGGCGGGGGTCTCCGGCCTTGAGGTCAGCCTGGTGGCGACGAACACCGGCTGGGTCCAGGACTCGGTGCCGCTCATCAAGGAGAGTTGGGACGCCATAGGCGTCGCGACCTCGCTCGACATCGGCGAATCCGGCGGCCAGTACGCCAACAAGGTCGAGTCGGGCACGTTCCGGGTGATGGTCGCCCCCGGCGATCCCTCGGTGTTCGGCAACGACCTCGACCTGCTGCTGCGCTGGTACTACGACGGACAGTGGCCCCAGAGCTACTACAACTGGTCCGAGACCGAGCAGGCGGCCACGGTGCTGGAGCTGCTGGACGAGGCCGCGAAGGAGTCCGAGCCCGAGGAACGGCAGCGGCTGTGGAGCCAGGTCGTCGACCTGGTGGCCGACGAGGCCCCGATCTACCCGATCCTGCACCGCAAGCTCCCCACGGCGTGGAACGACGAGGTACTGGCCGGCTTCGAACCGATCCCCACGACCGGCATGTCGTTCCTGGACGTCGGCCGTTCCTAGCCGTTGACGGCGGGGTCGGACGGTCCTTCCGGCCCCGCCTCCTTGCGAGGAGATATCGATGCACGCGTTCTGGCGCCTGGCCGCACGCAGACTGATGGCGCTACCGGCCATGCTGCTGGGAGTGACGCTGCTGGTGTTCGTGGTCCTGCAGTTCTCCCCCAACGACCCGGCCTACAACGCCCTCGGTGTCGGCGCGTCCGCCGAGGCGCGCGCCGCCTACGCCGAGGAGCACGGGCTCGACGACCCGCTGCCGGTGCGCTACGCCGACTTCATCGGTCAGCTGCTCCAGGGCGACCTCGGCCTCACCGCTCCGCCCGCGACGCCGGTCGCCGACCGCATCGTGACCGCGTTCCCCCTGACCCTGCAGCTCACGCTCCTGGGGATGCTGGGCGCCATCGTGTTCGCCCTGGTCGTCGGCCTGGCCGGAGCGCTGTGGCGGGACCGGTGGCCCGACCACGTGACGCGCGTCGTCTCGGTCGCGGGCGTCGCGACGCCGTCGTTCTGGCTGGCCATCCTGCTCATCCAGCAGTTCGCGCTCACCCTGCCCGTCTTCCCCACCGGCGGCTATGTGAACCCCGTCGATTCCGTCAGCGGGTGGCTGATGTCCCTGGCGCTGCCCGCGATCGCGATCGCCGTGCCCGTGGGAGCCCAGCTGGCGAGACTGCTGCGGACCTCCATGGTGGAGGAGATCGACCGCGACTACGTACGGACCGCGATCGGCAACGGGCTCCCGCGCTGGCTGGTGGTGCGCAGCGCCCTGCGCAACGCCCTGATCACCCCGCTGACCGTGCTCGGCCTGCGGTTCGGGTACGCGCTCAGCGGAGCCGTGGTCATCGAGACGATCTTCGACCTGCCCGGTATGGGGGAACTGCTGCTGACCGGTGTCGTCAACGGCGATGTGGCCCTGGTACAGGGGGCCGTGCTGACCATCGCCGTTGCCTTCTTGGCCGTCAACCTGGTCATCGACCTGCTCTACCTCGTCGTCAACCCACGGATTCGAGAGGTGTGACGCCGTGCGCTCACGACTCGCCTCCCGGCTGTCCCGGCCGGGCATCCGCCTGCGCAGGCTGTCGCCGCCGGCGAAGGCGGCCCTGTTCCTGCTGCTGCTGATCGTCCTGCTGGCCATCGCGGCCCCTCTGCTCGCCCGCGACCCGCTGGCCACCGGAATACCGGGGCAGCCGCCGAGCGCCGAACACTGGCTCGGCACCGACCGGGCCGGCCGCGACGTGTTCGCCCGGATCCTGTTCGGCGCGCGTTACTCGCTGCTGATCGGCCTGGGGGCCACCGCCATCGCGGTACTGGCGGGAGCCGTGCTCGGGGGCGTCGCCGCCACCTCGCACCGGTTCGTCAACGAGTCCGTCATGCGGGTGCTCGACGTGATCATGGCCTTCCCCGGCATCGCTCTCGCCGCCGTGCTGGTCGCCGTCTTCGGCAGCAGCGTTCCGGTGCTGATCCTGGCCATCGCGGTCATCTACGTGCCGTCACTGACCCGCGTCGTCCGCGCCAACGTGCTGGCGCAGTACAGCGAGGACTACGTCTCGGCCGAGCGCGTGATCGGCGCACGCCGGGCCTACATCCTGGTCAAGCATGTCGCGGTCAACTGCGCGGCTCCGGTGATGGTGTTCGGCACCGTCTTGGTCGCGGACGCGATCATCTACGAGGCCAGCCTGTCGTTCATCGGCGCCGGCATCCAGGACCCGTTGCCGAGCTGGGGCAATGTGCTCTCCTACGGCCGCCAGCTGCTGCTCTCGGGCGGATGGTGGGCGACGTTCTTCCCCGGTATGGCGATCCTGCTGACGGTGCTCGCGCTGAACGTGCTGGCCGAAGGCCTGACCGACGCCTGGGCCAACCCGAAGGCCGCCGGAAGCGGTCGCAAGGGCGCCGGCAGCGCGAAGCGGCCCGCCGACGAGGACGCCGACGGGGCCGCGGCACAAAGCCGCGGCGGGGTCGACGCCGAACCCGGCGGTCCCGCTGCGGACGCGCGATCCGCGGCGGAGGCCGAGGACCACGAACAGGCGCTCGCACGGCTGGCCGCGGCCGTCACCGCCCGCGGCCCGCGGGTCCCTCCGGTGGACGCCGCCGCGCCGACCCTCCTCTCGGTGCGGAATCTGCGGATCCGGTTCCCCCGGCGCCACGGCGATGTCGCCGTCGTGGACGGCGTCTCCTTCGACGTGCGCGCCGGCGAGACCCTTGGCCTGGTCGGAGAGTCCGGCTGCGGCAAGAGCCTGACCAGCCTGGCGCTGATGGGACTGCTGCCGCGCGAGGCCGAGGTCGGCGGCCGGATCATGTTCGGCGGGCAGGACCTGCTCACGCTGCCGCCGCGCCGGCGACGCGCCATATCGGGGCCGGAGATCGCCATGGTCTACCAGGACGCCATGTCGTCGCTGAACCCCTCGGTGCTCGTGGACACCCAGCTCCGCCAACTCACGCGGCGCGGGGGCACGCGATCGCCGGAGGAGCTGCTGGACCTGGTCGGCCTGTCGTCGGGCCGCACGCTGCGCAGCTACCCGCACGAGCTCTCGGGCGGCCAGCGCCAGCGCGTGCTGATCGCCATGGCGCTGTCGCGCTCTCCGCGGCTGCTCATCGCCGACGAGCCCACGACGGCGCTCGACGTCACCGTCCAGGCGCAGGTCGTGAAGCTGCTGACCCGGCTGCGCGACGAACTGGGCTTCGCGATGGTGCTCGTGTCGCACGACCTCGGCCTCGTGGGCGAGATGGTGCACCGGATCGCGGTGATGTACGCGGGCCGGCTGGCCGAGGTGAGCACGCCGCAGAATCTGTTCACCGGCCCGCGCCACCACTACGCCCAAGGCCTGCTCGGCTCGGTGCTGTCGCTTGAGTCGGGTGCGCGGCGGCTGCGCCAGATCGCAGGCGTCGTCCCCGCCCCCCAGGACTTCGCTCCCGGATGCCGCTTCGCCGACCGCTGCCCCGAGGCCACCGGGAAGTGTCGTTCCGAGGTTCCGGCCCCTTCGGGGAATCCGCGGGACCACGCCTACTCCTGCTGGCATCCCGCCGCGGCCTCGAAAGGAGCCCTGCTGTGACGGAGCCCATTGTCAGCCTTGACGACGTGCACGTCGTCCACACCGCCCGCACCGGCGGCCTGCTGCGCCGCGACCGCGTCCACGCGCTGACCGACGCCACCGCCTCGGTCGGCAGGGGCGAGGTGCTCGGCGTCGTCGGCGAGTCCGGATGCGGCAAGTCCACGCTCGCCCGGGTGCTCACGGGGCTGCAGAGACCCACGCGGGGAACGGTGCGCTTCCGCGGCGAGGACCTGTGGTCGATCCCGGCTCAGCGCAGGCGCACCGAATTCGGTTCGGCCGTCGGGGTGGTGTTCCAGGACCCCTCCACGGCGCTGAACCCAAGGCTGCCGGTGCGGCGGATCCTGCGCGACCCGCTCGACGTGCACAACCGGGGCTCGCTCCGGCAGCGCGAGGCCAGGGTCGAGGAGCTTCTCGGCCTCGTGGGCCTTCCCGACCACGTGGACGGCGCGCTGCCGGCCCAGCTGTCGGGCGGCCAGCGCCAGCGGGTCGCGGTCGCCCGGGCCCTCGCCCTCGAACCCGACGTGATCGTGGCCGACGAGCCCACCAGCGCGCTGGACGTCTCGGTCCGCGCCCAGGTCCTCAACCTGCTGGTCGACCTGCGCGCACGCCTGGGACTGGGGCTCGTGTTCATCTCGCACGACATCCAGACCGTGCGCTACATCGCCGACCGCATCGCGGTGATGTACCTCGGCAGGATCGTGGAGGAGGGCCCGTCGGCCCTCGTCGCCGGCGAGTCGAGGCACCCCTACACGCGCGCGCTGTTCTCCGCGACCCCCGGCCTGCTGGAGGAGACCGAGCAGATCGTGCTGGAAGGCCGCGTCCCCTCCGCGACCCACCCCCCTTCCGGCTGCCCGTTCCGAACGCGGTGCTGGAAGGCCACCGACGCCTGCGCCGCGGAGTTCCCGCGGGCCGAGGCCGACGACACCCACATCTGGCACTGCGTGCATCCCGAGATCCCGACAAGGAGTACGGCATGACCCAACGACAGCCGATCCACCAGGGCGTGATCCCCCCGATGGTGACACCGCTCACCCCCGAGGGCGCGGTCGACGTCGTCTCACTGGAGCGGCTGGTCGCGTTCCTGCTCGATGCCGGGGTCTCGGGGCTGTTCGCCCTCGGCAGCTCAGGAGAGTCCGCCTACCTGACCGACGCGCAGCGCAACACGGTGATCGACACCGTCACCGGCGCCGCCGCCGGACAGGTGCCGGTCCTGGCCGGATGCATCGAGACCAGCACGAACCGGGTCGTGGAGCGGGCCAGGGAGGCCCACAAACTCGGCGCCGAGGCCGTCGTCGCGACCGCGCCCTTCTACACCCGCACGCACCCGGTGGAGATCGACCGACACTTCCGGGCGGTGCGGGCGGCCGTGGACCTGCCGCTGCTCGCCTATGACATCCCGGTCTCGGTGCACGTGAAGCTGGAGCCGGCCCAGGTGCTGGAGCTGGCCGGCGACGGCGTCATCGACGGGCTGAAGGACTCCAGCGGCGACGACGCGGGTTTCCGCGAGGTGGTGCTGGGCACCCGCGGTCTTGCGTCGTTCTCCGCGCTGACCGGCCACGAGACGGTGGTCGACGCGATGATGCTCGCCGGGGCCGACGGCGCGGTCCCCGGGCTCGCCAACGTCGACCCCCACGGCTATGTGCGGCTGCTCGACGCCTGCGCACGCGGTGACTGGCCATCGGCCAGAAGCGAGCAGGACCGGCTGGCTCGGCTGTTCGGCATCGTGCGCGCGGCCGCACCGGAGACGGCCGGCGGCTCCACCGCGGGGTTGGGCGGTTTCAAGACCTCGCTGCGGCTGCGCGGGATCATCGCGAGCAGCACGATGTCCGCACCGATGCGGGAACTCGACGCCGATGAGACGGAGGCGGTGCGGCTGCGCGTCATGGAGGCCGGACTCCTGTGAACACCGTCGTCGGGACGGCGCCGTCCGACTCCGCCCGCCGACCCGAGGCTCAGGCCGAACTGTGCACCCAGGAGGCGTGCAGGTCGGCGTAGACGCCCGGCAGGCGGACGAGGTCGGCGTGGGTTCCGCGCTGGGCGATCCGGCCGTCGTCGAAGACGAGCACCTCGTCGGCCGCCTCCGCGGTGGACAGCCGGTGGGCGATGGTGACCGAGGTGCGCCCGCGCGTGAGCCGGTCCAGCGCGCGCTGGATGCGGACCTCGGTCGCGGGGTCGACGGCCGAGGTCGCCTCGTCCAGGACGAGCAGGTCGGGGTCTGCGACGTAGGCGCGCACCAGCGCGACGAGCTGGCGCTCCCCCGCCGACAGCGACTCTCCGCGCTGGCCGACCGGGGTGTCCAGGCCGTGGGCCAGGCCGTCCAGCCAGTCGGCGAGGCCGAGTTCGGTGATGGCGTCCTCCAGTTCGGCGTCGGCGGCCTCGGGGCGGGCGAAGCGGATGTTGTCGCCGAGCGAGCTGTCGAAGAGGAAGCCCTCCTGCGGCACCATGACGACGCGGCGGCGCAGCGAGGAGAAGGCCACCCTGCGCAGGTCGGCGCCGTCCAGCAGGACCGTTCCCTCGCTGGGGTCCATGAGCCGGGTGAGCAGCTTGACGAAGGTGGTCTTGCCCGACCCGGTCTCGCCGACCACGGCGATCCTGGTGCCGGGGCGGATCTCCTCGTCGACCCCGCTCAGGACGGTCGGGCCGCCGGGGTAGGCGTAGGAGACGCCCTCGAAGCCCACGCTCACCGGGCCGCGCGGCAGTTCGTGCCCGTCGCGGCCGGGGTCGGCGATGTCAGGGACGGTGTCGAGCACGCCGAGCACCCGGCGCCAGCCCGCGATGGCGTTCTGCGCCTCGTTGAAGATCTCGGTGGCCATGATCATCGGCGAGACGAACAGCGTCACCAGGAACAGGAACGCCACCAGTTCGCCGGGGGTGAGCTCGCCCGCGATCCCGAGCCACACTCCGGCCACGACGACGGCGGCGTTGGCCACCGAGGCGACGAGCTCGGCGAACGGTGAGACCGCCATGGACAGCCGCTGCGCCTTCACCTGGGCGCGGCGGGTGGCCAGGACGGTGTCGTCGATGCGCCGGCCGGTGCGCTCCTCCGTGGCGTGCGCCCGGATGACCGCCGCGCCCATGACGGTCTCGCCGATGGCGCCGAGCATGTCGCCGGTGCGCTCGCGCACCTTGAGGTAGGCCTTGGAGAGCAGCCGCTGCAGCCACCGCACCCCGAACAGCAACGGCAGGAAGCACAGCCACACCACCAGGGTGAGCTGCCAGGAGTAGGCCGCCATCAGCGCGGTGGCGATGAGCAACTGGCCGCTGCTGACGATCAGCATGATGCCGCCCATCTGCATGAACGTGCTGATCTGGTCGACGTCGGCGGTGACCCGCGACACCAGTGCGCCCTTGCGCTCGCTGTTCTGGGTCAGCACCGACAGGTCGTGCACGTGCCGGAACGCCCTGCGGCGCAGCGTGGCCAGCCCGGACTCGGTGGCCCGGTACAGCCGCACGTTCATCAGGTAGGAGCAGAAGGCGGTGATGACGACCAGGACGGCGCACACCGTGACGGCGGTGGTGACGAACCCCATGTCGGGCCGTCCGGTCCGGGCGACGACGCCGTTGTCGATGATCTGCTGCACGGCCATCGGCACGACGATCTTGCCGACCGTGGCGATGACGGCGAACAGCAGCGTGATGCCGAGCCCGCGGGTGAACTCCGGGGACAACGCCAGTCCGCGCCGGATGGTGCCCATGGCGGTGTCGGTGGAGCGGTGCAGCGCCGGGGCGCCGTCGTCGACCGCCGCGGGGCCGTCGGACGCACCGCGTTCGGTAGGGGTGCTCACCGGCGCGCTCATCGAAGGACCTCCTCGGTCACCGTGTCGTCCATCGCTTCGCCGCCGGCCGCTTCGGCCGCGCGCTGTTCGGCGGCCCGCTCGTAGGCGGTGACGAGCCGCCGGTACCCGGGCGAGCGGGCGAGTAGCTCGTCGTGCGTGCCGCGGTCGTGCACGGTGCCCTGCTCCAGGTAGACGACCTCGTCGGCGAGTTCGATGGTCGCCCTGCGGTAGGCGACGACCACGACGGTGGCGGCGAGGTCGGTGCCGCGCAGGCCCTTGAGGATCTGCGCCTCGACCTGCGGGTCGACCGCCGAGGTGGCGTCGTCCAGGATGAGCAGCCTCGGCGAGCGCACCACCGCGCGGGCCAGCGCCAGGCGCTGGCGCTGGCCGCCCGACAGCGTGGTACCGCGCTCGCCCAGACGGGTGTCCAGGCCTTCGGGCAGGTCGGCGACGAACCCGTCGGCGCGGGCCAGGCGCAGCGCGGCCCAGACCCGATCGTCGCCGGCGTCGGCGCCCAGGGTGATGTTGTCGCGCACGCTGTCCTCGAACACGAACGTCGTCTGCGGCACCAGCGCGGCCGCGCGGGCGATCTCGCCCCGGTCCAGGTCGCGCAGGTCGACGCCGTCGAAGGAGACGGTGCCGGTGTCGGGGTCGACCAGGCGCATGAGGAGGGTGGTCAGGGTGGACTTGCCCGATCCGGTGGGGCCGACGACGGCGATGGTGCGGCCCGGTTCGAGTTCGAAGTCGACGTCGTGCAGCACGATGGCGCGCCGCGCCGCCGCGCCGGCGGGGACGTCGGCGAGGTCGCGCCCCGAGCCGCGTCCGGCGGTGTCCGCCAGGGCCGCGTCGTAGCCGTCCTCGTAGGAGAAGCTCACGCCGTGCGCCGCCAGCCGGAGGCCGCCGGAGCCCTCCAGCGCGGCCCGGCCGTGCTCCATCGCGCCTTGGGCGGCGAGCACGTTGTCGACCCGGCTCCAGCCGACGACGCTGCGCGGCAGGTCGCCCAGCAGCCAGCCCAGCGCGCGGATGGGCAGCGCCAGCAGGGTGAACAGGTAGGCGATCTGGACGAGGTCGCCGGCGTCGACGGCGCCGTCGGCCAGCCGGACCATGCCGACCAGCAGCACGGCGAGCACACCGAGGTTGGGCAGCGCCTCCATGACGGGGTCGAACAGACCGCGCAGCCGGCCGACCCGGATCTGGGCGTCGCGCAGCCGGTGGGCGGCGACGGTGAAGCGCTCGGTCTCGGTGTCCTCGCGGCCGAGCGTCTTGACCACGAGGGCGCCGTCGAAGGACTCGTGCGCGACCTCGCTGACCTGGGCGCGCAGCGCCTGGGCCCGGGTGGCGGCCGGGGCGACCCTGCGCTGGAAGAAGAAGTTGACGACGGCGAGCGCCGGGAACACCACGAACCCGACGATGGCGAGCACCGGGTCGGTGAGCACCATCGCGACGGCGGCCACCGCCAGCATGAAGAGGCTGCCGATGACCATGGGCAGCGGCGCGAGCGGCTGCCAGGCCGCCTCCACGTCGGCGTTGGCGTTGGACAGGAGCTGCCCGGTGGGGTGGCGGTGGTGCCAGGACAGCGGCAGCCGGAGGTACTTGCGCGCGACCTTGCGCCGGTAGTGGGCCTGCATGCGGAACTGCATGAGGCCGGCGAACAGCCGCCGCGCGGCCAGCCCGAGCCCCTTGAGGACCCCCACGCCGAGCAGCAGCGCCGCGGCCGTGGACAGCGCGGCGGTGGTGGTCCGGCCCTCGGCGAAGGCCGGCAGGATCACGTCCTCGGTGATGCGGCCCAGGACGGAGGCCGAGGCGACGGTGACGCCGGCGTGCAGGGCCGCGCCGAGGACCGCGACCGCGAAGACCCACGGCTCCGTGCGCATGGCGACCCACAGGACGCGCATACCGCGCCGGAACACTCGGGAATCAACCGCGGGTCCGTCCGTAGTGACTCCCTGCGACATGCGTCCCCCATCTTCATCGGTGGTGGCTCGGACCGAGAGCGGACCCGCCCGTATCGCCCGATGACACGGCGACATACCGGCTACACGCTACTCCGGGTAGTGGGCCGGAGCGTACTGATTTGTTCAGCGCCGGCCGGGTACCGACTATTCCGTCCGGCTCCGAATGGCCGATGTGGGACAGCACGGCGCCGGACCGCCCCCCGTGGAGAGCGGCCCGGCCGCGGAAGGGGCCGCACTCTCCCGGCAGCCGAGGTCTGCTGTGCGGCCTGAAAACGTTGCGATAACCCCGACAAGGTCAAGATCGGCGAGAAAATCGGTCAGGCCGATGGCACCGGGATCTGCGAGAACCCTAACGGACCGGGTGCCCGGCCGCCCGCAGCTCGTCCTTGACGTCGCCGACGGTGAACTCACCGAAGTGGAACACCGACGCGGCCAGCACGGCGTCGGCTCCGGCCGCCACCGCCGGAGGGAAGTGCCCGACCTTGCCCGCTCCGCCGCTCGCGATCAGCGGGATGTCCACGACCGCGCGCACGGCGCGGGTCAGCTCCAGGTCGAAGCCTGCCTTCGTGCCGTCGGCGTCCATCGAGTTCAGCAGGATCTCGCCGGCACCCAGTTCGGCGGTGCGCCGCGCCCACTCGACGGCGTCGATGCCGGTGCCCCTGCGGCCGCCGTGCGTGGTCACCTCGAACCCGCTCGGGGTCGACTCGCCGTCGGCGGTCCTGCGCACGTCGGCCGACAGCACCAGCACCTGGCGGCCGAACCGCCGGGCGATCTCGGCGATGAGCTCGGGCCGCGCGATCGCCGCGGTGTTGACGCCGACCTTGTCGGCGCCGGCGCGCAGCAGGCGGTCGACGTCGTCGGGGGTGCGCACGCCGCCGCCGACGGTCAGCGGGATGAAGACCTGCTCGGCGGTGCGCCGCACCACCTCGTAGGTGGTCTCCCGGTCCCCGCTGGAGGCGGTGACGTCGAGGAAGGTCAGCTCGTCGGCGCCCTCGGCGTCGTAGCGGCGGGCCAGCTCGACGGGGTCGCCGGCGTCGCGCAGGTTCTGGAAGTTGACGCCCTTGACCACCCGGCCGGCGTCGACGTCCAGGCACGGGATGACCCTGATCGCCAGTGTCATCAGTCGCTCACCGGTCCTTCCTCGCTCCGCCGCCGATGCAAGAGGCGCACGCGCACCGGCATCGACGACTCCACTCGCCACGTCCCTCCCGCTCCGGTCATCAGTCGCTCACCGGTCCTTCCTCGCTCCGCCGCCGATGCAAGAGGCGCACGCGCACCGGCACCGACGACTCCACTCGCCACGTCCCTCCCGCTCCGGTCATCAGCCGCTCACCGCCTCGAGCGCCTCCTCCAGGGTGAACGCGCCCTCGTACAGGGCGGTGCCCATGATGGCGCCCTCGACGCCCTCGGGCACCAGGGTGGCGATGGCGCGCAGGTCCTCCAGGCTGGAGACGCCGCCGCTGGCCACCACGGGCTTGTCGGTGCGCTCGCAGACCGCGCGCAGCAGGTCCAGGTTGGGGCCCTTGAGAGTGCCGTCCTTGTTGACGTCGGTCACGACGTAGCGGGCGCAGCCCTCGGACTCCAGGCGCTGCAGCGTCTCGTACAGGTCGCCGCCGTCGCGGGTCCAGCCGCGGGCGGCCAACGTGCTGCCGCGCACGTCCAGCCCGATGGCGATCCGGTCGCCGTGCTCGGCGATGATCTTGGCGCACCACTGGGGGTTCTCCAGCGCCGCGGTGCCGATGTTGACGCGGGTGCAGCCGGTGGCCAGCGCGGCGGCCAGCGACTCGTCGTCGCGGATGCCGCCCGACAGCTCGACCCTGGCCTCCAGGTCGCCGACGATCCCGGTCAGCAGCTCCCGGTTGTGGCCGCGGCCGAACGCCGCGTCCAGATCGACCAGGTGGATCCACTCCGCTCCGGCGTTCTGCCAGCCCAGCGCGGCCTGGAGGGGATCGCCGTACCGGCCGCCGGATCCGGCCCTGCCCTGCACGAGCTGGACGGCCTGGCCGCCGGCGACGTCGACGGCCGGCAGCAGTTCAAGAGTGGACGCCATGGATGCGGACCTTCGTTTCAAAAGAGATGCGGGAGGTGTTCGAAAGAGCCTGCGGGAACGGGCCCGGGAGGAGACGCCCCCGGGGCGGGTTCCGCTACAGCGTGGCGACCCAGTTGGCCAGCAGCCTGGCACCGGCGTCGCCGGACTTCTCCGGGTGGAACTGGGTGGCCCACAGCGGGCCGTTCTCGACGGCGGCGACGAACGGCTCGCCGTGCGTCGACCAGGTGACCAGCGGCGGCGCGATGTGGCCGCTGGTGGGGTGCAGCTCCCAGCGCCGCACGCCGTAGGAGTGCACGAAGTAGAAGCGCTCGTCCGGCTCGATGCCTGCGAAGAGCCTGGAGCCCTCGGGGACGTCGAGGGTGTTCCAGCCCATGTGCGGCACGATGGGCGCCCGGAGCCGCTCGACCGTGCCGGGCCACTCACCGCAGCCCTCGGTGGAGACGTCGTGCTCCACTCCGCGCTCGAACAGCACCTGCATCCCCACGCAGATGCCCAGCACCGGCCGGCCGCCGGCCAGCCGCCTGCCGATGACCCGGTCCCCGCCGGCCGCGCGCAGCCCGGTCATGCAGGCCTCGAACGCCCCGACCCCCGGGACGAGGAGGCCGTCGGCCTCCAGGGCGGCGCGCGGGTCGCCGGTGACGGTGACCTCGGCGCCGGTTCGCTCCACGGCCCGCTGCGCCGAGCGCAGGTTGCCCGATCCGTAGTCGAAGATGATGACGCGTGGCTGCACGTGCGACCGCGCCTTTCCGTACGTGATTGCTGCTAGAGGTAGTCGGCCCGCAGGACACCGGCCGCGACGGCGATGACCGCGCAGACGGCCAGGCCCGCGGCGATGGCCTTGTTCGTCTTCCACATGGAGATGCCGCCGCCGAGGAGGAGCCCGCCCAGCGCGATGAGCAGGATCGGGAAGAGGTCGGCCATTACAGCGCGCCCTTGGTGGAGGGCACCCCCGTGACGCGCGGGTCGCGCTCGCAGGCGAACCGCAGCGCGCGGGCGAACGCCTTGAACTGGCACTCCACGATGTGGTGGGCGTTGCGGCCGTAGGGCACGTGGACGTGCAGGGCGACGCGGGCCTGGGCCACGAACGACTCGAAGACGTGGCGGGTCATCGTGGTGTCGTAGTCGCGGCCGATGACCGGCGCCATGTTCTCGGGCTCGGAGTGCACCAGGTAGGGGCGCCCGGAGACGTCCACGGTGACCTCGGCCAGCGCCTCGTCGAGCGGCACCTTGGCGTCGGCGAAGCGGCGGATGCCGACCTTGTCGCCCAGCGCCTCCTTGAACGCCGCGCCCAGCGCGAGCGCGGTGTCCTCCATCGTGTGGTGGGAGTCGATGTGCAGGTCGCCCTCGGTGTGCACGGTCAGGTCGAACAGGCCGTGCTTGGCGAGCTGGTCGAGCATGTGGTCGTAGAAGCCCACGCCGGTGGAGATGTCGGCGACGCCCGTGCCGTCGAGGCCGATCTCGACGAGGACCTTGGTCTCCTTGGTGGTGCGTTCGACGCGGCCGATGCGGCTCATGTGGATTTTCCGAACTCTCCTGGTCGGTGACTGTCGTGGTGGTGCGTGCGGGACGGTCGGTCCCTAGCGCCGGCGCCCGCCGGTCACATCGAGCAACGCCTCGCGGAACGCCGACATTTCCTCGGGCGTGCCGACGGTGACGCGCAGCCACTGCGGCGGGCCGGTCTCGCGGATGAGCACGCCCCGGTCCAGCAGCCCCTGCCAGACGGCCCTGCGGTCGTCGAACTCGCCGAACAGCACGAAGTTGGCGTCGGAGTCGGCGATGGTGAAGCCGTGCCCGCGCAGCCACTCCACCAGGTCGTCGCGCTCCTCGCGCAGTTGCTTGACCGCGCCGAGCAGTTCGTCGGCGAACTCCAGCGCGGTGCCGGCCACGGCCTGGCTCACCGCCGAGAGGTGGTAGGGCAGCCGGACCAGTTGCAGGGCGTCGACGACCGCCGGGTGGGCCGCGAGGTAGCCCAGCCGCGCGCCGGCCATGGCGAACGCCTTGGACATGGTGCGCGACACGATCAGGCGCGGGTGCGCGGGCAGCAGCGACAGCGCGCTGGGGGTGCCCTCGCGGCGGAACTCGGCGTAGGCCTCGTCGACGACGACCACGCCCGGCGCGGCGTGCGCGACGGCCTCGATGACCTCCAGCGGCAGCGCCGTGCCGGTGGGGTTGTTCGGCGAGGTCAGGAACACGATGTCGGGCCGGTTCGCGGTGATGGCGGCCACCGCGGCTTCGGCGTCGACGGCGAAGTCGTGGGCGCGCGGCAGCGCGGTCCACCCGGTGTTGGTGACGCCGGTGATGATCGGGTGCATCGAGTAGGAGGGCTCGAACCCCATGGCCGTGCGGCCGGGCCCGCCGAACACCTGCAGGATCTGCTGCAGCACCTCGTTGGAGCCGTTGGCCGCCCACACCTGGTCGGCGCCGAGGCCGTGGCCGAGGTAGCCGGCCAGGGCCGCGCGCAGCCGGGTGGCGTCGCGGTCGGGGTAGCGGTTGAGCCCGATGGCCACGTCGGCGACGGCGCGGGCCAGCGCCTCGGCCAGGCGCGGCGAGGGGGCGTAGGGGTTCTCGTTGGTGTTGAGCGCCACGGGGACGTCGAGCTGCGGCGCGCCGTAGGGGGTGCGGCCGCGCAGGTCGTCGCGGACGGGCAGGTCCTCCAGGCCGAACTCGCTCACGCCTGCTCCTCTCGGGGGATGCGCGCCGTGACGGCCTCGCCGTGCGCGGGCAGGTCCTCGGCCTCGGCCAGTGCCACGACGTGGCGGGCGACCCCGGCCAGCGCGGCGCGGTCGTAGTCGACGATGTGGATGCCGCGCAGGAAGGTCTGCACGCTCAGGCCCGAGGAGTGGCAGGCGCAGCCTCCGGTGGGCAGCACGTGGTTGGATCCGGCGCAGTAGTCGCCCAGGGAGACCGGGGCGAAGGCGCCGAGGAAGACGGCGCCGGCGTTGCGCACCCGGTCGGCGACGCCGCGGGCGTCGGCCGTCATGACCTCGAGGTGTTCGGCGCCGTAGGCGTTGACGACGTCGAGCCCCTGCTCCAGGTCGTCGACGAGCACGATGCCGGACTGCCGGCCGCCGAGCGCCTCGGCGACCCGCTCGCTGTGCCGGGTGGCCGCGACCCGCTTGCCGAGTTCGGCCTCGACCGCGGCCGCCAGCCCCTCGGAGGCGGTGACCAGCACGGAGGCGGCCACCACGTCGTGCTCGGCCTGGCTGATGAGGTCGGCCGCGACGTGGCCGGGGTCGGCGGTGCCGTCGGCGAGCACCATGATCTCGGTGGGGCCGGCCTCGGAGTCGATGCCGATGACGCCCTTGAGCAGGCGCTTGGCCGCGGCGACCCAGATATTGCCCGGACCGGTGACCAGGTTGGCGCGGTCGCACTCGCCCGCGCCGTAGGCGAACATCGCGACGGCCTGGGCGCCGCCGACGGCGTAGACCTCCTCCACGCCCAGCAGCGCGCAGGCCGCCAGGATCGTGGGGTGCGGCAGGCCGCCGAAGTCGGCCTGCGGCGGGGACGCCACGGCCAGCGAGGCCACGCCGGCCTCCTGGGCCGGCACGACGTTCATCACGACGCTGGAGGGGTAGACGGCGCGGCCGCCGGGCACGTACAGGCCGACGCGGTCGACCGGGACCCAGCGCTCGGTCACGGTGCCGCCGGGGACGACCCGGGTGGTGACGTCCTCGCGGCGCTGGTCGCGGTGGACCAGGCGGGCGCGGCGGATCGACTCCTCCAGTGCGGCGCGCACGGCGGGGTCGAGGCCGGCCAGTGCGGAATCGACGGCCTCGCGGGGAACCCGGACGTCGGTGAGCCGCACGCCGTCGAAGCGCTCGGTGAGCTCGATCAGCGCTTCGACGCCGCGATGGCGGACGTCGTCGCAGATGGGGCGGACCTTCTCCAGCGCGGCCTCGACGTCGAACTCGGCGCGCGGCAGCAGGTCTCGCGGGTCGCCGGGGTTTCCTCGGAGATCGATTCGGGAGATCACCGTTTCATTCTAGGGGGCTGAGCCCCCGTCCCCACCTGCGGTGACCGATCACACGGCCGCGTGGACGGCCGACCGCTCCCGGTCCGGGCCCGCCCGCCGGACGCCGCGGCGCCCCGCCCTGCGGGCGGCCTTTGGGGAAGCCTCACCACAAAGCACTTCAATAAGCCTTTCCTAACTTTGGGACGCCTTACCTTAAAAAGCATTCCGAAAGGCTTGCCTAAGTGGCCGATATTACCTCTGCATTAATCGTTAATTGTTTGCCTGTGCGCTATTGTTGTCATATGACCGCCACGACGCACAGCACCGACCACGGCCTCTCCAAGTTCCATCGCCTCCTGCTCGACCAGGTACGACACGAGTTCACCGCGTCGCAGCAGTACATCGCGCTGGCCGTCTGGTTCGACGACCACGACCTCCCGCAACTGGCCCGGGTCTTCTACCGGCAGTCACTGGAGGAGCGCGACCACGCGATGATGATCGTGCGCTTCCTGATCGACAACGACGTGCCCACCACAATTCCGGGCATCGATGAAATCCGCAACGAATTCGACACCGCCCGCGACCTCGTCGCGCTCGCGCTGCGCCAGGAGCGCGAGGTGACCGACCAGTTCAACCTGCTGGCCAAGGTCGCCCGCGACGAGGGCGACCACATCGGCGAGCAGTTCCTCCAGTGGTTCCTGAAGGAGCAGGTCGAGGAGGTCGCCAAGATGTCGACGCTGCTGGCCGTCATCGACCGCGCCAACGGCAACCTCTTCGACGTCGAGGGCTTCGTCGCCCGCGACATGCCCGACGAGACCGGCGACGCCACCGCCCCGGAGACCGCGGGACCCTCGCTGAGCTAGGGCCCCGGGCACTCCGCGGTCCGCGCGCTTCCCCCGCCACGGCTCCGGGGGAAGCGCGGGTCGTCCCCAGGCACTTCGGCGAGTTTTGGGCATACTTGTTCAATGCCCCATCGGCTGCCGCTGTTTCCGCTCGGGTCCGTGCTGTTCCCCGGACTGACGATGCCGCTGCACGTCTTCGAGGACCGCTACCGCAGGCTCATGACCGATCTGCTGGATCTCCCGGCCGATGAGCCGCGGCGGTTCGGCATCGTCGGCATCGAACTGGGCCACGAGGTCGGCGAGACCTCGGCACACCAGTTGTCCGAGGTCGGCTGCATCGCCGAGGTCCACACCGTCCACCGGCACGACGACGGGCGCTTCGACGTCGTCGTGGAGGGCGGCGGGCGCTTCCGCGTCGACGCGTTCGTCGACGCCGACGACGAGCACCCCTACCTGCGCGCCGAGACGACCCACCTGCCCGACGAGCTGGGGGCCGACGCCGAGGCCCGCGCCGAGCGGGTCGGCCGGCTGTTCGCCCTCTACTGCGAACGGCTCAAGGGCATCGGCATCCCGGCCGAACCACCGGACGAGTTCCCGGCCGAACCGCTGCCGCTGTCCTACGCCGTCTCCGCGGCCATGGTCCTGGACCAGCGCGAGAAGCAGGACCTGCTGGAGGCCGAACACGCCTCCGCCCGCCTGGAGCTGGCCTGCGACCTGCTGCGCCGCGAGAACCGGGTGCTCACGTCGCTGCCCACCCTGCCGGCCGGGCAGTTCATGCGCCGCGAGGTCAACCTCAATTGACCCGGGCGGGCCGCCCCGGTCGGCGCCGCGCTCCCGGCGGTACCGGTAAGGTCGAACGCCGTAAGGGGCGGACCGCGGCGACGAGGAGGCCGGAGCAGCAGTGAGCGGGAAGGGCACACCGGCGACGGCCGCGGCGAGCCGCGCGAAGATCGAATTCAGCCTGCACGCCTACGCGGCATCGGAGGACCGGACCGGCGGTGCCTCCTACGGCGAGGAGGCCGCCGACGCCCTCGGGCTGTCCCCCGACAGGGTGTTCAAGACGCTCGTCGCCGAGGTCGACGGCACGTTGACCGTGGGCGTGGTCCCGGTCGGCGGCGCCCTGGACCTCAAGGCGCTGGCTGCGGTGACCGGCGGCAAGAAGGCGGTCATGGCCGACCCCGCCGACGCCGAGCGCGCCACCGGCTACGTCCGCGGCGGCATCAGCCCGCTCGGCCAGCGCAAGCGGCTGCGCACCGTCATCGACGCCTCCGCCACCGGGCACGACACGATCTTCGTCTCCGCCGGCCGCCGCGGCCTGCAGATGGAACTGGCGCCGCAGGACCTGATCCGGCTCACCCGGGCGACCCGCGGCCCGATCGGGACCGCGGCCGGATAGGGCCGACGCGCCTCTTCGGAGGCTGCGTCACCGGGGCCACTCGGCCGGGGCGCTCCCGTGCTCGGAGGCGTCGGTGCGCAGGTGCGGCAGGTCGTGGCGCCAGATGCTCACGGCGTCGAACAGGCCGAACTGCAGAACCGCCACGAAGGGCCACAGCAGCAGCGCGCTGTGGGAACGCAGTTGCAGGCCGGAGGAGATGACGTCGCCCCGCTCCGCGGCGGCGAGCGCGCGTTCGTAGTCGCCCGCGTCGAGGGCGACGCCGATGCCCCAGGCGATCAGCGAGGCGGCCACCGCGCCGACGGCGAGGCCGAGCAGCGTGGCCAGGCGCAGGTCCGCGCGCAGCCACGCCGCGAAGCGGTACTGCACGACGTAGCCGACGTAGCCGCACACCAGCCCGGCCACCAGCGTCATGATGGCGAAGTAGCCCTCGGCCGCGAACAAGGTCTCCGACACCGGGTAGGGCAGCGTCGTCCCCGACCCGGTCGCGGTCACCTCGGCGCGCGGCGCGATCATCCACCACAGCAGCCCCAGCGGCACGCCGAGCACCGTGACGGCGCCCAGTGCCGCGCCCCCCATGGCGAGCTGTCGCCCCATCACCGCAGGCCCATCCTGTTCCGCCCTCTCCCCGGTCTCCGGCGTCACCGACATCGCGCCGGATCGGCGCGCGCATCGAATGTATCCCCTGCCGCGGACCCGAAAACCAGTGGTGCCGGGGTGGGCGGGTCATGACAATGGCCGCATGAGCACCGTCATCGATCCCCGCATCGCCCCGCCGGCGGCCGCCGACGAGCGCACCCTCCTCAACGCGTGGCTCGACCGGCACCGCGCCACCGTCAGGTACAAATGCGCCGGGCTCGATCCCTCGCTCGCGGCCGCGGCCCCGCTGAGCGCGTCACCTCTGATGTCGATCGGCGGAATCGTCTCGCACCTGCGCTGGGTGGAGCACCTCTGGTTCGAGGTCATGCTGCTCGGCCTGCCCGACCGGGGCCCCTACACCTCCGACGACCCCGACGCCGAGTGGCGCCTCGGAGCCCGGCGCCCGCTGGCCGACCTCCTCGACGAGTACGACGCCCAGTGCGAGCGCTCCCGCGGGATCGCCGCGCGGGTGGAACTGTGCGGCGCGGCCCGGCGCTCCCCTCCCGGCGAGCAGCCGGCCACGCTGCGCTGGGTGCTGCTGCACATGCTGGAGGAGACCGCCCGGCACAACGGCCACCTCGACGTCCTCAGGGAAATGGCCGACGGCGTGACCGGCGACTGAAGGCCGGGCTCCGTGCGCGCCCGCCCGGATCCGCCGCCGACCCTGGCGCCGCTCTCCACGCACGAGCGCCCGCCGCCCGGCCTCCGGCGTCACCCGTCGGCGTCCTCGTCGTCCCCGTCGCCGGCGTCCGCGGCGTCGTCCTCGGCCAGGATCCGGTAGAGCCCGCGCCGGGTGTCGGCCAGCAGCCGCTTGGCCCTGGCCGACTGCTCGGGCGTGCCGGCCTGGGCCACCTGGACCGCCGCCGCCGACAACTGCGCGGCCAGCCCGCTGATCTCGGCGAAGTCGGCGTGGGTGTCCTCGAACTCCTCGGCCACGGCCTCCCACGGCGGGGTGAGCTCCCCTGCGTTGTCCTCGACGTAGCGCCGGCCTTCGTCGCTGAGCTCGAACGGGCGGCGCCGGCCGCCGCCCGCGCTCTCGGCCGGGCGCACCAGGCCCTCGTCCTCCAACTGCTGCAGCATCGGATAGACCGAGCCCGGACTGGGCCGCCACGCGCCGCGGCTGCGCTCCCGGCCCTCCCGGATGATCTCGTAGCCGCTGCGCGGCTCCTCGGACAGCAGCAGCAGGATCCCGGTGCGCACGTCACCGCGCCGGGCCCGGGGTCCGCGCCCCCGCCGCGGACCCCGGCCGCCGCCGAAGAAGAACTCGAACGGGCTGCCGCCGGGACCGAACGGGGGCTGGCCGCCCCACGGCCCGCCCGGCGGCCGCGGCGGGTGGAACCCTCCGCCGCGCGGACCGCCGCCCATGGCCATCCAGAACGGGCGCGGGCCGCAGTGGCGGTGGCCCCGCCGCCCCCCTCGTGCGCCCTCCTCGCCCTCGGGGACCTCCCAGCCGCCCTCCGTCCGGCGCGGATCGCCGCCCCACTTCCACGGCATCGCCATCGCCGCCATCGCACACTCCCCCTTTTTACCCTTCGATAGGTCACCTGGTATCGAGATACTTCTACGATATATCGCTAATCTACCGCGGTCAACGGCCTTCTCCGGATCCCCCCGGAAACGACGACGGGCCCGCCACCCCCTACCGGGAGCGGCGGGCCCGTCGCGGGCGCGGGCGCGGCTACACGCCACCGAGGCAGTTGGAGCCCAGCAGCGCCTTGAGGTCGCCCATCAGCTCCGGCGAAGGGCTGACCCGCAACCGGTCGTCCAGGGCGAACACCGTGGTCCGCGGTCCGTTGTGCACCTGCAGGTGCACCTGGGTCTGCCCCTGGTTGCGGGTGAGGATGTCGCGGAACTCGGTGATCGTCTCCCTGCGCACCCGGCCCAGCGGCATCGACACCACGACCGGCTGCTCCTGGCCGACCTGGGAGAGGTCGGGCTGGATGACCTCCATGGCGATGAGCTTGGGCGTGTCCTCGCGGCGGTCCAGGCGGCCCTTGATGAACAGCACCGCGTCCTCGGCCAGGACCTGCGAGCACAGCTGGTAGGTGTTGGGGAAGATCATGCAGTCGATGGCGCCGCCCAGGTCCTCCAGGTTGGCCATCGCCCAGGAGTTGCCCTGCTTGGTGACCTTGCGGGTCAGCCCCGACAGCAGACCGCCGACGGTGACCATGGTGCCGTCGGGGCGGTCGGCCAGCTCGGCGATGCCGCAGTCGGTGCTGGAGGACAGCAGCCCCTCCAGGCCGAGCAGCGGGTGGTCGGAGACGTAGAGGCCGAGCATCTCCCGCTCGAAGCTCAGCAGCGTGGTCTTGTCCCACTCCCCCTCGGGGATGTCGGGCACCACCTGGATGCCGGACTCCGGCTCGGCGATGCCGCCGAACAGGGAGTCCTGCCCGGCCGCCTCGGCGCGCTTGTGGCCGATGATGGCGTCGATCGCCTGCTCGTGGACCATCACCAGGCCCTTGCGCGGGTGGCTGAACTCGTCGAATGCCCCGGCCTTGACCAGCGACTCCACGACCCGCTTGTTGCAGACCTGGGCCGGCACCTTGTCCAGGAAGTCGGCGAAGCCGCCGAACTTGCCCTTCTCCGTGCGGGCCTTGACGATGCCGTCGACGACGTTGCCGCCGACGTTGCGGATCGCCGAGAGCCCGAAGCGGATCTCGTCGGAGCCGCGCGGGGTGAAGGTGGAGTCGGACTCGTTGACGTCGGGCGGCAGCACCTTGATCTTCATGCGGCGGCACTCGTTGAGGTAGAGCGCGCTCTTGTCCTTGTCGTCGCCGACCGAGGTCAGCAGGCCCGCCATGTATTCGGCCGCGTAGTTGGCCTTGAGGTAGGCGGTCCAGTAGGAGATCAGGCCGTAGGCGGCGCTGTGCGCCTTGTTGAAGGCGTAGTCGGAGAAGGGGACCAGGATGTCCCACAGCGTCTTGATCGCCTCGTCGGAGAACCCGTTGGCCTTCATGCCCTCGCTGAAGGGCTTGAACTCCTTGTCCAGGACCTCCTTCTTCTTCTTGCCCATGGCCCGGCGCAGCAGGTCGGCCTGTCCGAGCGTGTACCCGGCGACCTGCTGGGCGATCTGCATGACCTGCTCCTGGTACACGATCAGGCCGTAGGTCGTGCCCAGGATGTCCTTGAGCGGTTCGGCCAGCTCCGGGTGGATCGGGGTGATCTCCTGCTGGCCGTTCTTGCGCAGCGCGTAGTTGATGTGGGAGTTGGCGCCCATCGGGCCCGGGCGGTACAGCGCGCCGACGGCGGAGATGTCCTCGAAGTGGTCGGGGCGCATCTGGCGCAGCAGGGAGCGCATCGGCCCGCCGTCGAACTGGAAGACCCCGAGGGTGTCGCCGCGGCCCAGGAGCTCGAAGGCCTTCTCGTCGTCCAGGGGCAGGCGGAGCAGGTCGACCTTCTCGCCCCGGTTGGCCTCGATGTTCTTCAGGCAGTCGTCGATGATGGTGAGGTTGCGCAGGCCCAGGAAGTCCATCTTCATCAGGCCGAGCGTTTCGCAGGTCGGGTAGTCGAACTGCGTGATGATGACGCCGTCGGAGTCGCGGCGCATCACCGGGATGTGGTCGGTGATGGTCTCCGAACTCATGATGACGCCGGCCGCGTGCACGCCGGTCTGGCGGATCAGGCCCTCGAGCCCCTGGGCGAGGTCCATGGCCTGCTTGACGTCGGTGTCCTCGTCGTAGAGCTTGCGCAGCTCGCCCGCCTCGCTGTAGCGGGAGTGCTTCTCGTCGAAGATGCCCGAGAGCGGGATGTCCTTGCCCATGACGGCGGGCGGGAACGCCTTGGAGACGCGGTCGCCCAGCGCGTAGGGGAAGCCCAGGACGCGCGAGGCGTCCTTGACGGCGGCCTTGGCCTTAATGGTGCCGAAGGTCGCGATCATGGCGACCTTGTCCTGGCCGTACTTCTCGGTGACGTAGCGGATGACGTCGCCGCGTCGGCGCTCGTCGAAGTCGATGTCGATGTCGGGCGGCGACTCGCGCTCGGGGTTGAGGAACCGCTCGAAGATCAGGCTGTGCGGCAGCGGGTCGAGGTCGGTGATGCCCAGCGCGTAGGCCAGCAGCGATCCCGCGGCCGAGCCGCGGCCCGGCCCCACCCGGATGCCGTTCTCCTTGGACCAGTTGATGAAGTCGGCCACCACGAGGAAGTAGGACGGGTAGCGCTTCTGGACGATGACGTCGATCTCGTACTCGGCCTGCTTGACGTAGTTGTCCGGAACCTCGTCGGGGAAGCGCCGCTCCAGGCCGCGCAGGACCTCCTTGCGGAAGAAGCCCTCCTCGGTCTCCCCCTCGGGGATGGGGTACTTCGGCATGAGGTCGTAGTAGTCGAACATGCCGGAGGCGTCGACCATCTCGGCGATCTCCAGCGTGCTGCGGCACCCCTGCTGCCAGGCCTCGGAGGTGTCGATGGCGCGCATCTCGTCGGCGGTCTTGAGGAAGTAGCCGGAGCCGCCGAACTTGAACCGGTTGGGGTCGGCCAACTGCGACCCGGTCTGGATGCACAGCAGGGCGTCGTGGGCGTCGCGCTCGTTCTCGTAGGTGTAGTGCGAGTCGTTGGTGACGACGAAGCGCAGGCCGAGCTGCTTGGCGATCTCCACCAGGCCGTCGCGGACCCGGCTCTCGATGTCGAGGCCGTGGTCCATGAGCTCGACGAAGTAGTTCTCCGGCCCGAAGATGTCGCGGTACCGGGCCGCGACCTTGATGGCCTCGTCGAACTGGCCGAGCCGCAGCCGGGTCTGCACCGCGCCAGAGGGGCACCCCGTCGTCGCGATGATCCCCTTGGCGTACTCGCTGATGAGCTCCATGTCCATGCGGGGCTTGCGGAAGTGGCCCTCGATGGAGGCCCGCGAGTTCAGCTTGAAGAGGTTGTGCAGGCCCTCCTTGTTCTGCGCCCACATCGTCATGTGGTTGAACGCGCCGCCACCGGAGACGTCGTCGCTCTTCTGGCCCGGGTCGCCCCACCGGACCGGCTTCTTGTGGTGGCGCGACTCCGGCGCCACGTAGGCCTCGACGCCGATGACCGGGGTGACGCCGGCGGCCCGGGCCTGCGTGTAGAAGTCGAAGGCGCCGTGCATGTTGCCGTGGTCGGTCATGGCGACGGCCGGCATCTTCTCCGCCTGCGCCACCTCGAACAACTGCTTCAGCCTGGCCGCTCCGTCGAGCATCGAGTACTCGGTGTGAACGTGCAGGTGGACGAAGGAGTCGGCCATGACGCGATTACCCCATTGCGGCTCGGTGGACTGGTGGTGACTCACGAGCCTATGCCCGTCACGGCCTCTGCGGACCCGGTTCGCGGGGTCGGAAATCGCACGCGCCGCGCTCGCCCTGATGAGCGCCGTGCCACCGGCGTGTCGGGCCGGCCGCGGCGAGGAGGGCGCACCGGGCCGCCGGTGCCGGACGGGGCGGACGGGAGGGGCGGGAGCGCGCTCGCAGCCGGCGCGAAGCGCCGCGGGGAGGAGGCCGCGGACCATGCGCGGTCGCGGTGGCACGAAAAAGCGGGCCCCGGACCGTATCCCCCTCAAGAACGGCTCAGGGCCCGCGGCGCGACGGATGGTCGCGCGTCGTCCGCGGCGACGCCTCGGCCGGACGGTGCGGCGCGCACACCCCGGCCCCGGCGCTTGGGAAGGCCCCTCCCACGTCGGAGTCATGCCCCTCCCGACACTTCTCCTCCCCATTGCGCGGAACGCGTCCAACATAAATCGGCGCACGCGCTGGCCGCCACCGGATCCGTGGCCTGATACTTGATAGTTCCGGCCACGGAAGGGTCCACTGATGGGAGCAGCGGCACTGCCCCGGCGGGGCGTCAACACCGCACTCGTGCTGACGGGCGTCGGCAGCGAGCACGGCCTCACGCCGCAGGCGTGCCTCGCCGGAACCGGCATGACACCCGAGCTGCTCACCGATCCGATGCGGGAGATCGAGGCCGAGCAGGAACTGGGGGTGATCCGCAACCTGCTGGAGGCCCTGCCGCACGTGCCGCACCTGGGGCTCATCGCCGGCCGCCGCTACCACTTCACGACGTTCGGCGTCTGGGGCCTCGGACTCGCCTCCAGCGCCACCCTCGGCGATGCGGTGGACTACGCCCGCCGGACCCTGCCGGGCAGCTTCGCGCTGTGCCACTGGGACTTCGGACTGGAGGGCGGGCTGCTGCGCTGGCGGCTGACGGCGGAGCACCTGCCGGCCTGGGCCCGCCGGTTCGCCCTCGAACGCGACGCCGCCTCGATCCGGACCGTCCAGCACCAGATCCTGGGCGAGTCCATCCCCTTCGAGGCGCTGCGGACCAGCTTTCCCCAGCCCGAGAACGCCGCCCCCTACGAGGAGGTGTTCGGCCCCTCACTGGAGTTCGACTCGGCGCACGACGAGGTCCTCATCGCGCCCGAGCACTGCGACCGGCCGCTGCCCCAGGCCGATCCGCACACCCACCGGTGGTGCGCGCAGGAGGCGCAGCGGATCACCGCGCGCCGCAGCGAGGCGGCCGTCGTCACCGCGGTCCGCCGGCACATCGCGCACGACCTGGCCTCGGTGGACCTGGAGACGGTGGCCCGCGCGGTGGCCCTGAGCCCGCGCACCCTGCGGCGCCGGCTGAACGAGCACGGGGCGTCCTTCCGGGACCTGCTGGAGGAGGCCCGCCGGTCCCGGGCGCTGGAGCTGCTGGCCCGCAGGACCCCGGTCGCCGACATCGCGGCGCGGCTGGGCTACGCCGACAGCGCGGCCTTCAACCACGCCTTCAAGCGCTGGACCGGGCTGTCCCCCCGCGATATGGTCCGGCGCGGTTGACCGGCCGCCCCGCCGTTCACCGCCCCGCCACACCGGCGAGCGCCGCGGTTGGTCCGGCGGCGCTAGACACGACCCTGACGAGACACGGTCCGCGACGGCACCCCCGTCGGTTCCCGCTCCTTCGCCCAGTGACCGAGAGACCGAGAAGGGCACCCCATGCGCTCCCGTCCCCGCCTCCTCCCGCCCGCGGCGCTGTCCGCCGCGCTCACCGCGGCGCTCCTGCTCGGTGCCGCGCCCGCCGCCGCCGACACCGGCGACGCACCGGCCCGCTCCCCCGGCTCCTCCGGCGCAGGCGTCCGCTTCGCCACCTTCAACGCCTCGCTGAACCGCCCCGCCGAGGGGGAGCTGATCGAGGACCTGTCCACCCGCGACGACGCCCAGGCCCGCAACGTCGCCGAGATCATCCAGCGCGCCCGGCCCGATGTGCTGCTGATCAACGAGTTCGACCACGACGACGAGGGCACCGCCGCCCGGCTGTTCCAGGACAACTACCTGTCCGTCGGGCACAACGGCGCCAGGGCCGTCGACTACCCCTACCGCTACACCGCGCCCTCCAACACCGGCGTCGCCTCGGGGTTCGACCTCGACAACGACGGCCGCGCCGTCACCGAACCCGGCGAGGCGGGCTACGGCGACGACGCGCTGGGATTCGGCGCCTTCCCCGGCCAGTACGGGATGGTCGTCTACTCCAGGTACCCCATCGACACCGACCGGGTGCGCACCTTCCAGGAGTTCCGGTGGGCCGACATGCCCGGCGCGCTGCTGCCCACGGACCCGGAGACCGGCGCGGACTTCTACTCGGCCGAGGAGCTGGAGGCGCTGCGGCTGTCATCGAAGAGCCACTGGGACGTCCCCGTGCGCGTCGGCCGCGGGCGCAGCGTGCACTTCCTGGTCGCCCACCCGACCCCGCCCGCCTTCGACGGCCCCGAGCGCCGCAACGTGGCCCGCAACCACGACGAGATCCGGTTCTGGGCCGACTACGTCACCCCCGGCCGCGGCCGCTACATCTACGACGACGAGGGCCGGCGCGGCGGCCTGAGGCCGGGATCGGCGTTCGTCGTCGCCGGCGACCTCAACGCCGACCCCAATGACGGCGACGGCCACCCCGAGGCCGTCTCGCAACTGCTCGGCGCCCCCCGCGTCAACGGCACCGTGCTGCCGCGCAGCGAAGGGGCCGCCGAGGCGGCCGAGGACCAGGGCGGCGCGAACACCGGCCACTCCGGTCCGGCCGCCGCCGACACCGCCGACTTCGCCGACGACCCGGCCCCCGGCAACCTGCGCGTGGACTATGTCCTGCCCTCGCGCGGCCTGCCGGTGCGCGGCGGCGTGTTCTGGCCGACCGCTGACGACCCGCTGTCCCGGCTGACCGGCGAGCACCCCTTCCCCTCCTCCGACCACCGCCTGACCTGGCTGGACCTGCACCGCCGCTGACCGGCGCGCCGGAACGAACCGCTGTACTCACTGATGTCCGCTGATGTCCGACGGTCGGGCTCGCACAGGGAGTCGGCTGCCGCGGTGCGCGCAGCTCCGGCGGCACAGTGGACCCGAGCCCTGGAGATCCCGCTCCGCCCGGCGAACGCGGCGGTCGAGCCTCGATCAGGCGGCACGCCGGGACCGAGCGGATCGCAAACGCCGGATTGGGTGGATCCGCTCATGAGACGGGGCCGGGGCGTCTGCGACGGTAGCGCGTGGCCGACGGACACGGAGGCGAAGGCGGCCTCCAGGGCCCCACGTGGCTCCGCGCCCCGGTGACCGCGGCCGGGAGCCGCAAGGGTGCGCATGCGCTCCCGGCTTCGGGGCAGGGGTCTGCGGTGGGCGAGCAGGAAGGGGCACCAGGCGGCGACCGGGTGCGACGAGGACGGGAGCGTGGACATTGGGCGCGCGCGGGGAGTCGGTCCGCGTCGGCGGGCGGCGGCTGGACATCGGCAATCCGGACAAGGAGCTGTTCGGCTCCTCCGGGATCACCAAACGCGACCTCGCGGCCCACTACCGGAGCGTCGGCCCGGCGATGCTGCCGCACGTCAAGGGGCGCCCGCTGGCGCTGCACCGCTTCCCCGACGGCATCGACGGCGAGGGCTTCTTCCAGAAGAGGCGCGCCGACCACGCACCCGACTGGGTCGAGGGCGTCACCGTGCCCCGCGAGAAGGGCAGCACCACGATGGTGGTCGCCAACGGCACCGCCACGCTGGTCTGGCTGGCCGGCCAGGCGGTGATCACGCTGCACCCGTGGCTGAGCCGGGCCGACGACCTGAACCGGCCCGACCGGGTCATCATCGACCTGGACCCTCCGGGCGACGACTTCCCCGGGGTGCGCAGGGCCGCCCGCGACACCAGGCGGCTGCTGGAGGAGCTGGGCGCTCCGGCCTTCCTGATGACCACGGGCTCGCGCGGCCTGCACGTGGTGGTGCCCGTCAGGCGCCGGCTGGTCTTCGACGAGTGCCGCGAGATCGCTCACGGCATCGCCGACCGGCTCGCCCAACGCCACCCGGACCGCCTGACCACCGAGGTGCGCAAGGACAAGCGGGGCGGCCGGCTGTTCGTGGACGTCCTGCGCAACTCCTACGCCCAGCACGCCGTGGCCCCGTACTCGGTGCGGCCGCTGGCCGGGGCCCCGGTGGCGACGCCGCTGCACTGGGAGGAGCTCGACGAGGTGGCGTCGGCGCGGCAGTGGACCGTGCGCGGGATCGGCCGCCGCATCGAGGAGGTGGCCGACCCGTGGCGGGGCATGGGACGGCGGGCCTGCTCACTGCCCGCCGTCGCCAAGCGGCTGCGACACCTGGACCGATGATTCCGGGCGCGCGGCCGCGCTGCTAGGGGCTTTCGTCCTCCTCCTGCACGCGCTCCTCCTCCGAGGCCTCCAGTCCGGCCTCGATGACGCCGGCCATGATGCGGGCGATGCGATCGGGCCCCAGGCGCGGGGCCCGGGCGGCCATGGCCTCGACGAGTCGGCGCTCGCGCTCGGGGTCGCGGTCGGCGAACCCGCCCACGGGCTTGAGCCGCTGCACGTCGGCGGCCAGCAGAGCGCGGCGCTCCAGCAGGTCGGCGAGTTGGGCGTCGAGCGCGTCGATGCGGGTGCGCAGTTCGGCGATGGACGGTGCGGGGGTGGCTGCGGACGCTGGCACTGGCGGGGTCTCCTCGGACGTCACGGCGACCGTCCGTCGAGCTGAGCGGGTCGGCCGCCTGGTGGAAAACAAAAAGAGCGCAAGGCCGTGGCCTTCACGCTCTGGAGCCGACTCCGGATTCGCCGCGGGCTACGTGCGAGCGGCCGGCTGCTCCGGAGCCGGCTTGCTAAACACGTCATAACGGCGGTACACGGCGGCGAGTATATCCCGTCGCGGCGCACGGTACCTCGGGACCGGAACCGGGAACACCCATCGGGAGCGGCCGCCGAGGGCGGGCCGGGCCCCGATCCCCGGTCGCGCCGCACTGCGGCGGCCGGGCCCCCGCGCGAACGCGGCCCCGCAGCGCCGCAGAGAGGACCGGGAGCACAGTGGCAGAGGCCCCCCGACGCCCACCGGCCACCTGGCAGCTGCGGGTCCTGGCCGACGCCGGCGCCCTCCCGCTCGGGGCCGCCGTGCTCGTCGACGCCGGCCGCGCCGACTCCGCCGATCACGCCGGTCTGGCGCTGACGTGCGCGCACGTGCTGGACGCCGCCGTGCCCGCCGATCCGCCCGGCCGCGAGGTCCTGCTCGACTCCCCGTCGGCGGCGCCGGGGTGGTCGGCCCGCGCCCGCGTCGCCCGCGACGGCTGGTTCGTCGGCCGCAGCCCGTGGGACGTCGCGGTGCTGCGGATCACCACCGGTCCCGTGCCCGATGCGCTGCGGGCGGCCCGACTGGGGCGGTCGGAGGGCGCGAACGGCCGGATCGGAGCCTGCGGCTACCCTCGGGCGGTGCCGCTGGGCCTGTGGGCCTACACCGTTCCGGCGGGGCCCGGCGGCCCGTACCCGGGGTGCGTGCAGATCGACGGCGAGCGCGCGGCCGGGGCCCGCGTCACGGCCGGGTTCAGCGGCGCCGGCGCGCAGGACCTCGCCTCGGGGGCGGTCATCGGGCTGGTGTCGCACGCCTACCGGGGCACCGATCACCGGACCGGCTGGATGATACCGATGGAGCTGATCGCCGGGGCCTGCCCCGCGGTCGCCCACCGGCTGGCGGCCCGGGGCCGCGGCGGGGCGGCGTCCGCGCCGCCGCCCCGGATCGCGGCCCGCATCGCCCTGGCCAGAGCGCTCGGCGAGGTCCCGACGCTGACCGATCCGCAGCGCCGCTCCGTCTTCGTGCGCTACCTGGACGCCAGGATCCGCGGCCGCGTCGCCGCGGGCGCCCAGACCGACGTCTTCGCCCACGGTCTCGTCCAGTGCTGCGACGACTACGACGGCGCGCTGCTCGCCGCGCTCTCCACGCTGGCCGCCCTGGAGGAGGACTCCGCGCCCATGCGTGGGGTCTGGAGCGCGGCGGAGCCCTTCCTGGCCCCCGGGCGCGACGCGGCCCGGTGAGGAGAGGGCGGGGGGTGCCCGCGCGCCCGGCCGCTGAGGAGGCCGTCGCGAGAGCGCGCCGTCTCACCGACCTGTGCAGTGCAGGTCTCCGTGCGCGCCTCGCGACCGAAACCCATCGGTGACCGCGCGTGCGAGACCCCGCCCACCGCTTCGGCGGCGAGGTGCGGCCGCGGCCGGTCCGTGAACCGCTCGTGGGCGAGGCGGGCCGCACTCCCGCCGCGGCCTTCGGGAATCCGCCGCTCACAGCCCGGGCCCGATGCATATTCAGTATGCAGTCGGTGTTTATCCGACTCCCGCCCCATTCGTCCCCGAGTTCTCCATAGTGATTCGTGACGCAGGCGCCGATATAGTAATAACAGACAACAATTAAGAGCAGTCCTTTTTCGACGTAAAAGCGGCGTTCGGCGGCGGTCCGGCCATCGAGAAAGGGGGGCGGACAATAGTGGCATATCAGCGTCGCTCTCGTGTCGAACACCAGATCGCCCTGGCCCGGGCGCTGAGCAGAGCGGCGACGATCGAGCTCCCGGACCGCCGGACCGCCTTCTGCAGCCTGCTGCACCCCGTCCTCAGGGAGCGCCTGCGCCTCGACGCGGCCCCCGGCGCCTTCGCACACGACCTCGTGCAGGTGGCCGAGCAGTACCGGGGAATCGGCGCCCTCGGGACGAGCCTGGCCGTCCTGGACCGCCTGGAGGACGGCAGCCGCGCGATGCGCGCCATCTGGGCGGCCGCGGCGCCGCTGCTGGGCGCGGACGCCCCGGAGGCGGAGGGGCCGGGGACGCGGACCCCGGATACGGGCGCCGCGGAGGCGGGTGGGCCGCCATGAGCTTCCACGACGGCGTCCAGCGGTTCGGCTCGGCCCTGGGGCGGCTGGGGCTGCTGCTCGACCTGGACCGACGCAGGCCCTTCTGCCGCTACCTCGACGGCTACTTCCCCGGCGAGTTCTCCGCCGAGGAGGGCGCGTGGGCGCTCGGGCACCACGTGGCGCAGTTCTGCTGCACCTCCCCTGCGCGGCTGCGGGCGGTCGGGCGGCTGGTGGACAACCTGGCGCCGCTGGAGGACGGGCTGACCGAGGTCCACCGGGTGCGCGCCGTGCTCGCCGACCACCTGGACGACGAGCACGCCGGCGAGTCGGCCGTCCGGGCCCTGCGCGCCCTCCTCACCGGGATCGGCTTCGACGAGATCCGGCCGGCCTACCGCGCCGCCACCCGGGACCGCAGGGAGCCCCGCTCCGACCGCCACCTGCTGCACACCGCGTGGGACGCCTTCCTCGACGTCGGGGACATGCTGGACGACGACGGCGCGCCGCCGCGCCGGATCGTCCTCGCCGAGGAGATCGCGCTGCAGCGGTGCGAGATCGCGGCCCGGCTGCGCTCCTGGGTCGACGCCCTCCCCGAGAGCCGGGCCTTCGCCGCGGAGATCGCCCGGCTGCGCGCACGCCCCGGGCGCGGCGCAGCGGGCGACGCGCCCGAGCCGGACGGGACCGCGTGGCTCATCGTCCGCGCCGAGCCGCTGGACGGCGCCGACCCGGGCGACCCGCCGGACTACCAGGTGTCGCACTGGCTGCGCCATCCGGCCGACGGCGGCGAGGCGACCGTCTCCGGGGGGTCGGTCCGGGTGCCGCACGCCGACTTCACCCGTCACGTGGCCGAACTGGCCCGCCGGGAGGAAGCGGAGCTGTGGCACAGGTGCGAGTGCAACCACCTCGGCATCGAGCTGATCCTGCCCTACTCGCTGCTGCCGGTCCCGTTGCCCGCGGCCCGGCCGCACAGCGCCTCGGTCCCGCGGCTGGCCCCGTTGGGAGCCGGGCACGAGATCGTGGTGCGGAACTGGGACCGGCTCTACGACCCGGACTACCGCCCCAGCCTCATCCGGCTGCGCGGGCGGTGGGAGGAGCTGCACCGGGGCCGCGCGACCACGCACTGGAGCGACGACGCCTCGGGGGCGCCGCTGCCCGACCGGCTGGCCGGCGACGACGCGATCGCGGTCTGCGTGCTGGGCACGCGCCCCGATCTGCCCGAGGGGGACGAGCAGTTGCGCACCGCGCTGATGTACGGGGTGCCCGTCGTGCTGTGGTGCACCGGCGACATGGACGACCGTCTGCGGTCGTTCATCACCGAAATCGCGGGAAACTCCGGCGAGCCCGTGAACCGGCCGGGCATAATCTCGTTGCCCGCCCGCCTCCGCAGACTCCGCTCGGGAGGATCCGATTCCTTCCTAAGCGGCGGCGGGAGAGAGTACGATCACAGTCTCAGCTATCTTATTTGTCTGATTTATGACGATCTCGCGGCCCTCTCCGATCTGAATTCCCAGAATTCCCCCTATTCGCTCTCACTGACCGGCAGGCGCGCCAGGAGGACCCGCTGATGGTTCATTCCTCAGCATCCGACGACGGACACCCCGACGCACCCGGGCCCACCGGTGACGGCCACCGGTCCGCCCGGCCGGCGGAGCGGGCGGACCCCGGCTGGTGGATCTACCGCGGCTCGGGCCGCCCCGGCCGGTCGCCGTCGCCGATCGACGCGCTGCCGCCCCCTCCCCCGTGGCGGCGCTTCCACGGCGGGCCCGCACTGCCCGGCCCGACCGCGCCCGACCCGGAGATGGAACGCGTCCTGGGCCCCGCGGACAATCCGGCGCCGCGGCACCGCGACCCCAAGGAGATCGACGCGGTCAACGCGGCGCTCTACCTGCGGCGGCCGCTCCTGGTCACGGGCCGGCCCGGGGTCGGCAAGTCCACGCTGGCCTACCGCGTCTCCAGGGAGCTGGGCCTGGGCAGGGTGCTGCGCTGGTCCATCAACAGCAGGAGCACCGTGCGGTCGGGGCTGTACGAATACGACCCCATCGCGCGGGTGCACGACATCTCGGCGGCGGGTCCGGGGCCCGGCGCCGACGGCGCGGCCGGAGAGCGCCACCCGATCGGCTCCTACATCCGGCTGGGCCCGCTGGGGACGGCCATGCTCGCCCACGCCCGGCCGCGGGTCCTGGTCATCGACGAGTTCGACAAGAGCGACATCGACCTCGCCAACGACCTGCTCGACGTCTTGGAGACGGGCTCCTACCGCATCCCCGAGCTCGCCCGGATCAGCGAGACCACGCCCGAGGCCGAGGTGCGCACCGACGACCCCGGGGGCACGGCCGCCGTCCGGGGCGGCGCGGTCACCTGCTCGGCCTTCCCGTTCATCGTCATCACCAGCAACGGCGAGCGCGAGTTCCCCCCGCCGTTCCTGCGCCGCTGCCTGGCGCTGCACCTGGACGACCCCGACCCCGAGCAGCTCGCCGACATCATCGCCGCGCACCTGGACCGGCCGGAGGGGGCCGGTGACCGCGAGCTGATCGCACGGTTCATCGAGGCCCGCCGCTCGCGCGAAGGACTCGCCGTCGACCAGCTACTGAACTCGGTCTTCCTCGCCACTTCCATGCGCGATTCCGGCGGCGAACCATGGGACGAGGAGTGGTTCTCCCGTGTCCTGACGCTCCTATGGCACCGGCTGGCGGGGTCGAATTGAACAGTGCCGACCACCCCGACGGCAACGCGCCCGGTGCGGCATCGGGCCGCCCGTCCGACCGTGCCCCCGATGGCCCCTCCCCCGCGCCGTCCCCCGCCTTCCCCGCGCCCGGCGGTCCCTCGCGGCCCCCGCTGTGGCGCGAGGACATCGCCGACCGGCTGTGGCTGGCCGCGCACCGGGCGGCCGCCGAAGCGGGCCCCGGCCCCGCCGGCGCTGCGGCCCCGGAGCCCCCGGCCGCGCCCCGGCGGGAGCCGCCGCCCCTACGGGAGCGCACCGAAGCCGGCGACCGGGCGCACGGCCCGGGAGGCGGGCGGGCCGACGGCCCGGCGCCGCGCGACCGCCTCCGGGAGCCGTCCGGGCGGCCCGCCGAGCGCTCCCCCGATCCGCCGCGCCCCCGGCCCGCGCTGCTGCCCGCCCCGAAGGCCGCGCCGCACCTGGCCGACGGCGCCGACGTCGCGGCCCCGCTCGGGCCGGGCGCCGGCCTGGACCGGGCCCTCACCGACCACCACGGCCTGCAGCGGGCCCTGCGGCCGCTGCGCCGGTGGCGCGAGGACCCCGCGCGCGCCGAGTTCGACGAGGAGGCGACGGCCGCCGGGTTCGCCGAGCGGCTCCTGCACGCGCTCCAGGGCCCCCGCGGTGAGGGGCGCCCCGCACGCGGGGCGCCCGGCGTGCGCGTCCTGCCGCGGGAGCGCCCCCGCAGGCAGCGCGCCTTCGACCTGACCTTCCTCCTCGACGACAGCGCATCGATGCTGCTGCACCGGCCGCTGGCCGAGGAGTTCATCGGCTTCGTCACCGGCCTGGGCGTGTTCCGGCGCGTCACCGTCGTCCGGTTCGACTCCGACAAGACCGACAGCGAGCGGATCGAGATCCGCGGCCCTCTGCCGGACGATCCGGAGCGGCTGTTCACCGGCTCCGAGGGCCGGGAGCTGGCACTGGCGCTGACCGACGGGGTCGGCACCGGCTGGGAGAGCGAGGGCGTGCAGTCCTGGCTGTCGCGATGGGGCCGCCGCTGCGCCCTGGGCGTGGTGCACCTGCTGCGCAGGGAGCAGTGGCGCGACACCGGCCTGCGCCTGCACCGGGCGGAGCTGACCGCTCCCGGCTCCGGAGCGCCGGGGACGGTCCCGCCGAACCACCGCTACGCCGCGGCGTCGCGGGCGCCGCTGCCGGCCGCGATGGCAGCGGGGGTGTTCGAGGGCGCGGTGGCGGTGCCCGTGCTGGAACTCGGCCGGGACTCGCTGCACCGCTGGGCCCGTTTCGCGACCCGCGGCTCCCGGGCCCACGTCGGCCCCGTGCTGCTCGCCCGCAGGCATCCGCGCGGGGACCCGGCACGGCCGTCCGGCGAGCAGGGCGCACCGCCCGAGGGCCTGCCGCCCGCGCACCCGTCCGGCGGCGCCAGGGTCTCCCGGTTCAGGGCCGCGGCCTCGCCCACCGCGTTCGAACTGGCGGTGTGCCTGGCAGCGGTCCCGCTCTCCCTGCCGATCATGCGGATGGTGCAGCGCATGCTGCCAGGGTGCCGGCCCTCGCACCTCACCGAGGTGCTCTACGGGGAACTGGTGTACTGGCTGGACGCCGACGCCGATCGAGGGGCGCTGTCGTCGCCGGCCACGCTCGCGCTGGAGTTCCACGACGGCGTGCGGGCCGCGCTCATCGCCCGGGGCGGGCGGCGCGGCCGGACCCTTTCCGTCATGCGCGCGGTCACCGACCATTTCGGTGCGCAGGTGCCGTGGTTCCCGCAACTCGGGAGAATTCTGCGCGATCCCGTCCGGGAATCGCCGCCGAGGGCGCCGACCCGGATCGAGCGGCCTTTCGCGCACACCGTTATCGCCGCACTTCGGGCACTGGGCGGGGCCTATCACAGCGCGGCCGACCACATCGCCGACCACATCACCGGTCAACCCGCCGACCAGCGAGCGGCCCCGGACGCCGGCGAGAAATCCCCCGCTCCCCGCCGCCGACCGGGACCCGGCCGAAACGGCGAACCGCCGCGTATTCACCGGCGGAGCGAGCCTTCGGATTCCGGCGTGCCCGCTCCTTTAGTATGGCGTGAATTCGACGCGGCCTCCGGGACGGCGAATTCCGTATCCGGCGCCGAGCCGGCCGAGCCGTCTGAATCGGCTGGACCGGCTGGACCGGCCGGAAAGCCTTCCGAGGAACCGCTCCGCGACAACTGGGACAACGACGACGTGACGATTTCGAGTTCCCGCGCAGACCTTCCGCCGGCGCAGAACCGGGAGACGCGGACACCGCCCTCGGATGCCGAGCCGGCGTTCCATCCCCCGTCCGGTGGAGGAGACGTGGCCATGAGCAGACACCCCGCCGGAACGCCCGATCCGCCGCCCGGCGCGCTCCCCGCGGTCTGGGGCACGGTGCCCCAGCGCAACGACCGCTTCACCGGGCGGGGCGCGATGCTGGGGGAACTGGAGTCCCACGTCCGCTCCGGGACCACGGCGGTGGTGCCGACCGCGCTGCACGGCCTCGGCGGCGTCGGCAAGACCCAGTTGGCGCTGGAGTACCTCTACCGCCACCGCGGCGACTACCACCTCATCTGGTGGATCCCGGCCGAGCACATCGGGCAGGTGCAGCAGTCGCTGATCGACCTGTGCCACAGGATCGTCCCCGGAGTCGGCCCCGGCTCCGACCCGAGCGCGAGCACCGCCGTTCCGCTGGTCCTGGAGGCGCTGCGCAGCGGCCGGCCGTACCGGAACTGGCTGCTGGTCTACGACAACGCCGGCGACCCCGAGGCCCTGCGGCCCTACCTGCCCACCGACGGCCCCGGCGACATCATCGTCACCTCGCGCGACGGCGCGTGGCGCGACTCCAGCTCGCGGTTCTTGGAGGTCCACGTCTTCGAACGGGCCGAGAGCGTCGAACTGCTGCGCAAGCGCGGGCCCGAACTCTCCGACGGCGACGCCGACCTGATCGCCGCGGAGTTGGAGGACCTCCCGCTGGCCGTCGAGCAGGCGGCGGTCTGGCTGCGCGAGACGATGATGCCGGCCGCCGAGTACCTGCGCCTGTTCCGGGACAAGACGGCGGAGCTGCTCAAGAGCAGCCGCCCGATCAGCGGCTACCCGACCTCGCTGGCCGCGGCGTGGAACGTGTCGCTGGAGCAGTTGCGGCGCAGCAGCCCCGGGGCGCTGCAGTTGCTGCAGGTCTGCTCCTTCCTGGCCGCCCAGCCCATCCCGCGGGCGCTCTTCCTCAGCGCACGCAGCGTGCCGGCGCCCCCTGAGCTCGGCGAGATGCTCGGCGACCCGATCAAACTGGGCCGGGCGCTGCGCGCCGTCGACCGCTACGCGCTCGCCCACCGCGACCTCGCCAACAGCACGATCCAGCTGCACCGCCTGGTCCAGCGGGTGCTGCAGATCCCGCTGAGCCGGGAGGAGAAGGACGCGCTGCGGCACTGCGCCCACATGCTCCTGGCCAACCACGATCCGCACAATCCGCACGCCGCGCGCGAATGGCCGCGCTACAGCGAGCTGCTGCCGCACGTGTGGGTCTCGGCCGCGGTGGACTGCGCCGACCCCTGGGCGCGCCAGTTGGTCATCCACCAGGTGCAGTTCCTGCGCGCGTGGGGCGACTACGGCGAGAGCGCGCGGCTGGGCGAGTGGGCGGTGTCCCACTGGACCGAGAAGCTGGGCGCCGACCACGCCCAGACCCTGCGCGCCTCGCTGGCGCTGGCGCCCGCGCTGCGCCGCCTGGACCGGCTGGACGACGCCTACCGGCTGAGCCTGCGCACCCACGAGATCCTGGCCGAGCAGCGCGGCGCCGACGACGAGGAGACCCTCGACGCCGCCCAGGAGCTGGTCTATGACCTGCGGCTGCGAGGTGACGTCCCCGGCGCGCTGGAGCTGAGCGAGTCGCTCTACCGGCGCTACCGCGACCTGCTGGGCGAGGAGGACCCCGCCACGGTCGAGGCCGGCCACTCCTACACCAGCGACTTGCGGATCTCCGGCGATTTCAGCCGTGCGCTGGACATCGACCAGCGGCTCCACCCGCAGGCGATGCGGCTGCTGGGCCCCGATGCGCTGCGCACGTTCTCGATCCGCAACGCCATCGGCGTGGACCTGCTGGAGACCGGCCGCTACCGCGACGGGCTCGCGGCGCTGGCCGAGCTCACCGAGGACGCCCGGCGCGTCTTCGGGGAGAGCGGCCCGCACACCCTGGCGGCGCTGCGCTCCCTGTCGGTGGCCCAGCGGCGCAGCGGGCGGTACGGGGCGGCCGTGCAGACGTCCGGGCTGGCGCTGGAGCGCAGCCTGGAGCGCTACGGCGAGCAGCACGGCAACACCGTGCTGACCAAGGCCTGCCACACCCTGTCGCTGGCCCAGAGCGACCGCCTGGACGAGGCGCTGCGCATCGCCGGACAGGTCGCCGAGAGCTACCGCTCGCGCTTCGGCGAGGGGCACCACACCGCACTGGCCGCCGAGGTGAACCTGGCGCTCGTCCTGCGCCGGCTGGGCCGCGTCCAGGAGGCCTGGGAGCTCGACGGCGCGGCGCTGCCGGCGCTGGTGGGCGCCCTCGGTGAGAACCACCCCACCAGCGTGGTGTGCGCGATCAACACGGCCAGCGACCAGGCGGCGCTGGGGTCGATCGACGAGGCTGCGCTGCGCGGCGCCGACATCGTCGCCCGCTGCAGGCGCGTCTTCTCCGCCGACCACCCGCTGACCCTGGCCGCGGCCCGCAACCTCGCCCTGGACCGGCAGGCGCTGAACGGCGCCGCGGACCGTGCCGCGGACGGCGGCGCGGACGGGACGACCGGCGTCGACGCCGACCTCGAAGAGGTGCGGCTGCGCTACGAGCGGGTGATGGGCGCCGAGCACCCCGCGACCCTGTCCGTCCCCCGCAGGACCCGGGCCGACTGCGACATCTACCTGATGAGCGTCATCTAAGCGGCCACCGGGTCTTCGGCCGATGGTCCTCCGATCCCGGTTCAGGCGAGCGCGCCGCTCCTGACCGCGGTGACGAACGAGCTCCATTCGCCGTGCGGGAATTGCAGAATCGGGCCGCTGGTATCGTGGGAGTCGCGTATCTCCGTGAATGCCGGACCACCTCTCGCGGCCTCCACGCAGTTGACGTCGTCTTCGCTGTACCGGGACTTCACCCACGCCTCGGAATGCGCCGGGGCCGATCGGCCGCGCACCCGGTCCCGCACTCCGCCCGCCGCACCGTCCAATCGCGCGCCGGAACCCGTGCCGGGCGATACCTGCTCGTTGTCCATTCACATCTCTCGGCCTCGGTGCGATCGCCGGGAACTACCGTGAGGCGGCGTCACCGCCGGCGCCTCCCATAACGCGCGATCCCGCAGACAGTACTTCTTCGACCCATAAGGTGGATATACCCGTCCGCGTTAGGATCTCATTCGGGCATTTTTCGCCGCGGACCGATTCCAGAGAGAATTCCCAGCCCTACGGAAGGCGCACCGTGAACACCGATTTCATGAGCGCGGGCATCGACGCCGGCACCCGGGCCGACGCCCGGATGCTGTGGGACTTCCACGAGGCGCCCGCGCACGAGGGCGGCGACCGGCCCGCCGATGTGGTCCTCGCGCTCGGCAGCCACGACCTGCGCGTGGCCGAATACGCCGGGCGGATGTGGGCCGAGGGGGCCGCGCCGCTGCTGATCCTGTCCGGGAACCGCGGCCGGCGCACCTCCGGAGGCGGCGGGCACGCCCGCTGGGAGCGTTCCGAGGCCGAGGAGTTCGCCGACGTGGCGCGGGAGACCGCCGGGGTGCCGGAGGCGGCGATGCTGCTGGAGCGGCGGGCCACCAACACCGGGGAGAACTTCGCGTTCGGCCGGGCGCTCGCCGCCGGGCACGGACTGGACGTGCGCAGCGCCGTGGTGACCGCCAAGCCCTACATGGGTCGGCGCGCGCTGGCCACCGCCGCCGTGCACTGGCCCGGCGTGCAGTGGGCCTTCCGCTGCTTCTCCGGCGGCTACGACGGCTATCCCGACGGGCTCCGCTCCGAGGTGGAACTGGTCCACTTCCTCGTCGGGGACCTGCAGCGCCTCACCGCCTACGCCGACCGGGGCTGGAGCGCACCGGTGCCGATCCCCGACGAGGTGCGCGCGGCGTGCGCCCGCCTGATCGCACGGGGCTTCACCGACCACGCCGTCGCGCCGGAGACGCCCCGGCCCTGACCGCACCGCCCCGGTCCCCCCTTCTCCGTGGCCACTTTTGGCCCGTGAGGCGCGGATTCCTTGAGGCATGGGACCCATATGGCGTTTCATCGGTATTGCGGGCCGCGCAAAGGCCCGCCGAGGCCCGGCCACAACAGGGAAGAGGCAGGCGAGCTTGTCCGCATCCCCCAGGACGTCCCCGGCGTGGGCGGTGCGTGTTCTGCGGCCGGACGGCAAGGAGGTCGCGGGGTCCGGCGTCCTGATCGCCGGCGACCAGATTCTGACCTGCGCCCACGTGGTCAACGCCGCGCTGCGTCCGCGCTCCGCGCAGGCGCGGACGGTGCCGTGGCCGCATCCGTCGGAGGACGAGGCGGTGCTGATCGACAGCCCGTCGGTGCACGCGGGCTGGCGGGCCCGCGCATCGGTGGTCCCCGGGGCCTGGTTCGTCGACTCCTCCCCGTGGGACATCGCCGTGCTCCGGCTGGAGCATCCCGCGCCCGACGTCTTCGGGCCGGCCCCGCTGCACTGCTGCGGGGATCCCGACCGGCGGGAGGTCGACGTGTGCGGCTACCCCGGCAGGGGCGAGGGCGCCGTCTGGTCCTACAACCGCATGCACGACAAGGGCGGCGCACGCCCCGGCTACATCCAGTTGGAGAGCCGCACCGGGTCGGGCGCGGCCATCAGCAGGGGCTACAGCGGGGCCGGGGTCCGCGAGGCCCGCACGGGAGCGGTCATCGGCCTGGCCACGACCTCCTACACCGACCCCGGTTCCAAACTCGGCTTCATGCTCCCGCTGGAACTCATCAGGGACGCCTGGCCCGGGCTGCGGGACCTGCTGGCCCCGGCCACGGGCGCGGACGGCGGGGACGGCGGGCACGGCTCCCCGATCGAGGCGGTCTGCCTCGAACTGGCCAGGATCACCGCTCTGGCCGGCGCATCGGACCGGGCACGGCTGGTCAGGATGGTCAACCGGAATCTGCCCCGGCCGCTGGACGCCGCGCCGGCCCCCGACATGCGGGCCCACCTCTTCGACATCGTGGAGGAGTGCTGGCAGGCGCAGGGCGGGCGCTACGCGCTGCGCAGGGCGGTCTCCTTCCTGTTCCCCGACAGCCCGGCGCACGAGCTGCTGAACCGGCTGTCCGCTCCGACGACCGACCGCCTCTTCAGCGCCGACGCCGAGCAGCGCGTGAAGGAGCTGCTGTCCGGCCTGGACTTCCCCTCGCTGCGCGACGTCTTCAGCATCGCCGCGGCCAAGGCCGGCGCCGACATCCACGCCGTCGGCTTCCCCGACGCCTGGGGCGCCTTCCGGCTGCTGCTGGACTGCATGGCCGACCACGGGGTCCCGCCCTACCTGCTCTTCGCGCAGATGGTCCTCGACGAGCTGACCGAAGGCGACGCGGTCGGCGCGGGCGCGGCCGGCGGACCGGCGGGCGCGCACCGCGTCGACCGGCTGCGCGACTGGATCTCCGGACAGGCCGACCTGCTGGAGGCGGCCGGGGTCACCGATGTCATGGAGCGGCTGGAGGAGCTGCGCTCGGCTCGCAAGCCGGGGCGGGACCATCTGCCGCTCTACCTGATCTTCCAGATCGAGACCGAGGAGGAGGGCGCGGGGGACATCGCGACCGCGCCCTGCGCCCTGACGCCATGGCGTCAGACGAACCCGGTCCGCTGGGAGCCCCAGCCGATGGCGACCGAGAGTCTCAGCGTCGCCGATCTCGCCCGGCGGGTGCCGGAGCTGATCACCCAGGCCGACACCGGCTGGGCGCACCACTTCGACCGCGACCTGGTCCTGGAGTTCGCCCTCTCCAGGGACCTCATGGGGCTGGACGTCGACCTGTGGCCGCTGACGATCGCCGACGGGATGCCGACCGTTCCCATCGGAATCGAATACGACGTGGTCGTGCGCGGCCTGGAAAGGCAGTTGGCCCCGCTGCGCAAGCGGAGCCGGCGCTGGCGGACGCTGGCCGGCCCCGGACCGGCCGGCTCCGGACGCACCCCCCCGATCCACTGGATTCCCGAGCGGGGCTACCGCGATGACCGCGAACTGATGGCGCGGCTGATGCGCGACCGCGACTCGGTGGCCGGCGTGCTGAGCGCACCGCCGCACCACGACCGCGGCAGGAAGGAGCTGTTCGCGACCCTGTACGCCGGTATTTCAGTACTCATTTGGGACAGGGAACACCGTTCCGGTCCGGCTTTCCGCGACTTCCTGAAAGGAATGATCGGGGCGAGCGGACACGACGGGATATTCACCCTGAAAAAGTCGATACGGGACTTGCGGCTCGAGGCGTTTTCGGTAGATTCTCAGGAGGACGATGCGCCCGGGCGCGATATCTCGCTTTTTTGGGACGACCCCGACCGACCATTGCAGACCGGTGTCCGGCTGAGCGAGCCGGCATGATGACCGCCTAGAAGGATCCGCTGATGGTCCTCCCCTCGAACGGCCCCGGACGCCGGCCCGACGATCGAGACGCCCAGCGCCCCGCCTGGTGGATCTACCAGGGGACGGGGCGGCCGCTGCACGACGCCACGCTCGCCGACCTCCTCCCCGCGCCGCCGCCGTGGCGCGACTTCCGGGGCGGACCGCTCCAGCCGGCACCGCCCGAGGACGAGGCCGAGCTGACCCGGCGCCTGGGCCCCCTGCGCCGGACGCCGCCCCAGTACAGCGACTTCGCCGAGTTGAACGCGGTCAACTCCGCCCTCTACCTGCGCCGGCCGCTGCTCGTCACGGGCGCGCCCGGCATCGGCAAGTCCAGCCTGGCCTACCGGATCAGCCGCGAGCTCCGGCTCGGCCGGGTGCTGCGCTGGCCGATCACCAGCAGGAGCACCCTGCTGTCCGGGCTCTACGCCTACGACCCGATCGCCAGGGTCCAGGACATCGCCGCCGACCGCGCCGGACTGCCGGGCGGGCCGCAGGACGGCCTCTCCGGCCCGGCCGCCGCCCCCGGCCCCTCCGCCGCCGGGGCCGGACCCGCGGTCGGGCTCGAGACCGCGGCCGCCGATTCCGGCCAGGGCATCGGCGACTACCTCCAACTGGGTCCGCTGGGCACCGCGCTGCTGCCGTACCAGACCCCGCGGGTACTGCTCATCGACGAGCTGGACAAGGGCAACCTCGACCTCGCCAACGACCTCCTCGACGTCTTCGAGGAGGGCGAGTACCGCATCACCGAGCTGTTCCGGCTGCGCGCCCGGCAGCCGGAGGTGACGGTGCACACCGACGACCCCGGGGGCACCGCCGCCGTCGCGCAGGGCCACGTGCGCTGCCGCGCCTTCCCGATCATCGTCATGACCAGCAACGGCGAACGGGAGTTCCCCGCGGCCTTCCGCCGGCGCTGCCTCCCGCTGGAGCTCGACCCGCCCGACGGCAGGCAGCTCGGCGACATGGTGGCCGCGCACTTCGCGCAGCGGCTCAGCCTGGACGACCCCGAGGCGGAGAAGAACGCCGCCGAGGCCAAGGCGCTCGTCCAGCGCTTCCTGGAGTACCAGGAGCAGCGCGGCGGGCTGGCCACCGATCAGTTACTCAACTCCATCTATCTCGCGACTTCTGGAGCCGGCGACTCCAGCCCATCCTGGAGCAAGGTGCTGGACCTCCTCTGGCAACGCCTGACCGAGACGGAGCCGGGCAGCGGATGAGCGGAGCACGCGTTCTCCGGTCCGTGGACTCCTCGGACGCACGTTCCGGCGGGTCCACGGCAGCGCCGCGCCCCGATGACGCCGCGCCGACCTCGCGGCAGATCGCCGAGACCGTCTGGCTCGCGGCGCAGATCGCGGACAGGGAGTCCGAGCGGGCCGACCCGGAGATCAATGCGGCGAAGATCAATGTGGGCCTGGACGGTCCGTACGCCGGCACCGTCTCGGGGTCCTCGGCCGCACCCCTTTCCCCTGCGCCGCAGGGTGGGACGGCCCCGCCCGGGCCGCAGCGGCCGGCCGAGGACGCCGAGGCACCCGGGAGCGCACCGCAGGACTCCGGCGCGGCCGACGCGCGACCGAGGCCACCGGCCGAGTCGCCCGATCCGGCGTCCGTCGGTTCCGGCACCCGCCGACGGGCCCGCGCCGATCTGCTCCAGCGCCGGGAGCCGGCTCCCGGCGACCGCACCGGTGCCGCCCCCGCGGACGCGCAGGAGGACCGCCCCGGGCACGGCGCGGTCGTCGACCTCTTCGCCCCCTCCGCCGATCTGCGCGTCCCGCCCCCCATCGACCAGTTGGGCCTCGAACGCGCGCTGCGGGTGTTCCAGCGCAGCGTCCCCTCGCGCCACGAACGCGACCTCGACGAGGAGGCGACGGCCGAACGGGCCGCGCGGGACCGGCTGTGGCTGCCCGTCTGGGAACCCGCCCGCGAGCGCGCCCACGGACTGCTGCTGCTCGTCGACGACGGGCTGTCCATGCTCGTGCACGAGCCCGAGACCGCGGCGGTGGTCGAACTGCTGCAGACCCGCGGCCCGTTCGAACAGGTGCGGATCCAGCACTTCGACAGCGCGGCGGCCGCCGACCGCCCCCCGCGCCAGATCGCCAAACTCGTCGCCGACACCGACCGGCGCGACGTCGTCCTCGTTCTCAGCGACGCCGTGGGGCCCGGCTGGCGCTCCGGCGCCGTGCAGCGGTGGCTGGCCGAGTGGGGTGCGCGGCGCTGCGTGTGCCTGCTGAGCGTGCTGCCGCCTTCGCACTGGCACCGGACCTCGGCCGCCACCCGCCGGGCCGTGCTCAGCCGCCCCGGCGGCGGCGATCCGGGGCTGCTGGCGCCCAACGGCGCCTACACCGCTCGGCTGACCGACCCCGCGGAGCGGCCGCCGTGGCGCGCGCTGCCCGCCGGCGGCAGCGTCGCGATCCCCGTGGTGCCCCTGCACGGGGCCGGACTGCTCCGCTGGGCGCACTACGTGGCCGACGACGCCCCCGCCGCCGACTACCGCGCGCGCGTGCTGTTCGCCGATCCGGCCGGCGGCACTGCGGACGGCGGCCCCGACGCCGTCAACGACGACGCCGAGGATGGCGACGACGCTCCGGAGCGGCCCGGAGCCGCGCACCCGCAGGACCTGGTGCGCGGGTTCCGCTCCGAGGCCTCCGACCTCGCCTTCCGGCTCGCCGTGCTGCTGGCCGCCGTTCCGCTCAGCCTTCCGGCGATGCGCGTGGTGCAGAGGGCCATGCTCCCCGAGTCCGGCCCCTCCCACCTCTCCGAGGTCTTCTGCGGCGGGCTGCTGGAGCGCGAGCGCCCCGAGCAGGACGCGCGGCGCGGCGACCGGGTCTCCTTCGACTTCCTGCCCGGCGTCAGGGAGGAGCTGCTGTCCTGGGGGCGCCGGTCGCAGATCCTGCGCACGCTGGTCACCTGGACGACACACTTCCGAGAACATGTTCCTTGGCTGGCCTCGCTGGAGTCCGTTCTCGCAGATCCGCGGCAGTTGGGCGCCCTGGACGCGGTTCCAGCCGAGGCGTCGCGGCACGCGACCGCCGTCTCCGTTTCACTACGCTCGGTGTCCGGGTCATACCTGAACGTCTCCAGGAGGCTGGCCACAGCCGTTGGTCTCACACCCGACTCAGATCCTCGGTCCCCGGCACCTCGCGGTCCCGACGCGGGTGGACCCGATCCGTCCACCCACGATCCGGAGATGCCCGACATGAACACCGTCCTGCCCGACACGTCCGTGAAGGGCGCGCCCGATCCCGCCCCGCCGGCCTCGGAGACACCCGAGGAGCCGGAGGCGCGGCGTCCCCATTCCCCGACCCCCACTGGAGCTGGTATGGCTGCCGTGCGCTCGATTCCGCCTGCCCCAGAAGGCGGGCGCGGGCCCGATGATCCGCCGCTGATCTGGGGAAACGTCCCCCCAAAGAACCACAACTTCACCGGCAGGGAGTCGGAGCTGGACCAGGTGCACCAGCGGCTCAGCGAGGGCACCACCGCGGTGCTCCCGCAGGCCGTGCACGGGATGGGCGGCGTCGGCAAGACCCAGCTGGCGCTGGAGTACGTCTACCGCCACCAGAGCAGCTACGACCTCATCTGGTGGGTGCCCTCCTCCAGCACCGGCGAGATCATGCCCGCGCTGATCGAACTGGCCCGGGAGCTGCAGCTCCCGGTGAGCTACGACGCCGACAAGGCCGTACCGGCGGTGATCGAGGCGCTGCGGCTGGGCCGGCCCTACCGCAACTGGCTGCTGGTGTTCGACAACGCCGACGACCCCGCGCAGGTCCAGCCGTTCTTCCCGACCAACGGGCCCGGGCGGATCCTGGTCACCTCGCGCAACTCCGACTGGGCCGGCATCACCAGCGCGCTGGAGGTCGACGTCTTCAAGCCCGAGGAGAGCCGCGCGCTGATCCAGTTGCGCCGACCCGACCTCGCCGACGCCGACGCCGACGAGGTGGGCGATGTCCTGGGGCACCTCCCCCTGGCGGTGGAGCAGGCCGCCGTGTGGCTGATGCAGACCGGGATGCCGGCGTCGGAGTACCTCAGCCTGTTCGAGGCGCAGGCGGCCGAACTCCTCTCCGGCCCGGCGCCGACCCAGTACGAGCTTCCGGTCGCGGCGGCGTGGAACGTGTCGCTGCAGCGACTGGAGCAGAGCAATCCGGCGGCGCTGCAGCTGCTGCAGGTCTGCGCTTTCCTGGCCGCCGCGCCGATCCCGCGCCGGTTCTTCACCTCGGCGCGCAACGTCCCGGCGCCGCCGGAACTGGCCAGGGCCCTGGGCGACCCGATCAGGATCGGCCGGGCGCTGCGCGAGATCAACCAGTTCGCGCTGGCCCGGTTGGACCACCGGGACGGCACCATCCAGATGCACCGGCTGGTGCAGTGGACGCTGACCCAGAAGATGAGCCCGCAAGAGAGCGTGGACCGCAGGCACTGCGCCCACCTGCTGCTGGCCAACGCCGACCCCGGCGACCCCAAGTCACCGGCCGAGTGGCCGCGCTACGCCGCGCTGCTGCCGCACGTGCGGGTCTCCGAGATCTACCGCTGCGACGAGCCCTGGGCGCGCGACCTGGTGCTCAACGTCGTCCGGTTCCTGGCACTGTGGGGCGACCACAACGGAGGGCGCAACGTCGGACGCCGGTCGTACGCGCAATGGTCGCAGACGCTGGGCGCCACCCACCCGCAGACCGTCGCGATGGCCTACGAACTCGGCGACCTGCTGCGCAACCTCGGCGACTTCCAGGAGGCCTACGAGATGGACGTGCACCTGCGCGACCTGCTCATGGCCGAACACGGCCTGGAGCACGAGGACACCCTGTCCATCACCGACCGGCTCAGCTGGGACCTGCGGATCCGCGGCGAGTTCACCGAGGCCCTGAAACTGAACGAGGCGACCCAGGCGGCCGCCAAGCGGGTCTTCGGCGCGCACGACCCGATCGCCCTGACCCTGGCGCACGTCTACGGCGTGGCGCTGCGCCACGCCGGCCGGTTCGCCGATGCGCTGGCCAACGACGAGCAGGTCTACCAGCTCTCGGTGGAGTCCCTCGGCGAGGACCACCCGAACAGCTGCGGATCCACCATCTCCCTGGCCCAGGACCTGCTCGCCGCCGGGGGGTACCTGGAGGCGCGGAACTCCATGGAGGAGCTCGTCACCCGGATGCGGCGGCTGTTCGGCGACACGGCGAGCAACACGATGGCCGCCGTCCTGGTGCTGTCGGTGGCGCAGCGGCGCACGGGACGGCACGGATTCGCCCGGGAGCTCTCCGAGGAGGCGCTCCGGCACTACCGGGACCGCTACGGCGACAACGACCCCGACACCGCCCAGGCCGCCTCCTGCCACATGCTGGACCTGCACCACACCGGCGAGCACGCGGCGGCGCTGGAGCTGGCGCAGTTCGCCAAGGACGCCTACCACAAGCTCTACGGTCCGCGGCATCCGCAGAGCGCGTGCGTCGACACCAACCTGGCGATCCTGCTGCGCAACGCCGGCCGCGCCCCCGAAGCCCGTGCGCTCAACACCGACGCGCTGAAGACGCTGACCGAGACGCTGGGCGCCGGACACGGCAACACCATCTCCTGCGCGGTGAACCTCGGCTGCGACCTCGCCGCGCTGGGCGAGTCGGAGGCCGCGCGCGACCTCGACGAGCACACGGTCCGGTTGTGCGAGGAATCCCTGCCGAGCGACCACCCCGTGGCGCTCGCGGCCCACCGCAACCTCGCGCTCAGCCGCGAGGCACTGGATCCGGGATCGGTGCCCGAATCGGAGTTCGCCGACCTGATGCGCCGCTACCGGGAGGTCTTCGGCACCGAACACCCGGCCACGCTGTCCCTGGAGCAGAGGGTCCGCGCCGACTGCGACATCTTCACCATGGGGCTGTAACCGCGGGTCCCGGCGCACCGACGCACGCCGGGACCTCGCCGCTGTCCGTCGTCGTAGGGCGGCGAGCGGGTTCGCGGTCAGTCCCAGCCGTCCCGGCGCACCGTCGCGATGAAGGCCAGCCACGCGTCCCGGTTCAGCTCCAGGTGCGGGCCGGTCCTGTCGCGGGAGTCGCGCATTCCCCAGGTGGCCGCGTCGAGCCGCGCGGTCTCCAGGCAATTGCCCCCGCTCGGCTGGCTGTAACTCGACTTCACCCATTCGCCGGGCCGCATCCGCTCCGTTGCGCGCGCCGCCGGTTCGGGCCCGTTCACCGGCCCGCATTTCGGCATGGCCCAAAAGGGGTCTTCGGGCGTCTCGTCATAGGTCATGGGAACCGCCGTTCCACTCTGCTGCGCGTCCGGGGCATCGCGGTCGGCTGCCCTCACTCCCGACGTCGGGGCGGGAACGTGCGGCCCTGTTCGCATGGCATGCCAGGTGGCATGCGAACGCCCCGACGGGGCTCGGGCGGGGCCGTTCCCACCGGTCAAGCGCTCTGTGCGACATATTCCGTTTCCGGTTGGCTCTCGATTGTCTTTTATATCCCCCGTTCATCGGTTTTCATATAGACTGCCGCGCGATATGAATCTTCCAAAGGGAGCGGCGGTCCCGCGTCGGCCGTGATCCGATCTCGGGGCCGCGGCCCTTTCCGCTCCCCTCGACTCCCCGGCCCGCTCCTCGACCACTCGCCCATTCGGCCGCGTTATCCCAGTTCACCTGGCAGTATCGGCATTACCGGATGATCTTTTCGAAAGCAGGGTGCCGCCATGGCGGAGCTCATTCGATTCACCACCGAGGACGGCGGCGAAATCCTGGTGACCGCGCCGGAGGCCGAACCCGGCCTCGTCGACGCCGGAGCCGGCGCCGTGATCAGCGACGCGACGGTCACCTTCGAGCAGGCGCTGGAGCGCGTCCGGCACGTGTCAACGGCCGCGCTGCGCAAACTGCGGAAAATGCCGATCGGCCCCGACGAGATCACGGTGCAGATGGGGATCGTGCTCAGCGCCGAAGCCGGCGCGATCATCGCCAAGAGCAGCGTGGAGGGCAACCTCAGCATCGAACTGACCTGGCGCCGCCCCGACCCAAGCGATCCCGAAACCACCGAAAACCGGTAGAGGCGAGGATCCCCGCCCGTCCCGGGCCATTGCCGTGACCTCCCGAAGAAGACCGGGCCGCGACGCGGATGCTCATCGACCACTCCCCTGGAATGGCACCGACCGCGATGGCAGACGCTGAAATACGTGGATGACCTTTGAAAACACCCGGCGGTCGCGGCCCGCCGCGTAGCGCTTCGGTGCGGGATGGTCCAGGCGCGAAGGACCGCAGCCACCCGGTCGGCCGCGTCCCCGTGTCCGCCGTGTCCCCCGCGCGCGGACACCTGACCACCGGGTCTCAGTCCAGCAGGGCGCGCCTCCGGTGCGCCGGCCTTGCGTCGGCGCCGCACGTCTCCATCGAGCCGGGCGACCGCAACGGTGTCCCACTCTTACCCCTTCTCCTTTGCACCGTAGATTCACTCCTCCCCACACCGCTCGCCCTGGAATAGATCGCCGACTGCTAGGGTTGGCACCGATAGTTGAAATCTAGACTACTTCCTAGTCACATAAGTCTCTCGCGGAGGAGTCGGCATGCAGTTCGGGATCTTCACCGTCGGCGACGTCACCACCGATCCGACGACCGGGCGGACGCCGTCGGAGGCCGAGCGGATCAAGGCGATGGTCACGATCGCGCTCAAGGCCGAAGAGGTGGGGCTGGACGTCTTCGCCACCGGGGAGCACCACAACCCGCCCTTCGTGCCCTCCTCCCCCACCACGATGCTCGGCTACATCGCCGCACGCACGCAGCGGCTCATCCTGTCGACCTCGACCACGTTGATCACGACGAACGACCCCGTCAAGATCGCCGAGGACTTCGCGATGCTGCAGCACCTCGCCGACGGGCGGGTGGACCTCATGATGGGCCGCGGCAACACCGGCCCCGTGTACCCGTGGTTCGGCCAGGACATCCGCCAGGGCATCCCGCTGGCCATCGAGAACTACCACCTGCTGCACCGGCTGTGGCGCGAGGACGTCGTCGACTGGGAAGGGAGGTTCCGCACCCCGCTGCAGTCCTTCACCTCCACCCCGCGTCCCCTGGACGGCGTGCCGCCGTTCGTCTGGCACGGCTCCATCCGCAGCCCGGAGATCGCCGAGCAGGCGGCCTACTACGGCGACGGCTTCTTCGCCAACCACATCTTCTGGCCCAAGGAGCACTACGTCCGGTTGATCAATCTGTACCGGAGGCGGTTCGAGCACTACGGGCACGGAACCGCCGACCAGGCGATCGTCGGACTGGGCGGCCAGGTGTTCATGCGCAGGAACTCCCAGGACGCCGTCGCCGAGTTCCGGCCCTACTTCGACAACGCGCCCGTGTACGGGCACGGCCCGTCGCTGGAGGAGTTCACCGAGCAGACGCCGCTGACGGTCGGCAGCCCGCAGGAGGTCATCGACAAGACGCTGACGTTCCGCGAGCACTTCGGCGACTACCAGCGCCAGTTGTTCCTGATGGACCACGCCGGCCTCCCGCTCAAGACCGTTCTGGAGCAGCTCGACCTGCTCGGCGAGGAGGTCGTCCCGGTCCTGCGCAAGGAGCTGGACTCCCTGCGCCCGCAGCACGTCCCCGAGGCGCCGACGCACGCCGTCCTGCGAGCGGCGGCCGCGGCGGCCCGGGACACCGCCCGGGACACCAACGAGCAGACCGAGCAGACGGAGGCGAACCGATGACACCCCGCAAGCTGGCCGTGGTCTCCGCCGGGCTGAGTCAGCCGTCGTCCACGCGGCTGCTGGCCGACCGGCTCGCGCAGGCCGCGACCCGCTCCCTGCAGGAGCAGGGAGCCGATTCGGGCACCGACGTGATCGAATTGCGCGACCACGCCCACGACCTGGCGAACAACCTGCTCACCGGCTTCCCCTCCGGAGACCTCCGCGGGGCGCTGGACGGCGTGGTCGAGGCCGACGGGCTGATCGCGGTGACCCCGATCTTCACCGCCTCCTACAGCGGCCTGTTCAAGACGTTCTTCGACGTGCTCGAACCCGAGTCGCTGGCCGGCAAGCCCGTGCTGATCGCGGCCACCGGCGGCACGGCGCGGCACTCGCTCGCGCTGGAGCACGCCGTGCGCCCGATGTTCTCCTACCTGCGCTCCGTCGTTGTGCCGACCGCGGTCTACGCCGCGTCCGAGGACTGGGGAAGCGGCGACGGCGGCGGTGGCGCGCTCACCGACCGGATCGACAGGGCCGCCGCCGAACTCGCCGCCCTGGTCACCGACCGCGCCTCGATCGTGCCGAAGGACCCCTTCGACGACCCGACCCCCTTCGAAGACCTCCTCGCCGGCCCCCGATAGGCGGCCCCGGAGGGACGGGGTCATCGGAGGGGTGGGGTTCGAGGGGTTCCGAAGTGGCCCATTGGGGCCCAGAGGAGTGAGGAGACTCCTGATGTCCGGGCCGACTCCATGATGTGGCCCAGGGCCCGGTTGGAGGGCATGCGGCGGGTGAGCCGGTGGAGGTCGGCCATGAAGCCCGCGGTCTCCCTGGAGTCCGGGATCGGCCACAGCGGGCCCACCACGGCGCGGGCCCCCGCCGCGAGGAGGAGCGAGGGGAAGCCGAGCTGCTCGCCGGGGGCCTCCCTGCTGATCCCGCCGACCTCGCAGGCGGACAGCACCACGAGTGCGCCGGAGCGGACCCGCCGGCGCAGGATCTGTTCCAGCCGCAGCGGGGCGTCCACGAGCAGGCTCGAGTCGAGCGAGTTCCCGTCGTCGATCCGGCCGTGGCAGGCGAAGTGGATGTCGGTGGCCCCGGCCATGCGCTCCAGGAGGTCCTCGTGGCCGCTGAGGGCGGCGGGGCCAGGCTCACCGTCCAGGAACTCCTCCAGGATCCTGCGGTGCGGGAGGCGGACCGGGCGGAACCCCGGCTCCAGCAGCGCGGCCGGGACGCGGGGGCGGGCCCCGTGGACCTCAGCGACGCGCCGGACCTCCGGCAGGACGTGCGGGATCCTGGACGTCCCCTGACGGTGCAGCGTCGGGTCGGCGACCACGAGGGCTTCGCGGCGGTCGTTCTCCGGCCACACGGACGACAGCAGCATCGTTCGCGCCGAGGGCGCGACCGTCAGGTCCAGGAACGAGCCGACCGGGCGGTCGTCGACCAGTGCGCCGAAGAGCGGGAGAAGTCCCGTCTCGCCCACCGGGACGAGGACGACCCTGGTGTCGCGCAGTTCCGGCCATCTCCGGAGGACGGGCTCGACGACCAGAGATCCCACGCGCCGCAGCAGTTCGGTGGCCGCCGACTCGCTGCGTCCGGCGGCGTCGAACTGCTTGCGCACGGCCTCGACGAGTTCCTGCAGGCCCTGCCGGACCGCCAGGTCCGGGAGCTCGACGCTCTCCGCCTTCTCCGGATCGCCGGGCGGGACCTTGACCGCGTATCCGGCGTGCAGACTCGTCGAGATGTAGACGAGAGTGGCGCCGGTCTGCTCGGCACACAGTGTCGCCGCCGCCTCAGGCCGGACCGCTCCGACGTGGGAGACGTTGCCGAAACCCGATGTGTCCCTGCGCTGCCGGGCGAGGCTGTGCCGCAGCGTGGCGAGGGCCTTGGCCCGCATGGCCGCTCCGGTGTACTCGCGTTTCGGGCCGAACCGCGCCCAGAGCGTACGGAGAACCTCGCGAGGGGCCGCGGAGAACACGGAGAAGCCCGTCTGCGTGATCTCCGCGGCGGCCCCGTCGTCGGTCACCCGCCCCCAGAGGACACGCTGCATGGCCCGGTCCTCCAGGGTCAGCGCGCTGACGCCTTCGAAGAACATGGGGGCGTTGAACGGCATGCCGAGTTTGTGGGCCGCGTAGCCGGAGAGCTCGGCGACCAGGTTCAGCTCATAGCCGACGCGGCGGAAGAAGTCCGTGTCGGCCCGGGCCGGTTCGTTGGCCGACCTGAGTTCGGCGAGCCGGGCGCCGCTGCCCGCGGCGCTGCCGCAGACGGCCGCCCGGACCCAGTGCCGGGCGAGCACCGCGTGGCACAGGGCATGCCTCGCCGCACGGAGCAGTTGGAACCCGATCTCCCCTTCGTCGCGCAGGATCTGCGGTGACCGAAGCAGGGACTTGCACAGGTCTCAACTCTCCTCCCGAGCCCACGCCACCCGATCCGTACGGCCCGCACTCATCTCGCGGGCGACCTCGTCGAGGCGGCTCAGCCGCATTTCGGCCTTCTCTGCCAACAGCGGCACGGATCCGCCTGCCTTTCAGACTGCCGGAGGGACGCGGGGCGGATGCTTCAGGCGTGATCGCCGGCCTGCTCCTCGATGGCGGACCGCAGGAAACCGGTGATCGCGTCGAGGTCCGGCGAGACGACGCCCTCCGCCGAGATCTCGATGTCGCAGACCACGACGCCGCCCTTCTTCCGGGCTTTGAGAGAGAAGGTGAGATTCTGCTCGGGCTCGTCGCGCGTGCGGCGGAACACGGTATCGGTGACCCTGCGAGCGAACTCCCGGATCGATTCCGCCGCGACGACGACGGCCACCGTGTTCGAGGCGACCTGGGAGACGGCCACGGTCACGTCGACCAGCGCGCTGAGCGAACGCTGGTCGATCTCTTCGATGCCGTCCCCGAGGACGTCGTCCACGATCTCCTCGGACACGTCGGCGACGAGTGCGGGCCGCATGGCGCCTTCTTTCATGTCTCATGGCGGTCGACATCGGGAGGGGAATGGGGGACTGGATCGGTGTTGGGGGAAGGCGGGGACTGTTTCCAGGTCCTGCTGTGGTCCTGCGGGCCTGGTGGGGCTGTCGTCAGGCGCGAAGCGTCCGCCGGCGCGCTGACGGCGGCCTTCCCAGGTCATGCGGTGGTGAACGGGAGGCTGCGGCCGCAGCCTCCCGACTCCCGTCAACGATCTAGGGGGGCAGGGAAACGAATCATACTCCGCGAAAGGCGGACCGGTTCCGGTCGGAGCCGAAATCGGGGAAGAAAGGCGAGCGGAAGGCGAATCGGATTCACGCGGTCATTCGCTCTGCTCCGGATAGCGGTTCCTGAATGACTCATCGAGCTTCGACCGCCGCGTTCGCGGGCCGGGGCGGGATTTCCGGGGCTCGGACGCGGATGTCGTCCATGGTGTAGGGGTTGTGCCAGTCGTTCTCGCGCATGGCGGGGATCGCCAGGAAGAAGTCCGACATCGCCTCGTAGCGGATCGAGAGCAGCTCCGGCATCGCGGCGCGTTGGCGGCGGAATCCCCTTCCGGCGATGCGCCCGGTCCGCCTGCCTTCGCGGAAGGCGGCGAAGTACTCGGCGGTCCTCGCCTTCCCGGTCCCCGGCCCCAGCGCCAGCGGGTCTCCGGCACTCGCGACGTCGGCCGGCCAGAAGACCGCCCTCCTGGGCACGAGGCGCTCCTCGACCAGCCCCTTCAGTCCGCCCTCGTACCGCTCCTCCGGCGCAAGGGCCGAGGTTCCCCAGCCGCCCGGAACCCGGGGGAACGCGGCCCGGCCGGGCTCCCGGAGCCCGTGGCCGCGGCCCGGCGGGGCGGGGCGACGGGGCCGCCTTCGGCCGTCCCGCCGATGGGGGGTGGCCCGGCCGGCCTCGGCGTCCGCCTCGATTGTTCGGCTCGGCCGACCGGGCCACGTCATGGTGGCGGGAGGGGGCGGTGGAGGGTTCGGCGGTTCCGTCCGCATCACGGATCGGTCCCCTTTCCGGGACACCGCTCCGCCATGTCGGGACCTGCCGCACCGGACCTGCCGCGCCGAGACCGAATGGCGGTCGAATTCAGAACCGGATACCGGCGGCGCCCGGTCCGGCGACCCCTTTCCCTCGGTTCCCGCACGTCGGCGCAAAAGGACCGGAACAGACACCGCGCAGAGCGTAAGGCGTTTTCCCCGTCCGTTTCCACGGTCGAATTCCGCGGGGGCATGGCGAACGCCACATTCATCGGCGGCGGAGTCGCCGGACGCACCGACCATCCCCTGCTGACCAGGAGCGATGGGTCGGTGACGTATGACTTTCAACTTTTTACCGATGGCGGTCAGGCCACAACCGGACACGTCCCGGCCCCTTCTCCGCCCGATCGCGGTCAGGACGGGACGAATCACCTGCGGTGTGTCCTTACCGGCTTTCGGGGCCCGGATGAACGACACTGGATTCGTGCACGCACGCCGCCGCGCACGGCGGTGACGGGTGTGCGCCCATCACCTCGGCGGTTGCGCCGGGCAGGTATTTCACGGGGGAACCATTCATGATCAAGCGTGGTAAGCAGGGCAAGGACGGTCACGTCAAGATCACTTTTTCGCTTCCGGCCGAGGAGCCGCCGGGACCGGTCTCGCTGGTCGGCGACTTCAACGGATGGGACCCCTACTCCCATCCGCTGACCCAGCGCAGCAACGGCCACCGCAGCGCCGTGGTCACCGTTCCTACGAGCACGATGCTGCACTTCCGCTACCTGGGCCACGACGGCGTGTGGTTCGACGACACCGACGCCGACGCGCTGCACCACGACGGCGGCCGGCTGCAGGTGTGAACGGGTGCGGGGCCGCCCCGCTCCGGCGGGCGCGGCCCCGCACCACATCCGGCGCGGGGCTCAGCGTCCGGCGTACATCCGCTCCACCTCGCCGCGGTCGCGCCGCAGGATGGCGTGCCTGCGGAGCTTGAGGGTGGGGGTCAGGGTCCCGTCGTCCTCGCTGAAGGGGGCCGGCAGGATCGTGAAGGCGCGGATCGACTCGGCCCGGGAGACCTCGCGGTTGGCCGCGTCGACGGCCCGCTGGACCTCGGCGCGCAGATCGGGGTCGTCGGCCAGGTCCGCGGCCGTGGCGCCGGCCGGTCTGCCGTTGGCCTCGCGCCAGCCTTCGAGCTCCTCGGCGTCGAGGGTGACCAGCGCGGTGACGAAGGGGCGGTCGTCGCCCACCACCATGCACTGGCCGACCAGGGCGTGGGCGCGCACGCGCTCCTCCATCGGCCCCGGCACCACGTTCTTGCCCCCCGCGGTGACCAGGATCTCCTTCGTGCGGCCGACGATGCGCACGGACCCGTCGGCGGCGACCTCGGCGAGGTCGCCGGTCGCGAACCAGCCGTCGGTGAAGGCCCCCTCGGTGGCCTCGGGGTCGTTCCAGTAGCGGGAGAAGACCTGCGGCCCCTTCACCAGCAGCTCGCCGTCGTCGGCCAGCCGCGCCGACACGCCGGGCAGCGGTCCGCCGATGCTGCCGGGGCGGACCCGGCCCGGGAGGTTGGCGAGCACGGCGGCGGTGGTCTCGGTGAGCCCGTAGCCCTCGATGACCTCCAGCCCGGCGCCCCGGTAGAAGTGCAGCAGCCGGGTGTCGAGCGCGCCGCCGCCCGACAGGACGTGCGTGGCGCGCCCGCCGAGGGCGTCCAGCAGCCTGCGGTAGACCAGCGGTTCGAACAGCGCCCGGCGCAGCCGCAGCAGCGGTCCCGGTCCGCCCCGGTCCAGGGCCCTGCTGTAGGCGACCGCCGTGGCGGCCGCGGCGTCGAAGATCCGGCGCCTGAGGCCGGTGGTCTTCGCGCGGGCGGCGCCGTGGATCTTCTCGAAGACGTAGGGCACCGCGAGCAGGAAGGTCGGCCGGAACGCGCCGAGGTCGGCGATAAGGCTGCGGACGCTCGCCGTGTGGCCCAGCCGCGCCCCGGCGTGGACGGCGCCGATCTGCACCATCCTGCCGAAGACGTGCGCCAGCGGGAGGAAGAGCAGGGTCGAGGGCGGCGTGCCGTCGGCCTTGGCCTCGAACAGCTCGGGCAGGACGGCCACGACGTTGTCGACCTCGGCGAAGAAGTTGGCGTGGGTCAGCACGCAGCCCTTGGGCGGCCCGGTGGTGCCCGAGGTGTAGACGATGGTGGCCGGGTCCTGCGGGCGCACCCCGCCGCGGCGCCGCTCGACCTCGGCGTCGGGGACCTCGCCGCCGGCCTCGGCCAGTGCGGCGAGCGCGCCGTCCTCGATCGTCCAGACGTGGCGCAGATCGGGCAGGTCCGGGCGCACCCCCTCGACCAGCGCCGTGCGCTCGGCGTCGTCCACCAGGCACGCCGCCGCGCCGGAGTCGGAGAGGATCCAGCGGACCTGCTCGGCCGAGGACGACGGGTAGATCGGGACCGAGACCGCTCCGGCCGCCCAGACGGCGTAGTCCAGCACCGTCCACTCGTAGCGGTTGCCCGACATCAGGGCGACCCGGTCGCCGGGGCCGACTCCGCGGGCGATGAGGCCCTTGGCCGCGGCGACGACCTCGTCGCGGACGTCGGCGGCGCGGACGTCGCGCCATCGGCCGCCGTCGGCCCGGCCGAGCATCGCCCGATCGGGGTCGGCCCCGGCCTTGGCGAACAGGGGCTCGGCCAGCCCTCCTCGTTCAGGGGGCTCGGCCAGAGCGGGGACGGAAAGTTCGGTCACCGTTCCACCTATATCGGACAGCCGTAACCCGTCAGGCCGCCGGAGCCGCCGCGCGGAGATGATCTGCGCCATAGTGCCGGGAGCCCGGGCCCCGGCCCTCTTCCGCGGCGGCCGTGCGGGGTCCGGGGCCGGGGGCCGGGGCGTCAGCCGATCGGCGCGATCCGCACCATGATCGCGGTGCCCTCGGCGGTGACCTCGCCGTTGTGGCGGATCTCGGCGGAGACGAACACCTTGCGGCGCTCGGTGCCGGTGACGCGCGCGGCGACCGTCAGCGGCGCGTTCAACGGCGTCGGTCTGCGGTAGTCGACGTCGAGGTTGGCGGTGAGCCCCGGCATCCCCGCCGCGCCCGCGGCCGTGCCGAGCGCCTCGTCGAGCAGCGCGGCCAGCCAGCCGCCGTGCACCAGCCCGGGCGGGCCCTGGTAGGTGCCGTTGAGCACGACCTCGCCGCGCACGCCCTCATCGGTGCGCTCCAGCACCAGCGGCGGGGCCGCGGGATTGACGGGCCCGGAGACGATGTTGGCCAGCGTGCCGTACTCGGTGCGGCCGCCGGGCCGCTGCCGGCGCACCATGGCACCGATGTCGCGGCGCCTGGCGCCGAGCCGCTCGGTGAGCGCGGCCACGGCGGCGCTCGCCTCGGCCAGCTCCGCGGGGTCGGCCTCGGTGTGCGCGACGGCGTCGGCCAGCTCGTGGACCCGGCCGACCAGGGTCAGCAGCTCGCTGGGGAGTTCGTCCTCGGGCACCACCGCGAGTCCGAAATCGGCGGGATCGGGGAGTTCCGCGACCGGCTGTGCTTCGACCGTCATGAGTTTCTCATCAGCTCTTTCGTCGTCCGTCGTCGGCGGATTCCCGCCGCGCCACAGAACCGAATCTTACTCGGTGGTAGCTTCGGGGACGATCCGCGGACGGCCGTCGCGGTGTGGTCCTGCCGACACCACGCGCCGCGACCGGACCGGCAGCGGGCCGGTCCGGGCTCAGGACAGCTCCTTGCGCATGTGCCGGTGCGGGATTCCGGCGTCGTCGAACTCGTCGCCGTAGGCGACGTAGCCGAGCCTGGTGTAGAAGCCGATGGCGTGGGTCTGGGCGTGCAGCTCGATCGCCTTGAGGCCGCGCTCGCGGGCCCGCTCCTCGACCGCCCGGACCAGGGCGAAGCCCGCACCGGTCCCGCGCGCCCGTTGCAGCACGGCCAGCCGCCCCAGGATCCCCTCGGCCCCGTCGGCGACGAGCCGCCCGGTCCCCACCGCGACGCCGTCGGCACGGGCCAGGAAGTGGTCGGCCTCCGGATCGCGGTCGTCCCACTCCTCCTCGATCGGGACGTTCTGCTCGGCGACGAAGACGGCGCCCCGGATGACGAAGACGGCCGCGCGGTCGCGCATGCTCTCGGCGATGACGATGCTCAACACGACATCCGAGGTTAGCTCCAATGCCGCGAAGTCGAGGCCCGGAAGCCGACCGGTGTCCCACAGGTCTCCCTGTACTCGAACAGGGCTGCCGAGGCTGACGGCGGCCCGACCCCGCAGACTCCGGCCAAGGAAGCAGTGAACCCACGGCCGCCTCGGCAAACCGGACCGGGCGGACACGACCTAACCTGGGATGATGACCCCGATCGACGAGGAGAGCGAGGACCGGCCCCGCTACTGGCGGCATCCCGGCCTGCCCGACGTCGAACTGATGCGGGCGAGGTTCGTCCGGCACACGTTCAACCGGCACATCCACGAGACCTACACGATCGGCCTCATCGAGGCCGGAATCGAGGAGTACGCCTACCGGGGCGAGACCCAGCGCGTGGGGCGCGGCGGGCTCGCGCTGGTCGAACCGCACGAGGTGCACACCGGGCACGCCGGGGTGCCCGAAGGCTGGCGGTACCGGGTCATGTACCCGAGCGTGGAGCTGGTCTCGGCGGTGGCGGCCGAGATCGGCGTCCCCGGCCCGCCGGCCTTCCGCACCTCGGTGCTGGACGACCCCGCAACGGCCGACCTGCTGCGCCGGGCGCACCTGGCCACCGAGCAGGGCGACCGGCTGAGCGCCTCCAGTCTCACCCGGCGGGGACTGGCCCGGCTCCTGCAGCGGCACGCGCGCACCGCGCCGGGCCTGCGGCCGGCGGGCGGCTCGCCCGGCGCGGTCTCCGAGGCGCGCGACATCCTGCAGGTGCGCCTCGTCGACCCGCCCAGCCTGGAGGAGCTCGCCGCCGCCGTGGGCGCCACGCCGTTCGCCCTGCTCCGGGCGTTTCGCGCGGCCTACGGGCTGCCCCCGCACGCCTACCTCAACCAACTGCGGGTGCACGAGGCCCGCGCCCTGCTCGGCTCCGGCCGCTCCCCCGCCGATGTGGCCGCCCTGGTCGGGTTCGCCGACCAGTCGCACCTGACCCGGCACTTCAAGCGGCACCTGGGGCTGCCTCCCGGCGCCTACCGCCGCGACGTCCTGCCGGGGAACTCCGCCGATCTTGAACGTGAGTCTTGACCCCGGCTCCAGGGGCCGAGGTCGGCGGGCGCGGCGCAAGAACGTTCAAGACCGTGCGGGCGCCCGGCGGTTAGCGTCGGGTCACGTGAACCGTTCCGCCCTCTCCCTCTCCACTCTCGCCGCCCCCTCCCCGCCGGTCCGCGACGCGCTGGGCGTGGGCTTCGCCGTCGGCGTCTCCGGCCTGGCCTTCGGGACCAGCGCGGTGACCGCCGGACTTTCCGTGGCGCAGGCGTGCGCGCTCAGCCTGCTCTGCTTCACCGGCGCATCGCAGTTCGCCCTGGTCGGCGTGGTCGCCGGCGGCGGCAACCTGGCCGCGGGCGCCCTGGGTGCGCTCATGCTCGGCGGCCGCAACACGCTGTACGGGCTGCGCCTGGCCGACCTGCTGGGCTGGCGGGGCGCTCGGCGGGCCGTCGCCGCCCACGGCGTCATCGACGAGACCACGGCCGTCGCGCTCGCCCAGACCGGCCGCGCCGATGCCCGCACCGGCTTCTCCGTCACCTTCGCCACGCTGTTCGTGATGTGGAACACCACGACGCTCGTCGGCGCCGTGGCCACCGAGAGCATCGGGGACCCCGACGTGTTCGGCCTGGACGCGGTCGGCCCGGCGATCTTCCTCGCCCTGCTGTGGCCCCGCCTGACCGAGGGCGGCCGGGCGGTGCCGGTCGCGCTGCTGGGCGCGGCGATCGCGCTCGGCACGACACCGCTGCTGCCGTCGGGCGTCCCGGTGCTGCTGGCCGCGGCCGCGGCCCTGGTCGGCATGGGCCCCGCCGCCAAGGGCCCCGCGACCGACGGGCGGGTGCGGTCGTGACCCTGTGGATCGCCGTGCTCGCCACGGCAGCGGGCTGCTACCTGCTGAAGTTCGCCGGGCTGGCCGCGCCGCGCCGGCTGCTGGACCATCCGGCGGTGAGCCGGTTCGCCATGACCGTGCCGATCGCCCTGCTCGCCGCGCTGATCGCGCTGCAGGCCGTCGCCGACGGCCGGGAGCTGGTCGTCGACCTCCCCCGCCTCGCCGGACTGGGCGCTGCCGTGCTGGCGCTGCTGCTGCGGGCGCCGTTCCTGCTGGTGATCGTCGCGGCCGCCGCCACAGCGGCGGGGCTGCGCGCGCTGGGCGCGGGGTGAGTGCTTCCCTACGCTCCGGCGAGGTGGCAGCGTTGGGTCCCGAGAAGCCATGCGGACCTTGCGACGATGGAAGGACCCTGACGTGCCCGATGCCCCCTTCGCCTCGATGACAGCGGCAGAGCAGGTCGTGGAGGTTCTGGCCGCCGCCGGAATCCGGCGCTGCTACACCGTGCCCGGTGAGAGCTTCCTGGAACTGGCCGACGCGCTGGAGCACCACCCGGGCATGACGCTGGTCTCCACCCGGCACGAGAACGGCGCCGGGTTCATGGCCGAGGCCGACGCCAAGCTCACCGGGATCCCCGCCGTCGCCGCCGCGACGCGCGGGCCGGGCGCGTCCAACCTCGCGGTGGGGGTGCACACCGCGATGCAGGACTCCACGCCGATGATCGTCTTCCTGGGCCAGGTGGAGACCGACCACCTGGGCAAGGAGGCGTTCCAGGAGGTCGACCTCACCGCGTTCTACTCCCCCATCACCAAGTGGGCGACCACCGTCACCCGCGCCGACCGGCTCGCCGAGACGACCGCCCGGGCGATCCGCACCGCCACCACGGGGCGCCCCGGCCCGGTGGCGATCGCCGTCCCCGGCGACCTGTTCGGGCAGCGGGTCGCGCGGCCGGGCGCGCTGCCCGGTGTGGCGGAGCCGCCGCGGCCGCCGCTGGGCGGTGACGAGCGCGACCGGATCGCGGCGTGGCTGACGCGGGCCGAACGGCCGGTGATCATCGCCGGCGGGGGCGCCCGCGACGCCGGACCCGCCCTGGTGGCGGCGGCCGAGCGGTTCCGCGCCGGCGTCTACAGCTCGTGGCGGCGCCAGGACGTCTTCCCCAACGACCACCCGCTCTACCTGGGCCACCTGGGCCTGGGCTGCCCGAAGCCGGTGCTGCGCGCGCTGGAGGAGGCCGACGCCGTGCTGATCGTGGGCTCGCGGCTGAGTGAGATCACCACGCAGACCTACCGGCTGCCCGAGGAGCGGTCGCCGGGGAAGCCCTCGACGGTCGCCCAGATCGACATCGACCCGGCGCAGGTCGGGGCGGTCACCCCGGTCTGGCTCGGCGCGGTCGCCGACGCCCGGCGGGCGCTGCTCGCGCTCACCCGCGTCCAGGGCCGCGTCCCCGAACGCGACTGGAGCGGCGCCCACCAGGCGTGGGCGGACACCACGACGGCGCCCCCGGAGGCCGCCGAGCGCCCGGGCGGCCGGCTGCACCCGTGGGCCGTGGTGCAGGCCATGCGCCGCATGCTGCCCGAGGACGCGGTGCTGACCAACGACGCGGGCAACTTCGCGGCGTTCCTGCACCGCGGCTGGTGGTACCGGCACCCGCGCACCCAACTCGCCCCGACCAGCGGCGCGATGGGGTACGCCGTGCCGGCCGCCGTCGCGGCCAAGCTGGCCGAGCCGCACCGCACCGTGGTCGCCGTGGCCGGTGACGGCGGCGCGCTGATGACCGGCCAGGAGCTGGAGACCGCTGCGCGGCTGGGGCTGGCGATCACGGTGATCGTGTTCCAGAACGGCCTGTACGGCACGATCGCCATGCACCAGGCCCGCGCCCTGGGCCGCACCGCGGCCACCGACATCAGCGGGCCGCTGGACCTGGCGTCCTACGCCCGCGGCCTCGGCGCTCGCGGCGCGACCGCCACCACGCCCGAGGAGTTGGACAAGGCCCTCTCCGACGCGCTGACCGCCGAGGGCCCCACCCTGATCGACGCCCGCACCGACCCCGATGCGATCAGCCCGGGGGCGACGATGTCGGGGCTGCTGGGCGGGCACGGCCGCTGACCCGCGGTGCGGTCCGGGCCGGGCCGACGCACGGGTCCGGACCGCACCGGGCCGGGCCCCGTCGACACTCCCGCACCCCGTCCGCCCCTCCCCGCCGGCACGGGCCTACAGTGATCACGGTCCGCCCCGGGCCCGTCACCGCCGGGGCGCGGGCGGGCGGCCCCGGACCCGAGCAGCAGGAGTGGGAGGAAGGCGCGTGGAGACGATGAAGGCCGCACGCTTCGACACCGAGACCACGACCATGGAGGTCACCGACGTCCCGGTTCCGGTGCCCCGGCCCGGCGAGGCGCTGGTCAAGGTCGCCGCGTGCGGAATCTGCCACTCCGACCTCGGCCTGATCGAGGGGTACATCCCCAGCCCGCTGCCTGCGGTGACCCCGGGGCACGAGGCGACCGGGCACATCGCGGCGCTCGGGGCGCCGACCCCGGGGTGGGACGAGGGCGACCCGGTGCTCATGGCCGCCGGCCGGGCCTGCGGCCGGTGCGCCGACTGCGTCCGCGGCCATCCGATGGACGACTGCCTGAACCCGGAGATCATGGCCTTCCACTACGACGGGGCCTGGGCCGAGTACGTCGTCGTCCCGGTCGCGGCGCTGGTGAAGCTGCCGCGGGAGGCCGACCTCGTGAACTACGCGGTCCTCGCCGACGCCGTCTCCACCCCGTACGCGGCCATCACCGGGACGGCCCGGCTGGCGGCGGCGGAGTCGGTCGGCATCTGGGGGCTGGGCGGGCTGGGCACCCACGCCGTGCAGATCGCGCGGATGCTCGGGGCGGCCCCGATCATCGCCCTGGACCCGATCGAGGAGACCCGCGCACGCGCCCTGGAGGTCGGGGCCGACCACGCCATCGACCCGCGCGGGGAGGACACGGTGCGGCGGATCCGCGAGCTGACCGACGGCCGCGGCCTGGACGTGGCGATCGACGGCGTGGCGCGGTCGGCGACCGTCCCGCAGGCCAACGCCGCGCTGGCCCGGCACGGCCGCCTGGTCCTCATGGGCGTCTCGCCCGACCCGGTCGAGCTGGGCAGGGAGGACGTGTTCGCCCTGAGCGGACACCGGGTGCTCGGGCACCTCGGCTACACCAGACGCGACCTGGAGCGGCTCGTCCGGCTGGTGCACCACGGCCGCCTGGACCTGAGCCGCTCGGTCAGCGAGGTGCTGCCCCTGGACCGGGTGCACGACGGCGTCCGGCACCTGGCCGAGCACGAGGGCACCCCGGTCCGCATCGTCATCCGGCCCTGAGGCCGACCGCGGGAGGGTCAGTCCTCGCGGAGCAGGCCCAGGGCCTTGTCCAGGTCGTCGGGGTAGGGACTCTCGAACTCCACGGGGCGGCCCTCGGTGGGGTGCTCGAAGCCCAGCCGCACCGCGTGCAGCCACTGGCGGCGGACGCCGAGCCGGTCGGCCAGCGTGGGGTCGGCGCCGTAGAGGTGGTCGCCGACGCAGGGGTGGCGCATGGCCGCCATGTGCACCCGGATCTGGTGGGTGCGGCCGGTCTCCAGCTTGATCTCCAGCAGGCTGGCCGCCCGGAACGCCTCCACCGTGTCGTAGTGGGTGACCGACGGGCGCCCGCCCGCGACCACCGCGAACCGGCCGTCGCCCGAGGGGTGGCGGTCGATCGGCGCGTCGACCGTGCCGCGCAGCGGGTCGGGGTGGCCCTGCACGAGGGTGTGGTAGCGCTTGTCGACCGTGCGCTCCTTGAAGGCGCGCTTGAGGACGCTGTAGGCGATCTCGCTCTTGGCCACCACCATCACGCCGGTGGTGTTGGCGTCGAGCCGGTGCACGATGCCCTGCCGCTCGGCGGCGCCGCTCGTCGTCACCTGGACGCCGGAGGCCAGCAGGCCCTCCAGCACCGAAGGGCCGGTCCAGCCGACGGTCGGGTGCGCGACGACCCCGACGGGCTTGTCGACGACGACGATGTCGGCGTCCTCGAACACGACCCGCATGCCCGGCACGGGCTCGGGCCGCGGGACCGGCGCGGTCGGCGGCGGGGGCAGCGTGACGTCCAGCCACGTCCCGGCCTGGACGCGGTCGGACTTCGCCGCGCCGGAGCCGTCGACGAGCACGCTGCCCTCGGCGATCAGCTCGGCGGCGCGGGTGCGCGACAGGCCGAACATCCGCGCGATGGCGGCGTCGAGGCGGTCGCCCTCGAGGCCGTCGGGCACGGGCATGCTGCGATGGTCACTCACGGCCGTCCTCCTTGCTCGCCGGTGGGGCCGCGGGCGGGGCCTCGGGAGGCTGCGCGCCGTCGGCGCGCTCCTGGTCGGCGGGGTCGTCGCGCCTCGGCTCCGCCGCTCGCGGCCCGTCCCCGGCGTCGCCGCCCGAGCTCGCCTCCCCGGTGTCCTCGCGGTCGCGGTCGGACTCCCGGGTTCCGTCGATGTTGACGCCCCTGAACGCCAGCAGCACCGCGAGCACGCCGCCGCAGACGATGCAGGAGTCGGCGATGTTGAACACCGGCCAGTTGGGGATCTGGATCCAGTCGACGACGTGGCCGTGCAGCGGGGCCGGCGGCGAGAACAGCCGCTCCAGCCAGCTCCCCTGCGCGCCGGAGCCGACCAGCGAGGCGGAGACGTCCCGGGGGGAGTCGGGCCGCCAGACGCGGTCGACGAGGTTGCCCGCGGCCCCGCCGAGGATCAGGCCCAGCGTGACGGCCCACCACGCGCTGCGCACCTTGCGCGCCGCTGCGAGGATGTAGGCAATCACCGCGATCATGACCAGGCTGAACACCCAGGTCACCCCGGTGCCGATGGAGAAGGCGGCACCCGGGTTGAAGACCAGGGTCAGCTTCAGCAACCCGTTCAGCAGTTCCACCGGATCGTGCGGCGAGAACCGCGCCAGCGCGATCTCCTTGGTGGCGAAGTCGGCCACCAGGGCGGCGAGCGCCACGGCCAGTAGAAAAATGGACCGCCGCGGCCCGGCCGCGGCGGATTCGTTCACCTTGCGGCCCTCGTTCCCGGAGTGGTCCTTCCCGGGCTTGTCTGTCCTGCTCAGCGACGCTCCTCGCGCTGTTTGCACTGCACGCACTGTGTGGCGCGCGGGAACGCCTGGAGCCGCGCCTTGCCGATGGGCCGGCCGCACGACTCGCAGACGCCGTAGGTCCCGGCGTCCATCCGTTCGATCGCCCGCTCGTTCTGGGCGAGCAGGTCACGCACATTGTAGGCCAGCACCAGATCGTGTTCGCGCTGGTATGCCTTCGCCCCGATGTCGGCGGGGTCGTCACCGGCGCCGTCGACGGAGTCCGACAGCCGCTCGGCCAGCTCCGACTCGGCGGCCGCGATGTCGGCGCGCAGCCGCGCGACCTCGGATTCCAGCCCCTGGCGCACCTCTGCGAGTTCCGCCTCGCCCCAGGGGTCCTCCCCCGGGCGGACGGGGAGATCGGCGGATTCGGTCACGCTCGCATCCCCCTCCCTGAACTTTGTCCGGGGAAGCATAAACGCCGAAATCGGGCCGGGCAATCAGCCACGGCGCGACACAGCGAACGGCTCACCGGCCCACTCATCGAGCTTCGACCGCCGCGTTCGCGGGTCGGGGATGAGATCTCCAGGGCTCGGACCTGCTGTGCCGCCGGCGCTGCGCGCACTGCGACAGCCGACTCCCTGCGCGAACCCGATCGCCGGACATCAGTCAGCGGCGGCGAACCCATCGTAGCTCTCGGCCAGCGCGGCCAGGTGGGGCTGGTCCAGCGCCGCCGAACCGCCGTGCGGGCCGGTGCGCACCTCGATCACCCAGTCGACGTCCTCGGCGTCGTCCTCACCGGCCAGCATGTCGCGGTGCAGCGCGCACGGCTCGTAGCCCTGCGCCAGCAGCTGCTCGGCCAGCTCCTCGGCGTCGTCGCGGTCCGGGAGCGTCACCAGCACCGCACCTGTCGCCTGATCCGTCATCGTGCCTCCCTCATTCGTCCCGGCAGGCAAGTATGCCCGGCCGCGCCGACCACCGTGGAAGACGGATCGGTCCGGGCCCGCGGTTGCGTTATTCTCGGTGCCAGCGAGGCGTAGATGGGGACGAGTACCGCCGGACACAGCCAGGAGCGACCCGGGGAGGGTGGAAGCCCGGGGGCATGACCGTCGGGAAGATCACCCCGGAGCCGCCGGAGGAACGGCCACGCCGCCGGTGATCGGCGCGGACGGCCCAGTAGAACCGGCAGCGGCAGCAACGAAGCGGGGCGCGCCGACGGTCGGCGCTCCCAAGGAGGGTGGTACCGCGGGGCCGTGGCCTCGTCCCTCCATCAGGTGACCGGACCCTGATGAAAGAGGTACGCCAGGTGTCGCACGAGCAACGCCCCGCATCCCGGCCGTTCCCCGCGCTGCCGGCCCAGATCGATCTGCCCGCCGTCGAGCACGAGGTGCTGCGCCGCTGGTCGGAGCAGAAGATCTTCGAACGCTCCCTCGAACGGACCCGCGGCGGCCCGAACTGGGTGTTCTTCGAGGGCCCCCCGACCGCCAACGGCCAGCCCGGCGTGCACCACGTCGAGGCGCGGGTGTTCAAGGACGTGTTCCCGCGGTTCAAGACCATGAAGGGCTTCCACGTCAACCGCAAGGCCGGCTGGGACTGCCACGGCCTGCCGGTCGAGGTGGCCGTGGAGAAGGAACTCGGGCTGTCCGGCAAGAAGGACATCGAGGAGTTCGGCGTCGCCGAGTTCAACGCCCACTGCCGCGAGTCGGTGCTGCGCAACGTCGGCGCCTTCACCGCGATGACCGAGCGCATGGGCTACTGGGTCAACATGGACGAGGCCTACCGCACCATGGACCCGGAGTACGTGGAGTCGGTGTGGTGGTCGCTGAAGGCCATCTGGGACAAGGGCCTGCTGGTCCGCGACTACCGGATCAGCCCCTACTGCCCGCGCTGCGGCACCACGCTGTCCGACCACGAGCTGGCCCAGGGCTACGAGACCGTCACCGACCCCTCGGTCTACGTGCGCTTCCCGGTGACCTCGGGCCCGCTGGCCGACCCCGAGCGGCCCACGTCGCTGCTGGTGTGGACCACCACCCCGTGGACGCTGGTGTCCAACACCGCCGTCGCGGCGCACCCCGAGGTCGGCTACGTCGTGGCCACCAACGGCACCGAGCGGCTGATCGTGGCCGAGGACCTGGTCGAGGCGGCGCTGGGCGAGGGCTGGGAGCTCACCGGCGAGCGGTTCGAGGGCGCGGAGATGGAGCGCTGGACCTACCAGCGACCCTTCGAGCTGGTCGCCTTCGACGAGCCGGCGCACTACATCGTGCTCGCCGACTACGTCACCGTCGAGGACGGCACCGGCCTGGTGCACCAGTCCCCCGCCTTCGGCGCCGACGACATGGCGGTCTGCCGCGCCTACGGCCTGCCCGTGGTCAACCCGGTGCGGGCCGACGGCACCTTCGAGGCCGACCTCGACCTGGTGGGGGGCGAGTTCTTCAAGACCGCCGACGCCGCTCTGGTCGACGACCTCTCCGAACGCGGCCTGCTCTTCAAACACCTGGCCTACGAGCACAGCTACCCGCACTGCTGGCGCTGCCACACCCCCCTGCTCTACTACGCGCTGCCGTCCTGGTACATCAAGACCACCGCGATCAAGGACCGGCTGCTGGAGCAGAACGCCCGCACCAACTGGTTCCCCGCGACCATCAAGGAGGGCCGCTACGGCGAGTGGCTGCGCAACAACGTCGACTGGGCGCTGTCGCGCAGCCGCTACTGGGGCACCCCACTGCCGGTGTGGACCTGCTCCGAGGACCACGCGACCGTCGTCGGCTCGCTCGCCGAGCTCGGCGGACTGGCCGGCCGCGACCTCAGCGCGCTGGACCCGCACCGGCCCTACGTCGACGACGTGGTGCTGTCCTGCCCGCAGGCCGACGCGTCGGGGACGCCGTGCGGCCTGGAGGCCCGGCGGGTGCCCGAGGTCATCGACGTCTGGTTCGACTCCGGGGCCATGCCGTTCGCGCAGTGGGGCGCGCCGCACCACAACGACGAGGTGTTCCGGGCGAACTTCCCCGGCCAGTACATCTGCGAGGCCATCGACCAGACCCGCGGCTGGTTCTACTCGATGATGACCGTCAGCACGCTGGTCTTCGGCCGGTCCTCCTACGAGAACGTGGTCTGCCTCGGCCACATCCTCGCCGAGGACGGCCGCAAGATGAGCAAGCACCTCGGCAACGTCCTGGAGCCCATGGCGGTGATGGAGCGGCACGGCGCCGACGCGCTGCGCTGGTTCATGGCGGCCAGCGGCTCACCGTGGATGCCGCGCCGGGTGGGCCACGCAGCACTGGAGGAGATCGTCCGCAAGGTCCTGCTGACCTACTACAACACGGTCTCCTTCTTCACCCTCTACGCCAACGCCGGCGACACCTGGGACCACGGCCGGCTCGCCGAGGCGCCGGATCCGGCCGACCGCCCGCTGCTGGACCGCTGGCTGCTCTCCGAGCTGAACCGCGTGGTCAAGGGCGTGGAGGAGGCACTGGAGCGGTTCGACACCGCGGCGGCCGGCCGCGCGCTCACGGCGTTCGTCGACGACCTGTCCAACTGGTACGTGCGGCGCTCCCGCCGCCGGTTCTGGGCCGGGGCGACCACGCCGGAGGGCGCATCGGCCTTCGCCACGCTGTTCGAGTGCCTGGAGACCGTCACCCTCCTGATGGCCCCGATGGTCCCGTTCCTCACCGACCACGTGTGGGCCGCGCTGCGCCGCCCGGACGCGCCGGAGTCGGTGCACCTGGCCGACTGGCCGCGGGTGCGCGAGGAGCTGATCGACGTCGAGCTGTCGGAGCGGATGGCGCTGACCCGCCGCCTGGTGGAGCTGGGCCGTGCGGCCCGCGCCGACTCCGGCGTGCGCACCCGGCAGCCGCTGGCCCGGGTGCTGGTCGGCGCGGCGCGGTTCGCCTCGCTGCCGGAGCAGCTTCGCGCCCAGATCGCCGAGGAGCTCAACGTCGTCCAGCTCGACCCGCTCTCCGCTGTCGGCGGCGACCTGGTCGACTACACCGTCAAGCCGAACTTCCGGGCGCTGGGCAAGCGGTTCGCCAAGCGCACACCGGTGGTGGCCGAGGCGATCCAGGCGGCCGAGGCCAAGGGCCTGGTCGAGCAGGTCCGCTCGACCGGCTGGGCGCACATCCAGGTCGAGGGCGAGCCGGTGGAGGTCAGCGCCGAGGAGGTGCTGGTCACCGAGCAGCCCCGCGAAGGCTGGGCCGTGGCCTCGGAGGCGGGCGAGACCGTCGCGCTGGACCTTGAGGTGACCCCGGAGCTGCAGCGCGCCGGCCTGGCCCGCGAGATGGTCCGCCTGGTGCAGGACGCCCGCAAGTCCAGCGGTCTGGACATCTCCGACCGCATCGACCTGTGGTGGTCGGCCACCGACGCCACGACCGCGCGGGCCGTCACCGAGCACGCCGGGACGATCGGCGCCGAGGTGCTGGCCGAGTCCTTCACCGAGGGCGCCCCCGAGGGCGAGGCCCACGTGACCCGGTCAGCGGACTTCGGCGTGACCTTCTGGCTCCGCAAGGCCTAGCGGCACGGGAAACGGCGGCGAAGGGCCGACCCCGGAATAGGAGGCCGGCCCTTCGCGGTCGCCGCTCAGCAGGTCCGAGCCCTGGAAGTCTCGTCTCGCCCCGCGAACGCAGCGGTCAGAACTTGATGAGTCGTCGGTGACCAGGCGGCCAAGGTCCGCGGTGCGGCCTTGTGGTCGACCGGGTGACAGGTGGTTCTCTCGCCGATCTCGACCGTGAGTTCTGACCTTGGCCACTGGGACCGTGAAGCCTCAACCCAAGGAGGGATCCGCGGTGACCGGGCGACGGTGCACGCCCGTCCCCGGCCTCAGGGGGCGAGGTAGAGGGGCCCACCCGCGCGCCTACTCCTGCGGTTTCTCCGGGAAGGTGAGGACTGCGGTCCGGTCCGGGTTCGGTTCGGCTTCGGCCGACTCGGCCGGGGGCGCCTCGGACCGTTCCGGGTCCGGGGTCTGCTCCTCGACCGTTTCCGGCTCGGATTCGGTGGCCGGGTCGGTGCTCTTCGGCGGCTCCGACTCGGCGGTGGGCTCCGGGCGTCCCGATTCGGCGGGCTCTGCGGGCTCCTGCGGCTCCACGGCCTCGATGTCCGTGGATTCGTCGGCCCGAGTTACGGATTCCCCGTCCGGCTCGGTCCGGTGCTCCTCCGCCGCAGGCGCCTCCGACTCTTCGGCGGCGGGCTCCGGACGGGACTCCGCACCGCCCTCGGCGACCGCGGCGTCCTCTGGACTCTCTGGGTCCTCGGCGACCGCGGCGCTCCCGGGCTCCTCGGCGGGCTCCGCCTCCTCGGCCACCGTGGACTCCTCGGCGGCCTCGGGCCGCTCGGGGGCGGGGCGCTCCTCGCTCAAGGCCCGGACGGACTCCGGCTCCTCGGCGGCCGGGCTCTCGGATTCTCCGGCGGCGGCAGGTGCATCGGGAGCGGCCGTCCCGGCCGTCTCCGGTGCGGACTCGCCGATCGACTCGCTCCGGCTCCAGTGCTGCGCGGGCCGTGCCGGGGTCTCGGGGACCGAGTAGCGGAAGGCGCCCTCGGACCGCTGCGCCGCGGCGCCCTCCGGCGGCTCCTCCTCGGGGGCGGGTCCGGGTTCCTCCTGCGGCTCCGCCCGGGTCGCATCGGGTTCGCGGGCCTCGTGGGGCTCCTCGTCGCGGACCTCGTGCGGTCGGTACGGCTCTTCGCGGGCCTCGTGGATCTCGTGGGAATCGTGCGGCCCGCCGGGCTCGTCCGGCTCGCGGACCTCGTCGTCGGCGGCGGAGTCGGCACGGCCGCGCGGCTCCTCTCGGGGGAACGGCGCCCACTGGGCGGCGACCGAGGCCGGAGGGGCCTCTTCGCCCGCTTCGCCGTCCCGGGGGTCCGGGGGTTGCGGGAGCCGCCACTGGGCCGGCTCCCGGAACGCGGCCGCCCGCACCGGCTCGGCGGCCGGTGCGGGTGCGGACGTTCTGTTCTCCCATGAGTCCGCGACCGGCACCGCTGAGCCGGTCGCTCCGATGGAGGCGGTGCGGACGGACGCCTTCCCCAAACCGTCCGTCCGGGTCGCCGCCACCGGAATCTGCACGTCTCTGCGATCGTCCCGTTCCCGGCCCACCAGGTTCCGCCGGTTGCGGACCACCTCGACCCCGAGCAGGGCGATCGAGAGCCCGGCCAACCCGAAGGCGATGTAGACCAAGGTCAGCTCTGCGAGCGCCAGTGCCACGCCGATGACGATGAACGCCGCTACGACGAGGACGAGGCAAACGGTGATCACTGGAGAGGGTGCCTTTTCACGGACTCAAGGGTTCACATCATGGTGTGCCGACCGTCAGCGACGCTCGTGCGGTGCGTCGCCCGGGTGGTAACCGCCGTGCTGGGCCGGCTCCGGCTGGGCGAACGGGTTGCTGCCGGGAGCGCCGTTGCCCGGGCCGGCGTGCTGCAGCGACGGTGAACCGCCCGTGGGCGCCATCGTCTGGAAGCCGCCGGTCGTGTTCGGGCCGTTGGGCTCGTTGGCCCCTTCGGCGAGCTCGCGGAGCTGGCGCTCGAAGTAGTCCTTGAGCCGGCTGCGGTACTCGCGCTCGAAGTCCTTGAGCTCGCTGACCTTGTGCTCCAGCTCCTCGCGCTGCTGCACCAGCGATCCCATGACCTGGCGGTGGCGCTCCTGGGCGTCGCGGTCGAGGTTCTCGGACCGGGCGCGGGCCTCGTTGACGATCTGCTCGGCCTGGCGGCGGGCCTTGCCGAGGATGTCGTCGGCCTCGTGGCGGGCGCGGCCGAGGGTCTCGTCGGCCTCGCGGCGGGCGTCGGAGATCGCCTGGTCGGCCGTCTGCTGGGCCAGGGCGAGGACACGCGCGGCGGTGTCCATGTTCTCCTCGGCGCCGGGCAGGCCCATGTTGGCCATGGCGGGCATCTGCTCGGGCTGCTTGACCGGCTCAGGGCGCGGTGGCTCGGGCTGCGGCGGCGGCTCCGGAGGCATCTGCTGCTGCTGAGGCTCCTGGGGCTGGAAGTCGTTCATGCCCGCCGGGGGCACCTTCCCGCGCAGGCACTCCGCGAGCTTCCCGCGCAGCTCCTCGTTCTCCTGGATCAGCCGGTCCAGCTCGGACTCGACCTCGTCGAGGAAGGCGTCGACCTCTTCTTCGTCGTACCCCGGCCGTAGCCGGGTCGTACTGAACTGTTTATTCCGTACATCCGCGGGTGTCAGCGGCATGTTCGTCTCCTTGGCGCGCTTGGACTCTGTCCGTAGGGACGCTACCTGATCGTGACTTTGCGGCAACCCAGATCATGACCAAGACCACATATCGGAACCAATGCACAACTTTCCGACATTTGCGGCGGCTACACGGTCGGGATCGCCCACACGAACTGGATGAGGATCATCACCAAGAGGAAGAGGACGGTGAAGCTCAGGTCCAACGCCACACTCCCCAGGCGTACCGGCTTGATGAAGCGACGCAGGAACCTCAACGGTGGGTCTGTGATCGTGTACGTCGTCTCGGCCAGAACCAGTACGAATCCGCTTGGTCGCCAGGATCGAGCGAACGACTGAACCAACTCGAAGACAAGCCGTCCGATGAGTACCAACAGGAAGAGGTACAGGACGGTGGCGAGCACGCTCTGGACGATACTCACAGTCGTTCCCCGACCCAATCACTGGACATCTGTGCTGCTCTAACTCTGATTGAAGAACCCTCGCTCAGCGATGCGTGCTTTGTCTTCAGCGGTCACCTCAACATTGGCCGGGGACAACAAGAACACCTTGTTCGTCACGCGCTCGATACTGCCATGCAGGCCGAAGATCAGCCCCGCCGCGAAGTCGACCAGACGCTTGGCGTCGCTGTCCACCATCTCGGTGAGGTTCATGATCACCGGTATGCCTTCCCGGAAATGCTCTCCGATAGTACGCGCTTCGTTATAGGTGCGGGGATGCAGCGTGGTAATTCGCGCGAGATCGGCGGTCGCGGGAGTGCTATGGGTGACGGTGCGTCGTTCGCCCTGGGACACGGGGTAATCGTCCGCTCTCGTCACTGAGTCGGCTCTGGGGTCGCCGCGGAGTTCGAGGTCTCGGTCACGCCGGTCGTCGACACCCTCATCGAAGTCCTCGAAGTCATCATATTCATCCGCATAGCGGTGATCGTAACGGTCGTCCTCCACGAGGCCGAGGTAGACCGCCATCTTGCGCATCGCGCCGGCCATCTCTTGCCCTCCGTCGTCCCTGTGGTGCTGCACCGCAGATGACTTACACCGGCCCACACCGAAAAAAATCGCCTCGACGGGCGAACTCCACAGCATGGGCGCCAAGGTCCATGTGGGGACATTACCCCACGTTCGGCTCGCGGTCGCCGAGCAACGCCGCACCCAGACGCAGGTGTGTCGCTCCCCCGGCGATCGCGGTCTCGAAGTCGCCACTCATCCCCGCGGAGACCACCGTGGCACGAGGGTAGCGATCCCGGACCCGAGAGGCGACCGAGTTCAGACGGTCGAACGCCTCACCCGGTTCCCCCTCGCGCGGCGCGACCGCCATCACCCCGCCGACCCGCAGGCCCTCCTCGGCGTCGATGGCCGCGGCGACGGCCATGGCGTCGCGCGGGTCCGCTCCCCCGCGCGGCCCGAGCACGCCCTCCACCGACTCCGGGTCCAGGTTGACCTGGACCAGGCAGGTCAGCTCGCGCCGCTCGGCGCGGGCCCGGGCGCCCAGCGCCCTGGCCAGCCGGTCGCGGTCCACCGAGTGGACGACATCGGCGTAGCGCGCCACCGAGCGCGCCTTGTTCGTCTGGAGTTGACCGACGAAGTGCCAGTTGAGACCGAGATCACCGCATTGCGCCGCCTTCGGTGCGGCCTCCTGGTCCCGGTTCTCCCCGACGTCGGTGATGCCGAGCCCGGCCAGGATGCGCACGTCAGAGGCCGGATAGGTCTTCGTGACCGCGATGATCTTCACATCTTCGGGCCGCCGTCCGGCCGCGGCGCAGGCCGCGGCCACCCGTGCGCGCACGTCGGCGAGGTTGGCGGCGATCAGCTCGGCGCGCGGCACCGGGTCCGCCCCGCGGTCCGCATCCCCGGCCACGTCAGGACCGCCACACGTAGCCGGCGAGGCGCCCCGTCGGCGCCTGCCTGCGGTGGGAGAAGAGTTCGGGGGTCTCCAGCGTGCAGCGCTCGTCGGCGACGATCTGACCGATTCCGGCCCTGCGCAACTGCGCGGTGACACCGGCCCGCATGTCGACCCCCGTGGTCCCCTTGCGGGTGCGACTCGCTCCCTCCGGCACGGCGCGCCGCACCTCCTCCTGCATTCCGGGCGGCACCTCGTAGCATTCGCCGCAGATCGATGGGCCCAGCGCGACGGCGATGCGCCCCGGGTCGGCGCCCTGGCCGACCATCTCCCGCACCAGCGCCGTCGCGACGCCCTTGGCCGTCCCGAGCCGGCCCGAATGGGCCGCAGCGGTCACGCCCGCCACCGGATCGGCGGCCAGGATCGGCAGGCAGTCCGCCGCGAGCGCGCCCAGCACCAGGTCACGACGGGTCGTGACGACGCCGTCCACCGCTTCGACCTCGCCGGGCTCGGCCACGACCGCGACGTCGGCGCTGTGCACCTGGTTCATCCAGACGACCCGCTCCGGGTCGAAACCGAACCGGGCGGCCGCGGCCCTGCGGTTCTCCGCCACGGCCTCGGGGTCGTCGGCCACCCCCGTCCCGAGGTTCAGCGTGTCGTAGGGCGCTGCGCTCACGCCCCCGTCATAGCGCTGGGTGAAGCCGGCCCGATAGCCCGGCGCCAGCTCGATCACGGCACTCATCGTGGGGACTGCTTCTCCTGGGAGAGGGAGGGGAGGAAAGCCGTTCGGCGGCGGTTCAGCGAAGCGCGCCGCCGAATCGGTGGGGATCGCGGCAGCGCGGGCGCCCGCGCTGCCGCCGCTACTTCAGGAAGTCCGGGACGTCCAGGTCGTCGCCCTCGTCGAAGATCACCCGGCGTCGGGGGGTGGGGATCTCGCTGGAGCGGGAGAAGGGGCTCTCCGTCCCGGTCCGGCGGACCGGGCCGTAGCCGTTGTCGCCCACCGCACGGATGTTGGGGGTCTGGTAGGGCTCCTCCTCCACGGCCGGTTCCGGCTCGGCCTGCTCCTGCGGCTCCGGCTCGGAGATCTCCTCGGCCCGCGGCGGCTCCGGGGCCGGTTCGGGCTCGGGTTCGGGTTCGGGCTCGCTCACCGGCGCCGGGGCGGGGCGGGCCTGCGGCTCCTCGCGGACCGGCCGCACCGGCTCGGGCCTGGAGGGCGCGGCCGGCGCCTCGGCGGCCGGCGGCTGGACCGGGCGCTCCGGCCGGGCCGGCGGCGGGGCGACCGGTTCCCGCGGGGCGGGATCGGGCGGCACCGCGGCCGCCTTCGGGGGGAGAGCGGCCTCCACCCTGGGCTCGTCGAAGCCCGCGGCGATGACGGTCACCCGAACCTCGTCGCCCAGCGCGTCGTCGATGACGGCGCCGAAGATGATGTTGGCCTCGGGGGCCGCGGAGTTGGCGACCAGCTGGGCCGCCTCGTTGATCTCGAACAGGCCCAGGTCGGAGCCGCCCTGGATGGACAGCAGGACGCCGTGGGCGCCGTCGATGCTGGCCTCCAGCAGCGGCGAGGAGATCGCCATCTCGGCCGCCGCCACCGCGCGGTCGTCGCCCCGGGCCGAACCGATGCCCATGAGGGCCGATCCGGCGCCGGACATGACCGACTTGACGTCGGCGAAGTCCAGATTGATCAGGCCGGGCGTGGTGATGAGGTCGGTGATGCCCTGAACACCGGACAGCAGCACCTGGTCGGCGGCCTTGAACGCGTCGAGCACGCTGACCTGGCGGTCGGAGATGGACAGCAGCCGGTCGTTGGGGATCACGATGAGCGTGTCGACCTCTTCGCGCAGCATCGCGATGCCCGACTCGGCCTGGGTGGCCCGCCGCTTGCCCTCGAAGCCGAAGGGGCGGGTGACCACGCCGATGGTCAGCGCGCCGATCGATCGGGCGATGTTGGCGACCACCGGCGCGCCGCCGGTGCCCGTGCCGCCGCCCTCGCCCGCGGTCACGAAGACCATGTCGGCCCCCTTGAGGACCTCTTCGATCTCCTCGCGGTGGTCCTCGGCGGCCTTGCGGCCGACGTCGGGGTTGGCGCCCGCGCCCAGTCCGCGGGTGAGTTCGCGGCCGACATCGAGCTTGACGTCGGCATCGCTCATGAGCAGCGCCTGAGCGTCGGTGTTGATGGCGATGAACTCGACGCCCTTGAGTCCCTCTTCGATCATCCGGTTGACGGCGTTGACACCGCCGCCGCCGATGCCGACGACCTTGATGACCGCGAGGTAGTTCTGCGGTGCTGCCACGACGAGGGGCCTTTCCGCTCGCTTCTTGCCAACTGTGCCGGTCCGCCGCCACGGGGCGTTCCTCCGCCCCACCGCCGGACCGGTTCACTGGCTGTCCGGTTCTGCAGTGTTCTCGGTTATCGCTTCGGATCCCGGGGCCGGCACCGGCCGGTCACGGTCCCATGGGGATCGGGGGTCGGCGAGTGCGTCCGAGCTGTCCGCCCGCGCTCGCCTCATGGTGCAAGTCCATACTTATGTCAACTAAAGGTGGTGCTTTCCGACAGTAGGCCGAGGTCCCGCCACCGGGCAACTAATGACGAGCTCAGCCTATCGGCGTGTCGCGCACGGAGGCGATGCGCGCGCCCGGCGCGTCGCGCATGTCATCGCACCGGCCGCCGTCGCCGGTCGTCATTTGACGACGGCCACATCGGAGGCGCTGACGTCGTAGCGCCGCTCCTCGCTCGGCGGGTGCTCGCGCATCAGGATCTCCAGGATCCCGGCCTTCTTCTCGGTGCGCTCGCTGTCGCCCCACATCACGCTCGCCCCGTTGCCCAGCCGCAGGGTGATCTCGGAGCGGTCGGTCGCCTCGATCTCCTCGACGTCGTCCAGGATCGCGGCGGGCAGGCCCTCGACGACGGCCGCGGCCTCGGCGACGGCGGGGTTGCCCTCGACCTCCCCGGTGACCGAGACCAGCGGGTGGCCCGGGGACGGCTCGCCGGTGTCCTCGATGTGGACGCCGTCGTGGTCCACCAGCCGGTAGCCGTCGCCGACCCGGACGCTCAAGGCAGGCGTGCGCTCGACGACCTCCACCCGCAGCGTGGCCGGCCACCCCCGCGAGACCGTGGCCGACTCCACCAGCCGCAGCTCCTCCGCCCGGGCCGCGGCCGCGGCGGTGTCGACCCGGGCCAGAGGGGTGCCGGTGCGCACGTCGACGGCCGAGACCACCTCGCCGGAGTCCAACCGGCCGGCTCCGGTGACCTCGACGTCGCGCACGACGAGCAGCCGCGAGCCGAGGAGCACCCAAGTGACCACGGCGAGCACCGCCACGATGAGCAGCACGACGAAGGCGGCCTTCCACGGGTCGGAGCGGCGCGCCCGGGCGACGGCCTCCTCGGAACCCTCCACCGCATGCCTCCCTCGTCCCGCCGTGCCGGCCCCGGGGTCACGAGATCCCTCAGGCCGGGTCCCCCGGCCTCGGGCCACCGGAGCCGCCCAGTGCCTCGACGATCTCGGGGCCGAGTTCGGTGACGTCGCCCGCGCCCATGGTCAGCACGATGTCGCCGGGCCGCGCCAGGTCCGCGACCTGCACGACGGCGCCGGCCTTGTCCGGGCGGTGGTGCACCCGCTCGTGCCCGACTCGGCCGGTGATGAGCTCGGCGGTGACGCCGGGCTCCGGGTCCTCCCTGGCCGCGTAGATCGCCAGCACCACGGCCTCGTCGGCCAGGGTGAGCGCCTCGGCGAACTCGGTGGCGAAGATCCGGGTGCGACTGTATAGATGGGGTTGGAACAGCGCCACGACCCTGCCCCGTGCGCCGCCCGTCTCCCGCCGGCCCGCCTCGCTCTCCAAAGCGGCCCGCGCCGCTGTGAGGTCGGCCGCGATCTCGGTGGGGTGGTGGGCGTAGCTGTCGTAGACGCGCACGCCGCCGGCCTCGCCCTTGAACTCGAAGCGCCGGGCGGCCCCGGTGAAGCGGGCCAGCCCGTCGGCGGCCACCTCCGGGTCGTGGCCGAGCTCGTCGGCCGCGGCGACGGCCGCCGCGGCGTTGAGCACGTTGTGCCGCCCGGGCACCGCGATGGCGCAGCGCACCGGTTCGGAGCCGGGCGCGGTCAGCGTGAAGGAGGTGGTGAAGCCGTCGGCCCGGACGTCGCTCACCCGGTACTCGGCCTCGGGCGCCTCGCCGTAGGTGCGCACCCGCCGGCCGCGCTCCCTGGCGACCTCGGCGACCTTGCGCGCTCCGGGGTCGTCGATGCCCACCACCAGGGTCTCGGCGACCCGGTCGACGAAGGCGGCGAAGTTGGCGTGGATCTCCTCCAGGCCGCCGTAGTTGTCGAGGTGGTCGGCCTCGACGTTGGTGACCACCGCGATCCTGGGCCGGAGCATCAGGAAGGAGCCGTCGCTCTCGTCGGCTTCGACCACGATCACGTCGCCCGCTCCGGCGTCGGCGCCCAGCCCGGTCGTGACGAGGCTGCCGCCGATGACGTAGCCGGGCTCGACCCCCAGGTGCTGCAGCACCACGGTGAGCATCGAGGTGGTGGTGGTCTTGCCGTGCGTGCCGGCCACCGCGACGCCGCGCCGGTCCAGCAGCAGCGCGCCCAGGGCCGCGGCGCGCGGCAGGATCCGCAGGCCGCGTTCGCGGGCCTCGGCGAGCTCGGGGTTGTCCTCGCGGACCGCCGAGGACACCACCAGGGTGTCGGCGTCGCCGACGTTGCCCGCGGCGTGCCCGACGTGGGTCACCGCGCCCAGCTCGGCGAGCTGGCGCAGCAGCGGGCCGTCCTTGGCGTCACTGCCCGAGACCTCGACGCCGCGCTGCAGCAGCACCCTGGCGATGCCGGACATGCCCACGCCGCCCATGCCGACGAAGTGGACCCGGCCGAGCCTGCCGACCTCGACCGGATCAGTGGGCTGGACCAGGCTCATCGGGCGTCCTTGCCGTCGTCGTAGAGGTCGAGGCCGTCGTCGGAGTCGTCGACGGGCATCTTCGGGGTGGCCTTCTCGCCGCGGGCGATGGCCATGACCTCGCGCGCCAGATCGGCGTCGGCGTCGCGGCGGCCCATCTTGGCCGCGGCCTCCGACATGGCGACGACGCGGTCGGTGTCGGTCAGCAGCGGCAGCATCTGCTCCCGGATCCACTGCGGGGTCAGATCGGAGTTGTCGACCATGAGACCGCCGCCGGCCTGCACGATCGGCTCGGCGTTGAGGCGCTGCTCGCCGTTGCCGATGGGCAGCGGCACGAACACGGCCGGCAGGCCCACGGCGGTGAGCTCGGCGCAGGTCATCGCGCCCGAACGGCACATGGCGACGTCGGCGGCGGCGTAGGCGAGGTCCATCCGGTCGACGTAGGGCACCACCACGTAGGGGACGCCGTCGCGGGTGCGGTCCTCGGGCTCGTCGGCGTTCTTGGGCCCGACCACGTGCAGCACCTGCACGCCGGCGCGGCAGAAGTCGTCGGCGGCGTCGAAGGCGGCCTGGTTGACGGCCTGGGCCCCCTGGGAGCCGCCGAAGATCAGCAGCGTGGGCAGGTCGGGGCGGAGCCCGAAGTGGGCGCGGGCCTTGTCGCCGGCCGCCAGCCGGTCCAGCGTGGAGATCTGCTCGCGCAACGGGATGCCGATGTAGCGGCCGTTGCGGATCTCGGTGTGGGGGTGCCCGGTGAACACGTGCGGGGTCAGCCGCGCGCCGAGCCGGTTGGCCAGGCCCGGCAGCGGGTTGGCCTCGTGCACCACGATCGGGATCCGGCGTCGCCGGGCCGCCAGGTAGCCCGGCGTGGCCACATAGCCGCCGAAGCCGACCAGCACGTCGGCGCCCATGCGCTCCAGGTGGCCGGAGGCGGTGCCGATGGCGTTGGCCAGCTTGCCCGGGACCGACAGGAGCTGCGGCGTCAGTCTGCGCGGCAGCGGAACCGCCGGAATCTCCCCCAGCTCGTAGCCCCGCATGGGGACGAGCCGGGTCTCCAGTCCCCGTTCGGTGCCCAGGCACAGGACCCGGGTGTCGGGATTGACGCGCCGCAGCGCGTCGGCCAGGGCCAGTGCGGGCTCGATGTGCCCGGCCGTGCCGCCTCCGGCGAGGACTACCCTCATCGTCGCCGATTCCTCCTCGCTTGAACCTGCGTGGGACGCGATCCGTTTCTGTCCTGGGCGCCGGGGGCGGTTTTCCCGCCTTCGCCGACATCGTCCAGGCCAAGCCAGCTTAGAGCCCTTTGCACGCGGCCGGGACCGCGAGCGGCGAGCGTCCTGCGGGCGTCGGGCTCCCTTTTGGCGAGGGCCAGCAGGATGCCCAGCGCCAGCATCGTGGGGATCAGGGAGGAGCCTCCGGCCGAGACCAGGGGCAGCGGGATGCCCGTGATGGGCAGCACGCCGATGACCGTGCCGATGTTGACCAGCGCCTGGACCACGATCCACGAGGTGACCGAGGCCGCGGCCAGCCGCACGAACGGGCCGTCGGCCCGCGACGCCACGCGCAGCCCAGCGTAGCCGAGGACACCGAACAGCCCGACGACGATCAGCGTCCCGATCAGGCCGAGCTCCTCGCCGATGATGGCGAAGATGAAGTCGCTCTCGGGGTGCGGCAGGAAGCCCCACTTCTCCCTGCTGTGGCCGATCCCCACGCCGAACAGGCCGCCCGTGCCCAGGGCGTAGAAGCCGTGCAGCAGCTGGAAGCCCGTGTTGTGCGGGTCGGCCTCGGGATTGAGGAAGGACGTCAGCCGCGCCATGCGGTAGGGCTCGACCGCGATCATGATCCCCACCAGGAGCGCCACCAGTCCGAACATGGCGATGAACAGCCGGCCCGGGGCTCCCACCACCCACAGCAGCGCCAGGAAGATCGCCAGCAGCACGAACGTGGTGCCCAGGTCGTTGCCGAGCAGCACCAGCAGCACCAGCACGCCGCACCCCGGCAGCAGGGGGAACAGCAGTTGGCGCCACTCCACCATTTGCCGCAGCTCCTCCCTGCGGGCGAGCACGGTGGCGCCCCACAGCGCGAACGCCAGCTTCGCCGGCTCCGAGGCCTGCACCGTCACGCCGCCGATCTCCAGCCAGCGCGTCGCACCGTAGTACTCCTGCCCGTGGAAGACGGTGAGCACCAGCAGCGCGACCGAGGCGAGCATCGCCGGGTAGCCGACCAGCCGGAACACCTTCAGCGGCATGTGCGAGGCCAGCACCATCAGCGGCAGGCCGATCGCCGCGGCCATGAGCTGCTTCTGGAACAGCGAGAACGCCGACCCGGTCTCGGTGTAGGAGTCCACCATCGAGGAGGAGAGCACCATGGCCAGGCCGAGCGCGGCCAGCAGCGCGCTGCTGCCGAAGATCAGGTAGTAGGACGTCAGCGGGCGGTCCAGCCTGCGCGGCAGGGCCCACAGTCCGCTCAGGGCCGTCATCCCCGGCTCCCGGCCGCGTCCGGTCCCGCCGACCGGAGGAACCGGGTCACCGGTTTCCGGCCGCGTCCGGTCCCGGTGGCGGAAGAGACCGGTACCGCCATGTGCCACTCCTACCCGCGCCGTGGTTGTCCCAGCGTCGACCAAGTCTGGCGGCAGGGGCCCCCGGCCCGTCGGACATTACCCGCGTGTTGGGTTTTTTCTGGTGTGACGCCGGATACCTCCGCCGACCCGGGCCCGGCCGCGGGGTCAGGCCCGCAGTTCGCGCACTGCGGCGGCGAAGGCGTCACCGCGCGCGTTGTAGTCGGCGAACATGTCCATCGACGCGGCGGCCGGCGCCAGCAGCACCGTGTCGCCGGGGCGGGCGAGCCCCGCCGCCGCGGCGACGGCCTCGGCCATCGCGCCCTCGTCGGTTCGCTCGACGTCGACCACGGCGACGCCGGGGGCGTGCGCGGCCAGGGCCGTACGCAGCCGGGCGCGGTCGGCCCCCAGCAGCACGGCGCCGCGCAGCCGCGGGGCCGCCGCGGCCACCAGGTCCTCGACGTCGGCGCCCTTGAGCAGGCCGCCCGCCACCCACACGACCGGCTCATAGGCCGCCAGTGACGCCGCCGCCGCGTGCGGATTGGTGGCCTTGGAGTCGTCGACGTAGGCCACGCCGCCGATGTCGGCCACGTGGGAGATCCGGTGCGGTTCGGGCGCGAAGGCCGCCAGGCCGGCGCGCACCGACTCCGGCGCCACGCCGACGGAGCGCGCCAGCGCGGCCGCGGCCAGCGCGTTGGCGACGTTGTGCGGGGCCGCCGGAACGACGTCGGCCAGGCTCGCCAGCTCGTCCGCGCTGCTGCGCGGGTCGGCGACGAAGGCGCGGTCCACCAGCAGGTCCTCCACGACGCCGAGCTCGTCGGGGCGCGGGGTGTCCAGGCTGAAGCCGACCAGCCGGGCCGCCGGGTCGCCGTGCTCGGCGGCCAGGCGGCGCGACCACGCGTCGGCGGAGTTGACCACGCGGACCGTGCCGGGCGCGTAGACCCTGCCCTTGGCCATGGCGTAGGGCTCCAGCCCGCCGTGCCAGTCGAGGTGGTCGGGGGCGACGTTGAGCACGACCGCGGCGTGCGGGCGCAGCGACGACGACCAGTGCAGCTGGAAGCTGGACAGCTCGACGGCGAGGACGTCGTCGGCCGCGCCGTCGGCATCGGGCAGCACCGCCTCGATGACGGGCGTGCCGACGTTGCCCACGGCCCTGGCCCTGCGGCCGTCGGCGCGCAGGATCGCCTCCAGCATCCGCACCGTGGTGGTCTTGCCGTTGGTGCCGGTGACGGCCAGCCAGATCTGGCCGGCGGGCTTGAGCCGCCAGGCCAGTTCGACGTCGCCGATGACCTCGATGCCGGCCCGCGCCGCCGCGGCCAGCAGCGGGGCTTCGGGCCGCCAGCCGGGAGAGGTGACGACGAGCTCGGCGCCCTCGGGCAGGGCCTGGGGGCCGTCGTCGCCGAGCTCCACCTCGGCGCCCTCCTCGCGCAGCCCCCGCGCCAGCCGCAGGGTCGCCTCGTCGGTGCGGCCGTCGACGACCGTCACGCGCGCGCCGCAGGCCAGCAGCGCCCAGACCACGGGCGGGCCGGACACCCCCAGCCCGGTCACGCAGACCGCCCGGCCGGCCAGGTCCTCGGCGCTGTCGAACGTGGTGCCCATGGTTACCGCGGCATCCATTCCAGGTAGAAGAGGCCGATGCCGATGCCGACGAACAGGCCCTGGATGATCCAGAACCGGATCACGATCGTGGTCTCGGCCCAGCCCTTGAGTTCGAAGTGGTGCTGCAACGGGGCCATCCGGAACACCCGTTTGCCGGTCAGCCGGAAGGAGCCGACCTGGACGATCACCGACAGCGTGATGAGCACGAACAGGCCGCCGATGATCAGCAGCAGCAGTTGGGTGCGGGTGGTGATGGCCAGGCCGACGAGCAGGCCGCCCAGCGCCAGCGAGCCGGTGTCGCCCATGAAGATCTTGGCCGGCGGGGCGTTGTACCAGAGGAAGCCGATGCAGCCGCCGAGGCCGGCCGCGGCGACCACCGCGAGGTCCAGCGGGTCGCGCACGGTGTAGCAGTTGGGCTCCAGGGCGTTGACGCAGCTCTGGCGCAACTGCCAGTTGCCGATGATCACGTAGGCGACCAGGGACAGGATGGTGGCGCCGGTGGCCAGGCCGTCCAGGCCGTCGGCCAGGTTGACCGCGTTGGAGGTGGCGACGATGAGGATCAGCGCCCAGATCACGAACACCACGATCATGAGCGGCGGCCCGAAGTCGCGCAGGAAGGACAGGTGCGTCGAACCCGGGGTGTAGGTGTAGTTGTTGGGGAACTGGGTGACGCCGACGGCGAAGCCGACGCCGACGATCACCTGCCCGGCCATCTTGGCGCTGCTGCGCAGGCCGAGGCTGCGCCGCTTGTAGATCTTGATGAAGTCGTCCAGGAAGCCGACGCAGCCCAGGCCGACGAACAGGAACATCACCAGCAGGCCGGACACGGTCGGCCGGGTCAGCGCCGCCAGGTGCGCGCCGAAGTAGCCGATGACGGCGCCGATGATGATGACGATGCCGCCCATGGTGGGCGTGCCCTGCTTGGTCTTGTGGCCCTCGGGGCCGTCGTCGCGGATCTCCTGGCCGAACTTGAACCGGTACAGGATCCTGATCACCATCGGCATGGTCAGCAGGGAGACCAGGAGGGAGAGCGCCGCGGCGACGAGAATACCGGTCACTTGGCGGCCTCCTCGGAGGTGAGCTGCTCGGCTACCTGTTCCAGCCCGGCCACGCGCGATCCCTTCACCATGACGACGTCCTTGGGCCGCAGCCGCTCGCGCAGCGCCGCGGCCGCCTGCTCGGCGTCGGCGACCCGGAGGGTCTCGCCCCGCCACGCGGCGGCGCCTCGCGCGCCGTCGGCGATGGGCGCCGCCTGCTCCCCGACGGCGATGAGCACGTCGACCCCGGTCTCGGCGGCCAGCCGGCCGATGCGCTCGTGCTCGGCATCGTGGGTGTCGCCCAGCTCCGCCATGTGCCCGAGCACCGCGAAGGAGCGGCGCCGCTGCGCCAGCACCTGCAGCGTGCGCAGGGCGGCCCCCATGGACTCGGGGTTGGCGTTGTAGGCGTCGTTGACGACGGTGACGCCGTCGGAGCGGTCGGTGACCTCCATCCGCCAGCGGCTGACCGGTCCGGCCTCGCCCAGCGCGGCGGCGATCTCCTCGACGTCCATGCCGGACTCGGCCGCCACGGCCGCCACGGCCAGGGCGTTGTGCACCTGGTGGGTTCCGACCAGGGCCAGTCGGACCGCCGCGCTGCGGCCGCCCAGCTCCAGCGTGAAGCCCGCGCGACCGGAGCCGTCCAGCTCCACGTCGCGGGCGCGCACGTCGGCGTGCTCGGCCAGTCCGAAGGAGACGACCCTGGCGCCGGTGCGCGGGGCCATGCCGATCACCGCGTCGTCGTCGGCGTTGAGGACGGCCACACCGCCCTGCTCCGCGCCCGGAAGCGCCTCGACGAGCTCCCCCTTGGCCTGGGCGATGGCCGAGCGGCTGCCGAACTCGCCCATGTGGGCGCTGCCCACGTTGAGCACGACGCCGACCCTCGGCGGCGCGATGGAGCACAGGTGCGCGATGTGCCCGATGCCGCGGGCCGCGACCTCCAGGACGACGAACCGGGTGCTCTCATCGGCGCGCAGCACCGTCAGCGGGTGGCCGATCTCGTTGTTGAACGAGCCGGCCGGCGCGATGGTGGGGCCGAGGCGGCCCAGCACCTGCGCCAACAGGTCCTTGGTGGTCGTCTTGCCCGATGATCCGGTGACGCCGACGACGTCGGCTCCGGGCAGCTCCTCGACCACGGCCCTCGCCAGACGTCCCAGCGCGGCCACGACCTCGGCGTCGCCTCCGTCGACCAGCAACTGGGGGGCCGCCACCGGCCGGGATCCCAGCACCGCCGTCGCACCGGCCGCGACGGCCGCGTCGGCGAAGTCATGGCCATCGACCCGCTCGCCACCCAGCGCGACGAAGAGCGAGCCCGGGCCTGCCTGCCGCGAGTCGATGACGACCGGGCCGGTGACACTGTCCGTGGGCTGCGCCGATCCGCGTGTGCGCGCTTGGGTGATCTCAGCGATCCGATCGAGCGTCAGCGCGATCAAATCCACTCCTCATGTCGGGCCCGGTCCACCGCGCCTTGGGCGCCCTGACTGCGGACAGCATGGAATACGGGAAATCCAGAAGCACTGTGCGTGAGCCGAAGGGGGCGTGGAGACGCCACGGTGCCGGGCTGCAATTGCCGGACCTACCTTAGAACATGTTTGGTTACCGGAGTTGCGCGCTGGACGGAATGTGGCGCGAGTGAGATCGGTGGCCACGAGGACGCGCGGGGACTCCCGGGGCGGGGTTCCCCGCGCCGGGTCGGCCCCTACCGTCCGCCGGCGCGCCAGCGCAGCGCGTCGCGCAGCGCCTCCCTGTCGTCGAAGGGCAGCACCTGACCTGCGACGTACTGGCCGCGCTCGTGCCCCTTGCCGGCCACGACCACCACGTCGCCGGGCTTGGCCCGTTCCACGGCCAGTTCGATGGCGGTGGCGCGGTCGGGTTCGACGCTGATGTCGGCCCGCTGCGCGACGGGGACCGCCGCGACGCCCTCCAGCATGGCGGTGAGGATCGTGATCGGATCTTCACTGCGCGGATTGTCGTTGGTGAGGACCACCGCGTCGGCCAGCCTGGCCGCGGCCTCCCCCATGAGCGGGCGCTTGGCGCGGTCGCGGTCGCCGCCGCAGCCCACGACCATGGTCAGCCGGCCCTCCGTGACCGGGCGCAGCGACGTCAGCACCGCCTCGATCGCCCCGGGTTTGTGCGAGTAGTCGACGAGCGCGGTGAAGTTCTGCCCCTCGTCGACCCGCTCCATCCGGCCGGGCACGCCGGGCGCGGCCGCGACGCCCTCCAGGGCGGCCGCCAGCGGGATGCCGGCCTCGACCAGCCCGACCACCGCAGCCAGGGCATTGGAGACGTTGAACGGGCCGGGCAGCCGCACCGAGGCCTCGGCCTCCATGCCGCCGGGGCCCACCACCCGGAACGTGCTGCCCTCGGCGCCCAGCACGACGTCGGCGGCGCGCCAGTCGGCCTCGGGGTCGCCCTCGGCGGAGAACGTCGTCACCGGCACCTCGCCGCGGGCGGCCACCATGTCGACGAGCGCGCGCCCGAACCGGTCGTCGCGGTTGATCACCGCGATCCTGGCGTACTCGGGGGCGAACAGCTTCGCCTTGGTGTCGAAGTACTCGCGCAGGTCGGAGTGGAAGTCCAGATGGTCCTGCGACAGGTTGGTGAACACGGCCACGTCGTAGTGGGCGCCGCCGACCCGGCCCAGCGCCAGCGCGTGGCTGGAGACCTCCATGGCCGCGGCGGTGACGCCGCGCTCGCGCATGACGGCGAACAGGCCGTGCAGGTCGGTGGCCTCCGGTGTGGTCAGCGAGGAGTCGACCCGCTCGTCGCCCACCCGCATCTCGACGGTTCCGATCAGGCCGGTGCGCAGGCCTGCGGCGCGCAGCCCCGACTCGACCAGGTAGCTGATGGTGGTCTTGCCCGCTGTGCCGGTGGTGCCGATCAGCAGCAGCTCGTCGGCCGGGTGGCCGTAGACCCAGGCGGCGACCTCGCCGAGGCGGGCGCGCGGGTCGGAGACGGTGAGGACCGGGAGCTTGGTGGCCGCCGCGCGGTCGTAGCCGGTCGGGTCGGTCAGGATCGCCACGGCCCCGGCGTCGGCCGCCTGCCCGGCGTAGTCGGCGCCGTGCGCCGTCATCCCGGGCAGCGCCGCGTACAGGTCACCGGGGCGGACCCTGCGCGAGTCGTGCGTGATGCCCGTGATCGTCGTCTCGGTCACGTCGCCCACGCCGCCGTCGTCCCCCGTGCCGACCGCGGCGCCGGCGTCGGCGCTCAGCGGGGGTTCGGCGGGATCCATGCAGGTGAGGAAGCCGTCCGATCCCAGCAGCCTGGCGAGTTCGGACAAGGGGCGGAGCTGGTTCTGGTCAGGTCGCATTTCCGGTGGCACGTCGAGAGGTTATCGGCTGGGACCTGCACGGGGTTAATCCGGCGGCGCGCGGGTCCGCTACTCGAACAGCCGGATCCCCGGCGCCTCGGTGTCGGTCGGCGGAATCTGCATCGTCTTCAGCGAGAACGACATCACGTCGGTGAAGACGGGGGCCGCCGCCTCGCCGCCGTAGTACTCCTCCTTGGGGTCGTGCAGCACGACCTGGACGATGAGCTCGGGGTCGCCGGCCGGGACCATGCCGACGAACATGCTGGTGTAGCCGCCCCCCTCATAGCCACCGGTCTCGGGGTCGACCCGGTTGGCGGTGCCGGTCTTGCCGGCCACGCGGTAGCCGGGGATCTGCGCCTGCTGGGCCGTTCCGTGCTCGCCGGTGACCGCCTCCAGCATCAGCTTGAGCTGGTCGGAGGTCTCGGCGCTGACCACCCGCTCCTTCTTGGGGTCCTCCGACGGCGTGAACTCGCCCGCCTCGTCGACGGTCCCGGCGACGACCGTGGGCTCGACCCGGACGCCGTCGTTGGCGATCGTGGCGTAGACGCTGGCCATCTGCACCGCGTTGACCGAGATGCCCTGGCCGAAGGAGATCGACGGGAGCTGGGTGCCCCACCAGTCGTCGGGGTCGGTGAGGATGCCGGCGTTCTCCCCCGGCAGGTCCAGGCCGGTGGGCTTGCCGAAGCCGAACTTGCCGAGGTAGTTGTACAACTGGTCGGCGCCGAGCTGCTCGGCGACCTGGATCGTGCCGGTGTTGCTGGAGGTCGCCATGATCCCGTTCAGGGTCAGCCGCTGGGTCTCGTGGTAGTGGGAGTCCCTGAAGGTCTGGTCGTAGCGCTGGATGGCGTAGGGCACCGTGTAGACGGTGTCGGGCGTGGTCAGGTTCTCCTCCAGCGCGCCGGCCGCGGTGATGACCTTGTTGGTGCTGCCCGGCTCGAAGGCGTCGGCCACGGCCCCGTTGCCGCGCTCCTCGGGGGTCGAGGCGGCGATGTCGTCGGGGTCGTAGGTCGGGTGGTTCGCCATCGCGAGGATCTCGCCCGTCGGCCTCATCACGATCGCGCTGCCGCCCTCGGCGTCCAGGTCCTCGGCCCGGTCCGCCAGGGCCTGCTGGGCGTGCCACTGGATGTCCTGGTCGAGCGTGAGCCGGACATCCCGGCCCGGCACCGGCTCCTTCGCCAGCCCCCCGGCCATCGGGATCCGGGTGCCGCCGGGGCTGATCTCGGCCTGCTGCTTGCCCGGCTCGCCGGCGAGGGTGTCGTCCATGACGCTCTCCAGGCCCTCCAGGCCGTGGTTGTCGGCGCCGACGAAGCCGACCAGGTTGGCCGCGCCGCTCTCCTCGGGATAGACCCTCTTGTAGTCGGGGTGGGCGGCGACGCCCTGCAGGTCCAGCGCGTCGAGCTCCTTCCACTGCCTCGGCGGGACCTCCTTCTGGACCACCTGGTAGCGGCTCGGCTCCGCGTCGACCTTGGCCGCCACCTCGCCGGGATCGAGGTCGAAGCGCTCGGACAGCTCCTCGACGACCCGGTCGCGCTCGTCGGGGTCCACGTCGACCGGGTCGACGTAGACGGTGTGGACCTCGACCGACATCGCGAAGGCGTTGCCGTCGGCATCGGTGATCTCACCGCGCGTGGTGGGGATGTCGATCGTCGCCAGGCGCATGTCGGAGGCCTTGGACGCGTACGTCGCGGCGTCGATGCCCTGGATCTGCACCAGCCGGCCGGCGAAGACCAGCAGCACGGCGGCCATCAGGACGACGGCGATCCTGATGCGCCGGCCGGGATCGCCGCGGCGGAACCGCCGGCGCAGCGGGGGGATCCGGCCGCTCCCGCCGCCGGAGGGCGCGCGGGCCGGCCGCCGCGGCGGCGGACCCGCCGCGGCGGCCGTGCGGCCCTGGCGGGGCGAGCGCCGCTTCGCCGGGTCGGCGGGCCGGCGGGGGCGCCCCTGGGCGCCGGAGGAACGCGAGGACGGCCCCTTGCCGCCTCGCGCCGACGCCCCTGGTCTGCGGGGGTCGCGGGGACGTGGGTCGCGGGGTGCGCTCACAACTGGCTCCGGGGGGTGGTGCCGACGGCGGAGCCCGCCGGCCTGTGCTCTGGTCGCAACGAGCCGGTCACTCCCGGCCCTCGGCGGAGCCGGCGTCGGCCTGCTCCTGGGTTCCGGGCAGGTCCTGCGCCGACCCGGTCCCCCCGCCGCCCATGATCTCGCCGGTCTCCGGGTCGATCAGGTACGGTGCCCGGCCGGGCTCCATGCCGAGCTCCCGGGCCCTCTCCTCCAGCACCTCGGGGGATTCGGCGTGCAGCACCCGCTCGCGCAGCGCCTGCTCCCGGTCGGACAGCTCGCTGTTCTCCTGCAGCAGGCGGCTGGCGGTGAACGTGTCCTCGGTGAGCACCGTGCGCAGCGCCAGCAGGCAGATCATCGCGCCGCCGAGCAGCGCGAGGATGAGCAGCACGAACGGCACCCTCGGCGCGTGGCCCGCGCCCGCGCGCTCCCGGACGGCCGGCCCGGTGGAGGTCCGGGCCACGGGGCGCGGCCGACCGACCCGACCGGTCCGGGGAGTCCGGGGGGTCCCGGACCCGGGCGCCGCGGTGCGGCGCGCAGCGGTCCTGCCGCCCGCGCGAACGGCCGACCCGGTCTGCTCCCCGCCGCGGCGTGCCTGGCCCTCGGTCGCGGTGCTCATGCGGCCTCCCGAATCCCTGTCACTCGTCTCGCCCCCCTGCGGCCCTGCCGCCGCGGGGCCGCGGGGAACGCGTTCCTCCTTCACCGCGGAACCGCCCGCTCACGGCTCCCGGATCCTCTCGGCGGCCCGCAGCCGGGCCGACGCGGCGCGGGGGTTGCGGACGTTCTCCTCCTCCGGCGGCGACTCGGCCCCCCGGGTCAGCAGCCGCAGTTCCGGCTGCCGGTCGGGCAGGGGGACGGGCAGGTCGGGCGGTGTGGTGTCGGTGGCGAGCGCGGCCAGTGCGCGCTTGGTGATGCGGTCCTCCAGCGAGTGGTAGGACAGCACGGCGATGCGCCCGCCCACCGCCAGCCGGGAGACGGCGGCGGGCAGGGTGCGCTCCAGGATGGCGAGTTCGGCGTTGACCTCGATGCGCAGCGCCTGGAAGGTGCGCTTGGCCGGGTTGCCTCCGGTGCGGCGGGTGGCGGCGGGGATGGCGTCGCGGACGAGGTCGGCCAGGCGCCGGGTCGAGTCGATCGGCGCGCCCGCGCGCGCCCGGACGATCGCCTGGGCGACGCGGCCGGCGAAGCGCTCCTCGCCGTAGACGCGCAGGATCCGGGCGAGCTCGGCCGCGGAGTAGGTGTTGACGACGTCGGCCGCCGTGCGGGCCTGGGTGCGGTCCATCCGCATGTCCAGCGGCGCGTCGTAGGAGTAGGCGAAGCCGCGGTCGGCCTCGTCGAGCTGGGGCGAGGAGACGCCGAGGTCGAGCAGGACGCCCTGGACCTCGGCGATGCCGAGGTCGTCGAGCACCCCGGGGACGTCGTCGTAGACCGCGTGGACGAAGTCCGTGCGGTCGGAGAAGGGGGCGAGCCGCCGCTCGCTGCGGGCCAGCGCGCTGGGGTCGCGGTCGACGCCGACCAGGCGCAGGCCCGGGTGGGCGGACAGCAGCGCCTCGGAGTGGCCGCCCAGGCCCAGCGTCGCGTCGACGACGACGGCCCCCGGCGCGGACAGGGCCGGTGAGAGCAGCCGCACGATCCGGTCCAGCATGACCGGGATGTGCGCGGCCTCCGCATCGCCCATCAACACGCTGCCCCTGCCCCCTCGTTGCTCCGGAACCGCCGCGCGCGGCCCGGCGTGGTCTCCTACGGCCCCGAATGGCGGACGTCCGCTTGGGCGTCGCCGTTCGCGCAGCCGGTCGGCATGGCGCGGAGGCGGGAGGTCCCAATGGGCGGTCGGCCCCGGGGCGGCCCGTCCGGTCTGGCCTCCAGACGCGATCTTCGCCGCGCGGGAATCCTCGCGGCGGCCACCTGGCGCCGGGGAAGATGCGTCAGCTAGCACGCGGTCGCGTCTGAAGGCCCGAACCAGACAGGGCTTGACTGGTCGTGACTCCTCCGGATCGCGGCGCCGGTTGTCGAGGCCGACGCGGCGATGCCGCGCAGTCACAGCACCCCCGGCAACACCTCCTCCGACAGATCCGCGAATACCTGTTCCTGTTCGGCCTCGTAAGCGGCCCAGGCCTGTGCGTCCCAGATCTCCAGGCGCGTGTTGGCCCCGATGACCACTCCGTCCCGGTCCAGACCGGCGTAGGAGCGCAGGCCGGACGGGACGGTGACCCGCCCCTGCTTGTCGGGGACCTCATCGGACGCGCTGGCGAAAAAGACGCGACTGTAGTCGCGCACTGCTTTGGCGGTGACGGGAGCTGATCGGAGGGCCTCGGTGATGCGCTGGAACTCGTGCACGGGAAAGACATAGAGGCAGCGCTCCTGGCCCTTCGTGATCACCAGCCCCCCCGACAGTTCGTCGCGGTACTTCGCCGGAAGGAACAGCCGTCCCTTCTCATCGAGGCGCAGGGAGTGGGTGCCGAGAAACACCGGCCCCACCTCCACGTCCCCCGTGGAGCAGTCCCCTGCTCCACGGTGCCCCACTGTACTCCACTATCCCCCACGGTCAACAGATTCAACCCCCGCCACGACTCAAGATCATTAAGAAACACGCAGGTCAGGGCGGGTGGAGCGGAGTGGAACGCCGTTCGGCGCGCCGCGTTGGCGGACGACCTGGGAAAATGTCCCACGGCGCGGCTCGGGCGAGTCGCGGAGGGAGCCGCCGGCCGCGGAGACCGGCGGGGACCGTCCAGATCGGTCGTTTTGGTTTGCAAACCCCTGCTTTACGCCTAGCCTCAAGGCGACAGGGCAGGCGCGGCGGGAGGGGACACGTGTCACTCGACACGCGGTTTAACGTGCACGGCGACGGAGCCCGGGACGACGTCGACGCGGTCCTGGGCACCGCCGAGCGGATCCGGTCGGCCATCGAGACGGTCATCGAGGGCAAGTCCGAGATCGTGCGGATCGCGCTGACCGTGCTGCTGGCCGAGGGGCACCTGCTCATCGAGGACATCCCCGGCGTCGGCAAGACGATGCTGGCCAAGGCGCTGGGCCGGTCGCTGGACTGCACGGTGCACCGCATCCAGTTCACGCCCGACCTGCTTCCCAGCGATATCACCGGGGTCAGCGCCTACCACCAGCAGCGGCGCGAGTTCGAGTTCCAGCCCGGCCCGGTGTTCGCCAACATCGTCGTGGGCGACGAGATCAACCGCGCCTCCCCCAAGACGCAGTCGGCCCTGCTGGAGTGCATGGAGGAGGGGCAGGTCAGCGTCGACGGCACCACCCGGCCGCTGGAGCGGCCGTTCATGGTGGTGGCCACCCAGAACCCGGTGGACATGGAGGGCACCTACCCCCTGCCCGAGGCCCAGCGCGACAGGTTCATGGCCCGCATCGCCATCGGCTACCCCTCGGCCCAGGCCGAGCTGGACATGATCGACACCCACGGCTCCGCCTCCCCCTTGGAGCGGCTGCGCCCCGTGGCCGGCACCCCCGACCTCCGCGCCATGATCGACCGGGTGCGCACCGTCCACGTCTCCCCCGCGATCCGGCGCTACGCGGTCGACCTGGTCGCGGCCACCCGCACCTCCTCGGCCCTGCGCCTGGGCGCCTCCCCGCGCGCCACCCTGCACCTGGTGCGTGCGGCCCGCGCCTATGCGGCGCTGGGCGACCGCAACTACGTCGTCCCCGACGACGTCCAGGACCTCGCCGTCCCCGTCCTGGCCCACCGGCTGCTGCCCAGCCCAGAGGCCCAGCTCCAACGCCGCCTGCCCGAGCAGGTCGTCAGCGACCTCGTCGCCCGCCTGCCGGTCCCCGACCGCCGCTGAAACCGTCCGCGGGCGCGGCCGCCGCCCCCGTCCCCGGCGGGGCGGCGACCGCGCCGACCGCCCACGTCCCCACCCCAGGTATCCCATGAACGAGGATCGGTCCCCGCTCCGTCCGGCCCCGCCCGAGGCGGCGACGTGATCCTGCTGCGCTCCCTGACCCTGCGCGGCAGGGTCTTCCTGTGCGTGGGCATCGCGACCGCGGTGGGTGCGCTCCTGGTCGGCGAGCGCGACCTGCTGCGCGTCGGCGTGTTCGTGGTCGCGCTGCCCGTGATCTCGGCGCTGACCGTGGCCCGGGTGCCGCGCAACGTCACCCACACCCGCGCCCTCGCCCCCGCCCGAGTCATGGCCGGCGGCGACTCCCGGGTGCTCATCCGGTTGACGAACGCCTCGCCGGTGCTGCCCACGGGCACCGTGCTGGTGGCCGACACCCTGCCCTACGCGCTGGGTGAACCGCCCCGCTTCAACGCCGGGCGGCTGCGCCCCGGCCAGAGCCGGGAGCTCACCTACCGGGTTCGCTCGCACGTGCGCGGGCGCTACCCGATCGGCCCGGTGGCGCTGCACTTCCGCGACCCGCTGGGCTGCGTGCAGCTCGTCCGGCACGTCGGGGCGAGCATGGCGCTGCTGGTGACGCCGACCATCGTGGCGCTGCCGGGGCCGGTGCCCAGGGGCGACTCCGCCGACAGCGGGGAGAGCCGGGCCCGCTCCATGTCCAGCTCGGGAGAGGACGACGCCGTGCCCCGCGAGTACCGGCACGGCGACGACGTCCGCCGGGTGCACTGGCGCTCCACCGCCCGGCGCGGGGAGCTCATGGTCCGCAGGGAGGAGCAGCCCTGGCGCGAGCACAGCGCTGTCCTGCTGGACCTGCGGGAGAGCGCGCACGCGGGCGCCGGCCCCGATTCCTCCCTCGAAGCCGCGGTCAGCATGGCCGGGTCGATCGCCGTGCACCTGCTCGGCCGCGGCCAGGAGCTGCGCTTCCTGACCAACGACACCGAGATCACCGCGCTGCGCCGGGAGGACGCGGTCCTCGACGCCCTCGCCGTCGCGCGGCCGTCGTCGTCGACCGGCCTGCACACCGGGATCGCAATGCTGGAGAACGCCGCCGCGACGGGCAGAGGCCTGGCCATCGCGGTGCTCGGGGCCGTCGGCGAGGGCGAGGCCGAGGCGCTCGCCGGCCTGCGCGGCGCGCGGGAGGGCCGCTGCGTCGCGGTGCTGTGCCGGGGGGCGGCCTGGCCGGCCCCCGCCGCGCGGGAGCGGGCCCGCGAGCTGCTGACCGGGGCCGGATGGCGCGTGCTCGAACCGGACACCGCCCAGGAACTGCCCGGAGCCTGGCGCGGCCTCGCCGCGCGCGCCGGGTGAGCGGGCACCGCCGAACAGGGAGACCAGACGTGAAGGTGCGGATCACGCTCGCGGCGATGGCGACCACGTTGTGCGCGCTGCCGCTGCTGCACCCCTTGTTCGCCGACCCGGGCTGGTGGGGCGGCGCGGTCCTGGCCGTGGTGTGCGTGAGCGCGACCGGCCTGGTCTGCCGGGCCGCGCGGCTGCCCGGGGTTCTGCTGCCGCTCACGCAGGCCCTGGTGGTGGTCACCGCCCTGAACTGGATGCACGCCTCCGAGTCGGCGCTGCTCGGGTTCGTCCCCACCCCGGACTCCATCGAGGCGATGCGTGGCCTGACCGGCGCCGGTCTGGCCGAGATCCGGTTCAACCCCACTCCGGTGCGCGCCTCCGAGGGGGTGGGCCTGGTGACCGCGCTGTGCATCGGCTTCCTCGCGATCCTGGTCGACTTCGCGGCCGTGACGCTGCGGGCGGCCGCGCTGAGCGGTCTGGCCCTGCTCGCGCTGCTGTTCGTCCCGCTGTCGGTGCACAACGAGGGCATCGGCTGGATGGCGTTCGCCCTGGCCTGCGCCGGCTACCTGCTCCTGCTGACCGTCGACGGCTGGGACCGGGCCTCGGGTTGGGGGATCCCGGTCCGCCCGGCCGCGGGCCCGCCCGGATCGCGGCGCCGGAGCGCCGACCGCGGGGCCGGCCGCCACCTGTTCACCAGCGTCCGCACCGCCGTGCTCGCGGTCGCGCTGGCCCTGGTGCTGCCGATGGCCGCTCCCTGGCTGGTCAACGACGCGGTGTTCGCGCTGGCCTCGGGGACCCGGGGCAACGGCGAGACGGTGGCCACCACGCACCCGCTGGTGACGCTGCGGCGCGACCTCACCTCGCCGGCCGACCGGCGCGTCCTGGAGTACCAGACCTCCCAGGCCAGGCCGGAGTACCTGCGCATGCACGTGCTCGACACGTTCGACGGCGAGAACTGGACGATGTCGCCGGTGCAGGCGTCACCGCGGGACCGGCTGGACGACTCGCCGCTGCCCGAGCCGCCCGGACTTTGGGGGTCGGCGGATGACGCGGCGACCACCGAGATCACGGTGTCGAGCGCCGCCCAGCGGATGGACTTCCTGCCGCTGCCCTATCCGGCGCGCACGGTGTCGGTCGCCGGCGACTGGTTCGTCGACCCCGAGACGCTGATGGTCTTCTCGACCCGGAGCGAGGCCGGCGGGCTCACCTACGAGGTGACCGCGGCGGCCCCCGACCCCGACCGCGGCGACCTCGCCGATGCCGCGCCCTTCTCCGGCACGGCCGTGGACGAGCGCTACCTGGAGGTGCCCGAGGGCATGGACCCGCGGGTGGACGCGCTGACCGAGTCGATCGTCGCCGACGCCTCCGGCCCGCACGCCCGCGCGGTGGCGCTGCAGGACTGGTTCACCGACGGCAGGTTCACCTACGACCTGCAACCGCCCGGCATCCCCCGCGGCGCCGACCCGCTGCCCTATTTCCTGTTCGACAGCCGCATCGGCTACTGCGAGCAGTTCGCCGCCGCGATGGCCGTCATGGCGCGGCAGGCCGGCATCCCCGCGCGGGTGGCGGTGGGCTACACCTCCGGCGAGGAGATGCCCGATGGCCGGTGGATGGTGACCGAGCGCAACGCCCACGCCTGGCCGGAGCTGTACTTCGAGGGCCACGGCTGGCTGCGGTTCGAGCCGACGCCCTCCTCCTCGGCGGGGCAGGACAGCGCGAACGTGCCGGACTACGCGGTACCCGCTCCGGTCGAGCGCCCGGCGCCGGAGGGCCCCGCCGACGGCGACGAGCCCGAGGAGCCGGCCGGGGAGGAGGAGCAGGAGGAGCAGGACCCCTCGGCCACGCCGGGGCGGGCGCCCGAGGCGCAGGACACCGCGTCGGAGGGGGCCGGCTCCGAGACGGGCGGCCCGTGGCCCGCGGTGCTCGTGGTCTGCGTCGCGGCGCTGCTGCCGGCCGCGCCGGCGCTGGTGCGGCTGCTCGTCCGGCGGCTGCGCTGGTCCCGGGCGGCGAGCGCGCCGGCGCGCTCGCGCGCCGCGTGGCTGGAGCTGCGCGACGACGCCGTGGACCTGGGGATCGGCTGGAACCCGGCGGAGAGCCCGCGCGCGGTGGGCCGCCGCCTGGAGGCGCGCGGCCGCCTGCCCGAACCGGCGAGGGAGGCGCTGCGGCGGATCGTCGCGGCCGAGGAGAGCGCGCGCTACGCTCCGGTGCCCGGCGCGGCCGAGACGCTGGAGGAGGACGGCGCGACGGTGCGGGCGGCCCTGCACGCCTCCTGCGAGCCCCGCGCCCGGCTGCTGGCCAGGCTGCTGCCGAAGTCGCTCTTCACCGCCCCGACCGGCCGCGGCCCCCGACACCCCCGCGGGGCCGGGGTGTCGGCCCACTGAAGTTCACAGAAGTCGGGTGGCGCGCCCGCCGGGAACGGTCCGCTGTGCGGCCTCCGGCGCCGATTTTGGCCTTATGGGGCCTGAAAACGTTGCGATAACCCCGACAAGGTCAAGGTCGCCGAGAGAAGCACCACGAATACGACCGGGGCAGCGCCTCCGACACGCGCGTGCCCGCTCACGGGCTCTGCCGTGAGCGGGCACGCGCGGTCGGATCAGGAGGCCGCCGAGGCCGTGGAACCTAGTGGTCGCCGCCCTCCTGGCGGCGGCGCCAGCGCTCCTCGAAGCGGTTCATCATCCCGGGGCGCTGCTGGCGGCGCTGCTTCGTCTGGGGAGCCGGCGTCCCCGCGTCGACGGGGCCGCCTCCGGAGACCCGCCGCCATCCGGACAGACCCCACAGGGTGCAGGCCAGCATGACGATGAACCCGATGGCGCCGATCGCCGGCTGCTGGACGATCACGCCCGCCATGAGGAGGCAGACGCCCACGACGAACCCGATCGACGCCTTGATGATCCAGCGCTTGTAGTGGACCTGCGGGTTCGTCTGACGAACAGTATTGGCGAACTTCGGGTCCTCGGCATACAGCGCCTGCTCGATCTGGGCGAGCATGCGCTGCTCGTGTTCAGAGAGCGGCACGGCGCCTCCCAATGACAGTCCCCGACTGGGGCAACGGGTACTGAACAACAACCTGATGGCCAGTGATATGCCCAGAATACGGTGACTTAGCTCCCGGTGAAAAGAAAAGATCCGCGTCTGGATGGCCCACATGGGTCACCCTACCCTCACCGTCGGCCCGAAACACCGGTTCCAACGCCCCCTCCAAAGTCCCTTATCACCAGGGGAATCCCCGTTGAATGGCAATGACCATCCCACTTACTCCAACGCGCCGCGGCCGCCGGAAGTTGCCGGATCATACGTCATTTTTGTCACGGTCGGCCAACGCCGCGGGCCGGATGGCGTTCGCGCCGAAGCGCCTGGCCACTTCGTCCATGACCCGCTCGGCCTCGCGCCACCCGGTCTCCGGCTCACCGAGGGCCAACTGGCGGTGCACCTCCGAGGCGTCGGCCAGCCCCTCCACCCGCACCCCCACCAGCCGCAGCGGCACGTGCTCCAGGCCGGCGGCCGCGTAGAGCCCGCGGGCCGCGGCGTTGATCTCGCGGGCGAGGTCGGTGTGCCCCGGCAGCGTGCGGGAGCGGGTGACGGTGCTGAAGTCGGAGCGGCGCAGCTTCACCACGACGGTGCGCCCCACCTGGCCGCCGGCGCGCAGCCGCCGGGCCACCTTCTCGGCGAGCCGCAGCAGCTCGCGGCGGATGGTCTCGGGGTCGGCGATGTCGGCGGCGAAGGTCTCCTCGGCGCCGACGCTCTTGTCGGGCGCCTCGGTCACGACCGTCCGCTCGTCCCGCCCCCACGACAGCTCCGCGAGCCGGTCGCCCAGCGCGGAGCCGAGTTCGCGGCGCAGCGTCTCCTGCGGGGCGCGGGCGACGTCGCCGATGGTGCGCAGCCCCAGCCGGGCCAGCGCCTGCTCGGCCTTGTCCCCCACGCCCCACAATGCGCCCACCGGCAGCGGGTGCAGGAAACCGGTGACCCGCTCGGTGGGGACGAGCAGCAGCCCGTCGGGCTTGCACTGAGTGGAGGCGAGCTTGGCGACGAACTTGGTCGCCGCGACGCCCACCGAGCAGGTGAGCCCCTGCTCCCGGCTGACGCGCCGCCGGACCAGCTCGGCGATGCGCACCGGGTCGCCCAGGCGCCGCCGGGCCCCGGAGACGTCGAGGAAGGCCTCGTCCAGGGAGAGCGGCTGCACCTCGGAGGTGACGGAGCGGAAGATGTCCATGACCGCCTCCGAGGCGCGGCGGTAGGCGCCGCCGTCGGGCGGGAAGACGACCGCGTCGGGGCACAGCCGCAGGGCCCGCCCCATGGGCATGGCCGAGTGCACGCCGTAGCGGCGCGCGAGGTAGTTCGCCGAGGCGACGACGCCCCGGCCGCCGGTGCCGCCGACGATGACGGGCCTGCCGCGGCTCCCGGGGTTGCGGAGCTGCTCGACGCTGGCGAAGAACGCGTCCATGTCGATGTGCAGGATGTGGCAGCCGGCGTCGGGAGCGGTGTCGGGACGCAGCGCCTCGATGCCGTCGGGGCCGACCACGCCCCGCATCGCCGTTCCGCGTTCCAGTTGGCGTCGGCTCATGGCACCAGTATGCGTCCCGCGCGTCGCGGTGTACCGGCCGCGGTGGGCATCGCCGCTCCGGGCCCTACCGCGGGCGCTGCGCGAGCACGTGCAACTGGGTGGCGATCCCGGACAGCTCCGGGTGGACGGCCGCGGCCTGCTCCAGTTCGATCAGCGTGCGGCCGGCCTGCGGGTCGCCGTCGAAGACCCGGCCCGGCAGCAGGTCGGCGAAGACGCGCACGCCGCGGACCTCGGTGTCGGGCAGTCCGGCCTGGGAGGCGAGCCGGACGATCTGCTCGGCGGTGAAGCGGCGCGGCACCGGGTCGGCCTCGCCCCAGCGGCCGTCGGAGGCGCTGAGCAGCCGGAGCGCCTCGTCCAGGTGGCCGGCGATCGCGCGGTGCAGCACCCCGGCCACCACGTTGGTGGCGAGCAGGCTGACCGCGCCGTCGGGGCGCGTGACGCCGGCGACGTCGACCAGCGCGGCGAGCGGGTCGTCGACGTACTCCAGCACGTTGTGCATGAGCACCAGGTGCGCGTGCCCGGCGGGGAGGAGCTCGGGCAGGTCGCGCGTCTCCCCCTGCAGCGCCCGCACGCGCACGCCGGCCTCGGCCGCCCTGCGCTCCAGGGCCGCCAGCGAGTCGGGGCTGGGCTCGACCACCGTGACGCTGTGGCCGAGCTCGGCGAGCGGGACGGCGGCGCCGCCGGTGCCGCCGCCCGCGTCGACGATCTCCAGCGGGGAGTCGGACTCCGCGCTCAGTCTGGCCAGCGCCCCGCGCAGCACCTCCCAGACCACCGCGGTGCGCGCCACGCTCGGGGCGCGCTGCGGTCCGGTGGTGGACGCGGGGATCGCGGCGCCGGCCTTGTCAGTCACGTACGAGTCCTTCCTGTCCCCCGCGGACGGGGCCACGCTAGGGCGCGAGCGACGCCTTGTTCTCCATCAGCCGCGAGAGCAGGCCGTTGATGAACGTCGGCGACTCGTCGGTGGACAGCTCCTTGGCCACCGCGACCGCCTCGGCGATGGCCACGCCGTCGGGGATGTCGGCGGCCCACAGCAGTTCGTAGGCGCCCATCCGCAGGACGTTGCGGTCGACCACCGGCATGCGCTCCAGCGTCCAGCCGATGGCGTATGTGTTGAGGAGTTCGTCGATGCGCTCGCGGCGCTCGTCGACCGCGGCCGCCAGTTGCTCGGTGAACTCGTTGATCGGCGGCTCGGTCTGGGCGCGCCGCCGTTCGATCACCTTGGCCACGGAGACACCGCGCAGCTCAGCCTCGTACAGTACCTCGACCGCGCGTCTGCGGGCTTTGCGTCGCGCGCCGCTCATCGGTCTCCTGCCAGGGATCGTGCGGTGAAGGAACGCGTCATCAGTTGACGCGGCCCAGGTAGTCGCCGGTGCGGGTGTCGACCTTGACGCGTTCGCCGGTGCTGATGAACAGCGGGACCTGGATCACCGCGCCGGTCTCCAGCGTGGCCGGCTTGGTGCCGCCGGTGGAGCGGTCGCCCTGCAGGCCGGGGTCGGTCTGGGAGATCTCCAGCTCGACGGCCGCGGGCAGCTCGATGTAGAGCGGGTTGCCCTCGTTGACGGCGACGGTCACGACCGCGCTCTCCAGCAGGTAGCCGGCGTTCTTGCCGACGACCTCGCTCGGAACGAAGAGCTGGTCGTAGGTCTGGGTGTCCATGAAGATGTAGGACTCGCCGTCGTTGTAGAGGTACTGCATGTCACGGCGGTCGACGTTGGCGACCTCGACCTTGACGCCGGCGTTGAACGTCTTGTCGACGACCTTGCCGGAGGTGATGTTCTTCAGCTTGGTGCGGACGAACGCGCCGCCCTTACCGGGCTTGACGTGCTGGAACTCCACGACGCTCCAGAGCTCGCCGCCGTCGAGTTTCAGGGTGGTGCCGTTCTTGAGGTCGTTCGTCGTGGCCACTTCGGTCGTCTCTCCCAGCGGTCAGGCAAAGTCGAATAGGATGCCGCGGCCACGCCCCGGAGGCGATGCGACGCGCGGCGCGGAACACGGGGTCCCGGTCGGCGGCGCCATCCCTGACGAAAGTCGGGCGCCGGTCGAAGAGCCGAAACCGTTCCACCCAGGAGTCTAGTGGGTGTTCGGGGTGCGGGCGTGCGCCGGCCGCACCGGATCAGGCGCTCAGCCGCCGGTAGGCGGCGTCGAGGAGGTCGTCGGCGGGGCCGGAGAGGATCGTCGGCTCGCCGATCCCGTCCAGCACGACGAAGCGCAGGGTGGCGCCCCTGGCCTTCTTGTCCACGCGCATGGTGTCGCGCAGCCGCTCCCACGCCTCGCCCGCGTATCCGGTGGGCAGCCCGACCGAGGCGAGCACGGTGCGGTGGCGCGCGATGACGGCGTCGTCGATCCGGCCGTCCAGGCCGGCCAGCTCCGCGGCGAAGACCATGCCGATGGCGACGGCGTAGCCGTGCCGGAAGGTGTAGTTCTCGGCGCGCTCGATGGCGTGGCCGAGCGTGTGGCCGTAGTTGAGGATCTCGCGCCGCCCGCTCTCGCGCAGGTCGCCCGAGACCACCTCGGCCTTGACCGCGATCGCCCGCTCGACCAGCTCGCGGGTGTGCCGGCCCTCGGGGCGGGCGGCGCCCTCGGGGTCGGCCTCGACGAGGTCGAGGATGACCGGGTCGGCGATGAACCCGGCCTTGATGATCTCGGCCAGGCCTCCGATGTAGTCCGCGGCGGGCAGGGTCGGCAGCGTCGCCATGTCGCACAGGACCCCGGCGGGCGGATGGAACGCGCCCACGAGGTTCTTGCCCTCGTCGGTGTTGATCCCGGTCTTGCCGCCCACGGCGGCGTCGACCATCCCCAGCAGCGTGGTGGGCACGAGGACCGCGCGCACGCCGCGCAGCCAGGACGCCGCGACGAACCCGGCGAGGTCGGTGGTCGCGCCGCCCCCCACGCCGACCACGACGTCGCTGCGGGTGAAGCCGGCCCGCCCCAGCCGCGCCCACAGGTCGGCGGCCACGGCGACGGTCTTGGCGGCCTCGCCGTCGGGCACCGGCATCGGGTGCACGGTGCGCCCGGCGGCCTCCAGGGCCGCGCACACCGGGCGCGCCACCTCGCCGAGGGTCTCAGGGTGGATCACCGCGACCCGGGCCGCCCGGTCGCCCACGAGAGCGGGGAGCTCGCCGAGGACGCCGCTGCCCACGACGACGTCGTAGGGGGCCGAGGTGCCGCCGACACCGATCCGCGTGGCCGTCATCGCGATCCGTTCTCCGGTTGGGGGAGCGCATCGACGATCGCGTCGACGACCTCCTCGGGATGGTAGGAGCTGGTGGAGACCGTGGCCTTCGCCAGCTCCTCGTAGATGGGCAGCCGCTCCTCCAGCAGGGCCTTCAGCTTGGCCCTGGGGTTGCCGAGCAGCAGCGGCCGCGCCCGCTCCAGGCCGACGCGCTTGGCGGCGTCGGCGAACTCCACCTGCAGGTAGACCACGTGGTGACCGGCGAGGTCGGCCCGGGTGGCCTCGTCGAGGACGGACCCGCCGCCCAGCGCGACGACGCCGGTGGCGCTCGCCAGGGCCTCGGAGACGACCTCGCGCTCCAGCGCGCGGAAGGCCGCCTCCCCGTCGTCGACGAAGATCTCGGTGATGGGCTTGCCGGCCCGCGCCTCGACCTCTGCGTCGGTGTCCGTCAGGGCGACGCCGAGCCGCTCGGCCAGCGCCAGGCCCACGGTGGACTTGCCCGAGCCGGGCGAGCCGATGATGACCGCGATCGGTTTGCTCATCTGAAAATCCCTCTCCACGCGGGGCCTTCGTTCACGCGGAGGCCCTTCGCGGGCCCCGCTCCGGCCGCCGGGCGTGAGCCGCTGGGTCGTGTCTTTCGCACCGTTCCGGGCTCGCGACCACCAGGCGGGGCCCCGCTGTGCGAAGCCGCGGAGCCTGCGGAGCAGCACACGGTAGGCGCATCCGGAGGCCTTCGTCGAACACTCCCTAGCCGATGGCCAGCGAGTCCAGATAGGTGCGCAGGTTGCGGCCGGTCTCGGCCACCGAGTCGCCGCCGAACTTCTCCAGCGCGGCCTCGGCCAGGACCAGCGCGACCATGGCCTCGGCGACCACGCCCGCGGCCGGGACCGCCGTGACGTCGCTGCGCTGGTGGTGGGCCTGGGCGACCTCGCCGGTGGCGACGTCGACGGTGTCGAGCGCGCGCGGCACGGTGGCGATGGGCTTCATCGCGGCGCGCACACGCAGCGGTTCGCCGGTGGTCATGCCGCCCTCGACGCCGCCGGCCCGGTTGCTGCGGCGGCGCACGCCGTCGGGGCCGGGCTCGATCTCGTCGTGGGCGACGGAGCCGCGCCGCGCCGCTGTGCGGAAGCCGTCGCCGAGCTCCACGCCCTTGATCGCCTGGATGCCCATGAGCGCCCCGGCCAGCCGGGCGTCGAGGCGGCGGTCCCAGTGGACGTGGCTGCCCAGGCCGGGCGGCAGGCCGTAGGCGAGCACCTCGACGACGCCGCCGAGGGTGTCGCCGCTCTTCCTGGTGTCGTCGACCTCGGCGACCATGCGGGCGCTGGTCTCGGGGTCGGAGCAGCGCAGCGGGTCGGCGTCGATGCGTTCCAGGTCGTCGGGTCCGGGCAGCAGGCCTTCCGGCGCGGCGACCTCGCCCATGGAGACGACGTGGCTGAGGATGCGCACGCCCAGCGCCTGGTGGCAGAAGCGGCGGGCCACCTCGCCGATGGCCACGCGCGCGGCGGTCTCGCGCGCGCTGGCGCGCTCCAGGACGGGCCGGGCCTCGTCGTGGCCGTACTTCTGCATGCCGACGAGGTCGGCGTGGCCGGGCCGCGGGCGGGTCAGCGGCGCGTTGCGGGCCACTCCGTCGAGTTCCTCCGCCGGCACCGGGTCGGGCGACATGACCTGTTCCCACTTGGGCCACTCGGTGTTGCCCACCTCGATGGCGACGGGGCCGCCCAGCGTGCGGCCGTGCCGGATGCCCCCGACGACGGAGACCTGATCCTGCTCGAATTTCATGCGGGCGCCCCGGCCGTACCCGGCGCGGCGGCGGCGCAGCGCGGCGGCGATGTCGTCCGAGGTGACGGACACGCCGGCCGGAAGGCCCTCCAAAATCGCGACGAGTGCCGGTCCGTGGGACTCCCCTGCGGTCAGCCAGCGCAACATGCCTCGATCTTTCCATGCCCCGAGGGGTGCCGAGACATCGGGGCAAACCCCGGTCGCTCCCTGATCTTCGCCGTTTCCGGTTGTCCGCGTCTTGTCCGGATCCGGAAGAATCCTCGGCATGACCGGTTTTCTGGACGCGATCCTCGACTCCATCGCCGACCTTCCCCCGTTCCTGGTGGCCGGGGTGGTTCTGGTCTTCATGGCGGTGGAGACGACGGCGCTGGTCGGCCTGGTCGTTCCGGGGGACCCGGTGGTGGTGCTCGCGGGGGCGAGCGCCACCGACCCCGCCGAGTTCGCGCTGGTCTGCGCCGCGACGCTGACCGGGGCCCTGGCCGGGGAGAGCGGCGGCTACCTGATCGGCCGCAGGTTCGGCGACCGCTTCCGCCGCGGCCGGATGGGCCGCCTCATCAGCGAGCGCTACTGGCGGCACGCCGAGGACCTGCTGGCACACTCCGCCGGCCGCTGCACCGCGGGCGGCGGCGCGGCGCCGGTCCCGGGGCTGCGGCGCTGCCCGGGCTGCGGCCGGCGCGCCGGCGACGGCGGGATGGCGATCGTCGGCTCCCGGTTCGTCTCCGTGGTGCACGCCATCGTGCCGATCCTGGCGGGCACGGTGGGGATGCCGTTCCGGCGCTTCCTTCTGTGGGCCATGATCGGCAGTTCGGTCTGGACGCTGGTGTTCGCCGGGGCCGGCGCGCTGTTCCGCGCCTCCGTCGGGCCGGACGGCGGCGGCCTGACGGTCATCACCGGGGTGCTGCTGGTGCTGGGGCTGGGGCTGATGTTCACCGGCGGCGTCCGCGGCGGGGGCCGCGGGGGCGCGCGGATCCGGCGGCTACCCCAGCAGCGCGGGCAGCGGGTCGCCGAGGAGGATGACGGCGAACGCCCCGATGAGCATGAAGGGGCCGAACGGGATCTGGGTCTTGCGGGTGGCCCTGCCCAGCAGGATGAGCACGAGCCCGAAGCAGGCGGAGAGCAGGAACGCGGCGAAGGTGCCGGAGACCACGGCGCCGAGCCCGGTCCAGCCGAGGTACAGCCCGAGGAGCCCCGACAGCTTGACGTCGCCCCAGCCCATGCCGGCCGGGTAGATGAACCACAGCAGCCAGTAGAACGCCGCGAGGCCGGCCATCCCGATGAGCGCGCCCACCAGGTGCCCGTATCCGTTCCGCGCGGTCAGCGAGGCCAGGCCGACCAGCACCAGCGCCACGGGATAGGCCGGAAGGACCAGCGGGTTGGGCAGCCGGCGGGTGCGGGCGTCGATGACGGCGAGCAGCACGCCCCAGAGTCCGAAGAAGGCGAACGCGAGCAGTTCGAGCGGGGACCATTCCGGGCGCAGCAGCCCCAGCAGACCGAGTGCCGCGGCGGCCAGTGAGGCGACCGCGGCGATCGGTGCGCGCACCCGGACCGCGCACGCCGCGCAGCGCCCGGTGCCGACCAGGCGCCCCGGCAGCGGGGCCCACCGGCGCCAGGCGACCCTGGCGCCGCAGTGCGGGCAGCACGGGGGCGGCGGCCCCGCGTCGTCGGGTCCGGGCTCGTAGTCGTGGAACAGCGGGACCACGCGCCCGGCGAAGGCGCCGGCCGCGCCGCCGAGGACGGCCAGGACCACGGCGGTGAGGACGGCCGCGAGGGAGGGGGGCATGGGCCGAACTCTAGGACATCGCGGCCGACCGGTTCCTCCGCTTCCTCCGTGCCGGGGCGCCGGAAAAGGTAAGGCCGGGATCGGCGGAACCCGCCTGCCGTGAAGACTCACCCCAGGGCCAGGTCGTGCACGCCGGTTCCGGCCAGGGCCGGACGTCCGGGGTCGCCGGGGAGTTCACGGCCGGTCGCGGCCCTGACCAGGCGCAGCCCGCTGAGCCCGGTGCGCGCCAGCGCCTCCTTGTCGGCCCGCTCGGTCAGGAGCCCCTCCACGACGGCCAGGGCCTCCGGTGCCGTCCACGGGGCGCGCTCCAGCGCGTCGGCCAGGTCCAGGCCGTGCAGGACGAGCTCGACGACCCGCGTCGCCAGGAAGTCGGTGAGCAGCATCGCATCGCCGTGCCGGGTCCGCACGACCCGGTTCTCGGGCGCGGCGTCGAGTTGCGGCCGCAGCTCCCGCCAGACCCGTTCGCCCCGCGCGACGATCCCGCGCGGGTCGGCGTGGCCCCGCGCAGCCTCCTGCGCGCTGCGTACCCGGTCGTCGTTGACCTCGGAGGAGAACCGGGCGTCCGGGCTGTAGTAGTCGACCGCGGACCTCTCCGCGCGCTCCGGGGCCGGCTCGGCCGGCATCACGGCCACCCGGTGCAGCGCGCCGAGGGTGTGCGCGGCCAGCGCCGCCACGTCTCAGGGCTCGCACCGGGTCGGTCGGCGGAAGTCCGCGGCGCCGAGGGCCGCGAGCCGTTCGAGCAGGATCCCGGTCTCCGCGCTCAGCGCGGACAGTACTGCGCGACGTCGCATGGGCGACAGGCTAGAGGGGCCCCGCCCCGCCCGGTTCGGGGATCCCCGCGGATCGGCCGCCGCGGAGCGCCGCCGGAGCCGCGGCCCCTCCGGCCCGGTCAGTCCTCGCGCCTGGCGCGGACCACGGCGCTGAGTTCGACGCCCCCGGGGAGCATCGGGGCGAGTTCGTCGGCCAGGCGCTGGGCGACCCGGCGCAGGGACTCGTCGTCGCGCCGGTCCAGTTCCAGGCGCACGCCGATGTCAGCGCGCTCGGAGTCGTGGATGCGCACGCGCTCGATCCCGAACTCGGTGTGGGTGATCCGGTAGATCATCGCCAGGACCTGCGGGTCCTCCTTGGGCGCCGGGACGGCCCCCTTCTCGGCGAGGGCGGTGAGGAACCGGCCCTGGACGGCGTAGGTGACCGGGCCCGCGATGTCGACCACGAGGGCGTCGGCCCCCTCTTCGACGGCGGCCTGGCACGCCTCCACCGTGCTCGTGGGCACCGGCCGGGCGTCCTTGCGCCAGAGTCCGGCGGTCTCGACGGAGGTGAAGGCGAGCACGCCCCTGCGGCCGTCCTTGCCGACCAGGATCGGCAGCGCCACCTCGCTCTTCTTGTCCCGCTTGAGGCCGTCGGCGCCCTCTTCGACCTCCGTCGGGACGGTGACCACCGGCACCAGGAGCCGGGACGGGGCGAGCACGGCCAGTACCTGGCGGTCGCCGACGGCGCCTTCGGCGTAGGCCGCCAGCTTCTCACTCACCTGGGGGTCGGCGCTTCCGTCGTCATCGCGGAAGTTGCGTGCGCCGATGATGCTGGGTCCCGTCACGACACGTGACTCTACTTGCTCCGGGTGGGCGCGGGTGGGCGGATCAGGTCAAAAGAGGGCGGTCACCGCGGTTCGTCGCCGCGCAGGCCGCGTTCGACGATCTCCATGATCTCGCCGAGCCGCTTGACCTGCTCGTCGCTGAGCCGCTCGAAGAGGCCGGCGCGGACGGCGGCGACGTGGCCGGGCGCGGCCTCCCGCAGCGCCTTCTCCCCCTGGGCGGTGAGCACGGCCCAGGAGCCGCGCCGGTCCTCCGAGCAGCTCTCCCTGCGCACGTGGCCGTCGCGTTCCAGGCGTGCCACCTGATGGGAGAGGCGGCTCTTGGAGACGATCACGGTGTCGGCGAGGGTGCGCATGCGCATCCGCTGCCCCTCGGCCTCCGAGAGGTGCACCAGGATGCCGTACTCGACGAGGGTGAGACCGTTGCGTCTTTGCAGATCGCGGTCGAGACGCTCCTCCAGCAGGGAGTTGACGACGAGGTAGCTCCGCCAGATTCGCTGCTCGTCGGCGTCCAGCCAGTCGACCTCGCTCATGTCGGACATCGTACTTGCGCGTCCATGATTTCCGACTATCCTTTTTCCTAGAAAGATTCTTTCGAAGAAAGTTTCTCGCCGCCGCGTCCGGCGGCGGGGACGTCCCGCCCGACTCCGACGACCACAGGAGACACCATGGTCCAGCAGCAGATACTCCCGGGCACCTGGCAGATCGACGCCGCCCACTCCGAGGTCGGTTTCTCGGTCCGGCACATGATGGTCAGCAGGGTGCGCGGCCGGTTCGAGAAGTTCGACGCCACGCTGACCGTCCCCGAGGACCCCGCCCAGTCCTCGGTGCGCGCCACCATCGACGCCTCCTCGATCAACACCAACCAGGAGCAGCGCGACGAGCACGTGCGCTCCGCCGACTTCTTCGACGCCGCCGACCACCCGGAGTTCACCTTCGTCTCCACCGGGATCCGCCAGGACGGCGAGGACCTCGTCGTCACCGGCGACCTCACCATCAAGGGCAACACCCGCCCGGTCGAGCTCGCCATGGAGTTCAACGGCGCCACCGTCGACCCCTACGGCATGCAGCGCGCCGGTTTCCACGCCGAGACCGAGATCAGCCGCAAGGCGTTCGGCGTGGACATCGAGACGCCGATGGAGAGCGGCGGCGTGGTCGTGGGCGACAAGATCAAGATCGAGATCGACGCCGAGTTCACCCGCCAGGACGGCTGAGCCCCTCTCCCTGCGGCTCCGGCCCGGTGACGGCCCCGCTGCGCGCAGCGGGGCCGCCGGTGCGTGCACCGGCGGCCCCGTCAGCCGTTCTCCGCGGACCGGGGAGCCCGCGCGTTCCCGCGCTAGCCGCGGGCGTCGAGTTCGTCCAGCCAGGCGCGGACGCTGTCGTTGTGCTCGCCCAGAGTGGGCGGCGGCAGGTGCTCGGAGCGGCCGGCAGCGCCTTCGGCGCCCTCCTGCGAGCGGGCGTCGAAGCGCACGGCGGGGCCGGGCAGGTCGATCGCGCCGAGCACCGGGTGGTCGACCGTGAGCAGCAGGCCCTGCGAGCGCGTCTGGTCCCACTCGTAGACCTGGTCGACGGTGCGGATCGCGCCGCAGGGGATGCCGACCTCGCCGATGCGGGCCAGCCATGTGTCGCGGGGCGCGGTGGCCAGCACCGCCTCGATCTCGGCGTTGAGGTCCGGGCGGTTGGCGACCCGGTCGGCGTTGCGGGCGAAGCGCGGGTCGGCCGCGTCGATGCCGAGCAGGCCGGCGAACTTGGCCCACTGCCCCTCGCTGGCGACCGCCACCTGGAGCATGCCGTCGGCGCAGGAGTAGGCGCCGTAGGGCGCGATCGAGGGGTGGTGGTTGCCGATGGGCCGGGGGACCTCCCCCGCCACGGTCCAACGCGTCCCCTGGAAGGCGTGCACCCCGACGATGGAGGACAGCAGCGAGGTGCGCACCACCCGGCCCTCTCCGGTCCGCTCCCGCTCGTACAGGGCGCTGAGCGTGCCGTAGGCGCCGTGCAGCCCGGCGAGCAGGTCGCCGATGGGCACCCCGACCTTGGTGGGCTCCTCCTGCGAGGGACCGGTGATGCTCATCAGGCCGGCCTCGCCCTGGGCGATCTGGTCGTAGCCGGCCCGCCCGCCTTCGGGGCCGTCGTGGCCGAACCCGCTGATCGAGCAGATCACCAGGCGGGGGTTGAGCTCGTGCAGCCTCTCCATGGAGAAGCCCAGCCGGTCCAGCACGCCGGGGCGGAAGTTCTCCACGAGCACGTCGCTGGCCCGCACCAGCCGGGTGAGCTGCTCGCGGCCGTCGTCGGACTTCAGGTCCAGCTCGACCGACTCCTTGTTGCGGTTGCACGAGAGGAAGTAGGTGCTGATCGGCTCGTCGTCGGGTCCGACGAACGGCGGCCCCCAGCCCCGGGTGTCGTCGCCGGTCCCCGGCTGCTCCACCTTGATGACCCGTGCGCCCAGGTCGCCGAGGAGCATCGCGGCGTGCGGCCCGGCCAGGGCGCGCGACAGATCCAGCACCACGATGCCGGACAGCGGTCCGCCGGCGTTCGTCATTGACAACCCCTCCTCGAAGAAGACTCCGGCCGGACCCCGGGTTCTTCCGGACGCGGCGCGGCGCCGGAAAATTGGCCTAGCCAATGAGCCAATGTAACCAACGCCCCCATCCCCCGACAAGGCCGGTCCCCTAAGGGAAATACCCGGACGATCGCGCGCGACCCGGCGAGTCGGCCTCGCCTACCCTGGAGAGCACCGACGTTCGCGTCCAACAGCCGACCAGCCGAAAGACAGCGCCTGCAGATGGCCACATCCGAGCCCTCCGACCCGACCTCGCCAACGCGCAAGGTCGAACCCGTGGCGCCCACCACCAGGCTCGACCGCGGTCAGGGCCGGACGCGTTGGGTCACCGCCGTGCTGCGGCCGGGCGGCGCCAGGGCCGCGGCTCCCGTCGAGGCCGAACGCACGGCCACGCTGCCCGCGCAGCCGCGCACCCGCCGCCTCGACACCCCCGCGCGCGGCGCGGCGGCCGACCCGCCGTGGTGGCGCCGCGTGCTGCGCCCGCTGCTGGAGTGGTTCAGCAGACTGGTCTCCCGGGTCGTGGTGGGCCCGGCCGGGGAGCTCGACTACGCCATCCCCGCCGAACTGCGGCGCGACTACGATGTCCTGGACCACATCGGCTCCGGCGGGGAGGCCGTCGTCTACCTCGCCGAGCCCGTCGAGAGGACCGGTGCGGCCGGGCGGGCCGACGGCGCCCCGGCGCGCAGGATCGCGCTCAAGGTCTACCGCCCGGGCCACGACATCAACCGGGAGCTGCTCGACCGGCTGCGCGCCCGCGGCACCGCCGACCCGCACGCCCCCGCCATCCACGGCTACGGCCACGCCCGCAGCTCCTGGGGCGAGGAGCTGGCCTGGGAGGCCCAGGAGTACTTCGCCGACGGATCGCTGCGCGCCCTGATCGACGAGGCGCCCCTGCCGCAGGACCGAGCCCGCCTGATCGTCGCCGCGGTCGCCGAGTGCCTGCACCACTGGCAGGAGTCGCTGCAGCACAACCACACCGACGTCAAACCGGAGAACCTGCTGGTGCGGCGGCTCGACCCGCCGGTCTTCGCGCTCACCGACTTCGGCGGCGCGGTCCGCGCCACCATGAGCCGGGTCTACGGCGGACTGGCCATCACCGAGGACTACGCGGCCCCCGAGGTCGTCGAAGGCCGCCGCGAGGCGCCCGCGGCGTGGTGGTCGCTGGGCGTGATGGTGCACGAGCTGATGACCGGCCGGCGGCCGGCGCGGGGGGAGAACTGGCTGACCGCGCGCACCACCGAGGTCGACGTCTCCGCCATCACCGATGAGCGCTGGCGGCTGCTGGCGCGCGGCCTGCTCACCCCCGTGCCCGATGCGCGCTGGGGCCACGCCGAGGTCGTGCAGTGGCTGGCCGGCGAGCGCCCGCAGGTGGTCAAGGCGCGCAGGCACGCCCCCATCAGGTTCGCCGACGTCTCCCACGACGATCCGCCCAGCCTCGCCTTCGACCTGCTGGACCGCTCCGACAAGGGCGAAGTGTGGCTGCGCACGCACAGCCGGATCCTGCGCACCTGGCTGGACCGCGAGGTCCGCGACTTCACCTTCGACCGCGGCCATCTGACGCAGTTGGAGGAGCACCCCGAGCGCGCGCACCTGGCCATCAGCGCGCTGGCCGCGCGGTTCGTCCCGGGCATGCCGCCACGCTACCGGGGCCACGAGGTCAGCGCGGAGGGCGTGCTCGCGCTCGCCACCGGCGAGGGCAGCCGACACGCCGCGCTGCGCGAGGCCGTCGAACTGGGCGCGCTCGGCTTCGCCGCCCGGCACTGGTGCGACCATCCCGGATGCCGCGCCGAGGGCACCAACCGGTGCGCCCTGCTGGAGCGGGTCCAGCACGAGGTCCCGCTGGTGATGCGGCAGGTCGAGACGACCGTCGACCGGCTGGCGCGCACCGATGCCCAGGGGCCGGACCGGCCCGGCGCGCACGAATGGGACGCCGCGTGGGCGCGCGCCGTCGAGCTCGTCCTCGATCCCGAAGCCCCTGCGCGCCACCGGCGGCTGCTGCGCGCGCAGTCCTGGCACCCGGCGCAGCGCAGCGACGCCCCGCGCACGCCGTGGTGGCGGGAGCAGCGCGGGATCGGCCTGCGCGGGCGGCGGGGCGAGGTGACCGCGAACGCCGCGCTGGTCACCGCCGTGCTGCTGCTGCCGAGCGCGGCGCGGGCCGGCGCCCTGCAGCGGGACCGCGACCGCGAGGACAGCCGCGCGCGCCGCCGGGGCCTGTGGGAACGGACGGTCAACGCTGCGGGCGCCGGGTGGGCGGGCCTGCGCGAACGGCTGTCAGGGCCCCGCGGCGCCCCGCCGCACGACCCCGCGGGTCCTCCGCCCTACTCCGCCGACGGGCGGCCGCTGACCGCCTCCGAGCACCGCCGGGCCGAGCGCCGCCGTGCGGCCGAGGCCGAGCGGGTGAACCGCGGCATGCGCCAGATCCAGCGCGCGATGGGCGCCGGCCGCTGCCGCAGGTTCGCCTACCCGGCCGGGCTGCTGGGCGTGCTCGACGGCGTCGGCCTGTGGCTGTGGGAGTCCCGCGGCCTGTCCGGCGACACGCCCGCCCTGACCTCGGCGCTGGACGCGCTGACCGCGTTCGCCGGCAGCGCCCCGATCAGCGCGCTGTCCGGACTCGCCCGCGGCGCCATGGCGCTGATCCCCGGCGGGGTCGGCCTGGTGTGGTGGTTCTCCGTGGCCCTGGGCCTCGCCCTGTGGCTGCTCGGCCGCACAGCGGCCAACCGGCGCCGCAAGGCCAGAACCCAGCTCATGGCCTACCGCCTGGCCGTGGCGGGTTCGATCGTGATGGCCGTGCGCCTGCTCGCCGGCGGACTGTTCTACCTGGGTACGGGCGTGCTGATCCCAGTGAGTATGATCACTGGTTGATGGACACGCATTCAGCAGGTGAAGCGCCCGGCGAGTACCGCATCGAGGCCGACGGCTACCAGGCGATCGTGGACGGGCGGGGAGCGACGCTGCGTTCCCTGACGTGGCGGGACCGCGACCTGATCCTCAGCTACCGCCCCGCCGACGGCCCCCAACTCTCCCAGGGCCAGGTGCTGCTGCCCTGGCCGAACCGGATCGACCGCGGGCGCTACGCCTTCGGCGGCGCCGTCCACCGGCTCGACATCACCGAACCGGCCTACGACACCGCGATCCACGGGCTCACCCGCACCAAGCCGTGGGAGCCGCTGAAGCACACGGAGAACCGGGTCGAGCTCGGCTACACGCTCGAGGGCGCGCGGGGGTACCCGTTCCGACTCGAACTGAACGTCGCCTACGAGCTCGCCGCCGACACCGGGCTCACCGTGCGCATCGCCGCCCACAACATCGGCGACTCCCCCGCCCCCTACGGCAACGGGTCGCACGATTTCCTCACCCTGGGTGAACCGGTCGACGACGCCGTCCTGCGGCTGCCCGCCTCGTCCTACCTGCCCGTGGACGACCGGCTGCTGCCCGCGGGCCCGCCGCGCCCGGTGGAGGGGACCCCCTGCGACTTCCTGCGGCCCCGGCGGTTCGGCGGGACGCAGCTCGACACGGCGTTCACCGACCTGGTCCGCGAGTCCGACGGCCGGGCGTGGGCGTTCCTCTCCGACGACACGATCTGCGTGGCGCTGTGGGCCGACGCGAGCTACGGCTGGCTGCAGGTGTTCAGCGCGGACCGGCCCGAGTCGGGCATCAACCGGCGCGGCATCGCGGTGGAGCCGATGACCTGCCCGCCGAACGCGTTCGCCTCCGGCGAGGACCTGATCGTGCTGGCCCCCGGGGCGTCGTCGGAGTCGACCTACGGAATCCTGCGCACCGATCCTTTGGAGTAGTCTCCGGGGGCTTACCGAGACTCGCCGATCTTGTCCTTATCGGGCCTGAAAACGTTGCGATAACCCCCATAAGGCCAACTTGAGTTTTAACCTCGACCCCAGGGGGTCTTCAAGTCCAGCCCCAGGAGGGACGGCGTGCGGGCGGATCCCCTCCACCTCGACTCCGGGGGGTCGTGTAGGCCCGCCCCAGGAGGGATGGCGTGCGGGTCCCTCCTTGGGCTGAGGTTCACGACCCCCTGAGGCCGGGGACGGCGTGCACCGTCGCCCAACCACCGCGGATCCCTCCTGTGGTTGAGGCTTCACGACCCCCGATGGCCGAGGTCAAAACCCAAGGTCAAGATCGACGCGGCAGGAACGGGGCGGGGGCCGCCCTAGGAGAGCAGCTCGCGCAGGCGGTCCAGGTCCTCGGGGGTGTCGATGTCGTCGGGGCGGGCGACCCCGTCGCAGGCGACCGGGGTGATGAGGTGGGAGTAGGCGCGCAGGAACGGCCGGGCCCCGACGTCGCCCTCGGCCAGCGCGTGGACGCTGGGCCAGTGCTCCCGGCCGAGCAGGACGGGGTTGCGCGGGTTGCCGGCGTAAGTGGCCACGGCGGCCCGGGCTCCCCCCTCGTAGGCGGAGACGAGCCGCTCGATCGCGGCCGCCGTCACCAGCGGCTGGTCGGCCAGTGCGATCACCACGGCGTCGACCCCCTCGGGCAGGCTCCGCAGCCCGGCGCGCAGCGAGGACCCCATCCCGCTGGTCCAGTCGGGGTTGTGCACCCCGGCGGCGCCCTCCACGGTGACCTCGGCGGCGCCGGTCACCACGTAGATCGGCGCGCAACCGCCCTCGCGCAGGATGCGGACGCCCCGGTCGGCCAGGCGCTCCCCCGCCAGCTCGACCAGTGCCTTGGGCCGTCCCAGTCGGCTGCCCCGGCCGGCGGCGAGCAGGAGACCGGCGACCGATCGGCCCTCTCCCCCGCGATCGCGTGTCGTCATGCCGCGATGATGCCACGGTCCGCGGGGTGCCGGAGCGCGGCCCCGATCGGGACAGAGCGCCCGTTACCTCCCCTATCAACCCGATGACGTGACCGGTTACCCCGGGCCGTCCACTTTCTCACCCGCACCGGTGACCGCTTCCGGTCGCCGGGTTCCGCGTGCGGGGCTCCCCCCGCCCCGCGCCCGGTCAGACCGGGGCCGCCACCAGGGGCGTGTGGTGGATCGGCCCGTCCACCGCGGTCAGCGGCCGGCCGCTGCCGCCCCAGCGGGTCTGGATGAGCTCGGCGGCGATGGACACCGCGGTCTCCTCCGGCGTGCGCGCGCCGAGGTCCAGCCCGATCGGCGAGCGCAGCCGCGCCAGGTCCCGCTCGGCCACGCCGACCTCGCGCAGACGGGCCATCCGGTCGTCGTGGGTGCGGCGGCTGCCCATGGCCCCGATGTAGCCGGCGCGGGAGCGCAGCGCCACCTCCAGCACGGGCACGTCGAACTTGGGATCGTGGGTGAGCACGCAGATCGCGGTGCGCTCGTCGATCTCGGCCTCGATCTCGGCCAGGTATCGGTGCGGCCACATGACCACCACCTCGTCGGCCTGCGGGAAGCGCTTGGAGGTGGCGAAGACCGGTCGCGCGTCGCACACCGTGACCCGGTAGCCCAGGTAGGAACCGATGTTGGCGACGGCGGCGGCGAAGTCGATGGCGCCGAAGACGAGCATGCGCGGGGCCGGGGCGAAGGACTGCACGAACACCTCCAGCTCGTCGCCGCGGCGCTGGCCGTCGGCGCCGTAGCGCAGGGTCCCGGTGCGTCCCTGGGCGAGCATGCCGCGGGCGTCGTCGTCGACGGCCGCGTCCAGGCGCTCGGTGCCCAGTCCGCCCTCGGCGCGCTCCGGCCAGACGATCCTGCGGGCACCCAGTGGGCCCGGCCCCGAGACCACGGTCGCCACGGCCACCGGCCGGTGCTCGTTGACCGCCGCGATGATCTCGCCGAGCTGCGGATGGCGCGGCGGGTCGATCGGCTCCACCAGGACGTGCAGGGTCCCGCCGCAGGTCAGACCGACGGCGAACGCCTCGTCGTCGCTGACCCCGTAGCGTTCGCGCACCGGCGTCCCGGTCCGGATGACCTCCTGGGCCAGTTCGTAGACCGCGCCCTCCACGCAGCCGCCGGAGACGCTGCCGATCACCTCCCCCGAAGCGCTCACCGCCATGGCGGCCCCGGCCTCGCGCGGAGAACTGCGGTAGGTGTCGATCACCGTGGCGAGGGCGAATGTCTCACCGGTCGCGTAGAGATCGGCGATGGCGTTGCGGATGTCACGCACCTGCTCCTCCTCTTTTGACCCGCCCGCCGATGACGGCGGTGGCCAGCTCCTCCAGCGCGTCCAGGCTGTGGCCGGACACGAAGTCGTCGACGTGCGGCAGGGCCGCCCGCATCCCCGCGGTCAGCGGCTCGTAGCCGGGCTGCGCCTTGTGCGGGTTGGCCCAGACGGTCCGGTGGGCCAGTCGGGACAGCCGCGCCATCTGGGTCCCCAGCAGGGCGGCGTCCCCGCGCTCCCAGCCGTCGGAGGCGATGACCGCGAGCGAGCCGCGCGCCATCCCGCGCTGCCCGTACACGTCGAGGAACTCCTTGAGCTCCACGCCGAGCCGGGTGCCGCCGCTCCAGTCGGGGATGGCCGCCCCCGCGGCGGCGAGGGCGACATCGGGGTCGCGGACGCGCATCTCCCGGGTGAGCCGGGTGAGCCGGGTGCCGACGCTGAAGACCTCGGTGTGGCCGGGGTGCCCGCGGGCGACGGCGTGCGCCAGGCGCAGCAGGGCGTCGGCGTAGGGCGACATCGAGCCGCTCACGTCGATCAGGAGCACCACGCGGCGCGGCCGGGTGGTCCTGTCCCGCCGCAGCAGCCGCAGCGGCTCGCCGCCCTGGCGCAGGGTGGCGCGCAGGGTGCGCGGGTGATCGAGCCGGCCGCGCCTGGCCGGGGCGGTGCGGTGGGTGCGGCGGTGCGGGCGGCGGGTGGCCAGCAGGCCGAGCAGCCGGGCGACCTCGGCCCGCTCCCCCTCGGTGAGGGTCGCGATGTCGCGGGAGCGCAGCACCTCGGCGTCGCTGGCCGCGGCCAGGTGCTGGGGGTCGGGGTCGTCCTCGCCCCGGGTCCGGTCGCGCCCCGAGGGCCACATCACCGGGCGCAGCACGGTGACCGGCGGGGTCCGGGCCGCGGGGCGCAGCGGGTCGGCCGAGAAGTAGTAGGCGAAGCAGGCGTCGTAGCGCCGCAGGTCGGCGGGGCCCGAGCACAGCGTCAGGCGGCCGGCCCAGTAGACCGCCTCGGGATCGGTGACGTCGAGCGCGTCCAGGGCGTCGAAGAACGCCCGCGCCCGCCCGGTGCCGGAGCGCACCCCGCCGGCCCGCAGCGCGCGCACGAAGCCGAGCATCGTCTCGGTGATGTCGCGGGCTCCGGTGGGCATCGGCTACCCCGCGGCCTCGGAGCCGTGCCCGTTGAGCAGGGCCGAGAGCCGGCGCCGCACGCCCTCGTGGTCTTCGCGGTGCTTGACCAGGGCGCCCAGCGTGCGGGCCGCGAGGTCGGGATCGAGTTCGCGCGCGCCCAGCGCGAGCAGCGCCGCGGTCCAGTCGATGCTCTCGGCGACACCGGGCGGCTTGAGCAGGTCGACGCCCGAGGCGGCCGGGTCGCGCAGCCGCTGGACGGCCGCCGCGACATCGCGGACCAGCCGCTCGGTGGCCCCGGGCAGCCGGCGCCGGATGATGTCGACCTCGCGCCGGAAGTCGGGGTGCGGCATCCAGTGGTAGAGGCAGCGGCGCTTGAGCGCGTCGTGGACCTCGCGGGTGCGGTTGGAGGTCAGCACCACGACCGGGGGGACGGCCGCGCGCACGGTGCCCAGTTCCGGGATGGAGATGGTGAAGTCGGAGAGGAACTCCAGCAGGAACGCCTCGAACTCGTCGTCGGCGCGGTCGATCTCGTCGACGAGCAGCACGCCGGGCGCGTTCCCGCCGCCCTCAAGCGCGCGCAGCAGCGGACGGGCGAGCAGGAACCGGCGATCGTAGAGGCCGGACTCCAGCTCGGTGACCTCCTCGACGCCGGCCGCCTGGGCCGCACGCAGGTGCAGCAACTGGCGGGGGTAGTCCCAGTCGTAGAGGGCCTGGGCCGCGTCGATGCCCTCGTAGCACTGGAGCCGGATGAGCGAGCCGCCCAGCACCGCGGCCACGGCCTTGGCCAGCTCGGTCTTGCCCACTCCCGCGTCGCCCTCGAGGAAGAGCGGGCGGCCCATCCTCAGGGCGAGGAAGCAGGCGGTGGCCGCGCCGTCATCGGCGAGGTAGTCCTGGTCGTCCAGCAGCTCGGCCAGCCGCTCCGGCGTGGCGACCGCGGCGGTCGCCGTCTCGGTCACACTGCTCATGCGCACCCTCCTGCCGCTTGAAGCCAGGCTATGCGCTGCGGAGCACACCGGTAATGATCATGTTCCTCCAAAATCGGCGTGCGGGACTCGTAGTTCGGCACAGTCCGGCACCTACCCCTCAGCGGTGCCGTTCCCACCATTCGCGGAGCGTGCCGACCTCCCGCGCGAACTGCCGGTCCGGCGGCGGCCGCCGGGTCATGGGCGCGACGAGCGTGGCGGTGCGCCCCTGCGTCAGCGTCAGGCGCACCCTCCAGGCGAAGCCGCGGGAGACGACCTGCACGTCGAGGATCTCCGGCCACGGGATCACCCGAGTGCGCGTCGCCCGCTGGACGACGCCCTCAGGCGTCAGCCGGACCTCGGCCTCCCGCACGACGCGCGCCTGGAGGAGTCCCAGCGGCAGCAGCGACGCCCCGCCGAGGAAGACCAGCGCCACGACCGCGACCGCGACGGGTTCGGCGGCGAGCGCGGCCGGGTCGACGCCGGTGAGGACCACCGCCGCCATCAGCACCCCCATGAGCGCGAACACCGCCCCGATCCCGACGGCGCTCCACGCCTGCGCCTTCAGCCTGGCGGTATCGGTCATGCGGAACGCCGGCCGCTCGGGCTCCGCTGCGGGGTCGCGCATTCTCCGATTCCTTTCCTCGGTCCCTGCCCGCCGCACCCGTACGGCGCCTTCCCCTTTCTGCTCCGGTGGGACTTCCGCGGAGAACCCGGCGAGGCGGCTCGGCAACGCAAAAGAGCGGCCGCGGCGCGGCCGCCCCGGTGCGGGTCGGTCTTTCGTCAGTCGACGATCAACGAGATGACGGCCAGGACCACGATGACGAACCAGATCAGCGCGGCCACTCGGTCGACCCTGCGGTACCGGCGATGCTTTCTGTCCCGGATCTCGACGTCCATAACCGTATGACGCGGCCCGCGCCGATTCGGTTTCGGAGAATTCAAGAAAAGGCGGGAATTCCACGTCCGCCTTTTCGCATTCCGGCTTCCTCACCGAGCTCCGACCACTGCGTCCGCGAGGCGAGGCGGGACTTTCGAGGCCCGGATCCGCTGCGCCGCCGGCGGCTTGCGCACACTGCGACAGCCGCCCCCTGCGCGAACCCGATCGCCGGACACCGGTCAGAATCCGCGCCGCCCCGGCTCCTCGGCCTCGCCCCGTTCGTGCAGCAGCACCTGGAACCGGGCCAGATTGCGCTCAGCCAGGGCGCCGTCGTTGCTCTGGATGCCCATGGCCGCCAGCGTGGAGCCGTCGGCCAGGTCGATGGTGGGCCACGGCTCCCCCACCGGCATGCGCACGTCGATGATCTCGGGCCACACCAGGACATGGGTCCTGATGCAGTTGACCACCGTGACCCCCTCCTCCGTGGCGGCCACGCGCGGCCGGGCGAGCAGGTGCAGCACCCCCACGCACAGCACGCCGAACAGGAACAGCAGCACGCGGTCCTGCAGCCCCCACTCGGGCGGCATGATGACCGCCAGCACGGCCATGGTCACCAGCGACAGGGCGGCCAGGCCGTAGGCGACGACGCGCATGTTGCGCGGCCGCCACGTCACGGGCAGTTCCGGCACCGGCCGGTCCGCGGCCTCGTCCACGGCGTCCTCTTTCCCCACGTCTCCCGGCCGCACGGCTCTCCCTAACTCCTCCTGCCCACGGTGCCACCGCGGATCACCGTTGCAAAGCATCCCGCGCCGGTCGGCCGGCGGGGACGCCGGTGCGGCGCAGCCCGCGCAGCACCAGGGCGGTGTCGAGCGCGGCGACGGCGGCATCCCGGCCCTTGTCCTCGCGGCTCCCCGGCAGGCCGGCCCGATCGCGCGCCTGCTCCAGCGTGTCACAGGTCAGCACACCGTTGGCAACGGGGCCGGATTCGCGCAGCGCGACCTTGGTGAGCCCCTGGGTGAGCGACTGGCAGACGTACTCGAAATGCGGGGTGCCGCCCCGGATCACCGCGCCCAGGGCGACCACGGCGTCGTGGCCGCGCAGGAGCTCCTGGGCGACGACGGGGATCTCCACGGCACCGGCGACGCGCACCACGGTCGGCGCGGCGGCGCCGCACTCCTCGGCCGCCGCGAGCGCGCGCTCCAGCATGGGGTCGACGATCTCGGCGTTCCACCGGGTCGCGACGATGCCCAGGGTCAGCCCCGAGGCGTCGACCGCCAGCTCGGGGCGTCCGGCTCCACTCATGATTCTCCCGGTCCTTGCAGGTGTCGGATGATCGGATGGCGGGTGCGGTCAGTTGACCGCGGCTTCGCCGGAGGACGGAGGCCGTCCGCCGGCCGCTCCCGGCCACACCGGGTCGGCCTGCGCCGCGGCCCGCCGGGGTTCGGCGAACAGGCCGGGCAGGTCGTGCCCCATCCGGTCCCGCTTGGTCTGCAGGTAGCGCAGGTTGTCGGCGGTGACGACGGTGGGCATCGAGATCCGCCGGGTGACGCTGACGCCGTACCGGGAGATCCCCTCGACCTTGCCCGGGTTGTTGCTCAGCAACCGGACCGAGCGCACCCCGAGGTCGGCCAGGATCCGGGCTCCCGCGCCGAACTCCCTGGCGTCGGCCGGCAGGCCGAGTTCCAGGTTGGCGTCGACGGTGTCGATCCCGGAGTCCTGCAGCCGGTAGGCCTTCAGCTTGTGCAGCAACCCGATGCCGCGCCCCTCGTGGCCGCGCAGGTAGACGAGCACGCCGCGGCCCTCCTCGGCGATGCCGGCCATGGCGGCGTCGAGCTGGGTGCCGCAGTCGCAGCGGTGCGAGCCGAAGGCGTCACCGGTGAGGCATTCGGAGTGCAGCCGGGTCAGCACATCGGTGCCGTCGCCGAGGTCGCCGTAGACCAGCGCGACGTGCTCGGCGCCGTCGCTCGGACTCCGGTAGCCCACCGCCCGCCACTCCCCGTAGCGGTTGGGGATGCGGGTCTCCACGACCCGGTCGACAAGGGTGTCGGCCCGCGACGAGTCCGCCTCCTCGCTCCGCTCCACCGCCGCAGCGACACGCGCTCCGCGAACAGGCACCGACGCCTCCGCTCGCTCGTCGGCTCGCAGCTCGGCACCCCCACTCGCGCTCACCTCCTCGCTCCGCTCCACCGCCGCAGCGACACTCGCTCCGCGAACAGGCACCGACGCCTCCGCTCGCTCGTCGGCTCGCAGCTCGGCGAGCTGCTCCACCGAGATCAGCCTGAGCCCGTGCTCATCGGCGAACTCGCGCAGCCGCGGCAACCGCGCCATGGTCCCGTCGTCGTTGACGACCTCGGCCAGCACGCCGGCCGGCCGCAGCCCGGCCAGCCGGGCCAGATCCACGGCGGCCTCGGTGTGACCGCGGCGGACGAGCACGCCGCCGGGACGGTAGCGCAGCGGCAGGATGTGGCCCGGCCGGACGAAGTCGCCGGGGACGGTGCGCGCGTCGGCGAGCAGCCGGATGGTGTGGGCGCGGTCCGCGGCCGAGATGCCGGTGGACACGCCGGAACGGGCGTCCACCGTGACGGTGTAGGCGGTGCGCATGCTCTCCTCGTTGACCGAGGTCATCAGCGGGAGGTCGAGCCGGTCCAGGTCCTCGCCGAGCATGGGCACGCACACCACGCCGGAGGTGTAGCGGATTATGAAGGCCAGCAGCTCCGGCGTTGCCGCATCCGCCGCGAAGATGATGTCGCCCTCGTTCTCGCGGTCGGTGTCGTCCACGACCACGACCGGGCGGCCGGCGGCGATGTCGGCGACCGCTTCGGTGACGTCGTCCAGCGGGATGAGTGCCTCGGACTGCTCCTCGGCGATCGACATGGCTGCTCCTTGGGCTGTGCTGCTGGTCGGGACTTGCCGGTCGGGGGTGTGCTCGCTGGCCTGCGCCCCGGCGCGCGTGCGCCGGAGGGCTCCGGTGGGCGCGCCGCTCATCGGGCGCCGCCTTCGTCCGCGGTGACCAGCCGCTCCACGTACTTGGCCACGACGTCGACCTCCAGGTTGACCGGTTCGCCCGCGGCCTTGCGGCCCAGGGTGGTGAGGTCGAGGGTGGTGGGGATCAGGCTGATCGTGAAGGATCCCGGGTCGACGGAGGCGACGGTGAGACTCACGCCGTCCACGGCGATGGATCCCTTCTCCACGACGTAGCGGGCGAGGCCGTCGGGCAGCGAGATCCGGACGGTCTCCCACCGCGTTCCGGGGACGCGTTCCAGGATCCGGCCGGTGCCGTCGACGTGGCCCTGCACGATGTGGCCGCCGAGGCGGGCGGAGATCCTGGCCGCGCGCTCCAGGTTGACCGGGGAGCCGGCGGCGAGGTCGCCCAGGCTGGAACGGTCCAGCGTCTCCTTCATGACGTCGGCGCTGAAGCGCCCGTCGGCGGATTCGGTGACCGTGAGGCATACGCCGTTGACCGAAACGGAGTCGCCGTGGGCGGCGTCGGAGGTGACGGTGGGGCCCTGGATCGTCAGCCTGGCGGCCTCGCCGGCGGTGTCGCCGACGGGCTCGATCGCGACGACCTCGCCCAGCTCTTCTACGATTCCGGTGAACACGTGGAGCCATCCCCTTTACCTGGTCAGGCTCCGGGGATGCTGCAGGACGGCGAATGCCGTCGAGAGACCGGTGACCCGTGATCGCAGGGTCGAGCGGTCCCGCGCGCGCTGCCTCCCATCCGGACTTTCACCGTCGGTACCGGAATTTCACCGGTTCAACCGGCCGATGGCTTCGGCCGGGTCGCGGACTGTCACCGCCGGTTCGGATTTTCACCGACCCCGGAGCACGCGTCTTTCGAACGTCTCTGTGAACAAGTGTGCCATGCGGGGGTATTCCCGGCATCCACCGGGGTCGGCCGGAACGGCGCCCCGCGGCCTCAGTGCGGGACCGGCTCCCCGGCCTCCGCACGGAGCGGGCGGTCGGCCAGGCGGGTCCGGACGAACAGCTCCGGGGCCCCGAAGGCGATCCACAGCGACAGCAGCGCGTGGAGGACGTAGGAGACGAGCAGGCCTGCGGCGCCTCCCGGGACGGGGACCAGCACGTGCAGCACCAGGATCAGCAGGATCCCGGTGCTGCCCGTCACATAGCGCGAGGCGCGGGACACCAGCGATCCCTCCGCGCTGTACCAGCCCCGCGCCGCGAGCAGCGAGAAACCTGCGAGCAGGCCGAACAGCGCCCCGCCGAGCACGAAGACGTGCTGCAGCGTGGCGGTCGCGGCGTCGGGCGGGACCGTCCCGGTCCACCCGCGCGGCGCCGTCCAGCCGCCCCAGACCACCGCCTGCCAGACCGCGGCGGTCACCGGGACCGCCAGGGAGAGGGCGAGCGCGCAGGCGATCTGGGTGCGCAGCGGGCGCGCCCGCCACCACCGCAGCAGTGCGGCCTCGTAGCGCAGCACCAGCCACAGCAGCACGGCGCCGACGACCAGGCCGAGCAGGGTGCCGCTGAAGAAGGCGGCGCCGAGGTGGACGCCTGCCAGGGCGACCAGCACGATGAGCGCGGCGGCCGCGGGGCGGGCCCACCGGCGGTCGGTCTTGAGCCCGACGTAGCCGAGCAGCGTCACCGCGCCCTGCGCCGCACCGGCGGGCGCGCCGAAAGTCGTTCCCGGCACCAGCGGGCTCACCCTGAGGGTGTACCACGAGGGCCGAGGGGCGTGCAGGGCGGTCTTCAGCAGGCCGTTGACCAGTGACCCGCCGGTGAGCAGCAGTGAGAGCCGGGTTCCCCAGCCCGTGCTGACGCACCAGAGCAGCAGCGGCACGGCGACCAGGTAGAGCAGGTCGAACCCGTTCGCGAACAGCGCGGAGAACGGCGGTGCGGACCAGCCGCCGATCTCCTGCAGCCGGCTTACGGCCCCGCTCTCGGCCTCCCAGATCGCTTCCATTCCTCACCTCGCGCATCGTCGGGGCCCGGGACGCGCCTCGGTGGCCTGCCGCCACCCCTCACGGGCAAACCAAGCAGGAGACGAGGATAGTGGATCGACGGTGGCGCCGGTCACGCGCGCCTGGCCGGCGTGCTACCGGCCGACGGCCTGTTCGGCCTGGGCGCGCAGGGCGTCGATCGCGGCGGAGGGGTCCTGCGCCCCGTAGACCGCGGAGCCGGCCACGAACACGTCGGCGCCCGCCTCGGCGCAGCGCTCGATCGTCTCGGCGCTGACGCCGCCGTCGACCTGCAGCCACACGGCGGCGTCGCGGGTGCCGACCAGTTCGCGCGCACGGCGGATCTTCGGCAGCACGACGTCGAGGAACCTCTGCCCGCCGAAGCCCGGCTCGACCGTCATGAGCAGCAGCATGTCGAGCTCGGGCAGGAGGTCGGCGTAGGGGTCGACCGGCGTGGCCGGGTTGAGCGCGAGGCCGGCCCTGGCCCCCTCGGAGCGGATGGTGCGCAGCGTGCGCACCGGCGCCTTGGCCGCCTCGGCGTGGATGGTGACGCTGCCGGCGCCCGCCTCGGCGTAGGCCGGGGCCCAGCGGTCGGGATCCTCGATCATCAGGTGGCAGTCCAGCGGCAGCGCGGCGGCCTTGCGCAGGGATTTCACGATCGGCAGCCCCAACGTCAGGTTCGGCACGAAATGGTTGTCCATGACGTCGACGTGCAGCCAGTCGGCGGAGTCCGCGACCGCCGCGGCCTCATCGGCGAGATGGGCGAAGTCGGCGGAGAGGATGCTGGGTGAGATCTGGATTGCCACGATTCCGAGTCTAGCCAGGCCACCGTGGCCGCCTTCAGCGGCCGAGCCTGAGGCACCCGGCAGGACCTCCAGCGGTCTTCCACCGAGGTTCGCGGAAGCGGGGTCGGGTGGTGGCCGGTGGTCAGGCGGCCAAGGTCCGCTGTGCGGCCTTGCCGGTCGGTCGGGCGACGGGTGGCCTTGAGGGAAAAGCGGCGCCGAGGCCGGTGGCGGGTCCGGGACGGCACGCACGATGTCCGTTTTGCAGTGGTCGTCTCGTCGATCTTGACCTTGAGTTTCAACCTCGACCACCGGGGGTCTTGAAGCCTCAGCCGAAGGAGGGGTCCGCGGTGACCGGGCGATCCTCTCGCGCGGCCGAAGGCCCCCCACAGGGATCACCCCGGCGCCGCGCCACCCACGCCGCCTGCTTGGGCTCCAGGCCACAATCGGGGTTTCGGTGCGCGCCCAAGGCGGCGGGCCGCCGCGCCCGCCGACCTCGGCCACAGGAGTTTGAACCCCGGCCCAAGGACACAACCGCACGCCGCAGCTTTGGGCGCGGGCCGAAACCATGGTGCCGTCCCGCGTCCACGGCGTCGGCGTGCGCTTCGCGCGCGGGAGGACGATTTCCGTCTAGGGGCCTTCGGCCACGCGAGAGAATCGCCCTTCAAACCCACGTCGGCCTTATGGGCCCTGAAAACGTTGCGATAACCCCACAAGGTCAAGATCGGCGAGAAGGGGCGCCGATCCGGGGCGCGCGACTTCCGCGGACCTCGCTAGAGCTTGCGCAGCAGGGCGAGGAACATGGCGTCGGTGCCGTGCCGGTGCGGCCAGAACTGCGCGTGGTCGCCCACCGCGACATCGGGGACCTCGGCGAGGTGGTCGGCCGCGCGGACCGGCTCGGTGTCGGAGCGCTCGGCCCGCACCGCGGCCACGATGTCGCGGGTTTCGGCCAGGTGCGGCGAGCAGGTCACGTAGGCGACGACGCCGCCGGACCGCGCGGCGTCGAGCGCCCGGTGCAGCAGGTCGCGCTGGAGCGGGGCCAGTTCCGCGGCGGTGCCGGGGGTGCGCCGCCAGCGGGCTTCGGGGCGGCGGCGCAGCGCGCCCATGCCGGTGCAGGGCGCGTCGACCAGCACCCGGTCGAAGGCGCCGGCGCGCCAGGCCGGGCGGGTGGAGTCGGCGACCACGGTGCGCGCCGCGTCGCGGACCGACCGTTCCACGGCGCCGGCGACGAGCCGGGCGCGGGCGGGCTGGACCTCCGCGGCCAGCAGCCGGGCGTCGCGCTGACCGGCGAGACCGCCCAGCAGGGCCGCCTTGCCCCCGGGGCCGGCGCACATGTCCAGCCAGCGGGCGTCGGAGCCCTCGACGGCGACCCTGGTCAGCGCGAGCGCGACCATCTGGCTCGCCTCGTCCTGCACCGCGGCGCGCCCCTGGCGCACCGCGCGCAGGGCACCGGGGTCGCCCTCGGGCAGGTAGGCGGCGTGCGGCGAATAGCGGGCCTCGGTCGCGCCGTCGCCGATCAGGTCGGCGACGGCGGCGCGGCCCGGCTTGGCCAGCAGGGTCACGCGGGGGCGTTCGTTGTGCGCGGCGAGCAGGCGCTCGGTCTCGGCGAGATCGCCGTCGGGGGCGTCGCCCAGCGCGGCCGCCAGCGCCTCCGCCATCCAGCGGGGATGGCTGTGCACCACGGCGAGGTGCCCGAGCGGGTCGGCGGCGCGGTCGGGGGCCACGATGGGCAGCCACTCCTCCAGGCCGCGCGCGCTCACCCTGCGCAGCACGGCGTTGGCGAAGCGGGCCCGGTGGTGGCCGACGACCTTGCGGGCGACGTCGACCGTCGCGCTGACGGCCGCGTGCGGCGGGATCTTCGTGGCCAGCAACTGGTGCGCTCCCAGCCGCAGGACCGGCAGGACCTCGGCGTCGACCGAGCGCAGCGACCGATCGACGCAGGCGTCCAGGATCGCGTCATAGGTGCCCTGGCGGCGCAGGGTCCCGTAGGTCAGCTCGGTGGCCAGGGCCGCGTCCCGCCCGGTGACGCCGCGCTCGCGCAGCAGGGACGGCAGCAGCAGGTTGGCGTAGGCGTCCCGGGCGTCCACCGCGCGCAGCACCTCGTAGGCGATCCGGCGCGCCGGGTCCTTGGGGGCCGGCGGCGGCGTGCCGCGGCGCTTGGGTCCGCGGCGTGCGGGGCGGTAGGGGGAACGGGAACGGTCATTCACTCTTGATCTGCCTCACGCCGGGAAACTCGGGCGGCCCGCCTTCCGGCGGCCCCGCATCGAGGGTACAGAGGTCTACAGGTCAGCGGGCCGGTGGCGGGGAGCGGCCCTTCTCCTGCGGCCCCGGCGCCGCGAGCCCGAACCGGCGGTTCCGGCGCCCGCGAGACGCCCGGCCCGGCGGGCTCCCGCACCAACGGGGTCCTGCCGGGGATCAGTCCCGCCCGAGCTCCTCCTCCGCGCCGGGGCGCACGCCGCGGGCCCACTCCACGGCCGACATCGAACGCTTGCCCTGCGGCTGGACGTCGCCGAGTTCCACCGGGTGGGTCGCGGTGCCGACCAGGACCCGCTTCTTGTCGGCCGACAGGCGGCCGGGCGGCAGCGCGGGGGCGTCCGGGGCCGGAAGGACCGGACCGAGCTTGATCCGCGCACCGCGGAAGGTGCTCCACGCCCCGGGAGCGGGGGTGCAGGCGCGCACCAGGCGGTCCACCCGCATCGCCGGGGCTCCGAAGTCGACGCGGGCGTCCTCGGAGGTGAGCTTCGGGGCGATGGAGACCCCGTCGGCACTTTGCGGGCGGGCGGCCAGCTCACCGGACTCGATGCCGTCCAGGGTGCGCACCAGCAGGTCGGCCCCTGAGCGGGCGAGCCGGCCGAGCAGTTCGCCGCTGGTGTCGCGGGGACCGATCGGTTCGGTGAGCACGCCGTAGACCGGGCCGGAGTCCAGGGCCGGCTCGATCCGGAACGTGGCCGCACCGGTCACGTCGTCGCCGTGCAGCACGGCGTGCTGCACCGGGGCCGCCCCGCGCCAGGCCGGCAGCAGCGAGAAGTGCAGGTTGATCCAGCCGTGCCGGGGAACGTCCAGCGCGTCCTGGCGCAGCAGCGCGCCGTAGGCCACGACCGGGCAGCAGTCGGGGGCGAGCTCGCGCAGCCGGTCCAGAAACTCCGGTTCGCCGGCCTTCGCGGGTTTGAGGACCTCCAGCCCCGCTTCGGCCGCCCGCTGCGCGACGGGGCTCACCGAGACCCTGCGGCCGCGCCCCGACGCGGCGTCGGGGCGCGTGACGACCGCGACGACCTCGTGCCGGGAGTCCAGCAGCGCCTCCAGCGCCGGCACCGCGACCTCGGGCGTTCCCGCGAAGACCAATCTCATCTGTGCCCCAACCCCCAACGTTGTGCTTCTCGACCCCCCGCATTCCTCCGCCATGGCGTGCCGGGCCCGGCTCGCGGAGCGGCCGGATCGCGACGGGAGGCGCGGGGTCCGCGGACCGCTGCGGCCCGGGCCCGCCGCGTGCGGGCGCGACGGCGGCGCGGTGCGCGCCGCGCAGCCGGACGGCGGCGAAGCGGTCGTGCGCGGTGCGGCCTGCGGCGGACCCCGCCCAAGTCTAAGGCGTCCTCCCGGAGCGCAGGCGGCGGCGGGACGCGCCCGCCGCCCGGTTTTTTCGGGCGGCCGTCTCACGTTCCGCCCGGCGGGAACGTCTACCTGGTGTGAGCCTGAAACCGTTCGAGGAGGTCGTGGCCGAGCACGGGCCGACCGTGCTGCGCGTGTGCCGGGCCGTGCTGGGCCCCCACGACGCCGAGGACGCCTGGTCCGAGACCTTCCTGGCCGCCCTGCGCGCCTACCCCGACCTCGACCCCCGGGCCAACACCGAGGCCTGGCTGGTCACCATCGCCCACCGCAAGGCCCTCGACCAGCACCGCGCCCGCGCCCGCGGCCCCGTCCCCACCGACCACATCACCGACACCCCAGCCCCCGACTCCGACCCCCACATCCACCACGACGACCTGTGGGACGCCCTCAAGGCCCTGCCCCCCAAACAACGCCGGGTCCTGGCCTACCACCACGTCGCCGGCCTGCCCTACGCCCAGATCGCCCGCATCCTCGGCGGCACCGAGCAGGCCGCCCGACGCGCCGCCGCCGACGGCATCAAGACCCTGCGCACCACCCACGGCAAAGGAACACCCCGATGAACCACGACCCCGTACTCGCCACCCTCACCGCGCCACCGCCCGCCGAGGAGGCGACGCACCGGCGGCTGCACGACCGGCTGACCACCGCAGCCCACGCCCAGGGGCTGCTCGACGTCGCCTACCGCACCGTCGACTCCCCCCTCGGGACGCTGCTGCTGGCCGCCACCCCGCAGGGGCTGGTGCGGGTGGCCTATGCGGCCGAGGACCACGACGCGGTGCTGCGGCAACTGGCCGTCCGGATCAGCCCGCGCGTCCTGAGAGCGCCCGACCGCCTGGATACCGCCGCCCGCCAGATCGACGAGTACTTCCGGAAGCGCCGCACCGCCTTCGACCTGGAACTGGACCTGCGGCTCTCCCATGGCTTCCGCCGCCGGGTCCTGGCCGGTCTGCCCTCGATCGGCTACGGCGCGACCGCCAGCTACACCGCCGTCGCCACCGCCGCCGGCAGCCCCAAGGCGGTGCGCGCGGCCGGCACCGCGTGCGCGACCAACCCGCTGCCGATCGTGCTGCCCTGCCACCGCGTGGTCCGCAGCAGCGGCGCCATCGGCCACTACATCGGCGGCGCCCGGGCGAAGCAGCGCCTCTTGGACCTGGAGAGCACCGCCTGAACGAGGAGCACGGGTGCGGACCCACACGCTGATCGGCGCCGACGGCCGCCCCCATCGGAGCGCCGTGCCGGGAACGCTGGGCGGCAACCGGCGGGGGCGGTTGTACGGCCGGCTGGACTGCCCGTCGGCGCTGCGCGCCATCGCCAGGGGCGGCTACACCGCCGACCGGGTGTTCTTCGCCGACGAGCCCACCGCCGTCGCCGCCGGCTACCGGCCCTGCGCGGTCTGCCTGCCGGAGGAGTACGCCCGATGGAAGAGAGCGGGCGGGGACCGGTGAGGCCGCGAACGCCGCGGGGCCGAAGGCGCTCACCACCGGCGGCGGCTCCCGGTGCGTCCTGGCCTACCATGGCGTGCCCGAGGTGCCGTCCGGAACCGGCCGGTCCGGCCGCCGGATCGGTCCGACGCCCGCCCGCGCCCTTGTCCGGCCACCCCGGCCACCCGCCCCTCCCGTGAAGAGAGCCCCATGGACCACAGCCCCTCCGAGAGCCGGGACGACCGTTCCGCCGCGCAGCCCTCCGAGTCCTCCTCCGCCACCGGGGCGGTGGTCGGCGAGGACGGACTGGCCCGACCGCCCTGGGCCGCCACCGATCCGCTGCTGCGCGACTACTACGACACCGAATGGGGCATGCCCGTCCGCGACGAGCAGGGCCTGTTCGAGCGCATCAGCCTCGAGGCCTTCCAGGCGGGTCTGTCCTGGGCGACCATCCTGCGCAAGCGCCCGGCGTTCCGCGAGGCCTTCCACGGCTTCCGCCCCGACACCGTCGCCGCCTACACCGCCGACGACGTCGAACGCCTCATGGCCGACCGGCGGATCGTCCGCAACGAACGCAAGATCCGCGCCGCCGTCGCCAACGCCCGGGCGACCCTCGCCCTGCGCGAGGAGGGCGGCCTGGTCGGCTTCGTCTGGTCGTTCCGGCCCGCGTCCACCCCGGCGCCGCGCACCGTCGAGGAGATCCCCACCCGCTCGCCCGAGTCCACCGCCCTTTCCAAGGCGCTGCGCCGCAAGGGCTTCGCCTTCGTCGGCCCCACGACGATGTTCGCGCTCATGGAGGCCGTCGGCATCATCGACACCCACCTGGTCGGCAGCCACCGCCGCGGCACCTCCGGCGTGTGGCCCGCCCCGGCCAGCGGGGGCTCAGAGCGCGACCGAGGCTAGAGCACCTGCAGCGGGTCCATCCGGATCTGGGCCTGGTGGTCGTCCTTGCGTGCGCTGCGCGCCGCGGCGGCGGCCTGCAGCGCACTGGTGAGGTGCCGGGTGGCGTTCCTCGGCACGCGCAGCAGGGCGCGCTCGACCTGGCCGGTTCCCTTCGGATCCGCGACCGGGACGGGTCCCAGCAGTTCGGCGCCCTCGGGCAGGGCGAGGCCGTCCACGAGCTCGCGGACGCGGGCCGGTTCGCCGGTGACCGAGGCCATCGTGACGGCGGGGGGGAAGCCCAGCTCGCGGCGCTCGGCCAGCTCCCGCTCCGCGAAACCGGCCGGGTCCCAGCGGATGAGCGCCTGGACCACCGGCAGCGAGGCGTCGGCCAGCACCACGACCTGGCCGCCTTCGGTGGCCGGACGGACCAGGGCCGAGGCGTTGCACCAGCGCCGCAGCGCCTCCTCGGCGGCGCGCAGGTCGGCGCGGCCCAGCAGCGCCCAGCCGTCGAGCAGCACCGCCGCGGCGTAGCCGCCGGCGGCCGCGGGCTCCGCACCCGGCGTGGCCACCACCAGCGCGGGCCGGTCCCCGACCTCGGTCAGGATCTCCTCGCGGCCGGAGGTGCGCACCGGGACCGAGGGGAACGCCCGCCCCAGCTCCTCAGCGGTGCGGCGGGCCCCCACCACCGTCGCGCGCATCCGCCCGTGCTCGCAGTCGGCGCACCGCCACTCCCCGGCGATCCGGCCGCACCACCGGCAGTACGGCATCGCGTGCGCGCTGCGCAGCGCGAGCGGCCCCTGGCAGCCGGGGCAGCGCGCCGGTGCGCGGCACCGGGCGCAGGCCAGCGCGTTGAGGTAGCCGCGCCGCGGCACCTGGATCAGTACCGGCCCCTCCTGGGCGGCCTCGCGGGCCACGCGCAGCGCCAGGCTCGGCAGCCGGGCGGAGCGGGCGGCCTCGTCGCGGGCCAGCTCGGCGTCGTCGCCGGCGGCGCGCACCCGCGGGGCCCGGCGGCGCACGAGTTCGCGGTCGGCGGTCAGCGGGTGGGCCCAGCCCGACTCCACGAGCTGGGCGGAATCGGTCGTGCGGGTGAATCCGCCGATCAGCGCGGCCGCGCCGGCGCGGTGCGCGCGCAGCGACAGCACCGTTCGGGCGTGCGGGTAGGGGGCGTGCGGATCGCAGTGGACGTCGTCGCCGTCGTCCCAGAGCACCACCAGACCGAGGTCGCGCACCGGCGCGAACATCGCGGCGCGGGTGCCCACCACCGCGCGGACCCCGCCGCGCAGCACCGACAGCCAGCGGCGGTAGCGCTCGGCCGGACCGAGCTCGGCGGTGAGCGCGACGTGCCGACCGGGGCCCAGCCGCTCGGCCAGCGCAGCGTCCACGGCGGTGACGTCCCTGCCGTCGGGGACCACGACCACGGCCCCGCGCCCGGCGGCGACGGCGGCCGTGACCGCGACGGCGACGGCGTCGCACCAGTCCGCACCCGGCAGTGCGCTCCACACCGCTCGGGGGGCGCCGCCCCCGCCCAGGGCGGTGAGGAAGGCCGGGCCGGCCGGGTAGTCCGACCACGGTCCGGGGTCCGGCGCGTGCGGCCCCGGCTCGTCAGGACCGGGTTCCGCCCCGGTCTCCTTCTCGACCCGGGCGTGGCGCGGCGGGACGGCCAGGCGCAGCACGTCGTTGAGGGTGCCGGCGTAGCGGTCGGCGACGGCCCGGGCGAGCCCGTGGATCTCGGGCGTGAGCACGGGCTCGGAGGAGACGACCTGGTGCAGGTAGGCGAGCTGGCCCTGGAAGTCCGACTCCTCGGCGCGCTCCAGCAGGAAACCGTCCAGGAGCTGGCCGTTGAAGCGCACCCTGACCCGGCACCCGGGCACCGCGGCCGCGTCGAGGGTGTCGGGCACCCGGTAGTCGAACGGCCGGTCGAGGTGCGGCAGCGGGGTGTCGACGACGATCCGCGCGACGGGCAGCTCCGCGGCCGGCCTCCGTTTGGGCGGGGTCTTCCTCCCGGCCGCCGCCTTCGCGCGGGGCACGTCGAAGAGGGCCCCCTCGTCGGGGCGGGGCTGCGCAGTCATCGTGCCAGTCTTATCAGAGCCCGGTGACGAACGGAGCGGGCCCGGCCCTTGCCGCTCTCCCCGCTCTCACCGGCCGCGCAAGCCGCTGAGCTGCGCGATCACCCGATGGCGGCCGGGGAGCCGCCCTTGGCCCGGTAGAGGTCGCGCAGGAGGGCGACCTCGGCGCTGTGGTGGATGAACTCGCGGTTGATGTGCAGGGCCAGCATCGCGAAGGGGAACTCCGCCCACTCCGGCGGTTCGGCGGCGCCCACGGGCGCGGCCAGCGCTTCGGCGTCCAGAGCCGCCACGCCGGTCCGCCACTGCTCGTAGGCGTCGTGCAGCCGGATCAGCGCCTCCTGCGCGCTGCTCGGCCAGACCGCGGAGCGCACGGTCATGCTCCGGTCGCCGAAGTGGTGGTTCACCCGCGTCTCCAGCACGTCGACGATGATGTGGCCGAGCCGCCAGGCGATCGTCGTGACCGGGGGCGGAGCGGGTTCGGGCCACTCCCCGTCGACCGTGAAGGAGCCGTCGGGCCGGCGGCGCACCGACCAGCAGTGCTCGACAGGTTCCCAGAAGAACTCCTCGTCGTCCAGCCCGCGCAGCCGGGGCCACATCGAGGTCTCCCAGTAGAACTCCAGTTGGCCCAGGATCTCGGCGGTCCAGTTCAGCGACATGTCTCTTCCATCTCCCCCGTTGGCTCGGCGCCCGTGCGACCGCGGCGCCGCCCGCTGCTTCAGGTCCGGCGCGCGACCCCGGCCACGACTCCGACCCCGGTGCCGGTGACCTCCTCGTCGGGGTAGGGCCACCAGGACATGTCGGCCAGGCCGGGCTCGATGAGCGCGAAGGGGTCGAACAGGGTGGCCGCCAGCTCCCGGGCGCAGGGGTCGCCGGGATCGGGCGGTGTGCGGGCGATGGCGATGTGGCCGCCCGGGCACATCGCCTCGTGCAGCGCGCACACGAGGTCGCGGGCCGCGTCGCCCTCGAGCCGCGGCGGGGGCGGCTCCGCCATCAGGACCGCGACGGGCTCGGTGAAGTCGATCCGGCCCCGGAGCCGGAGGTCCCCGATGAGGACGGCGGGGTCGGCGCCGTCGGCCTTGAGGACGGTCACGGCCCTCTCGCGCGACGACGCCCGGCCGTGCAGCGACACCACGGGGTCGGTGTCGACGTAGACGACGCGGGCGTCGGGAGCGTGCCGGCGGGCGGCGTGCTGGATGCCGTCGGCGGCCGGGAGCCGGGAGTCCAGGTCCACGAACTGCCGGATGCGCAGGTCGGAGGCGAGGTAGTCGACCACCCGCCACAGGAAGCCGCGTTTGGCCCGCTCGGTCCGCGGCCGCGCCGCCGCGGCGGGCGGCTGCTCCCGCCGGGGCCGCACCAGGTGGTCGTCGATCCGGATGACGCGCGGGCGCGCGTCGCCGGTCTCGGAGGCCTCGCGGCCGCTCCCCCGCGCGGGGGCTCCGTCGCCGCCTCCTGGAGGGCGCCCCGCCGCACCGGCGCCAAGGGCCGACGCGGCCAGGGGCGTCCTCCGGGACGGCCACGCGCCGGGGCCGCCCCCCGGTTCACAAGTCACGATCGCGCTCCCCGAGCCGTTGGCTGGTCGAGGCTCGGCAACGGGAGGGAGGCGTGCGGCTCCGCCCTCCTATTCCCGTGACCCCTTCATTAGCGCTCGATGGTACCGCTTCCAGGAGAAATTATCCGCTGCGAACAAAGGTGGATTATTGACGCCGGTTTCGGGCAGATAATTACTTTTCGTCCTTTTTGAATTCGCGATCGGCGCCGCGGTCAGGACCGCGGGTCCGGGACCGGGGCGATCCGGCCGTCGACGTGGCCGTAGGTCCAGCGCGGGCCGCGCGCGGCGAGTTCGGCCACCGCGCCCACGAGCCGGTCGACGTGCTCCTCGGTGGTGCCCAGCCCCAGGCTCGCCCGCACCGCCTGGGAGTGGGAGGGCGGCAGCAGCCGCCGGGTCAGCAGGTGCGCGCAGAACAGCCCGTCGCGCACGCCGATGCCGTGCTCCGCCGACAGCGCCGCGGCCACCAGGTCGGCCGCCAGCCCGTCCACCACGAACGAGACGATGCCGACGCGGGGGTGGCCGGCGCCCCACAGGCTCAGGTCGTGCACGCCGGGGATCGCGGCCAGGCCGGCGCGCAGCCGGTCCAGCAGGCGCTGCTCCTGCTCGTGCAGGCGGTCCCGGCCGGCCGCCGACAGCGTGTCGCAGGCGGCGGCCAGCGCGACCGCGCCCAGGACGTTGGGGCTGCCGGCCTCGTGCCGCGCCGGCAGGTCGTTCCAGCGCACGTCGTCCTCTGTGACGTTCGCCGTGGCCCCGCCGCCGGCCAGGTAGGGCGCCGCGGCGCGCAGCCAGTCGGTCCGGCCGGCCAGTACGCCCGAGCCGAACGGGGCGTAGAGCTTGTGCCCGGAGAGTGCCACGTAGTCGGCGCCGCTGCTCGACAGGCCGAACGCCCGGTGCGGGACCAGTTGGGCCGCGTCGACGGCGATGCGGGCTCCGGCCGCGTGGGCCACCTCGGTGAGCTCCTCGACCGGCCACAGCTCGCCGGTGACGTTGGAGGCCGCGGTCACGCACAGCAGCCGCGGCCCCTCGGGTGCGGTGCGCAGCGCGTCCCTGGCCGCATCGACCGCGGCGGCCGGGCTCGCGGGCAGCGGCAGCCGGACGACCCTTCCGGCCCTGCCGGCCCGGTGCTGCCAGGGCAGCAGGGCCGCGTGGTGCTCGCCGGAGAAGACGACGACGGTGCAGCCGTCGGGGACCGACCGGGCCAGCAGGTTGAGCGCGTCGGTGGTGCCGCGGACGAAGACCACGGCGTCGTCGCCGCGGGCCCCGACGAATCGGGCCACCGAACGGCGCGCCCGCTCGTAGGCCTCGGTGCTGACCTGGGAGTGGAACCCGGCGCCGCGGTGCACGCTGGCGTAGTAGGGCAGCGCCTCCTCCAGCGCCCGGCGCACCGGGACCAGGCACGGGGCGCTGGCCGCGTAGTCGAAGTTGGCGTAGTCCACGTGCTCCCCCGTGACCAGGGGGATCCGCACGTCGGCCCCCACGACGCCGGTCTCGGGACGCTCGGCGCGGGTGGCGGGGGCAGTGGCGGGGAAATCGGCGACGGCCGTCATCAGGGCACCTCCATGGGGTCGGGGGACCCCAGGGCGCACGGTCGTGCTGCCACGGGACGGGGTCCGCGCTTGTCCGACACGGTTACGGTCGTGTCTTGACCTGGTCCTCACCCGGGGCACCCCACCGCGGAAGGAGGGTTGCCGGCCAGCAAGCCGGGGCTTGACGCTGGCACTCATGACCTGCGCGCCACTATAGCGCACGGCGGAGCGGGCGCTCACGGGGGCGGTTTCCGTCCGGCCGTCCTGCCGCGTCCGCCGGCCGCCCCCGCGCCGCGTGCCGGGGAGATTGACAGCGGCATCCGGGCATCGGCGATACTGGGAGGGCCTGCCCTCCGCTGAGGGCGGCCGGTTCCCCCGGCCGTCCCGCCAGGCGCGAGACTCCAGTGCGACGGAGTATTCGCATGCCCATCGGAGGGACTCGACCATCGTGCACGGACACGACCAGATCCGGCATCTCTTCACCAACCCCGACGTCGTCCTCGTCTCCGGCTACGCCCGGTTGCCCGACACCGTGGCCGGCCACTCGCAGTACGAGCGGCTGGGGGTCGTGCTCGCCGTCGACCTCTCCGACGGCCGGATCGTCGCCGCGGACACCACCCTGCTGACCGACCTCGCCAAGGAGTTCTTCCGCGCCCTCGTCGAAGGGTTGTCGGTCACCGAGGACATCGCCGAGATCGTGCACCGGGTGCAGACCCGCTACGCCGGCCAGTCCGGGGCCGCCCTGGCGACCGCACTGCGCCGCTGCCTCGAGACCTGCTACCAGCTCCGCGACTCCCACGGCCCGAAGGAGTAGTGCACCAGACGATGAGCAGCACCGACGCAAAGCCGCTGACCGGAATCAGGGTCGCCGACCTCTCCAGGGTCCTCGCCGGGCCCTACGCCACGATGCTGCTGGCCGATCTGGGCGCCGAGGTCGTCAAGGTCGAGCACCCCGGGCGCGGCGACGACACCCGTTCCTGGGGCCCGCCGTGGGCCGATGAGGAGGCCGCCTACTTCCTGTCGGTCAACCGGGGCAAGCGCAGTCTGGCCGTCGACGTCAAGGACCCCGAGGCCCTGGACGCCGTGGCGGAGCTGTGCGCGCGCTCCGACGTGGTCGTGCAGAACTTCCGTCCCGGCGTCGTCGAGCGCCTCGGCCTGGGCTACGCCGACGTCAGGCGGCGCAACCCCGGCGTGGTCTACTGCTCGATCAGCGGCTTCGGCCCCGAACACGAACCGGCGGGCCGTCCGGGCTTCGACCTGATCGTGCAGGCCGAGAGCGGCCTGATGGCGGCCACCGGTGAGCCCGGGGGCGCGGCGGCCAAGGTGGGGGTCGCGATCACCGACGTGCTCACCGGCCTGAACGCCGCGGTGTCGATCCTGGGCGCGCTGGTGCGGGCCAGGGCCACGGGCATCGGCGAGCACGTGACGGTGTCGCTGATCAACTCGGCGCTGTCGGGTCTGGCCAGCCTCAGCCAGGGCGCCCTGGTCACCGGCGAGGAACCGCAGCGCTACGGCAACGCCCACGCCACCATCGTGCCCTACCAGGTGTTCCCCACCGGCGACGCCGACATCGTCGTGGCCGCGGGCAACGACTCGCTGTACCGGCGGCTGTGCGCCGTCCTGAACCGGCCCGACCTCGCCGACGACCCGCGCTACGCCACCAACCCGCAGCGGGTCGCCCACCGCGACGGGCTCGTCGCACAGATCTCGGCCGCGCTGCGCGGCCGCACCGCCGAGGAGTGGGTGAAGCTGCTCATGGAGGCGGGCGTCCCGGTCGGCCGGGTGCGCGGGGTGCTGGACGCGGTCCGCGCCGCCGATGCCGCGGGCGACGGCGCCACCGTGGCCGTCGATCATCCGACCGCCGGACCGCTGGAGCTGCTCCGGGCCGGCTTCCGGTCGGCCTCCGCCGGCGGTGCCGAGGAGCCGCCGCTGCCGCCGCCGCTGCTCGGCCAGCACTCCGCGGACGTCCTGGCCGAACTGGGCCTGGCCGAGGCCGACATCGCCCGGCTGGTCGAGCGCGGCGCGGTGCGGCGCGGCGGCGTCCGGTGACGGCCCGGCGCGGCTCCGGCGGCGCCCCCACAGACCCATCGGCATCGAGTGAGACAGGGAAGGAACCCCATGAGTGACCGGCACAAGGCCGCGGCCCCCGACGCGCACGACTTCCTCGCCGTGGACGCCTCGCTGAGCGAGGAGGAGGCGGCCATCCGCGACACCGTCCGCGACTTCGCGGCCAGGGAGCTGCTGCCCAACGTGGCGGACTGGTTCGACGCCGGGACCATCCCCGAGGCCAGGGCGCTGGCCGAGTCCTTCGGCGAGCTCGGTGTGTTCGGCATGCACCTCGAAGGCTACGGCTGCGCCGGGACCAGCGCCGTCGCCTACGGCCTGGCCTGCCGCGAACTGGAGGCGGTGGACTCGGGGCTGCGCAGCTTCGTGTCGGTGCAGGGCTCCCTGGCGATGGCCGCGATCCACAAGTACGGCTCCGAGGAGCAGAAGACCGAGTGGCTGCCCCGGATGGCGGCGGGCAGGGCCGTCGGCTGCTTCGGCCTGACCGAGCCCGACGCCGGCAGCGACCCCGGATCGATGCGCACCAGGGCCCGCCGCGACGGTTCGGACTGGGTGCTGGACGGCGTGAAGATGTGGATCACCAACGGCTCCATCGCCGACGTCGCCGTGGTCTGGGCCGACACGGAGGAGGGCGTCCGCGGTTTCCTGGTGCCCACCGACGCGCCCGGCTTCACCGCCAACACCATCCACAGGAAGCTGTCGCTGCGCGCCTCGATCACCTCCGAGCTCGTGCTGGAGGGCGTGCGGCTGCCGGCCGAGGCGCGCCTGCCGGGCGCCACCGGGCTCGGCGCCCCGCTGTCCTGCCTGAACGAGGCCCGCTACGGGATCGTGTGGGGCGCGGCCGGAGCCGGCCGCGCCTGCTACGAGGCGGCGCTGGACTACGCCTCGACGCGGGTGCAGTTCGGCCGGCCCATCGCCGGTTTCCAGCTCACCCAGCGCAAACTCGCCGACATGGTCGTCGACGTCAACCACGCCAACCTCACGGCGCTGCAGATCGGCCGGCTCAAGGATCGGGGGGCCTGCCACCACAACCACGTGAGCTTCGGTAAGTTCGCCAATGTCGCGGCGGCCCAGCGGGTCGCGCGCACGGCGCGTTCGATCCACGGCGCCAACGGCATCACGCTGGAGTACCCGGTGCTGCGCCACATGGTGAACCTGGAGACCGTCGCGACGTATGAGGGCACCGAGGAGATCCACGCGCTGAGCCTGGGGCAGGCGGTCACCGGCGTCGCCGCGTTCCGATGAGGTCCGGCCGGGGCGGCCCGCGCCGCGGATAACCCCGGCCGAGCCGGGTACCGCAACGCGCGAGGAACTCGGCGCACGCCCCAGAATGGACGGGAGCGCGGACAAGGGAGATGACGATGGCGAACGGGACGAGGCGATTGCAGATGACCAGGCTCAGGCGCACCGCGAACGCCGTCATCGGGGGCTTCCTCAAATACGGGTACGGCCCGCCGGAGATGCACCTGCTGACCACGCGCGGGGCCAAGTCGGGGTTCCTGCGCACCACGCCGGTCAGCCTGGTGGAGAACAGCAGGGGCCGCTTCCTCGTCGCCCCCTACGGCCCGGTCGGCTGGGTGCACAACATCCGCAAGGACGGGTTCGCGACCCTGCGCCGGGGCGGCTGGATCGAGCTGATCAGCGTGCAGGAGGTCTCCTCGGAGCGGGCCGGGCCGGTGCTGCGCGAGTACCTGGACCACCCCAGGGCCGTCGTCGTCGGCCCCCACTTCGACCTCGGCCCCGACTCCTCCGAGGCCGACTACGTCGAGGCGGCGGGAGGCCACCCCGTGTTCGAGATCGTGCGCAGCACCATGATCCGGATTTGACCTTTCCCCGCGGTTTCCGGCGATTGGGCATCCCCGGAGCAGGGGATGCCCTTTTCGCCGGGCTTTTTGGGCTCGGCCCAATAGCATTCGAACCCATCGGCAGCCACGCGAAGCGCGGAAGGAGGTGACACTGTGGACGACATGGCACCCATCGAAATCCGGGGACTGTCCCCGTATGCTCGCGAAAACATCCGCCGCAAAGCGGCGGCCGCGCACATGTCACCAGAGGACTACGTGCGTGCACTCGTCGAGGCGGACGCCCGCATCGAATCTGAGACCGTGTACTTCAGCATGGCCGACGACGAGTATCAGCGCGTCAGTGATGCCGTGCTCGACGAGATCGCCGAGCACCGGAAACAGATCAAGAGTGAGATCACGAACGAGGACATTCTGGCCGCTCTGCACGAAGGGCGGCGCGGGTGATCGTCGTCGATACCTCCGCGATCATCGCGCTGACCATTCATGAGCCGAGAGGCATGGCCGTCGAGGCCCGACTGCGCGGCCGTCGCATGTACGCGCCGCATTTCGTCGACCTAGAGGTGGCCAACGTACTGCGCGGTTTGCTGATGGGCGGCAAGCTCACTCTGCCCCCGGCCGAACAGGCACTGCACGATTTCCTGGCCATGCCGGTCGAACGCCGCGATCTCGGGCCCCTTATCAGCAGGGTCTGGGAGCTCCGACACAACTACTCGGCATACGACGCCGCTTACGTCGCCCTGGCCGAGAACCTTGGAGCCACTCTCCTGACCACCGACGCCAAGCTCGCCCGAGGGACGGGGGCGCGCTGCCCCATCGAGCTGGTCTCCTGAACCGTCCCGCCCTTTTGGCCCGGCCGGATACACCGATCTGCGCCGGGCATCCGACCCCGAACGCCTACATCCAAAGCAGCATCTCCATTTCCGCTGCGTGCAGGAGGCGGCCGCGCCCCTTGGGCCGCGACCATCGGAACGGAGCGGGCACGACGCGTGCCCGACCGGCCGATGATCATGGGGGAGCTCGACGATGGACACCACCGCGCAACGGGTCGCGGACCGGGCGCACGCCGCGCCCGCGGGGCGCCTGCCGCTGCTGGACGTGCTGCGCGGCGCGGCGATCCTGGGGACGCTGGCCACCAACGTGTGGATCTTCGCCGGCCCCGGCGGCGACGCCGGCCCGCTCATCGACACCGGGGCCGCGGCCCCGGCGGCAGCGGAGCTGCTGGAGGCGCCCACGGCGGCGGGCGTCGCCGAGTTCCTCTTCCGGTTCGCCGCCAACGGCAAGTTTCTGGCGCTGCTGACGCTGCTCTTCGGCGTCGGCCTGGCCATCCAGTTCCGCTCCGCGGCCAAGCGGGGTTCGCGCTGGCCCGGCCGGTACAAATGGCGCGCGCTGTTCCTGCTGCTCGAAGGCGCGCTCCACTTCACCCTGGTCTTCGCCTGGGACGTCCTCATGGGCTACGCCGCCACCGCGCTGCTGGTGGCGTGGCTGCTCACCCGCTCCGAACGCGCGCAGCGGATCGTCATGTGGGCGCAGGCCGCGCTGCACGTCGCGTTCATGGCGGCGCTGACGGCGCTGCTGTACGCCCCCGCCGCATCGCCGCCGCAGGACACCGCTCCGCCGCCGGGCACTGCGGACGTGGTGCGGCTCTACGTCGAGGGCGGCTACCTCGACCAGGTGCTGTTCCGGCTGGAGAACTTCGCGGTCCTGCGCATCGAGCCCGTCATCACCTTCCCCCTGCTGGTGTTCCTGTTCCTGCTGGGCGTACGGCTGCTCCGGGCCGGGGCCTTCGACCCGGACGACACCGGACGCCGGCTGCGGGTCCGCATGCTCGCCTGGGGGCTGGGGATCGGCCTCCCGCTGAACCTGGCCACGGCGCTCCTGGGGCCGAACCTCTTCCTGATCGACCGCTACGTCTGCGCCCCCGTCCTGGCGCTGGGCTACATCGGCCTGATCGGCGTGCTGATGGACCGGGTGCGCCGCCCGGGGACCGTCACCGCGGGCCTGTCGGCGCTCGGCCGCACGGCGATGTCGGGCTACGTCCTGCAGAACGCGCTCTGCATGCTCCTGTGCTACGGCATCGGCCTGGGCCTGGCTTCGAGGTTGGCCGGAACCGGCCCCTGGTGGGTGCTCGGCCTGTGGGCCGCGGTGAGCCTGACCCTGCTGGTCGCCGCGCCGCTGTGGCTGCGCCGCTTCCCCCAGGGCCCGCTGGAGGGCCTGCAGAAGTGGGTCCTGACCCGGATCCCGGACCGGTCGCGGCGCTGACCGGCGGCCCGTGTGCGGCCGCGACCGGCCCGGGCCGCACGGGCGAAGGCCCCTGCTCCTCCTCGGCGGGAGGGGCGGGGGCCTTCGCCCGTGTCGTCGTTCGTCGTCGTCCGCTGTCGGTCCCTCAGGCCCCCACGGCCGACTTCAGGGCCGCGGCGCGGTCGGTCTGCTCCCAGGTGAACTCGGGCAGCTCGCGGCCGAAGTGGCCGTAGGCCGCGGTCTTGGAGTAGATCGGGCGCAGCAGGTTCAGGTCGCGGATGATCGCGGCCGGGCGCAGGTCGAAGACCTCCTGGACGGCCTTCTCGATCACGTCCGGGGCGACCTGCTCGGTGCCGAACGTCTCGATGAAGACGCCCACCGGGTGGGCCTTGCCGATCGCGTAGGCGACCTGGACCTCGGCGCGGTCGGCCAGGCCGGCGGCGACGATGTTCTTGGCGACCCAGCGGGTGGCGTAGGCGGCGGAGCGGTCGACCTTGGACGGGTCCTTGCCGGAGAAGGCGCCGCCGCCGTGCCGGGCGTATCCGCCGTAGGTGTCGACGATGATCTTGCGGCCGGTCAGGCCGGCGTCGCCCATCGGGCCGCCGATCTCGAAGCGGCCGGTGGGGTTGACCAGCAGGCGGTAGTCATCGAACTCCAGCCCGTAGCTCGCCACGACGGGGGCGATCACGTGCTCCTTGACGTCGGGGGCGAGGAGCTCGTCGAGGTCGATGTCGGGGGCGTGCTGGCTGGAGACCACCACGGTGTCCAGGCGGACCGGGGTGTTGCCGTCGTACTCCACCGTCACCTGCGTCTTGCCGTCGGGGCGCAGGTAGGGGACGGTGCCGTCGCGGCGGACGTCGGAGAGCCGCTGGGAGAGCGCGTGCGCGAGCTTGATCGGCAGCGGCATGAGCTCGGGCGTCTCGCGGTTGGCGTAGCCGAACATCAGGCCCTGGTCGCCGGCGCCCTGGCGGTCGAGGTCGTCCGTGCCCTTCTCGGCGCGCGTCTCGTAGGCGGTGTCGACGCCCTGGGCGATGTCGGGGGACTGGGCGCCGATGGAGACCGAGACGCCGCAGGAGGCGCCGTCGAAGCCCTTCGCGGAGGAGTCGTAGCCGATCTCCAGGATCTTCTCGCGGATGATGCTGGGAATGTCGACGTAGGTCTCGGTGGTGACCTCTCCGGCGACGTGTACCTGGCCGGTGGTGATCAGGGTCTCGACGGCGACCCGGCTCCCGGGGTCGTCCTTGAGCATCGAGTCGAGGATCGCATCACTGATCTGGTCGGCCATCTTGTCGGGGTGGCCTTCGGTGACCGACTCGGAGGTGAAAAGGCGACGGGACACGTTGAGTGACTCCTTGCAGCGGCTGCTGGCTGACAGTTGTCGGTGCGGAACGGTGCTCGGCGGGAGGCGGGGTCGCTCCCGTCGAAAACCGACCGGCGCGGTTGGTTTCCGGGTCCACTGTAGTGGGACACCCCCTGCCGCTGTGAAGACGCGGTACTCCGGAGGGCCCGCTGCAGCGCCGTTCCGTTGGGCTGCTCGGGACCGTGCGAACGGCTCTCTTCGCTGGACAGGACCCTTGTAGGGTACTGCGGCGCCCCAGCGAGACAATCGCAACCCTACCCATGGGTATCAAGAGGCCAACCGCTCCCCCACCAGATCCCACACGCGGTCGGCGAGGTCCTCCTTCGGGCCGTGCGCGATCTCGGTGGCCGTCCCGTCCGCTCCGAGCACGACGGCCTGGTTGTCGGCGGTGCCGAACGCGCGGCCGCCGCCCACCTGGTTGACGACCAGCAGGTCGCACCCCTTGCGCGCGAGTTTGGCGCGGCCGTGCTCCAGCACGTTGTCGGTCTCGGCCGCGAAGCCCACGATCACCTGGCCGGCGTGCGCGCGCTCCCTGCCGAGCTCCAGCAGGATGTCGGGGTTCTCCGTCAGGGAGATCGGGCCGGGGGCCGCACCGGACTTCTTGATCTTGCTCGCTGCGGCCGCGTCCGGCCGGAAGTCGGCGACCGCAGCGGCCATCACGACGACGTCGGCCCCGGCCCGCCCGGCGAGCACGGCCTCGCGCAGCTCCCGCGCCGAGCCGACCCGCACCACCTTCGCGCCCGCGGGGTCGGGCAGCGCCACGTTGGCCGAGACCAGGGTGACGCTCGCGCCCCGGGCGACGGCGGTCGCGGCCAGCGCGTAGCCCTGCAGGCCCGAGGAGCGGTTGCCGATGAAGCGCACCGGGTCGATGGCCTCGCGGGTGCCGCCGGCTGAGACCACCACGTGCCGGCCGGCCAGGTCGGAGTCGAGCGCCCCCCGCCGCAGGACCCGCCGGCCGACCGCGAACAGCTCCTCCGGCTCCGGCAGCCGCCCGCGCCCGGTGTCGACGCCGGTGAGGCGCCCGACGGCGGGGTCGATCACGATCGCGCCGCGCGAGCGCAGGGTCGCGACGTTGGCCTGCGTGGCCGGGTGCTCCCACATCTCGGTGTGCATCGCCGGGGCGAACACGATCGGGCAGCGCGCGGTGAGCAGCGTGTTGGTGAGCAGGTCGTCGGCCAGCCCGTGGGCGGCCCTGGCCAGCAGGTCGGCGGTCGCGGGGGCGACGAACACCAGGTCGGCGCGCTGGCCGATCCGCACGTGCGGCACCTCGTGCACGCCGTCCCACACCCCGGTGGCCACGGGCCGTCCGGAGAGCGCGGCCCAGGTGGGTTCGCCCACGAACCGCAGCGCGTCGGCGGTGGGCACCACCTTGACGCCGTGCCCCGATTCGGTGAAGCGCCGCAGCAGCTCGCAGACCTTGTAGGCGGCGATTCCCGCGCCGACTCCCAGGACGACCTCAGGCGTGTGTTCAGTGCTCACGGTGGGACTTTAACGAAGCCGCCCCGCCCGGACGCGGGCGGGGCCGGGGCGGGAGCGCCTAGGCGCCCTCGTAGGGCTCCGCGTTCAGCAGGCGCTCCTTGGTCTCGCGCAGGGCGATGGACAGCGCCTTCTCCTGGACCTGGGTCTCCACCAGCGGCCCGACGTACTCCAGCAGGCCCTCGCCCAGCTGGGCGTAGTAGGCGTTGATCTGCCGGGCACGCTTGGCCGCCATGGTGACCAGGCTGTACTTGCTGTCGACGACCTCGAGGAGCTCGTCGATCGGCGGGTTGGTGATGCCTTCGGCGACGGGCTGCGTGCCTGCCACGTTGCGTACCCCTAGACGGTTGGCCGGCCCCGTTGCGGGACCGTGGGATGGTTTTTCGAGGTCTCGACGCCGACCGGCGGGACCGGGGCGTCCGCCGTGCCCGACGGCCGCCGCGCGCCGCGGTGTCCGGCGCCGGCGCACCGGTATCACACCGATGGCGCGAGTATCAACGCTAGCAGCTCGTCGCAGACATCGCGCAACGACGTGTTGACGAGCGTGGTGTCGAACTCCTTCTCGGCGGCGAGTTCGATGCGGGCGGTGTCGAGGCGGCGCTGGACCACATCGGACGATTCGGTGCCGCGCCCGGTGAGCCTGCGCACCAGCTCCTCCCACGAGGGCGGGGCCAGGAACACCAGGTAGGCCTCCGGCATGTTCGAGCGCACCTGCCGGGCGCCCTGCAGCTCGATCTCCAGCAGCACCGGCTCGCCGGCCGCCAGCCGCCGCACGACCGGGCCGCGCGGCGTGCCGTAGCGGTTGCCCGCGAACTCCGCCCATTCCAGGAGCTCGTGCCCGGCCACCAGGCGGTCGAACTCGTCGTCGGAGACGAAGTAGTACTCGACGCCGTCGGTCTCGCCCGGGCGGGGCTTGCGGGTGGTCACCGAGATCGAGAGCCACACCTCGGGGTGCCGACGGCGGATCTCCTTGACGACCGTGCTCTTGCCCACTCCCGAGGGCCCTGACAGCACCGTGAGCCGCTTCGACGGGCTGTTCGGGCTGACGTCGGTTCCGGGCTCAACAGGCACTGATCTCAGACTCTCAACTACCCCGGGCGGGCGGTTCGGCGGCGGTCGTCGCACCGGCGCGGCGCACGCGGTGCGCGGCGCACGTTCTCGGGCCGTGCCGCACGCCCGGGCGCCGGGCCGCGCCGCGGCCGATCGCGCTCGCGAGCGGGTCGGTGCGTGGGTCTTTTATACCACCGTGCCGCGGTGCGACCGGGCGGACCGCGATCGTGAGAACGCTCCCACCCGGGGCCGCACCGCGGCATCGGACACTCGACCGGCGGCCGGGACCTCGGGGATCCCGGCCGCCGGTCACCGGGCGGGGCGTCGGTGCTCACCGGCGACCCGCCCCGGCGTCGACCTGACTACTCGGCGCCGCCGAACTCGCGCTCCAGCGCGGCGCGCTGGTTGGCGCCCAGGCCCCGGACGCGCCGGGACTCGGCGATGTTGAGGCGCTCCATGATCTGCTTGGCGCGGACCTTGCCGACGCCGGGGAGCGACTCGAGCAGAGCGGAGACCTTCATCTTGCCGATGACGTCATCGTTCTGGCCGTCCGCGAGGACCTCGGCCAGCGAGACGCCGCCGTGCTTGAGTCGGTTCTTCACTTCCGCGCGCTCTTTTCTGGCCTTGGCGGCTTTTTCCAGAGCGGCGGCGCGCTGTTCAGGTGTGAGGGGAGGAAGGGCCACGCCGGGTCACCTCGGTTTTCTCTCGTTTGCGGAGGGCGGACGCCTGCGCAAGTTAGTAGGTTCCGACCCTGTTCGGCAACGCAAAGTGGCTTTTCAAGCGCTATTTCATCCAACTAATTACGCTTAGTCATCATGTGATTGCAGACGGCTTCCAAAATCGGGACTTTGGTCCCTGCCACGGACGCGAGCTGGAAGAAAGCCCCAGGACCCGCCGGATCGTGACCTTCACCACGTCGCCGCCCTTCGTCCGCTTTTCGGATGAACCATTTCAATCGCCGCTAAGGTCCTAAATCAGCGTCAGCCCGCGTCGATCAGCGTTCATGGATTTCCCAAACCGCCTCGCGACGGTCCCGGTCTCAGGCCGAGGTCGCCTCCGCCCGCCGCAGCGCGCCGGCGATCGAGGCCGCGGCCGCGCCGGGGTCGGCCGCGCGGGTGATGGGGCGGCCGATCACGAGCAGGTCGGCGCCCGCGGCGAGGGCCTCCTCCGGGGTGGCCACCCGCGCCTGGTCGCCCTTTTCCGCGCCCTGCGGGCGGACACCGGGGGTGATCAGGGTGATGTCGGGGCCGACCTCCGCCCGCAGCGACGCGGCCTCGTGCGGCGAGCACACCAGCGCCCTGGCGCCGGACTCGACGGCGAGCACGGCGAGCCGCCGAGCGGCGTCGGAGGCCGGACCGCGCAGGCCCACCTCCTCCAGCGCGGCGTCCTCCAGGGAGGTCAGCACGGTGACCGCCGCGATCCTGGTGTCGGGGGCCGCCTCGACGGCCGCCCGGATCATGTCCCGCCCGCCGGCGGCGTGCACGGTCAGGATCGAGGGCTTGAGCCGGGCGACGGCGCGCGCGGCGCCCGCCACGGTGGCGGGGATGTCGTGCAGCTTGAGGTCGAGGAAGAGCGCGACCCGGTTGGCGCCGCGCATGGTCGTGATGACCTCGGGGCCGTAGCGCAGGTACAGCTCCAGCCCCACTTTCACCGTGCTGACGTGGGGGGCGACCGACGAGGCCCAGCGGGCTGCGGTCTCGATGTCGGGTGCGTCTATGGCGACGGCGATGGGCGCGGCCACGGTGGTTCTCCTTCGGGTCACGGGTGAGCGAAATGGCACGGGCCGCCGGGGCGGCGCCGTCTTGGGACACGCGGTTCACCGCCGCTGACGCGGCGACCCCGTGCGGTCGTGAGCGCGGGCACAACGGCACACCACTGCCTGCGGTTCCCCGGTTTCGCCGGATCATGCCTGCGACGGGCGGGACGACGCCCGTATTCGGGTGGCCGGGCACGCGGCCACCGATTGACGGATTCCAAGGGGCCCTGAGAAGGCCGTGGAGGCCACAGAAACCCCGGAGGGTCCCCCAAGGTTACCCCCACGGGCGCGGTGCGCCAGGAGCTGTTTGAACGCCGTCCTCCTCATCGTCCCAGCGCAGCGCCCATGGGGCGGTGGGCGGCGCCCACGAGATCGGACACCCGGGCGACGCCGTGCTCCCCCAGCGCCTCCTCGAACTCGCGCAGGATGCGGACGCAGGCCGAGGGATCGTGGAAGATGACCGTGCCCACGGCCACGGCCGAGGCCCCGGCGAGCACGAACTCCAGCGCGTCGGAACCGGTGCGCACGCCGCCCATGCCGATGATGGGGACATCGGGCAGCGCGGCGTGCACCTCGTAGACGCAGGCCACGGCGATGGGGCGGATCGCGGGTCCGGAGACCCCGCCCATGCCGCCGGCCACGGCCGGGCGCATCGTCGCGGTGTCGATGGACATCCCGCGCACCGTGTTGATCATGGACAGGCCGTCGGCGCCGGCCTCCACGCAGGCCCCGGCCAGCCCGACCAGGTCGGGGACGTCCGGCGAGAGCTTGGCGAAGACCGGGATGTCGGAGCGGGCCCCGGAGCGCACCGCGCGCACGGCCTCGGCCGCGGCAGCGGGGTCGTCGGTGAAGTGCCGGCCGCGGTCGGCCAGGTTGGGGCTGGACAGGTTGACCTCGATCACGCTGACGCCGGGGGCTTCGGACAGCCGCCCGGCCAGCTCGGCGTACTCGGCGCTCCCGCCCCCGGCCACCGAGACCACGGCCCGGCCGCCGCGCGAGAGCAGCCACGGCAGGTCGCGCTGCAGGAACACGTCGATGCCGGGGCCCTGCAGGCCGATCGCGCTGAGCATGCCGCTGGGGGTCTCGGCCATCCGCGGCGCAGGCCACCCGGCGCGCGGCTCCAGCATCACCGACTTGGTGACCACGGCGCCGATCCGGGCGACGTCGAAGAACTGCGCCAGCTCCCGGCCCGCGCCGGCGCAGCCCGCCGCCGTCATGATCGGATTGGCCAGCTCCACGTCGCCCAACCGGACCCGCAGGTCGGGACTCATCCCCGACGCCCCTTCCGTCCTCGCCTCGTCACCGCCGGCCTCCCCGGCCCGCTGATCGCCCTCCTGCGCTCCCCCGGGCTCCGCCGGCGCGGCCGGGAGGAGGGGGAGGGCCGTCTCCGGCATGCCCCGCCACCAGGTGACGCCGGGTGTCGCGCCGGCCACGGCCTCAGCCGGCCTCACGAGCGGAGACGGGGTCGTCGCCGCCCCGCGCCTTCCACCCCGGCGCGCCCAGCGCGTCGAAGGGGATCGTGCCGACGTCGTCGAAGCGCACCCGTTCGCCGCGGAACACCGGGCCGTCGACGCAGGAGCGGACCATCCGGGTGATGCCGTCCTCCCCCACCACGGGGACCACGCAGGTCATGCACACCCCTGTGCCGCAGGCCATGGTCTCCTCGACCGAGACCTGCACCGGGATGTCGTGCCGCATCGCCATGGCGCTGACCTCCCGCAGCATCGGCATCGGCCCGCACGCGTAGACGACGTCGGAGCGCGCGTCCTCGATCACCTGCGGCAGGGCGTCGGTGACCCGGCCGCGCACGCCGAAGGAGCCGTCGTCGGTGGTGAACGTGGCCGTCTCGGCGACGCGGCGCGCCGTGATGGCGCTGAACACCCGGTCGGCCGAGGCCGCGCCGAGCACGAAGTCCACCCGGCAGCCCCGCCCGCGCAGCGTGTGCGCCAGCGGGAACAGCGGGGCGCTGCCGTAGCCGCCCCCGACCAGGACGCAGTTGACGGGGTCCCTCGGCAGCGGGAACGGCCGCCCCAGCGGCCCCACGATGTCGAGCAGGTCCCTGGACCGGCGCTCGGCCAGCCACGCGGTGCCCCCGCCGCGCACCGCGAAGAGGAACTCCACGGTGCCCCCGTAGTCGGGCTTGACGTCGTGGATGGCGAACGCGCGGCGCAACAGCATGCCGGACTGGTCCCCGCCGACCGCCACCGCGATGAACTGCCCGGAGCGGAACCGCTCGGCGACTCCGGGGGCCACCACGGTTATGGCATGGTAGGCGTCGACCCGCCGCACGGTCAGTACCGGGCTGCGCATCTGCACCGGTCGGAAGTCGCTCACCCGTGAGGCTCCTCTTCTCGATGTTGCCGCGGCCCGGTGGGGGCCATCATGCGCGGGTGCGGGCGCCGGCGCAATCGCCGACACCCGCGCCTCCCTCGGTCGCGCCGCCACCGGTCGGGGCCCGCGCCCCGCCCCGGTCAGCCCGCGGCGCCGCGCAGGTGCTCGGCGTGCTCCTGCAGGGAGCGCACCCCGATGTCACCGCGCACCAGCGACTCGATCCCCTGGACCGCGGCGGCCAGTCCCTGCACCGTGGTGACGCTGGGCACGCCGCGGACGACCGCGGCGGTGCGGATCTCGTAGCCGTCCAACCGCGGGCCGGACTGGCCGGCGCCGCCGAACGGCGTGTTCACGATGAGGTCCACCCCGCCGTCGTGGATGAGTTGCACGATAGTGGGTTCCCCGTCCGGACCGGTCCCCTCGCTGTGCTTGCGGACCACCTGGGCCCGCACCCCGTTGCGGCGCAGCACCCACGCGGTGCCCTCGGTGGCCAGGATCTCGAAGCCGAGGTCGGCCAGCCGCTTGACCGGGAAGATCATCGTGCGCTTGTCCCGGTTGGCCACCGAGACGAACACCCTGCCCGCCTTCGGCAGCGACCCGTAGGCGGCCAGTTGCGACTTGGCGTAGGCTGCGCCGAAGTCGGCGTCCAGGCCCATGACCTCGCCGGTGGAGCGCATCTCCGGGCCGAGCACGGTGTCGACGCCCTGGCCCTGCCGGTCGATGAACCGATTGAACGGCAGCACCGCCTCCTTGACGGCGAGCGGGGCGTCCATCGGCAGCGTGCCGCCGTCGCCCTCGGCGGGGAGCATGCCCTCGGCGCGCAGTTCGGCGATGGAGGCGCCCAGCATCACCCTGGCCGCGGCCTTGGCCAGCGGGACCGCCGTGGCCTTGGACACGAACGGCACGGTGCGCGAGGCGCGCGGGTTGGCCTCCAGGACGTAGAGGACGCCCGAGGCGAGCGCGTACTGCACGTTGAGCAGGCCGCGCACGCCGGTGCCGCGGGCGATGCCCTCGGTGGAGTAGCGGATGCGCTCGATGTCCTCGTTGCCGAGGGTGATCGCGGGCAGCGCGCACGCCGAGTCGCCGGAGTGGATCCCGGCCTCCTCGATGTGCTCCATGACGCCGCCGAGGTAGAGGTCGGTGCCGTCGTAGAGGGCGTCGACGTCGATCTCGATCGCGTCGTCGAGGAACCGGTCGACCAGCACCGGGTGCGAAGGACTGACCTCGGTGTTGCGCTGGATGTAGTCGCGCAGCATGGCCTCGTTGTAGACGATCTCCATGCCGCGGCCGCCCAGCACGTAGGACGGGCGCACCAGGACCGGGTAGCCGATCTCGTCGGCGATGGTCTTGGCCTCCTCGAAGGACTGCGCCATGCCGTGCTTGGGTGCGGGCAGGCCCGCCTCGTCGAGGACCCTGCCGAAGGCGCCGCGGTCCTCGGCGAGGTCGATGCTCTCGGGGCTGGTGCCCACGATCGGCACGCCGGCCGCCTTGAGCTCGCGCGCCAGGCCCAGCGGCGTCTGCCCGCCGAGCTGCACGACCACGCCCACGACCTGGCCGGTGAGCTGCTCGGCCCGGACCACCTCCAGCACGTCCTCCAGCGTCAGGGGCTCGAAGTACAGCCGGTCGCTGGTGTCGTAGTCGGTGGAGACCGTCTCGGGGTTGCAGTTGACCATGACGGTCTCGTAGCCCGCGTCGGCCAGCGCGAAGCAGGCGTGCACGCAGCTGTAGTCGAACTCCACGCCCTGGCCGATGCGGTTGGGCCCGGATCCCAGGATGATCACCTTGGGCCTGGCCCCCTCGGGGACCTCGGTCTCCTCGTCGTAGCTGGAGTACAGGTAGGGCGTGCGGGCGGCGAACTCCGCGGCGCAGGTGTCCACGGTGAGGTAGACCGGGTGGATGCCCAGCGCGTGCCGCAGCTCGCGCACGACCTCCTCGGACTTGCCGACGACCTCGCCGATCTGGCGGTCGGAGAAGCCCAGCCCCTTGGCCGAGCGCAGCAGCCCGGCCTCCAGCTTCGGCGCGGCGGCCAGCTCGCGGGCCTGCTCCTCCAGCAGCATCAACTGGTCGAGGAACCACGGGTCGATCCGGGTGGCGGCGTGCAGCTCGGCCACGCTCGCTCCGGCCCGCAGCGCCTGCTGGACCTGGTGCAGCCGGTGCTCGGTGGGTGTGCCGGCCGCTGCGAGCAGCCCGGCCTTGTCCCCGGGCTCGCCGGCCCAGGTGAGGCCGCCGCCCTTGCGCTCAAGCGAGCGCATGGCCTTCTGCAGCGCCTCGGGGAAGGACCGGCCGATCGCCATGACCTCGCCCACCGACTTCATGGTGGTGGTCAGGCCGGGGTCGGCGCCGGGGAACTTCTCGAAGGCGAAGCGCGGCACCTTGACCACGACGTAGTCGAGGCTGGGCTCGAAGCTGGCCGGGGTCTCGGCGGTGATGTCGTTGGGGATCTCGTCGAGGGTGTAGCCGACGGCGAGCCTGGCGGCGATCTTGGCGATCGGGAAGCCGGTGGCCTTGGAGGCCAGGGCCGAGGAGCGCGAGACCCGCGGGTTCATCTCGATGACGATGATCCGGCCGGTCTCGGGGTGCACCGCGAACTGGATGTTGCAGCCGCCGGTGTCGACGCCGACCTCGCGGATGACCGCGATGCCGATGTCGCGCAGCCGCTGGTACTCGCGGTCGGTGAGCGTCATGGCCGGGGCGACGGTGATGGAGTCGCCGGTGTGCACGCCCATCGGGTCGAGGTTCTCGATGGAGCAGACGACGACCACGTTGTCGTTGGCGTCGCGCATCAGCTCCAGCTCGTACTCCTTCCAGCCCAGGACCGACTCCTCGAGGAGCACCTCGGTGGTCGGGGAGAGCGCGAGGCCCTGGCCGGCCATGCGGCGCAGCTCGGCCTCGTCGTGGGCGAAGCCGGAGCCGGCGCCGCCCATGGTGAACGACGGGCGCACGACCACCGGGTAGCCGAGCTCCTCGGCCGCGGCCAGGGACTCGTCCAGGGTGTGGCAGATCCGGGAGCGGGCGGACTCCCCGCCGATCTTTTCGACGATGCGCTTGAAGGCGTCGCGGTCCTCCCCTGACTGGATCGCCTCGATGTTGGCGCCGATCAGCTCGACGTTGTACTTCTCCAGCACGCCGGCCTCGTGCAGCGAGACGGCGGTGTTGAGCGCGGTCTGGCCGCCCAGGGTGGGCAGCAGGGCGTCGGGGCGCTCCTTGGCGATGATCTTCTCGACCATCTCGGGCGTGATCGGTTCGACGTAGGTGGCGTCGGCGAACTCGGGGTCGGTCATGATCGTGGCCGGGTTGGAGTTCACCAGGATGACGCGCAGGCCCTCGGCCTTGAGCACCCGGCACGCCTGCGTGCCGGAGTAGTCGAACTCGCACGCCTGGCCGATGACGATCGGCCCGGAGCCGATCACGAGGACGGATGACAGATCACTACGGCGCGGCATTGTTTCCTCGAAAGATGACGGTTAGGCGGAGCTCGCGACGATGAGCGCGATCGCACCACAGAAGACGGTGAGGCCCAGGACGGCCAGGAGAATCAGGACGAGCGGCTTGGCCGACTCCGGTCCGGAGTCGTCCTCGGGGCGGCCGGAGGCGGGACCGCGGGGGTCCGCGCCCGTCATCCGGCCGCTCCCGCGGGCACCGCGCCCTTCGCCCCGGCCATCAGGTCGCAGAACGCGTCGAACAGCTCGGCGGCATCGTGCGGGCCGGCCGCGGCCTCGGGGTGGTACTGGACGCTGAACGCGGGCCGGTCCAGCAGCCGCAGCCCCTCCACCACGTTGTCGTTGAGGTCGACGTGGCTGACCTCGGCCCGGCCGTAGGGCGTGTCGAACGGGCCGTCGGTGGGCGCGTCGACGGCGAAGCCGTGGTTGTGGCTGGTGACGTGCACCCGTCGGGTGTGCACGTCCCGGACCGGCTGGTTGACGCCCCGGTGGCCGAAGCGCAGCTTGTAGGTGCCCAGGTCCAGCGCACGGCCGAGGATCTGGTTGCCGAAGCAGATCCCGAACAGCGGCCTGCCCGCGGCCAGGACCCCGCGCATCGCCGCGACGGCGTCGTCGGCGGTCGCGGGGTCGCCGGGGCCGTTGCTGAAGAACACGCCGTCGGTGTCGAGGGCGAGGATCTCCTCGGCCGTGGCGGTGGCGGGCAGCACCCGAACCTCGCAGCCGCGCTCGGCGAGCCGCTGCGGGGTCATGGCCTTGATCCCGAGGTCCACCGCCGCGACGGTGAACCGGGTCGGCACGCCCTCGGGCGGATGCACCGTGTAGGGCTCGGCCGTGGTGACCTCGGCGGCGAGGTCGGCGCCTGCCATCTGCGGGCTGGCGCGCACGCGCTCCAGCAGCCGCTCGGGGTCGCGCTCGGTGGTGCTGATGGCCGCGCGCATGGCGCCGCGGTCGCGCAGGTGCCGGGTGAGGGCCCGGGTGCCGGGCATCGCGATGCCCACGACGTCCTGGCGGCGCAGCTCCTCGTCCAGGGTGCGCTGGGCGCGCCAGTTCGAGGGGATGCGGGCCGGCTCGCGCACGACGTAGCCGGCGACCCAGATCCGGCCGGATTCGGGGTCGTCGTCGTTGACGCCGGTGTTGCCGATGTGCGGCGCGGTCATCGCCACGATCTGGCGGTGGTAGGAGGGGTCGGTGAGCGTCTCCTGATAACCGGTCATGCCGGTGTTGAACACCATCTCACCGAACGTCTCGCCCCGGGCTCCGAAGGACCGGCCGTGGAACACGCGGCCGTCCTCCAGCACAAGGATCGCCGGAACCTGCACGTCGTCTTTCTCCTCTGTCGGACGGCCGCCTGCCATCTGTTCGCTCACCGCTCCTCACTCACTCCGCCGCCGAACGACATGGCGCTACGCGCAGACACGACCGACGGCTCCGCTCGCACCGTCGGGATCACTCCACCGTCCTCCAGCACAAGGATCGCCGGAACCTGCACGTCGTCTTTCTCCTCTGTCGGACGGCCGCCTGCCATCTGTTCGCTCACCGCTCCTCACTCACTCCGCCGCCGAACGACATGGCGCTACGCGCAGACACGACCGACGACTCCGCTCGCACCGTCGGGATCACTCCACCGTCCTCCAGCACAAGGATCGCCGGAACCTGGGAGTCTGCTGTTTCTATCGTCACTGGATCTTCCCATCGAGGACCGTCGGGACGCCGCGCAGGAACGTGGCGACCACTCGGCCGGGCAGGGTCATACCCCGGTACGGGGTGTTGCCGCTCTTGGAGGTCATGTTCACCGGGTCGACCTCGCGCCGCACGTCAGCGTCGTAGAGCGTGACGTTGGCGGGCTCGCCCACCCGCAGTGGCCGGCCGTGCCCGGCGAGGCGTCCGATGCGCGCCGGGGTCGCCGACATCCGCTCGGCCACCCCGGCCCAGTCCAGCAGGCCTGTATCGATCATGGTCCGCTGGACCACCGGGAGCGCCGTCTCCAATCCCACCATGCCCATGGCGGCGTTGGACCACTCGGTCTCCTTGGACTCGATCGGGTGCGGCGCGTGGTCGGTGGCCACGCAGTCGATCGTGCCGTCGGCCAGGGCCCCGCGCAGCGCCTCGACGTCCTCGGCCGTGCGCAGCGGCGGGTTGACCTTGTAGATCGGGTCGTAGCTCTCGACGAGCTCGTCGGTGAGCAGCAGGTGGTGCGGGGTGACCTCGGCCGTCACGTCGCAGCCCCGGCTCTTGGCCCAGCGGATGATCTGCACCGACCCCTTGGTGGAGACGTGGCAGATGTGCAGCCGGGAGCCGACGTGCTCCGCGAGCATGCAGTCGCGGGCGATGACGGCCTCCTCGGCCACGGCCGGCCAGCCGGCCAGGCCCAGCCGGTCGGAGACCGCGCCCTCGTTCATCTGGGCGTTCTCGGTCAGCCGGGGCTCTTGGGCGTGCTGGGCGATGACGCCGCCGAAGGCCTTGACGTACTCCAGGGCCCGGCGCATCAGCAGCGCGTCGGAGACGCACTTGCCGTCGTCGGAGAAGACCCGGACCCCGGCGATGGAGTCGGCCATGGCGCCCAGCTCGGCCAGGTGCGCGCCGTCGAGGTTCCGGGTGACGGCGCCCACCGGCTGGATGTCGCAGTGGCCGGCGTCGCGGCCCAGCCGCCAGACCTGCTCGACGACGCCGGCGGTGTCGGCGACCGGGTCGGTGTTGGCCATGGCGTGCACGGCGGTGTAACCGCCGACGGCGGCGGCGCGGGAGCCGCTGGCCACGGTCTCGGCGTCCTCGCGGCCCGGTTCGCGCAGGTGCGTGTGCAGATCCACCAGGCCGGGCAGTGCGATGAGGCCCGCGGCGTCGACGACCTCGGCGCCGTCGGCGGAGACGCCGGGGCCGATGCCGGCGATGACGCCGTCGCGGATCAGGACGTCGGCCGGATCCGCGCCCAGGACGCGGACCCCGCGCAGCAGGTAGGTCGTGTCGGTGTCGCTCATGCCTGGATCAACCCTCCTGGTTCCCGATCGCTGACTCGGACCCGCCGAGCAGCAGGTAGAGCACTGCCATGCGGACGCTCACGCCGTTGGCCACCTGCTCGGTGATGGTGGAGCGCGGTGAGTCCGCGACCTCCGCGGAGATCTCCATGCCCCGGATCATCGGGCCGGGGTGCATGACGATGGCGTCGTCGGGCATGCGCGCGAACCTGTCGCGGTCCAGCCCGTAGCGGCGGCTGTACTCGCGCGCGGTCGGGAAGAAGGCGTCGTTCATGCGCTCGGCCTGGACGCGCAGCATCATCACGACGTCGCTCTTGGGGAGGACCTCGTCGAGGTCGTAGGAGACGGCGCACGGCCACGTCCCGACCGAGACCGGAAGGAGGGTGGGCGGGGCCACCAGGGTGACCTCGGCGCCGAGGGTGTGCAGCAGCAGGACGTTGGAACGGGCCACCCTGCTGTGCAGGACGTCGCCGACGACGGCGACGCGCAGGCCCTCCAGGCGGCCCATGCGCTCGCGCATCGTGTAGGCGTCCAGCAGGGCCTGGGTGGGGTGTTCGTGGGTGCCGTCGCCGGCGTTGAGGACCGCGCCCTCCACCCAGTTGGCCAGCCGGCGGGCCGCCCCGGACGAGCCGTGCCGGATGACGACGCCGTCGGCGCCCATGGCCTGCAGGGTCAGGGCGGTGTCCTTGAGGCTCTCGCCCTTGGAGACGCTGGAGCCCTTGGCGGAGAAGTTGAGGACGTCGGCCGACATCCGCTTGGCCGCGGCCTCGAAGGAGATCCGGGTGCGGGTGGAGTCCTCGTAGAAGAGGTTGACCACGGTGCGGCCGCGCAGGGTCGGGAGCTTCTTGACCGAGCGGTCGCCGACCTGGGCGAGCTCCTTGGCGGTGTCGAGCACCAGGACGGCCTCGTCGCGGGAGAGGTCCCCGGCGGAGAGCAGGTGCCGCATCAGCGATCGACCTCCGCTCCGTCGGCCGCGGGCGCCGCATGCCCGATGCGCGGCCCGGCCGGGCCCAGCAGCACGGCGTCGCGGCCGTCGGTCTCCTCCAGCAGGACCGTGACCTTCTCGCGCAGCGAGGTGGGGAGGTTCTTGCCGACGTAGTCGGCGCGGATGGGCAGCTCGCGGTGGCCGCGGTCGACCAGGGTCGCCAGTTGGACGGCCCTGGGACGGCCCAAGTCGTTGAGGGCGTCGAGTGCGGCGCGCACGGTGCGGCCGGAGAAGAGCACGTCGTCGACGAGGACCACGACGCGGCCGTCGATGCCTTCGGCGGGGATGTCGGTGCGGCCGAGCGCGCGCGCCGGAGCCAGACGCAGGTCGTCGCGGTACATGGTGATGTCGAGCGAGCCCCGCGGGACGGCGCGGTCCTCGACCTGCTCGATGCGCCGGGCCAGCCGGTGTGCGAGCGGGACGCCGCGGCTCGGGATGCCCAGTAGCGTGATGTCGGCGCCGCCCTTGGTGCGCTCGAGCACCTCGTGCGCGATCCGGGTCAGCGCCCGGTTGATCTCGGGGCCCTCGAGAACGGCCCGGGCGTCTTCGGCGCTCCTCCGCGCGGGAGGGCCGCCGACTTTCTCGCCACCGCCTGTGCGCTTTTGGGCACACATAGTGATGACCTCCTTCCCTGCCTCACTGAACAGGTCGTTAAAGGATGTCGGACGAGCATCACGCTACCAGCGCGACCTCGGTGAACCGACGCGGCGGGGGCCCGTATCGAACAGGAGTATGACCCTCGTCACAGCGCTCGACCGCGATTTCCCCACGACGCGGGCGTTCCCGATGCGGGCCCCGTCGGCCACCGGGCAGTGGGAGGTCACGGGATCCCTTACCCCGCAGGCCTTCTCATCTCTCATTGACGGGGCAAAGTGTCCTATTTAATCGCCCTATGAGAGACCCCTCACTTACGCACAGTTTGGCCACTGATTAGTCGCGTTTTCACCTAACGGCTTGACCTGGCGCCCTTACCGCTTTACCGTCACTGTCCGTAACCAATCTGGGTGGAGCAGCTCCGCGCCGCCCCCGCGAAGCAGCGCAGAACGCGAATTTACGGGGACCGTCGTGACAGCCGAGTGAACTCGGGGGTCAGCCGCCCCACGCCAGCCACCATCACGACCGGGGAGCGACGAAGAAGATGCCATCGGAATACGCGAAGTCCCTGGGCGCGCGGCTGCGCGCCATCCGCACCCAGCAGGGCCTCTCCCTGCACGGGGTGGAGGAGAAGTCCCACGGGCGCTGGAAGGCCGTCGTGGTCGGCTCCTACGAGCGGGGTGACCGCGCCGTCACCGTGCAGAAGCTCGCCGAGCTCGCCGACTTCTACGGCGTCCCGATGTCGGAGCTGCTGCCGGGCGGCGCGGCGCCGACCCCGCTGGGCCCGACGCCGAAGCTGGTCATCGACCTGGAGCGCATGCAGCAGCTGCCGCAGGAGAAGGCCGGCCCGCTCGCGCGCTACGTCGCCACCATCCAGAGCCAGCGCGGCGACTACAACGGCCGGGTGCTGTCCATCCGCCAGGAGGACCTGCGCTCGCTCGCGGTCATCTACGACCGCTCGCCGGCCGACCTCACCGAGGAGCTCATCAACTGGGGCGTCCTCGACCCCGAGGCGCGCCGCGCCGTGGACGCGTTCTAGGAGCCGTCCCACCCGGCATCCGATCTCTTCTTCGCCGGCGGCCGCGCCCCGATGCGGGCGCGTCCACCGCCAAACGCAGGGCGCCGCGTCCGTCAACGGCGTCCGCGCTCCCCCGTGCCCCAGGGGAACCGGCAGCGCAGCACACCGGAGAATCCGCGGCGGCCGCGTCGACCGATCGACGCGGCCGCCGTTGTGCATGGGGCCTTCCGGACCACTGGGTTCGCCACCTCGACCACAGGGGGTCGGTAAGGCCTGCCCCAGGGGGCGCGGTGAACGGGCGGCCCTCGTGTGGCCGAAGGCCCGTTTTCGCGGGGTGTCCGGCTCCGCGCGGAACACATCGGTTACCGCGTGGTCCAGGCCGAAACCCCGGTGTCGGCCCCAGCCCAAAGCGCGGGTCTGCTTCGCGCACGGGTGCACGGTTCACCTCAACGGGCCTTCGGCCACACGAGAGGACCGCACCCGCACGAGCCCCTTCCGGGGCCGGGGTTACAAACCCCTGAAGCCAGGCCTTCTCCAAACCATTCCGAGGCCCCGGATTCCCTCGCGTCGCGGTCCTAGCTCGCGCGCGGGAGCACCGTGGGGTGGCGGGGGACGCCGACGGTCGTCTCGGCCAGGGAGAGGAAGACCTGGGCGTCCTTCAGCAGGTCGTCGGCTTCGGCGGCGGTGACCGCGCTGGGCAGATTGGCCTCGGCCGCGGCCCGCTTGGCCGCGCCGGCCGCGAAGAACGCGGCCCACTCCCTCAGCTCCGGCGCGGCCTCGGGCAGCATCTCCCACACGCTGCGCGGCCGCCTGCGGCGGGACGGGCGCTGGGTCGGCTCCCCGCGCTGGGCCAGCACGGCCGCCGCCGCGCGCAGCCCCGCCATGTGGGCGCTGACGTAGCGGAGTTCGGGGACGGTCGTGGCCGCGGCGTCACGCAGGTGCTGCCGTGCTGATTCCAGCATGTTCAGGGCCGCGGGAGTCGGCCGCCGGGGCGGGTGCGCGGCGGCGGTGTCGGCATCGGAGAAGATCGGCGGCTGCGACATGGCCATGGTTCCTCCAAACCGGCGCCGTGGTGGACGCGGTCGAGCGAGAGGCTTCCCCTCCCCCCGCCCGACCGCTCTCGCCCCGGCCGCCACGGGGGCAGCGACCGGAGACGAGCCCTGGAGGGGGCTCCACGGTCACCCGGAATCGCCCCGCCTGCGCGGGGAGCACTGCGAGTGGTTCTCTAATCCATGCATTCAACCGGGCCTGATTCCAGTGAACCTCATCGAACACCTGTTCGTCAAGCCCTTTCACCTGCGGTTTTCTCGCCGAATTCCGTTGACGGGCGCTCCGACCCCGGGCTCGGGCATACAATCCCGGCCATGCATCCCAACGCCCGGAAGGTCGCGGACCGCCTCGCCGAACTCGGTGCCGCCGGCGAGATCCGCGAACTGCCCGACTCCGCCTCCACAGCGGCCACGGCGGCCGCCCAACTGGGGTGCGACGTCGGTGCGATCGCGAACAGTCTCATCTTCGCGGTGACCAGTGACAATTCCGCAGAACCCCGCCCCGTGCTGGTCCTCACCAGCGGCGCGCACAAGGTGGACACGGCCAAGGTCGCCGCGCTGCTCGGCGCGGCGAAGGTCGGGAGGGCGGCCCCGGAGTTCGTGCGCGAGCACACCGGCCAGCCCATCGGCGGCGTGGCCCCCGTGGGCCATCCCGCGCCGATCCGCACGCTGGTCGACGAATGGCTGCGCAAGCACGACCCCCTGTGGGCCGCCGCGGGGCACCCGCACACCGTGTTCCCGACCTCCTTCGACGAGCTGGTCGGGATCACCTCGGGTTCGGTCGCCGACGTCGGCCGCGATTAGCCGCGGGCGAGCGGAGGCCGCGGGCACGGCCGCGCGGGGACCCGGCGCCGGGTCCCCGCGGCACGCGAACGGCCCGGGACGGGCGATCCCGCCCCGGGCGCTCCGCGCAGTGCCTAAGGTGGCGTTGTGGAGACCGAAATCGAGCTCTGGGAGCTCGCAGCCCCGGCATTCCTCCGTGCGGTCCCCGCGCTGATGGAGATCTACGCGGCGGCGATGTCGCCGCCGCGGGACCAGCTACCCGGTCGGCGCACCGTCATGGAGCACCACACCGGGCTGCCCCTGTTCCACTCGGTCACCGCGGTCTCCCCCGACGGGGAGAGCGCGGTGGGGTTCGCCTACGGGTTCCACGGCCAGGGCGGGCAGTGGTGGCACGATGTGGTCACCCACGAACTGCGCCTGCGCGACGAGGCCGCCGTGCCCCGCTGGTTCGGCGACTCCTTCGAGATCGCGGAGGTGCACGTCCATCCGGACTGGCAGGGCCGCGGCGTCGGCCGCGGCATGCTGCTGCGGCTCACGCAGGCGCGCGCGGAGCGCACCGCCGTGCTGTCGACGCACACCGGCTCGACCCCGGCCCACGGCCTGTACCGATCGTGCGGGTTCGCCGACGTGCTGCCGGAGTTCTACTTCCCCGGCAGCCCCGAGCAGCCGTTCACGATCATGGCCGCGCCCCTGCCCCTGCGGGCACCCGGGAACCGGCGACCTGCTGGTAGATCTCGCGGGTGGCGGTGGACTGGTTGAACGTGATGAAGTGGATTCCGGGCGCGCCCTCGTCCAGCAGCCGCTCGCACAGCCGGGTGGCCTGCTCGATGCCCAGCCGCCGCACGGCGTCGGGATCGTCGGCCGCCTTCTGGAACTCCTCGGCCAGGTGGCGCGGGAACGGCGCGCCCGAGAGCTGCTCGGACCGCTCGATCGTGGCGAGCTTGGTGACCGGCATGATCTCGGGGATGATCGGCACGTCGCAGCCCTTGGCCGCGACCCGGTCGCGCAGCCGCAGGTACTCGTCGGCCTCGAAGAACATCTGGGTGATCGCGTAGTCGGCGCCCGCGCGGCACTTGCGGACGAAGAACTCGACGTCGTCGTCGATGCCGACCGAGCGCGGATGCTTGTAGGGGAACGCCGCCACGCCCACGCAGAAGTCGCCGCTCTCCTTGATCAGGCGGACCAGTTCCTCCGCGTACTCCAGGCCTTCGGGATGCCTGACCCACTCGCCCAGCGGGTCGCCCGGCGGGTCGCCGCGCAGTGCGAGGACGTTGGACACGCCCACTCCGGCGAACCGGCCGATGAGGTGGCGCAGCTCGCGGACGGAGTGGTCGACCGCCGTCATGTGCGCGACCGGCAGCAGCGTGGTGTCGGTGGCCATGCGTTCGGTGATGTCGACCGTGCGGTCGCGGGTGCCGCCGCCCGCGCCGTAGGTCACGGAGACGAAGGACGGCTGCAGGGCTTCGAGCTGGCGGATGACGTGCCAGAGCTTGCGTTCGCCCTCAGGGGTCTTCGGGGGGAAGAACTCGAAGGAGAAGGTCGGTCGGCCGGCGGCGAGGAGGTCGCGGATGTGCCGCGGTCGCGGAGCGAGCCCCTGCGGCGCGGCGGAACGTGTCGGTGACCCAAGCATGCTCCTTACCTTAGGCCACCCGTTCCGCGGGGGCGGGGGAGAGCCCGGCCACAATGGTCCGCCGCCGGCCCCGCACGCGCCGCGGCCGGGCGGGACGGCCCTCTGCCGAGCAGCGGATAATGTGCCTCCATGAGCTCCTCGCACTCCTCCCCCGTCTCCTTCGTGCGGCCGACGGTCGACGCCGAGATCGACGCGTTCGTCGAGCGGCGCCGCGCACAGCTGCTGGAGGTCGGCCCGGAACTGGCTCCGGTGCTGGAGGCGCTGGACGCCATGCTGACGGGCGGCAAGCGGCTGCGGCCGGCGTTCTGCTACTGGGGGTGGCGCGGCGCCGGGGGCGAGGACGTCCCCGCGATCTACACGGCCGCGGCGGCGCTGGAGTTCCTGCAGGCCTGTGCGCTGATCCACGACGACGTCATCGACAACAGCGACACCCGGCGCGGCCTGCCGGCCACGCACCGCCGACTGGCCGCGCTGCACGCCGGGTCGGGCTGGGGCGGCGACTCCGCCGGGTTCGGCGAGGGCGCGGCGATCCTGCTCGGCGACCTGTGCCTGGCGTGGTGCGAGGAGATGTACCAGGCCAGCGGGCTGGACGCCGGGGCGCTGGCCACCGGTCGGGTCCCCTTCGACCTGATGCGCACCGAGGTGATGGCCGGCCAGTACCTCGACCTGGTCGAGCAGGCGCGCGGCGCCGACACCGTGCAGGCGGCCCTGCGCGTCATGCACTACAAGACCGCCAAGTACACGATCGAGCGGCCGCTGCACCTCGGCGCGGCGCTGGCCGGGCGCCACGAGGAGCTCGGCCCGGTCTACACCGCCTACGGCCTGCCCCTGGGCACGGCCTTCCAGTTGCGCGACGACGTTCTGGGGGTCTTCGGCGACCCGGCCCAGACGGGCAAGCCGGCGGGCGACGACCTCCGCGAGGGCAAGCGCACCGTGCTGGTGGCCGAGACGCTGCGCCTGGCCGGCGCGGCCGACGCGGCGGAGTTCCGCCGGCGCCTGGGCGATCCCGGGCTCACGCCCGAGACCGTGGAGTGGATGCGCGGCGTCATCACCGACAGCGGCGCGCTGACCTCCTGCGAGCGGCGCATCGACCGCTACGTCGAGGAGGCGACGGCCGCGTTGGAGACCGACGCGATCGCCGACAGCGCCCGTTCGGCGCTGTCCGACCTCATCGTGGCCACCACCGCCCGCAAGTACTGACCAGGCGGGGCGGCACTGGGCCGGACGGAGGAAGCCGCCCCTGACCGCGGGAGGACGCCGGTTCCGTCCGTTTCGTCCGCGCGGCGGATGACGCCGGCCGGGCGGCCGTTCCAGGCTGGAGGGGCGCGCCGCGGCAGCGGCGGGCGGCCACCGGACGGAAGTAGTCGCACCCATGAGCAGCCCCGAGTCCACGGTCCGCGGCCCGGTCCGCAGCGAGGAGCGGACCCTGGCGCCCGACCTCGCCCGCGGCTTCATGCTGTTGCTGATCGCCCTGGCCAACACGGTCTGGTACATCTGGGGCCGCGAGGTCGGCGCCGCCACCGTCCACCCGGCCGGGGGGTCGGTGCTCGACCGGATCGCCCAGTTCGTGATCATCGTCGCCGTGGACATGCGGACCTACCCGATGTTCGCTCTCCTCTTCGGCTACGGCATGGTGCAGTTGCTGACGCGCCAGCAGGCGGCGGGACGCTCGCAGGCCGCGGCGCTGGCCCTGCTGCGACGGCGCAACCTGTGGCTGCTGGCGTTCGGGTTCGCGCACGCCGCGCTGCTGTGGATGGGCGACATCCTCGGCGCCTACGGCCTGGCCGGGCTGCTCCTTGGGTGGCTGTTCCTGCGGCGCCGCGACCGCACGCTGCTCGTCTGGAGCGCGGTCGGCACCGGCCTGCTCGCCCTCATCGCGGTCTCCGGCATCGTGGGCGCCATCGCCGTGGCCTCCTCCCTCGGTGCCCCCGCCGAGCCGGCGGTGAACACGACGGCCGCGATGGCGGCCAACATCAGCGAGGAGGACCCGCTCGCCGCCGCCGTGCAGCGCGTCATGGTCTGGCCGGTCATCGTGCTCGGGCAGGGGCTCCTTGGACTGGCCGTTCCCGTGGCCCTCCTGCTCGGCTTCTGGGCGGCCCGGAACCGGATTCTGGAGGAGCCCGAACGCCACATGGGACTGTTGCGCCGGGTCGCGGTCGGCGGCATCGCGATCGGCTGGCTCGGCGGCCTGCCGAACGCGCTGGCCCACCTGGGCCTGCTCGATGTCCCCGAGGCCGCGGGCTGGGTCTTCTCCTCGACCCAGCCGGTCACCGGCCTGGCCGCCGGCGTGGGCTACGTGGCGCTGTTCGGCCTGATCGGCGCCCGGCTGACCCGCAGCGGGCGGCGGGGCCCGTCCACGACCGCCGTCGCCGCCGTGGGCAAGCGCTCCCTGTCGTGCTACCTGGCCCAGTCGGTGATCTGCGCGCCGCTGCTGACCGCATGGGGCCTCGGTTGGGGCGGGGTCTTCGGCAGCGCGGCCATGGCGGCGTTCGCCGTCGCCACCTGGCTGGTGACGGTGGCCGGGGCCTACGCGCTGGAGCGCGCGCACAGGCGCGGACCGGCCGAGGTGCTGCTGCGGCGGCTGGCCTACCGCGACGCCGCGCCCGTCCGATAGCGGTCGGGGCGCCGCCCGGCGGCCGTCCCTTTGCTCACGTGCGCGCCGATGGGTGCGCACAACGGGTCATTCACCGAAGATAGGGAGACATGGGTGATGATCAGGAAGCAAAGCGCAGCATCGGCATAACCGGCGTCACCGGCTCCATCGGCGGCCGGGTGGCGGCGCGGCTGGCCCGCCGGGGCCTGGCGCAGCGGCTCGTCGTCAGGGACATCAACCGGGCGCCGGAGCTCCCCGGCTCCAGCGCGGTCATGGCCGCCTACGAGGACGCCGCGGCCTTCGAGCGCGCCGTGAGAGGAGTCGACACCCTGTTCCTGGTGTCGGCCCCGGAGGCCGCCGACCGGGTCGACCTGCACATCAGCGCGGTGGACGCCGCGGTCTCGGCCGGGGTGGACCGGATCGTCTACCTCTCCTTCCTCGCCGCCGCCCCCGCCGCGACGTTCACGTTCGCGCGCGACCACTTCTACACCGAGGCCCACATCCGCTCCACCGGGGTGGCGCACACGTTCCTGCGCCCCTCCCTCTACCTCGACCTGGTGCCGTACTGGGCCGACGCCTTCGGCGTGGTCCGCGGTCCGGCCGGCCGGGGCCGGATCGCCTGGGTCGCCCGCGACGACATCGCCGACGTGGCCGCGGCCGTGCTCACCGGCGGATCGGTGCACGACGGCCGGACCTACGACGTCACCGGACCGGAGTCGGTGACGCTGTCCGAAACCCTCGACCGGTTCTCGGCCCTGACCGGAAAGCACCTGAGCTACGTCCCCGAGACCTGGGAGGAGGCGCTGGAGTCCCGGCGCGGCTCGGGCGCACCGGAATGGGCCGTCGAGGGCTGGGCCAGCTCCTATGCCGCGATCGCCTCGGGCGAGCTGGACGTGGTCAGCGACACGGTCCAGGACCTGACCGGCCACCCGGCCTGTTCCATAGAGGGCTACCTGCGCAAACACCCCAGCGCACTGTCCCACGTGCACACCTGATCCACAGCCCGCGCGAAACGATGGCGGCACGCGTGAGCGTGCCGCTACCTTGATGAGCAGGAACTCGAAAGGAGTCCGTTCATGGAGCCCGCATACCAGTACGACCTGGACGAGACCGATGTCCAACTGGCCGACCTCCTGCAGGACGTCGAGTCGGGACACGACGTCGTTCTCAACCGCCACGGGGAGCCGGTCGCCAAGGTCATCCCGCTTCGTCCAACGCCCAGGCGTCCCGGCCCCGGGCTGTGGAAAGGCAAGGTGCGCATCGCGGACGACTTCGACGAACTGGACGATGAGACCCTCGCCGCCTTCAACGGAGAGCGCCCGTGAGGCTGCTGCTGGACACCCATATCTTGCTGTGGTGGCTTGAGGAGAGCCCGAAGCTCTCCGCTTCCCTACGAGCTCTCCTCATCAGCGAAGACGAGATCTTCGTAAGCTCTGCGACCGCCTGGGAGATGTCGATCAAGTCGGCACAGGGCAAGCTCTCCGTCCCCGACGACCTGACGGCGGCCCTGCGTTACTACGGCTTCCAGGAGCTCCCCATCAGCGTCGCCCACGGGCTGAGAGCCGGGGCACTGCCCCGCCACCACGGCGACCCGTTCGACCGGATCCTGGTCGCCCAGGCCCAAGAGGAGGGGTTGACCCTGGTGACTCAGGACGGTGCCGTCCAGAAGTACGACGTCGCCACATTGAGCGGCTGACCCCGCCCGTCTCGTGGCGGGCGGGGCCGACCGGACGCCGGTCAGTCCCGGACGTCGACGACCTCGAGGGAGCCGTCGGCGTGCCGGTGGCGCAGGGTCTTCTTGTCGAACTTGCCGACGCTGGTCTTGGGCACCTCGTCGACGAACGCCCAGTGTTCGGGGAGCTGCCAGCGTGCGACCCTGTCGGCGAGGAAGGTCCGCAGCCCGGCGGCGTCGACGCTGTGTCCCTCCTTGACCACCACGGCGACCAGGGGGCGCTCGTCCCATTTGGGGTCGGGGACGGCGACCACGGCGGCCTCCGCGACGGCCGGGTGCGCCATGACCTGGTTCTCCAGCTCCACCGAGGAGATCCACTCCCCGCCGGACTTGATGACGTCCTTGGCCCGGTCGGTGAGCCGGAGGAAGCCGTCGGGGGTGAGCGTGCCGACATCACCGGTGCGCAGCCAGCCGTCGTCGAACTTGGCGGGGTCGTCGTCGCGGTGATAGGAGCCGGTGATCCAGGGACCGCGCACCTCCAGTTCGCCGACGCTCTCCCCGTCGTGCGGCATCGGCCTGCCCTCCGCCCCGATCAGCCGCCCCTGGACGGAGGCGGGCAGCCGGCCCTGGCTGAGCCGGTAGGCCCACCGCTGCTCGCCCTCGGCGCCGGCGGGCGCGTGGGCGACGCTGCCCAGCGGCGAGGTCTCGGTCATGCCCCAGGCGTGCAGCACCGGAACGCCGTAGCGCTCCTCGAACGCCTTCATCAGCGAGGGCGGGCAGGCGGAGCCGCCGACGACGACGCGTTTGAGCGAGGAGACGTCGCGCGGAGCGGCGTCCAGTTCCTGGAGCAGCCCCTGCCAGATGGTCGGCACCGCCGCGGCCATGGTCGGCCGCTCGGCGGCGATCATGTCGGCGAGGGCCGCGGGCTGCAGAAAGCGGTCGGTGAGCAGCAGCGAGGACCCCGACATGAGCGCGGCGTAGGGCATCCCCCACGACATCGCGTGGAACATCGGGACGACCGCGAGCGAGTAGTCGGCCTGGCCGACGGCCATGCCGTCGCTCATGCAGACCTGCATGGAGTGCAGCCAGATCGACCGGTGGCTGTAGACCACGCCCTTCGGGTCGCCGGTGGTGCCGGAGGTGTAGCACATGGCCGCGGCGTCGCGCTCGTCGACGACCGGCCAGTCGAACTCCTCCGGCCGGCCGGCGATGAGGTCGTCGTAGCGGTGCACCCGGACGCCTTCGGCGGCGAGGTCGCCCGGGTCGCCGCCGGCCACGACGACGTGGCGCACCGTCTTCATGCGGGGCAGCAGCGGGGCGAGCAGTGGCAGCAGCGAGGCGTCGGCGATGACGACGTGGTCCTCGGCGTGGTTGGCGATGTAGGCGATCTGGTCGGCGTGCAGCCGGATGTTGAGCGTGTGCAGCACCGCGCCCATGGCCGGGACGGCGAGGTAGGCCTCCAGGTGCTCCTGGTTGTTCCACTGGAACGTGGCCACGCGCTGGTCGCCGGTGACCCCCAGTTCGCGCAGGGCGTGGGCCAGTTGGGCCGCACGGCGCCCGACCTCGGCGTAGGCGGTGCGGCGCGGCTCCGCCCCGGTCCAGGTGACGACCGTAGACCCGCCGTGCACCGTCGTGCCGTAGCGGACCAGGTCGGCGATTGACAGCGGTACGTCCTGCATGGTGCTGCGCATAGGTCATCGCCCCCATCGCTGGTAATGCCGGGTGTGATCGGTGCCACGAGGGTAAGGGGCGAGAGACGTCGGGGGTAGGGCGGAAAGACGACCGTTACCTAACGGTGTTAGGGCACTGTCTCACGACACCGGGCCGACGCCGCCGGACGCGGTTCCGGCACCGCGCTCCCCCGCGGCCACCAGCCTGCGCTTGAACTCGGCCGCAGCCGCCCGAGGGTCCTCGGCCAGGGTGATGGCGCGGACCACGACGACGCGGCGGGCGCCCGCGTCCAGTACTTGGCCGAGATTGGACAGGTCGATGCCGCCGATGGCGAACCAGGGGCGGTCGGTGCCGAGTCCGGCCGCGTGCTCCACGACGGACAGGCCGGCGGCCGGGCGCCCCGGCTTGGTGGGGGTGGCCCAGGCCGGGCCGACGCAGAAGTAGTCGACGCCCTCTTCGACGGCCGAGGCCGCGGCCATCTCCGGGGCGTTGTTGGACCGCCCGATCAGCGGCCCGGGACCGATGATCTCGCGAGCGTGCGGCACCGGCAGGTCGTTCTGGCCCAGGTGCAGCACATCGGCGCGCACAGCGCGGGCGATGTCGGCGCGGTCGTTGACCGACAGCAGTGCGCCGTGGCGGTCGCACGCCTCCCGAACGGTCTCCAGGCACTCCAGCTCCTGGCGGGTCTCCAGGGTCTTGTCGCGCAACTGGACGATGTCCACGCCGCCCGACAGCGCCGCGTCCAGGAAGTCGGCCAGGTCCCCCTGGCCCTGGCGGGCGTCGGTGCACAGGTACAGCAGGGCGGAGTCAAGGCGCTCCCGCAAGCTCGCATTCACGCCGCCCAGCATAGGACCGACGCCGCCGGGCGGCGGAGGGCGGCCCTACAGCGCCAGTGCCTGGGCGCGGCGGCGCACCTCGGTGCCACGGTTGGCGATGAGGGCGTCGATCGGGGCGCCGGGCAGCGTGTCGTCGGCCGTGAACAGCCAGCGCAGCGCCTCGTCCTCGGTGAAACCGCAGTCGGCGAGGACGGTGAGCGTACCGGAGAGGCCCTTGACGATCTCGCCGTCGGCGATGAAGACGGCGGGGATCGACCAGACCCCCGAGCGCCGCACCCCGAGGAGCTTGTGGTCGTTGATCAGTTGTTTGATCCGATTCGGACTGACACCGAGCGCCTGGGCGGTCTCGTTGATGGTGAGCCAGTCGCCCACGAGGGCGTCGGTGTCGCGGTCAATCTGTGTCACGTCAGCCAATCTCCCACATACCACTGGAATCCAAACGCGGACACGGGGCGTTATCGCTGTAGGCGTAGTGGTGAGCGGTGACGAGCGGGCGCGTTGCCCCCACCGCGCCGCGACGTTCTAGCATTGCCGTAGAACATGAAACCCCGCGGGAGCCGGGTGGGACCCGGCTGAGAGGGAGGCTGTGAGCCTCCGACCGCACGAACCTGATCCGGATCATGCCGGCGAAGGGAGTGGAGGCGAGACGTGCGCACACCACCATCCGACCACGGTTCCTCCCGGCCCGCCCCCGATGTCGTCGTCGTCGGAGCCGGGCTGATCGGCCTGGTCACCGCATGGCGGGCGGCCCAGCGGGGACTGCGGGTGAGCGTCGTCGCGCCGGAGCCGCACGCGGCGGCCTCCGGCGTCGCCGCGGGGATGCTCACCCCGGCCACCGAGGCCGCCTTCGGCGAAGAGGCCCTCATGCGGTTCGGGATCCACTCCCGCGACCGCTACCCCGGTTTCATCGCCGAACTGGAGTCCGAGAGCGGCCGCGACGCCGGGTACCGCGCCGAAGGGACCCTGCAGGTCGCCTTCGACACCGACGACCTGGCCCGGCTCACCGAGCTGATGGAGCTGCAGGGCCGGCTCGGCGTCAAGGCCCAGCGGCTGACCGGCCGCGAGTGCCGGAGGCTGGAACCGATGCTGGCGCCGTCGGTGCGCGGCGGCGTCCTCGCGCCCGAGGACCACTCCGTCGACCCCCGCCGGCTGATGGCGGCGCTGCGGGCCGCGGCGCTGCACCGCGGCGCCGAGCTGGTCACCGACCGCGTCACCGAGGTCGTCGTATCCGGCGGCGCCGCGCTGGGCGTGCGCCTGAGCGGCGGCGACCGCCTGGACGCCGGGCAGGTGGTGCTGGCGGCCGGCACCTGGACCCCCGGCATCGGCGGGGTGCCGGCCGACGTGCTCCCGCCGCTGCGTCCGGTCAAGGGGCAACTGCTGCGGCTGCGCACCCCCGAGGGCGAGGAGCCGATCGTCACCCGCACGGTGCGCGGCCTGGTCAGGGGTACGCCCGTGTACCTGGTGCCGCGGGCCGACGGCGAGATCGTGCTCGGCGCCACGCAGGAGGAGACCGGGTACGACACCCGGCTCACCGTCGGCGGCGTGTGGGAGGTCCTGCGCGACGCCCGCGAACTGGTCCCCGGCGTCAGCGAACTGGAGATCGCCGAGACCTGCGTGGGCCTGCGCCCCGGCTCCCCCGACAACGAGCCGCTGCTCGGTCCGACCCGGATCCCCGGGCTGCACCTGGCCGTCGGCCACTTCCGGCACGGCGTGCTGCTGACCCCGGCGACCGGCGACGCCATGGCCGAGGCGCTGACCGGCGCACCACTGCCCGACCACGCCCGCAGGTTCGCCGCGACCCGTGACCTCGGTGTCCCGGCCTGACTGATGTTTGACGACCGCGCTCGCACAGGGGGTTGGCTGTCGCAGTGCGCGCAGCGCCGGCGGCACAGCAGGTCCGAGCCCTGGAAATCCCATCCCGCCCCACGAACGCAGCAGTCAGAGTTCGATGAGCACCCCTTTGACCGGCCATGCCCAATCGACGCCGGCCGCGCGCCCGACGTCCCCGCGAAGGAAGAAGTGAGTCCCGTGCACGTGATCATCAACGGTGAGCGCCGCGACATGGCGCCCGAGACCACGGTCGAGTCCGTGGTCCGCTCGCTGACCGATGCCGCCAGTGGCGTCGCGGTCGCGGTCAACGACGAGGTCGTGCCCAAGACCGAGTGGTCCAGGACCGCGGTCGCCGAGAACGACCGCGTCGACGTCCTCACCGCCGTCCAGGGAGGTTGACGATGACCGCCGCAACGACCGAGGCACCGTTCCCCGCGACCGGCCGCGACCCGCTGGTCATCGCCGGGCGCGAGTTCGGCTCCAGGCTCATCATGGGCACCGGCGGCGCGCCGTCGCTGCACGTCCTGGAGGAGGCCCTGCTCGCCTCCGGCACCGAGATCACCACCGTCGCGATGCGCAGGGTGGACCCGGGCACCCAGGGGTCGGTGTGGGACGTGCTGCGCACCAACGGCATCCGGCCGCTGCCCAACACCGCCGGCTGCTTCACCGCCGCCGACGCCCTGCGCACCGCCAGGCTGGCCAGGGAGGCGCTGCAGACCGACTGGGTGAAGCTGGAGGTGGTGGCCGACGAGCGCACCCTGCTGCCCGATCCGGTGGAGCTGCTCGACGCGGCCGAGCGCCTCGTCGACGACGGGTTCGTGGTGCTGCCCTACACCAACGACGACCCGATCCTGGCCCGCCGCCTGGAGCAGGTGGGCTGCGCCGCGGTCATGCCGCTGGGCGCGCCGATCGGGTCGGGGCTGGGGATCCGCAATCCGCACAACATCGAACTGATCGTCGAGCAGGCCGGCGTGCCGGTCATCCTGGACGCCGGCATCGGCACCGCCAGCGAGGCCGCGCTGGCGATGGAACTGGGCTGCGACGCCGTCCTGCTGGCCACCGCCGTGACCCGGGCTCGGGAGCCGGCGCTGATGGCGGCGGCGATGCGCGATGCGGTCACAGCGGGTCGCCTGGCGCGGCGGGCCGGGCGCATCCCGGTGCGCCGCTACGCCCACGCCTCCTCCCCCGCGGCGGAGTAGCCCGCCACCGCGGACGCGACCCCGGGCGCACACTCGTTCACCCTGCGTGGCGGCACCCCGGATCTCCGAGAAGAAACGGGGGCCGTCCGCAGGAGTCTGAGGTGGAGCGTTACCCCGTCCGCGACTCGCAGAAACCGCCTTCCTCTCACTTCTCACCGCAATCGCCCGTAAACTCACCTTCGTGGACATGACGACTGCGGACCCGCTTGTTGGCACGACGCTCGACCATCGCTACTACGTCGAGTCCCGTGTCGACGGCGGTGGCATGGCCACGGTCTACGTCGCGCACGATCTGCGGCTGGACCGGCGCGTCGCGCTGAAGGTCATGCATTCCTCCCTCGCCCAGGACCCCCACTTCGTGCGCCGCTTCATCAACGAGGCGCACTCGGTGGCCAAGCTCTCCCACCCCAACGTCGTGCAGGTCTACGACCAGGGCACCGACCAGGGACACGTGTACCTGGCCATGGAGTACGTGCCCGGGCGCACGCTGCGCGACCTGCTCACCGCCCGGGGCCGGCTCGACCCGCGCGACGCGCTGCAGGTCATGGTCCCGGTGCTGGCCGCGCTCGGCGCGGCCCACCAGGCCGGCATGGTGCACCGCGACGTCAAGCCCGAGAACGTCCTGCTCACCGAGGACGGCCAGGTCAAGGTGGTGGACTTCGGGCTGGCCCGCGTCGTCGAGGCCACGCAGCAGAACCTCACCAAGACCGGCACGCTCATGGGCACGGCCGCCTACCTCGCGCCGGAGCAGATCTCGCGCAGCGTCTCCGACGCGCGCACCGACGTCTACGCCGCCGGCATCATGCTGTACGAACTGCTCACCGGTCGGCAGCCGCACACCGGCGAGAGCCCGATCGCGATCGCCTACCAGCACGTCAACGAGGACGTGCCGCGGCCCTCGCGGACCGTCCCCGGCGTGCCCCAGGAGATCGACTCGCTGGTCACCCGGGCCACCGAGCGCGATCCGCGCTACCGCCCCGGTGACGCCGGGCAGTTCCTCACCTCGGTGTTCGCCGTCTACCAGGCGATGCCCGAGACCGGCCCCGACATGCCGCTCACCCGCACCCCCGCCGCCGCCGGGACGGAGCCGGCCACCGGCGAGGGCTCCAACAGCACCCTGGTCGTCGACCTCAACGAGGTCGACCTCCCGCCGGCCGAGTACGGCGACGACGGCGCCCCCGCCCGTCGGCGTCCCAACCTGAACTACCCGCTGCTGCTCGTGGGCGGCGTGCTCCTGGTGGCACTGCTGGGCCTGGGCTGGTGGATGCTGCTCGGCCGCTACGAGAGCGTCCCCGACCTGGTCGGCATGGGCCAGGAGCAGGCGCAGGAGGAACTGTCCGGGGCCGGGCTGAAGATCGAGGTGTCGGACGAGCGGGTCTACAGCGACGAGGCCGAGGAGGGCATGATCGCCGAGAGCACCCCGGCCCCCGACGAGCGCATCCTCCCCGGCGAGACCGTGACCGTGGCGCTGTCCCAGGGGCCGCAGACCGTCGAGATGCCCGATGTCGTCGGCAGGCCCGTGGGCGAGGCGCGCGAGCTCCTGGAGGAGCAGGGCATCACCGAGATCGATGAGGAGGAGACGGTCTCCTACGAGGAGGCGCCGGGGACCGTGCTGTCCTCCGACCCCTCCGCCGGCGACGGCGCCGACCGGGAGGAGAGCGTGACGCTCCAGGTCAGCGCCGGCTTCGACCTGCCCGACGTCGTCGGCCTCAGCCAGGACGACGCCACGCGCCAGCTCGAGGAGAACGACCTCGCGGTCGACGTCGCCGAGAAGCCCAGCGACGACGTGCCCAAGGGCGAGGTCATGGAGCAGGCCCCGGCCGCGGGCGAGAGCGTCGGCAGCGGCGACACCGTGACCATCACCGTCTCCTCCGGTCCCGAGGAGATCGAGATCCCCGACGTGCGGGGGATGAAGGCCAAGGACGCCAGGAAGCAACTGGAGGAGCTCGGCTTCACCGTCAAGGTGACCCGGATCCTCGGCGGCGACCGGGTGGGCTCCTACAGCCCCGAGGGCAAGGCGCAGGAGGGCGCCGAGATCGAGCTGTTCGTGTCGCCCTTCGCTCCGGGCGGCGGCGGTGACGACGACGACAACGACGACAACGACGACAACGGCGACAACGGCCGGGGGCGGGGCCGGGGCGGGGACTGACCGGGCGCCGGGCGAAGGCCGGGCTGACGGGTGGTGACCGCTGCGTTCGGGGGCGAGATGGGGCTTTCGGGCTCGGACGGCCGTGCCGCTGGCGACTTGCGCGCACTGCGATGGCCGACCCCCTGTGCGGATCCGATCGCCCGACATCAGTGAGGGTCCGCACAGCGGTGTCGCCCGGCCGCCATCGTCGTGCGATGGCCGCCGGGCGACGCGCTCCGACGCCGCTCCCCTCCGTGCCGCGGCGCTTGCGCTCCGCGGGCTGACGGCGCCGGGTCTCTCCCCCTCTTCACGAGCGACCGGCCGGCAGACCGAGGCGTGTCGACCGATACGGCGATCGGCCGGTCGCTCAGCCATCACCCTACGGCGTGTGCGGTCTGCGAACCGCTCTCTTCGGCCTTTGATCGACGGGCGGTGCCGAGAGGTCGCCATGCGGAAATCCGCCATCGACGAACGGTCGCTCCCGGACGGCGAACGGTCCGGACGGCCCGTCACGGGATGCGCGGGGTCTCCTCGGGAAGGTGCATGCGCGCGAGCACGGCCGCGACGTCACCGGGCACCCGGCGGCGGGTGAGCCGGGAGACGACGACCATGACCGCGAACGTGAGCGGGACGAGCACGATGGTGGCATCGGCCGGCAGGCCGGTGCCCGCCTCCCCCTCGGCCGTGAGCAGCGTGCTCGCCGCCGTGCCGAGCAGCCCGGTGACCAGTCCCGCCGCGGCCCCGGCATCGGTCAGCCCGCGCCACCAGATGCCCAGCAGCAGGAGCGGGGCCACCGTGGCCGCGCTCAGCCGGAACGCGGGGACCACCATCGCCATCAGGCCGGCCTGCGACAGTTCGGGGAGCGCGACGCTGACCGCGAGCGGCACCCCCACCGCCATGGCCGCCCCGAGCCGGAACGCCTGGGTGCCGCCGCCGAGGACGCACTGGGAGATGGTCCCGGCCAGCGCCGTGACCAGGCCGACCGACACCGTGATGACGGCCACGGCCGCGCCCGCCGCCACCAGGGCGGTCAGCAGCACGCCGGAGAGGCCCGGGGCGATCCGTCCCGGCAGCTCCAGCACCAGGAGGTCGGTGCGCGCCGTGGTCAGCAGGTCGCCGGCGTAGACCCGGCCCAGCCCGGCGTAGACCACGGGGAAGATCGAGAAGACCGCGATCAGCGCGAACACCACGACCACCGTCCGGCGCGCGGTGCGGGCGTTCGGCGCGCCGTAGAAGCGCGCCACGAACTGGGGCAGCCCGACGACGCCGAGCGCGAGGGCGATGTAGACGGAGTAGGCGTCGATCAGCGGGACGTCCACGCCCACCTCCGCCCAGCGCCCGCCCTCCTTGACCGGCAGGTCCGCGTGGTGCGGGACGGCGGCGCCGGCCTCGAAGGACAGCGTGCTGCCCGCCGCCACCTCGTGCGCGCCGGCTTCCAGACGCACCGTCTCCCCGTCCAGGGACCGCCGGCCCAGCTCCCCGCTCACCGTCACCGGCGTGCTCTCCGACACGCGCAGCCGCTGGTCCCGCTCGATGTGCACCGACGTCGGCTCGCGGAAGCGGGGGACCGTGTCGGCTTCGATCCGCCGGCCATCCTGAACCTGCCAGAGCACCAGGAGGGCCATGGCGGGCACGCCGATGGCGACGAGCTTGAACCAGAAGTGCACCGCCTGGAAGCCGGTGCTGGACCCGCCGGAGCAGCACAGCACGATGACCAGCACGATCGCCGCCAGCGCCGCCCAGCCCGCCCACCCCGGCAGGCCGCTGAACCTGCGCACCAGGAGTCCCGCGGCGCTGAACTGCGCCAGCAGGTACAGCCAGCCGGCCGCCACCACGCAGATGCTGACCACCCGGCGCACCTTGCGTGAGCGCAGCCGCCACTCGGCGAAGTCCGAAGGGCTGTAGACCCCCGCTCGGCGCAGTGGGGCGACGACCAGGGCCGTCAGCACGCAGTATCCGAGGGCGATCGCGGTGAGCAGCCACATGACCTGGAAACCGTGGACCAGCATGACCCCGGCGAGGCCGAGGAACGTCACCGCCGAGAGGTACTCGCCGCAGACGGCCGCGGCGGAGGACAGGACGTGCGGAGGCCGGACGGCCGCCGTGAAGTCCGACGTCGCGCCGGAGCGGGTGTGGAAACCCGCGACCGTCAGCACGACGAGCAGGGTGATGGCCATGAGCAGCGCACCACCGACGAGCTCGATCACCGGCGGTCCTCCGGCTCGGCCGGATCCGGGTGCGCGGCACCGTCCGCCCTGAACGCGGCCCGACGTTCCAGCCGCTCGACGGCGCTCACGTGGGCCATCATCGCGAGCACCGCCAGGGGCGGCAGCCCCACCGCGACGGCGATCCAGCCCGGCCGCAGCCCTCCCGAGCACGCCCCGCTGAGCGAGGGGCGGAGGGTGAAGACCATCGGCAGGACCAGCAGCACCAGCGCCACGACGGCGACGAGCGCCAGCCCCAGCGACAATTGGCGGCGCATGAGCCGGGTGCAGTCGGGGACGCGGTCGGCGCGCGCGGGAACGGGAGCGCCGGCCCGCATCGCCCGCTGGGTGGCCGGGCCGACGACCACGGTGCGGCGGGGAGGGGCCGCGCCGCCGGGGGGAACCGGGCGGCGGTTCACGACACGCCCGGATCCCCGGAGATCCGCCGGATGAACTGGTCGCGCACTTCACGGGTCTGCCTGCGGCTCACCGGCAGCAGTTCCTCGCCCACCTTGACCCTGGCCCGGGAGCCGTCGAAGTGCAGTTCGCAGACGTGCCGGGCGGCGACGAGGACGCTGCGGTGGATCCGCACGAACCCGGCGCCGTCCCATTCGCGTTCGAGGGCGCCCAGCGTGCTGCGGATGAGGTAGCTCCCTTCGGCGGTGCGCAGCCGCACGTAGTCGCCCTGCGCCTCGGCGTAGAAGACGTCGGTGCGCGGGATGAAGCGGACCCGCCCCGCCAGTTCGACCGCCACCCTGTTCTCCTCCGGCCGGTGGCCGCGCACCCGGGCGAGCCGGCCGAGGGTGTCGGCCAACCGTTCCTCCCGCAGCGGCTTGAGCAGGTAGTCCAGCGCCTTCAACTCGAAGGCCGTGACGGCGAAGTCCTCGTGCGCCGTGACGAAGACGACCTCGGGCGGATGCGCCAGGGCGGAGGTGAACCGGGCGAGGTCGATGCCGCTGGGACCCGGCATGTGGATGTCGAGGAAGAGGGCGTCGAGGTGGTCGCCGGCGGCGACGAGGTCGCTGACCAGCCGCATGGCCGATGTGGCGTCGCCGGCCGTGGCCACGTCCCCCACCCTCGGGTCTCGCTGGAGCAGATAGGCCATCTCCTCAAGTGCCGGGACCTCGTCGTCCACGGCAAGGACACGAAGCATGGCAACGAGGATGGCCGAGCCCGTCACCCACTGCAACCGGTTTGGCACGAAGCGACGGGAACGGAGGCGCGAACGACCGGATGCCCTGATATATGCGGGGTTCCGGCTTCATCGCGGGGCCCGTTCCGGCCGGGAGCCGACGAATCGGTCCCGGCCGTACGTCGCCCGGACGGCGGCGGGCAGCTCACCCGGTGCGCCGCTCGTCACTCGGACAGGAACTTGGGGATCCGCAGGTTGATCTTCGTCCCCGCGCCGACCTCGGTCTCGATCACCAGGCCGTAGGCGTCGCCGAACATGTTGCGCAGCCGCTCGTCGACGTTGGCCAGGCCGATCCCGCCGGAGTCGGCGGAGTCGGCGGGCCGCCGTCCGGCCAGAACCGCGCGCAGCCGCCGGGGGTCCATCCCGACGCCGTCGTCCTCGACGCTGATGTGCGCCTCGGCCCCCGCGTCCCGCGCGATGAGGCTGAGCCTGCCCGGCCCGTTGCCGCCCTCCATGCCGTGCCGGATCGCGTTCTCCACGAGCGGCTGCAGGCACAGGAACGGCACCTTCACCGGCAGCACCTCGGGCGCGACGCGCACGGTGACCCGCAGTCGGGAGCCGAAGCGCGCGCGCTCCAGCGCCAGGTAGCGGTCGATCGAGTGGAGCTCCTCCTCCAGGGTGGTCAGGTTGCGCGGCCCCCGGAAGGAGTAGCGGGCGAAGTCGGCGAAGTCCAGCAGCAGGCCGCGGGCGCGGGGCGGGTCGGTGCGCACGAACGAGGCGATGGTGGTCAGGCAGTTGTAGACGAAGTGCGGGGAGATCTGCAGCCGCAGCGCCCGGAGTTCGGCGTCGGCCAGCTCGGCCCTGGAGCGGTCCAGTTCGGCCAGTTGGAGCTGGCCGGAGATCCAGCAGGCGACCTCCGCGGTGACGTCGGCGAGCACCGGGGAGGGTGCGGTGTCGAACGCCAGCAGCGCGCCGACCGGGGCGTCGTCCACGGTGAGCGGCGCGACGGCGACCGCGCGCAGGGGGCAGCGCGGATCGTCGCAGGCGATCCGGTCGTCGACGAGCGGCCGGGCGTCGACGAGCGCCGACTCGGCCAGGAGCAGTGCCGTGTCGGCGTGCTCCGATCCGGCGCCGTGCCAGGCCAGCGTCTCGGTCGCGTCCACGATCGCGGCGGCCTGGCTGCCCAGCAGCGCCCGCACGTGCCGGATGGCCCGGCGGGCGGGCTCGCGCCGCAGGCCCTGGCGCAGCGCCGGGGCCGCCAGGGCAGCCGTGCGCAGGGTCGCCCGGGTGGCGTGGGCGTCGAGGACCCGGTGCCTGCGGGAGGCCAGCGAGCGCCGGAGCAGCTCGCCGGCGCAGGCTAAGGCGATCAGGCTGCTGGTGACCGCGACGTAGAGCATGGGCACAAGCTAGAGGATCGATGCCCCAAGCGCGCCCTTTTCCGGCATTGTCGGCCGGCGCCCCGCCGCGGCGGCCGCCCTGCTCCGCGATCCGCCGGGACGGGGCCCGGTCAGTCCAGAGAGGGACCTTGACCGGGCTCCTCCTGGTAGGAGTAGCGCTGCTCGGCCCAGGGGTCAGCAAGGTTGTGGTAGCCGCGCTCCTCCCAGAAGCCGCGCCGGTCGGCCGTCAGGTACTCCACCGCGCGCACCCACTTCACGCTCTTCCAGCCGTACAGGTGCGGCACCACCAGGCGCACCGGGTGCCCGTGCTCGGCGGCCAGCCGGTCGCCGTCACGGTGCGTCGCCAGGAGCACGTCGGGGCGCAGGAAGTCGTCCACGCGCAGGTTGGCGCTGTAGCCGTACTCAGCCCAGACCATGACGTGGGTGACCGAAGGGTGCGGCGGCGCCAGCTCTACCAGGGACGACGTCGAGACGCCCGACCACCGGTTGTCCGGGATGGTGAACTTCGTCACGCAGTGGAAGTCGGCGACGACCTCGATCCGCGGCAGTTCCTCGAACTCCGGCCAGGTCCAGCGGTACTCGCCGAGTGTCTCGGTGACGCCGTAGACGCGGAAGTCCCACCGTTGCGGGCGGAACCGCGGCACCGGCCCGTAGTGCAGGGCCGGCCATCCGCGCGGCACGTACTGCCCCGGCGGCAGTCGATGCTCCGACAATCGTTCTCCTTCGTGGCCCGTCGTGACAATCCTGCCAGGCGCCGGTGACGCTCCGAATCGGACCCCGGTCGCGCCGGGCACCCGCACCCGTGCGCTATAGTTCCAGCCATGCAGCGGAAGTTTTGGCGCTTTTATGGCTACCGGCCCTCGGGTAGGACGGTCGCCTGTCAAGCGCTGCGCTGACACGGACGACGTTCGAAGAGCCCCGGGCCGCACGGCCCGGGGCTCTTTCGTTTGTCCGGCCCCGCTTCTGCGGCGCCTCCCGCGCTCCCGAAGCCCTTCCCCGCCAAGAACCGTTATCTCCGACGAGCCTAAGGAACGACGCACATGGTCATCGTGATGGCGCCCGAAGCCACCTCCGACAACATCGACACCATCGTTGATCTGGTCGCCACCGCGGGTGGTGAGGCGTACGTGACCAGGGGTGTGACCCGGACGATCATCGGGCTCGTCGGAGACGTCCAGCAGTTCGAGACTCTTGACCTCAGCGCGATGCCGGGAGTGAGTGACGTGCTGCGCATCTCAGCGCCCTACAAACTGGTCAGCAGGGAGAACCACGTGAGCCGCACGGTGGTCAGCGTCGCCGGGGTGCCGATCGGCGGCGAGAACATGACGCTGATCGCCGGCCCCTGCGCCGTGGAGACCCCGGAGCAGACGCTCGAAGCGGCGCTGATGGCCCGTGCGGCCGGTGCGTCGCTGCTGCGCGGCGGCGCCTACAAGCCGCGCACCTCCCCCTACGCCTTCCAGGGCCTGGGCGAGGCGGGCCTGAAGATCCTGGCCGACGTGCGCGGCGAAACGGGCCTGCCGATCGTCACCGAGGTGGTCGACGCCGCCGACGTCGAGCTGGTGGCCTCCTACGCCGACATGCTGCAGATCGGCACCCGCAACATGCAGAACTTCGCGCTGCTGCAGGCCGCGGGCGAGGCCGGGCGGCCGGTCATGCTCAAGCGCGGCATGAACGCCACCATCGAGGAGTGGCTGATGGCCGCCGAGTACATCGCCCAGCGCGGCAACCTCGACATCGTGCTGTGCGAACGCGGCATCCGCACCTTCGAGAAGGCCACGCGCAACACCCTCGACATCAGCGCGGTGCCGGTGGCCCAGAAGCTGTCGCACCTGCCGGTGATCGTGGACCCGTCGCACTCAGGCGGCAAGCGCGACCTGGTGCTCCCGCTGTCGCGGGCGGCGATCGCGGTGGGCGCCGACGGCATCATCGTCGACGTGCACCCCACGCCGGAGACCGCGCTGTGCGACGGCCCGCAGGCCCTGGTGGGCGACGACCTCGCCGAGCTCGCCGACGTGGTCGCGACGCTGCCCGGCATGCTCGGCCGCACTCCGACCCCGGCTCCCGCGCCGGCCCCCGCGCCGATCGCCGCGGGCGTCTAGCCGCTCGTGCGCCCGTCCCGAACGTGCGACCGGGGCGGGCGCGGCGCGGTCAGGCGGCTCCGGAGTCGCCGCCCAGGTAGCTCGGCTTGTGCACCTGAGCGGTGCCGGCCAGGTGCTCGGCGAGCTCCTCGGCGTCCAGGCGCCTCTCGATCTGGCGCAGGTCCGGGATCTTGGCGGCCGTCTCCACCTGGCGGGGGGTCAGCAGGGTGCAGCAGTCCTCGTCGGGCAGCTCGGAGATGGTGAGCGTGCCGATCCTGCGCGCCTCCGTCATGATCTCGCTCTTGTCCATGCCGACCAGCGGGCGCAGGATCGGCAGGTCGACGGCGTCGTCGAGCGCGGTGATGTTGGTCAGGGTCTGGCTGGCGACCTGGCCGAGCGCGTCGCCGGTGATCAGCGCCGCACCACCGAGCCGCTCGGCCAGGGTCTCGGCGGTCTTGAGCATGAGGCGGCGCTGGGCGACGATCTGCAGCCGCTCCACGCCGGAGTTCTTGATCTGCTGCTGGGCCTTGCCGAAGGGCACCACGAACAGCCGCGACCCGCTCTGGAACCGGTCGAGCTGGCGGACCAGGCTGTAGGCCTTGTAGATGGACTCGGGGCCGGTGAACGGCATGCCGGAGAAGTGCAGGAAGTCGACCTTGAGGCCGCGGCGCATCATGCGGTACGCGGCCACGGGCGAGTCGATGCCGCCCGACATCAGCACCAGCGCGCGGCCGCTCATGCCGACGGGCAGGCCGCCCTGGCCCGGCATGCCGTCGGTGAAGACGAACACCTCGTCCTTGTCGACCTCGACGAACACCGTGTTGTCGGGCTTCTTGAGCTTGACCGGGAGGTTGTGGGCGCCGCGGATCGCCGAGCCGATGTGGACCGCGATCTCGGAGGAGCTCATCGGAAACCGCTTGTCGCGGCGGCGGGCCCGCACCGCGAAGGTGCCGGTGCGCTCGGCCATGGAGCGCACGGCGACGTCGGTAACGGCGTCGATGTCCTTGGGCACCCGGCGCACCAGGTGCACCCAGACGACCCCCATGACGTTGCCCATGCGCTCGCCGAGCTCGGCCACCTCCAGGTCGGAGGCTCCGGGCATGCGGATGACGATGACGCCCTTGCGCTGGGAGAGCTTGATCTCGCCGAGCCCTCGGGCCGCGGCGCGGATGTTGTTGTGCAGCCGGCGCTCGAAGAGCTGGCGGTTGCTGCCCTTGAGGACGATCTCGCCGAGCTTCATGAGGACGCACAGTTCACCCAGCCCGTCGGACCGGGCCACGCCGCCGACCGCCTCTCGCGCTTCGACGGCCGCGGTGTCAAGCGACGCGGACATGACGGCACCTCCAGGGGTCGGGGTGGTTTGCGGGGCGGCCTCGCACGCGGGGGCCGCTTCTTGCGGTCCTTCCAGTATCGAACACGCGGGCCACCGGTTGGGACGGCCGGAACCGGTGGAGGAGCCGCGGGGAGGAAGGGCCGGTCAACGGTGAAGAGGGGGACCCGCGGCGGCGGGTCCCCCTCTTCGGCGGTCCGGACTGCGCACCGCGGCCCCGAGGGGCCGACGGGGCGGCTCTAGCCGAAGAAGACCTCGGCCTCCTGGTAGCGCTCGACCGGGACGGTCTTGAGCTTGTCGGTGGCCGCGGACAGGTCCACCCGGACGATGTCGGTGCCCTGCAGCGCGACCATCTTGCCGTAGTCGCCGCCGTGCACCGCGTCGATGGCGTTGACGCCCAGGCGGGTGGCCAGGACGCGGTCGAACGCCGACGGGGTGCCGCCGCGCTGCACGTGGCCGAGGACGACCGAGCGGGCCTCCTTGCCGGTGCGCGTCTCGATCTCCTCGGCCAGGCGCTGGCCGATGCCGCCGAGGCGGACGTGTCCGAAGGAGTCCTTCTCGCCGGTGGCGAGCTCCATCTGGCCCTCCTTGGGGTGGGCCCCCTCGGCGACCACGAGGATCGGCGCGTAGTTCGTCTTGAAGCGGCTCTCGACGTGCGCGACGACCTCGTCCATGTCGAACGGGCGCTCCGGGATCAGGATGACGTTGGCGCCGGCGGCCATGCCGGAGTGCAGCGCGATCCAGCCCGCGTGGCGGCCCATGACCTCGACGATCAGGGCGCGGTGGTGGGACTCGGCCGTGGTGTGCAGCCGGTCGATCGCCTCGGTGGCGATGTTCACCGCGGTGTCGAAGCCGAACGTGTAGTCGGTGGCGTTGAGGTCGTTGTCGATCGTCTTGGGAACGCCGATGACCTTGACGTCGGCGTCGTAGAGCTGTCGCGCGACACCCAGGGTGTCCTCGCCGCCGATCGCCACCAGGGCGTCGATGCCCAGGCCGGCGAGGTTGTCCTTGACGCGGTCGATACCGCCCTCGATCTTCATCAGATTGGTGCGCGAGGACCCGAGAATGGTGCCGCCGCGCGGCAGGATCCCGCTCACGGCCGCGCGGTCCAGCGGCATGGTGTCGCCCTCGAGCGGACCCCGCCAACCGTCCCGGAAGCCGACGAACTCGTAGCCGTAGTCCTTCATGCCCTTGCGGACCACCGCGCGGATGACCGCGTTCAGTCCAGGGCAGTCGCCGCCACCGGTCAGCACCCCGACTCGCATTGCGTGTACTCCTCGATTTGTTCGAAATTCCGAAAACCGCGGACGGTGCCGCTCGAGCGCCCGCCCATGAACTCTTGACCTCGCGGCACCTCGCCGTCAGCCTGACGGCGATGATGTGACGAGCGTCACGGAAACGGATCCGGACGGAGTTGAGAAACCCACGCGTCCGGGTAGGTCCCACGGATGACGATCCGATGCGGGACAACGCTTTCGTGCCGCAACCCTCACATGGTCTAGACCATAGTCGTCCGAGCTACTGGAGGCCAACCCCATGTCGGTGCTCACCATCGATGCAGGCACGACCGGCGTCACCGCGCTGATGGTCGGCGAGGACGGAGCCGTCCTCTCCCGCGGTTACCAGGAGTTCGCCCAGCACTATCCGGACTCCGGCTGGGTCGAGCACGTCCCGGAGGAGATCTGGCAGGCCACGCTCGCCGCCTGCCAGGAGGCGATCGACGCCTCGGGGCGCACGCCCACCTGCCTGGGCATCACCAACCAGCGCGAGACGGCGGTGCTGTGGGAGCGCAGACGCGGGACCGCGCCGCGCCGGGCGATCGTCTGGCAGGACCGGCGCACCGCCGGCATCTGCACGGAGCTGCGCGAGGCCGGGCACGAGGAGCGGGTCACCGAACTGACCGGGCTGCGCCTGGACCCCTACTTCACCGGCACCAAGCTGACCTGGATGGCGCGCAACGACCCGCGCGCGTGGAGCGGCGTGGAGTCGGGCGACGTCGCCGTGGGCACGGTGGACTCCTACGTCATCGCGCGGCTGACCGGCGGCGGGCGGCACGTGACCGACGCCTCCAACGCCTCGCGCACGCTGCTCTACGACATCGTGTCCGGCGCCTGGTCACCGGAGCTGTGCGAGCTGTTCGGCGTGCCGATGGAGGCGCTGCCCGAGGTCGTGCCCTCCTACGGCACCGTGGGCGAGACCTCGCCGGAGGATTTCCTCGGCCTGCGCATCCCCATCGCCGGTATCGCCGGCGACCAGCAGGCGGCCATGTTCGGCCAGAACTGCTACGTCCCCGGCTCGTCCAAGTGCACCTACGGGACCGGCTCCTTCGTGCTGGTCAACACCGGGACCGAGGCCGTCGCCGCCGAGCACGGCCTGCTCAGCACCGTGCTGTGGCAGCACCCCGACGGCCACCTGGACTACGCGCTGGAGGGGTCGATCTTCGTGACCGGCGCCGCCGTGCAGTGGCTGCGCGACGGCCTGGGCCTCATCGACAAGGCGCCGCAGTCGGAGGGGCTGGCCAGAAGCGTCACCGACTCCGGCGGCGTGGTGTTCGTACCGGCGCTGACCGGCCTGGGCGCACCGGACTGGGACCCGCAGGCGCGCGGCGCGATCTTCGGCATCACGCGGGGCACCGGCCGGGCGCACCTGGTGCGCGCCACGCTGGACGCGATCGCCTTCGAGGTGCGCGACGTCGTGGCGGCGATGGGCGAGGCGTCGGGCACCGAGCTGCCCGAGCTGCGGGTCGACGGGGGCGCATCGGCCAACAACCTGCTGTGCCAGCTCCAGGCCGACCAGCTCGGCGTGAGCGTGGCCCGGCCCCAGGTGCAGGAGACCACCGCCCTGGGCGCGGCGTTCCTGGCCGGGCTGGGCACCGGCGTGTGGTCCTCCACCGAAGAGCTGATGGACACCTGGAAGCTGGAGCACCGGTTCGAGCCGGGCGAGCGCGACGAGGGCGCCTACCGCCGCTGGCGCGAGGCCGTCGAACGCTCCAAGGGCTGGGCGGGTCTGGGTTAGGGAATCGACTGACACGACCCGATCTGGTGACTAGAATTCGGACCATGGAAACTCTGCCGCTGGCCGATGTGAAGGCCAGACTGTCCGAATTGGTCACTCAGATCGAAAAGCAGCACGACCAGGTCACGGTCACGCGCAACGGAAAGGCCGCCGCCGTCGTCATCTCCATTGACGAGTGGGAGAGCCTGCGGGAGACCATCGAGATCCTCTCCGATTCGGAGACGGTGGCGGCCATCCGCGAGGCCCGTGAAGATGTGGAACGCGGTGACGTCTACACGACGGATGAGGTTCTCGCGGAGATGACCCGGAAGCGGCGCACCGCGTGAGCGATCCCTATGACCTGCGATGGACGAAGTCGGCGAAGCGGGCCCTGTCCGAGGAGCTGCCGGAGAACGTCGCCGCCGCCGTGCTCGAACTCGTCTTGGGGCCGCTGCGGGAGAACCCTCGGCGAGTGGGCAAGCCCGTACATGAGCCGTTCGACGGAATGTACTCGGCACGCCGGGCGACGTACCGCGTCCTCTATACGATCGACGACGACAAGCGCATGGTGACCGTCGAGGTCGTCAGACACCGCCGCAACGCCTACCGACCCCACTGAACCCGGTCAACCCACCCGACGACGACAAGCGCATGGTGACCGTCGAGGTCGTCAGACACCGCCGCAACGCCTACCGACCCCACTGAACCCGGTCAACCCACCCGACGACGACTGAACCCTATTCACTCATCGCCGTCCAACCCCTTGTCGATGGCGTAGCGCACCAGTTCGACCCGGTTGTGCAACTGGAGCTTGTTCAGGGTGTTCTGCACGTGGTTCTGCACCGTGCGGTGGGACAGGGTGAGCCGGGTGGCGATCCGCTTGTAGGTGAGGCCCTTGGCGACCAGGCGCAGCACCTCGGTCTCGCGCTCGGTCAGCCGCGGGGCCTCGCCGTCGTCGGCCGGTTCCGGGGCCGCGGCCAGCCGCCGGTACTCCCCCAGCACCAGCCCGGCCAGCCCGGGGGTGAACACGGCGTCGCCGGCGTGCACCCGGCGCACGGCGTCGATGAGCTCCTCCCGCCCCGCCGACTTCACCAGGTAGCCGGTCGCGCCGGCCTTGACGGCGTCGAGCACGTCCTGGTGCTCCCCGCTGGCCGACAGGATGAGGATGCGCGGGGGCGCATCCAGCGCCAGCAGCTTCCGGGTGACCGCGACCCCCGACATGTCCGGGAGCTGCAGGTCCACCACTGCCACACCGGGACGCGCGGCCGGTGCGACGCGCACGGCCTTTCCGCCCTCGCCGGCCGTCGCCACCACCTCGAACCCCGCCTCGGCGAGGTCGCGGGCGACCGCGTCGCGCCACATCGGGTGGTCGTCCACCACCATGACCCGGATTCCGTTGTTCTGCGCGCTCTCCACCCAGCCGACTCTAGCGAGTGGCCCGGACCCGGTCAGCTCGGAGTGGGCGGCCGCGGCACCCGCATCTCGATCTCGAAACCCTCGCCCGGGGCGGTGGCGACGGCGACCTCACCGCCCAGGTCGCCGATGCGGCCCTTGACCGACTGCGCGATACCGAGGCGCCCGTCGGCCTCGGCATCGGCGATCCGGCACTCGGGAACGCCGGGGCCGTCGTCGCGCACCGTGACGACCACGGCGTCGCCCTCGTCCTCGACCAGCAGCCACACCTTGGTCCCCTCGGGGCAGTGCCGCTCGACGTTGGCCAGCGCCGCGCGTACGGCGGCGTCGATCTCCCCCGCCACGTGGGCGGGCAGCGCCACCTCGGTGGCCGGCGTGGACACGGTGACGGTGGCCGAGGCGTGCACGCCGAGCGTGCCGCACAGGTCGGTGGTCCGGCCGGCCGGCGTGGCGGGGCGGTGCTCCGCGCCGATCAGGCTGCGCAGCGCCGCCTCCTGCTCACCGGCCAGCCGGCCGAGTTCGGCGGCCTCCCCACCGACCTCGCTGCCGCGCCGCTGCACCATGGCCAGCACCTGCAGCACCGAGTCGTGGATGGAGCGGGCCAGCCGCTCGCGTTCGCGGGTGCGCGCCTCCAGCTCGACGGCCCTGGCGAAGCGCTGCTCGGCCTCGGTGGCGATGTGCGCCATGTAGCCGACCGCGTAGCCGGCGAGCAGAAGCAGTACCACGCCGCTGACGACATCGGGGCCCAGACCGCCGCGCAGGGCGGTGTCGCAGGCGCCGTAGCCGAGCGCGGCGCCGACCGCCCACCGGCGTCCGCCCATGACCGCCGCCGACAGCGGTGCCGCGGCGAACCAGGTCGCGGTGAGCGGAGGGGCCGCCCCGAGGTAGTCCTCCCCCGCGACCGGCCCGGTGCTCAGCATGCACGCGAAGGCCACGCCGAGATCGGCGGCCACCAGCGCCGAACCGCGTCGGGAGGGCTCGGCGTAGGCGTAGGTGGCGAACACCGTCCAGACCGCCATGGCACCGATGACGGTCCAGGCCAGGGCGGGGTGGTCCAGCCGCCGGAAGTGCTGCAGCACCAGCGCGGCCGCATAGACCAGGGAGGCGATCCGAAACACCGCGATTCCGCGCCACAGGGGGACCTCGAACCCCATCAGCCCATACCCCGCCCTGCCGAAGGCGGGCCGGACAGGCGGGGAGGGCGTCCGTTCCCCTTCTGCGCCGATCTTGACCTTATCGGGCTTGTCCGGGCGGTTTCAGGCCCCACAAGGCCAAGATCAACGAGATCGAGCCCGGTGGTCATGTCGGGCTCCGGACACGACCGCGGGAGCAAGATCGCCGCCGAAGGAGGCGCAGCGGGAAATCCGTGCGGCCCCGCCCCGAGGGTCCGCGCGTCGACCGCCGCCGGGCAGGAGGCGGCGACGTCCTCGGCCTCTTCGGGCAGTGCCATGAGGGGCGTCCTCCCATCGGCGGCCGCGGCGGCCTCAGCCCTCGTCGGGCTCCGGGTTCCCGGCCTTCAGCGCCTTCTTCTCCGCCTTGCGCTTGGCGCGCTCGGCCTTCTTGGCCTCGCGCCCGGCGCGGCGCTGGTCCTTGCGGTCGGCGTGCTGCTCCTTGCGCTCCTCCTTGGCCGCCGCCTCCAGTTCGGCCTTCACCGACTGGGCGTAGCGGTCCACGTACTCCTGGCCCGACAGCTCCATCAGGGCGTACATGATCTCGTCGGTGATGGCGCGCAGCACGCGCGGGTCCTTCTCCATGCCCTGGTAGCGGGAGAAGTCCAGCGGCCGCCCGAACTTGACCTTGGGCCGGATGCCGAGCTTGGGGACGGTGCGCCCGGGCGGCATGATCTTGTCGACGTTGATCATCGCCATCGGGACGACCGGGGCCTCGGCCTCCAGCGCGAGCCGCGCCACGCCGGTGCGGCCGCGATAGAGCTTGCCGTCGGGGGAACGGGTGCCCTCGGGGTAGATGCCCAGCAGCTTGCCCTGCTTGAGCACCTTCAGCCCGGTGCGCAGCGCCGCCTCACTGGCCTTGCCGCCGGAGCGGTCGATCGGGATCTGCCCGACCCCCGTGAAGAACAGCCGGCTGGCCAGCCCCTTCACGCCTTTACCTGTGAAGTACTCGGCCTTGGCCAGGAAGGTGATCTTGCGCGGCAACGGGAGCGGACCGAAGAAGTGGTCGGAGAAGGACAGGTGGTTGCTCACCATGATCGCAGGCCCCTGCCTGGGGACGTTCTCGACGCCTTCGGCGCGCGGCTGCCACAGCACCGCCAGCACCGGGCCGAGAATCGCCTTGACCACCCAGTAAAACACCCAGAGTCACCCCCGCACGTGCGGGGAGCGTTCGTCCTGCTTCGCCACGTTCGCCTTCCCGCTGCCACAGACAATCCTCGACATCTTCGCATCGCTCGCGCGCTATCACCAATGTCGGCCCGGGCTACCCGGCGGTAGGGGGCCGGTCGGCCGCCGCGCGCCGCACCGGGGCCGGGGGTTTCGGGCGCCCGGGCCCTCGGCTAGTTTCATAGGACCCGGTGCGGTACCGCCGCGGCCGGACGGCGCGCCCAGACCTGAGGGAGGCATCCATGTCGTTACTGCCAGGCGCCGAACCGTTCCGGCACGACGGCGGCTGCGTCGGCGTGGTGCTGTGCCACGGATTCACCGGCAGTCCGCAGTCGATGCGCCCGTGGGCCGACCACCTGGCCGCCGCGGGGCTCAGCGTGGACCTGCCCCTGCTGCCCGGCCACGGAACCACCTGGCAGGAGATGCGGGCCACCACCTCCGACCAGTGGTTCGCCGCCGTGGAGGAGTCTCTGCTGGGGCTGCGCGAGTCCTGCGACGAGGTGTTCGCCATGGGGATGTCCCTGGGCGGCTGCCTGGCGCTGCGGCTGGCCGAGGTGCACCCCGACGCCGTGTCGGGCGTGGTACTGGTCAACCCCTCCCTCGCCGTGGAGAACAGGCTGCTGCACGCCGCGCGGCTGCTGAAGTGGCTGCTTCCCTCGACCAAGGGACTGGTCAACGACATCAAGAAGGCCGGAGCCCGCGAAGTGGGCTACGCGCGGGTCCCCACGGCCGCCGCCGCGACACTCCCGAAGCTGTGGACCGCGACCCGGCGCGACCTTCCGTTGATCACCGCGCCGATCCTCGCCTACCGAAGTCCCGAGGATCACGTCATCGGCCCGGAGAGTCTGCGTATCCTCACGAGTGGGGCGGTCAACTCCACCGTGACCACCCGATCGCTCGACAACAGCTTCCACGTCGCCACCCTGGACAACGACGCGGCCACCGTCTTCGGCGGCAGCCTCGCCTTCGTACGCGACCACAGCAGGAGCGGGGAAGGATTGGACGCATGACGCATCGCCGTGGCAACGGCCTGCTCGCGGACGCCTATGTCCCGCTGATCCTGCTGCCCCCGGCCCTGGCCGACACCATGCTCGACGCCCTGCGCCGGGCCGGCATCGCCGCCTACGCGGTCCCGCTGGGCGAGGACGTGCCGGCGCTGCGCGACGCGCCCATGGAGGACCCTCCCGCCGACCACCTCTACGTCGACGCCAACGAGCGGCGCTCCGCCGAGGAGATCCTCCGGTCGGAGCTGCCCGGGCTGGAGGAGCACACCATCGAGGTCGGCGGCCAGGAGCCGGCCGGGGCCGCCGAGAACACCGAACCGATGGCGCCGACCGATCCCGCGGCGCGCGAGACCGCTCCCGCGGGCGGTTCCGGCGACGACGAGGTCTGGGCCGACCTGGTGGCGCGCTTCTACGAGTCCGGCGACCGCGACAGCGCGTGGCCCGACGCCGAGAACGTCTCGGCCGGGAGGCTCGACGACCGCCTTGACCTGGAAGACCTCGACGCCACCGACGAACTCGACCCGCCGGGTTCCGTTGCGGAGGACCGGGAGGGGCACCCGGCCGGTGCGGAGCGCCGCGCCGAGCTCGACGACGGCGACCACTACATTCCGCCGCCGCCCCCGCCGCTGCCCCGCGGCGACCTGACCAGCAGGCTGGCCTGGGGCGGCCTCTTCGGCGGCCCCGTCCTCCTGCTCGTGTCCACCCTGCTGGGCCTGCCGGTGCCCGACTGGCTGGCGTTCTGCGCGGTGGCCGGTTTCGTCGCGGGCTTCGTGGTCCTGGTGATCCGCATGGGCGACCGCCCCCCGCGCGACAGCGGACCCGACGACGGCGCGGTGCTCTAGGACTCGAAGCCGATCTCGGCGAGGACGGGGCGGTGGTCGCTGGCCGCGACCGCGTCGCCGTCGGTGACCAGTGCCGTGGGGACGCCCGCGCGCAGCGGTGTGAGCCCCGCTCCGGTGAAGACCGCGTCGATGCGCCTGCGCGGGCGGCGCGCGGTGAACGTCATCGGCTCGCCCCACGGGGCCTCGGCCGCCGCGTCGCGCAGGTCCGCGGTCAGCAGGCGCCACGCCGGGCCGCCGGGCTCCTCGTTGACGTCGCCGGCCAGCAGCGGCGGGGCGCCGTGCGCCGCCGCCATCGCGTTCAGCCGGCCCAGGACCTCCGCCGCGTGCTGCAGCCGCGGCCCCGGGGCCAGGTCCAGGTGGGTGCTCGCCACGGCGATCCGGTGCCCGGACAGCTCGACGACGGCCATCGTCACCGCGCGGACGTGCAGCCCCGGGTAGCGCCGCAGCACGTGGTGCTCGGTGTGCACGACCTCGGCGTCCGGGCGGACCAGGATCGCCAGCCCGCCCGTCCGGCGACTCACCGCGGCCTTCAGGCGGCAGTCGCGAGCCAGGGCGCGCCGCCCGGTCCGCCACAGCAGGAGGCGCGGCGCCTCCTGCACGCACACCACGTCGGCGGAGCACGCGGCGATGACTCGGGCGACCGCCCGCCGGTCGTCGCGCAGCGAGCGGACGTTGTAGCCGAGCACCCGGATGGTTCCCACGCCGTGGTGGTACCCGCCCGCGACGCCCGGCCCGCCCGCCCGCGAGCGGGCGGTCGGTCGGACCCAATGCCGTGAAGTCAAGGCCCGGAAGCAGATGCCAACCGGTGTCCCACAGGTCTCCCTGTGGGCGGGCAGAGCCGCCAAGGCCGACGACAGCCTTGTTTCGCAGACTCCGGCCGAGGGAGCCCTGGCCCCAAGCCGCCTCGGCACATATTGCGCAGTGCCCGACCGAACGGCATTGCGGCTAGACCCGCGCCAGATCGGCCGCGCCGACGATCCCGGCCTGGGAGCCGAGCTCCGCGGCGCGGATGTCGGCGAATGCGCGCACGGTCCGGCCGGTGACGTACCGGGCGAAGGACTCGCGGACGGGCCCGAGGAGGATCTCCCCGGCCTCGGAGACGCCGCCGCCGATGACGAAGCGCTCGGGGTCCAGGATCGCGGCGAGGTCGGCCAGGCCCTGGCCGACCCAGCCGCCCACGATGCGGAAGCACTCCAGCGCGGCGGCGTCGCCCTCGACCGCCGCCTGGGTGATCTCCTGGCCCTGGATCCGCTCGGGATCGCCCTCGGCCAGTTTGAGCAGGCGCTCGGCCCGCTTCGGCTCGGTCTTGGCGAGGTCCTGGGCCTCGGCCACCAGCGCCCGGCCGCTGGCGTACTGCTCCCAGCAGCCCCGGTTGCCGCAGCCGCACCGGCGCCCGTCGGGGACGAGCCGGTAGTGCCCGACCTCGGCCGCGACGCCGTACCGGCCGCGCAGGAGCGCGCCGTCGACGATCACGCCGCCGCCGATGCCGGTGCCCAGCGTCACGCAGGTGACGTGTTCGGCGCCCCGGCCGGCGCCGAACCGGGCCTCGCCCCAGGCCGCGGCGTTGGCGTCGTTCTCGATCACCACCGGCAGGTCGATCCGCCGCTGGATGCGCTCCTTGAGCGGCTCGTCGCGCAGGGCCAGGTTGGGGGCGAACACGACGGTGGCGCGGTCCTGGTGGACGAAGCCGGCGGTGCCCACGCCGACGCCGTCGACGGCGCCCTGCGGGTGGTGGGCGAGCAGTTCCTCGATGGCGTCGCCGACCACGTCGGCGATGGCGTCGCTGTTCTTGGCGGGGGTGGAGTGCTTGACCTTCTCCAGGATCCGGCCATCAGTGTCGACGACGCCTGCGGCGACCTTGGTGCCGCCGATGTCCACGCCGATGGTCAACCGCATGGACGGCTCCTTTTCACCTCGGGCTCCGGTGCGGCCTCTCAGGACCGCACCGGGCTGTGCTGGGGGCATCGAATGGAGTAAACCATTGGATTAAACCAGCGCCGCCCGCCGAGGGGGTCAGTCGGCCCGGGGGATGGCGGGCGGCGGGCCGTCGGAGCCGCCGTCGCGCCGCTGCTGCTCGGCCTGCCTGCGGGAGCGTTCGACGACGCCCCACGCCTCGCCCAGCGCGCCGAACAGCACCGATCCCGCCCTGCCGATGTGCTCGGCCACCTGGGGTCCGGCCGTGCGCACGATGCCGATCATCTGGTCGAGGGCCGGCTCCTCGCGCCCGGGAGCCTCCTTGACGGCCTCCTCCCACACGTCACCCTTGCGCTGCGGCTGGGAGGTCGCGCCGGAGACCCCGCGCCGCACGCCGGCGATGATCAGCTTGCGCTGCAGCGCGTCGACCAGCCGGAGGGCGTCGTCGATGATGTCGGAGGAACCCGCGGGGTCGCGATTGGGCTGTGCCATGGTCACCTGCCTGTTCGTCGGTCTCCTGCCACGTTAGCCGGACGGCCGCGGTCGCGGCCGCGCCGCGGCGGGGAAACCAGGGACATCCCGGAGGCGGTTTCAGGGCCGGGCGCCCCGCCGGACGGCCCCCTGATTGGGACCGGCGCCGCGAAACCGGCATACTGGGCGTCCGCCGCCGCGCAGGAGCGGGGCGCCGGCGGACGGGAGCACGCCGCCCCACCTGGGTGGCTGTAACCCGGTTTCCATCAAGCCCGGGTCACCATCACATACCGAATTAGAACCTGTTCTACCGACCGGTAGCAAAACTTGTTACCGTCCTCACGTCCCCTCGTAGAACCCCGTATCGCAGGAGTTGAGCCCGTGCGCGAGTACAGCCGTCCCGTGAAGGTCGAGATCTCTCCCGACGCGCGCCTGAGCGACACCGTCTTCGCGCGCGCCGCCGAGGAGCCCAGCGCCACCATGCTGCGGCGGCAGGAGTCGGGCCAGTGGCGCGACGTCACCTGCAAGGAGTTCCGCGACGACGTCGCCGCCATCGCCAAGGGGCTCATCGCCGCCGGCGTCGAGCACGGCGACCGCGTGGGGCTGATGTCGCGGACCCGCTACGAGTGGACCGCCATCGACTACGCGATCTGGACGGTCGGGGGCGTGACCGTCCCCATCTACGAGACCTCCTCCGAGGAGCAGGTCGAGTGGATCCTCGGCAACTCCGGCAGCAAGGCCGTCTTCGTCGAGAGCGCCGAGCACGCGGACCGCGTCCGGGCGGTCGGCGCCGAGCTGCCCGAACTCAAGAACATCTGGGAGATCGAGGGCTCCGGGCTCAAGGAGTTCAAGGAGTCCGGCTCGGAGGTCACCGAGGAGACCCTGGAGGAGCGCCGCACCACCGGCACGGTGGACGACCTGGCCACCCTCATCTACACCTCCGGGACCACCGGCCGCCCCAAGGGCTGCGAGCTCTCCCACCGCAACCTGCTGTTCACGATCCTCAACATCATCCGGGGCCCGCTGGAGAAGGTGTTCACCGTCGAGGGCCGCTCCACGCTGCTGTTCCTGCCGCTGGCGCACTCCTTCGCCCGCATCATCCAGGTCGGCTGCATCGAGTCCAAGACCGTGATGGGCCACTTCCCCACCACCGGTCCCGAGCTCATCGACACGCTCGGCGTGTACCGGCCGACCTTCCTGCTGGCCGTGCCGCGCGTGTTCGAGAAGGTCTTCAACAAGGCCGAGCAGAAGGCCGTCTCCGAGGGCAGGGGCAAGATCTTCCACGCCGCGGCCGACACGGCGATCGCCTACAGCCGCGCGCTGGACACCGGCGGCGCCGGCCTGGGCCTGCGCATCAAGCACGCGGTGTTCAGCAAGCTCGTCTACGGCAAGATCCTGGCCGCCGTGGGCGGTAGGGCCGAGTACTCGGTCTCCGGCGGCTCGGCCCTGGGCGAGCGGCTCGGCCACTTCTTCCGCGGCGTCGGCCTGACCATCATCGAGGGCTACGGCCTCACCGAGACCTCCGCGCCGACCGCCGTCAACAGCCCCGAGCTGAACAAGATCGGCACCGTCGGCCGCGCCTTCCCCGGCGTCAGCACCAGGATCGACGAGGACGGCGAGATCCTGATCAAGGGCGACCACGTGATGCGGGGCTACTGGGACAACCCCAAGGCCACCGAGGAGGCGTTCGACTCCGAGGGCTGGTACCGCACCGGCGACCTCGGCGCGCTCGACGAGGACGGCTACCTCAGCATCACCGGCCGCAAGAAGGAGATCATCGTGACCGCCGGCGGCAAGAACGTGGCACCGGCCGTCATCGAGGACCGCATCCGCGGCCACGCGCTGGTCAGCCAGTGCATGGTGGTCGGCGACAACCGCAACTTCATCTCGGCGCTCATCACCGTTGACGCCGAGGCCCTGGAGTTCTGGAAGAAGCAGAACGGCAAGACCGGCGAGGTCGCCGACCTGAAGGACGACCCGGACCTCGTGGCCGCGATCCAAGGGGCCGTGGACGACGCCAACAAGTCGGTCTCGCGGGCCGAGTCCGTGCGCAAGTTCACGATCCTGCCCGTCGACTTCACCGAGGAGGGCGGCCAGCTCACGGCGTCGCTGAAGGTCAAGCGGCACATCGTGGTCAAGCAGTTCGGTGACGAGATCGAGGCCATCTACAGCGCCTGAGCCCCCCCCCACTCCCCCCGGCCGGTGGCGGCCGGGGGGACGGCCGGCCGGTGGCTACCGGCCGGTCAGCAGGTCGTCCAGACGGCGCGACATCTGCTCCCGGCTCCACCGGCGCCGCACCCACGCGCGGCCGCGTTCGCCCATCTCCCGGGCTGCGGCGGGCTCGCGCAGCAGCCCGATGACGCGCCGGGCCGTCGGGCCGGGGACGCCGCCGTCCACGACGTGGCCCGTCTCGCCCTCCAGGACCGCGTCCGGGGCGCCGCCGGAGTTGCCGGCGACCACCGGCAGGCCGGTCGCCGACGCCTCCAGGTAGACGATGCCCAGCCCCTCCACGTCCAGGCCGCCGTTGCGGGTGCGGCACGGCATCGCGAACACGTCGCCGGCGTCGTAGTGCGCCGGGAGCTCCTCCCAGGGCACCGAACCGGTGAAGCGCACCGACGCGCCCACCCCTTGCTCCCGAGCCATGGCCTCCAGCCTGGAGCGGTACGGCCCGCCCCCGACCAGCAGCAGCACCGCCTCGGGCACGTCGGCCAGCACCCGCGGCCACGCGCGCAGCAGCGTGTCCTGGCCCTTGCGCGGCACCAGCCGCGAGACGCACACGACGACCGGGCGATCGCCCAGCCCGTGCCGTTCGCGGATCAGGTCCCCTCCCGCTCCGGGCCGGAAGCGGTCCGGGTCCACGCCCGGCGCCAGGTGCCGCATCCGGGCGGCGGCCCGCGGCGTCAGGGCTCGGGCCAGCCGCTCGCGGGTGTAGTCCCCCAAGTAGGTGACGGTGTCGGTCTGCTCACCGATCCGGCGCAGCAGCGACCGCGCCCCCGGCAGCATCGCCCAGCCGGCCTCGTGGCCGTGCGTGAGGGCCACGAGGCGCTCGGCCCCGGCCCGGCGCAGGCCCCCGGCCAGCAGACCCAGCGGCGCCGCGGCGCCGAACAGCACCGAGTCGCACTCCTCCAGCCGGGCGATCGCGCGGGCCCGCCGCGCAACGGCCGGGGTGGGCAGCAGCACCGACGTCCGCTCCCGGACGACCGGGAACGGCAGGTCCAGGTCGAAGGCCTCCGGGTCGCGCCACGAGCGCGCGCCGGGGCGCCGCGGCGGGGACGAGCAGTAGACGACCACGGAGTCGGCCGGGCGCCCCAGCGCGAGCGCGTGCACGAACGCCTGGATGCCCCCGGGTCGGGGCGGGAAGTCGTTGGTGATGATCAGAGTGCGGGACACGGCCCAGATTCTAGGGGCGCCGGTCTTGGCCCCGTCGGCACCGGACCGCGGCGGGCGGGGTGCGGCGGCGCCAAGACCGGCGGGAGCCGCTACGGCCGGACGCCGCCGACGAAGTTGCTGCGGTAGTAGTCGTTGAGCGTGACCTCGCCGATGGGCTTGGACGACGTCGAGGCGTGCACCATCTTGCCGTTGCCCGCGTACATGCCGACGTGCGTCGGCGCGGCGCTGTCGTAGAAGAACAGCAGGTCGCCCGGCTGCATCTGGTCCCAGGAGATGCGCTGGCCCGCGTTGAACTGCTGCTGGGAGGTCCGCGGCAGGCTGACGCCGGCCTGGGACCAGGCGGCCTGGGTCAGGCCGGAGCAGTCGTAGCCGTCGGGGCCGGTGCCGCCCCAGACGTAGGGCTTGCCGATCTGGGCGTAGGCGAAGTCGAGCGCGACGCGCGCGTTACCGGAGGCCGGACCGGTGTAGGAGCCGCCGCCCGAGGAGTCGCCGTCCGCGGAGCCGACGCCTGAGGTGGCGGCTGCCTGCTCCTCGGCGGTCAGCTCGTCGAGGAGCTCCTGCTGCTCCTCGATCCTGGCCTCGCCGTCCTCCTGGGCCTGCTCGGCCTCCTCCAGCTTGTCGGCGGCCTCCTGCTCGGTCTGCTCGGCCTCCCCCTGGAGCCTTTCGAGCTTGTCCTTCTGCTCGGAGTACTGCTCGAGGCTCTCCTCCTGGTTGCTGGAGAGGTAGCCGAGGTCGGCCGCCTGGCGGAGCGTGTCCTCGGGGCCCGCGGAGCCGAGGAGGTAGGCCGGCGAGGTGTAGTCGGTACCGCTGTAGGCGGCGGTCGCCAGCATCCGGACCTGGCCGCGCAGGGAACCGAGGTCCTCCTCGGCCTCCTCGAGGTCCTCCTCGATCTCCTTGAGCTTCTTCTTCGCGGCGTCGTGGTCCTGCTTGGCCTGGTTGTAGGTCTCGTTCAGCTCGGAGAACTCGCGTTCGAGGCTCTCGATCTCGTCCTGCACCTCGTCGGCGGAGGGGTCGGCGTAGGCGACGCCCGGCGACAGGACGAGGGCGCCCGCGGCGATGAAGCCCACGGCGGCCAGATGACGGCGATACGAGCCACGATCATGGCGTTTATCCACGGTTGTGGCGCACCTTTCTCCCATGGTCCGCCTACCGGAGCGGCCGTGCGGGACGAGGGCGCGTCGGCGCCCCGCCGCGGCACGACGGGGGGTGCTGGTTCGCACACGAGGCCACCGTGCGCCACAGCCTGATGAGGGGGCGGCGTGCGCGGGTGGCTCCCCGGTCTCCGCGCGCCGGTGATGAGGGTCGCGTCGCGGAGTTCGGCGGGAGCTGGTCGCCGCCATCCTGGTGATGGCGAGAACGACGACCTCACTCGGCGTCGAACCCTAGTGCATCACGGACACCGATCTCAACGTATTCGTTACCTTCCCCCGAGATCCCCGCGAGGCTCGCGAATGCCGCAAAAGGGGCGGGCGAAACGGCGATCGCCGCCCGAGACGCGGTGTCCACCCGCGGCTCGGACGGCGATGGCCCGGAACTCCATATGGGGTATCGCACCGGGGAGGCGCGGCTGACCGCCGCGCCCTCCGTGCGGGCGACGGTCAGGGGCGCACGGCGAACTCGTACTGGCCGTCCCAGTAGCCGGCCAGCGAGACGACCTCGACGTTCTTGCCGGTACGCGGCGCGTGCACCATCTGGTTGTTGCCGGCGTAGATGCCCATGTGCCCCTGGCCGCTGAAGAACACCAGGTCGCCGGGTTGGAGGGCGTCGCGGCTGACCCGCTGGCCCGCGTTGGCCTGGGCGTAGGTCGTGCGCGGCAGGTTGACGCCGGCCGCCCCCCACGCGCGCATCGTCAGGCCGGAGCAGTCGTAGCCGTCGGGGCCGGCGCCGCCCCAGACGTAGGGCTTGCCGATCTGGGCGTAGGCGAAGTCGAGCGCGGCGCGCGCGTTGCCGGAGGCCGAGCCGGTGTAGGAGCCGCCGGCGTCGGAGCCGCCGGCCGCGGGGTCGGCGTCGGGGAACTGGGCGAGCAGCTCCTCCTGCTCGCCGATCCTCTCCTCGACGTCGTCCTTCTGCTCCTCGGCCTCGTCCTTCTGCTCCTCGGCGTCCTCCAGCGCGTCCTCGGCCTCCTGCTTGAGCTTGATGAGGCGCTCGGACGAACCGGCGAACTCCTCGAGCTCGGCCCGCTGGTTCTCGGACAGGTAGCCGATGTCGGCGGCCTGCTCGTAGACGTCCTCGGGGTCGTCGATCGAGAGGACGGTCATGGACGAGTCGAGGTCGGTGCCCTGGTAGGCCGCGCTGGCGAACTCGGCGACCTGGTCGCGCAGCTCGTTGTAGCGCTCCTCCTCGTCGCCGACCTGGTTCTCGAGCTCCTCGACCTTCTTCTTGGCCGCGTCGTAGTCTTCCTTGGCCTGGTTGTAGTCCTGGACCGCAATGTCGGCCTCTTCCTGGAGCTCGCCGAGCCTCGCCTCGGCCTCCTCCTGGGTGGGCTCCGGGTCGGCGTGGGCGAATCCGGGCAGGATCAGGCTTCCGGCCGCCGCGACTCCGAGGCCGGTCGCGATCCGGCGGGCCGTGCGCCGACCACCGTTGTCGGTCATGGGCGGTACACGCTCCTTCGATCAAAGTCCGCTGCGAAGTGGGGAGTGGGTCGGCGCACGCGGGCCGGACGCGGGTACCGCCGCTCCGGACGCGCCGCGCAGGGGGTTTGCGCAACAGCAGACCACACAGTCCCGCACGTGATGGGAAACCTTCCACGCCACCGGTCGGCACCTGCGGTTGCGAGCCGGTCCGTTCGGCGGGAAAGCGATCAAGCTCCGGGTAGAACCTAGCGGACCACTCCACCAGGCTCAACCACGGCACCCGGGTTGTAACTTGGGACACAATGCGCAACGCGACATAACCGCAGCACCTGGCAGAGCACCGACGAAACCGGGAGCAATGGCCACATCCGGCCATTCCTCCGGCTCTGCGGCTTTTGTCGCCCCTCGACATCGGAGCCCGGCAAGGACGTCAGGGGCTAACCCGTCTCCAGGCGGCGCAGCAGGAGGACCGACGCCACCGTCCGGGCCCCCTCCCGGCGGACCGCGGAGACGATCTCCTTGTCGGAGGTGACCACGGCCAGCGGGCGGCCCGAGGGTTCGGCCCGGACCAGGCGGACGATCAGCTCGTCGGCGGTCTCCCCCGGCGCGCTGAACAGCAGCCGCACCCGGCGGGTCGCCGAGAGCGCCGGCGGGGCTTCGACGTCGGCGCCGTCGAACACGCAGGTGATCTCGGCCTTGGTCCTGCTGGCCAGGCCCTCCAGTCCGGTGAGCAGCCTGCTCCGCTGGTCGGCCAGCGGCAGGGTGTCGTACCCGGTCTTGGTGACGTTGTAGCCGTCGACGAGCAGGTGGATGCGCGGCAGCACCAGCAACTGGTCGACGAGGCCGGGGTCGTCGTCGGGAAGTCCCCGCCCGGGCATGCCGAGCCCGCGATCGCGCGTCTCGCCGGCCACCAGATCGGCCGGGCTCTCGATGGAGGTCGGCAGCGCGAGTTCGCGCCGCAGCCCGTGCGAGGCGTCCAGCAGCACCTCGATGAGCACCCGCAGCCGGGCCTCGTCAGCGCTGCGTCCGGCCCTGGCGGCGCGGCGGGCGTTCTCCAGTTGCGTCTCGGCGGCGGCGAGGCGATTGCGCAACCGGCGGTTCTCGGCTTCCACGGCGCCGACCTGGCCGGCCGCCGCGCTGCTGCGATCCGCCGCCTCCGCGGCCGCCTGCTCGGCCCGCTCCACGGCCTCCTTGGCCCGCTGCCGCTCGGCGTGCACCCTGCGCCGCAGGTCGGCGATTGAGCTGCGCTGCTCGCGCAGTCCCGAGCGGAGCCTGGTGACCTCCCCGCGGTGCTCGGCCTTCGCCTCGGCCAACTGCCGGCGCAACTGGGCGATGGTCTCGGCGGCCTCGTCGGCCTCCTTGACCGTCTCCCTGTGCTCCAGCTCGGAATGGATCCGCTCGACGATCCCGGCCCACCCCTCGGGTCTGAGCAGGTAGGCCGCTGCGGCGACGGTCACCGGATCGGCCGCCGGCGGCACCACGCCGCCGCGCAGGCCCTCGGCGAGCTCGGGCCACACCCTCTCCATCCGCTCGGCGACCCGGCCGCGGAACGAGGCGTCGGTCTCCAGCTGGGCCGCGATCTGCGGCCCGGCGAGCCTCGCCCGGCGGCGCGGCTCGAACCTGGCGACCCGGCGCAGCGCCTGCGGAAGATCGGCCACCGGCATGGATCCGAGCACGTCGGAGCCGTACTCGATGATCCGGGCGCGCACGGCCTCGGGGAGCGGCCGGGTCGGGCCCTCCTCCCCGGCCGCCGCGCCGGCGCCGTCGTCCGCGGTCATGCCCGCTCCACGTCGCCTTCCGCCGGCACGCCCTCTTCGGCGGCGGGCCGGTCGACGACCTCGACGGAGTCGACGGCGTCGCACCAGCGGCACCGCACCTGCTCGACGGTCTCGCCGAGCACCTCGCTCTCCTCGACCCGGCTCGCGCCCGACAGGTCGAAGTGGAGGTAGTCGCGCGACCGCACGGTGCGGGTGACGTCGAAGCGCGTCAGGTTGCCGCACTGCGCGCACCGCCACCGCCGCTTGCCGGTCGGCACCGAAATGCTCACTGCCATGGTCCCCTCGCTCGTCCGCGTGCTCGATCCCCGGATCGGCGCGCCGGCCCGGAGTGGGCACGGGGCCCGGCGCGCTCTTCCCGGTCCTCGCCATCTTTCCATGTCGGAGCAAAGGTGTTCTCCGCGAACCCGTGCGCTCCCACCGGCCGCGATCCGGACGGAGAGGGCCTGCGGGCGCCCACCGCCCGGCCCCCGGGACCGGGCGCCCCGCGCCCACCGGCCCGACACGGGGACGGGTTCCCTCCGGACACCGGCCGCCCGTACTCTGACCAGGTGGCACAACAGCACCTCCCGGTCCAGGGGACCCTCGACGACCTGGGGACGCCGCTGTCGCTCACCACGTTCGTGATCGTCGACCTGGAGACGACCGGAGCGAAGGGGGACGGCGCCGGCATCACCGAAATCGGCGCCGTGAAGGTGCGCGGCGGCGAGGTCCTGGGCGAGTTCGCCACGCTGGTCAACCCCGGCGCGCCGATCCCGCCGTTCATCACCCTGCTCACCGGCATCACCCAGGCCATGGTCGCCCCCGCTCCCCCGATCGAGGCGGTCCTGCCCTCCTTCCTGGAATTCGCCGGCCTGGGCGGCGACACCGTGCTGGTCGCCCACAACGCCCCCTTCGACGTCGGCTTCCTCAAGGCCGCCTGCGCCGAGCACGGCCACGCCTGGCCCGGTCCCCCGGTCGTCGACACCGTCCCGCTGGCCCGGCGGCTGGTCACCAAGGAGGAGGTGCCCAACCACAAGCTGGGCACCCTCGCCGGCTTCTTCGGCGTGCCCGACCGGCCCACCCACCGCGCGCTCGACGACGCGCGCGCCACCGTGGGCGTCCTGAACGGCCTGCTGGAGCGCCTCGGCTCCTTCGGAGTGCAGACCCTGGAGGAGCTGCGCGGCTTCCGCAACGCCCCCACCCCCGCCCAGCGCCGCAAGCGCCACCTGGCCGACGACCTGCCCGACGCGCCCGGCGTCTACGTCTTCGAGGACGCCAAGGGCGACGCCCTCTACGTCGGCAAGAGCGGCAGCCTCCGCAAGCGCGTCCGGTCCTACTTCACCGCCTCCGAGACCCGCGGCCGGGTGCGCGAGATGCTCGCCCTGGCCGAGCGCGTCACCCCGATCGTGTGCGGGAGCGCCCTGGAGGCCGAGGTCCGCGAACTCCGGCTGATCGCCGAGCGCAAGCCGCCCTACAACCGCCGCTCCCGCAACCCCGAGCGCGCGGTCTGGCTCAAGCTCACCCGCGAGGCCTACCCCCGGCTGTCGGTCGTGCGGGAGGTGCGCGACGACGGCGCGCCCTATCTCGGCCCGTTCCGCTCCTCGCGCGAGGCCGAGATGGCCCGCGAGGCGCTGCACCAGACCTTCCCGCTGCGCCAGTGCACCCACCGCCTCGGCCCCGGCCGCCGGGCGGTCAGCGCCTGCGTGCTCGCCCAGATGGGCCGCTGCGGCGCCCCGTGCGAGGGACGCGAGTCCCCTGCGGACTACGACGCCCACGTGAGCGCGGCCGCCGAGGCGATGACGACCGACGCCTCCTCTGTCGTGCGCGCCCTGACCGACCACATCTTCGACCTGTCGGCCCAACTCCGCTACGAGGAGGCCGCGCTCCACCGGGACCGGCTGGCCGCCTTCGTGCGCGCGGCGGGCCGCGCCCAGCGGCTCTCCGCCCTCTCGCGCTGCGCGCACCTGGTCGCCGCCCGCCGCGCGGGCGCCGACTGGGAGATGTGCGTGGTCCGCCACGGCCGCCTCGCCGCGGCCGGGATCATGACCCCCGCCTCCGACCCGCACGCCTACCTGCGGGCCCTGGTGGACTCCGCCGAAACCGTCGAGCCCGGTCCGGGGCCGACGCCGCGCGCGACCGCCGGGGAGATGGAGTGCGTGCTGCGCTGGCTCGACGTCCCGGGGACCCGACTGGTCGAACTGGACGGAACCTGGACGTGCCCGGCCAACGGCGCGGAGAAGTACCGGAAACTGCAGGAGCGGCCCGGCGACTTCTCCCCCGCCCTGAGATGAGGCCTCCCGGACCTCCCGGGCGTCCCGGCGCGCCGCGCGGCCCGGCTGATCTACGGTGGAACCGAACCGAGAAACACTGGCTCCCGGCAACGGACGGAACGCGCATCCGATGGCAGGCATCCCGCTCAGCGACGACTACCCCGTCCGCCGCGTCCCCGTCGTCACCTACCTGCTGATCACCGCCAACGTCGCCGTCTATCTGCTGTCGCCGCTGTCGCAGATCGCGGTCTGGTACGGCGACGTCTTCTCCCGGGCGTGCGCCCAGGAGCTCTACCTGCTGCACTGGGCCGCGATCCCGGCCGAGCTGCTCACCGGCGACCAGTTGCGCGGCGCCACCGAGTGCCCGGGGGCCGACTTCGGCAAGGTCCCGTGGCTGTCCACCCTGACCTCGATGTTCCTGCACGGCGGGGTCGCCCACCTGCTCGGCAACATGGTCTATCTGTTCGTGTTCGGGCCGTGCGTGGAGGACCGCCTCGGCCGGCTGCGCTACCTCGGCATGTACCTGGTCTCCGGCGTCATCGCCTGCTACGGCTTCGCGCTGAGCGAGGGGCCGATCGAGGTCCCGATGGTGGGCGCCTCCGGCGCGATCTCCGGGGTGCTCGGGGCCTACCTGGTGGTGCAGTTCCGCAGCCGGGTGATCACCCTGGTCTTCGGCGTCATCCCGGTGCGGCTGCCCGGCTGGGTGCTGGTCGGGACCTACTTCGTGCTTCAGTATCTTCTCTACGTCAGCCTCAGCCTGTTCCCGGGGGAGGACACCCAGACGGCATACGCCGCGCACGTCTACGGTTTCGTCGCCGGTGTGGTCGGCGGGCTGCTCATCTACCGCATACGCTGGCGCGCCGGCGCCCGGCTGTCCGACGTGCACTGACCAAGACCGCCGCAACCACTGCTCCAGGAGGAATCCCCGTGATCACCGCGATCGTACTGATCAAGGCCGACGTCGACCGCATCCCGGAGGTCGCCGAGGCGATCGCCGAGATCGACGGCGTCAGCGAGGTCTACTCGGTGACCGGCGGCGTCGACCTGATCGCGCTGGTCCGGGTGCGCCGGCACGACGAGCTCGCCGAGGTGATCCCCGGCCGGGTCAACAAGGTCACCGGCGTGCTGTCCTCCGACACCCACATCGCCTTCCACGCCTACTCCCAGCACGACCTGGAGGCCGCGTTCTCGCTGGGCATGTGAGGCCGCGGCCGGACCGCGCCGGCGGCATCGGCGGAAGGAAGGAGGAGGGGGCGCCCGGCCGGGCGCCCCCTCCTCGCGCTCTCCCGTGCTCGTCCCGCCGCCGACCAGACCCAATGCCGTGAAGTCGAGGTTCGCCGAGCCGATGTCGACCGGTGTCCCACAGGTCTCCCCGTGGTCGAGCAGAGCCGCCAAGGCTGACGACAGCCTGACCCCGTGGCTTCGGTTGAGGGAGCCCTAGACCCGCTTGGCGTAGGCCTGGCTGGCCTCGATCCACTTCTCCAGGACGGTGGCCGCCGCGCCGCTGTCGACGGCCGCCGCCGCCCGCTCATAGGCCGGGAGCAGCGTCTCCTTCAGCGGACCGGTGACGCCCTCCACCGCGGCGAGCGCGCCCGCGGCGTTGAGCAGCACGGCGTCGCGGACGGGGCCGGTCCCGCCGCCGACGAGGTCGCGCACCACCGCGGCGTTGAACTCGGCGTCGCCGCCGCGCAGCGCGTCGGGCGCCGCCCGCTCGATGCCGAAGTCGGCGGGGTCGACGGTCTCGGGGCGCACCTCGCCCTCGTGCACCACCCACACCGACGAGGTGGTGGTGGTCGTCAGCTCGTCCAGGCCGTCGTCGCCGCGGAAGACCAGGGTCGAGGTGCCGCGCCGGGCGAAGACCCCGGCGATGACCTCGCTCATCCGCCGGTCGAAGACGCCGATCGCCGCCGCGGTGGGCCGGGCGGGATTGGTCAGCGGGCCGAGGAAGTTGAACACCGTCGGCACGGCCAGTTCCCGGCGGGGCTTGGCGGCGTAGCGCAGCGAGGGGTGGAAGAGCGGGGCGAAGCAGAAGGTGATGCCGGCCTCCTCCGCCACCCGGGCGGTGTAGCGGGGCGGCAGGTCGATGACCACGCCCAGGCGCTCCAGCACGTCGGCCGTGCCGCAGGAGGACGAGGCCGCGCGGTTGCCGTGCTTGACCACGCGCGCACCGGCGGCCGCGGCCACGACGGCGGCCATCGTCGAGACGTTGACGGTGTGCGCGCGGTCGCCGCCGGTGCCGACCACGTCGAGCGTGGGGCCCGCGACGCTGATGCCCACGGCGTTGTCGAGCATGCCCTGGGCCAGGCCCGTGACCTCCTCGACGGTCTCGCCCTTGGCGCGCAGGGCGACGGCGAAGCCCGCGATCTGGGTGTCGGTCGCCGAGCCGGACATGATCTCGTTCATGGCCCACTCGGTGTCGTCGGCCGAGAGGGACTCGCCGGTCAGCAGGGCGTTGATCAGTTCGGCCCAGGTGCGTTCTTGGATGCTCACGTCGGTTCCTTCATGGTTCGCTGCGAAACGGCCCGGAGATCGCGGACGCGCCATCGCGCGATGTCGGCCCCGTGGTGGGGCGCACCGTTGAAGAACCGGGGGCACCGGCCGCCGCGCCGACGCGCGGCGGCGCCGTGAACGAGCACCATCAAGGAAGATCTACCTGTTTTTCAGGGCGGACGGGGGTGTCACTGGGCGGCGGAGAGCCGCTGGGCGCGCTCGCGCATCAGCTCGGCGAGCGACTCGGCGAGGGCCACCGGGTCGACGGGGTGGCTGACCACCCTGTCGGCGCGCGACCAGGTGGCGAGCCAGCCGTCGTCGCGGCGGCCGACGAGCAGCAGCACCGGGGGGCAGCGGTAGATCTCGTCCTTGGCCTGGCGGCACACGCCCATGCCCCCGGCCGGCTTGGCCTCGCCGTCGAGGATCAGGACGTCGACGGCGGACTCGGCGTCGTTCAGGCGCTTGAAGACGGCCGGCGCGGTCGCGCACTCGACGAACTCGACCTTGGGGACGTCCGCGGCGGGCCGGCGGCCGATCGCCAGGCGCACCTGCTCGCGCACCGCGGCGTCGTCGCTGTAGATGAGGACGCGCATCTTCGGGGCGCGCTCCGTGATCTCCGTGCCGCCGTTCGCCATGGTCAACCGTCCTTAATGGTGACTTCCTCCTCGCGGCCGGCGCCGGAGGATGTTGTCGGGGCCTCGAGCATCGGACCGTCTGAGAAGACCGTCGGCGCCGCACGGACCCGCCCGGCGGCCGGAGGCCTCGGCGCCCCGCGACCGCGTGTGCTGCGGCCCGCCGCCCGGCTGCCGCGACGCCTGAAACCATATCAACGTCGAGGCCGGTTTCCAGGCCCGCTCCCGGTGATCCGCGCCCCGAGGAGGGAGGAGCGGGCGGCGGCGAATCGGGCGGAACCGCCGCGCGCCCGGGCGGTGCGCCGGTGCGCGGCCGCCGGATCGCCCCGGGGGTCGCGGGGGTCGCGGGCCGCCGGACGGCCCCGGTTCCACCCCGTCATCGCGGCGGCCCATCCGGCCCGATACGGGGGGTCGTGCAACAACCCTCGTCAGATACCGTAATAATGCTCCCGTGGCGACAGCAACCGCGAACCAAGAAACAGGACCGACACCAGCACATGGTGCGGCGAAGCGACCTGACCTGGTGAGCGTTGGCACCATCGTGTGGTTGGCCAACGAACTCATGTTCTTTGCGGCGCTGTTCGCGATGTACTTCACCATCCGATCGGTGACCAAGGGCAACCCGGACCTGGGTGAATGGCCGACCGTTCACCTGAACGTCCCATGGGCGCTCAGCATCACCGTCATCCTGGTGGCCTCCAGCTTCACCGCGCAGGCCGGCGTCTGGGCCGCCGAGCGCGGTGACGTCCGGAAGCTCCGTATGTGGTTCTTCATCTCGTTCTTCATGGGCCTCGTCTTCGTGCTGGGCCAGGCGTACGAGTACTACGAACTCATCGCGCACGAAGGCCTGACCCTGCAGTCCAGCGCCTACGGCTCGATGTTCTACCTCACCACGGGGTTCCACGGTCTCCACGTCATCGGTGGTCTGATCGCGTTCCTGATCATGCTGGGACGCACGTACGCCGCGAAGCGCTTCACTCACCAGCAGGCGACCAGCGCCATCGTTGTGTCCTACTACTGGCACTTCGTCGACGTGGTCTGGATCGCTTTGTTCCTCACCATCTACTTCCTTCAGTAACCCGAACGGGGAAACCGTGAAATGGATTACCGCACGGCGACGGCATCCCCTTGCGGGGTATGTCGTCGTCATACTCGCGCTGGCCTTCTTCGGGGTGGGCTACGCCTTCGTCGCGCCGACGGCTGACCGGGCCGAAGCGCAATCCGTCGCCGCCGGCCCCGAGGAGGGCCAGGTCGACATCAGCAACGGCAAGCAGATCTACACCGAGAGCTGCGCCAGCTGCCACGGCCCCCAGGGGCAGGGCGTTGAAGGCAACGGCCCCTCCCTTGAGGGCGCCGGCGCGGCCGCGGTGGACTTCTACGTCAGCACCGGGCGCATGCCCTCCATGGACCCGAACGCGCAGATGCCCCGGCGCGAACCGATCTTCTCCGAGGAGGAGATCGCGGATCTGGCCGCCTACGTGCACCAGTCCTTCGGCGGCGGGCCGGCCATCCCGGAGAACATCCCCGGCACCGCCCCCGAACGCTCCCAATTCGAGGACGAGGCCGCCTACGAGACCGCCATGGAGCGCTACGAGGCCGCCTACGAGGAGTACATCGCCAGCGGCGACACCGAGCCGGGCATGAAGCTGTACCTGGCCAACTGCGCGCACTGCCACAGTTGGTCCGGTGGCGGCGGCGCCCTGACCGACGGCCGCTACGCCCCGGAGCTGCACGTGGCCACCCCGCGCCAGATCTACGAGGCCATGATCGTCGGACCCGGCGCGATGCCGGTGTTCAACGACACCACCATCACCGAGGAGGAGAAGCAGGACCTCATCACCTACGTGAAGGACCTGCAGGCCGAGCCGGACGCCGGCGGCATCTTCGCCCTCAACCGGATCGGCCAGGTCGCCGAGGGCTTCATCGGCTGGACCATCGGCATCAGCCTGGTCGTGGCGTGCGCCATCTGGATCACCGCGAAGCAGCGAGCACATGACTGATAACACCAACCACCACGACAACGAGGCAGGTCCCGAGGCCCGCGACCGGGTCATCGGCACTCCCTCGGCCGCTGACGGCGAGGGCCCTGCGGACACCGGGACCGAACCGCACCGCCGGCACGAGGGGCCCTACTCCGCCGAGGAGACGCACACGCGTACCGAGGAGATGCAGCGCAAGGGCGAGAAGGGCGCCGCGCTGTGGTTCCTCCTCGCCTTCTTCTCCGGGATCGGCTTCCTCGTCAGCTACTTCCTGTTCTCGCCCGAACCCGATGCGGCGCGCTCCATCACCGATCCGGGCACGGCCCAGATCGCCAACATGGCCATGGGCGGGACCATCACCCTGGCGCTGTTCGCGATCGGCGCGGGCATGACCGTGTGGGCGCGGCAGGTCATGCCGCACTACGAGGTCGGCACGCCCTACGACGAGCTGCCCTCGTCCCCGGAGGAGAAGGGTTCCTTCAGCGAGTTCTTCATGCGGGGCGGCGAGGAGAGCGGGATCACCAAGCGCCCGCTGATGCGCCGCACCCTGCTGCTGGCCATGGTTCCGCTGGGCCTCGCGCCCATCGTGCTGCTGCGCGACACCGGGCCGCTGCCCGGCGAGGAGCTCAGGACCACGCTGTGGGAAGACGGCATGCGCATGGTCGTCGAGGGCACCGAACGCGAGATCCTGGCCACCGACCTGCAGAACGGCAGCATGATCTCCGCCCTGCCCAAGCCGCACGACGCCGAGCACGGCCTGAGCCTGAACGAGCAGGCCGACACCGTCGTGCTGCTGATCAAGATGGCGCCGTCGGAGTTCAGTCCCGGGATGACCGAGCAGCAGCTCGACTGGACCCACAACGGGATCATCGCCTACTCCAAGATCTGCACGCACGTCGGCTGCCCTGCGGCACTGTACGAGCAGACGACCCACCGGATCCTGTGCCCGTGCCACCAGTCGACCTTCGACGCCGCCAACGGCGCCGAGGTGGTGTTCGGCCCGGCCCACCGGCCGCTGCCGCAGCTACCGGTTAGAGTGGACGACGAGGGCTATCTCGTCGCGGCGGGGGACTTCTCCGCCCCGGTCGGCCCGACGTTCTGGTCCGCTGGGAGGGGTGAGTAACAAGTGGCGAACGGACAAGCGCCCAAGACCCCCAAGGGACTGCGCAACGCCGGCAATTTCATCGACGACCGCTTCCACCTGGCCAAGACCGGCGAGAAGAACCTGCGCAAGGTCTTCCCGAACCACTGGTCCTTCATGCTGGGCGAGATCGCGCTGTACTCGTTCATCATCCTGCTGATCACCGGTGTGTTCCTGACGCTGTGGTTCAACCCGAGCATGGCGCACACCGTCTACGACGGCTCCTACGCCCGCCTGCAGGGCGTGGAGATGAGCGAGGCCTACGCGTCGACGCTGCACATCACCTTCGACGTGCGCGGCGGCCTGCTGGTCCGCCAGATCCACCACTGGGCCGCGCTGATCTTCGTCGCGGCGCTGATCTTCCACATGCTCCGGGTGTTCTTCACCGGCGCGTTCCGCAAGCCGCGTGAGATCAACTGGATCATCGGCGTGCTGATCTTCACGCTGGCGATCCTGGAGGGCCTGTTCGGCTACTCGCTGCCGGACGACCTGCCCTCGGGCATGGGCGTGCGCATCCTGCAGGGCGTCATGATGTCCCTGCCGGTGGTGGGCAGCTACGTGTCGTTCTTCCTCTTCGGCGGCGAGTTCCCCGGCGAGTTGATCATCCCGCGGCTGTACATGCTGCACATCCTGCTGATCCCGGGTCTGCTGCTGGCGCTGATCGTGGCGCACATCATGATCCTGTGGCACCAGAAGCACACGCAGTACCCCGGGACGGGGCGGACGGAGAAGAAGGTCGTCGGCACGCCGATGTACCCGGCCTTCGCCGTGAAGGCCGGCGGGTTCTTCTTCTTCACCTTCGCCGTCATCGCGGGCATGGCCGCGTTCGTGCAGATCAACCCGATCCACCTGTTCGGCCCGTTCACGCCGACGTCCATCACCTCGGGCCTCCAGCCCGACTGGTACATGGGCTTCATGGAGGGCGCGCTGCGGATCTTCCCGAACTGGTTCGACATCAACATCGCCGGTTACGCCATTCCGACCGGTGTGCTGGTTCCGGGCCTGGTGATTCCGGGGCTCCTCTTCGGCGGACTGGCCGTCTGGCCGTTCGTGGAATCCTGGATCTCCGGTGACAAGCGGCACCACAACGTCGCCGACCGTCCGCGCAACGCGCCGGTCCGCACGAGCGTGGGCGTCGCCGGCGTCACCTTCTACGGCCTGCTGTGGATGGCCGGTTCCAACGACATCCTCTCGGAGACGTTCTCGATCAGCCTGTACGCGAGCACCTGGTTCTTCAGGTTCGCCGTGATCTTCGGGCCGATCATCGCCTTCATCGCCACCAAGCGCATCTGCCTCGGGCTGCAGCGCCGCGACCTGGAGACGCTGGAGCACGGCTACGAGAGCGGGACCATCCAGCAACTGGACAGCGGCGAGTTCATCGAGGTGCACAAGGAGTCCTCGACGGAGACCGTGCACGTCCTGCAGAGCAAGAAGCCGGTGCCGCGCATCGAGGCCGACGCCCTGGACGAGAACGGCGTCGAGTCGCCGCAGAAGCGCGGCATCATGGGCAGGATCCGCCTGGGCCTGGCCCGCTGGTACACGAAGGACAACGTCTCCTTCGACGGCGCGGTGCCGCACAACGGCCACGTCGGCCACGTCGGCCCCAACGAGAGTGCCGAGACGGGCAAGGAAGAGGTCGTGGGAACCCGCTGAGCCGAGCTCAGGGGCCACTGAAGGGCCCGGTCGCCCCCCAAGGCGGCCGGGCCCTTCTCCGTTGCCCTCGGAGCCTCTCAGGGCCGCGCCGTCCTCCGCCGAGAAGATCCGACCCGCCCCAGGAGGGAGCGCGCGCCCGCCCCAGAAGGAAGTGCGCGCGCACCCCAGGAGGGAGGGCGCGAGCACCTCGACCCCAGGGGGTTGTGAAGGCCCGCCCCAGGAAGGATGGCGCGCGGGTGGGTCCCCTCCACCTCAATCCCAGGGGGTCGTGAAGGCCCGCCCCAGGAGGGACGGCGCGCGGGCGGGCGATTTCCGTCTATGGGCCTTCGGCCACGCGAGAGGATCGCCCAACCACCGCGGATCCCTCCTTCGGCTGAGCTCTCAAGACCCCCGGTGGCCGAGGAGAGCGACACAGAAGTTCTCCCGGGAGCTTCCGGACTGGCTCCCCGCCCGTAGACGCCGAGAGGCCCCCGGAGCGGTGCTCCGGGGGCCTCTCGGGCTTCGGTGTGCTGCGGGGCGAAGACCGCGGAGACTACTCGGTCTCGCCGCTCTCGCCGGCCTCGCCGAACGGGGAACCGGGGGAACCGGCCTCGTCGGTCTTGTCGGCCTCACCGACCTCGCTGTTGCTCAGCCACTCGTCCCAGGAGCGCTGCCAGTAGCCCCAGCCGTTGTCGACCTCGAGCTCGCGGTCGGTACCGGTGATGACCAGCGGGTCGCCCATGTAGCTGTTCTCGTAGAACCACTTGGCGTCCTCGGTGGAGAGGTTGGGGCAGCCGTGGCTGAGGTTGGCCTCGCCGAGCTGGCCGTTCCACGGGGCGGCGTGGGTGAACTCGCCGCTGTTGGAGAAGCGGACGGCGTAGTTGACGTCCAACTTGTAGTACTCGGGGTGCCCCTCGGGGATGCCGACGGTGGCCGAGTCCATGACGAGGTGCTGGTACTTCTCCATCGTCAGGTGGGTACCGCTGGTGGTGGTGTAGGCGCGGGTGGTGGCCTTGCCGATGCTGGTGGGGAAGTCCTGGACCTGCTCGCCGTCGCGCTCCACCGTCATGCGGTGGGTGTCGCTGTCGATGGTGCTGATCTGGGACCGGCCGACCTCGAAGTCGAGCTGGTGGTTCTCGACCCCGTAGACGCCCTCGCTCGCCTGGACACCGGCCAGGTGCATGTTCACGGTGACCTTCTGGTTGGGCTCCCAGTACTCCTTGGGCCTGAACACCACCATCTGGTCGCCGAACCAGTTCCACGCGCCTTCGGCGGGCTGCTCGGAGGTGACCTCCATCGCCGCCTCGACCGCGGCCTTGTTCTGCACCGGCAGGTCGAAGTTGACGATCACCGGCATTCCCACGCCGACGGTGTCGTCGCTGACGGGGAAGTTGGACTGCAGCTCCAGCCGCTGGCCCGCGGTGGCGGCGAGCGTGGAGAACTCGCTGACGACCTCGGTCTCCTCGCCGCCCTCGTTCTCGGCCGTGGCGGTGACGGTCACCTGGCTGCCGGGCGTCAGCGTCCAGTCGCTGGTCCACTCGGTCTCGTCCTCGTTGAGGGTGCCGGTGATGGCGTCGAAGGCGTCGCCGGCCTCCTCCTCGCCGCCCTCTTCGCCCTCGGAGGCGCCGGTCTCGCCCTCGGGACCGTTCTGGGCGTCGCTCTCACCACCGCTCTGGGTGACCTGAACGTCGGTGATGGTCCCGTTGGCCGCGGTGACGGTGATCGGCAGGTCCGGGCGCACCTCCGTGGCGCCGTCCTCCGGAGAGATCTGCACCTCGACCGGGTCGCCGCCGCCGCTGTCCCCTTCGGCACCGGTGGTGTCGGCACCGGAGCCGGAGCACGCAGCGGTGAGGACGAGACTCACCCCTGCCAATCCGGCTCCCAGGCGACGGAGCACCAGTGGGAATGCACTGCCCTTCACGCGTGCGACCTCCAGCATCGGCTCGACTTGCGGGAATCCTGTCCGGTTGGACGCGCGGCCGAGCGAAAAAGTTTCCGGAAAAATGGCAAGAGCGGCCAAAACGTGATCAACGCCCATAGGGCGGGCCGGGCCGCTCCAAAAAGAATACCCCGGCGGTCGGCGGTCTCTGCTGACATCGCCGACCGGCCGGGGTCACAAGAAGATCCCGAATGGGAACCGGCCCGGTCCCCCACCGAGGTCGATCAGTGCTGGAACTCCTTGCGGTAGTACTCGAACACCCAACCGATGGCGGTCAGGATGACGGCCAGGAAGCCGATGAAGACCATCCACCAGCCGATCGCGATGCCCACCGCGGTGAACGCGACCGCCATCGCGACGAACAGCGGCCACCAACTGTGCGGGCTGAAGAAACCGTACTCGCCGGCGTTCTCCGCGATCTCGCCGTCGAGGCGCTCCTCCGGCGGCAGGCCGTGGTAGCGCTCGCTGCGCCGGGCCGCCTGCCAGAGCCAGAAGCCGATCATCCAGCCGAACCCGATCGCCACGATGAGCGCGACGGTGCCCGTCCACTCGATCTTGCCATCGACGATCCACGCCCAGTAGGCGTAGAGGCCCGCGATGAGCCCGAAGAAGGTCGAGACCCCCATAAACAGATATGCCTGCATCTTCATGGTGAAGCCGCCCTCCTACTTCGTGCTCGCCGGGACCGGGGCCGCACCGGCGGCGGCGTGCGGATGGTGCAGGTCGAACGCCGGGCGCTCGGACCGGATGCGCGGCAGCGAGGTGAAGTTGTGCCGCGGCGGCGGGCACGAGGTCGCCCACTCCAGCGAGCACCCGTAGCCCCACGGGTCGTCGACCTCGACCTTCGGCGCGTTCTTGTGGGTGGTCCAGATGTTCCAGAAGAACAGCAGCGTGGAGGCGCCCAGGACGAACGAGGAGACCGAGGAGACCTGGTTCAGCGCGGTGAAGCCGTCGGAGGGCAGGTAGTCGGCGTAGCGCCGCGGCATGCCCTCGGCGCCCAGCCAGTGCTGCACCAGGAAGGTGCCGTGGAAGCCGAAGAACAGCAGCCAGAAGTGCCACTTGGCCAGCGGTTCGTTGAGCATCTTGCCGGTGAACTTGGGCCACCAGTAGTAGAAGCCGGCGAACATCGCGAAGACCACGGTGCCGAAGACCACGTAGTGGAAGTGCGCCACCACGAAGTAGGAGTCGGTGACGTGGAAGTCGATCGGCGGGGAGGCCAGGAGCACGCCGGTGAGACCGCCGAAGAGGAACGTGACCAGGAATCCGATCACGAACAGCATCGGGCTCTCGAAGGTCAGCTGGCCGCGCCACATCGTGCCGATCCAGTTGAAGAACTTCACGCCGGTCGGGACGGCGATGAGGAACGACATGAACGAGAAGAACGGCAGCAGCACCGCACCGGTCGGGAACATGTGGTGCGCCCACACGGTGACCGAGAGGCCGGTGATGGCGATGGTCGCGGCCACCAGGCTCTTGTAGCCGAAGATCGGCTTGCGGCTGAACACCGGCAGGATCTCGGTCGCGATGCCGAAGAACGGCAGCGCGATGATGTAGACCTCGGGGTGGCCGAAGAACCAGAACAGGTGCTGCCACAGGATGGCGCCGCCGTGCTCGGGGCTGAAGACCTGCGTGCCGAACATGCGGTCGGCGCCCAGGGCGATCAGCGCCGCGGTCAGCACCGGGAAGGCGATGAGCACGAGCACGCTGGTCAGCATGGTGTTCCAGGAGAAGATCGACATCCGGAACATGGTCATGCCGGGCGCGCGCATGCACAGGCCGGTCGTGATGAAGTTGACCGCAGCGAGGATCGTGCCCAGACCGCTGACGACCAGGCCGAGGATCCACAGGTCGCCGCCGATCCCCGGCGAGCGGACCGAGTCCGACAGCGGAGTGTAGGCGAACCAGCCGAAGCTGGCCGCGCCGCCGGGGGTGATGAAGCCCGCGATGACGATCAGGCCGCCGAACAGGAACAGGTAGTACCCGAACAGGTTGATGCGCGGGAACGCCACGTCGGGCGCGCCGATGTGCAGCGGCATGATGATGTTGGCGAACCCGACGAACAGCGGGGTCGCGAACAGCAGCAGCATGATCGTGCCGTGCATGGTGAAGAGCTGATTGTAGGTGCCGTTCGTCATGAGCTGCATGCCCGGGTACATCAGCTCGGCACGGATCATCAGCGCCATGATGCCCGCGATGATGAAGAAGACGAACGAGGTGATCAGGTACATGTACCCGATGACCTTGTGGTCGGTCGACGTCATCCAGTTGACGATGATCGACCCCTTGCGCGCCGACCGGGCCTGCGCCCCGCCGACGGGCGTCTGACTAACCGCCGTCATTGCTGGCCGTCCTCCTCGTTGGCCCCCGGATCATTGGGCTGGTCGAGAGCGGGCTCCTGCCCGGCCTCTTCGCCCCGCCCTTCCTCGAGACCCTGCTCCTGAGCGCCCTCGGCGGGCTGGTTGGGGTCGCCCTCGGGAGCCTCGAGCTCCTCGGGGGACTCCTCGGGGTTCTGCTTCTGCTCCTCGAGCCACTGCTCGTACTCTTCGGGGCTGACCACCCTGACGTTGAACAGCATGCGGGAGTGGTCGACGCCGCAGAGCTCCGCGCAGCGCCCGGCGAACTCGCCCTCGACGTCGGGGTTGACCTTCACCTGGAACTCGTTGGGCTGGCCGGGGATGACGTCCATCTTGAACACGAACGCCGGGATCCAGAACGAGTGGATGACGTCGGGGGACTCGAGGTCGAAGTGGATGACGCTGTCGTTGGGGATGACCAGCGTCGGGTCGTCTCCGGGGATGCCGGCGACGGAGACGACCTCGCCGTTGACGTCCTGTTCGCCCTCGTAGACGAACTCCCAGCTCCACTGGAAGGCGTTGACGTTGACGTTGACGTCGGCGGGCTCGTCGGTCTCCATCAGGTAGGTCTGGTCCCGAGCGGTGAAGTAGAACAGGACCGCGATGATGACGATCGGCAGAACGGTGTAGAGCGCCTCGATGGGCATGTTGTAGCGCACCTGCGGCGGCAGCTGCTCGGAGCGCTTGCGGTGAAAGATCAACGTCCAGATGATCAGTCCCCACACAAGAATGCCGACCGCGAGCGCCGCCACCCACGAGCCCTGCCAGAGCGTGAGGACACGCTCGGCCTGCTCGGTGATCGGCTCCGGCACACCCAAACGAGTGAACTCGTTCGACGCGCAGCCGGTCGCGGCTATACCCAACGCGGCGAGCGCGGCGCCACGTGGTGCCCATCGGCGCAGCGCGGGGCGCCGATTCCTATGGCGGGTCGGACTCACGGATTGCCTTCCCAGCGGTGATGCCCGCGCGGTACGCGGGCGGTCGTATATCCAAAGCTTGTCAAGGGCAAACATTATCGCGAACCATCCGCACCACTGATCACGGGCACGGCGGGTCAGCGTGTTGTGCCGCGGCCGCTGTGACGGGCGCGGCGGGACACGGTCCTGCGGACCCTCTCCCGTCCTCGCGGCGCCGCACTCCTAGGCTTGACCCATCGTGGGGACCGTCCCCGCGTGCGCGGGGAGCGGATCGTGGTTTCGCGATCGTCACCCACCCGCCCTGCCGGGTTCGCCCGGTGCCGCGCCGCGGCGCCCGGAATCGTCCTTGCAAGCGGGCTAAGGCGAGGGTATCGCTGGTTTTACGACGCCCTTAACCGGGTGCCGGTTAGCCGTCCACATGGGTAAGGATTGGATCACGAGCCCGCATGAAGAGGAGCGCCCGTGCCGGACCAGCCGCTGCTGACCATCGACGCGATCGGCCGCAAGTGCCCGATTCCGATCATCCTGCTGGCCGGGCGCATCCGCGAGGTCCCCATCGGCTCGGTGATCGCGGTCACCGCCGACGACCCGGCCGCGCGCAGCGACATCCCGTCGTGGTGCCGGCTGAAGATGCAGGAGTTCGTGGCCGAGGTCCCGCTGCAGCGGGGCAGCGCGTTCCACATCCGACGGATGTACTGACCGGTGTTCGGCGATCGGGTCGGCACAGGGGGTCGGCCGTCGCAGTGCGCGTAGCGTCGGCGGCACAGCGGATTCGAGCCCTGGAAACCCGCCTCGCCCCGCGAATGCGAGGGGCCGCGCGGCCATCGGCCGCGCGGCCCCTCGTGCACCGGATGCCCGGTATGGGTCAGCGCGCGTAGTACTCGACGACGAGCTGCTCGTCGAAGGGCACCGGAACCTGCTCGCGCTTGGGGCGGTCGACGACCGCGATGCGCAGGTCCTTGTGGCTCACGGCGAGGTAGCCGGCGATCTTGTCGTCGGCGTGGACGCCTTCGGCGGCCTCGACGAACGGCACCATCTGCCGCGACTTCTCGCGGACGCCGATGATCTGGCCCGGCTTGACCTGGTACGACGGGATGTCGACCTTCTTGCCGTCCACGGTGATGTGGCCGTGGTTGACGTACTGGCGGGCGGCGTAGACCGACGCGGCGAAGCCGGCGCGCAGCACGACGGTGACCAGGCGCAGCTCCAGTTCGGAGATCATCTCCTCACCGGTGCGGCCCGGACGCTTCTTGGCGTTGTCGTAGACGCGGGCGAGCTGCTTCTCCGAGAGGTCGTAGTACCAGCGCAGCTTCTGCTTCTCGGCCTGCCGGACGGCGTAGTCGCTGGTCGAGCGCCGGACGCGGCGACCGTGCTCACCCGGGGGGTAGGGCCGCTTCTCGAAGTAGCTGACCGCCTTACGGGTCAGCGGGGTACCGGCGCGCCGGGACAACCGCACCTTCGGTCCGGTGTAGCGCATTCAAGTCCTCCGATATTTGAGTCTCTTGCAAAAACGGGAATCCTAGGTAAGGCTTGCCTAAGTCTAGGAGGTGTCATGCGACAGCCCAGCCCGTCCGCGATCGAACGGGTCCGTTCCCTTGCCGCCACGGCGACCCCCACCACGGCGGCGTTGGCAGACGATCCCAGCGCGCGTTTCAGCGTGCGTGGGGCGGTCGATCATGCCGGTCGCGCGGTGCTGCTGCTCGATGCGGACCACCCGCTGCACGAGGCACTGCGGGCGACCCGGTACGGGCGCGCCGACCTCGCGGTCGGCGTCGATCTCTCCGCGCTGCGGCATGTGGGTCAGACACCTACTGTACGCGCTCGCCTGTGGTGCGAGGGCTGGGTGTCGGCGGTCCCCGCAGATGAGCGCCGCGAGGCGGCCCTCGCCGTATGGGAGGGGACTCCCGACGAAGGGCTGCTCGCCGCAGTCGACAATGATCCCACACCGGACGCACCGCTGCTGGCCAGGGTCGAGCCCGCCATGGTGATTTACGACACCTACGACGATGCCGGGATCATCGACGGCGACGCGTTCCTCGCCGCGCCGCCGGACCCGCTGACCCGGACGGCCGAGCGGATCATCGCCCACGTCAACGACTGCCACCGCGACGAGCTCGGCGCGGTCCTGCGCGACGTCGCCGACGCCCCCGAGGGCGCAGCATGGCTCTGGGAGCTCGACGGCCACGGCGCGACGCTGTGGGTCACCCCCTACGGCGAGGGCGGCCGCCATCGGCCGGTGCTGGTGCGCCTGCCGTGGAGCGCGCCGGCCACCGCCCCCTGCGAACTGGAGCGGGCGCTGCACGGCCTCATCGCCCACCGGCACGCCCCACGCTGAGGGCCCGTGGCGGAGAGGAGGGACCCCTCTCCACCACGGGCCCGGGCGCTCGGAGTCCGCGATGCGCTACAGGTGCCCGGCGACCTCCCGGGCGACCTCGTCGCCGTAGGAGTGGGCCAGGCGCTCGGTGAGCGTCTCGGCGGTGAGCCGGTACTCCTGCGGGCCGTCGACCTCAAGCGAGTGCACGGCGACGGCGTTGCCCACCTGGGCGCAGCGCTCCAGCGGCAGCTCCCAGGCCACGGCCGCCAGGAAGCCGGCGCGGAAGGCGTCGCCGACGCCGGTGGGGTCGACCTTGGTGGTGACGGCCGCGGCGGGGACGTGCAGCGAGGGCTCGCCCTTGCGGTCGATCCGCACGCCCTTGGCCCCCAGCGTGGTGACGCGGGTCGTCACCCGCTCGAGGACCTCGTCCTCGCTCCAGCCGGTCTTCTGCTCGGCCAGCGCCTTCTCGTACTCGTTGGTGAACAGGTAGGTCGCCCCCTCGACGAGCCGGCGGACCTCCGGCCCCTCCATCCGGGCGAGCTGCTGGGAGGGGTCGGCGGCGAACGCGATGCCGCGGGTGCGGCACTCGTCGCTGTGGCGGACCATGGCCTCGGGGTCGTTGGCGCCGACCAGCACCAGGTCGAGCCCGCCGTCGCGCTCGGCCAGCGGACCGAGTTCGATGTTGCGCGCCTCGGCCATGGCGCCGGCGTAGAAGGAGGCGATCTGGTTGTGGTCGCGGTCGGTGGTGCAGACGAACCGCGCGGTGTGGCGGACTTCGGAGATGTGCACGCCCGAGGTGTCCACTCCGTGGCGGTCCAGCCAGGAGCGGTACTCGTCGAAGTCGGCGCCGACCGCACCGACCAGGACAGGCTTGAGGCCCAAGCGCCCCATGCCGAAGCAGATGTTGGCCGCGACGCCGCCGCGCCGCACCTCCAGCTCGTCGACCAGGAACGACAGCGACACCTGTTCCAGCTGGTCCGCTATGAGCTGCTCGGCGAACCTGCCCTCGAAAGTCATCAGATGGTCGGTGGCGATGGATCCGGTAACCGCGATGCGCACTGCGGAGGGCTCCCTTGAGTGGGGGGCGGACAATACGGAACCTCAAGAGTACCGAGCGGTAGGCCCGGCGTCAGGGGGCCCCGGCTCCCGAATCCGGGACCGGCCCCGGATACGCCGAAGGCCCGCGCGGCAGTGCCGCGCGGGCCTGTGCGGCACCGCGAAGTACGGGCCGCCCGATGGCCTGGCGCCTAGTGGAACGAGTCGCCGCAGGCGCAGGAGCCGGTCGCGTTGGGGTTGTCGATCGTGAAGCCCTGCTTCTCGATCGTGTCGACGAAGTCGATCGTGGCGTTCATGAGGTAGGGAGCGCTCATGCGGTCGGTGACGACCTCGACACCGCCGAACTGGGCCACCTGGTCGCCATCGAGCTCCCGCTCGTCGAAGAACAGCTGGTACCGCAGTCCCGAGCAGCCGCCCGGCTGGACGGCGACGCGCAGCCGCAGGTCGTCCCGGCCCTCCTGCTCGAGGAGACCCTTGACCTTGCCGGCGGCCTCATCGGTCAGGGTGATCCCCTGCGCGGTGGTCTCGCTCTGAACCGTCATCTGCTAGCTCCTCCAAAATGGGATGGCGGCCGCCGCGGCGACCTGTGGTGCTCCAACGTCTCAAACGTCGGGGTGCCGTTGTGCATTCCGGGCGGCGCCGCGCGCAGGCGCGGCCCCATGGACTTCCCTTCCAGGTTAAGTCGTCGAATCGGCCACCGCCATCACACCTCATCGAGCTTTGACCGCTGCGCGCGCGGGACGGGATCTCCGGGACCTGGATTCGCTGCGCCGCCGGCGCTACGCGCACTGCGGCAGCCGACCCCTGTGCGAGCCCGACCGCCGAACACCGGTAAGGCCGACCCGGGTCAGCGCCGCCAGCGGCGGGCCACCCGGGCGGCGAGGCCGCGCAGCTCCTCGGCCGGGCGGGCCAGCGCGGCCTCGACCGAGCCGGCGGAGTCGGCCACCGCGTGGGTCTCGGTGATGCCGGCCGCGGCGGCCTCCTGCCGCCCCACGGCGACACGGCCGGCCATGACCAGGCAGGGCACACCGTGCTCCGCCGCGGTGCGGGCGACGCCGTGCGGAAGCTTGCCGCGCAGCGACTGGGAGTCGAAGGAGCCCTCACCGGTGATGACGACATCGGCCGAGGCCGCCCGGACCGCGAGGTCCACCGCGGCGAGCACCCGGGACACGCCGGACTCCACGGTCCCCCCGAGCAGCAGCAGCGCGTACCCCAGGCCGCCGGCCGCGCCCGCGCCCGGCGTCTCGCGCAGCCCGCCCTCGGGGTCGGTCGCGTCGGCGAACGCGGTGAGCGCCGCGTCGAGGCGCTGCACCTGGTCGTCGTCAGCGCCCTTCTGCGGGCCGAAGACCGCGCTGGCCCCGTGGATGCCCAGCAGCGGGTTGTCCACGTCGGTGGCGGCGATCAGCCGTACGCCCTCGGTGACGCGGCGGGCGGGGGCCAGGTCGACCGGCCCGGAGAGGTCGGACAGCGGGGCGCCGCCGCGCTCCAGTCCGGAACGCGGCGCCGCGCCCAGGGCCGCGAGCATGCCGGCGCCGCCGTCGTTGGTGGAGCTGCCGCCCAGGCCGACGACGACGGTGCGCGCGCCCGCGGCGACGGCGTGGCCGATCAGCTCGCCGACGCCGCGGCTGGTGGTGCGGCCGGGGTCGCGGTCGGCCTCGGGGACCAGGTGCAGGCCGCAGGCCTGGGCGCTCTCGACGTAGGCGGTGTCCTCGACCAGGAGGTAGTCGGCGCGGACGGGGGCGCCGAGCGGGCCGGTGACCTCCTCGGCCGCGACCTTGCCGCCCAGGGCCGTGTGCAGGACCTCCACGAAACCGGGACCGCCGTCGGACAGGGGCACGAGCTCGTGCTCGGCATCGGGGTCGACGGTGCTCCACCCGTCGGCGATGGCCTGAGCGGCCTCGATGGCGGTGAGGGTGCCGGCGAACTTGTCAGGGGCAATAACGATACGCACGCTTCCAGTGTGCCCGGACGCACCCCGATCAGCCAGACCCGCGACCAAGATTTATCCGCTTCCCGATAACTGCTATCCGAATCGCGGAATGAAGGATTCTCGTGTCCCCGGATTCCCCGGGTTCCTCCTTCGGAACCGGCCGCGCCGTCACAGCCCCGGCGCGGCGTAGACCGGGAACCAGCGGGACTTGTCGCGCTCCACCGCGAGGTCGCCCGCGACGGCGGCCTCGACCTGCAGCTCCAGCGCGTTGTCCCTGCGCTGCCCGCCCAGCGGGGCGAACGGGTAGAACGTGCCCCGCTTGTAGAGGTAGACCAGGGCGACCCTGCGGCCGCGGCCGTCGGCGAAGGCCACCAGGGAGCACAGCAGCGACGGCCCGAACCCCGCGCCCTCCAGTGTGGAGTTGACCGCGTGCAGGTCGGTGACGAGGTCGCTGATGCCGGTGGGCGCGGCGGGGTCGCCGGAGGGCCCGGGGTCCCCGGAACCGCTGCGCAGCACCAGCCAGGTGTAGCCGTACTCGTCGGCGACGGGTTCGACCCGGGGCCCGCCGTCGGCGTTGAGCAGGTCGGTGATCTCGCGCTCCAAGGTGGCGAACGCCTGCCCCTCGGCGGCCCGGAACGCCACCGACCCCGTCCCCGTCGCCGTGAAACCGGAGGTGGCCTGCAGCGTCACGGCGGCCGACGGCAGCGCGAAGAGCCGGTCGAGATCGGGCTTGGCCGGCTTGGAACGGCCCAGCAGGGCGCGGAGGAAGCTCATGGTCTCATCGTCTCCTTGTCTCGCGTCCCGCAGGGCCGAAGCGGTCTTCCGGAGGACCGCTGGAGGCGCCCGTGCCGCCGCGCGGAAGCCGGGTCGGCGGCGGTCATCCCCGGCCCAGTTGCCGGGAGATGTCGGCGAGCTGGGCCAGCCGCTGCTGGATCGGCGGATGGGTGGCGAAGAGCCGGCTGAGGCTGAAGCCGCTCTTGGAGAACGCCGGGGTGAAGAAGAAGGCGTTGAACGGCTCGGCCCTGCGCAGGTCCCGGTTGGGGATCCGGCCCATGTCACCGGTGATCTTGGTCAGTGCGCCGCCCAGCGCCGAGGGGCGGCCGGTCAGGTAGGCCGCGGCGCGGTCGGCCGACAGCTCCCGGTAGCGCGAGAGCATCCTGGTCAGCAGGAAGCTGAGCGCCCACACCACGGCGCTGACCGCCACGACCGCCAGCGCCACGAGGGCCGGACTGTTGTTGTTGTTCCGGCCGCCCGAGGCCCCGCCGAACACCATGAAGCGCAGGCCCATCTGGGTGAGGAACCCGGCGATGATGCCGAGGAACCCGGCGATGGTCATGACCATCACGTCGCGGTGGGCGACGTGGGAGAGCTCGTGGGCCAGGACCGCCTCCAGCTCGACGGGCTCCAGCCGGTTCATGATCCCGGTGGTCGCGCACACCACGGCGTTCTTCTCGTTGTGGCCGGTGGCGAAGGCGTTGGGGACGTCGGTGCGGGCGACGGCGACCTTGGGCTTGGGCATGTCGGCCATGGCGCACAGCCGGTCCACGATCGCGTGCAGCTCGGGCGCCTCCCTGGGGCTCACCTCGCGCGCGCCCATGGAGTACATGGCGATCTTGTCGGAGGCGAAGTACTGGAAGAGCGCGAAGCCGATGACGACCAGTGCGACGAGCCACCACGGCATGCCCACCAGGATCAGGGCGATGATGAACGCCACGTAGACGATTCCCAGCAGTGACATCGTCAGGAGCATGCGGGTCGTCAGCCCGCGGTCGGGGATGAATCGGGATCCTGCCACGGCGTCCTGCCTTTCGCCGGTCTCGTCACCGGCCGTCGCCCGCCGAGTCCACTACCAGGAAGTCTAGGCGGTGTGGCGGGACGGGCCGACCCCGTGCCTCGCACCGGGGCGAAAGCGGACGGCCGCCGCGACACCGTCGCGGCGGCCGTGGGCGCTCGGATCGGGAACCGGCCGGTCGGGGCGCTCCGCCGGGAGTGGCCCGCTCCCGCGATCAGGTGAGGTCGGGGATCAGCCCTTCGTCACCGAGCATGGCGCGGACCTCCTCCATGCCGGCGTCGGCGTGCGGCAGGATGAAGTGCGACGGCTCCAGCGAATCGGCCGGCAGCGGCTTGCCGTCCTGGCGCACCTTCTCCAGCAGCTCGTGCAGCGCCCGGCGGAAGGTCTCCTCGCTGCCGGCCTCAATGGCCTCCTCCAGCATCTGGTCGAAGGAGTTGAGCAGGTCGAGGTCGGCCTCGGAGAGGTCGAGCTGCCCCTCCCCCATGATCCGGACGATCATGCGCCCTCCCCCTGACGGTAGGGCTGCACCTGGTTGTTCTGGCCGGAGGCGTTGGTGTCGCCGCCCTCGATCTGCGGGGCGGATCCACCGCCGCTGCCCTGGCCGATCTCCTGCTTCATCCGCTCCAGCTCCAGCTCGACGCCGCTGGAGCTGGCCATGCGGTCGAGCTCGGCCTGGATGTCGTCCTTCTGCGTGCCGGTGACGTCGTCGAGGGCGCCGGAGGCCAGCAGCTCGTCCACCGCGCCGGCCCGGGCCTGCATCTCGGCCGTCTTGTCCTCGGCCCTCTGGACGGCCATGCCCACGTCGCCCATCTCCTCGGAGATGCCCGAGAACGCCTCGCTGATCTGGGTCTGGGCCTGGGCCGCGGTGTAGGTGGCCTTGATGGTCTCCTTGCGGGTGCGGAAGGAGTCGACCTTGGCCTGCAGGCGCTGCGCGGCCAGCGTCAGCTTCTGCTCCTCGCCCTGCAGCTGCTCGTGCTGCTGGCGGAGGCCGTCGATCTGGCTCTGCAGGCCGGACTTGCGGGTGAGGGCCTCGCGGGCGAGGTCCTCACGCCCCTGCGTGAGGGCCGCGCGGCTCTGGTTGTCCAGCTTGCCGCTCTGCTGCTCCAGCTGCTGGACCTGCAGCTCCACGCGCTTACGCGACGTGGCGACGTCGGCCACCCCGCGACGGACCTTCTGCAGCAGTTCCAGCTGCTTCTGGTACGAGTAGTCGAGGGTCTCACGCGGATCCTCGACGGAGTCCAGGGCCTTGGTGGCCTTGGACTTGAAGATCATGGAAAGTCGTTGAAACACGCTCATCGGCGTGGCCGTCCCCTTCTCGGTCCGTATCGGCTGTTCCCAACGGGCGCTTTATCCAACCCTACGCGCTATGGCAAGGGGTCGCCATGAAGCTCGAACCGGTTACTCTGAAGGAGTGTTCCGACGTCGCTCCGCTCCCGCATCCGAAGAGCAGGCCATGACCAGCTCTGTCAGTTCTGAGGCTACTGAGACCGCCCAACGCAAGGGGCATACCCCCAAAAAGGGGGCTCCTACCCCGAAACGCAACGAGGCCGCCAAGGATCTTCGGCGGCCCCTCAAGGCGCCGCAGAACCGGAAGGAAGCCTATAAGCAATACCGGCAGCGGCAGCGCCGCCAGTTGCAGCGCGAGCGCGAGGGCTACGCCAAGGGCGACGAGCGCTACTTCCGCCCGCAGGACCGAGGCCCGGTGCGGGCCATGGCGCGCGACTACGTCGACTCCCGCCGCAGCGCCAGCGAGTTCTTCCTGTACTTCTCGCTGGCGATCATCGTGGTGCTGTTCCTGCCGATGCCCGAGGTGCAGATGGCCGTCACCACCTTCGTGTGGCCGCTGATGATCGTCACCATCGTGGTCGAGGGCTTCTTCACCGCCCGCAAGGTCAAGAGGCTGGGCCAGGAGCACTTCCCGGACGAGTCCGTGCGCGGCGCCGGCATGTACGCGGCAATGCGCCAGTTGCAGATCCGCAAGCTGCGCCTGCCCAAGCCGCGGGTCAAGCCGGGCGACGCGATCGCGCTGCCCCGCCGCTAGACCGCCGCCCCTGCCGCCGGAGCGCGGCCGGTCGGCGCACTAGGCTCGGAACATGGAATTCCGTCATCTTGGCAGCAGTGGTCTCGTCGTCAGCGAGATCTCCTACGGCAATTGGATCACCCACGGCTCCCAGGTCGAGGAGGACGCGGCGGTCGCGTGCGTGCGCGCGGCGCTGGACGAGGGCGTCACCACGTTCGACACCGCCGACGTCTACGCCCAGGGCCGGGCGGAGGAGGTGCTGGGGCGGGCGCTGAAGGGCGAGCGCCGCGACGGCCTGGAGGTCTTCTCCAAGGTCTTCTGGCCGATGGGGCGGAGCAGGAACGACCGCGGGCTGTCCCGCAAGCACATCGTGCGCGGGGTGGAGGCCTCCCTGCGCCGGCTGGGCACCGACTACCTCGACCTGTACCAGGCGCACCGCTTCGACTACAGCACGCCGCTGGAGGAGACGCTGCGCGCCTTCGACGACCTGGTCCGCCAGGGCAAGGTGCTCTACATCGGCGTCTCGGAGTGGCGGGCCGAGGAGATCGAGCGCGCGCTCAAGCTCGCCGACGAGATGGGCCTGGACCGGATCGTCTCCAACCAGCCGCAGTACAACATGCTGTGGCGGGTCATCGAGTCCGAGGTCGTGCCGGTGTGCGAGCGCGAGGGCCTCGGCCAGGTCGTCTGGTCCCCGATCGCCCAGGGCGTGCTGACCGGCAAGTACAAGCCCGGCCAGGCTCCGCCGGCCGGCTCCCGCGCCACCGACGAGAAGAGCGGCGCCGGCTTCATCCAGCGCTTCCTCGACAACGAGGAGCTGCTCCAGCGGGTCCAGGGCCTGGCCCCGCTCGCCGAGGAGGCCGGGTTGAACCTCGCCCAACTGGCGATCGCGTGGGTGCTGCAGAACCCGAACGTGTCCTCGGCCATCATCGGGGCCTCGCGCCCGGAGCAGGTCCGCGACAACGTCAAGGCCGCGGGCGTCAAGCTCGACGCCGACCTGCTGCGCCGCGTCGACGAGGTCCTCGGCGACTCCGTCCAGCGCGACCCCGCCCTGACGGTCAGCCCGAAGGAGCGGCCGTAGCGCCTCCGCGGACGTGACGAGGGGGTGCCGCCCCGCGCGGGCCGCACCCCCTTTCGCGCGCCCCGGGCCGGGTCAGTCCGGGTCGGCCAGGCTCATGGAGTACACCGCGTGGTCCTCCTCCAGCAGCGTCACCCGCTCCGCACCGGCCTCGCGGAGCTCCTGCCAGGTCTCCCCCAGCCAGCTCTCGGCGTCGCCCCGGGAGGGGAACAGCTCCCCCGGCAGCGACTCGTCCTGCAGGACCGTTCCCTCGGCCGTCTCGTACCGCCAGCTCCACGCCATCGATTACCTCCGTCACAGCCCGGCTCGGTCGGGTCGAGCCTACGGCAGGGGGTCCGGGGATGCTGTTAACTGGCGGGCGTGCGTATCCGACTCTCGGGGACGGCGGGTCCCGCCGGCTGGCCGGCCCCCAACTGCCGCTGCGCCTCGTGCAACCTCGCGGCGCGGAACCGGCGGCTGCCGGTCCGGGTGACCGTCGACGATGCGTTCGCGCTGCCCGTGCCGGGCGGCGGGGCGCCGCCGCGGACGCCCGCGGGCTACCGCCTCACCGACACCCCCTACGGCATCCGCCTGGAGGCCCCGGACGGCGGGCGGCTGCTGCACGCATCGCCCGGCGCCTCCGCCGATCCGCCGGTGGACCCCGGCGCGGACTCCCCCGTCCCGCACCAGCGGGTCGACCTCGCCATCGTCGACGTCGTCGAGTCCCCCGGTGCGATCGGCGCGCTGCGGCGGGCCGGGGTCGTGGGCGCCACCACGGCCGTCGTCGCGGTGGGCGGCGACCACCGGGTGCACTCCCCCGACGAGTTCGCGCGCCGCGCCCGGCTGTGGGGCGCGCTCGCCCCCTCCGACGGCCAGGAGCTGGCGTGCCCGCCGTCGGCGTGGCCGCCGGAGCGGATCGTCGGGCCGCACCGCGTACTCGTCACCGGCGGCGCGCGCTCGGGCAAGTCCACCGAGGCCGAGCGGCGGCTGCTCGGCGACCCGGAGGTCACCTACGTCGCGACCGGCCCCAAGCCCGAGGGCGACGAGTCGTGGGCCCGGCGCGTCGCCGCCCACCAGGGGCGGCGCCCGTGGTGGTGGCGGACCGAGGAGACCCTGGACGTGGCCTGCGTCCTGGGCCGGGCGCGGGGCGCGGTGCTGTTCGACTGCGTGGGGACCTGGCTGGCCGGCGTCATGGAGGACCGCGGGATGTGGCGCGACGATCCGCCGGCCGGCGCCGAGGAGGCCGTGTGGGCCGAGGCCGCCCGGCTGGTCGAGGCGTGGCGGACCTGCCCGGCGCGCATCGTGGCGGTGACCAACGAGGTCGGCTCCGGCGTGGTGCCGGGAACGGTGAGCGGCGGGCTGTTCCGCGACTGGCTGGGCCGGCTCAACCAGATGCTGTCGGCCGAGTCCGAGGAGGTCGTGCTGGCCACGGCCGGGCGCGTCCTGCAACTGCCGTGACCGTGCTCTCCGACGCCCTCGCCGGACTGCGCATGGCGCTGGGGACGCTGACGGTCCTGCCCGTGCGGGTGGAGCGCGTGGACCGCGCCGTGGCGGGATGGGCGATGGCGCTGGCGCCGCTGGCCGGACTGCTGCTGGGGCTGCTGGGCTGGCTGGTGTTCGCTGCCGCCGCCGCGTCGGGGCTGTCCGCGACACCGGCCGCGGCGCTGGCCGTGGGCGCCCTGGCGCTGCTCACCCGGGGCCTGCACCTGGACGGACTGGCCGACCTCGCCGACGGCCTGGGCAGCGCCCGCCCCGCCGAGGGGGCGCTGGAGGTCATGAAACGCTCCGACATCGGCCCGTTCGGCGTGCTCACGCTGGTGCTGACGGTGCTGCTGCAGGTGCTGGCGCTGGCGCAGTCGGCCGGGCACGGGGCGGCGGCGGTGCTGGTCGGCCTGGTCGCCGCCGTGTCGGCCGGCCGGCTGGCCATCACCTGGGCCTGCGCTCGGGGCGTTCCCGCGGCCCGCCCGGAGGGGCTGGGCGCGCTCGTGGCCGGGACGGTGCCGCGCTGGGCCGCGGTCGCGGCCACAGCGACGGTGGTGCTGCCGGCCGGCTTCGCCGGCGCGGGCCACGCGATCGCGGTCCTGGCCGGCCTGGCGGCGGCGGGTGCGATGCTGTGGCACGCGACGCGCCGCCTGGGCGGGATCACCGGCGACGTCCTTGGCGCACTGGCCGAGACCGCCACGACGACGACCCTGCTGGTGGCGGCGGCGCTGCAGTGACCGGTTGGCGCGCCCGATGTCCCCGGCCAACGGGGTGAACCTCAGCCCAAGGACGGAGCCCGCGGTGACCGGACGGTCCTCTCGCACGCCCTCCCTCCTGGGGCCGGCCTTCACGACCCCCTGGAGTCAAGGCCTCTTCCACCTCTCCTGGGGCGGGCCTTACCGCCCCTTGCGGCCGGGGAGGGAACCCTCGCGGACGGCGCCCCCTGTCGCCATCGTCACATTTCTTCACATAGGACCCGGAGGGCGGGGAGACCGGGGCAACGGATCTGGAGAAAACGTGTTCTTACCGGGTTGCGCACGTCCGCCGGTTCTCGGACCGGCCGCTGCGGCGCGGCGTCGAGCAGGCCCGGTCTCCGCCGGGTCTCTGCCGGTCTCTGAGAGTCGCGTGCCCGGTCGCACGCCACAAGGACTAGCATCGACAACGTGAGCACGTCGCTGTCAGTCATTACGGAATCCCCCAGTTCGCTCGACGCCGACGCGGTAGTCGTCGGCTACCACTCCGGAGCCGATGGCCCGGAGCCCGCGTCGGGCGCTCACGACGTCGACGCCGCCTTCGCCGGCGGCCTCGGCCGGACCCTGGCGCTCCTGGGCGCGGGCGGAGCCCCCGAGGAGGTGCGCGTCGTCCCCACGCTGGGCGCCCTCAAGGCCCCGGTGGTGGTCGCGGTCGGCTTGGACGACGCGCCGAGCGACGGCGGTGAGATCGATCCCGACCTGCTGTCCCGCGCTGCGGGCGCCGCGCTGCGCGCCTGCGAGGGCAAGGCCCGCGTCGCGCTGGCGCTGCCGGCCGGCTCCGCCGGGCAGGCCGGGGCCGCAGCCATCGGCGCGCTGCTGGGCGCCTACTCCTTCGACCGCTACCGCACCGGCGGGGAGGAGCCGCAGCGGACCGAGTCGCTGCTGCTGGTCTCCTCCGCCGACGGCGCGGCCGAAGCGGCCGCGCGCGCCGAGGTCCTCGCCGGATCGGTCAACCTCGCCCGCGACCTCGTCAACACCTCCCCCGCCGACCTGAACCCCGAGGACCTCGCCGGCGTCGCCGAGCAGGTCGCCCGCGACACCGGCCTGGAGATCGAGACGCTGGACGAGCACGCCCTCGGCGACGGCGGCTACGGCGGCATCGTCGGCGTCGGCCAGGGCTCGGAGAACCCGCCGCGCCTGGTCCGCCTCGCCTACTCCCACCCCGAGGCCGAGACGACCATCGCGTTCGTCGGCAAGGGCATCACCTTCGACTCCGGCGGCCTGTCCCTGAAGCCGGCCGGGTCCATGGACTGGATGAAGTCCGACATGGGCGGCGCGGCCGCGGTCCTGGGCGCCATGCGCGCCATCGCCGGACTCAAGCCCGTGGTCAACGTGGTCGGCTACCTCCCCATCGCCGAGAACATGCCCAGCGGCACGGCCCAACGCCCCTCCGACGTCCTCACCATCTACGGCGGGAAGACGGTCGAGGTGCTCAACACCGATGCCGAGGGCCGCCTGGTGATGGCCGACGCCATCGTCCGCGCCCACGAGGACGGGCCCGACCTCATCGTCGACGTCGCCACGCTCACCGGCGCCCAGCTCGTCGCGCTGGGCACCCGGGTGTTCGCCGTGATGGCCAACGACGACGAAGTCCGCGAGAACGTGGTCGCCGCGGCCGGGCTGGCCGGCGAGGCCGCCTGGCCGATGCCGCTGCCCGAGGAGCTGCGCAAGGGGCTGGACTCCTCCGTCGCCGACATCGCCAACGTCGCCGGGGAGCGCTGGGGCGGCATGCTCAGCGCCGGGGTGTTCCTCAAGGAGTTCGTGGCCGACGGGGTCCGGTGGGCCCACCTGGACATCGCCGGGCCGGCCTTCAACCAGGGCCAGCCGTACGGCTACACCCCCAAGGGCGGCACCGGTTCGGCGACGCGCACCCTGGTGCGCATCGCCGAGGCGAACGCCAAGAACTGAATAGGAACGGCGGCCGGGCGCACACGTCGCTCCCGGCCGCGCGGACCGTCTGACCAAGACGAACACGGCTAATTCCGAACCAAGGAGTGTCCTTCCCGTGAGTGAGAGCGGCGGCACCTTCGACCTCGTCGTCCTGGGCGGCGGCAGCGGCGGCTACGCGGCCGCGCTGCGCGCCTCCGAACTCGACATGAGCGTCGTTCTGATCGAGAAAGGCAAGCTCGGCGGCACCTGCCTGCACAACGGCTGCATCCCCACCAAGGCCCTGCTGCACTCCGCCGAGGTCGCCGACAGCGCCCGGGACAGCGAGACCTTCGGAGTCAAGGCGAGCTTCGACGGGATCGACATGGAGGCGGTCCACAAGTACAAGGACAAGGTGGTCGGAGGCCTGTACCGCGGGCTCACCGGGCTGGTCAAGAGCCGCGGCATCACCGTCGTCGAGGGCGAGGGCAGGCTCACCGGCGAGAACCAGGTGACCGTCGGCGGCACCGTCTACGAGGGCCGCAACATCCTGCTGGCCACCGGCTCCAAGCCGAAGACGCTGCCGGGCCTGGAGCTGGACGGCGAGAAGATCATCTCCAGCGACGACGCGCTCAAGCTGGACCGGGTGCCCGAGTCCGTCATCGTGCTCGGCGGCGGCGTCATCGGCGTGGAGTTCGCCAGCGTGTGGCGCTCCTACGGCGCCGAGGTCGCCATCGTGGAGGCGCTGCCCCACCTCGTCCCGGTCGAGGAGGAGTCCAGCTCCAAGCTGCTGGAGCGCGCGTTCCGCAAGCGCGGCATCAAGTACGAGCTGGGCACCCCGTTCGAGAGCGTCAAGACCACCGACTCCGGCGTCACGCTCACGCTGCAGAACGGCAAGTCCCTGGACGCCGAGCTGCTGCTGGTGGCCGTCGGCCGCGGCCCGGTCTCGGAGGGCCTGGGCTACGAGGAGGCCGGCGTCCAGATGGAGCGCGGCTTCGTCAAGGTCGACGAGAACCTGCACACCGGCGTCGGCAACATCTACGCCGTGGGCGACCTCATCCCGACCCTGCAACTGGCGCACGTCGGTTTCGCCGAGGGCATCTTCGTGGCCGAGCAGATCGCCGGACTCAACCCGGTCGGCGTCGACTACGACGGCGTCCCCAGGGTCACCTACTGCGAGCCCGAGGTCGCCTCCGTGGGCATCACCTCCGAGGTCGCCAAGGAGCGCGGCTACGACGTCGTGGAGATGAACTACAACCTCGGCGGCAACGGCAAGAGCCAGATCCTGCAGACGCAGGGCGCGGTGAAGGTCATCGCCGAGAAGGACGGCCCGGTGCTCGGCGTGCACATGGTGGGCAGCCGCGTCGGCGAGCTCGTCGCCGAGGGGCAGCTCATCTACAACTGGGAGGCGCTGCCCTCGGAGGTCGCGCAGCTCATCCACCCGCACCCGACCCAGTCGGAGGCGCTGGGCGAGGCGCACCTCGCCCTCGCCGGCAAGCCGCTGCACGTCCACGACTGATGCGGGCGGCGCGGGCGGGCCGGTCCCGCCCGCGCCGCCTGCTCCGCGTTCCGCCAGTTCAGCTAAGAGGACCCCATGCCGACTTCCGTTTCAATGCCCGCTCTGGGCGAAAGCGTCTCCGAGGGCACCGTCACCCAATGGCTCAAGAAGGAGGGCGACTCCGTCGAGGTCGACGAGCCCCTCCTTGAGGTCTCGACCGACAAGGTCGACACCGAGATCCCGTCGCCGGTCGCCGGTGTCCTGACCAAGATCCTCGTCGCCGAGGACGAGACGGTCGAGATCGGCGCCGATATCGCGGTCATCGGCGAGGGCGGCGAGGCCCCGGCGCAGGAGAGCGCGCCCCCGGCCGAGGAGGCGCAGCCCGAACCCGAGCCCCGGCCGGAGCCCGAGCCCGAACCGGAGCCGGAGCCCGAACCGGAGCCGAAGGCCGAGCCCGCCCCTGCGCCGCAGGCCCGCCCCGAGCCCGAACCGCGACCGCAGGCGCCCGAGGAGCCGCGGCCCGCGCCGCAGCCCCGCGCCAGCCGCGAGGACTCCACCCCGCCGGTCGACGTCGAGACGCTGAGCGGCACCGGGCGGTCCTCCGGAACCGACGCCGACGCCGACACCGCCGGCGCCCCCGAGGCCTACGTCACCCCGCTGGTGCGCAAGCTCGCCGCGGAGCAGGGCGTCGACCTCGGCACCGTCGAGGGCACCGGCGTGGGCGGCCGCATCCGCAAGCAGGACGTCCAGGAGGCCGCCCGCAAGCAGCGCGAGCAGCGCGCGGCCGCTCAGCCCGCCCCCGCCGCTCCGGCGCGGCGCCCGGTGGCGGCCGACACGACCCTGCGCGGGCGTACCGAGAAGATGTCGCGGCTGCGCCAGACCATCGCCGAGCAGATGGTGGAGTCGCTGCACACCTCGGCGCAGCTCACGCAGGTGGTCGAGGCCGACGTCACCAAGATCGCCCGGCTGCGCGGGCTCGCCGCCGAGCAGTTCGAGGCCCGCGAGGGCGTCGAGCTGTCGTTCTTCCCGTTCTTCGCCCTGGCCACGATCGAGGCGCTGAAGGCGCACCCCAAGCTCAACGCCGTCATCGACAGCGCGAAGCAGGAGGTGACCTACCACAGCATCGAGAACCTGGGCGTCTCGGTCGACACCGAGCGCGGCATGCTGGCCCCGGTCATCAAGGACGCGGGCGACCTCAACCTCGGCGGCCTGGCCCGCAAGCTGGCCGACCTCGTCGAGCGCGCGCACACCGGCGGCCTCAACCCCGACGAGCTGAGCGGCGGCACGTTCACGCTGACCGACACCGGCAGCGACGGCGCGCTCTTCGAGACGCCGATCATCAACCAGCCGCAGGTGGGCGTCCTGGGCACCGGCACCGTCGTCAAGCGGCCGGTCGTCGTGGACGACCCGCAGTTGGGCGAGGTCATCACGGTCCGCTCGATGGCCTACCTGTCGCTGAGCTACGACCACCGCCTCATCGACGGCGCCGACGCCGCCCGCTTCCTGAACGACATCAAGGAGCGGCTGGAAGAGGGCTCCTTCGAGGCCGAACTCGGCCTGGCCTGACGGCCCGGCGCGGCGCGGCCGCACGACGCGGCAGCGGGGCGGTACCGATCGGGTACCGCCCCGCTTTCCTCATCCCACCACCCTCGCCCGGCGATCCCCATCACCGGGGCCGAGGCTCCTTTCGCGAAGGACGGGCGACGACCCGGCACCAGTGGTGACCCCGGGCGCATCCGCCGATACCCACCGTAAGGCATCGGTGGTCGGGGACGCAGCGATTCCGCGAAACCGGTGCCGCTTCCGTTCCACCGCCGCTCCGCCGTCCCCGTCCGCGCCGACCGCGCCGACCGCGTCCCGGGCGGCGGATGAGCCTCGGGCGCACGGGTAGGCCCTCGTCATGAGAATCGCGATCACGGGAGCCTCCGGTCTCATCGGGACGGCGCTGAGCCGGTCCCTGACCGACGACGGGCACGACGTCCTGCACCTGGTGCGCCGCCCCGCGCGCACCATGGCCGAGGTCGAATGGGAGCCGGAGCGCGGACGGGTCGACCTCGCCCGGATGGCCGGGACGGAGGCGGTGGTGCACCTGGCCGGGGCGCCCATCGGCCCGGCGCGCTGGACGAGGCGCCACAAGCGCAGGATCCGCGACAGCCGGATCCTGGGCACGCGCACGCTGGCCGCGCGCCTGGCCTCGATGGAGACTCCCCCCGCACGGCTGCTGTCGGGGTCGGGGATCGGCTTCTACGGCGACACCGGGACCACCGTCACCACCGAGGAAGGGCCACGCGGGACCGGTTTCCTGGCCGATCTCGTGGCCGAGTGGGAGGCGGCCACCGAACCCGCCGAGCGGGCCGGGGTCTCAGTGGCGCACCTGCGCACGGGCGTGGTGCTGGCCCGCTCGGGCGGCCTGCTGGGGACCGTGCTGCCCCTCTTCAGGGCCGGCCTGGGCGGCCGGCTGGGAGACGGCCGGCAGTACATGAGCTGGATCGGGCTGGCCGACCAGGTGGCGGCCATCCGCTTCCTGCTGGAGCGGCCCGACATCACCGGGCCGGTCAACCTGAGCGCGCCGGCGCCGGTGCGCAACGCCGACTACACCGCGGCCCTCGGCCGCGCGCTGGGCCGTCCGGCGGTGTTCGCCGTACCGGGGTTCGCGATGCGCGCCGCGCTCGGCGGCTTCGCCGACGAGGCGGCCCTGGTGAGTCAGCGAGCGGTGCCGCAACGCCTGCTGGCGGCCGGTTATTCCTTCCGGCACGGGGATGTCCACAGTGCGATATCCGGCATCCTGGACGGTCACCGCCGGGCGTAAGGTGGGATGTGTGAGTGAGAGTGAACTCGTTTACGCCTGGTTGGGCGAGGCTCCGGTTCCCTACGAGGAGGGCTGGGAGCTCCAGCGGCGGCTCCACGAGCGCCGCGTCGCAGACCAGATCCCCGACACCGTGATCATGCTGGAGCACGAACCGGTCTACACCGCGGGAAAGCGCACCGGCAAGGCCGACCGGCCGCTGACCGACCCCGGCGCCCCCGTCGTCGACATCGACCGCGGCGGCAAGATCACCTGGCACGGTCCCGGTCAGCTCACCGTCTACCCCATCGTCAGGCTCTCCGACCCGATCGACGTCATCGCCTACGTCCGGATGCTGGAGGAGGCGATCATCCGGACGATCGCCGAGTTCGGCCTCTCGGGCGAGCGGGTCGAGGGCCGCACCGGCGTGTGGCTCGACGCCGACCCCGCCCGCGGCCTGACCGAGCGCAAGATCGCGGCGATCGGCTGCCGTATCGCCCGCGGCGTCGGCATGCACGGGTTCGCGCTGAACTGCGACAATGACCTGTCGTGGTTCGACCGGATCGTGCCGTGCGGGATCACCGACGCCGGGGTGACCTCGCTGTCCCGGGAGCTGGGGCGCGACGTCGGCGCGGCCGACGTGCTGCCTCTCGTCGAGCGGCACCTGGCCGATGTGCTCGGCGCGCGGGCGCACAGCCGCGTCGAGGGCGTCCCCGAGCTGCCAGGGCTCCCCGAGCTCATCGATGCCTGATGGCCTGTTCACCGAGTCGAACGACACTCCCCACAAGGGATGACAGGAAGGAAGGGGTCAGCGTTGACCATCGCTCCTGAGGGCCGCAAGCTGCTGCGGATCGAGGCCCGCAACAGCGAGACCCCCATCGAGAAGAAGCCGCCGTGGATCAAGATCAAGGCGAAGATGGGCCCGGAGTACACCGAGCTGCACTCGCTGGTCCGCCGCGAGGGCCTGCACACGGTGTGCCAGGAGGCCGGGTGCCCCAACATCTACGAGTGCTGGGAGGACCGCGAGGCCACCTTCCTCATCGGCGGCGACCAGTGCACCCGGCGCTGCGACTTCTGCCAGATCGCCACGGGCAAGCCGTCCGCGCTGGACCGCCGTGAGCCGCTCAAGGTCGCCGAGTCGGTCCGCACGATGGAGCTGAGGTACGCCACGGTCACCGGCGTCGCCCGCGACGACCTCGACGACGGCGGCGCCTGGCTCTACGCCGAGACCGTCCGCAAGATCCACGAGCTCAACCCCGGCACCGGCGTCGAGCTGCTGATCCCGGACTTCAACGCCGACCCCGCGCAGCTCGCCGAGGTCTTCGGGTCCCGGCCGGAGGTGCTCGCGCACAACATCGAGACCGTCCCGCGGATCTTCAAGCGCATCCGCCCCGGCTTCCGCTACGAGCGCTCCCTCGACGTCATCACCAAGGCCCGCGAGGACGGACTGGTCACCAAGTCCAACCTCATCCTGGGCATGGGCGAGAACCGCGAGGAGATCAGCCAGGCGATGCGCGACCTGCACGAGGCGGGCTGCGACCTGCTGACCATCACCCAGTACCTGCGCCCCTCCAAGCTGCACCACCCGATCGACCGGTGGGTCAAGCCGGAGGAGTTCGTGGAGCTGAGCGAGGAGGCCGAGGAGATCGGCTTCGCCGGGGTGATGTCGGGTCCGCTGGTGCGCTCCTCCTACCGCGCCGGCCGGCTGTACAAGCAGGCGGTGGCCAAGCGCGAGGCCGCGGTCCCGACCGGGAGCTGAAAAGGGCCCGCGGCCGGCCCGCGGGCAACGTAATCAACCTGAAACGGCGGCCTCGGGCTGCCGTTTCACGTATGCTCCGCCATTGGCCATATCCTTGGGGTATGGCGAAGAAGCCCAAGGACACCCAGAACAGCCCGGCGGCCGGCGCCAAGGGCAAGGGCGGCGCTGAGAAGCCTCCCGGCAGGTTCAAGCAGATCGGCATGGTCGCCAAGGTCGTGCGGCAGCAGAGCCCGAAGAGCATCCCGATCGCGGTCGGGGTCGCCCTGGTGGTGCTGGCGCTGGCCGTCCTGGGCGGCTTCCTCACCGGCAGTTGGCTGTACTGGCTGCTGCTCGGCGTTCCGGTGGCCTTCCTGGTCGGTTTCATCGTCTTCACCCGCAGCGCGCAGCGGATCCAGTACAAGATGCTCGACGGCCAGTTGGGCGCGGGCATGGCGGTGCTGGAGAACATGCGCGGCGACTGGAGCGTCGACGCCGGTGTGAACGCCAACCGCAACATGGACATCGTGCACCGCGCGGTGGGCCGCCCGGGCGTGGTGCTGGTCGGCGAGGGCGACCCGCAGCGGCTCAAGCCCCTGATCGCCGCCGAGCGCAAGCGCGTGGCGCGGGTGGCCACCACCCCGATCTACGACGTGCAGGTCGGTCACGGCGAGGGCCAGGTGGCAATCGCCGACCTGCAGAAGCGGATGCTGAAGCTGCCCCGCAACCTGGACAAGGCCGAGGTCGCCGAGTTGCGTTACCGGCTCAAGGCGCTGCCGGCCGCCATGCAGATGCCCAAGGGGCCGATGCCCAAGGGCGTGAAGATGCCGAAGGGCCCCCGGCCGCAGAACCGCTGATCCGGCTCATTCGCCTGCCGAGGCCCCGCACGAAAGGCCCCTTTCGTGCGGGGCCTCGTCGTGGGATCGGCGGGGACCCGAGTCGCCGCACGGCCCCGCACCCGGTCCCGGACGCGGGCCGGGCGAAGAGCCTGGATGTGCTGTTTTCAGGCCCTGCTGAGCCGCTGGTGACCTGGTGGGCTGACGGCGGCCCTCCCCCAGGTCATGCGGTGGTGAACGGAGGACTCCGGCCACAGCTCTCCGAACAACACGTCTAGAAGCGCAGCGTGACGGTGCCGGCCGCGCGGTCGTGCAGGCCGCGCTGGTCGCGGTCGTAGATGACGGCCGGGATCACCAGGCACAGCAGCACGGTGCGCACGGCCATGGCGACCGGCCAGGGGACGGGGCGCTCGCCGGTGGCGGCGATGCGGATGCCGACCATGCGCTTGCCCACGGTGGTGCCGAACAGGGTGAGCAGCCCGATGGTGCTCACCGCGAAGACCAGGAGGGTGATGTTGGCGACGGCGGAGGTGTCGGCGCCGAAGAGCGCGTAGGTCACCGCGAGGCTGAGCAGCCAGTCCAGGAAGATGGCCGCCAGCCGGCGCCCCATCCCGGGGACCGAGCCGCTGCCCGTCTCCGGCAGGCCGAGCCGGTTGCCCCGGTGGACGAATCCGGTGTCGTCCACGCCGTCGGCGGATCCGCGGCCGCCCCGGCCGTCGTCGTTACCCATGGTCATCACGTTACCGGGGCGCTCCGGCACACCGGGACCGGCCCCGCGGGCCGACGGGCCTTGACCGCAACCTTGACCGGAACGGGGTTGATTCCTCAGGTCAGAGGGAAGAGAACAGGGTCTGTAACATAGGCGAAACATTGGGGACACGGCTCGGAAATGGACCCCTCCTAGCGTCGACGGCGTAGTCAAGAGGTGACGGGGGTCGGATGTTCGCATCGAAGCGAACGGCCTACCCGCGTCGCCTCTTATACCTGCACGGAGGTAAGTCTTGTTCAGCAGCGCCGATGAGGTCCTCACCTATATTCGCGATGAGGGCGTCCAATTCCTCGACGTACGGTTCACCGATCTCTTCGGTGGAGTCAACCACATCACCCTCCCGGTGGAGAACGTCGACGAGGACACCTTCGCCAACGGCATGATGTTCGACGGGTCGTCGATCCGCGGCTTCCAGGCCATCCACGAGTCGGACATGCTGCTGCTGCCCGACTTCAGCACCGCCGTCCTGGATCCGTTCCGCGAGTTCAAGACGCTGAACATGACCTTCTTCGTGCACGACCCGTTCACGCTGGAGTCCTACAGCCGCGACCCGCGCAACGTCGCGCGCAAGGCCGAGGCCTACCTCAAGGGCACCGGGATCGCCGACACCGCGTTCTTCGGCCCTGAGGCCGAGTTCTACATCTTCGACGACGTCCAGTTCGAGACGAAGGCCAACACCGGCTTCTACTCGATCGACTCCATCGAGGGCGCCTGGAACACCGGCGCGGCGCGCAACGGCGGCAACCTGGGTTACCGCCCCCGCTACAAGGGCGGCTACTTCCCGGTCGAGCCGGTCGACCACTACAGCGACCTGCGCTCCCGGATGGTGCGCGCGCTGATCGACGCCGGGCTGCCGGTCGAGCTGCAGCACCACGAGGTCGGCACCGCCGGACAGGCCGAGATCGGCATCGAGTTCGGCACACTGCTGCAGGAGGCCGACCGCGTCCAGCTCTACAAGTACATCGTCAAGAACGTCGCCAACGCCGCGGGCAAGACCGTGACGTTCATGCCGAAGCCGCTGTTCGGCGACAACGGCTCGGGCATGCACTGCCACCAGAGCCTGTGGAAGGACGGCGAGCCGCTGTTCTTCGACGAGACCGGCTACGCCCAGCTCTCCGACACCGCGCGCTACTACATCGGCGGCCTGCTCAAGCACGCCTCGGCGCTGCTCGCCTTCACCAACCCGACGGTGAACTCCTACCACCGCCTGGTGCCGGGCTACGAGGCCCCGATCAACCTGGTGTACTCGCAGCGCAACCGCTCCGCCTGCATCCGCATCCCGCTGACCGGCTCCAACCCCAAGGCCAAGCGCCTGGAGTTCCGGGTTCCGGACCCCTCGGCAAACCCCTACCTGGCCTTCTCCGCCATGCTGATGGCCGGCATCGACGGCATCAAGAACAAGATCGAGCCGCCGGAGCCGATGGACAAGGACCTCTACGAGCTCCCGCCCGAGGAGGCCACCGCGATCGAGAAGGTGCCGGCGTCCCTGGACGAGGCGCTGGACGCCCTGGAGGCCGACCACGAGTTCCTGCTGGAGGGCGGCGTCTTCACCGAGGACCTGCTCGCCAACTACATCGACTACAAGCGCACGGTCGAGATCGACTCCCTGCGGCTGCGCCCGCACCCGCGCGAGTTCGAGCTCTACTACGACATCTGATCGGTGTTTGACGGCCGGGTGTGCAGGGGGTCGGCTGCCGCGGTGCGCGCAGCGCCGACGGCGCAGCGGGTCCGCGCCTCGGAAGTTCCACCCCGCCCCGCAGACTCGGCGGTCGAAGCTCGATGAGTCCGTGCCCGCCGAGCCGCACGGACGGGTCCCCGGCCTTCGCCGGGCGTACATCGGGCTCGCTCCGCGTCCTCCGAGGGGCCATCGACCGGGCAGTCGGTGGCCCCTCGCGCTCTGCGGGGCCGGAGGGTCAGCCGTGCCCGCGGTGGCCGTCCATACCGGTGGAGCCGCCCATCGGATCCTCGACCGCGGCCTCGACGGAGATCTCACCCGAGGTCTCGAAGACCAGGGTCAGCTCGACCGTGTCGCCGGCCTCGAACCCGTCGGGCTCCATGAGCATCAGGTGCGTCCCTCCACTGCGCAGTTCCACGGTCTCCCCGGCGGGGACGGCGACCTCCCGCCGCCGCTCCATCATCATGACGCCGTCCTCCTCCCTGGTGTCGTGGATCTGCACTTCGGCGGCCGCGTCGGTGCGCACGCCCGTCAGCGTGTCGGCGGCACCGCCGGTGTTGTCGATCACCAGGTACCCGGCCGTCACGTCGGGGGTGGCCGGCACGCGCACGGCCGCGCCCTCGACGGCGATGTCGGGGCCGGGGGAGGTCGCGGCGGAGGTCTCGGAACCGGGCTGCTCCGCGGAGTCCGCCGAGCCGCAGCCGGCCAGGGCCCCGAGCGCCAGCAGTGCGGCGGCCACCACCGGGGCGCGTCCGGCGGCAGCGGGTCTCGATCCGGGCATCAGGCCTCCTCCAGCAGCAGGCGCAGGTCCTCGGCGATCGCGTCGGGCTCGGTGCCGTAGCGCCACATGAGCTCGGACTCCCCCTCCGGGGAGAACACCAGGGTCTGGCTGCCGTGGCCCACCTGGTAGTTGCCGGTACGGTCTTCAGGGCGCTCGATCGAGACGGCGAGTTCTTCGGCCGCGGAGTCGATGTCGGCGGTCTCCCCGGTGAGGCCGGTGAAAGAGGAGTCGAAGGAGTCCAGCCACATCCGCAGCACTTCGGTGTCGTCGCGATCGGGGTCGGCGGTCACGAAGACCACGTCGACCCCTTCGCGCTGCTCGGGTTCGAGTAGCTGAACGGCCTGGGCCATGTCGGCCATCGTGGTGGGGCAGATGTCGGGGCAGTTGGTGAAGCCGAAGAACACGGCGGTGGTGCTGCCCGCGGAGTCCTCCCTGAGGTTGTAGTCCTCCCCTGAGGTGTCGGTGAGGGTGATGTCGGGCAGCTCGAACGTGCCGCCGATCTCGGTGCCGTTGTAGGGCGAGTCGTCGCCCGCACCGGTCGGTCCGGCCGGTGCGGCGCACGCCGCCAGGGTCGTCAGCAGGGCGAGCCCGCCGACGACCGGAACACTGAAGCGCATGGGAACTTCCAGGACGTGGGTGGGGCGCCCGGGGCGACACGGCCGCGGGCGCGGAGAAGAAGGGGTTCGGGAGGCTAGAACGCCGGTGGCGGGGCGCGGCCGGACACGGCGTGGCGCAGGACGCGCAGCCGCGGCGTCGGCACCAGGCCGCGGCCGTACCTGCGCGGCGGCCGCGCGGCGGGGTGCGCGCCGATGCCCGGCGGGGGCGGCAGCAGAGCGGCGCGCAGCCAGTGCAGCACGGCCCACAGCGCGTCCTCGCCCGCGGCCAGCCACCAGCCGGTGACCAGCGCGGCCCACGCGTGCGCCACGGCCATGCCGGGGAGGTCGCCCGTCAGCAGGCCGGACGCGCAGGCGTGGCCCAGCGTCCGCGCGAACCCGTCCGCGGACGGGGCCGCACCGGAGGCCGCGGCACCGAACAGCGCGTGCAGCAGCCCCTGCGCCGCCAGCAGAGCGGCGATGAGACAGGCCCGGGACCGCGGGCGGGCGGCGAACGGCAGCGCCGCCGCCGCGGTTCCGGCGACGGCGGCGCCGAAGAGCGTCCCGCCCGGCGCCGCCCCGCCGGCGATGACGTGCCCGGCCAGCGCCATTCCGGCGCAGACGACCGCGAAGAGGGTCGCCCGCAGGGCGCGGAAGGTCAGCCGGTCTCGGGTCATGGCGGGGACCATCATTCCAGCGGGTCGGCGAGGCGCCGATCCGGGTCCGGCGATCAGTCCAGCCGCAGCACGTGGCGCAGCACGGCGCGCACATCCGATGCGGTGACGGCCTGCTCCTCCAGCAGGGCCTGCAGGCACAGGCCGTCGGCTGCGGCGACGGTGGCGCGGACGGCGACCGGGTCGTCGGTGTGCCTGCGGGCCATGTCGGCGACCATCTCCATCCAGCGACGAGCGATGGGCCGCAGGGCCGGGCGGCGCACGGCGAGCAGGGTCAGCTCGTACTCGGCCAGCACCCGGCGGCGGCCGGTCTCGCCGACCTCGGCGATCAGCTCGGTCATGCCGTCGATGTCCTCGGTTCCGCCCTCGACGATGCGGCGGAGCTGGCGGGTGTAGGCGTCGGCGGCCGCGGTGAGCGCCGCGACGAGGAGGTCGTCGAGCGTGGCGAAGTAGTAGGTGGCCGAGCTGGCCGGGACGCCGGCCTCCTTGGCGACCGCGCGGTGGGTCACGCCCGCGACCCCGTCGCGCTCGACCACGCGCAGCGTGGCCGCGATGAGCTCGGAGCGGCGCCGCCGCCCTCGGGCCAGCCTGCCGTCGGTGTGCCCGGCCTCGTGCCGGTTCAGTGTGCGCCCCCCATCTCCAGAGCGGCGACGCCCGCGATGACCAGGACCAGGCCGCCGACCTGGACCCAGGTCAGGGTGTCGCCGAGGAAGAGCGCGCCGATGACCGCCACCAGGAGGACTCCGAGCGCCGCCCAGATCCCGTAGGCCACCCCGATGCTCATCCCCTGCTTGAGCACCTGAGCGAGCAGGTAGAACGCGACGAGGTAGCCGACGGCCGTCACCAGTGACGGCACCGGTCGGGTGAAGCCCTCGGAGAAGCGGAGCGCGATCGTCCCGGTGACCTCGGCGAGGATGGCGCCGATCAGCATCAACCACGTCATCGTGGACTCTCCTGGGAACGGGGCCGCACACGGCCGGAAAAACTTGGACATCAGTTCAACTACTTCAGTCTACCCCCGCCCCGCGCCGGCCGCCCGCCGCAGGTGGGGCGGTATCGCTCCTCCCCGGTGCGCGGCGGATCGGGCTACGGTATTGGAGTGGCATCTCGCGACAGGATGGGGACGACCGCGGGCGCGCTGGCGCGGCGGGGCTTCATGGACTCCGCCCGGGCCGGACGGCTCATCGCGGAGGCGGGGCTCGATCCCGAACGGCACGCCGACCTGATCGGGGCGCTCAGCGGGGCGGTCGACCCCGACCTCGCGCTGCTCGGGCTGACCCGGGTGCTGGAGCGCTCCCCCGACCCCGAGGAGGTCTGCACGGCGCTGTGCGAGGACCCCGACCTGCGCGCCCGGCTGGTCCAGGTGCTCGGGGCGAGCGTGGCGCTCACCGACCACCTCGTCCGCCACCCCGAGGACTGGCGGGAGCTGCACGGGGCCGACGCCGCCCGCGCGCCCGAGCCCGAGGAGCTGCGCGCCGGGCTGCTGCACATCGTCGGCGCCGACCCCAACGCGGCCGCGCCGGCCGCCGACCCGGCCGGGGGCGGCCCCGAGGATCCGGCGCACGCGCTGCGGGTCGCCTACCGGCGCCGCGTGCTGCGGCTGGCCGGGCGCGACCTCACCGGCGTCAGCGACTTCGAGCAGGTCTCCGCCGAACTCGCCGACCTGGCCGCCGCCACCCTGGAGGCCGCGCTGGCGATCGCCCGCTTCCAGGCGCCCGACGACGCGGCCCTGTGCCGGCTCGCCGTGATCGGCATGGGCAAGTGCGGCGGGCGCGAATTGAACTACGTCAGCGACGTCGACGTGGTCTTCGTGGCCGAGCCGGCCGAAGGCGTCGAGGACGAGCAGGCCGCGCTGCGCGCCGCAGCCCGGCTGGCCGCGGCGATGATGCGCGTCCCCGGCGAGACCGACAGCGAGGGCATGCTCTGGCAGGTCGACGCCGCGCTGCGGCCGGAGGGCAGGAACGGGCCGCTGGTGCGCCCGCTGGCCGGCCACGTCGCCTACTACGAGCGCTGGGCCAAGACCTGGGAGTTCCAGGCCCTGCTCAAGGCGAGGCCGATCGCCGGGGACGCCGAACTCGGCGCGGCCTACGCCAAGGCCATCACCCCTCTGGTGTGGGAGGCCGCCGGGCGACCGCACTTCGTCGACGACGTGCAGGCCATGCGCCGCCGCGTCGAGGCCCACATCCCGCCCACGCAGGCCGACCGCCAGCTCAAGCTCGGTCCCGGCGGCCTGCGCGACGTCGAGTTCGCGGTGCAGCTGCTGCAGCTCGTGCACGGCCGGGGCGACGAGACCCTGCGCGCCGGCGGCACGCTGGCCGCGCTGGCGGCCCTGTCCAGGGGCGGGTACGTGGGCCGCGAGGACGCGGCGGGGCTCGCCGACGCCTACCGGTTCCTGCGCCGCGTGGAGCACCTGCTCCAGCTCTACCGGCTGCGCCGCACCCACCTGCTGCCCGACCCCGACACCGCCGACGGAGAGGAGCAGCTGCGCCGGCTGGGCCGCGCGCTCGGCTTCACCGCGAATCCGGTCACCGGTCTGGCCTCGGTCTGGCGGCGGCGGGTCGGCGAGGTGCGCCGGCTGCACGAGAAGCTGTTCTACCGGCCGCTGCTCAACGCCGTCGCGCGGCTGCCCGGGGAGGAGGCCCGGCTCTCCCCCGAGCAGGCGCGGGTCCGGCTGGAGGCGCTGGGCTTCGTCGACCCGGCCGGGGCACTGCGCCACCTGGAGTCGCTGACCTCGGGGGTGACGCGCCGCGCGGCCATACAGCGCACGCTGTTGCCGGTGATGCTGGGCTGGTTCGCCGACGCCCCCGACCCCGACGCCGGCCTGCTGGGGTTCCGCCGGGTCAGCGAGGCGCTGGGGACCACCCCCTGGTACCTGCGGCTGCTGCGCGACGACGTGCGGGTGGCCGAGCGGATGGCCTGGCTGCTGGGCACCAGCCGCTACGCCACCGACCTGCTGCTGCGCGCGCCCGAGGCCGTGGCCGTCCTCGCCGACGACGCCGACCTGGTCCAGCGCCGCAACGCCGAGCTCTCCGTCGAGGCCGATTCGGCCCTGCGCCGGCACGACACCGCTGAGAACGCGGTGGCCGCGGTGCGCGCGCTGCGCCGCAGGGAGCTGCTGCGCACCGCGGCGGCCGACCTGCTGGAGGTCACCGGGGTGGAGGGGGTGGGCGACGCGCTCACCGCGATCTCGGCGGTCACGATCGACGCCGCGCTGCGCGCCGCGACCATGCGCGTGGAGTGGGAGCGCGGCGAGCAGGCCTGCACGCGGCTGTGCGTGGTGGGCATGGGCCGGTTCGGCGGCAACGAGCTCAGCTACGCCAGCGACGCCGACGTGATGTTCGTGCACGAGCCTCTGCCGGGCGCGACCCCGGAGGCGGCCACCCGGACGGCCGGCGCCATCGTCAGGGAGCTGCGCCGGCTCCTGGAGCTGCCTGCGGCCGAGCCGCCGCTGCGCCTGGACGCCGACCTGCGCCCGGAGGGCCGCAGCGGGCCGATGGTGCGCACGCTGGACTCCTACGCCGCCTACTACGCCCGCTGGTCGGCGGCCTGGGAGAGCCAGGCGCTGCTGCGGGCGGTCCCGGTGGCCGGCGACGCCGCGCTGGGCGAGCGGTTCACCGCGCTGATCGACCCGATCCGCTACCCCGAGGGCGGCGTGAGCGACAAGGCGGTGCGCGAGATCCGCCGGCTCAAGGCCCGGATGGAGGCCGAGCGGCTGCCGCGCGGCGCCGATCCGACGCTGCACACCAAGCTGGGCAGGGGCGGACTGTCCGACGTGGAGTGGGTGGCCCAGTTGCTCCAGCTCCGCTACGCCCACCGCATCCCCGAGCTGCGCACCACCGGCACGCTGCGGGTGCTCGACGTCGCGGCGCAGACCGGCCTGATCGATCCGGAGGACGGCGCGACCCTGGAGATCGCCTGGCGCCTGGCCGCCCGGGTGCGCGGCATGATCATGCTGGTGCGCGGCAAGGGCGGCGACTCCATCCCCATGGACCTGCGGGAGCGCTCCGCGATCGCCGGAGCGCTGGGGTATCGCACCGAGGAGGACGGTGAGGGCGCGGCCGAGCTGCTGCTCCAGGACTACTGGCGCGTCACCCGCCGCGCCCGCGCGGTGATGGAGCGGGCCTTCTACGACGACTAGCCGCGGGGCCCGGGGGTTACCAGAAGACGGCGACGGCGATGTTGACGACGGCCAGCACGCCGGCCGCGGTGGCGAGCTTCACGTTGGGCCCGCGCAGGTTGAGCACTCCCAGCACGGCGATGGCGAGGGCGACCACCAGCTTCACGGCGATCTTCACGTGGTCGACGTCGCCGTCGCCCATTTCGGCGACGCCCACCAGCAGCAGGCCGGTGACCAGTTGGAGCAGGGAGCTGTGCAACAGCACCTTGGTGGACTTGGCGTGGCCGGTGATGAGCTGCATCAGCCAGCCGCTGATGATGCCGGCCAGGCCGAGCATGTGGAGGAACACGAGCGCGGAGTAGACGATGTCCATGATCCACAACCTACTACGGCGCGTAGTAGGTCGGGTCCACCCCCCATGACACGGTGGCATCACGTTTCCCCGGTGCGCGACCGGAGGGCCCCGGAGCGCGGCGGACCCGTGGAAGATCCACCCGCTCCGACCACCCCTGATTCGCAAAAAATTTCAGGACTTGCAGGAGGAGCGCACCCTCGCCGCTCCCCACCCGCCCCGCACGGCAGAGACCTCTTACCCCCGACAAAGAGACGAACGGCCGTATCGGCCCACTTCCGGCAATCCGCTGGAATCTCACCAGAGGTGTTCACAAATCGGTCGGCGGTTGTTACCTTCAACACACTTGAAAGTTCTTGCAGTCTTTTCAATCTTTGCAAGACCGCTTTCGGGTGTCGAGTCCCCCGATCCGCTCATTGAGGAGAGCGCGATGACCATCCGCAGATCGATGGCCGCCGCACTGGCGGCCGTCTTCGGATTCGCCCTGCTGCTCGTTCCCCCGTCCGGCGCGGTGTCCCCCGCTCATGCCGCGCCAGGAGGCGACAAGGAGGTCGTCGTCCACCTGTTCCAGTGGCGCTGGGAGTCCGTCGCCGCCGAGTGCGAGAGCACGCTCGGGCCGAACGGGTTCGGCGCCGTCCAGGTCTCCCCGCCGCAGGAGCACGTGGTGCTGCAGGGCGAAGGCTATCCCTGGTGGCAGGACTACCAACCGGTGTCCTACAGCCTCGACGACACCCGGCGCGGCACCCGCGCCGACTTCGTCGACATGGTGGACCGCTGCGAAGACGCCGGCGTCAGGATCTACGTCGACGCCGTTCTCAACCACATGACCGGCAGCGGCTCGGTCGACAGCGGCCCCGGCAGCGCGGGCTCCGACTACACCAAGTACGACTACCCCGGCATCTACCAGAGCCGGGACTTCCACGACTGCCGCCGCGACATCTCCGACTGGAACGACAAGTGGGAGGTGCAGAACTGCGAGCTGGTGGGCCTGTCGGACCTGGACACCTCCTCCGAGTACGTCCGAGACCGGCTCGCCGGCTACCTCAACGAGCTGATCGGCATCGGCGTGGCCGGGTTCCGCTACGACGCGGCCAAGCACGTGCCGCTGGCCGACGTCCAGGCGATCAACTCCCGGCTCGACGACGTGGACGCCGCGTGGGGCGGCGGCAGGCCCTACGTCTTCCAAGAGGTCATCGGCGACCAGACCATCGCGCCCGGGGAGTACGTCCCGGCCGGCGACGTCACCGAGTTCCAGTACCACCGCGACATCAGCAACGCCTTCAAGAACGGCGACATCGCCCACCTGACCGGTCTCGGCGGCAACCTGGTGGACGGCGAGCAGGCCGTGGTCTTCGTCGCCAACCACGACACCCAGCGCAGCCACCCCACCCTGACCCACACCGACGGGGACCGCTACGACCTGGCCCAGGCGTTCATGCTGGCGCACCCGTACGGCACCCCCAAGATCATGTCCAGCTACGCGTGGTCCGGGAGCAACGACACCGGCCCGCCGATGGGCTCCGACGGCGAGACGCGGGCCACCGACTGCGCCGACGCACGCTGGGTGTGCGAGCACCGCGAGGTCGCCGGGATGGTGGGCTTCCGCAACGCCGTGGACGGAACCTCGATCGGCGACGTCGCCACCGGGTCCAGCGGGCAGCTCGCCTTCGCCCGCGGCGACAGGGGCCACGCCGCCTTCAACGCCACCGGCGGCGCGTGGAGCCGGACCTTCGACACGGACCTGCCCGACGGCACCTACTGCGACGTCGCCAACGGCACGTTCGTCGACGGCGAGTGCGACGGCCCCTCCTACACCGTCTCCGGCGGATCGTTCAGCGCGCAGGTCCCGGCCGACGGCGCGGTGGCCCTGCACGTGGCGGCGCAGGGCGAGGGCACCGGTCCCGGCGGTCCGGGCGACCCCGACGAGCCGGGCGGCACCGCCGCGGTCGGCTTCCACGCCAATGTGACCACCTGGTACGGCCAGAACGTGCTCGTGGTGGGCGACCTCCCGCAGTTGGGCTCCTGGAACCCGGACGACGCCGTGGCGATGTCCTCGGCCGACTACCCGATCTGGAAGACCACCGTCGACCTGCCGCTGGACCAGCGGTTCGAGTACAAGTTCATCAAGAGGAACCCCGACGGCACCGTCGAGTGGGAGTCCGGCGGCAACCGCTCCTACACCCCCAGCGGGCCGGTGACGCTCAACGACGATTGGAGGTGACGTCCGGCAGGTGATCGCCCGGCGGGCGGAGCCCCTCCCTCTCCTCCGCTCCGCCCGCCCGGGCTCCTGTCGACGCGGGTGCGCGGCGCCCCGGGGCTCCGGTGCGCCTCCGCGCTCATAAGGCCCCTTCCACCTCGGCTCCTTAGCCCGCCGCGGCGCTCCGGACAGGACCCCGGCCGCGGATAAGGCATTCGCCTCATGTGCCCCCGCGGGCCTTAGCGACAGTCTGAGGATCACGGGGAACGGCAGCGGGCCGGTCCGCGGAGGAAAGAGGGAAGGAAGACGGCGACCATGATGCACCCCGACATTCTCAGCGGCGTGGCGCGCGAGCGGACGGCCCAGCGGGAGCGCGACATCCAGCGGCGGCTCAGGGACCGGGCGCTGCGGCGCCGCGACGCCACCGCCGAAGAGGAAGCGGACGGGAACCCCGGTGGCGGCTCGCGTCCCGGCGGCGGGGCCGAAACCGTCCCGGCGGCCCCGGCCCCGCGCCCGGTCGAGGCCGCTCCCCGGCCCCGGAGCCGGCCGCGGGAGGAGCGGGTCCCGGCCGGGCGGCGGTGACCCGCGCTCCGGCCGGTCCCACCGGTCCGGACCGGGAAAACGGATCGGCGATGTCACGGACTCTCTGCATACTGGGTGATATGACCCCACACGGTGCGAGTCCGGTCTTCGTCGGACGCGAGTCCCAGTTGCAGGCCCTGCTGGACCACGCCCGCCGCGCACGATCCGACGCCGCCGCGACGATGCTGGTGGGCGGCGACGCCGGGGTGGGCAAGTCCCGGCTGCTCAGCGAGTTCGCCGAGCGCGCGCCCACCGGCCGGATCGTGGTGGGCGGCTGCCTGGAACTGGGCGTGGACGGGGTCCCGTTCGCGCCGTTCGTCACCGTGCTGCGCCAGCTGCTGCGCGACCTCGGCAGGGAGCTCTTCGACGCGCTGGCCCTCGGCGGCGAGCAGGAGCTGGCGCGCCTGCTGCCCGAACTCGGCCAGGCGCCGGAGGAGCGGCGCGAGGCCCGCGGGCGGCTGTTCGAGCAGGTGCTGCGGCTGTTCACCGACGCGGCGGCCGACGGCGGTCTGACGGTGATCATCGAGGACCTGCACTGGGCCGACCCCTCAACCCGCGATCTGCTGATCTTCCTGGTCCGCAACCTGGACACCACCCCGGTGCAGATCGTGGCCAGCTTCCGCTCCGACGACCTGCACCGCGACCACCCGCTGCGGCGGCTGCTGCCCGAGCTGGAGCGGCTGGCGACGGTGGAGCGGATGGACCTCGAACCGCTGACGCGCGAGGAGGTCGCCGAGCAGGCCGCAGCGATCCGCGACGCGGCGCTGGACCCCGACGAGCTCACCGTGCTCTACGAGCGCACGGCCGGCAACCCGCTGTTCGTCGAATCGCTCGTGGGGTGCGCCGAGATCGTGGGCTCCCTCGTGCCGGAGCGGCCGCGCGAGCTCCTGCTGTCATCGCTGTACCGGCTGGACGACCGGGCCCGGTTCGTCACCAGGGTCGCCTCCGTCGGCGCGGTGAGCGCCGCGCGCATCGAGCACGAACTGCTCGCGCACGTCGCCGCGCTCCCCGAACCCGAGCTCGACGCGGCGCTGCACGCCGTCGTCGACACCAACGTGCTGCGCGTCGACGGCACCGGCTACCGGTTCCGGCACGCCCTGCTGCGCGAGGCCGTGCACCAGGAGCTGCTGCCGGGCCAGCACGCCCGGCTGCACCTGCGCTACGCCGAGGCGCTGGAGACCCACCCCGGCCTGGTGCCCTTCGACCGCTTGGCGGCGGAGCAGGCCCACCACTTCCACGCCGCGCACGAGCTCCCCCGGGCACTGAGCGCGGCGTGGTGGGCGGCGGTGCGCGCCGGCGAGGCCCTGGCCTACGCCGAGGAGCTGCGCATGCTCGAACGCGTCATCGAACTGTGGGAGCGCGTGCCCGACGCCCCGAACCTGGTCGAAGGGCTCTGCCTGGCCGAGGTCCTGGACCGCGCGGCCTCGGCGGCCTTCGACAGCGGCGTGTTCGACCGCGCCCGCCAGTTGTGCGACGCCGCGCTGGAGGAACTCCCGCCGCAGCACCCGGCGACCGCCCCGGACGCCCCGGACGCCCCGGAGGACGACTCCGCCGCCGAGCGCAGACGGGAGCTGCTCACCCTGCGGGCGCTGGTGCTGCGGCGCCGGGGCCGGACCCGCATCCAGCTCGCCGACGACAGCGGCATCGACGACTTCTACACCGCGCTGGAGATCCACCCCGCCGAGGACTGGCGCTACGGCTTCCTGCTCGCCGTCCTGGCCCGCGAGCTGATGATGCGGGGCGAGTCGGTGCCGCCCGGCGGGCTGCCGACCGCAGCGCCGGTCGGACGGGAGGGGGAGGCGGTCTCAGCGGCCGAGCTCGCCGAGGAGGCGCTGACCCACTCCGCCCGCCACGGCGACCACTGCGCCGTGGGCGACGCCCTCATCACGCTGGCGACGGTGCAGGGCAACAACGGGGACATCGACACGGCGCTGCAGACCTTCAGGCGCGGGATCGCGGCGGCGCGCACCGCGGCCGAGCCCGCTCTGGAGGCACGCGGCATGGGCAACCTGACCTCCATGCTGCGGGAGCAGGGCCGTCACGGCGAGGCCCTGGAGCTCGCGCGCAGGAGCGTGGAACGGGCCCGCGAGGCGAGCCTGCTGCGCAGCATCGGCACGTTCTCCGCGCTGAACCTGGCCGAGGTGCTGTACGAGGTGGGCCATCTGGAGGAGGCGCGCCGCAGCGCCCAGCAAGGGCTGAGCTGGTCGCCCTCACCGCTGCACCGCTCGTTCCTCAACATCGCCGACGGCAGGATCGCGCTGGCGCTGGGCGACCTGGACGCGGCGCGCGAGGCGGTCGCGGGGGTGCACCGCAAGGGGGCGATGGAGTTCTCTCACCTCCAGCACTCGCTGTCCGCGATCTCGCTCGCCATCGACGTGCACATGGCCCTCGGCCAGGACGACGCCGCGCTGAAGCTGGCGCTGCACGCCGCCGACGCCGACGCCGACATCACCGTGGCCTGCGGCTACGGATGGCCGCTGGTCGACTCGATGGCCCGCGCGCTGTGCGGGCGGCACGGCGCCGCGCAGGCGCGGACATCGGTGCGGCTGCGCGAACGGCTGGCGGATCTGGTCGAGAGGTTCCCCGTCCACGGCCCGATCCAGGCGGCGCTGCGCCTGACGGTGCTGGCCCGGCTGGGCGACGCCGATGGCGCGTCCCCCGCGGCCTCCCGCGCCGCGTGGGCCGAGGTCGTCGAGGCGTGGGCGGCGTCGGAGTTCCGGCTCGCGCACGCCGACGCGCTCCTGCACGAGGCCGAGGCGAACGCGACGGAGGACCGCTCCGCCGCGGCGGCGATGCTGCGGGACGCGTCGGCCATCGCCAAGGAGACCGGGGCGGCGCTGCTGAAGCACCGCGTGGAGGACCTCGCCCGGCGGCTGAACGTCTCGCTGGACGCCTCCCCCGGCGCGGCCTCGCCCGCGCTCCCCGCCGGCCTCACCCCCCGCGAGGCGGAGGTGCTGCGGCTGCTCGCACGCGGCCGGACCAACGTCCAGATCGCCGGGGAGCTGTTCATCTCGGCCAAGACCGCCAGCGTGCACGTCTCCAACATCCTGGCCAAGCTCGGCGTCCCCAACCGCGGCGCCGCCGCCGCCCGAGCCAGGGAGCTGGGAGTGGGGTAGCGGGATCCACGGCCCCAGGTCGGCAAGCCGTCACGCCCGGCCCCGACCACAGGGATTTTGAGCCTTAGCCGAAGGATGGAGCTCCGCGGTGACTGGGCGATCCTCTCGCGTGGCCGAAGACCCGTGGACGGAGATCGCCCACCCGCACGCCACTTCCGTGCTGGGGCCGACTTCAAAGCCCCCAGGGGCCGGGCACGCGGGCGGGCCGCTGCCGGCCGCCGTCAGCTCCAGCGGTTGGTGATCGGGAGTCGGCGGTCGCGGCCGAAGTTGCGCTTGCTGATCTTGGGGCCCGGCGGGTACTGCCGGCGCTTGTACTCGGCCCGGTCGGCCAGCCGGATGACGCGGTCGACCAGCTCGGCGTCGTGCCCGGCGGCGATGAGCTCCGTGCGGCCGAGGTCGGTGCCCACGTAGTCGTCGAGCAGCGCGTCCAGCACCGAGTAGTCCGGCAGCGAGTCGGTGTCGAGCTGGTCCGGCCGCAGCTCGGCGCTGGGCGGTTTGGAGATGGAGTTCTCCGGGATCGGCGGGGTCTCGCCCCTGCGCGCGGCCTCGGCGTTGCGCCACCGCGCCAGTTCCCACACCAGGGTCTTCCACGCGTCCTTGATGGGCGCGTAACCGCCGGCGGAGTCACCGTAGAGCGTGGAGTACCCGGTGGCCAGCTCACTCTTGTTGCCGGTGGTCAGGACGAGGTGCCCCTCCTGGTTGGACAGCGTCATCAGCAGCTGCCCGCGCACCCGCGCCTGGAGGTTCTCCGCGGCCAGCCCGTCGACGGCCACCGCCTCCTCGAAGGCGTCCACCATGGGGCCGACCGCCACGGTGCGGGCGTTGATCCTCTGGCGCCGGACCAGCTCCTCGGCGTCGGCCACCGAGTGCTCGCTGGAGTGGCGGCTCGGCATGAGGACCGCGTGGACCGGGTCGGGGCCGAGCGCGTCGGTGGCGATCGCGGCCGTGAGCGCGGAGTCGATCCCGCCGGACAGGCCGAGGATGACCGAGCCGAAGCGGTTCTTGCGCACGTAGTCGCGGGTCCCGGTGACCAGTGCGGTATAGACCTCGGCGAGGTCCTCCATCGGCTGGGCGATCTCCCCCGGCCGCGGGTCGTAGGCCGGCACCGGCTCCTCCGACAGCACCGTCCGCTCGATGCCGATGCCGGTCGTGGCCGCGGTCCCCCGCGGCTCCGGCTCGCTGGGGACCGGCAGCTCCAGGTCGGTGACCAGGAGCGCCTCCTCGAAGCGCGGCCCTCTGGCCAGCACCTCGCCCTCGGCGTCGACCACGATGGAGTCGCCGTCGAAGACCAGCTCGTCCTGGCCGCCCACCGTGTTGACGTAGGCCAGTGCGGCGCCGGCCTCGCGGGCGCGCCGTCGGCACAGGTCCAGGCGCTCGTCATCCTTGTCGTGCTCGTAGGGGGAGCCGTTGAGCACCACGAGCAGGCCGGCGCCGGCGTCGCGGACGGTGGCCACCGGGCCGCCCTCCTGCCACAGGTCCTCGCAGATCACCAGCGCGGCGTCGACGCCGTGCACCCGCACCACCGGCAGCGTCCGGCCGGGGACGAAGTAGCGGAACTCGTCGAACACCCCGTAGTTGGGCAGGTGGTGCTTTGCGGAGACGACCTTGACCCGCCCCTGGTGCAGCAGCGCGAGCGCGTTCTGCGGCGCGCCCGCGGGCTGGCCGAAGCGCGGCTCGGCGTCCTCGCACCGGCCGAGGAACCCGACCACGGTGGGCAGCTCGCCCAGCCCTTCGTCGGCGAGCCGCTCGGCGAGCCGGTGCGTCGCCTCGATGGAGGCCGCGACGAACGACTTCCGCAGCGCGAGGTCCTCGACCGGGTAGCCCGTCACCACCATCTCGGGGAACACCACCAGGTGCGCGCCGGCCCCGGCCGCGCGCCGGGCGTACTCCACGACGATGCCGCAATTGCCCTCCAGGTCCCCCACAGTGGGGTTGACCTGGGCCATAGCCATACGCAGTTGTGCCACGACCACGAGCCTAACGATCACGGCCGCGCAGCGGGGTTCCGGGCTCCCCTGCGGGGCGGGCGGCCGGGGGTGATCCGCCTCTCCACCACGTCGACCGGGACCTCGGTTAACGTCCCGGAAACCCGCAGCAGGCACACTGGAGACAGGGCGTCTGGTAGGAACGCGTCAGGCGTGCGTGAACGACGGAGGAAGGTGGACCGTGAACCGACAGCAGGAATTCGTGCTCCGAACGCTGGAGGAGCGCGATATCCGGTTCGTGCGACTGTGGTTCACCGACGTGCTCGGTTACCTCAAGTCGGTGGCCGTGGCGCCGGCCGAGCTGGAGGCCGCGTTCGCGGAGGGGATCGGGTTCGACGGCTCGGCGATCGAGGGCTTCGCGCGGGTGCACGAGGCCGACATGCTGGCCCAGCCCGACCCGTCGACGTTCCAGGTGCTGCCCTGGCGCAACGAGCCGCACGGAACCGCGCGGATGTACTGCGACATCCTCATGCCCGACGGCACGCCCAGCTACGCCGACCCGCGCCACGTGCTCAAGCGGCAACTGGGCAAGGCCTCCGACCTCGGGTTCACGTTCTACACGCACCCCGAGATCGAGTTCTACCTGCTGAAGAAGAAGCCGGAGTACGGCGAGTTCCCCGAGCCCAACGACTCCGGCGGCTACTTCGACCACACGCCGCACAACAACGCCCACGACTTCCGGCGCAACGCCATCATGATGCTGGAGAACATGGGCATCTCGGTGGAGTTCAGCCACCACGAGGGCGGGCCGGGCCAGCAGGAGATCGACCTGCGCTACGCCGACGCGCTGACCACCGCCGACAACATCATGACCTTCCGGCTGGTCATGAAGGAGGTGGCGCTGGAGCAGGAGGTGTACGCGACCTTCATGCCCAAGCCCTTCACCGAGTACCCGGGCTCGGGCATGCACACCCACCTGTCGCTGTTCGAGGGCGACCGCAACGCCTTCCACGAACCGGGCGCGGAGTACCAGCTCTCCAAGGTCGGCCGCGGCTTCATAGCGGGCCTGCTGCGCCACGCCACGGAGATCACCGCGGTGTGCAACCAGTGGACCAACTCCTACAAGCGGCTGTGGGACAACGCCGCCGCCTCGGCCGGAGCCGGGGGCGAGGCCCCGGCCTACGTCTGCTGGGGGCACAACAACCGCTCGGCGCTGGTGCGGGTGCCGATGTACAAGCCCACCAAGAGCAACTCCAGCCGGATCGAGTTCCGCTCGCTGGACACCGCCTGCAACCCCTACCTGGCCTACGCGCTGATCCTGGCCGCGGGGCTGAAGGGCATCGAGGAGGGCTACGAGCTGCCGCCGGGCGCCGAGGACGACGTCTGGGCGCTCACCGACGCCGAGCGGCGCGCACTGGGCATCGCCCCGCTGCCGCAGAGCCTGGACGAGGCCATACGCGCGATGGAGAACAGCGAACTGGTCGCCGAGACGCTCGGCGAGCACGTCTTCGACTTCTTCCTGCGCAACAAGAAGGCCGAATGGCAGGAGTACCGCCGCCAGGTCACCCCCTACGAACTGCAGCGCTACCTGCCGACGCTGTAGGCCCGCCGATCTTGACTTTGTGGGCGCTATCTAAACGTTTTTAGGGCCCACAAGGTCAAGATCGGCGCTGAACGAGCCCCAGGTCCCCGGCCCTGACGGCCGCGGCGTTGCGGTTGGAGACGCCGAGCTTGGCCAGCAGGTTGGAGACGTGCACGCTGACCGTCTTGGCGGAGATGAACAGCTCAGCCGCGATCTCGCGATTGGTGCGCCCCTCGGCGAGCAGCGCCGGCACCTCGGTCTCGCGCGGGGTGAGACCTGCGGGGGCCGGCCGGGCGCCGCCTCCCTCGGTCTGCGCCGGTTCCTGCGCGGGCGGCAGACCGGCGTCTCGGCGCCGTCCCGCCGGTCGTGCCGACCGTCACGCCCGTGCCTCGCCCCGTTGCCGCCTCCACCGGCGGGTGCGCGCGGCGGCGGGCGGCTCCGGTTCCTCGGGGGCCGACACCGCGCGCCGGGCCCGCTCCCGCTTCGCCCATTCGCGCGCCTCCTGCTGGTAGCGCCGGGTCAGCTCGGCCGCCTGGTCCGGGTGCACGGTCCCTCCCGCTGTCGTCACCTCCGGGCACCGCGGCCCGCCCGCCTCCGACGTTCGGGCTAAGGCGGGGGCCGGCGGTATCGGGAAGTCGGCCTAGATCCGGCGGGCCGGGCGCGGTCCCCGTGGGCGGCGTTCCCTAGATGTGCTACTGACCGGACGGGTTGGTGATGGTCGAGAGCGTCTGGCGAATGGGGCGACCACGACCGCACCGCCGATCATCCGGGCCGAGGCGGCGGGACGACGTCGGAGGACGGAGCGGTTCGCACTCGGTGGGAACAGAATGGGCGCCGCGTGCGATGATGACCACACCGGCGGCTTCGCGCCGGCCTCGTTACCGACACGTCCGGGGACGCCTTCGCGGCGCTTCGAGACAACGGAGGAAACGCAATGAGCACCACCACGTCCACCCCCACCCCTCTCTACGGCGGAGCGGCCAACCGCCGGGGCACCGTCCGCGACATCGCCCGCGCGAAGGAGCACGGCGACCGCTGGCCCATGCTGACCGCCTACGACGCCCTCACCGCCCGCGTCTTCGACGACGCCGGCATCCCCGTCCTGCTCGTCGGCGACTCCGCCGCGATGGTCGTGTACGGCTACGACTCCACGGTCCCCGTCACCGTCGACGACCTGCTGCCGCTGACGGCGGCCGTCGTCCGCTCCACCAGGCGCGCGCTGGTGGTGGCCGACCTGCCGTTCGGCTCCTACCAGGCCTCGACCGAGCAGGCGCTGGCCTCCGCTGCGCGCTTCATGAAGGAGGCCGGAGCGCAGGCGGTCAAACTGGAGGGCGGCCACCGCGTCGTCCCGCAGGTGGAGGCGCTGGTCGCCGCCGGCGTCCCGGTGATGGGCCACCTCGGGCTGACCCCGCAGTCCGTCAACACCCTGGGCGGCTACCGCGTGCAGGGGCGCGGCGAGGCCGGGGCGCGGCTGCTGGCCGAGGCCAAGGAGCTGGAGCACGCCGGAGCGTTCTCCATCGTCCTGGAGTGCGTGCCCGCCGACCTGGCCGCCGAGGTCACCGGGCACCTGTCCGTCCCCACCATCGGCATCGGGGCCGGCCCGGGCACCGACGCCCAGGTGCTGGTCTGGCAGGACATGGCCGGACTGAGCCCGCACGTTGCCAAGTTCGTCAAGACCTACGCCGACCTCACCGAGAGCCTGACCCGGGCGGCCAGGAGCTACGCGGAGGAGGTCGTGGCGGGCACGTTCCCCGACGAGGAGCACTCCTACGCCTGACGGGAGTCCGCACCGCCCGGGAGTCGGCGCCGACCGGCCCCCGGGCTCTTCTGTATTCTGCTCCCGACCTCAAAACCGAACGCTACTCGGTAGTAATCTCCGTCGGACTCCGGCGCGACAGACAGTGGAGGCATCCCATATGCGCATCTCCATGCCATTGGGCTACGCGGGCGATCTCAGGGAATCCGTCAAGCAGGTGGTGGAGCTGGAGAAGGCCGGGCTGGACACCGTGTGGGTGGCCGAGGCCTACGGCTACGACAGCCCCACGCTCATGGGCTACATCGCCGCGCGCACCGAGCGCGTGAACATCGGCGCCGCCATCCTGCCGCTGTACACCAGGACGCCCACGCTCATCGCCCAGACGGCGGCCGGGCTGGACTACCTCTCCGACGGCCGCGCCGTCATCGGTCTCGGCGCGAGCGGGCCGCAGGTCATCGAGGGCTGGCACGGCGTTCCCTACACCAGGCCGCTGACCCGCACCCGCGAGATCATCGAGATCTGCCGCAAGGTCTGGGCGCGCGAGGAGCCGCTGACCCACGACGGCAAGGTCTTCACCCTGCCGCTGCCGGCCGAGCAGGGCACCGGCCTGGGCAAGCCGCTCAAGATCATCAACCACCCGGTGCGCGACCGAATCCCGCTGTACGTGGCCTCGCTGGGCGAGAAGAACGTCGAGCTGACCGCCGAGGTCGCCGACGGCTGGCTGCCGATCTTCTTCATCCCGGAGAAGGCCGACGACGTCTGGGGCGACTCGCTGGCGGCCGGCCGGGCCAAGCGCGACCCCGGCCTGGGCGAGCTGGAGATCTCCGCCGGCGGCATGATCGCGATCGGCGAGGGCGAGGAGACCAAGAGGCTGCTGGACTTCGCGCGGCCGCAGATCGCGCTGTACGTGGGCGGCATGGGCGCCAAGGGCAAGAACTTCTACAACACGCTGGCCCGCCGCTACGGCTACGAAGAGGCCGCCGAGAAGATCCAGGACCTCTACCTGGCGGGGAAGAAGGACGAGGCCGCCGCGGCCGTGCCCCAGGAGATGGTGGAACTGACCAACCTGGTCGGCCCGGAGTCCTACGTCCGCGAGCGCGTGCAGGCGTTCCGCGACGCCGGGGTCAGCCACCTCAACCTGATTCCGATGTCGGACGACCCGGTCAAGCTGATCGAGAAGGTCAACGGCTGGCTCCAGTAGCGCTCCGCCCGGTTCTCCCGCCGGTTTCGGACCCGGGTCCGAAACCGGCGGGAGAACCGGGCGCCCCTCCGCTCACACGTCGGTGATCCGTAGACCCGCGTGCGCCTTGTAGCGGCGGTTGATGGAGATCAGGTTCGCGGTGAACGCCTCGACCTGGTGGGCGTTGCGCAGCCGGCCGCCGTAGATGCCGCGGACGCCGGAGATCCGCCCGGCGAGCGCGCGCACGGTGTCGGCGGCCTCGCGGTCGTCCCCGAGGACGAGCACGTCGAGGTCCACCCGGTCCACCTCCGGGTCCAGCAGGACCACGGCCGAGACGTGGTGGAACGCGGCCACCACCCGGCTCTCGGGCAGGACGGCCTCGGCCTGCTGCGCGGCGCTGCCCTCCTCGACGGGCAGCGCGTAGGCGCCCTTCTTGTCGAAGCCCAGCGGGTTCACGCAGTCGACGACGATCTTGCCCGCGAGAGGGGCCGCCAGGGAGACGAGCAGCTCCCGGTGCCCCTCCCAGGGGACGGCGACGACGACCACGTCGGCCTCTGCCGCGGCCCCGGCGTTGTCCAGCCCGCGGACGGCCAGGTCCGCGCCGAGCTCCTCGGCCGCGGCCCGCGCCCGCTCGGCGCTGCGCGACCCGAGGACCACCTCGTGCCCGGCCAGGGCGAAGCGCCGCGCCAGCCCGCGCCCCTGGTCGCCGGTGCCGCCGAGCACGGCGACGGAGAGCCCGGTGACGTCGGGCAGGTCGTGTGGAGATTTCTGGTCTGCCATAGGCCGATCATCGCAGGGCACCCGCCCGCGGCGGCATGGCGGGGCCGCGGATTCCGCGGGGTTTGCGCCATGCGCCTGCGGGCCGGACCTCCCATGCGGCACCATGGGTGGGGTGGAAGCTCACCACGTGGCGGCACTGCGCGACCTGCTCGCCACCACCCCTTGGCTGGACCGGACCGACGAACTCGCCCGGGCGCTGCGGCACACCCGCGATCCCGGCGGCCTGATGCTGATCGGCACGCCGGAGGAGGAGCCCTGGCACCTCACGGCGCATCTGGCCGACGAGAGCCGCTACGCCGGGCTGCCCCAACTCTCCCCCACGCTGGTGCGGTGGGACCCGCCGCCGAACGCGCCGGGGCACCTGCGGATCGGGCTGGACCGGCTCTCCCAGGCCCGCCGCGGCGAGACGCTGTTCGTGGTCAGCCCCGAGGCCGAGGCGCCCGTTCCGCTCCTGGAGCGGGTGGACGACGCCCGCCGCACCGGGGCGACCGTCCTCGCCCTCGACCAGGGCGATCCGGAGCTGGCCTCACTCGCCCACGACGCGATCAGCATCGACCCGGCGACGGCCCCGGTCTCCTTCGACGGAGCGCAGCACCTGGTCAGCACCGCGGCCGGGCATCCGGTGGAGCGGCTGCGCCAGTCGGGGCTGCGGGCCAGGCTGTCCCGCTTCCTCGACGTGGTCAGCGGGCCGCGCGTCCCCGACTAGCGCTCCTTCTCTCAGTCCCGCTCGTCCTGCTCGTCCCACGTCTCGTTGCGGTCGGCGACGGTCTGCAGCGCCCCGGCCGCGGCGGCCTCGTCCGGGTAAGGGCCCAGCCGGTACTTGTTCGGACATCCGGGACCGAACTCCGGGCGGTTGTGCTTCAGGCAGTACCACCATTGCTGGTCGCTGCCGGGGTTGTCCCGATCGTTCATCGGGCGCCTCCTTCGTGCCGGCCTGTGCCGCCGCGTCGGCGTCGGTGCCTACGTCCGCCTCCTACCCGCCCGGTCCCCTCCCGCACCGTCCGGTTCGGTGAGGAGCACGAACTAGACTCGTATTCCATGACTACTCCGCTGGTTCCAGGGCGCGTCTCGCCGCAACGTTCGGTCCCCTCCTCCATCGAGCGCCCGGAGTACGTCGGCAGGAAACGCCCGGTGGAGGGCGTGCTGGGCGACGTCCAGACGCCCGAGACCATCGAGGCCATGCGAGTGGCCGGGCGGATCGCGGCGCAGGCGCTGGAGGAGGTCGGCAGGAACGTCCGGCCGGGCGTGACGACCGACGAACTCGACCGGATCGGCCACGAGTTCCTCTGCGACCACGGCGCCTACCCGAGCACGCTGGGCTACAAGGGCTACCCCAAGTCCCTGTGCTCCTCGCTGAACGAGGTCATCTGCCACGGCATCCCCGACGACACCGTCCTCTCCGACGGCGACATCGTCAACATCGACATCACCGCCTACATCGGCGGCGTGCACGGCGACACCAACGCCACGTTCCTCGCCGGTGACGTCGACGAGGAGTCCAGGCTGCTGGTGGAACGTACCCGCGAGGCGACGGCGCGCGGGATCAAGGCGTGCCGGCCGGGCCGCCAGGTCAGTGTCATCGGCCGGGTCATCGAGTCCTACGCCAGGCGCTTCGGCTACGGGGTCGTGCGCGACTTCACCGGGCACGGCGTCGGCCCGGAGTTCCACTCCGGCCTGGTCATCCCGCACTACGACGACCCGCGCGCGACCACGGTCATGGTGCCGGGCATGACGTTCACGATCGAGCCGATGATCACGCTGGGCACGGTCGACTACGACATCTGGGACGACGGCTGGACCGCGGTGACCGCCGACCGCGGGCGCACGGCCCAGTTCGAGCACACCCTCCTCATCACCGAGGACGGCGCGGAGATCCTCACCCTTCCCTAGGAGAGTGCGTTCCCGGTCCCGGAAGGCATAGGGTCGCCCCGTGAAGATCCTTATCTCTGCCGACATGGAGGGCGCGACGGGGGTCACCTGGCCGGCCGACGTCGAGCCGGGGACGGAGCAGTGGCAGCGCTGCCGGGCGATGTTCACCTCCGACGTCAACGGCGCGATCGCCGGGTTCTTCGCGGGCGGCGCCACGGAGGTGCTGGTCAACGAGGCCCACTCCACCATGCGCAATCTGCTGCTGGAACGGCTGGACGAGCGCGCCACGATGCTGACCGGTCGGCACAAGGACCTCTCGATGGTCGAGGGCGTGCAGCGGGGCGACGTCGACGGGGTCGCCTTCCTCGGCTACCACTGCGGGGCGGGGGCCGAGGGGGTGCTCGCCCACACCTACCTGCCCAACTCCGTCACCGGCGTGTGGCTGGACGGGGAGCCGGCGAGCGAGGGGCGGCTCAACGCCCACGTGACCGCCGAGTACGGCGCTCCGGTCGTGCTGGTCACCGGCGACGACCGCGCCTGCGCCGACGCCGCGTCCTACGCGCCCCGGGCCCGCACCGTGGCCGTCAAGGACCACGTCTCGCGCTACGCCGCGGTCTGCCGGCCGCCCGCGCGCACGTTCGCCGACATCAGCGCGGGCGCCGAGGCCGCCATGGCGCTGGCCGGGCGCACCGATCCGGCGCCGCACCGGGAGCTGACCGTGGAGGTGGAGGTCGACGCCGCCCAACTGGCCGGGGCCGCCGCCATGGTGCCGGGCGTGGTCCAGGTGGGCGAGCGGCGTGTCCGCTACACCTCGCCCAGCGGTTACGAGATGATCCGGTGCTTCAAGGCCGTCACGACCCTGATCTCGAACGCGGTGGAACGCAACTATGGCTGAACCCTCGATCGGCGACCGGACGGAGCGCCGCGCGCACGACCGGGCCGATGACCGCGCGGCCGTCGACGACGAGGTCGTCCGCTTCACCTCCGAGCTGATCCGCATCGACACCACCAACCGCGGCGGCGGCGACTGCCGGGAGCGCCCGGCGGCCGAGTACGTCGCCGAGCGGCTGGCCGAGGCCGGCCTGGAGCCGGCCGTGCTGGAGTCGGCCCCCGGCCGGGCCAACGTGGTCGCCCGCGTGGCCGGCTCCGACCCTTCGGCACCGGCGCTGCTGGTCCACGGCCACCTCGACGTGGTCCCCGCCGACCCCTCGCAGTGGAGGGTGCACCCGTTCTCCGGCGAGGTGCGCGACGGCATGGTGTGGGGCCGCGGCGCCATCGACATGAAGAACGCCAACGCCATGGTGCTCTCGGTGGTGCGGGCCTGGGCGCGCGCGGGGCGGCGGCCGCGCCGCGACATCGTCCTGGCGTTCACCGCCGACGAGGAGGACAGTGCGGCCTACGGCGCCGACTGGCTGGTGCGCGAGCACGCCGGGCTGTTCGACGGCTGCACCGAGGGCATCAGCGAGTCGGGCGCTTACACCTACCACGCCCGCACCACCGGGGGCGATCCGGTGCGGATCTACCCGGTGGGCGCGGGAGAGCGCGGCACGGCCTGGCTGCGGCTGACCGCGCGCGGCACCGCGGGGCACGGGTCCAAGACCGACCCCGGCGCCGTCAACGCCGTGAGCGAGCTGGCCGCCGCCGTCACCAGGATCGCCGACCACCGCTGGCCGGTGCGGCTCACCCCGACCACCCGGGCCGCGCTCACCGAGATCGGCGCCGCGGTCGGGGTGAAGGTCGACCTGGAGGCCCCCGGCTTCGACCCGCAGTTCGACGTCGACGCGGTGCTGGAGCGGCTGGGCCCGGCGGCGGCGCTGGTGCGCTCCACGGTCCGCAACAGCACCAACCCCACCGTGCTCGACGCCGGCTACAAGGTGAACGTCATCCCGGAGTCGGCGGGGGCGGGCGTGGACGGCCGGATGCTGCCGGGCGCGGAGGAGGAGTTCACCGCCGCGCTGGACGAGCTCACCGGCCCCCGCGTCGACTGGGAGTTCGCGCACCGCTCCGCCCCGCTGACCGCGCCCGTGGAGACGCCGACGTTCGCCGCCATGCGCGCGGCCCTGCTGGCGCACGACCCCGGGGCGCACGTGGTCCCGGTGTGCCTGTCCGGCGGCACCGACGCCAAGCAGTTCGCCGAGCTGGGCATCACCGGCTACGGGTTCTCCCCGCTGCGACTGCCGCCCTCGCTGGACTACGGCGCGCTCTTCCACGGCGTCGACGAGCGCGTGCCCGTCGACGCGCTGCGGTTCGGCACGCGCGTCCTGGACGCGTTCCTCAGCGCGGTCGACTGACGACCGACCGCCCCTCGACCGTTCTCGACACGACAGCGGAAAGGCCGATGGTGACCATGCGCACCCTGCCCTATGGATCGTGGCCCTCGCCGATCGGCGCCGGCGCCGTCGCGCGGCACGACGGGGCGCCGAGCTGGCCGGCGTCCATGGGCGAGGAGGTGTGGTGGACCGAGCCCCGGCCGCAGGAGGACGGGCGGGTCACGCTGTGCCGGACCCGGCTGGACAGCGCGCCCGGCCGGGCCGAGACGGTGCTGCCGGCCCCGTGGAACGTCCGCAGCAGGGTGCACGAGTACGGCGGGCGGCCCTACGTGCTGCTCCCGGGAGACAACGGGCCGGTGGTCGTCTTCAGCGAGTACGGCGACCAGCGGCTGTACCGCTACGAGCCGGGCCGGGCGCGGCACCCGCACGAACCGGCCCCCGGCCCGGTGGCGCTGCCCGGTGCGCTGACGCCCGCGCCGGAGCGCCCTTCGGCCGTCCGCTACGTGGAGCCGGTGGCGGCCCCCGGCGGACGCGAGGTGTGGTGCGTGCGGGAGCTGCACACCGGCCCGGCCCCCACCGACGTCGAGCGTGCGATCGTGGCCGTCCCGCTGGACGGCTCGGCCGCCGAGGACCCCGAGGCGGTCCGGGTCGTCGTCGCCGACCACCATTTCCTGGCCTGCCCCCGGATCTCCCCCGACGGCGCCCGGCTGGCCTGGATCGGCTGGGACCACCCGGACATGCCGTGGGACTCCACCCGGCTGCGGGTCTGCGAGCTCGGCGCGGACGGCGGCGCCTCGAGCCCGCGCACCGTCGCCGGCGGCGCCGGCGAGGCCGTGGTGCAGGCGGAGTGGGCCGACACCGACACCCTGCTCTGCGTCACCGACCCCGGGGGCTGGTGGAACCCGCACCGGATCACCTTCGACGCCGACGGCGGGACCCGGCGCGCGCCGGTGCGCCTGGTCGAGCGCGAGGAGGAGTTCGGCGGCCCGCTGTGGCAGCTCGGCGCCTCCTGGTTCCTGCCGCTGCGCGACGGCAGGATCGCCGCCGTGCACGGGCGCGCGGCCAACGCCCTGGGCGTCCTCGACCCGGACTCCGGCGAGATCACCGACGTGGCCACCCCGCACAGCGAGTGGCCGGGGAAGCTGGCGCTGGGGGGCGCCGCCGGCGATTCGATCATCGGCGTGGCCGCCTCCCCCCACATCGCGGCCGAGGTCGTCGCGGTGCCCGTGGCCGGCGGCGCGTGGCAGTCGCTGAGCCGTCCGCGCGGCACCGAGGCCGCCGAGGATCCCTACGCCGACCACCTGCCGAATCCCGAGGCCCGGGTCTTCTCCGGAACCGGCGGCCGCGAGGTGCACGCCAACGTCTACCCCCCGCACCACCCCGATGTGGCGGGACCGGCGGACGAGGCGCCGCCGTACGTGGTGTTCGTGCACGGCGGGCCGACCAGCCGCACGCCCATGGTGCACGACCTGGAGATCGCCTACTTCACCAACCGCGGCATCGGGGTGGCCGAGGTCAACTACGGCGGCTCCACCGGGCACGGCCGCGCCTACCGCGAGCGGCTGCGGGAGAACTGGGGCGTCGTCGACGTCGAGGACTGCGTGGCCGTGGCCCGCGCGCTGGTCTCGGAGGGCCTGGCCGCCCCGGAGCGGCTGGCGATCCGCGGCGGCAGCGCCGGCGGGTGGACCACGGCGGCCGCCCTGGCCTTCACCGACGTGTTCCGGTGCGGCACGATCCAGTACCCGATCCTGGACCTGGTCGGCTGGCGGACCGGTGAGACCCACGACTTCGAGTCCCAGTACCTGGAGAGCCTCGTCGGGCCGTGGCCCGAGGTCCGCGAACGCTACGAGACCCGTTCGCCGGTCAACCACGCCGAGGCGATCACGGCGCCGTTCGTGCTGCTCCAGGGACTGGAGGACGAGATCTGCCCGCCGGTGCAGTGCGAGCGGCTGCTGGAGCGCCTCGGCGGCCGCGGCCCCGCGCACGCCTACCTGACGTTCCCCGGCGAGCAGCACGGCTTCCGGCAGGAGGCCACGATCGTCGCGGCCCTGCACGCCGAGATGTCGCTGTACGCGCAGGTGTTCGGCTTCGAGACCGACGCGCCGCCGCTGGAGCTGCGGCGGTGAGCGCCGCCCGCGCGCCGCTCCGGCCGCCCCGGCTGCGGCCCGGCGACCGGGTCTCGGTGGTCGCGCCGTGCGGCCCGGTCCCGGCCGGCCTGCTGGACGCGGCGTGCGACATCGTGCGCGGCTGGGGCCTGGAACCGGTGCTCGCCCCGCACGTGCTGGACCGCCACCCCACGCTGCCCCACCTCGCAGGCCTCGACGCCGAGCGCGCCCGCGACCTGCAGGAGGCGTGGCTGGACCCCGGCACCTCCGCGGTACTGTGCGCGCGGGGCGGCGACGGCGCGCACCGCACGGTGGACCTGCTGGACTTCGCCGCGATGCGCCAGGCGCCGCCGAAGGCGTTCGTGGGCTACAGCGACGTCACCGCGCTGCACGAGGCCTTCGCCGAGGAGCTCGGCCTGGCGACGCTGCACGGCCCGGTCCTGGCCACCGAGGAGTTCACCGGCGACGCCCGCACGGCCGAGGAGTTGCGCGCGACCCTGTTCGAGCCGGAGTCGCGGCTGAAGCTGACGTCGCCGACGGCCCGGACCCTGGTCCCCGGCACGGCGCGCGGCGTCACCGTCGGCGGCAACCTGAGCCTGCTCAACGACGGCCTGGCGACGCCGCACAGCCGGCCCTCGGCGGCGGGGGCCGTCCTGCTGCTGGAGGACGTCGCGGAGGACGTCTCCCGGATCGACCGGATGCTGACCCAGCTGCTGCGCACCGGCTGGATGGCCGGGGTCGCGGGGATCGCCCTGGGCTCCTGGCGGCGCTGCACGCCGGACCCGGAGGTCATCCGCGAACTCGTGCTGGACCGGCTCGCGCCCTTGGGCGTGCCCGTCGTCTGGGAGTTCGGGTTCGGCCACTGCCCCAGCCAGCTCACCGTGCCGCTGGGGGCCATGGCGACGCTGGACGCCGACGCCGCGACCCTCACTCTGGACGAGCCCGCCCTGCGCTGAGCGCCCGCACCGGCCGATCGTCGGTCCGGTCCCGCACCATCCCCGACTTTCGGTCTAACCGAACTCCAACCCGGAGTATGACGCGCATTCGGACTCCGCCGCGCATACTCGAAAGGACGAAGGACGCGAAGGGACGCGGAAGGCCGAACGGGTCCGGGGAAAGGGTGAGGCACGATGGCGACGATTCCGGTGACCCACCACGAGAGGGCGTGGCGCTCCGGGCGCGACGCGCACGGCGCCCGTCAGGAGGGTCGGAGGGCTCGGGGGTTCGGGGGCGGACTGCGCGGCGCCGCGCGCCTGGCCGGTGCCGTGCTGGCCGGCCTCTTCGCCGCCGACCGGGTGCTGCCCGAGGCCGACCCGGGCGAGGTCCGCGCCCTGCTGATCGAACTGGGCCGCCTGGACGCCGCGGCGCTGCCCGGCGAGCGGGTAGCCGCCCTGCGGTCCTTCCAGCTCTGTGCCGGACTGCCGCCCGACGGCACGGCCGACGGCCGCACCGTGTCGAGGCTGATGCGCGCCGTCCGCGAACACCGCGAACTGCGGGCGATGGGGTTGTGAGTCCCGCTCACCGGCCGAACCTGGCGGGGTGACGGCCGGTCGTCCGGTGATACGGCTTTGACGACGAGGCGGACTTCTGGTTCTCTTCCCTCCCTTTACCAGCCGCCGCTTCGCGGAGCGGCCGGAAGTGAGCCCGGGAGACTCCCGCCGGAGACGGGCCCCGGGCTCGCGGCCTCAAAGCCGACTATTCGTTCGGCAGCACACGAATTTCGCATTTCAGGCCAGGCGCACGAGCGATCTTGCGATCCGTTGTCACAAGAGGGCAGCCATGACTCTCCGCCGTCGCGACGTAGGCGGCGTCGTACCCTGAAATGTTCCCACGGAGCTCCCACATTCGCTGCAGAAGCGAGCGCGCCTGGACGATGTGGATCGGCATGTCCTCGAGGATGTCGAGCGCGGTGAGAGCCCGCGCCTCTTCGACCTTGCCTCCCAGACAGAGCCCTCTGATGACCGAGAAGGCCTCGGTGACGGCATGTTCCGGCGCTGCCCACGCGGACGCCTTGTGCAATTCGGCGCGCGCCCGCTTGCCAGCCTCGCCCTGGTGGATCAAGGAGTTGGCCAGGACACTCGCGTCCACAATGATCATCAAGTTTCTTCCGGTTCTTCTCCCGGCTCCCAACGTCCGAGGAGCTGTGCATCGCGTTCGGCGCGAGCTGCGCGCAGGGCTTCCGCCACGGCGTTCGGGTCGTCATCGCCCACCCCGCCGCCCATGTCCTCGAGAAGGCGAAGCCGCTGCTTCGCGCGCACCATCCTCGCCCTCTCGCCGACCAGATCGAGCAGGTAGGACTGGAGCGATTGCCCTTTCAAACGGGCATCGCATGCCAAGGCATCACGCAGCTCTTCGGGTACGTCCCTGATCTGCAAAGCAACCATGCATGCATTCTACATGCAGAACTCGGCCAAACACGGAGCTTTTCCTTCGTTACGAAGAGCTGCCCTAGCCGCTCATTCGAGCACGAAAGGACGAAATTCACTTCCGACCGGTTTCGTTCGGTGCGTAATGGCAGGCCACCTGGGACTCCGGGGCGCTGGTCAGGATCGCCGGGTCCTCGGTGCGGCAGCGGTGGGCCACGTCCGCGCGGTCGGCCTCGCCCGAGGCGAGCACCTGGCAGCGGGCGTGGAAGCGGCAGCCGCCGGGGATGCGGGTGGGGTCCGGCGGCTCGCCGGACAGCACCACCGCCTCCGCGTCGCCGGCCTCCGGCAGCACCGACAGCAGCGCCTGAGTGTAGGGGTGGCGGGGCGCGGTGAGGACCTCCTCGACCGTTCCCACCTCGACGATGCGGCCCAGGTACATCACGGCCACCCGGTCGGCGATGTTCCAGGCCAGGCCGAGGTCGTGCGTCACCACCAGCGCCGAGAGGCCCAGGTCGTCACGCAGCCGCAGCAGCAGCTCCAGGATCTCGCCGCGCACCGAGGCGTCCAGCGAGGCCACCGGCTCGTCGGCCACGATCACCTCGGGCTCCAGCACCAGCGCCCCGGCGATGACCACGCGCTGGCGCTGCCCGCCGGACAGCTCGTGCGGGTAGCGCAGGAAGAACCGTTCGGGCGGGCGCAGCCCTGCGAGCGACAGCGCCGCGGCGACCCGGTCGGACTCGTCGGCGGCGCCGCCGTGGATCCGCAGCCCTTCGGCGACGGCGTCGTAGACGGTGTGGCGCGGGTTGAGCGAGCCGCTGGGGTCCTGCAGCACCAGCTGCACCCTGCGGCGGTAGGCCTTGAGCGCCTTCGCCTGGTAGTTCAGCGGCGCACCCTCGAAGGCCACCCGGCCGGCCGCGGGCCGCTCCAGGCCGAGCAGGGCGCGGGCGAGCGTGGTCTTACCGCAGCCCGACTCGCCCACCAGGGCGACGATCTCGCCGGAGCGCACGTCGAGGTCGACCCCGTCGACCGCGCGGGCCGTGCCGCGACCGCCCCGGCCGGAGAACTCCACCCGCAGGCCGGACGCGCTCAGCGCCGGAGGCACGGCGGTGCGCACGTCGTCGGGCAGTTCGGTGTCGGTGCTCACCGCGCCTCCTCCTGGTAGTCGGCGTCGACGGCGGCGCGGCCGTCCGGGGCCTCCGCGGTCAGGACGCCGTCGCCGTCGAGCACCTTCACGCACGCCGCGGCGCGCTCGGGGCCGGCCGGCCACAGGACCGGGTCGATCTCGGCGCAGCGCTCCTCGGCGACGGCGCAGCGCGGCCGGAACGCGCACCCGGTCGGCAGGGCCGCCGGGTCGGGCGGGTCGCCGGCCAGGCCGCGCGGGCTGCGCCGGGAGGCGGGGTCTCCGATCCGGGGGAAGGCCGCGCTCAACGCGGCGCCGTAGGGGTGGCGGGCCGCCTCGAAGACGGTGCGGGCCGGGCCCTCCTCGACCACGCGGCCCGCGTACATCACGGCGAGCCGGTCGCAGGTGTCGGCCAGCACCGACAGGTCGTGGCTGATCATCATCATGCTGATCCCGTGCTCGCCCACCAGCCGGTCGATCAGCCTCAGGATCTGCGCCTGGATCATCACGTCCAGCGCCGTCGTAGGCTCGTCGGCGATGATCAGCCGCGGGTCGCACGCCAGCGCCATCGCGATCATGACGCGCTGGCGCTGCCCGCCGGACAGCTCGTGCGGGTAGGCGCCGGCACGCTGCCCCGGCAGGCCCACCTGCTCCAGCAGGGCGCCGACGCGGCGCGCCGCCTCAGCGGGGGTCGCGCCGCCGTGCAGCAGGATCGGCTCGGCGATCTGGTCGCCGACGCGGTGCACGGCGTTGAGCGAGTGCATGGCGCCCTGGAACACGATCGAGGCCCCGGCCCAGCGCACCGCCCGCAGCCGCCCCCACTTCATGGTGAGCACGTCCTCGCCGTCCAGCAGGACGCTGCCGCTCAGCCGGGCCGACTTCGGCAGCAGCCGCAGCAGCGCCAGCGCCACCGTCGACTTGCCGCAGCCCGACTCCCCCGCCACGCCCAGCTTGCTGCCGGGCGCGACGGCCAGGTCGACCCCGCGCACGGCCGGGATCTCGCCCCCGGCCGTCCGGTAGGTCACGGCCAGGTCCCTGACCTCCAGGTAGTTGTCCGGTGAACGACTCATCGCCATCCCTCAGCCGATGCATCCAGCCGGTTCATCGCCGCCCCCTCAGCCTCGGGTTGAACACGGCCTCCAGCGCCCGCCCGCACAGGGTGAAGGCCAGGGCCACGACCGCGATCGCCAGGCCGGGGGGCAGCAGGTACCACCACACGCCGGAGCTGACCGCGCCGGCGTTGCGGGCGTCCTGCAGGATGCCGCCCCAGGAGACCGTGGTCGGGTCGCCCATGCCGAGGAAGGCCAGCGTCGACTCCATGATGATGGAGCTGGCCACCATCAGGGTCGTCTGCGCCAGGAGCAGCGGCATCACGTTGGGCAGCACGTGGCGGGTCATGATGTGGGCGTGGCCGGCGCCCAGTGCCCGCGCCCGCTCGATGTAGGGCCGCGCCTCCACCGCCAGGGTCTGGGCGCGCACCAGCCGGGCCGTCGTGGGCCAGGCCGTGATGCCGATCGCGATGATGACCGTGAGCGTGCTGCGGCTCATGACCGCGGCCAGGGCGATCGCCAGCACCAGGGTGGGCAGCACGATGAACCAGTCGGTGATCCGCATCAGCACGGTCGAGCCCCAGCCGCCGAAGTGCCCCGCGACGATCCCGATCAGCGCGCCGAGCGCGACCGAGACGAACGTGGCGGTGAACCCGACGGTCAGCGAGACCCGCGACCCCCAGATGACCAGGTCCAGCACTGAGCGGCCGAAGTTGTCGGTGCCCAGCGGGAACTCCGCGCTCGGCGGCTCGTAAGGCATGCCGGGCGGCCCGGTGACGCTGAGGTCGGCCGGGGCCACGATCAGCGGCGCGGCCAGGGCGAGGAGCACGAACAGCAGCAGGCCGGCCAGCCCGAACACGCCGGCGCGGTTGGTGCGGTACTCGCGCCAGAACCGGGCGCGGGCGCGGCGGCGCCGCTCCCTGGCGACCGCCCGGGGCGTGGCCGGCCCGCCGGAGGGGGCCGGATCGGCGTCCGGGGCGGGCCGCCGCGCCGGGATGCCGGGGTCGGTGCCGGCGCTCATGTGCGCACCCTCGGGTCCATCAGCGGGTAGACCAGGTCGGCCAGCAGGTTCATGAGGATCACCGAAGCCGAGAAGAAGATGAACATCCCCTGCACGAGCGGCAGGTCGGGGAATGACAGCGCCTGGTAGAAGAGCGTGCCGAGCCCCGGCCAGGAGAAGACGGTCTCGACCAGGATGGTGCCGGCCACCACCTGGCCGATGTTGAGGAAGATCAGGGTGATCGTGGGCAGCAGCGCGTTGGGCACGGCGTGGCGGCGCAGCACCAGCGCGTCGCGCAGCCCCTTGGCGCGGGCGGTCACCAGATAGTCGCCGCCCATCTCGTCCAGCAGGGACGAGCGCATGATCATCAGGTACTGCGCGTAGAGCACGGCGACCATCGTGGCGACCGGCAGCACCATGTGGTGGGCGACGTCGACGGCGACGTCGGCGAAACCGGTGGTGCCCGGCGTCATCATGCCGCCGGTGGGGAAGAGCCCGGCGCCGGAGGCGAGCAGCACGATGAGGATGAGGCCGAGCCAGAACGTCGGCACCGACCACAGCGTCAGCGCGACGCCGGTGTTGGCCCGGTCGGTGACCGAGTCGCGCCGCCACGCAGCGCGGGTGCCCAGCCACAGGCCCAGCATCGCGGCGATCAGGGTGCCGGTGCCGACCAGCAGGACGGTCGGCCACAGGCGGTCGGCGATGAGCTCGGTCACCGGCGCCCGGTAGCGGTAGGAGTCGCCGAGGTCGAACCGCAGCAGCCCCCAGCAGTAGTCGGCGAACTGCTGGAGCAGTGGCTGGTCCAGGCCGTACTGGCGGCGCAGCTCGGCCATCTGCTCGACGCTGACCGCCCGGCCCTGCGTCATGGCGCGCACCGGGTCGCCGGGCAGGATGCGGAACAGGAAGAAGCCGGTGAGCATGACGGCGAGCAGGGACACCAGGGAGCCGAGGACGCGGCCCCCCACGTAGCGCAGCGTCCCGGCCGACCGCCCGCCCCGGGACCTGCCCGGGGCGGTGCGGTCGGTCGCCGTCGCGGTGGACGGGGAGGATCCGGTCAACGCGTCACTCCCGGTCCCCCGCCGTCGCCGAGCGGCGGCGCAGGACGAGGAAGGCCCCGCCCGCGATCACGATGACGGCGGCCGCGCCGATGCCCAGGAGCGCGCCGGTGGACAGCGACGAGGCGCTGCCGGCCTGCTGCTCGGCCGGGACGGCCGACCACCAGCTCCAGTAGCCGTCCTGGCCCCAGATGTTGCCGCCGGGGTCGGGCTGGACCTGGATGGAGGCGATCTGGTCGGACCGGTAGGCCTCCAGCGCGTTGGGGTAGGCCAGCACGTTGACGACCGCGTTGTCGTAGAGGTTGCGCTGCATCCGCCGGACGAGCTCGGCGCGCGCCTCGGCGTCGTACTCGCCGATCTGCTCCTGGTAGAGCTCGTCGTACTCCTCGTCGCAGTAGAACGCGTCGCTGCTCATGGGTCCGCCGGGCTCCTCGGGGCGGGCGTCGCAGGTGTGGATGCCGAGCACGTAGTCGGGGTCGGGGTTGACCGACCAGCCGGTGAAGATGAGGTCGAAGTCCCCGGATACGAGCGTGTCGCCGATCTGGGCGGGGTCGACGTAGTTGCCCTCGACCTCGATGCCGATGTCGGCGAGCCACTCCTCCATGAACTGGCCGGTCTGGACGTAGTCCGGCTTGTCGTTGTGCACGTGCATCCGCAGGCTCAGCCGGTCGCCGTCGGGCGAGACGCGCACGCCGTCGTCGCCCGTCTCGTAGCCGGCCTCGTCCAGCATCGCGTTGGCCGCGTCGGGGTCGAAGCCGAGCCGCTCGTCCTCGGCCGGCTGCCAGGCGTAGTCCTCGTAGCGGGGCGGGATGTAGCCCTCGCCGGCGACGGCGTGCCCGCCGTACACCCGCTCCACCAGCGTGTCCTTGTCGATGGCGCGCATGATGGCCTGGCGCAGCACCCGGTCCTGCAGCGCGGGGTGGCCGTCGCCGACGGGGTCGCCGTTGCGGGCCTCGGCGCCGGGGTTGACGGTGAAGCCCATGAAGCGCTTGCCGGTGGCGTCGTTGACGGTGATGTTGTCCTCGCCGGCCAGCGACTCGGCCTGCGCGGGGGTGAGGCCCTCGACGAACGAGACCTCGCCGGTGCGCAGGGCCTCGACCATGGCGTCCTTGTCCTTGTAGTACCGGAAGACGAGCTCGTCGAACTCCGGAGCCCCCCGCCAGTAGTCCGGGTTGGCCTCCAGCGTGATGGAGCGGTTCTGCTCGTAGTCGGTGAGCCGGAACGGGCCGCTGCCGACGATCGGGAAGTCCTGGTCGTTGTTGAACTCGGCGTAGTCCTCGACGCCGGACCAGATGTGCTCGGGCAGGATCGGGATGTCCAGCGCGAGCATGGTGGCCTGCGGCTCGGCGAGCGTGATCTCGACGGTGCTCTCGTCGGGCGCCGTGACCTCCTCGAAGTTGGCGACGAAGTTGCCGTTGGCGGTGGCCGCGGCGTCGTCCTCCATCATCGTGGTGTAGGTCCAGGCGACGTCGTCGGCGGTCAGCGGCTCGCCGTCGCTCCACTCCAGTCCGTCCCGGATCTTGAACGTCCAGGTGAGCCGGTCCTCCGAGGTCTCCCAGGACTCCGCGATCGCGCCGATCGGCTCGTTGGTCTCGGGGTCGTAGTTGGTGAGGTAGTCGTAGATCAGCCGGTGGATGTTGGTGGTGATCGCGAGCTGGGCCAGGAACGGGCTGAGGGAGTCGACGTTCTGGGTCACCGCGATGGTCAGCCTGTCCCGGTCGCCGCCGGCGGCCTCGGCGTCGGCCGTGGTCGTGGGCAGTGCGGCGACGAGAACCGCCAGCGCGGCGGCGGCCGCGGCCTTGAGTCGGCGTGGGGCGCGTCTTGCGGGGGAAGCCTGCTGAACGACCATGCTGTCAAACCCCTCGGGTAGGGAGGCCGGGCCTTTTCGCCGTATGAGTTGGTTGTCTACCAGCGTCTCCGAGAAAGCGTCAACGATTTACATCAGCCCTGTCACACAACGTTTACGATGTTGTCGGCCGGATGCGGTGGATGCGGGGACTCACCGCGTGTCCCGGGCTTCCGACCCGCCGGCAATTCGCCATGAATCGCCGCAACCGCTACGGTTCCGCTCATGATGGGGCATTCTCACGCACTCAGCGGCGTGGTCGGTTGGATGGCGATCGTCCCCCTGGTTCAGGGAACCGAGTTCTGGGGCGTGCGGTTCGACCTGGGCCCCGGTGAGATCATCGCCGGCTCGCTGGTGTGCGCCGGCGCCGCGCTGATCCCCGATCTCGACCACAAGAGCTCCACCATCACCCAGACCTACGGCTTCGTCACCCGGGCCCTGAGCGCGCTGCTGAACTGGATGTTCGGCGGGCACCGCAACGGCACGCACTCGCTGCTGTTCGCCCTGCTCATGGGCGCGCTGACCCAGGTGCTGGCGCTGTGGTCCCCGCTGGCGGTACAGATCTTCGTCTTCCTGCTCATCGGCATCGCGATGAACGGGCTCGGGTTCGGCATGGACAAGAACCGGACCGCGGCCGAGATCATCAACGCCCTGGGGACGGCCGGCATCACGCTGGCGCTCTACACCTCGGGGACCGACTACTCCTGGATCGGCCTCGCCGTGGCGTTCGGCTGCCTGCTGCACTTCGCCGGCGACATGGCCACCGAGATGGGCGTGCCGCTGCTGTGGCCGGTCAGCAAGTACCGCGTGGGCCAGAACATCGGCTTCAAGACCGACGGCAAGATCGAGCGCAACGTGGTCACCCCGATGCTGACCATCGCCATCATCCTGCTCTCGGTCTACCTCTTCCCCTGGCGGGAGATACTGCCGGAGGCATAGGTCGCTGTTCGACCTCGACCCCTGGGAGTTCAAGGCTCGCCGCAGGACGGAGACCCCTGGTGGCCAAGGTCGAGACCCAAGCCAGAGGACCGTCACGACATCTTCCAGGCCCGGCAGGCCAGGTGGACGGCGAGGCGCTGGTCGGGGTCGTTGAGGTCCACGCTCAGCAGCGACGTGATGCGCTTGAGCCGGTAGCTGACCGCGTTGCGGTGCAGGTTCAGCACCGCCGCGGTCCCGCTGAGGGAGCCCTGCTGGTCGAGGTAGACGCGCAGCGTGCGCACCATCGTCTCGGCCTTCTCCCGGCCCAGCGCCTCCAGCGGGGCCAGCAGGTCGCGCACCGCCGTGCGCGCGGTGTGGGTGGTGTACCACTCGACCAGCATGCGGTGCAGGCCGAGGTCGTCGAAGAACACGATCCGCGGCGGGGCGGGGCCGGAACCGGGGTCGTCGCTGAGCAGGGCGGCCCGCGCTTCGGCCCAGGACGCGCGCAGCCCCTCCACCGACTCGTGCACGCTGCCCACGCCGCACCGGATCCGCCACTCCGGCAGTCGGCGCGTCAGCTCCCCGTACAGCGTCTCCACCGCGCCGCGCACCAGTCGGCCGGCCTGCTGGCCGGGGTTGCGCTTCCAGGTGCGCACCAGCAGCGGAGCGCGCTCGGCGAAGGCGAGGTGCCAGCCGGCGCCGCCGCCCTCCCCCTGCCCGCCGGCCGAACGCCCGACCGCCTGCATCGCGACCGCGCCGAGGGTCTCGGCGAAGCCGAACCGCTCCACCTCGTCCAGTTCGTGCACGTCGGTGTCGATCGCCACGATGACGTGCCAGTCGTCGATGGCCAGCCCGAGGGAGCGCGCCCGCGGCACGAGCTCGGCCATGTGCTGGGGTCCGGCCACCAGCAGCTCGCTGAGCAGCTGGGTGCGCGACCGGATCGGCAGCTCGGCGACGCGCTGGCGGGTGACCGCGGTCTGCGTCGCCGCGTCGGCGGTCAACCGGACGGCGAGCCGGGACAGGTGCCCCTCCGGGCCGCTGCCCCCCGCCGCCGACACGTGGTCCACCTCGACGCCGTCGACCAGCACCGGCGCCCCGACCTCGGCCTCGGCCGGCCTGCGCGGCAGCACGAGGCGGCCGCCGGCCCGCGTGGCCAGCTCACACAGCTCGTCCGTGCCGATCTCCCCGTTCTCGGCGCCGCCGACCGCCTCGGTCAGCACGTCGGCGATCCGCGTCGCCCTGCTCAGCGTCTCCGCTGCGCCGGCGTCGATGGCGCGGGCGATGGCGTGTACGAGCCGCCCCATGTCGGTGCCCCCGGGCACGCAGGCCACGGTCAGGCGCGAGCGGTCGGCCAGCCGCCGGGCGGTGCGGGGCACGTCGTCGGCCGTGAGGTCGGGCACCAGCAGCGCGGCGGCGCCCCGCTCGGCGGCGGTGCGGCACCAGATGTCGAACTGGTAGCCGCGGACCCCGTCGGTCATCGCCGAGGAAAGGATGACGACGCCGTCGCGCGGAACCTTGTGCAGCTCGGCGGAATCGCGGACCATGGCGATGTCGCTCACGTTCCGTCGCGCATCGACTTCGGTGACGACCGAAAGCGTCTCCAGACCCGGACTCGACAGCACTTCCGACAGCTTGGGCATGGCGATCATTGTGCCCCACGCATAAGAAGGTCGCGGAACCTGGTGCGACCGGCCCAACGCATTGCGTGTCCATTTTTTCCTAGAATCTTGACCTGTGCTACTGGATGCGACAACGCTGCACCACTACGCGCGCGGCGCGGCGATCCTGGGCGCGGGGGGCGGCGGCTCCACCGGGGTCGGCCTGCTCGCGGCCCTGCAGGCGGTGGAGGAGCTCGGCCCCGTCGAGGTCGTCCCCGTGACCGAGGTCCCCGACGACGGACTGATCATGCCCGTCGCGGGGCTGGGTTCCCCCGACGTCACGCTGGAGAAGATCGGAAACCCCCGGATGGGGGTATGGCTGCGTGAGATGATCGAGCGCGAGACGGGACTGCGCGCGCACGCGATGATGCCCGGCGAGATCGGCGGCGGCAACGCCCTGATGCCGGTGGTCTGGGCCGCGCACGCCGGACTGCCCCTGGTCGACGCCGACGGCATGGGCCGGGCGTTCCCCGAGATGCAGATGATCAGCATGCACCTGGCCGGCATCCCCGCGACACCGACCGTCCTGATCGACGAGCGCGGCCAGGGCATGGTCTTCCGCGACATGGACGCCCACTGGCTGGAACGCGCCGCCCGCGCGGTCGCGGTGGCCTTCGGCGGCTTCGTCACGACGGCCGACCACGTCGTGACCGGCGCCCAGGCCCGCACCTCCACCGTGCTCGGCAGCGTCAGCCGCGCGGTGCGCATCGGCGAGATCGTCTCCGGCTCCCGCTCCGACCGCGTCTCCAGCATCCTGGAGCACCTCGACGGCCACGCGCTCGTCACCGGCAAGATCAGCGACGTGGACCGCCGCACGACCGACGGGTTCGTCCGCGGCAGCGTGCTGATCGACGGCGTGCGCGAGGACAAGGGGCGCCTGGTCCGGGTGGAGATCCAGAACGAGAACCTGGTCGTGCTGGAGGAGGGCCGGATGCTGGCGTCGGTCCCCGACATCATCACCGTCCTGGACACCCAGACCAGCGACGTCGTCTTCACCGAACTGCTCCGCTACGGCCAGCGCGTGACGCTGGTCGCGCTGCCGGCCCCCGACATCTGGTGCACGCCGCGCGGCCTGGAGGTCGTCGGCCCGCGCGCGTTCGGCTACGACTTCGACTACGAGCCCGTCGGCTCCATCCTCGCGGGCCTCCCCGGCGCCCCGGCGCGCTCGGCCCCCGCCGAGGCCGGCCGATGAGCGCGGCCCGGAACCGCCGCGCCGACCTGCGCATCGGCATCGACGTGGGCGGCACCAACACCGACGCCGTCGTGCTCGACGCCTCCGACCGCCCCGTGGCCAAGACCAAGGTCGCCACGACCCCCGACATCAACACCGGGATCCGGCGGGCGCTGGCCGCGGTGCTGGCCGATCCCCGGGTCGGCGCCGCCCGCGTCGGCCACGTCATGATCGGCACCACGCACGCGACGAACGCGCTGCTGGAGCGGCGCGAACTGCGCAGGGTCGCGGCGCTGCGGATCGGCGCACCCGCCTCGACCTCGGTGCGCCCGATCTTCGGCTGGCCCGAGGACCTGCGCCGGGCGGTGAGCGCGGACGCCGCCGTGGTGGCCGGCGGGCTGGAGCTGGACGGCGGCGACAGCGTCGCCTTCGACGCCGACGCCGTGGCCCGGTTCTGCGCCGAGGTCGGCGACCGCGCCGAGGCGATCGCGATCTCCAGCGTCTTCGCGCCGGTGTCGCCCCGCCACGAGTTCCTCGCCCTGGACGTGGTGCGGCGCGAGCTGGGCGACATCCCGGTCTCCCTGTCGCACCAGGTGGGGTCGCTGGGCCTGCTGGAGCGGGAGAACACCACCATCCTCAACGCGGCCCTGGGCCGGGTGGCCGTCCAGGTCGTCCAGGCCATCGAGGACGCGCTCAAGGTGCACGACCTCGGGCACGCGGTGCCCTACTTCGCGCAGAACGACGGCACGCTGATGAGCCTGGAGTCCACCGAGCGGACCCCGGTCCTCACCATCGGCAGCGGTCCGGCCAACAGCCTGCGGGGCGCGGCGTTTTTGACCGGGGAGGCCAACGCCCTCGTGGCCGACGTCGGCGGCACCTCCACCGACATCGGGGCGCTGAGCCTGACCTTCCCGCGCGAGTCGGCGTTCGGCGTGGAGATCGGCGGCGTGGCCACCAACTTCCGAATGCCCGACCTGGTCAGCATCGCGATCGGCGGCGGAACCGTGGTCGCCCGCGACGGCGACGGCGCCGTCTCCGTGGGGCCCCGCAGCGTGGGCTACCGGCTGGGCGAGCGCGCGCTGGTCTTCGGCGGCGAGGTCGCCACCCTGTCCGACGCCGCCGTGGCCGCCGGACGCGCCCGGATGGGGCACCAGGACGTCCCCGCGTCGGCGCACCCGCTGCTGGCCGAGGCGATCGGCGAGTCGGACCGCCGGATCACCGACGCCATCGACCGGATCAAGGTGACGCGCGGGGACCTGCCGCTCATCGCGGTGGGCGGCGGCAGCGTGCTGATCCCCGACGGCCTGCCGGGGGTGACCGAGGTGATCCGCCCCGAGCACTTCGACGTCGCCAACGCCATCGGGGCGGCCATCGGCACGGTGAGCGGGCACGTCGACCGCATCGTCTCGATCGGCCGCACCGAGGGCGAGCGGGCCAGGGTGATCGAGGAGGCGCGCAAGGACGCCGTGGGCAACGCGGTCGGCGCGGGGGCCGACCCCGGCGCCGTCGAGATCGTCGAGATCGACGAGATCCCGCTGTCCTACCTCAGGGAGCCCGCGGTACGGCTGCGAGTCAAGGCCGCGGGTCCGCTCAGTAAGGTATGACTCCTCCCTACTCCGGAGCCCGTCCCGTCCGTCCCGGGACACGCCCCGGAAATCCGCCGGCGCGGGAAGGGCGCTTCTTCCCGCGCCGGCGGAGAACACGGCCCGCACGGCCACGGCGCGGTGGCAGCAGCACCTCGCCCGTCCACATGCCCGTCCCGCCCACGAAGGCCAGATCATGCCAGTAGCAGACGCCCCAGCCACGAGAGCCCGCCCTCGCTCCACCCGCCTGAGGGCCGTCGCGGCCGTCGCTGCGGCCCTCGCCCTGTCCGCGGCCGGGTGCTCGTCCGGCGGCTACGACCAGGGAAGCGCCGGCAGCAGCACCTTCACCTACCTGACCCCGACCGACGTCATCACCGAATGGGACCCCGCGGCCTCCTACTCCAACGAGCTCGCCGCCTTCCCCAACATGTACGAGACCCTGACCCGCTACGACCCCGAGACCGAGCAGGTCGAGCCGCTTCTGGCCACCGAGTGGTCGGGCTCGGAGGACGGGCTGACCTGGTCGTTCACCCTGCGCGACGACGTCACGTTCCACTCGGGCGCCCCCATGACGGCCGCGTCGGTGAAGGAGGCCGTCGAGCGCACGATCGAGCTCGACTCGGGGGCCGCCTACCTGTGGGCCCCGGTGGAGGGCATCGAGGCGACCGGCGAGCACACCGTGACCTTCACCCTGGCCTACCCCGCGGCGCTCGACCTGATCAGCTCCGCCGCCTACGCCGCCTACGTCTACGAGGTCCCCGATGACGCCGAGGACTTCGAGGCGACGTCGTTCGGCACCGGCCCCTACACCGTCGAGTCCTGGAGCCCGGGCAGCGAGAACGAGCTGAACCTGACCCGCTTCGACGACTACTGGGGCGGCTGGGAGGGCGCCCACTACGACAGCGTGAGCTACCGGGTGGCCCCCCAGGCCTCCACCGCGGCCCAGCTCATGACCTCGGGAGAGGCCCACTACGCCCAACTGCTGCCCTCGCAGCTGCTGGAGCCGATGCGCGACGACCCCGCGCTGGAGGTGACGGAGACGACGTCGTGGCAGAACCTGTTCGGCCTGATGAACACGGAGAAGGCGCCGCTGGACGACGCGCGGGTGCGCCGGGCCGTCGCGCACGCCGTCGACTACGAGGAGCTGGTCGAGGGCACGGACGGGTCGTTCACCGAGTCCGACGGCGTGGTCCCCGAGGGGCTGCTCGGCCACCAGGAGGACCCCGAGCTGCGCGGTCACGACCCGGAGCGGGCCGAGGAGCTGCTGGAGGAGGCCGGCTACGGGCCGGGCGGCGACGAGGGCCCGTCGCTGGACCTGACCTACACCGAGGGCGACGAGGAGGTCGCGACCATGGTGAGCCTCATGCAGTCCCAGTTGGCCGAGGTCGGCATCGAGCTCAACGTCGAGGCGCTGCCGTGGGAGTCGGCCCAGTGGCCCAGGGCGCAGGAGGAGGACCCGCAGGACCGCCAGGACATCCTGCTCATGTACTGGTGGCCCGACGACCCGCAGCCGCTGTCGTGGTACCAGAACATGTTCCGCAGCGAGGACGAGATCGTCTTCAACCTCGCCTACTACTCCGACCCGGAGCTGGACGGGCTCATCGACGAGGTCGGCTCGGTGACGGCCACCGACGAGGAGGCCGCGGCGCAGATGTACGCCGACATGCAGGAGGTCCTGGTCGAGGACGCCCCCTCGCTCTTCCTGGGCACCCGGGTCTACCAGCGGGCGCTCAGCAGCGACGTCGAGGGGTTCCGGGACAACCCCATGTACGCCAACGTGGCCTTCGTCCACGACTACGCGCCGGCCGGGTAGCGCCGGTGGTGGACCGATCGGAGCCCTTCGCCGGAGCGGGGCCGCGGTGATCGCCTACGCGGCCCGGAGGGTGGGCCTGTCGGCGCTGGTCGCGCTCGGCGTCGTGGTGCTGACGTTCGTGATCGCCCGCGTCGTGCCCGGCGACCCCGCCGCGGGCTGGGCCGGGCCGCGGGCGAGTGCGGCCGAACGCGAGCGGGTGCGCGCCGAGCTCGGGCTGGACCTGCCCCTGCACCGGCAGATCGCCGACTACGTCGCCGGCGTCCTGCGCGGCGACTGGGGCGTCTCGGTGCGCACCCACCGCCCGGTCCTCGACGACCTGTTCACGCTGCTGCCCAACACGCTGCAGCTGGTGCTGGCCGGACTGCTCATCGGGCTGGCCGTCGGGGTCCCCGCCGGCCTGGTCGCCGCCCGCTGGCACGGCCGGCTCCCCGACGCCGCGGTGCGCGCGGGCGCCGTCATCAGCGGCTCCATGCCGGTGTTCTGGATGGCGCTGCTGGTGCAGATGTTCTTCGCCAGTCGGCTGCGGCTGCTGCCCGTGGCCGGGATCTACGACCCGGCGGTGCTGGAGGCGCACCCGCTCACCAGGATCACCGGCCTGCCGCTGCTGGACGCGGTGCTCACGGGGAACTGGCCCATGGCGGCGAGCGCCTTCGACCACCTGCTGCTGCCCGCGCTGGTGGTCGCGGCCTACCCGGTGGCCGTGATCGCCCGGCTGGTGCGGGCGAGCCTGCTGGACACGCTCGGCGAGCCCCACGTCCAGATGGCGCGCGCGCTCGGGTTCCCCGAGCGCGCCGTGCTCGGGCGCTTCGCGCTGCGGCTGTCCTGGAACCCCGTCCTGCAGATCAGCGCGCTGATCTTCGGCTATTCGCTGGTCAACACGTTCCTGGTCGAGGCGGTGTTCAACTACCCGGGCCTGGGCGGCTACGCCGCGGCGTCGGCGACCGTCCTGGACGTCCCCGCGATCGTCGGCGTCACCCTGCTGGTGGCGCTGCTCTACATCGCCGCGAACCTGCTCGTCGACCTTCTGCACGCCGCCCTCGACCCACGGATCCGGCTACGGTGACCTCTTCCGGCCCCACTCCCGACCCCGTCCCGGCACCGGCCTCCGGGCCCGCGGCGCCGGGACGCCCGCTGCCCTCGCTGCGGCGCTCGCCCATGATCTGGACGTGCGCCGGCCTGCTCCTGCTCATCGCGCTCGCCGCGGCGCTGGCCCCCGTCATCGCGCCCCACCCCGGGGACGCCACCGGCGGCACCGACCCCGCGCAGGCGCTGCTGCCGCCCTCGGCCGAGCACTGGTTCGGCACCGACCACCTCGGCAGGGACGTGCTGTCCAGGGTGCTCTACGGTGCGCGGATCGGACCGGTGATCGCGCTGCTGGTCGTGGCGGTCTCGGTGCTCGTCGGAACCGCTGTGGGCCTGGCCGCCGGGTACTTCGGCGGCTGGATCGACGAGGTGCTGATGCGCCTGACCGACGTCTTCCTGGCCGTCCCGGCGCTGCTGCTGGCGCTGGCCCTGGCCGCGGTGCTGCCCCCAGGGGTCGTGGGCCTGACCATCGCGCTGACGGTCACCTGGTGGCCGTGGTACGCCCGGCTGGTGCGCGGGGAGGCGGCCTCCGTGGCCGGGCGCGCACACGTCGACGCCTGCCGCGCGCTCGGCCTGCCGCACCGGCGGATCCTGCTGCGCCACGTGCTGCCGGGGACCACCACGCCGCTGCTGGTGCAGGCCTCCACCGACATCGGGGGCGTCATCCTGGTCGCGGCCGGGCTGTCCTTCCTCGGCCTGGGCGCCCAGTCCCCCACGCCCGACTGGGGCCTGATGGTGCAGGAGTCGCAGAGCTACTTCGCCACCCACTGGTGGATCGGCACCTTCCCTGGGCTGGCGATCATGCTGATCGCCGCGCTGTGCTACCTGCTCGGCGACGCGCTGCGCGACCGGCTCGACCCCCGGCGGACCGCTCGGATCTAGAAGGAAACGACGCGACACCTGGTGGAGACCTGACGAATGAGCACCGAACAGGGAAGCGGCGAGACGGGGCCCGGTGCGGCGCCGGCCCCGCTGCTGGCCGTCCGCGGTCTGCGGATCGCCTTCGGTCCGCGCGCGGCGGTCGACCTCGACGAGCTCACCCTGCGCAGCGGGGAGATCCTCGGCCTGGCCGGGGAGAGTGGGGCCGGCAAGTCGCTCACCGGGCTGGCCGCCCTGGGGCTGGCCCGCCACACCGGGGCCGAGGTGACCGGCAGCGTCCGGCTGGACGGCGCGGAGCTGGTGGGCGCGCCGGAGCGCCGGCTGCGGCGGCTGCGCGGCGGCACCGCGGCGCTCATCCCGCAGAGCCCGTCGGGGGCGTTCAACCCGGTGCTGCCCGTGGGCGCCACCGTGCTGCGCGCGCTGCGGCTGCACGGCGACGGCCGCGGGGCCGCGCGGCGGCGGGCGGTCGAGGCGATGCGCATGGTCCGGCTGGAGGAGGAGCACCTGGACCGCTACCCGCACCAGCTCTCCGGCGGCCAGCTGCAGCGGGTGGCGATCGCGCTGGGGGTGGCGCTGGGCGCGCGGCTGCTGATCGCCGACGAGCCCACCAGCGCGCTGGACGTGACCGTGCAGGCCGAGATCTGCGCGCTGCTGGCCGGGCTGCGCGACTCCGAGGGCCTGGCCATCCTGTTCGTCAGCCACGACCTGGCGGTGCTGGCCGGACTGTGCGACCGCATCGCGGTGATGCGGGGCGGCCGCGTCATCGAGGACCGGCCGACCGCGGAACTCGTCGGCGCGCCGCACCACGACTACACCAGGGAGCTGCTCGCCGCGGCCCCCCGGTTGGAGGCATCCGATGCTTGAGGTCAGGGACTTGACCGTGCGCTTCGGCCGCACGGTCGCGGTGGACCGCGCCGACCTCACCCTGCCCGACGGACCCAGCGCCCTGGGGCTGATCGGCGAGAGCGGTTCGGGCAAGACCACGCTGGGCCGGGCGGTGCTGCGGCTGACCGGGGCGTCCGGGGGTTCGGTCCGCTTCGACGGCGAGGACGTGTTCGCCATGCGCAGGCTGCGCCCCTACCGGCGCGCGGTGCAGGTCGTGCTGCAGGACCCGGAGGGCGCGCTCAGCCCGCGGATGCGCGTCGGCCCGGCGATCGCCGAGGTGCTGCGCGCGCACCGGCTGGTCCCGCGCCGGGGCGAGCGCGCCCGGGTGCTGGAGCTGCTCGCCGACGTGGACCTCGGCGCCGAGTACGCCGAGCGCTACCCGCACCAGCTCTCCGGCGGCCAGCGCCAGCGGGTGGCGATCGCCAGGGCGCTGGCGGTACGGCCGCGCGTGCTCGTCCTGGACGAGCCCACCAGCGCGCTGGACGTGACCGTGCAGGCCCGCGTGCTGGAGCTGTTCGAGCGGCTGCGCGCGCAGCACGACCTGGCCTACCTGCTCATCTCGCACGACCTGGCGGTGGTGGAGCGGCTGTGCGAGCGCACGGCCGTGATGCGCGGCGGCCGCATCATCGAGGAGGGCCCCACGCGGCAGGTGCTGCACGATCCCCGCGACCCCTACACCCGCAGGCTGCGCGACGCGGTCCCGCGGCTTGCGGGGCCGCGCCCGTGAGCGGGGCTAGGCTGATCCCGTGACGCGCACGAGTGAGAACCTCAGCCCGGAACTGCACGACTACCTGGTCGCCCACAGCACCCCGGTGGACGAGGTCCTGCGGGACCTCGCGGCGGAGACCGAGCGGCTGTTCCCCGGCAGCGTGGGCCTGCAGATCGGTCCGGAGCAGGGCGTGTTCATGACCGTGCTGGCGCGGCTGATCGGCGCCCGCGACGCCGTGGAGGTCGGCACGTTCACCGGCTACTCCTCCGTCTGCCTCGCGCGCGGCCTTCCCGCCGACGGCACCCTGCTGGCCTGCGACGTCAGTGAGGAGTGGACGTCGGTGGCGCGCCGGTACTGGGAGCGCGCCGGGGTCGCGGGCAAGGTGACGCTGGAGCTGGCCCCCGCGATCGAGACGCTGCGCGCCCTACCCGAGGATCCGCTCTTCGACCTGGCCTTCATCGACGCCGACAAGGAGGGCTACGTCGGTTACTGGGACGAACTGGTCCCGCGCGTGCGGTCCGGTGGGGCGCTGCTGATCGACAACACCTTCTCCCACGGCCGGGTCCTGGACCCCTCCGTCACCTCGGCCGCGGTCCAGGGCATCCGCGACTTCAACGCCCACGCCCTGGCCGACGACCGGGTGGAGCTGGTGATGCTGCCGGTCGGCGACGGCCTCACGCTGGCGCGGAGGAAATAGGCGGGGCGGCGCGCCCGGCCTTGGAGCGGGCCGACATCAGCAGCCGCCACGGCAGGTTCGGCAGGTCGTAGGGCGCGTGCCCGGCGGCTTCGGGCCGCGAGCCGGCCGGATCGGGTTCGCGCAGCAGCGAGCCGGTGAGGCGCCGGGCCGAGTTGGACAGGATGATGCGCCGCTCGGCGTTGATCAGGATGACCTCGTCGTCCAGGGCGGCCAGCCCGGGCAGCAGCAGCGCCTCGAACCTCGAGACCGGGACGTCGGCGCCCACCACGCCGAGGAACTCCCCCTCGGCCCGGACCGGCAGGGTCAGCGTGAGCATGTAGCGGTCGGTGCCGCCGTAGTCGACGTAGGGGCCGACCACGTGGCGGGCGCCGGTGCGGCGGGGCACCGCGAACCACTCGGCCTCGGCGTAGTCGTAGAACCCGATGCTCTCGGGGTCGAGGTCGACGTTGAGGAACGCCGGGTCGCGCCCCGGGACCGTGTGCCACCACTCCAGTCGGCGCGGCTCGTCGGCGAGCAGCCCCGGCGTGACGATCATGCCCATGCCGACGACGACCTCGCCCTCGCCCTCGCGGCGCAGCCGCTCCAGCAGCTCCGGCCGGAGCTGGGCGATGTCATCGCTGGTCAGGCGCTCGCCGCGGTCCATGACAGCCCGGTGGCAGCCGAGCATCCGGGCGCGGACCTCCTCCAGCGAGGCGAAGACGTCCTCGACGACCGCGGCGATCCATCCGGCGACGCGCGCGGGCTCGGCCCGCCTGGGCAGCGTCATCGCTCACCGCCTTTCCGGGGGCCGGCTCCTCCGGAGTCCGCGGCGGACCTCGGAGCGGGCGACGGCCGAGGGGGTGGGAACGGATCCATCACCTCGTTCTTACTGCCGCGCGCCGCGAAAATCCACCCGGGGACCGCGACGAACATCGGCCGCGGCCCGTGGAACGCCCCGGGGGCCCGCGTCTCACCGCGGACACCGCGGACACCGCCGTCGGCGCCGTCCCGGGTCACGGCGGGGCCGGGGGGTCGCCGGCCCCGCCGCCGTCCCGCTCGACGAGGTCGAAGTGGAGTTCGATCAGCCGCTGCACGCCCGCCTCGATGTGCCGTTCGGTCAGCGCGCGGGCCGCGTCGCCGGCGCGGCGCTCGACAGCGTCGATGACGGCGCGGTGGTTGTGCACGGTCCGCTCATGCAGCTTCTCCTGGTCGAGCGCCGGGCGCATCGGCGACCACAGCAGCTCCCCCAGCTCGGACTGCAGGTCGATCTCCTGGGTGGTCAGCCGGACCGACTGGGCGGCGGCCGCGACCTCGATGTAGTAGCGGCCGCCGATGCGCCGCCGGGCGTGGGCCGGGCGGGCGGCCGCGAGCCGGTCGACGATCTCGCGCAGCCGGGCGATATTGTCGGCCGAGGCGCGGTCGGCGGCCAGGCGGGCCGCGGCGCCGGCGATCGCGGCGTGGAAGTCGCCCAGCTCGCGCAGGTCCGTCGTGCCCATCTCGCGCAGCCGGCGGCGGGCGCGCTCGGTGAGCGCGTCGGCGGAGGCCCGGACGAAGCTGCCGCCGCCGCGCCCGCGCCGGGTCTCCACCAGCCCCTGCCTGCGCAGGCTGGACAGCGCCTCGCGCAGCGTGACCGTGGAGACGTTGAGCGCCGTGGCCAGTTCGGACTCCGTGGGAAGCTGCTCGCCGTCGGCGATCAGCCCCAGCGCGATCGCCCTTCCCAGCCTGCGCGCCACGGCTTCGCTGCGCCCGGCCCCGTCGTCGAGCGGAGCGAAAACAGCGTGCCGTGCGGCACCGGACAATCGACTCACGGATCCACCGTCTCCCCATCCCGCGCGCTCCCCGGGGTCGTTCCCTCGGGAGCCGTGCCTCCAGTCTGCCGCCCGTGTCCGCGAACATGTCCACAGGTCTTGCCCTTTGAAATATAAACCCATATGTTTTCGGAATACATGGCGTGGGTCACATCACGCGACCCGCGCAGGGCCGACCATGCAGACCCCGCGGTGCGCACGGCGGCGCGGAAGCCGCGCCGCGCCCGGCGCAGCGGGGCCGGTGAAGGAGGGCACCCATGACGGAGACGCGACCCGGGGGCGAGCCGGGGACCGACGCGCTGCAGCACCCCCACACGCCCGGCATGCGGACGGGAACGGACCCCGCCGGTCCGCCGCAGGACGTCATCGTGGCGCCGCCGCACATCCCCGTCCGCGACGAGCGCACCCGCGAGTTCGTCGAGCAGTGGCGCAACGCCGCCTACAACTGCTACTCCTCCGGCCACAAGTTCTGCCGCGAGGTCTGCCCGGTCATGCAGGTGACCCGGAACGAGTCGTGGACGCCCACGGCCTTCCACGCCAACGTCGTGGCGATGGAGAAGGGCGAGCTCGACATCGCCGACATCGCCGCCGACTACGTCAACTGCACCCAGTGCGGGGCGTGCGAGCTGCGCTGCCCCAACACGCTGTTCACCGGCGACTTCTACCGGTTCCGCACCCGCACGGTCGACGTGGTCAAGGCGGTGCGCGCACTGGCCGTGGACAGTGGCGTGCACCAGCCCGGCTGGCGGCGCTGGAACCTGCTGACCGACGAGCGCACCCACGAGCCCGTCCTCGGCGAGACCCCGGTCGACCAGGAGCACGTGCGCGACTGGGCCGAAGGGCTGGACCTGCCGATCGGCGGCGAGACCGTCCTGTTCGTCGACTGCGAGGCCGCGTTCTACCGCACGGCGGTGCCCCGCGCCGTGGCCCAGATCCTCAAGGCCGCGGGCGTGGAGTTCGGCCTCATGTCCGAGCAGTGGTGCTGCGGCGGACCGGCCGCCGAGATGGGCTACGTCGAGCAGGCCGAGCGCTTCGCGCGGCACAACCTGGCCGACTGGCGCTCGGTGGGGGCCAAGCGGGTGCTGGTCCTCGACCCGCACGACTACATCACCTTCACCGAGGACTACCCGAAGTACTTCGGCGACGACTACGACATCGAGGTCGTGCTGGTGGTGGAGCTGCTCGCCCAGCTGATCCGCGAGGGCAGGCTCACCCCGGAGGTGCCGGTGGAGCGCACGATCACCTACCACGACCCCTGCCGGCTGAACAAGCGCAAGGGGATCTGGCAGGAGCCCCGCGAGATCCTGCGGGCGATCCCCGGCCTGGTCTTCAACGACGTCGACCGGGTCACCCAGTGGTCTTACTGCTCGGGCGGCGGGGGTGGACTGCCCGTGGAGAAACCCGAGCTCACCGCTGCGATCAGCGCCAACCGGCTGGACAAGGCCGCTGCGCTGGAGGTCGACACGCTGGTCAGCGCCTGCCCGTGGTCGGAGCGCCCGCTGAGCGAGGCCGGCGACGGCCGCGACATCGACGTCGTCGACATCCACGAACTGCTCGCCGAGTCGCTCGGCATCGCCGTCGGGGGCAGCAGGGGCGAGGTCGGCGACCGGCGGGGCGGCGGCTGCGGCGGAGGGACCTGCGGAGGGGGCTCCTGCGGCGGCGGCGCCGACGTGCGGGGCCCTGGAGAGGAGGAGGACCAGTGAGCATCGCCACCGACGTGCTCGACCCGGTCGTCGAGGCGCTGCGGCACGTGCTGCGCGACGACCAGGTGCTGACCGCCAAGACCGACCGCTACAACCGCGCCCGCGTGCCGGCCCCGTTCCCGGTGCACCGCTGGGCCGAGCGGGTGCCCGACCTCGCGGTGCTGCCGGAGAGCACCGAAGAGGTCGCCGAGGTCGTCCGGATCGCCAACCGCTTCCACGTGCCGATCGTGCCGCGCGACGGCGGCACCGGCCTGACCGACGGCGCGGTGCCGCTGCGCGGCGGCATCGTCGTCGACGTCAAGCGGATGAACCGGATCCACGAGATCGACCTGGACAACCGCACCTGCACCGTCGGCACCGGCATCAGCATGCTCAAGCTCAACGAGGAGCTCGCCCGGCACGGCCTGATCTACCCCGACGACCCGGCGTCCTACCCGTGTTCGCTGGTGGGCGGGCGGATCGGCACCAGCGGCTGGTCGCTGATCGGCTCGCGCTACGGCCACACCCGCGACCTGGTGCTCAGCTTCGACCACGTGCTGCCCACCGGCGAGGTCATGCACGTCGGCGACGGCGTCGGCGGCAAGGTCAGCAAGAGCTCCAGCGGCTACCAGCTCAAGCACCTGTTCATGGGGCATCAGGGGACGCTGGGCATCGCCACCCGGGCCACGCTGAAGCTGTTCCCCAAGCCCGAGGCGGAGTTCTCGCCCTTCTTCGCCTTCTCCGACTACGACAGCGCCTACGCGTGCGTGGGCGCCCTGGCCCGCGCCGGCGTGGCCACCTTCGCCGGCGCGGTGCTGTTCGACGAGTGGAAGGTCGCCTACCTCCGGCGCGACGACGAGGCCTACATCCCGCAGCCCGCCGACGTCAGGGCGCTGGTCTGCGCGGTGCTCTACGGCTACGAGGACGAGGTGCGGGCCGGCGGGCGGCGGCTGATGCGCATCGCCCGCGAGCACGGCGCCCGCTACCTGGGCGACGAGATCTCCGAAGGCGACTGGGCCGCCCGGCACGACCGCTACGCCACGCCCCTGCACGGGCGGACCAAGGCCGGCCAGGTGGTGCCGATGAGCTGGCACTGCGAGGACGCGGCGATCAACTACACGAACCTGCCGGCCGTCCGGCGCGAATGGCACGCGATCATCGCCGACCTGCGGCGGCGCACCGACGTCTTCGACGACTGGGGGATGTTCGCCTACACCAGCGGCAGCACCGGCGTGGACTACCTGACCGAGATCGACGTCGGCATCTGGGAGCAGCGGCTCGACGACCGCGCCTGGGAGATGTGGGTCAAAGCCAAGCGCGACATCGCGGCGGTCGCGCTGAAGCACGGCGGTTCGATCAGCGCCTGCCACGGCTCCTGCCGGGAGGGCGAGGTCGACCTCGTGCCCGACGAACTGGGCCGCGGGTTCGGCGTGATGCTCGACATCAAGCGCACGCTGGACCCCGAGAACATCATGAACCCCGGCAAGTACCTGCTGGACCGGGCCTACGGCGAAGGGGGACGGCCGTGAGCGAGCACATCGGGTCCGACGGTGCGGGCGGCGGCGCCCGCGGCGGGACCGGCCCGGACCGGGAGCACCCCTTCGCCTACCGCCGCGCCGAGCAGCACGCGCCGCCGCCGGCCGAGCGGGCCACCGACGTGGCGATCACCCGCTTCGAGCACGCCTTCGAGGTGGACCCCCGCCTCATGGAGCGCTGGGTGCTGCAGCAGGAGTTCCCGAACTGGGACACGCTGCGCATCATGAACGGCCGCCACGACCACCTGGAGTGGATGCACCGCCACTTCGCGCGCACCGTCGTCTCCGGAGCGGAGATCCTCGCCGAGGTCGAGGACGCCTCGGAGGCCCGCGGGCCCGGCGACCCCGGCGCCCCCTCCTGAACACCCGTTGCCCATTCCCCTCTCGAGGAGAGCGATGACGGCATTGGAGTCCCCCGGCGCCTCGGAGCGCCCGGGGCAGCACGACGCCGACGCGGCCCGGTTGGCCGCGCTCGGCTACACCTCGGAGTTCAAGCGCGACATGAGCCTGTGGGCGAACTTCTCGCTGGGCTTCACCTACCTCTCCCCCGTTGTCGGCGTCTACACCCTCTTCGCGGTCTCGCTGGCCGCCGGCGGCCCGCCGATGTTCTGGAGCCTGGTCGTCGTCGGCGCCGGCCAGTTCCTGGTCGCCCTGGTGTTCGGCGAGGTCGTCTCGCAGTATCCGGTGGCCGGCGGCGTCTACCCGTGGGCGCGCCGGCTGTGGGGGCGCCGCTGGGCGTGGATGACCGGCTGGGTGTACGCCATCGCGCTGCTGGTGACGATCGCCAGCGTCAGCTACGGCGCAGGCCCCTACCTGGCGCAGCTGCTCGGCTTCACGGCGGGCACGGCGAGCACGATCGCGTGCGCGCTGATCATCATCGGGATCGCGCTGGCGATCAACCTGGCCGGAACCAAGTGGCTGGCCTGGGCCGCCATCATCGGGTTCAGCGCCGAACTGCTGGGCGCGCTGGCCGTCGGCGGCTGGCTGCTGGTCTCCGAGCGCCACCACGGGCTGGGCGTGCTGTTCGACGCCTTCGGCGCGGGATCGGGCGGGAGCTACCTGAGCGCGTTCCTCGCGGCCGGCCTGATCGGCATCTTCCAGTACTACGGCTTCGAGGCCTGCGGCGACGTCGCCGAGGAGGTGCCCGACCCCACCCGGCGCATCCCCAAGGCGATGCGCATGACGATCTACGTGGGCGGGGCCGCGGCGATGTTCGTCTGCCTGGCGCTGCTGCTCGCCGTCGAGGACTACGCCGCGGTGATCGGCGGCGCCGACCCCGACCCGGTGACGACCGTGCTGACCGCGGCGTTCGGCGCCGTGGGGATGAAGGTCGTGCTGGCCGTCGTGCTGATCTCGTTCGTCTCCTGCGCGCTCAGCCTGCAGGCCGCGGCCAGCAGGCTGATGTACTCCTACGCCCGCGACGGCATGGTCCCGGGCTCCCGGGTACTGCGCACGTTCCTGCCCGGGCGGCACGTCCCGCCCTACACCATGCTCGTCGCCGCGGTGGTGCCCGCCCTGATCGTGCTCGGCTCGATCGTCTCCACCGACGCGCTCACCAAGATCATCTCCTTCGCGGTCCTGGGCATCTACCTGGGCTTCCAGATGGTCGTGCTCGCCGCGCTGCGAGCCAGGCTCAAGGGTTGGCGCCCCTCGGGGGCTTTCACGCTGGGCCGGTGGGGAATGCCCGTCACCGTGGGCGCACTGGTCTACGGGGTGCTGGCCATCGTCAACATGGCCTGGCCGCGCACCCCCGATGCTCCGTGGTTCGACAACTACATCGTGGCGGTCTCCGGGGCCGTGGTCGTCGGACTGGGCCTGGTCTACCTGCTCGCCGCCCGCCCCCACGAGGGGAGCGACGCGCCCGCCGGCGACGCGATCGCCTCGGAGCCCGCCACCGCGCCCACCGGACGAGAAACCGATCGGATCTGGGAGGACTCATGAGCGGCCCGCGCACGCTGCGCAACTTCGTCGGCGGCGACTACGCCGACACCGCCGAGCAGCGCACCTACGACCTGGTGGACCCGGTGAGCGAGGAGGTGTTCGCGAAGGCCCCGCTGTCGCGGGAGCACGACGTCGACGCGGCGCTGCGCGCCGCCGCCGACGCCTTCGAGACCTGGCGCGACTCCACCCCGGCCGAGCGCCAGCTCGCGCTGTTCCGGATCGCCGAGGACATCGAGCGCCGCGCCGAGGAGTTCGTGAAGGTCGAGTCGGAGAACACCGGCAAGCCGCTCGGCCTGACGATGTCGGAGGAGATCCCGATGGCGCTGGACGCCGTCCGGTTCTTCGCCGGGGCCGCGCGCGTGCTGGAGGGCCGCTCGGCCGGCGAGTACATGGCCGGGCACACCTCCTGGATCCGGCGCGAGCCGGTCGGGGTGTGCGGGCAGGTGACGCCGTGGAACTACCCGATGCTGATGGCGGTGTGGAAGTGGGCCCCGGCGATCGCCGCGGGCAACACGGTGGTGCTCAAGCCCTCCGACACCACGCCGGCCTCCACGCTGCTGACGGCGGAGATCCTCGCCGAGCACCTGCCGCCGGGCGTCTTCAACGTCGTGTGCGGCGACCGCGACACCGGCCGGGCACTGGTGGCGCACCCGGTCCCGCAGATGGTGTCGATCACCGGCAGCGTCCGCGCCGGCACGGAGGTGGCGACGGCCGCGGCGGCCGACCTGAAGCGCACGCACCTGGAGCTGGGCGGCAAGGCTCCCGTCATCGTCTTCGACGACGCCGACCCGGCCAAGGCCGCCGCCGCGATCGCCGAGGCCGGTTACTTCAACGCCGGACAGGACTGCACCGCGGCGACCCGGGTGCTCGCCGGCCCCGGCGTACACGACGACTTCCTCGGCGCGCTGGTGGAGGAGGCCAAGGGCACCGTCACCGGGCCGCCCGACGAGGACGTCCTGTACGGGCCGCTGAACAACGCCGACCAGTTCACCAAAGTGTCGGGCTTCGTCGACCGGCTGCCCGGCCACGCCGAGGTGCTGACCGGCGGGCGCCGGGCCCGCGACCGCGGCTACTTCTACTCGCCCACGGTGGTGTCCGGGCTGCGCCAGAGCGACGAGATCGTGCAGAACGAGGTGTTCGGTCCGGTCATCACGGTGCAGCGGTTCAGCGACGAGGACGAGGCCGTGGCCTGGGCCAACGGGGTCGAGTACGGGCTGGCCTCCAGCGTGTGGACCACCGACCACGGCCGGGCGCTGCGGGTCTCGCGCCGCCTGGACTTCGGCTGCGTGTGGATCAACTGCCACATCCCGCTGGTGGCCGAGATGCCGCACGGCGGCTTCAAGCACTCCGGGCACGGCAAGGACCTGTCGATGTACGGATTCGATGACTACACCCGGATCAAGCACGTCATGAGCAACCACGAGGAGTGATCCGCTCCGCGTCCATCCGCGCACGAAGAAGGTGGCAGCCGTGAAGTTCAGCTACGTCATGCTCCCCGACTATCCGCTCACCGAGTCCCTGGCCTCCATCCGACTCGCCGACGAGCTGGGCTTCCACGCCTGCTACGCCGCTGACGAGACCTGGCACAAGGACCTGTGGCTGCTGTTCGCGGCGGCCGCGGGGCAGACCGGCAGGATCCGCTTCGGACCGAGCGTGTCCTCGGTGGTGCTGCGCGAGCCCACACTGATCGCCCAGGCCGTGGCGACCCTGGACGAGCTGTCCGGCGGGCGGGCCGAGGCGGTGCTGTCCAGCGGCAACTTCGGCCTGCTGGCGCAGTACGGCATCGACTGGACGCGCACCAGACCCCTGTCCCGGGTCAAGGAGGGGCTGGCGGTGATGCGGACCTTCCTGGACGAGGGGACCATCACCCACGAGGGCGAGTTCTTCAACTACAACGGGCTGTTCACCTTCGCCCGCCCGGTGCAGGAGCGGGTGCCGCTCAAGCTCGGCGCGATGCGCGGCCCGAAGTCCTTCGAGGCGGCAGGTGAGCTGTCCGACGGCTGCCACCACGCGCTCAGCTACACCCGTGAGGCCTACGAGTACGCGGTCGAGCACATCAGGGCCGGCGCCGAACGGGCCGGCAGGGACTGGCGCTCGCTGGACATCGGGGCGTGGGTGGTGTTCGCGACCGGGCCGGACTCGGCGAAGGCCAAGGACGCCGCGCGCAGCATGGTCGGCATCTACGCCTCCTCCATGCCCGAGGAGCAGTTGCGCCGCAACGGGGTGGATCCGGCCGACCTCGCGCCGATCATCGAGGCGATCGGGGCCGGGGACCTGGCCAGGGGGATCGAGCTGACCACGCCGGAGATCGCCGAGAAGCTGTCCATCGCCGGGACCCCGGCCGAGTGCGCGGACAGGATCAAGCGGGAGATCGCGCCGACCGGCGTCAACCACATGATCCTGGCGATCACCGACCGCAGTCTGGTCAAGGCGTTCACCGGCCGCGATCTGGAGGGGGTCGCCGACGTCGACGCCCAGTTGCGGCTCGTCCACGACGAGATCATGCCGGTGTTCGGCTGACTCCGCTCGGCCGGTCCGCCAGGATCCGCCGACCGGTTCCGACCCGGCCAACCGGGAGGGCCCTGCGGGCCGCGGTGCAGCCACCGCGGCCCGCAGGGGTGTGGACACGGCGGCCCGCCGTTTCGGCGCGCACCGAAACCGCGGTTGCGTCCTGGTGCGCACGGTGGCGGCGCGGGCGGCGCGGCGCCGGGGCGGTCCCTACCACGGGCCTTCGGCCACGCGAGAGGATCGCCCGGTCACCGCGGATCCCGCCTTCGGCCGGGGGTCAAAGACCCCCTGGGGCCGAGGACGGTGCGCACCAGCGCCCGGTCACCGCGAAACTCCGATCTGCGACCCTCTCAGCCGCGCCGCGAGCGCGTTCCCACCGGTCCCACTTCCGGTCACCGGGTTCCGGTTTTCCGGGTCGTCACCGAAAGTAGCGAAATCGGCAATGCTGCTGACCGTGCGTTCACACACCGGTACGGCGGCGCTCCGGGGGCCACGCGTTGTACACAACCGGAGCCGTCGCCCTGTGGACATCCCCGCTCACCCTGCGCGGTAACCGCCGCTTCACCTGCGCTTTCTCCGCGGTCGCCGCGCGGATCCCCGCGCTCCCCCTTGTTCACCGAGCGTCTCTCCAGCTCAGCGAGCCACCGGGAAAGCAATCCCGCGAGCGGGAACGCCCGGCCGTTCACCGTCCCGACACATTCCGCGCGTACCCGGTCCCGCCGCGGACCGGCCGCCCCGCGCGGCTCCGGACGCGGTTTTCCACAGGGCCGGGCCCGCGGCGGGCGGGGCGGGGCCGCGGGAGCCCGTCCGCGCGCCCTCTTCGGTCGCCGTCGATATCGGCGGACCGCAAAACCGCGCTCCCGCGCCCGGGATCCCTCTGCGGCGGCCGCCTCCGCGGCGCATTTCGTCCACAGCCGTCCCGCTTTCCCCTGCGAACCCGGGCGCGCCTGGAGTAATCTCCCGGAACATGCGGCTGCTGCACACCTCCGACTGGCATCTGGGCCGGTCCTTCCACCGGGAGAACCTGCTCGACGCCCAGGCGGCGTTCATCGACCACCTCATCACCACCGTCCGCTCCGAGAAGGTCGACGTCGTGGTGGTCTCAGGCGACCTCTACGACCGGGCGCTGCCCCCGGTCGACGCCGTCCGGCTGTTCGGCGACGCGCTGCGGCGCATCCGCGACACCGGCGCGCGCGCCGTGCTGATCAGCGGCAACCACGACTCCATGGTCCGGCTGGCCTACGCCACCGAGCTCATCGACGCCTCGGGCGTCCACCTGCGCAGCTCGCTGGAGGGCGTCGGCGAACCCGTCGTCCTCGACGACGAGCACGGCCCGGTCGCCTTCTACGGCATCCCCTACCTCGAACCCGAGATCGCCCGCCACATCTGGGGGCTGCCCGAGCGCAGCCACCGCGCCGCCATCGGCCACGCCATGGACCTGGTCCGGGCCGACCTCGCCGGCCGCCCCGGCGCGACCCGGTCGGTGGTGCTGTCGCACGCCTTCGTCAGCGGCGGCGAGGGCTCCGACAGCGAGCGCGACATCTCCGTGGGCGGCGCGGCGCACGTGCCCGCCTCCGCGTTCGACGGCGTCGACTACGTCGCGCTCGGCCACCTGCACGGCGGCCAGCGCATGAGCGAGACCGTCCGCTACTGCGGCTCCCCGCTCGCCTACTCCTTCTCCGAGGAGCACCAGGTCAAGGGCTGCCTACTGGTCGACCTCGACTCCGAGGGCGTGAAGGAGACCGCGTTCGTCAAGGCACCGGTGCCGCGCCCGATCGCGCGCATCGGCGGCCGGATCGAGGACCTGCTCGGCGCGGCGGAGTGGGAACGCTACACCGACCACTGGCTGCAGGTCACGCTCACCGACCCGGTACGCCCGGCCTTCCCCATGGACCGGCTGCGCGAACGCTTCCCGCACGCACTGAACCTGGACTTCGCCCCGGAGGGCGAGCGCCCGGCCGAGAAGGGCACCTGGAACGACCGGATCGCCGAGCGCTCCGACCCCGACCTGGTCCTCGACTTCGTCGACTGGGCCCGCGGGGCTTCGGCCACGCCCGAGGAGCGCCGGCTCATCCGGCAGGCGTTCGAGGACGTACGCGTGCGGGAGGCGAAGCGCTGATGCGCCTGCACAAACTGACCGTCCAGGCGTTCGGCCCGTTCGGCGGCGTCGAGACCGTCGACTTCGGCGCGCTCGGCGACGGCGGGCTGTTCCTGATCCACGGGCCCACCGGCGCAGGCAAGACCTCGGTGCTCGACGCCGTGTGCTTCGCGCTCTACGGCCAGGTGCCCGGCGCGCGCGAGGCCGCCAAGTCACCGCGCAGCAACCACGCCCGGCCCGGCCTGGAGCCGGAGGTCACGCTGGACGTGACCGTGCGCGGCCGCACGCTGCACATCGTGCGCTCGCCCCAGTGGGAGCGGCCGAAGAAGAGGGGAACGGGGACCACGAAGCAGAACCCCAAGGTCTCCGTCACCGAGATCGTCGAGGGCCGGCACGTCCCCGTCACCACCCGGCTGGACGAGGCGGGCCAGTTCATCAACGAGTTGACGGGCCTGTCCCGGGAGCAGTTCTGCCAGATCGTGCTGCTCCCCCAGGGCGACTTCGCGCGGTTCCTGCGGGCCAAGGCCTCCGAGCGGCGCGAGGCGCTGGAGTACATCTTCGCCACCGGCGTCTTCGCCCAGATCGAGAAGTGGCTCGAAGAGCACGCGCGCTCCCTCGGCCGCGAGGCCGAGGCCGCCGAGACGGAGGTGTCCCGGGTCGCCGACCGGATCGCCGAGGTCGGCGGGGCCCCGTGGCCCGAGGACGACGGGTTCGAGGCCCTGATGCCGTGGGCCGTGGAGCTGGCGCACGTCACCGCGGCCACCGCGCGCGACGCCGCCGAGGCGGCCGGAGCCCTGTCCCTGGAGCAGGCCGGGGCGCGCGCCGCACTGGACGAGGCGCGCGACGTCGCCAGGCGCCAGGACCGCCTCGCCGCGGCCCGCGGAAAGGCGGCGGAGCTGCGGGAGCGGCAGCCGTGGCGCGCGGCGCTGGAGGCCGAGACCGAGGCCGCCGAGCGGGCGGTCCCGGTGGTGCAGCTCCTCGGCGCGGTCGAACAGCGCCGCACCCAACTGGAGAAGGCGCACCTGGCCGCCGCCGACTCGCTCTCCCTGGCCGGTCCGCTCGCCGGCCTCTCCGGCCCCGACGCGTTCCCTCCGGACCCGGCCACCGCGGGTTCGGCGTTCACCGGCTCCGGCCCGGCCGATGACGAGACCGCCGTGCGCGCCCGGCTGGAAACGGCCGAGCGCGCCGGGCGCGATGAGATCGCGCACCTGAAGCGGCTGCACGGCGAGGCCGCCCGGCGCGACGAGGTGCTGCGCGACATCACCGAACTGACCGGGCTGATCGAGCGCCGCACGGCTGAGCGCGATCGGGCCCGCGAGCGGATGGCGGCGCTGCCCGACCGGCGCGCCGAACTCGCCGCCGACCTGGAGCGGGCGCGGCTGCGCACCGGCTCCCGCGATGCCGCGGCCGAGGCGCTGGCCTCGGCGCGCACCCGGCTGGAGGCCGCGACCGAGCACGAGCGGCTGCGCGGCGAGTCGGCGGCGGCCGAGCGGGAGCGGACGGAGGCGGTCGACGCTGCGCAGACGGCCAAGGAGCGCGCGCTGTCCGTCCGCGAGCTCCGGATCGCCGGCATGGCCGCGGAGATCGCCGCGGGGCTCGCCGAGGGCGAGGCCTGCCCGGTGTGCGGATCGGTGCAGCACCCGGCCCCCGCCGCGGGCGAGGAGGGCCGCCCGACCGGCGCCGACGAGCAGGCCGCGCAGCGGGCCGCCGACGAGGCCCAGGCCCGGCGCGAGGACGCCGAGCGGGCGGTCGCGGCGCTGACCGAGCAGCTGGCCGCCGCGGGGGCCAGGGCCGACGGCCTGGACCGCGCCGCGGCGCACGAGCTGGTGCGGTCCGGCGAGCGGGAGCTGGCGGCCGTGGAGGCCGCGGCGGCCGAGGTCGAGCGGCTGGCCGCGCAGGTGAGCGAGGCCGAGACCGCGCTGGAGGAGGCCCGCGGCACCGAGGCCCGGATCGAGCGCGAACTCGCCGAGACGGTCGCGCGGCGGGCCGAGCGTGCCGAGGAGGAGCGGCGGCTGAGCGCCCTGCTGGACGACGCCCGCGGCGACGACCCCGATCTCGCCTCCCGCGTCACGCGGCTGAGCGGCGAGGCCGACCTGCTGCGCTCGGCGGCCGACGCGCTGAGCGCCTGCGGCACGGCGGTGGAGGAGCTGCGGGCGGCCGAGCAGGAGCTGGAGCGCGGGCTGGCCGAGTCGGGCTTCGCCGAAGCCCACGCGGCGCGCTCCGCCGCGCGCAGCGACGCCGAACGCCGCGGCCTGCGCGAGCGCGCACGGCACTACGACGACGAGAAGGCCCGCGTGGACGCGGAGCTCGACGATCCCGACATCGTCGCGGCGAGTCGGCTGCCCGCTCCCGATCTGGAGGGCGCCGCCGACGCGGCCGCCGCGGCCGAGGCGGCCGAGCAGCGGGCCGTGTCCTGGCGCGACCGGCTCGCCGACCGGGCGCGGCGACTGGCGTCCCTGCGCGGGGAACTCCAGGACCGGCTGGAGACGTCCCGGCCGGCGCGGGAGCGCCACGCCGTGGCATCCGGGCTGGCGCGGCTGGCGGCCGGAACCTCGGGCGACAACCGCGAAAGCGTGCAGTTGTCGGCCTACGTGCTGGCGGCGAGGCTGGAGCAGGTGGTGAACGCGGCCAACGACCGGCTGACCACCATGTCCGGTGGCCGATACCTGCTGCGGCACACCGTCGACAAGACCGCGGGCGACCGCTCGCGGTCCGGCGGCGGCCTGGGGCTGCGGGTCATCGACGCCTGGACCGGGCAGGAGCGCGACCCCGCGACGCTGTCGGGCGGCGAGACCTTCGTCAGCTCGCTGGCGCTCGCGCTGGGATTGGGCGACGTGGCGAGCGCGGAGGCCGGCGGCGCCGACATCGGTACCCTCTTCGTCGACGAGGGTTTCGGCACCCTGGACGAGGACACCCTCGAAGAGGTGCTGGAGGTCCTGGACGGCCTGCGCGACGGCGGCCGTGCCGTGGGCGTGGTCAGCCACGTGGCCGACCTGCGCTCCCGCATCACCACCCGCCTCAAGGTGGTGAAGTCCACCACCGGATCGCGCGTGGAGCAGTTCTATTGAGGTTTGCAGAAGTCGAGTGGGCCTTTAGGTGCAGGGACGGTTCTGCGGGAGGTCGCCGGGAGAGTGCGGCCCTCTTGGCGCGTCCTTCACCGGTGAGCCCGGCGTGGGGCCGCGCCTCCCGGCCGAAGCGGTGGCGCGGGTTCGCGCACACCTTTGCCGTCTGCTTCGGCGGCGGGGCGCGGCCCACCGGCGGCGATAAAGCATCCCGCCCGAGGAAAGGGGCCGCGCTCCCGCCGCAGCCTCCCCGCCATCCCACCCCGCACAACTTCTGCAAACCTCAGTAGGGGACTCCGTGTCCGAGGCTCCGCTGCTCGGATCGCGCGGGAGGGCTGGGACCATGGGTGTGCTGTCCGCACATTCGCAGATCGTCTGAAGTGGTGCCGCCGTGAGCCCTGTTCCTCCTGCCTCTTCGGTGCTTCACCCGATGCCCGAACAGCCGCGCGTGGTGCTCCTGAAACCGCTGGTGACATCCCCGCTGATCGAGGTCGGCGAGTACTCCTACTACGACGATCCGGACGAGCCGACCTCTTTTGAGACTCGCAACGTGCTCTACCACTACGGTCCGGAGAGACTGGTCATCGGGAGGTTCTGTGCGCTGGGCACCGGGGTGCGGTTCATCATGAACGGCGCCAACCACCGCATGGACGGACCCTCAACGTTTCCCTTCCCCGTCATGGGCGGTGCCTGGGCCGAGCACTTCGACCTCATCACCGGCCTGCCCGGCCGCGGGGACACCGTGGTCGGCAACGACGTCTGGGTCGGCTACCGCGCCATGGTCATGCCCGGAGTCCGGATCGGTCACGGCGCGATCATCGCCTCGGGCGCCGTCGTCGTCGACGACGTCCCCGACTACGGCGTCGTCGGCGGCAACCCGGCCAAACTCATCCGCACCCGCTACAGCGAGCCGGACATCACCCGCCTTCTCGCCCTGGCCTGGTGGGACTGGCCGGTCGAGCACCTCACCCGGCACCTGCGGACCGTCATGTCCGGCAGCATCGCCGACCTCGAAGCCGCAGCCCCGCCCGCTCGGTGACATCCCGATTCGCCCGTCACCCGATGAGTAAGCCTGCCCTGCCGCCCCGGTGACGGCCCCGCGGGTTGCTCCAGAGGGATCCGGGGGACAATCGCACCATGACAGAGCGCAAGCCGCCCGGTGTCAGCTTCGAGACGTGGGTGGACAGGCAGATCCGCGAGGCGACGGAGCGCGGCGAGTTCGACAACCTGCCGGGCGCCGGCAAGCCCATCCCCGAACTGGACGAGCCCTACGACGAGTCGTGGTGGGTCAAGCGGAAGCTGCGCCGCGAGAACGTGTCCCTCCTGCCGCCGACGCTCGCCCTGCGCAAGGAGGCCGAGGACGCGCTCGCCGCGGCGTCGCGGGCCGGATCAGAGGCCGAGGTGCGGCGGATCGTGGCCGACGTCAACGACAGGATCACGGAGATGCTCAAGAGGCCGACCTCGGGCCCTCCGCTCAACCTGATGCCCTTCGACGTCGAACGCGTCGTCAGCGAGTGGCGCGAGCGGCACTCCGGCTAGGACGGTCCGGTCCCCGATTCCACCCCCGTTCCAGTAGGGCTTTTAGCCGCCTCTTATGCGAGTGGTGAACATAGGAGGCGTGGGCATCCCTCTCGTCGCCTCGGAGCGACACGACCACGGCGGCCGGCCACTGGAGATCCTCCACTACCCGGACCGCTCGTTGATCCTGCTCGGCGGGATTCCCGGAGCCGGGAAGAGCACCCTGCTGAACCGGCTCTACGGGCTGACGGGTTCGGAGACCGACACCGTGCGCACCGGCGGGGGCGTGCGCGTCGTGGACTCCCAGCAGTCGCGCAACCGGCTCACCCCGTGGCTGCGCCGACTGCCCTACCCCGCGTGGCGCTGGGTCGTGCACGTCCTGCACTATCTGCGGGTCGCCACGGCGCTGCGCAGCGGCGACCCCGTCATCGTGCACGAGACCGGAACCCGGCGGATCGTGCGCGTCCTGCTGGGGACGTACTGCCGGCTGGTGGGCGTGCCGGTCCACCTGGTGCTGATCGACGCGGACCCCTGGGAGGCCCGGCGCGGCCAGATCGCCAGGGGCCGGATGGTCACCTCCCGGAGCTTCCGCACGCACGAGCGCCGTTGGCGCAGACTGATCGGCGCCTGCACGCGCGGTCCCGGGCGCGCCATGCCCGGCGCGCGCTCCCTGGTCGTGCTGGACCGCCGCAGGGCCGGACGCCTGGGCGGCATCCGTTTCGGCGGCTCCGGCGCGCCGGTGCCGCAGGGCCCGGCTCTGCGCGTGCTGACCTGCCCCGGCCTCTACGGCGCGGCGCTGCTCGCTCCCCTGTAGCGGGCCCCGCGGCGGGGACCGTGACCGAACCCATGGCCGCCCGCACCGGCCCATGGCGGGGACACCCGCCGGCCGGTGGGACAATGACCAGGTGAATTTGCTGGTCAACGTCGCAGTGTTCGGAATCGCCGGTGCCGTCATGATGGGGGCGCTCATCGGCCTGTTGTTGGTGTTCTCGGAGCGTACGATCGGTGTCGGCGTCCAGATCCTGTTCGGTGCGATGTCGGCCGTGATCCTCGTGGCGCTGCCCGCGATGGCCGCAGCGGGCACGTTCGACGCCGGTGCGGGCTTCGGTCAGGCGTTCCTGGCCGCCTTCTGCGTCGTCACCGTCGTCTACGCCGCCAACATCGCCCTGCTGCCGCTGGTCGCCCAACGCGCCGCCGCCCGCAGGGGCGCCGGGCCGACCCGGCTGCGGCTGTCGCCGACCACGCTGGCCGGCGGCCTGGTGGTGTGCGCCGTGCTCGGTCTGATCGGCGCGGCCCTGGGCACCGTCCTCAGCTGATTCCCCGGGCGGCCTCCAGCTCCCGCACTCGGGGGATCACCCGGGCCAGCGCGTCCCGGAACGGGCCGTGGGTGGCCACGTAGCCGAAGCCGAAGCGGTCGCGGTCGGCGACCAGCTCGGCGGCGATCTCGTCGACCGTGCCCACGAGGATGTACGGACTGTCCAGGACGTCGCGGGCCGTCTCCAGGCCCACGCCGGCGTACTTCTCGGCCGTCTCGGCGGCGGTCCGCTCCGCGTCGTCGGTGATCAGCACCGCGTGGACCAGCACGCTGAACTCCAGGCTCCCGGCGCGCGCCCCCGCCCGCCGCCTGACGAGCTCCACCCGTCGCAGCGTCTCCTCGGCACCGGCAACCACGAGCGCCCCGGGTCCGGCCGCACGCCGTTGGCGCAGGCCGCTGAAGCCGACGATGTCGGCGCGCTCCGCCGCGAGCGCGAGGATCCGTTCGCCGTGCCCGCCGACGAGCAGGGGCGGACGCCGGTCCGCGCCGGGCAGCGGGCGCGGGCCGTCCCCGGTGAAGAGGCGGTCGAGTTCGGTGATGCCGCGCTCCAGCCGGTCGACCCGTTCGGGGTGGCCGCGCCACGGGATCCCGGCGCTCTCGAACTCCGATCTCATGTAGCCGCAGCCCAGGCCGAGTTCCAGCCGTCCGCCGGAGAGGCGGTCCACGGTGGCCGCCTCGCGCGCCGGCATCGCGGGGTTCCAGAACTCGTTGTTGGCGACGTAGGTGCCCAGCCGCGTCCGCGTGGTCACGGCGGCGGCCGCCGCCAGCATCGCGAACGGTGCGGGCGCGCCGAGGTGGTCGGGGGCGAGGATGACGTCGAAGCCCATCTCCTCGGAGGTGCGGCAGAACCCGGTCCACCCGTCGCCCGTGGCGTCGCTGTAGTTGATCCCGAACCGGAATTTCGTCATGGGCACGAGCCAACCCGATACGCCGCCGCGGGGCCAAGCGGTTATGCCACCGGCAGAGGGGGCGGCCCCGTGCGCCCCGCGGCGGTCCCGAGCCCGGCTAGCTCTGCTCCTTCGCCCTTCGCTCCAGGGACTGCAGGTAGGCGTTGTAGGCGTCCATGTCGGCGTCGTCGGAGCCGTCCCGGCGGCTGTGCCGCTCGCGGCGGCGCTCGGTGCGCTCCTCGTCGCGCGACCACTGCACGATCAGCGCGATCAGCACCATCAGGGTGGGGACCTCCCCGATCGCCCAGGCCACGCCGCCCCCGGCGTACTGGTCCTCGGCGACGCTGTCGAGCCAGGGCACCTCGAACTGGCCGTAGTACTCCATGCCCAGCGGGGCCGACTGCATCATGATCGAGATGCCGAAGAAGGCGTGCAGGCCCATGGTCAGCAGCAGCAGCACGATGCGCAGCAGGTGGTGGACCTTGCGCGGCGCCGGGTCCACGCCGACCATGATCCAGTAGAACAGGAAGCCCGTGACCAGGAAGTGCACGTTCATGATCAGGTGACCCAGATGGTCGGTCATGAGCGTGCCGAACAGCGGGGTGAAGTACAGCGCGTAGGTGCTGACCACGAACAGCGGCGTGGCGAATCCCGGATGCGTGACGACGTGGGAGAAGCGGCTGTTCAGGAACACGGTGAGCCACTCGCGCGGGCCCCGGTCGCCGCGCCGGACCGCGGGCTTGAGCGCGCGCAGCGCCAGCGTCACCGGGGCGCCCAGCACCAGCAGGATCGGCGTCATCATGGACAGCACCATGTGCTGCACCATGTGCGTGCTGAACAGCACCATCGAGTAGGTCCCGACCCCGCTGAGCAGCATCGCCACGATGCTGAGCAGCCCGGCGAACCAGGCCGCGGTGCGGCCCCAGGGCCAGGGGTCGCCGCGTCGGGCCAGCCGTACGATCCCGCCGATGTAGAGGCCGCCCAGCACGGCCACGAGCAGGATGAAGAACAGGTCGGGCCGCCACAGCGTGAGCAGCGTCGTGGCGCTCATCGGCGGGGGCATGGGGAAGCCGAGCAGTTCGGTGACGGGATCGAAGGTGCCGTCCAGCGGCGGCGGGGGCGCGGTGCGGCTGAGCGCGGAGGCCAGCCCCATGACCGCGGCCATGATGACGACCTCGACGGCGATGAGGCGCGCGAACAGGACCCGGGTGCCGCCTTCGGTCATCCGGGCGACGGTGCGGCGGCGGTGCAGCCAGCCGAGGCAGCCCAAGGCGATGAACAGCACGGATTTGGCGACCATGATCAGGCCGTAGGAGCTGGTGAACAGCTCGCTGACCGAGTACAGCCGGGCCGCGGCGCTGGCGACGCCGCTGACGGCGACGCCGATGTAGGCCCACAGCGCGACCCGGCTGAACCGCTGGGCGGCCACGGGCACGTGCTCGCCCCCGGCCCGCAGGGCGTGGTGGGTCAGGGCGGCCAGTCCGCCGACCCACACCGAGACGGCCAGGACGTGCAGCGCGAGTCCGGTGACCGCGAGCTCGTGGTTGGGGGAGGACGCGGAGTGGCCGGTGAGCGCCGGGGGCACCAGGCCGACGAGGGTGAGGCCGAGCAGCCCGAACGCCCCGGCCGCCGAGCCGGTGGTGCGGCCGAGCAGTGCGACGGCCGTGGCCAGCAGGATGACCAGCATCAGCGCGACGCCTTGGGAGACCGAGCCGGCGTAGCTGGTGAGCTGGTCGCCGATGACCTCCATCGGCGGCAGCCCGAGGACGTCGGAGAGCTGGAAGACCAGTGTCGCCCCGGCCGCCACGGCCCAGACCAGCGCGATCCAGGAGGCGGCGCGCACGTAGGACTGGGCCTGGTCGCTCAGCACGCCCCGGTCGGAGGGCAGCAGGACGACCGCGAGGAGCAGCACGCCGAGGGTGAGGGCGCCGGCGATGTCCATCGTGGTCTTGGCGACCGGAAGGCCCCAGCGCGTCAACGCTCCCGCGTCGGGCAGGCCGGGGATGATCTGGGCCGTCACGGCCCCACCGGCCACCAGCGCGATGATCAGCGCGATGAGGCAGGCGGCGACGGCCGCGGCGGCCACCTGGACGACGGATTCGATGCCGCCGCCCTGGCGCCGGGGGTCACTCTCGCGGGTACCGGGGGAAGCCACGCGTGCCGCTCCGTAGGTGTCGGGGTCGCTGCTGTCGGAGGTGGCGCCGCATCACCGCCACGGCGGTACCCGCGCCGACGGCCAGCCCGAGACAGCCCCACAGCCAGGGGGCGAGTTCGGCGGCCGCCGCCCCGAAGAGCAGGCGCAGCACGTCCGGCGTGGACATCACCTCAAGGGTCAAGAGTAGACGAACTACTACAACGTGTCGGACACGTGCCCGGGCCGGTCCGCGTTGAAACGGGCGCGCGCCCGGCGGATATCCCGGAAAAGCCCGCGGGCCAAGGGCCCACCGGGGAAAATGGGGGTCCGCGGCGGGCCGGGGGACGTCGGCGAGCGCGGCCGCCGGGAGGCGGCGGCCCCGCTGCGGTCATGGAGGGAGCCAGGTGCGTCAGTTCGATCTCGTCATCCGCTCGCGGTGCACGGTCACGCCCGAGGGGACCGGCCCGGCCGCGGTCGCCGTCTCGGGAGGGCGCATCGCCGCCGTCACCGAGTACGGCGTCCCGCTGGCCTGCCTGCGCGAAACGGATCTGGGTCCCGTGGCGCTGCTGCCCGGCTGCGTCGATGTCGACGTCGCCGTCCAGGCGCCGGGGCTGTCTCCGGCGGAGGGCTACGCCCGCACGACGTGGCAGGCCGCGGCCGGCGGTGTCACCACCGTGGTGGTGGCCCCCGCACCGGCGCGCCCCGCGATCACCGGCACCGCGACGCTGGCCGCCCACCTGCGCGCCGCGAGCGGGAGCAGTTGGACCCACGTCGCCTTCCTCGGCGGGGTCACCCCGCGCAGCACGCCGGCCGACCTGGCCGACCTGCGCGCGGCCGGGGTCGCCGGCTTCGCCTGCTCGCTGTCCGACGGCGGCGCCCCCGACATCGCCGCACTGGACGACGTCCACCTGGGCAAGGCCATGGCCGAGCTGGCCGCCATGGACGCGCCCCTGCTGGTGCACGCCGAGGACGCCGCCGAGCTGTCCGACCCCGCCCTGCCCGGCAACGACGCGCTCCTGGCGGCCCGCCCGCCGCGCGCCGAGCGCCGCGGCCTGGAGCGGGTCATCGCGGCGGCCCGCATGACCGGCGCGCGGGCGCACGTCGCGCCGTTGGCGGCCGCCGAGTGCGCGGCGATCCTGGCCGCGGTCCGCTCGATGGGCGTGCCGGTGAGCGCGCAGACCTGCCCGCACTACCTGTGCCTGCCCGCCGAGAGCGTGCCCGACGCCGACCCCGCCTACCGCTGCCGGCCGCCCATCCGCTCCGACGCCAACCGCGGCGCGCTGTGGAGCGCGCTGCTGGACGAATCGGGCGACGTCGTCGCCTCGGTGGGGTCGGGGCACCGGCCCGGCACGGGCGTCGGCGCGATCCGGTGGACGCTGCCGGCGCTGTGGACCGCCGCCCGGCGGCGCGGCCGGGACCTGGCCGATGTGAGCCGGTGGACGGCCGAGCGCCCGGCCGAGGTGGTGGGGTTGCGTGCCAAGGGGCGCATCGCCGTCGGCTGCGACGCCGACCTGGTGGCCTTCGACGCCGAGGCCTCCCAGCCGGTCCCGCAGGACGAGGGCGGCCCCTACGCCGGGCGGCTGCTGCGGGGCCGGGTGACCGGCACGTGGGTCTGCGGCCGCGCGGTGCCGCGGGAGCCGGACGGCATCCGCCCCTTGCCGCACTCCGTGCACGGCGGCCCCCTGCTGTCCGCCGGCACCTGAGACGCGCGGCGGGGCTTTTACACGCTGTCAAGAAGATCGCGTTTTCGCAGCCACACTGCAGGGGGACCAGAGGCTTTTCCGCATTTCACAGTGGGGAGGTATCAAAGGAGATGCGAGGAGGAACCGTGCGCGTCGGCGTGCCCAGAGAAGTCAAGAACCACGAGTACCGGGTGGCCATCACCCCGGCCGGCGTCAACGAACTGGTCGCCAACGGCCACGATGTCGTCATCGAACGCGATGCCGGCGCCGGGTCGTCCATCCCCGATGCGGAGTACGTCGCCGCCGGCGCCCGCATCCTGGAGACCTCGGACGACGTCTGGGCCGAGGGCGAGTTGATCCTGAAGGTCAAGGAGCCCGTCCCCGAGGAGCACCACCGGATGCGGGAGGGCCAGACCCTCTTCACCTACCTGCACCTGGCCGCCTCGCGCGAGTGCACCGACGCGCTGCTGGATCGCAAGGTCACCGGGATCGCCTACGAGACGGTGCAGCTCCCCGACCGCTCCCTGCCGCTGCTGGCCCCGATGTCGGAGGTCGCGGGGCGGCTGGCCCCGCAGGTCGGCGCCGCGACGATGCAGCGCCCGAGCGGCGGCCGCGGCGTGCTCATGGGCGGTGTCCCGGGGGTCCGCCCGGCCAAGGTCACCGTGCTGGGCGCCGGCGTCTCCGGTATGAGCGCCACCCAGATCGCCGTCGGCATGGGCGCCGACGTCACGCTGCTGGACCTCAACATCAACAAGCTGCGCCAGGCCGACGCCGTCTACCAGGGCAGGGTCAAGACGGTGGCCTCCAACGCCTTCGAGGTCGAGCAGGCGGTCCTGGAGTCCGACATGGTCATCGGCGCGGTGCTGATCCCGGGGGCCAAGGCCCCGAAGCTGGTCGGCAACGAGCTGGTGTCCCGGATGAAGCCGGGCGCCGTGCTCGTCGACATCGCCGTGGACCAGGGCGGCTGCTTCGCCGACACCCGCCCCACCACGCACGCCGACCCGACCTTCCCGGTGCACGACACGGTGTTCTACTGCGTCGCCAACATGCCGGGCGCGGTGCCCAACACCTCCACCCACGCCCTGACCAAGGACACGCTGCGCTACGCCGTGGCCCTGGCCAACAAGGGGTGGCGCCAGGCCCTGGCCGACGACCAGACGCTCGCCCTCGGCCTCAACACCTTCGACGGCGACCTGACCAACGAGGCCGTCGCCGAGGCCCACGGCCTCAAGGCCCGCACGGTCGCCGAGGCGCTGGCGTCCTGACCGGCGCCCCTGCCGCGCCGCGGTCCGGCGCCGTCCCCGGTCCGCGTGCTCCCGTCACGCATCGGCGCCCACTGTCGGGGCGCCGATGCGGGCGTCGAGGTGGGCGGTGAAGTGCGGGCACCGGCGCACCGGGTCCTCGCTGGGGCACTCGGTGCCGTGGCGCAGCAGCTCCCTGGCCCGTTCGGCCTGCTCGATCCGCCGCGTCAGCGCCTCGATCTGCGTGTGCAGCGCGCCGTGCCAGTCGGAGCCGTCGAGCATGCCGGTGACGGCGCGCAGGCCGATGCCCATCTCGGTGAGCATCCTGATCAGCGCGATGAGGCGGAGCTCGGCCCGGCCGTAGTGCCGTCGGCCCCCGATGCGCACCGCGGGCGGCAGCAGTCCGCGCTCCTCGTAGTAGCGCAGCGCCGACGCCGCGACGCCGGTGCGCCGCACGGCCTCCCCGATGGGCACCAGTTCGCCGGTGGGCGCCGAGGGCGTCGCGCCGGCCCCCGGCTCCGCGACCGGCGCCCGCACGCCCGGTACCCCCACCGGCTCCTTGACCGACTCCATGTTCGACGCCCCTCCGCTCGGCGAGTTGACTTCAAGTGTGCTTGAACACTCAGCCTGGAGCCAGGAGCCGCATCGATCAAGGAGTGCTCATGTCGCAACGACGGCTGTGGACCGGCCGCGAGCCGGGCGGGAACCCGTTCGCGCTGCCCCGGGGCGTGATCGGCCACCTCGCCGGGTGGGTGCTGGCCAGGAGCAACCGGGATCAGAACGCCGAGGTCCTGGACTTCCTCGACGTCGGAGCCGGCGAGCGCGTGCTGGAGGTGGGGCACGGCCCCGGCGTGCTCGTCGAACTCCTGGCCCGACGGCCCGATGTCACCGTCGAGGGCGTCGACCCGTCGGCGGAGATGGTGCACATGGCGCGGCGCCGCAACGCCGAAGCGGTGCGCGCCGGGCGGGTCCGGCTCCGGACGGGCGCCGCCGCGGCGACCGGCCTGGCCGCGGCGGCCGTCGACCTGGTGGTCTCGGTGAACACGGTCGCGATGTGGCCGGACCTCGCCGCCGGAGTCGCCGAGTTCCACCGGGTGCTGCGCCCCGGCGGCCGCGCGGTCATCACCTGGCACGGCGGCACCGGCCACCTGGCGCTGAGGCCAGACGAGCTCGACACGATCGAGTCGACCCTGCGCGCCGAATTCGGCGACGCGCGGCGCCACCTCCTGGAGAGGAGCGTGGTGTTCACCGCGGCCAAGGCCCCGGCGCGGCCGCCCGGACCGCGGTGAGGCCGCCGCGCCGGTGGCGGCGGCCCGGTGGTTGTGCGGGCGAAGAGGGGATAACGTCGAATGAGGGGGTCGGCTTCCTCGGCCCCGCTCTTCGTCCCTGCATCCCCGTGGCCCGGACGACCCGGAATTTGGAGGCGGAACACGCGTGTCACGCACGGAGCCGGCAACCCTGCCCCGAGTCGCGGCCGTCGACGCGACCCGGGTGCGGCTGCCGCTCGCCCACCCCAAACCCCGCAACCGCGGAATCGACGAACGGCCGCGCTTCGCCGAGCACATCCTGGTGCGGGTGGCCGACGACGCCGGTACCACCGGCTGGGGTGAGATCACGGCGGCCGACCCCGGACGCTGGCGGGCGCTGGTCGAGGACTTCGCCCCGGCGCTGCTGCGGCACGCCTGGCAGCGCCCCACCGACGTCGCCGGGGCCTGGGCCGACCTGCCGTCACTGCCGGCCGTGGAGTCCGGCCTCGACATCGCCTGCTGGGACCTGTGGAGCCGGCAGCGCGCGACCCCGCTCTCCCACGCCCTGGGCGGCACCCGCACCGCGATCACGGCCGGGGTCACGCTGGGCCGCCAACCCACATCGGAATCCCTGGTGCACGAGGTCAACCGCCAGGTCGGCAGCGGGTTCCGGCGGATCCGGCTGGAGATCGAACCGGGCTGGGACGTCGACGTGGTGCGCGCCGTCCAGGAGGCGTACCCGTTCCTGGTGCTCCAGGTCGACGCGCGCGGCCGCTACACCGAGGACCCCGCGCACCTGGAGGCGCTGCGCGCCCTCGACGACTACGGCCTGCTCGCCATCGAGCAGCCGTTCGCCGGCGGCGACCTCGCCGCGCACGCCCGCCTGCGGCGCGAACTGCGCACGCCCCTGGCGCTGGACGCCGGCATCGACTCCCTGGAGACGCTGGACGAGGCCATCCAGATGGAGGCGGGCAGCGTCCTCAACCTGCGCGTCGCCCGCATGGGCGGCCTCACCCCGGCGCGGCGGGCGCACGACCGCGCGGTGGACGCGGGCTGGCAGGTCTGGTGCGGCTCCGACCTCGAATCGGGCATCGGCCGCGCCGCCACCGTCGCGCTCGCCTCGCTGCCGGGGGTGTCGCTGCCCAGCGAGATGCCCGGCGCCGGCGGCCGCTTCACCCGCGACGTGGTCTCGCCCCCGGTCCGCGCGCACGACGGCATCACCCCGATCCCGCTCACCCAGCCGGGCCTGGGCCACACCGTGGACGAGAAGGCGGTCCGCGCGATGGCCGTGGAGACGGTGACGCTGAACGCCCCGTGAACCACGGTCTGGTGACGGTCTCCCCCGCCGCGCGACACGCGGCGGCAGGCACCTTCCGCCACTGAGTCGACACTTTCTGTCACAGTCGTCAGTGTTCTTCCCGTCCCGCCTCCGGGCGGATCTCGCTGCGGCGGTCGTGTGGCGACGGCGCGGCGGCACTGCGGTGACGGAGGTCCATCGTGTCCGGGCGCGCGGTCGGAGCCGGTGCGGCGATCACGGCGATCGCCCTGGTGTCGGCACTCTCACCCGCCCTGACATCGTGCGCTCCGGTGAGCGCCGCGACCGCGGCGACCGCCCGGTCCCGGCCGGTCGCCCCCGGTGTGGAACTGACCTCGACGAACCTGGAGGGCGCCGAGCCGCAGCGGTTCACCACGCTCAGCGTCGACCTCGACGGCGGCGCCCGCGTGGGCTACCTGAGTGGCGGGAGCGTCACCGACGCCGCACCGCTGACCGAGCAGGCGGCCCAGGCCGGCGCGGTCGCAGCGGTCAACGGCGACTTCTTCGACATCGGCGGCTCCCTCGCCCCGCTGGGCCCGGCGGTGCGCGGCGGCGAGGTGGTCAAGTCCCCCTCGGTCGGCCGCTCCACCGCCGTCACGATCGACGCCGGGGGCGTGGGCCGGGTCCAGGACCTGCTCTTCGACGGGACCGCGGCACTGCCCGACGGCGAGGTGCGCATCGACCGCCTCAACAGCCACGAGATCCCCGTCGACGGCATCGGCGCGTTCACCTCCCTGTGGGGCGCCCACCCGCGCGGCCGGGCCGTGCGGGGGGCCGACCGGGTGCGGGAGGTGGTGATCGCCGACGGCCGCGTCACCGAGGTCCGCGACGCGGCCGGTGCGGGCGCGCCCTCCGGAACGGTGCTGGTGGGCCGGGAGGCCGGCGCCGACCGGCTGGCGGGGCTGCGCAGGGGCGACGAGGTCGCCGTCGACTACGCGCTCACCGCCGACGGGGCCGGGCCCCGAACCGCCATCGGCGGCCGCAACGTCCTGCTGCGCGGCGGCGAGGTCGCCTTCACCGGCGCCTCCGCCCGCGAACCGCGCACCGCCGTCGGCTTCTCCGCCGACGGCACCGAGATGTACGTGGTGACCGCGGACGGCCGGCACGCGGGCGGCAGGGGTGCGACCCTGCGCCAGATGGGCGAGCGGCTCAGGGCCGCCGGCGCCGAGGTCGGCCTGGAGCTGGACGGCGGGGGCTCCTCCACGCTGGTGGCCCGCACGCCCGGCGGCGGAAACCGGATCGAGAACCGCACCGGCGAGGCCGAGCGCGCCGTCCCCAACGGTCTGGCCGTCTACGCGCCCGAGGGCAGCGGCGAGGCGAGGGGCCTGTGGGTGCGACCGCGAATCGACCCGCTGCCCGATCCGGGGCCGAGCGCGCCCGTCCTGGCCGACCCGCACCGGGTCTTCAGCGGGCTGACCCGCGCCCTCGACGCCACCGCGCACGACGAGGCGTACGGGCCGGTGAGCGACCCGGTGCCCGCGGGAGAGATCGAGTGGAGCGCCGACAGCGGATCGGCCGAGAAGGGCTCCTACACCGCGGCCGAGCCCGGGACCGCGCTGGTCACCGCGCGCTCCGGTGACATCGCGGGCGAGGCCGAACTGGAGGTGCTGCCCGCGCCCGAGCGCATCGAGGCCACCGTCCCCGCGGTGGCGCTGCCCGACGGATCCTCCTCGGCGACGTTCGGGCTGACCGGCATCGCGCCCGACGGGACCCGCGCCCCGATCGAGCCGGCCGACGCGTCGCTGGACTACGACCGCGACCTCGTCGCGGTCACGGCCCGCGGCGACGGCGTGTTCGAGGTCGAACCGGCCGCCGACGACGGCTCCGGCACGATCGCGGTCTCGGTCGGCGGGAAGGAGGTCGTGCTGCCGGTGCACATCGGCGCCGAGGAGCGGACGATCGCCGCCTTCGACGACGCCGCCGACTGGACGGCCGCGTCCGTGGGCGGTAGCGCCGCCGTCTCCGGCGTCAAGGGCCGCGAGGGACGCGGCCTGCGGCTGTCCTACGACTTCACCGGCTCCACCGCCACCCGGGCCGCCTACGCGCTGCCGCCCGCGCGCCTGGCCGTCGACGGCCACATCTCGGAGCTGAGCCTGTGGGTCAAGGGGGACGACCGGGACGGCATGCTCGCGATCACCGTGACCGACGGCGACGGTCTGCGGCGCTCGCTGTACGGGCCCAGGATCGCCTGGGAGGGGTGGCGGCGGGCCGACGTCGACGTCACCGGCGGGCTGGCCCAGCCGATCTCCGTCGACCGCGTCTACGTGGTGGAGACGCGCTCCGGGGAGCGCTACAGCGGCGGAGTCGTCTTCGACGACCTCACCGCCGACGTCACCCCCATCGGCTGAGGAGTCCGCGGATCCCGTCTCCCGATCGGTCTCCCGCCGCATTCCACTACTCTCCGCCACGACTCCTGTCCGGAGGGTGCGGCCCATCGCCCGGGGAAGGCGGGACCGACATTGCACAGCGGCAATGTCGGCTCGACGGTCTTGCCGCCCACACGGCCTTCCGGGATGATCGGACTCTCCGCAAGATCCGGCAGGGAGGACATCGGTGGCGCTGTACGAGGTGCACGCCCGCAAATGGGAGAACGGGTGGGAACTGCGGGTGGAGGGCGTCGGCGTCACGTGGTCGCCCACGCTGGGTGACGCCGAGTCACGGGCCCGGGAGTACATCTCCACCCAGCTCGAACTGGACGAGCGCGCGATCCACCTCGACCTGGTGCCGCAGGTCAGCGACGACCTGGACCAGCTCGTCCTGGAGACCCGCCGCGCCGTGCACGACGCCGACGAGGCCATGCGCGGGGCCGCGGCCAAGACCCGCGAGGCGGTGTACGGCCTCAGCGACGCGGGACTCACCCTCACCGACATCTCGCAGTACCTCGGACTGTCCCGGCAGCGCCTGGAGCAGCTCGCGCAGGGGTAGCGGCATCTTCGCGGCCCCAAGAGCGTCGGCCGCCGTTGGAGACCGGCGAGGACGGTATGGCTCCGGCCACAAACCAAACAGTCGGTATGCGGTACAGTCGGTCGCGTCTTCGACCGCAGCGTGAGGAGTGCGAGGATCATGCGGAGATTCGCCGATGTCGCCGCCCTGGTCGCGGCCCAGGGGGAGCACCTGGGGCACAGCGAGTGGCACACCATCGACCAGGACCGGATCGACCTGTTCGCCGACGCGACCGACGACCACCAGTGGATCCACGTCGACGCCGAGCGCGCGGCCCAGGGGCCCTTCGGCGCGACGATCGCGCACGGCTTCCTGTCCCTGTCCCTGCTCCCCGCATTCGGCCCCGAGGTCTACACGCTGGACAAGCCCCCGGCGATGGGCATCAACTACGGACTTAACAAGGTGCGCTTCCTGCAGCCCGTGACGGTCGGCTCCCGGGTGCGCGACGGCATCGAGCTGACCGAGGTCAAGGAGACCCCCAAGGGGCTGCTGCTGACCATGGGCCACCGGGTCGAGATCGAGGACGAGGAGCGCCCCGCCCTCATCGCCGAGACCCTCTCGCTCCTGGTCCCCTAGTCAGGACACCCCCGCCGCGCCCCCGCCGGGGCCACCACCCCCGGTTCGGGGCCGGCGACGCCCAGACCGGCGAAAAGGACGCACTCCCGGCCGGATGTGGCCAGTATCCAGGGCCCCCGGGCGGCGGATCGGCGCGGGCCCCGCCGCCGGCCGCCCGGTCCGCACCCGCCCCGCCCTCCACCGCGCCCCCGCACTTCCCTTACGTGCGTCCGCATCACCGCAGGTCGGACGTTGACGCCCGGGAGCGGACCGGTGACGGTGAGCGCCGCGCCGACCTCGGCCGGTCCCGAATCCGACGCGAGCCGATCGGTGGACGGGCGATAATGCCTGCGAGGGCCCGGATTAGTATCATCTCGGTCATCCGTAACCGTTCTTTGTCGCTTCGCCGCAATCAACTCCGGTTCGGAACGGCCCCATCCCCCCATGGCGGACGGCCGCCGGGCGACAGCTACGCTCCGCACACGCCTTCGCACACGAACAGGTTCACGACAAAGATGATCACAGCGTCTCCGCCGCCGGGGCAACGACGCGTGTCCCGGTCCGGCGTGCGAGATCTCCCATCGCGCACGCGGCGCGTCCGGCCGGAGGCGCCATGAGCACCGGCGCCGAGCCGATGCCGCAGTGGCACCACGTCACCCTCGCCATCGCCCCGGACGAGCGCAGCGCCGAGGTCACCATCGAGGGGCGCACCCGACTCGTGACCGGCCAGGGCGCCAAGGAGACCCGCCGCGCCGCCATCGGCGCCATCGCCGAGTACGCCACCCGCACCGGTCGGCACGTGGTGATCGACGCCCAGGACGCCCACAGCGTGTGGCAGCTCGTCGCCACCCCCGCAGGGGTGGTACGCGCCGCGGCCACACCGCCGCAGCCGCCCCAGCGCTCCCGCCGCGGCCGCAGGCTCGCCGTCGTGGCGGTGGGCGGCGTGCTGGCCGTCGGGGTCCTCGCCGGCGCCGGCGTCGCCGCGGTCCGCCTCCTGCCCGACGCCACGGTCGTCCCGGTGGACGGCTCCTCCGCGCCGGCCTCCGCCACCTTCGAGACCCGGCCCGCGCCCCCCGGCTTCACCCGGCAGGCCGACTGGCGGCTGCCGATGGCGCCGGGCACCCGCCCCGCCGTCGCCCTCGACGGCAGCGCGGCCGCGCTGATCGATCCCGACGAGCGGCTGATGGTCGTCGGCCCCGGCGGAACCGAGACCTGGTCGGCCGAGCTGCCCGTGGAGGTCGGCGACATCGACGGCCCGCTGCGGTTCGCGCGCGACGGCGACACCCAGCGGGTCGTGCTCGTCGGCGACGGAGCGCTGTGGCTGTGGCCCGCCGGAGGCGGCGTTCCCGAGCGGTTCGACCTGCCCGATGACGCCGAGGTGTCCTTCGCCGGCACCGGCCCCCTCGTCACCGCGGGCGACGATGCCTTCGTGCCCTCGTTCGCGGCCTCGTCGGAGGACTCCGCCGAGGCGGCGGCGTCCCCGGGAGGCTTCTCCGAGGGGGAGCTGGTCCGCGTGGAGCCGCCCGGGGGCACCGGCGCGATGCTCGCCGACGGCGGCGAGGTGCTCGCCGCGTCGGCCGACGGCCCGTGGGCCTGGGCGGGCGGCGAGGAGGAGCCGCGCGAGGTCGAGGCGGACCGGCCCGAGGGGGCCGAGGAGGTGGATCGGGTGCTGACCGCTTCGGCGGGCTACGTCATCGTGCGCTGGAGCGCCGACGACGAGGACCGGACCGTGCTCGCCGTCCACGACGCCGGCGACGGCTCGGTCACGGCCTCCGCCGCGATCGCCCCGGACGAACTGGAGGACGCCCGCTGGGTGGACGGCGACCGCACGGCCGCCTACGGCCCCCTGCTGGTGGATCTCGCCGACGGCACCACCGATGTCCTGTCCGGCTTCATCCCCGTCAACGCGGCGGGCGACACGCTCTACGGCGAGCTGGACGGCGCCCCGGTGGCCGTGGGCGCCGACGGCGAACCGGTGGAGCTGGAGGAGGACACCGCACGCCCGTGGGGGCTGCTCGACGGCCGTGCGGTCGTCGTCGCCGACGACGACCTCTACGCCCTCTCCCCCGAATGACCGCCCGGCGACCGCCCCGCCCCGCTCCCCCTGCCCTGCACAGCCCTTCCGACCGATCTTTCTCCCCAGCGATCCGGTCTCCCCCGACCGGGTCTCCCCCTATGTGAAAAGGAGAATGGATGTCCCATTCAGCACGCGCGGTCGGCGTGACCGCCGCGGGCCTGCTGGCCTTCGGGCTGGCCACGGCTCCGGCGTACGCCGAAACCGCCGAAGAGGTGGCTCCCGAGGCCGCCTCGGCGCCCCAGGGCGCGGAGGCGGGGGACGACCTGTCCCTGGCCGTTCCGGGTGTGGCCGAGGCAGGCGTCAACCTCCTGCCCGATGACCCGCCCGGTGGCGGCGGTGAGGACCCCGACCCGGGCCCGGACCCCGAACCGGAGCCCGAACCGGAGCCCGAGCCCGAGCCCGAACCCGAGCCCGAACCCGAGCCCGAACCGGAGCCGGAACCCGAGCCCGAACCGGAGCCCGAACCGGAACCCGAGCCCGAGCCGGAGCCCGAGCCGGAGGACCCGGGTCCCACGGACCCGGCGCCCGGCCCCGAGGACCCCGGTAACGGCGGCGGCTCCGGTGGCGGCCCCGGCGACGGCGGCGGCCCGGCCTCGCAGGTCGGCGCCCAGGCGCCCGCGACCGGCACCACGGTCGAAGTCGGTGACGGCGGCGACTCCGGCGGTTCGTCCGCCGGGGAGCAGCTCCCGGTCACCGGCGTCGACCTGTCGGGCTTCGTGCTCGGCGGGGTCCTGGCCATGGGCGTGGGCGCGGTGACCGTCTACGCGACGCGGCGCCGCACCTCGCCGGCGCAGTAGGACCGTCCCGGGCCGCCCTTCCGCGGCGGCCCGGGCGCGGACCGCCCCCGAACACCGGCGCGGCCGTCGTGCATCCCGAGGATGTGCGGCGGCCGCGTCGCGTTTCACCCCCGACGCCGCGAAGGTCACCGAGGTCTCCGGAAATCCCGTAGCCTGCGCCTTTCGCGGCCACGGCCTGCCGTACGGCCTTGTTCACCGCCGGGCGGCGGGGCCGGCTGGGCGCACAGGGTGGCTCCCTCGGCGATCTCGGCCTTGAGTTTTGACCTCGACCATCGGGGGCCGGGTGATCTTCAAGGGCATCAACGGCTCGGGCAAGTCGCGCACCCTGGAGCTGCTGCTCCCGCTGTGCCTGGACGGCGATCTGCGCACCATGGGGTGCAAGGGCTTCGGCACCGTGAGCATGAGCCGGCTCATGCTCGACGACTACAGCGCGGGCTCCTCCCGGACGGGCTACGCCTGGATCGAGCTGCGGCGCGTGCTCCCCGACGGCACCGAGGACTTTCTGACCTGCGGCGTCGGGGTGAAGGCCGCTGCCTCCAGCCGCCAGAGAGGTCGAGAGGCTCATCCGCGCGGCGTCGGAGGCCGAGTCGCGGCTGGGCGAGGCGCAGAAGAGGGTCGCCGAGGCCGAGGCCGGCGTCGCCGACGTCGAGGAGCTGCACCGCCAGATCGGCTCGGCCGAGGCGCTGACCCGGCGGATGAACGCGGTGCTGAAGAGCGCCCGGCCCAGTCAGGGGGTGCGGGTGGAGCTGGCCTGGGAGCCGGCGCCGGACCTGGATCCGGCCGAGCGCTCGGCGTTCGCGCTGGCGAAGAAGTCCGTCGCCCGGCGCACCCCCGAGGAGGACGACCGGCTGCGCCGGGCCCTGATGGACCGCATCCGCGCCACCCGCGCCGAGGGCCGCAGCAGCGGGTACGCCGAGGTGCTGGACAGCGCGCCGGACTACCGGCAGTGGTACGCCTACCGGGTGCGCATCCGCGACACCGGCCCCGACGGCCGCCCGCGCGACCGCCGGGTGCGCCAGCTCTCCTCCGGCGAGACCCGCCTGGTGTCGTACGTGACGCTGTTCGCCGCCAGCGCCGCCTTCTACGACGCGCTGGAGACCGACATCGACGGGCCGCTGCGCATGGTGCTGCTGGACGACGCGTTCGAGCGGCTGGACGACCCCACGATCGCGCGGCTGCTGGAGCTGCTGGTGACCTGGACATGGACTGGGCGATCACCTGGCCGTCGGGCTACGGCGTCTCCCCGAGGATCGACCGGATGCACATCTCCGACATCCTCAAGCGCAAGGGCGCCTGGGGCGTGGCCTGCGCCCGCACCACCTGGAACGGCACCGGCTTCGAGACGGCCGCGGCGTGAACGGCGCTCCTGGCCGCCTTCGGCCGGGGACCGACCGCGGCCGGGCCGGTGTGCGGAGAGGATGCGGTTCCGGGACGCATGGCGCGCACCGCGCTGGGTAGGGCGCAGTTCGCGGGTTATTCCCCGCATCGGCTGTCGCGAGGGCAACACCGGCCCGGCGACGCCGCTGCTGATAGCTTCTTTACCAAGCGATCACTTCGCGAATCCAACGCAAGAACGTGTCAGAGGAAGGTGCGTAGATGTCCGCGCCCTATTCGCTCCCCGAGCTGCCCTACGACTACAGCGCGCTTGAGCCGTGGATCTCCGGTCAGATCATGGAGCTGCACCACGACAAGCACCACGCGACTTACGTGAAGGGCGCCAACGACGCGCTGGAGAAGATGGCCGAGGCTCGCGAGAAGGAGAGCCTGGGCACCATCAACCTGCTCGAGAAGAACCTCGCGTTCAACCTGGCCGGCCACGTCAACCACACCGTCTTCTGGCCGAACCTCTCGCCCGACGGCGGCGACAAGCCCGAGGGCGAGCTCGGCGCGGCGGTCGACGACGCCTTCGGCTCCTTCGACGCCTTCCGCGCCCACTTCAGCGCGGTCGCCACGGGCGTCCAGGGCTCCGGCTGGGCGATCCTGGCCTGGGACATCCTCGGCCAGCGGCTGATCATCGAGCAGCTCTACGACCACCAGGGCAACCTGGCCGCCGGCTCCTACCCGCTGCTGATGCTCGACATGTGGGAGCACGCCTTCTACCTGCAGTACAAGAACGTCAAGGCCGACTACGTCAAGGCGTTCTGGAACGTCGTCAACTGGGCCGACGTGCAGCGCCGCTTCGACGACGCCCGCAAGGTCGCCCTCGGCTAGAGCCGTTGCCTTAGCGGGACACGACCCCGCACATCCTGCTGAGGGGCGGCGCCCAACAGGACGCCGCCCCTCAGCACGTCCGGGCCGCGGATCCGAGCACGCCAACGGCGAGGCCCTACAGGTCCCATTCCTCCCGCAGCGCCTGGAGCAGCTCCTCCTGCCGCCCCTCCAGCACGTCAGGCGTCCACTCACCGTGGTTGAGCACCTGGCTGGTGAGCGCAAAGGTGACGATCCCCTTTTTCCCGATGAAGTATTTCGCCTTCTTCTGGCCGAAGTCGTAGTTCTGCGCTTCGGAGTTCTTCCTCCGATTGAGGAGTACCAGGTTGGCGAGCGCGTGGGTCCATCGCATCCGCTCTTCCTCGTCGAAGGAGGCGAGCCATATCGAGTCCGGCTTCGGGTTCTGCGGCAGCACGTGCTCGACCGTGACGACCGAGTGATCGTAGACGACCCCCGACGCGTCGGCGAGGACCTCGTCCAGGCGGAGCAGGACGTACTTGCGCACCTTGGTGGACAGGTAGAGATCACCGTCGAGCGCCCGCACCGTGTCCCGCTTCTCCACGTCGCTCAGCTCGAAGTGGCGTGCGTCGAGTCCTTTACCGGCTGCGAGTTCGCGCAGGAGATCCGCGTAGCGCTGGGCGCGCGTCGAGGCGTAGGCACGCCGGATGAGCATGCTGGCGGCCAGGCGCTCCAGGGATCGGAAGAACGCGTCGAGCCAGTGCGGGTCGTCCCCGTGGTTGCGCACCGCCCACAGCGCAGGTGGGCGCCAGTCGCTGTTGTCGAGTTGCGCAAGGCGCTTGAACCAGGCGTTGACCTTCTCCGCGCCGGCCGAGGCGGTGTAACTCTGATCCCGGACCTGGATGTAGGCGTCGGTGTAGGGAAGGAGAACGTCGTCGACGAACTCCGCGGCCTTGCGTGGTAGGTACTTGTCAAGCACCTGCCTGGGAAACTCCTTGAGCAGCTCGACCTTGGCGCGTTCCCCGGAGAAGATCATCCGCAGATGTAGGAAGATGTCGGCGAAGTCGTCGCGTCCGAGCGCCTCCTCGGCGTTCTCCCATTTGTCCGCGTAGACGTCCGAAATCTCCGGGGCAAGGTCGCCGATGATCTTCGACTTGAAGATGTCGGCCGCGGAGAGGTTGAGCCCTCGATCGTTCATGACGCTGAAGATCCGATGGGCACTGTTCAGATCCGGGGTGCTGACGACGACAAGGTAGGTGCGGGCGCCGAGCATGCTGACCAGAGCAAGGCGCCGTTCCTCGCTCCAGTCCTTCAGGACCGAGTGGAGAGCGTCGGCATTGGCATGAATCGCCTGCTGGGCCTCGGTCTTCAGGGCGTCGGGTTTGAGATCGAGGAGGCCCTGGATGGAACCGGTGATCTGGACGTGGGTTTCGAAGAACTCCGCGTCGCGGGGGCGCAGCTTCAGCCGCGGCTTGGGGGCGAGCCGAAGGATCTTGTTACCCGACTCGGCGATCATTCCTTCGAGGTTGCCGCGCAGCTCGGCATCGTCCGTCAGGTCTCGAAGCACCGCCAGCAGGATGGTCAGCGTGGTCAGCCGCTGCTGCCCGTCGATGACCTCGGCATTGGAGGACTGCTTGTTCTTCACCAGCACCACCGAGCCGAGGAAATACGGCTCGTCGCTGTCGCGGTCCAGTGCCTCGATCAGGTCGTCGCGCAGTTGGGCGGCCTGCTCGACCTCCCAGGCGTAGGGGCGCTGGTAGTCGGGGATCTGGAAGTCGTAGTCGCTGCAGAACAGCTTGTGCAACGGGACTTCGTGGGCTTCGAGCTGTTGCATGACGCCATCGTCTCGGAGTCAAAGGACAGTTCACATGGATTCATGCATATCGACCCTTACTGGCCATGGCGAGGCGCACTTCCCAGCCGCCGTCCACCTGACGGAGGACCGGACACACCTCCGCGTATCCGGGGCGTCCGGCTTCGCGCCAGGATTCGGTCCAGCCCAGCAGGGTGTCCAGAGCACCCCGATCACCGGTGTGGACGACGTCCGCTCCGGTGCCGCGGTCGAGCAGTGCCGCACCATCGCCGCTGGTGCAACCGAGGCGCCAGCCCGCACTTCCCGTCCCCACGATGCTGAGCTCTTCAGGCCGGACGGCGTACAGGTAGGCGGTGAAGTCCTGAACGCTCTCGTCCTCAGTGAGCAGCCGCTGAGAGCGGACGCTCATCAGGGTCCTCAGCAACCGCTCCGCCGCCTGCCGGTCCTCGGCCGCCCACGGAGCGGCGATCCACCACGGAGCGCCATCGGCGTCATGGGCGAGGGCGTCGACGCCGCGCGGGGGCACCAGCCACTGTGTCAGCACCTCGCCGTGCATCTCCACGTACCCGCCGGGAAACAGCGAGTCCGCGGCGATCCGGCCGTCGGCGGCAACGTGCGCCACGACGACGGCGTTCGTCTTCACCAGTGGGGTGACCTGGACCGGAGTGATGAGGAGCGCCCCTGGCGCGGCCTGGTCCACCCATGCCTGCGGGATGAGGTCGGGGGTGGCCCAGGCGACGATCCGGTCGAATGGGCCGTGGTCCGGTGCGCCCTCGCGCCCATCGGCGGTGCGCACCTCGATACCGCCTCGGCCGCGCCGGCGGTGCAGCTCGCGTGCCCGGTCGGCGAGGTCTGGCACGACGTCCACGGACACCACGGCCCCGCCGTCACCGACGAGCTCGGCGAGGAGCGCCCCGGAGAAGCCCGACCCCGTACCGATCTCCAGTACGCGCGTTCCCGGCCGGACATCGAGTCGGTCCAGCGTCGAGGCGATGAGCCAGGCGACCGTCGTCTGCGTGACGAGACGCCCGTCGGGGTGCAGCGTGTAGTAGTCCTCATCGACGCTGTCGAGAGCGTCCTGAACGCGCGGGCTGAATTGCACGGCGGCCTTTCCGGGGTCGGGTCTCATGTGCGGAGCAGGAGCAGGTATGGGCGGTCCGGAGAGGCCGTCTCCCCCACGGGGCGGCCGCCTGCCTCGACCCAGGCGTGTGCGGCGTAGGGCATGAGACGGGCGCCGATGCACCAGTCGAGGGATCGACGGAGCAGGAGCGCCGTGAGCACCGCGGCGAGGGAGTTCTCCAGGCAGGCGGCCCGGCCCGGAAACCAGCGCGCAGCGGCGCGGCCGGCCGCCACGGCGGCCGCCGCCTCGTCCATGGTGGCTGACTTCGGAGTGTGGCGCTTGAGTTTTCCGACGATCACCACGCTGTGCTTGATGGGCAGCCGCAGGAGCAGGACCGCGGACGTGAATCCGAGGAGGCCGGCCAGGCGTTCCCGATGGCGCAGGCGGTAGGCAGAGGGCGGAGGAAGCGCCATGTGCGTGCTCATGTCCGATCTCCGGCGTCGGTGAGGAGTCCGTGGCCGCGCAGGGTCTCCACCAGGCGGCGGACATCGGCGAACAGCCGTTCTTCACTGACGTTGAAACTTGGAGCGAGTCCGGCGGCGATCGCGGCCGGCTCGGTGCCCTCGGCAAGCCCGGTCCAGATCGCGGCGGCGGTGGGGTTGAGTCCGAAGAATTTTCCGGTGGCGAGGTTGAGCAGCATCGCCCCTTCGTCGGTGACCACGAAGTGGGTGTCGGCGGCCGGGGTGCCCGTCCTCATACTTATCCTTTCGCCGTGACGGTGACTGTGGCGGGTATCGGTGGGTCATCGAGGTTGCGCAGCCAGACTTCGGTGGCGAAGACCTCTTCCAGCCCGGCCATCGCCGCGTGCCCGCCGTCGACGGCGGTCTCCAGTTCGCGCAGTACGAGGTCGGGCCGGATGATGCCGAGGTCACCGAGGCGGGACTCGTGGAGGAGTGCTCGCAGGGCCGCCGCGTTGCGGCGCACTCCGTGGTACTCGCAGGCGGTGTAGTCGCCTTTCGTACGACGGTCGAACAGCTCGGCCGGAAGCAGCCCCTCCATGGCCGATGCCAGGAGCGGCTTCGCCCGGTCCACCGAGACCCGTTCGGCCGTGGGAAGCCGCATGCACGCGGCGATCACCTGGTGGTCGAAGAACGGTGCCGCCACCTGAACTCCGAGATCTTCGGCGATCTGCACGAAGGATCGCGTCATGAACGCGTGCCGGCGGACGGCCCGCATCGCGTGCGCATCGGCGCCGTCGGCGTCGGTGCTGTCTTTCGCCGCGCCCAGCAGCAGGTCGGCCGCAGCGCCTCGGGCGTCATCGGTCCCCCATCGGGCGGACTGGTTCAGGGAGGACCAGACGATGCTGTGCTCCATCGCCGGGGCATGACCCGCGGAGGGGGCCTCGGAGGGCTTTTCCAGCCGTGCGGCCAGTGCGATGAGCGTGTCCTCGTAGGACGTGTGGGCAGCCGCGAGAGCCGCACGTACGACACGGTGCAACGGACGGTGCCGCAGCCGCGCCCAGCCGGCGCTCTCCCGGGCGAAGCGGCGGAGGGTGCCCGGACGGGCGAGGGCGGCGAGGTAGGTCAGTGGCGCGCCGAGGACCACATCGCCGCCGTCACCGACGAGGTGCAGCGCCGATCCGGTAGCGGGCAGCAGCCGCGTGCGGTCCCGCCCGTGGATGACCGCGTCGAGGCTGGGGTGATCGGTGAACGGCGCCGATATCATATCGGTGAAGGGCAGAGTTCGGGCGTTTCCCTTGATGAGCACCTGCCGCAGTCCAGGAGCGGCGGTGGCGAGCCGAGTGGCATAACCGGTGTCGTCGTCGTTGGCCGCGAACGCGTCGGTGTAGGTGAGTGCCGGGATGGAGGTCGTGCGGTAGCGGGTGGCGAGCAGGGCCAGGGACGAGGAGTCCAGTCCGCCGCTGAAATCAGCGGTCACTGAATCGGCTCGGGTGACTCGCCGCTCCACCGCGGCCGACAGTGCGCGACGCAGCGCGGCGCTCGCTGTGGCGAAGTCGGTGCGTTGACGGCATCGCGGACGTTGCAGAACGGAGGCGCGCCCGTCGCGGACCACCAGCATCCGGTCGGGTGACAGCTCGGTGATGCCTTTGAACAGGGGGCGTCCGGAGATACCGCCGCTGAAGTCGGAGCAGAACATCCAGGCCGCCAGCGCGTCCCGGTCCAGCCGGAGGCCATCGGCCGCGGCCAGCGGGATCGGACTGGTGGCGCACGCGACCGCGTTCTCGTCGCGGCGGAACCAGATGCGGACGAGTCCCGCGAGGTCTCCCGCGACGGCGGTCTCCCGGCCATCGGTGACGCTCACTCCGTACGCGCCGGGGAGGCTCCCCACGGCCGTGACCGCCTGCGCGGGGATGGGCGCCTCGGTGAGGGCTCTCGCCAGGGTTTCGTCAGAGGCCGGACACTCACCGAAGAGAACCGCCCTGCGAGGGCCCGAAGTCAGTCGCCGCACCCGCCCGCTGGTCCGGCCCTCGGCCAGCACCAGGGAACACCGGTCGATCCGCTCGGCGATGGGCTTTCCAACCGCCACGAGGCAGCTCCTCCCGGGGATCGGGTGCGGCCCCGCCGACACGGGGCCGCACCGCCGGATCAGTTGTAGCGAGCGGTGTTCATGTCGGCGGTGTCGTGCGCCGCTGAGCCGAGGATCAGCTCGCGGGCTTCGCCCAGTTCGATCACCATCGGAGGTTCATAGGTCTCGGCGGGCATGGCTTCCTCCCGGAACGACGACAGGGACGTTCCCTGCACATTATGCAGACTATTCCACGAAACTGCATGGATCAAAGAATAGATGTGGATGACAAGCGGTTCAGCGTGCGAGGGAGTGACCCGTCAGGCGTGTTCGCGGGCCAGCCGCGCCAGGAAGTCCCGGGCCTCGCCGTCATAGACCGCAGAGTCGGCGAACAGCTCGAACAGTTGCAGATGGAAGGCGATGTCGCGCGGGTCGGTGATGGACTGGTGAGTGGTGAAGCCCTCGACCGCGACCTCCCGCTCGTCACGGATGACGAAGGCGCTCTTGGGAACCTGCGGAACGGACCTCTCCCACGACAGCACGCCGACGCGGACATTGGTCAGGGTCGAGAGGTTGGAGATCCGGTCCATCTGGGCGGCCATCATCCGCGCATCGCCCAGTTTCCAGCGGAGCGCGGCCTCGGTGAGCACGAAGTGGAACCGGCGCTCCGTGTCGAACAGCACGGACTGCCGGTTGAGTCGGCTCTGCACCGCCTCCGCCACGTCCACGCCAGCCATGGACAGCGGCTGACTGAACACCGCTCGGGCGTACTCGGCCGTCTGCAGCAGGCCCGGCACCATCGTGGGCTGGAACGCCCGCGTCAGCGCGGTCGCGCGTTCGTCGTGGGCGATCGCGTCCTGGACGCGGTGCAGGCCGCGCTTGCGCAGCATGCGCAGGGAGCCGTAGCGCTCGTTCAGCTCGGCGGCCCTGGCCGCGATCCTCCGCCGCGTCGAGGGAGAAGCGGCGAAGACCGTGAGCATGGCGTCGACGTCGTCGGGCCCCGGGGTGACGCGGCCGGTCTCGATCTTCGAGACCTTGGACTGGCTCCACCCGAGCCGCTCCGCCGCCGCGACGCCGGACATGCCGGAGTCCACGCGGAGCCGGCGGATCTCCTCGGCCAGCTCCGCGCGCTCCCGCTCGAACGATTCCTGTGCCGCCATCAGTCCCGGTGATACTGCGGATGCGCCTTCCAGTACTCGTTGAAGGGTACGGCGTGAGCCATCGCAAGATCACGCTGGGCGCGGTAGTGGGCGAGGTCGGGGTCCTCCAACAGCTTCCCGTGCCGGAACTCGCCGTCGTCCGCGTAGTGCATGAGCACGACGCGGGTGTCGTCGAACAGCCAGAAGTCCTCGTCGACCAGCCTGTCCGGACGCCGCCGCTCCGCTGTGTCGAGGATGAAGACGCGGTCCCCCACCCTGGCGTTGTAGAGGTATCCCCACTCCATCTCATAACGCAGGTAGTCCGTCGGCGGCCCCGCGAACACGTGGACCCGTGAGTAGTCGATCCCGCGGCCGGTCTGCTCGGAGACCCGTTTCATGTACGCCGACGGCTCACGTTCCTTCGGGCATGGTTCGCCCGCCAGGTAGGAATGCAGCCGGTCCGCCTCTGAGACGGGGTTGTAGACCGGCAGCGTCTCCAACCGGAACACGCTGCGCGTTGCGGCGTGGAACAGCCCACCGAGCTCGCCGGGCTCAAGAACCGGCACTGACGCCCTTCAGCAGCTCGGCCGGCACCTCCACGGCGGATTCGCCTTCGGGCAGCCCCAGCGCGTTCAGAGCGTCGGCATCGGTCACGGCGTACCCCTGCACCACCACTGTTCCCCGGTCCGTCGCATACAGCGTCGGACAGTTGTCGTCCTCGCACGTCCCGCCGATTCTCGTGAGCCTCACTGCACGTCTCCTCACTATGGAAACAATGTCAATGGGTATATTCCCACAAGTACTCAGCGAGAAGGAATAACCTGGAGGGAAGGACTTCGTGCCGTCGCAGAGGAGCGAGGAGGAACGGGGCGAGAGGGCGCTACAGCGCCTCGCGCTCGGCTGCGCGCAGGAAGGCCGTCCATTCGGACCGGCCGAAGGAGAGGAAGCCGAGGTCCCACTGGGTGGAGTCGCGCACGGCGAAGCGGGCGGAGCCGTCCAAGAAAGGGCCGACTTCGACGCATTCGGCACTGCCGTTGGCACTGTAACTGCTGGTGTGCCAGCCGACCTCAACGCACTTCGCGTTACCGTTGGCGCTGTAGCTGCTGGTGTGCCACCCCACCACGGCCGACGCATCGCGGTTCATGACAGATCCTTCTCCATGGCTACGATGAAGGCAGCCGATTCTTCAACGCTCAGACTGCTCTCTTGCAGTCGATCGTACACATCGATCAATCGGTCGACGTCGCCGCGTTCAAGGTAAATTGCACCTCCAGCACTCTCTGTGTGAGCGATCTCAGAGAAGGGCTCTTCCAACCCAATCAACGTGAAGCTTCCCTCTGGGCTGGCATGGGCACCTCGGGAGAAAGGAATCACCCGGATGTCTACGTTCGATAGTTCCGCTGCTTCCCGCAGGCGCTTCAGCTGCCCAACCATGACTTGAGCCCCACCGATCGGCCTCCGCAGAGCCGCCTCGTCGATGATCGCAGACAGTCTGACGGGTTCCTCTCGTACCAAGACGCGCTGTCGTTCGAGTCGCAGTTCCACCGCACGCTCGATCTCACGCTCTTTCATCTCAGAGTTGGCAGCCTGGAACAGGCTCAATATGTAGTCCCGTGTCTGAAGAAGTCCAGGCAGTACCAACCCCGCGAAAGTCCGAAGTGTCAATGCCCGGTTCTCCAACCAGGCCAGATCAATCGTCGAACTCCAGGCGTCCTTGGAGTAGGTCTCCCACCAACCGGTGTGCCACAGCTCGCCTGCCAGTTGCAGCAGAGTGTCACGACGGCCGGGGTCTTCAACCCCGTAGAGGTCCAGGAGTGCTGCGGCATCAACACGGCGGATTGGGTAGACACCCGTCTCGAAGCGGCTGATCGTCGCGCCGGTCCGCTGCAGGTACTCCCCGGCCTCCCTCAGGGTGAGCCTCTTATCTTCGCGTAGATCACGCAGCATCTGTCCGAGCCACTGCGCTCGCAGCGTGACCCCTCGAGCTTCTCCCATTCACCTACCTCTTCACTGATTTTGTAAGTTTACATTTACCCTTGCAATCACTCTCCGTGCGTGTCACTCTAGCACTAGGTGACTCAAGTCTCACCAGGAGCTACAGGCTGGGATTCAAGGCGATCAGTAGCAGCACCCACACAGACCACCGCCCGGGGCGCTCATGTGAGTTGGCCCTCCAAGCGCTCCGGGCGGTGCCCTACAGGAGAGGGGATCCATCGATGACCGACGTCCACGCACTCCCTGCACCGATTGTCGCCTATGACTGGGACGGCGTCGACACCTCCATCGACGCCGAGACGCCGCGGCTGCTGTCGGACGAGCAGTTCGACCGCTACGCCGAGACCGTCGCCGCACTGCTCACCGCCGCGGGCCTGGACGTCCGCACCCCGAACGAGGGCGCCCCGAGCACGCTGGAGATCCACAACCGCCGCACCGGCCACACCGTCGAGCTCGACATGCGCGACGACCGCAGCGCCGAATGGAGCCTCTCCGCCGGTGACGAGATCCCCGAAGACACGCCGGCGCTCGACCTCGCCGCGCAGATCGCCCGCCTCCTCTGCGCCTCCGGCCCCGCGACGCGCTGAGCCCCCTGATGTTATGGCGGCGGCTCCTGAAAGGCGGTGGGGCCGCCGCCGGCCGCACACAAGAGCCTCCCCGTCTCCACTGACTGATGTTTGATGACCAGGTCCGCACAGGGGGTTGGCTGTCGCAGTGCGCGCAGCGCCGGCGGCACAGCAGGTCCGTGCCTTGAAAATCCCGCCCCGACCCGCGAACGCAGCGATCAAAGGTGATGAGACGATTCAAAACCTGATAAGGGGCCTTACCAAAGAGACTTGTTGCGACTTATCTCTACTGACTCTAGAGTCCTGCTGTCACTGACACGCGGTAACCGCCGCCGCATACCGGAAGGAGGTCGGCGTTGGCCACTCCCCCACTGGTCAGCCTGGCCGAGATCGCCGACTATGCACAGGTGCGGCGGCCCACCGTGAGCAACTGGCGGCGTCGGCACGCCGACTTCCCCTCACCCGTCGGCGGCTCTGCGAACGTACCGCTCTTCGACTCCGAAGAGGTCGCGAACTGGCTGGGCCGACGGCCGATTCCGGCCATTGCGTCGGCCCCAGGCATCATCGACGGCCTGAATGAATCCGCGAACACCTACGGCGACCTGTTCCGCGCGGGACTGCTGCTGGCCGCGATCACGTCGATTTCCGACCTTCCGCCCGACCGGCTCCTCCGGCGGGCGCTGCTCCTCATCGTCGGAGACGGCGACACACCGCCGGAGGCAGACCCGGACGACCGGGCCCGTCTCGCTCTCTCGGCCGCCGTGCCTCCGCTGGTGGAGGCCCTGGGCACCACGGGAGCGGCCGAACGGTTGCTCGGCGCGGCGGGCCGGCTGGGCGTCGAGTGGGCCGGGAGCGAGACCCCGCTCGCGGTGTCGGCCCTGGTCGCCGAGCTCCACCGGAGCCTGGCCGACGGCGTTGAGGGACAGGCGGTGGTGGACCTGTGCGCGAGCACGGGCGGGATGCTCACCGCACTACTGGCGACAGGGAAGCCGAATGCGGTGACCGCGACCGAGCCCGATGCGGCGCTGCGCGAACTGCTGGCCCTGCGCCTTCGGTGCCATGGCGTCGCCGACCCCGAGCTCATTGAGCACTCCCCCGCCGTCGACGATACCGACGTCGTGGTGGCCGACCCGCCGTTCCAGCCCGGCGAGCACGCCGACCGCCCCGAGCATCCGCTGCTCTGGGCCGAGCGGGCGGTGGCGGGACTCAGCGTGGACGGCACCGCCTACGTCGTGGTTCCGGACTGGGCGCTGACGAACAGCGGGCACGGCGGCAGCACGCCGCCGGTGGCCCGCTCCCGTGAAGCCTTGCTCCGCAGGCGGTGCCTGCGCGCCATCGTGCAGCTCCCCCGCCGCATCCATCCGTCGCGCCCCGGCGCCGAACTGGTGCTGCTCGTGCTGGCGGCGGAGGGCAGCGGGGACGGCTCGGTCGTGCTGTGCGACGCCGACCGCGTCGCGCAGCGCAACGGCCGCCGCATTCGCGGCGCCAGCGGCGACCGCGCCTGGATCGGGCCGTGGGTGGAGGAGATCGTGCAGGCGGTCGGCGCCGCCCGCGCAGGATCCCTCACGGAGAACTGCCGCTCCATCCCGCTGCGGGAACTGATGGACCGCCGGCCGCTCTTGCCGTCCCAGCGGTTGACCGTCCAAGCCATGCCGGACGAGCACGCCGGTACGGCGGCCGATGCCCGGCGCGCGGCCGCCGTCGCCCTGGCCGGGACGCAGGGCCCGGCACAACTGTGGCTGAACCGACTGGAGATGTCCGAACGCAAGGCCCCGGTGCGCTACGAGCGCCTGGGGTCGTTGCTGCGCAGCGGCCAGCTGCGCCTGCTGCAAGGGCACCGCATCCGCGCCGAGGATCTGGGCGAGCGCGGCCAGCGGGTCTACGGCCGAGAGGAGGTCCTCGGCGAGCTGCCGTTCGGCCGACGCCGGATCGATCCCCTCGCGCTGGCCGAGTACGCCTCGGCGGTGGTCACCGAGCCGGGTGATGTGGTCCTCCTCTTCGACGACCGGCTGCGCGCGATCGTCGACGAAGCGGGCGGCAGCGTGCTCCTCGCTCCCGTGCAGGGGTTGCGGATCAAAGCCTACGGCGAGCTGCGCGGCCCCATGGCGGCGCAGCTCGGGCGCATGGCGTCACTGCGGATCTGGCCGCACCAGCTGGCCGCCGTGCTCGGCGCCCGACGCAACTCCCGGCGCGGCCGGGGCGCACTGGTCCGTCGGGCCGACCTGGAGGGGGTGGAGGTCCCGGTTCTGTCACCGCAGGAGGCCAGACTCTTCAACGAGGCGATGGCCGAGCACGCCGCCCAGCTCGAAGGGCTCCGTCGCCAGCTCACCGCGTTGGAGGAACTCGGCGACGCGCTGGCCTCCGGGGCGGCCGACGGCGCGCTGTCGGTGCAGCTGCGCCCCTTCGTCCCCGCGCAGGAGCACACGGAGGCGCCCGGGCAATAGAGGGCTCCAAGGGCGGAGGTCAAGGGGGTTGGCTGTCGCAGTGCGCGTAGCGCCGGTGGCACGCGCGAGGCCGCGCCAGGCCGCACACCCTCGCCCACGCCCCAAAGCTCACGTCTTTCCATGAACAGCGGCTCCGCCGAGTGCGGCGCCAAGCGAACGACCACCCCTGAGACCGGTACCTCCGGTCCGGAAGAACAGCGAAGGAGAACCACCTCGTGGTAGCAGGAAGCAGGGGCGCCAAGAAGGCGTCCCGCACCGGGTCCGCGGACCTGAAGGACACCCTGTGGAAGGCTGCGGACAAGCTGCGCGGCAGCATGGACGCTGCCGAGTACAAGCACTTCGTCCTCGGGCTGATCTTTCTCAAGTACGTCTCCGACGCCTTCGCCGAGCGGCGCACGGTGATGGAGGCCGAGCTGCGCGAGGAGGGCGGCTACAGCGAGACTGACATCCTGGAACTGCTGGAGGACCGGGACGAGTACACCGGCTACGGCGTCTTCTGGGTCCCGCAGGCGGCGCGCTGGGAGTCCATCGCCGAGCGGGCCAAGACCTCCTCGGGCGAGGACAGCGTCGGCAAGCTCCTCGACGACGCGATGAAGGCCGTGGGCAACGCCAACCCGGACCTGAAGGGCGCGCTGCCGCAGGGACTGTTCAACGCCCGGGGCGTCGACGAGCGGCGGCTCGGCGAGCTGGTCGACCTGATCAACCGGATCGGCTTCGGCGAACAGCTCGACGAGCAGGGGCGCCGGCGCAGCGCCCGAGACGTGCTTGGTGAGGTCTACGAGTACTGCCTGGCCAAGTTCGCGCTGGCCGAAGGACGCCGGGGCGGTGAGTACTACACCCCGGCGAGCGTGGTGAAGCTGCTCGTCGCGATGCTGGAACCGCAGAGGAACGAGCGGGTCTACGACCCGGCGTGCGGCTCGGGCGGCATGTTCGTGCAGGCCGAGAAGTTCATCGAGAGCCACGGCGGCAGTTCCAAGGACATCGCCGTCTACGGCCAGGAGCTGAATCAGAACACCTGGCGGCTGGCCAAGATGAACCTCGCCATCCATGGCATCGGTGCCAACCTCGGCAACAAGTGGGGCGACACCTTCCACGATGACGAGCATCCTGATATGCGCTTCAACGTGGTCATGGCCAATCCGCCGTTCAACATCTCCGACTGGGGCGGCGACAGGCTGGTGATGGACCCGCGCTGGCAGTACGGCGCACCGCCGGTCGGCAACGCCAATTACGCCTGGCTGCAGCACATGGCCTACAAGACGGCACCGAAGACGGGCCGGGCGGGCGTCGTGCTGGCCAACGGTTCGATGAGCAGCAAGCAGTCCGGCGAGGGCGACATCCGCCGCGCCATGGTTGAGGACGACCTGGTGGCGTGCATGGTGGCGCTGCCGGGGCAGCTCTTCCGTTCCACGCAGATCCCGGCGTGCCTGTGGTTCCTGGCCCGCGATAAGAGCGCCGGGAGCGGACGGGGTTCGGTCGACCGGCGCGGCCAGGTGCTGTTCATCGACGCCCGCCACCTCGGGCAGATGATCAGTCGCACCGAGAAGGAGCTGACGGACGAGGAGATCGGCCGCATCGCGGGCACCTTCCACGCCTGGCTCGGAACCGAGTCCGCGAAGGAAGCGGAGCTGAAGTACGAGGACGTGGGCGGCTTCTGCAAGTCGGCAGAACTGGCCGAGATCCGCGAACACGACTTCATCCTGACGCCGGGTCGGTACGTGGGCGCGGCCGAGGTCGAGGAAGACCCGGACGCCGAACCGGTGGAAGAGAAGATCGCCCGTCTGACGAAGGAGCTGTTCGGGCACTTCGAGAAGTCGACTCGGCTGGAGGCCGTAGTCAGGGAACAGTTGGGGAGGATCGGATGACCTCAGCATCCTGGAGCGATCTTCCTCTGAAGAAAGTTATCAAGCTCAAACGTGGTTTTGATCTGGCTACCAACAAGAGGGCTCCTGGGATCTTCCCTGTCGTAGGCGCAGCTGGCATAAGTGGTTGGCATAGCGAAGGCCCAATCAAAGGGCCAGGCGTGGTCTTAGGGCGCGCTGGCGCTTCGATGGGTGTTGCCACTTACGTTACACAAGATTTCTGGCCACTAAATACTTCTCTATTTGTTGAAGACTTCCTAGGAAACAACCCACGCTTCATCTACAGCATGCTCCGCTGTATAGATTTTTCCGGCTACAACTCTGGAGCCGCCCAGCCTATGTTGAACCGGAATTATATTAGATCGGTCACTGTCACAGTCCCACCGATTAGCGAGCAAGATAAGATTGCGTCGCTACTCGGCGCACTGGACGACAAGATCGCGGTCAACGAGCGGATCGCTGACAGCTCACGTCAGCTTGCCTTGTCTCTCTTCGAGAAGGACACACTAAGGTCTGGCAGGACTACCACTGTCTCTGCCATCAGTTCGCTACTGACCCGGGGCGGAACTCCGAAGTACACGGACGACGATCAGCAGTTGACAGTCGTCAACCAGAAGTGCGTGAGAGGCGGACGGGTCGACCTTTCACCATCGCGTAAGACACTTCGCGAAAAGGTGCGCCCGGAAAGGGTTCTCCAGTCCGGCGATGTATTGGTGAACTCAACCGGCGTTGGAACTCTCGGGCGAGTTTCCTTGTGGACACACGACGTAGAGGCAACTTGCGATACGCATGTGACCATCGTTCGCATAAATGAAGCCGTTATTCCACAGATCATCGGCGCACTCGCGCTTCTGCGCTCTCAAAGTGAGATTGAACGCCTCGGCGAAGGAAGCACCGGTCAGACCGAACTTAGTCGGGCCAAGCTGGGGTCTTTCTCCCTCCAGGTTCCCGAAGAGATGTCCTGGCCTCGCCTGGCGGACGACATTCAGGCTCTGGAACGCTCCGGAGACCATGCGCTTCGCGAAAACCACACCCTCGCCGCCCTCCGTGACACTCTCCTCCCCAAGCTGATCTCCGGGGAGCTCCGGATCAAGGACGCCGAGCGCGAGGGCTCCGACGCGGTCTGACTCCTGCCCCTGCCTCTCTACTCCGCTCCACCCGTCGGAGCGCACGTCCCCAGCGCCCCGGCACACACCCCACCCCCACCATCCCTCCTCATCCCCCAATCCCCATCCCCACCCGCTGGCGCGACCGTCGAAGGAGACCGATGATGAGCCAGTACCCCGATGACGCTCTCTCCGCCCTCCCCGACTACCCCCGCGATCCCGATGAGGCCCAGTGGGAGGCCTGGGCCCTGGAGTGGCTGGCCGAGCCGTGCGGGTGGGAGCACGTTCCCGGCCACGAGCTCGCCCCGCGTCGCGATGGGTCCGGGGAGCGGCGGGCCTGGGACGACCTCCTCCTCCCCAAGCGCCTGGCCGCCGCCGTCACCCGGATCAACCCGCAGCTGCCCGCCGACGCCGTGGCCGAGGTCGTCGAGGAGTTCGCCAAGCGTGAGAGCGCCGACCCGTTCCACGAGTTCCACCGCCTGCACACCCTCATCACCAAAGGCGTGAAGGTGGAGGTCACCGACCCCGACAGCGGGCAGACCGTCACCGAGACCGCCTGGGCGCTGGACTTCACCGCCCCGCACGCCAACGAGTTCCTCGCCGCGAGCCAGGTCACCGTCAAGGACCCCGCCGGCGGCTCCTCGCGGACCCGCACCCGGCGGCTGGACGTGGTCGGCTACGTCAACGGGCTCCCGCTGGCCGTGTTCGAGCTGAAGGCCGCCGGCGCCACCGACGGCAGCCGCGAGGCGCACGCCCAGCTGCACACCTACCGGGACGAGTACGGCGCGACCGCGCTCGCCCCCGTCGCCTTCGCCGTGGCCTCCGACGGCATCACCGCCCGCGTCGGAACCCTGCACACCCCCTGGGAGCACATGGCCCCGTGGGACGTCGACGAGGAGGGCGACCCGATCGCGCTGGCGACCGACCGCGACGACGAGTCCCGGCCCACCGCGCTGGAGACCCTCGTCGCCGGGGTGTTCGCCCCGGTCCGGTTCCTGGACCTGCTGGAGAACTTCCTCGCGTTCTCCCGGGACAACGGCAACGCGGTCGACACCGTCCGGCTGGCAAAGGCCCACCAGTACAAAGCGGTCAACGAGGCGATCAGCGCCACCGTGACCGCCGTGGCCGGTGACGGCCGGATCGGCGTCGTCTGGCACACCCAGGGCTCCGGCAAGAGCAAGGAGATGGAGTTCTACGCCGCGAAGGCGCTAAAGCACCCCGCGCTGCGCAACCCCACCATCGTCGTCCTCACCGACCGCCTGGACCTGGACAACCAGCTTTACACCGGCTTCGCGGCCTCCGACCTGCTGCCCGAGGAGCCGCAGCAGGCGGAGCGGACCGAGCAGCTGAGCCACCTGCTGGAGCGACCCTCCGGCGGGATCGTGTTCTCCACGCTGCAGAAGTTCCGGGTCTCCAAGGAGGAGAAGGAGGCCGGGCTCGACCATCGGGTGCTGACCACCCGGCGCAACGTCGTCGTCATCGTGGACGAGGCGCACCGCAGCCACTACGGCCTGCTCGAAGGCTTCGCCAAGAACCTGCGCGACGCGCTGCCCAACGCCGCCTACATCGCCTTCACCGGCACCCCGATCTCCGAGGACGACCGCAACACCCGTTCGGTCTTCGGCGACTACATCGACGTCTACGACCTGTCCCGGGCCGTGCGCGACGGCGCGACCGTGCGGGTCTACTACGAGAACCGGCACATCCCCGTCTCCCTGCCCAAGGACATCGACCCCGAGCTGCTGGACGGCCGCGCCGAGGAGCTCACCGCCGACCTGGACGAGGAGGAACGCAAGCGCGCCGGCCGCGCCCTGGCCGCCTACGAGGACGTGGTGGGGGCACCGGACCGGATCGAACGGCTCGCCGCCGACATCGTGGCCCACTGGGAACGGCGCCGCGAGGAGATGCGCAAGCTGCTGACCACCACCGGCGATCATCCCCGCCCCGTCCCCGGCAAGGCGATGATCGTGGGCCTGAGCAGACGGATCTGCGCCGAGCTGTACGCGGCGATCACCAGGCTGCGGCCGTCCTGGCACTCCGACGACGACGCGACGGGCACCATCAAGTGCGTCTACACCGGTGACGCCGCCGACCGGCAGCCGGTCCGGGAGCACGTCCGCACTCCGGGGCAGATCAAGGCGATCCAGCGGCGGGCGACCGACCCGGAGGACGAGCTGGAGCTGGTGATCGTCCAGTCGCTGTGGCTGACCGGGTTCGACTCCCCTCCCCTGCACACCCTCTACCTGGACAAGCCGATGCGCGACGCGGCGCTGATGCAGGCGATCGCCCGGGTGAACCGCCGCTTCGGGGAGAAGCCGGCCGGACTGGTGGTGGACTTCCTCGGCATCGCCGACCGGCTGACCGAGGCGCTGGCCAAGTACACCCTCACCGACCAGCGGGAGAAGCCGATCGGCGAGGCGGTAGAGGAGGCCGTCACGCTGGTCAAGCAACAGCACCACATCCTCGACGGGATGCTGCACGGCCTGAACTGGCGGGTCAAGCGCGACTCCGGCAGGCCCAAGGCGTTCTTGAACGCGGTTCTCGACGCCGTGGACTTCCTCAAGCGGCCCGAGCCGGATCTGGAGGAGGGCAAACCGACGCTGGTCCAGCGGTTCACCGACCACGCGCGCAAGCTGTCCCGGGCGTTCTCCCTGTGCCCGACCGAGGCGGATCTGCGACCGCTCCTGCCCGACCTGGAGTTCTTCGAGTCGGTGCGGCGCTACCTCGGCAAGCTCAGCGCCGAGGAGAAGGCGGCCCGCGGGATGGCCTCGGCCGCCGACGTGGAGCTGGCGATCCGCCAGCTCACCGCCGGTGCCGTCGCCGCCGACGAGGTCGTGGACATCTACGAGGCGGCGGGGTTGGAGAAGCCGGACCTGTCCCACCTGGACGAGGACTTCATCCGCAGGCTGAAGGAGAGCAGCCGCCCCAACCTGGCGATCGAGGCGCTGCGCCGGGCGATCGAGCGCGAGGTCAAGGCGGTGTACCCGCACAACGTCGTCAAGCAGGAGGGGTTCATCGAGAAGCTGATGAAGACGATGAACCGCTACACCAACGGAGCGCTCACCGCCGCCGCGGTCATCGCCGAACTGGTGGAGTTCGCCAAGGAGGTCTCCGCCGACCGGGGGCGCGCCGCCGAACTCGGCCTGGACGAGGACGAGCTCGCCTTCTACGACGCGGTCGCGCAGAACGAGTCCGCAGTGCGGGAACTCGGCGACGGCAAACTTGCCGTGATCGCCCGCGACCTGGTGAAGCGGGTCAAGGAGGACGCGTCCGTGGACTGGTCGCAGCGTATACAGGTCAAGGCGCTGCTGCGCAGCAAGGTCAAGCGGCTGCTGAAGAAGCACGGCTACCCGCCGGACGCCCAGGAGTCGGCCGTCGACCAGGTGCTGTTCCAGGCCGAGTCCTACGCCGAGTACTGGAGCTCCCGCTGACGGCAGGGCCCGCCCGAAAACGGGCGGGCCCCTTTTTCATCGGTCGCCCGATACGGACACGCCCACGCCTACCGTTCTCCGCAGAGCTCCTCAGCCCATTCCGGGGCGACCTTCTGGAGTTCGCCGACCCGCAGACGTCCACTCCCGTCTTCTTCCCACTGAGTTCTGCAAAAATTGTGTGGCGCGCCCGGCGGTCTGGCGGCCGCGGTCTGCTGCTGCGGCCCTGCCTCAATGCCGGGCGGCAGGCGGTCTTGTCGGAACGATCGTGCTGTTTTTGCCACCGGAGCCGGGTGAACATGGCAAAAGCAGCATGATCGTCGCGCGAGGAGACACGGCGCGCGCCCTTCACGCCATCCCGGGCCCACCACCGCCCTTGGCGCCGCTTTTCCAGTGAAGACCACCGCCACCCGGCCGACCACAGGGCCGCACAGCAGATCGTGGCCGCCCGAACAACCCGAGCTGCCTGATCACCCGCCCCCACGCAACATTGAAGAGCCAATGCCGTGGAGTTCAGAGTTGGGTGGTGTTTGTCTAGGGACGTGGAGGTCCAGGGCTCCCTCAGCCGGAGCCTGCGGGGTCGGGCTGTCGTCAGCGCGCAGCGTCTGGCGACACGAAAGGTCGCGGTACCGGCGCTTGTGCAGTCCTGTGGCCGGGCTCTGGCGCGCAAAAGGCTGAGCGCGACCTTCCGCGCGGCCAGCGCTGGCGCGCTGACCGCAGCATTCTCAGCTGTGCTCGGCCACAGGGAGCCCTCTCGGCCACCGGCTTGCCCTCGACCCGCGGACCTTGACTTCACGGCATTGATTGAAAAGCTCCGCAGGGCCCTTTTCACACATCCGAGAAAACGGACGTGAGTACAATATCTACTGATAAGGGGCCTTACCAAGAATAGATGATGCATATAAGGTCGAGAGCTGCTTTTCTGGTCACACCGCAGAGGCAGCGGCGATCCCCACGAGTCAGCGCCGCACTCCCCTCAGAGGTCCATGCAGCACTTCCCTTTCATCTGCTTGGAGACCGAAGTGACCCAATCCGCCACCCCCTCCGAAAAGCCGCGCGCAGGCGCGCTGCGCGACCTCCTCGAAGCCAGGCTCGCCGACTCCGGCCTGGCCCCCGGCGCCCGGAAGCTCCTTCTCGACGCGTTCGAGGAAGAGGCCGGGCCCTCCATCGCACCGAAGACGGCGTATCTGAAATCGGTGGCGGTGCGGGGCTTCCGCGGCATCGGAGAGCACTGCCGCCTCGACATCGCTCCCAAGCCCGGTCTCACACTGGTCACCGGGCCCAACGGTTCCGGGAAGTCGAGCTTCGCCGAAGGCATCGAGATCGCTCTCACCGGCGACAACGCGCGGTGGAAGTCCCGGTCCGACATCTGGCGGCGCAGCTGGCGCAATCTCCACCACAACGGGGACCCTCAGGTGGAGGTCGAGCTGTTCCTCCCCGGCGACGCCGAAGCCGCCACCGTCCACCGTGCCTGGCAGGGCGAAGACGTCGCCGACTCCCGGGCCGAGCTCCGGTCCTCCTCGGGTACGACCACTCTGTCCTCACTCGGCTGGGAGCAGGGCCTCAGCCTGTACCGGCCGTTCCTTTCCTACTCCGAACTCGGCCAGATCATCAGCGGCCGCCCCAGCGACATGTACGACGCGGTCGCCACCATTCTCGGTCTTGAGGCACTCTCCACCGCGGACAAGCGGCTGCGCGAGCGCGCCAAGCGGCTTGACACCGCGGTCAAGCAGGTCAACGCCGAGAAACCCGGGCTGATCGAGGAACTGAGCGCGCTGGACGACCCCCGCGCCCGCGAGGCCGTCGACGCACTCACCGGGCACAAGCCGGATCCGGGCACTTCTCACCGGACGGCACGCCCCCGACGACGGGCGGCTGGCGATGCTGCGTCGGCTCAGCGAGCTGAGCGGCCCCGCCCCGGAGGCCGTGGCGGCCGCGGTGGAACGCCTGCGGGCCGCCGTCCGCGCGGTGGCCGGCGTCCGCGACTCCTCTGGTGAGACCGCCCGGCAGCGCGCCGACCTGCTGGAGCGCGCACTGTCCTACCACCGCCGCCACCCCGATGAGCTCGCGTGCCCGGTCTGCGGGAGCGCCGACCGGCTCGATGCGGTGTGGGCGGAACAGACCGTCGAGCAGGTCGCGCTTCTGCGGGAGGAGAGCCGCCAGGCCCATGAGGCACGGCGCGAACTGGACGCCGCCGCCCAAGCGGCACGGGGGCTGGTGGAGAACCCGCCCGCCTGGCTCCCGGCCGAGCTGTCGGCCGTGTGGCGGAAGTGGGCGGCCTGCCGATCCCTTGCAGACCCGTCCGATCTCGCCCTCGCGGTCGAGCTCAACGGGATCGAGCTCGCCGAGGCATGCCGGAAGGCCCGCGAGGACGCGGCCGCGGAGCTGGCCGCCCTGGACGGCGGCTGGTTCGACGCCGCGACCCGGCTCGCGGCCTGGCTCTCGCGCGCCGACGAGGCCGAGGCCGGCCGCGCCGAGCTGACCGACGCCAAAGCCGCCCGCAAATGGCTCAGGGCGGCCCACGACGACCTGCGCGACGACCGGATGCGGCCGCTCGCCGAGATGTCCCAGCTCTACTGGAGCCTGCTGCGCCGGCAGAGCAGCGTGGCGCTCGGCTCCGTCCAGCTGGCTGGAGCGACCAACCAGCGCAGGGTGGTCCTCGATGTCGCCGTCGACGACATCGAGGCGCCCGCGCTCGGCGTCATGAGCCAGGGCGAACTGCACTCGCTCGCGCTGTCCCTGTTCCTGCCCCGGGCCGCCTCACCGGAGAGCCCGTTCAAGTTCCTGGTCATCGACGACCCGGTGCAGTCCATGGATCCCGCGAAGGTCGACGGGCTGGCCAAGGTCCTGGACACGATCGCCGAGACGCGGCAGATCGTCGTGTTCACCCACGACACCCGCCTCGCCGACTCGATCCGGTACCAGCGGCTCCCCGCGACCATTCTGGAGGTGACCCGCAAGGAACGGTCCCGGGTACACGTCAGCACGGCCACCGACCCCGTTGAGCAGGCACTGCACGAATCCGGGGAGCTGGTCAGGGACAGGGGCGTGACGACCGAGGTGATCTCGCTGGTGCTGCCCGGGCTCTGCCGGAACGCGCTGGAGGCTGCGTTCCTGGAGCCCGTCTGGCGTCGGCTGCTCCGGGACGGCCATGAGCACGCCAAGATCAACGAGAAGCTCGGCAAGGCGCGCAAGCTCACCGCCCTGGCCGCTCTGGCCCTGTACGGAGACCCGTGCCGCGCTCCCGAGGTGCTCCCGTACCTGCGGCGAACCTACGGGGGGTGGGCCGCCGAACTGGTGGTGGACTGCAACAAGGGCGCGCATGAGTCCGTGGAGATCCCCGATCCCGAGGTCTTCCTCCGCAACACCCGGCGGCTGGCCAAGGAGGTGCGTGGGCTGTGACGGCATCGCCCTCTGAGCTTCTGGCCCGCGCGGACGGCCTGCTCGCCCCGTCCTCGGGCGCCGCGATCGGTGCCCGCCACCGGGCCGCCGCCTTCCTGCTCCGCCTGGCGCTGGAGGAGGCCCTGCGCCGGTACTGGAGCCGGACCCGCCCGGAGCTGAACGGATGCAGCCCGCACGTGCGCTCGCTGTGCCTGGAGTTCTACAGCGGCCCCGGCGCGTCCGGCCGCTGGTCGGCCTCCTGGGGCGTTCTGAGCCGGGCCTGTCACTACCACTCCTACGGCTTCGCCCCGAGCGCGGCCGAGCTGCGCTCCTGGCGCGAGGAGGTCGCCGAGGTTGTCCAGGCGCTGTCCGACTCCCCGTCGTGATGTGGAAAGATCCGCATTCCGGCGCGGTCGGTTCACATCCGCCGCTGCGGACCGGGCCACCCGCAGCGGTCGGTCCGGTCCGCTCGGCGGGCCGTCCGGCGTCCGTGCTGCGGGCGCCGGGCGGGCCTTCCGGAGCCGCTCTCCCCTCAGCAGAAAGGCTGGATCGGGGGCGGAGGGCGCGGGTTTACTTTCGGCATGGAGATCGTCGAGGTGCTGCCCCGCCTGCGTATGATCACGCCGGACTTCGGTCAGGTCTACGTATAGGACGACGGCGGCGCGCTGACCCTGGTCGACAGCGGTGTGCCCGGTTCGGCGCCGCTGATCGCCGAGGCGCTGCGGTCGGCGGGCATGGACCCCGACCGGGTCGTCCGGCTGGTCCTCACCCACTCGCACGCCGACCACGCCGGCGCCGCGGCCGACATCGCCGACCGGGGCGGCGTCGAGGTGGTCGCGCACCGCCTCGACGCACCCGTCATCCGCGGGGCGGTGCCCGAACCCCCCTCCGGTCCTGACCGACTGGGAGCGCCCCATCCACGAGGGCCTGCCGCCGATCCCGCCCGCACCGCCGTGTCGGGTGGACCGCGAGGTCGACGACGGCGACGTCCTCGAATTCGGCGGCGGCGCCCGCGTGCTGTCGATCCCCGGCCACACCGACAGTAGCGTCGCGCTGCACCTCGAAGGCCCCGATGTGCTGTTCACCGGCGACGCGGTGGCCGACGTCGAGCAGACCGTGCTCGGCGTCTTCAACACCGACCGCGACCGGGCGATCGAATCACTGCACCGGCTCGCCGGGCTGGAGACCTCGACCGCGTGCTTCGGGCACGGGCCGCCGATCATCGGCGACGCGGCCGCCGCACTGCACGCCGCGGCGGAGGACGCCGCCGACCTCCCCGGCTGATCCCGCATCGGCGGCGGTTCCCTGCTGCCTCAGATCGTTGATGGAGAAGGCGGGGATTGTCTCCAGGCCCTGTTGTGGTCCTGCGGGTCTGGTGAGGCTGTTGTCAGGCGCGAAGCGTCTGGCAACGTGAAAGGGCGCGAGAAGACCGCCGCTCAAGACCACGGCCGCCTGGGGCGGGCGACCGGCCCGAACCGTGCGGCGCGACCTTTCGCGCCGCCACCGCTGACGCGCTGACGACAGCCTTCCCACGTCATGCGGTGGCGAACGAAAGGATTGTGGCCACAGCTTCCAGTCCCCATCAACGATCTCAGCGGTACAGCATCGCCACCGCTTCGGCCGGGGTCTCGGCGACGGGGTGGCCGGTGGCCTCCAGGCGGGTGCGGCTCATCATGCCGGTGGCGACCAGGATCGCGTGCGCACCGGCGGCGGTCGCGGCGTGGGCGTCGTCGTCGATGTCGCCGATGAGCACGGTCGCGGCCGGGTCGGCGTCCTGGGCGCGCAGGTGCTCGACCAGGTGCTCGGCCTTGGAGTCGTGCTCGGCGTCGTAGCGGCGGCCGTCGACCCTGGTGAAGTGCTCGGTCAGCCCGCGGTCGGCGATCAGCGGCACGAGGTGGTCGTGGGAGGCCATGGACAGCAGCGACTGGGTGCCGCCGCCGGCGTTCCAGGCGCGCAGCACCTCCAGCACCCCGTCGGCGAGGTCGCAGGAGGGCAGCAGCCCCTTGTAGTGGTCGTGGTAGGTCGTGTCGATGCGCTGCCAGTCGCCGTCGGTGAGCGGGCGGCCGAGGAGCTCCTCGTAGCAGGGGATGAGCGGCCTGCGGAAGATCGAGCGCCAGTAGTCCAGGTCGACCGGGTCGCGGCCGAACTCGGCGCAGAGGCGGTTGACCGAGGCCAGGTTGGCGTCGGTGTCGTTGAGGAGGGTTCCGTTCCAGTCCCAGACGATGTGGGTGACGCCGTTCCTGAGATCGCTGTTCTGGGCCGTGCTCCCGGCCGTCGCGTTGTCTGCCACGCCCTGCACTCTATGGGCCCGCGTCCGGCCCGGATCCCGCGGCCCCGCCCCCACCCTGCGCGAAACGGCGACGTCAGGCCGCCGCGTCCCGCTCCACCGCGCGCCTGCGGCGGCGCCGGCGGCGGGCCCGCCACACCCACAGCGCGAACACCGCCGACAGCGGCAGCACCGCCAGGACGATCAGCGGGACCAGGATGGCCAGCAGTGCCAGCACGGTGCTGGCGGCGTCCTCGGCGGTGCTGACGACGGGGGCGCCGACGCCGCCGGTGGCGACGTTGAGCACCGGCCTGGCCAGCGCCTTGACCGCGTGCAGGGCCAGCGCGATGAGCACCCCGGCCGCGACCGGCCACCACGAGCCCCCGTCAGCCTCGGCGGCGGCGCCGAGGCCGTCGGTGACGGTGACCGCCGAGGCTCCGGCGCCGAAGGTGATGCCGCCCGAGGTCGGCCGGACGAAGGTCTGCAGGACGTCGTTGACGCTGTCCACGGCCGGAACCTTGTCGGCGACCAGCTCCACGGCCAGCAGCAGGCCGACGACCACCAGGACGACCGGGTTCTCCAGCCACTGCCAGGCGCCCGACAGCGGCAGCAGGTCGGTGTAGCGGGCGATGAGCCCCACCGCCAGGAGCGGCACATAGGCGTTGAGACCGGCGGCCGAGGCCAGCCCGGCTCCGGTCAGTACCTCCAGCATGCGATCTCTTCCCGCCCCCGCTGTCTCGTGGCGCGCCGCGGGACGGCGCCGTGGACGCCGCGGCGTGCGGCGTCACGGGAAGAGACGCGGCGGCGGCGCGCCCGGTTCCGTCCCGGTACCGCCTGTGGTCACCGGAGAGGAGTGGAGCCGGGATCACGGGCGGGGACGCGCGGCCGAGGCACCGCCCCGCACGCGCCGACGGCACCGCGCGGCCGCGTCGGCTCTCCGGACCCGCGCCCTTGAGACCCCCTACTGCCGGTAGCTCTCCACCTCCGGGGCCGGGCGGACCTCCGCGGATTCGGGGTCCTGCCCGAACTCCTCGTGCGCCCGGCGCTGGCGCAGCAGGTCCCAGCACTGGTCCAGGGCGGTCTCCAGGTCGCGGATGCGCCGGCGCTCCTCCGGCGTCAGCCGGTGCTCGTGCTGCTCCCGCAGGTCGCGCTCCTCGGTGACCAGGTCGCCGATGCGCTGGATGATCTCGGCCTCGCGGCTCTTGGCGTCACTCATGTGACCCATGTTCGGCCGGTCGCGCCCCTGATGGCAAGCATTCCGGCGGCGTCCGCGCAGCTCACTCGCTTTTCGGGGCGGAACGGGTTAACCGGGTCGGCAGGGGGAAGGCATCCGGCCGTCGGCGGCGGTCCGGTGCGAAGAGGACCGAAACCCCTCTGGCCGCCGCGGCGCCGATGCCCCGCCACGCCCGGATGTCTTCGCCCCCTGATCCGCCCGGATCGCCCTTGAGTCGGCCAGGAGCGCACGATGAAGATCTATGCCGATCGGCCCCTCCGCTTCTTCCTGCAGTTCCTCGGCGACGTGTTCGCCCTGGCCTGGATCGCCGCCTGGGTCTGGGCCGCGGTGTCGCTGCACGACATGCTCAGCGGGCTCGCGCGGCCCGGCACGCTGATGGAGGACGCCGGGGGCGGCCTGAGCTCGAACATGAGCGACGCCGCCGAGCGCGTCGGGAGCGTCCCCCTGGCCGGCGACCAGCTCAGCAAGCCGTTCACCAGCGTGAGCGAGGCCGGTGACGCGCTGACCGAGGCCGGGCGGCAGTTCCAGGAGACGGTGGCGGGCATGGCGCTGGTGCTGGCGCTGCTGACCGCCGTGCTGCCGCTGCTGTTCGTCCTGGCGACGTGGCTGCCGCTGCGGGCGCGCTGGGTGCACCGGGCAAGCGGGGCCAGGCGGTTGCGCGCCATGTCGCCCGAGGCGGGTGGTGAGCTGCTGGCGCTGCGCGCGCTGTCCTCGGCCCCGATCGGCCGGCTCGCCCGCGTGCACCCCGACCCGGTCGGCGCGTGGCGCACCGGCGACGACGCCACGATCGCCCGGCTCGCGGAGCTGGAGCTGCGCAGGCTCGGGCTGAAGGTGTAGGGGCGAGGCGGGGAGGCCGCGGGCGGGGCGGCACGCACCGGCCGCGTTCGGAAAAGATCCGTCGCGGCGGCTTTTGTCCCGTTGGCACCCGCGCAGCGCCGATACTCGTAGGGCGGCACCTCAAGGGCCGCCGTTCATCGGGCCGCGTCCCTCGGAAGGGAGCAGCGGACGGAACATACCCTGCAGGGGTATTGTTGAGCGAAGCGGAGAAAGAGAACAGGAACCAGGGAGCCCCGGCATGGCCACCTACGGCTACCACGACAACAAGCAGCAGCACCTCAACCGGCTGCGCCGAATCGAGGGCCAGATCCGTGGGCTGCAGCGGATGGTGGAGGACGACTCCTACTGCATCGACGTCCTCACCCAGACCTCTGCGGTGAACAAGGCACTGCGCTCGTTCGCCCTGTCAATGCTGGACGAGCACCTCAAGCACTGCGTCGCCGACGCCGTCGCCAACGGCGGCGACGAGGCCGACGAGAAGGTGCGCGAGGCCTCCGACGCCATCGCCCGGCTGGTCCGCTCCTGATCCGCTTCCCGGCCCGCCCGCGGCCCCGCCGACAGCGGGTGCGCACCGGGCCGGTACCCGACCGCGATACGAGGGGATGTGAACCGATGGCCACCAGCACCACGATCACCGTCAGCGGCATGACCTGCGGGCACTGCGTCAGCTCCGTCAAGGAGGAAATCGGCGGGCTGCCCGGCGTCACCGCCGTGGACGTGGACCTGGAGAGCGGCCGCGTCACGGTCGACAGCGAGGCGCCGCTGACCGGCGAGCAGTTGAAGGACGCGGTCGACGAGGCGGGCTACGAGATCGTCGCCTGAGGCCGACCGCGTCGACGCCGGTGCCCGGCCGCCTCGATCATCCGGCGGCCGGGCACCGGTGCGTTCACGCCCGATCGTGCGCGCCGCCGGCCACGAGCACCTTCTCGTGCGCCTGCTCGGTGTCGAGGTACTGGTCGATCTGATCGGTGTCGACCAGCGTGTCGATCGTCTTGTTGAGGAAGCCCAGGCGCGAGACCTCACCGCCCAGCAGCGCACGGATCGCCCAGTTGGTGGCGACGCGCACCCGGCCGGGCCCCGACTGCAGCGAGTACAGGTGGTAGGCGCGGGTGAGCGCCAGGGCCGGCATCCCGGTGAACTCCTTGCCCAGCGGGCGGGCGACCGCGTCGCGGCCGCTCAGGTCCACCAGCAGGCCGAGGTCCTTGTGGCGGTAATCCGTCTTGGGCCGGTCCAGGAGCGAGGCGATGACGTTGTCGGCCGCCGCCGGGCCCTGCCGCTCGGCGTGCTGGGCCGTCGGCGGGCACAGCGCGTCGTCCTCGTCCTTGCTGAGGTCGGGGATCGCGGCGGAGTCGCCGATGGCGAAGATCTCCGGGGCGTCGGGGACCGACAGGTCCGGGCCGACGACCAGCTTGCCCTTGTTCGTCTCCAGGCCGAGGCCGCCCATGAGCGGGCTGGGCGAGGTGCCGGCGGTCCAGATCAGGGACCGGCAGGGCAGGATCCGGTCGTCGGTGAGGGTGACCTTGTCCTCGGTGGCCTCCTTGACGCTGACCTCCAGCGTGACCTTGACGCCCCGCTGGCGCAGCAGCTCCATGGCGCTGCGCCCGAGGTTCTCCCCCAGCTCAGGCATGAGGTTGGGGGCGATGTCGATGAGGTGCCACTGGATGTGGTCGCGCAGCAGCGGGTAGCGCTTGCACGCCTCCTCGCACAGCAGCTTCAGCGACGCCGCCGTCTCCACGCCGGTGTAGCCGCCGCCGACCACGAGGAACGTGCAGCGCTCGTCGCGCTCGGCCGGGTCGTCGCTGGCGTTGGCCAGTTCGAGCTGGGCGAGCACGTGGTCGCGCAGGTAGACCGCCTCGGCCAGGTTCTTGTTGCCGCGGCCGTGCTCGACCAGGCCGGGGATGTCGAAGACGCGGGTGTTGCTGCCCGGGGCGAGCACCAGCCGGTCGTAGGGTTCGTAGGCCGTCTCGCCGGAGATCTTGCGCACGACGACGGTGCGCGACCGCACGTCGACTCCGATGGCCGCGCCCGGCACCATGCGGGTGCGGTGCAGCAGCCGGTGCAGTGAGACCGCGATCGACTGCGGGGTCAGCAGTCCCGAGGCCACCTGCGGCAGCAGCGGCTGGTAGAGCATGTAGTCGTTGGGTGCGATGAGCACGATCTCGGCCGCGCCCTTCGGTATCCGCCGCTCCAGGCGGCGCAGTGCGCTCAGGCCCGCGAAACCGGCGCCGACCACCACGATGCGAGGCCGCGACATCGTCGAACCACTTCCCCTCATACGGATCCGGTGTCCCACCGCCCACAGGACTGCGGGCACCGTACGGATTAGGTCGCACGGGCCAGGACGTGCAGGCCGCGTCACACGGATCGCGCCATGCAGGTCAGGCCGTCAATGCTGCCGCTGCCCGAAGACCCCGGCACCAAACGTCCGCGGCGGGCTCCCTGCACCCGGCGGGCGGCCTCACCTCGACGCGGACCGGCCGGACGGCGGGGCCGCGGCCTTCCCCGCACCGTCCTCCGCGGCCTCGGCGAGCAGCGCGGCGCGCCCCATGGCCAGCAGCAGCTCGGTCATCGCCTCGGGGGGCAGTTCGTCCGCGCTGTGCGGGGTGGAGTTGAGCAGGCCGAACGTGGCGTGGACGGCGGCGCGCAGGCACGCGGGCCGGGCCGCGGGGCGCAGTTCGCCGAGCACCCCCACCCACTGCTCGACGTAGCCGCGCTGCAGCCGGCGGATCCGGCGGCGCTCCGGGGCGGGGACGTTGCCCAACTCCCGGTCGTGCACGGTGATGAGGGCCGGCTCCCCCAGGGCGAAGGCGATGTGGCCGCGCAGCAGCGCCTCCAGGGCCTCGCGCGGGTCGCGCGCCGCGGCCACCCGCGCCTCGCCGTCGGCGGCCAGCCGTTCGCTGATGTCCAGCAGCATGGCCGCGAGCAGGGCGTCTTTGCCGGGGAAGTGCCGGTACAGCGCCGGCCCACTGGTGCCCACCGCGCGCCCCAGGTCCTCGATCGAGACGCCGTGGAACCCCCGGGCGGCGAACAGGTCGGCGGCCGCGCGCAGGATCACCGACCGGCGCGCTCCCGCAGTCCGGTTGGCCATCGCTCCCCCGTTCGCCTTCGCCGCGCGGCCGCCCGCCGCTCTCCGGGACGCCCTCGGCCTCGGTTCCCGGACGCTCGTGCCGCCGGAGGGCTCCGCCACCGGACACGTGCGGCCCTGGACACCGAGGTTAATGAACACTAACATCGGCCATGTTAGCGGTCATTAACGTCTGGGAACAGATGGGAACAGAGGGGTGGAAATGAGCAGGGCGCCCGTGCTCGCCTCCGAGGTCGACACCGCCGGGCCCGCGTTCGCGGCCAACGCCGAGGCCAACCGCGCCCTGGCCGCCGAACTGCGGGAGCGCATCGCCACGGCCGCCCTCGGCGGCCCGGAGAAGACCCGGATCCGGCACGTCGAACGCGGCAAGCTGCTGCCGCGCGACCGGGTCGACGCGCTGCTCGACCCCGGATCCCCGTTCCTGGAGCTGTCCCCGCTGGCCGCGCACGAGATGTACGGCAAGGACGGCGGGGACGCCCCGGCCGCCGGCATCATCACCGGCGTCGGCCGGGTGCGCGGCCGCGAGGTCGTGGTGGTGGCCAACGACGCCACGGTCAAGGGCGGCAGCTACTACCCGATGACCGTCAAGAAGCACCTGCGCGCCCAGGAGGTGGCGCTGCACAACCGGCTGCCGTGCGTGTACCTCGCCGACTCCGGCGGCGCGTTCCTGCCGATGCAGGACGACGTCTTCCCCGACCGGGAGCACTTCGGCCGGATCTTCTACAACCAGGCCACGATGTCGAAGCTGGGCATCGCCCAGATCGCCGCCGTGCTGGGCTCCTGCACCGCCGGCGGCGCCTACGTCCCGGCCATGAGCGACGAGGCGGTCATCGTGCGCGAGCAGGGCACGATCTTCCTCGGCGGGCCGCCCCTGGTGAAGGCCGCGACCGGCGAGGTCGTCACGGCTGAGGAGCTGGGCGGCGGCGACGTGCACTCCCGCGTCTCCGGCGTCACCGACCACCTCGCCGAGGACGACGCGCACGCGCTGAGCATCGTCCGCCAGATCGTCGACACCCTCGGCCCCCGGCCGGCGCCCGCGTGGGAGCAGCGCCCCGCGCAGCCGCCCGCGGCCGACCCCGAGGAGATCTACGGGATCGTGCCCACCGACACCCGCACCCCCTACGACGTGCGCGAGGTGATCGCCCGGATCGTCGACGCCAGCGCGTTCACCGAGTTCAAGGCCGAGTACGGCACGACCCTGGTGACCGGGTTCGCCCACCTGCACGGCCACCCGGTCGGCATCGTCGCCAACAACGGCATCCTGTTCGCCGAGTCGGCGATGAAGGGGGCGCACTTCATCGAGCTGTGCGACCGGCGCGGCATCCCGCTGGTCTTCCTGCAGAACATCTCCGGCTTCATGGTGGGCCGCGACTACGAGGCCGGCGGCATCGCCAAGCACGGCGCGAAGATGGTCACCGCCGTCGCCTGCGCCCGCGTCCCGAAGTTCACGGTGGTGATCGGCGGCTCCTTCGGCGCCGGCAACTACAGCATGTGCGGCAGGGCCTACTCCCCCCGCTTCCTGTGGATGTGGCCCAACGCCCGCATCTCGGTGATGGGCGGCGAGCAGGCCGCCTCCGTCCTGGCGACGGTGCGCCGCGACCAGACGGAGGCGCTCGGGCAGGAGTGGCCGGCCGAGGCCGAGGAGGAGTTCAAGGCGCCCATCCGCGAGCAGTACGAGCACCAGGGCGGCCCCTACTACTCCACGGCGCGGCTGTGGGACGACGGCGTGATCGACCCCGCCGACACCCGCACCGTCCTGGGCCTGGCGCTGGCGGCCGCCCGGCACGCACCGCTGGAGCCGGTCGGCTACGGCGTCTTCCGCATGTGAGACCTGGAAGGGACACGGAGTCGCAGATGACAGCGTTGACAGGATCCGCGGCGGAGACAACGGCAGCGGAGTCCGCGGCAACGGCGGGGCCCGCCGGAGCGGCCGGTCCGCCCGCGGTGCTGGTCGCCAACCGGGGCGAGATCGCCGTGCGGATCATCCGCACGCTGCGGCGGCTGGGCCTGCGCTCGGTGGCGGTCCACGGCGACGGCGACGCCGGGGCCAGGCACGTCCGCGCGGCCGACGTCGCGGTCAGGGTGGGCGGTGCGAGCCTGGCCGACAGCTACCTCAACGGCCCCGCCATCATCGCGGCGGCCCGGGCGACCGGGGCGGCGATGATCCACCCCGGCTACGGGTTCCTCTCCGAGAACGCCGGGTTCGCGCGCGCCTGCGCCGAGGCCGGGCTGACGTTCGTGGGCCCGCCGCCCGGAGCGATCGAGGCGATGGGCGACAAGATCCAGGCCAAGCGGACGGTCGCCGACGCAGGCGTCCCGCTGCTGCCCGGCTTCGCCGAGGAGGCAGGAAGGCCGATGCCCGACGACGAGCTGGCCGAGGCCGCGGCCAAGGTCGGCTACCCGCTGCTGATCAAGCCGTCGGCCGGCGGCGGCGGCAAGGGCATGCGGCTGGTCCGCGAGCCCGGGGAGCTGGTCGCGGCGGCCGCCGCCGCGCGGCGCGAGGCGAAGGCGGCCTTCGGCGACGCGACCCTGCTGGTGGAGCGGTTCGTGGAGCGGCCGCGCCACATCGAGGTGCAGGTGCTGGCCGACGCCCACGGCAACGTCGTGCACCTGGGCGAACGCGAGTGCAGCCTGCAGCGCCGGCACCAGAAGATCGTGGAGGAGGCGCCCTCGCCCCTGCTGGGCGCCGCCCAGCGCGCCGCGATGGGCGAGGCCGCGGTGGCCGCCGCGAAGGCGTGCGGGTACGTGGGCGCCGGGACCGTGGAGTTCATCGCGACCGGGGGCGGTGCCGCGGCGCAGGCCGCTGGGGCCGGCTCCGGCTCCGGGCACGGCGCGGCCGAGGTCCCGGGGGGACCCCTTGCTTCAAGTCAAGCCGATCCCCGGCCCGGTCCGCCAGACGGATCGGCCGACCTGTGGACGGCCGGCGGCCCCGACCGCTCCTTCGACTACTCCTTCCTGGAGATGAACACCCGCCTGCAGGTGGAGCACCCGGTCACCGAGGCCGTCGTCACGATCGGCGGGCGGCGCGGCATCGACCTGGTCGAGGCGCAGCTGCGCGTCGCGATGGGCGAGCCGCTGCCCTTCTCCCAGGCCGACATCGGCTTCGCCGGGCACGCGGTGGAGTCCCGCGTCTACGCCGAGGACCCCGCCCGCGACTTCCTGCCGACGGGCGGCCCGGTGCTGCTGCTGGAGGAGCCCGAGGGCACCGACGTGCGCGTGGACTCCGGTCTCGACGAGGGCACCGAGATCACCTCGGCCTACGACCCGATGCTGGCCAAGGTCATCACCTGGGCGCCGGACCGCGCCGGGGCGCTGCAACGCATGGACGCGGCCCTCGCCGGCTACACGCTGCTGGGCTGCGGCAGCAACGTCGCGTTCCTGCGCAGGCTGCTGCGCCACCCCGATGTCGCGGCCGGCCGCCTCAGCACCGAGCTGACCGAGCGGATCCGCCCGGAGCTGCTGCCCGACGCCCAGGAGACGCCCGCGGAGGTCTACGCCGCGGCCGCGCTGGACCGCCAGCTCGCCCTGGAGCCGACCGGGCCGGTGGTCGACCGGTTCGACGTGCCCGACGGCTGGCGGATCGGCGGCCCGGCCTGGACCACGTGGCGGCTGCGCGCGCCCGGCCGCGAGCCGGTCACCGTGAGGGTGCGCCGCCGCGCACCGGTCGGACCCGCCGCGCACGGCGGCGCGTTCGAGGTGGCCGTGGACGGCTCCGAACCGGTCACCGCCACCGCCGCCCGCGAAGGCGCTCCCCCGGCCGCCGACGGCGCCGCTGCGGGCCGCGCCGGTTCCGGTCCCCCCGCCGCCGGCCCGGCCGGGCGGGACCGGACGCTCGTCGTCGGCTACGCCGGCCGCACGGTGCGCTACGCCCGCGTGCTGGAGGCCGGCACGCTCTGGCTCGGCCTCGGGGGCACGGCGTGGCAGTTGCACGAGGAGACCCTGCTCGCCCCCATGCGCGAGGCGGAGTCCGGCGGCGACGGCACCGTCCGCAGCCCCATGCCGGGCACCGTGCTGTCGGTCCCGGTGCGGCAGGGCGACAGCGTGGCCGCCGGGACCCCGGTCGTCGTGGTCGAGGCCATGAAGATGGAGCACTCGGTCACCGCACCGATCGACGGCGTCGTCACCGGCCTGGAGGTGCGTCCCGGCCAGTCCGTGGCCATGGACACCGTCCTGGCCGTCATCACGCCCGAAGCCGCCCCGCAGGACGGCACCGCCGCGACCGCGCGGTCCGCGCCGGGCGCCTCCCCCGCCACCGACACCGCCACCGACATCCAGGCCACGAAGGAGTGAGCACCGTGCCGCACCGATCGCCGCACCACCTGTCAGAAGAGCACGAGGAGCTGCGCCGCACCGTCGAGGAGTTCTCCCGCGACGCCGTCGCACCGACCATCGGCGACTACTACGAACGCGGCGCGTTCCCCTACGACATCGTGGCCGGGATGGGCCGGATGGGGCTGTTCGGGCTGCCCTTCCCCGAGGAGTTCGGCGGCATGGGCGGCGACTACTTCGCCCTCTGCCTGGCCCTGGAGGAGCTGGCCCGCGTGGACTCCTCGGTGGCGATCACCCTGGAGGCCGGGGTCTCACTGGGCGCGATGCCCATCTTCCGGTTCGGCTCCGAGGAGCAGCGCAAGACCTGGCTGCCGCGCCTGTGCTCGGGCGAGGCGCTGGGCGCCTTCGGACTGACCGAGCCGGGCGGCGGCTCCGACGCCGGCGGCACCCGCACCACCGCCGAGCTGGTGGGCGGCGAGTGGGTCGTCAACGGGACGAAGTCGTTCATCACCAACTCCGGCACCGACATCACCGCCCTGGTCACGGTCACCGCCGTGACCGGCGAGCGCCCGGACGGCCGCCCGGAGATCTCGGCCGTCCTGATCCCCAAGGGCACCCCCGGGTTCTCCGTCGGGCAGAAGTACTCCAAGGTCGGCTGGAACGCCTCCGACACCAACGAGCTGGTGTTCGACGACTGCAGGGTGCCCGAGGCCAACCTCGTGGGCGAGCGCGGCCGGGGCTACGCGCAGTTCCTGCGGATCCTGGACGAGGGCCGGATCGCGATCGCCGCGCTGTCGGTCGGGCTGGCCCAGGGGTGCGTGGACGAAAGCCTGCGCTACGCCGCCGAGCGGGAGGCGTTCGGCCGGCACATCGGGCAGTACCAGGCCATCCAGTTCAAGATCGCCGACATGGAGGCCCGGGCGCACACCGCGCGGCTGGCCTACTACGACGCGGCGTCGCGGATGCTGGCCGGCGAGCCGTTCAAGAAGCAGGCCGCGATCGCCAAGCTGGTGGCCTCCAACGCCGCCATGGACAACGCCCGCGACGCCACCCAGGTCTTCGGCGGCTACGGCTTCATGAACGAGTACCCGGTGGGCCGCTTCTACCGCGACGCCAAGATCCTGGAGATCGGCGAGGGCACCTCGGAGGTGCAGCGCATGCTGATCGCCAGAGAACTGGGCCTGCCCGCCTGAGGCGGCGACAGCCGTCCTCGGCATCGGGGGTTTCGCGACTCAACCACAAGCCGGAGCTCCGCGGTGACCGGGCGGTCCTCTCGCGTGGCCGTCAGGCCCCAAAGGGATCGCACCGGCGCCGCGCCCCCACGCCGTCTGCTCGAATGCCAGACCGGCACCATGGTTTCGGTCTGAGGCGAAGGTGGCGGGTCTGCTTCGCGCGGGAGGGCGATTTTCCGTCCACGGGGCTTCGGCCACGCGAGAGAGTCGCCCACCCACGCGCCCGCTCCGTCCTGGGGTCGGCCTTACCGAACCCCTGGGGTTGGGATTTCCCCGGGGGTGAGGTTTCAAGGCCTTCGGCACACTAGGGCTTGCGCAGGACGCCGCCCATCTCCCACACCGCCTTGCCTCCCGACGCCTTGCCGAGGTAGGGCTGGAGCGGCGCGGGAGCGGGGGTGAGCGGCGGCTGGTCCGGGTCGGGCCGCCACTCGCTGACGTCGACGATTCCGGGCTCGACCGGTTCGAGCCCCTCCAGGAACGCTCGGAGCTCCGCGGGCCTGCGCACCCGCCCCCAGGGGCCGAGGGCGAGCATGCCCGCCGTGAACGCGTCACCGGCCTCCACGTCGTCGCTGATGAGATGCGACAGGGCGACGTGGCTGCCCGAGGGCACGGCGTCGAGCATGGTCCACAGGGCGCCCTTGGGATCGGCCTCATCGGGCAGGCAGTGCAGCACCGAGAAGTAGAGGACGCCGACCGGCTCGGAGAAGTCGATGAGGTCGCGCAGCTCCTCCTGGGCCAGGATCTCGTCGGAGCGGGCCATGTCCGCGGTGAGCACCGTGGTGTTGGCGTTGTCGGCGAGGATCGCGCGCCCGTGCGCCAGCACGATCGGGTCGATGTCGACGTAGACGACCCGGGCCTCGGGCTGGAAGTGCTGGGCCACCTGGTGGACGTTGAGCTCGGTGGGCATCCCGCTGCCCATGTCGATGAACTGGCGGATGCCCATGTCCTCGGCGAGGTAGCGGACCGCGCGGTAGAGGAACGACCTGTTCTCCCTGGCCACGTCCAGCATTTCCGGCGCGATCTTGGCCAGGGAGAGGGCGGCTTCGCGGTCGACCGCGAAATTGTCCTTGCCGCCCATTCCGTAGTCGTAGATGCGGGCGACGGTGGGCTCGTCCGTCGTGATGTTCGGCGGGAACGACCGCCCGGTCTCGGCCATGTGACCACACTCCCCAGATGTGCGAGAAACCCTGGAAACACAGCGATCCTATGGCCTCGGGAAACCGCGGGGAACGGCTGGCGGGACTTCCGTCGGGTCCCGTCGCCCGGCGCGGGCGGCCCGCGCCGCGGGGTTCCGGCCCACCGGACCGCTCCCGGGGCGCCGGGCGAGGTTTGAACCGGGCCGGCATCGGTAGCCGACCACCCCACAACGGCCGCCGCGACGATCGGCGCGGCGGCTCCGGCGGGTGCACAGCGGGGGCGGCCGACGGGACCGCTCCTCGCCGGCGCCCGGCAGCACGATCGACGGCGACACGGCAGGCGACAGACTCCCCGAGGTGAAAGAGCCGCGCGCAATGGCACGTCCACAGCGTGAGAAAGCGACCATCGACCCGCTGGTCACCGCCATCGCGGCCGGCATCGCCGTCCTCTTCGTGCTGACCGGTGCGCTGTTCCCGGACCGCATGGCCACCGTGGGCGAGGCGGCGTGGCAGTGGATCGCGCGGTGGTTCGGCTGGGTCTACGTCATGGCGACCTTCGGCTTCGTCGCGTTCATGCTGTTCCTCGGGCTCAGCCGGTTCGGAGGCATCCGGCTGAGCGAGGAGGACGGCGACGAGGAGCCCGAGTTCTCCACGTTCTCCTGGATCTCGATGATGTTCGCGGTCGGCGTGGGAATCGGGCTGATCTTCTACGGCGCCACCGAGCCCGTCCTGCTGTGGGCCAATCCGCCGCCGGGCACCGCGGAGCCGCAGACCCAGGACGCCGCCATCACCGGCATGGAGTACTCGCTGCTGCACTGGTGCCTGCACGTCTGGGCCTTCTTCGGCGTCGTGGGGCTCGCGCTCGCCTACCTCACCTACCGCAAGGGACGCAAGACGCTGGTCAGCGAGGCGTTCGTGCCGCTGTTCGGCGAGCGGGCGAGCGCCGAGCACTGGGCCGGGCGGGCGATCAACATCCTGGTGATCTTCGCGACCCTCTTCGGCAACGCCGTCACGCTGGGTCTCGGGGTCCTGCAGATCACCAGCGGGATCTCCTACATCGGCGGCCCCGAATCCACGCTGACGACGCAGGCCATCATCACGGCCGTACTCACCTGCGCGTTCGTGCTGTCGGCCATCACCGGGGTGGCGCGGGGCGTGCAGGTGCTGGCCAACATCAACGTGGGCCTCGCGGTCGCGCTGGTGATCTTCCTGCTCGTCGTGGGCCCGCTGGCGTTCATCCTCGCGCTGCTGCCCGAGGCCCTGGGCGGGTACCTGTTCAACTTCGTCCCCATGTCCTTCCAGACCGGCGCGTTCGGCGGCGACGAATGGATGCGGAGCTGGACGATCTTCTTCTGGGCCTGGGGCATCTCCTGGGCGCCCTACGTCGGCACGTTCCTGGCCAGGGTGTCGCGGGGGCGGACCATCCGCGAGTACGTGCTGGGGGTGCTGATCGTCCCGAGTGCGGTGACGGTCCTGTGGTTCGCGGTCCTCGGCGGGACGGCCCTGCACCTGCAGATCACCGGTCGGCGCGACATCGCCGCGGTCGCCGCAGGGAGTCCCGAGGCCGGGCTGTTCGAGGTCCTGGGCGCCTACCCGTTCGCCTTGGTCACCTCCGGGGTGGTGATCGTGCTGGCCGCCATCTTCTTCGTCGCCGGTGCCGACGCCGGCGCCATCGTCCTGGGCACCTTCTCGTCCCGGGGCTCCCTGCACCCGCACCGCTGGCTCACCGCCGTCTGGGGCTCCCTGATCGGGCTCGTGGCCATCGTGCTGCTGCTGGTCGGCGGGCTGGAGGCGCTGCAGTGGGGCGCCATCGTCGTGGCGTCGCCGTTCGCGCTCGTCCTGATCGGCATGTGCGTGGGGCTGTACCGCGACATCCTGTCCGACCCCGCGGTGCGCGGACGCCCCATCCGAATGGAGCGCGGGGACGCGCCGCCCTCCGACATCCGGCAGTGGGTGGAGCGATTCGTACAACGAGCGGTCGGACCGCGCTGAGGCGCCGCACCGGCCCGCGCCCTTCTTCAAGGAGCGACATGACCGAGGAACCGCGCAAGGCGGTCCGCGCATCGGACGCCGACCGCGAAGCGGTGGCCCGCCAGCTCGCGGCCGCCGCCGGTGAGGGGCGCATCAGCACCGGGGAGCTGCGCACCCGGCTGGCACAGGTGTATGAGTCGCACACCTACGGGGACCTGGAGCGGCTCGTCGAGGACCTGCCCGAGATCGGCCTCTCGCGCGCCCGCACCGTCCCCGAGCACACCATTCCCGAGACGCTGCACCTCACGGCCGCGCTGCACGACGTCCACCGCCGGGGCCGCTGGGCGGTCCCGCCGCGGATCCGGGCCAGCGCCGGCCGGGGCAGCGTCCACCTGGACTTCACCGAGGCCGTCATCGAGCACGACGAGGTCGTCGTGGACGCCCGTCCGAACTGGCGCAACGTCGAGATCATCGTGCCCGAGGGCTACCGGGTGAGCACCGAGGAGGCCGTGCCGGGGGCCGGCGACGTGCACGACCTCACCTCGGCAGAGCCCAGACGCGACGCGCCGCGCATCCACATCGTGTCGCGCCCCGGTCTGGGCGAGATCGTGGTGCGGCATCCGCGCCCCGGGCGCCGCTGGTCGGTCCGCACCCTGGCGGCGCGGCGCCGGGCGCGGCGCACGGACCGGTGACGCGGCCCGCCGGGGGCCGGGCGGCGGGCGGCCGCCCCGGCGGCGGAGCACCCGCCGCCCGGGAGCGGAGCGGCGAGCGCGGGCACGACCGGAGGCTCCCGGACCCCGAGGGCCCGGGAGCAGGAACCGGGGGTCAGCGCCAGGTGCCCTGACCGCCGGTGGAGGTCGGCTGGCCGGCGCCGGTGTCGCCCACCGTGATGGCGTGCTCCACCAGGGTGATCAGCGTCGACTTGGTGGAGGCGCGGTCGCGGGCGTCCACCTGCACGATCGGGATGGTGTCGCTGAGCGTGAGGGCGTCGCGCACCTCGGCCGCGGCGTGCGGGTAGTAGCCGTCGAACCCGTTGACGGCGACGATGAAGGGCAGCCGCGCCTCTTCGAAGTAGTCGATCGCCGGGAAGCAGTCGGCGAGGCGGCGGGTGTCGACCAGGACAACGGCACCGATCGCGCCCTTGACCAGGTCGTCCCACATGAACCAGAACCGGTGCTGGCCCGGCGTGCCGAACAGGTACAGGATGAGGTCGGAGTCCAGCGAGACGCGGCCGAAGTCCATGGCCACCGTGGTGGTCTGCTTCTCCGGCGTCTTGGCCAGGTCGTCGACGCCGACGCTGGCGCTGGTCATGACCGCTTCGGTGGTCAGCGGCACGATCTCGGAGACGGAACCCACGAACGTCGTCTTACCGACGCCGAAGCCTCCGGCGACGACGATCTTGACCGACGTCATCGCGTTCGCCACAGCACCGCCCTCATCGGCCGCGCTAGAGCTTGCGAAGTCCACTGAGCACCCTTTCAAGCAGGTTGGTGTTGGGCCGGCTGTCGGTGTTGAGCGACGATCTGATCTGGACCAGGCCCTGCTCCGACATGTCCGCCACGAGCACCCTCGCAACGCCGAGCGGGATCCGCAGCAGCGCGGATATCTCCGCGATGGAACGCCATTCCCGGCACAGGTCGCTGATCGCCTGGCACTCGGGGGTCAGGGTCCCGAACTCGCTGCGCGCCGTCATGGTCGCGGAGATCAGAGCCTCCAGCGGCAGCTGAGCCCGCGGCTTGGTGCGGCCCCGGGTAACAGCGTAAGGCCGCACCAGCGAACTCGGCGCGTTGCTACTGGCCGACCATTGCTGTTGGTCTGGTGGTTGCTGGCCCGGTCGTGGAACGTCTGCGCCGCTCGGGCCGTCCGCCGGCGACCGCGAGGCGCCGGCCGACTGCTGTCCGAACCACGAGGGGCTCCCGGCATCTCTACCGTGAGGTGCCACCACTTCCTCCTGTCGGTGGATCAGTGGATTCCGGAGGTGCGCGCCGCCGGAGTCAGCGCCCGACCCGCCCGGTCGACGAGCAGGGTCATTTCATAGGCGACCAGGCCGAGATCGCACTCGGCCGCGGCGAGCACCGCCAGACACGATCCGTCACTGATCGCCATGATGAGCAGCAGCCCGCGCTCCATCTCGACGACCGTCTGCGCGACCGCTCCGCCTTCGAAGACCCGGGCGGCCCCCTGCGTGAGGCTGGACAGACCAGAGGCGATGGCCGCCAACTGGTCGGCACGGTCGACGGGGAAGCCCGCCGAAGCGGCCAGCGGCAGCCCGTCCGACGACACCACGATCGCATGCGCGACGTCGGGCACGCGGTTGGCGAAGTCAGTGATCAGCCAGTTGAGCTCATTCACCGGTTGATTCATCTGCTCTCCTGTCGGTCCCGGCCTTCACATCGGCCGTCAAGGGTGGAGCCGGCCAAAAGCCAAGAGTTCATCGTTAGCGACTTTATTGCGAATGAATGTCCAAGAAGTGCGGATGATGCTAATTCATGCCTCATCCGTGATCTTCGGCGGCCCCACCGGCACGGGCTGCGGGCCGCGCCCCGGCGGGCCGGCTCCGCGTTCCTGCTCTCGCTGGACACTAGTTCTCCTTGGACGTCTGATCGCCGGCTTCGTGCCGACCCTGGCGCACACCCTGCTGGAACCCGGAGAACCTGTTGCGGACACGGTCGGCGGAGCGAGACGTGATCTGCTTGAAGTTCTCCGGCGCGGGCGCGGTGCCGGGAACCAGGTTTGCCTTGGGAACGCGTTTTGGCAACCCCGAGGACGTCAATCCACCGGCGACGGGCTCACTGGCCGTCTGCGCGGCCTTCCATCCGCTGTCGGACTCGGAGCGCCATTCGTCCTCCGGACGCGGCGTCGCGGCCGCTGGAGGGGCGGAGGGCCGCTCGGGCGGGGGCGGCGGGGTCGAGCCGTTGGTGTGCGCGGATTCCGTCCCGTTCACGTTCACCTTGCCGATCGGGCCGGTGTCGGGCGTGGTCACCGCGGGGCTCATCGGCCGGCGGCGGAACCAGTTGGACTCGATCGAGTCGAAGATCGGCAGTGTCTCGCTGCCGTTCTCCGGCGAGGGCGGGACCACGGTGCCGTTGCTGTTGCTCCCGCCGTAGCGCCTGGACAGGTAGGCCGTGGAGCCGTACCCCTCGCGGATCTCGGGCTCGGAGGTGCGGCTCGGCGGGGGCGGCTCCTGCCAGGAGCGCGTCTCCTCGGGCCGGGCGTCCTCCTCGGCCCGCCACGGCTGCTGCTCCACCGGGCGCTCCTGGGGAGCCGGAGAGGGCTCGGGCCGGGGCGCGGCGGCGGGACGGGAGAAGGCCGAGAAGCCGTCGGACGGCTCGGTCTGGCGCCGCGGCGGCTCCGGCTCGACGGGCTCCTCGGGCGCCGCCGCCGGGGGCTGGGGTGCGGCGGGCGGCTCCGCGGGCTTGATCCAGCCGCTGTCGGCCCACAGGTCCTGCCCGCTCGGCGGGTGCTCCTGATGGCCGTTCTGGCCGCGGTCGGCCGGATCCGGCCGCTTGGGCAGCGCGGACGGGGTCTCCCGCTGCCAGGAGGGGCGGTCGCCGGAGGACTGGGACTGCCAGATGTCGGAGGGGTCGGCGGGCGCCGGGGCGGAGGCGAAGGCCGCGGCGGCCTCGGCGTAGGTGTCGGGCACCCCGCTGCGGCCGGCGCCGAGCGCCGGCGTGGACTCGACCGGAGTGATCAGCAGGTCGGCCGGCAGGACGACGAGCGCGGTGATGCCGCCGTTGTGCGCCGCGCGCAGCCGCACCTGGATGCCGTGCCGCGCTGCCAGCCGGCTGACCACGAACAGGCCCATGCGCCGCGAGACGGCGACGTCGATGACGGGCGGCTCCGCCAGCCGGGCGTTGGTGGCGTCGACCTCCTCCGGCGCCATGCCGATGCCGCTGTCGGTGACCTCCACCATGACCTCGCCGCCCTCCAGGGCGCGCGCGGTGACCGAGACCTGGGTGTCGTGCGAGGAGAACGCGGTGGCGTTCTCCACCAGCTCGGCCACGAGGTGGATGACGTCGTTGACCGGCCGCCCGAGGACCGAGACGTGGGAGGGGGCGCGGACGTTGACCCGCTCGTACTGCTCGACCTCGGAGATCGCGCCGCGCAGCACGTCGACCAGCGGGACCGGCTGGGCCCACTTGCGGGTGTTGTCCTGGCCGGAGAGGACCAGCAGGTTCTCGTTGTTGCGGCGCATGCGGGTCGCCAGGTGGTCCAACTGGAACAGGTCGCCGAGCCGGTCGGCGTCCTGCTCACCCTGCTCGAGGCCGTCGATCAGCCGAAGCTGCCGTTCCACCAGCGTCTGGCTGCGGCGCGAGAGGTTGACGAACATGGCGTTGACGTTGCTGCGCAGCGCCGCCTCGTCGGAGGCCAGGCGCAGCGCCACCCGGTGGACCTCGTCGAAGGAGCGCGCGACCTCGCCGATCTCGTCCCTGGAGGCGACGCCGATCGGGGCGACCTCGACCTCGCCGGGTCCCGCGCTGGTCTCGCGCATCCGGGCGATCGAGTCGGGCAGCTCGTTCGCCGCGATCCGCATCGCGCCCTCGCGCAGCGCGCGCAGCGGGCGGACCATGGAGCGGGCCACCAGCATCGTGACGACGATGACCGCGAGGATGACCGCGAGGACCAGCAGCGAGTCGAGGATGGCGGTGTTGCGCGCGTCGGACTTCAGCGCGTTGGACTCGCCGCGGACGGAGGAGGCGAGCGAGGACTCCACCTCCTGCATCCGGTCGAGGGTCTCGTTGGCGACCTCCTGGTAGTCGGAGGCGCTGTCGCCGGAGGTGACGCCGGTCAGCGGCTGGTCGGTCTCGACGCGCATCATGACGCGCAGCCGCATGGTCGCCATGCGGCTGACCTCGAGGCCGGTGAAGGTCTCGTCGTAGCTCCTGCGCTGCTCCGGCGTCGCGCTGGAGGTGAAGTTCAGGATCTCGTTGTCGTAGCGGGCCCGGGTGGTCTCGATGGCCTCCTGGATGCCGCCGGACATCGAGCCGCGCATCAGCGAGTGCAGCATGAGCGCCGACTCGTAGGAGAGCTGGTCGCGCGCCTTGCTCAGCGCCGTCAGGGAGCGGACGCTCTCGCGCAGTTCGGTGTCGTCGGTCTCGCCGGCGATCGTCTCGTTGAAGTCGATGAGGGTGTTGATCACCTGGCGGTACTTGGTGACGGTCGGCAGCACCGTGATGCGGGTGTCGGCGACCTCTTCGCGCAGCGTCGGCAGGTTCTCCAGGCTCGTCAGCATGCTGTCGAGCTTGCCCGCGGCGTTGTCACCGCCCGGGTCGCCCAGCTCGTTGGCGCCGTTGCGCACGTCGTTGAGCGCCTGGTCCGCACTCCTCTGCTGCTCCTGCAGCGCGGCCTGGCGGCTGTCGGAGCGCTCCTCCGGATTGGGGTCGTCGGCGATGTAGGCGGCGCTGAGCAGACGCTCCTTGCCCAGTTCGTTCGCCAGCGTGACGACGTCCTCGCCCAGGGTCGCCATGGTCTCGATGCGCTCGTGGGTCAGCGTATCCATGACGTTGACGGAGATGCGCAGCCCACCCAGCAGGACCGCTGCCGCGGTGGGAATGACGATGAGGGCGACGAGACGGGAGCGCACGCGCCAGTTGCGCGGCGCCCACCGTCGGGCCGGGCGCTCCGAGCTGCCGGCGGCCTGTTCTGCCTGCTCCGGAAGCTCGTCGTGCTCGGCGTCGGCTCCATTGTTCGTCGCTCGTGTCGGCACGGACCCTCGCAACCTTTCGTGTCACCGCCTGGGCAACGGACATTGACCCCCATGAGCGGATCCCGCCTTGGCTTCAACTGAGGTCCGGATGGCGCCGGGGAGGGCCGAACGGCCTGCCGCGTATCGCGGTCCGTCATCGAGAAGGGGGAGCTTTTCGCGACCAGGACTCGCCTCATGAGGGGAGAGGCGTCGCACACCATTAAACCGAAACGATGCGCGTGAGGTCGATAGCGTATCAATCCGGCTGGACATCCCGGATACCTTGATTATCCATCTTTGGGTGCGGTCGGATGGTGCCGGCTACGCCCGAATCGCCCCTCAGGGCCTCCCTGGTATAGACCCTTGGGCCGGTCAGAGGGTCTTTCCCCACCGCAAGAGTCCCCCCAACGTTACCTTTATAACTTTTTGGACACGCGTACCGCTTCCCGCGAACCGACTGGTCAGCGTGGCATCGTGAAAGCCGCACACGCACGTTTCGGGGGGAGCGGCCGTGAGGCACAGCGACTGCGCGTCCCTGCGCCCCGCGCAGGGACCGGATCGGGGACGGGGCCGGCCTGAGCAGTGGTCGCCGCCGCGGAGGCGCAGGGGGAGGCACCGGAGGCGGCGCGGCCGCGGCGGCGCCCGCACGGCGACCGCGCTCGTCCTCGGAACCTGGCTGGCCCTTTCGATCACGGCATCGGCCGGCGCGGACCCGACCCCCGGCACCGACGAGATCGAGCGCAGCAGGCGCGCCGAGGCCGGGCACGAGGAGTCGATCGCCGTCCTCAAGGGCAGGCTGGCCGAGGTGCGCGCGCGGCTGGCCGACCTCCAGGCCGACGCCGACGCGGCGATCCTGGACTACCGGGAGGAGGCCGACCGGCTGGAGAAGGCCGAACAGGCCTACGAGGCGGCGGACCGCAAGGCCGGCAGGGCCGCGGAGCGGCACGAGGAGTCGCGCCGCAACGCGGCCGGCTACGCGGTCTCGGCCTACAAGGGCGCCGACCTGAGCATGCTGAGCGCCTGGGTGGAGCCCGGGGGCCCGCAGGAGATCATGGACCGCAGCGGCTACGTGCGCCTGCTGGCCGGCCACCGCAAGGACGTCCTGGACCGCACCGACGCCTCCGACATCGCGGCCGAGACGCTGCGCGACCACGCCGAGTCGGCGGAGGAGGAGCAGCAGGAGGCCACCGGCGACGCCGCGGAGGCCAGGGAGCGGGCGCTGGCGGCGGTGCACGAGCAGGAGGAGGCCATGGAGTCGATCCTGGCCGAGCAGTCGGAGGTGGAGGCCGAGCTCCTCGCGGCCCAGGACAACACCGCCGAGCTGGAGCGGGAGCGCGAGGAGGCGCTGGAGCAGGCCGAGCAGGCCGAGCAGGCCGCCGAAGGCGGCGGATCGGCGCTCGGGCGGCAGAACGACGGCGGCGGGAGTTCCGGCGGGGACGGGAGCACCCGGCAGGGGTCCGCGACCGGCGGGTGCACCGGGCGCTCCACCGGCGGCTTCGCCAACGGCCAGATCCCCTGGTCGGCGCTGTGCCCGCTGCCCCAGGCCGGGGAGATGCTGCGCGCCGACGCCGCGGCGGACTTCATCAGGCTCGACGGCGCCTTCCGCGAGCGGTTCGGTCGCCCGATGTGCGTCACCGACTCCTACCGGCCCCTGTCGGAGCAGGTCCGGCTGTTCCACCAGATGCAGGCGGGGATGGCGGCCCGTCCCGGCACCAGCATGCACGGCCTGGGCATCGCCGTGGACCTGTGCGGGGGCGTGAACGTGCACGGCTCGACGGAGTACCGGTGGATGATGGCCAACGCCCCGGGGCACGGCTGGCACAACCCCGGCTGGGCGCAGAACGGCTTCGAGCCCTGGCACTGGGAGTACACGGGCTGAGCGGCCCTTACCAGCTGCGCTCAACCACAGGGGGTCGTGAAACCTCAACCCAAGGAGGGATCCGCGGTGACCGGGCGACGGTGCACGCCGTCCCCAGTCTCAGGGGGTTTGAAGCCTCAGCCACAGGAGGGATCCGCGGTGACTAGGCGATCCTCTCGCGTAGCCGAAGGCCCCTACAGGGATCGCGCCGGCGCCGCGCCACCCACGCCGCCACCGTGGGCGCCAGGCCGCGACCGGGGTTTCGGTGCGCGCCCACGGCGGCGGGCCGCCGTGCCCGCTCGCCTCGGCCACCGAGCGCGTGAAACACCGGCCACAGGAGTTTGAACCCCGACCCAAAGACTGAACGCACACCGCCACCTCGGGCTCCAGGCCGAAACCATGGTGTCGGCGTGCGCTTCGCACGCGGGAGCGGGAGGGCGACTTCCGTCTATGGGCCTTCGGCCACGCGAGAGAATCGCCCACCCGCACGCCCTCCCTCCTGGGGCGGGCCTGACAAACCCCTACGACGGGCCTTCAGGGTCTCCTGCGGCCGAGGTTCCGCTTCCGGACGAGGGGCCCGCGGCCACGTGCGGCCGCTACGCCCCCGAACCGATCCTGAGTTCGAACTCGCCGAGGACACCGCCCTCGACGAGGAGCTCCTCGCCGGCCTCCAGCAGCCGGGTGCGGGCCGGCAGGGCCGCGACGACGTCGCCGCGCAGCCCCTCGGCCCAGGCGAGCTTGCCGTCGAGGTCGACCGTGGCCATCACGGTGCCCTCGATGCCGGCGGTCACGGTGAGGTCGGCGCCGTCGAACTCGTCGTGGGTCACGATGGCCGGGCCGAGCGTGAGCCCGACCGGTTCCCCCTCGGGGGTGCGCCACAGGCAGGCCGGCGTGTAGCCGGCGTGCCGACCCTGGGCGCCGAACACCGCGGCCACGCCCGGCGCGGCGGAGAGCGCATCGACCCCCTGCGGAAGCACGATGCCGTCATCGGTGCCGCGCACCAGCTCCGGTCCGATGCTCAGCCGCTCGCCGTCGGCCAGGCTCAACTCGATCGGCGCCGACGGCACGAGCGGGGCGCACAGCCGGGTCTCGAACTCCACGATGATCTCCACCGGCGCGGCCAGTGCGCGCTGGTAGGCGCCCGCCAGGGCGTCGCACCCCTCCGCCAGCAGTTCGGGCACGCTCTCGTCGCCGGGGTAGCCGAAGACGCAGCCGTCATCGATGATCCCCGGCCGCTCCGCACCGCCACTGGGCGACAGATAGGTGACCCAGCGCATGTCCCACCCCTCCCAAGATGAAACAGCCTTCCCGAACCGAACCGTGAAACACCGGAACAGCCGATGGAACGATCATTGGAACAACAGAGGGCGGTTATCGCCCCCACTCACGGTATCCCGGGCCGGAAACCTGCGGACACCGGGCGGCTCTCGGCGGCCGCCCGTTCAGCCGCGCTCCGGGGCCGGATCCGCGAGCGGGCCGTGCTCCTTTCCGGTGCCGGCGCACATCCGGCACTCCTCGGCCACCCGGACCCAGCCGATCACGCCGGCTCCGTCCAGGTGCGGCCGCTCCGGCCGCCACCGGCCGGAGCCGGTGCAGAACCGGCACGGCCGGTCGTCCCGATCGCACCATTCGCAGGCGTCCAGCTCGCATTGCCGCCGCCTCGACTCCACCCGCACCAGCCCGTCCCCCACACCCATGGCAGCCCTCCCGCCTTCGGCCGCGACGGCCCGCGACGATCGCCGCACCGGCCGCACGGCGCGGCGGAAAGCGCCGGCCGTCCGCCGGAAGGGCAGGCCCAGCGTCGCACAGCCTGGGGCGGGCGTCCAGGGAGGAGGGGTCAGGCCGACTCACGAACCACCAGGTAGGTGTCGAGGATCAGGTTGGCGGGGGCGCGGTCGGAGTACGCCAGCCAGTCGGCCAGGATGCGCGCCATCTCCCGGCCCATCTTCTCGGTCGGCTGGTGCACCGTCGTGAGCGGGGGGTCGGAGTGCAGCGCGAGCGCGGAGTCGTCGAAGCCCACGACCGCCACGTCGTCGGGGACCCTGCGGCCGGCCTCGCGCAGCACCCGCAGCGCGGCCAGCGCCATGAGGTCCGATGCGACGAACACCGCGTCCAACCGCGGGGAGGCGGCCAGCAGGGACCGGACGGCCCGCTCCCCGCCCTCGTAGCTGAAGTCGCCGTAGGCGATGAGATCGGGGGACGCGGGCTGACCGCTCTCCAGCAGCGCGTCCTGGTAGCCGCGCAGCCGGTCCACACCGGCGACCATGTCCTGCGGGCCGGCCACGGTGCCGATCCGGCTGCGGCCGCTGTCCAGCAGGTGCCTGGTGGCGCTGCGGGCCCCGCCCACGTTGTCGATGTCGACGGAGCACAGCGGCTCGCCCACCGGGCCGAGCGGGCGGCCGCCGTGCACGCAGGGCACGTCGGCCCGCGCCAGCCGGGCCGGCAGCGGGTCGTCGCGGTGCAGCGACACCGCCAGCACGCCGTCGACGTGCCGACCGGTCAGGTACTCCCCCAGGCGTTCGTGTTCGGCGCTGGAGCGGGCGGTCGCCAGCAGGAGCTGCAGGCCCCGGTCGTTGAGCACCGAGCTGACGCCCCTGACGATGTCGGCGAAGAACGGCTGGGCGAACAGCCGGTCCTCGTGCTCGGAGACGACCAGGGCGATCATGTCGGTCCGCTGGGTGACCAGGGTGCGCGCCGCGTGGTTGGGGACGTACCCCAGGTCCTTGACGGCGCGCAGCACGGCATCGCGCGTGGCGGGGCTCACCTGCTGCGAACCGTTGATCACCCGGGACACCGTGCCCCGCCCCACTCCGGCGAGCTCCGCCACCATCTCCAGCGTCGGCCGTTGCCGACGAACCCCCATGTCCACCCCTTCTTCCCTGCCTGCTGCACACATGACGCCGCCGCCCTTCCACGTCCCACCAGTCCAATAGTGGTACACGCGGAGGGGCGGCGGTTACCACGGCGGACGCCGCCGTCCTTCCTATCAGTGCCGGTCGGGCAGGCTCCCCGAGCGGGCGACACCGGAGTACCAGTGCCCGCTGTCCTTCACGGTGCGCTTCTGGGTCCCGTAGTCCACGTGCACCAGGCCGAAGCGCTTCGAGTACCCGAAGGCCCACTCGAAGTTGTCAAGCAGCGACCAGGCGAAGTAGCCCTTCAGCGGCACGCCTTCCTCGACGGCCTGGTGCGCGGCGCGCAGGTGCGCGTCCAGGTAGGCGACCCGCTGGGAGTCGTGCACCCTGCCGTCGGCGGCCACCTCGTCGTCGAACGCCGCGCCGTTCTCGGTGACGTAGAGCGGCACGCCCGGGTAGTCGGCGGCCAGCCGGGTGAGGACCTCGGTGAGCCCGGTGGCGTCGATCTCCCAGCCCATGGCCGTGCGCGGCATGCCCTGGTCGACGAAGACGACGTCCTCGGCGCCGGTCCAGACCTCGCCCTCGCCGGGCTCGATCAGGGCGGGGTCGATCCCTTCGGCGCCGCCCGCGACGCGCTGCGGGCTGTAGAAGTTGATCCCCAGCATGTCCAGCGGCACCGAGATCGCGGCGAGGTCGCCGTCCCGCACGAAGCCGAAGTCGCTCACCCGCGCCAGGTCGGTCCGGATGTCCTCGGGGTAGCGGCCGCGCAGCAGCGGCTCGGTGAAGATCCGGTTGCGCAGGCCGTCGATCCGGCGCGCGGCGTCGAGGTCGGCCTCGCTGTCGCTGTGGGGACGCAGCACCGTCTGGTTGTGCACCAGGCCCACGCGCAGCGGCCGGTCGAACCGCCCGGCCTGGTCGCGCATCGCGGTGGCGGCCATACCGTGCCCGAGCAGCAGGTGGTGGACCGCCGCCAGCGAGGCGGCCGGGTCCGTGCGGCCGGGCGCGTGCACGCCCTGGGCGTAGCCGAGGAAGGCCGCGCACCACGGTTCGTTGAGCGTGGCCCAGTCGGAGATGCGGTCGCCCAGCGCGCCGTGGACCACGGCGGCGTACTCGGCGAACCGGTGGGCGGTGTCGCGGTTGGGCCAGCCGCCGTCGTCCTCCAGCCGCTGCGGGAGGTCCCAGTGGTAGAGCGTCGGCCACGGTTCGATGCCGGCCTTGAGCAGCTCGTCGACGAGCCGGTCGTAGAAGTCCAGGCCGGCCTGGTTGATCCGGCCCTTGCCGTCGGGCTGGATCCGCGGCCAGGCGATGGAGAACCGGTAGGCGCCGATGCCCATCGAGCTCATCAGCTCGATGTCCTCGCGGTAGCGGTGGTAGTGGTCGGTCGCGGGGTCTCCGCCGTCGCCGTTGAACACCTTGCCGGGGGTCGCGGCGAAGGTGTCCCAGATGCTCTGCCCCCGGCCGTCCTCCTTGGTCGCTCCCTCGATCTGGAACGACGCCGTGGAGGCGCCCCACAGGAAGCCCGCGGGGAAGTGCACCCCGGTGGCCTGAGCGGTCTGCGTCGCGGTCTGCGCTGCGGACTCTGACTGTTGCGTGGTCACGCCTTGATCGCACCTTCCATGATCCGGCCGACGAGCTGGCGGCCGAGGACGACGAAAATGATGAGCAGGGGGAGAGTGGCGAACGTCGAGCCCATGAACATCAGCGCGAAGTCACGGGAGTACGCCGACTCGTTGAGCTGGTTGATCGAGAACTGGACGGTCGGGTTGTCGGGGGTGAGGACGGCGAGCGCCCAGATGAACTCGTTCCAGGTGTTCATGAACGTCAGCAGGCCGAGCACCACCATGGCGGGGCGCAGGGCGGGCAGCACGACGTTCCAGTAGATCCGGAAGCTGGAGCAGCCGTCGATCCGCGCGGCCTCCAGCAGTTCGTCGGGGACGGTCTGCTGAACGTACTGGCGCATCATGAACACGCCGAACCCGCTGACCAGGAACGGCACGATCACCGCCTGCAGTTCGCCGCGCCAGCCCAGCCAGTCCATCAGGATGAGCAGCGGGATGACGCCGACCTGCACCGGAACGGCCATCGTCACCACGACGGCGAGGGTGAAGAATGTGCGTCCGGCGAAGCGCAGCTTGGCCAGGGCGAAGCCGGCCAGCGAGCAGAAGAACACCACGGAGACGGCCACGATGGTGGACGCGATCAGCGAGTTCATCAGGCCGAGGGTGAAGTTGGCCGTGGTGTTGGCGAACAGCCGCTCCATGTTGAGCAGGAAGTTCCCGCCGGGCAGGAACGAGGGCGGGCGCTCGGAGGCGGCCGCGCTGTCCTTGGTCGCGACGACGAACATCCACCACAGCGGGAAGAACGACGTCAGGACGGTGATGATCAGCGCGATGTAGGTCAGCGGCGTGGCGTCGCGCATCTCGCCGACCCGGCCGCGGCGGCGCCGCTTCGGTCCGGGGTCGGCGTGCGCCGGACCGCGCCGCGGCGACGCCGCCGATGCGGACGGGGTCGTTGTCGTCGTTGTCATGTCGCGCTCCGAATCCGGCTGGTCACCAGGGAGTTGACCAGCGAGAAGACGATGACCAGCACGAACAGCGCCCAGGAGATGGCGGCGCCGTAACCGTAGTTGCCGTAGCGGAACGCCTCCTGGAAGACCAGCATCATCACCGTCTGGAACTGTCCCTGGGTGCCGCCCGCCATGGCTCCACCGCTGTCGAAGACCGCGGGCTCGGTGAAGAGCTGCATCTGCCCGATCGTGGAGATGATGACGGTGAAGATGATCGTCGGGCGCAGCATCGGGATCGTGATCTGCCAGAACTGGCGCATGCGCGACGCGCCGTCGATGGCCGCCGCCTCGTAGACGTCCTTGGGGACGGCCTGCATCGCGGCCAGGTAGATCAGCGCGTTGTAGCCGGTCCAGCGCCAGTCGATCATCACGGCGATCGCGGCCCATGAGGCGTACTTCTCGCCCCGCCAGTTGATCGGGTCGACGCCGAAGAACTCCAGCGCGTAGTTGATCAGCCCGAACTGGGTGCCGAAGAGCTGGCTGAAGACGATCGCGACGGCGGCGATGGAGGTGATGTAAGGCAGGATCAGCGCCATGCGGAACATGTTGCGCATGCGGAGCCTGCGGTTGAGGGTGTCGGCGAGGAAGAGCGCGAGGAGGAGCTGCGGCACCACGGCGATGGCGAAGATGCCCAGCGTGTTGTACAGCGCGTTCCAGAACTTGGCGTCACCGAAGAGGCGGACGTAGTTGTCGAGCCCGATGAACCCCTCGTTGCCGCCGATCAGGCTCCAGTCGTGCAGGGAGACCCAGACCGTGTAGAGCAGCGGGAAGAGCCCGAAGATCCCGAAGAGCACGAAGAACGGGGAGATGAACAGGTAGGGCGAGCTCTTGACGTCCAGCCGGCTGAACAGGATCTGACGGCGTTCCCGCTTCTCCTGCGCCGCTGTTCGGTGGGCCCCTCGGCCGCCGCCTTCACCCTTTCCGGCGGACGGCGGGGGCGGTGGGGCGCCGCCGCGCTTGAGAGTGGTCACGTCGCGCGCTCCTTTTTCGTTGTGGGTTGTCGTTGTGCGCATGAGGATGTGTGCGTGGGTGGGCTCGGGCCGGCCGCACGGCCCTCGCCCGCGGGCGAGGGCCGTGGGAAGGCGGGAACGGGAAAAGGGCGGCGACACGGTGGTGACCCGGCCCCGGTGCGCGGCGCTGGGGCCGCGTGGGAGGGGGACCGGGGCTCGGGTCACCGGGTCTGGAGGATGGGCGTGGCCCCCTCCGTCAGGGTCGGCGCGTCAGCCCTCGCCGGTCGCGCGCTCGGCCGCCTCCATCGCGGTGTCCCAGCCTTCGTCGGGCGAGGCCTGGCCCTGCTCGACCGACTCCATGGCGGCGCGGAAGGCGTCGTCGATGGCCTGGGTGTCCGGGCCGAAGTAGACCGGCTCCAGCTCCATGGCGCTCTCACCGTAGATCTGGCCGACCGGGGCGCTGTTGAAGTACTCGCGCTCGAAGCTCTGGACCTCGTCGCTCTGCAGGGCCTCGGGCGAGGAGGGCAGGACGTTCGCGGCGTTCCAGGCGCTCAACTGGCCTTCCGGGCTGGTCAGGAACTGGGCCAGTTCGGCGGCCTCCTCGGGGTGCTCACTCTGGGTCGGGACCGCCAGCCAGGAGCCGCCCCAGTTTCCGCCGCCGCCGGGAACCGCGGCGACGTCCCACTGGTTGTTGCCGGAGGTGCCCGCGGTGGTCTCGATGTGGCCGAGCATCCAGGCCGGGCAGGGCATGGTGGCGAAGACGTTGTTCTGGATGCCGGCGTTCCACTCGTCGGACCAGATCGGCAGGCTGGCCGACAGCCCCTCCTCGGCCATGGTCGTGACCGTCTCGTAGGCCTCCTGGGTCGAGCTGTTGCTCTCGATCACCAGGTTGCCTTCCCTGTCCTGGTAGGGCTCGCCGCCGGCCTGGGCGGCGATGGCGCGGAAGTAGGGCTGGATCGTGGAGACGAAGGAGGCGCCGGTCTCGGCCTCCTGGAACTCCTGACCCGTCTCGATGAAATCGTCCCAGGTCGGCCAGAGCTCACCGACCTCCTCGCGGTCGGTCGGCATACCGGCCTCCTCGAAGAGGCCGACGTTGTAGCACATGCTCATGCTGCCGATGTCGGTGCCCAGGCCGACGAGCTGGCCCTCGGCGGTCTTGCCCTGCTCCCACTTCCAGGGCAGGAAGTTGCCCTCCAGCTCCTCCGCGCCGTGCTCGGCGAGGTCGGTGAACTGGTCGCCCTGGGCGAGGAACTGCACGATGTTGCCCTCTTCGAGGGCGACGACGTCGCCCGCGCCGCTGCCGGAGGCGATGTTCTGCTGCAGCTGCGGGGTGTAGTCGGCGAGGTCGGTGACGTTGCGCTCCTCGATCGTGATGTTCGGGTGCTCCGACTCGAACTGCTCGTAGAGCTCGTCGTAGCCGAAGACACCGTAGGTGTCGACGACCAGGGTGATCTCGCCTCCGGAGTCGGCCGAGTCGCCACCGCCGCAGGCGGTCGCGGCGAGCATGACTCCGGCTCCGGCCACCGCGGCCATCTGCCAGCGGCGGCGTTGGAAGTTTCGCATCGGTGGTGCCCTTCTCCAGAAGGAAAGACGACTGGGCGGCGCCCCGCGTACCCCCCGGCTTGGGAGCGCTCCCATAAGGGTGGAGCGCTCTCCACCCTCCGTCAATCCCCCGGCATGACGACGCAACACAACCGTTACCTCGGTCACATCCGGCCGAGCGTGGCGAACAGGCCCTGAACAGGGCGGGAGGGCCGTGCGGCGAATCGGGGGCCGCCGGGTTCCCGCTGTGACCCGAGGTGACCCAGGGCGACGAAGAGGGCCGGGTGCCCGCACGCCTCTCGTGCGGGCACCCGGCCCCGGGCCGTCGGCGCCGCACCCGTCGACGCTGCGCCGACGGGTGCGGCGGCGGTGCGGCTACTCCTGCCCGGCGGCGCCGGCCTCGATCGGGATCACCACGCCCTGCCAGCGCTCCTCGACGAAGTCCCCGACCTCGTCGCTGTGCAGGAGCTCGTCGAGCTTGTTCAGGTCCTCGTCGTCGACGTCGGCGCTGTCGACCACCAGCCCGTTGGCGTAGGGGTTGTCCTCGGTGTCCTCGAGGGCCAGGGTGTTGGCCTCCTCGGCGAGGTTCGCCTCCAGCGCGAAGTTGCCGTTGACGACCGCGGCGTCGACGTCGGCCAGCGAGCGCGGCAGTTGGGCCGCCTCGATCGGGGTGATCTCCAGGCCCTCGGGGTTGTCGGCGATGTCGTTCTCGGTGGCGCCGTCGCCGGCGCCCTCCTCCAGCGTGATCAGCCCCTGCGCCTGCAGGAGCTGCAGCGCGCGGCCGAGGTTGGAGCCGTCGTTGGGCACCGCGATCGTGGCGCCCTCGCCGAGGTCGTCGACGCCGCCCAGCGCGTCGGAGTACAGTCCGAACGCCTCCAAGTGGACGTCGTCGAGGTAGGTGAGATCGGCGTCCTCGTTGTTGGCGAGGTACTCCTCGAGGAAGGGCCGGTGCTGGAAGTAGTTGGCGTCGAGCTCGCCCTGGACCAGCGCCGCGTTGGGCTGGTTGTAGTCGGTGAACTCCTGGATCTCGATGTCGAGGCCGGCGTCGGCGGCGAGTTCGTCGCGCACGAACTCCAGGATCTCGGCGTGCGGGACCGCGGTCGCGCCGACGGTGATCGCGTCCTCGCCGCCCGAAGCCTGCTCACTGGGGCTTCCGCAGGCCGCGAGCGTCGTGACCAGTGCCGTCGTGCCGATGACCGACCAAATCGCGGTGTGCTTCATGGGATTCTCGTAGCTTTCCGTGTTCTCGTGGACTGCCGGGTCGAAAAGGGGCCGGTCCGAAGGGTCCGGCCGCGGGAGGGACTGGAGGAAACGGGGGAGGTCAGCGGTGCGACATCCTGCGCACGAGGACGTCGCCGAGGCTCTGCACGGCCTGGACCACCACGACCAGGAAGACGACGGTCGCCCACAGGTAGTAGTCGTCGAAGCGCTGGTAGCCGTAGCGGATCGCGATGTCGCCCAGTCCGCCCCCGCCGATCGCGCCGGCCATGGCGGAGTAGGAGATGAGCGCGACGACCGTCATCACCAGGCCGGCGATCAGGCCGGGCAGGGCCTCGGGAAGCAGCACCTTGCCGACGATGGTCAGCTTGCGGGCGCCCATGGCGTGCGACGCCTCGATGACGCCCCGGTCCACCTCGCGCAGCGAGGTCTCGACCAGCCGGGCGAAGAACGGGATGGCGCCGATGCTGAGCGGCACGATGGCCGCCGTCGGGCCGAGCGTGGTGCCGGTGAGCAGCCGGGTCAGCGACAGCACGGCCACCATGAGCACGATGAAGGGCAGGGACCGGCCGATGTTGACGATCGCGCCCAGCACGGCCCTGACCGCGGGGGCGGGGGTGAGGCCGCCCCGATCGGTGGAGACCAGCAGCACGCCCAGCGGCAGGCCGAACAGGACGGTGAACATGGTGGCCCACAGCACCATGTAGAGGGTGTCCAGGGTGCCGATCCACAGCACCGGCCACATCTCGGGCCAGCGCTGGGCGAGTTCGTCCGTCCACACCATCAGGCCGGCACCTCCACCAGCAGGCCCTTGTCCACGAGATAGTCGAGGGCCGCGTCCCGGTTGGCGCCCTGGATCTGCACGTTCAGCCGTCCCACGGAGCTGCGCGAGACGGTCTCCACCGCGCCGCCGAGGACGTTGACGTCGACGTCGAACTTGCGGGTGAGCTGCGACATCAGCGGTTCGTCGAACTGCCGGGTGTAGGTGAGCGCGACGACGTCGGGCGCTTCGGTGGCCGGCAGCGGGAACAGTGAGCGCGCCAGCAGCGACCCGGGCCGGGCGAGCAGGTCCAGGACGGCTCCGGACTCCTGCAGGACGCCGGATTCCATGATGGCCGCGGAGTCGCAGATCCGCTTGATCACGTCCATCTCGTGCGTGATCAGCAGGATGGTCAGGTCCAGCTCGCGGTTGAGGTCGCGCAGCAGTTCCAGGATGGACTCGGTGGTCTGCGGGTCGAGCGCCGAGGTGGCCTCGTCCGACAGCAGCACCTTGGGGCGGGAGGCCAGCGCGCGGGCGATGCCGACCCGCTGCTTCTGCCCGCCCGACAACTGCGCCGGGTAGGCCTTGGCCTTGTCGGCCAGACCGACCAGCTCCAGCAGCTCGCCGACGCGGCGCCTGCGCTCGCCCCTCGACGCTCCGGCGATCTCCAGCGGGAACGCCACGTTGGCCGCGACGGTGCGCGACGACAGCAGCGCGAAGTGCTGGTGCACCATCCCGATCCCGCGCCGGGCCGCGCGCAGCCGCGCGCCGCTCAGCGAGGTGAGCTCGGCGCCGTCCACCGCGACGGTGCCCCCGGTCGGGCGCTCCAGCAGGTTCACGCAGCGCAGCAGCGTGCTCTTGCCCGCGCCGCTCTGGCCCACGACGCCGTAGATCTCGCCCTGCCGGACATGCAGGTCGACACCGTCGAGCGCGTGCACCTCACGGTCCTTCAACCGGTAGACCTTGCGCAGGCCCACAGCGTCTATCACTGGCTTCCTCGAAGGGTTGCGGGGTTCCTCGTGAGAACCCGTGGGGCCGTGGCCGCCGGAGTCACCACGGGGGTCGTGGCGAGAGTGCGGCCCGTCCCTACTACGGACGGTTTTATGAATCGGCGTGGGCCGCCTGCAGAGCGCGGGCCTACGACGGGCCCGCGCTCTCGCGGCGGCCCCTCTTCTGACCCGCTGCGCGGCTCGGGCCGCGCGGCTCAGCGGCGCGTCGGACGGCAGCGGCTCGCGGGCCGGCGACAGGACCGGCGGGGGGACGCGGGCATTCGGCCGGACCCCGCCGCGGTGCGCGGGTCCACGCTGCTCAACCGATCGCCGTTCACGTTCCTGCACAACCATTTCCGACGTGCGCCCATTTCGGCCGGGCGCGGGGAATCACGGGGAGGCGGGGTAACCCTCGCCACAAACCACACTTTACCAGTAGGAAAATGTGGCCGACCTCTCTCTCAGCCGACGCCGCCGGCGCATCAGTCCCGCGTGCGCTCGGCGGCCCCGGGCCCCGACGCCCTCCTACTCCACAGGTTGGCGAGGAAGGCCCCCACCAGGCCGGCCATGACGACGAGGGCCATCCCCATGGCACTGTCCTCGCCGGCCAGTCCCACCAGCGGGGAGGCCGTCGCGCCGATCAGGAACTGCACCGTTCCCAGCAGCGCGGAGGCGCTGCCGGCGTTGAGCGGGTAGCGCCCCAGCGCCAGTGACGTCGTGTTGGGCATCGTGAAGCTCAGGCTGCACATGATCACGAACAGCAGCGCGCACGTGAAGGCGAACGGCAGTCCCGCGACGGTCACCAGCAGCAGGCCCACCCCCGACGCCGCGGCGACGGACAGCACCACCGTGAGCACCGAGCGCTCGCTGACCCTGCCCGCCAGGAAACCGTTGACCTGACTGAACACCACCATGCCCAGGCCGTTGAGCCCGAACAGCAGGCTGAACGCCTGCGCCGACACGCCGTAGACGTTCTGGGCGACGAAGGAGAAGCCCGAGACGTAGCCGAACAGGCCGACCGAGGCCAGCGCCTGGGTGAGCATCAACGCCAGGAAGACGGGGTCGCGCAGCAGCCGGGCGAAGACGCCGACGACCGCGAGCGGACCGTCGCCGCGCCGCTTCTCCGGCGGCAGCGACTCCTTCAGCACGACCCAGGCCAGCGCGAAGAGCAGCACGCCGAGGACCGCCAGCGTGACGAAGATGCCGCGCCACGAGGTGACCAGCATGAGCTGGCCGCCGAAGACCGGCGCGAGGATCGGGGCCAGGCCGATGATGAGCATGAGGCGGGAGAACAGCCGGGTCGCCGCGGGACCGGAGTAGATGTCGCGCACCATCGCCCGCGCGATCACCATGCCGGCCGCGCCCGCCACGCCCTGGAGGAAGCGCAGGCCGGTCAGCGCCTCGACGGCCGGGGCGAACGCGCACAGCAGGGAGATGACCGAGTAGCAGGCCGTGCCGATGAGCAGCGGCCGCCGCCGGCCGACCGAGTCGCTGAGGGGGCCGATGACGAGCTGCCCCAGCGCCAGCCCCACCAGGCACGCGGTCAGCGTGAGCTGCACCTGCGGGGCCCCCGTCGCCAGGTCCCGGCTGAGCTCGGGAAAGGCCGGGAGGTACATGTCGATCGAGAGCGGTCCGACCGCGGTGAGCGCCCCCAGGCCGACGACCAGGATCGCACCGGACCGGCGCGCGGCCGCGCCCCCGGCGGTCAACGGAAGGCCCCGCGCACCCCGCGCATCGAACGATCCGAAGATCCCATGTTTTACCCCGCTGTCCTGTCCGGCTCGGTCCTGACCAGGTCCACCAGAGCGCAGCGCGGGTACGGACCGGATTGTTCCCGCGTCGGGGTCACGAGATGGTCTCGCCCCCTCGGGGGCGCGGAGGATGAGCGGTCCGCCCACGTGAGGGCACTCGGTCCGACACCATTGTGATGCAGGCCATGTCGGCTGTCCCCGTCTGTTTGCCAGGCCATCTAGACTCAACCCGGCAGCACCGGTCCCCCAGCCGGCACGGCCTGCGGCCCACTGCCCGACCGACGCGGATCGGCGGTGAAGCCGGACCAAGCGCTCGAAGTGCGACCATCGGCACGGGGCACCGCGCCTCCCGGAACGCGCCCGCACCCCGGTGGAGGCCACCGCGCACGAGCGGTTCGAGCGACGAGCAGATCCTTCGGAAGGCCCCGCCCGCCACTGGGGTCCCCGCGCCGATTGAGGAGCTAGTGAGAGTGGAGCCCGATCGTTCGACCGGCGACGGTCGTGACCGCTACGCCGACTTCTGGGCGCCCGATCCGCCGTCCTGGACCTGGCGCGGCGCCGCCGCGGCCGTGTTCGGCCCGTCCGCGCCGAGGGCGCCGCGCGGCCGGCGGGCCGCCGCGCTCGCCGCGGCCCTGCTGGTCTCCCTCATCGGCCTCCCCGCCCCCGCGAGCACGGCGAGCCCGATGGCGCCGACCGAGAGCCTGGACTCCCTCCTGGAGAGGGCCGACGCGCTGAGCGAGGACTACAACGGCGAGCTGCGCGACATGGAGGGCGTCATCGCCGACGCCGAGAAGGCGGAGGAGCGCGCGGACAAGACCCGGGAAGAGGTCGACGCCGCCCGCGAGCAGGTCCAGCAACTGGCGGTGGCCAGCTACCAGACCGGCGGCCTGGAACCCGCGCTGACCCTGTTCGTGGAGGAGGACCCGCAGGACATCATCGACCGCGCGGTGCTGGTGGACCACCTCTCCAACGCCAACCAGGACCGGATCGATCAGCTCCAGCAGGCCATCAAGCGCGACGAGAAGGCCCAGGACAACGCCCAGGAGAAGGTCGACCAGGTGCAGGAGGACCTGGACGCGCTGGAGGCGCAGCGCGAGGAGGTCCAGGCGATGATCGCCGACTACCCGGTCCAGGAGATGGGCGGCCCCGACAACCTCACGCCCCGGACCCGGCAGATGAAGGAGATCATCATCGAGGAGTTCGGCGAGAACACGGCCAACGGCGGCGTCGGGTGCTACCGGGCCGTCGGCGGCTGGGTCGTCGGCGAGCATCCCAAGGGCCGGGCGTGCGACTTCATGGTGGACAAGAACGGCCAGATGCCGTCACAGGAGCAGATCGAGCACGGCCAGGCGATCGCCGACTGGGCCCAGGACAACGCCGAGCGCCTGGGGATCATGTACATCATCTACCGGCAGCAGATCTGGGACATCCGCCGCGGTGGCGAAGGCTGGCGCGACATGGCCGACCGGGGCAGCATCACCGAGAACCACTTCGACCACGTGCACATCTCGATGTTCTAGTTCTGCGCCGATCCCGACCTTGTCGGGGTTATCGCAGCGTTTTCAGGGCCCATAAGGTCAACTCGGGTTTCAACCTCGGCCACTGGGGGTCGTTGACACCAGCCCCAGGAGGAATCCGCGGTGACCGGGCGATCCTCTCGCGCGGCCGCGCGCCGTCCCTCCTGGGGCGGGCCTTCAAAACCCCCTGGGGTCGAGGTGCGCGCGCCCGCCCGGTCCCCTACGAGCCGCCGGTGAAGATCGGCGCGTACATCATGGTCATGCACCCGGCCGCGACCGCGAGCACGGCGGCGATCGCGGCGAGGAAGACCAGCCAGGCGAGAGGGCCGCGCTTGGGAGGCTGGGCCGACGGCCGGGGTTCGGGCGAAGACGACATGGCCGTTCCTTCGTGTCGCGCGTGCGTCGGGGACGCCCTCGACGGGCGTCGGGGTCAACTCTAGGCTCTGCGGGCGTCCGCGGCCCGGGAACGCCGGGGAGGCGGTTTCGATCCCGCAACGATCCCGGGCCGCCGGTGCGAGGGACCGCGCGCGGCCCCGCCACCCCCTGGAACGCCGCCGGAGGGCGCTCTTCACCTTCTTCGCCCGGGTATCCGCAGGGCAGGGCCGTGTTCCCATGGCACGTTCTCGCCACGGAAAGGTGACGATCCATCATTTTTCGCCCCGGAGCGCCTGCCGAAGGCGCGCGCCGTACAGCTAGGATTTCAGATCTCGCGTTCCTTTGATGAGAACCGCCACCGGCCGACACCGGCGCGGCCCTCCATCGAGCGTAGCGCCGGGGGCCCTGCCCACCATCCGCTTTCGCCACGACCGCGGCAACCGGGAACCGGATCACTCCGGCGCATCCCACCCGATGCCCCGCGAGCGGACGAACAGGGGGTGCGGGCGGGGGCAAGTCATTCGGATGGAACCGTGAACGCGCCGACGCGCGTCCGAGCACTGATTAGAACGCAGCTGGCGCGAGGGGAGTCATGAGCGACAACGGACCCTACACACAGCCACCGCAGTACCCCGGTGGCGAGGGCAACTCTGGAGGACAGCCGGGGCCGTACGGAGGCGCCTACGGCCAGTCCGGTCCCGGTCAGCCCGGTCCGGGCGACCCCAACGCCGGCCAGCCGCAGTACCCGAGCGGTCCGTACCAGGCCCCCTACGGCGACCCCAACCAGGCTCCCTACGGCGACCCCAACGCCGGCCAGCCGCAGTACCAGCAGCAGGGCCCCTACGGCCCCGGCCCGCAGGGCCCGGGCGGACCGCAGTTCCAGCAGCCCCAGGACCAGCAGATGTTCCAGGGCGGCCAGCCTCCCTACGGCCCCGGAGGACCGGGCGGTCCCGGGGGTCCGGGCGGCCCCGGTGACATGCCCGGCTACCCGGCCCCCCGCAAGAGCAGCGCCGGCATGTGGATCGTCATCGCCGGCGGCGCCGTCATCGTCGTACTGGTGATCGCGGTCCTGGTGATGCTGGTGGTCAACAACTCCGGCTCCGACACCGCCGACACCGGTGGGGGCGGCAGCGCCGGCGGCGGTGGCGGCCAGGAGCAGGAGGCCGATGCCCCGCCGGAGGAGGAAGAGGACCAGGGCACCGACTCCGCGAGCGGCGAGCCCCCCTACGCGCTGCCCGAGGACCCCTGCTCGGCGTTCACCGACGAGAAGCTCGCCGAGTTCGAGGCCACCGACGGCAGCAAGAGCATCACCGACTCCTCGGCCTCGTGCACGTGGTCGACCGTCAACGCCGACGACGAGTACGGCTCCCTCACCGTGCGCTACGAGGTCCCCTACTCCGGCTCCGACTCCGTCGAGGCCGCCAAGAGCGACTACCAGACCAACCTGGACCTCGCCACCGACGAGGAGAGCTCCGTCTTCGAGCTGGAGGTCCTGGAGAACCGGGAGCAGAACCTCGGTGACGAGTCGGCGCTGGTCTTCGCCACCCAGGAGGTCGTCGGGACGTCGTCGGTCTCGACCCTGCTGATCCGGCAGGACAACATGAACATCACCGTCGACTGGAGCGTCAACTCCAGCGGCTTCGAGAGCGGCGCCGAGCCCCCGCAGGAGTTCTCCGAGGTCGAGGACGCGCTCCCGGACCTGGGCAAGCAGGCCCTCAACATCGTGGGCTCCGCCTGACCCGGATCCCCGCGGGGACGACCGTCCAGGACTCGGCGAACGGGGGCGTGCGGAGAAGAACCGCACGCCCCCGTTCTCGTGTCCCGGTCCGACTCCGCACGGTGACTGACAACGTTGTCAATCGCGCTTCCGCCGGTCATACTCACGATTGGGGCCGGGATCCGGCCCGACGCGTTCGCCGCGCGATCCGCGCAGTGAGGGACGGGGACAGAGCCGACGGGGGGCATCCGGCGTGGAAACGAAGCGGCCTCGGCTCGGCGCCGCCCAGCGGCCGACCATGAAGGACGTCGCCCATGAGGCGGGGGTCGGGCTCAAGACCGTCTCGCGCGTGGTCAACGGCGAATCCGGCGTCTCCGAGGCGACGGTGGACCGGGTGCGCGAGGTCATCGCCCGGCTCGGCTACCGCAGGGACGACGCGGCGCGCGGGCTGCGCAACGGCCATGTGGCCTCCATCGGGCTGATCCTGGAGGACACCACCGACCCGTTCTACGCCCAGTTGGTCGGCGCCGTGCAGACGGTGGCCCAGGAGCACGGCATGCTGGCCCTGACCGGAGCCTCCGACGAGGACCCCGACTACGAGCGCGACCTCGGTCTGGCCCTGTGCGCGCGCCGGGTCCAGGGGCTCGTCATCGTGCCGGCCCCCGGTTCGCGCCACGACTACCTGGAGCCCGAACTCGCCGCGGGGATGGCCGTCGTGTTCGTGGACCGGCCGCCGATCGGGCTGGCGGCCGACACCGTGCTCGCCGACAGCCGGGGCGGCGCGCGCGGCGCCGTCGGGCACCTGGTCGAGCGGGGCCACCGCCGGATCGGCTTCCTCGGCGACTCCCCCGGCATCTACACCGCCGGCGAACGGCTGCTCGGCTACCGCGAGGCGCTCGCGGCGGCCGGCCTGCCCCGCGACGACGCGCTCGTCGCGATGGGCCCGCCGAGTCCGGACGCGCTCGGTGCCGCGCTGGCCGCGCTCATGGCGCTGCCGGACCCGCCGACCGCCCTGTTCACCGGAAACAACCGCACGACCGTCGAGACGCTGCGGATCCTGGCACGCCGGGAGGAGCGTCCGGCCCTGGTCGGGTTCGACGACTTCGAGCTCGCCGACCTGATGACGCCTCCGGTCACCGTCGTCGCCCAGGACCCCGTGGGCATGGGGCGGGCCGCCGCGCGGCTGCTGTTCCAGCGGCTGGCCGGCGACCGCTCCCCCGCCCGGCGGCTGGAGCTGGCGACCCGCCTCATCGCGCGCGGCTCCGGTGAACGACGACCGGCCGGGCTGCCGGGAGAGCCCCGCGACCGTGCATGATGGTGTGCGCCCGTGCACGCCCCCTGGAAAGGACGCCCGTTGATCACCGTCGTCGGCGAAGCACTGATCGACCTCATCAGCGCCGAGAGCGGCACCTACCGCTCGGCACCCGGTGGAGCCCCGGCCAACACCGCCGTGGCGCTGGCCCGGCTCGGCGTGCCGGTGTCGCTGCTGGCCCGGATCGGTTCCGACCGCTTCGGCCGGCAACTGCGCTCCTACGTCGGCTCGCGCGGCGTCGACACCCGCGACCTGGTGGCGGCGCAGGAGGCGAGCACGCTGGCCATCGCCAACCTGGACGGGTACGGCCACGCCGAGTACGACTTCTACGTCCGCGGCACCGCCGACTGGCAGTGGGATCCCGCGGAGCTGCCCGACCCGATCGGCGCGGACGTCACGGCGCTGCACGTGGGCTCCCTGGCGCTGGCCATGGCCCCCGGCGCGGACGTGCTGGAGGAGTGGGTCGCCCGGCAGCGCGAGCGCGTCGTCGTCGGCTACGACCCCAACATCCGCCCGGCGCTGGCCGGGGAGCGCGCGGCCGAGCGCGCCAGGGTGGAGCGCCAGATCGCACTGGCCGACGTGGTGAAGGCCAGCGACGATGACGTGTACTGGCTGTACTCCGAGAACCGCCCGCCGCGGCCGCAGGACGCCCCCGAGGCCGACGGCGCGGCGGCCCCGGTCGGCGCCGACCCCTTCCTGGAGGAGGCCGCCCGCTCCTGGCTCGCGCTCGGACCGGCCGTCGTCGCCGTCACCCGCGGCGCCGCCGGGACCCTCGTCATCGGGCGCGGCGCTGCGGCGCCGATGTACCTCACGCCCGAGCCCATCGAGATCGTGGACACCGTGGGCGCGGGGGACGCCTTCAACGCCGGGCTGCTGGACGCGCTGGGCCAGGCCGGCGCGCTGGGGGCGGCGGGCCGGGCCCGGCTGGCCGCGCTGACGCCCGACGAGCTCGCCGTCTGCGTCGGCCACGCCCAGCGCGTGGCCGCGCACGCCTGCCGCCGCGTGGGCGCCGACCCCGGTGAGCTGGAGCCGGCGCCGCTGGAGTTCCCCGGTCGCGGTGCTACCCCTTGAGCGCGCCGGCCATGAGGCCCCGCATGAAGTAGCGGCCGAGCAGCAGGTAGATCACCAGCGTCGGCAGCGACGCCAGCAGCGCTCCGGCCATCTGCTCGTTGTAGGGGACGGCGGCCGAGCCGGAGCCGGCGATGTTGTTGAGCTGCACCGTGACCGGCCAGCTGCTCGGTCCGGTGAGGAACACCGCGAACAGGAAGTCGTTCCACGCCGAGGTGAACTGCCAGATCAGCGTCACCGCGAACGCGGGGGCCGAGACCGGCAGGATGATCCAGGCGTAGGTCCGCAGGATGCCGGCCCCGTCGACGCGGCCGGCCTCGACGATGCCGTCGGGGATGGCCGCGTAGAAGTTGCGGAAGATCAGCGTGCAGATCGGGATGCCGTAGACGACGTGCGCGAGGACCAGCGGGAACACCCCGCCCATCAGGTTCGCCGACACCAGCATCTGCTGCAGCGGGATCATCACCGCCTGGTAGGGGATGAACATCCCGAACAGGAACAGCGTGAACACCAGGTCGGCGTAGGGGAAGCGCCACTTCGCCAGCACGTAGCCGTTCAGGGAGCCCAGCACGGCGGAGATGATCGAGCTGGGCACCACCACCCGCACGCTGTTCCACAGCGCGGGCGAGAGCTCACCCCAGACGGTGATCCAGTTGTCCACCGTCCAGGTCTGCGGCAGCAGCCACGCCTGGTCGGCCGTCGCCTCGGAGAACGGCTTGAAGCCGGTCACCAGCAGCATGTACATCGGCAGCAGGAAGACCACCGCGATGACGAGCAGCACGGTGAACCTGACCGCCTGGGCGTAGCGGCCGGCGGCGACCGCGCGCGGCGCCGGCCCGGGGACGGATGTCCTGGTCGCCATTACCTGCCCTCGCTCCGTTCCTTGCGGATCGTCCAGATCAGATACGGGATGACGACCGCGGCGACCGCCAAGAGCATGTAGGAGGCGATCGTGGCGCCCTTGGCGGGGTCGCGCACCTCGAACACCATGTCGAACATGAAGATCGCGGGGACGTCGGTGATGATCTGCTTGCCCGCGACGGCGATGATGAGGTCGAAGACCTTGAGCGACATGTGGCCGAGGATGATCACCGCCGACAGCAGCACCGGCCGCAACTGCGGGATGACGACCTTCCAGTAGACCTGCCACTCCGAGCAGCCGTCGACCCTGGCGGCCTCCCGCAGGTCCTCGGGGACCCCGCGGAAACCCGCGAGGAACAGCGCCATGATGTAGCCGGACAGCTGCCAGATCGCCGGGAGGCCCATCGCGGCCATGCCGAAGTCCGGACTGGTCCACCAGTCGTTGACCAGGGAGTCCAGGCCGAGGTTGGCGAACAGCGCGTTCAGGCCGGTGGCGCGCTCGGCCGGTGCCGGGTTCATCAGCCAGCGCCACACCAGGCCGGTGGCGATGAAGGAGACCGCCATGGGCGCCAGGTAGATCGTCCGCAGCGCGGCCTCGCCCTTGATGCCCTTGTCCAGGAGCAGGCCGAGCAGCCAGCCCAGGACGAGGGCGCCGCCGACGAAGACGACCGTGAAGACGATCGCGTTGCCGACCGCGTTGGTCCAGCGCGGCTCGCTCCACAGGTCGATGAAGTTGGCCAGGCCGACGAAGGCGCCGTCCTGGATCGGTTTGTGCTTGTCACTCAGGGCGAGCTGGAAGTTCCAACCGATCATCCCGTAGACGAAGACCCCGATCAGGATGATCGACGGGGACACCAGCAGCAGCCCCGGCAGCCAGGTGCGTGCGCGCCGCACGGCCACCCCCTTCTCGTTGCGCCGCACCGCCCCGGGCGGCCCCGCCGCTTCCGGCGGGACCGCCCGGGGACCGGGCCGCTGTTTACGCCTGGGCCGCGCTGTCGAGCGCGCCCTGCAGCGTGTCGAGGTCGCCGTCCTGCAGGTAGAGGCCGAGCGCGGTGTCGATGTCGGACTTCCAGCGGTTGTTCACCGTCACGCCGTGCCAGAAGGAGCCGGCGAGCTCGTCGCTCTTCCACTGCTCCATGGCCTCGGTGAGGTACTGGCTGTCGGCGTACCGGGCCGGGTCGCCGTCGGTGCGCGCAGGGATGGAGCCCTTGAGCGGGTTGAAGATGTCCTGGCCCTCCTGGCTGGAGACCAGCTCCAGCCACGTCAGGGCCGCCTCCTGGTTGGGCGCGCCCTCCGGCAGCGTGAAGCTGTCGGAGAGCCACATGTAGGCGCCGTCGGTGCCGGGCGAGGGCGCCCAGGCGAAGTCCTCGCCCTCGGTCATGCCCAGGTCGTTGACGAAGTAGCCGGCGGCCCAGTCGCCCATGATGTTGAACGCGGCCTCGCCGTCGACGACCCGCTTGCTGGCCTCCTGCCAGTCCTCCGAGGCCGACTCCTCCTGGGAGTACTGCAGGATCTCGTCGAACCTCTCCAGCGCGGTCTGGACCTCGGGGGTGCTCCAGTCGGCGCCCGGCTCCCACAGCGCGTTGTAGGCCTCGACGCCCAGTTCCCCGAGCAGGACGCTCTCCAGCAGGTGGTCGACGGTCCACTGCGCGCCGACGGCCAGCGGGATGACGTCGGTCTCCTCCTCGATCGTCCGGAGGTCGTCGATGAACTCGTCCAGCGTCTCCGGGGCGCCGTCGACGCCGGCCTCATCCAGGACGGAGGGGTTGTACCAGAGCACGTTGGAGCGGTGCACGTTGACCGGCACCGAGTAGATGCTGCCGTCGTAGCTGATCTGGTCGATGAGCTGCTCGGGGTAGGCCTCGCGCAGCCCGTGCTCGTCGTAGAAGTCGTCCAGCGGCTGGAGGTAGCCGGCCTCGATGTAGTCCTGCAGCTCGGCGCCCGCGTGGCCCTGGAAGGAGTCCGGCGGGTCCTGGCTCTGCAGCCGCCCCTCCAGGACGGCCTGGGCGTTGGTGCCGGAGCCGCCGGCCACGGCGGCGTTGACGAACTCGATGTCGGGGTTGTCCTCCTGGAACTTCTCGATCAGCGCGTTGAGGCCGGCCTCCTCGCCGCCTCCGGTCCACCAGGAGAAGACCTCGACCTGGGTGTTGCCGCCGCCGTCACCGCCTCCGCCCCCGCAGCCGGTGGCGGCCAGGACACCGGTGAGGGCGGCCGCTCCGGCCACCTTCCAGCGTGCTCGCATAGCAGTTCCCTTCCGGCGGCCGCGCCTTCGCGCGGCACGACTACGCCGTTCTCCGCATGCGGCCATGACCTGCGGGTCCACCGGGTGTCACGGGATACGGCAACCTGACGTGACACAGGTCATGACAACGTTGTCAATGGACATATCCAGTCATCTCCGAACAGTTTCTGTCAAGGCGTGCGCGGATAACGTCTCGGCATACCAGAAGGCGTCCCCGATGACCTGGGGCGATCCGGGCGGCCACCGAAAAAACGGGGCGAAGGGGCCGGGATCGAAAGAAGTCCGAAGAGGAGAGCTAGAGGATGCTGCCCTCGTGCCGCAGCAGCCACTCCTTGCGGGGCAGCCCGTAGCCGTAGTGGTGCAGCGATCCGCCGGCGGCCACCACGCGGTGGCAGGGCACGATGGGCGCCACCAGGTTGCCGGCGCAGGCGCCCCCGGCGACGCGCGCGGCCGAGGCCGGCAGTCCGGCCGCCGTGGCCAGGCCGCCGTAGCTGACGGTGCCGCCGGCCCGCACCTCGCGCATGACCGCCCACAACCGCTCCCTCGTCGGCGTGGACGGCTGGTGGACGGGGATGTCGTCGAAGGCGTCGATCTCACCCTCGAAGTAGCGGCGCACCGCCGCGCCGATCGCGCCGAGGTCGGTCACCTCCGTCAGCGGCTCGCGCAGCGAGGGGTGCAGGTCGCGGTGCAGCCGGGCGGGATCGGCGTGGAAGCCGGCGCCCACGCAGCACCCCTGGCGCTCCAGGAGGCTGAGTGCGCCGATGGGCGTCTCCATGACCAGGGCCTTGATCATCGCGCACTCTCCCCCGTGTCCACCGCGCACCGACCGCCCCAGTAAACCAGGCCGGTGTGACAGAACCGGCCCCGCGCACGGGGGCGCCCGCCGTCGGCCGGATCCGGGCCGGACCCGACCGACGGCGCGGCGAGGCTAGTCGGCCGCGAGGTCGGCGCGGACCCGGCGGGCCGCCTCGACCATGTTGCGCAGCGCCGGTTCCACCTCGGCGTAGCCGCGCGTCTTCAGGCCGCAGTCGGGGTTGACCCACAGCCGGTCCGACCGCACCGCCCGCAGGGCGGCGCGCAGCGACGCCTCGATCTCCGCCACCGAGGGCACCCGCGGCGAGTGGATGTCGTAGACGCCCGGACCGATCCCCCTGCGGTACCCGGCGGCGGCGAGGTCTTCGACCAGCTCCATGTGCGACCGGGCCGCCTCGACGCTGGTGACGTCGGCGTCGAGCGCGTCGATCGCGCCGACGATTCGGCCGAACTCCGAGTAGCACATGTGCGAGTGGATCCAGGTGGTCGTGCCGACGCCGGAGGTGGCCAGCCGGAACGCGCCGACGGCCCAGGTCAGGTAGTCGGCGCGGTCCTCCTCCCGCAGCGGCAGCGACTCGCGCAGCGCCGCCTCGTCGACCTGGATGTGCCGGATGCCCGCGCGCTCGAGGTCGGCGACCTCGTCGCGCAGCGCCAGCGCGACCTGCCGGGCCGTCTCGGCCGGCGGCTGGTCGTCGCGGACGAAGGACCACGCCAGCATGGTGACCGGCCCGGTGAGCATGCCCTTGACCGGCCTGGCGGTGCGGGACTGCGCGTAGGTGGTCCACTCCACGGTCATCGGTTCGGGCCGGGAGACGTCGCCGAACAGGATCGGCGGGCGGACGCAGCGCGAGCCGTAGGACTGCACCCACCCGTGCCGGGTGCTCGCGTAACCCGCCAACTGCTCGGCGAAGTACTGCACCATGTCGTTGCGCTCGGGCTCGCCGTGGACCAGGACGTCCAGGCCGATGTCCTCCTGCAGCGCGATCACCCGGTCGATCTCGGCGCGCATGCGCCGCTCGTACTCGGTCCGGTCGATGCCGCCCGCGCGGTGGGCGGCGCGCGCGGCCCTGACCTCGTCGGTCTGCGGGAAGGAGCCGATCGTGGTGGTCGGCAGCAGCGGCGGCGCGGCCGAGGCCGCCGACCCGGCGCGGGCCGCGGACCGCTGCTCGTGGTCGACGCGCTCGGCCGCGTCCCCCAAGGCGTCCAGACGGGCGCGCACCCGCTGGTCGACGAAGGACGCGGGAACCGGTGCGGCGGCGCGCGTCCACCCCGCTCCGGCGCCGGGCGCCTGCTCCCCGCCCGCGAGCCTGCGCCCGAGCAGCACCACCTCATCGGCCTTCTGCCGGGCGAAGGCCAGCCGCTCCCGCAGAGCGGGGTCCAGACCGGTCTCCGCGTCGAGGTCGATCGGCACGTGCAGCAGCGAGCAGCTCGTGCTCACCACGACCTCGCCGGCCAGGCCCAGCAGGGAGGTCAGCGTGGACAGCGCGGCGGGGACGTCGGTGCGCCAGACGTTGCGGCCGTCGACCACGCCAGCCACCAGGGTCCGCTCACCCAGGCCGGAGACGGCGGCGAGGTCGCGCAGGGAGTCGGGCGCGGTGACCAGGTCCAGCCCGATCGCCTCGACGGCGGTGCGCTTGAGCGCGGCGACGGCGTCGGGGCCGATGGAGCCGAAGTAGGTCTGCACCAGCAGTCGGGGCCGTCCGGCGACGCGGCCGAGCCGGGCGTAGGCGCGTTCCAGTTCGGGCAGTGCGGCCCGCCCCGCATCGGTGGCCAGGATCGGCTCGTCGAGCTGGACCCAGCCCGCTCCGGCGGCGCCGAGCTCGTCGAGCAGGGCGGCGTAGCAGGCGAGCAGGTCGTCCAGGAGCTCCAGGGGCCGCCACCCCGGCGGTGCGTCAGCGGCCGGCTTGGCCAGCAGCAGGAAGGTGAGCGGGCCGACCAGCACCGGCCTGGTCTCCATGCCCAGCCCTCGCGCCTGGCAGTACTCCGAGAGCGGTTTGCGCCCGGCCAGGCGCGGCCGGGTGGCCGGCGAGAGCTCGGGCACCAGGTAGTGGTAGTTGGTGTCGAACCACTTCGTCATCTCCAGCGGCGGGACGTCGTCGGCGCCCCGGGCCATGGCGAAGTAGCGCGCCAGTTCGGCCTCGCGGCCGTCGCGCCCGGCGGCGACCCCGGCGAATCTCGGTGGGACCGCGTCGAACAGGACGGCGGTGTCCAGGACGTGGTCGTAGTAGGAGAACGTGTTGGACGGGATGTGCGCGATCCCGGCGTCGCGCAGCGCCTCCCAGACGGTGCGGCGCAGCCGGGCGCCGACCGCGTCCAGGGCCGGCGCGTCGATGCCGCCGGCCCAGAAGGACTCGGTGGCGCGCTTGAGCTCTCGGTCGGCCCCGATGCGGGGGTAGCCCAGAACGGTCGTCGTCATCGGGCACCGCCCCCCGCTGAAGTGCGGGCACGGGTTCTCATCAGCTTTTCTTCCCCTCGTCGAGCAGCCATGAGGTCCGGCCGCCGAGGAGGGGGCGGGCGCGCGGGCAGGGCGTGGGACGCGCCGCACCCGCCGTCACCCGGCCCTCCCTCGGGGCCGCGGACCACCGCGGGCGCGCGCTGCGTCCGCGGGCGGTGGCAGGTCTTCGGACTCGCGGGCGCGGCGCGGCGGCGTTTCGCCGCGCCTCCTACCGGCCGTCGCTTCCCGGGCGCGTTCGGCGCCCAGTGCTCGTGACGGCTGTCGTTCCCGCTCACCGCTGCGGGGCAGTCCCGGATTCGCACCGGGTTCCCTCTTGCGACACGTGGGGGCCGCGGCTCCCACGTGAACCAACCGCGATCGGCAGTATAGGCCGAGCCCTTCCGCAGGCACCGGCCGGCACCGGGGGTCCGCGGGCGCGGCGCCTCGATGCCGGCCGGCGGCGATTGTCCGGATGTGGTCGTGCGCCCCGATGATCCGGCGGCGGTGCGGCGCAGCGGGAGACCCGGCCCCTCCTGCGGTGGAGAAGGCCCACGTCACAGCAGCCTGGGGTGTTCGTCACCCGCGCCGGAAAAACGGCTGATGGGCCGGCCCCGCGCGTGCTGTCACCGGTATGGGCGTACCTGCCCACCCCGCCGAAGTCATACCCTCGTTCGATGGGCCGGATCGACACCACCGCGAACCTGTGCCGACCGGTCGGAGCCGGACCCCCCGCTCCCCTCCCGCGAAACACGGGTCGCCCCCTCATGATCTGACGAACGCGAAAGACTGCCGTCCCCTTGAAGAACCCTCCCGAGCCCCACCCGTCCTCCTGCGGAAGCACCGCGGCAAGCAGCATCAGGAACAGCACCGGCAGCGCCGCCCTCCGGGTCCGCGGCGGTCGCGGCGCCGTGCGCGCCTTCGGTGCCGCCGCCATCGCGGTCGCGGCCGTCCTGTTGGTCGGCGCGTGCTCGGAGGAGGGGAACGCCGAGCAGACCTCGGGCGGCGGGTCCGAGGAGCGCCCCAAGGCGACCGGCGCGCCCGAGGAGCTCACGGCCGTCGACCCCGAGCACGTGGTCGGCCTCGGCGAGGAGAGGTCCTCCGAGGACGGCGGCGTCGCGATCGACATCGCCTACCCCACCGTCCCCAACGCCGACCCGCTGAACGAGCGTCTGGGGGCGGTCACCGCCCGGGAGGCCGACGACTTCAAGGCGGCCAACCCCGGGGCGAAGAACCTCTCGATCTCCTGGGGCCTGACCGCGGCCGGCGACGACGTCGTGGGCGTGCGCCTCACCCAGGACGAGGAGGACTCCGAGGGGCCGCGCACCGGGTACTCCACGTACTGGTACGACGCCGCGAACGAGCACCCGGCCCTCTCCACCGAGCTCCTCGCGGGGCAGGAGGAGCTCCAGGAGCTCGACGGCCTGGTGAAGGAGCGGTTGAAGGACGAGGAGGGCGTCGACCTCTCCGCGATCCAGCCGATCGCGCGCACCTACGACTCGATGGGCTTCAACCCCGACGGCGACCTCGTGGTGGAGTTCGACGAGGGCCAGGTCGCCGATGCCGGCGCCGGGCGGGTCTTCGCCGTGGTGGACAGCGAGGAGGCCGATCCGCTGCTGTCGGACTTCGGCGAGCGCGCGCGGGCGGCGGCCACCGTCGTCACGCCCGACTTCGAGATCCCCGAGCCGCCCTCGGCGCCCAAGGACGGCGCCGAGCAGGGCGCGGCCCCCGGTGTCATGCCGGTGGGCGCGGAGGACGTCGACTGCGCCGACCCCGAGTCCAAGTGCGTCGCGCTCACCTTCGACGACGGCCCGGGCGAACGCACCCCCGAGCTGCTCGACGCGCTCGCCGAGCACGATGCCAGGGCCACCTTCTTCGTCACCGGCGGACCCGTCAGGGAGCACCCCGAGACCCTGCGCCGCGAGTACGCCGAGGGCCACGAGGTCGGCAACCACACCGTGAACCACCCGGACCTGGCCACGCTCTCGGCCGGTGAGGTCGGCGACGAGCTGAGCACCGTCAACGCGCTCATCCGGCGCGAGACCGGCCATCGGGTCGGCCTCATGCGCCCGCCCTACGGCTCGACCGACGACACCGTCTCCCAGGTGTCGGAGGAGCAGGGGCTCGCCGAGATCATCTGGAGCATCGACACCAACGACTGGAAGGACCGCGACTCCGGCATCGTCGCCAAGCGCGCGGTGCGGGACATCCGGCCGGGGTCGATCGTGCTCATGCACGACATCCACGACACGACGATCGACGCGGTCCCCACGATCCTGGAGAAGCTGGAGAAGAAGGGTTACACCATGGTGACCGTCTCCCAGTTGCTGGGGGACACCGATCCGGGCGAGTCCTACATGGACGGCCACCCCGAGGAGCCCGCCGAGTAGTCTCCGGATCCCTCGTGAGCAAGGGCCCAGCGGGTCCCTGTACGAAAATGTCCCTGGTCGCGCATAGGGTGGGACGCCGTGAGCGAGAGCCGCGAGCGAGATCGGCCGGGCGGTCGGCCCGTGACGGCCCGACCGGGCGTCGACTCCGGTACCCGCATCCGAGCAATCCAAATCATCCCACGGTGTCCTGAATCGGCCCGCTTATCCGTCCTGTCAGCGGGAACCCGACGAGTGAGCGCCAGCGCCCAAGTGGACAACGACGCCCACGGCACCACCCCCAAGAGTTCGGAAGGGACGGGCTGATGTCCGCTGCGTTTGCCCGCGACTACGCCTGGCTGCAGGAGAGCCAGCCGGACCTCGCCGAGGCATACTGTCTGTCCTATGTGCGCGGATTGACCAGGACCGAGGCGCTGCGGCGGCTCGGCGTCAGCGAACGCAGGCTGCGCTCGCTGCCCATCGCCGAGGCGCTGGAGGCGTGCCTGTGCGCCGAGGAGGCGCCCCCGATGACGGCGCACGCGCTGCGCGTGAACGGCTGGTCGGTGATCGTGGAGCCCACCGGGTGCAGGGCCACCCGTCCGGAGCTGTACCGCGCGCTGTCCGCCGGGACCGAACTGGTGTCGGTGCGCGTGGTGATGGAGCACCGCTACGAGTTCCGCTGGGTGATCGACGGCGTGCTGCAGACGTTCTTCGACGCGCGCCGACCGGACCGGCGCCGCGGTGTCCGGCCCGACGCGCTGCTGGAGGAGATGGCGGCGGTGGGGCTGACCCCCGGCCCCGGCGGACCCGACCCGGGGGCCGCGACGCTGGCGCTGGCCGAACGGGTGACCGGCGTCCGGATGCGCCCCGAGCACCTGGCCGGCCCGCTGCTGGGCGCCGAACTCGACAGCGCCCGCCCCCTGGCGGCGCACTAGACCGCTGATGGGAGAGGGCGGGGACTGTCTCCAGGCCCTGCCGTGGTTCTGCGGGCCTGGTGAGGCTGTCGTCAGGCGCGCAGCGTCCGGCGACGCGCCGGCGGCAGCCTTCCCACGTCATGCGGTGGTGAACGAAAGGACTGCGACCACAGCCCCCACTCCCGTCAACGCTCCAACCCCGCTGTCCCCGGAGGGGCTTCAGGCCCCTTTGGGGACCGCGGCGTCGGTGTCGGTCCCCACGGCCTCGGCGATCGTGGCGTAGCCCGCCTCGCGCACCAGCCGGGCCAGGCCCTTGTGGATGCGGCGCGGCCAGAGCGGCCCGCCGTAGACGAGGCCGGTGTAGCCCTGGACCAGGGTGGCGCCGGCGCGGATCCGCTCCCAGGCGTCCTGCGGGGTCTCGACGCCGCCCACGGCGATCAGCAGCAGACGGTCGCCCACACGGGCGCGCAGCCGCTTGAGGACCTCCAGCGAGCGGCGCTTCAGCGGCGCCCCCGACAGGCCGCCGGCCCCGGCCGCCTCGACCTGCTCCGGCCCCGTGGCCAGCCCGGCGCGCGAGACCGTGGTGTTGGTGGCGATGATGCCGTGCAGCCCCAGTTCGAGTGCGAGGTCGGCGACCGCGTCGACGTCGGTGTCGGCGAGGTCCGGGGCGATCTTCACCAGGAGCGGCAGCTCCGGACGCCCGGCCTCGTCCAGCGTCCGGCGCACGGCCGCGAGCAGCGGGCGCAGGTGCTGCACCGCCTGCAGGTCGCGCAGCCCCGGCGTGTTGGGCGAACTGACGTTCACCGCGATGTAGTCGGCGACGTCGGCGAAGCGGCGGGCACTGGTGACGTAGTCCTGCACGGCCTCCGACTCCGGCACGACCTTGGTCTTGCCGATGTTGGCGCCGATGATGAGCCGGCGCCGGTGCCGCGCCCGCTGTTCGCGCAGCCGCTCCGCCACCGCGGCCGAGCCGTCGTTGTTGAACCCCATCCGGTTGACGATGGCGCGGTCGGGCGGCAGCCGGAACAGCCTCGGCTTCGGGTTGCCCGGCTGGGGCCGGGCGGTGACGGTGCCGATCTCGACGTGGCTGAAGCCGAGCGCGGCGAGCCCCGCGGCCCCTTCGGCGTTCTTGTCGAAGCCCGCGGCCAGGCCCAGCGGACCGCCGAACTCGCGGCCGAGCGCGGTGGTCCGCAGCTCCGGTTCGCGCGGGCCGAGCACCGCGCGCATCGCCCCGGCCGCGCCGGGCACCGCGCTGACGCCGCGCAGCGCGGCGAAGCTCAGGCGGTGGATCCGCTCGGGGTCGGTGCGCCGCAGGACGGCATGGAAGAGCAGCTGGTAGAGCACGTGCGTCGTTATCCTTCTGTGCCGCGGTCGCGTTCGGCGAGGTAGCGTTCGAGTTCCGCGCCGAGCTCGTCGGCGGTGGGCAGCGCCGACTCGTCCCCGGTCAGCAGCGATTCGGTGTCGGCGAGGCCGTCGCCGGCCTCCCGCGACGAGATGAAGTCGTCGTACTGCTGCTCCAGGTTGTGCACCACGCGCTGGACCTCCTCGGAGGCCGCCACCTGCTGTTCGATCTCGGTGTCGGTGCCCTCCGCCTCCTCGGCGAGCCGGTCGGTGGGCAGCGCCAGCCCGGTGGCCCCCGAGACGTACTCCAGCACGGCGATCGCCGCCCGCGGGTACTCCGACTGGGCGAGGTAGCTCGGCACGTGCACGGCGTAGCCGATGAAGTCGTGCCCGGCCTGGCCCAGCCGGTACTCCAGCAGCGAGGCCGCGCTGCCCGGCACCTGGACGCGGTCGATCCACGGCGTGTGCGCGGCGACGAGGTCGGGGCGGGTGGCGTGCGCGGTGACGGTGACCGGCCGGGTGTGCGGCACCGCCATGGGGACGCCGTGGAAGCCGACCGTGAGACCCACCGAGAAGCGGTCGATGAGCTGGCGCACCGCCGCGGCGAACGCCTCCCACTCCCGGTCCGGCTCCAAGCCGTTGAGCAGCAGGAACGGAGTGCCCTCCGCGTCGTGCAGCAGGTAGAGCGCGAGTTTGGGGTCGGTGTAGTCGGTCCAGGCGTTCTCGACGAACGTCATGACCGGCCGACGGGAGCGGTAGTCCAGGAGCGCGTCGATGTCGAAGGCCGCGACCTCGCGGGCCTCGAAGCTCTCGAAGAGGTCCCCCACCGCCTGGCGGCCGGCCGCGCCGGCGTCCACGAACCCGTCGAGACCGATCAGCAGGACCGGTTCGGCGAGCTCGGGAGGGTCGGGACGAAGCTCGTAGAGATCAGCGGGATCTCGCACCTGGACAGGTCTCCATTCTCACACCGCGCGTTCGGGGAGGGGCGCGTGCCGTCGGACGGGAGAGGGTCTGCGCCGTCCGGACCTGCGGCGCGGCACACCACCCACCGGATCACTTTTCAGGATAGCGACCCGGACGGACATACCCGCCCTTCCCCGGTGCCCGGCGGAAGAGCCCCAGATCGCTGATGGGAGTTGGAAGGCTGTGGCCGCAGCCCTCCCGTTCGCCACCGCATGACCCGGGAAGGCTGCCGTCAGCGCCGGCGCGCTGACAACAGCCCCACCAGGCCCGCACGGGCTCGGCAGGACCTGGAGACAGTCCCAGCCCTCCCCCGGCACAACACGATTCACCGAAACAACGACTCGGCACACTGGCTCCGGCGCAACTCGCGCACGCGCAGGGTGCGCAGGCGGTTGAGCGACGCCGCGATCTCGTACCGGCGGGGCAGGGCGTAGTCGCCCGCGTATCCGCGGCCCAGCGCGGTGACGCCGGCCGAGCCGAGGCGGGCGTCGAGTTCGTCGAGCGACTCGGCCAGGGTGCGCCGCCCGTCGAGCAGGCCCTCCTCGGCGAGGGTGCGCAGGGCCAGGCCGACGCCGATGACCTGGCTCGGGTCCACCAGTTGGGCGAGGTTGCGGACGTCGATGTCGCTCTCCCCGAACGTCAGCACGTCCATGTCCCTGCGCTTGATCCTGGCGCGGCCGCGCGCGGTGGCGTCGACCGAGCGGGGGTCGACGACCCGCTGCGCCGGAACGCCGAAGTCGGCGTCGATCCGGTCGGCGGCGAGCGCGCGCGCTCGCTCGGTGACGTCGTAGGGCCGGTAGCCGTCGAGCATGATGACGTGGTCGGCGACGTCGAAGTAGTCGCCACTGCCGCCCATCACCAGCACCGTCGACACCGCATGCTCGCGGTGCAGCGGGCGGACCAGGTCCACGAACGGTGTCAGCGGTTCGCGGTCGCCGTGCACCAGCGCCTGCATGCGCGCGTCGCGGATCATCAGGTTGGTGGCCGTGGTGTCCTCGTCGACCAGGAGCGCGGCCGATCCGGCCTCCAGCGCCTCGGCGATGTTGGCCGCCTGCGAGGTGGAGCCCGACGCGTTCTCGGTGGAGAAGTCGCCGGTGTCGGCGCCGGTGGGCAGGTTGCGCACGAACGCGCCGACGTCGGTGCGCTCGACCCGCCGTCCCTCCTCCGCGCGGATCTTCACCGCGTCGGCGCGGGTGACGACGCACTCCCTGCCGTCGCCGGGCACGTGGTCGTAGACCCCGCGCTCCAGCGCGTGCAGCAGCGTGGACTTGCCGTGGAAGCCGCCGCCGACGATCAGCGTGATGCCCTCGGGGACGCCCAGCCCGCTGACCTCGCCCCGATGCGGCAGCTTCACGGTGACCCGGAGGCTTTCGGGCGAGGCGAACGGCACGGCGGCACCGGTCATCGGCAGATCGCTGACGCCGCTGCGGCGGGGCAGCACCGACCCGTCGGCCACGAAGGCCACGAGACCGAGGTCGGGCAGTTGCTCACGCAGCGCGACCGCGTCCTCGACGGTGTCGGCGAACGCCGTCGCGGCCTCGGTGTCCAGCGCGTCCCACATCAGGGCGTCGACCGCGTCCGGCAGCCGCTCGCACAGCTCCCGCTCGGCGGTACGGGCGTCGATGCGCCGGCCGTGCCCGGGCAGCTCGATCCCCAGGCGCAGCCGCACCTCGCCCTCGTGGATCTGGCAGGCCGCGCGGTCCAGGACCTCCTGTCCGCCGGCGTCGATGCGCAGCCGCGCGCCCTTGAGCACCCGGTGGGCGCGGCGGACGAGGTGGTCGGCCGTCGCGCGGCGGCGCACCGGTGAGCGCCAGGCGTCGCCGGGCAGCCCGGCGACGTCGGCCGGGATCCGCACCCCGATCCGCGAGGGCGGGGCGAAGGGGTCGGCCTGCACCCGCTCGACCGTCAGCGTGAAGTCGCCGAAGTCCCACTCCCCCGACAGCGACTTGTAGCGTCCGTAGGACGCGCCGTCCATGCGCCGCAGTTCCTCCGCGAGCCGCCGGTCGTCGCGCCGACCGCGGATCTCGGGCTGCTCGCGCCGCGGTCCCCGGTCCGGGCGTCCCCCGTACCGGTGTTCCCTGCCGCCGTGGCGTGCGGGCATGGGTGCGTCCTCCTCGCTTCCTCGGGCTCCGGGTCCGGTTTTCCCCCTGCCCCGGATGCTACGTGCCGCACCGCCGCGAGCGGTCGTTTCACGCGGCCCGGGCGGGCCCGGGCCGGTGCGGGGAGGCGCCGCGGGATCACTGCGGGCCGCGCAGGTGGGGCTCGTCGAGGATGAACATCGTCTGGGTGGAGCGCACCTCGGGGATCCGCTGCAGCCGCTCCAGGACGAAGGTGCGCAGGGCCGCGGCGTCGGCCACGCGGACCAGCAGGAGGAGGTCCACATCGCCCGAGACCAGGGCCGCGTGATCGACCTCGGGGATGTCGCGCAGGTAGTCGCGGAAGCGTTCCCAGGAATGCTGCTCGATGCGCACCGAGACGTAGGCAGCCAGGCCCGTGCCGCACTTCTCCGGGTCGACCACGGCGGTGAACCCCGTGATCACGCCCTCGCTGCGGAGCCGGTCCAGGCGGGCGTAGGCGTTGGCGCGGGAGATGTGGGCGCGGTCGGCGACGGCGCGGATCGACATCCGGCCGTCGGCCCGCAGCAGGTCGATGATGCGCCGGTCCACCGGGTCAAGATCGACGGCCATGTGTCTCACCTCACAGCGTCCAAATGCTGGACATCTCGGACGAACTGCGTCTCAGCACCGCGATACGAGCCATCTGTCCACGCTTGCCCCCGAGACATGGACACTATGGGGTGATTCTGCTCATATTCAAGACATGAAGCGCATCCGCATCGACGACCGGTCCGCGTCGGCTCCGCCGACACTCCCGTCCACGGAGCCGATACGCCTCGTGGACCGGCACGGTCACCGCGTCAGCGACCCGGCCTTCCCCGTCCCCGACGGCGGCACGCTGCTGTCGCTGCTGCGGGGCATGGTCATCGGTCGGCGCTTCGACCGCCAGGCCGGCGCGCTCACCCGCCAGGGGCGGCTCGCGGTCTATCCCTCCTCCTACGGCCAAGAGGCCTGCCAGGTCGGGGGCGCGCTGGCTCTGGCGGAGCACGACTGGCTGTTTCCCACCTACCGCGACAGCGTCGCGCTGGTCAGCCGCGGCGTCGACCCGGTCCAGGTGCTCACCCTGCTGCGCGGCAACTGGCACAGCGGCTACGACTCCAACCGGTACCGCTGCGCGCCGCAGTGCACCCCGCTGGCCACCAACGCCTCCCACGCCGTCGGCCTCACCTACGCCGCCCGGCGCAAGGGCGAGGACGTCGCGGCGCTCGTCCTCATGGGCGACGGCGCCACCAGCGAGGGCGACGCCCACGAGGCCTACAACTTCGCCGCCGTCTGGAACACCCCGGTGGTCTTCCTGATCCAGAACAACCGCTGGGCCATCAGCGTCCCCGTCCACAAGCAGTCGAAGGCCCCCACGCTGGCGCACAAGGCCATCGGCTACGGCATGCGCGGCCACCACGTCGACGGCAACGACGCCGCGGCCGTGCACGCCGTCGTCTCCCACGCGCTGGCCGAGGCGCGCGCCGGCGGCGGGCCCGCCATCATCGAGGCGCAGACCTACCGGCTCGACCCGCACACCAACGCCGACGCCCCGCAGCGCTACCGCGACGACTCCGAGGTCGCGCACTGGAAGGAGCGCGACCCCGTCACCCGCCTGGAGGCGCTGCTGCGCGCCGAGGGCCGGCTCGACGACGCCGAGATGGACCGGATCGGCGCCGAGGCCGAGCGGCTGGCCTCCGACGTACGCGAGCGGCTGTCCGGCGAGGACGCGCTCGACCCCGACGACCTGTTCGCCCACGTCTTCGCCACACTCCCGGCGTCGCTGGCCGAACAGCGTCAGGCGCTGCACGACGAACTGCGGGAGGCGTAGCCGATGGCCGATGTCACCATGGCGCAGGCGCTCAACCGCGCGCTGCGCGACTCCCTCATGGCCGATCCCGACGTCGTCGTCTACGGCGAGGACGTCGGCCCGCTCGGCGGGGTCTTCCGGATCACCGACGGCCTGACGGCCGAGTTCGGCGAGCAGCGCTGCTTCGACTCCCCGCTCGCCGAGTCCGGCATCGTGGGCACCGCCATCGGCATGGCCATGTACGGGCAGCGGCCGGTCGTGGAGATGCAGTTCGACGCCTTCGGCTACCCGGCCTTCGAGCAGGTCGTCTCGCACGTGGCGAAGATGCGCAACCGCACCCGCGGCCAGGTGGGGCTGCCGATCGTCATCCGCATCCCCTACGGCGGCGGCATCGGCGGCGTCGAGCACCACAGCGACTCATCCGAGGCCTACTACGCGCACACCCCGGGCCTGCGGGTGGTCACGCCCGCGACCCCGGCCGACGCCTACTCGATGCTGCGCGAGGCCATCGAGTCCCCCGACCCGGTGGTCTTCCTCGAACCCAAGCGCCGCTACTGGACCAAGGCCGGACTCGACCTCCCCGTGCGCACCGAGCCCATGGACCGCGCCGTCGTGCGCCGCTCGGGCTCCGACGTCACCCTGATCGCCTACGGCCCGATGGTCGCCACCGCGCTGGAGACCGCCGACGCCGCCGAGGAGAACGGCATCGGCGTCGAGGTGGTCGACCTGCGCAGCCTCGCGCCGTTCGACGACGCGACCGTCACCGCATCGGTGCGCCGGACCGGGCGCGCCCTGGTCGTGCACGAGGCGGCCACGTTCGGCGGCTACGGCGCCGAGGTCGCGGCGCGCGTCACCGAGCGCTGCTTCCACTACCTGGAGGCGCCGGTGCTGCGCGTGGGCGGGTTCGACATCCCCTACCCGCCGCCCAAGCTGGAGCGGCACCACCTGCCCGGCGTGGACCGCATCCTCGACGCGATCGGGCGCCTGCAGTGGGAGTCCGAATGGGTGTCGCCGGACCAGCGGGATCCGGAGGGCGCCGCGCCGGTCGGCGCCGAGCACCCCGGCGAGACGTTCGCGCCGATCGCCCGCTACCGCATGGGGACGGGGGTGAGCTGATGAGCGCTCCGCGAGACGCCCGAACGGCGGTCCGGCACTTCGCACTGCCCGACCTCGGCGAGGGCCTCACCGAGGCCGAGATCCTGCACTGGCTGGTCGAGGTGGGCGACACCGTGGCCGTGGACCAGCCGGTGGCCGAGGTCGAGACCGCGAAGGCCGCGGTCGAGGTGCCCTGCCCCTATGGCGGCGTCGTCACGGCCCTGCACGGTGCGCCCGGTGAGACCGTCGCCGTCGGCGCGCCGCTGATCGGCATCGACACCACGGCGCCGGAGGGCGGCGGTTTCACCGAACCCGGCGTCGTCGTGCCGGAGGCCCGCGCGGCCGACCCGGCGGAGCACAACGGCGGGGGCAACGGCGCCACCGCCGGCGAATCCGGCTCCGGCGCGGTCCTCGTGGGCTACGGCACGGGCGAGGGCACGCCGCGCCGGCGGCGCGGCGGACGCGCCCTCGCGGCGGACGGGCCCCGGACAACGGCGTCCAGGGCTCCGTTCCCCGCCGCCCCGGTGCGGCCGGCGAGCGGCCGCACCCCGGTGGTGTCCCCGCTCGTCCGGCGCATGGCCCGCGAACACGGCGTCGACGTCGACGCGCTGTCCGGGACCGGCGGCGGAGGGCTGGTGCTGCGCCGCGACGTGGTCGCGGCGCTCTCCCGGCAGCGGGAGGCCGCCCGGGCCCGGCCGGAGCCGGCGGCGGCCGGGCGCGGCGAGGCCGAGCGCGTCCCGATGCGCGGGGCCCGGCGCGCGATGGCCGAGCGGCTGTCCCGCTCCCGACGGGAGATCCCCGAGGCCACGGTGTGGGTCGACGCCGACGCCACCGGCCTGCTGGCGCTGCGCTCGTCGCTCAACGAGGCCGATCCGGACCGGCCGGTGAGCCTGCTCGCGCTGCTCGCGAAGTTCTGCGTGCTGGGCCTGCGGCGCTTCCCCTCGCTGAACTCCCAGGTCGACGCCGAGCGCGGCGAGCTGGTGCGGTTCGCCCACGTGGACCTCGGCTTCGCCGCCCAGACGCCGCGCGGCCTCGTGGTACCGGTGGTGCGCGACGCCCACCGGATGAGCACGCGGGAGCTGTCCGCGGCGCTGGGCGAGGCGACCGCGTCGGCGCGCGCGGGCGGGCTGACCCCGGCGCAGCTCACCGGCGGCACCTTCACGGTCAACAACTACGGCGTGTTCGGGGTCGACGGGTCGGCCGCGATCATCAACCACCCGGAGGCGGCGATCCTCGGCATGGGCCGCGTCGTCAAACGCCCGTGGGTGGTCGGCGACGAGCTCGCGGTGCGCCCGGTCACCGAATTGACGCTGGCCTTCGACCACCGCGTCTGCGACGGCGAGGAGGCCGGGGGCTTCCTGCGCTTCGTGGCCGACTGCGTGGAACGCCCGGAGCTGCTGCTCGGCGACCTCTAGTAGCGCCGGGATCCGACCCGCGACAGGAAGGACGGCTTGCGGTGCCGGCCCGCGGTCAGAGCCGGGGCGAACCGGCGCCGCACCGCCAGGACCACCACCGTGAGCGCGGCGATGAGGGCGACCAGCACCGCGCCGGACAGCGCGGGCGACTCGTTGGCCATGAGATCCAGCGCCGGGTGGACCTGCTCGGACCCCGCCGAGTCCTCCCCGCTCTCCGGCACCGCCTGCTCCGGCGACGGGCTCCCCTCGCCGGTCTGCTGCGCGCCGTCGCTCCCGGGCTCCCCTGAGCCCTCGGCGCCCTCCGAGTCGGCGGAGTCGGCGGAGTCGGCGGGAACCTCGGCGTCGCACGGGTTCGAGGGGTCGCTGAACGGGTGCGGGGCGCCCGGCTCGCCGGCGCCGTCCCCCCACTCGGTGATGTGGTAGCTGACCTCGATGTGGCCGGCGCCGAAGCCCTCGACCCGGTAGCCGGATCCGTCCCAGGAGCCGCCGGTCAGCTCGGCGAAGGTCTTGCCGTCGAGGTCGAGCATGACGTCGCAGTCCTCGGAGGGGGCTCCGGGCCCCCGGTCGCCGATGAAGAACTCGGCCTTCTTGCCGTCGTACTCGATGTATCCCTCGGTCCCCAGCGGCCAGCTGGGGCTGGCGAACAGCCCCTTCTGCATGGGCTCGCCCGACGCGGGGGCCCCGGTGTCGCCGTTGATTCCGGAGCCGTCGTCCCAGAAGTAGGACGCCTTGGCCTCGCCGTGCAGCAGGACGTCGTCGGCGGTGTCGCCGGGACCGGTCTGTGGGTTCATGGAAGAAGGGGGGTCGAGAGCGGGGGCCGAGCCGAGACCGCGGCAGGGCCGCCGGGCGGGACCGTGTCCCGTCCGCTGCCGTCGGGGGCACGCCGCGGCCGGTCGGCCCGGGGCGTGCGGCGCGGTCACCCGTGGGGGCATCGGCCGAACCGATGAGGGGTGGTGCGGCGCGAGGGCGCGCGGCACCGCGCGTTCCGGGGTCTCGTGCTCCCGGAGCGCTTCGGCCGCGTCCGGGGCCCGGCACCGGTTCCGACCCGTCCCATCAGGGAAAGTCACGAACCGATCACGACGGACTCTAACCCACGAAAAGGTAAAACCGGAAACGACCCGGGTAAAATCACGGAGCGTGCGCATCCGGACACGTAGCACCGGGAGGCCGTGGCGGTCCCGACCCGGCGGGCGCCGAACCCCCCTGGCCCAGGGCCCGCAGGAACGGGATCGGCACCAGATCGCTGATGGGAGCGGATCGGTGTTGTCTTCAGGCCCTGCTGAGCCACTGGCGACCTGGTGGACCGTTGTCAGGCGCGAAGCGTCCGGCGACGCGAAAGGTCGCGGGATCACCGCCGTGCAGTTCCCCGGTCGCCTGTGGCGGGCGCCCGGCACGGATCGTGCGGCGTGCCCTTCCGCGCCGCCGGCGCGCTGACGGCAGCCTTACCACTCTTCCCATGATCATCCGATGATCCGGGTGTCCCACCTCCACTGAGATACACATCGGATCAATGACTCGGCACACTAGTTCGGGCCGCTCCACGGCAGGTCGCCGGTGCCCGTGACGGCGCTGAAGCGGGCCAGGTCCACCCAGCGCCGCCCGCAGCCGCATCGGCGGTAGCGCACGATCCCCTCGGAGGTGTAATGGGAGGACTCGACCTCGGCCTCGACGGCCTCCCGGCCACAGGCACCGCACGTGCCACAGTGCTCGACGCTCATGCCCACCAGCCTGATGTAATGGCCTTGTGCAATTCAACACTTACGGCGGCACCGGGGCGTTCCTGGCCGCCGATCTCGTCAACGCGACGGACCACGCCCCGGCCGCGCTGAGCGCCGTCCTGTTCAAGAACGAGATGAAGAACCATCGGGTGGACGCCGAGCAGGCGGAGCGGCTCGTCGCCTGGACCGCGCGGCTGCGCCCGGTCTTCGGCGAGACCGCGCCGGAGCGCCAGATCGAGACCGTCAACGCCCTGCTGAACGACGCCGCGACCTGCGTCCAGGTGTCCATGCACGACGGTCGCGCGCCGCACCTGCACTACGTCAGCGACACCAGCGACCCGGTGGAGCGGGTCCGCGCCGCCACCGCGGGCGGGCTGGCCGTCGCGATCTGCGGCGCGGGCGGGCACCGGCTGGGCCGCTGCGCGCGCACCGGCTGCGCCACCGTCTACGTCGACACCTCACGCGGCGGCCGCCGCAGGTTCTGTAGCGTGGCCTGCGCCAACCGCGTCAACGTCGCGGCGCACCGCGCCCGGGGGCGCTGAGTGGTCCGGATCACTCTGAGGACAGGAGGAATCACCATCGACACTCACCCCGGTCAATATCCGGTAACCAGTTTCCGGAAATCCCCATATCAAGGGCGAAGCGTTCTAAGATTTCGTTCCGAATAGCGAAACATAGAGCTCAATCCGAATCCGGAACCGTACGAGCTCCCGCGGCAGGGACCTTTCGCACCTCGTCCGCGACGGCCACCGAGAGCCTGCCTCGCTCTCGCGAACGGCGCGGGCGCCGTCCGTCCCCATGCCGCCGGGGGCGGGGAGGAGGCGTCATCAACCGCTTAAGGGCCTACATCTCGGAGCACACGAATCCACCGGTCTTCTTCATATCGGCGACCGTCATCGTCGTTTTCCTGTTTGCCGGTGTGCTCTTCACCGACGCCGTCAGCACCGGAGCCTTCGCCGCCCTCGATTTCATCGCGACCTACCTGGGCTGGTTCTACATCTTCGCGGCGACGGGCTTCCTCGTCTTCGTGCTGTGGATCATGCTGAGCCGCTACGGCAGCATCCGGCTGGGCCCGGACAGCTCCCGGCCGGAGTTCGGCACCACGGCGTGGTTCGCCATGCTGTTCACCGCCGGCATGGGCATCGGCCTGGTCTTCTACGGCGTGAACGAGCCGACCTACCACGCGGCCAACCTGCCCGAGGGCACGGAGGGCCTGTCCAATCAGGCACTGGCCGACCAGGGCATGAACTTCACCCTGTTCCACTGGGGCCTGCACCCGTGGGCCATCTACATCGTCCTCGGCCTGGCGCTGGGCTACTTCTGCTTCCGCAAGGGCCTGCCCATGCGCCCGGCCTCGGCGCTGTACCCGCTGATCGGCAACCGCATCTACGGCTGGCCCGGGCACATCGTGGACGTCCTCGCGGTCTTCGGCACCCTGTTCGGCCTGGCGACCTCGCTGGGCATCGGCACCCAGCAGATCGGCGCCGGCCTGGAGACGCTGTTCGGGATCCCCAACGTGACCTGGACCCAGATCCTGATCGTCGCGCTCATCACCGCCGTCGCGGTCGCGAGTGTGATGCTGGGCATCGACAAGGGGATCCGCCGGCTCTCGGTCATCAACCTCTGGCTGGCCGTGACCCTGATGGTGTTCGTCTTCGCCGTCGGGCCGAAGCTGTTCATCCTGACCGGTCTGGCCGACTTCACCGGCTACTACCTGCAGAACCTCGTCGGCACCAGCCTCACCGTCTACAACCCCAACACCCAGCCGGACGCGGCGAGCTGGCAGGCGGGCTGGACGCTGTTCTACTGGGGCTGGTGGATCTCCTGGTCCCCGTTCGTCGGGATGTTCATCGCGCGCATCTCCTACGGCCGCACCATCCGCCAGTTCATCGTCGGGACGCTGTTCGCGCCCGTCGGGGCCTCCATCGTGTGGTTCAGCGTGTTCGGCGGCTCGGGGATCTTCTACGACCTGTTCCGCGGCGCCGGCATCGCGGAGGCGCCGGCCGAGCAGGCGGTCTACCTGCTGCTGCAGGAGCTGCCGATCGCGGGAATCCTCTACACCCTCGCCTCGGTCCTGACCATCGTGGTGGTCGTGCTGTTCTTCGCGACCTCCTCCGACTCCGGATCGCTGGTGGTCGACATGCTGACCAACGGCGGCGACCCGCACCCGATCAAGCTGCAGCGCTTCTTCTGGGCCGTGACCGAGGGCCTGGTCACGATGGTGCTGCTGGTCATCGGCGGCGCGGCGGCGCTCGACGCGCTGCAGGCCGCCTCCATCACCGTCGGCCTGCCCTTCGCCTTCGTGCTCATCCTGGTCTGCTTCGGGCTGGCCAAGGCGCTGCGCGGCGACACCAGCGTCACCACCGTGTCCCGGTTGGGCCGCGGGGGCTTCCGCCCGGGAACGGACACGGGGACGGGAGCCGAGGAAGTGCAGGACAAGAGCAGTCCGGTCGGCGTGTCCGCGGCGGACAACCGCCCCGACTCGGCCCCCGGGTCCTCGGCGGAGAACCGCCCCGGCACGGACGGTGGACGGAAGTGACGGTACGGCCACGCGGGCGCACGCGCGCCGGCGGAAGGGAGTGAGCATGGCGGCACGCAGGAAAAGAGGCAACCCGTTCCACGGCGTCATGGACATGATGAGCGAGATGAACCGCATCTCCGACCACATGTCCAGCATGGACAGCGCCACCCAGACGCAGCCGCGCGGGTTCGCCGACGCCTGGAGCCCGACCACCGACATCTTCGCGCGGGGGACGGACCTGGTGGTCCGCAGTGAGCTCCCGGGGGTGGGGTCCGACGACGTGGACGTGACGTTCTCCCACGGCACCCTGACGATCTCCGGGGAGCGCCGGCGCGACGACGAGGGCATCGTCTACTACGCCAGCGAGCGCTTCTGGGGCGCCTTCCGGCGGGAGATCATCCTGCCCGAGGGAACCGGCGAGGAGGACGTCGAGGCAAACTTCGACGAGGGGCTGCTCGAGATCACGGTCCGCGGCGCCGCCGAGGCCGCCGGGCCCAAGCGGATCCGGGTCCGCAGCAAGAAGCGCTCCGAAGGCTAGGAGCCCCCTGCGCGGCTCCGCCGGGCGGGCCCGGGATCAGGTCACCCGGGCCCGCTCGGCGAACCGCGGGTCGCGCCACTCCCCCGTGCGCACGATCTCGGTCAGCGCCGTCGCGGCGTCGTGGACGTCCACGTGGCGCAGGTACAGGGGTGTGAACCCGAACCGCAGGACGTCGGGCGCGCGGAAGTCGCCGATGACGCCGCGGGCGATCAGCGCCTGCACCATCGCGTAGCCGTCGGGGTGGCGCAGCGACACCTGGCTGCCGCGCCGCCCGGCCTCCCTCGGGGTGACCAGTTCCAGCCCCGCCGGGGCGGTCAGCTCGATGAACAGGTCGGTGAGCGCCAGGCTCTTCTCGCGCACCAGCTTCAGGTCGGCGCGGCCCCACAGCTCCAGGCTCGCCTCCAGCGCCGCGGCGGCGATCAGCGGCTGCGATCCGCTCAGGAACCGGTCGGCTCCCTGGGCCGGCTCGTAGTCCCCGGTGAAGTCGAAGGGACGGGCGTGGCCGTGCCAGCCGGTGAGCGGCTGGCGTGCGGTGGCGTGGTGGCGCTCGGCCGCGTAGGTGAAGGCCGGAGCCCCCGGCCCGGCGTTGAGGTACTTGTAGGTGCAGCCGACCGCGAAGTCCGCGCCGCAGCCGGACAGTTCGATCGGCAGCGCGCCGACGCTGTGGCACAGGTCCCAGACCACCAGCGCGCCGTGCCGGTGCGCCAGCTCGGTGACGGCGGCCATGTCGCGCAGCGCCCCGGTGCGGTAGTCGACGTGGCTGAGCAGGACGACGGCCGCGTCGCCGGGCGCGAGCGCGGCCTCCAGCCCGTCGGTGTCGTCGGGGTCGACGAGCCGCTGCCCGGCGCCCTCGAACAGCTCCACGACGCCCTGGGTGATGTAGAGGTCGGTGGAGAAGTTCCCGGCCTCCCCCACCACCATCCGCCGGTCCGGGTTCAGCCGCAGGGCCGCGACCAGGGTCTTGAACAGGTTGGCCGACGTCCCGTCGCCGACCACGACCTCGTGCGGTGCGGCGCCCACCAGCGGGGCCAGCTTCGCGCCCAGCGTGCGCGGCTTGTCCCACCACCCGGCGTCGTTCCAGCTCCCGATGAGGCCGTGCCCCCACTCCTTCTCGATCAGCTCGGCGACCCGCCCCGGCGTGGCCTTGGGCAGCGCGCCCAGGGAGTTGCCGTCGAGGTAGACGACCCCCTCGGGCAGCGCGAACTCGTCGCGGAATCCGGCCAGCGGATCGGCGGCGTCCAGTTCGGCGCACGCAGCGCGGGTGAGGGGTGTCGCCGGCATCGCTCGCGTTCCTTTTCCAGAAGTGGGCACCGGGTCGTCCTTGAGACGCTGGTGTCGTGGGTCGCTGATTCGGTGAATCCTGTTCGCAGGGGCAGGGCACTCAGATCATCGAATGGAACCGGGGACGGCGGCAAGGCCGCCTCACCACTCACCGCTGCGGTCCTGATGATCTGACTGATTTTTGACGATCGGGTCCGCACAAGGGGTTGGCCGTCGCAGTGCGCGTAGCGCCGGCGGCACAGCAGGTCCGAGCCCTGGAATTCCCGCCTCGCCCCACGAACGCAGCAGTCGGGGCTCGGTGAGCGCCCTCCCCCACCGAAACACACGTCGAATCGACGACTCGGCACACTAGACGGCGGTGCGCAGGGACCACAGTTCGGGGAAGACGTCGGAGAGGGCCGCGCGGCTCAGCCACTCCAGCCCGCTGGATCCGCCCGTGCCCGGTTTGGCGCCCATCGCGCGCTTGACCGCCGTGAGGTGGCGCTGCCGCCAGCGGGTGACGTGCTCGGCGGTGTCCAGCAGCGCCTCGGCGAGGTCCAGCAGCTCGTTGCCGGGCCGGTCGTCGGCGTAGACCTCGGCCCAGGCCCGCTCGACGCCGGGGTGCGGCTCGTAGGGGCGGCTCCAGTCCCGCTCGGCCCGCTCCTCGGGCACCGGCAGGCCGCGCCGGTGCAGCAGCCGCAGCGCCGCGTCGTAGAGGCTCGGCTCGCCCAGCGACCGCTCCAGTCCGGCCCGCACATCGGGCATGGCCCGATGCGGGCGGACCATGGCCGCGGACTTGTTGCCGAGCAGGAACTCCAGGTGCCTGTAGGTGTAGGACTGGAACCCCGACGATTCGCCCAGGCCGTCGCGGAACCGGTTGAACTCGGTGGGCTTGAGCGTCGCCAGCAGCTCCCAGGAGTCCACCAGCACGTCCTGGGCGCCGCGGCCGCGCCGCAGCGCGGCGAGCGCGCCGGCCACGTCGTCGGCGTCCAGCGCGTCGCGGGCCTGCTCCCACTCGTGCCTGATGAGCGTGAAGAGCAGCTCCATGACCTGCGTGGCGATGATGAACGCCGTCTCGGCGGGCTCAGCGGAGCGCGGCCGCTGCAGGCCGAGCAGCGCGTCGATCCCGGCGTAGTCGACGTAGGGAGTGGGGCCGTCGTCTCCGAAGGAGAGCGTGGGCCGCCCGTGGTTGCGGTCGGCGCGGTCGGCTCGCTCGGCCGCCGCTGCGCGGCGGTCGGGACCGCGGGTCGCGGCCGGCGGGGGGACCATCGTGTACCTCTTCTCGTCCGGTGTCATCCCATCCGCGTGCGGTGGAGCACCATCATGGGCGAATCCGCACCGGAAACGGAATGCACATCGCATGCCCTTTGGCGCTTTCGACCTGTTTTCCATAATCGATTCGCCGATATCGGTTTATACTCGATAACCATGCCCGACATACTGGACTGGCGGATCCTCGAAGAGCTGCAGACCGACGGCCGGCTCTCCTACAACGAGCTGTCGCGCCGCGTGAAGCTGTCGGCGCCCGCCGTCGCCGAACGCGTGCGCCGCCTGGAGGAGCGCGGCGTGATCGCCGGCTACCACGCCCACGTCGACCCCGCGGCGGCCGGCCTGCCGGTGACCGCGCTGGTGCGGATGCAGTGCTACGGGCCGCTGTGCCTGCTGCGCGACGAGACCGCCACGCGCCGGCCGGAGATCCTGCAGTTGCACCGGGTCACCGGCGACGCCTGCTGCGCGCTGCTGATCGCGGTGCGCTCGATGGCGCACTTCGAGGAGGTCATCGACGCCCTCTCCGAGCACGGCAGGCCCTCCAGCACGATGGTGCTGTCGAGCCCGGTGTGGTGGCGCGAGGTGGCCCGACCCGACTGACGCCTCTCCCGACACCGGGCCCGAGCGGCCACCGACGCGACCGGCGCCCCGGCGACGTGCCTCGGCGCTGGGACCATGGTGGCGACGAGCAGTGACCGCGGCGGGCCCGGCCGGCCCGCTCCCGTCCGCCCTTGGAGTACCGACATGTCCGCGCCGCACCCCCGCAACCGGTTGTCCCTCACGGGGTACCTGTTCATCGCCCACGTGCTGCTGCTGACCGCGGCGCTGGGCATCACCGGCGCGCTGTGGATCGCCCAGCACGACCGCGACATCGACCGGCAGTACACCGAGCGGGTGCTGGCGATCGCCAGGTCGGTCGCCGTCCTGCCCGACATCCGCGCGGCGTTCGCCCTGGAGGACCCGGCCGCCGTGATCGACCCGATCGCCGACCGGATCAACACCGCGACGGGCGCCCAGTACATCGTCGTCGCCGACACCGACGGCACCCGCCACTCCCACGTCAACGACGCGCTGATCGGGCGGACGGTGTCCACGCCGCCCGGGCCGGCGGCGCGCGGCCAGGAGTGGACCGGCGTGCAGACCGGCACCGAGGGCCGCAGCGTGCGCGCCAAGGTCCCCGTGTTCGACGGCTCCGGCGGGGTCGTCGGCTACGTGTCGGTCGGCATCCTGGAGGCCGACGTCGACTCCGTGGCCGCCACCGCGCTGCCGGCCATCCTCGGCACGATCTCGGCCGTGCTGGTGTTGGGCGCCGGCGCGGCCTACGTGCTGTCGCGCCGGGTCCGGGCCAAGACGCACGGTCTGGAGCCGGCCGAGATCACCGCGCTGCTGGAGGGGCGCGAGGCTCTGCTGTACGGCGTGCGCGAGGGCGTGCTGGCGCTGGACGCGGAGGGCAGGATCACGCTGGTCAACGAGCCGGCCCGGGCGATGCTGGAACTGACCGGCGACCGCGAGGGCCACCGGCTCGACGAGCTCGGGCTCGACTCCCGGCTGCACGACGTCCTCTCCGGCGCCGACCCGGGCGCCGACCGGATCGTCCTGGTCGGCCCGCGGGTGCTGGTGTGCAACCGGATGCCGGTGCGCGTGCGCGGCCAGGACGGCGGCGCGGTCGTGACGCTGCGCGACCGTACCGAGCTGGACCGGCTGGCCGGCGAGCTCGACGGCGCCCGCACCCTCACGCGGGGGCTGCGCGCGCAGAGCCACGAGTTCGCCAACCGCATCCACACCGTTGCCGGCATGCTGGAGCTGGGCGCCTACGACGACGCGCGGTCCTACCTCGACGGGCTCTCGGCCGCGCACGCGCGCACCAGTACCGGCATCGCCGAACGCATCAGCGACCCCGCGCTGGCGGCGCTGGTGCTGGCGAAGTCGGCCCAGGCGGCCGAGCGCGGCGCCGAACTGCGGCTGTCGCCGCTGACCCGGATCGCCGAGCCGCTGCCGACCGAACTGCGCTCGGACCTGCTGCTGGTCGTGGGCAACCTGGCCGACAACGCGCTGGAGTCGGTGGCCGGCGCCGGGCCGCGGGGCTGGGTGGAGCTGATGGTGCTGCGCCACCCGGCCGGCGAGGAGCTGCCGCACGACCTGGTGGAGGTGCGAATCGTGGACTCCGGGCCGGGGGTCGATCCGGCGATGACCGCCGAGATCTTCGCGTTCGGCTTCACCACGAAGGTGGCGCGCGACGGCGGATCGCGCGGTCTCGGGCTGGCCCTGGTCCGCCAGACCTGCGAGAGCAGAGGGGGCGAGGTGTGGGTGGAGAGCCCGGACGGCTCGGACGCCCCCGACGCCGCCGAGTTCTCCGCGTTCACCGCCTATCTGCCGGTCGTCGAGACGGCGGCGGGGGCCGGGGCGGGGGCGCGATGATCCGGGTACTGATCGTCGACGACGACGCGCGGGTGGCGCACAACCACCGCGAACTCGTGGAGTCGCTGACCGGGTTCACCGTGGTCGACGTCGCCCACACGGCGGCGGCCGCGCTGGCGGGCGTCGAACGGGACCGGCCCGACCTGGTGCTGCTGGACCTCTACCTGCCCGACGACTCCGGGATCTCGGTGCTGCGCGCGCTGCGCGCGCAGGCCGGCCCGGCCACGGCGGACCCGGTGGACGTGCTGGTCATCACGGCGGTGCGCGACATCGAGCAGGTGCGCGCCGCGCTGCACGGCGGGGCGGTGCACTACCTGCTCAAGCCCTTCCCCCTGACGGCGCTGCGCGACCAACTGGAGCGCTACGCCGCGGCCCGCCGACGGCTGACCCGGGTCGAGGAGGCCACCCAGAGCGACGTCGACCGGCTGTTCGGGCTGATGCGCCCGGTCTCCCCGCAGTCCCTGCCCAAGGGGCTGACCCCGGCGACGGCCGAGCTCGTGGCCGACACGCTGCGCGCCGCCGAGTCCGACCTGTCGGCCGCCGAGGTCGGCGAGCGCACCGGCGTGGCCCGGGTGACGGCGCGGCGCTACCTGGAGCACCTGTGCGCCGACGGCCGCGCCGAGCTGCGGATGCGCTACGGCTCCACCGGCCGCCCCGAACACCGCTACCGCTGGGTGCGGTGAGGAGCGGTCATTCGTCCGTGGGAAACTCCGAGGTGTCGAGCTCGAAGCCGAACGGTTCGGGCACGGTGACGGCCTCCCCGAAGGGGACCCGCTTGATGGTCCGGTACGTACCGCCCTCCGGTTCGGAGAACAGAGTGACGGTCGGCCCTTCCTCGTCCCAGCGGTCGGCGAGCAGGTAGAGGGGCACGGGGCCGTGCGCGTAGCCCCAGCGTTTGGCTTTGCGGTCGGTGTCGGCATTGCGTTTGGACGTGACCTCGACGACGATGAGCGCGTCCTCCGCTGAGTGCTCCTCACCGCGTTTGGTCAGAGGCCTTGGAAGTATGACCAGATCAGGGATGTAAAGCTGACCGAGCAACGGGATCCGGACGTCCGTGTTGTTGTAGATCCCGCAGCGGGGCAGACCAACTCCTCCCCGCGCCTTCACCTCGTGCAACTGGTCCTGTATGCACGCCACGATCTCGTTGTGGCCGCCTTTGGGCGGAGGCACCAGAGTGATTCCCTCTCCGATGATCTCGGCCCGCCAACCATCGGGCACGCCCAGCTCTTCCCAGGCGCGCAGCAGGACGTCCCAACTGGAATCGTTCTCGATCGCAGCAATGCTCATCGCCGCGTCACCTCCCGGAGACCGAAAGTAGCCGAACGGAGATCCGCCCGTGGGTGTTTTCAGGGTAGGCCGCGCGCCCCGGGCCCCGCGGTCGCCTAACGTCGAGGGGGTGAGCATCCTCATCGATCCCCCGGCCTGGCCCGGGCCGCGCGGCCTGCTGTGGTCGCACCTGGTCAGCGACGTCTCCTACGCCGAACTGCACGCGTTCGCCCGCCGGCTCGGCGTGCCGCAGCGCGGGTTCGACCGCGACCACTACGACGTGCCGGAGACGCTGCACGCGCGCGCCGTCGAGCTGGGCGCGCTGGAGGTGTCCAGCAGGACGATCGTCGCCCGGCTGCACGCCTCGGGGCTACGACGGCGCAAGGTGGGGCGCATCCTCGTCTGAGGGGGCCGACCGGGCCAGCTCGGCCGTGAGGTTGGCGCGGGCCCGCTCCTCCCAGCGGGCGCGCGCCGACGGCGTGCGGTAGAGCGCGGGCCGGTCGAGCAGGCCCCGCAGCACCGCGGCCCGGCCGGCCCGGAAGTCCGCGTCCCCGACGTGGGCGTACTCCTCCCGGACCGCCTCGGCGTAGGCGGCGTAGTCTTCGGGGGCACGGCCCAGAACGGCGAGGTCGGCGTCGCACAGCACCTCGGCATCGGCGTCACCGGGCTCGGGGGTGTGCCCCGCGGTGACGCGCACCAGGCGGGCGACCTCCAGCGCCCGCCGCGCGGTCAGCCCGCAGCGCGGCAGCAGCCGTTCGGCGAGCCGGGCGCTGCGCTCCTCGTCGGTGCCGGGCTCGCCCTGGTACACCGCGTCGTGGAACCATGCGGCGTAGCGCACCGTCGCGGCGTCGGCCGCGGCGTCGGCCAGCTCGTCGACCGCGGCGAGCACCGCGCGCAGGTGGTCGAGCGTGTGGTACCTGCGGTGCGGCTCGGCCCAGCGGGCCAGCAGCTCCGCCCCCACGGCCGCGGCCTCGCTCCCGGAGCCCGCGAGGCTCCGCCAGGCATCGGACAGATCCGGCCGCGTCGGCGACATCCCCATTCTCCCCTCCCTGTCACTGCCGTCACGCTGCGCGCGAGCGCAGAGTTGGGCAATACCCACCGGTCCGCCGGAATATCCGGGTGACCGGCGAGTAGCAATCGCTCGGGACCGGATTTCGCGGCCGGGCGCTCATGGCCGGCGCATCCGGCGGCAAGGTGCGTAACCGGGGCGGTGCCGGGTACTGCCCTCCTAACGGTCCGCGAAGCAAAGGCGCGAGTCGGGGAGTCGCACCGTGGGCGAAGTCGTGCAGAACATCGGGATCGTCCTGCTGTTCATCGTCATCGGCGGCTTCTTCGCGGGGTCGGAGATCGCGCTGATCTCGCTGCGAGACTCCCAGGTGCGCGGCATGGCCGCTCGGGGCGGGCGCGGGCAGCGGGTCGCCAACCTGGCGGCCGACCCCAACCGCTTCCTCTCCGCGGTCCAGATCGGTGTGACGCTCGCGGGCTTCATGTCGGCCGCGTTCGGCGGCGCCGTGCTCGCCCCCTACCTCTCACCCCTGCTCGTCGCCATGGGCCTGCCGGAGGGCGCCGCGGGAACGGTCGCGCTCGTCGTCATCACCCTGATCACCTCTTATGTGTCACTGGTGATCGGTGAGCTCGTGCCCAAGCGCATGGCCCTCCAGAGAGCCGAGGGCATCTCACTGATCGTGGCACCCGTCCTCGACCGCATCGCGTCACTGGCGCGCCCGGCCATCTGGCTGCTGTCGGTGTCGACCAACCTCGTCGTCCGGCTGCTCGGCGGCGATCCCAGGGCCGACCGGGAGGAGATCACCGAGGAGGAGGTGCGCGACATCGTCGCCGAGCACGAGAGCCTCGGCGCGGACGAGCGCGGCATCATCTCCCGGGTGTTCATCACCGCCGACCGACCGCTGCGCGAGGTCATGGTGCCGCGCACCGAGGTGAATTTCATCGAGGCCGGGACCTCCATCGACGAGGCCGCGCGCACGGCGTTGACCAGCGAGTTCTCCCGGTTCCCCGTCTACGACGGCGGCTACGACCGGGTGATCGGCTTCGTGCACGTCCGCGACCTGCTCCAGCGGTCCTCCGAAAGCGGAGACGCGAGCGTCCGCGGCATCGTCCGCGAGGTCCCGTTCCTGCCGTCGACCAAGCAGGTTCTCGACTCCATGACGGAGATGCGCGGCGGCGGCCACCACATGGCGATCGTGCTCGACGAGTACGGCGGTACGGCGGGCATCGCCACGTTGGAGGACCTGGTGGAGGAACTGGTCGGCGAGATCCGCGACGAGTACGACCGTCCTGAGAAGGGCGTGCGGCACCTGCAGGACGCGTCGATCGAGGTGTCGGGGCTGCTGAATCTGACCGAGTTCGCGGAGCAGACCGGCCTGCGGCTGCCCAAGGGGGCCTACGAGACGGCCGCCGGCTACGTCATGACGGCGCTCGGCCGGGTGCCCTCCGTCGGCGCGTCGGTCGACACTGAGGAGGGCCACCGCCTGACGGTCGCCGAGATGGACGGCCGCCGCGTGGACCGCATCCGGGTGACCCCTCCGGCGGAGGGGGACGGACGGGTGCCCGCCCGTCCCGACGCCCCGGCGGAGTGACGCGCCGCGCGGCCGCCCGGCGGGTTCTTCGCGGTCAGGCGCTCACCCTGCGCATCGATCGGGTGCCCAGGACGACGGCGATGAGCGCGATCGCGACCGCCACGCCGGTTCCGACCAGGACGGCCGGCTCGGTGAGGTCGCCGGCGAACAGGGCGCGCTCGGCGTCGACGACGTGGCTGATCGGGTTGGCCCGGGAAATCGTGGAGAGCCAGCCGGGCGCCATGTCCATGGGCAGCAGCACGCCGGACAGCAGGATCAGCGGCATGATCACCGTCTGCAGCAGCCCGGCGAAGAGGTACTCCTGCCTGAGCAGCATCGCCATCACGTAGGACAGGATGCCCAACCCGATGCCGAGGACGGCGAGGAGCAGCAGCCCGGCCGCCACGCCCAGCGGGGAGACCCGCAGCCCCAGGGCGGTGACCACCGCGATGACCAGGACGGCCTGGACCAGCAGTACGACGACGTCGCGGGACACCCTGCCGAGCAGCAGCGCCACCCGGCTCACCGATGTGGCCAGCAGCCGCTCGTGCGCGCCGGAGCGCAGCTCGGGCAGCAGGCCGAAACCGGCGAACGCGGTGCCGAACAGGCCGAGCATGACCACGATCCCGGGCACGAACCACTCCCAGGAGGCCGCCCCGGAGGGGCCCGGCATCCCCGAGAGCAGGGGTCCGAACAGGGCGAGGTAGAGCACGGGCTGCAGCATGCCGAAGACGATGACGGCGACGGGGTTGCGCAGGGTGGGCCGCATCTGCCGGACGAAGACGATCCCGGTGTCGCGCAGGACGTTCATGGCTTCTCTTTCGTCTCTTTCGTGGTTTCGCGGGACGTGGGCGAAAGTGCGCTACTCGGCGCCTTCGCGCAGGCTGCGGCCGGTCAGGGTGAGGAAGACGTCGTCGAGCGTGGGGCGCTGCACCTGGGCGGTCAGCAGCCGCACCCCGGCGCCGTCGAGGGCGCGCAGCAGCTCGGGCAGGGCCGCGTCGCCCCGGTCCGCGCGCAGGCTCAGCGCCGCCCCCTCCACGGTGACCCCGTGTGCCGTGGGCAGCCGCCGCGCCACCTCGGCGGCGAGCCCGGCGGCCCGCTCGGTGTCGGTGGCGACCGTGACGAGGTCGCCGGAGACCTTGCCCTTGAGCTTGTCGGGCGTGCCGTCGGCGATGACCCGGCCGTGGTCGATGACGGATACCCGCCCGGCCACCGTGTCCGCCTCGTCGAGGTAGTGCGTGGTGAGGAAGATCGTGGTGCCGTGCTCCGCGCGCAGCCGGGCGATGTGGTCCCACAGGTTGGCGCGGCTGTGCGGGTCCAGGCCGGTGGAGGGCTCGTCCAGGAACAGCAGCCGCGGGCGGTGGATGAGCCCCATGGCGACGTCGAGGCGGCGCCGCTGGCCACCGGAGAGCCTCTCGGTCACCCGGTCGGCGACGGCGGCCAGCTCCAGCGACTCGATGAGCTCGTCGGCGCGCGTCCGCGCCTGTGCGCGGCCCAGCCCTTGGCAGCGTCCCTGGGTGCGCAGCTCGTCGCGCACGCGCTGGTCGGTTCCTGCTCCGTGCCCCTGGCCGACGTAGCCGATGCGGCGGCGCACGCCCACCGGGTCCGCGCGCACGTCGCGGCCCGCCACGGTCGCGGTGCCGGAGGTGGGCGCGAGCAGCGTGGTGAGCATGCGCAGAGCGGTGGACTTCCCCGCGCCGTTGGGACCGAGGAAGGCCACCAGCTCACCGGCCTCGACGTCGATGTCGAGGCCGCGCACGGCCTCCACGGTCCTGCCCTCGACCCGGAAGTGGCGGGTCAGTCCCTGAGTGTGGATCATCGGCGCTCCAGTATTCAAACTTGAATAGCGGGTCAAGGATGCCCGCGGCCGGATGGATAGTCAAATTTGAATACCGGGGTCCGGGCCTCCGCGTCGGTGAAAGAAGGCGGGGCCGCTCCGGTGCCGCGCCCGGAGCGGGGCGCTCAGAGGCCGTTCGGGAGCGCGCCGGGCGCGCCGAACTCCGCACCGGGGTCGTCGGCCATGGTGTAGGCGCCGGCCTCCAGGCGCTCGATGAGCCCGCGCGTCCAGCCGACCGCGGCCTCGACCTCGGAGACCCACAGCCCGAACAGCTCCTGGACGTGCTCGGGCTTGCCCCACGGGTCGCTGTTCTTCAGCATCGACCGCAGGTTGTCGCGTTCGGCCTCCAGCGCCCGCAGCCGGAAGCCGAGCAGCAGGACGACGTGGGCGCGCGGGCGGGCGCACATGAAGGTGACGCCGGCCCCCAGCAGGTCGGGCTTTGCGTCGGCCCGCATGAGCGCGTCGTCGAGCAGCCGCAGGAACTCGGTCTCGCCGGCCTCGGTCAGCTCATAGACCGTCGGCTCGGCCCGGTCGCCGCCGTCACCGTCGCCGTCCCCGGTCGCGCTCAGCATCTCCTTCTTGGTGAGCTGCCTGAGCGCGTGGTACACCGAACCGGTCTTGGTGTTGGCCCACTTTTCGACGCCCCAGGACATCAGCTCGCGCCACACCTGATAGCCGTTGGCCCGACCGTGAATGCGCACCACGCCCAGGACCAGCAGCCGCGTCGCCGACATCGTCTCCCCTACTTCACGACCGCGAAAACCCCCTTCAGACTAGACCGCCCCCGGCCCGGGGCCGCCCGGGGCGGCCCCGGGTCGACGAAAGTCGGTGCCCCCGCCCCGCGCCGACCCGCCGAAAGACAGGTGCGCGCGACGTCGATCGCCCGATGTGGCGGATCCCGCCCGATCCCTACGGTCGTATCCGACGACGACACGAGAAGGGCGAAGGCATGATCAGTCTTCGAGGATTGACCAAGCGCTACGGGGACAAGACCGCGGTCGACGACCTCACCTGCGAGATCGCTCCGGGCAGGGTCACCGGGTTCCTCGGCCCCAACGGAGCGGGAAAGTCCACCACCATGCGCATGGTCCTCGGCCTGGACCGGCCCACCTCCGGCCGGGCCTCGGTCAACGGCAGGCACTACGCCGAGCTGCGCCACCCGCTGCGCGAGGTCGGCGCGCTGCTGGACGCCAAGGCCGTCCACCCCGGCCGCAGCGCCCGCAGCCACCTGCTGGCCATGGCCCGCAGCAACGGTGTTCCGGCGCGCCGCGTCGACGAGGTCCTGGAGACGGTCGGCCTGACCGAGGTGGCGCGCAAGCGCGCCGGGTCGTTCTCGCTGGGGATGGGCCAGCGGCTGGGCATCGCCGGGGCGCTGCTGGGCGACCCGGGCGTGCTGATGTTCGACGAACCGGTCAACGGCCTGGACCCCGACGGCGTGCGCTGGGTCCGCGGCCTCATGCGCTCACTGGCCGCCGAGGGGCGCACCGTCTTCGTCTCCAGCCACCTCATGAGCGAAATGCAGGAGACCGCCGATCAGCTGCTCGTCATCGGCAGGGGCCGGCTGATCGCCGACGCACCGCTGGAGGAGGTCATCACCGGCAGCTCGCTCAACGCCGTCCGGGTCCGCAGCCCGCGGGCCGGGGAGCTGCGGGAGCAGCTCGCCCTGGCCGGAGCGCGGATCGAGCAGCCGACCGAGCAGGAGCTCATCGTCACCGGAACCACGATCGAGCGGATCGGCGGCATCGCCCACCAGGCCGGCGTTCTGCTGCACGAGCTCAGCCCCCGCTCGGCCTCCCTGGAGCAGGCCTACATGGAGCTGACCGCATCCAGCGTGGAGTACGCAGCCCCGGCCCCCGACCGCGGCACCGCCCCCGACCAGCCCAGGAAAGCGCAGGTGTAGCACATGACCACCACGATGACCCCCCGGGACGGCCGCCCGCGCCGCGACGCGGGCGCCCCCGCGAGCGGCGGGGGCCTGCCCGGCGCCGTGACCGCCGAATGGACCAAGCTGTGGAGCCTGCGCTCCACCTGGATCTGCATCGGTTTGACGCTGCTGCTCAGCGTGGGCGTGGCCTGGCTGATGGGGTACTCGCTGCACGAGAGCGGCCGGGCGACCGCCATGACCGCCAACGGGCTCACCCCGACCGCGATCGCGCTGCCGCAGTTCGCGATCATCACGCTCGCCTCGCTGGTGGTGACCGGTGAGTACGCGACCGGGGCGGTGCGCACCACGCTCACCACCGTTCCCCGGCGCGGCACCGCGCTCGCCGCGAAGGCCGTCGTGCTCACCGCCACGGCGTCGCTCACCGGTGCGGCGGTCGGGCTGGCCTGCTACGCGATGGGCGCGCTGATCTTCGGCCCCGACCTGGTGTTCGAGGCCGCCGACCTCGCCCGCGGCGTGCTCGGCACCGCGCTCTGCCTGGCGGCGCTCTCACTGCTCACCCTGGGCCTGGGCACGGCGCTGCGCAGCACCGCGGGCACGGTGACCGCGGTGATCGGCCTGCTGCTGGGCGTACCGATGATCGCCCAGGTCGTCGGCAACCGGACCCTGCTGGAGATCGTCGACCACACGCCCAACGCGGCGAGCCAGGTCGTGCTGAGCGGGATGACGGACCCCTACTCCACGGGCCTGGGCGTCACGCTGCTGCTGGCGTGGGCCGCGGCCGCCCTGGCGGCCGGCTACGCCGTGCTGCGCGGACGCGACGCCTGACGGCGCCCGACCCGCCGATCTTGACCTTGGGTTTCACCCTCGGCCCCGGGACGGAGTAGGCGCGCGGGTGGGCCCCTTCCACCTCGACCCCAGGGGGTCTTCAAGCCCAGCCCCAGGAGGGACGGCGTGCGGGTGGGCGATTCTCTCGCGTGGCCGCCGGGCCCGTGGACGGAAAATCGCCCTCCCGCGCGCGAAGCGCACGCCGACACCGTGGGCACAGACCGACACCGCGGTTTCGGCCCGGCGCCCGCACAGGCGGCGTGGGCGGCGCGGCGCCGGGGCGATCCCTGTCAAGGGCCTACGGCCACACGAGAGGATCGCCCGGTCACCGCGGACCCCTCCTTCGGCTGAGGCTTCACAACCCCCGATGGTCGAGGTCGAAACTCACGGTCGAGATCGGCGGGAGGACCGTTGCGAACCCCGGGAGGCTCATTCGCCGGGGACCAGCCCGGCCTCGTGGGCGACGATGGCGGCCTGCACCCGGTTGCGCACCCCCAGCCGGTTCAGGATGGTGCTGACGTAGCTCTTGACGGTGCCCTCCACCAAATGGAGGCGGCGCGCGATCTCGGCGTTGGACAGCCCGGCGCCCAGCAGCGCCAGCACGTCGCGCTCGCGGCCGGTGAGCTCCTCGGTCCGGCGCCTGGCCTCGGCGCCGCGCGACATCCGGCCGCCGCTCAACTCGGTGATGACCCGGTGCGCGACCTTGGGCGAGAGGAAGGCCGCCCCGTCGGCGACCGCGCGCACGCCCGCGATCAGCTCGCGGGGGTCCCCGGCCTTGAGCAGGAACCCGCTGGCCCCGTCGCCGAGCGCCCGGGCGATGTAGTCGTCCTCGCCGAACGTCGTCAGGATGGCGACGGCGGTCTCGGGCACCGCGCGCCGGATCTCCGCCGCGGCGGCCAGCCCGTCGAGCCTGGGCATGCGGATGTCGACCAGCGCGACGTCGGGCCGGTGGGCGCGGGCCAGCTCCACCGCCTCGCGCCCGTCCGCGGCCTCGGCGACCACCTCGATCCCCGGATCGGCTCCGAGGATCGCCCGCACCCCCGCGCGGATCATGGCCTCGTCATCGGCCAGCAGGACCCGAATCATCCGTTCCTCTCCTTCGTTTCTCCCGTGCGCGTCGAGGTACCGCAGCATCTTGGCGGGGCGGGGCCGTGGAGGGTCACGGCGCCGGGTCCGGGATCGATGCCGTGATCGGCGGCAGGGCGTCCTTGGCGACAAGTTCGCCACCGGAGAGGCAGATCCGGTAGATGTCGGCGTCGGTGTCGAAGAAGTCGGGCGTCGAGCGGTAGTGGCGGCATTCGGCGCCCTCGGGCTCCGGCGGCGCGTCGTCGCGGAGCGGGACGGTGTGCTCCTGCGGCGGCAGCACGTCCTCGACGGAGGCGCGGTCCTGGCCCACGCGCAGCGAGGCGTAGTCCTCGGGGGACATCGCGCTGACGAACGACTGGTACAGCATGATCACCAGCCCTCCGGCCATGAGCAGCGCCCCCGCGGCCACCGGGAAGCCGACGAGCGCGATGAGCCCCCAGCGGACCCTGCGCTGCGCTCTGCGGTAGTGGTCGGCGATCTCCGACCACTCCTCGCCGCCCGTGCGGCCGGCATGGCCGGCGGCGGCGGTGTCGGTCTCCTCGGGGTGGACCGGCAGCAGCGCGGTGACGGCCCAGCCGCCGTCCCGCTCGCCCGCCTGGAAGGTGCCGCCCGCCAGGCGCACGCGCTCGCGCAGCCCGATCAGCCCGCGCCGCCCCCGCGCCCCCACGGGCAGCGGGCCGGCGGGCGGGGGCTCGTTGACCACGCTGACCAGCGTCTCCTCGGGGCCGTGCACCAGCCGGACCACGACGGCGGCCCCCGGCGCGTGCTTGGTGGCGTTGGTCAGGGCCTCCTGCACGACGCGGTAGGCGGCGCGGTCGGCCATCGGCGGCAGCTCGGCCGGTTCGCCCTCCCGGAGCAGGATCACCTGCAGCCCCGAGTTCCGCGCCCGCTCGACCAGGGCGTAGACGCCCTCGCCGACGGGTTCCATGGGGACCTGCTCGGAGTCGTCGCGCAGCACCCCGATGATCTCTCTGAGGCGGTCGGTCGCCGTGGTGGCGCTGACCCGCAGGTCGGCCACTGCCGACCGGTGCCGCTCGTCCAGGTCCGGCGTGACCTCCAGGGCCCCGGCCCGCAGCGCGATGAGGCTCAGTTCGTGTCCCAGGGAGTCGTGCATGTCGTGGGCGATCCGCGAGCGCTCCCGCAGCCGGGCCTGGTCGGCGATGATCCGCTGCTCCCGCTCCAGCTGCCCGGCCCGCTCCCAGCCGGCCGACATCAGTTCCAGGTGCTGGCGGCGGTACCTGCCGACCAGCCACAGGAACACGATGGTGAACATGAGCATGCTGACGGACCCGACCCAGGCCCTCGGAGCCCACGGCGTCAGCAGGACGCCCACCGCCCCGATCGCGCCGAACGCCAGCAGGGCGGGGCGCGCGGTCGCCGTCCTGCGACCGGCGAGGTAACTCATGACCATCATGAGCAGCGAGAACCAGGCGGCCCAGAAGGAGACCGGCACGGAGACGAGCAGCGCGACCAGCGGATAGGGCCGGCTGAGGGCCACGGTGACCGCCACGGCGGCGAGCGCGGCCGCGCACTCCAGCACGACCGCGGCCGGCCCGGCGTTCCAGTGCCGCATCCCCAGTTCCAGCGCCGCCGGAATCCACACGAACAGGCCGAGCAGGACGTCCTTGAGCACCGCGCCCCGGGTGGGCCGACCGCTCAGCGGACGCAGCGCCCGCACGCACGACCGCACCGCGGACGCCACCGACAACTCCATGGCCCCCGACGCTACAGTCCGCCGACGTGCGGCGTTACCGACGAAAGTCAGGGATCGCCCTGCCTTCGGCCGGGGAGACCGCCGACCGGGACGGCGACCCGTGCGGGTCGGCGTCCCCGCGGCGTGTCAGTCCAGGGGGTACTCCCGGGTCTCCAGCAGAGCGCAGCGGCCGCCGACCTCGATCGTGCCGTCGGGGCCGGGCCGCACGTCGATGCGCGAGCCCACCCCCTGCCTGATCACCAGCGGGCGGCCGAGGAGCGCCCCCAGCCGCAGCGCCGCGGCACCGGTGGCCTCGTCCTCGCCGATGCCCATCTCATCGGGGAAGACCCGGACCCTGACCCGGCCGGCCGGTTCGTCCTCCCACGCCCAGGCGTGCAGGTCGACGCCCTTCTCCCCGCCGGTGAGCGCGTCCACGTCGGCCGGGGAGGCCAGCCGGCGGGTGTCGAACTCCGGCGCCCACCGCGGGTCGGCGCGGATCCAGGTGTGCTCGCCCTCGGCCCAGGTCGCCACGTCGCCGGCCGAGGGCCGGAGCGTGTCGACGCCCGCGCCCTCGCGGCGCAGCAGCCACGAGGTCCCCACGAGCGGGTGCCCGGCCAGCGGCAGCTCCACGGCCGGGGTGTGGATGCACAGTGCGCCGGTGCCGCGGTCCTCGACGAACACCGTTTCGGAGAAGCCGAGGTCGGCGGCGATGCGCTGCCGGGTGCCGGCGTCGAGGCCGGGCGCGCCGAGGAAGACGCCGAGCGGGTTGCCGCCGGTGTCCCCCTCGCCGAGGAACACCGTGACGACGTGGAGGGTGGTCGATTCGCTCATGAGCGAAAGCATTCCATGCCGGACTCCTCCGGCACGACCGGGTTCTCCGGCCGAGGGCGGGGATCCCGCCGCCTCACTCCTCGCCGCCCGGCGCCGACGGCGCCGCCGCCCCCGCCGCGATGTCGCGCAGCGCCTGGACGTGGCGGTCGAAGGCCGCGCGCCCTTCGGCGGTCAGCGACAAGTGGGTCCGGGGGCGCCGGCCGACGAACATCTTGTGCACCTTCACGTAGCCGGCGCCCTCAAGGGTCGAGACCTGCTTGGACAGCGCGGAGTCGGTGATCTCGACGGTGTCGCGGACGAACCGGAAGTCGACCCGGTCGGCCGCGGCCAGCACCGCGACGATGGAGAAGCGCACCGGGGCGTGGATGACGCCGTCGAGTCTGCCGCGCGGATGGCTCATTCCGCGTTCCCTCCCGCGGCCCACAGCGTCCGGGCGCCGACCAGGAACGGGACCGCCGCGGTGATCGCGGCGCCGGCGACCCACCAGGCCGCGACATCGATCATCAGGCTGCCGCCGACGATGATGACGACGCCGTAGCACACCAGCCATCCGGCGATCATCGCGGTGTGCCACCACCCGAAGCGGGCCGGCGCCACCGGCCGGCGCCTCGCCCAGAGGGGCAGCAGCACGGCGATCAGCAGGATGACCGGTGGCGTGAAGACCCCGACCTTGAGGCCCCAGTCCATCGGAGCCAGGCCCAGCAGCGCCACGTAGCCACCGGTGGCGGCTCCGAAGGCGAAGGCGTAGAGGGCGAACCAGCGCCCTTGTCGGCGGACCCTGGCGGCGACCTCGTCGGCGTGCGCCAGCGCGGCCGCCGCTTCGGCGTGGGCGCCCATGTTCATCAGCTCCTCGGGTCGGTCCGGAACAGCAACTGAATCCAGCATGACAAGTAGTTTCCAAACTGGCAAGTACTTTCATGAAGGGAAAAACCAGTGAACGGCGGGCGTCCGACCACCGCCGGACCCGCCGCGGCACGGGGAACGCGTTGAACTCGTTTCGATAACTTCGTTCGATGATCGACATAAGTCCGTTGACTCTTGGACAAAGAAGGCCTAGTTTGTGCGCTACACCACAAGAACGGAAATCCGGAGAACGCGTTGAACTCAGCAGGGGACGTCCTCGACCTGATCAGTCGTGGCGCGGCCGGCACCAGGGCGGACCTCGCCCGGCACACCGGCATGGCGCGCTCGACCGTGGCTCAGCGCGTGGACGCCCTCATCGAGTACGGCCTGGTGGAGGAGGCGACGGAGCCCGGTGAGTCCACCGGGGGCCGGCCGCCGCGCGTGCTCCGGCTCAACACCGAACTCAACTGCGTCCTGGGCGTGGATCTCGGCGCCACCCACTGCCGCGTCGCGCTGATGGACATCGGCGGAGCACTCCTCGCCACCCGCGAGGACCCGCTCCTCATCACCCGGGGCCCCGAACCGGTCCTGGAACACATCGACGCCCGCATGCACGAACTGCTGGCCGAGGTGCGGCGGCCGATCGAGACGGTCAAGGCGATCGGCATCGGCGTACCGGGGCCCGTGGAGTTCGCGACCGGGCGCCCCGTCAACCCGCCGATCATGCCGGGCTGGCACGAGTACCCGATCCCGGAGTTCTTCACCGACCGCTACGACGTCGAGGTCCTGGTGGACAACGACGTCAACGTCCTCGCCCTGGGCGAGCGCCGGTTCGCCTACCCCGAGGCCCCGCACCTGCTGTTCGTCAAGGTCGGCACCGGCATCGGCTGCGGCATCATCGCGGGCGGCCGCCTGCACCGTGGGTCCCAGGGCAGCGCCGGCGACATCGGGCACATCCGAGTGCCCGGCGCCGACGACGCCCTGTGCCGCTGCGGCAACACCGGATGCCTGGAGGCCGTCGCCGGCGGCACCGCGCTGGCCGAGCGGCTCACCGCCGCCGGAGTGCCGGCCCGGACCGGCCGCGACGTCGTGGAACTGGTCAACCAGGGCGATCCGCTGGCGCTGCGCATGGTGCGCGACGGCGGCCGGGTCATCGGCGACGTGCTCGCCGGGCTGGTCAACTTCTTCAACCCCGAGGCCATCGTCGTCGGCGGCGTCATGGCCGAGGTGCACGAACCGCTGCTGGCCGGCGTCCGGGAGGTGATCTACCAGCGGTCGCTGCCGCTGGCGACGCACCGGCTGGCCGTCGTCCCCAGCCGCTCCGGCGACGAGGGCGGCGCGCTCGGCGCCGGCCGCCTCGCCATCGACCATGTCCTCGCCCCCGATCTCATCAACCGCGCGCTGGCCCGACGGCCGGGCGCACCCCCATCCCCCCGGCCGTCGACGGCGGCCCGGTAACACCTTCTGGAGGCCCACGATGGGTTCACAACCGCGACGGCTGCGACTCACCGCTCTGGCGGCGGGCGCGATCCTGATCACCGCGAGCGCGTGCAGCACCCCGGAGGCCGGTGGCGGCGGTGGCGACGACGCCGAAGGCCCGTTCACCATCGGCGTCAGCAACGGCTTCATCGGCAGTGAATGGCGCGAGCAGATGATCGCCACCCTGGAGGAGGCGTTCGCCGAGTACGAGCAGGAAGGGGTCGTCGACGAGCTGGTCGTGGAGAGCGCCGACGTCGACGTCAACGGCCAGATCCAGCAGATCCGCAACCTGATCAACTCCGGCGTCGACGCCATCATCGTCAACCCCAACTCCCCCACCGCCCTGGACGAGGTCTTCGCCGAGGCCGCGGAGCAGGACATCGAGATCGTCGCGATCGACCAGGCGGTCACCTCCGAGAACGTCACCAACGTCGTCATCGACCAGGGGGAGTGGGCGAGCATCTCGGCGGAGTGGCTGGCCGAGGAGGTCGGCGACGGCGGCGAGATCATCGCGGTGAACGGCATCGACGGCCACCCCGCCAACGAGGCCCGCTGGGAGGGCGCCTCCCAGGTCTTCGAGGAGGCCGGCGTGGAGGTCGCGGCCAACGACTTCGCCGACTGGGACCAGGCCACCGGCCAGCAGGTGACGCAGAACCTGCTCGCCAGCCACCCCGACGTCGACGGCATCTTCGTGCAGGACGGCATGGCGCTGGGCGCGTTCCAGGCGCTGGAGTCCGAGGGCACGGTCGACGAGATCGCCATCACCGGCGAGGCCCGGGTGGGCTTCATGAATCGCTGGGCCGAGCAGCGCGAGGAGAACCCGGACTTCTCCAGCGTCGGCGTGCCCAACCCGCCGGCCGGATCGGTCTCGGCGCTGCACGTGGTGGTCCGCATGCTGCAGGACCAGGAGTTCGCCCCGGACGCCCTGGACGGCAACACCCTCTACCTGCCGATCCCCGAGACCGTCACCGACGAGAACTTCGACGAGCGGTTCGCCGAGGTCGAGGACCAGCCCGACACCTACTCGGTGGACCACCACATCACCCCCGAAGAGGCCGACGCCTACTTCCAGTAGGCCCGCGGCCCCTTCACCAGATTCCCGGCTAACCGTCCGACACCACGTTGGTGAGGAGTCCTCGTGCCACCCCCGTTCCTGCAGATGACCGGCGTGCGCAAACGCTATGGGGGCGTGACCGCGCTGGCCGGAGCCGATTTCCGGGCCGAGGCCGGCACGGTGCACGCCGTACTCGGCCCCAACGGATCCGGCAAGAGCACCCTGCTCAAGGTGCTCACCGGCGTGGTGGAGCCGGACGCGGGCGACGTCCGGCTGGACGGGCGGCCGCTGCGGCCGCGCGGCCCCCGCGACACCCTCGCCGCCGGGGTCAGCGCGGTCTACCAGGAGCTGTCGCTGATCGAGGACTTCACCGTCCTGGACAACCTGGTGCTCGGCGTGGAGCCCAGCAGGTGGGGCCTGCGCGACCGGGCGGCGGCGCGGCGGCTGGCCCTGCCGTGGCTGGAGCGCTTCGCCGACGCGTTCGGCGGCCGGGTGCCCGCGGAGGAGCGGGTGGCCGACCTCGACCCCGGCGAGCGCCAGGTCGTGGAGATCTGCAAGGCGCTGGTGCGCGATCCGCGCGTGCTGGTGCTGGACGAGGCCACCGCCTCGCTGCGCCGGCGCCAGGTCGAGGTGCTGTTCGAGGTGGTCGCGGAGCTGCGCACGGCGGGCGTGCTGGTGCTGTTCATCACGCACCGGCTGGCCGAGATCCTCGCGGTGTGCGACCGCGCCACCGTCATGCGCAACGGCTCCGACGTCGCGACGGTGACCGTCTCCGAGGTGCCCGAGCACGAACTGGTGGACCTGATGGTGGGCGAGATGGCCGCGGTGGAGAACGCGCCGTCCACCGCCACCGACCAGGTGCGCCTGGAGGTGCGCGGGCTGTCCGGCGACCGCATCGACGACGTCTCCTTCCAGGTGCGCGCCGGTGAGGTCCTCGGGCTGGGCGGCCTGCAGGGTCAGGGGCAGGCGCAACTGCTGGCGACCCTGTTCGGCGCCGGCCGCCGGCGCTCCGGGACGGTCACGCTGGACGGCCGCCCGGTGCGTCCGCGCTCGCCCAAGCAGGCGGTGCGGGCCGGCCTGGCCTACGTGCCGGGCAACCGCGGCGCGCAGGGGCTGGCGCTGGGCCGGCCGATCCTGGAGAACTTCGCGCTGCCCTCGGTGGGGCGGCGCGCCGGGCTCGGCGTGTCCCTGTCGCGCCGCCGCGAGGTGGCGGCGGCCCGCTCGGTCGCCGAGCGCATCTCCACCTCCTACGGTTCGCTGGACGACCCCGTCTCCACCCTTTCGGGCGGCAACCAGCAGAAGATCGTGGTCGGCAAGTGGTTCCCCACCGAACCGCTCGTGGTGCTCATGGACGACCCGGCCAAGGGCATCGACGTGCGCGCGAAGGCCGAGCTGTTCGAGGTGGTCCGCGAGCTCGCCGCCTCGGGCGCCGCCGTGGTGGTCGGCTCCAGTGACGACCGCGAACTGGTGGAGCTGTGCGACCGGGTGCTGGTGCTGTTCGAGGGGCACGTCGTGGACGAGGTCTCCGGTGACCGGCTCACCGAGGAGACCCTGGTCGCCAGCGCGATGCACATCACCGAGACCGATCGGGCCGAGGCCGGCCCGGCGCGGGGGGAACGGTGATGAACGGCCCGGTTCCCGCACGCCCCGAGAACCGAGGGGGCCTCCGCCTCCCCGCGTCCGCAGAATCCCCCGTCCGTCCCATCTCACCGTCCGCCACGACCAAGGAGCGCGACTTCAGGCCATGACCGACGTCCGCACGACCTCGCCGCCCGCGGGAACGGCGGCTGCGCGAAGCCTCCTCGGCGCGCGCATGCCGACGCTGGCCACGGCAGCGCTGCTGGTGATCACCGTGACCGCGGCGGCGGTGATGCAGTCGAACTTCTTCACTCCCTACGGGCTGACCTCGAACTTCGCGACGATCCTGCCGATCGCCACGGTCGCGGTCGCCCAGACCCTCATCGTGCTCACGGGCGGGATCGACCTGTCCATCGGGACGATCGTCACGCTGTCCTCGGTGGTCACCGTGCAGTTGATGGACGGCGACCCCGCCCGAGTCCCCCTGGCCCTGGCCGCCGGGCTGCTCACCGGGGCCGGCTGCGGCCTGTTCAACGGGCTCATCGTCGCGCTGCTGCGGCTCCAGCCGATCGTGGCCACGTTCGCCACCAGCTTCGTGTTCGGCGGTCTGGCGCTGCTGGTACTGCCCTCACCCGGCGGGTCGGTCGCCCCGGTCATCACCGACGGCTTCCGCCAGGTGATCGCGCTGGTGCTGCCGGTGCCGGCACTGCTGCTGCTGGTGCTGTGGCTGGCCTGGCGGCTGCTGCGCGCGCACCGCGCGGGCCAGTACCTCTACGCCGTCGGCGGCGGCGCCGGGGCGGCCTACGCCTCGGCGGTGCCGGTCACCCAGGTGCGGATCCTCGCCTACACCGCGGGGGGCCTGGTCGCAGCGCTGGCCGGGATCGCGCTGCTGGCCAACTCCGGCGCCGGCGACCCCTTCATCGGCAACGAGCTCACCCTGGGCTCGATCGCGGCCCTGGTCATCGGCGGCACCCGGCTGCGCGGCGGCGCCGGCGGCGCCGGCGGCGCGATCGTCGGGGCCGTCATCCTCACCCTGATCCAGAACCTGGTGTTCTTCGCCGGCGTGCCGACGGACGCCAGGGAACTGGTCAACGGCGCGATCACCATCGTCGCCATCGCGCTCGCGGGCCTGCTCACCGCCCGCGGCACCGCAACGGGCGAAGGGAAGGTCACATGAGCGCCCCGTCCACCACGTCCGCGACGCCCGCGGCTCCCGCTGTTCAGCAGCGGTCCGCCCGGTCGGAACGGCTGCTGCGGATCCTGCGCGACCCCGTCGTCATCTCCGGCATCGCGGCGCTGGCGCTGTGGTGCGTCGCCGCGATCGTCTCCCCGGCGTTCGCCTCGTGGAGCCAGATCGTCACCCTGCTGGTGCTGGCGTCCTTCCTCGGCGTCATCGCCATCGGCCAGACGCTGGTGATCATCGCCGGCGGCGAGGGCATCGACCTGTCGGTCGGCGCGACGGCCACGCTGGCCGCCATCGTCGCCTCCCGCTACATGGACGGCTCCAACGACAACCTGGTCGCCGCGGTCGCCCTCGCGCTGGGCGCCGCCGCCGTGGTCGGGGTGCTCAACGGTGTCGGGATCCTGTTCTTCCGGGTGCCCCCGCTGGTCATGACGCTCGGCATGATCGCGGTGGTCTACGGCTTCATCAGGCTCTACACCGGCGGCCGCCCCGCCGGATCGGCGGCGCCGGCGCTGCGCTCCCTGGTCACCGGCGACACCGTCGCCGGCATCCCGGGCGTGCTGTGGCTGTGGCTCGCACTGTCGGTCCTGGTCATCTGGCTGCTGCGGCGCAGTTCCTACGGCTGGCGGCTGTACGCGGTGGGCGGCAACAGCACCACCGCCTACCTGTCCGGCGTGAACACCCGCGCCATGAAGCTGAGCGCCTACATGCTGTCCTCGGTGTTCGCCGGCGTGGGCGGGCTGCTGCTGCTCGGCTACACCCAGACCGTGTTCCTGCGGCTGGCGGACCCCTACATGCTGCCCAGCGTGGCCGCCACGGTCGTCGGGGGGACCGCGCTCATCGGCGGCGTCGGGGGGTACCTCGGCACCATCATCGGCGCGATCCTGCTCACCGTCCTCGACTCCTTCCTGCGCATCCTGCAGCTCGGGGGCGGCGGTGACGCGCCGCGGCAGATCATCTACGGCCTCGTCCTACTGGTGGTGCTGTCGGCCTACGGCCGCCAGAAGCGCCTGCGGCAGTGAACCGAACACATGAATGGAGATGACAGGTGACGAATCGTCTGGGCGTCGGAATCGTCGGAAGCGGTTTCATCGCGGAGTTCCACACGCGCGCCTTCCGCGGGGTCCGCGACGCCGACGTCGTCGCGGTCAGCGGCCGCACCCCTGAGACCGTGCGCCGGGTCTGCGACCTCGCCCGCGAGCTGCGGGTGGGCGATCCCACCGGCTACGGCGACGTCCGCGAGCTGGTGCGCGACCCGGCCGTGGAGGCGGTGTGGATCACCACCCCCAACCACGTCCGGGTGGAGACGGTCCGCGCGATCGTCGAGGAGGTGCAGGCCGGGCGGGCGGAGCTGCGCGGCATCGCGATCGAGAAGCCCCTGGGCCGCACGGTGGCCGAGGCGACCGAGGTGCTGGAGATGGTGGAGGGCGCCGGGCTGCTGCACGGCTACCTGGAGAACCAGGTGTTCGCGCCCGGTGTGACCCGCGCCCACGAGCTGGCCTGGGACCGCGGCGCCGCCATCGCCGGCCCGCCCTACCTGGCCCGGTGCGCCGAGGAGCACAGCGGGCCGCACCGCTCCTGGTTCTGGCAGGGCGAGAAGCAGGGCGGCGGGGTGCTCAACGACATGATGTGCCACAGCGTCGAGGCCGGCCGGTTCCTGCTCACCCCGCCCGGGACCGCGAAGTCGGACTGGCTGACCCCGGTGAGCGTGGACGCCACCATCGCCTGCCTGAAGTGGTCCCGGCCGGCCTACGCCGACCAGCTCGTGGAGCGCTACGGACCCGAGGTCGACTACCGCCGGGCCCCCTCGGAGGACTACGCGCGGGCGACGGTGACCTACCGCAATGGAGAGGGCCACGAGGTGGTCGTGGAGGGCACCACGTCGTGGAGCTACGTCGGCGCCGGGCTGCGGCTGACGTTCGAGCTGCTGGGCCCCGAGTACGCCATGGCGGTCAACAGCCTGGACACCGAGGCGAAGGTCTTTCTGAGCCGGGAGATCTCCGGCGGGCGCGGCGAGGACCTGGTGGAGAAGCAGAACGCCGAGGGCGGGCTGATGCCGGTGCTGCCCGACGAGGCCGGCGCCTACGGCTACACCGAGGAGAACCGGCACATGGTGACCAGGTTCCTGGACGGCGCGCAGCCCAGCGAGAGCCTGCACGACGGCCTGCTGGTGACCCGGCTGCTGATGGGCGCCTACCTCTCGGCACAGGAGGGCCGCCGGATCGACCTGGCCTCGACCGACCTGTCCTCCTTCGTCCCCGACGTGGCCAAGGGCGCCTGGCGGGGCTGACCCGGTGCGCGAGCCGTCGGCGGCACAGCGGACCCGGGTCTGAGAGCCCCACTCCGCCGCGCGAACGCGGCGGTCAGAGCTCGACGAGAACCCGGAGGGGCCCGCGCCTTCCGGCTCCGGCCCCCGCCCGCCGCGCGGGCCTCCCGGGTCGCCCCCGCGAGGTCCGCGCGGCGTGTTCGTCACCACATCGCGACGGTGCGCCGCGCCGCCGCGCGCCGCAGCCAGCCTCCGCGCCGCCGCACACGCCCTGCGATCGCGGCCTTCCCGGGCCTGGACCGAGGATGTGCCATAAATGACACATAAAACCAACTCGAAACAATTCTTAACAGGCGCTTGCATGCCCGAAACAGCCGCGTAAGCTCGACGACTGTGCTTACGCTGTTCCCTCCCCGCATGCTTCGGACGCAGCACCGCCGAAGAGAGGCCACCGTGCCACAGTTGACCGGCCTCGCGCACATCACCCTCTCGGTGCGCGACCGCGACGCCAGTGTCGAGTTCTACCGCGACGTGCTGGGCTTCCGCGTACTCCAGACGCGCGACGAGGGCCGGTGGCTGCGCACCACCTGCCGCCACCCCTCCGGCCTCGTCCTGGGCATCACCCAGCACCTCGACCACTTCAACTCGCGCTTCGACCACCGGCACGCCGGCGTCGACCACCTCTCGTTCGGGGTGGGCTGCCTGGGCGACCTGGAGACCTGGGAGGAGCGGCTCACCGACCTCGACATCGACCACTCGCCGATCGTGCACTGCGAGATGGGATCGCTGATGAGCTTCATCGATCCCGACGGCTTCCAGCTCGAACTGCACTGCTCGCCCGAGCCCGACACCGGCGAGGACTAGGTCGCGTTTTCCGAATCATTTCGGGCTCGCGGCCACCAGGCAGGGCCCCCGCTGTGCGAGGCTGCGGAGCTTGCGGAGCAGCGCACAGTAGGGGCCTCTCGCTGCGCCGATGTCGCTTGAACAGCCAACCAGGATGATCTACGCGAATCGTCTTGCGAGAGATTGCCTGGACGGCCGCTCGCGGGCCCCCGCTGTGCGAGGCTGCGGAGCTTGCGAAGCAGCGCACAGTAGGGGCAGCCGAAAGCCTTCGTCAAACACTCCCTAGACCGGCGACACCAGCTCCAGCCGCACCTCGCGCTCGCGCATCCCGGCCACCGCCGACTGGGGCAGCCGGTCGTCGCTGATGATGCCGTCGAACTCCTCCAGCCGCGCCACCCGGAACGTGCCGAACTTGCCGTACTTGGTGCTGTCGACGGTCAGCACGCTCTTGGAGGCGATGCGCAGCAGTTGCTGCTTGGCGACCACCTTGGGCTCGGACGGGGTGGTCGAGCCGCGTTCGACGTCCCAGGAACTGCTGGCGATGAACGCGATGTCGACGTTGACCTTGCTGAGGAACTCCGCGGTGAACTGGCCCACCGAGGAGTGGTCGGCGTGCGAGACGACCCCGCCGGTGTGGATCAACTCGATGTTGGGGTACTCCATGAGGTGGCCGACGACGTTGAAGTCGCTGGTCACCACGGTGAGTCCCACCTTGTCGGTGAGCATCGGGACCATCTGCAGGGTGGTGGTGCCCGCGTCGAGGAAGATGGTGAAGTTCTCCCTGACCAGGTCCGCGGCCGCCCGCGCGATGGCGCGCTTGGCCGGCACCTCCAGTTGGGCCTTCGCCAGGTAGGACGGCTCGCTCTTGAGCCGGGCCGCCAGTCGCACGCCACCGGTGACCGACAGCACCTTGCCCTCGTTCTCCAGGGCCTGGATGTCGCGCCGCACCGTCATGTGGGAGACGGCCAGCATCGACGTGAGCTCGTTGATGCTGAGAACGTGGCGTTCCTGCAAGAGCTTGAGGATGTGCTCGCGACGCTGGTCCGGGATCATCTTTCGCCTTCGCGATCGGTTCTCGTTGTGCGTGCCACTGTGGCACGGTCACATCTTGCGTTAGAAGTTTCCCAGTTCGCGGTCCGCGAACGCGTCCGGGCCCGGCGTGACCCGCCTCGCACGGTGGCCACCTGGCCTTTTCGGGGTTTTCACCGGTCCCCCGTGCGCGGACGCACGGTTTTTGGCACTCTTGTTCCTGCACCCCGGCATGCCCGTCACCGATTCCAGCCGCTCGTACCGGAGACCCCATATGACGCTGGCGATCGCCCACCGCGGCGACCCCATCCAGTTCCGGGAGAACACCCTGCCGGCCATTCGCGCGGGTGCGGCGGCAGGCGCCGACCTGGTCGAGATCGACCTGAAGCTGACCGCGGACGGCCACGTGGTGCTGCTGCACGACGACACCCTGGAGCGCTTCTGGGGTCTGGCGCGTCCGATCGGGGAACTGACGCTGGCCCAGATCGCGGCGCTGGGAGACGGCCGCGACCGCCGGATCCCGACCCTGATGGAGGTGCTCGCGGAGTTCGGCGGCCCGGGCCGGGTGCCCCTGATGCTGGACGTGGCCTCGGTGGATGTCGCGCTGGCCGCGGACGACGTCGTGGCCGAGCACGGCCTGCTCGACCGCGTCGTCTACAGCGGGGCGGTCGAGGCGATGCGGGCGATCCGCGCGCGGCGGCCGCACGCCCGGTTGACGCTGACCTGGGACCAGCAGGGTCTGCCGCCGGCCGAGCTGTGGCAGGTGGTGCAGCCGCGCTTCTACAACTCCTACTGGCCGCTGCTCACCCGTGAGCTCGTGGCGGAGATGCACCGGCACGGGTACGCGGTGTCGGCCTGGACGGTCAACGACGTCTCCGAAATGGCCCGGCTCATCGGCATGGGGGTGGACGCGATCATCACCGACCAGCCCGCCGACCTGGTCAAGCTGGTGCGCGGCTCCCCGATCCCCCACCGCTGACCGAGGTCCGGCCGCCCCTTCCTCACCGATGTCCGACGACCGGGTCCGCACAGGGGTCGGCCGTCGCAGTACGCGCAAGCCGCCGGCGGCACAGCGGATCCGGGTTCCGAGAGTCCCACCCCGCCCCGCGAACGCAGCGGTCAGATCCCGATCAGCCCTCGGTGAGGCCGCTCCGTTCATCCGGTATCCGATGAACTGAATTCAATTCACCATTCTTCCCGCTCCCCGCCCCTCCCCGGAACGGAAAGTATGGATTTTCCAAATTGAGCTGCGCGCATCCGCGTTTCCCGCGAATCCTCCCCGGGGCGGCGCTATCCTCGAAACCGATTCGCAACACGACCGGACAGCCGAAACGGACAGCCGAACCAGACGGGCATTCGCACCACCGAACGCGCAAATCCCTCCGCCACCGCGCGCCACCCCTCGCCAGTGCAGGCTAGAGATGATCATGACGGCCGACCTCTCCCCTCTCGACACACGCCTCACCGAACGCGCGCTCGACGTGGCGATCCGGCTCTTCGCCAGGGACGGGACGCGCGACGTCCGCATGTCGGACATCGCGCACGAGGCCGACGTCGACCCCGTGGACCTGCGCCGGGCCTTCCCGACCAAACTCGATCTGATCCACGCCATCATCGTGCGTTCGACGCGCCAACTCCTTGAGCGCCAAATGACCGTTTCGGACGAGGAGAAAGCGCCGGTCGAGCGCCTTTCCCTGTTCATTCGCACGCACATCGAGTTCAGCTCCGAACACCGGACCGAGGAGGAACTGCGCCGCAGCGTGCTCCCCACATTGCGCGCGATCAACCCCTCGCGCCACCGCGAGATCTCCGATCTGCTGCGCGGATACCGGGAGCACGTCCGCGGCCTCATCGCGGCGGGGCGCGACGCGGGCGTCCTCGCCCCCTCCCGCCCCGCGGTGGCGGCGGCCAGCGTACTCGAAACGCTCGACGGGATCCTGAACTGGTACGACCCGTCCGGCGGGCTGTCGGTCCAGGAGCTCGGCAACGTCTACGCCGACATGATCATCCATCACCTGCTGGGTGCGCCGCCGGAGTGACCGCGTCGTCCCCGCTCGCGCGCGGGCGGGGCGGAGCGGGCGCGCCCGAAGGCGTGCAGCGCACCGGCAGCTCCAGCGGGAGGTTGGTGAAGATCGACGGCGTCGGCACCGGCTCGCCTCCGTCGAGCGCCAGGTCGGGGAAGCGCTCGAACAGTGCCGGCAGCGCGATGCCCAGTTCGAGTCGGGCCAGCGGTGCCCCGAGGCAGAAGTGCGGGCCGTGGCCGAAGGCGACGTTGCGGCGCTGCTCCCTGGTGATGTCGAAGACGTGGGCCTCGGGGCCGTGCTGAAGCGGGTCGCGGTTGGCCGAGGCGAAGAAGATCAGGACGGGGTCGCCCTTGCGCAGCGTGCGGCCGCCCAGTTCGAGGTCCTCGGTGGGGTAGCGGAAGGGCAGGGCCGCCACGCTGGTGTCCCAGCGCAGCGCCTCCTCCACCGCGGCGCTCCAGGGCAGCTCGCCCCGGCGCAGCATGGCGAGCTGCTCGGGGTGGGTCAGCAGCGCCCGTACGGCGTTGGCGAGGACGCCGACCGTCGTCTCGAAGCCCGCGGCCATGAACAGCCACAGCGTGTCCAGCAGCTCCCGGTCCGACAGCCGGTCGCCCTCGTCGCGGGCCTGGATGAGCGCGCTGGTCAGGTCGTCGCCGGGGGTCTCGCGGCGGCGGCGGACCAGGTCGGTGAAGTAGGCGTTGACCCGCGCCTGGGTGTCCAGCACCTCCTCGGGGGTGGCGACGGTGCTGAAGACGCTGCCGACCAGCCTGCCGATGGTGGGGCGGTCGGAGTCGGGGATGCCGAACAGCTTGCAGATCACCCCCATCGGCAGCGGGACGGCCAGCGCCGACTTCAGGTCGGCGCGGCCGCCCGCGCGGCCGAGGTCGTCGAGCAGGCCGGTGACGAGCCCTTCGATGTCCGGACGCAGCTCCTCCACCCGGCGGGGGGTGAACGCCCTGGCGATCAGCCCGCGGATGCGCGCGTGGGTCTCGCCGTCGGAGTGCAGCATGTTGTCCAGGTGGACCATGCCGATCAGCGGCCAGTCGGCGCCGACCTCACCGTCCTGCCAGGCCCTCCAGTTGCGGTAGTTCTTCACGAAGCGCCGACCGGACATGACCTCCTGGGCCTCGGCGTGCCGGGTCACAGCCCACGCCACGACCTGACCAGGGAGCTCAACCTCGACCACAGGCCCGAGTTCGCGGAGTCGGGCCGCCTGTCCTTGGGTGTCTCGGGCGCGGGGGTCGAGGACGACGGGTTCGACTGGGGCCATGTCGGATCTCCGCTCGCGGCATCGGGTACCTCCTGCGGCGTGAACACGACGGGGAGGCGCTCCAGTCCGCGGATGAACAGGGAGGGCCGCCACCGAAGATCACGCTCCGGTACCGAGAGTCGCATATCCGACAAGCGGAACACCAGGGTCTCAATGCTCACGGCCGCCATGTGGTGGCCGATCTTCTGCGCCGGGCACCGGTGCGGTCCCACGCCCCATGCCAGGTGAGCGCGGTTGCCCGAGCTGCGCGCCGAGGCGTGCGTCCCGCCGCCGTCGAAGAGCAGCGGGTCGTTATTGGCCGCGGCGAATCCCGAGATAAGGCAGTCCCCTTCTCGGATGCGGTAGCCCGCGACCTCGGTGTCGCGCCGGGCGTAACGCCCCGCGAGGGTCTGGAACGGCGGGTCGCGCCACAGCACCTGGTCGATGGCCTCGTCCACGCGCAACTGCGCCCCCGCCACCGCCATCCGCATCTCCTGCTCGGTGAGCAGCAGGCGCAGCGCGTTGCCGATGAGGTTGGCCGTGGGGTCGTGCGCCGCGGCGATGGTCAGCATGACCTGCTGCACGACCTCCTCGTCGGTCAGCCCGGCCGGGTGCGCGATCAGCCGCGAGGTGATGTCGTCGCCGGGCTCCCCGCGCTTGCGGTCGACGAGGTCGACGAGGTAGCCGACCATCTTCTCGTTGGCGGCGTTGGCGGCCTCGCCGTTGCCGTTCCACAGCTCCACCATGAGGTCGCACAGGTAGTGGCCGTGCCGATCGTCCTGGCCGAGCATGCGGTTGACCGCCAGCAACGGGATGCGGCCGGCGTACTCGGCGATCAGGTCGGCCTCGCCCCGGGCGGCGAACCGGTCGATCAGCGCGTTGGCGAGGTCCTCGATGTCGACGCGCAGCCGGCTCTGGGCCGACCCGTCGTAGCTGTCGACCAGCGCGCCGCGCAGCCGCTGGTGCTCGGCCCCGTCGCTGTGCAGCGCGTTGGGGCGGTGGGCGAAGACCGGGTAGGTTCCGGCCTCGGGGGTGATGCGGCCCTCCTTCAGCTCGCGCCAGATGCGCCCGTCGTGGCTGAACAGATGCTGGTCGCGCAGCACCTGCAGGTGCTCGCTGTAACCCAGCATCAGCCAGGCCGCGACCCCCGGTTCCACCTCCACCGGGGCGATGCCGCCGAATCTCTTGCGCATCAGCTCCCAGAGTTCGTGCGTGTCACCCCGCAGGGCGTCGCCGTAGAGCGGGACGGCCTCACTGTGCAGCGGGCAGGCGGAGGGGGAATTCGGTGCATCACGCCGCGACTCGGTCATGGGGCCAGACGATATCCGTCACCGAGTGTCGTCGCGGCCGAACGGAGGAAAACGTCCGGGATTTCAGAGGTCCCCGGCCCCAGGGGGTCCGCGGTCCCCGTGGCCGGGGCGGCGGCCCGGGCCCATCGGGTTGCGACCGCCGCGTTCACGGAACGAGGCGGGACTCTCAAGCCCGGATCCGCCGTACCGCCGGCGGCTCGCGCGCGCTGCGGCAGCCGCCCCCTGTGCGAACCCGGCCGTCGGGCACCGGTCAGGTGAAGACCACCTCGGCGTCCCGGGTGAAGTGCGCGACCATCTCCGGGGGCAGGATCGCCGCTTCCGCGGCGTGCCCGCTCAGCGGCCGCGTCTGGCTGGTGAAGCAGGCGATCGCCGCGGCCTTGGCCGCCCGCACCTCCTCCGGCAGCACGATCCGGTGCGCGTCGGCCCACGGCACCCGCCCGTCATCGGGGAGCGCCCAGTGCCACATCCAGATCGGGTACTCCAGCAGCGAGGCGCCGACGGCGTCGGCGGCCGTGCGGGCCGCACGTCCGGTGGCGTCGTGATCGGGGTGCATGTCGCCCTCCCACGGCGCCGCGCACACCTCGAAGCCCGTGCACAGCTCCACCAGGTGCAGTTCCAGCTCGGCCTCCGCCCCGGCGACCCGGCCGTCGGGCAGCTCCAGCCGCACGATCTCCGCGTCCCCCGCGCCCAGCTCCTCCAGCGCCCGCTCGGTCTCGGCGATGCGCCGCTCCACCTGCTCGGTCCGGACGGGGGCGCCGCCGCCCGGATCCGGGGCGGCCCCGTCGGTCACCGCGACGATCCGCAGCAGCGCGTCGGTCGCCGCCAGCATCGAGATGGCCCCGCCGAAGCCGAGCACCTCGTCGTCGGGGTGCGGCGCCACGACGACGGCGCTGCGGGTGTCGGCGACGTGCAGCGCGGGGAACTCGTGCAGCGCCGGCCACCCGCGCCACACCGTCTCCGAGGTGCCCGCGTCGTCGACGGAGTGGGCGTGGCCGGACGACCATCGGGTCCATCGGGTGGTACTCAATGCGTCTCCCTCCACGCCGGCCCGGGTCCGACATCACTCCCCTGCCCCGGAGCCCGATGCGGAAACGGGGCGGCGGCGGGCGCGGCGCTCAGCCGGCGGTCCGCCGGACGCGTTCGGCGAGTCCGGCGTCGCGGGCCACCCGGGCCAGGCCCGCGGCGAACGAGGCCAGCTCGCCGCCGTCGACCAGCCCGGCGAGCTCGGACTCCGCGGTCGGCAGACCGACCCGCTCGGCCCCCTTGCGGCTGACGCCGTCGAAATAGGGCCGCAACCACTCCCACACCTGCTGCGCCTCCCTGCAGAAGATCGCCGCGCCCGTGGGACCGATGCCCTTGAAGCCCTGCAGGTCGCGTTCCAGCCGCCGCGGGTCACCGCCGGCCTCGTCGGCGAGCCGGCGCAGGTCGCCCCCGTGGTGGTCGCGCAGCCGCTCGGCGCACTCGCCGAGCCGGGTCGCGGTGCTCTCGTCGTAGCGCACGTAGTGGGCCCGGCCCAGGGCGTCGACGCGCTGCTGCCAGGTCAGTCCGAGCATGCCGTCGGGCGTCGTCGCGCCCGCGCCGGTCAGCTCGCGCGCGGCCGCGATGGCGATGTCGGCCGATATCCGGGCGCTGACCAGGTTCGCCAGCACCAGCAGCCGCCACAGGGGCGACGGCTTGTCCTCCAGTCGGATCCCGGCCTCCTGCGCCAGCGTCCGGCCCGCCTCGTCAACGACGGCCCGGGCGATCGTGGTCCTGCTCATCGTCGGTCCCCCTTGAACGCGTCCGCACGCGCCCCTACCCGGAAGAGGACCGAGGCATCCGCGCCGCTACCCCGCGATCCGCTCGGCCAGCCAGGCCACCGCAGGGGCGTAGCGGTACTCGATCGCGCCGTGGCCGGCGTCGAACAGCTCGAAGCGCACCCGCTCGTCGGGCACGCCCGCGGCGGCGACGGCCCTGCGGAAGGCCGTGGCCCCGAGGTCGAGGTAGAACTCGTCACGGTCGCCCGCGTCGATCCAGACGGCCCGCATCGACCGCAGCGCCTCGGCTCCGGCCTCCTGGGCCGCCATGAGCACCGGGTCCATGGCGAGCCAGCGCCGCCACACCTCGGGGACGATCCGGCCGAGGTCGTCGAAGGGCAGCAGCACGGTGCCGTCGGGCTCGGCCGAGTAGGCGGCGGCGTAGGCGTACATCTCGATGAGCTCGCCGTCGCCGTCCTTCGTCCCGAACGGCCGGGTCCGGACGTCGGCGAGGAACGCCGGGTAGGAGCCCCCGTACTCGTCGCGCAGCGTGCGGGCGATCCGGGGGAAGAAGGGCTGGTAGGACAGCTCGAACAGGGCGTCGCCGGCGTGCGTGGCCAGCGCCCCGAACACCTCGGGCCGCAGCATGGCGGTGACCATGGCGCCGTAGCCGCCGCTGGACTTGCCGGAGATCGCGCGGTGGTCGCGGGCGGCGAGGGTCCGGTACTCGGCGTCCACCCACGGCACGACCTCGTCGCACAGGTAGGAGTGGTAGTCGCCGGTGCCGGGGGAGTCGAGGTACTGGCTGCCGCCGAGCGAGGTCCAGGCGTCGACGTAGACCAGGATGGCCGGCGGCGCCTGCCCTGCGGCGAACACCGCGTCGGCGAGCTCGGGGAACGGCCGCCGGAACGCCGTCCGGTTGTCCCACATGCCGACGTGGCCGGTGAAGCCCTGGATGACGTAGACGACCGGGTAGCGGCGGTCGGAGTCGGCGTAGCCGGGCGGCACCTGGACCAGGACCGGACGCTCGTGCGGATCCCCCAGCGGGTTCCCGCGCAGCCGCTCGCTCACCAGTGTGCGCCGCTCGATGCGCCCCGCCAGTTCTCCCGACCACGGCAGCATGCGTGCTCCTCCCCTTCGGCATCCGGTCCGTCCGGTCCCAGCATCCCGGACCGGCCGCCCGGCGTCGAGGGGCCGGTCCCGGTTGGCGCCGGGCCGCGCGACCCGGCACGCTGGACCGGTGATCGATTCTGCGGACAGGGCCGCGGTGTGGGTGGTCGCCGGCGCACCCGGGGCCGGGAAGTCCACCGTCGCCGACCTCGTGCTGGAGCGGCTGCGGCCGGTTCCCGCGCTCCTCGACAAGGACACGCTCTACAGCGGGTTCGCGGCCGCCGTGCTCGACGCGCACGGCCGGCCCGCGGGAGAGCGGGAGGGCCCCTGGTACGACGAGCACGTCAAGGTGCACGAGTACGGGGGCATGACGGCCGCCGCACGCCAGATCCGGGCGGCGGGGTGCCCGGTCATGCTGGTGGCTCCGTTCACCGGGCGGATCCGCGACGCCGACGCGTGGCGCACCTGGGTGGCAGAGCTCGGCGGCGACCCCGTACGGCTGGTCTGGGTGCGCTGCGACGGGCCGACGCTGCTGGCCCGGCTGCGGCGGCGGGGCCGCTCGCGCGACGCGGGGAAGCTCACGGGGTTCGACGCCTTCGTCGAGCGCATCCGCCCCGACGAGCCGCCGGCCGCGCCGCACGCCGAGATCGACAACCGGAACGGCGCCGCCCCGCTGCCCGGGCAGGTCGACGCCGTACTCGACCGCGCGGTCCGGTGATCCGGCGCGGCGCCGCGGCCGCGGGCCGGGGAGGAAGCGGACCCGGGAGCGGGGGATCGGCCCCGCCCGGGGTTAGCATTCGGATATGACGCCACCCCTGAGCACCGAACGGCTGCTGATCCGGGACTGGACGACCGACGACGCCGAGTCGGCGTTCGCGGTCTACGGCTCCCCCGAGGTGGCCCGGTGGCTGACGCCGGCCATGCGCGCGGTCGACGACGTGTCGGCGATGCGCTCGGTGCTGGAGGCATGGGTGGAGGCCCAGCCCAACCTGCTCCCGCCCGCGGGCCGGTGGGCCGTGGTGCGCCGGGACGACGACGCGGTCATCGGCGGGCTGTCGCTTCGCCTGCTGCCCCCGTTCGAGGAGGACTTCGAGCTGAGCTGGCAGCTTCGCCCGGACACCTGGGGCAACGGCTTCGCCACCGAGGCCGGCACGGCGCTGGTCCGCTGGGCCTTCGGCGAGGGGATCGAGGAGCTGTTCGCCGTGGCCCGCCCCGCCAACACCCGGGCCATCGGCACGGCGCGGCGCCTGGGCATGGAGTGGGTGGGCGAGACCGACAAGTACTACGGCCTGCGGCTCCAGGTCTTCCGCATCCGCCCCTCCGATCTCCGGCCCTGAACCTGGGTCTCAACCACCGGAGTTCTCTGACCTCAGCCCCAGGTCGGAGCCTGTGGTGGCTGGGCGATCCTCTCGCGTGGCCGAAGGCTCCCGCAGGGATCGACCCGGCGCCGCGCCGCCCACGCCGCCTGCTTGAGTGCCGGACCGGAACCGCGGTGTCGGTGCGCGCCCGCAGTGACGGGTCCGCTTCGCGTGCGGGTGGTCGATCTCCGTCCGCGGTCCTGACGGCCACGCGAGAGAATCGGCCACCCGCACGCCATTCCTCCCTGAGGTCGGCCTTAAGACTCCCTGGGGCCGAGGTCAGAACTCGATCAGAGGGTCCGGCCGGCCTTGAGGGAGGCCGCGATGCGGACCACGCGCTTGGCCTGCACCTGGGCGGCGGCGCGGGTGGTGTCGTCCACGGGGTTGCTGCCCTGGGCGTCGACGTGGGAGGTGCCGTAGGGGTTGCCGTCGACGAACTTGGCGGCGTCGGTGTAGCCGGGCGGCACGACGATGCCGCCGAAGTGGTAGAAGGTGGTGGCCAGCGCCAGCAGCGTGGACTCCTGGCCGCCGTGCACGGTGGCCGAGGAGGTGAAGCCGCTGTAGACCTTGTCGGCCAGCAGGCCCTGCGACCACTGCGGGCCGAGCGTGTCGATGAACTGCTTGAGCTGCGAGGCGATGTTGCCGTAGCGGGTGGGCGAGCCGAACACGACGGCGTCGGCCCACACCACGTCATCGGCGCTCGCCTCGGCGACGTCCCGGGTCGCCTCGACGTTGGCCGCCCACGCCTCGTTGCTCGCGATCGCCTCGGCCGGCGCCAGCTCCGCGACCTTGCGCAGCCGGACCTCGGCGCCTTCCTTCTCCGCGGTCTCCGCGATCTCCCGCGCGATCTCGTACCCCGTCCCGGTGGCGGAGTAGTAGACGACGCTGAGCTTCACGCTCTCACTCATGGACAACCTCTTGGTCTCACGGAACGCGCCCGCCGGAACCTTTGGGCTCCGAGCAGGCGCACGAATTTCTTTTCCTAGGAAGATAATACATAAGCATGCAAACTCGCCATGGCCACCGGTACGGGGTGACCATGAACACAGCACCGGCGCTGCCGGCGCCCGGCACCCGGGACGGTCGCACCGCCCCCTCCGCCGCCTCCCCTTCGACCTCGGGAAGGCCGACGGAACCGGCCGGGACAAGGGGGATGACACATGGCGGACAACCCGCGCGGCGCCGACGACCTCGATCCCGTCCTGGAGCGCGCGCTCTCGCGGCTGATGCTCATCGCCGAGGTGAGCACCGTGCTGAGCAGCAGCCTGCACACCGAGGACGTGCTGGGACGCCTGGCCCGGCTGCTGGTCCCCCAGCTCGCCGACTGGTGCGTGGTGGAGCTGCTGGACGAGGAGCTGCGCCGGGTGGCACTGGCGCACCGCGACCCCAAGGTCGTCCTGCCGGCCGGGGTGCGGGGACCCGTTCCCGGCCCCGAACCGCTGGCCGACACCCCACTGGAACGCGTGCTGGCCGGCGCCGGACCACTGTTCCTCGACCACTTCCCCGAAGAGGCGGCCACCGCCAGCCCCCTGGGGCGCGCGCAGAAGGAGCTGGTGGACCTGCTGGGCGCCGACACCGCGATCCTCGCCCCGTTGCGCGCCCGGCGGCGCGTCCTCGGCGTGCTGGTCCTGGTGCGCACCGACCCCGACCACCCGCTGTCAGAGGACGACCTGCCGCTGGTCGAGGACCTCACGCACCGGGCCGCGCTCGCCGTCGACAACGCCCGGCTCTACACCGCCCAGCGCGACGCCGCGCAGGACTTCCAGCGCGCGCTGCTGCCGGAGCTGCCGAAGGCTGACCACCTGCAGATGGCGGCCCGCTACACCGCCGCGCAGGTCAGCGCCGAGGTGGGCGGCGACTGGTACGACGCGTTCGTGCTGCCCGACGGCGTCACCGCGCTGGTCGCCGGGGACGTCAGCGGGCACGACCGCAGCGCGGCCGTGCAGATGGCGCAGTTGCGGAGCATGCTGCGGGCGCTGGCGTGGGACCACCAGGAGCCCCCCAGCGCGATCATGCGGCGGCTCGACGGCCTGCTGCACCACCTCGGCACGACGAAGACGGCCACCGCCCTCTACGGGCGGATCGAGGGGCCGGTCGGAGGGCCGTGGCGGTGGCGCTGGACCAACGCCGGGCACCCGCCCCCGCTGCTCGTCACCCGCGAGGGGGAGACCCGCTACCTGACAGGGGGCCACGGCCTGCTGCTCGGGGTCGACGACAGCCGGGTCCGCCCCGACGCCGAGGAGGAGCTGCCGCCGCGCTCCACGCTGCTGCTCTACACCGACGGTCTGATCGAGCGCCGGGGCGAGTCGCTGCACCGCGGCATGACCCGGCTGCGCCGGCAGGCCGCCGCGCTCGCGGGGGCGCCCGTCGGCGACTTCTGCGACGGCCTGCTGGAGGGTGTGCTCGACACCCCGGCCGACGACGTCGTGCTGCTCGCCCTGCGCGTCCCCGAGGCCGGCGCCGGCGCCCCCCGCGGGAACGCCGATGGCCCCGGGCCCCGCTCGCCTAGACTGGGGCCGATCGAACCGCCAGCCGACGAGGAGCCGCATGCCTGACGTCCCGCCCTCGACGCCCACTGCGGGACGTGTGCGCGACGCGGCCCGGACCCGGACCGAGATCCTCGACGTCGCCGCCCGGGAGTTCGCCGAGCGCGGCTACGCCGGTGCCCGGGTCGACGAGATCGCCGCCAGGACCCGCACGACCAAGCGGATGATCTACTACTACTTCGGCGGCAAGGAGCAGCTCTACATCAAGGTCCTGGAGCGCGCCTACTCCCGGATCCGGGAGACCGAGCAGACCCTGGACGTCGCCGGCCTGGAACCCGCGGAGGCCATCCGGCACCTCGCCGAGCTGACCTACGACCACCACACGGCCAACCCCGACTTCATCAGGCTGGTCGGCATCGAGAACATCGACCGGGGCGAGCACATCGCCAAGTCCGAGGTCCTGGCCAACCTCAGCACGCCGGTCATCGACCTCATCGCCGCGATCCTGGAGCGCGGCCGCGGCCAGGGGGTGTTCCGCGCGGACACCGACGCGGTCGACGTGCACATGATGATCAGCGCCTACTGCGTCTTCCCCGTGGCCAACCGGCACACCTTCACCACGATCTTCCACCGCGACCCGCTCGACCCCTCACGCCACGACCACCACCGCCGCATGCTCGGCGACATGGTGGTCGCCTACCTCACCGGCGCCGCGGGCGGCGCCGAGCCGGGGGACGGGGCCCGCACCGCGCGCGCGGACGGCGGCCCGGCCCCGATCGGCCTGGCCGAGCACGGCTGACCGCCCGCGCCTCCCCGCGGCCCCGGCCCTCCGAGAGGCGTGGGAGGCGCGTCAGGGCTTGCGCCCGACGGCGCAGAACTGGGCCACTGCTTCGGGAACGGCCGCGCCACCGGTGTCGGGCCGCCACTGCGAGCAGGAGGCCACGCCCGGCTCGACGAGTTCCAGGCCCTCGAAGAGCCCGGCGAGATCGGCGCGGCTGCGCAGGACGAGCGGGGTGGAGCCGCCCTCGTTCCACAGCTGCGCGGCCTCGTCCATCGCCTCGCCGCGCACCTCGTTCGTCGAGTGCGAGACCACCAGGTGGCTGCCGGAGGGAACGGCGTCCATGATCCGCCGCACGAGCGCGGCCGCCTCGCCGGTGTCGGGGACGAATTCGAGGATCCCCAGCAGCATGACCGCGACCGGCCGGTCGAAGTCCAGGGTCCGGGCGGCCCTCGACAGGATCACGTCGGGTTCGCGCAGGTCGGCGTCGATGTAGTCGGTGGCGCCCTCGGGGGTGCCGACGAGCAGCGCCCGGGCGTGCACCAGGACGACGGGGTCGTTGTCGACGTAGACGATCCGGCACTCCGGGGCGATCGACTGGGCGACCTCGTGGGTGTTGTCGGCGGCGGGGATGCCGGTGCCGATGTCGAGGAACTGGCGGATGCCCGCCTCCTCGACCAGGTGGCGCACCGCCCGCGCCAGGAACGCCCGGTTCGCGCGGGCGTTGGCCACCATGTCCGGCAGGGCCGTCAGGATCTGCTCGCCGGTCTCGCGGTCGGCGGCGTAGTTGTCCTTGCCGCCCAGCCAGTAGTCCCAGATCCGAGCCGGGTGGGCCGTGCTCGTGTCGATCTCGGGAGGGAACTCGGCGCTGTCGGACTGGGGCTTCATCCACGCCGGGGTTTCGCTCATGGGCTGGTGGCTCCTGTGGTCGTTTCCGGGGCGGCCGTCTTCGGGCTCTGCGCGCATCCTAGGACGTATTCGATCAGTCGACGCCCCACTCGCGCCGCATGTCGCCGATGCCCCGATCCGCCGCGTCCGCGCCGCCCGCTGCACCGGGCGGCGGCCCCTCGCCGGACGGGCCGGGCCCGACCGTTCGGCAGGCGTTGACCAGGTGCTCCGTACACACTGGTGATTTAACGGATGCGCGGTAACCGGATCGACACGGATAGTTGCGGTGTCTCCACGGTAAGGAGTTGGTGAATACGACGTTCCCCCCGCCGCACATTCCACTCCGACGGTGGCCGCTTTTCGCCGGCACCCTCCACCCGTTCCCCATTCGGGGTGTTCTCGGCGAACACTTCCGGATCTCCGGGCCGGACACCCCGATCAGTGGCCACGAGACCGCTGCGCGTTTCTTCGCACGAAGAACCGGCAGCGCCGCGGCGGGCCTTGTCCAGGACCGCCCTCCCGTTCCTTCGGCCGCACGCCGGACGGTACGGGAAAACCCCGGACCTGCTGTTCAAGGCAGTCCGCGGCCCTCCGCGATCCAGCGTTGGATCCCTTTCCCCCTGTATCTGATGGCGGACCCGCACGCGTTTTCCGGACCTCCGGGTGGAAATCCGGCGAACGCCTCCGCCCCGAAGAAAAGGAATCGAACTCCGTGCGCATGTCAAGCACCCCCGGTTACCCCCTGTCCCCCGACTCCGGTGGCACGACCCCGCCCCCGCGCTCCCGCAGTGCCAGGATCGCCGGCACGCTGGCCATGGCCGCCGCGCTGGCCATGGCCGGCGTAAGCGTCGCCGCCCCGGCCCAGGCCGACGCCGACAACCCCTACGAGCGCGGCCCGGCCCCCACCGAATCCAGCATCGAGGCGCTGCGCGGCCCGTACTCGGTCGACGAGGACTCCGTCTCCTCGTGGGGCGTCAGCGGCTTCGGCGGCGGCACGGTCTACTACCCGACCGGCACCAGCGAGACCTTCGGCGCGATCGCGGTCGCCCCGGGCTACACCGCCAGCTCCTCGTCGATGTCCTGGCTGGGCCCGCGCCTGGCCTCCCAGGGCTTCGTCATCTTCACCATCGACACCAACACCCGCTACGACCAGCCCGACAGCCGGGGCCGCCAACTGGAGGCCGCACTGGAGTACCTGGTCGAGGACAGCGACAGCGACGTCCGGGACCGGATCGACCCCGACCGGCTCGGCGTCATGGGCCACTCCATGGGCGGCGGCGGCACCCTCGCCGCGGCCGAGGACAACCCGGACCTGCAGGCGGCCATCCCGCTCACCGGCTGGCACCTTCAGAAGGACTGGTCCGACGTGCAGGTGCCGACGCTGGTGGTCGGCGCCGAGGACGACACCATCGCCTCGGTGCGCTCGCACTCCGAGCCGTTCTACGAGAGCCTGCCCGGTTCGCTGGACAAGGCCTACCTGGAGCTCGACGGGGCCGGTCACTTCGCCCCGAACTTCTCCAACACCACCATCGCCAAGTACAGCATCTCCTGGCTGAAGCGCTTCGTCGACAACGACACCCGCTACGAGCAGTTCCTCTGCCCCCCGCCCAGCACCGGCTGGGGCAGTGACATCTCCGATTACCGCGACACCTGCCCCCACTCCTCCTAAGGGGGCGGCCGGACCCCTGCGGGCCCCGCGCACCGCCGCCGGGGCGGGGCCCCGCAGGGCAGGCGCCGGTGGCGGCAGCGGGGAGCGGCCGCCACCGGCGCTCTCACGCGTCGGGCTGCTCGCCGCCGTCCCCCTGCCCGGCCCGCGGTGGTTCCTGCGGGAGGGTCCTGGTGTAGGCGACGGCGGCCGCGCCTCCCGCGGCCCAGCCGAGCAGCAGCGCGCTCGCGGCGGTCCCGTGCGGCAGGATCGATCCCGTCATCGGGGGCCGGACCGATGTCAGCGCGGAGGCGCCGGTCTCGCTCCCGCTCCACGTCCGCAGGGACGAGGACTCCGCCCCGGCGGGCGCGTAGGCGAACCAGCCGAACTCCGCCTGCGCCGACGGGCTCCACGTGACCCGCGTCCCCCGCTGGGCCAGCTCGTTGCCCGTGATGGTGGCCGCGGTCTCCCCCGCCGTCGCGGCGAGGACCAGCGCGCCCCAGCCGAGGACGAACACGGCCGCCCGGCCCCGCAGCGGATCGACCCCCGGAAGGACCAGGCGCACCAGCGCCGCGGCGACGCCCAGGGTCACCAGCACGCCGACGATTCCGGGCAGCGAGAATCCGGCGCCCCGGACGAACGCGCCCAGGAGGGCGACCAGCCCCGAGGGGACGAGCACGGCGACGATGAGAACCTTGCGGCGGTGCGGCTGCATGACCCGCAACCCTACTGGCGCCGCCGTGCGCGGGTCGCTCCCGGCCGGACCGCCGTGTTCGCGGGCGATGCGCTCCACGACCGCCGGCACGCGCGGGATCGCGCGGTCGGCGGTGTTCCGGCGATGGGTGCGGACGTTGAGAGGCACCGACCCGACGCCCGCTGCGACGCACACGTCCGCCCCGACTGATCGGTGCGAGGCCGAGCGGGGTCGGGGAGACTGGGTGTGTCCGTGTACGATCGCCTACCCGACGCGCGTGAAGGAGCCCTGCTCAGATGGCCACTCCCGGTCCCGCTGCCCGGCGTCCGACCATCGCCGATGTCGCCGCGGCCGCGGGCGTCTCGCGGACCACCGTCTCGCATTCCCTCAACGGACTGGGCAAGGTCGATCCGCGCACCAGGGAGCGGGTGAAGGCCATCGCCGCCGAGCTCGGCTACCGGCCCAACCTGCGCGCCCAGCGGCTGCGCCGCGGGCGGGCCCAGGCCATCGCGCTGGCCTCCTCGATGCCCTTCGCCGTCGCGGGCGGGCCCTCGCGGCTCGGGTTCTACATGGAGGTCGCGGCCGCCGCCGCCGAGCGGGCGCTGACCCACGGCTACGCGCTGGTACTGGTTCCGCCGGTGGAGTCGGGGCCGGGACTGGAGTCGGTGGACATCGACGGCGCGATCGTCGTGGAACCCGAACAGGACGACGACGTCGTGCGTCAGCTGCGCGACCGCGGCCTGCCCTACGTCACGCTGGGCCGCCAGGTGGGCGCCGCAGACGACGCCTCCAGCGTCGACCTGCACGGCGGCCTGGTCATCGAGCTGCTGCTGGAGCACCTGCACGGGCAGGGCGCCCGCTGCCCCGCGCTCATCATCGGGTCCGGCACCCGGCAGTCCTACGTCGAGGTGCGCGCGGTGTTCGAGCGGATCGCCGCAGAGCAGGGCCGTCCGGCGCTCGTCGCGACCGCCCCGGAGCAGGACGGCGAGCAGGCCGGCTACGACCGCTGCTCCCGCCTGCTGCGCGAGCACCCCGAGATCGACGCCGTCTGCGCGATGGTGGACGCCTTCGCCATCGGCGCGATCCGCGCCATCGCCGACAGCGGGCGCGTCATCCCGGACGACATCATGGTCGTCACCCGCTACGACGGCATCCGCGCCAAGACCTGTCGGCCTCCGCTCACCGCCGTCGATCTGGGCCTGGGCCAGGCCACCGGCGACGCGGTGGAACTGCTGCTCGCCCTGCTGGAGGGCGGCGCCGACGCTCCCGCGCCGAGCGCACCGCGCCCGCGCGTGGTGCCCCGGGCGTCCTCACTGCGCGGAGCCCGCTGAGCCGCCCCTGCGGTGACCCGGCCGCCGCCCGGCGACGGCGCACTCACACCCCCAGCATCAGCACGACCCCCGACACCAGGGCGAAGCCCAGAACGAGCAGCCGCATCCTCGGCGCGTTGATCCGGTGGTGGACCAGGCGGCTCAGCCCCGCTCCCAGGGCCAGCGCCGGCAGCATCAGCAGGGCCGGCCAGGCTTGGGCGATGTCGCTCTGGCCGGTGCCGAACAGCAGGGCGAGCGAGGCGAGCTCGCCCACCAGGAAGCACACCGCCACCGTGGAGCGTAGCTCGGCGGGCGGGCGGTGCTGGTAGACCAGGGCCAGCGGCGGGCCGCCCACCCCGGTGGCGGTCTCGGTGATGCCGGTGACGACGCCCGCGCCGAGGTAGGCCGTGCGCCCCGGGGTGAAGGAAGGCGCTGCGAGACTGGCCAGCGCGGCCAGCACCGTCGCGACGCCCACGAACAACCCCAGCCGCTCGGCCGGGACCACCCACAGCAGCATCAGCCCGCCCGGGGTCGCCGCCAGCCGGGCCGCGGTGATCCAGCCCGCCCCCCGCAGGTCCAGCGCCGAGCGCTCCCGCCACGCCACGTACAGGTTCAGCGGGACCATCGCCACCAGCAGGAACACCGGGAGCAGAGTAGGGTCGAGGAGCCCGGTCACCGGCGCGACGATGAGCGCGAAACCCAGGCCGCTGCTGCCCTGGACGAACGCGGCGACGGCCACCACCACGGCCAGCAGCAGGAGGGTGGCGGGGCTCATCGCGCACCGTTTCGCGCACGGTGCTCGGTGGAGACGGGATGCGCCCGGGTGATGCGGGCCCGCGCCACCACCTCCCGGCCGACCTCCGCCGCACGCTCCACCAGGGCGCGCCCGTCCCAGTCGGTGGGCCAGCCCTTCCACAACCGCAGCCGCCCGCCCACGACGACGGCGGTGATCTGGTCGCGGTCGGCCAGCCGGACCAGTTCCCAGGGCAGGTCCCAGGACGGCCGCAGCTCCGGCACCGTGACGTCCACCAGTAGGAAGTCGGCTGCGCGGCCCGCGGCGATCTCGCCGGTGAGCGCGCCCAGACCGACAGCGTCGGCGCTCGCGCGGGTGCCGTGCTCCAGCCAGGTCCAGCCGCCGCCGCAGGAGGAATCGCCCATGGTCAGACCGTAGGCGATCCGTTGGGCGGACTCGGCGGCGTCCAGCAGCCGGAAGGCGTCGCCCCGAGTGCCGTCGGTGCCCAGGCCGAAGCGCACTCCCGTCTGCGCCAGGGTGAGCGCGGGCGCGACCGCGTCGCCCTTCCAGGCGCTGGCGATCGGGTTGTAGCTGACGGCTGCGCCGCGCCCGCGCAGCAGTTCCACCTCGGCGGCGGTGAGCAGGGTGGCGTGCGCGGCGAGGAGTTGCGGGCCCAGCGCGCCCGCCCGGTCCAGGTGCTCCAGCGGGCGCACGCCGTGGCGCACGAGGGAGCGCTCGACGGAGGCCAGGTGCTCATTGACGTGGATCTGCACCACCGCGCCGGCCTCGCGGGCGAGGCCGGCGGTGTCGCGCAGGGTGCGCTCGGTGGCGGCCTCGGGGATGGAGACCGCCAGCGATGCGTGCACCAGGTCATCACCCTCGTAGCGGGCGAGGTGCTTCTCCGCCCGCGCCAGGACCTCGGAGGGGGTGGTGCCGGGCTCGCCCACGTCGTTGCAGACCAGGCCCAGGACGCAGCGCAGCCCCGCCTCTCGGGTGGCCGCGGCGACGGCCTCGACGTCAACGGGTGCGCGGGTGCCGGCCTCGGCCACCGTGGTGAAGCCGCCGCGCAGCGCCTGCAGTGACGCCAGCTTCGCCGACAGGTGGGCGCTCTCCTCGTCCAACTCTCCTTCCAGCGGTATCCACACCCGGCGGAAGATCTCCGAGGGCTCGCCGAAGGCGAGCGAGGAGCCCAACACCTGGGTCAGATGGTGGTGGGCGTCCACGAACCCCGGCATCAGCAGGTGGCCGGGCAGCGCCACCGGGGTCAGGTCGGGATGCTCGCGTCGCAGCCGCTCCAGCGGTCCGACCGCGGTGAACACCCCGTCGGCGACGACGGCGGCGTGTTCACGCGCCGGCCCTTCGGGCAACAGCACCAGTTCAGGCGCCAGCAGCGCCGGCCCGGCGTCGAAACGGTCAGGGGTGAGCTCGTTCATGGCTCTCTTTTCCAGCTCGGGACGGGCACGGCGCGGACTGCGCCGCGGATTCAGGGGTTGGGCGCATCGCGGGTCCCCTCGGCCCGTGATCGCGCCGAAGCCTGCGGCGGGACGGGCGGGACCCCGTCCTCGGCCGCGGGTGCCGCAGCAGGGGCCGGGGCCCGCCTGCCGAAGCGGCGACCCAGTGCCGGACGGACGTGGTTGAACAGGATGTTGAGCACGGCGGCGGTGAAGGCGCCGACCGCGACCCCGCTCTCCAGCAGGATGCGCGCGTTGGGTGGGAAGGTCGCGTAGGCGCCGGGGACGAGGATGGGCAGCAGCCCCAGCGCGACGGCGACCGCGCAGATGAACGTGGTGGTGTGGTCGTCGAGGTCTGCGCGGCCGATCATCTGCACGCCCAGCACCACGATCACGCCGAACACCACCATGGCGGTGCCGCCGACAACGGCCGAGGGGACGGCGTTGATCAGCGCGGTGATCGGGGCGAAGAAGCCGATGAGCACGAGCAGCACGCCCGCGGCGACCGTGACGAAGCGGCTGCGCACATCGGTGACCCGGACGATGCCGATGTTTTCGCCGCTGGTGACCATGAGCGGCAGGCCGAAGAACCCTCCGGCGAAGGAGACCACGGCGTCGCCGCGGATGGTCTTGGGCGCGTCGCGGCGCGCGTCGACGTCCTTGCCCACGGCCTCTCCGTTGATGACGGTCTGGCCGGTGGCCTCGGCCATGGAGGCGAGGCTGTAGAGCAGCAGCGGCAACGAGGCGAGCAGGCTGAACTCGGGCACCCCGAAGGGCAGCGCTTGGGGCACGTGCACCAGGCCGCCCTCGGTGGCACCGGCGAAGTCGGCCGTCCCCATGAAGAAGGCGAGCAGCGCCCCGGCGACCAGCCCGAGCATCACGGCGAGCTGGCGCAGCACCCCGGTGAACAGCCAGTAGAAGGCGACGGTGAAGCCGATGGTGGCCAGACCCAGCAGCAGGTCGCCGGGGTCTCCGAAGCCGGGGGTGCCGGGCGCGCCGGTGACCAGCAGCGCGCCGACCTTCACCAGATTGACTCCGACGATGATGATCATCGTGCCGATGACCAGCGCGGGAAAGAAGCGGATCAGCCGGGAGAACACCGGCAGCACCAGCAGGTAGAAGACGCCGGTGATGATGACCGCGCCGGTTGCGGTGCGCAACCCATGCTGCTGGGCGATGGCCATGAACAGCACGACGGGCGCACCGCCGGGCAGCATCACGAAGGGCAGTCGGGCGCCGACCTTCCACGGTCCCAGCGACTGAAGCACCGATCCCAGGCCCGACAGCACGAAAGCCGCCGAGAGCAGGTTCACGGTGATGCCGGTGGACAGGTCGAGCGTGGCGCTGACCAGGAACACGCTGGAGATGGGCGTTGCGGCCATGACGAGCACGTGCTGCAGGCCGAAGAGCAGCATCCTGTGCAGGGGCCGGTATTCGTCGACGGGGTGCCGCGCTTTGGGGGAGGACACGATCGGGCTCCGTTCGGCTGGCTGCCGGGACTTGGCCGAGTAGGGACGCCACTGCGCCAAATCGATTTGGCGACCAGTATGTGACCTGGGTCGCACCAAGGTCAAGGGCCCAGGAGGGCGGCGGCGCCGCGCTTCCGGCGATCCGCCCGCTGCCGACGCCTACCGTCTTCTCCCGTTTGCTCCGCGCAGGCCGGCACGGAGACGACCACCCGAGGAACACCGGAAGGAGCGACGCTGTGATCAGAACCCGTACGCGACCGAGGCGACGCCCACCGCCGCGTCCGGGTTCATCGTTTCGCGGCGTTGTCGACGGCCTTCGGGCAGGAAGGGGCTGGCTAAACCCTGATACAGCCGCCACCTGCACGCGGTGGCGCCCGCCCTGCTCACAGCGGCTATGGGTTGGCTCGGGCGGTTCGCACCCGGTATGAGCGGCTGCGGTTGATGGATGGCGCCCCGCTGCGCTGCGGCGCCTCCCGAGTCACGGTCAACCGCTCGCAGAGGGGCGAGATCGCCGCCTAGCCCCTGCCAAGCGATCACTGACCAGGACGCACTGTCTCCCATCAGCGGTTTAGGGGATGGAGCATCTCATGCGTCCGCCTCATGACTCGCGAACACAGGAGCAGGGAAAAGAGGTAATGCAATCGCGATATGCACAGGAAAAGATAGGCGCCAGTACGCTCCGCTCATCATCCAACCCCGAGCAGAGTCGCTGCTGACCTGGGAACTCCTGATGACTTCAGGAAGGCGGAGGAAATCACCTCCACACTCCGGCACCCAGGCGATTCAACATCCAGCATGCACCCACGCTCTTCATTGACTACTTCCAGACGGACCGCTAAGGCCAAACAGAATCTGGACGGATGATTAATAACGTCAAAGGTTGGGCGTGCATCTGCCGTTCTTTCCGCATTTGCAGTTTCCAGCTTCTTGTTTCCCGCTCCAGCCCACGCGGGCACCAGCGGAGCCGGTACGACCGGCAAGGTCCGCGGCGCCTCGCATGCTTTTGGGCCTCGGGGAAGAGCCGCTCCAGCGAGTCCAGCGCCTGCGGGACCGACTCGATCACGCTCGTCCACACCGGCATCCCCTCTCCTCATCGGCGCCACCGCCCGGCTCGATCGGGCCCGCGGGGCGGCCGCCGGCGGCGACCGTCCCGGCATGCCGCACGCCCGTCAGCGGTCGTCGAAGAGCGTGCTGACGGATTCGCCGTTGTGAATGCGCCGGATGGCCTCGGCCAACGCGGGAGCGACCGAGAGCACCTCCAGCTTCGGCGACGTCTTGCCCGGTTCCATGGGGACCGTGTTCGTGCAGACGATCTCCGTGACGTCGTCCAGCTTGGACAGGCGGTCGAGGGCCCCGTCGGTGAAGAGGCCGTGCGTGCAGGCGACCCGGATCGATCGGACGCCGTCCTCCTTGAGCCGGTCGATGAGTTCCAGGACGGTGCTCCCCCTGGCGACCTCGTCGTCGAGGATGACGACGTCGCGGCCGCTGACGTCGCCGATCACCGAGGTGATGCTGACGCGGTCGTCGCTGATCCGCTGCTTGGCCCCCGCGGCGACCGGCGTGCCGAGCATCCGGGCGAACGCGGAGGCCGCCTTGGCGTTGCCGAAGTCCGGTGAGACGACCACCGTGTCGGAGAGGTCGAGCCGGCGGAAGTGCCCGGCCAGTTCGCGCAGCGCGTGGAGGTGGTCCACCGGAACGCTGAAGAACCCGTGGACCTGCGGCGAGTGCATGGTCATGGTCAGGACGCGGTTCGCGCCGGCGGTGGTGAGGAGATCGGCGACGAGGCGGGCGCCGATCGAGATGCGGGGGGCGTCCTTCTTGTCCGACCGGGCATAGGCGAAGTGCGGCATCACCACGGTCGTGCGCGCGGCGGAGGCTCCCCGGGCGGCGTCGAGCATGAGGAGCAGCTCGACGAGGTTCTCCTGCACCGGGGGAACCAGCGGCTGGATGACGAAGACGTCGCGCTCCCGGCAGTTCGCCTGCAACTGGACTTCGAGGCAGTCGTTGGCGAAGCGCGAAACGCGCGTCGGGGACAACGGCTTCCCCAGGTGAGCACATATCTCCTCGGCGACCTCGGGGTGGGCGCTACCGGAGAAGATGACGATGTCCCGCATGGAAGCCCTTCACACGTCCTTGTTCCGGGCCGGAACAGGACGGCCGGGAAACGCACCGGGTCCCGGTTCGCGCGCCTTCCGTGCTCCTGACCCCTGACCGGAGCCAATGCTACTGAAACCGGGGTCTCAGCGGTCTGCAACGGTGCACGGGAACGCGGAACGGCCGTGACCGGCCGCCGGAGGCGAAGGAGGGTCCGCTCTTCCGGAGCGGCCGGTTCTCAGCGCGTATCCGCCATCGGCTCGCGCGCCTCGGGCGGACCGGATGTGCGACCTGAGGCGTGGCGCACGTTGGACATCGGCGTCGCCAGGGTTCGACGACTGCTGCCCGCGCGGACTTCTGCGCGTATTCAGCGTGGGCGGCCGGTCACGACCGCTCGCAACCGTAACCAGCCGTACAGTACGGTGAAGCGCCGTCGGCCTGTTCCAGCAGGTCGGCGGCGCTTTTTCAATGCCTGAGAGGGGTAGGCCGGGCGGGGCTCGAACCCGCGACCCAGGGATTATGAGTCCCCTGCTCTGACCAGCTGAGCTACCGGCCCGCGAACGCGGCGTGCGGGGTGGGTGCGCCGGCCCCGCATGGGAGGGTCCGGCTTGACACGGCCGGGTTGCAGCACATCTTAACAGGGCGGGGCGGCTGCCCAGGGCTCAGCGGTCCCCGGCGGGCTCAGGCGCCTCGGGCGGGGCCGGGGGTCCCGACGGGGTCGGGGCGGCCGCCGCGCGGACCAGCCGCCACCGGACGAGGGCCTCCGGCCGGCATGGACGAGGGGGGCTCGGGGAGCGGGCAGTATGGAACACGTGAGTCTCATCGATCGACTGCCTGCCGGCGCAGAACCCGATTCCCTGTTCGAAGCGTTCGCCTCTTGGGCCGAGGAGCGAGGGCTCACGCTCTACCCGCACCAGGAGGAGGCCCTCATCGAGGTGGTGTCGGGCTCCAACGTCGTCCTGAGCACCCCCACCGGTTCGGGCAAGAGCCTGGTCGCGGCCGGTGCGCTGTTCGCGGCGCTGGCCAGGGACGAGTGCGCCTTCTACACCGCCCCGATCAAGGCCCTGGTGTCGGAGAAGTTCTTCGAGCTGTGCGCGGTCTTCGGGACCGCCAACGTCGGGATGATGACCGGTGACGCCAGCGTCAACGCCGACGCCCCCATCGTCTGCTGCACCGCCGAGGTGCTGGCCAACATCGCGCTGCGCGACGGCGCCGACGCCGACATCGGCACCGTGGTCATGGACGAGTTCCACTTCTACGCCGAGCCCGACCGCGGCTGGGCCTGGCAGGTGCCGCTGCTGGAGCTGCCGCAGGTGCAGTTCCTGCTGATGTCGGCGACGCTGGGCGACGTGTCGCGGTTCGAGGACGACCTGACCCGGCGCACCGGCCGCTCCACGGCCGTGGTCAGCTCGGCCGAGCGCCCGGTCCCGCTGTTCTACTCCTACCGGACCACGCCGCTGCACGAGACGCTGGAGGAGCTGCTCGGCACCCGCGAGGCCCCGGTCTACATCGTGCACTTCACCCAGGCCCAGGCCGTCGAGCGCGCGCAGTCGCTCACCAGCATCAACATGTGCAGCAGGGCCGAGAAGGACGCCATCGCCAAGGAGATCGGCAACTTCCGCTTCACCACCCGGTTCGGCCGCAACCTCTCCCGCTACGTCCGGCACGGCATCGGCGTGCACCACGCCGGAATGCTGCCCAAGTACCGCCGCCTGGTGGAGCGGCTGGCCCAGGCCGGGCTGCTCAAGGTCATCTGCGGCACCGACACCCTCGGCGTCGGCGTCAACGTGCCGATCCGCACGGTGCTGTTCACCGCGCTGGCCAAGTACGACGGCTCCCGCGTGCGCAGGCTCAGCGCCAGGGAGTTCCACCAGATCGCCGGGCGGGCCGGGCGGGCCGGGTTCGACACCGTCGGCAACGTGGTGCTGCAGGCCCCCGAGCACGTCGTGGAGAACGAGAAGGCGCTGGCCAAGGCGGGCGACGACACGAAGAAGCGGCGCAAGGTCGTGCGCAAGAAGGCGCCGGAGGGGTTCGTCGGCTGGGACGAGAGCACGTTCGAGAAGATCATCGCGGCCGAGCCCGAACCGCTGACCTCGCGGTTCAGGGTCAGCAACGCGATGCTGCTGAGCGTCATCGCCCGGCCCGGCGACTGCTTCGCCGGGATGAGGCACCTGCTCACCGACAACCACGAGGACCGCCGCAACCAGCGCCGGCACATCCGCGAGGCGATCGCGATCTACCGGTCGCTGCTGGACGGCGGCATCGTCGAGCAGATGGATGAGCCCGACGCCGAGGGCCGCACCGCGCGCCTGACCGTCGACCTGCAGCCCGACTTCGCCCTGAACCAGCCGCTGTCGACGTTCGCGCTGGCGGCGTTCGACCTGCTCGACCCCGCCTCCCCCACCTACGCCCTCGACGTGCTGACCGTGGTGGAGTCGACGCTGGACGACCCTCGCCAGATCCTCGCCGCCCAGTTGAACAAGGCCCGCGGCGAGGCGGTCGCGCAGATGAAGGCCGACGGGATGGAGTACGACGAGCGGATGGAGCGGCTGGAGGAGATCTCCTACCCCAAGCCGCTGGAGGAGCTGCTCGACCACGCCTACGAGGTCTACCGGCGCGGCCACCCGTGGGTGGGCGACCACCCGCTGCGCCCCAAGTCGGTGGCGCGCGACCTCTACGAGCGCGCGATGACGTTCACCGACTACGTCGGCTTCTACGAGCTCGCGCGCTCGGAGGGCCTGGTGCTGCGCTACCTGGCCAGTGCGTACAAGGCGGTCAGCCAGACCGTTCCCGAGGACGCCAAGACCGATGAGCTGCTCGACCTGACCGAGTGGCTGGGCGAGCTGGTCCGCCAGGTCGACTCCAGCCTGCTGGACGAGTGGGAGCAGTTGACCAACCCGGCGGAGGAGTCGCCCGAGGCGCCGGTCGAGGAGCGGCCCAAGCCGGTCACGGCCAACCACCGGGCGTTTCGGGTCCTGGTCCGCAACGAGCTGTTCCGGCGGGTCGAGCTGGCCGCCCTGCGCCGCTACGACGAGCTGGGCCGGCTCGACGCCGAGGACGGCTGGGACGCCGAGGCCTGGGAGGACGCGCTCGCCGACTACTACGACGAGCACGACCGGATCGGGACCGGCCCCGACGCGCGCGGCCCCAAGCTGCTGCTCATCGAGGAGCAGGCGGGGACGTGGGAGGTCCGCCAGGTCTTCGACGACCCCGCGGGGGACCACGACTGGGGCATCAGCGCCGAGGCCGACCTGGGCGCCTCGGACGAGGAGGGCCGGGCGGTCGTCCGCGTGGTCGGCGTGAACCGGCTGGGGTGATCACCGGGGAGACGCCCGGTCACGGCCCGCCGACGCGGGCCGCGAGGTCGCGCACGGGCCCCGACCACGCCTGCGGGTCCAGCCACGGGAACGTGTGGGCGCCGCGGACCTGCACGTACCTCCCGTCAGGCCGCATCGCCGCCAGTCGGCGCGCCCACGCCTCGGAGCTGACCCGGTCGTCCTCGCCGCGGATGACCAGTAGCGGAACCTCCAGCCGGCCGACCGGCTCCTCGATGGGGTCGTCGAGGTGGACGAGCACCACGTGCAGCAGCCGACGCACGCCCGCCCGCCTCCACTCCGGGCGGTGCGACTCGCCGAGGCCGGGCGGTTCGCGCCGACCGTCCAGCCGCCAGCGCACCAGCAGCCGCAGCAGTCCTCGGGCCGCCGGATCCACGGTCGGGCCGGCCAGGACCACGCCGGCCACGTCGGGGTGCCCCACGGCGGCGCGGGCGGCGACCTGCGTCCCGCTGGAGTGGCCGGCCAGGATCACCCGGCCCGGCCGCCGCGCCGTGACCCATTCGGCCACGCACCGGCCGAACTCCGGCACGTCGAGTTCGTGCGGGGGCTCTCCGCTGCCGGAGAGGCCCGGCAGCTCGACCAGGTGCGCACGGGTCCAGGCGCCGAGCGCCCCCAGCCCCGGCAGCAGGTAGTCGGAGACCGCCATCCCCTGGACGAGCACGACCTCCGGGACGTCCGGCCGGCGCCGCCCCACGCTCCTGCTGCGCATGCGTCCCAGTGGCCCGTCATGGAAGTCGGTGGCCACGTCGTTCGGGAACGGCGGCGGCCGCCACTCGTCACGTCTCATGGATTCCCCACTTCACCGCGTGCCGTGCTCCCCGGACGCCGGGCCCGGTGCGGGGACCGGCCGTGCCCGCCCGCTGCCCGTTCCCGGGGCGGATATGCGGGCCGCGGGGCCGGACGAGCGTGGCGGCGCGGACGGCGGTGCGGGCGGCGGCCGCGCCAGGCGGGCGCCCCGCACACGCCGCGGGCACCGCCGGTCCCCTCACCGGCCCACCGGGTTCTGTACGCTCCTTGTGCCGCGGCCCGACCCCGGCCGTCCCGACGACAGCAAGGACGCCCATGCGCAGAAGGGTCTTCCTGACCACGACGGCGATCGGCGCGCTCGGTCCGCCCCTGGCCGCCGGGCTCTCGACGATGATGGCGCCGCGGCCGTCCCGCCCGCGGCCGCCCGCCCGGCGCCACGTCGTGCTGGTCGACTGGGACGGCGTCGACCCCCGCTACATCGATGCGCACCTGGACGGCGGCCTGCTGCCCAACCTCCGCTCGCTCGCGAAGGCGGGCGGCCGCTCCGTCGCCGCCTGCACCTACAAGGCGGTCTCCAACCCCAACCGCGCGAGCCTGGCGACCGGCGCGCGCCCGGCCGTGCACGGCAACGTCGCCTACGTGCTGGACCCGGCCACCGGCAGGGCGATCGGGCAGACCCGCATCCTCACCGCCGAGAACATCGCGCAGAGCCTGCGCCGCCAGGGCGGGACCGTGGTCTCGGCCGGGTGGTACATCGTGCAGGACGAGGGCGCGGCCTACGGCGACCCCGAAGGGCTCTACACGCAGGGCGCCACGTGGGAGGAGAACGTCGACACCGCGGTGCGGGTGCTGCGCGGGGAACCGGTGGACTCCGGCGGCGTCCGGGTCACCGTGCCCCGGATCCCGGATCTGCTGGCCGTCTACACCGCCGACGTGGACGCCATCGGCCACGAGGAGGGGCCCGGCTCCGAGCGCATCCCGCGCCGGCTGGCCGAGCTCGACGCCGGCCTCGGCCGCATCATCGATGCCGTCGGGGAGGCCGGGATCGCCGCGCGCACCACGTTCGTGTTCGTGTCCGACCACGGCATGACCGGCTACACCGAATCCCTCGAACCGCAGGTGCTCGGCGCGATCGGTGAAGCGGGCCACACCGTCCAGCGGCTGTACTCGGGGCAGGCCCCCGACCCCGGCACCGAGGTGGTGCTCACCGCGACCCCGCGCGCGGCAAACGTCTACCTGCGCGGGGACGCCGCGACCGGGACCGGGCGCGGGCGGATCGAGTCGCTGCTGCGGGGGCTGCCCGAGCTGGAGGGCGTGCACGGCCGCGCCGAGCTCGACGCGATGGGCGCCGCCGCGGCGGAGGGCGACTTCGTGATCGAGGCGCGGCCGCCCTATGCGTTCCTCGACCCCGGCGCCGTGGACGGCGAGGAGCACGGCGGGCACGCGAGCGTGCGCGAGGCCGCGGCCCCCCTGATCCTGGCCGGGGCCGGCATCCGGCGCGGCGCGGCGCCTGAGCGCCCGGAGACCGTCGACGTGATCCCCACCGTCAGCCGCCTGCTGGGCGTCGACCCTCCGGCCGACGCGCAGGGGCGGGTGCTGCACGAGGTCCTGTCCGCTTCCCTGTGACGGGGCGCCGGCGGCTCTTTCGCGGCGGACCCCGGCGCCTCGGCCCCGCCGGGCGGGGATCAGCGGTTGAGCTGCAGGCCGAGTCCCTCTTCGGTCGCGCTGGGGTGCAGGTCGGCGTCCATCAGGTCGCCGTTCGCCCGGATCGTGCCGGTGGTGTGCGTGGTGCACTCCGGGCCGGTCTGGTTGAGCGTGGCGGTGTAGCCGCCGTTGTCGGCGGCCCCGGTGACGGTGATGGCCGCGTCGCACTTGCCGTCGAGCCGGCTGAACTGCCCGGTCCCGCCGCCCTGCGGGATCACGATCCGGAAGTCCCAGTGGTCGTAGTTGTATCCGGGCCAGCGCCCCATCCAGGTGCCGGCGTAGGAGGCGGGGAAGCTCGTCGGCTCCGGCTCCGCCGAGTCCTCCTCGGTCTCCCCGTCCTCCTCGGCCGCGTCGTCGGCCGCGGACTCCTCGTCCTGCGCCGACGGGCTCGGGTCGATCGAGGTCTGCGCGGAGGCCTCGGCGGAGGGCGTCGGCTCGGCCGCGGACTCGCTCGCGCTGGGCTCGGGAGCCGCCTGCTCCTGTGCGCTCTGCTGATCGGCGGCCGACGCCACCGGGTCGTCGTCGCGCGTCAGCGCATAGGCGCCGGTCAGGCCGCCGGCCACCAGCAGCACGGCCGTCGCGGCGCCCGTCAGGACCAGTCCGGTGCCGCGCCGCCGGGTGGGGCGGGCGGTCGGGTCGACCGGATCGGCGCCCGCCCGCGCGCCGTCGCCGCGCGGTCCGGTCGGCGCGTCCTCCCCCGTCGGAGCCGCCATGCCCATCGGCTGCTCGGGCCGGGCGGGGGCGGGCGCCGGGGCCGCGGCGGGCCCCGGCGCGGCGGGGGCCCCGCCCCGCTGCCACCTGACCAGCCTCATGAGCACGTTGTGGGCCGTCGGCCGCAGCCGGGGGTCGCGGTTCAGGCACGCGGTGACCAGGTGGTGCCAGTCGCCGTCCAGCCCGCTCAGGTCCGGCTCCTCGTGCAGGACCCGGTGCATCAGCATGGGGACCGAGTCGCCGGCGAACGCCGCGTGCCCGGTGGCGGCGTAGACCATGACCGCGCCCCAGGCGTAGACGTCGGCGGGCGCGCCGATGGCGGAGCGGCCGGTGATCTGCTCGGGGGCCATGTAGGCGGGGGTGCCGGTGATGGCGCCGGTCATGGTCCCGGTGTTGTCGGTGACGCGGGCGATGCCGAAGTCGATCACGCGCGGGCCGTCCGCTGCCAGCAGGACGTTGGCCGGTTTGAAGTCGCGGTGCACGATGCCGGCCTCGTGGATCGCCACCAGCGCGGTCACGCTCGTGACCGCGAGGCGGTGCAGCGCGGCCCCCGAACGCGGCCCGCGTGCGGCGACGTCGTCCTTGAGCGAGGGTCCTTCGACGTACTCGCTGACGATGTAGGGCGGGACGGCCGCGAAGTCGGCGGCGAGCACCTGGGCGGTGCAGAACGAAGCCACGCGCCGGGCCGCCGCCGCCTCGCGCTCGAACCGCTGCCGGGACCCCGGGTCCTGCGCCAGTTCGGTGTTGAGCGTCTTGAGCGCCACCTCCTCGCCGCCGGCGCCCACACCGAGGAAGACGGTGCCCTGGCCTCCCTGCCCCAGCCGGTGCGTCAGCCGGTATCCCCCGATCCGGTCGGGGTCGCCGTGGCGCAGCGGTCGGCGGTGTGACATAGAAAGGGTCCCCCAAGGAGAAATCGATTTCGCACGGCGCGCGGCGGCGCGCTCAGCCGGCCGGGTGAGCGGGCGAACGTTCGGGCACGGACGTCGGACGGGCCCGGGCCCCGAACGGTTCCGACCGATGCACGATCGTAGAGGAAACCCCCGCATCGGACCAGGGCGGCCCGCCGGACGTCAGCCCAGCAGGTGCCGGTTGACGTCGCGGACCAGTTCGGCCAGCTCCGGCACCTCCACCACGGTGCGCCCGGCGGCGCGCAGCAGCTCCGCGCCCTCGCAGTCGACGAACAGCGAGGGCTCCCGCCAGGCGAACACCACCCGCGGGATCGGCGTGGCCAGGATGAGGCTCGTGCACGAGCAGGGCCGCGACGCCCGGGCGCTGCACGGCTCCAGCGAGCTGTAGATCGTCGCGCCGGCCAGGCGGGGGTCGCCGGGCGCCACGGCGCGCAGCGCCGCCTCCTCGGCGTGGTCGTGCGGGTCGTCGCGGCGCGAGTAGCCGTCGGCGAGCACGCCGCCGTCGGCGCCGGCCACGATCGCGCCGACCGAGAACGCCGTGGTCGACGGCGGGCAGGAGCGCGACAGCCCGATCGCGGCGCGCAGCAGGTCGCGGTCGGCCTCGGTGGCCCGCGCGGCGCTCACGCGCGGTCCCCGTCGAGCAGGTAGCGCAGCAGCACCACGTCGCCGATGGCCCGGGTCTCGGCCAGCCGCATGGGTCGGCCGGGGCCGTACGGGAAGGCTCCCGGATCGACGAACCGGGGCGCCGCGGCATCGCCCACGAAGAACGGTGCCACGGCCAGCCGGAGCTCGTCGGCCAGCCCCGCGGTGAGGAACGCGGTGTGCACCGCCGTGCCGCCCTCCACCATGAGCCGGCGTACGCCGCGCAGCGCCAGGTCGGCGGCCACCGCGCCCGGCTCCGGCGGGTCCCCGGCCGCCACGACGTCGACGCCCGCGGCTTCGGCGAACCGCCGCGCGGCGGCGGCGTACGCGCCGTCGCCGGTGTAGACGACCGCGCCGGCGTCGCCGGTGGTGAAGATCCGCGCACCGGGGTCGAGCCCGCCGCTCGCGCTGAGCACCGCCTTGAGCGGATGCGCCGTCCTGCCCTCGGCGAGGCGCCGCTGCCGCCGCCGCTGCGAGCGCACCAGCAGCCGGGGGTCGTCCGCCCGGACCGTCCCCGCCCCCACCAGGATCGCATCGCACCCGGCCCGGAGCTCGTCCACCTCGTCGAAGTCGGCCTCGTTGGACAGCCGCAGCCGGTCCGGCCCGGCGTCGTCGATGCGGCCGTCCACGGACATGGCGCAGCTCAGGATCGTGTAGGGGCGGACGGGGGCCGGCTGGTCGGTCATGCCTGCCAGGTTAGCCACCCCGGAGGGGCCTTCCTGGCCCGCACCGCCGCGCACGGGCCGGGCTCGGGGCGGGCTCACCGGTGTCCGGCGGAGCGTGCCGCGCCGCACTCCCGGCCCCCGGCGAGGCTCCGCGGCCGTGCTCGCCGGATGCGGTGAGGAGCGCGGCGCGGGGTTCCGCGTCAGGCCGTCTGAGGGCCCAGGCGGGTGCGGTAGGGGGCCAGGGCGCGTGCGTTGGACTCTTCGGCGCCGTCCAGGTTCTGGCTCCGCAGCAGGGGGACCTCGACGCCCCGCTCGGCCAGGAGCTCCACCGTCCGCGCCGTCACCGCGTGCAGGACGGCGCAGCCCAGGATGGTTGAGACCGCGCCGGTCGCCGCGCCGGAGACGGTGATCGCGGTGTCGCCGGGCGGGACGCGGGTGTCGATCACGGTGTCGGCGACCTCGAAGAGCCGCCGCCCCGACGGGTGGCGTGGGGAGGCCGCCCCGGAGTGGGCCAAGCTGGTCACCCCGACCACGTGGACGCCGCGCTCCCTGGCCGCCAGCGCGGCGTCGACGGGGACCGGATTGATGCCGGAGTTGGACACGACGAAGAGCACCTCGCCCCGGCGCAGGTCGGCCAGCTCCATCGTCGCGGCGCCGTAGCCGGGCAGCCGCTCGGTGAGGGCGGCCCGGCGTGGCCGGACCGACGACAGCGCCGGATCCACGACCGCGGCGACCGCGCCCAGCCCGCCGGCCCGCACCATCGGCTCGATCGCCACCAGTTGGGAGTGCCCGCTGCCGAACACGTGCACCATGCCGCCGTCGGCGACGCAGGCCGCGGCCGCCCGGGCCGCGGAGTCGATCGCCTCGGACTGGGTCGCCGCCACCTCGGCCAGCAGCGCCTGCAGCGCCGCGAAGTAGTTGGCCGCCGCCCCTGTTCGCCCTGCGTCGTCGTTCACGTCCACGCCCTCGCCGTCGGCACCGCGTCGAAATCAAATAGACCACAGGTCTACCCAACGGTCCAGAGTTGGTCTACCTTCAGCGGGAGGAAAGACGTCCCGGTGCCGAGGAGGCCGGCGTCGGGCCCGCACCGGATGCCGCCGGATGCCGCCGCGCACCGCCGGTACGACGAGGGGAGGCGGGATGACGCGCCGCGCGCCGAAGGCCGAGCACGTGCGCTCGCTGATCGAGCGCGATCTGATCCCGCTGCTCGGCCCCGCCGACGTGCTCCCGGCCGAGCGCCTCCTGGCCGAGCGCTTCGCGGTCTCGCGGATGACCGTCCGCGCGGCGCTGAAGCTGCTGGAGGCCGACGGCGCGGTGCGCTCGGTGCCGGGCGTGGGCACGTTCGCCGCACGCCCCCGCGTCTCCAAGGCGCCGATCCTGTCCTCGTTCTCCGAGGACGCCAAGGCCCGCGGCTACCGGCCCGCCACGCGGGTGATCGCCACCGGCACGGTCCGCGCCGACATGGCGGTCGCGCTGGAACTGGGCATCGAGGCCGGCGACGAGGTCCACGAGGTGGCCAGGGTGCGGCTCGCCGACGACGTCCCGATCTGCGTCGAGCGCGTGCTGCTGCCGGCCGCCCTGCTCCCCGGCCTGCTCGAACACGACCTGACCGGCTCCCTCTACGCGCTGCTCGCCGAAGCCTACGGGGTGCGCATCAGCCGCTCCGACCGGCGCATCCGGGCCGTCAACATCGACCGCGAGCACGCCGACCTGCTGGGGGTGCCGCACCGCAGCGCGGCGCTGCACGTCGATCAGCTCAGCGTCGACCAGCACGGACGCCGCGTCGAGCACGGGCGCTCGCTCTACCGCGGCGACCGCTACGACTTCACGACGGTGACCCGGGCCTGCGACGCGCCCGGCCCGCCCGTCGCGACCGGAGCACCCGGGGAGGTCTGATGTGCCCTCCGATGGTCGATCCCGGCGACCTCGCCGACACCGCCGCGCTGGGCACCCGGGGCACCGCGTGGTCGCCCGAGACCCGGCTGTACTCCGACGGGGCCGTCGTCGGCGCGGACGGCGCGCCCGTCGTCGTCCCGCCCCACTCGCGGGCGCGGCGCCTGGCCGGCACCGGCTTCCTCGACCCGGGCGGCGCGGCGCTGCCGGGCGCCGCCGAGGCGACGGACGAGGCCGTACGGGAGGCGCGCGCGCAACTGGCGGCCGCGTCGGTCCCCGGCGCCGGCACCGCGTTCGCCGACATGGCGCGCACCGCGCTCGTCGACGTTCGCACCCTGCTGCACCCCAACGGCGCCATGGTCGCCGCCGCCAGCCCCTACTGGCGCTACGTCTGGCCGCGCGACGCCGGGTACTGCGCCGCCGCGCTGTGCCTGACCGGGTTCCACGGCGACGCGCTGCGGATCCTGTACCGCGTGGCGGCCCTGCAGGAGGCCGACGGCACCTGGCAGGCCCGCTACCTGCCCGACGGCTCGGGCCGGGTGCCCGACGACCGCGGGACCCAGCTCGACGGCATCGGCTGGACGCTGTGGGCCGCCTGGGTCTGGGCGCGGACCGCGCCGCGCTCCCGGGTGACCGGTGGACTGGCCGAACTCGCCCCGTGCCTGCTCGCCGCCGCTGACGCGATCACGGCGGCGGTGGATCCCGGCAGCGGGCTGCCGCGCCCGTCGCAGGACTACTGGGAGCACGACACCGCCGAGGCCACGCTCGGCTCGGCCGCTCCCCTGCTGCTGGGCGCCCGCGCGGGCGCGGACCTGCTGCACCGCCTCGCCGAGCACGATGCGGCGCTGGAGTGCGCGCGCACCTCCGTCGTGCTGCGCGCGGGGATCGAGGAGCACTTCGCCGCACTGGACTACCCGCGGCGCGCCACCGGCGGCGGCAGGGACGCCTCGGTGGCCTTCCTGCTCCCGCCGTTCGCGCCGGAGACGCCCGGGCCCCTCGCGGCGTGGCGGCGCACGGTGCCCGCGCTGCGGCTGGCCAACGGCGGCGTGCGCCCGGGCGAGGAGTGGGCCGACACCGAGACCGCCTGGACCCCGCAGGTGTCGCTGTTCGCGATGACCGCGGCCTCCGTCGGCGACGAAGCCCTCGCCGGGGAGCTCCTCTCCTGGCTGGACGCGCGGCGCACCCGCCTGGGCTGCCTGCCGGAGAAGGTCACCGCCGCCGGCCGGCCCGCCGCCGTGGCCCCGCTGGCGCTGACCGGCGCGAGCGTCCTGATCGCCCTGGCCGCTCTCGACGGCCGCCCGCTGCCCGTCCCGCCCATCTGAAAGAGGCCACGGCTGAAAGAGGCCACGACCGCACAGGAGGTCCCATGCCCGTGACGAGGAGCCGTCCGCGCCGCCGCGCCCCGCGCGCCCGGCCGGCGTCCGCACTCGCAGCGGCGCTGCTGCTCGGCGCGGCCTGCCAGGCGGGCGGGGACGCCGGCGGCGGGGGCATCACGCTGTGGACCCCGCACGTCACGCCCGACCGGCTCGCCCAGCAGGAGGCCACGGCGCAGCGGTTCACCGAGGAGACCGGCATCGAGGTCACCGTGGTGCCCATGGGCGCGGCCGACCAGAACCAGTCCCTGGTCACCGGCGCGGCCTCCGGCGACGTCCCCGACGTGATCCTGCTGGCGCCGGACCAGGCCGCGGCGTGGAGCTCGCAGGGCCTGCTGGACACCGAGGTGCCGGCGGCCGTGGTCGAGGCGCTCGGGCGCTCGACGTTCAGCGAGCGGGCCCTGGACATGGTCACCCTGGACGGCGAGCTCGCCGCGGTGCCCAGCGACGGATGGGGTCAGGTGCTGGTCTACCGCACCGACCTGTTCGAGGCCGCCGGACTGGACGCGCCGGAGTCGCTGACCGACATCGCCGAGGCCGCCGAGGAGCTCGACGGCGGCGGGACGGCGGGGATCGTGCTGGGCACCAAGCCCGGCGACCCGTTCACCACCCAGACCATCGAGGCGCTGCTGCTGGCCAACGGCTGCCGGCTGGCCGACGACTCCGGGGAGGTCACGCTGGACTCGCCCGAGTGCGCCGCGGCGCTGGAGCTCTACGCGCGGATGGCCGACGCCTCGGTCAGCGGCGACCAGGACGTGGAGACCACGCGCGCGGCCTACCTCGCCGGTGACGCCGCGATGCTGTTCTGGGGTTCCCACATCTTCGACGAGCTGGCCGGGCTCGCCCCGGACTTCCCCCCGACCTGCGCGGAGTGCGAGGACGACCCGCGCTTCCTCGCCGAGAACTCCGGGGTGGCGACCGTGCTCACCGGCCCGGACGACCCCGCCGGCGCGCAGTACGGGCTGACGCTGAACCTGGGCGTGCCGCGCGGGGCCGACGCCGAATCGGCGCGGCGGTTCATCGAGTTCCTGCTCGGCGACGGCTACCTGGAGACCCTGGAGGTCTCCACCGAGGGCCGCGTGCCGGTGCGCACGGGCACCGAGGAGGATCCCACCGCCTACGCCGACGCCTGGGCCGACCTGCCCACCGGCGAGGACGAGCAGACCCGCGCGCCGCTCTCGGATCTCTACGACGAGGAGACCGTCCAGGCGATCGTGGACGGCGCGCAGAACTTCCGGCGCTGGGGCTACGGAACCGGGCACGCCGCGCTGGCCGGTTCGCTGGCCGCGCAGAACACGCTGGTGCAGGATGTCAACACGCTGTTCGACGACGGGGATCCGCGGGCCTACGCCGAACGGATGGCGCGGTCCGCCGAAGAGGTCCGGGCCGACGTCGAGTAGTCGCCGGGACGCGTTCGGGGAGGTGGCCGTGGTGAGGACGCGCCGGCGCAGGGAGGAGCTGCACGGGCGGCTGCTCGTCTCGCCGACGCTGCTGGTCGTCGGCCTGGTGGTGCTGGCGCCCTTCGCGGCGAGCGTGGTGCTGGCGTTCCAGGACGTGCGGCTGATCGACATCCGCTTCATGTCGCCCGCCGACCTGGGGATCACGTTCGACAACTTCGCCGAGGTGCTCTCCAGCGCCGGCTTCTGGGAGGCGGCGCGCACCACCGTCGTCTACGCCTCGCTGACCACGGTCGGGTCGGTGCTGGCCGGGCTGGTGCTGGCCCTGGCGCTGCGCCGGCCGTTCCCCGGCAGGGGTGCGGTGCGGGGCCTGATGCTGGTCCCCTACGTGCTGCCGGTCGTGGCCGCGACCACGATCTGGACCACGCTGCTCAACCCGCAGTACGGCGCGGTCAACGAGGTGGGGCGGCGCTTCCTCGGCTGGGAGGCGCCGATCAACTTCCTCACCACGCGCGGCATCGACATCGCGGGGCTGCCCGTGCCGGTCGCACTCAGCGTGGTGATCGCCTTCGAGGTGTGGAAGTCCTTCCCGCTGGCGTTCCTGTTCATCACGGCGCGGCTGCAGGCCGCGCCCCGCGACATCGAGGAGGCGGCGATCGTCGACGGCGCCTCGCCCACGCAGTGCTTCCGGCACGTCCTGCTGCCCCAGCTCACCGGCGTGCTCGCGCTGCTGGGGCTGCTGCGCTTCATCTGGTCGTTCCAGAACTTCAACGACGTCTACCTGCTCACCGGCGGCGCCGGCGGCACCGAGGTGGTCGCCGTGCGGGTCTACGAGGAGCTGATCACGCGGGCCGACATCGGCGCCGCGTCGGCGCTGGGCCTGCTGATGACGCTGGCGCTGTCGGTGCTGCTGCTGGCCTACGTGCGGATGACGCGGAAGGAGGGGGCGCGGTGACCGCCCCGGCGCGGGCGCGGCGCCCACTGGACCGCCACGCCGTGGAGCGGCGCGTGCTGGGGGTGCTGCGCGTGCTGGTGATCGCCGGCGCGGTCGCCGCCGCGGCGGGCCCGCTGCTGTACGGCGTGGTGCTGTCGGTGCGGCCGTTCGCCGACGTCGTCGCCGAGCCGCTGGCGCTGCCGGCCCCGGGCGAGGTGGACGCCGGAGCCTACGTCGAGGCGCTGCGGGACGAGTCGGCCGGCGGGTTCGGGCTGGCCCGGTTCATGCGCAACTCGTTGGCGGTGGCGCTGGGCACGACGGCGCTGGCGGTGGCGTGCAGCGTGCTGGGCGCCTACGCGGCGGTGCGGCTGCGCTTCTTCGGCCGGGACTCGGTCAACGGCTTCTTCCTCGCGGTCTACCTGTTCCCCGGCATCGTGCTCGCGGTCCCGTTGTTCGTGGTGTTCAGCCGCATCGGCCTGACCAGCTCGTTGACCGGCCTGGTGCTCATCTACCTGGCGCAGACCATCCCGGTCTCGCTGTACATGCTGCGCAACTACTTCCACGCGGTCCCGGTCGGGGTCGAGGAGGCCGCGGAGGTCGACGGCTGCAACCGCATGCAGGTGATCTGGCGGGTGGTGCTGCCGATGGCGATGCCCGGCATCGCCGCCACCGCGCTGTACGTGTTCATGATCGCCTGGAACGAGTTCCTGTTCGCCCTGCTGTTCCTGGTGGACGACCGGCGGCGCTGGACGGTGTCGCTGGGGATCGCCCAGCTCACCGACTTCAACGTCCCCGCGCCGGTGCTGATGGCCGGCTCGATCGCGATCACCGTCCCGGTCGTGGCCGGCTTCCTGCTCGCCCAGCGCCTGCTGATCTCCGGCCTGACAGCGGGAGCGGAGAAGGGCTGAACGGCCTCTCTCCGCGCCGGCCCTCTTCCGCCCTCCGTTCTGGCCGAGTACCGATGTCTGCGGAAGTCCGGTTCGTCGACTTCGGCGACTCCCCTGGCCGGGCCGGTTCCATGGTCCTGGGGTGGCTTCCGGGGCGCGGCCGGAACGGAATCCACCCGCCGCCCGAGCCCGCGTCGACTCCAGCGGATACCTGAAGACATACTGGGAGGACCCGATCCGGATCGGCGTCGGCTCGGTACGCGACGAAGCCGACCGGAGCCGGGACGACGTCGACTGCGTCCAGGCGAGGAGAGGACCGGGGTGAGCGGAGCGGGTGGACGGCAGGCCGGAGGCGGGACGCCGGACGGCCGCACGCGCTGGACGGCGCCGGGGTGGATCGTGGCGTCCCTGGCCGCCGGGATCATCGCCGCCGCCGTGGTACTCCTGCCCGGCTTCATCACCGAGAGCAGTCAGGGAGAGAGCCCGGACCGGAGCCTGGGGGCCGCCGGGCTCCCCCTGCTCCTGGTGGTGACCGCCGCGCTCGTTCCGGCCGTTCCGCTCGTGTTCGGCCCCTGGGTCGAGCGGGTCTCCACCATCGTCACGGCGATCGTCCTGCTGCTGTGGTGCCTGGTCGGACTCGCGTCCGTGGGGCTGTACTTCCTCCCCTCGGCGGTGCTGATGCTCATCGCGGCCGCGCTGAACATCGTGCGGCGCCGGAGTTCCTGACACAGGCCCCGACCACCTCCCGGGCCGCCCGGACGCCATCGGGCCACCGGTCCGGCGCCGCACTCCGCTCCGGCCGCACGGCCCCGCGTGAAGAAAGGGGCCGGCCCCCGCGGGGAGGGGGTGCGGGGGCCGGCGTGGGAGGGGGTTCTCGGGCGGCTCTAGAAGGGGTAGCGGGCGGTGTCGGCCCGCATCGTGACCCACTGGGTCTCGGTGAAGGCCTCGATGTTGGCGGTGGTGCCGCCGAAGCGCGATCCGGTGCCCGAGTCGCCGACGCCGCCGAAGGGGGCGACGGCCTCGTCGTCGACGGTCTGGTCGTTGATGTGCACGATCCCCGAGGGGATGCGCTCGGCCAGCTCGTAGCCGCGCATCGGGTTGGCGGTGAGGATGCCCAGCGACAGCCCGTAGTCGCTGGCGCACGCGATGTCGGCGGCCTCGTCCAGGGTCTCGAAGCGGATGACCGGGGCGACGGGGCCGAACACCTCCTCGGCGAAGGCCGGGGACTCCGAGCGGACCTGGTCCAGGACCGTGGGCCGGTAGAACAGGCCCTCGTAGACGCCGCCGGCGGAGAGCTTGGCGCCGGACTCCACGCTGCGGGTGACCAGCGAGTGGATCTTGTCGCGCTGCCCGGCGTCGATGATCGGGCCCAGCGCCACCTCGCCCGACTCAGGGTCGCCCACCGGCAGCGCCTCGGCCTTGGCCGCGAGCCGCTCCACGTAGGCGTCGGCGACGGAGGCGTGCACCAGGTGGCGCCCGGTGGTCATGCAGATCTGGCCCTGGTGCAGGAACGAGCCCCACGCGCCCACCGACGCGGCGCTGTCGAGGTCGGCGTCGTCGAGCACGATGAGCGGGGAGTTGCCGCCCAGCTCCAGGTGCGCGCGCTTGAGGTGCCGGCCGGCCGCCTCGCCGACCTTGCGGCCGGCGGCGGTGGAGCCGGTGAAGGAGATGACGCGCACGCGCGGGTCCTCGACCAGGCGCACGCCCGCCTCGGCCCCGCCGGGCAGCACCTGCAGCACGCCCTCGGGCAGGCCGGCGGCCCGGAAGACCTCGGCGATCACCGCGCCGCCGCTGACGGCGGTGCGCGGGTCGGGCTTGAGCACGACCGCGTTGCCCAGCGCCAGCGCCGGGGCGACCGAGCGCATGCCCAGGATGAGGGGGAAGTTGAACGGCGCGATCACGCCGACCACGCCCACGGGCACCCTGCGGGACAGGCTCAGCCGCGGCTTGGCGGTGCGCAGCACCTCCCCCACCGGCTGGGAGGCCAGTGCCGCGCACTCGTAGGCCTCGGTGACGGCCAGGTGCGCCTCGAAGCCGGCCTTGCCCGGCGCGGACCCGGCCTCCCGGCCCAGCCATCCGGCGATCTCGGCGGCGTGCTCGGTGAACAGGTCGCCGGCCCGGCGCAGGACCGCCGCCCGCTCCTCGAACGAGGCCGCGGCCCACTCTCGCTGCGCCCCCGCGGCAGCGACAGCCGAAGCGGTCACGTCGTCGGCGTCGGCCGACCCGATCCTGCCGATCTCGGCCCCCGTGGCGGGGGAGACCACCGGCGCGTCACCGCCCCGGGCGCTCACCCACTCCCCGGTGAAGACCTTGCCGGTCCAGGTCTCGTCGTTCAGCAGACCCATGGTGTGCTCCTTGCTCGAGATGGTGGTGTGGCTGTGCTCAGGGCCGGAACGTGCGGCCCGCGGCGACCGCGACGTCCAGGACCACGGGTTCGTCGCGGACGAGGAGCGTGGGCACGATCTCGTCGAGAGCGGCGACGAGGTCGCCGTGGGTCTCGACCCTGCGGGCCGGACAGCCCAGCCCGTGCGCCAGAGCCGACACGGAGACGTCGTCGAAGGCCGGCCACGGCGGTTTGCCGCCGTGCTGCTCGGCGAGGCGGTCCATGATCGCGTAGCGGCCGTTGGACAGCACCACGAACAGCACGCCGGCGCCGTAGCGGGCCGCGCTCCACAGCGCCTGCACCTGGTACAGCGAGGACCCGTCGCCGACGACGGCGATCACCGGGCGCTCGGGCCGGGCCATGCGCACGCCGATGGCGGCCGGCAGCGCGAAACCCAGGCCGCCCATCGCCGCCGACAGGAACCCGAGCGGGCGCCGCGCGGGGAGCAGGGCGTGCATCTCGGGGCGGCTCGACGGGGTCTCCTCGACCAGCACCGTGTCGGGGGTGATCCGCGCGGCCAGGGCGGTGAACACGTGCGCGGGGGTCAGCGGCTCCCCCGGGGCCGGCGGTTCCGGGTGCTCCACGGCGCGCCCGGCCGGGCCGCCGCCCGTGCGCCGGCCGACCAGCCCGGCGAGCCGGTCGACGAACGGGGCGACCGGCGCGTACACGGCCACGTCGGCCGGGCTGCGCCCGACCTCGTCGGAGTCGGCGGAGACCAGCACGGTGCGGGTGCCCGGCTCGACCAGCGCGCCGGGGTGGTACTGGTACTGCCGGAACACCGGGGCCCCGACCGCGATGACGACGTCGTTCTCGGCGAACGTGGTGCGCAGCCGCGGGCGGTCGGCCGGCAGGTGCCCGGCGAACAGCCGGTGGTCCTGCGGGAACCCGGCCCGCGCGCCGAAGCTCTCCTGCCACACCGGGCAGTCCAGCCGCTCGGCGAGCCCGACCAGCGCGGCCCAGCCCTCCTCGGTGTCGTTGGCCGAACCGGCGACGATCGCAGGGGAGCGCGCGCCGTCGAGCAGCGCGGCGATCTCGGCCGCCGCCGGGTCGTCCGGCGGCGGGGCGGGGACCGGCCGCAGCACCCGCAGCGGGGCGGCCCGCCGCGCGGTCTCCTCCGCCGAGGCCTCCCAGTCGTCCATGGGCACGATGACGACGGCCGGCCCGCCGTGCGTGACCGCCTCGACGTGGGCGCGGGCGATCGCGCCGGGCACGTCCTGGGCGCGCTCGGGCTGCTTGACCCACACGGGGTAGTCCCCGGCGAGCCCCTCCAGGCGTCCGGCAAGGAACGGCTCCTGCGCCAGGTGGCGGCGGTCCTGCTGGCCGACCAGCACGACCAGCGGCGCGCGGTTGACCCGGGCCGTGGCCAGCGCGCCGACGGCGTTGCCCAGGCCCGCGGTGGTGTGCAACTGCACCAGCGCCGGGCGGTCGTTGGCGATCGCCCACCCGGTGGCCATTCCCACGACCGAGCCCTCGTGCAGGGCCAGCACGAAGCGCAGGTCCCCGGGCAGGTCGGTGAGGAAGGAGACCTCGGTGGAGCCGGGGTTGGCGAAGACCGTGGTGAGCCCGTGCTCGCGCAGCACCTCCAGCGCCGCTTCGCGCACCGTGCGATCGCCGGCGTCCGCAGGGGAGCCCGCAGTCATGGCGTTCTCCTCACTCACCGCTCACGCTCGCCGCGACCGGTCCGCGCTTGGCGTTCTGGATCTCCTCATAGACCTTGGCCCGCAGTTCGGTGAACCGGCGCTCGCCGCGGGTGACGAGCTGGTCGCGCTCGTCGGACAGGTCGACGGTGATGTCGTCCTGGATCACGGTCGGCGAGGACGACAGCACCAGCACCCGCTGGCCGAGGTAGACGGCCTCGTCGATGTCGTGCGTGACGAACAGGATGGTCATCCCGAACCGCTTCCACAGCGACCGGATGAGGTCCTCCAGGTCGGCGCGGGTCTGGGCGTCCACGGCGGCGAACGGCTCGTCCATCAGCAGCACGCGGGGCTCGTAGGCGATCGCCCTGGCGATGGCCACGCGCTGCTGCATGCCGCCGGAGAGCTGCCAGGGGTAGGAGTCGGCGAAGTCGGCCAGGCCGACGGCCTCCAGGGCCTCCCCGACCAGCCGCCCCCGCTTGTCCTTGGGCAGCTTCTTCTCCTTCAGCGGCAGCTCGACGTTGCCCCGGACGGTGAGCCAGGGGAACAGGCTGCGGCCGTACTCCTGGAACACCACGGCCATGTCCGGCGGCGGGCCGGTGACCGGGCTCCCGGCCAGCGTGACCGCCCCCGAGGTCGGCTGCATCAGGCCGGCGATGCACTTGAGCAGCGTCGTCTTGCCGCAGCCCGAGGGGCCGACCAGGCACGCGAGTTCACCGTCGCCGAGGGTGAAGGTGAGGTCGCGCACGGCCTCGACCGAGCGGCCCTCCCCCCGGTAGATCTTCTGCAGGCCGGCGACGTCGAGCATGGGCGCGTTCCCGTTGTCGGTGCTACTTGGTGTCGTCATATGCGGGCTCACTCCCCACGGGTGGCGGCGCGGACGCCGTTGTACCAGACCAGCACGCGCTTCTCGACGAACTGGAACACCAGCGACAGCAGGAAGCCGATGAGGCCGAGCAGCACGATGCCGGACCACATCTCCGGAATGGCGAAGCTGCGCTGGAACTGCACGATGGTGAAGCCGAGGCCGCTGGAGCTGGCGAACATCTCGCTGATCACCATCAGGATGATCGCGATGGACAGCGCCTGGCGCATCCCGGCCATGATCTGCGGGCTGGCCGAGCGCAGCACCAGCGTGGTGAGCCACCGGCGGCCGCGGACGCCGTAGCAGCGGCAGGTGTCGGCGAGCACCGGGTCGACCGCGCGGACGCCCTCGACGGTGTTGAGCAGGATCGGCCAGATGCAGCCGGACACGATGACCAGCAGCTTCATCGAGGTGCTGATGCCGGCCAGCAGGATCAGCAGCGGGACCAGCACGGGCGGCGGGACGGCCCGCAGGAACTCCAGCACCGGCTCGGTCAGGGCCCGCAGCCGGGGCGAGAGGCCCAGTGCGACCCCGATGCCGACGCCGAGCACGGCGGCCAGCGCGAACCCGGTCAGCAGCCGGGCGACGCTGGGCAGCGCGTCCTCGAAGAAGCGCTCGGAGAACCAGACGTCGGCGAAGGTGGTGGCGATGACGTCGGGCGGCGGCATGTAGTACATGCCGCTGGAGGCGCTGATCCACCACCACAGCAGGATCAGCGCGACGGGCAGCGCCAGCAGGTGCCACAGGCGCAGGCCCGCCCGGCCGAGCGCACGTGGCGCCGGGGTGCGCCGCTCGGGCGTCGCTTTCACGGTGGTCATGCGGAGCTCTCTCCCCGGACGGAGGTGTGCCAGTGCAGCAGGCGGCGTTCCAGCATCCGCACCCCGACGTTGAGGGTCACGCCCAGCGCACCGGTCGCGATGACGAGCGCGTAGACGGAGTCGACGGCGCCGCTGGTCTGCGCGACGGCGATCTCCTTGCCCAGGCCGGGGCTGCCGATGATGAGCTGGGCGGTGATCGCGAGGATCAGTGCGACCGCCGCGCCCAGCCGGAGTCCGGTGAGCAGGTAGGGCAGGGCCGAGGGCCAGATGATGTGCCGGACCCTGGACAGCCGGCCCAGCCCGAAGGAGCGGGCGGTCTGCTCGGCGACCGGGTCGACGTCGGCGACGCCGTAGAGCACCTGGATGTAGATCTGCCAGAACGCCGCGTAGACGACGAGCAGCAGGGTGGAGCGAATGTCGGTGGCGTAGAGCAGCACCGCCAGCGGGATCAGCGCGACCGAGGGAATCGGGCGCAGGAACTCCACGGTGGAGGCGGTGAAGCGGCGCAGGGCGGGCACGGAGCCGATCGTGAAGCCCAGGACGACGGCCGCGCCGAAGGCGATGGCCAGTCCGAGGCCCCAGCCGGCCAGGGTGTCGACGAGGGCGGTCCAAAACGTCGGCATGGTCATGCGCTCGGCCAGCGCGGCGAGGACCTCGGAGGCCGGCGGCAGGTACCTGCCGGAGACCAGGCCCACGCGCGGCACGATCTCCCACAGCGCCAGGAACCCGACGATGCCGATGACTCCCAGCGCGGTGTTGCCCAGGCGGAGGCCGCGGCGCGGCGGCGCCGCGGCCGGCCGCGGCGCCGGGTCGGGGGACCCGGAGGCGGCCGGCACGGCGGACGTGCGAACGTTCTCGGTCATAGGAGTCATTCGTAGTACAGCTCGTCCAGATTGGGCGCCTCGTCGATCGTGTCGTACTCGACCATCAGGTCGGCGATGGTCTGCACGGACTGCTGGTCGACCTCGGCGGGGAAGTTCGGCAGCCTGATCTTGTCGATCAGGTTCTGGTCGATCTCGGTGTACGTGGTGACGATGCGCCGGACCTCGTCGGGGTTGGCGTTGGCGTAGTTGAGGGACTCGTGCATCGCGGTGCGGAAGGCCTCGACGAGCTCGGGGTCCTCCGCGATCATCTGCTCGGAGGTGAAGTAGGTGGCGATGGTCAGGCTCGGGGAGGCGTCGACGAAGTTGGACGCGATCTCCGTGGCCCCGTTCTCCATCGACGAGGTGAGGAAGGGCTCCACCACCCATGCCGCGTCGACCTCGCCGTTCTCCAGCGCGGCGGGCATGTCGGGGAAGGCGAGCTCGATGAACTCGATGTCGCCGGAGTCGCCGCCGGCCTGCTCCACGGAGTTGCGTACCGTGGTGTCGCCGATGTTCTCGAGGTTGTTGACCGCGATCGTGGCGCCCTCGAGCTGCTCGGGGGAGGTGATGTCGCTGCCCTCGGGAACGACGATGCCGCCGAAGTCGTTGCCGTCCTCACCGCTGCTGGTCACGCCGTTGGAGACGACCTTGAGCGGCAGGTTCTCCTGGCGGCCGATGATCAGCGAGGTGACGTTGCCGAAGGCGAACTCGAAGTTGCCGCTGACGACACCGGGGACGGCTGCGGCGCCGCCGGTGGTGTTCTCGATCGTCAGGTCGATGCCGTGCTCTTCGAAGTAGCCCTGCTCCACGCCGAGGTGGAGTGGTGCGACGTCGACGATCGGGATCGCACCCACGGTGACTTCGGTCAGCCCGCCTTCCTCGGTTTCGTCACCGCCACCGCATGCCGAGGTCATGACGAGTACCGCGGCACCGGTCAGAGCGAAGATCTTTCGACGCATCGGATCTCCTGATTGAGGATGGGGAGGATGGGCACGCCGGGCGGCGGCGGGCGGCCTTGGGCCGGCGGATCCGCCACCTCCGCTGACGTGGTGACGAAGATTATCGCGCCGCACGTCCTTTAAGCGCATCCACGGGCCGATTTCGTGCGTGTTACGAACGCCCGTTCTTTTAGCGAACGTAAGTGATGCCCTTCACCTCGTCAAGTGGCGACGGGCACCTTTTCGCCCATGCAGATCAAAGCGTTATACCGCGTTCACCTGGACCTCAAGGGTCTGATCATGGGATGTTTGCACGTGCCACCCGTGTGTCCAACGCCTCCCGGAACCGGACGGGGTACGGTGAACCGGCGGCGGAGGCGCTTCCGTTGTGCGGTATGGGAACATCATCTCAAGAACGCGAACCGAACCGCCGGACCGGAGAAGAGGCCCGACATGAGCGCAGTGGAACACGAAGCGGCACATGGTGCGCGCGGCGAACACTTCGTCCAGTCCCTGGAGCGGGGGCTCGCCGTCATCCGCGCCTTTTCGCCGCAGACGCCGTCGATGACGCTGAGCGAAGTGGCCAGGGTAACCGGACTGACCCGGGCCGCGGCCCGCAGGTTCCTGCTGACGCTGGCCGACCTCGGCTACGTGCGCACCGACGGCCGGATGTTCGCACTCACCCCCCGCGTGCTGGAGCTGGGCTACGCCTACCTGTCGTCGGCCGGCCTGCCCGAGGTCGCGCAGCCGCACCTGGAGCGCCTGGTCGCCGAAGTCAGGGAGTCCTCCTCGGTCTCGGTGCTGGACGGCGACGACGTCGTCTACGTCGCGCGCGTCCCCACCTCGCGGATCATGGCGGTGGCGATCAACGTCGGGACCCGCTTCCCCGCCTACGTCACCTCCATGGGCCGGGTGCTGCTCGCCGGGAGGCCGGCGGCCGAACTCGACGCCTACCTGGAGCGGCTGGAGCCGCAGCGGCTGACCGCGCACACGGTCACCTCCCCCACCCGGCTGCGCGCCGAGATCGAACGCGTGCGCGGGCAGGGCTGGTCGATCGTCGACCAGGAGCTGGAGGAGGGGCTGCGGTCGGTCGCCGCGCCGATCCGCGACCGCAACGGCGCCGTCATCGCCGCGGTCAACGTCTCGGCGCACGCGAGCCGCACGGCGGTGGAGGACATCCGCCGCGACCTGCTGCCCCCGCTGCTGGCCACGGCCGCCAGGATCGAGGCCGACCTGGAGATCGCCACGCGCGGCAACGGCACCGGCGGCTGACCGATGTCCGACGATCGGGTTCGCACAAGGGGTCGGCTGTCGCAGTGCGCGTAGCGCCGGCGGCACAGCCAGCAGGGCCGAGCCCTGGAAATCCCGCGCCGCCCCGCGAACGCAGTGGCCAAAGCCCGGTGAGAGGGACGCGGCACCCCGGCCCCGGCCGGTCGGCCCGCTCTTGACCATGGTCCACGCCACATTCTGCTTGACCACGCCCACGGGCGGCGCTAACGTCTGCCGTAAAGTGTTCGCTTTAAGAACATGCATTCGGCATACGAACAAAGGATGAAACGCTTATGATCGTGCCGCTGGACGAGGGGATCCGTGAGCTCGTCCGTGACGGGGACACGGTCGCGCTGGAGGGCTTCACCCACCTGATCCCCGTATCCGCGGGTCATGAGATCATCCGGCAGGGCCGCCGCGACCTGACCCTGGTGCGCATGACCCCCGACGTGGTCTACGACCAGTTGATCGGAGCGGGCTGCGCGCGCAAGCTGGTGTTCTCCTGGGGCGGCAACCCCGGCGTGGGCTCCCTGCACCGCTTCCGCGACGCCATCCAGAACGGCTGGCCCGTCCCACTGGAGATCGAGGAGCACAGCCACGCCGGCATGGCCAACCGCTACGTCGCCGGCGCCTCGGGCGTCCCGTTCGCGGTGCTGCGCGGCTACACCGGCACCGACCTGATCGGGCAGACCGCCAACATCAAGACGGTCACCTGCCCGTTCAGCGGGGAGGAGCTGACGGCCGTCCCCGCGGTCAACCCCGATGTGACGATCGTGCACGCCCAGCGCGCCGACCGCGCCGGCAACGTGCAGATGTGGGGCATCACCGGCGTGCAGAAGGAGGCGGTGCTCGCCGCGCGGCGGTCCCTGGTCACCGTCGAGGAGGTCGTGGACGAACTCGACCCCGTCCCCGGCCAGGTCATCCTGCCCTCCCGGGTGGTGACGGCCGTGGCGGAGGTCCCCGGCGGGGCGCGTCCCTCCTACGCCCACGGGTATTACAGCCGTGACAACGGCGCCTACCAGGCGTGGGACCTGATCAGCAGGGACCGCGAGGCGTTCGAGAACTGGCTGGAGACCGACGTGTTCGGCGGAAGGCCCGCCGACGCCGCGCGGGAAGGCGGACGGCACTGATGGACACGACCGTGAACTGGTCCTCCGACGAGATCATGACCGTCACCGCGGCGCGGGCCCTGACCGGTGACATGGCCTGCTTCGTCGGGATCGGCCTGCCGAGCACGGCGGCCAACCTGGCCCGCCGCACGCACGCGCCGGGCCTGTGGATGATCTACGAGTCGGGCACGCTCGGCGCCAAGCCCGACACGCTCCCGCTGTCCATCGGCGACGGCGTGCTCGCCGAGACCGCCGACAGCGTCGTCCCGGTCCCCGAGATCTTCAACTACTGGCTGCAGCCCGGCCGGATCGACGTCGGCTTCCTCGGCGCGGCGCAGATCGACCGCCACGCCAACATCAACACCACCGTGATCGGCGACTACGACGACCCGAAGGTGCGGCTGCCCGGAGCCGGCGGCGCCCCCGAGATCGCCGCCTCGTGCCGGCAGGTCATGGTGATCGTCCGGCAGAGCCGGCGCGCCTTCGTCGAGTCCGTCGATTTCGTGACGTCGGTCGGCTACGGTGGCGGCGCCGGCGACCGCGAACGGCTGGGGCTGCGCGGCGGCGGGCCGTCGCGGGTCATCACCGACCTGGGCGTCCTCGAACCCGATCCGCGCACCCGGGAGCTGACGCTGGTCAGCGTGCACCCCGGTGTCGAGGTCGACGACGTGCGCGCCGCGACGGGTTGGGAGCTGGCCGTGTCCCCGGATCTGGCCGTGACCCCCGCCCCGAGTGACGAGGAGCTGGCGGCGTTGCGGAAACTGACGGGTAGGTAATGCCCCCTTCCTCCAACGAACGGAAGTGACCATGACCGACGCATTCGTCCTGGACGCGGTCCGCACCCCCTTCGGAAGGTACGGCGGCGCCCTCGCCGGCGTGCGCCCCGACGACCTCGCGGCGCACGTGGTCCGCTCGATCGTGGACCGCTCCCCCGACCTGGACCCCGCGGCCGTCGAGGACGTCTACTTCGGTGACGCCAACGGCGCCGGCGAGGACAACCGCGACGTCGCCAGGATGGCGGTGCTGCTCGCCGGGCTGCCGACATCGGTGCCCGGCGCCACCCTGAACCGGTTGTGCGGATCGGGGCTGGAGGCCGCCATCGCCGCCAACCGCGCGGTGGCCGTGGGCGACGCCTCCCTCGTGCTGGCCGGCGGCGTGGAGTCGATGAGCAGGGCCCCCTGGGTGCTGCAGAAGCCCGCGAAGGGCTTTCCCTCGGGCCACGAGACGCTGCACTCCACCACCCTGGGCTGGCGCATGGTCAACCCGCGGATGCCCGAGGAGTGGACCGTGTCGCTCGGCGAGAGCACCGAGCAGGTGGCCGGGATCCACGGCATCGGCCGGGCCGAGCAGGACGCCTTCGCGCTGCGCAGCCACACCAACGCCGCCGACGCCTGGGCCAAGGGCGTCTTCGACGACGAGATCGCCGCCGTGCCGGGCGTCGAACTGGAGCGCGACGAGAGCATCCGCGAGACGTCGCTGGACAAGCTCGGCTCGCTGAAGCCGGCGTTCCGCCCCGACGGCACCATCACCGCGGGCAACGCCTCCCCGCTCAACGACGGCGCGGCCGCCCTGCTCATCGGCGACGAGGCGGCCGCCCGCGCGACGGGGCGGGAGCCGCTGGCCCGCATCGTCAGCCGGGGCGTGGCCGCCGTGGAGCCGCACCGGTTCGGCATCGGCCCGGTCGAGGCGGCCGACACCGCCCTGCGCCGTGCCGGGATCGGCTGGGGCGACCTGTCGGTCGTGGAACTCAACGAGGCGTTCGCCGCGCAGTCGCTGGCCTGCCTGAAGCTGTGGCCGGAGCTGGACCCGGAGATCGTCAACCCCAACGGCGGCGCGATCGCCATCGGCCACCCGCTGGGCGCCTCGGGCGCGCGCGTCCTGGGCTCCCTCGCCCACGAGCTGCGCCGCCGCGGCGGCGGCTGGGGCCTGGCCGCGATCTGCATCGGGGTGGGCCAGGGGCTCGCCGTCGTGCTGCACGCCTGACGCGCCGCGGTCTCGCAGGTTTTTGCATCTGTGGAGGAAGTAATGACGACACCCACCGGGCCCACGGGCCCGAACCCGGAGCAGGGCCTCTCTGTTCCGGGCTACATCCGCGACCACGAGGTCCATCCGCCGCTGGACTACTCCGGCTACCGGAGCACGGCGCTGCGGCACCCCAAGCGCCCGCTCACGCTGCTGCCGCACATGCTCACCGAGATCACCAGCCCGGTGCTCGGCCACGACCGCCTGGGCGAGCTGGACAACGACCTCACCCGCCAGCACGACGAGGAGCCCCAGGGCCAGCGCATCATCGTGCACGGCCAGGTGCGCGACAGCGACGGCAGGCCGGTGCCGCACACCCTGGTCGAGATCTGGCAGGCCAACGCCGGCGGCCGCTACCGGCACGTCAGCGACAACTGGCCGTGCCCGCTGGACCCCAACTTCACCGGCGTCGGCCGCACCATGACCGACACCGAGGGCCGCTACCGCTTCACCACGATCCAGCCGGGCGCCTACCCGTGGAAGAACCACGACAACGCCTGGCGCCCCGCGCACATCCACTTCTCGCTGTTCGGCCGGGCCTTCACCCAGCGGCTGGTCACCCAGATGTACTTCCCCGGCGACCCGCTGTTCTTCCAGGACCCGATGTGGAACTCGATCCCCGACCCCAAGGCGCGCGAGCGGCTGGTGGCCCGGTTCGACTACGCCAACACCGCGCCGGAGTGGGCGCTGGCCTACGAGTGGGACATCGTGCTGCGCGGCCGGGAGTCGACGCCGTTCGAGGCGGAAGGGGACGACGATGACGAGTGAGACGACACCGTCGCAGACGGTCGGCCCCTACCTGCACATCGGGCTGCCCTGGCCGGACGGGCCGTTCGCGGTGGCCAAGGGCTCGCCGGACGGCTTCTGGATCCGCGGCGTCCTCTACGACGGCGCGGGGGCGGTCGTCCCCGACGGCCTCATCGAGACCTGGCAGGCCGATCCCGACGGCCGCTTCGACCACCCCGACGACCCGCGGGGCGCCGTCGACCGCCCGGGGTTCCGCGCGTTCGGGCGCTGCCAGACCGACGGCGACGGCGCGTTCGGGATCTTCACCCTCAAGCCCGGCCCGGTGCCGGGACCGCGGGGCCCGCAGGCGCCGCACATCGACGTCTCGGTGTTCGCGCGCGGCATGCTGCACCGGGTGGTGACGCGGATCTACTTCCCCGAGGAGCACGCCGCCAACGCCGTCGACCCGGTGCTCACCAGCGTGGCCGACCCGCGGGCGCGCGAGGCGCTGGTCGCGCGGCCGGCCGAGGACGGCTACCGGTTCGACATCCACCTGCAGGGCGATGACGAGACCGCGTTCTTCGACATCTAGCTTGGGTCTCAGCCTCAGGGGGGTGGTAAGGCCCGCCCGAGGACGGAGCAGGCGTGCGGGTGGGCGATTCTCTCGCGCGGCCGCCAGACCCGTGGACGGAGATCGCCCTCACGCACGCGAAGCAGACCCGCCGCTTCAGGTACACACCGAAACCATGGTTTCGACCTGGAGCCCAGAGTGGCGGCGTGGGTGGCGCGGCGCCGGAGCGATCCCTTGATGGGCCTTCGGCCGCGCGAGAGGATCGCCCAGTCACCGCGGGCTCCGTCCTGGGGCCGAGGTTCCAAAACCCCCGGTGGCCAAGGACCGCGGGCACGGTGGCTCAGCCACCGTGGAAGAGGGGGACGGGAGGACAGGTGACACAGGAGGCAGGGGGCCTCTTCGGGGGCGTGTTCGCGCGGGGCGCGGCGGCGGCCGAGGTCGGCGACGCCGCATGGCTGCGGGCGCTGCTCGACGCCGAGGCCGCGCTGGCCCGGGCGCAGGCCTCGGTGGGGCTGATCGGGCGCGGCGACGCCGAGGCGATCGCCGCGGCCTGCGTGCCCGGGCGCTTCGACCCCGACCGGATCGGCGCGGCCGCCGCCGGGGGCGGCAATCCGGTGATCCCGCTGGTCAAGGAGTTGACCGCCGCGGTCTCCGGGGATGCCGCCCGGCACGTTCACAAAGGGGCGACCAGCCAGGACATCATGGACACCGCCGCCATGCTGGTGAGCCGGCGGGCGTGCGCGGCGGTCCTGGCCGACGCGGCCGCCCTCACCGACGGGCTCGCCGACCTGGCCGGGGCGCACCGCGACACCGCGATGGCGGGGCGCACGCTGCTGCAGCAGGCGCTGCCCACCACGTTCGGCGTCGTCGCGGCCGGATGGCTGCACGCGCTGGACGGCGCGGCCGCGCGGCTGGCCGAGGTGGCCGAGGGCCGGCTGGCCGCGCAACTGGGCGGGGCGGCCGGCACGCTGGCGTCGCTGGGCGACTCCGGTCCCGACGTGGTCGCGGCCTACGCCCGCGAGCTGGGACTGGCCGAGCCGGTGCTGCCCTGGCACACCGACCGCGGCCGCGTGGCCGAGCTGGCCGGCGCCCTCGGCGGGATGTGCGGGGCGGTGGGCAAGGCGGCGCGCGACGTCACACTGCTCGCCCAGACCGAGGTCGGCGAGGTGTCGGAGCAGGGCGGCCCGGGCAGCGGCGGGTCCTCGACGCTCCCGCACAAGCGCAACCCGGTGGCGGCGGTGTCCGCGCTGGCCTGCGCCGAGCGGGCGCCCGGGCTCGTGGGCACGCTGCTGGGCGCGATGGTGCAGGAGCACCAGCGCGCGGCCGGCTCCTGGCACGCCGAATGGCTTCCGCTGACCGAACTCCTGCGCGCCACCGGGTCCGCCGTCGCCTGGCTGGGCGCCTCCGTCGAGCGGCTGCGCGTGGACGCCGCCAGGATGCGGGCCAACCTGGACCTGACCGGCGGACTCCTGCTCGCCGAGCGCGTCACCACCGCGCTGGCCCCGGAGCTGGGCCGGATGCGGGCCCACGAACTGGTCAAGGCCGCCTGCGCGCAGGCCGTCGACTCCGGCGGCGACCTCGCCGACGTGCTGGCGCGGCACCTGGAGGGCCGCCGGTCCCCCGAGGAGGTCGCCGGACTGCTGGACCCGGCCGGCTACCTGGGCAGCGCCGGCGCGTTCGTCGACCGGGCGCTGGCCGCGCACCGGTCCGGAGGCCGGCCGTGAGCGCGGCGCCTTCAGCCGCGCTCGGCCAGGAACCCGGCGAGCGCGGCCGTGAGCTGGGCGGGCGCGTCGAGCTGCACCAGGTGCCCCGCCCCCTCCATCAGCCGGTGCCGGGCGCCCGGGATGAGCTCGCTGAGTTCGCGGCCCTTGGCCGGCGGGATCCAGGTGTCCCGGTCCCCCCAGCAGACCAGAACGGGGAGGTCGATCTCGCCGTAGCGGGGCTGCACCTCGTCGGTGTGGCGCTGGTCGGCCTGCGCGATCTGGCGGTAGAACGCCGCCTGCCCATCCTCACCCAGCCACGGGGCGCACAGCTCCCGCAGCGTGCCGGGCGCGTGCTCGCCGTGCGCGGCGGAGGCGATGTAGGCGCCGACCAGCGCCTCGTGCAGATGGGCCGGGAGCCGGGCGAAGACGTCGGTGTTCTCGGCCACGAGCCGGAAGAACGGGGAGCCCCACGGCGCCAGGGCGACCACGTCGACCAGGGCGAGGCTGCGGTAGGCGCACCCGTTGAGCAGGTGCGCCCGCAGGGCGACCGCGCCGCCGAAGTCGTGGGCGACGACCGCGGGGGCCGCCGGCCCCCAGTGCCGCAGCAGCTCGGCGAACACGTCGGCCTGCGCGGCCAGGGAGACGTCCTGGCCCTCGAACTTGGCCGAGGCGCCGTAGCCCGGCATGTCCCAGAAGAAGACCCGGTGGTCGGCCGCGAGGGCGCGCGCGACGTCGCGCCAGACCACCGAGGAGAACGGGGTTCCGTGCAGCAGTACGACGGGGTCGCCCGTCCCGAGCGATCCCCAGCGCACCGCACCCTGGGCGGAGTCGAATGTTTCGGTCGGCTTCCATTCGTTCATGATCATCGGCAACGCGGGCGCCGCGGCGACCGATTCCGCCCGCGCGGCGCGTCCGCGGCGTTCGTGATGCAACCGAGACCGTCGGCCGGTCGGCGGACCGCGCCACGGGGAGAGGAGCGACGCCGATGAGCGTCGATGTGCACTACCGGATCGACGGACCCGACGACGCGCCGGCGGTGGTGCTGTCCGGGTCGCTGGGCAGCACGCTGGAGATGTGGGAGCCGCAGGCGGCGGCGCTGTCCGGGGACTTCCGCGTGATCCGCTACGACATCCGGGGGCACGGCTCCTCGCCGGTGCCCGACGGCCCGTACTCGATGGCCGACCTCGGCTCCGACGTCTCGCGGCTGCTGGACCGGCTGGGCATCGCCCGCGCGCACTTCGCCGGGCTGTCCATCGGCGGCATGACCGGCATGTGGCTGGCCGCCCACGCGCCCGACCGGGTCGACCGGCTGGCGCTGCTGTGCACGTCGGCGCAGCTCGGCCCGCCGGAGAACTGGGCGCAGCGCGCGGCCGCGGTGCGCGCCGAGGGCGTCGGCGCCGTCGCGGCCGGGGTGCTGGAGCGCTGGTTCACCCCGGCCTTCGCCGAACGCGAGCCGGACACGGTCGAGCGGCTCACCGCGATGGTCGCGGGCACCCCCGCCGAGGGCTACGCGGGCTGCTGCGCCGCGATCGAGCACATGGACCTGCGCGCGGACCTGCCGGGAATCACCGCGTCGACGCTGGTGGTCGCCGGCGCCGACGACCCCTCGACCCCGCCCGACCACGCCCAGCGGATCGCCGCGGGCATCCCCGGCGCCCGGATGCGCGTCGTGCCCGGCGCCGCGCACCTGGCCAGTTGGGAACAGGCCGGGATGATCAACCCCCTGCTGCGCGAGCACTTCGCCGGTTGAGGCGGACCGGCCGCGCAGGACGACGATAGGAGCATGGACATGGGAACCGGCGGCACCGAGCACCGGCTCGACGACGCGACCCGCTACGCGGGCGGGATGAAGGTCCGCCGCGAGGTCCTCGGCGACGCCCACGTCGACCGCGCCGAGGCGAGGAAGACCGGGTTCACCGAGCCGTTCCAGGACCTCATCACCCGCTATGCCTGGGGCGACATCTGGACCCGGCCCGGGCTGGACCGCCGGACCCGCAGCTGCATGGTGCTGACCGCGCTGGTGGCCAAGGGCCACTGGGAGGAGCTGGCCATGCACGTCCGCGCGGCCGTACGCAACGGGCTGAGCGCCGACGAGATCCAGGAGGTCTTCCTCCAGGCGGCGATCTACTGCGGCGTCCCGGCGGCCAACAAGGCCTTCGCCGTCGCCCAGCAGGTCCTTTCGGAGATCGGAGAGGTCTAGAGATGACCCGCCCGCCCAAGGCCCGGCACCGGGGCCGCCGACCGCGGTTCCCCGGGCTCGCGCGCTCGCCCGGCCGGGCCGCCGCCCCCGATGATCCCCCTCTCCTCTTTCCCGTCCCCATCCGGGCTCCGGCCGTGCGCTGTCGGGGTCCGCGCCCTCATCCCTAGGAGTTCCTCATGCGTACCCGCGTCGGAATCATCGGTGCCGGCCCGGCCGGTCTGCTGCTGTCGCACCTGCTGCACCGCAGGGGCGTCGAATCCGTGGTGCTGGAGAACCGGTCCCGCGACTACTGCGAGCAGCGCCAGCGCGCCGGTGTGGTCGAGCACGGCGTGGCCGAGGTGCTGCGCGAGAGCGGGGTGGGCTCCCGCATGGACACCGACGGGCTGGTGCACCACGGCATCGAGCTGCGCTTCGACGGCCGCGCCCACCGCATCGACTTCCCCGGGCTCACCGGGCGCGACGTGATGATCTACGCCCAGACCGAGGTCGTCAAGGACCTCATCGCCCGGCGGCTCGCCGACGGCGGGCAGATCCTGTTCGGGGCCAAGGCGACCTCGGTCGAGGACGTCGAGACCGACAGCCCCCGCATCCGCTTCGAGCGCGACGGCGAAGCCGATGTGCTGGAGTGCGACGTGGTGGCCGCCTGCGACGGCTTCCACGGCATCGGGCGCCGGTCCCTGCCCTCCGGTGTGGCGCGCACCTTCGACAAGGTGTACCCGTTCAGTTGGCTGGGCATCCTGGCCGACGTGGCGCCCTCCTGCGAGGAGCTGATCTACGCGCACAGCGAGCGCGGCTTCGCGCTGCACAGCATGCGCTCGCCCGAGGTGAGCCGACTCTACCTCCAGGTTCCCAACGGCACCGACCCCGCCGACTGGTCCGACGAGCGCATCTGGGACGAGCTCTCGGCCCGATTCGCGCTGCGCGACGGCGACTGGACGCTGGAGCGCGGCCCCATCACCGACAAGTCCATCACCCCGATGCGCAGCTTCGTCACCGAGCCCATGCGCCACGGGCGGCTGTTCCTGGCCGGGGACGCCGCCCACATCGTCCCGCCCACCGGCGCCAAGGGCCTCAACCTGGCCATGCACGACGTCACCCTGCTCGCCGAGGCCGTCGCCGCCTGGGACGAGAAGGGCGACACCGCGCTGCTGGACTCCTACTCCGACGACGCGCTGCGCCGGGTGTGGCGGGCCGAGCACTTCTCGTACTGGATGACGACGCTGCTGCACCGGGACCCCGAGGGCGGCGAGTTCGACCACCGGCTGCAGGTCTCCCACCTCAACCGCATCGCCGCCTCCACCGCCGCGGCCACCGAGCTCGCCGAGAACTACACCGGCATCCCGCTGGTCTGACCGGTCACCGGGGGCTTGAGACCCCGACCACAGAGGGTTTTGAACCCTGGCCGTCAGGGCTCGCGGAGAACGGGCGCCCCGCCATGCGGCCGAAGGCCCGTGTGCGAGGTGCCCGGCTCCGCGCGAAGCACACCGGATGCTCTGTACTCCAGGCCGAAACCGCGGTGTCGGTGTGCGGTGAAGGCGGCGGGTCCGCTTCGCGCGCGGGTGCGACGTTCACCTCAATGGGCCTTCGGCCGCGCGAGAGAACCGCACCCGCGCGAACCTCCTCCTGGGGCTGAGCTTCAAACTCCCTGAAGTCAAGGCGGAGCCACAAACCAGAGATCATCAAGGCCGTCAACCGGACGAACAGTCAACCTGGCCGCGATAAACCCCGCAACCTCCTACTTCACCCGTGAATCTCGTTGCGATTATCGCTATTGGACTGCTACGGTCCCGACCGTGAGCGATACGAACGGCCCGGGCGACCCCCTGGAGGGCCTGCGGCGGCGGGTCCGCGAGGTGGTCGGCGCATCGGGGCAGCCGCAGCGGGAGTTCGCGGCGACGATGGGCCTGGAACCCTCCAAGCTGTCCAAGTCACTCAAGGGCACCCGGCGCTTCACCGCCGAGGAGCTCATCCGGATCGCCGACGTCGCAGGGGTCACCGTCAACTGGCTGCTCAACGGGCACGACAACGCCGCGACCGTCGCCGCGGGCCCGGGCGGCCTCCCGGCCCGCCACTCCGTGGCCGGGGCCGACGACGGCCCCTCGGCCCGCGAGCACGGCCGCCGCCGCCAGATCGTCGAGGCCGCCTGGCAGCTCATCGCCGAGCGCGGCTACCACTCGGTGCGCGTCTTCGACGTGGCCCGCGCCTGCGGCACCTCCAGCGCCACCATCCACTACCACTTCCCCGCGCTGCGCGACCTCCTGGACGAGGCGCTGCGCTCCTCCGTGAAGCAGGCGTTCGACCGCCAGGTCGCCGTGCTGCACGAGCTCGACGACGCGTACGAGCGCCTCCTGCGCCTCATCGAGCTGCAACTGCCCAGCCCCGGCCGGCTGCGCCTGGAGTGGTCGATCTGGCTGCAGGTGTGGACCGAGTCCACGCTCCACCCCGAGTTGCGCGAACTGCACGCCGCCTCCTACCAGCGCTGGCACGACACCATCGCCCAGACCCTGCGCGAGGGGGCCGAGAGCGGGGCCTTCCGCGCCCTCGACGCCGAGGAGACGACCGTGCGGCTCACCGCGCTCATCGACGGCCTGGGCATCCAGGTCCTGACCGGCCGCCCCGGGCGCACCGTCGACACCATGCGCACCGCCCTGCACGCGTTCATCGCCCACGAGGTCCTGAGGCGCTGAGCGGCACCGCGGCCACGGCCACCACATAAGGAGAGGACCGGCAACCATGAACGAGACGATGAACAGCGACGTCATCCTGACCTGCGCGCTCACCGGCGCGGGCGACACCGTGCGCAGGAGCGAGCACGTGCCGGTGACGCCCAAGGAGATCGCCGCCTCCGCCGTCGAGGCCGCCGAGGCCGGCGCGAGCGCCGTCCACATCCACGTCCGCGACCCCGAGACCGGCGCGCCCTCCCGCGACAACGCGCTCTACCGCGAGGTCGTGGAGCGGATCAAGGAGACCGGCGTCGACGTCGTCATCAACCTGACGGCCGGCATGGGCGGCGACCTGGTCATCGGCGCCGACGACCCCTTGGAGTTCGGCGAGGGCACCGACCTCGTCAACGGACTGGACCGGCTCCCCCACGTCGAGGAGCTGCTGCCCGACATCTGCACGCTGGACTGCGGCAGCCTCAACTTCGGCGACGGCAGCCTCGTCTACGTCTCCACCCCCGACATGCTGCGCGCCGGGGCCAGGCGCATCCAGGAGCTGGGAGTGCGCCCCGAACTGGAGATCTTCGACACCGGCCAGTTGTGGTTCGCCAAGCGGTTGCGCGCCGAGGGCCTGATCGACGACCCGAGCATGTTCCAACTGTGCACCGGCATCCCCTACGGCGCCCCCGCAGACCCCGGCGTGCTGCAGTCCATGGTCAACCTGCTGCCGGAGGGCGCGCAATGGGCCAGCTTCGCGATCGGGCGCATGCAGATGCCGTGGGTGGCCCAGTCGGTGCTGCTCGGCGGACACGCCCGCGTCGGCCTGGAGGACAACCTCTACCTCAGCCGCGGCGTGAAGGCCACCAACGGCCGGCTCGTCGAGAGGGCGGTGCGGATCATCGAGCTGCTCGGCGCGCGCGTGGCCACCCCGGACGAGGCCCGCGCCGAACTCGGGCTGCGCGGCGCGAAGTGAGCACCCGCCCGGCGCCGCGCGGCGGCGCCGGCCCCCTCGTCCCCCACTTGTCCCGAACGCGGTCAGGAGCGTGATGACGGAGCAGAGCAGGACTTTGGCCCCGCAGGACGTGCGCACGGTGGCGTGCGTCGGCGCGGGCGTGATCGGCGGCGGCTGGGTGGCGCACTTCCTGGCGCGCGGCTACCGGGTGGTGGCCTGGGACCCCGCGCCCGGCGCCGAGCGCGCACTGCGCGACCTGGTGTCCGCGGCGTGGCCGTCGCTCGCCCGGCTCGGCCTGGCCGAGGGCGCGGCGACGGCGAACCTGACGGTCGCGCCGACGCTGGCCGAGGCGGTGGCCGGGGCCGACTTCGTGCAGGAGAGCGCGCCGGAGCGGCTGGAGCTGAAGGTCTCGCTGCTCGCCGAGATCGACGCGGCCGCACCGCCGCACGTCGTCGTCGCCTCCTCGACCTCCGGCTACCCGATGACGCGGATGCAGGTCGAGGCGTCGACCCCGGGCCGCCTCGTGGTGGGCCACCCGTTCAACCCGCCCTACCTGGTGCCCCTGGTGGAGGTCGTCGGCGGCGAGCGCACCGAGAGGTGGGCGGTCGAGTGGGCATCGGACTTCTACCGCGCGGCGGGCAAGTCGGTGATCACCATGGACCGGGAGCTGCCGGGGTTCATCGCGAACCGGATCCAGGAGGCCGCCTGGCGCGAGGCCCTGCACATGGTCGCCAACGACGAGGCCACGGTGGAGCAGATCGACCTGGCCATGACCGACGGCCCCGGCCTGCGCTGGGCCTTCTTCGGCCCCTGCCTGACCTTCCACCTGGCCGGCGGCGAGGGCGGCATGGCGCACATGCTGGACCACTTCGGCCCGGCGCTGAAGTACCCGTGGACCCGGCTGGCCTCGCCGGAGCTCACCGCCGAACTGCGCGACGCAATGGTGGCCGGCACCGATGAGGTGGTGTCGGGGCGCTCCAACACCGAGCTGATCGCCCAGCGCGACCGCAGGATGATCGCCGTCATGCGCGCGCTGGCCGAGGTGGCGGCCGAGGAGGCCGCCGAGCGCTCGGAGGCCCGGACGTGAGCGGGGTGCTGCGGCAGCGGGTCCTGCCCGAGTGGATCGACTACAACGGCCACCTCAGCGAGCCCTACTACGTCCTGGTCTTCGGCTTCGCCACCGACGCCCTGATGGACCGGGTCGGCCTGGGCGCGGCCCACCGCGAGCGGACCGGATGCTCGCTGTACACGGTGGAGGCGCACGTGCGCTACCTGCGCGAGGTGGGTGCGGGCGCCGAGGTCTCGGTCGGCACCCGGGTCATCGCCCGCGGCGCGAAGAAGGTGCGGCTGTGCCACGAGATGCGGCTGGGAGAGGAGCTCCTGGCCACCGAGGAGCTGATGGCTCTGCACGTCGACCAGGCCCGGGGGCGCGCGACGCCGTTCCCCGAGGAGGTGGCCGCGCGCCTGGCGGCCCTGGTCGAGCCGGCCCCCGACTACGCCGGCCGGTCGATCGGCTGAGGGACCCGTCCGTCTGTGCGGCCTTGTGTTCTCCCGCCGATCTTGACCTTAGGCATGAGAAACGCCCGCCCGCTACGTTGTCCCAGGTAGGGAGCGCGGAGCGGACGGGCGTTGCCGTATGTGTCAACGGGAGGTCAACGGAGGGGATCGGACGGGTCCGGAACGGTCGCCAACGGCGCAGGGCCGAGCGCGAACGCGTCATCCATGGCTGAGCGCAGCGAGTCATCAGAGGTCGGGTAGAGGTGACCGTAGACGTCCATGGTCACGGCGATGCTGCTGTGTCCCATCCACCGCTGAATCTTCTTCGGCGACTCGTTACGGTCGATCAGCACCGAGGCGAACGTGTGCCGCAGCCGGTGGAATTTCCGGGCGGTGGCATCGATGCCCACCACCTCACACGCCGCTTTCCAGTACGGCGTAACCGTGGAGTCTGCGAGGAGACGCCCACGCGGAGAGGTGAAGACCGGTTCCACCGTGACCGCGTGGGAGCCCTTGACACCCACGGTCAGCCGCTTAGGAGGGTGCGCCAGCCGGTAGGCCCCCAGTTCGACCACGAGCGCGTCAGACAGCGGAACGACGCGCCGTGACGCCTTGGACTTGACCGGCCGGAACTGTCCGTCCCGCACCTGGCGATCCACCGTCACGGTGCGCGCGTGCAGGTCGATCCGGTCCCAGGTCAGGCCCCGCAGTTCCCCGATACGCAAGCCCGTTTGCGCCGCCATCAGCACCAGCAACCGGTATTGCGGCCGGATGGCCCCAGCCAGCGCCCACACCTGCGCCACCGTGAACGGTTCGACCTCGGTATCGGGCAGTTCGGGCAGTTCAATCCCCACACACGGACTCACCCGCCGCAGACCGGCCACCACCGCCGCCTTGAACATCGAGGCGCACACGGTGTAGGTCAGATGCACCGAGCGAGGCGAACGCGTTTTGGCCCAGGCGTTGACCGCGCGTTGGACGTCCATGGCCGTGACCGCGCGCACCGCCATCCCACCCAGTTCGGGCAGGATGTAGAGCCGCAGCAGCGTTTCATAGGCAACGTGGGTCGCCTCACGCTTGATTGCGCCAGCGGTTTCCAGCCAGCCCGCCGCCCAGGCGCTCACGCTCTGCTGCCCCGCCTTGAAGTCTTCCAGCAGGCCCGCGTGTTTCTGCGAGCGCACCAGATCCCGGAACTTGCGCGCCTTGGTCAGGGTGGACCAGGTTTCCGACGTCTGCGTGCCGTTGCCGTCCCGGTAGGGCACCTTGTAGGCAAACACCTCACGCCCGCCGCTTTGGACTCCCGCGCCAGCAGGACCTTACGGATTCCATTTCGCATCGTTCCTGCCGCCCACGCGCTCGAGGTTTCCACCATGACCTAGACTCTCCTTTGTCGATTTCGCCTTACGTAACCAATTTTATTAATTCCGAGTTCGAAATAGTTATAGGAAAGTCGTTTATTTTGGCCACATCTGGCCCCGAATCCATGCCTTTATTTCCGCAGGAGCGAACAGGAGCTGCTGACCCGCGCGCGCGGCATGAAAGTAACGCTTGTGATTATCATACACCCACGACACCGGTTTGCGCAGGTAGGACGCCATGTCGTCCACCGTCCACAGTTCGTCGAGGTCGCCAAGGAAATCCGGAATCTCGCCTTTTCTCTGTTTCACGTGAAACCGTCCCGCTGTTTTCTGGTGAACGCGCAGCGAAGTGCAAATTAGGGCCGACTCGCGGTGGCCGGCGCCCACTGACCGGCCCCCGACCACCCACCCCTTTTCACCGCTTCGCGAGTGACATCCGACGCGCAAAGCGCGCAATTCTTCTGTTCCATCCCGGCCGCAGGCACGGAATGGGAAGGTGAGATGTGGGTTTTAGTGGTCGCGCTTCGCGCGGCTGCTTTTCCTAGTGCTGCCGCGCTAGGACCTAGGTCGATTCGCACCAGTAGGTGATCTCTTTCTCCCGCCGCAACAGGTCACGGTATTCAGCGCGGGCGATCTCGTATTCCCGCGCCATCGTTTCGGCCAACTGGGCATCGGCCGCGCCCACATAGCCCCGGCCCGCATAGCGCCAGTCCGCAACGATCACCGTGGAGCCGTCACCGTCGCCGCTGGCCCACACATCGCTCTCGCCGGAGGCGGTGCGCTGACGGGCTCGCCAGGAGCGCCGGGCTTGGCGCAGCACCCCCAACGTGACCGAGTAGGCGCGTGACTTGGTCGCGAAGTGGCCCCGGAACCCCAGCGTGTGCGCCCAGTGCCGCAGCTTCAACGCGGCCAGGCCCCGCCGCGCACCCAGGTCCCACGCGGTCTCGACCATCCGCGCCAAATGCGGCCCGACCTTGCGCCGCAGATGGTCCCGATGCAGCCGCCGAAACCGCCGCGCCAGCGCCGCCGACGCCCCCGGCCCCGCCGCATCCGAAGCGGTCTTGGTCGCATACTTCGCCAGATACGCCCCGATCCTGCGTGAATCCGCCACCGGCCCGCCCGCGCTCACGTCGGTGATGTCGCGTTGGGCGCCCCAATGCGCCGCCCGCAGCACCCCATCGGGCGAGGGCAGCGCGAACGAGACCGCATCGACCGCCTGTTCCACCGCTTCGGCCAGCAGGCCCGCCGAAGCCCACGCCGGAGGAGCCACCACCGCCGACCGGTCACCGGCATCCACGCCGTCCAGGCGCAGCACCACATGCAGATGCACCAAGCCCCGCTTCTGGAACTCGGCGACCTTCACATAGGAGACCTTGAGCAGGTCCCGCGCCCCGGCCACCGTCATCCGGCACCCCAGCACCGCCGAGGCCAGCGGGGCGAGCGCCCGATCAACCGCGATCCGGGTCCGCCGCCACAGCTCCCCGGCATGGGCATTCCACAGCACCGCGCCCGCATAGTCCCAGCAGTCCGCACAGATCGGAGTGCCGACGACGGGGTGAGCGTCCTCATGGACCAGGCCGCAGCCCGCCGGCCGCCCGTGTGGGCAGGTCTTCTTCCTACCGGAGCGCGGACGGCAGGCCGCTCCGCCCCGCGCGCTATGCACCGGCCCAAAACTCGGAGCGGTCAGCGTCACAAACAGCCGAGGATGCGACTCCACCGAGGCAGGCACCGCCGATTCCACCGCACTTTGGCGCACCCCCGCCCCCTGGGTCGAGGAGGCAGGCGGCATCCGCCCCGACAGACCCGAAGCCACCACATGCCACATGTCCCGCCGATACGTCTCCGCACAACTCGGGCACACCGACGCGCGCCGGTCCCCGCACGCGATCAACAGTGTCCCGTCAGGTTCGCCCCGCGTCGAAAACTCCGCCCGCACCTCACCCGACGAGCCATCCACCGCCGCCGCGCCACCAGCGACACGCACCGGATGAGAACAGAACCGCGCCCGCTCCACCTGCCGTTGCCACCGGCGGTAATCCCCACGCCCCACCCGCGCCCACAGTTCCCGCTGAACCAGCGACTCCACGCCCACACCACCCCACACAGCCCGTCGAACACCCGTCCTACGAACAAGCCTGAGACAAAACAGCCCATCCGCACGGCCGATATCGGCAGAACTCACTCAAAACGGCGACGCTGGCACACCCTGTCTACGCATGGCACACCGTACAGACATGAAAGAACCCCCTCCCGCAGACAGAAAGGGGGTGACCGAAACTTCTGGCTACTGCAAACGGCCCGCCTTCACATCCCGCAGGAAGGAAGCCCATGCTTCAGCCGAGAACCCCAGGTGTCCAAGCTCCCGGTTCTGCGTGTCACGGACGAGGACTTCGTGGGGGGTTTCCGCTACCTCGACGCAGTTACCGCCGTGTCCATCGCTGTAGCTGGACTTGTACCAGTTGGGGGTTTCAGTCATTGAAGCTCTCCTTGCACCTTGCAGACCATCTCCACGGAAGCGGATGGGGACAACGCTTCCGCCTGCAATGACCCGAAGATCGTGTTGCATTCCCGCACCTGGTCAGTCGCGTCGATCAGCTCGCCGCCCTTCAGGCGCTCCGCGTAGGCCACAGAAGGGCGATCATCGAAGGACATCAACCGGAACGGACTACACAAGCCGGGGTGATTCAGTGTGCTGAGCGGTACCACCTGAAGCCGGACCACCCCGTCCTCTGCTAGCTTCCTCAGGTGTTCTAGCTGGTCATGCATGATCTCCTGGCTACCCACGATGCGACGGATGGTGATCTCATCCAGCACGAACCAGAGTAGTGGCCTTCCTGTCCGCGTGATGACCTCACGGCGGTTCATCCGAGACTCAACCGAACGTTCGACTTGCTCCACATCATCCCATGGGCGACTAGAGCGGATCACAGCCCGTGCATACTCCTCCGCCTGAAGGAGGCCGGGCACAAGGATGGATTGGTACTCCCGGATCTCTGCGGCTTGCCTCTCCAGAACTACGACGTCGCGGAACCAGTCCGGAACGTCCTGCTGATTCGACAGGTTGACCCACAACCGAGTGAGTGATCCGCCTGTGTTGAGCGCCGCGTCCAGCGCTTCCGCATGATGCCGTTTTGCGGTCCGTGTCCCCCGCTCAATTGCACTGAGCAGGGCGGGAGAGACCCTGAGGGTTTTGGACAGCTGGTCCTGTGAGACACCGGCGTTTGTGCGCATCCGCTTGGCTTCCGCGCCAAACCTGATCCATATCGCGTGTGGTTTCTCAACCATGCACACATTCCTACACACCTCTTCTACATAATGCTACCTCTTCCAACAAAAAACACCGGATCGGTAGTGCCTATAGATGTGTCTTTAGCGTAGTGACAATGTGAGGTCCGGTGTCGCGCTGACTTCACCGCACATATCGGTGCACATGAAAGCGGCCCTGACCAGTGCAGACACACCGGTCAGGGCCTTAGCCCCCAACCTGTTAGGACCAGGTGAGGACTCATGAAACAGGCTATCGCCCGTCTTCGAGCCACCACGTCCCGGCCGCGACGCTCCCACCGCGTCCGCCCCTACGTTCTGCGGAGCGTGAAGGCGGTGCAGGTGTGACCGTCTACCTCACGGCATTTCCCGGCACGGTGGAGAGTGTGGCCGCTGCCCGCCGGTTCATGGCCGCAGCACTGCGCATCACCCCCGGGGTGAGCGTTCCCGAGACGGTGATCGGGGATGCCGAGCTGATCATCTCGGAGTTGGCGACCAACGCGGTCCAGCACACCCGCAGCGGTGATCCCGGTCAGACCTACAAAGTCCGCATCGAGGTCAACGCCCGAGGCGTGGCAGCCGATGTGCGCACCAAACCCCCGCGCCTGCTGCTGAACCATCCCCACATCAAGGAACCGGACTGCTGCACCGAGAGCGGGCGAGGACTGCACCTGGTCGCCTGCTTCGCCACCGAATGGGGACCGCTTCCGTTCGAAGACGGCGTGTTCTTCACCCTCCCATGGCAGCCCGCCCAGGCCATTGCCCCGCACCTGGCCGAGCCGGTCACCGGGGGAGCCTGATGTACAACCTCACCCCCGCCTTGGAGCTGCGCCGGGCACGGGCGGAGTTCACCCACTACGAGGTGTGTGAGTTCCACGACCGCTCCGGCGTCGCCGAGTACACCGCCGTCCTCAAACCCGGCCGCCACTACACCGGCCTGGCCGAACTCATCTGCGCGGGCACCATCACCGAACTCAGCGCCCTGCTGCGCGCCCAGCCACGGCCCCAACTGCCCCGCAGGACCAGAACCACGACACCACCGGACTCCCCGGACGCGGCGTGACTCTGAGCGTGTGAGAACTTTCCCTACAGGATCAAGACGTCCGCCCGCGCTTCGCGCGGGCGGACGTTGCCGTTGCCCGGGGCGTCGGCCGAAGGTCGGCACGCGCTTACGGCCCTTGCGCGCTGCGCGCGCGACTCCGTCGCGTGCTCGCGCGCAGGCCGACACGCGGCCTCCCCGGCCTCACCACCGCCCACGCCCCACCGCCACGCGTGGCGGACGTGGACTCGCCCGTACGAAGCCCCACACACAGCCCCAGCTCTGCCCGTGGATCAGGTACCGATGGGAGCGCCGGGCGTGTCCAGCCATACCGTCTGGCCATCAGAGGTCACGGTCAGGCCGAAGCGCGTGTGCTCTGGTTCGCCTGCGTCGAGCCACCACCGGTAGGCATCTTCCAACTCTTCGAACAGGCAGCGAGGGCCATGCTGGCGCACCGTGTAGGCATCCCGGCCGGGTGCCACCCGCCACGACGCCCACGACCCGACGTACGGGTCCATGAGATACACCGTGTATGCGGCGCTGCCGGGGTTGTCGTCGTCGAAGACGACCACGGACTTCATCGCGGGCACGCGGAGCCCGATCGCGAACGACGCATCGAAGTTCGACAGTGCGTAGTAGGGGTGGAGCCCGGTGGTGGATTCGGTGTAGTCGTGTTCCGGGCGCACCCGGTCCTCTACCGCCCCATGGGGGGTGCGCTGGTCACGCAGCCACATGAACCCCACGTTCCCGCTGAAACGGCCGGCGGCGGTTCCGTCGGCGCGGACCCGGAGGTGTAGTAGCGCGCCGTTGTGGAAGGCCGTCCCCCACGGGGTCACCACCCTGCCGCCGGGCGCGGTCTGCTCCACCCACGCATACGGGACACGCTGAACCGAAGCGGTGGACAGCACCCGGTCATAGGGGGCACCGGGAGGGTGGCCCTTCGTGCCGTCACCGGTGACCACGTTCACCGGCCAACCGGTGGCCTTCAAGGCGGCGCGCGCCTGTTCGGCGATGCCGGGATCCACTTCAACGGTGGTGACGTTCTCCGTCCCGGCCCGGAAGGCCAGGAGCGCCGCGTTGTATCCGGTTCCCGTCCCGATCTCCAGGACGCGCCCGCCGGACTCCGGGTCCAGGGCTGCAAGCATCATCGCGACCGTCGTCGGCATGGAGATCGACGAGGAGAAGTAGCCCCGGCCACTACCGTCCCCGTCATCGAGCTGGGTGATCAGCGGCCGGTCGGCATAGCACGCCTCCAACCATCGCTCCGGGGACTCGGACCTGGCAAGCACAGCCGGGGCCCCGGCTTCGTCCAGCCACACCGTCTCAGGGACAAAGCAGTGCCGAGGCACCGTTGAGAAGGCGTCGCGCCAGTCCGGGCCGAGCTCACCGGATTCGGCCAGCTCCCCGACCAGACGAGACCGGAGGCGTTGAGCGGCCCTCACTTGTTGTCATCATCCCGTTCGTGTTTACCGCCACCGCTCCCGCCGCTGTCGGGCGTCGGCGGGGGAACCGGCTTGGGCCACTGGCCATCGCCTTCCTTCTTCTCTTCACGCTTGCCCACTGCTAGACCTCCTGGTGACCGGGGAAGACCTACAAAATCGACGGTAACCAGGCGTACACGCCTTGTCATCGAAACGGCCCACTCCGGCCACCTGTGACAGTCCCTAAGCTGATCCGGCATCGTGGGGAAGGCCACCACCAAGGAGTGAAGCCATGGCCGACAACGTTCGCCGCATCGACTCAGCCCCCAGAGTCCAGGCCGCCAAGGAACGCACCGACGCCGAGCACGCCGCCCGGACCGCCCGGGTGGTCGAAGAGCTAACCGGGCCACGTCAGTACGGCAAGTTTCCCGCCCCGGATGAGGACACCCGCAAGGCATGGCACCGCGCCGCACGCGCAGCAGCCAAGCAGCTCGGTAAGAAGGTAATCAGCCGCAGGACCTCTGATCAGGCAGTGATCATCACGGTTGCCGAGGAAGAGCCCAACCCGTTGCGAGAGCAGCGCGACGCCGCCCGGCTGCGCAACGCCATGGACCGCGCCTTTGGCCAGTGAAGTTGACCGTAGGCGGGTCAGGGTCGGGTGTCCGGATCTGTCCACGCGGGACCATCGGCGCGGGTCCCTCAGCCGGGCGGCCAGGCGGGGAAAGACGCGGCGGAGCCAGGGGCCCACCTTCGCCGCGAGCTTAGCGCCGCCCGGCTCCCGCGCCGCTGCCCCCGCCCCTGTGGCCAGATCCCGCCACCCTCAGCAATCCCGGGCGATGATGGGACGACGCGGCATCGAGCCACGCCGCCCCATGCTGCCGCCCGCGCCCACCCGCGTCAGCACGCCGACCGGCCCCGTCAACACGCCCCGTTGACACGACCCCCGCAGGACCCGCGCCACCGGCCCACCCAGGCCAACACGTCAACCAGACATCAACGCACCACCCCGAAACCCCCCGGAACGGGCACCACCGCACTCCAACCGCGCCACCCCAAAAAACCGCCCGCCACCAGGCCAGACGACACCACACCGGAACAGTCCCAAACAGGCCGGAACACCGGTTAGAGAACTTGGCCTTATCGGGCCTAAAAGCGTTGCAATAACCCCGATAGGATCAAGATCGGCGAAAAGCGGCAGGGGCGCGGCGGGAGAACATCCGCGCCGCCCCGGACCCCTGCCGCCGTCGCCGCCGTTTTAAGGCCACCCGCCACCCGGCAGACCACAAGGCCGCACAGCGGACCCGGCCCGCGCGTTCACCGGCGGTGCGGGCCCCTGCGGCAGAAAACCTCGGTAATACGCGCATTTCGATTATCCGGGCCGCGGCGGGAGAATAGGATCCGTAACCGTACCGGCCGGATCCCCCTACCCTGCAAGAGGACCGCGATGTCTGACCCCGGATTCCCGGACTTCATGAAGAGTTCAGTCCAGAACCGGACCCCTCCGCCCGAGATCGACACGACGAAGCCGAGCATTGCGCGCGTTTATTCGTATTACCTCGGCGGAAAAGATCATTTCCAGGTCGATCGGGACATGGCGGACTACGCCTCGAAAGTCGTTCCGGGACTGACCGACATCGCCCTGGGCAACCGCGAATTCGTGCAGCGCTCGGTGCGCTACATGGCCCGCGATGCCGGCATCCGCCAGTTCCTCGACATCGGGTCGGGCCTGCCGACGGACGGCAACGTCCACGAGATCGCCCACGAGAGCACCCCGGACGCCCACGTCGTCTACGTCGACAACGACCCCATCGTGCTGGCGCACGGCCGCGCGCTCCTGGAGGACAAGCGCGGCAGCAACGTCATCACCGCCGACCTCACCCGCCCCGAGGAGATCATCGGCCATCCGGTCACCCGGGAGCTGATCGACTTCGGCGAACCGGTCGGGCTGGTCCTGGGCGGGATCCTGCACCACCTGCACGACTGGCAGGAGCCCCGGCGGGTGGCGGCGGAGCTGTGCGGGGCGCTCGCCCCCGGCAGTCACGTGGCCGTCTCCCATTTCCATCGGCCGGACGAGGAGGAGTTCCCCGACGACGCCGACCGGGCCCGCCTCGTCGAGGAGGCGTTCCTGGAGAAGCTGGGACACGGGCGCTGGCGCACCCGCGAGGAGATCCTCGCCTGCTTCGGCGGCCTCGAACTCGTCGAGCCGGGCCTGGTCCCCTGCCAGGAGTGGCGGGCCGGGCCCGACACCCACCGGATGGCCGACTACGTGCATCGGCTCATCGTCGGCGGCGTGGGGCGCAAGGCCTGACCCGCGGCCGCACCGGCTACTGCGCCTGGACTCCGAAGGCCTCTTCCATGTCGTCCAGGATGGCGTTGGCGCCCTGGAGGCTCACCGAGGTCAGCCACTCGGTGTCGTCCACCTGGTGCTGCTCGCCCTCGAGCTGGTCCCACAGCGGGTTGGTCGCGAACTCGTCCGCGCCCTTCTGGGACTCCCCGGTGCCGTCGTTCCACACCGAGACGAAGATGTGGTCGGCGTCCAGGTCGAGGATCTCCTCCTGGCTGAGGTCGACCGAGATGTCGTCGGCGGCGTCGGGCGCGCCCTCGGGCCGGGGCAGGCCCACGTCGCTCTGCACGATGCCGGTGAAGGAGTTGGAGGAGTACAGCCGGACCTTGGGGCCGCCCACGAAGCGGGCCAGCGTCATCGTCGGGGCCTCGCCGCCGGACTCCTCGGTGATCGCCTCGCCGAGCGCGGCGGCGCGCTCGTGGTAGGCGTCCAGCTTCTCCGCCGCCAGGTCCTCCTTGCCGGTGGCCCGGGCGAGCAGCTCGATGTTGTCCTTCCAGGTCGCCCCGGTGGTCTCGGAGAAGACGGTGGGGGCGATCCGACTGAGCTGGTCGTAGACGTCCTCGTGGCGGACCTTGGCCGAGACGATCAGGTCGGGTTCGAGCTCGGCGACCTCGGCCAGGTCCGGCGCCTCCAGGTCGCCGACGATGGTGGCGTCGCCCGCGTAGGTCCGGCCCTCCTCGCCCAGGTAGGCCGGGAGCGCTTCGTCACCGGCGGCGTAGGTGATCCTGCCCACCACGTCCAGCTCCAGGGCGACCGCGGCGTCAACGTAGCTGCTGTCGAGCGCCACAATGGTCATGGGCTCCGATTCGACCGTCGTCTCGCCCATCGCGTGTTCGACCGTGATCGGGAAGCCCTCGGATCCGGCGGCGGCCGCCTCGTCGGCCTCGTCCGCGCCCGAGGAGCAGCCGGTCAGCAGGGCGATCGCTGCGGCCGCGGATACGGCGAGCCACGAGCGCCCGAATGCCCGCGAGCGAGCGGCAAACGACATGGGGGACCCCTTACGTGTATAACCTGCGTTAGGTTTGTCTAGCCTAAGGCTCGGACGTTTTGTCCGTGATCAGGGAGTATGCGGATCCACTCGCCGTTTGTCCAGTATCGGCGGGCCCACGATTGAGGAGTGAGGGTGTGATCGAACCCGCGCTCGCCGAGCGGAGGCGCCGACCACGCGCCGATTCACCGGCCGCCGTCACCAAGGGGCGACGGCGCGTCATCGGGCTTGTGATCCTTCTCGCTCTGCTCGGGGCCGCCGCGGTCGCCAGCGTCTCCGTCGGGTCCCGCTTCATCCCGCTGCCCCAGGTGTGGCACCTGCTCCTCTTCCCCGACGGCGGCGAGGCCGGCACGATCGTGCGGGAGCTGCGGATCCCCCGCACCGCCCTGGGCGTCCTGATCGGCGTCGCGCTGGGCGTGGCCGGCGCGCTCATGCAGAGCCACACCCGCAACCCGATCGCCGACCCGACCCTGCTCGGCATCGCCTACGGCGCGGCGTGCGCCGTGGTGATGAGCATCTTCCTGCTCGGGATCACCAGCATCGCCGGATACGTGTGGTTCGCGCTGGCCGGCGCGCTCCTCGCCAGCGTGGCCGTCTTCGCGCTGGCCTCCGGCGGGAGCCGGGGCCCCACCCCGGTGACCCTCGTGCTCGCCGGCGCGGCGATGACCGCGCTGCTCAGCGGCATCACCTCGGCGATCGTGCTGCTGGACCAGCAGAGCCTGGACGTCTACCGCTTCTGGCGGGTCGGCTCGCTGGTGGGCCGGCACTCCGACGTGATCTGGCAGGTGCTGCCCTTCATCGCCGTCGGCCTGCTGCTGGCGCTGGTCAACGCCCCCGGGCTCAACGCCCTGGCCCTCGGCGACGACGTGGCCACCGCACTGGGCCAGCGCGTCCGGCTCACCCGCGCCACCGGGGTGCTCGCCATCGCCCTGCTCACCGGCGCGTCGGTCGCCGCGGCCGGGCCCATCGGATTCCTCGGGCTGATGGCGCCGCACCTCGCGCGCGCCGTCACCGGCCCCGACCACCGGTGGCTGCTGCCCTACGCCGGGATGCTGGGAGCGGTCATCATCCTGGTCGCCGACGTCATCGGCCGGATCGTCCGCGGCACCGGAGAGGTGGAGGTCGGGATCATCCTCGCGGTGGTGGGCGCCCCCTTCTTCATCGCGCTGGTCCGACGCAGGAGGCTGATCGCCCTATGACCGCCTCGCCTCCCCGCTCGCCGGCCCCCGCGACGCTGAATCGGCGCGCGCTGCGGCTGGGCCCCGCGTCGTGGCCCTGGCGGCCCCGCCCGCTGCTGGTCGGCGCCGCCGTACTCGCCGTCCTGCTCGCACTGTTCGTCCGGGCGCTGCTGGCATTCGACGACTACCCGATGGACCTGGGCGACGTGGTCTCGACGCTGCTGGGCGGCGGCGACGGCGGTCAGCGGTTCGTGCTGTTCGAACTGCGGATGCCGCGCGCGCTGACCGCAGCCCTGGTCGGCGGCGCGCTCGGGCTCTCCGGCGCCATCATGCAGGGCATCACCCGCAACCCGCTGGCCAGTCCTGACACCCTCGGCATCGCCTGGGGCGCCTCGGTGGGCGCCGTCGCCGTGATCATCCTCGGCGGCAGCGCGGGCGGGGTGAGCGGCCTGGTCTCCGAGCTCGGCGTCCCCCTCGGGGCGCTGGTCGGCGGACTGGGCGCGGCCGTCATCGTCTTCGGGCTGTCCTGGCGGTCCGGGGTGGAGAACAACCGGTTGCTGCTCGTGGGCATCGCGACCTCGCTACTCTGCGCCAACCTGGTGTACTGGGCGCTGACCTGGACCGACATCCAGGACGCCGCCCGGGCCCAGACCTGGCTCACCGGCAGCCTGCACGCCGCCGACTGGGATCGGGCCGGCCCCGCCGCGCTGGTCCTCGGGGTGCTGCTGCCGCTGACCCTGGTCGCCGCCCGGATCCTCGGCGCCCTGGGCCTCGGCGACGACACCGCGCGCGGGCTGGGCGTGCGCGTGGACGCCTCCAGGCTGCTCCTGCTGGTGGCGGCGGCGCTGCTGGTGTGCGTGGCGACCTCCGCGGCGGGCCCGGTCAACTTCGTCGCCCTGGCCGCCCCGCAGATCGCGCTGCGGATGTGCAAGGCGGCCCAGCCGCCGCTGATGACCTCCGCGCTGACCGGCGCGGCGCTCACGCTGGCCGCCGACCAGTTGGCCGCGGGCCTGTTCGCCCCGACCCAGCTCCCGGTGGGCGTGTTCACCTCGGTGCTGGGCGCGCCCTACCTGATGTACCTCATCGTCCGCCGCCACAGGGAGGCACGTCTGTGAACCCGGCCGATCCGTCCCCGCCCTCGGAGCCGCGGCTGCGCGCCGACGGCGTCACGCTCGCCTACGGCGACAACGTGATCATCGAAGACCTGGACTTCTCCGTCATCGACAACGCCGTCTCGGCGATCATCGGCCCCAACGGCTGCGGCAAGTCCACCCTGCTGCGCGCGCTCGGCCGGCTGCTGCGGCCGGCATCGGGGCGGGTGCTCCTGGACGGCCGCGGCATCGCGGCGATGCCGCCGCGGGAGGTGGCGCGAACCGTCGCGGTGCTGCCGCAGTCTCCGCAGGCACCACCGGGCCTGACAGTCACCGACCTGGTGGCGCGCGGCCGCCACCCGCACCAGAGCTGGTACCGGCAGTGGTCCTCCACCGACCACGGCGTGGTCGCCGAGGCCCTGGAGATGACGGGCATGCTCCCCTACGCCGAGCGGACGCTGGAGCAGCTCTCCGGCGGTCAGCGGCAGCGGGCCTGGATCTCCATGGCGCTGGCCCAGGGAACCGACCTGCTGCTGCTCGACGAACCGACGACCTTCCTCGACCTCGCACACCAGATCGAGGTCCTGGACCTGGTGCGCGACCTGCACGAGGAGCACGGCCGGACGGTCGTCATGGTGCTGCACGACCTCAACCTCGCAGCCCGCTACGCCCACCGGCTGGTCGCGATGCGCGAGGGCGGGATCACCGCCCAGGGCCGCCCCGACGAGGTGCTCACCCCCGCGCTGATCTCCGGCGTCTTCGGCCTGGACTCCACCGTCATCCCCGACCCGGTGACCGGAACGCCCATGGTCGTCCCGATCGGAACCCGCGACCGGGGACCGGCGCAGCACGCCGGCCACTCCGCCGCGTCCCCGTGACTCATCCCGAGGTGTCCTCGTCGTTCTCCCGCCTGATCCGATTCCATAGTTCGATCCGGACATAGGCATAGAAGTGCGGCATCTTTCTGAGGTTCCTCAGCAGTTCGGCCGCAGCGGGCATCCCCGTCTCCAGCACGTCGACGATGTCCGCCGCAAGACTGGACGCCCTGCCGGCGAGCTGCCCCACCGGCGCGGTGGCACCCTCGTACAGACGCTCCTCAGCAGCGAGAAACCGATCCAGCCCCGCCGGCTTCCCCCGCTTGTGCCGAGGCTCCACCTTCGGCCCGTCCCCCCGCGTATACCTCGGCCCCTCCCCCTTGTGCCGCGGCCCGCCCACCGGCTTCGGCGTCTCCTCCCCGCCTCCGCCGGCACCGTCCGTCGACGTTCGGCCGCTCGTTCCCGATGGGACCGACCCGGCGGAGCCGCCTCCCGCCGCCAGGCGGGCGGCGTAGCCGTCGGCGTTGTCGGCGAAGCACTCCAGCGCCTTCAGGGCCCTGTCGAGCCGATCCGACGCCGCCCCCGCCCACTGCGCGGCCTCACGCAGCGTCGGATGACCCCGCAGCGACACCGGAGCCGCATACCTCGCCTGGCCTTGCAGCGCCGCAGCGACCGATGCGATGCGCCGCCGCCTTTCCGCCAGGTCCGCGTTCAACCGCTCGGCGTCAGCGCCGAGCCGCCGCACGGCCGCGGCGAGTCTCTCCAGTTCCGAGCCTGCCATCGGGGTCAGATCCCGGCCGCATACCTGTTCGCCACCCTCGCCGCCTGCCGCAGCGCCAGCACCGCCTGCTCAACCTCCTTCTGGGCGGCCTGGAGGGTCGCGATCATCTCCTGGTCGACCTTCTGGGCCGATCCGCCGACCGTCGCCGACACCTTGGCCACCTCCCCGGAGAACCGGCCACCGTAGGCAGCCAGTGCGCCCGCCGTCCTATCGGCCTCCGCGGCCAAGGAAGCGACGTGCGCCTTCAACTGCGACAACTGCGACATTTCTGCACCCTTCTTCGGAAACCGACAAACTCGATCAGAATCTGACCTCCGAGAGGCACCATCCGCCGTCGTCCGCCGAGAAGACGAACACGCCCTCCCGCGTCTCCGGCTCACCGGGAACCGTCGCCTCGAAGGCCAGCCGGGCGCCGTCGCCGGATTCGTCCGGTTCTTCGGCGGCCTCGACGGCGAGCCCCTCCGGGATGTCGACGTCTCCGCGTCCGACGCTGCCGCAGGCGATGCCGGCGAGCATGTCCGCGTCGGCCGTGTTGTAGGCCTCGACGGCGACGTCCGCGGCTTCCCTGGCCGTGTCGGAACGGAGCGGCTCCGGCGGGGTCAGCCGGCGGATGACGAACACGGCGAGGACGACGACCACGGCGATCACGAGCGCGACCGCGGCCAGGAAGGCGGCGGTCCGCAAAGCGCATGTCCGGCGCATGTCGGCGCGGACCCGCGCGTTCCTCGCCGCGGCTCTCCTGCGCTCCTCGGCGCCGACTTTGCGCGTCAGCTCCTGAAAGGCCCGCTCCGCCTCGTCGAGCGCCGTGGCGACCGCCTCGGTGTCGGTACGCGCCTCACCATCGGCGGAGCCGTCGATCTCCAGCCGGTCCGCGAGTCCCAAGGGCCTGAGTTTGAGCTCGGCTCGACGGCACAGCTCACGGCGCCGCTTCTCGGCGCGGCCGGCGGTGTCTCGCAGTTCGTCGGCCTGCCGGTGAGCCTCGTCGAGCCGCTGCCGATGCGCCGATCGCCGGTCGGTGAGAGTCCGCTCGAGCTCGGCCTCCGCACCACTGATCCGGGCCGCGGCCGCCAGGTAGGCATCCCATGCCTCGCTCATGCGTCCCACGGCTCCGCTGTCAGCGCGCGGACGTCGTCCTCGGTGATCGGGCCGAACGGGACGATCGTCGTCGGCTCGCCCCCGGTGCGGTCGTGCAGCAGGCCGCGCGGCCCCCGCGGGTTCCACGTGACCAGTGGCCCGAACAGGTCCTGGACGTCCCGGCCGCTGATCCGCAGGCCCAGGATTCCGTCGATGGTGTCCTGGGCCTCCAAGCCGACGTGCTCGTTCATCACGCGCACGCTCGACCACCACGCCAGCAGGTGGGCGCCGACCGGCGGGCCGTGCTTGAGCAGCGCGTGCAGACCGTCGGCCGGGGTCGCGGCCCCACCGCCCGACAGGTCGAACTCCCGCGACAGACGCAGCCGGTCCAGGCCGAGGCCGATGACGTACAGGCTCGACCCTGGAGTCCCGGCTTGGCGCTCCTCCAGCATTCCCGGCAGTTTCCGCAGGTAGGGATCGACCTTCGTGCGCCCCAGGCGGAGCACGCCCGCGCCGAGGCGGGTCAGCGTGCGCTCCAGGGCGTCGACGCCGAGCGTGTCGGAGGTTTCCGCGGGCAGCAGGTCGAGGACGACGAACTCGCAGTCTCGCGCGGGGTGCTGCAGTGCCAGACTCACAGCGGCGGCCTGCACGGCCCCGACCGCCTGGTTCCCGCCGCCGTTCGCGGCCCCCGAGTAGCGCGAGTCCCCCGCGCCGACGACGGCGAGGTGCCTGCCGTGGTCATCGGTGAGGGCGAAGCCCACCGCGGGAACCCCGACGTCGATCGCCGTGCCGAGCAGCGCGACGCGCGCGGCCCGGCCCGCCCGTTGCCGGCCGCGTAGTTCGTGGAGGCGGCCGACCGCGCCCGATATCCGCTGGGCGGCCGACCCGTCGAAGAGGACCGGGACGGCAACGGAGTCGCCGACCCGGGCACAGACTCGCTCGCGTAGGCTCCGCAGCCTGGCCTCGTCCGCCCAGGCCACCGTCGCCCGCCGGTTGGCCTCGGCGGAGCCGGATTCCAGGTTCACCACCGCTTCACCGCGGTAGCGCAGCCTGGACGCCTCCGTATTCTCCTGGTCGAGCACGGCCCGGGACTCCGATGGGGAGTTCTTCAGGGCCAGCCTGACGGGGAACTGCGCGAAGATCCCGTCCTGCTTCGCGAGCATCGAGATGATACCGGACAGGGTCTGGGACGCCAGCACGAGGTGCATGCCGTAGGCGCGCCCCTTCCTGGCCAGCCGTTCGAGGTCGGCGAGAGCACGCTCGGTGATTTCGTCGTCGGCTTCGAACAGCACCTGGAACTCGTCGATGACCGTCACGATCCGCGGCAGCACGTGCGACGGGTCGGCCCGCCGGTACTTGAGGAGGTCGTCGCCGTAGGAGCGGATGAGAGCGGCCCGGCGGTCGAACTCCTCGACCAGATGGGCGAGCACGGCCGCACCGTACTCGCGGTCGCTGTTCAACCCGACGGTCCTGGCGTGCGGGAGCCATGACCGGCTGCCCGGGCGCGGGCCGAGCGGCTCGAGCGTGATGCCCTCCTTGAAGTCCAGCAGGTGCATCTCCAGCTCGGCCGGGGCGTAGCGCATGGCAAGGCTGTGCACCAGCACCATCAGCAGGTTGGACTTCCCCTGCCCGACGGCCCCGGAGACCAGGATGTTGTGCCGCTGCTCCCGGTCGTCGCCGAGGACGATCTCAATCGGTTCGTGGCCTTCCCGGCCGATGGTCGCCACCAGCCGCTCGGCCGACGAGTCGGACATCAGCGGCAGCCGGGGCTGCAGCTCGAGGAAGTCGATGTGCGGTGCCTCCGCGGCCTTGGCGCGCTCGGCGATGCGTGTCACGGCGGGCGCGAGATCGGCGGCGGGCGGCGGCTGGATCGTCCATCCCGGCAGCCATCCGGGCTCGAACCGTCCAGACGTGGCCGCGACCACGTTGCCGAGCTCGACCAGCGTGTCGGACTGGTCGTCGACCGTGCCCCCGCACCGCATCCGGGGGTCGTACTGCAGGATGGTGCTGATCCCGCAGGCCGGGCCTTGGCGCATGATGCTCACCAGGCTGCGGACGGCGTCTTCGGAGAAGCCCTGCGGGTAGTCGCACACGACGAGCAGCTGGTAACCGCCGACGGGCTGGCCCGTCTGCCGCCGGAGTTCCCCCAGTGTCGTACGGCGCCCTTGAAACGTGTCCACCGTCTGCCGGATGTCGTCGACCAGTGCCGCGAGCGACTGCTCGATGTCGGTCCCCGTCCCCGCCGGGCGCGGCAGCAGATCCTCGTTCACCTTGGCCAGCGGCGCGAAGGCCGAGGTCACCGCGCGCAGCCCGGGATCGATACCGCGGATCGCGACCTGGCCGGGTCCGCTGCGCTCCAGGGCTTGGCGGACGACGGATCGGACGAGGCCGCCGACGTCGTCGTCCCATGCGCCCGCGATCACCAGGTTGCCGTGGTCGAGCAGCGGCACCGGCGCGGGCACGCGCACGCTCTGGTCCGCTCGGCCGCCGGCGCCCGCATGAGTGGCGATCCCGAGCCCGACGTATTCGGCGGCGTCCAGCAGACCGGCCGGCGCGGACGGTTCCGGCAGCAGTTCCTCCGCGGCGTTCTGAGCCGCGGTCCGCGCCCGCGCGAACTCGGCCGCCATCCGCTCCCGGGTCGCGGCCTCGTCGCGCGCGTGCCGCCGTTCGGAATCGGCCACGCGTGACTCCCGCTGCCGCTGCGCCCCTCGGGTCAGCGAGTCGGCGGCGTCACGCAGGCCGGCCGCCTTCTCGGCGAACTCCGCGACCGCACGGAGCAGCGCCGCGGGAGTCCTGGTTGGGTCCTCGCCCGACGGCATGCTCCCCCTACACGGGAAAAACGGAAAAGGCCGCAGCCCTGGACGGCGGTGGAGACGGTCTCCGAATACCCGGCCCTTTGATCGGCCACGCCCGATCGCAACGCCATGGCCACTTCTTTTCCAAATCCGGATTTTCAGCATCTTAGCCGGGGCCATCGGCGCTCACAAGCCGGATTTACCCGGGAATTCCTGCGCACACCGGTGACGCGCCGATCCGTCCCCACCCTCCCCGTGCTTCCCACCGCGCTCCGGTTTTTGCGAGCCGTTGATCCGATGGGTATTCGGCTGCACCGTGCGTCCATTGCGGGACGAGGGCGGAGCGCACCGGACCGGGTCGGACCGCGGTGCCGCGGATACGGCGGATCTTCGGCATCGAGCTCCACCTGGAATGGAAGCCGCCCAACGGTCCGTTCTTCATCGGAAAGTCCGGACGTGGCCGGGTTGCCTCTCACCGAACTCTGACCGCTGCGTTCGCGGGTCGGGGTGGATTCTCAAGGCTCGGACCCGCCATGCCGCCGGCGCTACGCGCACTGCGACAGCCAACCCCCTGTGCGGACCCGATCGTCGAACATCAGTCAGCCCGCCTCACATGTTCTCAGCGGAGCAGCGGCTCAGAACACCGGCCGTAACGGCGAACCGCAGCCGGTCTTGACACCGCTCCCCGTCGCCGCCGACACCAACGCAAAAAGCCAGGCTCCCGGCCTGGCTTTAAAAGCTCCCGCGATTGGACTCGAACCAATAACCTGCCGGTTAACAGCCGGCTGCTCTGCCGATTGAGCTACGCGGGATCGCGTTCGTCGCCGCCTTCGTCGGGGTGCTCCCTCGGCGACAACACACAGACTAGCGCATCCGGCGGGGTGCTCGTGACGGATTTCCGGTCGCCGAGCGCGTCGCGGGTCCGGCCGCGGCACCGGACTCCACGCGGGCGAAACCCGCCCCGGCCGGGACCGACCCGGTAACGTTTGGTCCCGTAACGACCTTCGACGTCGAGAGGACCACATGCGCTACCGGATCACCTTCGTCGCCGGACTCGCCGTCGGTTACGTACTCGGGGCCAAGGCCGGCAGGACCCGTTACGAGCAGATCACCCGCACCGCCCGCCGGATCGCCGAGAGCCCCGCCGTGCAGGAGACCGCCGGCCTGGTCGGCGCACAGGTGAGCAACGCGGGCCGGACCGCCTACGGCAGGGTCGCCGAGCGGCTGCCGGTGACGTCGCTGCGGGACTTCCTGGCCCGGCCGAGCGAGGAGGAGGCCGAGGCCGTACGCCGGTCCGAGATCGACGGCGCCCCGATGGGCGACACCCACCGCTGATCCGCGCACGCGCCTGCGCGCGCTAGCGTGGCCGCATGGGATGGTTGCGCCGGAACCGGCTGCCCGATGACGTCCGCGCCCGGCTGGGGCGCGGCGAGCGCGTGCTCGCCCACGCGGCCTCCCCGAGCGGCCCCCTCGTCGCCACCGACCGCGCGCTGCACCTGCCCGACGGGCACGCCGCACCGTGGGAACGGGTGGACCGGGCACGCTGGTCCGAGGAGGGACTGGTCTTCACCGAGGAGGGCTTCGGCGAACGGACGTACGCGATGGCCGAGCCCGGCTCGCTGGCCGAGGTCGTCTTCGAGCGCGTGACCGCCACGATCGTGGTCAGTCGGCACGTCCCGCTCGCCGAGGGCGACGACGGTCCCCGCGGCGTCCGGCTGGTGGCGCGCCGCCCGCCCGGCGGCGCCGACATCACCTGGCACCTCCGCTTCGACGAGGGCGTCGACCCCGGCGACCCCGACGTGCGCGCCCGCAGCGCCGCGGCCCTGGCCGACCTCAGGGAGCAGATGGGCATCTAGGCACCGTCTCTCGTCGGTCCCGGCCCTGCGGGTTCTGGACCCGCGGCTTCAGCGCCTGAAGGGCCGGATCGGCGTACCTGACGGAAGGTGTCAGGTACGGCTCGCATACTGGCCGCATGACGACATGGCAGCAGTTCGCAGCGGAGGCGCCCGAGCTCGCCGAGGGCGTACGGGCGCGACTCGCAGCGACGGAGCACCACGTACTGGCCACCCTGCGCAAGGACGGATCGCCCCGGGTCAGCGGGACCGAGGCGGCCTTTCACGGGCTCGATCTGACGATCGGCTCGATGCCCGGCGCGGTCAAGGCCCGCGACCTGCAGCGCGACCCGCGGTTCGCGCTGCACGCCAACCCCGGTGCCCCCTCGTCCATGGCCGACGGCGACGCCAAGGTGTCCGGCCGGGCCGTCGAGGTGGAGGGCGAGGGGAAGGAGGGCTACCGCGATCCCGGGCAGCCGCCCGGCGACTTCCACCTGTTCCGGCTGCTGCTCGACGACGCCGTGCTGACCTCGGTCGAGAACGACCGGCTCGTGGTCCGGATGTGGCGGCCGGGCGAGGGCGTGCGCCGGGTGGAGCGGACGTAGGGCGGAGGAGACGGGGAACGCGGGGGCGGCGGTGGACGGGGACGGGCCCGCCGCCGGGGCGCTCGGGCTCACCCCGCCAGGGACTCGTCCATCGCCGCCACCAGCTCGCCGCGCGGGTCCATGTCCAGATTCCACAGCACCAGGCCGCGCAGGCCCTTGTCGAGGACGTAGTCGCCCTTCATCGCGACGATCTCGGGGGTGTCGTAGGTCCACCACTCGTCGCCGTCGTAGATCCAGTAGGCGCCGTTGACCGGGTCGAAGAACCGCTGGCCGTCCCGCTCTTCGAGGACGGCGTAGGCGTCGGTGCCCTCCCCGTAGTCGCCCTCGGCCGCCCCCTGCGCCTGGGCGTAGCGGCCGAAGCCGGTCGGCTGCACGCCGCGCCAGCCCCGGCCGTAGCCGGGGAAGCCCAGCACCAGCTTGTCCGCCGGCAGCCCGTGGTCGAGGTAGGTGCGCACGGCCAGGTCCGCGCTGGTGTCGTCGGACGCGCCTTCGGGGGCGTAGAGCTGGGAGTGGTGGTCGGTGGTCTCGCTCCACGAGCCGGCGAAGTCGTAGCCCTGCACGGTGGCGAAGTCCAGGGAGTCGAAGATCTCCGGTTCGTAGCCGTCGCGCATGATCTCCTCGTCGTGCGACAGCGAGGCCGACAGCGTGTACTCCTCGCCGGTCTCCTCCCCCAGCGCGTCCAGTTGGCGCCGGAACTCCTGCACCAGCAGGGTGAAGTTGCGCCCGTCCTCGGGGCGCTCCACGTTGTCGGGGTGGCCGCTGCCGCCGGGCCACTCCCAGTCCAGGTCGATGCCGTCGAAGATCCCCTCGGCCACGCCGTCGCCGCCCTGCGGCTCGCCCTCGAACCGGGGCAGGTCGCCGCGCAGCCACAGGTCGACGCAGGAGGCCGCGAACCGCTCGCGCGACTCCTCGGTCGCCGCGGCGTCGGAGAAGTACCTCGACCAGTTCCAGCCGCCCAGCGAGATGCTCGCGGCGAGGTCCGGGTACTTGTCCTGGAGCTCGCGCAACTGGTTCAGACTGCCGGCGAGCGGCTGCCGGTAGGTGTCGGCCTCGCCGTCGACGCTGTCGGCGGCGTCGTAGCGGCGCTGGTAGATCTCCCAGGGCTGGTTGGCGTCCTCGGGGATGTGGCACAGCCCCTCGGAGCTGACGTCGCCGAACGCCCACAGGATCCGGTCCAGCCGCTCGGCGGCGCCGCTGTCGTCGACGTCCTTGATCGTGTACCCGCGGTTGGCGGTGTTCCAGTCGGCGAAGTAGGCCATCCGCTGCGTACCGCCGCCGGACCCGACGGTGCGGTCGGCCATGACCGTGAACGCGCTGAAGAACAGGGCGCCGAGGACCACGGCCACGACGATCCCCAGGAGTGCGCTGGTGCGCCTGGCCCCGGCCTCCGGAGTGCGGCGCCGGTCATGCGTGGGCATCACCTCAAAAGGTAGCCCGAAGACCGGGGTGAACGCACGGACTTCCGGGCGCCGGTCGGTCCGGGCCGACAGTGGTCAGCGTGGAACTTCGATCATGTCCGCCGCGTTCGGCCCCCCCGTCGGCGCCGCCCGCCGTCATTCCAGGTAGTCGCGCAGCATCCGGGCGCGCGAGGGGTGGCGCAGCTTCGCCAGCGTCTTGGACTCGATCTGGCGGATGCGCTCGCGTGTCACCCCGAACTCCCGGCCCACCTCCTCCAGGGTCCTCGGGTGGCCGTCGAGGAGCCCGAACCTCAACTGGATGATGCGCTGCTCCCGCTCCGGCAGCGCCCCGAGCAGGAAGCCCAGGTGGTCCTGGAGCATGATGAAGGCCGCGGCCTCCACCGGCGCCACGGCGTCGGAGTCCTCGATGAAGTCGCCGAAGTCGGAGTCCTCCTCGCCGATCGGCGCCTGCAGCGACACCGGTTCCTGGGCGATGCGCTGGATCTCCTGGACGCGTTCACCGCCCAGCCCCAGCTCCCGCGAGAGCTCCCCGGGCGTGGGTTCCCGGCCGAGTTCCTGGTGCATCTGGCGCTGGACCCGCATCAGTTTGTTGATGGTCTCGACCATGTGCACCGGGATGCGGATGGTGCGCGCCTGGTCGGCTATGGCCCGGGTGATGGCCTGCCGGATCCACCAGGTGGCGTAGGTGGAGAACTTGTACCCCTTGGTGTAGTCGAACTTCTCGACCGCGCGGATCAGACCGAGGTTGCCCTCCTGGACCAGGTCCATGAGCAGCAGGCCGCGGCCGATGTAGCGCTTGGCGATGGAGACCACCAGCCGCAGGTTGGCCTCGATCAGCCTGCGCTTGGCGCGCTCGCCCTCGCAGCCGAGCGTTTCGAGGTCGCCGATGCTCTCTTCGGAGAGCTGCGGCGGCACCGGGGAGCGGCGGGCCTGGTGGAGCTTCTGCTCCGCGTACAGGCCGGCCTCGATCGATTTCGCGAGTTCCACTTCTTCTTCTGCCGTGAGGAGCGGAACGCGGCCGATCTCTCGCAGGTAGATGCGTACGAGGTCGCTGGTGGAGGCCTTCCGGCCCGGATCGGCCGGGGCCGGCGCGTCATCGGCGGCCGGGTCGACGACGTCGACCCCGTGCCGGGCCAGGTCGCGCAGCACGTGTTCCAGGGCCTCGGGCGGGGCGTCCAACCGGTCCAGGGCGGAGGCGACGTCGGCCACGGAGACCGTACCGCCGGATCCTGCGCCCGCGACCAGTTCCACCACCTGCCGGATCGGTGGCATTTCGCTGGGCAGCACCGTAAGAGCCACACTTACAGTGTGCCTGCTGATACAGCGGAACAGAGAGAACTACTTTTGTCACCCTCGTGTCAGGCCGCGCCCCCCGAACGCTCCCGCATCGTGCGTCTGCGCTGCTCCATGGCCATGAGCTCGCCGAAAACGGCCTGATATTCGGCTGCTTCGGCGACCGGGTCGAGCCGTCCCAGGCGCGATTTCAGGTTTGCGACCTGGCGATTGATGGAATGAATTTTGATCGTGCCCAGGATTTCATTGGCGTAGTGCTCGTCGAGCTCTCCATAGATCTCGATCGGCTCCACCGCCAATTGCGTGAGCAACCCGCGCTGGGCGTCGTTGGGGGCGGCCTCGCGCAACCGCGCCGCCCACTGCGCCGGGTCGTCGGCGGCCGCGACCCCGCCCCGCGACCGGATCAGCTCATACATCGCCCGGTGCTGCGGCACGGAGAACGCCTCGGCGTCGAGCCGGTCGAACTCCGCCGCCAGGCCCGGGTACTGCACGGCGATCTTGAGCGCCTGGCGCTCCCGCTGCAGGGAGGGGTCGCGCAGGTCGTAGGGGGCGCCCTGGCCCTGCTGCGGCGCCGCGGGCTGACGGGGCGCCGACCGGTCGCCGCGGCGGCCGCCGCGCGCGAGCTGGTTGACCCGGCGCAGCACGAACCGCTCGTCCATGAGGCCGACCCACTTGTCCAGGCTCACGCCGTAGAACTTGCGCACGCCCTCGTTGCGGATGCCGGCGACGATCGGGGCCGCCGCCTCCAGCGCCGCCATCCGGCCCTCGGGGGTGTCGAGGTTGTGCCCCTCGATCTCGCTGCGGATCGCGAACTCATAGAGCGGCTTCTTCGCGGCCACGAGGTCCCGGATCGCGGCGTCGCCGTGCTGTATGCGCAGATCGCAGGGGTCGAGCCCGTCGGGCTGCACGGCGACGAAGGTCTCGGTGACGAACCCGTGCTCCTCGGCGAAGGCCCGCAGCGCGGCCTTCTGCCCCGCCGCGTCGCCGTCGAAGGTGAACACGACCTCGCCGCCGAACTTCGAGCGCCCCAGCAGCATGCGGCGCAGGATCTTCAGGTGCTCCTCGCCGAAGGAGGTGCCGCAGGTGGCCACCGCCGTGCCGACCCCGGCCAGGTGGCAGGCCATGACGTCGGTGTAGCCCTCGACGACGACGGCCTGGCGCTCCCGGGAGATGTCGCGCTTGGCGAGGTCGAGCCCGTAGAGCAGGTGGCTCTTCTTGAAGATCGGCGTCTCTTGGGTGTTGAGGTACTTGGGGCCGTCGTCGTCGGGGTCGAGCTTGCGCGCGCCGAACCCGACGACCTCGCCGGTCACCTCGCGCACCGGCCAGAGCAGCCGGTTGCGGAACTTGTCGTAGGGGCCGCGCCGCCCCTGGCTGGCCAGGCCGGCGAGGATGATCTCCTTGTCGCTGAACCCCTTGCCGCGCAGGTGCCCGGTGAGCGACTCCCACCCCGGCGGCGCGAACCCGACGCCGAAGCGCTCGGCGTCGGCCCGGGAGAACCCCCGCTCGCTGAGGAAGCGCCGCCCCTCCTGCGCGCCCGGGGTCAGCAACCGCTCGGCGTAGAACTCCGCCGCGGCCTTGTGCGCGTCGATCAGCCGCTGCCGCTGGCCCTGCTCGTTGCGCGGGACGTAGCCGCCCTGCTCGTAGCGCAACTGGATCCCCGCGCCCCTGGCGAGGCTCTCCACCGCCTCGACGAAGCTCAGGTGCTCGATCTTCTGCACGAACGCGATGACGTCGCCGCCCTCGGCGCAACCGAAGCAGTAGAACAGGCCGCGCGCGGGGGTGACGTTGAAGGACGGGGACTTCTCGTCGTGGAAGGGGCACAGGCCCTTCAGGGAGCCGCCGCCGGCGTTGCGGAGCTGGAGGTACTCCCCCACCACGTCGGCGATGGGTGAGCGCTCGCGAACGAGCGCGACGTCTTCGTCTCGAATTCGGCCGGCCACAGTAGACAAGTCTAGGCGCGCGCGGCGCGCGGGGAGGCGGCCGGCCGGTCCCTGTGGACGGCCCGTCCGGCTCATCGGACCTCGACCGCTGCCGTTCGCGGGGCGGGGGTGGGAGTTTCAGGACTCGGGCTGCTGCGTCGCCGGCGGCTTGCGCGCACAGCGACGGCCGCCCCCTGTGCGAACCCGGTCGTCGGGCATCGGTCAGCCGCGCGCCGGGGCGAACCGGGGCGAGTAGGTGGTGTGCAGGACCAGCGAGGCCGCGCCGATCGCCGCGACGTCGTCGCCGATCAGGGAGGTCTCGACCCTCAGCCCGCGCACCGCGCGGGCGATGGAGCGCGCGGAGACGGCCTCGGCCACCGCGTTGCGGTAGATGCCGCCCACGCGGGAGATGCCCCAGCCGCCGAGGACCACGGTGGGCACGTCGACGACGTTGAGCAGCCCGATCGCGGCGCTGCCGAGGTGGGCGGCCGCGGCGCGGACGGTGGCCAGGGCCTCGGGGTCGCCCGACTCCGCGGCGCGGCAGACCCGCGCGTAGTACTCGATGGCCGCCGCGCTGCCGCGGGGCAGGCCGGGCGGCTCCTCCCCCCTGCGCCGGGCCGCGTCGGCGACGATGGCGTGCGGTGCGAGGTAGGTCTCCAGGCACCCGCCGTTGCCGCAGGGGCAGGGGCGGCCGCCGGGTTCGACGGTCACGTGCCCGATCTCCCCGGCGTTCCATGAGGCGCCCCGGTAGAGCCGGTCGCCGAGGACGAGGCCGCCGCCGATGCCGGTGCCGAAGTAGATGAAGGCCATGTCCCCGGCCCGGTGCACGCCGCCGGACCAGCGCTCGCCGATCGTGGCGGCGGTGGCGTCGTTGTCGATGATGACCGGCAGCCCCGTCCCGCTCTCCAGCGCCTCCCGCAACGGGACGCTGTGCCAGCCGGGCAGGTTGGGCGGCTCCACGACGAAGCCGCCGCCGGAGTCGATCGGGCCGGGCGTGGCCACGCCGATGCCCAGGACGCGCTCGGCCGGCACGCCGGAGCGCTCGACCAGCAGCCGGACCGCCCGGACCAGGGCGTTGATGACCCGGGCGGGGCCGTGCACGACCGGCGTGCGGCGCCGGCTGCGCGCGATGACCCGGCCGCGCATGTCGGTCACCACCAGCGTGGTGCGCGCGGGGTCGATGTGCAGGCCGACGGCGTAGTAGGCGCCGGCGTTGAGGCGCAGCATCGTCGCGCGCTTGCCGCCGCGCGAGGAGCGCCGGCCGGCCTCCAGCACCAGTCCCGACTCCAGCAGCCGGCGCACGATGTTGGAGACCGTCTGCGGGGTGAGGGCGGTGCGCTCGGCGAGCTCGACGCGGCTGATGTTCTCGGCGCGGCGGATCTCGTCGAGGACCAGGCTCTGGTTGAAGTCACCGAGCCAGAGCAGGTTGGTGCCGGTGGACATTTGCGGTTTTCCTCCCCTGGTACCCCATACATCCTGGCATGTGCGGCGCTCCGGTCCCCGAGCCGCTCCATCGGCCGCCTTCATCCATTGCCTTTATCCAAGGATTTTAGTAACCATGTGACACACGTCATTGCGGCGACGGTCCGGGCAGGGATCGGGGCCGCATCGCTTGCGAAGGGATCGGACCGGCTCGCCAGGACCGCTCGCCGTTTCGCGCGGCGGGCCCGCACGTAAGGGGACCACCGCCCATGACTCGAGTGCCCGTCGGCAGGCGGAAGCGCCGCGCGGCCCGCGCGGCCGCGGCCGCCGCCGCCCTGATCCTCGCCGCCGCCGGATGCGGCGGCGGCGCACAGGACGACCCCAACACGGTCACCATCGCCTACCAGGACTTCGGCACCTTCCAGGCGGCCGACGACCTGTTCACGAAGGTGAAGGAGGAGTTCGAGGGGCAGAATCCCGACGTCACGGTCGAACTGCGCCCGATCGAGGCCCCCGCCGAGGACTACCAGACCCAGGTGAACCTGATGAACCAGTCGGCCGCCGAGGCGCCCGACATCATCTACGAGGACAGCTTCACCATCAACCAGGACGTCGACGCCGGCTACCTGGCCCCGCTGGACGAGTACTGGGAGGCCTGGGAGGACGCCGGGCAGTACAACGAGCAGGCCGACGCCGCGGTGACCGCGCTGGACGGCAAACGCTACGCGGCGATGCTGGGCACCGACACCCGGGGGCTCTGGTACAACACCGAACTGTTCGACCAGGCCGGCGTCGACACCCCGTGGGAGCCGCGGACCTGGGACGAGGTGCTGGAGACCGCGCGCACGATCAGGTCGGAGCTGGGCGAGGAGGTGACCCCGCTCAACGTCTACTCCGGCACCCCGGCCGGCGAGCAGTCCTCCATGCAGGGTTTCCAGATGCTGCTCAGCGGAACCGACGGCGCCCTCTTCGACGAGGAGGCGCGGAAGTGGGTCACCGGGAGCGCCGGGTTCGAGGACGCGCTGGCGTTCGTCGAGACGGTCTACTCCGAGGACCTCGCCCTCGCCCCCCGCGACGCCCTCAACGCCAACGTCGCCACGCTCAACAACGAGGAGCGCATCCCTGCGGGCGAGATCGCGATCAGCCTGGACGGCTCCTGGGTGACCCAGAGCTGGATCGAGAGCGCGAACAAGCCGTGGCCCGAATGGCAGGACGTCATGGAGTTCGCCCCGATGCCCACGCAGAACGGCCAGGACCCCGGCGCCACCTCGATGTCGGGCGGCTGGACGCTGGCACTCGGCTCCCAGTCGGCCAACCCCGACCTCGCCTGGGAGGTCATGAGCCACGCCCTGAACGAGGAGAACGCGACCAAGTTCGCGATCGAGGGCGGGCAGATCCCGGTGCGCGAGGACGTCGCCTCCTCCCCCGAGTTCCTGGAGGCCTCCCCCATGGCCGAGCAGGCCGCGGCGCTGGTCGACGTGACGCACTTCCGCCCCGCCTACAGCGAGTACCCGCGGATCTCGCTGGCGGTCCAGGAGGCCATGGAGGCGGTCATGCTGGGCGAGGCCACCCCGGCCGAGGCCGCCGAGACCTACGCCCAGGAGGTCGAGGGGATCGCCGGAGCGGACAACGTGACCTCGGGCGGCTGAGCCGATGGAGTCGACGCTCACCGCCGCCGCGCCGCAGCGCGCGCCCCGGCCCCGCCGCAGCGCGCGCTCGGCCCGCCCCGGCCGGCCCGGGATCGCGCGCTGGCTGGTCCCGCTGGCCCCCGCCCTGTTCCTGCTGCTGACCTTCTTCGCCGGACCGATCCTGTGGACGGTGTGGGCCTCGTTCACCAACGCGGCCCTGACCGGCGCTGCGGCCGCCGACACCGAGTTCGTCGGCCTGGCCAACATCGAGCGACTGCTCACCGACCCGCAGTTCCTCGACGCCACCGTGGTCACCGTGGTCTTCCTGGTCGGCTCGGGGGTCGTGGGCCAGACGGTGCTCGGGCTGGCGCTGGCGCTGCTGATGCAGAACCGGGGCGCCGCCGTGCGGACGGCGGTCAGCGCGATCGTGGTCGGCGCCTGGGTGGTGCCCGAGGTCGTGGCCGGATTCGTCTGGGTGGCGTTCCTGGAGCGCGAGGGCTCGCTCAACGCGCTGTTGGACCAGGTGGGGCTGGCCCCGCAGAACTGGCTGTACACCGCGCCGATCCTGGCCGTGGTGCTGGCCAACGTCTGGAAGGGCACCGCCTTCTCGATGATGACCTACTCCGCCGGGCTGTCGGAGGTGCCCACCGACCTCAAGGAGGCGGCCCGGGTGGACGGCGCGTCGGGGTGGCGGGTGCTGTGGCACGTGGTGCTGCCGCTGCTGCGGCGCACCATCGCCACCACGCTGCTGCTGGTGACGCTGCAGACCGTGCAGGTGTTCACCCTGATCTTCGTGATGACCGGCGGAGGCCCCGGCGGGCGCAGCACCACGCTGCCGCTGCTGATGTACCAGGAGGCGCTCAACTTCGGCGACCTGGGCTACGGCACCACGATCGCGCTCGCGCTGCTGGTGGTCGCCGGGCTGTTCTCGCTGGTCTACGTCCGTCTGCTGCGTCCGGAGGAGGTGCGATGACACGGGCGATCAGTTCACCCGCGAAGGCGGCGGGCGGCGCGGTGGTCCATCTGCTGCTGGCCGTGCTGGCCCTGGTGTTCCTGCTGCCGTCGCTGTGGATGGTGTTCGCGGCCTTCGACGCCGAGGCGACGCTGCGCGCCGCGCCGCCGTCGGCGTTCACGCTGGACAACTTCGCCGCCGTGCTGACACCGGAGACCGTCTACGTCCCGATGTGGAACAGCGTGCTGCTGTGCGGCGGCGCCGCCGTGGTCACGGTGGCCGCCTCCGCCCTGGCCGCCTACCCGCTGTCGCGCTACAGCCTGCGGTTCAGGCGGCCGTTCCTGTACACCGTGCTGTTCGCGACCGGGCTGCCGCTCACCGCGATCATGGTCCCGGTCTACGGCATGTTCGTGCAGGCCGGGCTGCTGGACTCGCGGTTCGCCACGATGCTGTTCCTGGCCGCCTCCAGCCTGCCGTTCGGGATCTGGCTGACGAAGAACTTCATGGACGGCATCCCCATGGAGCTGGAGGAGGCCGCCTGGGTGGACGGCGCGTCGGCCTGGCAGTCGCTGCGGCTGCTCGTCGCGCCGCTGATCGCCCCGGGCATGGCCGTCGTTGGCATCTTCACGATCGTGCTGACCTGGGGCAACTTCTTCGTGCCGTTCATCCTGCTGAAAAGCCCCGACCACCTGCCGGCCGCGGTGCGCATCTACTCGTTCTTCGGCCAGTACGGTTCGGTGCGCTACGGCGAGCTGGCCGCGTACTCGCTGCTGTACACGCTGCCCGTGGTGGCCCTGTACGTGGCGGTCTCCAAGGCCCTGGGCGGCAGGTTCAACCTCGGCGGCGCCATGAAGGGCTGAGGCCGCAGCGGGGCTAGATGTGTTGTTCGGTGAGGTGAGGACTGTTGGCTCTGCTCGGCCTTTGCGGGCCTTCGCCCTCCCCGTGCGCGGGGAGGGCACCGCATCGCCGTCCGGGGACCCGGCGCCGCCGCGCTCGGTGAGCGCGGCCAGGCGCACCGGGCCGTCCCGGGGTACCGCGAGCACGACCGACAGGCCCGCGTGGCCCTAGGGAGTGTTTGACGAAGGCTTTCGGGTCAGCGAGCGGCCGTCCAGGCAATCTCTCGCAAGACGATTCGCGTAGATCATCCTGGTTGGCTGTTCAAGCGACATCGGCGCAGCGAGAGGCAGCCTGGTGGCCGCGAGCCCGAAATGATTCGGAAAACACGACCTAGGAGGCCGTCTCGGGTTTTTCCGTCATGGGGAGTCTCCGAAAGGGTCTGCCGCCGCCTCAGCGGCGGGCGTCTTCGGGGGCGGGCGGAGCGGCCGATTCGGTCGCGGCGCCATCGGGGTCCGGCTGCCGCGGGGCCGCCGTCGAGCGCCCGGCGCCGCCGCGCCTGGCGCGGCGCAGGCCGAGGTGGTCCTTGTTGTAGACGTCGAAGGCCACAGCGGCGAGCAGGACCAGGCCCTTGATGGCCTGCTGCCAGTCCACGCCCAGTCCGATCAGCGACATGCCGTTGTTCATGACGCCCATGACCAGCGCGCCGACGACGGAGCCGACGACGGTGCCCACTCCCCCGGTGGCCGAGGCGCCGCCGATGAAGGCCGCGGCGATCGCGTCGAGTTCGAACATCTCGCCCGCGCCCGGGGTGGCGGCGTTCAGCCGCGCCATGAACACCAGTCCGGCCAGCGCCGAGAGCACGCCCATGGTGACGAAGACCCAGAACGTCGTCTGCTTGGTGCGCACGCCCGACAGCAGCGCGGCCTTCTCGCTGCCGCCCACCGCGTAGACGTGCCGGCCGGTGATCGTCTTGTTCATGACGAAGGAGAACCCGACGATCAGGACCACCAGCACCAGGCCCACGACCGGGATCCCGTTGTGGATGGCCAGCACGTAGGCGAAGACGTTGATGACGATGACGAGGGCGGCGATCCTGGCGGCGAAGGCGTTCTGCGGGCTCACCGGCAGCCCGTGCCGTCGGCTGCGCGCCCGGGCCTGGAGCTGGGTCCACACCAGCAGCGCGGAGGCCGCGACGCCGATGAGCAGGGTCAGCACGTGGACGCCCGCCCCGAACGGGTCGGGCACGTAGCCCGATCCGAGCACCCGGAAGGAGGCCGGCAGCGGCGCGATGGTCTGGCCGTCCAGCACGATCAGCGTCAGCCCGCGGAACAGCAGCATCCCGGCCAGCGTCACGATGAACGCGGGGATGCGGACGTAGGCCACCCAGAAGCCCTGCCAGGCCCCGATGAGGGCGCCCATGGCCAGCGCGGCGACGACCGTGAGCCAGACCGGCAGGCCCCACTGGGCCATCATCACCGCCGACGCGGCTCCGACGAAGGCGACCACCGACCCCACGGACAGGTCGATGTGGCCGGTGATGATCACCAGCATCATCCCGATGGCCAGGATCAGGATGTAGCTGTTCTGCATGATGAGGTTGGTGATGTTCAGCGGCTGCAGCAGCAGTCCGCCGGTGAGGAACTCGAACAGCACCACGATGAGCACGAGCGCCATGAGCATCCCGTACTGCCTGGCGTTCTTCCTGAACAGGTCGCGTATGGCGGTCATGGGGACACCTTCGTCTTGGTCATCAGCTTCATGATCGATTCCTGTGTGGCGCCGTCGCGCGGAACCTCCCCGGTGATGCGGCCCTCGCTCATCGCGTAGACGCGGTCGCACAGGCCGAGCAGTTCCGGCAGCTCCGAGGAGATGAGCAGCACCGCCTTGCCCTCGGCCGCGGCCTGCTGGACGATGAGGTAGATCTCGTACTTCGCACCGACGTCGATGCCGCGGGTGGGCTCGTCCAGGATCAGCAGGTCCGGCTCGGTGAACAGCCACTTGGCCAGCGCCACCTTCTGCTGGTTGCCGCCGCTGAGGTTGCCCGTGGCCTGGAAGACGTCGGGGGCCTTGACCTTCAGCGCCGTGCGCAGCCCCTCGGCGCGCACCGCCTCGCGGCCGTCGTCGATCACCCGGCCGCGGCTGACCCGGTCGAGCCCGGCCAGGGTGATGTTGCGCCGGATGTCGTCGCCGAGGATCAGGCCGAGCTCCTTGCGGTCCTCCGGCACGTAGGCGATGCCGTTGCCGATGGCGTCGCCGACGCTGTCGAGCCGGACCTCCCGGCCCTCCATCAGCGCGGTGCCCGACACCTTGCGCCCGTAGGAGCGGCCGAAGACGCTCATCGCGAACTCGGTGCGCCCGGCGCCCATCAGCCCGGCCATGCCGACGATCTCGCCGCGGCGGACGTGCAGGCCGACCTGGTCGACCACGCGCCGGCCCGGCTGCGTCGGATGGTCGACGGACCAGTCGCGCACCTCGAACAGCGTCGCGCCGATCCGGGGCTCGCGCTCGGGGTAGCGGTGGTCGAGGTCGCGGCCGACCATGCCCCGGATGATCCGGTCCTCGGTCACCTCGCCGGCGACCACGTCCAGCGTCTCGATGGTCCGGCCGTCGCGCAGGATGGTGACCGAGTCGCTCACCTGGGTGATCTCGTTCAGTTTGTGTGAGATCAGGATCGAGGTGATGCCCTGCTGCTTGAGTTCGCCCAGCAGGCGCAGCAGGTTGGCGCTGTCGGTCTCGTTGAGGGCCGACGTCGGCTCGTCCAGGATCAGCAGCCGGACGTCCTTGGACAGCGCCTTGGCGATCTCCACGAGCTGCTGCTTGCCGACGCCCAGGCCGGTCACCGGCAGCCCGGGGTCCTCGTCCAGACCGACCCGCTCCAGCAGCCGCCGGGCCGTGCCCAGCGTCAGGTTCCAGTCGATCACGCCCGACCGGGCCTGCTCGTTGCCGAGGAAGATGTTCTCCGCGATGGACAACTGCGGGACGAGCGCGAGCTCCTGGTGGATGATGACGATCCCGGCCGCCTCGCTGTCCCTGGTGCCCTTGAACGCGCGGACGGCGCCGTCGACCAGGATGTCCCCGCTGTAGGAGCCGTGCGGGTGGACCCCGCTGAGCACCTTCATCAGGGTGGACTTGCCGGCCCCGTTCTCCCCCATGAGCGCGTGGATCTCGCCGTCGCGCACCTTCAGGTCGACGCCCTCCAGCGCGACCACCCCGGGGAACTCCTTGGTGATTCCGCGCATCTCCAGCAGCGCGCCGGGCGCCTCGGCGCCCGCGCCGGGCCCCGCCTCGGCCCGCTGCCCGCTCGCGCCGGTCGTCATCCCGCCACCTCCGCCTCGGTGTAGTAGCCGCTGTCGACGAGCGTCTCCTCGTAGTTGTCCTGGTCGACGACGACCGGTTCGAGCAGCTGGGACGGCACGACCCTCTCGCCGTTGTCGTAGCTCTCGGTGTCGTTGACCTCGACCTCCCGTCCGTGGATCAGGGCGTCGGCCATGTTCACGGCGACGTCGGCGAGCTCGCGGGTGTCCTTGAAGATCGTCATGGTCTGGTCGTCGGCGATGATCGACTTGACCGAGGAGATGTCGGCGTCCTGGCCGGTGATGACCGGCATCGGCTTGCTCTGCGACCCGTAGCCGGCGCTCTTGAGGGAGGAGATGACGCCCAGGCTCAGCGAGTCGGCCGGGGCGAGGACCGCGTGCAGGGGCTCGCCCTGGTAGTGGGCGCTGAGCAGGTTGTCCATCCGCGCCTGCGCGGTGGAGCCGTCCCAGCCCATGGTGGCGATCTGGTTCATCTCGGTCTGGCCGCTGCGGACCACGAGTTGGCCGGAGTCGATGTAGGGCTGCAGGACCGACATCGCGCCGTCGTAGAAGAAGTAGGCGTTGTTGTCGTCGGGCGAGCCGCCGAAGAGCTCGATGTTGAAAGGCCCCTCGCCCTCGTCGAGGCCGAGTTCCTGCTCCAGGTAGCCGCCCTGCAGTTCACCGACCTTGAAGTTGTCGAACGTCGCGTAGTAGTCGACGTGCTCGGTGCCCATGATCAGGCGGTCGTAGGCGATGACCGGGATGCCCTGGTCGGCGGCCTGCCGGGTCACCTCCGTCAGCACCTCCCCGTTGATCGAGGCGATGACCAGGGCGTCGGCGCCCTTGGTGATCATGTTCTCGATCTGGGAGATCTGCGTCTCCAGTTCGTCCTGCGCGTACTGCAGGTCGACGTCGTAGCCGAGGTCCCGGAACCGCCCGGCCATGTTCGAGCCGTCGTCGACCCAGCGCTCCTTCGACTTCGTGGGCATGGCGACGCCGATCAGCGGCCTGTCCTCGGCCCGCGCCGCTGCGCCGACGCCGTTGCAGGCCGCGAGGGGGAGCAGGAGCACCGCGGCGAGCGCGGCGTGCAGGAGTCTTCTCATGGTCCTCATCTCCTGGTGGGTCCGCCCGGAAAAACCGCCCGGGCGGACCGGGTCGAAGGTCAGCCCCGCGGGACGGCGAGCTTGACGACGGTCCAGGACACCGGCGGGAGCACGACGTCGAGGCGGCCGTCGGCCAGCCGGGCGTCCTTGTTCTCCCGGGGCACCACGCGGTCGGGCGCCTCGGCGGTGTTGACAGCGTAGGCGTCGGGGCCGGAGAGCGTCAGGCACTCGGTGACGCGCTCGGCGCCGAGGCCGCGCGCGTCGACGTCGAGCGTCACGGGCTCGTCGACCGAGCGGTTGATGACGAAGACCGCGGCCTCGCCGCTCTCGGGGTCGTGCGTGGCGACGGCGTCGATCACCGGCACCTCGCCGTGGCGGCCGGTGTCCTGGACCGGGGCGACCGGCTCCACGCGCAGCACCTCGCCCCTGGCCGTCCTGGAGGTCTCGGCGAAGGGGTGGAAGATGGTCTGGCGCCACGCCGGCCCGCCCGGCTCGGTCATGATCGGCGCGATCACGTTGACCAGCTGGGCCAGGCTGGCCGAGGTCACCCGGTCGCTGTGGCGCAGCAGTGAGATCAGCAGCCCGCCGACGACCACGGCGTCGGCGAGGTTGTACCGGTCCTCGATGACCCGCGGCGCCACCGGCCAGTCCGTGGGCGCTCCCTCGTCGTGGAAGCGGCTCTGGTACCAGACGTTCCACTCGTCGAAGGAGAGCTGGATGCGCTTCCCGGCCTTGAGCCGGGCGCGGACGTGGTCGGCGGTGGCCACCACGGACTCGATGAAGTGGTCCATGTCGGCGGCCGAGGCCAGGAAGCTCGCCAGGTCGCCGTCGTGCTCCTGGTAGTAGGCGTGCAGGGAGATGTAGTCGACGTGGTCGTAGGTCTGCTCCAGGACCTCGGCCTCCCAGGCCCCGAACGTCGGCATCTGCGAGCCGGAGCTGCCGCAGGCCACCAGTTCCAGGTCGGGGTCGCTCATCCGCATCGCCCGCGCGGTCTCGGCGGCGAGCCGACCGTACTCGTGCGCGGTCTTGTGGCCGATCTGCCAGGGGCCGTCCATCTCGTTGCCCAGGCACCACATGCGGATGCCGTGCGGATCGGGCGAGCCGTTGGCGATGCGCTGGTCGGACAGGCGGGTGCCGCCCGGGTGGTTGGCGTACTCCAGCAGGTCGATCGCCTCCTGGAGGCCGCGCGTGCCCAGGTTGACCGCCATCATGGGCTCGATGCCGGCCTCGGCGGTCCAGCGGATGAACTCGTCCAGGCCGAACTGGTTGGTCTCGGTGCTGTGCCAGGCCAGTTCGCGCCGCACCGGGCGCCGGTCGCGCGGGCCGACGCCGTCCTCCCAGCGGTAGCCGGAGACGAAGTTGCCGCCCGGGTAGCGCACCGTGCCCACCCCGAGCTCGCGGACCAGGTCCAAGACGTCGCGGCGGAAGCCGTTGGCGTCGGCGGTGGGATGGTCCGGCTCGTAGATGCCGGTGTAGACGCAGCGGCCCATGTGCTCGACGAACGAGCCGAACGTGCGGCGGTTGACGGGGGCGATCGTGAAGGCCGGGTCGAGGGTGAAGGAAGCGCTGTGCACGTGGTCCTCTCTCCTTGGGTGGTCGGGATGGGGGCCGGGGCGGGCGGACCGCCCCGGCCAGGGTCAGCCGCTCAGGGCGGGCCAGCCGTCGGCGCCCCAGCGGACGCGCTCGACGCCGAGCTTGAAGTCGCCGTCGGTGCCGTAGGGGCCGTAGGTGTGGTAGGCGATGAACTCGCCATGTCTGCCCTGGGGGCCGGAGAGCGACTGCCCGCCCGCGGCGACGTCGGAGCCGCGGTCGGCCAGGATCACGGTGCCGCCGCCCTCCAGCAGCGGGACGCCGTCGCGGTCGATGTAGGGGCCGGTGACCGACTCCGAGCGGCCCACCGCGATCTTGTAGGTGCTGTCGGTGCCCTGGCAGCAGGCGTCGAAGGAGACGAACAGGTAGTAGTGGTCGCCGCGGTGCACGATGTAGGGCGCCTCGATCGCGTTGGGCGGCTCCTGCCGGTCGGCGAGGTGCAGCACCTCCGCTCCGGAGGCGGGCTTCCCGCTGGGCCAGTCCAGCCGGACCATGCGGATCCCGCTCCAGTAGGAGCCGAAGGCCATCCACCGGGTGCCGTCGGCGTCGGCGACGATGCCGGGGTCGATGGCGTTGTAGTCGTCACCGGAGTGGGTCTCGAAGACCTTGCCGCGGTCGACCCACTCGTAGGAGGGGTCGTCGGGGTCGAGCGTGGTGTTGGTGGCCAGCCCGATGAGCGAGCGGTTGGAGCCGAACGTCGAGGCGGAGTAGTACAGGTAGTAGGTGCCGTCGTCCTCGTGGATCTCGGGCGCCCACAAGTTGGTGACGCCGGGGATCTCCTCGCTCAGCCAGGCCGGCTTCTCCTCCCACACGGCGCCCTCGTAGGTCCACTCCCTGCCGTTGCGGGAGGACCGGATCTGGATGTTGCCGTCGGAGACCGCCGGGTCGCCGGTGCCGAAGACGTACCAGTCGTCGCCGCCTCCGCCCGCGACGAGGGCGGGGTCGTGCACCCGGACGTCGCCGGAGAGCCGGTGCGGTTTCGGGCCCGTCGGCGCCGGGGCCGCGTTGGCGGCCGGGGCGAGGGCCAGGGTGAGCAGCCCGGCGGTGAGCACCGCCGCCAGGCGGGGGATCCTGCCTGCCATGGGATTGCCTCCTCTGGGGGACGAAGAGCCGGTCACTTCAGGCCGGCGTCGGTGACGCCGCGCACGACCTGGCGCTGGAACAGCATGAAGACGATGATCAGCGGGAGCGCGCCGATGACGGCGGCGGCCATGTTCTGCGCGTACTGGATGCCGTAGCCCCCCTGGACGGTGCCCAGGCCGACGGGCACCGTCATCAGGGCGGGGTCGGTGGTGGCGATGAACGGCCACAGGAAGTTGTTCCAGGCCTGGACGAAGGTGAAGATGCCGACCGCCGCGAGGATCGGGGTGGACATCGGCAGGATGACGCTGCACAGGACCCGCAGGTGGCCGGCGCCGTCCAGGCGGGCGGCCTCCTCGTAGTCGCGCGGGATGGCGTCGAAGAACCGCTTGAGGATGAACACCATGACGGGGGCGACCACCTGCGGCAGCGCCACGCCCCAGTAGGTGTCGACCAGGCCCAGGGCGGTCATCTCGTCGAACAGCGGGACGATGAGCACCTGCGGCGGGACCAGGATCCCGGCGATGAACAGCGCGAACAGCCATGAGCGCCCGGGGAAGTGCGTCTTGGAGAAGGCGTAGGCCGCCAGGACGCACACCACCAGGGTGAGCAGGGTGACCACGGTGGAGATGATCGTGCTGTTGATCAGCCACTGCTGCAGGTCGCCGCGGGCGATGATGACCCGGTAGGCCTCCAGCGTGGGCTCCAGCGGCAGCCAGTGGACGGGGACGGCCGTGGTCTCGCCCTCGGGCTTGAGCGAGGTGAGCACCGCCCACAGCAGCGGCAGCAGCCAGACGACGGCCAGGAACAGCGCGGACACGGTGACGGCCACGCTTCCGGGGGTGATGCGCACGCGCGGGCGGCGCCGCGGCGCCGCCGCGGCCCGGGCCGGCGGGGCGGGGCGGGCGGTGGAGGTGACGGTGCTCATGCCGCGTCCCCCTTCCGGGCGAAGAGGCGGAACTGGATGACCGAGGCGATGATGATGATGGCGAAGAACAGGTAGGAGATCGCCGAGGCGTAGCCGATGCGCAGCCCGGTGAAGCCGCTGTCGAAGATGTAGCCGATGATCGGGCGGGCGGCGTAGTCCGGGCCGCCGGAGCCGTTGGTCATCAAATACGCCTGGTCGAACAGCTTCAGCGACGCGACCATCTGCAGCATCACGATCAGCGCGGTGGTGCGGCGCAGCAGCGGCAGCGTGATGCGGGTGAGCCGCTGCCAAGGGCTCGCGCCGTCGAGCGCCGCGGCCTCGTGGACGTAGCCGGGGATGCCCTGCAGCGCGGCGAGGTAGAGCAGGAAGTTGAACCCGACGGTCCACCACACGGTGGTGATGGCGACGGCGAGCAGCACCGTGTTCTCATTGGTGAGCCAGCCGACCTCGGGCAGGCCGACCGTTGTCAGCATCGCGTTGACCAGGCCGAACCCGGGCTGGTACAGCCAGACCCAGATCAGCGTCACCACGGCCACCGGCAGCAGGAACGGCGCGAAGAAGGAGAAGCGCAGGAACCAGCCCAGCCGAGTGACCCGGTTGGTGAGCAGCGCCATGGCCAGGGCGATGACGACCAGCAGCGGTGTGCTGATGGCGGTGAACAGCAGGGTGACCCACAGCGACTGCCAGACGGCGGAGTCGGTCAGCATCTCCTGCCAGTTGGCCAGGCCGACGAAGGAGGCGTCCTCGCGCGCGAGGCTGCGGTCGGTGAAGCTGGTCCACAGTCCGGCGAGCAGCGGCCAGGCCAGGAAGACCGCGAAGAGGATCGTGAACGGGAGGACGAACCACAGGCCGGTCCAGGAGGTCGTGCGGCGGGCTCGGACCAGGCTGCGGACGCCGGGATCGGCGGGCCTGCTCCGCGCCGCCCCCGCCGGCGCGGTGTCGGCGTGTACGGTCATGTCGGACTCCAAGGGAGAAGGGGAAACGGCCCGGGGTCACACCGGCGCGGGTGTGTCGAGGAGCTTCTGGGCGGCCCGCTTGAACCGGGCGAGTGCCTGCTCGGGCGTCGTTGTGCCGTTGTGCACGCCGCTGAAGAGGGAGTTGGCCTCGTTCTGCAGCGCCGCGGCGGATCCGCTGAACCACGCCTCCGGGTCGAACTGCACGTTCTCGGCCGCGACCCGGTAGTCCGACTGCGGTTCCAGGGCGGCGTACTCCTGGCTCTGCGTCACCGGGAGGTAGGCGGGGGTGTGCCCGCCGCCGGCCCAGGTGAGGCTGTTCTTCAGCATCCAGGCCGCGTACTCCACGGCCGCGCGCACGGCCTCGTCGTCGGGTTCCCTGCGGCGCGGCAGCACGAACGCGTGCGAGTCCCCCTGGCCGAGCTCATCGCCGAAGACGCCGGGGAACGGCCGCATGCCGAAGTCCATCCCGGCCGCCTGGAACGTGGGGATCTCCCAGTTCCCGCCGAACATCACCCCCGCGATCCCGTTCTGGAAGTTGGCCGGGGTGCCGGGTGCGTCGGAGGCCTTGGGTGCGAGCCCCTCCTCGCAGACCCGGCGCAGGAAGTCCAGCGACTGCAGCGCCTTGTCGTCGTCCATGCCGACGTCGCCCTCAAGGGTCATCTCGCCGCCGAGTTGGCGGTACAGCGACCAGAACTGCCGCCACGCGCCCGTGGTCTCCATCACGAGTCCGTACTGGCCGGTGGCGTCCTTGACCGCGGCGATCAGGTCGATGAACTCCTCGACGCCGCTGGTCTCGGCGAGTCCGCCCTCGGAGTCGAGGACGCCCGCGCTCTCGCAGATCTCGCGGTTGAAGTAGGTGACGACCAGGTGGGTGTCCAGCGGGATCGCGTAGAGCTCGCCGTCCACCCTGCACTTCTCCCAGACGTTGGGCAGCACGGTGTCCTCGGTGATCCCGTACTCGGCGAGCAGGTCCGCGGGAACCGGGTCGATCAGGGTCCCCGCGCCCATGCCGCGCAACCGCGACAGGTGCAGGGTCGCGATGTCGAAGGCGCGGCCGCCGGCGGCGCCCATCGCGAACTTCGTGTAGAAGGGGTTGCCCCACAGGTAGGTGGTGGGGCGGAAGTCGATCCCGGGGTGCTCCGCCCGGTAGGCCTCGTGCATCTCGACCATCCGGGCGCCGTCGCCGCCGGTGAAGAGGTTCCACTGGCGGAGCGGGGTGCGGCCGCCGGCCGCGGCGGGAGCGCCGCAGCCGGCCAGTCCCAGCCCCGCGGTCGCGAGGGAGCCGGCCAGGAAGGAGCGCCGTCCGATTCGGGGCTCCTGGGATGGGGTCCTTGCTCCGTTCGTGCGCATGGCATCTCCTCTGCCTGCTGATGCGCTGATGTGCGGCCGTCCCCCGAGGCCGCGTTCCTGGGGATGTGCGCGGGGCACATCGCTGATGCGGGTGCGTGCGGCCGACGCGGGCCCTGTTCTGCTCCCCTGGCCCGCGCCGGACCGGTCATACCTGGTGGAACTCGATGCCGGCCAGCTCGCAGAAGACCTTCCAGTCGGCCGCGGCGTGACCGAGGTTCATGACCATGTGGTGGGTACCGCCGGCGCGCAGCCAGGCGTCCATGCACCCCCGGACCCCGCTGGCCGGCCTGAACTGGCCGTAGGGCATCTCCAGGACGGGCAGCTCCTGGGAGTCCAGGACCTCGCCTTCGGCGACGACCAGGCGGAAGTCCGTGCCGCCGAGGTAGACCAGGGAGGCCAGGGTCGCCGGACCGGGCTGGATGCGGAACAGCAGGGTGGGCGGGTCGTCGAGCCTGCCGATGCCCAGCGGGCGCTTGATCAGCCGGACCGGCTCGTCGGCGCGCGCGACCTTCCAGTTGCCCTCCCCCATGTGGCTCATGAGGATGGAGTCGCTGGGGAAGTCCATCGCGTACATCTCGGTGAAGTGGCCGTCGCCGGCGAGCCGGTGGCCCGCGTAGACGATGGAGGCGGCCAGCACGTCGCCCTCGCCCGCGAAGCCGTAGCCCTTGGCCATGAGGCTGGAGGCCGAGGCCATGGGCAGCCGGGCGAACCGGCCGTCCTCGGCGATGGCGTCGAAGTGGGTGGAGTAGGCGCCGATCCCGCGTTCGGTGAGGATCTGCTCGATCGCCAACTGCATGCGCGCGTGGTCGTCGCGCTCCTCCTTGGACAGCCGGGCGTCGACCTCGAACCGCTCGTCCTCCCGGGCCATCAGGTCCTCGACCGCCGTCGTGTCGAGGGAGTCCATCGCCCGGTGCAGGTCGCCGGGGGCGATGGCGCTGACCTCGGGGCCGAGCTTGCGCAGCAATGCGGACTCGTCGACGCGGGCGTCGCCCATGCCGTTCATGGCGTAGCCGAACACGCCCACCTTCAGCGTCTTCCACGCCGTCACCGCGCGCGCGGCCCTGGCCCAGCGGTCGATCCGCTCGGTGAAGGCGTCGCTCTGCCAGTCCTCGGTGACCACGTCGAAGGGCAGCCCGGCGCGCACCATGGCGTTGGCGGTGTCCTGCGCGCCGTGGATGCCCTGGTTGTAGGTCATGTCGTCCATGTCCCACGCCGGGGTGACCGCGGGATCGGGCTGGATGTTGGCCAGGCAGACCGGCAGCCGCATCCGGTCGAAGATCCGGGTGACCCGCAGCGACGGCGCGTAGGTGAGCATGACCACGAGGACGCCGTCGAGGTCGTCGTTTTCGAAGCCGCGCACCGCGCGCTCGGCGTCGGCGCGGCTCTTGACGGGTTCGCCGATCACGCAGTCGGCGACGTCGCCGAGCCGGTCGGCGACGCGCCTGGCGTATCCGGCCTGGCGTTCGGTGATGCCGGGGATCATGTGGTCGTAGAGCTCCTGCATGATCCCCAGGACCCCGATCCGGGGCAGACGGTCGGTCACGAGTGCCCACCTTCCTTCGCGTCGCGGGCGGCCTGCTGGCCGTAGACGTTCTGATAGCGGTCGTAGAGCGCGTCGACGTGCTCGCGCGCCAGTGGTTCGACGGGGCCGTGGACGCGCGCCAGGTGGACGGTGCGCGCGACGTCCTCGCACATCACCGCGGCCTTCACGGCGGACTTGGCGCTGGCGCCGATGGTGAAGACCCCGTGGCTGCGCATGAGCACCGCCGGGGAGCGGTGGCCGGAGAGCGTGGCGACGATGCCCTTGCCGATGTCGTCACCGCCGATCAGGGCGAACGGCCCGACCGGGATGTCCGCGCCGAACTCGTCGGCCATGGCGGTGATGGCGCAGGGGATCGCCTCGCCCCGGGCGGCCCACGCCGTGGCGTAGGGGCTGTGGGTGTGCACGACGCCGTTCACGTGCGGCATGGCGCGGTAGACGTAGGCGTGGGCGTCGGTGTCGCTGGAGGGGGCGTGCACACCGTCGACCACGGTGCCGTCGAGGTCGGTCACGACCATCGACTCCGGCGTGAGGTCCTCGTAGAGCACGCCGCTGGGCTTGATCACGAGCAGGTCGGCGCCGGGGACCCGGGCGGAGATGTTGCCGCTGGTCCAGGTCACCAGGCCCCATCGAACGAGCTCGGCGTGCAGGGCGCAGACCTCGCGCCGGATCCCTTCGACGGTTTCGGGGAGCACGGTCATCGGCTCCTTCCAGGAGGTTGGGGTCGGTGGCGGGTCGGGGACGGCCTCATGAGGCGGCCGCCTCGTTGCGGATGCGGCGCAGCCGGTGCAGCGCGTCGCTGCCGCCGCGGCCGAAGTGGTCGTGCAGATCGGTGTAGATCGCGTACAGCTCGTCGTAGGCGTCGGCCCTGGTCGGGTCGGGGCGGAACGCGCCGCGCCGGACCTCGCCCATGGCGCGCGACGCCGCGTGGATGTCGGGGTGGGCCCCGGCGGCGACGGCGGCGTGGATCGCGGCCCCCACCGCAGGGCCCTGGTCGGAGCCGATGGCGTTGAGGGGTCGGCGCAGCACATCGGCGTAGATCTGCATGACGAACGGGTTGCGCACCAGGCCCCCCGCGACGGTGAAGTCGGTCACCGGCACGCCGGAGTCCTCGAAGGCCGCCACGATGGTCCGGGTGCCGAACGCGGTGGCCTCGACCAGCGCGCGGTAGACCTCCTCCGGCCGGGTGGCCAGGGTCATTCCGGCGATCACCCCGGACAGGTCGTGGTCGACCAGCACCGAGCGGTTGCCGCTGTGCCAGTCCAGCGCGACCAGCCCGTGCCCGCCGACGGGCTCCTCGGCGGCCTTGGCCGACAGCAGCTCGTGCACCGAGACGCCGCGCTCGGCGGCCTCATCGGCGTACCCGGCCGGGGTGTGGGTGTCGGCGAACCAGCCGAAGATGTCGCCGACGCCGCTCTGCCCGGCCTCATAGCCCCACAGTCCCGGCACGATGCCGTCGCGCACCACGCCGCACATGCCCGGCACGTCGGCCAGGACGTCGGAGTTCATGACGTGGCAGGTGCTGGTGCCCATGACGGCGAGCATCTGCCCCGGGGCGACGGTCTGCGCCGCGGCCGCGGTGACGTGGGCGTCGACGTTGCCGACCGCCACGGCGGTCCCCTCGGGCAGGCCCGTCCAGGCCGCGGCCTCGGCCGTGAGGCCGCCGGCCCGCCCGCCGAGCTGCGACAGCGGGTGGGCCAGCTTGTCGGCCACGAAGTCGGCGAACCGCGGGTCCAGCGCGGCGAGGTAGTCCCGGGACGGCCACGCGCCGTCCTGGTGGATGCCCTTGTAGCCGGCGGTGCAGACGTTGCGGGTCTCGCTTCCGCACAGCTGCCAGACGATCCAGTCGGCCGCCTCGATCCAGCGGTCGGCGCGGTCGTAGAGCTCGGGGTCCTCGCGCAGCACCTGCAGCGCCTTGGCGAACTGCCATTCGGAGGAGATCCGGCCGCCGTAGCGGGCCAGCCACGGCTCGCCGCGCTCCCGCGCCACGGCGTTGACCAGGTCGGCCTCCGGCTGGGCCGCGTGGTGCTTCCACAGCTTCGGGTAGGCGTGCGGGCGCCCGGCCAGGCCGGGGAGCTCGCACAGCGGGGTGCCGCCGACGGTGGCCGGCAGGACGGTGCAGGCGGTGAAGTCGATGCCGACGCCGATGACCCGCGCGGGGTCGATCCCGCCGGCGGCCAGCGCCTTCGGCACGGCCCGGCGCAGGACCTCGCGGTAGTCCTCGGGCGACTGCAGGGCGGTGTCCGGGGGCAGCCGCTCCGCCGATCCGGGCAGCCGTTCCGAGATCACACCGTGCTCGTAGTGGTGGACGGCGGTGCCGAGCTCGGCGCCGTCGCTCACCCGGACGGCGACGGCCCGGCCGGAGAGGGTGCCGAAGTCGATCCCGACCACGACGGACGAGGGATTGTTAGCGCTAACATTTTCGGGCACGGGAGCTCCTGTTCGTGGTCGCAGGGGTCACGGGTTCGGGGCCGCGGCGCTGCTCATGCGCGGGATCAGCCGGGCGGGGACGACGTGCCGGGTCGGAGCGGCGCCCTCGCCGTTCTCCAGGAGTTCGAGGAGCACCCGGATGCTGCGCCGCCCGACCTCGCCGAAGTCCTGCCAGACCGTGGTCAGCGGCGGAGTGAGGAACTCGGCCTCGGGCACGTCGTCGAAGCCGACGACGCTGACGTCCTCGGGCACCCGCACCCCGGACTCGTTGAACGCCCGCAGCACGCCGACCGCCATCTGGTCGTTGGCCACGAAGACCGCGGACACGGCGCGGTCGCGGGCGAGCCGCAGCCCGATGCCGTATCCCGACCTCGGGCTCCAGTCGCCGTAGACCGGCTCCGGCGCCGGGACCCCGGCCTCCTGGAGCACCTGGCGCCAGCCCTGGACGCGCCCCTCCGCCTCCAGCCACTCCGGGGGGCCCGCGATGTGGTGCACCGTGGGGTGGCCCAGGCGCAGAAGGTGCTCGGTGGCCATGCGGGCGCCGCCGACCTGGTCGACGCAGACGACGGGGACGCCCGGTCCCCGGCCGCCCTCGACCGCCACCAGCGGGCGGTGACCGACGAGGTCGGCGAGCGCCTGCACCGCGGCGCGCTGCGGCGCGATGACGATGAAGCCCTCCACCGACTGCTCGGTGAGGTAGTCCAGCGCCTCGCGTACGCTCCGGCGCGTGATGGTCTTCAGGCTGACGATGCTGACGAAGTAGCCGGCCTCGCGCGCCGCCTGCTCGATGCCGAACAGCGTGCTGGCCGGGCCGTACAGGGTCGTGTCGAACGCGATGACGCCGAGGACGTTGGTGCGGCGGGTGACCAGCGCCCGCGCCGAGGAGTTGCGGTGGTAGCCCAACTCCTCGATCGCGGCCTGGACCCGCGCCTGCGTCTCGGTCCGGACGTTGGGATGGCCGTTCAGCACGCGGGAGACGGTCTGGTGGGACACCCCCGCGAGCCGGGCGACATCCGCCATGACCGGGCTGCGCCCGTTCGGGGACGGCATGGTCGTTCGACACCTCGCGAAACATTTGGTTAACGCCGCTGTGACGTGGGATACATTGTTAGCGCTAACATTGAGCGGGGTCAAGAGGGGACGTGAAATTTCGAGAAAGTCCGGCGCGGGAACGCGGAACGAGGAGGCGGCGAGGAGGGCCTGCCTTGCGGTCGGCCGGGTGACGGGCGCCCCGGAGGGAAAAGCGGCACCGAGGGCGGCGGTCGCCCTCGCCGCCGCTTTTTGCAGACCGCTCGCCACCCGGCGGCGGACAGGGCCGCACAGCGGGCAGGAGCCGCACGGCTTAAGCGGCGGCCAGGCGCCGGTGCCGGGCCATGGCGGAGGTGTCGGTCAGCGAGGCCACCTGGTCGATGACCACGCGCAGCGCCGCGGCGTCGTCGGCCGCGCGCTCGTAGTCGTCGCGGAACGGCTCGTCCAGGGTGCCCGGCGCGCCCGTGCGCACGGCGGCGACGAGTTCGGCGATCAGCGCGCGCTCGCGCGCCTGGTACTCCCTGGCCTCCGAGCGCGCCATCACGTAGTGGGCCGCCACCGACTTCAGCAGCGCGCACTCCAGCAGTCGGCGCCGGGGCACCACGAGGGACGCGGCGTAGCGGGTGAGCGGGGCCGGACCGTGGGCGTCCCTGGTCGCCTGCTCGGCCCCGCGGCAGAAGCGGCCGATGAGCTCGCTGGTGAGGTTCTTCAGCGCGGCGAGCGAGCGCAGGTCGCCGTCGTAGCGGCGGGGCCAGTACGGCTCGGCGACCAGCGCGTCGAACACCTCCTCCAGCTCGGCGGGCTCGGCGTCGGCGTAGACCCTGGCCGCGAGTTCGCACAACTGGGAGCGCTCGCTCCGGCTGCGCAGCGCCTCCAGCCGGACCAGTCCGGCGTGCAGCCCGTCCTCCAGGTCGTGCACCGAGTAGGCGACGTCGTCGGACCAGTCCATGACCTGGGCCTCGAAACAGGTCCGGGTGCCCTCGACGCCCTCGCGCACCCAGGCGAAGACCTCGGCGTCGTCGGGGTAGCAGTTGAACTTGCGGGCGGCGGGCCCGGCGCCGCGGGGCCACGGGTACTTGAGGGTGGCGTCGAGCGTCGCGCGGGTGAGGTTGAGGCCCGCGCTGCGCCCGTCGCCGGCCAGGACCTTGCCCTCCAGCCGGGTGAGCAGCCGCAGGCTCTGGGCGTTGCCCTCGAACCCTCCGCAGGCCGCCGCGGCCGCGTCCAGCGCGGTCTCCCCGTTGTGCCCGAAGGGCGGGTGCCCGAGGTCGTGGGCCAGGCAGGCGGCCTCCACCAGATCGGGGTCGCAGCCCAGGGAGCGGCCGAGTTCGCGGCCGATCTGGGCGCACTCCAGCGAATGGGTGAGGCGGGTCCGGGGGAAGTCGCCGGCCCCCGGCTGGACCACCTGCGTCTTGGCGGCCAGTCTGCGCAGCGCGAAGCTGTGCAGCACCCGGGCGCGGTCGCGCTCGAACGGCCCCCTGTTCCGGTTTTTGGCGGGCTCGGCGATCCAGCGCCGCCGGTCGTGGTCGGTGTAGGCGGGCGTCGACGGCCGTTGGAGCGCTGACATGGTGCTTCCGACCTTACGCGGGCGGGGAGACCAAAACCCGGCACGCGCCGCGCGCCGGATCGCGCCGTCGGCTACGCGGCGTCGATGTTGATGTCGGAGCTGTTTCCGAAGATCCAGTAGTACCAGAGCGAGGCGGTCTCGCGGGTGATGTACCACAACTGGGTCTCGCGCTCCTGGACGGCCGGGCCTGAGCGGGCCGGCGAGGTCGTGGCCTCGATGTCGAAGTCCTCGGCCATGATGCGGGAGCGCAGCGAGTGCCAGGGGTCGGTGACGATCACCGCGGTCGTCCACCCCTGCTGCCGGAAGACCTCGGAGACGGCCTCGATGCTCTGCAGGGTGTCGCTGCCCTCCCCGATCGCGACCACCTGCTCATCCGGGACGCCCCCCTCCACCAGCCAGTCGCGGCCGCTGCCGCCCTCGGTGTAGTTGTCACCGGGCTGGTTGCCGCCGACGGTCACGATCATGGGGGCGACGCCCTCCTCGTGGAGGTGGGCGGCCTGGTCGAGGCGGGCCTCGAAGATCGGGGACGGCCTGCCGTTGTACTGGCTGGCGCCCAGCACGATGATGGCGTCGACCGGCGTGCGGTCGTCCTGCCTGGCGACGTACCAGACCCATCCCCACGTGCCGACGGGCAGGGCGACGGCGACGAGCAGCACCAGGGCGACGACGTGCCGGAACCGGAACCCGCGCCGCCGTCCCGGCCGGGGGGCGCGCGGGTCCTCTCCGGACCGCCGGGACCGCGGCCCGCGCTCGCCACGGGCGCCGCGCCCCGGACGCGACATGGTGCGGGTCGCGTCGGGGGAAGGGCCGTCGGCGGGGTCGACCCGGGCCTCGTCAGCGGCGGCGCGGGAAAAGACCCTGGTCCGATCGGAGGTCTCGGCCTCCCACGGGGTGTCGCCGCGCTCGGGCCGGACGAACTCCGCGGTGGGCTCCGGCGCCCGCACCGGATGCTCCCGCTCGGGCTGCGCCTGGGCGCCGCCGCGGACGAACACCCGCGTCGCTTCGGCATCCGGTGAGGCGCCGAGCGGATGCTCCCTGCGCGGCCCGTCACCGCGCTCGTCTCCGGATGTCCGCACGTCTCACCCCCTGAATCGGCCTGTGACCCGCCCGACGACGACCGAGGTCGACCGGAAGGCGGGACGGCGGGCGGCGTCCCGGACGGTTCTCCCGGTCCGTCCCGGCCGGCAAAGCGTACTGGACGCCATCCGCCGACGCATGGTCGAGCCAATGCTATGAGACCGCCGCGGTGCCGCCCACTTCCGCGCAGGGCCGCGCCGAAGCCCGCCGCGCACGGAAGGGGCGTGCGGCGCGGGTCCGGACCCGTGCCGCACGCCCCCGCGGTCGCCGCTACCGGGCGGCGGCCCGGCCGGCCTCCAGGCGGGCGACGGGTACCCGGAACGGCGAGCAGGACACGTAGTCCAGCCCGACCTCGTGGAAGAAGTGCACCGACGTCGGATCACCGCCGTGCTCGCCGCAGACGCCCAGCTTGATCCCCGGACGCGCGGCCCTGCCCTCCTCCACGGCGATCTTGATCAGCCGGCCCACGCCGTCGACGTCCAGGGACTCGAACGGCGAAATGCCGAAGACGCCCTTCTCCAGGTAGTTGGAGAAGAACGACGCCTCGACGTCGTCGCGGGAGAAGCCCCACACCGTCTGGGTGAGGTCGTTGGTGCCGAACGAGAAGAACTCCGCGTTCTCGGCGATCTGGCCGGCCGTCAGGGCGGCGCGGGGCAGCTCGATCATGGTGCCGATCGGGTAGTCCAGCTCGACGCCGTACTCCTCGCCGACCTCGCGCAGCACCCGCAGCGACTCCTCGCGGATGATCTCCAGCTCCTGCACGGTGCCGACCAGCGGGATCATGATCTCCGGGCGCGGCCGGCCGCCCGCCCTGATCCGCTCCGCCGCGGCCTGCGCGATCGCGCGGACCTGCATGGTGAACAGGCCGGGAACGACCAGGCCCAGCCGCACGCCGCGCAGGCCCAGCATCGGGTTCTGCTCGTGCAGCCGGTGCACGGCCTGCAGCAGCCGCAGGTCGTTCTCGTGCTTCTCACCGCGCGCCTCGGCCACGGCCACCCGCACCGACAGCTCGGTGATGTCGGGCAGGAACTCGTGCAGCGGCGGGTCGAGCAGCCGCACGGTCACCGGCAGCCCGTCCATCGCCTCGAAGATGCCGACGAAGTCATCGCGCTGCAGCGGCAGCAGCGCGGCCAGGGACTCCTCCTGCTCCTTCTCGGTGTCGGCGAGGATGAGCCGCTCCACGAGCGCCCGCCGGTCGCCGAGGAACATGTGCTCGGTGCGGCACAGGCCGATGCCCTGGGCGCCCATGCGGCGGGCGCGCTGGGCGTCCTCGGGGGTGTCGGCGTTGGCGCGGACGTAGAGCCGGCGCGCGGCGTCGACGTAGTGCATGATCCGGTGCACCGCGCGCACCAGGTCGTCGGCCTGGTCGGAGGCCGGGTCGATCTCGCCGTCGAAGTAGCGCACGATCGGCGAGGAGACCACCGGGACCTCGCCGAGGAAGACCTCCCCGCTGGTGCCGTCGATGGAGATGAGGCCGCCCTCCTCGACCACCTCGCCGCCCGGCGCGGTGAGCCGGCGGTTCTTGGTGTCGATGTCGAGCTCCTCGGCCCCGCAGACGCAGGTCTTGCCCATGCCGCGGGCCACCACGGCGGCGTGCGAGGTCTTGCCGCCCCGGCTCGTGAGGATGCCCTCGGCCGCGATCATGCCCTCGAGGTCGTCGGGGTTGGTCTCGCGGCGGCACAGGATGACGTTCTCGCCGCTGCGCGACCACTTGATCGCGGTGTAGGAGTCGAACACCGCCTTGCCCACGGCCGCGCCGGGCGAGGCGTTCATGCCGCGGCCGAGGCGGTGGCGCTCGGCGGCCTCGTCGAAGCGCGGGAACATCAACTGGGCGAGCTGGTCGCCGTTGACCCGGGCGACCGCCTCGTCCAGGGTGATCAGGCCCTGGTCGACGAGCTGGTTGGCGATGCGGAAGGCCGCGGCCGCGGTGCGCTTGCCCACCCGGGTCTGCAGCATCCAGAGCTTGCCGCGCTCGATGGTGAACTCGATGTCGCACAGGTCGCGGTAGTGGTTCTCCAGCCGCTCCATGATGTCGAGGAGCTCGCCGTAGCTCTTCTTGTCGATCCGCTCCAGGTCGGCCAGCGGGACCGTGTTGCGGATGCCGGCGACGACGTCCTCGCCCTGGGCGTTCTGCAGGTAGTCGCCGTAGATGCCCTGCTGGCCGGAGGCGGGGTCGCGGGTGAAGGCCACACCGGTACCGGAGTCCATGCCGAGGTTGCCGAAGACCATGGAGCACACGTTGACCGCGGTGCCGAGGTCGGTGGGGATGCGTTCCTGACGGCGGTACAGGACGGCGCGCGGCGCGTTCCAGGAGTCGAAGACCGCCTTGATCGCGAGCTCCATCTGCTCGCGCGGGTCGGCGGGGAACTCGCGGCCGGTCTCGTCGCGGACGATGCCCTTGAAGGTCTGGACCAGCTCCTTGAAGTCGCCGGCGTCGAGGTCGAGGTCGTTGGTGATGTCCTTGCGCCGCTTCACGTCCTCGATGGCGTCCTCGAAGAGCTCGCCGTCGATGTCCTGGACGGTCTTGCCGAACATCTGGATGAGGCGGCGGTAGGAGTCCCAGGCGAACCGCTCCTCGCCGGCCTGGGCGGCCAGGCCCTGGACCGACTCGTCGTTGAGGCCGATGTTGAGAACGGTCTCCATCATCCCGGGCATGGAGAACTTCGCGCCGGAGCGCACGCTGACCAGCAGGGGGTCGTCGGCCTGGCCGAGGCGCTTGCCCATCGCGCCCTCCAGCGCGGTCAGCTTCTCGGCGATCTCGGCGTCCAGCCCCTCGGGCACGCGACCGTGCTCGAGGTAGTGCCGACACGCCTCGGTGGTGATGGTGAACCCCGGCGGAACCGGGAGACCAAGGTTGGTCATCTCCGCGAGGTTCGCGCCCTTACCGCCGAGGAGATCCTTGAGATCCTTGTTCCCCTCGGTGAATTCGTAGACGTACTTGGGCACGGGGTGCTCCTTTTCACGGCCGCTTGACCTCGAATGGGCGCGACTCTACCCGGCCGACCGAAAAAACACTGTCACCACACCCTCATATCAACGTTTGCGCAGCTCATAGCTATCCGATTGGTCTAGTCCAGAGGTCTAGGCAAAAAAGCCGCGGAGACCCAGGTCACACCGCGTTCGCCGATACCCCGAGGCGACAATGGAGCAGGTCAGCCGGTTTCACGGCGGCCAGGGGTCGCCGGACGCCCGACATTGATCCAATGCGCCGGCGAACGGGGTGCGGGCTGTGCCGAGGACCACATCACTACCGATGAGTAACCTACGGTTGCGTAGGTAGAGTTTCCCGTGGGGAGGACGGTCCGCGCCCATGGCGCGGACGGCCGCCGAAGCGCCGAAGCGACGGAGATGGGAACGTGTCAGCAGAGCAGTCCGACGACACACTCAGGCGCGACACCGAGGAGGACCCGCCCGTGGAGCACGAGGGCCCGCTCTCCCGAGCGTCCGACCTGCTGGAGGCGGTCAAGCCGCGGCTCCGCGGCTGGCTGCACCTGGGCACCGCACCCTTGGCCCTCGCGGCGGGCATCGTACTCGTCTGCCTCGCGCCCACGGGGCTGTCCCGCGTCGCCAGCGCCGTGTACGCGGTGAGCTCGGTGCTGCTGTTCAGCACCTCGGCCATCTACCACGTGGGGCGCTGGTCGCCCCGCGGCATGGCGGTCCTGCGGCGGATGGACCACTCCAACATCTACCTGATCATCGCCGGCACCTACACGCCGTTCGTACTGCTGGTCCTGGACGGCGCGCTGCGCGCCGCGATGGTCTCGCTGATCTGGGGCGCGGCGATCGCCGGCGTGCTCTTCAAGGTCTTCTGGCTGAACTCGCCGCGCTGGCTGTCCACCGCGCTCTACATCGCGGTCGGCTGGGCCGCCGTGCTGTTCATCCCGCAGCTGATCGGCGGCACCCACCCGGCCACCTGGATCCTGATCCTCGTCGGGGGCGTGCTCTACAGCGTCGGGGCGCTCGTCTACGGCCTGAAGCGGCCCGATCCGGCGCCGCGCTGGTTCGGCTTCCACGAGATCTTCCACTCGCTGACGATCGCGGCCTACGTCTGCCACTACATCGCGGTGTCCTTCGTCGTCTACACGGCGGCCCACTGACGCCGGTCCCGCGGGCTTCGGGGCCGTACGGGCAAGGCTGCCGCGAGAGTGCGCGCCGTCACTGCCACCTGCGCGGTCGGAGGCGACCCGGCGCGCACCTCGCGGCCGAGGCGCACCGGCGAAGCGTGCGAGCCAGGACTCGGCCCCCGCTTCGGCGGCGAGGCGCGGCCACGGAGGGCTTACGGGCATCCGCAGGCGAACCGGGCCGCACTCTCGCCGCAGCCTCCCGTGGTGCCGCACCCCAGCGGCGTCCAAGAGACCTTCGAAGCGCCCCTAGCAGCCGGGGAGCCGCTCCAGCAGGTACATCTCGACCCGGTCGAGCGAGACCCGCTCCTGGCTCATGCTGTCGCGCTCGCGCACGGTCACCGCGTCGTCGTCCAGGGTCTCGAAGTCCACCGTGACGCAGAACGGCGTGCCGATCTCGTCCTGGCGGCGGTAGCGGCGGCCGATCGCGCCGGCGTCGTCGAACTCCACGTTCCAGCGCGCGCGCAGCCGGGCGGCGAGGTCGCGGGCCTTGGGCGAGAGGTCGGCGTTGCGCGACAGCGGCAGCACCGCGGCCTTGACCGGGGACAGCCGCGGGTCGAGCCGCATGACGGCGCGCCGCTCCATCTTGCCCTTGGCGTTGGGCGCCTCGTCCTCGTGGTAGGCGTCCAGCATGAACGTCAGCAGGGCGCGGTCCACACCGGCCGCCGGCTCGATGACGTAGGGCACGTAGCGCTCGTTCTTCTCCTGGTCGAAGAAGGACAGGTCGATGCCGGACTTCTCCGCGTGCGTCGTGAGGTCGTAGTCGGTGCGGTTGGCGACGCCCTCCAGCTCGCCCCACTCACCACCGACGAAGTTGAAGCGGTACTCGATGTCGACGGTGCGCTTGGAGTAGTGCGACAACTTCTCCTTCGGGTGCTCGTAGAACCGGAGGTTGTCCTTGCCGATGCCCAGGTCGACGTACCACTGCATGCGGGTGTCGATCCAGTACTGGTGCCATTCCTCGTCGTCGCCCGGCTTGACGAAGAACTCCATCTCCATCTGCTCGAACTCGCGGGTGCGGAAGATGAAGTTGCCCGGCGTGATCTCGTTGCGGAACGACTTGCCGATCTGGCCGATGCCGAACGGGATCTTGCGGCGGGCGGACTGCTCGACGTTCTTGTAGTTGATGAAGATGCCCTGCGCGGTCTCCGGGCGCAGGAACGCCAGGCCGCTCTCGTCCTGCACCGGGCCCAGGTAGGTGCGCAGCAGGCCGTTGAACATCCGCGGCTCGGTGAAGGAGTTCTTCGCGCCGCAGTTGGGGCAGGCGAGGTCGGCCAGGCCGTTCTCGGGCTCGCGGCCGTGCTTGTCCTCGTAGGCCTCGACGAGGTGGTCGGCGCGGAACCGCTTGTGGCAGGACTGGCACTCGGTCAGCGGGTCGACGAACGCGTTGACGTGGCCGGAGGCCTCCCAGACCTCACGGGCCAGGATGACGCTGGAGTCGAGGCCGACGATGTCCTCGCGCTGCTGCACCATCGAGCGCCACCACTGGCGCTTGACGTTGTTCTTCAGCTCCACGCCCAGCGGGCCGTAGTCCCAAGAGGCGCGCAGACCCCCGTAGATCTCGCTGGAGGGGTAGACCAGGCCTCGGCGCTTGGCGAGGTTGACCAGGGTGTCCATAGCCTCTGACTTGGCGGCCATAGTTAGATGACTCTCCATCCGGCTGGCGGTCGGCGGATCGCGGAGAAGGCGCGATGCTCGAAACGGTGAGTGCCCAGCTTATTGGACGCACAGGCACTGACATGCACCAACGACGATACGTGTCGGCGGCGGCCGCTTTCGACCGGTTTTCGCGCGGCGTCCGCTCGATGCCCGCTCGGTCCGCTCGCCGATGTCCGACGATCGGTTTCGCACAGGGGGCGGCTGTCGCGGTGCGCGCAAGCCGCCGGCGGCACAGCGGACCCGGACCCTGAGACTCCCGCCCCGCCCCGCGAACGCGGCGGTCGAAGCCCGCTCAATCCTCGGCCGGGCGCCGCGCGACCACCTCGAAGGCGGTCGGCTCGTCCCTGGCCAGCGACAGCAGCGGCACGGCCGCGACCTTGACGTCGTAGTCCGACAGCGCCCTGCGGTAGTACCCGGGGCCCTCCCACTCGGTGACGACGGTCCACAGCCCCGGCTCGTCGGCCGCGCGCGCCACGGATCCGCCCAGATAGCCGGGTCTGCGGGCGAGTGCGTCGAGCGCCCCGCCGGCGCGGGCGACGAAGTCGTCGGAGTCCTCGGGGGCGACGTTGTAACGGGTGATGACGATCACCGGCCCATCGTCTCACCGATCGGCGCACGCCCGCTCGAAGTCCACCGCCCCGTCCATGCGGCGCTTCCACTCCCGCTCGCTGAGCGGCCGGTCCGCGCGCTCGCACGCCTCGTCGAACCACACCTCGGGGTCCCACTCCCCGAAGCCGATGCCGGTCGGGTCCCCGGTGACGAGGATGCCGCCGTCGGCGCTGCCCGGACCGGTGAGGCGCGCTCCCCGGCGCAGGAAGGGCGCCACCGCAGGTCAGTCGGTACCGAAGACCCGGTCCACCACGCGGGCGGCGGCGTGGCCGTCGTCCAGCGGGCAGAACTGCTCGGTGAAGGCCCGGTACTTCGCGCCGTAGCGGTCGGCCACCTCGCCGATGTCGCTGATCGAGGCGATCACGTCGTCGGAGTGCAGCAGCAGCGGCCCCGGGGCGGTCTCCTCGAAGTCCAGGTAGAAACCGCGCAGGTTGTCCCGGTAGCTGTCGATGTCGTAGGTGAAGAACAGCATCGGCCGGCCGGTGTTGGCGAAGTCGAACATCATCGACGAGTAGTCGGTGACCAGGACGTCGGTGATCAGGAACAGCTCCATGACCTCGGGGTAGAGCGAGACGTCGTAGACGAAGTCGCGGCCCACGATCGGCACGCTGTCGACGACGCGCGGGTGCCGGCGGACCAGCAGCACGTGGTCGTCGCCGAGCTTGTCGTACATGCGCTGCAGGTCCAGGTGCAGGTCGAGCTTGTGCTTGCCGCGGGTGTAGTACTTGTCGTCCCGCCAGGTCGGCGCGTAGAGGACGACCTTCTTGTCCGCGGGCAGCCCGAGCCGGCGCCGGGTGCGCTCGGCGATCGCGTCGCGTTCGGGCGCGAAGAAGATGTCGTTGCGCGGATAGCCGGTCTCCAGGATCTCGCCGTCGAAGCGGAACGCCCGGCGCAGGATCGGCGTGGCCCACGGGCTGGGCGAGACCAGGTAGTCCCACTGCGCGGTCTCCCACGCGAGCTTGTCGTGGTAGTCCCTGGACTTGCCGCGGATGTTCTCGATGTCGAAGCCGATCCGCTTGAGCATCGAGCCGTGCCAGGTCTGCACGACGACCTGGCCGGGACGGCGGGCGAACCAGGCGGGCTGGCGGGAGTTGGTCACCAGGTACCTGGAGCGGGCCAGCGACTCGTAGAACTCGCGGCCGTTGTGGCGGACCCGCGTGAGGTCCTCCGGCAGGTTCACCTGGCCGTCGCGCACCAGCCAGGACATCGGGTAGTCGGCCCAGCGCCCGCCGCGCGAGCGCAGTTCGGCGTAGACGCCGTGCGGGCTGTCGGAGAACTGCCGGCCGGTGTAGCTGTCGAAGAGGATCTCCTCGCGCAGCCCCTCCTCGCGCATCCGCGGGTAGAGCTCCTCGCGCAGCAGGCGCTGCGCGAACGTCCCGCGCTCGTCGGGCCGCAGGTCGCTGCCGACCTTGAGCACCGGGGTGTCGAAACCGCTGTCGGCGAAGGTGTAGGCGCGCTCCGGCGTCTCCGTCTCCAGGGGCAGCTCCCGGACCAGGCCGGGGGAGAGCTCGGCGCCGACGTCGGTGCTTCCGCCGCCGGACAGGCGCACTCGCGCCCAGAGCCGGTAGGTGCCGGCGGACAGCGGGAGCGTGCCGGAGAGGGTCGGGATGTCGGCGGGGGTGAACGTCGCGCGAAAAGCCTCGCCGTCGCGGACCAGCGCGAAGGAGTGCTCCTCGTCGCGGCCCTTGGCCTTGAAGACCAGGTCGGCCTCTGACTCCGCCGCGTAGTGGCCGGTCAGGACGAGGTCCCGGCCGGACCATCGGGCGCCCTGGATGATCGGGTTCGCCCAGCCCGCCCGCAGCCGCAGGTGGCCGGTGCTGGTGCGCCGGACGGCGATCTCACGGTGGCCGTCGCCGACGGCGTGGCTGAGCGTCTCCACCTCGTCGGGCAGCACCAGCGGGACGGTCTCGCCCTCGGGCGTGCGCAGTTCGGCCCGCCACTGCTCCTGGCGCAGTCCGGCGCCGCCCTCGTTGACAGCGCGGGCGAGCAGGTCGGCCGCCGGGATCCGGGCGTCGAAACGGGCGCCGACGGCTTGGATCGGGTACTCAAGGACGGCCGTGCCCGGCAGCCGGGTGAGCCGGAGCACGTGCGAACGCGCCGCCGGAGGGGCCACGAACTCCCCGCTGAGCTCCAGTTCGGCCGCCCCGGCCCGGTCGATGCGGTGGCCGGTGACCTTGGCCTGCAGCGGCGCGACGGCGATGCTCAGCCGGGCTTCGTCGTTCCAGGCCGGGCGGATCCAGACCTCGTCGGCGACCTGGTGGTAGGGCGGGCGCTCCGGGGGCCCCGAGACCGGGTTGGCGACGGCCCTGCGGCGCACCAGGCCGCGGTTGATGACGACGAGCTCCAGCCGCCATTCGGTGGCCCGCCACTCCCCCGACAGCCGCAGCCGGTCGGGGTCGACGGTGATCTCGAACCCGCCGTAGTCGTGCCGGGCGGCGTCGGGCAGGTCGGGCAGCCGGTACTCGGCGGCCCGCTGCACCTTGACCGGAACCGGGATGCGCCGGCCGGCCTCGTCGTTCACCGCGAAGGCGAGGAGGTGCTGCTGCCAGCGCCGACCGGCCCGCAGGTGCCGGATGCCGACGCGGCCGCCGACGACCAGTCGGCCGTCGCGCCACTCCACGCGCTCGGTCTTCTGGCGCACTTTCAGCTCGGAGTCGAGCCGGTAGATCTCGCGCGGGACGTCGGCGGCGGCGTCCTCGAAGAAGGGGTAGCGGATGTAGTAGTGCAGTCCCCGCCGCACCACCGGGGCCTTCTTCAGCTCCACGCTCTTCTGGAACGTGACGGTCTCCAGCAGGCGGGCCGACTCGCGCTTGCGCACCAGGTAGTAGTTGAGCCGGTGCAGGGCCGGGAGCCCGTCCAGCACCGCGCGGCCCACCGTGTCGAGGTAGGCGTTGACGAGGTCGAGGAAGCGCCCCCGGGCCGCCTCGTCTGCGTCGTCCAGCCGCAGCAGCACCCGGCGCAGGTCGCGGCGGAGCGCGGTGTCGTTCCACAGGTCGCGCTCGGCGCCGGCCAGGGAGGCGCCGAGGTCGGTGACCGCGCCGATCCGCCGGGTCAGCACGTCGATGTCGCTGAGGTCCTCGTGCTTCTCCCGGTCCCTGCGCAGGTGGACCGGTGCGGGCAGGACGTCGACGGCCGCGGCGGCGAAGTGCGCCCGCACGACCAGGATGTCGGTGTCGGCATCGGAGAGCTCGGTGCCGGACGTGCCGACAGTGCCGGCGGTGCTCTCCCAGAAGGAGCGGCGCCACGCCTTGTTGCCGATCAGCCGGTCAGCGAGCAGGACGGTGGCGTCGCGCACGTGGACGCCCGTCCGGGCCCGGGTGAAGACCGCCCGGTGGCCGGCCGACGGCCGCGAACCGAGCTCGTTGAACCGGTGGACGTTGCCGGTGGCGAAGTCGGACCCGCTGGCGTCGAGGGAGCCGGTGAGGTACTCCAGGGCGTAGCCGGTCAGCGCGTCGGCGCCCTCCAGGAACACCAGGTACTCCCCCGCCGAGTGCGCCGCGCCGCGCCGCCGCGCCTCGGCGTGGTCGGGCGCTCCGTCGTGGAGCAGGACGACCGGGGCGCCGCCCAGCCGGGTGCCGTCGACCTCCTCCGCGACGGTCAGGCCCTCGGCGCGCAGGGTGTCCGCGGCCTCGGTGTCCGCGGCCTCGGTGTCGTCGTCTTCGGCCGCGTCGCCTTCGGCCTCCGCCGCACCCTCGGCGTCGCCCTCGCCCTCGTCGGCGTCACCGTTCGGGGCCCGGTCGGCCTCCGGCTCCGCGCCGCCGACGGCCCCGGCGGTGGGATCGGGATGCGGCAGCACCGGGACCAGGACGATCTCGACATCGGCCATGTCCATGCTCTGCCCGGCCACCGAGTCCAGGCAGTGCTGCAGGTGGGGCTCTGTGACGTCGAATGACACGATGACGCTGAGCTTCGGCACGGAAAAACAGTCTCCCCGTCGTTTCTGCGGAAAAGAGAGCGCGGAGCCGAATGAGGGCACGGCTCGGCAGTTTGAAGGGTAAAGGATACGTCGCTTTGCGTAAGCGTCCGGCAAGTCTCCGGTCAAGCCCCCGTTCACGGTGCCGGCACCGCGGTCCGCCACTTCTCCTCTTCCCCTTCCCCTCCAAATTAGCGGGTGGGCCGGGTGCGGACCGCCACGGCGCGCGCCGGCGCCCCGCGGAGCAGGTGCTTCCCGCCCGCGGCGCCCGCACCGCCGGTGCCGCCGGTGCCGCCGGAACCACCCGCCGCGGCCGGGCGGGCTAGGCTTCGAACTGCCCGACGATCGCGCCGTCCGGAGGAGCCGCGTGTCCCCCAAGCGCAAGAACTCCCGCAAGAGCCGCCCCTCCCCTGGTCGGCGCGGTGCGGGCCGGCCGGCCCGCCCGCTGCCGGAGGGTGACGCGTTCTACACTCCGGACGCCGGCGGGGTGCGGCGCCGGATCGAGCAGCGCAGTGCGGTCGCCCTGGTGTGGCTGCACAACGCCCCCCGCTGGATCCTGCCCGTGGCCATGGCGCTCGTCTTCGTCTCCGGGCTGCTGCTCGCGGGGATCGCCGGCGCGCTGCTGCTGGCCGCGCTCGCGCTGTTCTTCACCTGGCTGGCCTTCCTCGCCTGGCCCACGCTGCGCGGAGCGGAGCGGGCCATGCGCTGCGTCGTGGTGGTCACCCTGCTCGGCCTGGCGGTGCTGCAGACCGGAATATTTTGACAATCGTTTTCATTCTGCTGAGAGTAGACAGGGGCGTCCCCCGATGACCGCTGCGGCAGGGTCGCCCACGGCGGCGCCCGGGCCGCCGCCCACGCGCCCCGCGATGGGCGGGGCGGCGCTACGGTCGATACGATGCCCCAGACCGAGCAGGGAGCACACCGACATGAGCACACGTCGCGAGACCGTACGCCAGGCGCTGAACGAGAGCAGCGGCTTTCGCAGCGCCCAGGATCTCTACGCCGACCTGCGCGCCGAGGGCTCCAAGATCGGACTCACCACGGTGTACCGAGCGCTGCAGGCGCTGAGCGACGCGGGCGAGATCGACGTCCTGCGCACCGACGACGGCGAGGCCGTCTACCGCGCCTGCGTCACCGGTTCGCACCACCACCACCTGGTCTGCCGCTCCTGCGGCAAGGCGGTGGAGATCGAAGGGCCCACGGTGGAGAAGTGGGCCGAGGCCATGGCCTCCCAGCACGGGTTCGTGGAGCTCACGCACACCGTGGAGGTCTTCGGCACCTGCGCCGACTGCGCCGGGGCGCGAAAGGCGCGGCGGCGCTAGATCGTTGACGGGAGAGGGCGGGCCTGCTTCCAGGCCCTGCTGCAGTCCTGCGGGCCTGGTGGGGCTGTTGTCAGCGCGCAGCGTCCGGCGACGCGAAAGGGCGCGGGACTCCCACTGCTCAAGGCCCCGGCCCCCAAGGCGGGAGACCGGCGGAGAAGGTGCGGCGCGACCTTTCGCGCCGCCACCGCCGGCGCGCTGACAGCGGCCTTCCCAGGTCACCAGGGGGAATGGAGGACCGCGACCACAGTCCTCCAACCCCCCGTCAACGATCCGGCCCTCCGTCAGCGCAGCCGCTCCAGGTTCGGGCGCTTGGGGCCCAGCCCGTCGCCCGATGAGCGGCCGGTGAGGCGGCGGCCGATCCAGGGCACCAGGAACTCCCGGGCCCAATGCAGGTCCGCCTGGCGCGCCGCGCGCCAGGCGAGCGGCGCCTCCAGCGGCCACGGCTCGTCCCAGCGCCCCTCCACCGGCACCCCGAGCACCTCGCAGGCCTTGAGCGCGAGCCTGCGGTGCCCCTCGGGCGAGGGGTGCAGCCGATCCCGGTTCCAGGCCCGCCGGTCCTGGAAGAACCGCAGGTTCCACAGGTCGATGACGGAGCAGCCGTGGGCGTCGGCGATGCCCCGCAGATGCATGGTGTAGGTGGCGATCTTGCCCCGCAGGTGCCGCATGACCGGCTGGAATCCGGTGTCGACGCCGGTGAGGACCACCACGTGGGCGCCGGTCCCGCGCAGTCGCGCGACCGCGTGCCCGAAGATCCGCGCCACCTGGTCGGGGTCGCCGCCCGGCCGGATGATGTCGTTGCCGCCGGCGCAGACGGTCACCGGGTCGGGGCGCAGCTCCACCGCGCGCGGCACCTGCTCGTCGACGATCTGGCGGATCAGCCTGCCGCGCACCGCGAGGTCGGCGTAGCGCACCTCGGCGGCGTGGTCGGCCAGGTGCTCGGCCAGCCGGTCGGCCCAGCCCCGGTACCGGCCCTGCGGCAGGCTCCCGCTGTCCGGATGGGGGTCGCCGAGGCCCTCCGTGAAGCTGTCACCGAGGGCCACGTAGGAGACGTCGGCACTGCCCTGACCGATGCGAAAGCCGCTCACTGTAGACGATGATGCACGCCGAATCCATGGTTACTCGACAGCAGGTTCGGGGATTCCGGCCTTTTGTAGCGCGGGTCACGCGGGAGCTCCCGGCGTGCGCTCCCGGATCAGCGCCGGATCTCCTCCGCCGGCCGCTCGACCTTCTCCAGATCGGGCCGCTTGGCCGTCACGGTGTCACCGGAGGAGCGGCCGGTCAGCCGGCGGCCGACCCACGGCGCGAGGAAGGACCTGGCCCACTGCACGTCATCGCGGCGGGCCGCGCGCCAGCTCGGCGCCGTCGCGGGCGGCCACGGCTCGTCCCAGCGCCCCTCCGCCGGCACCCCGAGCGTCTCGCACGCCTTCAGCGCGACCCTGCGGTGCCCCTCGGGGGACATGTGCAGCCGGTCGGTGTCCCAGGCCCGCACATCGGTCAGCACGTCCATCGACCACTGGTCGACCACGTGGCAGCCGTGGCGGTCGGCGATCGAGCGGATGCCCATGAAGTACCGGGCGAACGTGCCGATCAGGGCGCGCATGTAGCCGGTGGTGAAGTTCACGCCGGTGAACAGTACGACCTCGCAGCCGGCCTCGCGCAGCCGGCGGACGCCGTGCTCCAGGACGCGTGCGAGCCTGTCGGGGTCGGCGCCGGGGCGCAGCAGGTCGTTGCCGCCCGCGCTGAAGGTCACCAGGTCGGGGCGCACCTCCAGCACCCGCGGAAGCTGGTCCGACATGACCTGGCGCAGCAGCTTGCCGCGCACCGCGAGGTTGGCGTAGCGCACCTCGGCGACGTTGTCGGCCAGGTGCTCGGCGAAGCGGTCGGCCCAGCCGCGGAACTCCCCGTGGCGGCCCGCGGCCTCAGCGGGGTAGGGGTCGCCGACCCCCTCGGTGAAGCTGTCGCCGATCGCCATGTAGGAGAGCGTGGCGCGGTTCAGATCGATTGCACTCATGGACGTCCCGTTCCTCTTCCTCGTTCACGCGCGGTCGCGCGCCCTGTCCCCTCGCTCACCCCTCCTGCGGGTGCTCCGCCGGGGCCGGTTCGACCGGATTGGGCACGGCGCCCCCGTAGCGGCGGTCGCGGCTGGCGAAGACCTCGCACGCGTGCCACAGGTGGCGGCGGTCGAAGTCGGGCCAGAGCGTGTCGAGGAAGACGAACTCGGCGTAGGCGGACTGCCAGAGCAGGAAGTTGGAGAAGCGCTGCTCGCCCGAGGAGCGCACGAACAGGTCGACATCGGGGATGTCGGGTTCGTCCAGGTACTTGGCGAGCGTGGACTCGGTGACCCTGTCCGGGTTGATCCGGCCGGCGGCGGCCGCGCGGGCGACCTCGGCCGCGGCGTCGGCGATCTCGGCCCGGCCGCCGTAGTTCACGCAGAACTGCAGGGTGAGCCGGGTGTTGTGCTTGGTGAGCTCCTCGGCCTCCTCCAGCTCCTTGATGACGCTCTTCCACAGCCGACCGCGCCGCCCGGCCCAGCGCACCCTGACTCCGCGGGCGTGCAGCTCGTCGCGGCGGCGCCGGATGACCTCGCGGTTGAAGCCCATGAGGAAGCGGACCTCCTCGGGCGAGCGCTTCCAGTTCTCGGTGGAGAAGGCGTAGGCCGACAGGTAGGGGACGCCGAGCTCCAGCGCCCCTTCCAGGACGTCGAACAGGGAGCTCTCCCCGGCCCGGTGCCCGTCGGTGCGCGGCAGCCCCCGCTCCTTGGCCCAGCGGCCGTTGCCGTCCATGACGATGGCCACGTGCCGGGGCACCAGCTCGCGCGGCAGCTCGGGCGGCCGCGCGCCGCTGGGATGCGGCACCGGCGGCGCGTACTGCCGGGAGGACTTCGCTGAGAGAGGGTTGTACAGGCTCACGCACGCTCCACATGGCGCAATGATCGGATTCCGTTTTCCAGGTGCCACTGCAGGTAGGCGGCGACCAGGCCGCTGCACTCGCTGCGGTGCCGCCCCTCGCTGGCGTCGGCCCCGGCCCAGTCGCCGCGCAGCAGCGCCAGCATCAGCCGCACCGTCTCCGGCGCGGGGCTCGCCGATCCCGCGGGCCGGCACACCGAGCACACCGTACCCCCGGCGTGTACCGCGAAGCTGCGGTGGGCCCCGTGCGAGCCGCAGCGCGCGCACTCCTGGAGCGCGGGTGCGTAGCCGGCGACCGAGAGCGAGCGCAGCAGGTAGGCGTCGAGAACCAGCCGGGGGTCGTGGTCGTTCTCCCCCAGCGTGCGCAGCCCTCCGATGAGCAGCAGGAACTGCCGCAGGGCCGGGTCCTTCTCCACGATGACGATCTTCTCGGCGGTCTCCAGCATCGCCGTGCCCGCCGTGTAGCGCGGGTAGTCGGTGACGATCGGCGCGCCATAGGCCCGCAGGGTGTCGGCCTGGGTGATCACGTCCAGCGTGCGGCCGGTGTAGAGCTGGAGGTCGACGTGGGTGAAGGGTTCCAGCCGGGCGCCGAAGCGGGACTTCGTGCGCCGAACGCCCTTGCCGACCGCGCGGACCAGCCCGGTGCGCCGGGTCAGCAGGGTCACGATGCGGTCGGCCTCCCCCAGCTTCTGGGTGCGAAGGACGACGCCCTCGTCGCGGTAGAGGCTCACGTCCCCATTGTCCCCGATCGCGCGCTCGCGGGCGAACCCCGGGCGGCGCCGACCGATGTCCGATGATCGGGGCCACGCAGGGGGTCGGCTGCCGCGGTGCGCGCACGCCGCCGACGGCACAGCGGATCCGGGCCCTGAGACCCCGCTTCGCCCCGCGAACGCAGCAGTCGGAGCTCGGCGAGCCGACCAGGCAGATCACCGGTTGATAACGCCTTTTGCCGCGTTTTGGTCTACTATCACGCGCCAATGGCACATTCCACAGCACCGATTGGGGGCACCACGGATGCCACGCGGTAATGGGAACCACCGAAGGTCGAAGGCCGGCAGGGCCCGCGGCGGGGACGACCGCCGCGGTTCGCGCCGCAGGGCGGCGCCGGCCCCGGCACGGTGGCCCCGGCCGGCCATCGGTGCGGTCGCGGCCGTGCCCGTGGGCCTCGGTCTGGCGGCGGCCCTGATCCTCGCCTCGCCGCCCTCCGGCGACATCGAGCAGCAGGCCGACGACCTGAACGCGGTCGCCCCCGACGAGGCGCTGCCCCCCACCGGCTTCTTCCCCGACTCCTCCCCCGCCGAGAGCACGGCCTCCCCGGCCCCCGCTCCCCCGCCCGAGAGCGACCCCGGTGCCACCGGCGGCGGCGAGGCCACCGGCGGCACCGAGCTCCGGGCCGAGGCGAGCCCCGAGCAGAGCGAGCGCCCCTCCGACGATTCCGACGATTCCGACGACTCCGGGTCCGGCGGCGGGGACTCCGACGGCGGCGGACCGGGCGGCGGCTCCGGCTCCGGTCCGGGATCCGGCGGTGACGGCGGCGCGAGCGCCCTGGCCGCCCAGGTCGTCGACCTCACCAACGCCGAACGCGCCGACGCGGGCTGCGCACCGCTGCGGATCGAGGAGCGGCTCGTCACCGCCTCGCGGTCCCACAGCGACGACATGGCGGCGCGGGACTACATGGCGCACGAAAGCCCCGAGGGCGAAGGACCGGGCGAGCGCGCGGCCGAGGCCGGCTACGACGCCTGGTCCGGCGAGAACGTCGCCGCGGGCTACTCCTCGGCCGAGGCCGTCATGGAGGGCTGGATGAACAGCCCCGGCCACCGCAGGAACATCCTCGACTGCGACAGCCGCGCGATCGGCGTCGCCGAGACCGACGGCTACTGGACCCAGATGTTCGGCAGGAAGTGAACTCGCCGATCTTGACCTTGTCGGGCCTGAAAACGCTGCGATAACCCGACAAGGTCAAGATCGGCGGAAATGCGGCTGTCGCCTCAGCCGCGCGCGGCGTGGTTGACCGCGCTGCACACGGCCTTCAGCGAGGCCGTGGTGATGTTGCTGTTGATGCCCACGCCCCAGACCGTGCGGCCGCCGTCCACCTCGGCCTCGACGTAGGCCGCGGCGCGGGCGTCGCCGCCCTCGCTCATGGAGTGCTCGCTGTAGTCCACCACGCGCACCTTCACGCCGACCTCGGCCAGCGCGTCGACGAAGGCGGAGATGGGGCCGTTGCCGGTGCCGGTGATCTCACGGATCTCGCCCTGGGTGCGCACGTCGGCGCTGACCCGGTAGGAGCCGTCGGCGGTGGTCTCGGAACGGTGCGCCATCACGCCCAGGGGGCCGTCCTCGGCCAGGTAGGTGGCGGTGAAGACCTCCCAGATGCGCTCGGCGGCGAACTCCCCGCCCTCGGTGTCGGTGAACTCCTGCACCGCATGGGAGAACTCGATCTGCAGGCGGCGCGGCAGGTCCAGGGCGTGGTCGCGGTGCAGGATGTAGGAGACCCCGCCCTTGCCCGACTGGCTGTTGACCCGGATGACGGCCTCGTAGTCGCGGCCGACCTCCTTGGGGTCGATCGGCAGGTAGGGCACCTTCCACGGGTGCCGCTCGACCGGCGTGCCCGCGGCCTCGGCCTCGCGCTCCAGCGCGATCAGGCCCTTCTTGATCGCGTCCTGGTGCGAACCGGAGAACGCCGTGTAGACCAGGTCGCCGCCGTAGGGGTGGCGCGGCGCGACGGGCAGTTGGGTGCAGTGCTCGACGATGCGGCGGATCTCGTCGATGTCGGAGAAGTCGATCTGCGGGTCGACGCCCTGGCTGAACAGGTTCATGCCCAGGGTGACCAGGCAGACGTTGCCGGTGCGCTCGCCGTGGCCGAACAGGCAGCCCTCGACGCGGTCGGCCCCGGCCATGACGGCCAGCTCGGCGGAGGCCACCCCGGTGCCGCGGTCGTTGTGCGGGTGCACCGACAGGCAGACGTACTCGCGCCGCGACAGGTTGCGGCTCATCCACTCGATCTGGTCGGCGTAGACGTTGGGCGTGGCCCGTTCGACGGTGGCCGGCAGGTTCAGGATGATCTCGCGGCCGGGGCCGGGCCGGTAGACGTCCATCACCGCCTCGCAGACCTCCAGGGCGAAGTCCAGCTCGGTGTCGATGAAGATCTCCGGCGAGTACTCGTAACCGAAGTACTCGGTGTCGCCCAGGTACTCCTCGGCGAACTTCAGCACGTGCCGGGTGCCGTCCACCGCGATGGCCTTGCAGGCGTCCCGGTCGACGCCGAACACCACGCGGCGAAACTCCGGCGCGGTGGCGTTGTACAGGTGCACGGTCGCGCGCTTGGCGCCCACCAGGCTCTGCACGGTGCGCTCGATCAGGTCCTCGCGCGCCTGGGTCAGCACCGAGATCTGCACGTCGTCGGGGATCGCGTCGCCCTCGATCAGCGAGCGGACGAACTCGAAGTCGGTCTGGCTGGCCGAGGGGAAGCCGACCTCGATCTCCTTGTAGCCCATGCGGACCAGCAGGTCGAAGATCTCCCGCTTGCGCTCGGGGTCCATCGGCTCGATCAGGGCCTGGTTCCCGTCGCGCAGGTCGGTGGACAGCCAGCGCGGGGCCTTGGTGATGGTCGTGGACGGCCAGGTGCGATCGGGCAGATCGACGGCCGGAAAGGGCTGGTAGCGCTGGAAGGGCATACCACTGGGCTGCTGCTGCGGCACCATGAAAGAGGCTCCTTGAAAAGAAATGCTCGCGGTCGAAAAGGCCGACAAGACAAGCCGAAGCCCCGCGGCGAGGGAGCCGGCCTATCGGCCCCCGCCGCGGCCGCTAAGAAGGAGCAGCTCGCGCAGCATAACGTTCATCACCGTAGCAGACCCTGAAACCGGTCCGTGACCTGCCCCGCTCGCCGGACGGGAAAAGCGGGTGAAGAGAGCGGGAACGAGAGACGCCGCGGCGGCCGCACCGACCCGCCGCGGCGTTCTCCCGCGGTGCGGCTACCGCGCGTCGGCGGCCGGTCCGCGCACGGCGTCGGCCAGCGCGGCGGGGAGCCCGTCCGCCTTCTCGATCGGGCGGGCGGCCAGCACGTCGGCGATCTGCGCACCGGTCAGGCCGAAGGTGCTCAGGGCCGCGTCGGCCTGCGCCCGCGGCAGCGCGTTCAGCCAGCGCAGCCACAGCGCGCAGCGGCCGTCGGCGGAGGGGGTGCCCACGGCCCTGAAGCGTGCCAGGCCCCCGTCGGGGTAGACGTCCAGTCGCAGCCTGGTGGCCGGCCGGGGGGTCTGCACGACGAATCGGTGCCGGGTGTCGGGCAGCAGGTCGGTGCGCTCGAGGAGGGTGAACCACGCGCCCTCGTCGGCGGGGTCGGAGGCGGTCTCGTCGCATCCGGTCACCCGCGCCGCGCCCGGGGCGTTGAACAGGAAGTAGCTGGTGTCGAGCTCCAGCATCCGGACCTCGCCGCAGCCGGCCAGCGCGAACTCCACCCAGTCGTTGCCGCCGTCGCGGCGGCGGGCGTTCTCCCAGCCCTCGCCCATGATGCGGGCGCGCCCGGGCGAGATGAGGTTGGCCGGCGAGGAGTAGAACTCGTTGCTGCACCCGACGACGCGGCCGCCGTTCTCCAGCGCGGCCAGGTCGAGGCCGCCGGTGACGAGGAGGCGGGGGTCGACGACGGCCTCGCCGTGCACCCTGAAGCGGGCGATGCCGCCGTCGGGGTACATGGTGAGCCGCACGTGGGTGTAGCGGTGCGGGTCGGTGACGGCGAACGGGTTGGCGGCGTGGCCGCTGACCGGCGACCTCGGCACGATCGTGGTCCACTCGGCTTCGTTGAGCTGCTCCACCGTCGGGTGGCCCTCGAAGCCGGCCGCCTCCACCGAGACCTCCGGCGGGTAGTTGCCCTTGAACCACGCGGTGTCGACGACCACGCCGTGGACGACACCGGGCGCGCCCAGCCGGACGACGGCCCAGTCGTGGCCGGGAGTCCTCCGCCTGCGGGTCTCCCACCCGTCGTAGACCTTGCCCTTGTGCCCGAAGTCCGACTCGTCGAACAGCGGGGCCGTCGGCTTGATGAGGTTCTCGCGCTCGGCGAAGGACTCATCGTTGGCGTAGACGACGGCGCCGCCGAGGGAGCGGACGGCGAGATCGGGGAAACGGAGGAACTCCTGGTCGGTCACGAACTCTCTCTCCTTGTGGAAGGGAATGACCGGGGCGGCGGCCGCCGCCCCGGTTCCTGGGCGCGGCCCGGCCGGGGCGACCGGCTAGGCCGCGGGCTCGCCGGGGAGCGGCTCGAACTCCTTGACGGCGTCGATGGAGGGGCCGTGCGGCGTGTTGGCCTCCCGCTCGATCATGATCTCGACCAGCACCGGCCGCGAGGTCGCCTGGGCCTGCTTGCGCGCCCACTCCAGCGTCTCGCGGATCTGCGCCGGGTCGAGGACGCGGCGGCCGGAGCAGCCGTAGGCCTCCATGATCTTGACGTTGTCCGAGCCGAACTCGTCGTAGTGGATGTCGACCTCGAAGTTCATGTCGAACGGGATCTCCGCTTGACGGATGAGGCCGAGGTACTCGTTGTTCAGCATGATGAGGACGTAGGGAACGTTGTACTGCGCCGCGACGGCCAGTTCCTCCACCATGTACTGGAAACTGTAGTCGCCGACGATACCGACGACCTCGGCGTCGGGCTCGGTGGCCTTCAGCGCCTTCTTGACGCCGATCGCGGCCGGGATCTCCCAGCCGAGCGGGCCGGCCTGGCCGCAGATCTGGTAGTGCCGCGGCAGGGAGGCCTTCTGGTGCTGGCCGCCCCAGATCTGGTACAGGCCGATCGCGGTCACGAAGTAGGTGTCGGCGTCGAAGACCTCGTTGATCTCCTTGTACACCCGCGGGGCCTTGATCGGGGCCGAGTCGAAGTCCTCGCGCCGGGTCAGCGTGGCGCGCAGCTCCTGGATCCGGGAGACCCACGTGCCCGCTTCCCGCCCGGCGCCGCGCCGCTTGGCCGCGTCGAGCAGCGCCCGCAGGAAGCGCCTGGTGTCGGAGACGATGCCGAGGTCGGGCTGGAAGACCTTGCCGATCTGGGTGGGCTCGATGTCGACGTGGATGAACTTGCGCTCACCGCGGTAGACGTCGAGGGTGCCGGTGTGCCGGTCGCCGAAGCGGGCGCCCAGCGCCAGCACCAGGTCCGACTCCAGGAACGAGGCGTTGCCGTAGCGCTGCGAGGTCTGGATGCCGGCCATGCCGGAGTACAGGGCGTGGTCCTCGTCGATGGAGCCCTTGCCCATGAGCGTGACCTGCACCGGGATCTGCAGGTACTCGGCCAGCTCGACGAGCTCCTCGTGCGCCCCGCCGGTGATCACGCCGCCGCCGGACAGCAGTAGCGGGCGCTCGGCCGCCAGCAGCATGTCCAGGGCGCGCTCGACGCGCGGCAGGTGCGGCTCGACTGCGGGGACGGGCAGCGGCGCGTCGATGCCGGAGTCCCACTCGATGATCTCCTTCTGCACGTCCAGCGGCAGGTCGATCAGGACCGGGCCGGGACGGCCGGAGCGGGCGATGCGGAACGCCTCGCGGAAGATCCACGGGGCCTGCGCGGCCTCCTTGACCTGCACCGCCCACTTGGTGACCGGCTTGGCGATATCCACGATGTCGACGGCCTGGAACGCCTCCTGGTGCAGCTTGGTGCTGACCGCCTGGCCGGTGATGCAGATGATCGGGATCGAGTCGGCGATCGCGGTGTAGAGGCCGGTGATCATGTTGGTGCCGGCCGGGCCTGAGGTGCCGACCGCGACGCCGACGTTGCCCGTGGTCCGGGCCCAGCCGTCGGCCATGTGGGTGGCGCCCTCTTCGTGCCGGACGATGAGGTGTTCGATGCCGCTGCCCTGCAGGGCGGCGTAGAACGGCAGGATGGCGGCCCCGGGGCAGCCGAAGATCGTGTCGACGCCTTCGGAGCGCAGCACGTCGACGACGGCGCGCATGGCGGGTATCTGTACCATTTGGGGAAACCCTTCAGTGCTAGGGGGTTGGGGGACCGCCGGCGGGCTCTTGGGTGCGGCCAACACCCAGGCGATCCGGCCCTGACGCTAAGCGCGAGCGCCGGACGCCGTGCCCGCTGGCGGAAACCCGTTGCTTCGCCGCTACCGCTCCCCGGCGGAGAGCTGCTCCACGATCTTGAGCAGTGCGGAGTGGTCGAGTCCGCCGTGGCCCTGGGCCTTGAGCGCGCCCACGAACTGCGCCACGAGCGCGCCCAGCGGGATCGCGACGCCGGCCTCGCGGGCCGCGGTCGTCACGATCTTCATGTCCTTGTCGTGCAGGGCGATCCGGAAGCCCGGCTCGAACCGCCGGTGGCGCATCGCCTCGCCCTTGCGGGTCATGACGGTGCTGCCGGCCAGTCCGCCGTTGAGGACCTCCAGCCCGGCCTCGGTGTCGACGCCGTGCGCCTCAAGGAAGACCAGCGCCTCGGCGACGAGCTGGATGTTGCCCGCCACGATGAGCTGGTTGGCCGCCTTCACCGTCTGGCCGGCGCCCGAGGGGCCGACGTGCACCGGGGTCGTGCCGAGCACGTCGAAGACCGGCCTGGCGGTCGCGAAGTCGGCCGTGTCGCCGCCGACCATGATGGACAGCTTCGCCTCGACGGCACCGGCCTCGCCGCCGCTGACCGGGGCGTCGAGGACCCGGAAGCCGCGCTTCGCGCCCTCTTCGGAGACCGTGCGGGCGACGTCGGGGCGGATGGTGCTCATGTCGATGACGAGGGCCCCGGACGCCGCGTTGGCGAACACGCCGTCCTCGCCGAGGAGAACGGCCTCGACGTCCGGGGAGTCGGGGACCATCGTGATGACGGCGTCGGCGCCGCCGACCGCCTCGGCGATGGAGCCCGCGGCCTTGCCGCCCTCGGCGGCCAGCCGCTGGGTCCTTTCGGCTTCGAGGGTGTAGCCGGTGACCTCGAAGCCGGCCTTGACGAGGTTGATCGCCATGGGCAGGCCCATGATGCCGAGGCCGACGAAGGCGATGCTGCGCACCTGGGTCATTGAACGTCCTTTCCTGGTTGCTGTTGCGGCGGTCGGGCTCAGCGCCCGATCCAGCCGAAGCTCTCGGTGGTGGGCACGGTCGGCTTGTACTCCAGGCCCACGTAGCCCGCGTATCCCTTGGACTGGGCCGCGGCCAGGAGCTCGGGCAGCGGCAGCCCGCCGGTTCCGGGCTCGCCGCGGCCGGGGGCGTCGGCGATCTGGATGTGGCCGAACTCCGCGGCGTGCCGCTCGACCACCGCGGCGACGTCGTCGCCGTTGACCGCCAGGTGGAAGAAGTCGGCGAGCAGCGCGACGTTGTCGGCGCCGTTGCGCCTGGCCGCGGCCACGATCTCCAGGCCCTCGGCCGCGGTCGTGAGCGGGTAGCCGGACGCGCCGCTGACCGGTTCGATCAGGACGGTGCCGCCGATGGCGTCGACCGCCTTCGCTGCCGCGGTGATGCTCTCCAGCGCCACCCGGTCGGATTCGGCCGGGTCGACGCCCTCCTCGCGCAGGCCGTAGAGGGCGTTGAAGCCCTTGGTCCCCAGGCGGCGGCCGATCTCGACGACGACGTCGATGTTGTCGCGGAACTCTCCCGCCCGCGACGGCGAGGACAGCACGCCGCGGTCACCGGCCGGCATGTCGCCGGCGAAGAAGTTCAGGCCGCTGAGCTCGACCCCGGCGTCGGTGACGGCCCGGACGAAGGCGTCGACATCGGCGTCGTCGGGGACCGGGCGGGTGAACGGCCACCAGAACTCGACGGCGTCGAATCCGGCGGCGCGCGCCGCGGCCGGGCGTTCGAGCAGGGGCAGCTCGGTGAAGAGCAGCGAGCAGTTCACCGTGTAGCGCAGTGAGTGGCCCATGGACCCGCCTCCTTCCTCCCCGTCGCGTCGGGCGATCGCACCCCCGACACGGGAAGATTTCTCAATGTGGAATCTACTTTTCACTTGAAGGAATCAGCTCCGAGTTTGCGCCCGGTCGCCGAGCTTGTCAACCGCTCCGTCGGATCTCGTCCGGCCCGCCCCCACCGGACCCGGGCCATCGGCGGATCCGCATCGGCCACCGGCGCGCGGGGCGGGGCCCCGCGAGTGCGGGGAGGCGGACCCGGGAATCCTTCTCCTCGACGGATGCGCACCGGGCCGACCCGATGTGAATTCATCCCGCCGAGGGTGTTGACAGGCAACCGAGCCGCCGGTCTACAGTCCGTAATACAAAACCAAGTTTCTGCACTACGAAATTCGGTTGTCCCGCAGGGATACTCCGCGAAAACGCGGACGCCGCCCATTGGCACGGGCCGCACAGCCACCTCCCGACGGCCCCGTCCGGGACCGGGGACGCGCGCCCGCCGATCCCGGGGACACCGCCCGTCTGGAGAGCACATGTCCGACAGCACCCGCGCCGGAGCGGTCACCGATTCCGGGCTCGCGCGGATCAACGCGCTGGACGCCGAAGCGTTCCGCACCGAGTTCACCCAGTGCCTCGACATCGACCGCTGGGTGAACGCCCTGGAGAGCGGGCGCCCCTTCGGCACCCGGCGGGAACTGCTCGACGCCGCCGACGCCCGCGCCCGCGAGATCACCGACGCGGAGGTGGCCGAAGCCCTGGCGCGCCACCCGCGGATCGGCGAGCGCGCGCGGGGCAGGGGCACCGAGGCCGCCTGGTCGCGCGGCGAGCAGGCCGGGATGGACAGCGCGCAGGACGAGGTCCAGGAGGCCATGCGCGCCGGCAACGCCGAGTACGAGCGCCGCTTCGGACAGATCTACCTGGTGTGCGCGAGCGGCCGCTCCAGCGAGGAGCTGCTGGCCGACCTCAGGGGCCGGCTGGACAACGACCCGGGCACCGAGGCCCGGATCGTCGCCGAGGAACTCCGCAAGATCGCGCTGCTGCGCGTTGGAAAGGTGCTCGACGCGTCATGACGACACCCAGCCACGTGACGACGCACGTCCTGGACGCCGCCCTCGGGCGGCCGGCCGCAGGGGTCCCCGTGGTCCTGGAGGCCGCCGGCGCCGAAAAGGCCTCGTGGAGGCCGGTGGCGAGCGGTACCACCAACGACGACGGGCGCGTCCCCGACCTCGGCCCCGAACGGCTGTCCGCCGGGGTCTACCGCGTCACCTTCGACACGGCGGACTACTTCGAACGCACCGGCCAGCGGGGCTTCTACCCCGAGGTCACCGTGGTCTTCGAGATCGCGGACGAGGACGCGCACTACCACGTGCCGCTGCTGCTCAGCCCGTTCGCCTTCTCCACCTACCGGGGCAGCTAGCCCTCTCCGGCTCCACCACCGAGTGCGTGATAGGTCCTTCCGCTGTCAGCGGTCCTCCCTCGGGCGCACCCGTCCGGGCCGTCAGGTCCGGCCCCGGGCGGAAAACTCCGCAGTACCGACAGAACCGTTCACCACCCAAGGAGTTGACCCGAAATGGCGATCCGTCTCGGAGACAACCAGTACGGCAAGGCCGAGGTGCGCCTGGTCCGCATCAACCGCGACAGCGACGTCCACACCATCAAGGACGTGAACGTCACCTCCCAGCTGCGCGGCGACTTCGAAGCGGTGCACACCGAGGGCGACAACGGCAACTGCGTGGCGACCGACACCCAGAAGAACACCGTCTACGCGTTCGCCAGGAGGTACGGCGTCGGCGCGATCGAGGACTTCGCGCTGCGCCTGGCCCGGTACCACGTCGACACCTTCGACCAGGTACACGGCGCCCGCCAGGAGATCGAGGAGTACTCCTGGAACCGGATCGACACCGCCGCGGGCCCGCACGACCACTCCTTCGTCCGCCGGGGCGGGGAGACCCGCACCACCGTCGTCACCAAGGACGGCGACCGGGAGTGGGTCGTCTCCGGCTTCGAGGGCCTGACCGTCCTGAAGTCGACCGGCTCGGAGTTCCACGGCTACCCCAAGACCGAGTACACCACGCTGAAGGAGACCACGGACCGGATCCTGGCCACCGACGTCAAGGCCCGCTGGCGCTACATCGGCACCGACCTCGACTGGGACAAGACCTACGCCTCCATCACCTCGATCATGCTGGAGGCCTTCGCCGAGACCCACAGCCTCGCGCTGCAGCAGACGCTGTACCGGATGGGCGAGGCCGTACTGGAGGCCCACCCCGAGGTGGCCGAGGTCAGGTTCTCGATGCCGAACAACCACCACTTCCTGGTGGACCTCTCCCCGTTCGACCTGGACAACCCCAACGAGGTCTTCTTCGCGGCCGACCGGCCCTACGGCAAGATCGAGGCGACCGTCCTGCGCGACGACGCCCCCGAGCCCGGCCGGGCCTGGGAGACCGTTCCGGGCTTCATCTGAGAAACGGACGCTCCACGAGCACCGCGGGCGCCCGCTCCGCCATGCGCCGGCGCCCGCCGCCTCGCTCCCGCCGGTACCGCCTCCGGCGGCGCGACCGACCCCTGACCGCGCCGCCGCCGGTCACCCACCTCACGACCTCCGCCCGGGACGCGGCAGCCGGCCCGGGCGGACCGTCAGCACCGTACGGCTGACGGCCGCAGCGGTCCCGATACGCGGAAGGGACCGCACCCGACACAACACGGACGGCCGACCGCGATCGGGAGTGAGTACCGCCGCGAGCCGGCCATGACCTCAAGGGGCTGGAAACTGGCCATGAGATTCCGCAAGAGCGCGAACAGTGCCTCGGCCACAACAGACGCCACCGACAACGCTGCGAGCCGTCCGGAGGACGAGAAGCTCCCCCCGAAACTGCTGCTGCTCTACGGGCTGCAGCACATCCTCACCATGTACGCCGGCGCCGTCGCCCCCGCCCTGGTCATCGGCGCCGCCGCCGGACTGGACGGGGGCGACCTCGGCGTCCTGGTCAGCGGCGCCCTGCTGGTCGCCGGCATCGCGACCCTGCTGCAGACGATCGGCGTCCTGCGCGTCGGCGCGCAGATGCCCATCGTCGTGGGATCGTCGTTCGTCCCGGTCAGCGCCATGACCGCCATCGCGACCGACCAGGGAATGCCGGTGGTGTTCGGCGCCTCCCTCGTCGGCGGGGTCTTCGCCTTCCTGCTGACCCCGTTCTTCGGTCAGCTCATCCGCTTCTTCCCGCCGGTGGTGACGGGCAGCCTGATCACCGTCATCGGCCTGTCGCTGATGCCGGTCGCCGCCGGATGGGTGATCAACGGCGCCGAGGGCGGCGTACCGGCCCTGGGCGACCTCGGGCTGGCCGGCGCCACCCTCGCCTTGGTGCTGCTCTTCTCCCGGGTGCTGCCCGGCCTGCTCAGCCGCATCTCGATCCTGCTGGGTCTGATCGCCGGCACCCTGCTGGCCATCCCGTTCGGCAAGGCCGACTTCAGCCAGATCGGCGCGGGCGCGGTGTTCTCGGTCGGCTCCCCGCTGCACTTCGGCGGCTTCCAATTCGAGACCGCGGCGATCCTGACGATGTGCGTGGTCATGCTGGTGGTCCTCACCGAGGGCGCCTCGCACATCATCGCCGTCGGCGAGATCATCGGCACCAAGGTCGACAGCAAGCGCATCGCCGCCGGACTGCGCGCCGACGTGAGCGCCTCCATCGTCGGCCCGATCTTCAACAGCACGCCGGGGAGCTCGTTCGCGCAGAACATCGGCCTGATCGCGCTGACCAGGGTCAAGAGCCGCTACGTCGTGGCCACGGGCGCGGGGATGCTCATCGTCCTGGGCCTCTTCCCCGTCCTGGGCCGACTCGTCGCCGCGATCCCGATGCCGGTGCTCGGCGGCGCGGGCCTGGTGCTCTTCGGCACCGTCGCGGCCAGCGGCATCCGCACCCTGGGCAAGGTCGACTTCGACGACAACCTCAACCTGATCATCGTCGCCACGTCGCTGGGCTTCGGGATCATCCCGCTGGCCGTGCCGGCCTTCTACGACGGCTTCCCCGACTGGCTCGCGCTGATCCTGCACTCCGGCATCGTCGGCGCCGCGATCGTCGCGATCGTGCTCAACATCTGCTTCAACATCATCGGCGGCGGGCGCTACGAGGAGGGGCCGTCGGTCTTCGCCGCGGCGCCCACCCTGGACCGCGACTACCCCGAATCCGCGGCCGAACCCGGCTCCGCCCCCCGGGAGGAGGAGTCCCCGCAGGTGCCCGTCCAGGCACCCTCCGGGGAGGACGCGCCGGCCGGCGCCGAGAGCGACGACCGCCTCGCACCCCGGCACGACTGAGGGTCCCATCGAAGATGCACGCCCCGGGCGCATGTGGCGCGCCCGGGGCGCTTCGCCTCCCCGCAGTCGCCCCTTGAACGGGTGGCCACAGGGGTCGGCTGCCGCAGTGCGCGTAGCGCCGGCGGCGCAGCGGGCCCGCGCGCATTTTCGGAGAAGCACCGCAGAACGGACACCTTGTGCGCCCGCCCGGGTCCACTGCCGCCCTTGGTGCCGCTTCCCAGGACGCCCGCCGCCCGGCAGCGAACAAGGCCGCACGGCAGGCCCTTGGCCACCGGACCGACCGCACCCCGGCGCTCCCGCTGGCGTCAGGAGGAGCGGCGCAGCAGGCGGCCCCCGGGGTGGGCGGGGTCGACCGGCTCGCCGCGCAGCCAGGTCCGGCGGACGGCGCCCTTGAGCTCGAGGCCGTCGTAGGCGCTCACCCGGTTCCTGTGCTGCAGCGCCGCGACGTCGACGCGGACGGTCTCCTCCGGAGCCACGACCGCGAAGTCGGCGTCGTTGCCGGCGACCAGGCCGCCCTTGCCCGCGACGCCGGCGATCTCGGCCGGGCGGCGCGACATCCAGCGCACCATGTCGGCCAGGGTGAAGCCCCGGGCCGCGGCCTCGGTCCAGACGGCGGAGAACCCCACCTGCAGCCCGGACACCCCGCCCCACGCGGTCCCGAAGTCACCGGTGTCGAGGGTCTTGAGGTCCGGCGTGCTGGGCGAGTGGTCGCTGACCACGCAGTCGATGAGCCCGTCGGCCAGCGCCTGCCACAGGGCGGCGCGGTTGGCCTCGCCGCGGATCGGCGGGCAGCACTTGAACTGCGTGGCGCCCGCCGGGACCTGCTCCGCGACGATCGTCAGGTAGTGCGGGCAGGTCTCCACCGTGAGCGGGACCCCGTCGGCCTTGGCCTCGGCGATCAGGGGCAGCGCCGTGGCGCTGGACAGGTGCAGGATGTGCGACCGGGTCCCGGTGCGCCGCGCCGTCTCGATCACCAGGGCGATCGCCGCGTGCTCCGCTTCGTCCGGACGCGAGGCGAGGAACGACGCGTACTCGCGGCCCCGGGCCGCCGGCGCGCCGTCGAGCACGCCGGGGTCCTCGGCGTGCACGATGATCAGCCCGCCGAAGGCGCCGATGGCCGCGGCGGCGGTGCCGAACTCATCGGGCGCCAGGTGGCCGAACTCCTCGACGCCCGAGGGCGAGAGGAACGCCTTGAAGCCCTGGACGCCCTCGTCGTGCAGCGCCTTGAGCTCCCCGGTCGTGCCGGGGCGGCTGTTCTCGGGTACGGCGCCGCCCCAGAAGCCGACGTCGACGGCGACCTGGTCGCGCGCGGCGTCGCGCTTGGCCGCCAGCCCCTTGACCGTCGTGGTGGGCGGCACGCTGTTCAGCGGCATGTCCACGATGGTGGTCACGCCGCCGGCCGCGGCCGCGCGGGTGGCGCTGGCGAACCCCTCCCATTCGGTGCGGCCGGGCTCGTTGACGTGCACGTGGCTGTCCACCAGGCCCGGCAGCAGCACCTCGTCGTCGCTGAGCTCCACGGTGCGCGCCGCGTCGAGGCGCGCACCGTGGTCGGCGATCTCGGCGATGCGCCCCTCGCGCACCGCCACGCTGACGCCGCGCTCCCCCTCGGGCGTGATGGCGCGCCGGGCGCGCAGCACAAGATCGAAAACCTGCTCCGTCATCTCTCTCGATTCACTCTCGTCGTCCACACCCGGCCGGGCGGAGATGGCGGACCCCCGCCCGGCCGGGTTGACTTGAAGCAAGGGGTTCCTCCCGGAAACCCCCGCTCCGGCCTGCCCGGAGACCGCCGTCGGCGCCGAGCCGCGTGCGCGGGCTCCGGCGCCGGGGGCGGTCGGCGCCCCTATCCGACTCTGCGGTTGGCGAAGCCCTCCAGGACCGCCCACTCCACGCCCGTGGCCTCGGCGACCTCGGCGTCGTCGAGCGCGCCGCAGTGGCGGCCGCGCACCAGCGCCGAGGCCAGCGCCTGGGCGGTCGCGGGCTCGTCCATGACCGCGCCGCCCGCCGCGGCGAGGTAGGCCTTCAGCCGCGCGGCCGCGGGGGCGAACGCCTCGCGGTAGAAGGCGTAGGTGGCCAGGTAGCGGGTCGGCAACTGGTGCGGGTGCAGGTCCCAACCCTGGTAGTAGGCGCGCTCCAGGGAGCGGCGCACGAGCCGGGCGTGCAGTCCCCACGCCTCGTGCACCTGCTCGGCCGAGCCGACCGGCAGCACGTTGGTGGAGCCGTCGGACAGCCACACCCCGGTTCCGGCCGCGGCCAGTTGCATGACGGCCTTGGCGTGGTCGGCCACCGGGTGCGCCATGCTCTGGAAGGCCGCGGTGACCCCGCAGGCCGCGCTGTAGTCGTAGGTCCCGTAGTGCAGGGCGGTGACCCGGCCCGCACCCGCGCGCATCATCTGCGCGACCGCGGCGGTGCCGTCAGGGGCCATGACCGACTGCGGCGTCTCGATCTGGAGCTCGAACTCCAGCGCGCCGTCGGCCAGGCCCAGCCGCCGCTCCAACTGCTCGGTGACCCAGACCATCGCCTCGACCTGCTGCACGGAGGTGATCTTGGGCAGCGTGAGGACGAGGCCCTCCGGGACGGCGCCGGCCCGCTCCAGGAGGATTTCGAGGAACATGGTGAGGCTGCGCAGGCCGCGGCGCCGACCGGCTGCCTCCATGCCCTTCATCCGGATGCCGAAGTAGGGCGGCGCGACGCCGTCGGCGAGGTCGGCGCACAGTGCCTCGGTCGCCGAGACGAGATCCGCGTCCTCCTGCGCGTCGGACCGCCCGCTGTAGCCGTCCTCCAGGTCGATGCGCAGGTCCTCGACGGGTTCGCGGCGCAGCTTGTCCAGCACCCGCGGGAGGCACTCGGCCACCGCGGCCTCCTCCAGCCCGGTGGCGGCGGCCAGCGTCGCCGCGTCTCCGGCGAACTCCTTCACCGACCGGACCGCCCGCTCGCCCCACTCCCCGGCGATGCCCCGGTGGACCTGGTCGGCGGGGACGTAGACGGTGTGGACCGGCTGGCGCAGCCCCCGGTCGCCGGGGTACTGCCGAAGCAACCGGGCGTCCGCATCGGCGAGCCGCGCGTCCAGGGCGTCGGCCAACTCCGTCAGGCCGCTTCCGGCCACGCCGGTCCCGGCGTCCGAGGATTCCTGCACACCCACTGGCAACCCTTTCCGTTCCGATCCGGTTCGAGGCGGAGATCGCGGGATCACCGAAAAACTCGACCAGAAAACTTTTATATAGCGGACACTAACTTCTACAATCCGGAACAGGCAAGGGGGAGTGGCAGAGAGGAGCGGCAGAGGCGGGACACGAGGAGCCGGAGAACGGGGACGCGCGGAGCCCGGGCCGAGAGGTCGGTCCGGATACGGTTGGCGACAGCGGCTTTTCGTATCGCAGAATGAGAACTCCGAACTTCGGTGACCGCCGACCGGAGCGATCAGTCGGAGCGGTCACGTGATGGGAGTTGGACCTTTGGCAACGTCACAGACAGCGGTCGGAAGCACCGGCGCTGACGACATCGCCGCGGAACCGGAGAACCGAGGACGGCCCGGCGGCGTGCAGTCCCTCGACCGGGCGTTCGCCCTGCTCGAGATCATGGCCGACGCCGGAGGGGAGATCTCGCTGAGCCAGCTCGCGAGCTCCTCCGGCCTGCCCCTGCCCACCATCCACCGGATCATCCGCACACTGCTGGGCAACGGCTACGTCCGCCAGCTCCCCTCCCGCCGCTACGCCCTGGGCCCCCGGCTGATCGGGCTGGGCGAGAGCGCGTCGCGGATGCTCGGCACGTGGGCGCGCCCGCACCTGGCCCAGCTCGTGGACGACCTCGGCGAGACCGCGAACCTCGCCATGCTCGACGGCGACAAGGTGGTCTACGTCGCCCAGGTCCCCTCACCGCACGCCATGCGGATGTTCACCGAGGTCGGCCGGCGGGTGCTGCCGCACTCCGCCGGCGTGGGCAAGGCGCTGCTGGCCCAGCTGCCCGAGAACGAGGCCCTGGCGACCGTGCGCCGCACCGGCATGCCGGCCGCCACCGACCGCACGCTCACCACCCCGGACTCCTTCGCCGCGGAACTGGCGCGCATCCGCGAGCAGGGCTACGCCATCGACGACGGCGAGCAGGAGATCGGCGTGCGCTGCCTGGCCGTTCCGGTGCTCGGCGGCCCCGCCATGATGGCGGTGTCCATCTCGGGCCCCGAGTCGCGGATGAGCTGGGAGTTCGTGGAACAGGCCGCACCGATCGTGCAGCGCACGGCGGTCAGTCTGGCCGGCGACCTCAACCACCAGAACTAGCGCGAGGACCGCCGCAGGACATAAGTCCGCGGTGACTGGGCGATCCTCGCGCGTGGCCGAAGGCCCATCAAGGGATCGCCCCGGCGCCGCGTCATCCCCGCCTCCGCTCTGTGTGCCAGACCGAAACCACGGTGTCGATCTGCGCCCCCGGACGTCCCGTGCGTCACTTCCGTCTTCGGGCCGAGGCTGGAGCTCACCCCGAGATCGGCGGTGACGGGCTCGGCGCATCGGCGGTGCGGGCGCCCCGGTCAGACCTGCTGGTCGAAGCCGAGCCTGCGGAGCTGCTTGGGGTCGCGCTGCCAGTCCTTGGCCACCCGCACCCGCAGGTCCAGATAGACCCGGCTGCCCAGCAGCGCCTCGATCTGCTTGCGGGCGCGGGAGCCGACGTCGCGCAGCCGGGCGCCCTTGGCGCCGATCACGATGGCCTTCTGGCTGGGGCGCTCCACGTAGAGCGAGGCGTAGATGTCGATGAGCTCCCTGCCCGGCGCGGCGTCCCCCCGCTGGGCCATCTCCTCGACCACCACGGCGATCGAGTGCGGAAGCTCGTCGCGCACGCCCTCCAGCGACGCCTCCCGGATGAGCTCGGCGACCAGCATCTCGTCGGGCTCGTCGGTGAGGTCGCCGTCGGGGTAGAGCGGCGGCCCCTCGGGCAGGTGGCCGCAGAGCACATCGGCGACGGTGTCGAGCTGGTAGTCCCCGTTCGCCGAGACCGGCACGATGTCGGCCCACTCGCCCAACCGGGAGACCGCCAGCAGCTGCTCGGTCACCTGCTCGCGATCCGCGGTGTCGGTCTTGGTGACGATCGCGACGACCGGGGTGTCCTTCTGCGCGGCGAGCTCGCGGGCGATGTAGGTGTCGCCGCGCCCGATGGGCTCGTTCGCCGGGACGCAGAACCCGATCACGTCGACCTCGACCAGCGTGGAGCGCACCAGGCTGTCCAGCCGCTCTCCCAGAAGCGTGCGCGGTTTGTGCAGCCCCGGGGTGTCGACGATGATCAACTGGGCGTCCTCGCGGTGCACGATGCCCCGCACGGTGCGCCGCGTGGTCTGGGGGCGGTTGCTGGTGATCGCCACCTTCTGCCCCACCAGCGCGTTCATCAGCGTCGACTTGCCCACATTGGGACGTCCGACGAAGCAGGCGAACCCGCTGCGGAAGCCCTCCGGGTAGGAGGGCATCGGCAGCGGCACCCGCAGCTTCTCGAGATCGAGGTCGTCCATCAGTCCATAGTCCATGTCTTCGGCGCCGGCCCCGCCCCTCCCCGGCCCGAACCGGACGGAACGGCGCCGATGAGGGCGGGATCGGCGGGGGAACGTCAGTCGCGCGCGATGCTCGTGGGCGTGCCGTCGGGCGCCGCGAGCAGCACGACGCCGGTCTTGAGCTCACGGGCCGCGGCGAGGTCGGCCGCCGCCGGCCGGTCGGCCTCGGTGACGACGACGGCCGCCTCCAGCGCGGTCGCACCGCTGGAGACTGCGGCGGCCACGGCGGCCTGCAGCGCGGTCAGCTCCAGAGCGCTCAGCGCCACGGTGGTGGCGACGTAGGTGCGACCGGTCTCATCGCGCACCGCGGCGCCTTCGGCCGCGGCGTTGCGCGCTCGCGAGGAACGGGCCAGCGTGATGAGCTTGGCGTCCTCGTGATCGATGTCCTCGATCCGCGGGGTCGGGTCGGTCACGTCGGTTCTCTCCTTGGCTGGTTGCGGTGGCGGTCGGCGCGGTCAGGACTGGATCCGGCCGGAGTCGTGCTGCTCCGCCTGGACCGGCGCCTTCTCCACCAGGACCGTCGCGGTCTGGTTGCGGCGGCCCGAAGGGTCCTCGGCGGTGAGCCGGAGACCGGCGTAGCAGGCCTGGGAGCCGGTGATCGGCACGCGGCCCAGCGCGTAGGCCAGCAGGCCGCCGACGGTCTCGACGTCGGTGACGTCGATCTCCACGTCGAACAGCTCGGCGAGCTCGCCCAGCGGCAGCCGCGCGGTCACGCGCGCCCGGTGGTCGCCGAGGCGCTCGATCGGCGGCACCTCGTCGTCGTACTCGTCGGTGATCTCGCCGACGATCTCCTCCACGATGTCCTCGATGGTCACCAGGCCGGCGGTGCCGCCGTACTCGTCGATCACGACGGCCACGTGGATCCGCTGCCGCTGCATGTCCCGCAGCAGCTCGTCGATGGGCTTGGAGTCGGGGACGTAGGTCGCCGCGCGCATGATGTCGCGGACCGTGCGGTTCTCGTCGGGCGCCTCGCTCCCGCCGTCCTCGGCCGTCCTGGCCGTCCACTCGTCGCGCAGCCTGGCCACGACATCCTTGAGGTAGACGATGCCCACGACGTCGTCCTCGTCCTCCCCCGCGACCGGAATCCGGGAGAAGCCGCTGCGCAGCGCTATGGAGAGCGCGTCGTCGACACCGGCGCCGTGGTCGATGAACACGATGTCGGTGCGCGGGACCATGACCTCGCGCACCGAGGTGTCGTCGAGCTTGAACACCGAGTGGATCATCTGACGCTCTTCGGGGTGGATCGCGTGCCCCTGCTCGGCGAGGTCGACGAGGTAGCGCAGCTCGTCCTCACTGGTGAACGGCCCCTCCCGGTCGCCCTTGGCGCGCGGCGTGAACGCCTGGCCGAGCAGGACCAGCAGTTGGGCCAGCGGCCCGAGCACCAGCGTCACCGCGTGGACGATGGTGGTACTGGCCATCGCGACCGCGGCGGGGAACTGCCGGCCGAGGATGCGCGGGGTGACGCCGATCAGCACGTAGTTGACCGGGATCATCACGGCCGCGGCCAGTAGGACCGCCGGCCAGCCGAAGCCGAGCCAGTCGATGAGCCCGACCACCAGGGCCAGCGCCGCCAGCACCTCGCAGGTGACCCGCAGCAGCAGGACCATGTTGAGGTAGCGGGCGGGATCGGCGGCGATGACCTCCAGGCGACGCACCCAGCGCTGCTCGCCGCGGCCGATGAGCTCGGCCACGCCCGTGCGCGAGGCCCGGGTCAGCGCGACCTCCGCGCTCACGAAGAAGGCGGCGAACAGGGAGAGCAGGACCGCGCAGCCGAACGCGATCCCCAGTTCCGCGGCCTCCCGACCGCTGACGAACAGCGGGTCCATGGCGAACGGAGCCGGGATCGAACCGGCTAAACCGGCATGGTCGGAGCTCATCGGGCCGTGTCTTCCCTGTCGTCAGCCGGTCGGGGCTCCTTCTCCAGGTCGTGCCGCCATGCGGCGAGCAGTTCGCCCTGGAGCCCGAACATCTCCTTGTGCTCGTCCGGCTCGGCGTGGTCGTAGCCGAGCAGGTGCAGGATGCCGTGCGTGCACAGCAGGTCGATCTCGTCCTGCTCGCCGTGCCCCGCCTTCTCGGCCTGCCGGGCGGCCACCTGCGGACAGATGATCACGTCACCGAGCATGCCGGGGTCGGAGGTGCGCCCCGGGCCCCCGGGGCGCAGCTCGTCCATGGGGAACGACAGCACGTCGGTCGGCCCGGGCTCGTCCATCCACCGCACGTGCAGCTCGGTCATCGGCTCCTCGTCGACGAGCACGATGGACAGCTCCGCCAGCGGGTGGATCCGCATGGCGTCGAGCACGAAGCGGGCCAGCCGGGCCAGCCGCATCTCGTCCGCGGAGACGCCGGACTCGTTCGCGACGTCGATACTCATTGCTAAGCGCGCCTCATCTGTTGTTCGGTACCGGCCGCGCCGGTCATCCTGCGCTGCCGGCCGAGCCGTTGGAACGGGCCGGGGACGGCCGGCTCCGCGCGCCGTTGTGCTGCCTGTTCTGCTCGTTGTCGTAGCGCCCGTAGGCGTCGACGATCGCGCTGACCAGCTTGTGCCGGACGACGTCCTTGCTGTCCAGCCTGCAGAAACCGATGTCGGAGACCCCGTCGAGGATGCGCTCGATGGTGCCCAGGCCGCTGGCCTGGCCCCCGGGCAGGTCCACCTGCGTGACGTCACCTGTGACCACGATCTTGGAACCGAAACCGAGGCGGGTCAGGAACATCTTCATCTGCTCCGGCGAGGTGTTCTGGGCCTCGTCGAGGATGATGAAGGAGTCGTTGAGGGTGCGGCCGCGCATGTAGGCCAGCGGCGCGACCTCGATCGTCCCCGCCGACATGAGCTTGGGGATGGAGTCGGGGTCGAGCATGTCGTGCAGCGCGTCGTAGAGCGGGCGCAGGTAGGGGTCGATCTTCTCGTAGAGCGTGCCCGGCAGGAAGCCGAGCCGCTCCCCCGCCTCGACGGCCGGCCGGGTCAGGATGATCCGGTTGACCTCCTTGGCCTGCAGCGCCTTGACCGCCTTGGCCATCGCCAGGTAGGTCTTGCCGGTGCCGGCCGGACCGATCCCGAAGACCACGGTGTGCCGGTCGATCGCGTCGACGTAGTGCTTCTGGTTCAGTGTCTTGGGACGGATGGTGCGGCCGCGCGACGACAGGATGTTCATCGTCAGCACGTCGGCCGGGCGCTCGCCGTCACCGCTGGGGGCGCGCAGCATGCCCAGAGCGCGGTCGATGACGTCGGGAGTGACGTGGGTGCCGTTCTTGACGAGCTCGAGCAGCTCTTCGACGAGCCGGACGACCAGGGCGTTCTCCTCGGGGCGGCCGCTGATGGTGACCTCGTTGCCCCGCACGTGGATGTCGCTGTCGAAGGAGCGCTCGACGACGCGCAGCAGCTCGTCGCCGGAACCCAGCAGGTTGACCATCATGTGCTCTTCCGGCACGACGATCTTGACCTGAGTGCTTGGTTGCGTTGACTCGACCATGATGTGGCCTTGCGGCCGTAACGTCCCTGCCTTTCGCGGTCTGAAGGTAATCACGAGTACAGCGTTGACTGTGCAGATTCTATCAAGTCGGCCCTGGTCGACCCGAGGACTTTTCGGGCCCGCACAGGTGCGGCGCCTCCCAGGGGCGACCCCCTTCGACCCCCGAGCGCATCCCCGCCCGCTCTACCCCGGAGGCCACTCCAATCCGCGCCCGCCGAGCACGTGCCCGTGCAGATGCGGCGCCTCCCAGGGGGCGACCCCCTTCGACCCCCGAGCGCACCCCCGCCCGCTCTACCCCGGAGGCCACTCCAATCCGCGCCCGCCGAGCACGTGCCCGTGCAGATGGAACACCGTCTGGCCTGCGTCGGCCCCGGTGTTGAACACCAGCCGGTAGCCGCCCTCGGCGACGCCGCCGGCCTCGGCGATCTCATGGGCCTCGCGGGCGATCTCGTCGAGCAGGCCCTCCCCGGCCGCGCCGGCGGCCGCGGCGGTGGGGTAGTGGTCGCGCGGGATGATCAGCACGTGGACGGGGGCCTGCGGGTTGATGTCGCGGAAGGCGAGCGTGCGCTCCCCCTCGCGGACGATGTCGGCGGGCACCTTCCCCGCGGCGATCTTGCAGAACAGGCAGTCGGGTTCGCTGACGGCCACCGGCATTCCTCCATCGCGCGCTTCAGTGTGGACCTCCCACCATGATGCCCCAGAGACCTGGTGTCGTCTCCCGGGAAACCCGGGGGCGAAGTTGCGGTTTCCGGGTGTGCTCAGGAAGGGCTTTCTTCTACGGTGGGAAGGGGCGACCGCTTTCGCCCGGTGGCCCGCTCGTGAGGTTTTCCGGGCGCCGCCGTTGGAAGGGCTTTACCCTTCGGGGGCCGAAAGATCTCGGCGATGCGGTCTATTGTGGGAGTTTGCGTGACTTCTCCCACGCGATCCCGTTTTCGGGGGAGGACCGCGCCGCACGGCGGACGCCATGGGGTGGCACACGCACTGGAGGAGGTCGCGGTGGCTTTCTCCCGGATGAATCGTCGGACAGCCGAGCTGAGCGAGAAGAACGGTATGCCCTTTCGTAAACCCGGCGACAAGGGCGCGCGTCCTACCGACGTGACTGAAACCATGGTGGCGGGTGCCTCCGCGGCGACGGTGACGGTCGAGTGGGACGCCGACCAGGCGGTGACGCAGCTTTACGCCGCGCACTACCGGCCCCTGGTGCGGCTCGCCACACTCCTCGTCCGTGACTTCGCGACCGCCGAAGAAGTCGTGCAGGACGCCTTCGTCGCGATGCACGGGGCCTGGCGGCGGCTGAGGGATCCCAACAAGGCGCTCTCCTACCTGCGCCAGTCGGTGGTCAACCGGGCGCGCTCGGTCCTGCGCCACCGCGCCGTGGTGGAGAAGCACGCACCCAAGGCGCTCCCCGACGCCCCCAGCGCCGAGCACGGCGCCCTGGGCGAGCTGGAGCGCGCCGCCGTCATCGAGGCGTTGCGTACACTCCCCACACGACAGCGGGAAGCCATCGTGCTGCGGTACTACGGGGATTTCTCCGAGGCTCAGATCGCCGACGCAATGGGGATCAGCCGCGGCGCAGTCAAGAGCCACACGGCGCGCGGGATCTCCGCGCTCCGCTCGGTTCTGGAGCAGACGACATGACCGAACCATTCGACGACCGCTTCGAGGAACGGCTGCGCGCCGCCATGAGCGCCGAGGCCGACTCGGTGCAGCCGTCGCCCGACGCGCTGGACCGCATCCGCACGCGCACGGAGCGCAACCGGATGCCCTGGTTCGGGTTGACCTGGCTGCGTCCCGCCGTCGCCGTCGCGGCGGCGGCGCTGATCGTCGGCTCCGTCCTGCTGGGCACCCCGCAGATCCGCGACCAGGTGCTGCCCGACTCCATGACCGCCGCGTCGGAGTCGCAGGAGACCGGATCCAACGGCGACCACGCCGACGACACCTTCGACGGTCCCGTCGCCCCGGAGACCGAGACCGACCAGGAGCGGGACCGGCCGAGCCGGGAGGGCGCCCAATCCCCCTCCCCCGAGCCCGGCCCCAGCGGTTCCGACGATGCCGCGGGCATGACGACGGCGTGCACGCCCCCGCAGCAGGACCCGACGCCGGGCGAAGCCCGGACCCTCGAGGAGTCCGAGGAGGAGGCCGCCCCCGCGGAGTCGTGCGCGCCCTCGCCCGATCCGACCGATCCGGGAGCCCCGTCCCCCGGCGACGACGACCAGACCGGCGACGGGGACGACGGCGGCCGCGGCGACGGGGACGGCGACGACTCCGCCCCGGACCCGGAGGACACCCCCGAACCCGAGCCCGAGCCCACGGACGGCGGCGAGGAGCAGCCCTCGACGAGCGACCAGACGCAGTAGGGCCCGAGCGGCGCGGCGCCTTCGTCGGTGATGGCGGACGGGGCGCGGCGGCTACCAGCGTCCGCAGCGGGCCTGCAGGACGGCCAGGGCCGCGACGCCCGCCGTGGAGGTGCGCAGCACGGTCGGCCCGAGCAGCGCCCGGACCGCGCCGGCCGCGTCGAACGCCGCGAGTTCGGCGTCGGTGAAGCCGCCCTCGGGCCCGACGACCACGACGATCCCGCCCTCGGTCCGCGCCGGATCGGCCGGCAGCGCGACGCCGGACAGCCGCTCGGCGGCCTCCTCGTGCAGCACGATCCCCAGCGCCGCGGCGGACAGCAGCTCCGCGACGGCGGGTGTGCCGGCGAGCTCGGCGACCTCGGGCACCCGGCTGCGCCGGGCCTGCTTGGCCGCCTCGCGCGCCGTCGCCCGCCACTTGCGCAGCGATTTGGCGGCCCGTTCCGGCCTCCACCGGGTGACGCAGCGATCGGCCGCCCACGGCACGACCGCGTCCACCCCGGCCTCGGTCATGACCTCCACGGCCAGCTCGCCGCGGTCGCCCTTGGGCAGCGCCTGCACGACGGTGATGCGCGGCGCTGGCGCCGGCTCGCTGTGCCGCTCCTGGACCGCGCAGACCACGGTGTCCCTGCCCACCTCGGTGACGACACACCGGGCGCGGGTCCCCGCGCCGTCGGCCAGGTGCACGACCTCGCCCTCGGTGAGTCTGCGGACCGTCGCGGCGTGACGCCCTTCAGGCCCGGAGAGCACCACCCGGTCGGAGTCGAGCTGCCCCGGCTCGGCCAGGAAGACCGGGGGCGTCACGGGAGCCGGACCGCTGCGGGACCGGCTCCGGCATCGGCGGAGCGCGGGAACGGCGAGACCCGGGTCACGGGACCCCTTTCATGGCGAAGGCCGGGCCCCGCCCGCGGGGCGGGACCCGGCCGCGGTGGACGGCGTGGTCAGCGGGTGCTGTTGAAGGCGCCGCGCAGCCGGGAGAAGAAGTTGCCGTGCCCCGGGCTGAACCTGCCCGGAGGGTGGTCCTCCCCGCGCAGCTCCGCGAACTTGCGCAGCAGGGCCTCCTGCTCCTCGTCGAGCTTGCCCGGCGTTTCGACCGTGACGTGGATCATCAGGTCGCCGCGGCCCGGCTCGTTGAGGTGCCGGCTGCCCCGGCCGTCGAGGGTGATGACGTGCCCGGAGTTGGTCCCCGGCCGCAGGTCGACCTCCTCGTTGCCGTCGAGCGTCTCGATGGTCAGCGAGGCGCCCAGCGCGGCGGCCGTCATCGGCACGGTGACGGTGCAGTGCAGGTCGTCGCCGCGGCGCTCGAAGATCGGGTGCGGGCGCTGCACGATCTCCAGGAAGATGTCGCCGCGCGGCCCGCCGTTCGGACCGACCTCGCCTTCGCCGGCGAGCTGGATCTGGGTGCCGTCCTCGACACCGGCCGGAATCTGGACCTTGCGGGTGACCTTCTCGCGCACGCGGCCCTCGCCGGCGCAGTCCGGGCAGGGATTCCTGATGACGCTGCCCTGGCCGGCGCACTGCGGGCAGGGGCGGGTCGTCATGACCTGCCCCAGGAAGGAGCGCGTGACCTGGGAGACCTCACCGCGGCCCGCGCACATGTCGCAGGTCTCGCGGTGGCTGCCCTTGGCCGTGCCCTCGCCCTGGCAGGTGTCGCACAGCACGGCGGTGGGGAACGTCACGTCCTTGGTGACGCCGAACGCGGTCTCGGAGAGGTCCATTTCGATGCGGACCTTGATGCTGCGTCCCCGGCGGACCCGGTCGCGCGGGCCGCGCCCGCCGCCCGGCTGGCCGCCGCCGAAGAAGGCGTTCATGATGTCGTCGAACGGGAAGCCCGCACCGCCGAATCCGCCCGCACCGCCGGCACCGCCGCCACCGGGCGCGAACGGGTCGGCGCCCATGTCGAACATCCGGCGCTTCTCCGCGTCGGAGAGGACCTCGTAGGCCTGGGTGACCTCTTTGAAGCGCTCCTGCGTGACAGGATCGGGGTTGATGTCCGGATGCAGTTCTCGCGCGAGCCGGCGGTATGCCTTCTTGATCTCGTCCTGGGTCGCTTCGCGGCGAACCCCGAGGATCTCGTAATAATCTCTGGCCACTTACTGCCCCGCCAAGATTTGACCGACGTATCTTGCCACTGCGCGTACCGCTCCCATCGTTCCTGGGTAGTCCATTCGGGTCGGGCCGACCACCCCGAGTTTGGCCAGCGACTGGTCGCCGATTCCGTAACCGGCGGACACGATCGAGGTGGTGTGCAGCCCCTCGTGAGAGTTCTCCGCGCCGATGCGCACCGTGAGCATAGAGGGGTCGCCCACCTCCCCCAGCAAACGGATGAGGACGACGTTTTCTTCCAAGGCCTCCAGTACGCCACGCAGGCTAGCGGAGAATCCCATCGCGGCGAGATTCGCGGTGCCGCCGAGGACGACCTTCTCCTCGTGCTTCTCCACGAGGCTCTCCAGCAGCACCGAGAGCACCGAGGCCGCCATCGGGCGCTCCTGGACGGGCAGCAGGAGCGGCACGCCCGACACCGCCCTGGGGACGTCGTTGAGCCACTTGCCGACGAGCGCCTGGTTCAGCACAGTGCGCAGGTTCTCGACGGAGGACTCGGTGACCTGCTCCATGCCGTCGATGACCCGCTGCTCCACGCGGCCGGTGTCGGTGATCAGGACCATCATCACGCGCTGCGGGCCCAGCGGCACGAGTTCGACGTGCTGGACCGACGACCGCGTGAGCGAGGGGTACTGCACGATGGCGACCTGGCGCGTCAGCTGGGCCAGCAGCCGCACGGTGCGGGCCACGATCTCGTCGAGGTCGACCGCCCCGGACAGGAACGTCTCGATCGCGCGGCGCTCCGCCACCGACAGCGGCTTGACCGTGGACAGCCGGTCGACGAACAGGCGGTAGCCCTTGTCGGTGGGGACCCGGCCGGCGCTGGTGTGCGGCTGGGCGATGTAGCCCTCCTCTTCGAGGGCGACCATGTCGTTGCGGATCGTCGCCGGCGAGACACCGAGACTGTGCCGGTCGACCAGCGTCTTGGATCCCACGGGCTCGTTCGTGGACACGTAGTCCTCGACGATGGCACGCAGCACCGCCAGTTTCCGGTCGTCGAGCACGCGCTCACCTCCTGGCACTCCGTGGTCTTAAGTGCTAATTCTATGTCGCCCCGCCAAGTCGGCCCCCAACCGGTGAACGACGTGCGGCGGGTGTCCGCCGAGATCACGGGCGAGTCCGCCGCCCGGCCACCCCGCCGGCGGTCGGCCGATCCTCTCATGTCCGGGTCACAACGCGAGGTCGGAGCGGTCGCCGGCGCCCGGAGCGCCTTCGGCGACACGCCGACGGCCGATCCGGGACGCGACCCCGGCGCACCGCTACAATCCGGGCCCGTGCGCACCAACTCCGGCAAGAGATACGACGAGGACGTGCTCGCGGGCGACTGGCGCCGCCCCCGCAAGGGGCAGGTCCCGACGGTCCCCGCCGAGCACGGGCTCGTCCTGGAGTCCGCGGACGAGGGGTTCTGCGGCGCGGTCGTCACCTGGGACCGCAGCACCGTCACGCTGGAGGACCGCAAGGGCCGGCGCCGGGTGTTCGACCTCGCCCCGGCGGCCTTCCTCGTCGACGGCGCGCCCGTCACCGTCGTGCGCCCCGCGGCGGCACCGGCCACCGGGCGGCCGCGCAGCGCCTCCGGTTCCATCGCGGTACGGGATCTGCGGTCCCGGGTCGCCAGGGAGAGCCGGATCTACGTCGAGGGCGTGCACGACGCCGAGCTCGTGGAGCGGGTCTGGGGGCACGACCTGCGCGTGGAGGGCGTGGTCGTGGAGTACCTGGAGGGCGTCGACCACCTCCCCGAGGTCGTCGAGGAATTCGGTCCCGGGCCGGAGCGGCGGCTCGGCGTGCTGGTGGACCACCTCGTGCCCGGGTCCAAGGAGAGCCGGATCGCCGAGCGCGCGGCCTCCCCGCACGTGCTCGTCGTCGGCCACCCGTTCGTCGACGTGTGGGCCGCGGTGAAGCCCTCGGCCGTCGGCATCGCCTCGTGGCCGGAGGTGCCGCGGGGAGTGCCGTGGAAGGAGGGCGTGCTCGACGCCCTCGGCTGGCGGATGGAGCCGGGCGACGCCTGGCGGCGCATCCTGGACTCGGTCCGGACCTACGCGGATCTGGAACCGGAGCTCCTGGGGCGCGTCGAAGAACTGATCGACTTCGTCACCGTCCCGCAGCCGGCCGGGGACTAGGCTCAGGGGCAGGACCGCGCAGTGACCGCGCCCGACGTTGCCAGGAAGGCCCGGCGCGGATGTCCGGCCCATCGCAATCGGCACACAGCCAGAGGAAACCATGAGCGAGACACCGCCCAACCACCCTCCGCCCCAGGACCCGTCCTCGGACGGTCGGCCAGGGTACGGCCAGGCGCCCTCGGACGGTCGGCCGGACCACGGGCAGGCGGACACCGGCGGACAGCCCGGCCCGGGTCGATCGCCGTCCGGGGGCCAGCCCGCGTACGGCGATCAGCCCGGCTACGGGGAGCAGCCCCAGCAGCCCGGCTACGCCCACCCCTCGGGCGACCAGCAGCCTTACGGCGGGCAGGGCTACGGCCAGCAGGCTTACGGCCAACAGCCGGGCTACACCCAGCCCTCGGGCGAGCAGCAGCCCCACCCCCAGCAGCCTTACGGACAGCCTCAGGGCTCCTCCGGCGGTCAGCCGACCTACGGCGCCCACCCCGGATACGCCCAGCAGCCCCAGCAGGGATACGGCCAACAGCCCGGCTACGCCCACCCCTCCGGTGACCAGCAGCCTTACGGCGGGCAGGGCTACGGCCAGCAGGCTTACGGCCAACAGCCGGGCTACACCCAGCCCTCGGGCGAGCAGCAGCCCCACCCCCAGCAGCCTTACGGACAGCCTCAGGGCTCCTCCGGCGGTCAGCCGACCTACGGCGCCCACCCCGGATACGCCCAGCAGCCCCAGCAGGGATACGGCCAACAGCCCGGCTACGCCCACCCCTCGGGCGACCAGCAGCCCTACAGTCAGCAGGCTTACGGCCAGCAGCCCGGATACGCCCAGCCCAGCGGCGCCCACCCCGGATACGCCCAGCAGCCCCAGCAGGGATACGGCCAACAGCCCGGCTACGCCCACCCCTCGGGCGACCAGCAGCCTTACGGCGGGCAGGGCTACGGCCAGCAGGCTTACGGCCAACAGCCGGGCTACGCCCAGCCCTCGGGCGAGCAGCAGCCCTATGCCCAGCCGCAGCCCGGCTACGCCGACCAGCCCCAGGCTCCCGGCCACCCCGGCGCCGAACAGCAGCCCTACGGCCAACAGGGGTACGCCCACCAGCCGGGCTACACCCAGCAGGGAGCGCCCGTCGGCCACCCGGGCCAGGCCCAGGGGTCCCCCGGCGGCTCCGACGACACCACGTGGTCGATGATCGCCCACCTGGCCGGCGTCATCATGGCGTGCGCCGGCTGGCTGCCCGCACTGATCGTCTACCTGGTCAAGAAGGAGCGGTCCCCCTACGTGCGGCACCACGCCTCCGAGGCGCTCAACTTCCAGTTGACGCTGCTGATCCCCTACATCATCAGTTGGGTGGTCTTCATCGCGCTGGGCGTGTTCGCACCGGACCTGTCGCGGATCGGCTCGGGTCTGATCAGCGTCGTGTGGCTGGCCTCCATCGTCTTCGGCGTCCTCGCCGCCGTCAACGTCAGCAAGGGCGGCTGGTACCGCTACCCGGTGGCGATCCGGATGGTCAAGTAGTCGGACCGATCATGGAACCCCGGCGCCGGTGGGCCCGTCAGAGGAACGGGACGGGTCCGCCGGCGCTGTCGCGCGGCGACCGGCGCGGGTAGGTTGGGGACATCGGCACGTCGCCGCATGGCCGCGCGGATCCGGCCGGACCACCGGACGTCGCCGACCGCACACATCCGTACCGGCCGTGCGGGCAGGAAGTCGAGGAGATCATGAGCAACCCCTATCCCAATCCGCCCTATGACGGGCAGGACGGCCAGAGCGGCTACCCCGGCGGCTACGGCCCCGCGCCGGGCGCCGGCCCCTACAGCGGCGGGCAGCCGGGCTACGGGCAGCAGCCCCCGAACACGCAGCAGCCCGGGTACGGTCAGTTCGGCTACGGGCAGCAGCCCGGCCCCTCCGGCGACGACAACACCTTCGCGCTGCTGTCCCACCTGGGCGGGCTCCTCCTGGGGTTCGTCGCGCCACTGGTGGTCTTCCTGATCAAGAAGGACGAGTCGCCCTACGTCCGGCACCACGCGGTCGAGGCGCTGAACTTCCAGATCACGATGTGCATCGGCTACGTCGTCTCCGGCGTCCTGTCGATCGTGCTGATCGGGCTCCTGCTGCTCCCGATCGTCTTCATCGTGTCCCTGGTCTTCTCGATCATGGCGACCATGGCGGCCAACCGGGGCGAGTGGTACTCCTACCCGTTCAACATCCGCATGGTGAAGTAGCCGCCCGGCTCAGCTCAGGTCGCGCACGACCGCGTCGGCGAGCAGCCTGCCCCGCCGGGTGAGGACCGCCAGCCCTCGCGCGTGCGCGTCCGGGTCCAGCAGCCCGTCGGCGACGGCCCGGGCGGCGGCGGCCCGCCCGGATCCGTCGAGCAGGTCCAGCGGGCACCCGTCGGCGATACGCAGTTCCAGCATGATCCGCTCGAACCGGCGGTCCTCGTCGTCCAGCACCTCCCGGGCCTGCCCGGGCGCGCGCCCGTCGGCGAGCCGGGCGGCGTAGGCCGCCGGATGCTTGACGTTCCACCAGCGGGTGCCGCCGACGTGGCTGTGCGCGCCGGGGCCCACGCCCCACCAGTCGCCGCCGGTCCAGTAGAGCAGGTTGTGCCGGCTGCGGCCGGTCTCGTCGGCCGCCCAGTTCGAGACCTCGTACCAGTGCAGGCCCGCGGCCGTCAGCAGGTCGTCGGCCATCAGATAGCGGTCGGCCATGGCGTCGTCGTCGGGCGGGGCCAGCTCGCCGCGCCGAACCCGCGCCGCGAGCCGGGTGCCCTCCTCCACGATCAGGGAGTAGGCCGAGACGTGGTCGGGTCCCGCGGCGATCGCCGCCTGCAGGGATTCCTTCCAGTCGGCGTCGCTCTCCCCCGGCGTGCCGTAGATGAGGTCGAGGTTGACGTGGTCGAAGCCCGCCTCCCGGGCCCAGGCGACGCAGTCCTGCGGCCGCCCCGGCGTGTGGGCGCGGTCCAGGACCGAGAGCACGTGCGGCCGCGCGCTCTGCATCCCGAAGGAGACCCGGGTGAATCCGGCATCGCGCAACCGCAGGAGGTAGTCGCGGTCGACGGTTTCGGGGTTGGCCTCGGTCGTGACCTCGGCTCCGGGCTCCAGGCCGAACTCCGCGTCGATCGCCGAGAGGACGCGGCCCAGGTCCTGCGGGCTCAGCAGGGTCGGCGTGCCGCCGCCGACGAACACGGTGCGCACCGGCGCGTCCGCGGGGCCCAGCACCCGGCGGGCCAGCCCGATCTCGGCGGCGGCGAGGTCGGTGTAGGTCTCGCGGGAAGCGGTGGCGCCGCCGTCGCGGGAGCGCAGTTCCTCGGCGGTGTAGGTGTTGAAGTCGCAGTAGCCGCAGCGGGTGACGCAGAACGGCACGTGCACGTACACCCCTAACGGCCGCGCGCCCACCCCGGCCAGCGAACCGGCGGGCAGCGAGCCGTCGTCGGGCACGGGCTCCCCGCCCAAGGGGACAGAAGGCATGTTCCCAGTGTCGGTCATGGCGGGCACCCGATGGGACGTCCCCGACCGGGGACGGAGTCGCTGCATGGTGCCTCCGCCGACGGTGCCGCTGCTGTGCCGCCGCTGTGCGGCCCTGCCTGCTGCCGGGCGACGGTGCACACCGCCCCCGGCCCCAGGGGTCGTGAAGCCGTGGAAGGGACCCACACGACCGGCGCAGACATCAGTGGTTGCGCGCGAGCTGCCGCTCCACCTGGTGCGCCGCGGTATCCCACTTGTGCGAGCGCCCGGGGATGTCGAGCACCCTGCGGAGCAGGTCGGCGTCGCGGTCGCGGGTCGCCCGGAACGCGGCGGTGAGGTCGATGCCGTGGCCGGGGCGGTGCTCGACCGTGACCGGGTCGCCGGCGCGGAGCTCGCCCTCCTCAAGGACCCGGAGATAGGCGCCGGTGCGGGCCTCGTCGGTGAACCGCCTGACCCACCCCTTCTCCGCCATCCAGTTGCGAAACACCGAGCAGGGCGTGCGCGGCAGGACGACCTCCAGCAGCACGGTGCCGATGCGCCAGCGCTCACCGATCAGCGCCCGGCTGACCTCGACGCCGCGGGTGGTGAGGTTCTCCCCGAACACGCCGTCGCGCAGGGGACGTCCGAGCCGCTGCTGCCACAGGTCGAGCTCTTCCCTGGCGTAGGCGTAGACGGCCTGGTCGGGCCCGCCGTGGTGGTCGGTGTCGACCTGCTCGTCGCCGTCGAGCCCGAGCGCGCGGACGGTGACCCCGCCGTCGACCGCCCGCTTGTCGATGGCGGTGCGCCCGAGCGGGTTGGCCCATTCGGCGTCCCTGCCCCGGCCGACGTTGACTGACTGCACGATCCCGGTCTCCATGGCAGAAAACTATGCCAGCGGGATCCGGAGGGAAAACCGGCGATCGCGCGGCCCGGCGCGGCCGCGGCTACCCGACCGGCGCCTTCTGGGACGCGCCGGAGCGGGCCGACCCGGTCGATCCCCGCATCACCAGCTCCGGGTCGAACATGTACTCGGTGCGGGATGCGGCGTGCCCGGCGATCTCGTCGCACAGCGCCCGCACCGCCGCCAGCGCCATCGACTGGATGGGCTGGCGCACAGTGGTCAGGGGCGGGTCGGTGAACGCGATGAGCTGGGAGTCGTCGTAGCCGACCACCGAGAAGTCGCCCGGGACCGACAGCCCGCGCTGGCGGGCGGCTCGGACGGCGCCGAGCGCCATCAGGTCGGAGCCGCACACGACGGCGGTGGCGCCGCGGTCGATCAGCCGGCCGGCCGCGGCGTGCCCGCCCTCGACGCCGAAGAGGGACAGCTCCACCAGGTCCTCGTCCACGGACAGGCCGTTGGCCGCCATCGCGGCGCGGTAGCCTTCGAGTTTGCGCCGCACCGGCACGTAGCGCTGCGGACCGCTGGTGAAGCCGATCCCGGTGTGGCCGAGCGCGGCGAGGTGGTTCACCGCGAGTCGGCTGGCGGCGCGGTCGTCGCAGGAGACGAACGCCGCCGGGACGTCCTCGGCGTACCCGTTGACCAGGACGATCGGCAGCCTGCGGGCGAGCAGCGCCCGGTAGCGGTCGTGGCCGGCCGTGGTGTCGGCGTGCAGCCCCGAAACGAATACGATGCCCGAGACGTTGCGCTCCAGCAGCATTTCGACGTACTCGTCCTCGGCGATGCCCCCGGGTGTCTGGGTGCACAGGACGGGGGTGTAGCCGTGCTGGGCGAGCGCCCCCTCGGCGGCCTGGGCGAACATCGGGAATATCGGGTTCTCCAGCTCCGGGACCACCATCCCGACGAGTCCGGCCGAGCGCTGGCGCAGCCGGGCCGGGCGTTCGTAGCCCAGGACGTCGAGGGCGGTCAGCACGGCCTTGCGGGTGTCGGCGCCCACTCCGGGCTTGTCGTTGAGCACCCGGGAAACCGTTGCCTCGCTCACGCCGGCCTGGCGGGCGATGTCGGTTAGTCGTGGACCCATGAGAGCACTCTAATGGAGAAAACCGGCACACGATTGAAAGAACTAGGTAATCTTGCGCAAGTAATTTCAGCCTGTCGTCATCGCTCAGGCGATACGGAGGGAATCCCATGCAGTTGACCCCCGAGCCCGACACCGCAGCTCCCAGCGCCCGCCGAGGATGGTGGCGCGACGCGGTGATCTACCAGGTCTACGTGCGCAGCTTCGCCGACTCCAACGGCGACGGAGAGGGCGACCTGCCCGGCATCCGGCAGCGGCTGCCCAAGCTGGCCGCGTTGGGCGTCGACGCCGTCTGGCTCACCCCTTTCTACGTGTCCCCGCTCGCCGACGGCGGCTACGACGTGGCGGACTACCGCGACGTCGATCCGCGGTTCGGCACTCTCGCCGACTTCGACGAGCTGCTGGAGTCGGCCCACGACCTGGGCCTGCGGGTGATCATCGACATCGTCCCCAACCACACCTCTTCGGCGCACCGCTGGTTCCGCGAGGCCGTCGAGGCGGGCCCCGGCTCCCCGGAGCGGCGGCGCTACGTGTTCCGCCCCGGCAAGGGGCCCGACGGCGACGAGCCGCCGAACAACTGGAAGTCGATCTTCGGCGGCGCCGCGTGGACCCGGCTGAAGCGCCCGGACGGCACCCCCGAGGAGTGGTACCTGCACCTGTTCGACGCCGAGCAGCCCGATCTCGACTGGACCAGCCCGGAGGTGCGCGACGAGTTCGACGACGTGCTGCGGTTCTGGCTGGACCGGGGCGTGGACGGCTTCCGCATCGACGTGGCCCACGGCATGGTCAAGGACCCCTCGCTGCCCGACATCGCCGAGGGCCAGGAGGCCGGCCTGCTCGACGGGCACACCCGGCTGCCCTACTTCGACCAGGACGGCGTGCACGAGATCTACCGGCACTGGCGCGCGCTCCTGGACGGCTACGACGACCGGGCCATGGTCGCCGAGGCCTGGGTGGAGGACGCCCAGCGGGTGGCGCGCTACCTGCGGCCCGACGAGCTGCACCAGGCGTTCAACTTCGAGTACCTGACCGCCCCGTGGCGCAGCGCCGGGCTGCGCACCGTCATCGAGGGCTCGCTGGCCGCCAACGCCGCGGTGGGAGCACCCACGACCTGGGTGCTGTCCAACCACGACGTGGTCCGCCACGTCACCCGGTTCGGCGGCGGGGAGGCGGGGCTGCGCCGGGCCGGGGCCGCCACGCTGCTCATGCTGGCCCTGCCCGGCTCGGTCTACCTCTACCAGGGCGAGGAGCTCGGCCTCCCCGAGGTCACCGACCTGCCCGAGGAGTCGCTGCAGGACCCGACCTGGGAGCGCTCCGGCCGCACCGAGCGGGGCAGGGACGGATGCCGGGTGCCGCTGCCCTGGGAGGGCGCTGAGCCGCCGTTCGGCTTCGGTCCGGCCGGCAGCGAGCCGTGGCTGCCGGTTCCGGCGCAGTGGCGGACGCTGACCCGCGCCGCCCAGGAGGCCGACCCCGGTTCGACGCTGTCGCTCTACACCGAGGCGCTGCGACTCCGGCGCGAGCTGGACGCCCTCGGTGACGGCACGCTGACCTGGCTGGACTCCCCCGCCGAGACCCTGGTCTTCCGGCGCGACCCCGGGTTCGTCTGCGCGGTCAACCTCGGTTCCGAGGAGGTGCGGTTGCCGTTGAGCGGGGAGGTCCTGCTCGCCGGCGCCGGGGTGGAGGCGCGCGACGGCGTGCTCGTGCTGCCGCCCGACACCGCCGCGTGGCTGCGCGACTGACCTCGGCTCCTTCTCACGGCCCGGACGCTCCCCGAGGCGTCCGGGCCGTTCGCCGTTACGGGAAGGTTTCCGCGAGATCGCCGCCTCCTTTCGGAAAGTTTTTGGAAGGGCTTCCAATGCCTGCAAGAAATTGCTAGCGTCGCGGCACCACCCACGGAGCCGTGTCCGCGCAGGGGACGCCGCCACGGCCGTGTGCCCCCGAAGGAGAAGAATGAAGATCCGTAGCGCGAGCGTGTTCACGGGCGCCGCGGCCCTCACGCTGCTCGCAACCGCCTGCGGCGGTGGCGACACCGGCGGGGAGACCCAAGCGGCGGCCGAGGACGCCATGGTCATCTGGGCCGACGACGAGCGCACCGACGTCCTGCTGCCCTTCGCCGAGGAGTTCGGCGATGCCCACGGCGTGGAGGTCGAGGTCCAGGCAGTGCCGAACGACGAGCTGCAGTCCAGCTTCGTCACCGCGCACCAGGCGGGCTCCGGGCCCGATATCGTGGTCGGCGCGCACGACTGGACCGGCAACTTCGTACAGAACGGCGCGATCGACCCGATCCAGCTTCCCCAGGACACGGTCGAGGCGTTCGCCCCGACGGCCATCGAGGCCGTGACCTACAACGACCAGCTCTACGGCGTCCCCTACGCCATGGAGAACCTGGTGCTGATCCGCAACACCGACCTGGCCCCCGAGGAACCGGCCAGCGTCGAGGAGATGGTCGAGGCCGGCACCGGGCTGCGCGACGCCGGCGACGTCGAGGAGATCATGGGGCTGCAGGTCGGCCAGGTCGGCGACCCCTACCACATCCACCCCTTCTACACCTCGGCCGGCGGCTACCTGTTCGGCAGGGACGACAACGGCGATTACGACCCCACCGACCTCGGCGTCGGCACCGATGAGTCGATCGCCGCCTTCGAGCGGATCGCCGAGCTCGGCGAGGAGGGCAGCGGCGCGCTGAAGCGCTCCATCGACGACCAGAACGTCGCCTCGCTGTTCAACGACGGCAGGACCGCCTACTTCGTCACCGGCCCGTGGTCGCTCCCCGACATCAGGACGGCCGGGATCCCCTACGAGATCAGCGCGGTCCCCGGTTTCGAGGGCGGCGAGGAGGCGCGCCCGTTCGTCAGCGTGCAGACCTTCTACGTCGCGGCCGGCGGCGCCAACAAGGTGCTGGCCCAGGAGTTCGTGACCAACTACGTGGCCAAGCCCGAGCTCGCCGTCGCCCTCTATGAGTCCGACCCCCGCCCGCCGGCGCTCACCGCCGCGCTGGAGCAGATCGGCGAGGACGACCCGGACCTGGCGAAGGTGGTCGCCGCCGGGGAGAACGGCGACCCGCTCCCGGCCATCCCGCAGATGGCGGCCATCTGGGACCCCTTCGGCAAGGCCGAGGCCTCGGTCATCGGCGGGGCCGACCCCGAGGAGACCGTCACGGCCGCCGGGGAGACCATCGCGGACCAGATCGGCTGACCCGTGGCACCCAATCGACGCGGTACCGCGGGCGCCCCGGGAGGGGCGCCCGCGCCCCCTCCCCTCCCCGGCGGCTCCCTCGTCCGGAACGGCTCGCCGGCCGGGCAGCTCGTCAAGATCGCCGTGCTCGGCCTGGCCGCCGCCCTCGCGCTGTGGGCGGCCTTTCCGCTGTACGCCGCCGGGAACTGGATCGGGATCTCGGTGGTGGCCGGCGTCACCGCCCTGATCTTCTACGTCTACCTCTCCCCTCGGCGCGTCCCGGTCAAGTACCTGCTGCCCGGCACGCTCCTGCTCATCGCGTTCCAGATCCTGCCGGTGCTCTTCACCGTCAGCACCTCGGTCACGAACTTCGGGGACGGGCACCGCGGGAGCAAGGAGGAGGCGATCGCCTCGATCGAGGCCGCCTCGGTCGAGCGCTCGGCCGACTCGGTGGACTACGCGCTCAGCGTCGCCGCGGTCGGCGACCCCGCGGGCGGGGAGCTGGTCTTCCTGCTCACCGCGCCCGACGGGACCTCCTACGCCGGCGACGCCGAGGGCCTGACCGAGCTGGCGCCCGGCGATGCCACGGTCAGCACCGCGGGCAGGATCACCGAGGCCGAGGGCTACGTCGTGCTCACGGCCGCCGAGGTCAGCGCGCGCGGCGAGGAGATCGCGGCGTTCGCGGTGCCCACCGGCGGCGGATCGGGCATCCGCTCCAGCGGGCTGTCCGCCGCCTACGAGGGCTCGGCGACCCGCGCCTACGACGAGGAGTGCGACTGCATCACCGACTCCGCGAGCGGCGCCGTCTTCACCGCCGACGACGAGCGCGGCGTCTTCGTCGACGAGGCCGGTCAGCGGCTCCCCCAGGGGTGGCAGGTCGACGTCGGGTGGAGCAACTTCACCAAGGTCCTCACCGACCCGTCGGTGAACGCGTCCTTCTTCGGCATCCTGGCCTGGAACATCGCCTTCGCCGCCGGAACGGTCCTGCTGGTCTTCGTCGTCGGGCTGGCCCTGGCGCTGGTCATGCACGTCCAGGGGCTGCGCGGCCGGACGGCCTACCGGATCCTGCTGGTGCTGCCCTATGCGATGCCGTCGTTCGCGATGTTCCTGCTGTGGCGCGACATGTTCAACGCCGACTTCGGCCTGGTCAACCGGATGTTCGGCCTCGACGTCGACTGGCTGGGCGATCCGTGGACCGCCCGGGCCGCGCTGCTCCTGGTCAACATGTGGCTCGGCTACCCCTACCTGTTCCTCGTGGCCACCGGCGCGCTGCAGTCCATCCCCCGCGAGCTCGTGCAGGCGGCCCGGATCGACGGTGCGGGCGCCTGGCAGGCGTTCCGGCACGTCACGCTGCCGCTGCTGATGGTCGCGATGACGCCGATCCTGGTCTCGACGTTCGCGTTCAACTTCAACAACTTCAACGCCGTCTACCTGATGACCGAAGGCGGCCCGTTCCCGCCCGGCAACCCCATGGCGGGGGCGACCGACCTGCTCATCACCTACACCTACCGGCTGGCGTTCGGCGGCCAGGGGGCGCAGTACGGCTACGCGGCGGCGGTGTCGGTGTTCATCTTCCTCATCGTGGCGCTGATCTCCCTGGTGAGCCTGAGGCAGAGCAGATCCCTGGAAGAGGTGCACTGAAATGGCGACGACAACGGGGAACCGCACGCTGCGCTGGGCGCGCCGGAGCGGATGGCGGCACCTGGTGATCTGGGTCGCGCTGGCCTTCGCACTGTTCCCGATCCTGTTCGTGGTGTCGGCCGCGCTGAACCCGCTGGGCACCCTCAGCACGAGCCAGTTGGTGCCCTCCGGATTCGGCCTGGACAACGCGGTCCGGCTGTTCCGCAACACCCCGTTCGGCGACTGGTACCTGAACTCGATCCTGATCGCGCTGGCCAACGCCGCGGCCACGGTGTTCCTGTCGGCCCTGGCGGCCTACGCCTTCAGCAGGTTCCGGTTCACCGGGCGGCGGGTCGGGCTGTTCGGACTGCTGCTGATCCAGATGTTCCCGCAGTTCCTGGCGATCGTGGCGATCTATCTGATGTTCACGACGGTCACCGAGTACTGGCCGTCGATCGGCTTCGACACGCCATGGGGGCTGCTGCTGGTCTACCTGGGCGGGGCGCTGGGCGTGAACACGTGGCTGATGAAGGGCTTCTTCGACACGGTCCCGCGCGAACTGGACGAGTCGGCGCGGGTCGACGGGGCCAGCCACGCCCAGACGTTCTTCAGGATCATGCTGCCCCTGGTGACCCCGGTGCTCGCGATCGTCGGCCTGCTGGTGTTCATCGCCACGATCAACGAGTTCCTGATCGCCAGCGTGTTCCTGCGCGACCCGGAGGCCAAGACGGTCGCGCTGGGCCTGTACGGGATGATCTCCGGCGAGCGCGACGCCAACTTCGGCATGTTCGCCGTCGGCACGCTGCTCATCGCGCTCCCGACGATGGCGGTGTTCTGGTTCCTCCAGCGCTTCATCGCCGAGGGCCTGACCAGCGGCGCGGTCAAGGGCTGAGAGGCGGCCCCGCCGCGCCGGAGTCGGCGGGACCGCGCCGACCGGGCGGTCCCGCCGGCGGCGCTACTTCTTCTTGCCGTCCTTCTCGCCGCCGGTCTCGGTGGACAGCGCGGTGATGAACGCCTCCTGCGGGACCTCGACGCGGCCGACCATCTTCATCCGCTTCTTGCCCTCCTTCTGCTTCTCCAGCAGCTTGCGCTTGCGGCTGATGTCGCCGCCGTAGCACTTGGACAGGACGTCCTTGCGGATGGCGCGGATGTTCTCGCGGGCGATCACGCGGGAGCCGATGGCGGCCTGGATCGGCACCTCGTAGTGCTGGCGCGGAATGAGTTCACGCAGCTTCTTGGTCATCTCCACGCCGTAGGAGTAGGCCTTGTCCCGGTGCACGATCGCGGAGAACGCGTCGACGGCCTCGCCCTGCAGCAGGATGTCGACCTTGACCAGGTCGGCGGCCTGGTCGCCGGAGGGCTCGTAGTCCAGCGAGGCGTAGCCCTTGGTGCGCGACTTGAGCTGGTCGAAGAAGTCGAAGACGATCTCGGCGAGCGGCAGCGTGTAGCGCATCTCGACGCGGTCCTCGGACAGGTAGTCCATGCCCTGCAGCACGCCGCGGCGGCCCTGGCACAGCTCCATGATCGGCCCCACGAAGTCGGAGGGGGCGAGCAGCGTGCCCTTCACCATCGGCTCGTGGACCGTGTCGATCTTGCCCTCGGGGAACTCGCTGGGGTTGGTCACCGTGTGCTCGGTGCCGTCCTCCATGATCACCTGGTAGACGACGTTGGGCGCGGTGGAGATCAGGTCGAGGTTGAACTCGCGCTCCAGCCGGGCCCGGGTGATCTCCAGGTGCAGCAGGCCGAGGAAGCCGCAGCGGAAGCCGAAGCCCAGCGCGGCGGAGGTCTCGGGCTCGAACACCAGCGCGGCGTCGTTGAGCTGGAGCTTCTCCAGCGCGTCGCGCAGCACCGGATAGTCGGTGCCCTCGATCGGGTACAACCCGGAGAACACCATGGGCTTGGGGTCCCGGTAGCCCGCGAGCATCTCGCTCGCGCCCTTGGTCGCCGAGGTCACGGTGTCGCCGACCCTGGACTGGCGGACGTCCTTCACCCCGGTGATGAGGTAGCCGACCTCGCCCACGCCCAGGCCCTCGACCTTGGTGGGCTCCGGGGAGATGACGCCGACCTCCAGCATCTCGTGCGTGGCGCCGGTGGACATCATCGCGATGCGCTCGCGCGTGCCGAGCCGGCCGTCGACGACCCGCACGTAGGTGACCACGCCGCGGTAGGTGTCGTAGACGGAGTCGAAGATCATGGCGCGGGCCGGCGCGTCGGCTTCGCCGACGGGCGGGGGGACCTTGCCCACGATCTCGTTGAGCAGCTCCTCGACGCCGACGCCGGTCTTCGCGCTGACCTTGAGGACCTCATCGGGCTCGCAGCCGATGATGTTGGCCAGTTCGGCGGCGTACTTCTCCGGCTGGGCCGCCGGCAGGTCGATCTTGTTCAGCACCGGGATGATCGCGAGGTCGTTCTCCAGCGCCAGGTAGAGGTTGGCCAGCGTCTGCGCCTCGATGCCCTGGGCCGCGTCGACCAGCAGGATCGCGCCCTCGCACGCCGCCAGCGAACGCGAGACCTCGTAGCTGAAGTCGACGTGGCCGGGGGTGTCGATGAGGTTGAGCACGTAGGTCTCGTCATCGAGGGCGGTGAAGGGCAGCCGGACCGCCTGGGACTTGATGGTGATGCCGCGCTCGCGCTCGATGTCCATGCGGTCGAGGTACTGCGCGCGCATCTGGCGGTCCTCAACGACCCCAGTGAGCTGCAGCATGCGGTCGGCCAGTGTCGACTTGCCATGGTCGATGTGCGCGATGATGCAGAAGTTTCGGATCAGCGCGGGATCGGTCCGGTTTGGCTGTGGCACCGTGGTCCGTTCACATTTCTCGAGGCGGGCATGGGGTGGGGCGCTGCGGCGGATGGCCGTCGGCGGTCCTGGATGGTGCCTCCATCGTCCCATGTCCCCCCGCGAAGGCGGTACTGCGGGAGAGAATGGCGCGTGCGGCACCTGTTCAAGGCTATGTGACACCGGAAGAGGCGGAGACATCGGTGAAGTGGCTGCTGAAACGGATCCTCGCAGGTCTTGGAGCCCTTCTCGTGGTGGCGGTGGGCGCGGGAACGCTGCTGGGCATGCAGTTCTCCGGCCCTAAGGCACCGTGGGCGGCGTCAACGGGGGACGACGCGGCGTGGCTGGGGAACGCCTGGGTCGACGGCTCCCGGGGCGGGGAGGAGTTCGCCGCGGCGCTGCCGCGCCTGCGGGCGGGCGGGTTCTCCGACCTCTACGTCCACGTCGGGGACATCGGCGCGGACGGGACGCTGGCCCCCGAGGGGTACGCGCGGGCGGGCGCGTTCCTGGACCGGGTGCGGCGGGAGCTGCCCGACGTGCGCGTGCTGGGCTGGATGAGCCACACGGCCGAAAGCTCCTCGCTCACCGAGGACCGCTTCGACGAGGACGCCAGGGCCGCGGCCGCCGCGGCGGCGGGCGAGGTCGCGGCCGCGGGCTTCGACGGGGTGCACTACGCGATCGCACCGGTCACCACCAACGACCCGTCACTGCCCGACCTGCTCGAACGCACCCGGGAGGCCATCGGCTCCGACCACCTGCTGTCCGTGGAGGCCCAGCCGGTGGAACTGATCCCCGGGCTGCGGCTGCCCGTGTTCCTGGTGGCGCGCGAGGAGAGGTTCTGGTCGGCCGGCTACCTGGAACGGATCGCCGAGGAGGCCGACGCGGTCGTGATCCGCGGCCACGGCACGGGGATGCCGCTGGAGTCGCTGTACGGCGGGTTCATGGTGCGCCAGACCCTCCTGGCCCTGCGGACCGTGCCCGAGGACGTGGCGGTGCGCATCGGGGCGCCCTCCTTCGACCACGAGGGGTGGGGCCCGGTCTCCTCGGCCGAGACCGTGGCCGCGGCCACCGAGGCGGTGCGGATCGGGCTGTCGGAGCACGGCGAGCGCAGGGAGGACTTCGGGATGGCGCTGTACGTCCTCGACGACACCAGCGAGGAGAACTGGGCCGCGTTCGAGGAGGGCTGGTCGGACCCGGCCCGCTGAGACCGCCGGGGCCGCCGTGCGCGGACCTCGCATGGTGCGAGCACTCGGAGGGGGAAGGCATAATGGAAGTCCGTGTCTCGGACGTTCCACGTTCCGTATGAGCCCTTCGGACTCACACCTGCGTCGGTGTGCCGCGGAACCAGGTCGTGGATCGGCTGCCCACGTCCGGCGTTCCCCGCGCGATCGGCGCACGATCTGACTTAACTGGAGCACGTTTTCGCATGGCGAACATCAAGTCGCAGAAGAAGCGCAACCGGCAGAACGAGAAGGCCCGCGTGCGCAACAAGGCGGTCAAGTCGTCGCTGAAGACGGCCATCCGCAAGTTCCGCGTAGCCGCCGAGGCCGGGAACACCGAGCAGGCCGTCGTCCTGCAGCGGGCCGCCGCTCGCCAGCTCGACAAGGCCGCGAGCAAGGGCGTCATCCACAAGAACCAGGCCGCGAACCGCAAGAGCGCGATCGCTCGGCGCATGGAGAAGGTCCAGCAGGCCGCCTGAACCGTGTGAGCCTGAACCGAAGGGCCGCCCTCTTCTCGAAAGAGGGCGGCCCTTCGTCGTGTCCCGATGCCGCGAGGCCGGAGCGTCCGAGCCGATGACAGGGGTGGTGGCCATCCGGCCACCGGACTCCGGAACGGCGCCCTCCCCGGGGCCGGCGCAGGTTGTCCACAGGCGCGGAATTCGCTGCGACAGGGCGGGGCGGGCGTTCCTAGCGTGGCTTCCATGCCACCTTTCCAGCGTTCCTCCCGCACGGCGGACGACACCGCGGCACGGCGCCTGCGCGCCCTGACCGAGTCCCTTGCGGCCGGGCTCCCGAGGACCGGGCCCGCGTCGCCGGTCGAGCCCCCGACGGCCGGATCCCCCGGCTCCCCTGCGGCCGCCCCCTCGGTCACCGAACCCCTGCCGGTCGCCTCCTCGGCGGCCGAGTCCCCGTCCGCCGCTCCCCCGACCACCGATCCCTCGTCCGCCGCTCCCTCATCGGCTTCCCGCTCCGCGGACGCTCCCTCGGCCGGCGGGCCCTCGGCCGACGTCAGGGGCGCCCCTGACGGCACCGGTCCCGTCGCCGTCGACCCGATCCCGGTGCCGCCCTACGCCGTGCCGGCGGACGGCGGGGCCGGGTCCGGCGGGCCTCGCGCGCGGCACCGCGCACCGCATCCGGCCGGAACAGGGGCGAGGGAGCGCCGACCGCGCCGCGCGCCGGATCCGCCGGCCCCTCCGGACGGCGCACCGCCCGGATACGTCGAGGTCTCGGACGATCCCCCGCGCACCGATCGGATCCACGCCCTGCTCGCCCGGTTCCTCCCGGCCATCGGCGACCGGCCGCGACTGGGCCGCACGGGGGTCCGCGCGCTGCTCGGCGTCTGCGTCGCCGCGGTGCTGGCCACCTGCTGGTTCATGCTGCACGCCCGGGCCGACCCCGAGCCGGCGCCCGCCCTGCGCGCCGGCAGCGGTCCCGCGGCCTCCGACGCGGGCGTCCAGGCGTCCTCCTCCCCGTCGCAGACCCCCGAGGGCGAGGTCACCGTGCACGTGGGAGGTGAGGTGGCGGAGCCCGGCGTCGTCACGCTGCCGACCGGGTCCCGGGTGGCCGACGCGATCGACGCGGCCGGCGGGATCAGGGACGGCACCGAGCCGGGGCTGCTCAACCTCGCCCGCCCGCTCGTCGACGGCGAGCAGGTCCTGGTCGGCGTGGCCCCCGCGCCGGACGCCGCCGGGGCCCGGGGCGGTGCCGTCCCCGGTCCCGGTGCGCCGTCCGGCGCTCCGATCGACCTCAACACCGCGACCCTCGAACAGCTCGACGCGCTCCCGGGCGTCGGTCCGGTGCTGGCGCAGCGCATCGTCGACTTCCGCACCGCCAATGGCGGGTTCGCCTCGGTGGAGCAGCTACACGAGGTCTCGGGGATCGGCGAGCAGCGCTTCGCCGACCTCAACGGGCTGGTGCACGTCGGAGGTGTCTCGTGAGCTACCTGGGCACCGACGCCCCCGGAGTACGGGCTCCACTCGACCTCCGCCTGTGCGCACCGGCCGCGGGCACCTGGCTGGTCGTCCTGCTCCTGCTCGGCGGACCGCCCTGGACCGCGGCCGTGGTGGCCGCCGTGCTCGGCTGCGCCGCGCTGGTCCTGGCCCCGGCTCTGCGGCTGCCGCGCGGCGAGGCCGCCGCCGCGGCGGTGATCGCCGTACTGGTGTGCGGCGCCGCCGGTGCGCTGGCCGCGGGCGGCAGGCTCGCCGCGGTGCAGGCGTCACCGGTCACCTCACTGGCCGAGCAGGAGCGCCGCGTCGACATGGAGGTCGTCATCAGCATGGACCCGCGGCCACGGGCGGGGCCCGCCCAGCCCGGCCGCGCCGAGTACGTCATCGAGGCCCGCAGCACGTGGGTCGTCGTCGACGGGACCCGGGTGCGCACCCGGGTCCCGGTGGTGCTGCTGGCCTCCGGCCCGCAGTGGCGGCGGCTGGTGCCGAGCCAGCGGGTCGTGCTGACCGGGAAGGCGCTCGCGCCCGGCACCGGCGGGCTCGTCTCCGCCCTGGTCGCGGTCCGCGGTCCGCCGCGCGAGGTCGGAGCGCCGTCCTGGGCGCACGCCCTGGCGGGCACGGCGCGCGCCCGGCTGCGCGAGGCGTGCGCGCCGCTGCCCCAGCCCGAGCGCGGCCTGCTCCCCGCGCTGGTGGTCGGTGACGTCTCGGAGCTCGATGCGCAGGCGAAGGAGGATTTCCAGGCCACCGGCATGACCCACCTGCTGACCGTCTCCGGTGCCAACCTCGCGGTGCTCACCGGTACCGCGCTGGGCCTGGCGCGCTTCTGCCGCCTGCCCACCTGGTGCGCCGTCGCGGCCGGCGGCGCGATGATCGCGGTCTTCGTGCTGGTGGCGCGGGCGGAACCGAGCGTGCTGCGGGCGGCCTTCATGGGGGTGATCGCGCTGGTCGCGCTGGCCCTGGGCCGCGAGCGCGCGGGCATCGCCGCCCTGGCCGCCTCAGTGGTGGGACTCCTGCTGTTCGATCCGGGGCTGGCCCGCTCCTACGGCTTCGCGCTGTCCGTGCTGGCCACGGGCGGGATCGTGGTGCTGGCACCGCGGTGGCGGGACCGCTGGTCGGCGCGGCTGCCCCGCTGGCTGGCCGAACCGGTCGCCGTGACCGTCGCCGCCCACGTGGCCTGCACCCCGGTGCTCACCGTGCTCTCCGCCGAGGTCAGTTGGGTCGCCGTGCCGGCCAATGTGCTCGCCGGCCCGATGGTGCCGGTGGCCACGGTGGGCGGGTTCGCCGTGGCGGGCGTGGCCGTGCTCTCCGTTCCGGCGGCCGGGTTCCTCGTCTGGGTCCCCGCTGCGGCGGTGACCTGGATCGGCGCGGTGGCCGACACGGGTGCGCGGATTCCGCACGGCGCGCTCCCCTGGCGCGCCGACCTGCTGGGCGCCCTGGGGCTCGCCGGCCTGGCGCTCCTCCTCCTGGCCGTCCGGGGCCGCCTCCGCAGGGCCCTGCTGGCGATCGCTGGGGCCGTGGCGGGCACCGCCGTGCTGGTGCAGTGCGCGGCACCGATGTGGCCGCCGGGCGGGTGGGCGCTGGTGGCCTGCGACGTGGGGCAGGGCGACGCCCTCGTGCTGTCGGCCGGCGACGGCCGCGCGGTCGTGGTGGACGCGGGCATCGATCCGGCGCCGGTGGACCGCTGCCTGCGCGACCTCGGGGTGCGCGAGGTGGCGCTGCTGGTTCTGACCCACGATGACGCCGACCACGTCGGCGGGGCCTCGGGGATCCTGCGCGACCGTGCGGTCCGGGCCGCGCTGGCCCCGTCCGGTTTCGGCTCGGGGCCGACCGGGCGGATGCTGGCCGCGGCCGGTGTCCCGCTGGAGGCGGGCGCGGCCGGGGACCGCTTCACCGTGGGCCCGTGGCACTTCGGCGTGCTGTGGCCGCCTCCGGGGACCGTGGCCGACTCCAACGACGCGAGCGTGGTGCTGCTCGCCCGCTGGAACCCGCCTCCGGAGTCCGCGGCCGCTCCGATGACGGTGCTGCTCACCGGTGACATCGAGGAGCCGGCCCAGCGCACCCTGCTGGGCGAGCCCGCCATCCGCGGCGTGGACGTGCTGAAGACCCCGCATCACGGCGCGCGGACCCAGGAGCCGGCGTTCCTGGCCGCCACCCGGCCGCGCGTCACCATCACCTCGGTGGGCGCGGGCAATTCCTACGGCCACCCTGCACCCGGCACGTGGCGGATGCTGACGTCGCTGACCGAGGCCGGCTACCGCACCGACCTGCACGGCGACATCGCCGTCCTGCCGGGTCCGGCCGGGCCGGCCGTGGCGGCGCGCGGCCCGGAGGAGCACCGCTGACGAGGGCCGCGGAGGCCGCGCGGTGCGTCCGCGGGACGGTTCGGCCGTGCGGCCCCGTGGTCGGCCGGACGGCGGGTGGTCCCGCTCTGAAAGCAGCGGCGAAGGCGGGCAGGGATGAACGGGCGCACGGTGCCCGCCCTGCGGCGGTTCCAGGGAGGTGGAGCGGGAAGGCGCACACCGGTGTCCCCCGGGCATGGCATGCTGCATGCATGGGCTCCACCTCTGTCTCCCTCCTGTCCGTCGTCGTGGGCGACGAGGAACTCCTCGTGGACCGTGCCGTGGCCGGGCTCGTGGCGGCGGCGCGCGCCGACGACCCCGAGGTGGACGTGCACGACCTGGTGCCCGGCCAGGTGAGCGCCGGCAAGCTGGTGGAGGCGACCTCGCCGTCGCTGTTCGGTGAGCGCCGCGTGGTGGTCCTGCGCTCGGCCCAGGACCTGACCAAGGACCTGGCCGCCGAGGTCGTCACCTACCTGAAGGATCCGGCCGACGACGTGCTGCTGGTCCTGGTGCACGCCGGCGGCGCGAAGGGCAAGGCGCTGCTGGAGGCCGCGGTGAAGGCCGGCGCGACGCGGATCGACTGCGCCAAGCCCACCAAGGCCGCCGAGCGGATGGCCTTCATCAAGGACGAGTTCACCCGGGCCGACCGCCAGATCACCCGGGACGCCCAGCAGGCGCTGCTCGACGCGGTGGGCAACGACCTGCGCGAGCTGGCATCGGCGTGCACCCAGCTCATCGCCGACACCGAGGGCCGCGTCGACGAGAAGGCGGTCGCCCGCTACCACACGGGCAAGGCCGAGGCCTCGGGTTTCACGGTGGCCGACCGCGCCGTCGAGGGCAGGCTTCCCGAGGCGCTGGAGCAGTTGCGCTGGTCGCTCTCGGTGGGCACCGCCCCGGTGCTGATCAACAGCGCGCTGGCCGGTGCCGTGCGCGGACTGGCGGTGGCGGCCCAGCCTCCCCGCGGCGTGAGCGAGGCGGAGCTGGCCAAGCGCGCCAAGGTCCCGCCGTGGAAGCTCAAGACGCTGCGCCAGCAGGCCCGGGGCTGGACCCCGCAGGGCGTCGCCCACGCGCTCCAGGTGATCGCCGAGACCGATGCCCTGATCAAGGGCGCCGGCCGCGACCCGGCATACGCCTTGGAGCGCGCCGTCATCGAGATCGCCTCGGCCCGCGCTCGGCGGGGCTGACCGCCGAGCGCGGGCCGCGCCGGCGGTTCCCGCCGCCGCCCGCGTCTCCGGTGCCGTCGGCGCCGGTCCTCCTCCCCGGTGCCGCGGGGAGGTTCTCAGCGGTGCAGCCGGTCCAGCAGGTCCGGCGGGGCCGTCCGCGCCGCCCGATCGCGGTAGTGGGCCAGTTCGTCGCCGGTCAGGAGTTCGCGGCCCGAACCGGAGGTGCCGCGGCGGAGGAACGCGGCGCTGTCCTTGAGGATCCCCGAGGTATCGGAGGTGAGCTCGTGGGCGCGGGACCGCATGCCGGTGAACGTGGCGGCCTCCACCGGTACCGGCCACGCATCCTCCGGCGCCTCGGCGTCGAGCAGCAGGGCGAGCCTGCGCATCTCGCCCTCCAGATCGTTCTTCAGGTCGTCGTAGTGCACCAGGACGACGTTGTGCCGGTCGCGCCGGGCCCACGCGTCCGCGAGGTGCCACATCAAGCCCGGCAGGGAGTCCATCTGCTCGAAGCGCGACGCCTCCCCGTCGATCCAGCCGAGCAGCCACTCGCGAACCGGCGGCCTCGGTGCGCCGGGCCCGTCGGGCTCCGGCCGGCCCGTGAGCCGGCGGACCCGTTCGCGGTCGATGTTGTCGCCCTGCTCGAGTCTTGACCTCAAGTCCAAATCAAGGGGGTCTTGTGACCTCAGTCCCAGGGGCCGAGGTCAAAATCCAAGGTCGAGATCGGCGGGAAGAGGGATCCCGGGGTCGGGGCCGGCCGCGTCAGCGAATCGATTCGCCGCCGTGCCAGACGCGCAGGGCCTTCAGGCCGTAGGCCCAGGCGAACGCGCCCTCGTGGTCGGCGTCCCACTGGACCATGTCGGCGTAGCGGCCCGGCGCGAGCACGCCGCGGTCGGTCGCGCCCAGCGCGATCGCGCCGCCGACGGTGGCGGCGCGCAGGGCCTCCAGCACGCTCATGTTGAACATCGCGATGGCCATGCACACGGCCAGCGGCATCAGGGTGGAGCCCGACTGGGCCGGGTTGTGGTCGGTGCCCAGCGCGATCGGGACGCCGTGGTCCAGCAGCGCCCGCACCGGCGGGGTGCGGCGCTCGTGCAGCGACGAGGTGGGGCAGATGACGACGGGCGTACTCGATTTGGCCAGCGCCAGCACGTCGTCCTCGTCGGTGTCGTGCAGCAGGTCGACCGAGGAGCACTGCAGGTCGGCGGCCATCCGCACGGCGCCGTGCCGCGGTTTGGCGCAGGCGTGCATCCGCGTCTGCAGGCCCGCCGCGCGCCCCGTGGACAGCAGCCGGCGCGCGTCATCGGGGGTGAACTGCTGGCTGTCGCAGTAGACGTCGACTCCGTCCGCCCCGGCCTGCGCGGCGTCGCTCAGCCATGAACCGACCGCGTCGACGTAGTCGCGCGGCCGACCGAAGTACTCCGGCGGCACGGCGTGCGCGGCGAAGAAGGTCACGTGCAGCCGGGGCATCCCCGGCTCCTCCTCCAGCGCGCGCAGCAGCCGGACGTCGGCCAGCTCGCCGTCGCGGGTGAGGTGGTAGCCGGTCTTGGCCTCGACCGTGGTGGTCCCCGACAGCAGCCAGTGCCGCAGCCGCTCCCGTACGCCGTTGCACAGGGTCCACGGGTCGGTTCCCCTGGTCACCGTCACGGTGGAGGCGACGCCGCCGCCCGCGGCGGTGATCTCCGAGTTCGACGCGCCGCTGGCCCGCATGGCGACCTCGGCGTAGCGGTTGCCCGCGTAGACCGGGTGGGTGTGGGCGTCGATCAGTCCGGGGGTGACCAGGCCGCCGCCGAGGTTCTCCACCTCGTTGACGTCGACGATGTCGTCGATGACGCCCGGGAGGCTCTGCGGAAGCTCGGAGGCCGGGCCCACCCAGGCGACCCGGTCGTGCTGCAGAATCATCGCGGCGTTGCTGAGCAGGTCGGTTCCCGTCCACAGTCGCCCGATGTTCGTCAGCAGTCGTACCGTCATCGTCTCACCGCTCGCCCGCCCACGTCGTCACGGCCGCCACGCCACGGGCAGGGCGGCACGCCGGATTCCGCAGACAGTCATTCCACGACCTCGTCTTCAGATGGTCTGGCCCGGAGAAAAATCGTTCGCGGCCGGGGAGCCCGCGAGGCACGATCCCGCGCCAGTGAAGGAAACCGTAGTTCATTCGCCAACGCGATGTATAGCTCTTGCGACCAAACAGCCAACGGCGGAACACCCACCGGTGTTCCGCCGTTGCGGCCGAAATCGCTACCCCACGGGGACGGCGAACTCGCCCAACTGGTTGGCCAGCATCTTGGGCACCCAGGCGTGCAGGGCGGTGCCCTCTCCAGTGTGCTCCTCGGCGACGATGCGGCCCTCCTCGTAGACGCGCGACACCAGGTCCCCGCGCTCGTAGGGCAGCACGACCCGGACCTCGCGGTCCAGCAGCGGCAGCGACTCCGAGACCGCACGGATCAGCGCGTCGACGCCCGCGCCGGTGCGCGCGGAGACCTCGACGGCGCCCGGCTCCTTGGTGCGCAGCTGCTTGAGCACGGTGGGGTCGGCCGCGTCGGTCTTGTTGACGATGACGAGTTCGGGGACGTCCTGGGCGCCGATCTCGGCGAACACCTCGCGCACCGAGGCGAGCTGCTGCTCGGGGTCGGGGTGCGAACCGTCGACCACGTGCAGGATCAGGTCGGCGTCGGTGACCTCCTCCAGCGTGGAGCGGAACGCCTCGACCAACTGGTGCGGCAGGTGCCGGACGAAGCCGACGGTGTCGCTGAGTGTGAACGCCCGGCCGTCGGGGGTCCGCGCCTGGCGCACGGTCGGGTCCAGCGTGGCGAACAGCGCGTTCTCCACCAGGACGCCGGCGCCGGTGAGCCGGTTGAGCAGGCTCGACTTCCCGGCGTTGGTGTAGCCGGCGATCGCGACGGCCGGCACCTGGCGGGTGCGGCGCTGGTCGCGCTTGACGTCGCGCGCGGTGGCCAACTGCGCGAGCTGGCGGCGCAGTTTGGCCATCTTGCTGTTGATGCGGCGGCGGTCGGTCTCGATCTTGGTCTCACCGGGACCGCGCAGGCCCACGCCGCCGTTGCCGCCGCCGGCGCGGCCGCCGGCCTGCCGGGACAGCGAGTCGCCCCAGCCGCGCAGGCGCGGCAGCAGGTAGGTGAGCTGCGCGAGCTCCACCTGCGCCTTGCCCTCCCTGCTGCGGGCGTGCTGGGCGAAGATGTCCAGGATCAGCGCGGTGCGGTCGATGACCTTGACCTTGACGACGTCCTCCAGTTGGCGCAACTGGCCGGGCGTCAGCTCACCGTCGCAGATGACGGTGTCGGCGCCGGTGCTCTCCACGATGTCGCGCAGCTCCGCGGCCTTGCCGCGGCCGACGTAGGTCGCCGGGTCGGGCTTGGGCCTGCGCTGCGTGACGCCTTCCAGCACCACGGCACCGGCGGTCTCGGCGAGCTGCTTGAGCTCGACGAGGGAGTTGTCGGCGTCGAGCTGGGTTCCGCTGGTCCACACGCCGATGAGGACGACGCGCTCCAGGCGCAGCGATCGGTACTCGACCTCGGTGACGTCGGCGAGTTCGGTGGAGAGGCCGGCCACCCGGCGCAGCGCGTGGCGGTCCTGCAGTTCGAGCTCGCCCTGTTCGGGAATGTGGTCATCACGGCGGGGCTCGGTGGCGGGGACCGCGTCGACATCTGTGTCGTCGACGACGATCGCGTCGCGGCCGACGCCGTCGAAGGGATCGTGTTCGTTGAAAGCAGTAGTCATATCCATCCAGAGTCAACGCGGAAACACCGCGGGTTCTTCCCTGAGATGGTCCCACGCCAACCGCCGGACGGCACGGTGTTTTTCACCGCCCGCCGTCCCGCACCCCACCGTTCACCCCGGCCGTCGTGCCGACCAAGTCTCAAAAATCCCGCAACTTCTTCGGCAAAAAGACGGCTTCTTCCGATGTGACGAAATCCTCGGGGACTGTGAGACGGTCACAACATTGACCATGATCGCACACAAGGGTAGCGTCATATTCCACATAACAAAAGCTTTTTTCGCTATGCGGAAGGTATGGATTCATGGGCGCCACCACCGGGGTCGAGGTCATCGGCCCGCGACACGAGCGGTACGACGAGATCCTGACCGACGACGCTCTCGCGTTCGTCGCCGGCCTGCACCGCGCCTTCGAGAGCCGGCGCCGGGAGCTGCTCGCCGCGCGCAAGCGCCGCCAGGAGGAGATCTCCGCAGGAGCCGACCTGGACTTCCTGCCGGAGACCAGGAACGTCCGGGAGGATCCGAGCTGGCGGGTCGCCCCGCCCGCTCCCGGCATCGTCGATCGCCGCGTGGAGATCACCGGCCCCACCGACCGCAAGATGACGATCAACGCCCTCAACTCCGGCGCGAAGGTGTGGCTGGCCGACTTCGAGGACGCCAACACCCCGCTGTGGGAGAACATGATCGGCGGCCAGCTCAACCTGCGCGACGCGCTGGACCGCGCGGTCGACTTCAGCACCCCCGAGGGCAAGAGCTACGCGCTCAAGGACGACTCCGAGCTCGCCACCATCGTCGTGCGCCCCCGCGGCTGGCACCTCGACGAGAAGCACATCCTGGTCGACGGCGAGCGGACCTCCGGCGGCATCGTCGACTTCGCGCTGTACTTCTTCCACTGCGCGCGGCGCCAGCTCGCCAAGGGCAAGGGCCCCTACTTCTACCTGCCCAAGATGCAGAGCCACCTCGAGGCCCGGCTGTGGAACGACATCTTCGTGCACGCCCAGGAGGCGCTCGGCATCGAGCGCGGCACCATCCGCGCCACGGTCCTGATCGAGACCATCCCGGCCGCGTTCGAGATGGAGGAGATCCTCTACGAACTGCGCGAGCACTCCGCCGGCCTGAACGCCGGGCGCTGGGACTACCTGTTCAGCATCATCAAGACGCACCGCACCCGCGGCCGCGACTTCCTGCTGCCCGAGCGCAACGCGGTCACCATGACCGCACCCTTCATGCGGGCCTACACCGAACTGCTGGTCAGCACCTGCCACCGGCGCGGCGCGCACGCGATCGGCGGCATGGCCGCGTTCATCCCCAGCCGCCGCGACCCCGAGGTCAACAAGACCGCGCTGGCCAAGGTCCGCGACGACAAGGCGCGCGAGTCCGGTGACGGCTTCGACGGCTCCTGGGTCGCCCACCCCGACCTCGTCCCGGTCGCCCGCGAGATCTTCGACGGCGTCCTGGGCGAGCGGCCCAACCAGATCGACCGGCTCCGCGACGACGTCGCCGTCAAGGCCGAGGAGCTGCTCGCGGTCAGCGACGCCGAGGGCGGCATCACCGAGGGCGGCCTGCGCAGCAACGTCAACGTCGGCCTGCAGTACCTGGCCGCGTGGCTGGGCGGCAACGGCGCGGTCGCGATCCACAACCTGATGGAGGACGCCGCCACCGCGGAGATCTCCCGTTCCCAGATCTGGCAGTGGCTGCACAACGACGTCACCCTCGACGACGGCCCGAAGGTCACCCCGGAGCTGGTCGAACGCGTCATCGACGACGAGCTCGCCTCGATCCGCGAGACCGCGGGACAGGCGTTCGACGCCGCGCTCTTCGAGCGGGCCACGGAGCTGTTCAAGGAGGTCGCGCTGGCCGACGAGTACGCCGACTTCCTGACGCTGCCGGCCTATGAGCGGATGCCCTGACCCGAGACCGGGCTCCGCGGCCGCCGCATCGCGCGCGGTGCGGCCGTTATCCCGCCCTCCCGGGCGGGAAGGACGGTCTCACCGCGCCTTTTCCACAGGCACGGCCAGGCCACACGATTGGGGAGGGCGAGCCCCCATGTCCGCACCGGTCGACCTCGGCGCGCTGGTTCCGCACCTGCGCGCCGTCTGCGGTGACGACGGCGTCATCACCGACGCCGCCCGTCGCCGCACCTACGAGAGCGACGGCATCACCTACCACGCGGCCGTGCCCGGTGTCGTGGTGCTGCCCACCACCGCCGAGCAGGTGGCCGCCGTCGTGCGGCTGTGCGCGGAGCGGGGCGTGCCGTTCGTGCCGCGCGGTTCGGGCACCGGCCTGTCCGCGGGTGCGCTGCCGCGGCCCGACGGCGTCCTGATCGTCACCTCCCGCATGCGCCGCATCCTGGAGGTCGACATCGACGCCCAGCGCGCCGTGGTCGAACCGGGCGTGTTCAACCTGGACGTCACCAGGGCCGCGGCCCCGCACGGCTACTACTACGCCCCCGACCCCTCCAGCCAGCAGGTCTGCTCCGTGGGCGGCAACATCGCGGAGAACTCCGGCGGGGCGCACTGCCTGAAGTACGGCTTCACCGTCAACCACGTCCTCGGCCTGGAGGTCGTCACGCCGCAGGGGGAGATCGTCGAGCTGGGCGGCAAGGCCGCCGACGCGCCCGGCTACGACCTGATCGGCGCGTTCATCGGCTCCGAGGGGACCCTGGGCATCGCCACCAAGATCACCGTGCGGCTGCTGCGCGCCCCGGAGAAGGTGAGCACGATGCTCGCGGCGTTCGACTCCATGGACGCCGGGGGGCAGGCGGTCTCGGCGATCATCGGCGCCGGGATGCTGCCGGCGGCGATCGAGATGATGGACGCGCTGGCGATCGAGGCCGCGGAGGCGGCGGTGCGCTGCGACTACCCGGAGGGCGCCGGGGCCGTGCTGATCGTGGAGCTCGACGGATCGGCCCACGACGTCGACGCCCAGTTCGACGCGGTGACGGCGCTGTGCAGGCGGGCCGGGGCCTTCGAGATCCGCACGGCCAGCGACGCGGCCGAGCGCGCGCGCATCTGGAAGGGCCGCAAGTCGGCGTTCGCCGCGGTGGGCCGGATCAGCCCCGCCTACATCGTGCAGGACGGGGTGGTGCCCCGCACGGCGCTGCCGGAGGTGCTCGCGCGGATCGCCGAACTGTCGGCCCGGTCCGGCATCCGGGTGGCCAACGTGTTCCACGCCGGCGACGGCAACCTGCACCCGCTGGTGCTGTTCGACGACGCCGATCCGGGCGCCGCCGAGCGCGCCGCCGAGGTCTCCGGGGCGATCCTGGACCTGTGCGTCGAGGCGGGCGGCTCCATCACCGGCGAGCACGGCGTGGGCGTGGACAAGGCCTGCCACATGCCGGAGATGTTCACGCCGGCCGACCTGGAGACGATGGACCGCTTCCGCCGCGCGTTCGACCCCGACGGCATCGCCAACCCCGAGAAGCTGCTGCCCACGCCGCGCCTGTGCGGGGAGCGGCCGGGCGTCCGCACGCAGGAGCACCCGCTGGTCGCCTCGGGCGAGGCCGAGCTGTTCTGACCCGGCACGTCATGCGAAGGAGCGTGGACGGATGAGCGAGGTGACGAGCGGACCCGCGGTCCCCCGGCAGGGAGGGGGAGCCGAGGCGCTCACCGATGACCTGCGCCGGTCCGGGGCGCGACCGCGGCCGGGCACGGCGGCCGACACCGTGGGCGGGGCCGTCCCCGGCCACGTGGCCGCGCCCCCCGACGCCGCGGCGGCCGCGGACCTGCTGGCCGCCGCCGCCGACCACGGGCTCACCGTGGCCGCGCGCGGCCACGGGACCAAGGCCGACTGGGGCGGCCGGCTGCGCGGCTGCGACCTGCTGGTCGACACCGGTGCCCTGACCGGGATCGAGCACGCGGCCGGCGACCTGGTGGTCCGCGCGGGCGCGGGCGTGGCCCTGGACGACCTCGGCACGGTGCTGGCCGAGGCGGACCAGCGGCTGACGGTGGACCACGTGGTGCCCGGTTCGACGGTCGGCGGCGTGGTGGCGACGGGGCTGTCGGGGCCGCGCCGGTTCCTGCACGGCCCGGTCCGCGACCTGATCATCGGCATGTCGGTGGTGCGTGCCGACGGCGTCGCCGCCAAGTCCGGCGGCGTGGTGGTGAAGAACGTCGCAGGCTATGACCTGGCGAAGCTGCACACCGGCGCGTTCGGCACCCTCGGCCTGATCACCTCGGTGACGTTCCGGCTGCATCCGGTCCCGCCGGCCGTGCGCATCGTGCGGGCCGCGACCGCAGACCCCGCCGCGGCGGGCGCGTGGCTGCGGGCGGTCCTGCACTCCCAGGCGTCCCCGGCGGCCGTCGAGCTCGACTGGCCCGCCGAGGGACCGCTGACGCTGCAGGTGCTGCTGGAGGGCGCGAGCGGGGGGATCGACTCCCGCACGGCGGAGATCGCCTCACTGCTGGACCGTGCGCACTCCGACGACGCGGTGCCGCGGGAGTGGGGCTCGCTGCCCGGCGACCCCGGCGACACCCTGGTCAAGGTCGCCGTTCCGATCTCGCGGGTGCTCGGTGCCGCCGCCGCGCTGCGCTCGGCGGGCGAGGCGGCGGCGGTACCGGTCGGGATCCGGGGATCGGCCGGCTGCGGCGTGCTGTACGCCGCGCTGCCGGCCGGGGCCGATCCCGGCGACGTCGCTCGGCTGCTCGCCCGCGCCAGGAGCGAGGTGGCCGACGGATCGGTGACCGTCGTCCGCGCGGCGCCCCCGATCCACGACAGCGGCGTCGACCTGTGGGGCGAGGTCCCCGGGCTGGCGCTGATGCGTGCGATCAAGGACCGTTTCGACCCCGGCGGCCGCATGTCCCCGGGCCGTTTGACGGATGGGATCTGAGGAACAGTGACCGACATCTCACCGCCGCCTCCCTCCGACGGGACCGGCGGGACCGACGGGACCGAGCCGCAGGCCCGCTCCTTCGGCGACCTGCTCGACGACTGCGTGCACTGCGGGTTCTGCCTGCCGAGCTGCCCCACCTACGTGCTGTGGGGGGAGGAGATGGACTCCCCGCGCGGGCGGATCCACCTCATGGCCCAGGCGCACGAGGACGTGCTCACCGACAGCGCGGTCCAGCACTTCGATCAATGCCTGGGCTGCCTGGCGTGCGTGAGCGCCTGCCCCTCCGGGGTGCGCTACGACTCCCTGATCGAGACCACCAGGGCCAAGGTGGAGCGGGAGCACGAGCGCGGTGTCGGCGAGCGGCTGCTGCGCGCGGCGGTCTTCGCGCTGTTCCCCCACCGCGGGCGGTTGGAACTGCTGCGCGGACCGCTGCGCGCCTACCAGGCGAGCGGCGCGTCGGCGCTGGTCCGCCGCAGCGGCGTGCTGGACCGCCTCTCGCCGACGCTGGCGACGATGGAGCGGGTCGCGCCGCCGATACGCCGGACGCCGGCCCTGCCCGAACTGGTGCCCGCCGTGGGTCGGCGGCGCGCGGTCGTGGGGATGCTCACCGGATGCGTGCAGGGCGCGTTCTTCCCGCACGTCAACACCGCGACCGCCCGGGTGCTCGCCAGCGAGGGCGCCGACGTGGTCGTCCCGCCCTCCCAGGGGTGCTGCGGGGCGCTGTCGGCGCACTCGGGCCGCGCCGAGGAGGCCGCCCGCTTCGCCCGCGCGACGATCGAGGCCTTCGAGCGGGCCGGTGTGGAGGCGATCGTGGTCAACTCCGCCGGGTGCGGCAGCACGATGAAGCACTACGGCCAGGTGCTCGCCGAGGTGTCGGCCGGGCGGGAGTGGGAGCGGCGCGCCGAGGCCCTCGGCGCGAAGGTCGTGGACCTCACCGAGTTCCTCACGGAGCTGGGCCCGGTGGCCGAGCGCCGTCCCCTGCCGCTGCGCGCCGCCTACCACGACGCCTGCCACCTCTCGCACGGCCAGGGCGTCACGCGCCAACCGCGCGAGCTGCTGCGCGACATCCCCGGCCTGGAGGTCGCCGACCTGCCCAACGCCGACATCTGCTGCGGCTCGGCCGGCGTGTACAACCTGTTCCAGCCCGAGGCGGCCCGCGAACTGGGCGAGCGCAAGAGCGCCGACGTGCGCTCCACCGACGCCGAGCTGCTGGTGGCCGGCAACCCCGGCTGCTCCCTGCAGATCGCCTCGGCGATGGAGCGCGGCGGCCGCACCATCGCGGTCGCCCACACCGCCCAGGTCCTGGACGCATCGATCCGGGGGCTGCCGCCGTCGGCGCTGCTCGGCGGCTGAACCGCCGACCGGGGCCCGCGTCCTTTCCGGCCGGGCGCCGGTCTCAGCCGGTGAAGCCGATGTCGGCGTAGTCGAGCCTGCCGAAGCCGGGGGCGCCGATGTTGGCGAGGGAGCCGCGCACCGCGACCAGTTCCGGGCGCTGGTAGAGCGGGAGGGTGTGGCCGGCCTCCCAGAGCAGGCGGTCGGCCTCGTTGATGTGCTCGATCGCCTCGGAGGGGTCCAGGCTCTCCATGGCATCGGTCATGGCCGCGTCGATCTCGGGCGAGCCGATGCGGCCGACGTTGCCGCGCCACTGGGGCGCTTCTTCGTCGTCGACGGTGGCGTCCGACCACTGCAGCAGGGACTGCGAGACCGGGAAGCCGCTGCCGTTGTTGACGAAGGAGACCATGTCGTAGTTGCCCGGCACGATGTAGTCGCTGAACAGATGGTCGCCGGGCACACTCTCGATCTCGACCCCGATCCCGACCTCGCCCAGCATCGCCTGCACCAGCTCGGCCTCGTTGAGCGCCGGGGCGTAGCCCTGAGGCACGGTGAAGCGGAGGGCGAGCGGTTCCCCGTCCTTGGTCCGCACGGCGTCGGCGCCTTCGCCCTCCAGCGCCCAGCCGGCCTCCTCCAGCAGTTCGGCCGCGCGCTCGGGGTCGTGCTCCCCCCAGGCGCCGCTGTTGTCCGCGTAGCCCTCCTGGTTGGCGAGCAGGAAGTGGTTGTCGAGCACGTTGGGCGACCAGTTCATGGCGCTGAACGCCGACTCGGCGATGGCCCGCCGGTCGATGGCGAGGAAGATCGCGTGCCGGACGTCGACGTCGGAGAGACCGGGGCTCTGCCCGTTGAGCGTGATGTGCCGGTAGTCGGGGGCGAGGGCCGCGCGGATCTCCCCGTCGGAGGCGCCGCTGATCCGCTCGTAGGAGCCGGGGTCGATGGGCATCGTGTAGACGTCGATGCCGCCGTCCAGGAAGGCGGCGTCCAGCGCCTCGGGGGCCAGCGAGCGGTAGATGATCCGGTCGAGTCTGGCCGGCGCGCCCCACCAGTCGTCGTTGCGGACCAGGGTGATCGTCTGGGCGGTGCGGTCGATGCCGCCGACCTCGAAGGGGCCGGCCGTCACCGGTATGTCGCCGGCGTAGCCCTCGTTGAAGCCCTCCGGGGTTTCGGTGTAGTCGGCGGGCAGCAGCAGGCGGAACAGCGAGGCGTAGTCGGCGAAGGGCCGCTCGAAGGTGATGACCACCTCGAACTCGCTGCGGCCCGGGGAGACGTCGGAGATCCGCTCGTATCCGGCCTCGCCGAGGATCTGGTGGCCGGAGTTCTCACCGGCCAGCGCACCGACCATGGCCGCGTAGTCGTACCAGGTGATCGGGTCGCCGGTGGACCAGCGCGCGTCGGGGTTGAGCCGCAGCGTCACGGTCTGCTCCGGCTCGGTCTGCACGGCGACCTCCTCGACGTAGTCGGGGTCGGGGTGGGCCTGTCCCTCGGCGTCGGTGCGGAACGGGGAGGGCAGCAGCCCGTCGAGCACGGTCTCGACGGTCCCCAGGTTGCCGTTGGCGTGGTGCGGGTTCCACTGGCCGGGGAACTCGTTGATGCCCCACCGCAGCGTGCCGCCGTCGGCGAGGTCCTCCCTGGCGACCGGCTTGGTCGCCGAGGGCGGCAGATCGGTGAGATCGGACTGGGGATGCGTCTGCGCGTCGCTCTGGCATCCGGTCGCGGCGACGGCCACTGCCAATGCCGAAACCCAGGCGAGGCACCTCCGGACATTGCCCACTCGCACCCGTCCCCCAATGCTGTGGTGCCTCCGGCGATGTACCGGCCACGGAGGACGTGGCCGGGCACCGGCCCGAGGGTAACGCGTCGCGATCAGCCGACCTAAACGCACTATTGGAACAATTGGGAAATAATACTGTGCCCGCGGACGCCCGGAGGAGGATGCGTGCACCGAATCGGCCCGGATTTCGGCTGCGCGCCGGGCTAACCGACGCGTATCCGCGGATCGAGCAGGTAGTGCGCCACATCCACGACCAGCGCGGCCGCGACCACGCACAGCGCGCTGAAGCAGCAGACCGCCGTGACCGCGTTGACGTCACCCCGGCCGACCGAGTCGAGCAGGAACTCCCCCACGCCGTGCCAGCCGAACACCTTCTCGGTGAAGACGGCCCCGGTGAAGAGCGCGGCGAAGGAGTAGCCGAAGTAGGTGACCGCGGGGATCAGCGCCGTTCGCAGGGCGTGCCTGACGAGAGCGGCGCGGCGGGTGAGCCCCTTGGCCCGGGCGGTACGCACGAAGTCGGCGCCGACCTGGTCGAGCATGAGGTTTCGCTGGTAGCGACTGTAGATGGCGATCTGCGGCAGCGCCAGGGTCAACGTCGGCAGGACCAGATGCTGGGCTCGATTGGCCAGTCCGGCCCAGAACCCGTCGGTCAGTCCCGGGGTGAACTCCCCGGTCGTGCGGAACACGTCGACCCCGGCGGCCTGATTGGCCCACAGCGCGGCGGTCTGCAGCGACACCGCGATGACCACGGTCGGGATCGAGATCACCGCGATCGCACCGACCGCGGAGACCCGGTCCACCGCGCCGCGTTGACGGCTGCCCGCCCACGCCCCCAGCAGTATCCCGGTGACGCTGCCCGCGGTGACGCCGATGGCCAGCAGCCGCAGGCTCACCCCGACGCGCCGAAGCATCTCCTCGTTGACCGACCGGCCGTCCCAGGTGCGGCCGAAGTCCCCGGCCAGGACATCGGCGGCCCAGGTGACGTAGCGCTCGGAGAGGGGGACCCGGTCGTTGAGGTTGTACCGGTCGAGGACAGCGTCCACGACGTGCGGCGGCGGGGGCGGCTGCTGCCCCTCGTAGTTGCTCCTCGGATCGAGGGCCGAGGCCGCGAGCAGGTAGGCGAGGCTGCAGACGGTGACCAGCAGCAGCGCGTGCCCCGCCAGCCTGCGCAGGAGGAATCGGCCCACTGCGCCCCCTCGCCTTTCGGATCAGCCGGACAGGAGCGCTGACCGGACCTCGCCCTCGGCCACGATGACGGCGGGTCCCCGCAGGCGGGCCCCCTCGGCGTCGAGAATCACGGTGCACTCGCCGCCCGGGACGCGGACCCGCCAGGTGGCGCCGCGCTCCTCGGGGGTCGCCGCGGCGGCCGCGGCGACGATGCCGGTGCCGCACGACCGGGTCTCCCCCGCTCCGCGCTCGTACACCCGCATCTCCAGCACGTCCGGCCCGACCTCGTGGAAGACCTCGACGTTGGCGCCGTCGGGGAAGGCGGCCGGGTCGAGCTCCGGCTGCGCGGTCAGGTCGATCTCGGCGACCGGGCGGTCCACCCGGCAGGCCAGGTGCGGATTGCCCACCGAGATCCGTCGGCCGTGCACGACGTCGCGCGCCAGCACCGCCGACCCCTCGCCCAGCGCCGTGACGGGCCCCATGTCAACGGTGATGTCGCCGTCGTCCTCCACGGTGACGCGCCGCGCTCCGGCGCGGGTGCCGACACCGAACGCGTGCTCGGCGAGGTGGCCGGAGTCGATCAGGTAGCGCGCGAACACCCGCACGCCGTTGCCGCACATCTCGGCGACGCTGCCGTCGGCGTTGCGGTAGTCCATGAACCACTCGCAGGACTCGGCGGTCGCGGCCCCCTCGGGGAGCGGCTCGCCGAGCGCCTTGGTCCGCACCACGCGCAGGACGCCGTCTCCGCCGATGCCGGCGCGGCGGTCGCACAGCGCGGCGACCCGGGCGGGGGTGAGATCCAGCGCACCATCGGGATCCGGGAGGATCACGAAGTCGTTCTCGGTGCCGTGGCCTTTGGCGAAGCGCATGCTGATCATCCTAGATCGTTGTCGGGGGAAGGTGGGGACTGTTTCCAGGCCCTGCCGGACCCGTGGTGACCTGATGAGGCTGTTGCCGGACGCTTCGCACCCGACGACGGCCTTCCCACGTCATGCGGCCCTGCATGGAGGACCGCGGCCGCAGCTCTCCGACTCCGGTCAGCGATCCGGGAGAACCGGACGCTCAGGTACGTGCTCGCCGGGCCGCGCACGTCCGGGCACGGCCGCCGCGCTGCCACACTGGAGGGGTGAGCAGAGTGATCGCGGTCGTCGGGGCGACCGCAGCGGGCAAGTCCGACCTGGGTGTCGATCTGGCGCTGCGGCTCGGCGCCGAAGGCGTCACGGGCGAGATCATCAACGCCGACTCCATGCAGCTCTACCGCGGCATGGACATCGGCACCGCGAAACTCACCGTGGCCGAGCGGCGCGGAGTCGTCCACCACCTGCTCGACATCTGGGACGTCAACGAGACGGCCAACGTCGCCGCCTACCAGCGCATGTCCCGCGCCCTCATCGACGGTCTGCGCACCGCCGAGCACGTTCCGGTCCTGGTCGGCGGCTCCGGCCTGTACGTCCGCGCGGCACTGGACAACCTGGACTTCCCCGGGACCGATCCGGTCCTGCGGGACCGGCTGGAGGCCGAGCTCGCCCGGGTGGGGCCGGATCCGCTGCACGCGCGGCTGGCCGAGCGCGACCCCGCCGCGGCCGATGCGATCCTGGCGAGCAACGGTCGGCGCATCGTGCGGGCGCTGGAGGTCATCGAGCTGACCGGTCGGCCGTTCACCGCGACCATGCCGGAGCACGTCTCCCGCTATCCGTGCGTGCAGATCGGCCTGGAGGTGCCCCGGCCCGAGCTGGACGACCGGATCGAACGCCGCGTCGAGCACATGTGGGCGGCGGGCCTCGTCGACGAGGTGCGCGCGCTGGAGAAGGCCGGGCTGCGCGAGGGCAGGACCGCGTCGCGGGCGCTGGGGTACGCGCAGGTGCTGGACCTGCTCGCCGGGGAGTGCGACGAGGCGACCGCGAAGGCCGAGACCGTCCGGGCCACGCGCCGCTTCGCGCGGCGGCAGGAGTCGTGGTTCCGCCGCGATCCGCGGGTGCACTGGCTGCCCTACGACGCCCCCGACCTGCTCGACCGGGCGATGGCGCTGGTCGAATCCGACCCCGGCGGCCCGCTCGCGGACTGAGGCCCCGTCGACGCCCGCACAGCGGCCTGCCGGATGTCACACGGACATGCTCATCCCCGCCTCCTCCGCCGCCTTCGAGACCGCCTTGGCCTCCTCGTCGGACAACCGGAAGGAGGCCCTCAACGACAGCGGTCGAGCCGGCGTGAGATCGACCTCCTCCCCAGTCCCCCAGGAGCTCGGACTCGTCATGCTGTGCGTAGAGCTCCTCGGCCGCGGCCTTCGTGGCGTGTTCGTCCTTCATCAGATCCTTCAAGCCGCAATAGGGCAAGCCGTTCCGTCCTCAACCAGGTCGAAGGCGATTCGCGAAGGCGGGGGCGGCTCTTCAGCTCCACAGCGCGACGAAGTAGCCCACGCCGTAGGGGGCCTCGTGGGCGAGGAGGGTTCCGGTGAGGCCTGCGCCGTCGGCGGCTCCGGCGAGGGTCTGCCAGGCGGCGCGGCCGGCGGCCATCAGTTCGCGGGCGAGGACCGGGTCCAGCGCGGACAGGGCGCCGACGTCGGCCCCGGCCAGCGCGTCGGCGACCCCGGTGTCGTAGCCGGCGGCCCGCTCGTCGATGTGGCCCGGTGACCGCTCGGTGCGCCGTGCGCTGCCGTCGCCCATCACCAGCATCGCCACCCGGGGCGCGCTGCGGGCCAGCTCCGCGCCTGAGACGAGGCACTCCTCGGAGCGCGCGGCGCGGTCCACCTCGACGTAGGCGTCGGGGGCCGCTCCCGCCCGCTCGGCCAGCCAGCGCCCGACGGTCAGCGGGAGCGGCAGCACCGCCGGGGCCGGGCCGACCCCGATGTCCACCCCGTGGGCGATCAGGCTCCCGCCGGCGTCGGCGCCGTGCCGCGCGGCGCGCTCGCCCGCCCCGACCACCACCAGCCGGTCCGGCTCGGCGGCGACCAGCGCGGCGACGGCCCGGTCGCAGGCCGCCCGCAGGGCGTCGAGTTCGGGCGCCGCGGCCCCCGCCACCTCGGGCAGGAGCAGCGGCGGGTGCGGGCATACGGCGGCGGTGATCAGCACAGGGCGAGGTTACCGGGCCGCCCCTTGACGCCTCCCGAGACCGGCCCTTGCCGCCGCGCCTCCCCGCGCCTATCTTTGACTGTGTGACCGGATTTGAAATCCGGTCACACAGTCAAAGATCCGGCGGACACGAGGAGATCCCGTTGCGGCTCAGCGATTCACCGAAGGCGTCCGGGGACGCCCAGCGCGTCCGGCGCGCGGAGCGGATCCTCGACGCCGCCGGCGAGCTGCTCGTCTCCTGGGGCTACCGGCGCGTCACCATCGATGAGGTCGCCCGCCGCGCCGGCGTCGGCAAGGGCACCGTCTACCTGCACTTCGCCACCAAGGAGGCGCTCTTCCTGACGGTACTGATGCGCTCCCAGCTCGCGATGGCCGAGCGGGCCGTGCAGAGAATGCGGACGGATCCGTCCAGTGTCCTGCTGAGCAACATGGCCCGCTCCGCCTACCTCGAAGTGCAGCGGGATCCCATGGTCCGCGCCATCCTCACCGGCGACACCGAGACCCTGGGCTCACTGACGCGCAGCGCCTACGAGACCGCCGGGGAGCTGCTGGAGTTGCGCGAGCGCACCGTGGACGGATATTTCGACGCGCTCCGCGAGCACGGTGCGCTGCGCACGGACACCCCCAGAGACCTGCAACGACACGCGTTCACCGCCATCGTCATGGGGTTCCTGCTGGTCGACCCGATCCTTCCGCCCACCGGCCACGACACCGGCTCCAAGGCCGACTCGCTCGCACAGGTCGTGCACTCGGCCTTCGAGCTGTCCGACGACCCCGGACCGCTACGTGCGGCGGCGCCCGAGGTCATCGAGCTCTACCAGCGCCTGCTGGATCGACTGCGCGAGGAGATCGGCAGGCGGAAACTCACCTGACGCCCGATGGAGGGCACCACGATGAGCACCACGACCGAACCGGGCGCCGCCCGCCCCGGCGGCGAATTCAGCCTGACCGACCCCGAACTGCTGACCGACCCCTACGGCACCGTCGCCCGCATCAGGGAGCGGGGCGCGGCCGTGCGCGCCCGGTTCATGGACGGCTCCCTGATTTGGCTCTTCACCCGGGACGCCGAGGTCAGGACCGTGCTGAACGACCCCCGCTTCGTCGTCGACCCGGCGTCGGTCCCCGGCCACCGGGCGCCCAACACGCGCGTCGACGTCATGCGGGCCATGGGGATCACCGAGGACATGATCCCCTACCTCACCGAGGGGATGCTGGACCGCGACGCCCCCGACCACACCCGGCTGCGCAAGCTCGTCTCCCGCGCCTTCACCGTGCGCCGCGTCTCCGAACTGCGGCCCCGCGTGGAGGAGATCACCGAGGGGCTGCTCGACGCGCTGCCGGCGCACGCCGAGGACGGCGTCGTCGACCTCGTCGAGCACTTCGCCTACCCGCTGCCGATCACGGTCATCTGCGAAATGGTCGGCGTGCCCGAGGAGGACCGCCCGCTGTGGCTGGAGTGGAGCCACGCCCTGTTCTCGATGCGGCCCGAGGAGATCGAGCCCACCATGTGGGCCATGGTCGACCACATCAGGGGGATGATCGAGCGCCGCCGCGCCGCCCCCTCCGACGACCTGCTCGACGCGCTGATCCGGGTGCAGGACGACGACGGCGACCGGCTCAGCGAGACCGAACTCATCACCATGGTGTTCACCCTGGTCATCGCCGGCCACGAGACCACGGCGCACCTCATCGGCAACGGCACCGCCGCGCTGCTGACCCACCCCGACCAGATGGCCCTGCTGCGCGGGGATCCCGGTCTGCTCCCCGCCGCGGTGCACGAGCTGCAGCGGTGGTGCGGCCCCATTCTGATGACCCGGCTGCGCTACGCCGCAGAGGACCTCGAACTGGGCGGCGTGCGGCTCTCGGCGGGCGAGCCGGTGCAGGCGATGCTGGTGGGCGCCAACCGCGACCCGCGGCACTTCTCCGACCCGGAGCGCCTCGACCTCATGCGGCGGCCCCCTGGATGCGGCGAGCAGCACGTCGGATTCGGGCACGGCGCACACTACTGCCTGGGCGCCGCGCTGGCCCGGCAGGAGGCCGAGGTGGCCTTCGGCGCGCTGCTGCGCCGCCACCCCGACCTGGAGCTGGGCGTCGCGGAACAGGACCTGGAATGGCAGCCCGTACCGACCATGCGCCGCCTGGTCCGGCTCCCGGTGCGGATCTGAGATCCGCACGGCGGCGGCCCGGGAGCGCCCGGGTCGCCGTCGTCGCGTCTCAGGCGTCGCAGCAGCCGCCCGCCGCGGCGGCGGGCTCCGGCGCGGGTGCGCCGACCTTGGGCATGCCCAGCAGGACGCCCGGGGCCTGGGGCTCCCGGCCGTTGCGCACGGCCCAGGCGTCGCCGGCGCGGGTGCGCCGCACGCGGCGCACGCCGGAGTCGGCCACCAGGTGGTGCGGCGCGGCGTAGGTGACCTCGACCGCGGCCGTGTCTCCGGGGCGCAGGGAGGCCAGGGCCTCGTCGTCCACCCCGAAGTGCACCAGGCGGTTGTCGGGCGCGCGGCCCGACATCCGGCGGCGGTCGCCGTCCTTGCGCCCCTCGCCCTCTGCCACCAGCACCTCGACCTCGCGGCCGACGAGCTTCTTGTTCTCCTCCCAGGAGATGGCGTTCTGCAGTTCGACGAGGCGCTCGTAGCGCTCCTGCACGACCTCCTTGGGGAGCTGGCCCTCCATGGTCGCCGCAGGCGTGCCGGGGCGCTTGGAGTACTGGAAGGTGTAGGCCTGGGCGAAGCGCGCCTCGCGCACCACGTGCAGTGTCTCGGCGAAGTCCTCCTCGGTCTCGCCGGGGAAGCCCACGATGATGTCGGTGGTGATCGCGGCATCGGGCATGGCGGCGCGGACCTTGTCCACGATGCCGAGGAAGCGCTCCTGCCGGTAGGAGCGGCGCATCGCCTTGAGCACCCGGCTGGAGCCGGACTGCAGCGGCATGTGGAGCTGCGGCATGACGTTGGGGGTCTCGGCCATCGCCGCGATCACGTCGTCGGTGAAGTCGCGGGGGTGCGGGGAGGTGAACCGGACCCGCTCCAGGCCCTCGATCTCGCCGCAGGCGCGCAGCAGCTTGGAGAACGCCTCTCGGTCGCCGAACTCCGAGCCGTAGGCGTTGACGTTCTGCCCGAGCAGCGTGACCTCGATCGCGCCCTCGGCGACCAGCGCCCGGATCTCGGCCAGCACGTCGCCGGGGCGGCGGTCCTTCTCCTTGCCGCGCAGCGCCGGCACGATGCAGAAGGTGCAGGTGTTGTTGCAGCCCACGGAGATCGACACCCAGGCGGCGTAGGCGGACTCGCGCCGGGTGGGCAGGGTCGAGGGGAACGTCTCCAGCGACTCCTGGATCTCCACCTGGGCCTCGCGCTGCACGCGGGAGCGCTCCAGCAGGGTCGGCAGCGACCCGATGTTGTGGGTGCCGAAGACGATGTCGACCCACGGGGCGCGGCGCACGATCTCGCCGCGGTCCTTCTGGGCCAGGCAGCCCCCGACGGCGATCTGCATGCCCGGGTGGGAGTCCTTCACCGGGCGCAGGTGCCCGAGGTTGCCGTACAGGCGGTTGTCCGCGTTCTCACGCACCGCGCACGTGTTGAACACGACGACATCTGGCGTGGCGTCCTCGGCTGCGCGCTGGTACCCCGCGTCCTCCAGCAGGCCGGACAGGCGCTCGGAGTCGTGGACGTTCATCTGGCAGCCGTAGGTCCGCACTTCATAGGTACGACTCTGGCTCACCACTCCAGGCTAGGGGATGCGCACGCCGGGGCCGACCGCCCGTTCGCCCGTCCCCGGGCGCGGGAGGACGGACCACCCTAAAGCCGACCGCACTCGGTCACCAACACAGCCACCTAATCCTCTGATTTAATAACGTTTGTACAGATTTCGCCGTAACAAGTCTGCTACTCCCTTCTCCAAGGGGGTCCGCGATGGTGACAAGCGCACTCCCGGCCGACTAGTTTCCGCCTCATGACCGCAACTCCTCTCGTCGTGCTGGAGAACGTCAACAAGCACTTCGGCGACCTCCACGTGCTCCGCGACATCGACCTCTCCGTCCAACCCGGCGAGGTCGTCGTCGTCATCGGCCCGTCCGGATCCGGCAAGTCCACGCTGTGCCGCACCATCAACCGGCTGGAGACCATCGACGGCGGAACGATCAGCATCGACGGGCAGCTCCTGCCGAAGGAGGGGCGCGGCCTCGCCAGGCTCCGCAGCGACGTCGGCATGGTGTTCCAGTCCTTCAACCTGTTCGCGCACAAGACCGTGCTGCAGAACGTGACGCTGGGCCCCATGAAGGTGCTGAAGAAGTCCAAGGCCGATGCCGAGCAGCGCGGAATGGAACTGCTCACGCGGGTGCGCATCGCCGACCAGGCGGGCAAGTACCCCGCCCAGCTCTCCGGCGGTCAGCAGCAGCGGGTGGCGATCGCCCGGGCCCTGGCGATGAACCCCAAGGTCATCATGTTCGACGAGCCGACCTCCGCCCTGGACCCCGAAATGGTGCAGGAGGTGCTCGACGTCATGACCGACCTCGCCAAGGAGGGCATGACGATGGTCGTGGTCACCCACGAGATGGGCTTCGCCCGTCGGGCGGCCAACCGCGTGGTCTTCATGGCCGACGGCCAGATCGTCGAGGAGAGCTCCCCCGATGAGTTCTTCACCAATCCCCGCTCGGAGCGGGCCCGCGACTTCCTGTCCAAGATCTTGAGCCACTAGTCGGGCGATCCCCCGCACTCCAGACACCCCCGACTCCCCGCGCCACCGCCGGCGGAGCATTCACAGGAAGAGGTAACCATCATGCGAGTTCGTCGCATCAGTACCGCACTCGCCGGGGTGGCCGCGCTGGCGCTCGCCGTCACCGCCTGCGGCCCCACCGCCGGAGAGGGCGGCGGAGGAGGAGGCGAGGGCGGCGGTGACACGATCACCATCGGCACCAAGTACGACCAGCCCGGCCTCGGTCTGCTCGAAGGGCAGGAGCCGGTCGGCTTCGACGTCGACGTCGCCGAGTACGTCGCCGCCGAGCTCGGCTACGAGGAGGACCAGATCGAGTGGACCGAGGCCGCCTCGGCCAACCGCGAGACCTACCTCCAGCAGGGCACGGTCGACATGATCTTCGCGACCTACTCGATCACCGACGAGCGCAAGGAGGTCGTCAGCTTCGGCGGCCCCTACTACGTCGCCCAGCAGGACATCCTCGTCGCCGCCGACGACGACAGCATCAACACGCCCGAGGACCTCGCAGGCAAGACCCTGTGCTCGGCCTCGGGGTCGCGCTCCGCGTTCACCATCACCGAGACGATGGAGATCGACGCTCAGCTGCGCGAGGCCGGCAACTACTCCGAGTGCATGCAGTTGCTGACCAACGGCACGGTCGACGCGGTGACCACCGACAACGTCATCCTCGCCGGCTTCTCCTCCCAGCAGGAGGGCGAGTTCCGCCTGCTGAACGAGCCGTTCCAGGAGGAGCGCTACGGCGTCGGCCTGCCCAAGGACAGCGACATGTGCGAGGACGTCAACGCCGCCATCACCAAGATGTGGGAGGACGGCACCGCCGCCGAGCTCCTCGAGGAGCACTTCGGCCCGACCGGTCTGGATTACGCCACCGAGCAGCCGGAACTCGACGGCTGCGCCTAGGCCGCAGGCCATCTGACAACACGCGTACGACGCCGGCGGGCCACGGCAGCGGCCCGCCGGCGCAGCGCATGACCGGCTGGATTCCATGGAAGCTTTTCTCGGCAATATCGACTCCGTCATCGGCGGCTTCTCCTGGACCGTCCGACTGACGGTGATCAGCGCGGTGTTCTCGTTCGTCCTCGGCGTGATCCTCACGTCGATGCGGGTCTCCCCCGTGCCGTTCATGCGCGTGATCGCCACCGGCTACGTCGAGGTCGTCCGCAACACCCCGCTCACCCTCGTGCTGCTGTTCTGCGGCCTCGGTCTCAACAGCTCGCTCGGCCTCACCTTCAGCGAGACCGTGGCCTGGAACGTCTACTGGCTCGCGGTGCTCGGCCTGTCCGCCTACACCGCCTGCTTCGTGTCCGAGGCGCTGCGCTCGGGCGTCAACACGGTCCCGTTCGGGCAGGTCGAGGCGGCGCGCTCGCTCGGCCTCACCTTCACCCAGAACCTTCGGCTGATCGTGCTGCCCCAGGCGCTGCGCTCCACCATCGGACCGCTCGGCAGCGTCCTCATCGCGCTCACGAAGAACACGACGGTCGCCTCCGTGGCCGGACTCGGCGTGCAGGAGGCGTCCCGGGAGATGAAGCTGATGTTCGACCAGGGCGTGGTGCCGGTCATCCCGACGTTCGTCGGGTTCGCGATCGGCTTCCTCATCCTCACCCTGCCCATGGGCTACCTCTTCGGCTGGATGAGCAGGCGATTGGCGGTGGCCCGATGAAGCTCGCGCAGCAGAACGAGACCAGCAGGCTCTTCGACGCGCCCGGGCCCAAGGCCAAGGCCCGGCAGGGCGTCTACACCGTCGTGACCCTGATCGTCTTCGCGGCGGCGCTGCTCTGGGTGTACCTGCAGCTCGACGAGCAGGGCCAGTGGGACGCCGCCAAGTGGGAGCCGTTCCTGCGGCCCGAGACCTGGACCGCCTACGTCGTCCCCGGCATGCTCAACACGCTGTCGGCTGCGCTGCAGGCCGCCGTCCTCGCGATCGTCTTCGGGCTGGTGTTCGGCATCGGCAGGCTCTCGGAGCACTGGTGGATCCGGGTGCCGTGCGGCGCCGTGGTGGAGTTCTTCCGCGGCATCCCGCTGCTGATGATGATCTTCTTCCTCCTCGCGCTTCCGCTGGCGATCAACCAGCTCACCGGGCTGCCCGCCAGCTCCTTCCGGGTGGAGCCGCTCATGGCCGTCGTCGTCGGCCTGACGCTCTACAACGGCTCGGTGCTCGCCGAGGTGTTCCGCGCCGGCATCAACGCGGTTCCCAAGGGGCAGTCGGAGGCCGCCTACTCGCTGGGCATGAACAAGCGCAAGGTGATGTCGCTGATCCTGGTGCCGCAGGCGGTCACCAGCATGATGCCGGCGATCGTGGCCCAGCTCGTGGTGCTGCTCAAGGACTCGGCCCTCGGCTACATCGTGTCCTTCCCCGAGCTGCTGCGGAACTTCTCGCTCATCGGCACCCGCTTCAACAGCGTGATCCCCGCGGCCATCGTCTGCGCGATCATCTACATCGTCATCAACATCTCGCTGAGCCGGGTGGCCATCTGGCTGGAGCGGCGCAACGCCCGGCGCGGCCGGGCCTCCGCCCACATCGGTGAGGCCGCCATGACCGAAGAGGCCGTCGCGGGCGTCACCGCGTCGGGCAACATCGGCACCGTCGAACTGCACGAGCCGGACCGGCGGGAGAGACCGGACGGACCCGACAGGTCCGATCCGGACCGCCCCGCCTGACGCCCCTTTGACCGCATCCCCGTTCCGGAGCCGTCGCTCCGGGGCGGGGATCGCGCATTCGGCCCCGTGTGCGGCGACCGGAGGCCCCGCCGCACCGCCGCGGCTCATCACCGGCGGTACCGGTGGACCACTAAGGTCGTTATGTCCGCTGACCGTTATCCACGACCACAGGGCTTGGAAATGACCGACCGCGTGACGGCCCCTTACGGCGCCTGGCCATCGCCCATCACCGCGAGCGACGTCGCACGAGGAGAACGACGGCTGGGGTACCCCTCCGTCGTCGGCGAGGAGACCTGGTGGGAGGAGTCGCGTCCGGACGAGGACGGCCGCGTCACCGTCATGCACCGCGCGGGTGACGGAACCCTCACCGAGCTGCTGGACGCTCCGTGGAGCGCGCGCACCCGGGTCCACGAGTACGGCGGCCGTTCCTACCTCCCGATCCCGCGGCGCGACGACAAGGCGATCACCCGCTACGGGATCGTCTTCGCCGACTTCTCCGACCAGCGCCTCTACCTGCTGGAGAAGGGCGCGAAGGAACCGCGCCCGCTCACGCCCGAGCCCGAGGGGCCGTGCGCGCTGCGCTACGCCGACATGGCGCTGTGGCCCGACGGCAAGCGGCTCGTCTGCGTGCGGGAGCGCCACGACGGCGACGGGTCCGCCGTGAGCCGCGCGATCGTGTCGGTGCCGCTGTCCGGGCGCGCGGCCGAGGACCCCGGCGCCGTTCGCGAACTGGTGACCGGGGCCGACTTCTTCGCCTCCCCCACGCCCTCCCCCGACGGCCGGCACCTGGCGTGGGTCTCCTGGAGCCACCCGCGCATGCCGTGGGACGGCACCGAGCTGCGCGTGGGCTCCGTCGACGGCGACGGCGACGGCGTCACCGGCGCCTACACGCTCAAGGGCGGACCGACCGAGTCGGTGCTGGCGCCCCGCTGGCGCGACGACTCGGCGCTGTACTTCGTCTCCGACTGGCCCGGCTGGTGGAACCTGTACGAGATCGGCCTGCACGGCCCGGCCATGGCGCTCTACCCGGCCGAGGAGGAGTTCTCCCCGGCACCGTGGCGGCTGGGCACCGTGCCCTTCTGCGTGCTCGACGACGGCCGGCTGGTCGCCCTGCACGGCCACGCCGACCTGGACGTGGCGGTCTACGATCCGGAGACCGCCGACCTCGGCCCGGTCCGGACCCCGCTGACCGGCTGGCAGACCCTGGACTGCGACGGGAGCACCGTGGTGGGGCTCGCCGGCGCCGCGGGGACGCCGCAGAGCGTGGTGCGACTGGACCCGGCCACCGGGACGGTCGAGACGCTGCGCCGCGCGCTGGAGGACCTGCCGGAGGCCGGCTACCTGCCCGAGTCGCGGGCCGAGGCGCTGCCGGGCAGGTACGGCGGGACGGTGCACGCCATCGTCCACCCGCCGGCCAACCCGGCCGCGGCGGCCGACGGCCCGGCCCCCTACGTGGTGTGGGTGCACGGCGGCCCCACCGGCACGGCCGACAGTCGGCTGGACCTGGAGAAGGCCTACTTCACCAGCCGCGGCATCGGCATCATCGACGTCAACTACGGCGGGTCCGCCGGGTACGGCCGCTCCTACCGGGAGCGGCTGCAGCGGCAGTGGGGCGTGGTCGACGTCGAGGACGCGGCGGCCGCGGCCCGGGCGCTGGTGGAGCGGGGGGCCGCCGATCCGGAGCGGCTGGCGATCCGCGGCGGCAGCGCGGGCGGCTTCACCGCACTGCTCGCACTTACCGGCGACGCCTTCGCCTGCGGCGTCTCGCTGTACGGCGTCACCGACCTGCTGCGGCTGGCCGAGGAGACCCACGATTTCGAGTCGCGCTACCTGGACTCGCTGATCGGGCCGCTGCCCGGCTACGCGGCCACCTACCGCGAACGCTCCCCGATCAACCGCGCCGACGAGATCGACGTGCCGGTGCTGCTGCTCCAGGGGTCCGAAGACCCGGTGGTCCCGCCGGCGCAGGCGAGCGGGTTCGGCAGGGCGCTGGCCGAGCGCGGGGTCCCGCACGCCCACATCGAGTTCGAGGGCGAATCGCACGGCTTCCGCAAGGCGGACTCCCGTCGGCGGGCGCTGGAGGCGGAGCTGGCCTTCTACGGCGAGGTCTTCGGTTTCACCCCGCCCGGTGTGCCGGGGATCGAACTGGTGACGGAGCCTCCGGCTCGAACGGAGGAGGCGGAGGACGAGGCCGGACCCGCAGAGGAGGCCCAGGAGGCGGTGGACGAGGTCGAGCCCTCCGGGGAGGCCGGGGAGCCGGCGGAGCGGGCCGCGCCCGCCGAAGGGGCCGAACGGCCGGCGGAGCAGGGGTAGCCGCCCGCAGCGGATCGGCGCGCGGGTGGACCGTGCGCCCTCACTCCCCGATGAGGCCCTTCACCCCGGCCTCGTCGGGGAAGACGTGCGGGACGTCGGTGAAGGCCGCGAAGGCGCGGTCGGCCGAGACGAGGGCGGTCGCGCCGTTGGCGCGCGCCGCGGCGGCGAGCACGGAGTCGAAGGAACCGAGCCGGTCGTGAGCCTCGAAGACGGCGAGACCGCTGCTGAGCACGCCTTCTTCCACCATCAGCAGTGGCGAGAGCAGGGTCAGGTAATCTCCTGCGCGCGAAGCCGCATCGGATCTCGGTCGTCGCTTGGCCCGGATGTAGGCGAATTCCTGGATCACCTCTACCGTCGTCGTGGCCTCGATCGAACCGTCCGTCACGGCCTTGACCAGGCGACGGCATGGTTCCCGAAGGGGATGCTCCGATCCGACCGCGAAGACCAGCACCGTCGTGTCAAGAACGATCACGCTCGACGTCCCCTCAACTCATCGAGTTCTACGAGCAGTTCCTCGACACCACCGACCGGCATGGGATCGGCCGCGAGGATCCGCGCTCCTGCGGCCGCGCGCCTGCCCGCCGAAGCGGACAGTCCCCTGTCGATGGCCTCCCTGATGACTTCGTCAACGGGAGCATGGCGTTCGCGGGCGAGAGTGGCGACCCGCTCATAACGCTCTGGACCGAGCAGGTCCGCAATCCAATCCTCAGACATGAAAAACACGGTAGCCCGCGCGGCGCCCTCCCGGCCGGGAATCCACAGATCTTCTTTTCCTCCCGCTCGGCCCCGGCGGCCTGCGGAGAGTCCGAGCCCGGGAACCGGCTGCGCGGCGACTGCGTCGGAGCCCGGTCGCCCGCCACCGGTCACCACCGGGGGCGACACCGGTCCGCACCGTTCGACCAGGGCAGGAGAGCGTGTGATCATCTTCGTCGCCATCGGCCTGGCCGGCATCGCGATGCCGGTGCGGGCCCGCCACGTCGGCCGCACGATCGGCGCGGTCGAGGACGTGGCGGTCGTCGACACCGGTCTTCAGCGCGCGGTCTCGCTCGCCCTGGACTCGCGGATGACGGTCACCCGGATCTGGCCGGGGTAGGTGAGCTCCTCCTCGACCCGCTTAGCGATGTCGCGCGCGATCACCTGGGCCTGGACGTCGTCCACGGCCTCGGGTCTGACCATCACCCGGATCTCGCGGCCGGCCTGCATCGCGAAGACCTTCTCCACGCCCTCGTTGGCGCGGGCGATCTCCTCCAGCCGCTGGAGGCGCTCCACGTAGGCCTCCAGGGACTCCCGGCGCGCCCCGGGGCGGCCGCCGCTGATCGCGTCGGCGGCCTGGGTCAGCACGGCCTCGACCGTGCGGACCTCCACCTCGTTGTGGTGCGCCTCGATCGCGTGCACCACGTCCTCGGACTCGCCGTAACGGCGGGCGATCTCCGCGCCGATCAGCGCGTGGCTGCCCTGGACCTCGTGCGTCAGCGCCTTGCCGATGTCGTGCAGCAGAGCGCAGCGCCTCAGCAGCCGGGCGTCCATCCCGAGCTCGTCGGCCATCATCCCGGCCAGGTGCGCGGACTCGACGAGGTGCTTGAGCACGTTCTGGCCGTAGGAGGTGCGGTAGCGCAACTGGCCGAGCAGGGTGACCAGCTCGGGGTGTATATCGGTGATGCCGACGTCGACGAGGGCGTCCTCGCCCGCGCGCACGCACAACTGGTCGACCTCGGCCCGGCTGGCCTCGTGGACCTCCTCGATGCGGTGCGGGTGGATGCGCCCGTCCAGGACCAGCGTCTCCAGGGTCAGGCGGCCGACTTCGCGGCGCACCGGATCAAAACACGACAGCAGCACCGCCTCGGGGGTGTCGTCGATGATGAGGTTGACCCCGGTGACCGTCTCGAAGGCGCGGATGTTGCGGCCCTCGCGGCCGATGATGCGGCCCTTCATCTCGTCGCCGGGCAGGTGCACCACCGAGACCACCGACTCGGTGGTCTGCTCGGTCGCCAGGCGCTGGACGGCCAGGGTGATGATCTTGCGGGCCCGGGCGTCGCCGTTCTTGCGGGCGTCCTTCTCGATGTCGCGGACGATCAGCGCGGCCTCGCGCTTGGCCTGGTTCTCCACTTCGGCGACGAGCTCGGCCTTCGCCTCCTCGGCGCTGAGGGCCGCGGCGGCCTCCAGCACCGCGCGGCGCTGGTCGTCCAGGCGGGCGAGGTCCCGTTCGCGCTCGTCGAGGTGCTCCGAGCGCTCCTCGGCCCTCTCCCTGGCCTCGGTGAGCCGGCGGACCTCCTCGTCCAGCCGCTGCTCGCGCTCGGCGAGGCGGGACTCCCGCCGTTCCAGGTCCGTGCGCTGCTCGGCCAACTGGGCTCGGGCCGCGGCCTGCTCCTCCTCGGCCTCCGCACGCTGGTCGGCGACGCGTTCCTCCGCTGACCGGAGCTTCTCCGCCGCCTCGTTCTCGGCTGCGGAGCGAATGCGGTCGGCCTGCGCGCGGGCCTCGGCGAGTTCGTCCTGGAGGGCCCGCGAACGGCGCTCACGGGTGGCCAGGGCCGTCCGCAGGAGGAGGACGCCGGCGACGGCGAGCACGGCCACGAAGGCCAGCGCTCCCACGATCAGCGGGCCGGTCGCCCCGTCCATGGCCCCACCCCCAACCGTGCCTGCGGTCGCTAACCACTCCTCGTTCGTTTCGCGGCCGGCTTGCGAACGCGCATCCGTTGGTTGCCAGAAGCCACAGTCCTGCGCACGTCGGTGCGCACATCGTCCGCTGTGGATAGGGCTACCCGTCGCGCGCGGAGTTAACTCCTCACTGCCGTGAGGTTAGAGGGCGGTGGCCTGCGCGGGCAACCGGATCCGCCTCGGGAGGGGCCGGTTCCCCCTCGGCGCATACCACGCAAATACGCCATTACCAGGCACGCAGCGGCATTCGACCGCGATGGATCACCACTGGGTCACAAAATCGCCCCGGGTGTCCCCGCCGCGGACCGGTCAGTCGGGGTCGGGCTCGGGAAGCTCGACCTGGGCCCCTTCGGCCTCCAGCTCCTCCCGGACCAGGCGGTAGGCCAGGCCCGCGGAGTAGCCCTTGCGGGCGAGCATGCCCATGAGCCGACGGACGCGCACATCGGTGTCCTTGCCCCGGGTGGCGGCGAGCTTGCGGCGGACGAGACGGCGCGCCGCGGTCTCCTCCTGCTCGGGGCTGAGTTCGTCCACGGCGTCACGCACCGTCTCCTCCGCGACGCCGCGGTGCCGGAGTTCGGCCGCCAGTGCGCGCCGGCCGAGCCCGCGACCGGCGTGCCTGGAGTCGACCCAGGCCTCGGCGAACGCGGCGTCGTCGATGATCCCCGCATCGCTGAACCTGCCCAGCACGGATTCGGCGACGTCCTCGGGGATGTCCCGACGCCGCAGCGCCTGCGCGAGCTGGGCGCGGGTGCGCGGGGCCGAGGTGAGCAGCCGCAGGCAGACGCCGCGCGCCCTGGCCTCGGGATCGTCCTCCGACCGCGCGGCACTACCGGCCGGAGGAGCGTCTCGACCGTCGTCCTCGCTGAGCCGCGGATCAGCCATCCGCGGCCGGAACCGCCTTGCTCTTGGCGGTGCGCTTGATCGGGGCCGCCGGAGGCACGTCCTTGGCGGCCGCGGCCGCGGGCTCGGCCTCCGGTGCCACGCCGGAGGCGCTGTCGTCGCCGCCGGTGGGAACGCCCAGCTTGTCCTTGATCTTCTTCTCGATCTCGTTGGCCATGTCGGCGTTCTCGCGCAGGAAGTTGCGCGCGTTCTCCTTGCCCTGGCCGAGCTGGGTGCCCTCGTAGGTGTACCAGGCCCCGGACTTGCGCACGACCCCCTGCTCCACGCCGAGGTCGATCAGGCCGCCCTCGCGGCTGATGCCCACGCCGTAGAGGATGTCGAACTCCGCCTGCTTGAACGGCGGCGCGACCTTGTTCTTGACGACCTTCACCCGGGTGCGGTTGCCGACCGCGTCGGTGCCGTCCTTCAGCGTCTCGATGCGGCGGACGTCCAGCCGGACCGACGAGTAGAACTTCAGCGCCCGCCCACCGGTGGTGGTCTCGGGGGAGCCGAACATGACGCCGACCTTCTCGCGGAGCTGGTTGATGAAGATCGCCGTCGTCCCGGTCTGGTGCAGCGCGCTGGTGATCTTGCGCAGCGCCTGCGACATCAGACGGGCCTGCAGACCGACGTGGCTGTCGCCCATCTCGCCCTCGATCTCGGCCCGGGGCACCAGGGCCGCGACGGAGTCGATGACGATGACGGAGACCGCGCCGGAGCGGATCAGCATGTCGGTGATCTCCAGCGCCTGCTCACCGGTGTCGGGCTGGGACAGCAGGAGGTCGTCGGTGTCGACGCCGATCTTCTTGGCGTACTCGGGGTCGAGCGCGTGCTCGGCGTCGACGAAGGCCGCGATGCCGCCCAGCCGCTGGGCGCTGGCCACGGCGTGCAGTGCGACCGTGGTCTTGCCCGAGGACTCCGGACCGTAGATCTCCACGACCCGGCCGCGCGGGATGCCGCCGATGCCCAGTGCGACGTCCAGCGCGATGGCGCCGGTGGGAATCGACTCGATGGGTGGGCGGTCGTCATCGCCGAGGCGCATGACGGACCCCTTGCCGAATTGGCGCTCGATCTGCGCGAGCGCGGTTTCGAGAGCCTTCTCTCGGTCAGCAGCTGCCACGGGAAACCCCTGTTGGGTCGGTGCTTTCTTTTTCATGTCGAGGGCGACGCTACGCGGCCGTGGTGACAATTCGCGACGGCTCGCCTCACGTTGTGGACAACCGCTGGGCGGTCCTCCCGACCGGGTCCGGCGAATCCTCCGCCACGGTGGGCGTCTCGCGTTCTTCTCCGTGAACCGCATCACTGCCGACCCGGGTGCACCACCCAGCTTACCCGAACTTCTGTTCGATTCCACGGTATCGACCACACGATGTCGCGACGCCGACCCGACAGACCCGCCCCAACACACCGCCACCGGGAGGCCGAACGGGTCCACTGCAACGCCGACCCCACAGACCCGCCCCAACGCACCGCCGCGGGAAGGCCGAACGGGTCCACTGCAACGCCGACCCCACAGACCCGCCTCAACGCACCGCCGCGGGAAGGCCGAACGGGTCCACTGCAACGCCGACCCGACAGACCCGCCTCAACGCACCGCCGCGGGGAGGCCGAACGGGTCCACTGCAACGCCGACCCCACAGACCCGCCTCAACGCACCGCCGCGGGGAGGCCGAACGGGTCCACTGCAACGCCGACCCGACAGACCCGCCTCAACGCACCGCCGCGGGAAGGCCGAACGGGTCCACTGCAACGCCGACCCGACAGACCCGCCTCAACGCACCGCCGCGGGAAGGCCGAATGTATTGCAGACGGCCCTCCACACCTCCTTGGCGCTCACGCCGTCGGCCAGTGCCTGCCGCACGGTGCGCGACCCGAGGTCCTCGATCACGTAGTCCTGCGCGAGGCTCTCGGCGTAGGTCTCGCCGAACTGCTCGTGCATCCGCTGCCAGAAATGCGAAAGTCTCATCGCCTCCAGTATCGGCGCCGCCGCGACCGGTGTCACCTCAGACCGTCGATGGGAGGGCGGGGCTGTCTCCAGGCCCTGCCGGATCACTGGTGACCTGGTGGGGCTGTTGTCAGGCGTGAAGCGTCCGGCAACGCGCAAGGGCGCGGGATCCCGCTGCGCAGGTGCCCGGCCCTTCTGCGGCGGGCGGCCGGCGCCGACGGCGCGGCGCGCCCCTTCGCACCGTCGGCGCCGGCGCGCTGACGGCGGCCTTCCATGTCACCAGGGGTGAATGGAGGACTGCGACCACGGCTCCCAACCCCCATCAACGATCTCAGCGGCTCCGTCCCGTCCGGGTGGTCCGGTGGGGAAAACCGTTCGACAGCGCGGTCCGGAGCGGCGATCATCGCCGTGAACGCCGCCGTCTTCTTCTCCGGAGGTCGCGCACGTGTCCGAGTCCCGCGTCCCGGTCCGGCCGATGGTGCCCGCCGACCTGCCGCGCCTGGTGGAGGTGAGCACTGCGGCCGACACCCTGTTCGCCTCCGCGGGCCTGGAGCTGCCGCTCGACGACCCGCGCCCGATGCTCGCCCACGCCGACCGGGTCCTGGTCGCCGGCGACCCCGTCGCGGGTCTGGCCGCGCTGACGGAGCTGGACGGTGCCGCACATCTGGAGCAGTTGGCGGTGCACCCCGACCACGGCAGGCGCGGCATCGGCGCGGCCCTGCTGGAGGCGGCCTGCGCCGATGCCCGGGAGCGCGGGTATCGGGCGATCACGCTGACCACATTCAGGGACGTGGCCTTCAACGCCCCCTGGTACGCCCGGCGCGGCTTCGCCGAGCTCCCCGAGCCGGCCTGGGGGCCGCGGCTGCGCGCGCAGTGGGAGGCGGAGATCGACGCGGGCATCGCGGTGGCGCCGAGGATCGTGATGCGCCGCGGTCTGGCCGGCGGGTAGCGCCGCCGACCGCGTTCGCCCGCGCTACTCCACGGTGGAGGCGAACACCTCCTCCCTCGCCTTCTTCAGGGCGGCGAGGACCGCGCCGCGCAGGACCGGGTTGCCCTCGATCTCACTGATGCTGACCTCGGGCTCGTTGGGACCGATCCGGCCGGCGGCGCGGGCCACGCGCCGGGCGAGGTCGACTCCCCCGGCCCGGGGGGCCTCGCCTCCGAGCACCACCAGGCCCGGGTCCAGCACGACGCAGACCGAGGCGACGCCGCGCGCGATGCGCTCCGCGAGCTCCTGGAGGAACGCGTCGCCCTTCGGGCCGGCCTCTCGGGCCGCGGTGAGCACGCCGGCCACGTTCTCGCCGTCCAGTCCGTGCCCGGCCCCGAGCGCCAGGATCTCCCGGGCGCCGACGAGCGACTGGAAGCCGTGGGCCAGCGACGGCTTGCCGTAGGCGCTGCGCAGTGACTGGTACCCCCCTGGCAGCCCCACGTCGTCGGGCAGCGGGGCGCCGGGGACCGGCAGGTAGCCGATCTCCCCCGCGCCGCCGGAGCGGCCCCGGTGGATCCGGTCGCCGAGCATGATCGCCATGCCGACGCCGCCTCCGCCACCGCCGACCCACATCAGCACGAAGTCGGTGGCGTCCCTGGCCACGCCCTCCGTACGCTCGGCGAGGGCCGCGAGGTTGACGTCGTTCTCGATCGTCACGGAGCGCTTCAGGTCGGTGCGCAGCGACTCCAGGACGCCCTCGTGCCAGGAGTGCAGGTCGAAGGAGAAGCGCACGTCGCCGGTCCGGGGGTCCACCACGCCCGGAGTGCCGATGACGCAGGCCGTCAGCCGCCGCAGCGGCACTCCCGCGCTCTCCACGAGCTTCATGACCGCGGTGTGCACGACCGCGACCGGATCATCGGAGTCCGTGGGGTCGATCGAGACCTCCGTGACGATCGTGCCCGTGATGTCGGCGATCGCGGCGGTGACCTGGTTCGGCCCGACGTCCAGGGCGGCCACGTAGGCGCTGGAGGGGACCACCGCGTACAGCGCGGCGTTGGGGCCGCGGCCACCCGCCTGGGTGCCCACCACGTGCACCAGTTCTCGCTCTTCCAAGCGGGAGAGCAGTTGGGAGGCCGTCACCTTGGACAGCCCCGTTGCCTCTCCGAGTTGGGTACGCGTCAGTGGCCCCGACGACAGCAGCAACTCCAGGGCCGCTCGATCGTTGAGTTGTCGGAGCAACCGAGGAGTTCCCGGGCGTCGAGACATAACCGTGACACCTCCTTCTCTATTTATTAGGAAACTTTCCTGTTAGTTTAGCGGCCAACCCGCAGGAGGAAAGACCGCGGAGGTCTCCCTGATGCGCACCGGCACCCGCCGGTCAGGGCGAACCAACAGCACAGTGCCATCCCAGCACACACCCCGCACCGACGACGAAGCCCGCACAGCGTTCGTAGCCGACCGAGATGCTTCGGGGGCGTCATCTTCGACGCACGCCGCGCGCGTGGCGACTCGTGAAGGGAGATACCAGATGAAATTCGCGAAGGTCGCGGCAGCATCGTCGATGCTGCTCATGGCAGCCGCGTGTGGCGGCGGAGGCGGCGGAGCCGACGGTGGAACCGACGGCGCTCCGGAGTCGATCGAGGTCTGGCGCATGGGTGACGCCAGCGAGCCGCAGAACGAGTTCATGGACTCGGTCACCGCCGAGTTCCAGGAGGAGTACCCCGACACCGAGGTCAACGTCAGCTGGATCCCCTGGGGCGAGTTCTCGCAGCGCTTCCAGACCGCCATGGTCAGCGACGGGCCCGATGTGGTCGAGATCGGCAACGACCAGGTGCAGACCTGGGCCAACGCCGGAGCGCTCTACGACGTCGCCGAGTACGCCGACGCGTGGGAGAACAAGGACGACTTCCTCGAGGGCGCCTACGCCAACGGCACCTTCGACGGCGCCCAGTACAGCGTTCCGTGGTACAGCGGCGTGCGCGCCCTGTGGTACAGGACCGACTGGCTGGAGGAGCTCGGCCACGAGCCCCCGGAGAACTGGGACGAACTCGTCGAGGTCGCCGAGGCCATCGAGGAGGAGAAGGACGCGGTCGGCTTCGCCGCCCCGACCGACTTCGTCAACGGCATCGCCAGCTTCGTCTGGGGCGCCGGAGGGGAGTTCGCCGCCCAGGAGGGCGAGGAGTGGGACGGCCGGCTCGACTCACCGGAGACCCAGGAGGCGCTGGAGTTCTACGCGGGCCTGACCACGGACGGCATCTCGCCCGAGGCCTGCATCGGACTGACCGAGGTCGACTGCGCCCACGCCGACTTCGCCAACGGCGAGCTCGGCATGTTCATCGACGGCCCGTGGGCCGAGCCGCAGATCGCCGCGATCAACGACGAGAACCAGGACCAGTGGGCCACGGCCCCCATCCCGGGCAAGGACGGCATGGCCCCGGCCTTCGGCGGCGGCTCCGACCTGGCCGTGTGGGCCACCACCCAGAACCCCGAGTTCGCCTTCGAATACATCAAGGTGCTCAACAGCAAGGACAACGCCACCGCCTACAGCGAGGTCTCCTCGATGTTCCCCGCCTACCAGGACCTGCTGGAGAGCGACGTCTACCAGGAGGACCCGGTGCTGGCCGGCGCGGCCACGCAGGCAACGGGCGACCTGCGCCTGTTCCCCTCGACCCCGAACTGGGGGCACGTCCAGTGGGAGCTGGCCACGGTGCAGAACGCCGCCCGGCGGCTCGCCGAGGGCGAGGACGCCGACGCCGTGCTCCCCGAACTCAACGGGGAGCTCACCGAGGCGCTGAACCGCCCCGTCGAGTAGGCAGACCGTGAAGCGGGCGGCCGCCGGTGCGGCCGCCCGCCGCAACCTGTGAGTGAAGAGCATCCCATGACACGAACGCTTGACGTCCCGGAGCCGCGGGTCGAGCCGCCAGGGGCTCCGGCGAAGAAGGCGCCCCGCCATCGGCGACGGCGGCGCGGTCTCGTCCCGCTCATCCCCTACCTGCTGATCCTGCCGGCCCTGGCCCTGCTCATCGCCGTCCTGGTGTGGCCGATCCTGCAGATGGCCTGGATGTCGCTGCACACCTACGGGCTCCGGCAGCTGCGCGGCGAACCCGCCGAGTGGAACGGCTTCGCGCACTACCTCGCCATCCTGACCGACGAGCGCTTCTGGACCATCTTCCGCAACACCATCGTCGTCTGCCTGCTCATGGTCGCCATCACGATGGTGCTGGGCACCCTCGTGGGGATCCTGCTCAACAAGCTGCCGAAGTGGTTCTCCGCCGTCGTCGGGACCGCCCTCATGCTCGCCTGGGCGACCCCGGTCATCAGCGCGGCGATCGTGCACCGGTGGCTCTTCGACTCCCGTTACGGGCTGGCCAACGCGGTGCTCGCCGGGATGCCTGACTGGCTGGTCGGCTCCGGCTGGGAGGGCTTCAACTGGTTCAACTCCCCCGGGCCGCTGTTCTCCGTGCTGATCCTGACCGTCGTCTGGCAGTCCTTCCCCTTCGTCTCGGTGAGCGTGCTCGCCGGGCTGAAGAGCGTCCCCAGCGAACTCTACGAGGCGGCGAGGGTCGACGGCGCGAGCGCGTGGCGCTCCTTCTGGACGGTGACGGTGCCCATGCTGCGGCCGCTGTTCGCGCTGCTCCTGATCCTGCAGATCATCTGGGACTTCCGGATCTTCACCCAGCTCAACATCCTCGCCGGCGGCTTCAGCAACCGCGACGTGTTCCTGCTGCCCTACTACTCCTACCAACTCGGCTTCGCCTCGACCCCGCCCAACTACGGGATGGGCTCCGCGATCGCCGTGGTGATGACCGTCCTGGTCCTCGGCATCACCGCCTACTACCTCCGCGTGATGATCCGGCAGGGGGAGATCCGATGAACCACCGCGCCCTGAAACTGGCCGGCCGGATCGGCCAGTACGCCGCGGCCGTCGCGGTCACCGTCTTCGCCGTCTTCCCCGTCTACTGGGTGGTCTCCACGGCGCTGAAGCCCACGGGCGAGATCTTCACCCGCGAGCCCACGCTCTTCCCGACCGCGCTCACCCTCGAACACTTCCAGCGGGTGCTCTCCGGGGTTCTCATCCCCGGCACGTCGTTCTGGTCCTTCCTGGGCAACAGCCTGCTGGTGACCGTCGGATCGGTCGTGGTCTCCGCGGTCTTCGCGCTGCTGGCCGCCGTCGCCGTCGCCCGCTTCAGGTTCTCGCTGCGCGGATCCTTCATCGTGCTGCTGCTGGTGATCCAGATGGTGCCGATCGAGGCGCTGATCATCTCGATCTTCGTGAACTTCTACAAGGCGGGCGAGCTGCTCTCCGTGCCGCTGACCGGGAGCCTGCTCGGCGTCCTCGTCGTCTACATCACGGTCTCGCTGCCCATCACGATCCTGATGATGCGCAGCTTCGTGGCGGCGGTGCCCAAGGAGCTGGAGGAGGCCGCGGCGATCGACGGCGCCGACAGCTGGACGATCTTCTGGCGGATCCTGATGCCGCTGGTGGCGCCCGGCCTGGTCGCGGCGAGCATCTTCGCCTTCATCACCGCGTGGAACGAGTTCGTGGTGGCCTTCACCTTCCTGCAGAACAACACCGGTTCCTTCACGCTGCCGATCTCGCTGCAGTACTACTTCGGCCGGGCCAGCATCGAGTGGGGCTCCATCATGGCGGCCTCCACCCTGCTCACCATTCCGGTGATGGTGTTCTTCCTGTTCGTCCAACGCCGCATGGTGTCCGGTCTCACCATGGGCGCGGTCAAGGGCTAGCCCCACACCCCCTCCTTGACCGCTGGGGGCGCCGCGCACCCGATCCGCCGGCGCGCGGCGCCCTCCTTCGTCCCCGTGCCCACCGCGCACACCCGCCCGCCCCGACCCGGGGCGCCCAACCCCTGAACGGAGTCCGTGATGCCCGCTGACCGGAGCCTGGAACGCCTCGCCAACGCCACCCTCCTGGTGCCGTTCGAGGCGTACGACCCGCCGCGATGGACGCTGGAGGGCCTGGCCGACGGCATCGCCGGAGTCTGCCTGTTCCACAACAACATCGCGGGCCCCGAGCAGGTCAAGGAGCTGAACCGGCTGCTCGGCGAGGCCGCCGACGCTCCGCTGATCTCCCTGGACGAAGAGGGCGGCGACGTCACCCGGATCGGGCACGTGGCCGGCAGCGACTATCCCGGCAACGCCGCGCTGGGCGCCATCGACGACCCGGAGCTGACCCGCGCCGTGCACCGCGCGCTCGGCGCCGAGCTGCACGCCCTGGGCTTCAACCTCGATCTCGCGCCGTCGGTGGACGTCAACACCGCCGCCGACAACCCTGTCATCGGCACCCGCTCGTTCGGCGCCGACGCCGACCTGGTCGCCCGGCACGCCGCGGCCGCGGTCACCGGCCTGCAGGAGGGCGGCGTGGCGGCCTGCGCCAAGCACTTCCCCGGCCACGGGGCCACCCACCAGGACTCCCACGACGAGCTCCCGGTGATCGACGCCGATGCCGACCTGCTCGACCGCCGCGAGCTGCTGCCGTTCCGGGCCGCCGTCGACGCGGGCGCGCGCAGCGTCCTGACCGCCCACATCCAGCTCCCGGCGCTGGGCGCGACCGGCCCGGCCACGCTGACGCCGGAGATCGTCACCGGTCTGCTGCGCCGCGAGATCGGCTTCGACGGCATGGTCATCAGCGACGCCCTGGAGATGCGCGGGGTCAGCGGCGACATCGGCGTCCCCGAGGCCTCGGTGCGCGCGCTGCGGGCCGGCTGCGACCTGCTCTGCCTGGGCCGCTACGTCTACGCCGACGAGATCGCCGCGATCCGCGCCGCCGTCGTCGAGGCGGTCCGCGCAGGCAGGCTCAGCGGCGAGCGGCTGGAGGACGCCGCCGCGCGCACCGCCGCGGCGCGGCAGTGGACGAAGGAGCGCCCCGCCGCCATGGCCGGGGCCGCGGACGTCGGCCTGGACGGCGCCAGGCGGGCGGTCCGGGTGGAGGGCGAGCTCGGCCCCCTGCACGCCCCGCTCGTCGTGGAGTTCGACGCTCCGGTCGGCGCGGCCGTGGGCGACGTCCCGTGGGGGGTCGGCCCGTGGTTCCCCGACGCGGTCCGCCTGGAGGCCGCCACGGCCCGGCCCGCCGATGTGCTCTCCGACGCCTCGGGGCGCGACCTGGTCCTCGTGGTGCGCGACGCCCACCGCCATCCCATGATCCGCTCCTTCGTCACCGAACTGTGCCGCGCACGTCCCGACGCCGTCGTGGTGGAGATGGGCCTGCCGATCTGGCGGCCCGAATGCCGCGCGCACGTCAGCACTTACGGCGCCGCCCGGGTCAACGCCCAGAGCGCGGCAGAGGTCCTCGGCGCCGCAGGCCCGGCGTCGCTGCGCCTGAGGTGACGCCGCAGCGCACAGGCCCGTACAGGGCCCTCTTCGCGGCACCGCACGGAGGAGCGCGCGCCCCGCGGACCCCGCTTCGGCCCGGGAACCAGGCCCGGAGTGGGGGCGGCGGCGCGCGCGTGCGGCACCCCCGCGCGAAGCACCCTTGACCCGAACCCCCTTCGATTCACGGCATAATCGCAGCATGCGCCTTTCTGCCCGGGTCGATTACGCGTTGCGCGCCGCGGCCGAACTCGCTGCCGCCAGTGGCGGCCCGGTTACGGCCGAACAGCTCGCGCGCGCCCAGGCCATACCCGGAAAATTCCTGGAGAACATCCTCACCCAGTTGCGCCGCGCCGGCCTGGTGCGCAGCCAGCGGGGACCGGTCGGCGGCTACTGGCTGGCCCGCCCGGCCGCGGAGATCTCACTGGCCGACATCATCCGCGCCGTGGACGGACCGCTGGCCAACGTGCGCGGGGAGCGCCCCGAGCACGTCGACTACGACGGCGCGGCCCGCAGCCTGCAGCAGGTGTGGATCGCCCTGCGCGCCAGCGAGCGCGCCATCCTGGAGGCGGTGACGCTGGAGCACGTCTCGACGGGCAAGCTCCCCGAGTCGGTGCGCTCCCTCTCCGAGGACCCCGGGGCGTGGGCGAGCTGACGCCCTGCTACCGGGGTTTTGAGGTCGAGCAGTCTGCAGGAGTCGGGTTCTGGGGAGGATGCCGGGCGAGCGCGGCCCCCTTCGCACCCACCGGTCACCGGAAGGCCGGCCCTGGGGCCGCGCCTCCCGGCCGAAGCGGTGGTCGAGACCGCATGCGAACGTGAACTTCTGCTTCGGCGGCCGGGCGCGGCCCGTCCGACAGCGGTGAGACATCCCGCATCAGGCAAGGACCGCGCTCTGCCCGCGGCCTCCACGGCCGCCGAGAAGGCCGCCGATGTCAGCGCATGGCCTCGAACATCCAGTGCTGCTCCTCAAGGTCCTGCGACGCGGCGATCAGCAGGTCCTGGGTCACCGGATCGGGCTTCTCGGTGGCCTCGACCCGGTCCCGGAATCGCTTGACCACCACGCCCAGCGCGTCCACGATCAGCGCGATGACCTTGTCCTCCTGCAGGTAGCCGGGTTCCGGCTGACCGATCTTGGTGTCGGCGGCGACCTTGGTCGAGCGGCCGTCGGGGTTGACCCCGATCGAGATGGCCCGCTCGGCGAGCACGTCGGTGTGCTTGCGCGCCGCGTCCACCAGCTCGTCGAGCTGCAGGTGGATGGAGCGGAAGGTGCGGCCGACCACGTTCCAGTGCGCCTGCTTGCCCACCAGTGACAGGTCGATCAGGTCGACGACCGCGCCCTGCAGCGCCTCACCGGTGGCCTTGCGGGCGTCATCGGGAAGCGGGCTGTGGATTTTCGTCATCGTGGATCATCCCCCTGTCGTGTCTTGTGACCCATTCGTCCCACTGCCCAATGGCCCGATGGGAAAACACGGGCGGCGGCGGACGAACGGAGGACGGGAACACGACGTCCCGGTCGCCGTGCGGCGACCGGGACGTCGTGGAAGAGGTGCCGGCCGCAGGGCTGCGGCCGACGGAGGTTGAGTCGGGCGGGCGGTTACACACCCACCATGTCGACGACATCGGGAACGCGGTCGGGCACCGAATCGATACCGAGCCGGTCGGGTCCTGGAACGGAATCGGCCGAAACCGATCCGCTGAGCAGAGCCGCCTCCTGGAGTTCGGCCAGCGCCAGTTGATCGGAGACGTCACGCAGCACTTGGGAGAGTGGGACGCCCAGAGCACCGCAGATCGAGGAGAGCAGTTCGGAGGAGGCCTCCTTCTGTCCCCGCTCGACCTCCGACAGGTAGCCCAACGAGACCCGGGCATCGGCCGACACCTCGCGGAGAGTGCGGCCCTGACGCTGCCGAAGCTGTCGTAGCACGTCACCAAGTAGGTGACGAAGCAGGACCATCATTCGCGCTCCCTCCCGGTAGCGACCTTCATAAAAAACACCGTACCTGCCCGAAGCCCGATCGTCGCACCTCACGGCTTTCTGTTCGCTGGAGGGGTAACCGATCTTGGTGAGGGTTTGTTCCCCCGGATCCCCGGGTTGAACGGGTTCGCGGCCGCTATTTCGCCGTGGTCCCGGCCACGGTCTCATGCAGCAGCCAAAGGGCCTGATCAGCGGTGTCACACCGGATCCTGGCCCGGTCACCCGAGAGGTGGAACCCGGCCACCTCGGCCGGCCCGCCCGGTCCGCAGACGGCGGCGAAGACGGTTCCGACGGGCCGGCCGTCCTGGGGTTCGGGGCCGGCCACCCCGGTCACCGCGAGGCCGTATGTGGCCGTGAGGAGCCGGCGGACGCCGTGCGCCATGTGCGCGGCGACATCGGGGTGCACCGCCCCGTGCTCGGCGAGCAGCGCCTCGGGCACCCCCAGCACGCGGGCCTTGACCTCCGTGGCGTAGGCGACCACCCCGCCGCGGTAGGTCGCCGAGGCCCCGGCGACGTCGGTGAGGACGGCGCCGATGAGGCCGCCGGTGAGGGACTCGGCCGTGGCCAGGGTGGCCGAGCGCGCACCGAGCAGCCGGTGCACGCCGACCGCGGCGTCACGGGCGGGCAGAGGAGGCGGAGAGGGCACGGCCCCGGCTCAGGCCTTCTTCTCGGTCCCGGGGAACCGGGGCCCGGCCGCGCGGCGCAGCCGGAGGGCCTGGATGACGTAGTCCAGACCGGTCCACACGGTGGCGGCGAGCGCGGCGGCCATGATGACGTGCGCGACGATCTGCAGCGGGTCCGGCAGCGGGAAGAGGTAGACGCTGATCGCGACGATCTGCAGCACGGTCTTGAGCTTGCCGCCCCGGCTCGCCGGGATGATGCCGTGCCTGATGACCGCGAACCGCAGCGCCGTGACCCCCCATTCGCGCACCAGGATGACGATGGTCACCCACCACCACAGCTCGCCGAGCACGGACAGCACGACCAGCGCGGCACCGGTGAGGGCCTTGTCCGCGATGGGGTCGGCGACCTTGCCGAAGTCGGTGACCAGGTTGCGGCGGCGGGCCAGCTCGCCGTCGATGTGGTCGGTGATCGCGGCGATCACGAACACCGCGAACGCGGCGAAGCGCCAGGCCGGGTGCTCCAGGAACATGAAGACGATGAAGAGCGGCACCATGACGAGCCGGCTCACCGTCAGGATGTTGGCGATGTTCCACACCGGTACGGGGCCGGACGGGACCGCGTCGGGACCGGGGGTGTTCACCGCGCGTCCGTCAGGTCAGCGGCCGCCTCGGCGATGAGGTCGACGCCGGCCGCCTCGGTCACGGTGGCGCGCACCATCTCCCCGACCGGCAGGCCGTCCCCGTGCACGATCGTGCTGCCGTCCACCTCCGGCGCCTGGTGGTGGGCGCGCCCCTCGTAGGCGCCGTCCCCGAGGTCGGTCTCGATGAGGACGTCCACGGTGGAGCCGACACGCTCCTCTGCCCGTTGCGCCATGAGCTCCTCCGCCAACTGGTTGAGCTGATCGGCCCGTGCGGCAATGATCTCCCCTGAGAGCTTGCCGTCAAGAGCGGCGGCCTCGGTTCCGTCCTCGTCGGAGTAGCCGAAGACGCCGATGGCGTCCAGCCGGGCCTCCTCCAGGAAGGAGACCAGTTCGCCGTACTCGGCCTCGGTCTCGCCGGGGAAGCCGACGATGAAGTTGGAGCGGGCCCCGGCCTCGGGGGCAGCCTTGCGGACGGTCGCCAGCAGGTCCAGGAAGCGCTCGCCGTCGCCGAAGCGGCGCATGCGGCGCAGCAGGGAGCCGCTGGCGTGCTGGAAGGAGAGGTCGAAGTAGGGCACCACGCCCGGTGTCGTGGTGAGCACGTCGACCAGGCCGGGCCGCACCTCGGCCGGCTGCAGGTAGCTGACCCGCACCCGCTCGATGCCGGGGACCGCGGCCAGCCGGGGCAGCAGCCCCTCCAGCGCCCGCAGGTCGCCGAGGTCCTTGCCGTAGGAGGTGGAGTTCTCGCTCACCAGGAAGAGTTCGCGCACGCCCTGGTCGGCCAGCCACTCGGCCTCGCGCACGACGTCGTCGGGGCGCCGCGAGATGTAGGCGCCGCGGAAGGCCGGGATCGCGCAGAACGTGCAGCGGCGGTCGCACCCCGAGGCGATCTTGAGGTTGGCCACCGGGCCGCCGGCGAGGCGGCGGCGCGGCAGGAACGGCCCGGAGGCGGGGGCGATGCCGTCGGGCAGCGGTTCGGGCTCGCCGCCGAAGGGGGCGTGCCCCGGAACGTGCACGTCCTGGCGGGCCGGGCGCTCGGTCGGCGAGATCGGCAGCAGGGTGCGGCGGTCGCGGGGGCCGTGCGGGACGAGCGGCCGGCCCTCGACCACGTCGTCGAGCCGCTGCCCGATCTCGGTGTAGTCGTCGAAGCCGATCACCTGCGCCTCGGGGAGCGCGTCGGCCAGCTCCGAGCCGTAGCGTTCGGCCATGCACCCGGCGGCGACCACCTTGGTGCCGTCCTCGGCCGCGTTGAGCAGCGCCTCGATGGAGTCCTGCTTGGCGGCCTCGATGAAACCGCAGGTGTTGACGACGACGACGTCGGCGGGGCCGCCGCCGTCGTCGGGATCGACCAGATCCCAGCCGCCGGCCGCCAGTCGCCCGGCGAGTTCTTCGGAGTCAACCTCATTTCGCGCGCACCCCAGGGTGACGAGCGAAACAGTACGGCGCGATGACATAGCTTCCAAGGTTACGGGAGTTCCTGAGCGCGGCGGGACGCCGCTTCCTCAAGGGTAGGTCGTCCCGGGGAGCCCTTCAGACCCCGGGGCTCCCGCTCTGCGCCGTCGGCGCCTCCTGCGGCACCCCCTGCGGCACCCCCTGCGGCGGCGCGGGCGGCTCCTCAGGCCGGGCCGGCGCCGGAGCCGGCGCTCCCTCAGGCGCCGCGGGAGCCTCCTGCGGCGGGGGTGCGGCCTCCTGCCGCAGCACGCCGGACGGCTCCTGCCGCAGCCCCTCCGGACCGAAGGTGAGCTGGACCACCTCGCCGACGCCGCCGGGGGCGCCCATGTCGCGCCCGTTGGCCTCCAGCCGGACTCCACCGGCGTTGCCGATGTGCAGGCGGAGCTCCTCGGGATCGGTCCACTCCCGGCTCTTCCCGGCCTCCAGCACGCCGGTGAACACGTCCTCGCCGGTCCCGTTGTAGACGCTGAGCCAGGTCGGCTCCTGGGCGGCGATCCGCAGCCGGACCGCCTCCTGCGAACTCGGGGAGGGCTCCGGCCGCGCCGACGCCCTGGGTTCGGGGCCGGACTTGCCGTCCGAAGGCTGCCGCTCGGTCGAGGACTCCCCTCCGGCCTGCGCCGCGGCCTGGGCCGATGGGCGGTCGTCCGCGCCGTCCCCGCCCGGCCACGCGTGCGCGACGCCGATGAGCGCCACGCCCGCCACGGCCGCCGCGACGACGATGGGCCACTTGCGCTGGACGGGTTCGGCGAGCGTGTCCGGGGCGTGCGCCGTGAAGAACTCGTCGGCGGTCATCGGCGCGGGCGCCTGCTCGGCGTACTCCTGGTCGAACTGCTGGATCAGAGGTTCCGGATCGAGTTCCAGCGCCCGGGCTATTCCGCGGATGTGGCCGCGGACGTAGAAGTCCCCGCCGCACGCGGCGAAGTCATCGCGTTCCAGGGCCTGGATGACGTGCTCGGTTATGCAGGTACGTTCGCTGAGTCCGGCCACCGAGTACCCGGCTCGTCTACGGACACCGGTAAGGGTCTGACCGATCGTCGCCATGATCGCCCCCATCCCCGTTTCCGGGTGCGCACACCCCTTGAGCTGTTGGCGCCGGGCCCGTCTTCTCGCGGGAGGATCTCACGCGCAACAGAGGCTCCCCCTGAAGACGCCCCACGCGGAACGCTATTGACTACCTACCCACTGTTACCCCGGGGCGGCCCCGATCCGATGCAGGCACGCCCCCACGGATGGTCAAAAAACGGTCAGCGCGCCACGGACCACCGCATTCAGCGCGGAGTAGGGCAACGGCAAGAGGCCGCGGCGAGAGTGCGGCCCTGCATGCTCACCTTGCGATACAGGCCTGGTGGGCCGCACCTCGCCGCCGAAGCCGTGGGGAGACCGACCGGTCGGCGGAGTCGGCGATGCGCTTCGGCCGGGAGGCGCGGGCCGGGCCGGCGATGAGGACACCCGATCCGCGAAACGGGGCCCGCGCTCTCCCCGCGGCCTCCGCGGTCCCGCCCTGATGATCGGCCCCTGCGGCTACTCGACCTTCAACTGCGCCAGCACCTCGGCCAGATCATCGGGCTTCACCAGCACGTCGCGGGCCTTGGACCCCTCGCTGGGGCCGACGATGTCGCGGCTCTCCATCAGGTCCATCAGGCGCCCGGCCTTGGCGAAGCCGACCCGCAGCTTGCGCTGCAGCATCGAGGTCGACCCGAACTGCGTGGTGACCACCAGCTCGATCGCCTGCAGCAGCAGGTCGAGGTCGTCGCCGACCTCCTCGTCGATCTCCTTCTTCTTGGCCTCGGCCGTTCCGACGTCCTCGCGGTAACTGGGCTCGGCCTGCTTCTTGCAGTGCTCGACGACCGTCCGGATCTCCTTCTCGGTGACCCAGGCGTTCTGCAGGCGGATCGGCTTGCTCGCGCCCATCGGCAGGAACAGCGCGTCGCCCTTGCCGACCAGCTTCTCGGCGCCGGGCTGGTCGAGGATGACCCGGCTGTCGGAGAGGCTGGAGGTGGCGAACGCCAGCCGCGACGGGACGTTGGCCTTGATCAGGCCGGTGACGACGTCGACGCTGGGGCGCTGGGTGGCCAGCACCAGGTGGATGCCTGCCGCGCGGGCCAACTGGGTGATCCGCACGATGGCGTCCTCGACGTCGCGCGGGGCGACCATCATCAGGTCCGCCAGCTCGTCGACGATGACGAGCAGGTAGGGGTAGGGCTCGTACTCGCGTTCGCTGCCGGGCGGGGCCTTGAGCTCGCCGGCGCGCACCGCGGCGTTGAAGTCGTCGACGTGCCGGTACCCGGAGGCGGCGAGGTCGTCGTAGCGCCGGTCCATCTCCCCGACGACCCACTGCAGCGCGTCGGCCGCCTTCTTCGGGCTGGTGATGATCGGGGTGATGAGGTGCGGGATCCCCTCGTACATCGTGAGCTCGACCCGCTTGGGGTCGACCAGGATGAGCCGCACCTCGTCGGGCGTGGCGCGCATCATGATCGAGGTGATGAGCCCGTTGATGCAGGTGGACTTGCCGGCACCGGTGGCGCCGGCGACCAGGACGTGCGGCATCTTGGCGAGGTTGGCCACCACGTTGGCGCCCTCGACGTCCTTGCCCAGGCCCACGAGCATCGGGTGGTCGTCGGAGGTGGCCGCGGTCGAGCGCATGATGTCGCCGAGGCTGACGATGTCCTTGTCGGTGTTGGGGATCTCCACCCCGATCGCGGACTTGCCCGGGATCGGGGAGAGGATCCGCACGTCCGCGCTCTTCACGGAGAGCGAGATGTTCTTCGTCAGCGCCGTGACCTTCTCGACCTTCACCGCCGGGCCGAGCTCGATCTCGTAGCGGGTGACCGTGGGACCGCGGGTGAAGCCGGTGACCTCGGCGTCGATGTTGAACTGGTCCATGACGCCGGTGAGCGCCTCGACGACGACGTCGTTGGCCTTGGTGCGCGGCTTGGGCGGGGTGCCCGGCTTGAGCAGCCGGGGCGCCGGCAGGTCGTAGTCGCCGTCGACCACGCGCGAGGGGATGGAGAGCTGCTCCACGGTGGCCGGAGCGGGCGTGGGGTCGGGCGCAGGGGCGGGTTTGACCTTTTCCTCGGTCGTGGCGACGACGGGGGTGTCGTAGGGGCGCTCGTTGGCGCCGGCGACGCTGCGCGCGTCGCCCTCGGCGTCGGCCGCGGCCTTCTTGGGCCGCGGTTTGCGCTTCTTCTTCGGCTCCTCCTCGTCCGGCCCGTCCTGACCGGGGAGGATGCCGACACCGCTGCCGGGACCCTCCTCCCGCGCCATGAGGCCGCCGAAGAGCCGGTTCAGCCGGTCGGGGATGCGGTGGACCGGGGTGGCCGTGACCACCAGCAGGCCGAACGCCATCAGCATGAACAGCAGCACGCCGGTCACCCACGGCGTGATGAGCTCGGTGAGCGGGCCCGACGCGGCGAAGCCGATCAGTCCGCCGGCCCGCCGCATCGCGGTCTGGCCGTCCGAGGGCCACGGCACCCCGTGACCGATGTGGATCAGGCCCAGCAGGCCCACCAGCAGCGCTGCGGAGCCGATCAGCAGCCGACCGACGTCGGTGTGGTCGCTGCCCGGGGTGCGCATGAGCCGCCAGGCGAACGGCAGGAACAGCAGCGGCAGCACCGGCGAGAAGGTGCCGAACGCGCCGAGCACCACCATCCGGGTGGCCTCGGGCAGCGGGCCGTCGGTGTCCCACCACACCGCGGCGGCGATCAGCAGCCCCAGGGCGAGCAGCACCAGGCCCAGGCCGTCGCGGCGCAGGTCGGGGTCGAGATCGCGGGCGCTGCGCCCGATGGCCCGCGCGATGCCGCCCACGGTGTGCGCGAGCAGCTTCCAGACCAGCAGCAGCCCCCGGCCGAACCAGACGACCAGCACTGCGATGGGCCCCTCCGGAGCGTTCTTGGTGCTCTTCGGGGGGCTCTTCCTGGTGCGCGGCGACGAGGAGCTCGCCGGACGGCGGGCCGGGGCCTTCTTGCCCGATCCGCCGCTCCGAGATGCTCCACCGCCGGAGCGCTGGGGGGATTTCGGCGCGCGGGTGGCCATGATGGGCAGCCTACTAAGGAACCCCGGCCGTTTTCCGCCCGCGCGGCGGGCGTGTCGGGCGCGCGTCCGGAGATCCCCCGTGCTCCGACGGAGCACGGGGGTCCGGCCGGCGGCTCACCGGAACGCGGGCGGAGGCGGCGGCGCGGGTCAGACCTCCACCACGACCGGCACGATCATCGGGCGGCGGCGGTAGGCCTCGTTGACCCATCGGCCGACGCCCCTGCGGACCAGCTGGCGCAGCTGCCCCGGGTCGGTGATGCCGTCGGCCGCCGCGCGCTCCAGGGAGTCCTGGATCTTCGGGATGACCTCGTCGTAGGCCTCGACGTCGATCCCGGAGCCCCGGGTGTGGATCTGCGGCTCGCCGACGAGTTTGCCCGAGGTGGAGTCGACCGCGATGACAACGGAGATGAAGCCCTCGTCGCCGAGGATGCGGCGGTCCTTCAGCGCCGACTCGGTCACGTCGCCGACCGAGGCGCCGTCCACGTAGACGTAGCCGGCCTGCACCGCGCCCACGATGCGCGCCCTGCCCTTGACGAGGTCCACGACGACGCCGTCCTCGGCGATCACCGCGCGGTCCTCCGGCAGGCCGGCGAGCGCCGCCACCCGGGCGTGGGCACGCAGGTGCCGCCACTCGCCGTGCACCGGCATGAAGTTGCGCGGCCGCACCATGTTGTGCACGTACAGCAGTTCGCCGGCCGGAGCGTGCCCGGAGACGTGCACCAGCGCGTTGCCCTTGTGCACGACCTTGGCGCCCCAACGGGTCAGGCCGTTGATGACCCGGTTGACCGAGTTCTCGTTGCCCGGAATCAGCGAGGAGGCCAGGACGATGGTGTCGCCCTGCTCGATGCGGATCTGGTGGTCGCGGTTGGCCATGCGGCTCAGCGCCGACATGGGCTCGCCCTGCGAACCGGTGCAGACGAGCATCACCTCGTCCTCGGGGAGGTCGCCGATCTCCTTGACGTCGACCAGCAGGCCGCCCGGGACCTTGAGGTAGCCCAGGTCGCGTGCGATGTTCATGTTGCGCACCATGGAGCGGCCGACGAAGGCGACCTTGCGGCCGTGCTCGTGCGCGGCGTCCAGGACCTGCTGGACGCGGTGCACGTGCGAGGCGAAGCAGGCCACGATGACCCGCTTGTCGGCCTTGCGGAAGACGTCGTCGATGACGCCGGCGATGTCGCGCTCGCTGGTGACGAACCCGGGGACCTCGGCGTTGGTGGAGTCGCCCAGCAGCAGGTCGACGCCCTCGCTCCCCAGCCGCGCGAACCCGGCGAGGTCGGTGAGGCGGCCGTCCAGCGGCAACTGGTCCATCTTGAAGTCGCCGGTGTGCAGCAGCGTGCCGGCGGGCGTGCGGATGCCGATCGCGAGGGCGTCGGGGATGGAGTGGTTGACCGAGAAGAACTCCAGGTCGAAGTCGCCGAAGGCGCGCCGCTCCCCCTCTTCGACCTGCACCAGCTCCGGCTTGATCCGGTGCTCGCCGAGCTTGGCCGACAGCAGCGCCAGCGTCAGCCTCGATCCGACCAGCGGGATGTCGGGGCGCTCCCGCAGCAGGAACGGGACCGCGCCGATGTGGTCCTCGTGGCCGTGCGTGAGGACCAGCGCCTCGACGTCGTCGAGCCGGTCCCTGATGTAGTCGAAGTCCGGCAGGATCAGGTCCACGCCGGGCTGCTCCTCCTCGGGGAACAGCACGCCGCAGTCCACGATCAGCAGCCTGCCGGCGTACTCGAACACCGTCATGTTGCGGCCGATCTCGCCCAGCCCGCCGAGGGCGACGACCCTCAGCGCGCCCTTGGCGAGCGGCGGCGGGGGGCCGAGCTCTGGGTGCGGGTGACTCATGCGGATCCTTCCGTCAGCCGTTCCACTCCCACGGCGCTGGCCGGAACGGCCTGATGCGGCGCGAGCCCTATGGGTCCCTTGACACCGGCCGCGGCCAGGTCCTCGCGCAGCAGGGCCTGGAGCTCGGCCGAGGCATCGGCCAGCGGGGTCCGCACCGAACCGCCGGGCAGCCCGAACATGTTCAGCACGGCCTTGGTCGTGATGACGCCCTGGGTTCGGAAGATGCCGGTGTAGACGGGGGTGAGCCGACGGTGGATGGCCAGTGCGCGGCCGACGTCGCCGGAGTGGTAGGCGTCGATCATGTCGTGCAGGTCGGCGCCGACGATGTGGCCGACGACGCTGACGAATCCGGCCGCGCCGATGGACAGCAGCGGCAGGTTGAGCATGTCGGAGCCGCAGTAGTAGGCCAGGCCGGTGCGCTCCATCACCCACGAGCTGGCGCCGATGTCGTCCTTGGCGTCCTTGTTGGCGAGGATGCGCGGGTGCTCGGCCAGCCGGACCAGCGTCTCCGAGGCGATCGGCACGCCGGTGCGGCCGGGGATGTCGTAGAGCATGACCGGCAGCTCGGTGGCGTCGGCGATCGCCGTGAAGTGGCGCAGCAGCCCCTCCTGAGGCGGCTTGTTGTAGTAGGGCGTCACCGTGAGCAGGCCGTGCGCGCCGGCGCGTTCGGCGGCCTCGGCGAGCTCGGTGCTGTGCCGGGTGTCGTTGGTGCCCACCCCGGCGACGATGGTGGCGCGGTCGCCGACGGCCTCGATCACGGCGCGCAGCAGGCGGTCTTTCTCCTGGTCGCTCGTTGTGGGCGACTCTCCGGTGGTCCCGCTGATGATGAGGCCGTCATTGCGCTGCTCGTCGACCAGATACGTGGCGAGCCGAGCGGCGCCGTCGTAGTCGACGTCGCCGTTCTCGTGCATGGGTGTGACCATTGCGGTCAACATCTGGCCGAAGGGCGCGTTCGGCGTAGTGCTGCCTACCATGGGGAAAACGCTACCGCTAGCGGAGCCCGGTCGGCGCCAAGCGCCCCGGTCGGGACCGATTTTCCCGGGGCCGGCCGCTCCTTGAGGCGGCCCGCGGTGACGCTCGGCGCCAGGGAGGTCACGTAACGCGTCGGCAACGGAGCCCGGGTTGACCTTGACGCGTGTGTGACACACATAACAAAGTGCCCGCACCAGCGCGGAAGCCGCCTTCCCGGCGGCCGGGTAGCGAAAGCGGGGGAGTCGGATGCGTCGAGTCGGCAACGCGCTCGCGGCGTTCAGCACGCGGTGGATCCCTGATGCGTTCGTCTTCGCCATCGCGCTGTCGGTGCTGGTCTACCTGCTGGCGCTGGGCCTCACCGACCACGGTCCCCTGCAACTGGTCGACGACTGGTACGCGGGGTTCTGGGGGCTGCTGGAGTTCGCCATGCAGATGTCGCTGGTGCTCGTCACCGGCTACGCGCTGGCGTCCTCTCCCCCGGCGCGGCGCGGCATCACCTGGGTCGCCTCGCTGCCGCGCGGTCCCCGCTCGGCCTGCGCCCTGACGGCCCTGCTCGCCGCGCTGCTCGGAATGGTGCACTGGGGACTCGGCCTGATCGCCGGGGCCCTGCTCGCCGTCGAGGTCGCCAAGTCGTGCCGCGCCCGCGGGATCACGGTGCACTTCCCGCTGCTGGCCGCCGCCGGCTACACCGGGCTGATGGTCTGGCACAGCGGCCTTTCGGGATCCTCTCCCCTGCTGGTCAACACGCCGGGGCACTTCCTGGAGGACCGGATCGGCACCATCCCGCTCAGCGAGACCGTCTTCCAGCCGTTCAACCTGGTGTTCCTGGCCGCGATGCTGATCGGGGCGCCACTGCTGGTGCTGAGCATGCACCCCCGGCCGGAGGAGGCCGCGGAGATCGACGCCGACGCCGCCGAGGAGGACTCCGACCCCGTGTCCGGCGAGCGGCCCGCGCCCGCGCGCCCACCGGCCGAACGGCTCATGCACAGCCGGATACCGGTCCTGATCGTGGTGCTGGCCGGCCTGGTCTACCTGGTGCCCGAGCTGATCCGCGGCGGCATCGTCGGCATGGACCTCAACCTGCTCAACTTCACCTTCCTCGTGGTCGGCCTCGGGCTGCACGGCACGCTCGCCGGCTACGCCTCGGCGGCCGCTGAGGGGGCGAGAAGCGCCGCATCGGTGATCGTGCAGTTCCCCTTCTACGCCGGGATCATGGGGATGATGGAGCACTCCGGCCTGCTGGGGATCATCGCGGAGTGGTTCGTCTCCTTCTCCACCCCGTTCAGCTACCCGTTCTGGGCGCTGATCAGCGCCTGCGTGGTGAACCTCGCGGTGCCCTCCGGCGGCGGGCAGTGGGCGGTCCAGGGGCCGATCGTCATGGACGCCACCGCGGCGCTCGGCCTGGACCCCGGAGTGGGCGTGATGGCGGTGGCAATGGGCGACCAGCTCACCAACGGCATCCAGCCCTTCTGGGCGTTGCCGCTGCTGGCGCTGACCCGGCTGCGCGCCGGGCAGGTCCTCGGCTACAGCTCGGTGGTGATGCTCTTCGGCATCGCCGCGGCCGGACTGAGCATCACGTTCCTGCGCTGAGCCCCCGGTCGGCGAGGACGGCCCGCGCACAGGGGCGCGGGCCGCCGGATCGGACTCGGCCGCCGCGCGGCGCCGGGATCAGTCGTCGTCGCCTCCCACGAACAGGCTGAGCAGCCAGCTCACGACGGCGACGATGATCGCGCCCCAGAACGCCGGCCAGAAGCCGTCGATGCTGAACGGCAGGTCGAACAGGCCGGCCAGCCATCCGGTGAGGAGGAGCAGCAGTGCGTTGACGACCAGGGCGATCAGCCCGAGCGTGAGGATGTAGAAGGCGCATCCCACGGTCTTGACGATCGGCTTGATGACGGCGTTGACCACGCCGAAGATCGCACCGACCACCAGATAGACCAGGATCTGCTCGGGCACGGAGTCGGTGCCGACGTCGATTCCGTCGACCAGCAGCACCGCCGCCCACAGGGCGACCGCGTTGACGATGATTCGAATGATGACGCTCACGTACCCGATGCTCCCACGCTGGCCGAGACAGGTGAACTCCTCAACGCCGGGGATGGGGGAAAAGTCGGGGCTCTCCCCGACCCGCTCAGGAGCTCCGGCTCCGGGCGCCGCGGCGGCGGAGCGGGACCGGGGTTTTGAAACCGCGCCGGAGGCTGCGACGATTCCCCGGGGGCCGGAACCGGCTGACGAGTGAATGAGGGCGTTCCCGTGTCGACACAGCGATTTGTTCGTTCAGCCCGGAATGCGGACATCGACACCATCGTGCGCATCCAAGTGGCCGCCTGGCAGGAGATGTACGGCTCCGTGCTGCCCGGACCGGTGCTGGCCGAGCTGACCGGTGACGAGGCCGGCGAGCGGTTCCGCGAGCAGTGGCTGGCCTCGGTGGAGCGGCCGCCCACCTCGCGGCACCGGCTGCTGGTCGCGACCGACGAGCGCGCGGTGGTGGGGTTCGCGGCGATCGGCCCGGCCGAGGACGCCGACCGCTGGCCCGGCACCGACGCCGAGGTCTACGCGCTGCACGTCCACCCCGACCACCCGCGCCGCGGCCACGGCAGCCGACTGCTCAACGCCGCGGTGGACCACCTGCTCGACGACGGGTTCCACGCGGTTTACGTGTGGGTGCTGGAGACCGGCAACCCGCTGCGCGACTTCCTGGAGGCCGCCGGGTGGCGACCCGACGGGGCCCGGCGCGAACTGGACATGGGCGCGCGCGTCGCGATGGTCCGGCTGCACGCCGCCATCAGCCGGTGACCGCGCCGGTCCTCCCCCGGCGATACCGTTGAGCGGACCCAGCAGGAACCGCTCGGGCGCCTCGGCGCAGGGCTCTCAGAAAGGACCGACGCGTGGCCACGGTCAGCGAGTGGGTCGCGGGGGCCCGCCCGCGCACATTGCCGAACTCGATCGTCCCCGTCGCGGTCGGGACCGGCGTCGCCATCGGGATCGGCTCAGCCGTGTGGTGGAAGGCCGCGCTGGCGATGCTGGTGGCGCTGGCGCTCCAGGTGGGCGTGAACTACGCCAACGACTACAGCGACGGCGTCCGCGGCACCGACGAGGGCCGGGTGGGCCCGATCCGGCTGACCGCGACCCGGCTGGCCGCCCCCGGGCGGGTGTTCGCCGCGGCCTGGGCGTGCTTCGCCGCCGCCGCGGTCGTCGGGCTGGTCCTGGTGGCCACGTCCTCGTGGTGGCTGCTGCCGGTGGGCGCCGCGGCGATCGTGGCCGCCTGGTTCTACACCGGCGGGCGGACCCCCTACGGCTACCGCGCCCTGGGCGAGGTCTCGGTCTTCGTGTTCTTCGGCGTCGTCGCGGTCGTCGGCACGGTCTTCGTGCAGGCCGGCTCGGTCCCCTGGGAGGGCTGGACGGCCGCGGTCCCCGTCGGGCTGCTGTCCTGCTCGGTGCTGGTGGTCAACAACCTGCGCGACATCCCCACCGACACCGAGAGCGGCAAGCGGACGCTGGCCGTGCTGCTCGGCGACGCCGGGACCCGCCGGCTCTACCTGGGCTGCCTGGCGGGCGCGTTCGTGACCGCGCTGGTCACGGCCGCCGCGAGCTGGTGGGCGGCGCTCGTCCTGCTCGCCGTCCCGCTGGCGGTGCGCCCCTGCTCCCGCGTGCTGCGCGGCGAGAAGGGCCGTGACCTTGTCGTGGCCCTGGGCGAGACCGGCAGGCTGCAGCTCGCCTTCGGCGCGCTCTACACGGTGGGCCTGGCGCTGGGTTGACCGGCGCCCGGGGGTTGGACCACGGCGGGCCCCTTCTCGGTTCCCGTTCCGGCCGGACCGGTTCCGGCCGGGGATCGGGCGTCCCCGGCCGTATCGCGTCCGCTCACGTCCCGCTACTCTCGGTTCCATGACGCCCCTGGACTTCCTGAAACGACGCGGGACCGCGGCGATCGCCCTGGCCTCCTGCACGCTGCTGCTGGCGGGGTGCGGGCTGTTCGGCGGCGACCCCGAAGAAGAGGGCGCAGAGGACTCCGGATCCGGCGGCGAGCCGGTCAACGCCGGGGCCGTGGACCCCGGGGAGGCCGAGCCGCGCGAGACCCTCGCGAGCCAGGACTTCCGGGACGACGGCAGCGACCTGCACATCGCCGTGCACGAGCTGGCCCGCCGGGGCGAGACCGTCGAGCTGACGTTCTCGGTGACCAACACCGGCGACACGGAGTGGGATCACGGCGGATTCTTCAGCGGCGGCAACGTCCTCAGCGACGACAAGAACACGGTCGCCTCGGTCGAGCTCATCGACGCCCGGACCGGCCGCCTCCACCTGGTCGCGCGCGACGCCGACGGCGCCTGCGTGTGCTCCACGCCCGGCTACGGATTCACCCTCGGCGGCGGGGACTCCCTCCTGCTGAGCGCGACCTACGGCGCTCCGCCCGAGGAGATCGAGACCATGGGCGTGCGCATTCCCGGTGCCGGGACGTTCAACGATGTCCCGCTCAGCTGAGCGCCGCGGGCCCGCACCGCGCACGGCCGCCGCGGCCCTGCTGACCGGCGCCCTGCTGCTGGCGGGCGCGACGCCGGCCACGGCCGGCGGCGGCGAACCCGAGCAGCCGGAGCAGACCGTCGTCCCGGTGGAGGCGGGCCCGGTGGAGCGGGCCCCCATCCACACCATCGACACCAGGACCGAAGAGTTCTCGACGCCGGTCGGCGACCTCACCTACGCCACCGAAAGCGAGGACGGCTCCCTCACCGACGCCGAGGACTCCGAGGAGCGCACCGTCACCCTCGCCGCCGACGTCCTGTTCGAGTTCGACGAGGCCGAGCTCAGCGGCGACGCCAGGGGCACCCTGGAGGAGGCCGCCGAGATCCTGCGCGCCGAGGCCAAGGGCAAGACCGTCAACATCGACGGCTACACCGACGCCAAGGGTGACGAGGACTACAACCTGGAGCTCTCGCGACAGCGCGCCGAAGCCGTCGAGGAGGAGCTGACCGGGCTCGTCGGCGACCTGGACGTCACCTTCGAGGTGGCCGGCCACGGCTCCGCCGACCCGGTGGAACCCAACGAGGTCGACGGCGAGGACAACCCAGAGGGCCGGGAGAAGAACCGGCGCGTGGAGATACGCTTCCCCAGGTGAGGGCCGGGGCATGAGCCGAATGTACGGCACGTCACACTCGAGCGTAAGATCACCGTGTGACATTGTCGTACGACAGATAGGTTGCGCATGCCTGGCAGGATCCAGTCGATCGAACGCGCCGCCGCCATCCTGCGGGTCCTGGCCGGCGGCACCCGCGGGCTGAGCCTGGCGGAGATCTCCCGGTCACTGGAGTTGCCCAAGGGGACCACGCTGGGGATCCTGCGGACGCTCCAGCACGTCGGGTTCGTCGAGCAGGACGACGAGACCGGCCATTACCAACTGGGCGGCGGCGTGCTGCGCCTGGGCAGCCGCTACCTCGACGGCAACGAACTGCGCACCCGCGCCCTGAACTGGGCCGACGCCCTGGCGGGGCGCAGCAGGGAGAGCGTGCGCATCGGGACGCTGCACGAGCAGCAGGTCCTGGTCGTGCACCACGTCTTCCGCCCCGATGACAGCCGGCAGATCCTCGAGGTCGGCTCGCTGCTGCCGCTGCACGCCACCGCCCTGGGCAAGGCCCTGCTCGCCTTCGATCCGCACGCCCTGCCCGAGTACGTGCGCGACCAGAGCGAGCTGCCCGGTTTCACCAAGCGCACCCTGACCGAGGTGGCCGATCTGGAGGCCGACCTCTCGCGGGCCCGGATCGGCGGGTGGGCCGCGGAGATCGAGGAACTGGTCGAGGGCGAGGTCTCGATCGCCGCGCCGATCCGGGACCGCCGCGGCACGGCCGTCGGCTCCATCGGGATCCGGGGCGCGATCGAGCGGCTCTGCGACGGCCGGAAACCGCACATGGAGCAGGTCTCCTACGTACGCGACGCCGCCCGCGCCATCTCCAGGGAACTCGGCGCCGGCCCCTGGTGAGGGCCCGGCTCGCCGGAGCCCGCCAGGCTTGACACGAACCGGAGACGTGAATCACACTGCCCAGTAATCGTACTACATTGTCGTACGCCATTCGAGATTGGTTCTGCCCGTGATGGCGTTCGGCGCAGCGTGTCCCACCCCACTTCTCCCCCGGAGGCGAGCATCGGATGACCAAGCACTACATCGCCGCGATCGACCAGGGCACGACATCGAGCCGCTGCATCATCTTCGATCGCGACGGCCGGATCGTCTCCGTCGGCCAGCGCGAACACCAGCAGATCTTCCCCCGTCCGGGCTGGGTCGAACACGACGCGACCGAAATCTGGACCAACGTGGAGCAGGTGGTGCGCGACGCGCTGGAGAAGGGCGACGTCGCCCCCGACGACCTCGCGGCGGTCGGCATCACCAACCAGCGCGAGACCACGGTCGTGTGGGACCGCGAGACCGGTGAGCCGGTGCACAACGCGATCGTCTGGCAGGACACCCGCACCGACGGGATCATCCGCGACCTCGCCGGCGGGGTGGGCCAGGAGCGCTTCCGCGAACGCTGCGGCCTGCCGCTGGCCACCTACTTCTCCGGCCCGAAGCTGCGCTGGCTGCTCGACGAGGTGCCCGGGCTGCGGGAGCGGGCCGAGCGCGGCGAGGTGCTGTTCGGGACGATGGACACCTGGCTGATCTGGAAGCTCACCGGCGAGCACGTCACCGACGTGACCAACGCCAGCCGCACCATGCTGATGAACCTGCGGACGCTGGAGTGGGACGCCTCCATCCTCGACGCCATGGGCGTCCCCCCGGCGATGCTACCGGAGATCAGGTCGTCGGCGGAGGTCTACGGCGAGGCACGCGGATTCCTGGAGGGCGTCCCCGTCGCGTCGGCGCTCGGCGACCAGCACGCTGCGCTGTTCGGGCAGACCTGCTTCGACCCCGGCCAGGTCAAGGGCACCTACGGCACCGGGACCTTCCTGGTGCTCAACACCGGGACCAAGCCCATCATGTCGACGAACGGGCTGCTCACCACGCTCGGCTACAAGATCGGCGACCAGCCGGCGGTCTACGCCCTGGAGGGCGCCATCGCGGTCACCGGCTCCCTCGTCCAGTGGCTGCGCGACAACCTCGGGCTGATCTCCAGCGCCCCCGAGATCGAGACGCTGGCCCGCACCGTCGACGACAACGGCGGGTGCTACGTCGTCCCGGCGTTCTCCGGCCTGTTCGCCCCGCACTGGCGCAGCGACGCGCGCGGCGTCATGGCCGGCCTGACCGGCTACGTCAACAAGGGCCACATCGCCAGGGCGGTCCTGGAGGCCACGGCCTGGCAGACCCGCGAGGTGGTGGACGCGATGAACACCGACTCGGGGATCCCGCTGACCACGCTGCGGGTGGACGGCGGCATGACGGCGGACAACCTGCTCATGCAGATCCTGGCCGACGTGCTCGACGTCGAGGTCGTGCGGCCGATGGTCGCCGAGACCACCTGCCTGGGCGCGGCCTACGCCGCCGGACTGGCGGTCGGCCACTGGCCCGACATGGAGACGCTGCGCGCCAACTGGCACAGGGCCGCGGAGTGGAGCCCGAAGATGAGCGCCGACGTCCGCGACCGCGAGTACCACAACTGGCAGAAGGCGGTGCAGCGGACGCTCGGCTGGGTCGAGCACGACAGCGAGTGACCGCACGCGGCCCGTGTCGGCCGCCCGGCCCGGCCGCTCGGCGCGGCCGGGCCCCGTACGAACCGCCGGCCCGCGCCGGCCGGATCCGGCGCCCCGCAGCGCCGGCCCATCCCCTTTTTCCCGGGGCCCGCCCCGGAGCGACTGCCCTTCCTGGCGGAGGTTCATCCCATGCAATACCTTGCAGAGTTCATCGGCACCGCGATCCTGGTCCTGCTCGGCAACGGCGTCGTCGCCGGCGTGCTGCTGAACAGGTCGAAGGCGCAAAACGGCGGCTGGATCGTCATCACGTTCGGCTGGGGCCTGGCCGTGGCGATGGCCGTCTACGTCGTCGGCCAGATCAGCGGGGCGCACATCAACCCGGCGGTGACTCTCGGCCTGGCCTCCATCGGCCAGTTCTCCTGGACGATGGTGCCGGGCTACGTCGCCGCCCAGATCGCCGGCGGCATCGCCGGTTCGACGCTGGTCTGGCTGCACTACCTGCCGCACTGGAGGGAGACCGAGGACGCCGAGGCCAAGCTCGCGGCGTTCAGCACCGCTCCGGCCGTGCGCAACATCCCGGCCAACTTCCTGGCCGAGGTCATCGGCACCTTCATGCTGCTCTTCGGCATCCTCGGCATCAACGGCAACGCCGGTCCGCTGGGCGAGGGCCGGGTGGACCTCTCCGCGCTGTTCGCCACGGGCCTGGCGCCCCTGCTGATCGGCCTGCTCGTGCTCGTGATCGGCCTGTCCCTGGGCGGCCCGACCGGGTACGCCATCAACCCGGCCCGCGACCTCGGTCCGCGCATCGCCCACGCCCTGCTGCCGATCGCCGGCAAGGGCGGCTCCGACTGGTCCTACGCCTGGGTCCCGGTCGTCGCGCCGGTGGTGGGCGGCGTGCTCGGCGCGGTGACCTACAGCCTCCTCGGCCTGCCGTTGTGACCACTCGGCCCGCGCGGCCGAGTCCCCGGCAAGCCCCGGCCCTCCCCTCCCCGGTCGGGGCTTGCGCGCCCTCCCCGGCCGCGCTCCCGGCCGGGGAGGGCGGCCGCCTCCGGACACCGCCGCGGTTCAGCGCCGCTCCGGCGCCTTGGGTTCGGGAAGCCCGCTGCCCGCACGGACGCTGCGGCCGAGGCGCTCCACCGCTTTGAGCGCGTCGAGGAGCTCGGCCTCGGTGACCGCGAACGGCAGGTTGTGGATGGTCTCCTCGGGTGCCATGGTCGCCCGCACCACCGTCTTCAGCACGTCGTCGCCGGCTTCGCCCAGCCCCGCCTCGGTCAGTGTCGTCGGCAGCCCGACCCGCGCGGTGAACTCGATGAACTCCCGGACCTCCGCCGTCGGCCGCCCCTCCAGGATCAGCTGGGTGATCGATCCGATGTTGACCTTCTGGCCGTGCGCCAGACCGTGCGTCTCCTCCACCGCGGTCAGACCGTCGTGCACGGCGTGGGCCGCGGCCAGTCCCCCGGACTCGAACCCCAGTCCCGACAGCAGCGTGTTGGCCTCGACCACGGCCTCCACGGCCGGTGTCACCAGGGAACCGCGCACGGCCTCGATCGCGGGGAACGCGAACTCCCACAGGATGTCCCACGACAGCCGGGCCAGCGCCGTGCCGGCCCGGGTCGCGACGCCCCCCGCCATGTTCTCGGCGTTGGACTGCCCCACGGCGCGCGCCTCGATCCACGTGGCCAGCGCATCTCCGATGCCGGCGATGAGGAAGCCGACCGGGGCGTTGGCGACCAGCTGGGTATCGATCAGCACGAGGTCGGGATTGCGGGAGTAGAACCGGTAGGACTCGAACGCCCCTTCCTCGGTGTAGATGACCGACAACGCGGAGGTGGGCGCATCGGTCGATGCGACGGTGGGAGCGCTCACCCAGCGGATGCCCGCGTCGTCCCCCGCGGCTTTGGCGGTGTCGATGGCCGTCCCGCCGCCCAGCCCGATGACGACGTCGGCCTCCTGATCGGAGATGACACCGGCCACGCGCCCGATCTCGCGCCGGGTCGGCAGTCCGCCGAACCTCTCAAAGGAGACCGGCAGCCCGGCCCGCTCGAACGACGACGTGATGGTGGGCTCGGTCAGCTCCCGGACCACGTCGTCGGCCAGGATCAACGGTGCGGAACCGATCGTGGCGACGCGGGGACCCAATTCGGAGAGCGCCCCCCTGCCCTGGATGTAACGCGCGGGCGATATCAACGACCGCAGTGCCGAACCGGTTCCGGAGTCGGTCATGACCTGGCTCCTCTCTGATCAGGTGTTCTCCTTGATCAGCCACTGACCGCTCCCTACGCGGCCAAACCGGATCAGTCGGCACACCGCACGCGCCCTGCCTGCGCAGACGAAAGGAGTCCGGGACCCGGCCGGCGGGTCAGCCGGACTCTTCGACGAAGCAGCGGTGGGAGGACGCCACCATGGGAAGGTACTCGGGGTGGCGGCGGATGTATCCCGCGATGAACGGGCAGGTCGGAACGGTCGTCCGGGCGCGGCCGCGCAGGTCGTCCAGGGCGGACCGGGCGAGCCGCCCGCCCACTCCCCTGCCCTCGTAGGCGGAGTCGACCTCGGTGTGCAGGAGCTCCACCAGGTCCCCTGAGGCGCGGTAGTCGATGAAGCCCGCCACCGATCCGTCCAGCAGGATCTCGTAGCGGGAGCCGTCCCTGTTGTCCCTGAACTCTGGTTCCATGCACGGGAGCGTAGCCGCGCCGAGTCCGGCGAAACCCCTCAGCCCGCGCCGGGGCGCACCCGGTTCCGCAGCGGTTCGCCCGCTGCCCAGCGTCGGAGCTGCTCGTCCACGAACCGCCGGGCGCGGGGATAGAACGCGGCCGAGCCTCCCGCGACGTGCGGAGTGAGGTACACGCCGGGCGCCTCCCACAGCGGGTGGTCGGCGGGCGGCGGCTCGGGGTCGGTCACGTCCAGGGCCGCGCGCACGCGGCCCTTCTCCGCGATCAGCGCGGCGGTGTCGATGACCGGCCCGCGGCCCACGTTGACCACGAGCGCGTCGTCGCGCAGCAGCGCCAGCTCCTCGGCGCCGATCAGCCCCTCCGTCTCGGGGGTGTGCGGGGTCACGACCACGACGATGTCCGCGGCGCCCAGCAGTCGGTGCAACTCCTCGATGCCGTGGACGCCGGAGTCGGGCCGGGCCCGCCTGGCCAGCCGCACCACCTCGGTCTCGAACGGGCGCAGCCGCGCCTCGATCGCCGCGCCGATGCTGCCGTAGCCGACGATGAGGACCCTGGAGTCGGCCAGCGATCGGGTGAAGTGCGGCCGCCATACGTGCCGCCGCTGGTCGTCGGCCCACCGGGGCAGCTCCCGCTGGGCGGCCAGGGTCAGCGCGACCGCGTGCTCGGCGGTGCTCGCGTCGTGCAGGCCGCGCGCGTTGCACAGCTCGACGCCCTCGGGCAGCACGTCGAGCACGTGCTCGTAGCCCGCGGTCAGCAGTTGCACGGCGCGCAGCCGGGGCATGCGCTCCAGCAGTCCCACGGCCTGCCGACGGGCATAAGGCACGACGTAGAAGGTGACGTCGGAGAGGTCAGCCGGCGGTTCGGAGTCACCGTCGTAGACGTCCACGCGCAGCGCCGCGGCGGCGTTGTCCCTGTTCTGCTCCCACGGCACCAGCACCCGTCCGTCCACGGATCCCCCCGCTTCCTCGCCTTCATGCTCGCTCCAGGGACGCTACCACCGTGGGAGACGGGCCACTCCCCGCCGCCGGGCAGGCGTAAGTGCGCGGAGACGGGGCATTGGCCAACCGAGCCCGGACCGCCCGGCAGAATGGAACCGAACCGGCGCTTCGGGCCCTGCGCTCACGCCCTTCCCACTCGTACTCCCCGTGTCCCTGGAGGCCCAGCATGCTCGTGATCAGCAACGCCAAGGCCGGCGGCAACGAGGAGGCACACCTCCGGGCCGCCACGGCGGAACTGGCCGTCGCGGGCGCCGAGGGGGTCGAGGTCGGCTACTCCGAAACCCCGGACGAAATGGACGAGCTGCTGGACCGCGGCCACGAGATCCTCATCGTGGCCGGCGGGGACGGAAGCCTGCACGCCCTGGCCAACGCCCTGTACCGCAGGGGCGAGCTCGCCGAGCGCACCGTGGGGCTGATCCCGCTCGGCACCGGCAACGACTTCGCACGCAGCCTGGGCATCCCGCTGCAGGCCGAGGCCGCGGCAAAGGCGTTCCTCACCGGCGGGACGCGCGCATTGGACCTGTTCGTCGACGACGCCGGCGAGGTGACGGTCAACGCCGTGCACCTGGGCACCGGCGCCGACTCCAGCCGCGAGGCCGCGCGGTGGAAAAGGTCGCTGGGCCCGGTGAGCTTCCCCGTCGGCGGGCTGATCGCGGGCTGGGCCGCGCAGGGGTACCGGATGCGGGTGGAGGCCGACGGCAGGACGGTGATCGGCCCGCAGCACAAGGTCCTCATGGTCGGCCTGGCCAACGGCCGCTTCATCGGCGGCGGCGCCGGCACCCTCGACCCCGACGCCCGGGTCGACAACGGCGTGATCAACCTGGTGATCTCGCGTTCCCGCGGCTTGTGGCGGCGCGTCGCCCACGGCGTGCGCCTGCACCGGGGCACCCACCCCATGGAGATCGACGTCCACCGGCACCGGGCGCAGAGCGTCTCGATCCGCAGCGAACCCGTGACGGCCAGCAATGACGGCGAGATCACGGAGGGCGTCACCGGCCGCACCTGGCGGGTGCTGCCGGGCGCGTGGAACTTCGTGGTGCCCAAGCCGGACTGAGCCGGGAACGCGGGGGCGTCAGCGGCGCACGAGCTCGTAGCAGGCGATCGCGGCGGCCGCGGTGACGTTGAGGGAGTCGACGTCGCGGGCCGCCATGGGGATGCGCACGCGCGCGTCGGCCTGTTCCAGCCAGCGCGACGACAGGCCGTCGCCCTCGGTGCCCAGCAGCAGCGCGTGCCGAGCGTCCGGTGCGGCGTCGGCCAGCGCCTCGGCGAGCGGCACCGACCCCGGTGCGGGCGTCAGCGCGAGCAGCCGGAACCCCTGTCCGCGCAGGGCCTCCAGCCCGCCGTACCAGTCCCGCAGCCGGGTGTGGGCGAGCGTGAAGACCGCCCCCATGGAGACCTTGACGGCGCGGCGGTACAGCGGGTCGGCGCAGCGGGGCGCCAGCACGATCGCGTCGATGCCGAGCCCGGCGGCGCTGCGGAAGATCGCGCCCACGTTGGTGTGGTCGACGATGTCCTCCAGCACGACCACCCTGCGGGCGCCGCGCAGCACGTCTTCCAGGTCGGGCAGCGGCCTGCGGTGGAACGAGGCGAGCGCGCCGCGGTGCAGGTCGAAGCCGACCAGCCGTTCGGCGACGTCCTCGGCCACCACGTAGACCGGGGCGTCGAGGCGGTCCAGGACATCGGCCAGCGCGGCCCGCCGCCGCTCGGTCAGCAGCACCGACCGGGGCACGTAGCCGGCGCGCAGCGCCCGCCGGATGACCTTCTCCCCCTCGGCCATGAACAGCCCGTGCTCGGCCTCAAGGCTCTTGCGCAGGTTGACGTCGCGCAGCCGCACGTAGTCGGCCAGCCGCTCGTCACTGGCGTCGGGGACCTCGATGACGTTCACGGCCCCATTGTCGTTGATCGCGGCGGGCCGCGCGGCGCGGCTATTCCAGCCGGTCGGTCAGCGGCTTGAGCCGCTGCCAGCGGGCCTCCTCGCAGGAGCCGGCCCGCGAGACCTCGGTCTCAACTTCGGCGCCGTTCCAGGTGCCGACGACGGTCGCCGTCTGCGGGCCGTAGGTCATGTCCGTGCAGATGGAGCCGGGCGAGACCTCCTCGAAGGGGGTCGGCTCCTCGTCCTCTTCGGCGCGCGCGGCCAGTTCGCCGCACGCGGCCGGGTCGGTGGCGGGGTCGCCGGTGCAGGCGAGGCTCTGCTCGTAGACCTCCTCGCCGTCGTCGACCCGGATCCGCAGGGACCCCACCGGCCCGGAGGGGATGTCGCTGAGCCCGCTCATGGTGTGCACTCCCTCGGCCGCGGACGGGGGTGTCGGCAGGGACACCAGGGAGGCGCCCACCACCGCGGTGTAGACGACCGCGCCGCCGAGGCAGAGCGTTCCGAGCACCGCGGTACCGATCGTGCCGGGGGAGGCCCGGCGGGAGTTCACCTTGGACATGTTCGCCACTCTACGAAGTCGTCTGATTGCAAAGGGCCACATCGAGATCTCGTCCCGGTTCGGCCGCCCGTTGCGCGGTCCCCCCTCACGCGCGAACAGGTTCAGCATCCTAGCGAGGAATCCGACGGTCCTTCACCTCGCCCAGCGGTTTGATCACGACTCGTGTCCCCCTCTTCTCTGCGGGGTTACCAAACAGTAGGGTCACGGACCAAGCAGGCGTTCGAGTACCGGAGACGATGTGACCACCGGACGACACCGCACCCCCGAGAGGGCCCGTGCCGCCCTGACCTCGCCGATCGGCGTCACCGCCGCCGTCGTCGGGCTCATCGCGGTGCTCAGCGTGGCCGCACCCCTGGGCGCACGCTACCTGGGCTGCGGCGAAACCGCCTATTTGCGCGTGGCGTCGTCCCTGAGCATCGCCCCGGTGCTCCAGCGCGCCGCCGACGAGTTCAACGACCAGGAGCACGACTACTCCGGAACCTGCGTCTACGCGCAGGCGACCGAGGCCGGCCCGCACCTGATCATGACCCGGCTCTCGGGCGGCCCGGCCGGCGAGTCCACGACCACACCCGATGTCTGGGTGCCGGAGTCCTCGGCCTGGGTGGAGCTGGCCCGCATCTCCGAGACCGGCGCGCGCACCATCGAGACCTCGCCGCGCTCCCTGGCCGGCTCGCCCGTTGTCCTCGCCGCCCCCGAAGGGGCCGAAGGGATTCCCGGGGCCACCGAGGCGAGCTGGGAGCTGGTGCTGCCGGGCGGGCGCGAGCCCGACCGCCCCCTGGTCATGGTCGACCCCAACCGGGGAGCCGACGGGATGGTCGCGATGTACGCGGTCCGCCGGGAGCTGGGGACCGGGGACGAGGCCGACGCCGCCATGACGGAGTTCGTGCGCGACGTGCAGCTCGACACCGCGTTCGGCGCGATCGAGCCGGCTGGCGTCTACTCGGGTCCGGTCGAGGCGGCCCCCGTGACGGTCCTGCCCGAGCAGGCCGTCTGGCTGTACAACAGCCGCGGCCCCGAGACTCCGCTGGAGGCGCTCTACCCCATCGAGGGCACCGTCAGCCTCGACTACCCCTTCGTCTCCACCTCCGACGACCCGCGCATGCGCTCGGCGGCCGACGACCTGTACGAGATCCTGGAGCGGCCGGCCTACCGCGAGCACCTGCGCGAGCTGGGCTTCCGCGAGCCCGACGGCACCGCGAGCCCGACCGTCGCCGACGGCGAGGGCATCGTCGCCTCGCCGCCGGAGACCGGTGACGACCTCACCGGCGACGCGCTGCTGGCATCGGTGGAGGACTGGAACAGGCTGTCCATGCCCACGCGCGCGCTGGTGCTGGCCGATGTCTCCGACGCCATGTCCACCGACCTCAACGGGGGACCGACCCGCCTGGAGGTCGCCGTCGAAGCGGCCGAACTGGGGTTGTCGCTGTTCCCCGACAACACCGATCTGGGCCTGTGGCTGCTGTCGTCCCGCCTGGGCGAGAGCGGCCGCTCGGAGGCCGAGCCGCTCGCCCCGCTCGGTGGGACCGGGGACGAGGCCGACACCACCCGGCGCGAGGAGCTGCGGGAGATCGCCGCGGGCATCGAGGTGGAGGGCGGCGAATCGCGGCTCTACGACGGCGTCCTCGCCGCCTACCGGGAGATGCGGGACTCCTACCACGAGGACAAGATCAACAGTGTCATCCTGCTGACCGCCGGCCGCGACGGCGGCTCCAGCGACATCTCCCACGAGGAGCTGGTCGCCGAACTCCAGGACGGCTTCGACCCCGACCGGCCGGTCACGATGTTCATCATCGCCTTCGGGGACCAGCCCGACAGGGCGGAGCTGTCCGAGGTCGCCGCGGCGACCAGCGGCACGCTCTACGTCACCGACGACCCCGCCGAGATCGGCGACATCTTCCTCGGTTCGGTCTCGCGCCGGCTGTGCGTGCCCGACTGCGACAACTGACGTCACCCCATCCCGACATCCCGTCACCGAAACGCCCAATGCATCACGATTCAGACACGGAAAATCCCAGCAGGGACCGCTGTTCACGCATGATCGATCCGGCCGAAGACCCGACTTCACCGGGTCTTTGCGCCCGGAAGCACCGGGCCGGGCGGCGCCGCGGCGCCCCGCCCGCGCACCGCCCGCCTCTTTTTCCGGGATGCCGACTTCAGTACCGTTCCGGTCTGAACCCGTCGGTAACCGGTATCAACCCCCCGTGAGGACACCTTGGGACGCCACCGCGGAAACGCAGACGCAGACGAGGCCGACTACCCGCCGCGCCGCTCCGGCCGGAGCCGTCGCCGCCGCGGCAGGGGCGGTGCCTTCGTCGCGTTGGCGGCCGCCTTCGCCATCATCATCGGCCTGGGCATCACCGGCTGGGTGCTGATCGACCGCAGCGGCGGCTGCGGCGGCCAGGACGTCCCGCTGAGCGTCGCGGCGGCGCCCGAACTCGCCCCGGTGCTCACCCAGGCCGCCTCGGCCTTCAACAGCGAGAACCACGGCGTGGAGGGCCGGTGCGTCCGGGTCGAGGTGCGCGGCGTCGACTCGGCCAACGTCGCCTACGGGATCACCGGCGCCGGCCCGACGATCGGCGACACCGACTCCGACGTGTGGATCCCGGACTCCAACCTGTGGCCCAAGATCGTCAAGCGCGACTCCGGCGAGGCGACCGTCACCGACACCGGCACCTCGGTGGCCCGCTCCCCGCTGGTCCTGGCCGTACCGGAGAAGGCAGCGGAGAGCGCCGAGGAGGCCGGGGAGGCCCCGTCCTGGCAGAACCTCGTCCCCACCGGGGAACCCGAATCCGGCGACTACGACGTGCGCCTGATCGACCCGGTCCGCAGCTCCTCCGGCCTGGCGACGCTCGCGCTGATCCACGGCGCGATCGGCGGCGGCGAGGAGTCCAAGCCCGCTCTCATCGCCGCACTCCAGGCGCTGCAGCAGGGGGTGGCCGCCGATGAGGAGGCCGCGTTCAGCTCCCTGAGCGGCGGGGAGGACGGCGACAGCACTCCCGTCATGGTCATGTCCGAGCAGGCGGCGTGGCGCTACAACTCCGAGCACGGGGACTCCGCGGCCCGCGTCAGCTACCCCGAGGGCGGCAGCTACACCCTCGACTACCCCTATGTCCTGCGCACCAGCGACCCGCTCGTCCTGCAGGCCGCCGAGGAGTTCCGCACCGCGCTGACCGACCCGCAGACGCAGGAGTCGATCCGGGCGGAGGGGTTCCGCTCCTCCGACGACCAGGCCGACACCGGCGTGCTCAAGGAGGAGTCCGGCTTCCGGAGCGAGGCCCCGGAGAACCTGCCCACGCCCAGCGACAGCGCCGTGGACTCGCTGATCCAGGCGTGGAACCAGCTCAAGCTGAACAGCCGCGTACTCACCGTGCTCGACATCTCCGGCTCCATGGCCGAGCCCGTGCCCGGCACCGGCATGACCCGCATGGGCGTCACGTCCCGGGCGGCGGTCGAAGGCCTGACCCTGTTCCCCGACGACGCCGAACTCGGCCTGTGGGAGTTCTCCGTCCAGATCAACAACGACCTGGACTACCGCGAGATCCTGCCGGTCGAGGCGCTCGGCGCCGACGTGGACGGCGGGACCCAGCGCGACGTGCTGAGCGGCGCACTGTCCGAGGTCGAGCCCAAGCCCGACGGCGACACCGGCCTCTACGACACGATCCTCGCCGCCTACCGCGAGATGTCGCGCACCTACAAGAGCGATCGGGTGAACACGATCCTGGTCCTCACCGACGGCAACAACGACGACGACCAGAGCGTCTCGCTGGACCAACTGCTCGCCACGCTGAAGGAGGAGCACTCCCAGAGCGCTCCGGTGTCGGTCATCTCCATCGCCTTCGGCCCCGACATCGATCCCGAGCCGCTGCGCCAGATCGCGCAGGTCACCAACGGCGCGGCCTACAGCACCGACGACCCCACCGAGATCGGTGAGATCTTCCTGAAGTCGTTCGCGCTGCGCATCGACGAGGGCGGGGACGAGGAGCAGTGACCGGCGGGCGTGCGTGGCCGGGTCCGGCCACGCACGCCCGTCGGCGTCGTCCCCGCACCGATGACACCGGACAGATAGATCATCCTTGCCCAGTCGGTGACACCTATGGACTTACCGGGCGTCTTCGCGTACTCAGAGGGTTGCGGAAAACTTGTGAACTCGCTGAGAGGTGGCCGCCGTGGCCAACGCGTGGATGCCCGGTGCCGGACGGATTCGCGGTAGGACGCCTGGGGGGACGCTCCAGGGCGGTGCGCCACGCGCCGTTTGGCAGACCACCGAATCCGACCCGGGAGCACTGTCCGCGCGGGCCGTCGCTCAGCGCCTGGACAGCGACGGGGGCACCGCCCACCTGGTGTGGAACCCCGTGACGGGAGAGACCGCCCAACTGCTGCCCGCGACGGCCGCGGCCCTCGGCCAGCTCGCCCTCGGCGGGGTGGACCGCGCCGGGGAGGGCCGGGTCTGCGTGCTGATCCAGGTGGTCGGCCACGCCCTGCTGCCCTTCACCGACGGGCCGCTCATCGGACTCGACGCCATCCTGCGCTGGCTCGACTCCTGGGAAGTCCCCCGCTGCTGGCCGGCCGGCCCCCCGGCGACGGTCCCCGCCTCCTACGCCCAGACCGGGAATGAACGGCTGTGGGCGCGCGGAGGGCACTTCGGCCACTCGCAGGTACCGGAGTCGCGGGCCGGAGGCCCCGGAGGGATCGATCCAGAGCGGATCCTGGGCAGCGCGGCCCCCCGGCAGCGCCCCGGGCCGCCGCAGTCGGACGCGGCCCCGCTCCCCCAGGTCCGGCACAGCAGGAACGGGCTCCGACCCCATGCGACGGCCGCCCCATAACCCCGGTGGGAGGAAAGGGACCCTTGGTCATCCACGGTTCGAAAACCCCTTAGTCTGTCGGCCATGGGTGGATCGATCGAGCCGGGTTGGTACGCGGATCCTCACGGGGTGGAGGACCGGCTGCGCTGGTGGAACGGTGACGAATGGACGCAGCACGTCCGTTCGCTGTCCGAACTCACCGGCGGATCCGGCGGCTCGACGGGCGAACGCACCCGGAATCCCGACGACCCCGAGGCGACGGCCGACCTCAGCGATGCGCCGTCCCGGCCCGGAGCCGGAGGGGAGGCCGACCCCGACGGGGCGACCGCGGACCTCAGCGGGGTGTTCGGGCGCTCCGGGACCGAAGCCGCCCCGGACGAGTCGACCGCGGACCTGAGCGAGGCCCTGGACGGCGGCACCGCCCCCGATTCCACCATGCGCGTCGATCCCCACGCCTCCGCGCGGCCGGTGGATGACGAGCCCTCCACCATGCGCATCGATCCCCACACCGCACCCCGGCGGGAACCCGACGACGAGCAGCCCACCGCCGACATGAGCGGCGGCGCGGCCGGCTCCACCATGCGCGTCGACCCCCACGCCGACGACTCCGGTCCGGCCTCCGCGCGGCCGGTGGATGACGAGCCCTCCACCATGCGCATCGATCCCCACACCCCGCCCCGGCGAGAGCCCGACGACGAGCAGCCCACCGCCGACATGAGCGGCGGCGCGGCCGGCTCCACCATGCGCGTCGACCCCCACGCCGACGGCTCCGGCGCCCCTCCCAGCACCGCTTCTTCAACCCCGACGACCCCGCCCTGGCCGGTATGGCCGGGCCCGGCTCCGGTGAGGAGGAGAAGGGCGGCTCCAGGTTCAACAAATTCCTCGGGAACCTGAAGGAAGGGCTGCAGGAGTACCGCTCCGAGCTCGCCGAGGACCGCAAGAAGCGCCAGGAGGAGCAGCAGCGCAAGGCCGAAGAGGACGCCAAGAAGCGAGCCGAGCAGCAGGCCAGGGAGGAGCAGGAGCGCCACGAGCGGGAGGCCCACCAGGCCGCCGCCGCGGTGCGGAACCCTCCCGAGGCCCCCGGGGAGCCCGCTGCGCCGGGCGCGCCCGGCGCCGAGACCCCCGGGACCGGTGCGGCCGGTTCGTCACCGGCCTCCCCGGCCAAGCCCCCGTCCGGCCCGATGGCCCCCCACCCGCCCGCGCCGTCCTCCGGCGGCCGCCCGCCGCAGCCCTCGGCCCCGAACCCGCCGCAGCAGCCCCCCGCCTACCCCCCGCCCTCCGGTCCGCAGCAGCAGCCGCCCTACACCCCGCCGACGGGACCGCAGGCCAATCCGGCGCCCGGTTACCGGCCGGCGCCCCCGTCGGGTCCCCAGCAGGGCTACCGGCCCTACCCGCAGCCGCCGGCCCCCGCGCCCAAGCCGTCGCGCCGCGACCGCAGGGCCGGGCACGCACCGATGGCGCAGGGCTACCCCGGTGGCGGTCCCGGCCACTACCCGCCCGGGGTCCAGCCGCCCCCGCCGCAGGCGCGCGGGGGAGCGCCCCAGGGCTATCCGGGTCGGCCGCCCATGGGCGGCCAGGGCCAGTGGGGCCCCGCTCCCGGCGGCCGCAGCCCCTACCCGGTGCCGCCGCCGCAGCGGAAGAGGAAGAGCGGCTGCGGCGGCTGCATGGGCTGCTTCATGTTCCTCCTGCTGTTCCTCGTCCTGCTCGGCGTGGCCGGTTACGTGCAGCTGGCCGGTGTCTACGACTTCATGGGCGAGTGGTTCGGCATCTACATCCCCACCTTCTGAAGGCCCGGGCCCGCACCGATGCCCCGGACCGCGGCGGTGCGGGGCATCGTCGTACACCCGGACGGCTCCGGGAGGAAAGAAGTCCTAAGCTGTCCCCTATGAATGACAGCCTGGTGTGGATCGACTGTGAGATGACGGGGCTCGACCTCGAACGCGACGCGCTGATCGAGGTGGCCTGTCTCATCACCGACAGCGAGCTCAACCAGCTCGACGAGGGCGTTGACGTGGTCGTCAAGCCGCCTCAGGCGGCGCTGGACCAGATGGGCGAGTTCGTCACGCAGATGCACACCACCTCGGGCCTGCTGGACGTGCTCGACAGCGGCGTCACCCTGCAGGAGGCGGAGGAGCTCGTCCTCCAGCACATCAGGCGCTACGTCCCCGAGCCGAAGAAGGCTCCGCTGTGCGGCAACTCCATAGCGACGGACCGCATGTTCATCGCGCGCGACATGCCGCTCATCGACGACCACCTGCACTACCGGATGGTCGACGTCTCCAGCGTCAAGGAGCTGCTGCGCCGCTGGTACCCCCGCGTGTACTTCTCCAGTCCGGAGAAGCACGGCGGCCACCGGGCACTGGCCGACATCACCGAGAGCATCCGGGAGCTGCGCTACTACCGCGCCGCCGCGTTCGTCCCCCAGCCGGGCCCGGACAGCGCCACCGCGCGCGCCATCGCCTCCGACGTCGTCAACGGCGGCACGGGGGTCCTGACCGCCCCGGAGGACCTCGCCGAAAAAAGGTGAGCGAAGCACTGCCCCGGAACCGGTAGTATCTTTGTGGACGCAGGCGCTGAAGGAAATTCGGCCCGGCGATCATGGTGGGTGTAGCTCAGCCGGTAGAGCACTTGGTTGTGGTCCAAGAAGTCGCGGGTTCAAGTCCCGTCACTCACCCCACGGAGGCGGAGGCCGGCCATCGGTTCGATCGGTGGCCGGCCTCCGTCGTCTCTCCGCCCCCGGCCCCACGGGTCTTGAAGCCCCGGCCTTGGGTCGACTGGTGTTCGACGATCGGGTTCGCGCAGGGGGTCGGCTGCCGCGGTGCGCGCAGGCCGCCGGCGGCACGGCAGGTCCGAGCCCTGGGAGTCCCACCCCGGCCCGCGAACGCAGCGGTCAAAGCTCGATGAGGTTCAAGGGCCTCGGTGGTCGAAGGAGGCATCATCGTGCGCGGCACCTGGAACCGCGGGCCGGACTGCCGCGTCTGAGTGCACGGAATCCACATCACCACGCGTGACGGAGCTGCGGCGCCGAAGCAGGGAGGGACATGGCGGCCGGGATCGGGAAGAGACGGCACGACGCGGTGCCGGGTCGGGCGTCCGGATCGGCGTTGCCACAGGTCAGACATTGGCCTGTGCGCTCACGACCGGGGCATCCCCTGTCCGGTATCGGCCACGCGGTGACGATCCGTCATGTTTCGGTCGGCAGGGGCCGCGCTTTCCATTCCTCCGCTAACGCACCGTAGACTTCAGCCCGCGTTTTTCCACAGGCCTTGTCCCCTCCCCTACGGGATTGGGCGACTTCTCGTTACGATACGTCCCCATAAGATCACCTCACAGCTCCGCCCGCACGGCGGCCCGCACCCTCCAAGCGCCTACCCCCGGGAGCTTGCCCAGTGTCCAACGACCGTCCAAGGTCATCGAGCGTTGTCGCCCTGCTCGCAGACATCCCGAGCACGGGCCACCTCGGTGATGCCCGGGCGCAGCGCTTCACCCTGGACGGCGACGATCTCGCCGCCCAATCCTCCGACTTCCTCGACTTCACGGGCCGCCAGTTGACCCAGGGCCGCAAGATCGTGGCACTTTATCCGAAGTGGCACTCCTCGAGGGCCGAACGCGCCATCAGGTTCGCCCGAGGCTCCTTCCAGAGCGACCACATCGCCGCGGTCCCGGTGGACCTGGCCCCGCTCACGCTGTCCCTGCTCGCCGACCAACTCGCCTATCTGGCGCCGTACCTGCCCTCCGGGCTGGTCACGGCACTGGCCGACGAGCTGCCCAACCACATGCTGGCGGGCGGCTGGCTGAAGAGCGTCAGCAATCTGTCGACCATCCCGATCTCGGTCAAGCAGCACATGGGCTCCTACGCCCCCAACACCACGTTCCTGGCGTTCTGCGCGCCGGCCAAGCGGGTGGGCCGGGTCAAGAGGAACAACCCGTCCCCCAACATCCCCGCCCGCCCGGTCGAGCCGATCCAGATGCTCATCGCGCGGCCGGAGGGCCAGGACATCACGGCGTTCAACGAGCGGTTCACCCCCGCACTGCGTCCCGTGAGCGCCGGGGCCCTGCCCGAGCAGCCGCTCGGCGCCAAGTACTGGGGGGCGCGCAAGTACATCGAGTTCGTGGCGTTCAGCGCCCACCCCGAGGCCCTCACCCACGCGGTGCGGGCGCTGCGGCCGACGGCCTGCACCTGGTGCCGGGAGCCGGTCATCGGTGTGCACTGCAAATTCTGCGGCGCGGCCAACCAGCCGCCCGTGGGCAAGCCCCCCACGCGCAACGCCGACGTACCGCCGCCGCCGACCAAGACCACCGGCGAGCACGTCCGCCCCACCTGGATCGCCCAGGACCGGCGGGCGGAGTCGGCGCCGCCCGCACAGGAACCCCCCTGGCCGGACGGCGGACACGCGCGCCCCACGGGGGCCTTCGATCCCCCACCGCACCACCCGGCACCCGACGACGGGTCCAGAACGCAGGGGTGACCTCTCGCCCCCTCCCCTCGCCACCACCTTCTAGAAATGGAGCGTCATGAACCCCCGACAGCGACGCGGCGTGCTGCTGATGATCGTGGCCGGGATCGGCGCCATCGCGGTCTTCTTCACTGTGGTGTCCTACGTGAACTCGCTCAACAGCGAGCTGGGCACCTACCGAACGGCTCTCAGGCTGACCGAGGACGTCGCACCGTACCAACCGGTCACCCCGGAAATGGTCGAGGAGTACCAGGTCCCGGCCAAGTTCTTCAGCGAGGAGGTCTTCCTCAGCGACCTCGAGAGCACCGTCGACCAGCCCGGTCAGCAGCCCGTCTCCTCGACCTACCTGGCCTCGGGGTCGCTGCTGCAGCAGAGCATGGTGATCCCGGCCCCTGAGCTGGAGAGCGGCGAACGCGAGATCGCCATCATGATCGACGCCGAGACCGGCGTGGCCGGCAAGGTCCAGCGCCAGTCCCGCGTCGACATCTACGGCACCTACCAAGGCGACAACCCCGACCAGGCCTCCTGCGCGGTCCGCGTCCTGACCAACGTCGAGGTCCTTGAGGTCGGCCAGGTCGGCTCCGAGGTCGACCAGAACACCGGCAACACCTCGGCCGTGGTCCCGGTGACCTTCCGGCTCAGCCCCGAGGACACCCTGAAGCTGACCTACGCCGAAGCGTTCGCCGGCTCGCTGCGCCTGGGACTGGTCAGCCCGGAGGGCGCGGGCGACCCGGGCGGCCTGCAGTTCTGCAGCGGCGACCAGGCCGAGCTCCAGAGCGGCGACTCCGGCGCCGACGGCACGGACGGCACGGACGGCACGGACGGCACGGACGGCGTCCAATGAGCTACCAGATCATGATCGGCACCCCGACGGCCGACCTCGAGCACTCGCTGACCGCCCGGTTCGACGAGATCACCGAGTGCGAGGTGGTGAGCGTCCACCACTCCTCGCGGGAGATCAGCGACACCCTCACCAAGCTCCCCAACCTCGACGTCGTCCTGATCCACGAGGACGTCGGACCGCTGCCGGTCCTCGATCTGGTCCGCGACATCTCGCGCAACCACCCGCAGCTCGCGGTGATCCTCATCGTCGACAGCGTGGACCCCGACGTCTTCACCAACGCCATGGAGGCCGGCGCGCGCGGCGTCCTGAGCGCCGGGGCCACGATCGAGGAGCTGGAGGCCCGGGTCACCACGGCCGCCGAGTGGTCGCAGACGCTGCGGCGGCACCTGGAGGCCGCGTCACTGGACGTCCCGGTCTCCGGGCGGCGCGGCTCGATCATCACCGTCAGCGGCGGCAAGGGCGGAACCGGGACCACGACGACCGCCGTGCACCTGGCGCTCACCGCGGCGCGCGCCGGGCGGGTCGTCTGCCTGGTCGACCTCGACCTGCAGACCGGCGACATCCCCGGCTACCTCGACCTGCGGCACCGGCGCAGCATCGTCGACCTCGTCGAGGCCGCCGACAACATCAGCGCGGCCATGCTGGCCGAGACGCTCTACGTCCTGCCCGAGGGCGTGCACATCCTGCTCGCCCCGAGCGAGGGCGAACGGGGCGAGGAGGTCACCGAGCGCGCCGCGCGCCAGATCCTCGGCGCACTGCGCTCGCGCTACGAGATCGTCATCGTCGACTGCGGCTCGACCGTGAACGAGTCCAACGCGATGGCGGTGGAGCTCGCCGACACCGCGATCGTGACGGTCACCCCCGACCTCCCGGCGCTGCGGGGCGCCCAGCGGCTCGTCAGCATGTGGGGCCGGCTGCAGGTCCGGGACAAGAAGAACGTCACCGCCCTGCTCCTGCGGCACAGCCGCAAGAACGAGATCCAGCCGGACTTCGCGCGCAAGCTGCTGGGCACGCCCATGCTCTCCACCGCCGTCCCCGCGGCCTACCGGGCCCTGGAGGAGGCGTCCAACACCGGCGACCCCAAGCGGGTCACCGACGAGGCGCTGCTGAAGGCCTCCAGCAGGCTCGTCGGCGAACTCGGCCTCCTGGGCGATGGTGCGGCTCCTCCCGCCGACGGCGACGACGGGGCGCCGCCCCAACCCGACCAGGCGAAGGCCGCGGCCGCCGGCCGCCGCGGCCGCCGCGGCAGGTCCGACGGCGGCGCCCTGTTCGTGGAGTTCGGCGCGCTGGTCCCGCTGCTGGGCCTGGCCATGTTGGTGGTCTGGCAGGTCATCCTGGTCGGCATCACCGGGATGTACGCCGGTCACGCCGCCAACGAGGGCGCCCGCCAGGCCGCCGTCACCCCCGGCGACTTCGGCCGGATCACCGAGGAGGCCCGCAAGCGCGTGCACGCCCCCTGGAACGCCAACGGCACCTTCGCCCTGGACATCGAGCAGCGCGACGACGCCTCCTACGTGACCGTCAGCATCGCGATGCCCGTCGTCCTGCCCAGCACCTCGTCCCCCTGGCACATCACCGGCGAATCGATGATCGTGCCCGAGTGACCCTGGAAACCCCGCCCGGAGACCACGCACCCCTACGCCCGAGGAGGATCGCGATGCGCCGACGCCGTGACGACCGCGGCTCGCAGTTCATCGAGTTCGGTGCCTATCTCCCGCTGTTCCTGTTCGTGGTGGCGCTGGCGCTGGAGACGTTCTTCTCCTTCGCCGCCGCCGAGCGGATCGAGAGCGCGGCGCGGGCGGGCGCACGGGTCGCGAGCACCCAAGGGCTGCAGGGGGCCGAGACGACGGCGCGGCGCGCCCTGCCGGGCTGGCTCGACCACGCCGAGGTGCACGCGGGCGCCAACTCCGGCGGCGGCTACTACATGGAGGTGCAGGCCGACATGCCGATCGTCTTCGGCGTCGCCGACATCGGCCTGACGCTCTCGCGCCGGGTGGACATGCCCAACGTCTAGCGCGTCACCGCCCCAGTTCCCCAGCAGTCGCCTCACCCCCGGGAGCCATCGAGAACCATGGGACTGAGAAACCGCCTCGACGCCGACCACGTCGCCGAGCAGCACTCCGACCGCGGCAGCGTCGCGCACTGGCGGCAGCGTCTGCTGACCGAGGTCAACCTCGACGACCTCGCGATGCTCACGATGCACCAGCGCCGCACCCGGTTGGAGAAGGTGGTCGGGCACATCCTGAGCCGCGAGGGCCCGGTGCTGTCGGACCGGGAGCGCGGCGCGATGATCCGCAGGGTCGTCGACGAGGCGCTCGGGCTGGGCGTGCTGGAGCCGCTGCTGGCCGACGAGAGCGTCACCGAGATCATGGTGAACGGCCCGGACAACATCTACATCGAGCGCCGCGGCCGGGTGGAGCGCATCGAGACGACCTTCGCCAGCGAAGACCAGCTCTACCAGACCATCGACCGCATCGTCTCCCAGGTGAACCGGCGCGTGGACGAGTCCAGTCCCATGGTCGACGCCCGCCTTCCCAGCGGCGAGCGCGTCAACGTCATCATCCCGCCGCTGTCACTGTCGGGGCCGGTCATCACGATCCGGCGCTTCCCCAAGCCGTTCACCATCGAGCAGCTCGCGGCCAAGGGCAGCATCGACGAGTCCACCAGCGTGCTCCTGGCCTCACTGGTGCGCGCCCGGTTCAACATCATCATCTCCGGCGGTACCGGCACCGGTAAGACGACGTTCCTCAACGCCCTGTCGGCCTTCGCCCCCACCAGCGAGCGCATCGTCACGATCGAGGACTCCGCCGAACTGCAGCTTCAGCAGGAGCACGTGATCCGGCTGGAGTCCCGCCCGCCCAACATCGAGGGCGCCGGCGCCATCACCATCCGCGACCTGGTCCGCAACTCCCTGCGCATGCGCCCCGACCGCATCATCGTCGGCGAGGTCCGCGGGGCCGAGACCCTGGACATGCTGCAGGCGATGAACACGGGCCACGACGGGTCACTGGCCACCGTGCACGCCAATTCCGCCGACGACGCCGTCTACCGGCTGCTCACGCTGGCCAGCATGAGCGAGGTGAAACTCCCCTTCGAGGCGATCCGGGACCAGATCAACGCCGCCATCGACGTCATCGTGCACCTGTCCCGCTACCCCGACGGCAGCCGCCGGGTCGCCGAGGTGGGCATCGTCGCCTCGACCCGCCGAGAGGAGTTCCGGCTGGACCCCCTGCTCAGGTTCGAACCCGACCGCACCGGTCCCGGCCAGAAGACCACCGGGCACTTCCACCGCTTCCCGCTGCCCCGCCACGTCGCGGCCCGGGTCTACAACGCCGGGGAGAACGTCCCCGCCGCCTTCGGCGTCGCCCCCACCTACCACGACGACTCTTCGGAAGTCTCGCTGTGAACCACACCCTCATCATCCTGCTGACCACCCTGGCGACCCTGGCCATCGCGGTATGGAGCGTCGTCGACCTGGGCCAGGGCGCCGCGCAACGGCGCCAACTGGCGGCCCGCAGCGCGCTGGCCGAAGTGGAGCGCCGCGCCAACAGCCCCATGGCCAGGTTCGACGTCATGCTGCGCCGCACCGATCTGGGCAAGAAGATCGAGCAGCGGCTGGCCCGAGCCGGCGTCAAGGTCAGGGTGGCCACGTTCGTCCTGCTCATGGCCGCGGTGTCGATCATCGCGGTGATCTTCGTCTGGCGGACGCTGGCACCGATCTTCGGCATCGCGGCCCTCATCGGCGTGGGCCTCGGGTTCTTCGCCTACCTGAAGCGCCAGGAGGAGCGCCGCAAGGAGGCGTTCACGGCCCAACTGCCGGAGCTGGCGCGGGTGCTGTCCAACGCCACCTCGGCCGGCCTGGCCCTGCCCACGGCGGTGGACATGGCGGCCGACGAACTCGACGACCCCGCGGGCACGGAACTGCGCCGCGCCGCACGCTCCATGCAGCTCGGGCAGCCGTTCGAGGCCGCGATCGGCGACCTGCGCGAACGGATGCCCTCCCGGGAGATCGGGGTGCTGATCAGCACCCTGCTGGTCGCGTCGCGTTCGGGCGGCGCGCTGGTGACGGCGCTGCGCAGCATCTCCGAGACCCTGGAGAGCCGCAAGGAGACCAGGCGCGAGGTCAGGACCATCCTGGGCGAGACCACCGCGACGGCCTGGGCCCTGCTCACCATGGGCATCGGATCGCTGTTCCTGATCAACATGCTGCAGCCCGGCGCGGTCCGCAGGATGACCGAGAGCCTGCCCGGCCTGGCCGTCCTGGGAATCGGCCTCTCCCTGTTCGTCATCGGCTTCATCGCGGTCCGCCGCGCCACCAAGATCGACTTCTGAGCATTCGGAGCCTTTGCGCCATGTCCCTCTCCCTTCCCCTCATCCTGCTGCTCGGCCTGGCCGGCGCCCTGTGCGTCGTCATGGTGGTCTGGGGCGCCTATCTGGCGACCACGAAGACCCAGGTGGCGGCCGAGCCGGAGACAGCGGCCAAGGCTAAGAAGGACGACGAGACGTTCATCCTGCACCAGATCACCGAGCGCCTCGGACGGCCGTTCCTGCGTCCGGTGCTGGAGGCCGTCGGCGAGGAGCGGCGCGCCGGTATCCAGGTGCGCATCGACGCGGCGGGGCGGCCGGAGGACCTGACCGTCGAGCGCTACGTCAGCCGCAAGATCGGCGAGGTCCTGCTCTACGGGACGCTCGCCGTCCTGCTCTTCATGAACGGCTCGACGATGTTCGCGCTGATCATCCTGGCCTTCACGGCGCTGACCGACTACGCCCTGTACTCCGAGGCGCGCAAGCGGCAGGACCAGATCCAGCGCCAGCTCCCCGACTTCCTCGACGTCCTCGCGGTCACCGTGGGGGCGGGCCTGTCGTTCCGGCAGGCGCTGGCGCGGGTGTCGGACTCGATGCCCGGCGTGCTGGCCTCGGAGTTCCAGACCACCCTGCAGCAGATGGACCTGGGTACCAGCCGTCGGGACGCGTTCACCGCCCTGCGCGCCCGCAACAGCAACGAGTCCCTGGGCCGGTTCGTCAGCGCGCTGCAGCAGGCCGAGGAGCTCGGTGCTCCGCTGGCCCAGACGCTGATGACGATCAGCCACGACATGCGCCGTGAGGACGCCCAGTACCTGCGCCGCAAGGCCCAGAAGCTCAACCCCCAGGTCACCGGCATCACCGCCGTCACCATGCTGCCCGGACTGCTGCTGCTCATCGGCGGCGGACTGTTCCTCGGCTCCAACATCGACTTCGGCGGCGTCCTCGGTGGCTAGTACGGCGAGCCGCGACGAGACCGCCATGCTCCCCCGCCTGGCGGCACTGGTCCGCGTGCTCATGCAGTTGCGCCTGATGCTGGCCGCCCTGGCCCTGTTACTCATGCCGGGCGAGCGGATCAGCATCCCGACCGCGATGGCGGTCATCGCCTTCGCCCTGCTGTCCGGCCTCATCGCCCGGTACTGGGAGCGGTTCGTCCCCTACCTGCTCAACCACCCGCTCCTCATCACACTGGACATCTGCTGCGCCGCCGGGATCCTGGCCCTCGACGGTCCCTCCGGCCCGTTCTTCGCCACCACCGTCCTGACCGCGACGGTCTCCGGCGTGCTGTTCGGCGGGCGCGGGGTCGCGGGCGTGGCCGTGTTCCAGATCCTGTGCTACGGGACGGCGCTGCTGTCCTACTCGACGATGACGGAGGGCAACGGCCCGGTCGACGTGCTGACCTTCCAGGTCCTGGTCGTCCACCCGCTGCTGTACCCGGTGGCCGGCTACGTCGGCATCAGGCTGCGGGGGATCTTCACCGAGCTCGCCGCCGAGCAGAGCGCCCGCAGGGAGGCGGAGCGGACCGCGGCGGCCTCGGAGGAGCGCGCGCGGCTCGCCCGCGACATGCACGACTCGGTCGCCAAGACGCTGCGCGGCGCGGCGATGGCCGCCCAGGCGCTGCCGGTGTGGCTGGAGAAGGACCCCGAGCGCGCGGCCGCGACCGCCGCGCAGGTGGCCAGCGCCGCCGAGACCGCGGCGCAGGAGGCCAGGGAGCTGATCTCCGACCTGCGCGACGACGCGTCGGATAAGTCGATGTCGGCGGCGGTGACCGAGGTCGTCACCGCATGGTCCGCCGAGACCGGGATCCCCGCCGGTGTGCACGTCCCCGATCACGCGGTCGGACTCCTGGTGACCGCCCGCCACGAGACCCTGGCCGTCCTGCGCGAGGCGCTGACCAACATCGAGCGGCACGCCGAGGCCACGGCCGTGGAGGTGACGATGGCGTCCGAATCCGGTCATCTCGTGTTGTGCGTCTCCGATGACGGGAAAGGGTTCGAAGTGACGCCCCCGCCCTCAAGTGACGCCGCAAAATCCAGGATCGGCCATTACGGCCTGGTGGGAATGCGGGAAAGGGCCGAACGCGCGGGCGGTTCCCTCACCGTCGCCTCCGCCCCGGGGCAGGGCGCACGGATCAGCGTCAAGGTTCCTCTGGTGCAGGCCGCCCCCGTCGCCGAGGAGCCGACCCGGTGAACCGGACCCAGGCCCCCGCCGCCCACGTCCCAAGGAGGTCCCCCATGCCCCCCTCCCCCATCACCGTCCTCGCCGTCGACGACAACATCGTCGTGCGGGCCGGGCTCGTCACGCTCCTGGAGACCTCCGACGACCTCAAGGTCGTCGGGGAGGCCGGCGACGGCGCGCAGGCGCTCGACGAGGCGCGCAGGCTGCGGCCCGACGTCGTGCTGCTCGACGTCCGGATGCCGGTCCAGGACGGCATCAGCACCGTGGAGGAGCTCAGCGGCCTGACGAAGGTGATCATGCTGACGCACACCGAGGACGCCGAGATCATCCGCACCGCCCTGCGCCGCGGGGCCTCGGGATACCTCGTGCACGGCCACTTCACGGTGGACGAGCTCAGCCGCTCGCTGCACGAGGTCGTGCACGGCAACGGCACCCCGCTCTCCCCGGTGGCGGCGACGGTGGTGCTGCAGGCCATGCGCTCCACGCCCAAGAGGCAGGAGCACACGGCCGACCTCACCGAACTGGGCCTGTCCGAACGGGAGGGCGAGGTGCTTTCGGCGGCCGCCCGGGGCCTGCCCAACTCCGCGATCGCCGCGGAGCTCTACCTCACCGAGAAGACCGTGAAGAACCACATCAACCGGATCTTCCGCAAACTCGGCGTGAGCACCCGCTCCGCGGCGATCGCCCGGTGGAACGGCGACGACGCGGCCGCGCCGACGCACTCCCCTCCCACCGCAGGGCCCATTTCCGGTCCCAGAAAACCTTGGGCCCAGCCCCCCGAATAATTGGGCCCGCGGGCCCTATGCGCCCGAGTGGCGGATCCCTAGATTTGTCCTCGTCGCAAACGAGCAGCACGGGTCACCCCCAGCGAGGAGAACCGAAATGCAGAACCCGATGACTTCGATGGTCACCAAAATGCGCGATGGCCTCGCCGCCCGCCGCAGCGCCCGCCGCCGTGACCGGGGCGCCGGCTTCGTCGAGTACGCGGCCGTGATCCTGCTCGTCGCCGCCATCGCGGGTGTGGTGATCGGCACCGACAACCCGGTCGGCGAGGCGATCAAGACCGGTATCACCAACGCTGTGAACCAGGTCTTCACCAACAGCAACGCCCAGAACCCGGACGCGCCGGCCCCGTCGCCGTCGCCCACCGTCTGATCAAAGGTTCTTAAGCGATTACACATGATCATCGCTCTTCGGAAGCGGAAAGCCGGCGAGCAGGGACAGGCCAGCCTGTTCCTGCTCGTCGGCTTGACGCTTTGCCTTGTCGCGCTCGCCCTCTTGTTCATCCGGCTGGGGAACGCCAATGACATGCGGACCCAGTCCCAATCGAGTTCCGACGCGGCCGCGCTGGCCGCGGTCGGCGATATCGAGGACCGCGCCGCCGACATGATGGTGTCCGGAAGCGCCCCGCACGGTGTCGGGTGGCAGGCGTCGTCCGGTCGGGCCGCTGCCGAGGAGTACGCCGAGGCCAATGGTGCGGCGCTGACCGACATCAGGGCGAGCGACGACGAGTTCGGCATGACCGGCAACATCGTCCGGGTGGAGGTTCAGGGGAATCAGTGCCAGCGCGAACTCGACGAGGACCGCGACGTGCACTGGAACAACCTGGAATGCCCCACGAAGGAGGAGATCGAGGAAGCGGAGGAGAGGGGCGAGCAGATTCCCACCCTGACCGGTAACTCCGCCTCCATCGCCAAGGTCACGCTGCCCGACTGCGAAACACGCTTTCTGGAAGACCCTTACGGCAACATCGTCTATAGCTGGCTGGAGTGTCGACCCGCCAACGACAGCGCTGGATACAGCCGGATTTGGGGAAAGGCGCACGCCAAGAGCATGATCGAGGTCGAGCTCGTCGACCGCGAGGGCCAGTGGATCTTCTCCGAGCTCAGTGGAGGCGGAGGAAGCGGTCGGTTTCCGTGCGACGCCGTGGGCGGTCAGAAGATCACCGAGCGGATGTGCCGCACCCACGAGATGATCATGGCGGAGTGGGGCGCCGTCTTCGAACGTTACGGCGTGGGCTGCTACCGCTCCCAGGAGGACGGCGGCGAACACCCGCGCGGACGCGCCTGCGACTACATGGTGTCCGCCAATGGAGCGCTGCCCAGCGCGGACCTCAAGGCGGGATCCGACGCCGCCGCGCAGTGGATGATCGACAACCATGAGGAACTCGGCATCTACTACATCATGTGGGATCACCACATCTGGAATCCGTCCAGGGACCCCGTGGGGGATTGGGACGACGTGAAGCGCTGGGTGAAGGATCGCGGCGGCAATACGGTGAACCACCTGGACCACATCCACGTTTCGGTGCTGGAGTGAAGCAATGCTCACTTTCCTTCCGGAAGGGCCGATCTGGCTCCGCCGCATTCGCTCCGCTACTCTGTGGGGCCGTGGGTCGATTCGCGATGGAAGGTGAGCATTCCCGTGCCTGACCGGTCTCTTTTGCGATCCGCGCTCCTGCGCGGGCGCTACGCTCTTCCTCTGGCCCTCAGCGCCGTCCTGCTGACCTCCTGTGTGAGCTCTGACGGCGATGGAGATGGTGGAGACGGTTCGTCAGAGCCGGGTGCACCAGGTGCGGGCGCGAGCGGTTCCCCAGGTGAGGGAGGACGCGAGCCCGCCGCATCATCTCTCAACACGACTACGCCCCATGGGCAGAACCTCCAGTTCGATGTCTACTCGATCGAACGCTACGGGGACGGAGTCGCAGTCCTTGAGTTTTCGGTGACGAACAAGGGCAGCGACAATATCCAGTTCTTCAACGCTATTTCTCAGCCGGGCGACCCCATGACCGCACAGGGAGCGACGCTCGTTGACATGGTCAACGAGGAGCGGTACCGCCCCCTGATGCTGACCAACGACAAATGTCACTGCTCAAGCTGGTCCGGTCAAGAGGCGATGCAGCCTGGAGACGTCATCGACATCTGGGTCGCCTTTCCCGAGCCGCCCGATGACGTCGAGCAGATGACGGTCACCACGCCGGCCACGCCGGATTTCCTTGACATACCGGTCACCGAGGCGAGTGATCCGGACCCCGCCATCGCGGATGCCGCGGTTGCGGAACCGACGATTCTGCCGCTGCGTCAGTTCCAGGAGAACGTGGACGGTCCGATATCGCGGGAGGACTCGAATGACGAGACCACGGTCATGCTCTCTTCGGATGTGCTGTTCGACTTGAACGAGTCCGAGCTCACCTCCGAGGCCGATGCCGCCCTGGAGCAGGTGGCCCAGGAAGTCGACGGGTCCGAAGCGTCTACTGTCAGGATCGACGGCTACACCGACAACAGTGGCAATGACGCGATCAACAACCCCCTCTCCGAGGACCGGGCCGCCGCCGTGGAGGAACGGCTGAAGGAACTCGTCACCCGCGACGGCGTCAGCTACGAGGTCGCCGGACACGGATCCAGTGATCCGGTCGGAGACAACAGCACCGAAGAGGGCCGCGAGAAGAACCGCCGCGTCACCGTCACGTTCGAGAAATAGGAGGCAGACTTGTCTCTCCTCAGCAAGGCCGTTTACCGTCCTGCGGCAATGGTTCTCACCGTGGCCGCCGTCGGCTTCTTCGCGACACCTCTCTCCTACGCCGACGAGAGCGGGGAGTCCGGTTCAGATGAGCAGCGCGTAATCCCCGTTGTCGCCACAAGCGATCCAAGCAATACGAGCTGGGAAGGCGCCAATGCGGAGGTCAACCAGATCCAGCGGTCGGAAAGCAGTAACTACACCTCGCTGACCTGGAGCGTCAGAAACAACAGTCAGCAAGACATTAATTTCACCGACTTTTCCGAGAGCGGATACGTATACGAAGTCCTCTCAACAAGTGGAGTCACGCTCCTTGACGAGAAAAACGGTATCCGCTACTACCCCTACATCGATTCAGAGGAACACTGCGTCTGCTCGGGGCCAGGATATTCCTCGGGATCTGGCCAGTTCCACGCCATTGTCCAGCCAGAAGGATACGCCACTTACTGGGACGCCTATAAGCTTTCCGAAGACACCACTGAGGTGACCGTGGAGATCCCCGGGTTCCTCCCCATCCAGAACGTTCCGGTCGAGTAACCGCTTAGGAGCGATCGGTGCCCCCACCCCCCTGGCACTTCCTCTCGTTTCGTGTACGAAGAAGAATTCCCGGCGACGACCGCGGCTCCTCCTTCCTGGAGGCCGGCGGGCTGACCCTGCTGGCCGGCAGCATCATCCTGTCGATCAGTCAGACCAACGTCGGCGACACGATCCATGACTCGGTGCGGGACATGGTCTGCCTCGTCGAGGGCCCGGAGTGCAACGGGGAGACCTGGACCGAGCACGACCGGCCCGAGGAGCCGGAGCAGTTTTCCTTCGGCGGCTACACCGGCAACACCGGCGGCGACAACGAGGAGAACAAGGCGCTCGGCATGAAAATGGCCGCCGAACGTGGCTTCACCGGGAAAGAATGGAAGTGCCTGGAGACCCTCTGGCACCACGAGAGCAACTGGAACCACACCGCCACCAACCCCAGCGGTGGCGCGCACGGCATCCCGCAGCTTCACCCCGGGGCCCACACTCCCCCGCCCGGCTACCGGAACAACGCTCCCGTCCAGATCGACTGGGGTCTGGACTACATCGAGGACCGCTACGGCACCCCGTGCGCGGCCTGGGCCTTCTGGCAGAACCCCACGGACGGTCCCGGCTTCAGCGACAACTGGTACTGACAGGCGGCGGATCGCGGCCGTCCGCGGCCGTGTCCGAGTTTCGGACGCTGGACGGTCGACGCATCCGAGTCAGTCCGACGCGGCGCTCACGATGACCGGTCTCTGACTGATGTTTGAGGATCGGGTTCGCACAGGGGTTGGCTTTCGCAGTGCATGCAGCGCCGGCGGCACAGTGAATCCGGGCCCTGAAGTCCCACCTCGCCCCGCGAGCACAGCGGTCAAAGCCCGATGAGCCGAGGAGCGGCCGGTAGGGGCCGAAGGCTACAACTCGCCGTCCCGCACGGCGGCCACGAAGGCGCGCCACTCCACGGCGTCGAACGACAGATTCCCGCATTCGGGATTCTTGGAATCGCGAACGGCCCGTCTGAGGGGAAGGTCGGCGACCTCGACGCAGTCGCCATGCTGATGGCTGTAGCTGGACTTACGCCAGTGAAGGGGAATCACCGGTACTCCTTGAGGATTGAGGCGATGAGTCTGGCGGACCCCGCCCGGTCGAGGGCGGCCCCGTTCAGGTGCTCGAAGGCAGTTTCGCACGCTCCGATTTCGTGAGGCTGTTCGAGGTAGAGATCGCCGGCCACGGTCTCCAGATAGACGACGCGCTTGTCGTTGGACAGCTCCAGCACCGTAAAGCTGCCCGCCGTGGCGGGATGCGCCCCGACCTGGAATGGGATGACCTGTACGGTGATGCGTTCTCGCTTGATCACATCGAGCAGGTGGGCAAGCTGAGTTCGCATGACCTCTGGGCCACCGATCTCCCGACGCAGCGCGGCCTCGTCCATGATCGCCCAGAAGCGTGGCGTATCAGACTTGTCGAGGATCTTCTGCCGTTCCATCCGGACCTCGACACGGCGCTCGATCTCGTCGGCACTGATCTCTTGCCCGCCACTGCTGATCAGCGCATGAGCATAGGGCTCGGTCTGGAGCAAGCCGGTGACAACGCTGGTGTAGGTGCGGATGGTGGTGGCATCGGACTCAAGGTCGATCAGAGCCGCATACTCCGGACGCAGGATGTCCCGGTAGGGGTACCACCACGACGGTTCCGCCGCCCGCCGCCACATGCTGAGCAGTCTGTCCCGCTGTCCGCCTGAGACCTTGTAGTAGTCCATCAGCGCTTTCAACTGGTCGCGCTTGATGGACCGGCGTCCCGACTCGTAACGGTTGACGGTGGTCGAGTGCCAGTCCAGCGCCTTGCCCACGGCCTCGCCGCTCTCACCGCGATCCTGTCGGATCTCACGGAGGGCATCGCCCAGGAGCTGCCGACGGACCTTACTGGTCCTGCCTGTAGTCATATCCGACCATTCTGTCATTGACTCTTGCCAGAGCGTGACCACGCCCTCTAAATTGGCATCATGCCACTTAAGAGTACTTGGCTTCTAGTTGGATAGTGACGGCGAAGTGGCGAATGTCGGCTTTCTCCTCAAGTGGGTGACCCCCGTGCACGACGAACTCCCCGAGCTCCCCGAGACCCGCGGCGTCATGTTCTCCGGCGTCGACTCCAGCGTGGGCCGCTGCCGCGACTGGATCCGTCGGGTCCTGCTCCCCTACTCCGACGACGTCCGTGAAACAGCCGCGCTCCTGCTCTCCGAGGTCGCCACCAACGCGGTACGGCACACCCGCAGCGGGCAGCGCGGCGGGGTCTTCTCCGTCATCGCGACCTTCGACGCCGACGTGCTGCGGGTCAGCGTCCGCGACCAGGGCGCCCACACGCTGCCCATCCCCGTCCCCGCCTACGACGACGAGGAGTGCGGGCGCGGCCTGTGCCTGCTCTCCGCTCTCGCAACCGCATGGGACAGCCGCGGCGGTTCCGCCGGCCGCCTCGTCTGGTTCGAGCTCGCCCTCAAGCCCGCCGAGGACCCTGACACGGCCGCGTGACCCCACCGACCATCCTCAAGGGGCGCCCGGCGCAGGAGGGGCCGGGCGCCCATTGACGTTCGGGCCCTAAGTTGAGCTCGTGAGCCCACGACAGGGCAAGCGCACCGTCGAGTACGAGGAGATCGCGGGCAACTTCAGCGGTATCCAGAGCATTCCCCTCGATGACTGAGCAAGGAGCGAACATGCGCATGTGGCAAACCGCGGTCGGCGGCGGTGCGATCGCGGCCGTGCTCGCCGTGGGCGGGTGCACCGGATCCCCTGAGACGCCGCCGACACAACCGCCGCAGACGAGCGAATCGGACGTTTCCATGGCGCCACCGCCGCCCTCCCCCACCGAACCCGGCGCGGTCAGCCAGCGGCTCGCCGAAGGCACGCGGGGCCCCTTCGGCGCCGACGACCTCACGGCCGCGGTGTTCGCCATCACCGCCGACAGCGCCGAAGTGCACTTCGACGGCGAGGGCATCGACACCGTCGTGGTCAGCGGTCCGGTCGGGCACACCCAGACCGTGGGCGACTACGAGGCGAGCATCGACGCGATCGCCGCCGAGGAGCATCCCTACACCGTCACCATCACCCTGCGACCGGCCGACACCTGACCCCGCGTCGGCCGCCGGGCCCGGCGGCCGACGCGGGGTCAGCCGCGGGTTCCGATGTAGCCTCCCGCCGCGGCTCCCAGAGCGGCCGCCGCGGCGTGGGCCAGCGCGGCCCAGAGCAGCCCGCCGCCCATGAGGAAGAGCGCCAGCGTCATCGCGACGCCGATCAGCGGCCCCGCGGCCGCCACGACCGCGCGGGAACGCGGGGCCAGGGACGTCCGCTCCGTCACCAGCCGCGCTCCGAGCCAGGTGACGGCGGCGACGATTCCCAGCAGCAGCACCGCGCCGACCACATCGGTGACCATGCTCGGTTCGGCCGGGTCCGCCGGATCGTCCGACGGCCGGGGCCACAGGGCGACCGCGACCGCGCCGGACAACGCGTATCCGACCATGACCGCCAGCCAGCCGCCCAGCACGACGGCCGCGGCCCATCCCGCATCTCTCACCCGATCCACCCGTCCTTTCCGCGCGGCACGGCTCCGCCCGCCCGCTCTCACTGCGCCAATGCGAGGGTCTCCTGAAGATCATCGGCCACGCCGGGGGCGGTGCCGCCGCCCTCCCTCCGGCTGACGCGGACGATGTAGAGGTCGCGGTCGCGCAGCATGACGAACGCGGTCCCCGCGCACGACCCGCCCGAGTCGGCGCAGGTGTAGGCGTAGTCGACGCGGCGCGCCTCGTCGGCTCCCGGGACCTCCAGCTCGACCGGGGGCTCGCCGCGGTAGTCGGGCCGCAGCAGCTCCCTGCCGGCCTCGGCGACGGACACGCCCGATTCGATCGTGGAGACCCGGCCGGGCAGGGCGCTCACGGTGAGCCCTGCGGCACCGCCGTCGTCGGCGGGGCGCGCGGCGTAGACGACCGGATCCGCGCCGGCGCCCCCGGCCGCCGGGTCACCGGAGCCGGGCACCGGAGCGGCCTCCCAGCCGCTCGGGAGCCGCAGCACCACCGGGTGGCCCGGTGCGATCGGGTCCGGCGCCGGAGCGCAGCCGGCGAGCGCGGCGAGGGCCACGAGGGCTGCACCCAGAGCGGCGCCGAGCGCGAGGAGAGACCGCCGCCCGGTCATTGCGGCTCCGCGAGGCATTCAGGGAACTCCTGGAACCGGCGGGTGCCGTCGGGCCGGGGCGCGCCGAGGAACTCCGATTCGACGGTGCGCGCCTGCGAGGACTCGGTCGAGATCTTCAACCCCAGTCCGACGCCCAGCGCCACCTTTCCGCCGTAGCTCTGGGCGTCGGTGGTCTTCTCCTGCGCGATGCTGGAGACCCAGGCCTGCTCGTACAGCAGCTCCTCGAATTCGCTCGCCCCGGGCGGAGGCCGGGTGAGCAGGGAGTCGCCGTCGTCGAACAACTGGCTGAAGGCGATCGCGGGCATGCCGGTGAGCCCCTCGTTTCGCAGGTACTCCTCGGCGACCGCGCGTTCTTCGGGGGTGTCGAGCGCGATGACGGTGCGCGTCTCCTGCAGGATGCCGTCGCCGTCCTTGTCCTTGGCCCCACCCTTGCCGTTCCTGCCGTTCCCACCGGCCCGGTCCTTGCTGACCAGTGATTCCTCGACGGTGGTGGTGTAGAGGATCTCGACCGGCTCGCCCTTGCTGTTGCGGGTGACGCGCACGGCTCCGGCCCAGTTGTGCAGGTTCTCCTCGCCCCCGCCCAGGATCTCGCTGCCCGCGCCCAACTGGCCGTCGAGCTGGTAGGTCGTCGCGCTGAGCGGGTAGTCGGGGTCATCGGGCCTGCGGTTGTCGGTGCGCACGGCGATCTGGCCGCCGACGCGGAACTTTCCGGTGAAACCCGTTCCGATGTTGAAGTACTGCTCGGCTTCGGAGGTCTTGACGCTGACACCGGCTTCGGCGTTCGCGCCGGCCTCCAGGCGCGTGGTCACCGTGGTCATGCTCGGATCGGGGATCTCCGGCGGCGGATTGATCCAGTAGTAGATCCCGGCACCGGGATTGCGGGCCATGGCGTCCATGGCCATCTGGTTCTCGATGATGTCGTCCTTGAAGGACTGCGCCTCCGCCTCGTCCTCGAAGACCCAGGTGTCGCCCACGCCGGCCTTGAAATAGGCGCCGATCTTCGCCTCGCCGCCGAGCTGGAAGTTCCTTCCACCCTCCCCTTTGATCTGGAAGAGCTTTCCCTCCACCCCGATTTCCGCGTTGTGCGGCATCAGGGTCAGACGATAGCTTCCGTCCGCCATCTGCTGCTCCATGAACGCGTACTCTTCACCGAATTTGAATATTGCAACGTACAGCGAATAACCGGCCTTGTCCTGGGTCTGGTAAACCTCGCACCGCGTCGGATGGAAATCCTCGTCCGGGTCGCCCTGGGCCTGGTCCTCCTCGGAGGGGACGCATTCCGACTGCAATACCCTGCAGATCGCGTTGCGAATTCCTTCGGAGATCCGCGCCGGGACCGCGGTGACGACCACGGCTCCGGCCACGGCCGCGACCAGCAGGATCACCGCCATGTACTCCGTGATCGAAGCCCCCGCATCGCGGTGGGCACCCGATTCGCCGAGGAACAACGCATCTCCCTGGGTCCGCGACATCGCATGGAGTGTGAGCGGTTCAGAGAATATGTTCCGGCAGGTGCCCCCGGTAGGCCCAGGCATTGGGCCCACCAGGGCCCAATGCCCCGCCTTCGAGGCCGGATGCGGCCGCGCCGGGTGGACGGGGAATTAGCCCGTCCGCAGCTCAGAGCGCCACAGGGAATTCATCCCGGGAAGAAACGGCTTGAGCAGCCGCATTCCGCGCCACCGGGCCGCCATTTGCCGTTAACCATTCCGCCGGCGATTGTTCGGCGAATATCAGGGGCCGGACCCGCCGAATCCGCCGACCGCCGGGGCCGGGAGGACCGGGAGCGGGCCTAACCGGGCTCCTCCCGCGCGAGGCGCGCGGCGGCCTCCTCGCCGAGCACGCCCGGCAGCACGGGCCTCCCGGAGGACTTCCGGTGCAGCAGTTCCTCGTGTGAGTGGCCGAGCGCCCTGCCCACTTCGTACAGCGCATGCTCGCGGGTACCGGGAAGAGCCTCCCGGTCCTCGGCGGTTGCCATCAGTATCCGGAGCAGCGCCGGGTCGGCGTGGTCGCGGAGGTACTCACCGGCGATCGAGCAGGCGGCCAGGCGCGCGTCCTCGTCCTCGTCCCACTCCGCGCCCTCCAGGGCGGCCCGGACCTCCTCCAGCCGGTCCCCGGTCCTCCCCCACCACAGGCACAGGACCTTCAGGGCCAGCGCGGCGACCGGCGGGTCCTCGCGATGGTCGACGAAGCGCTCCACCAGTCCCGCGTGGGCGTCCGCATCCGAGGCCAGCCCCACGATGTGCAGCAGGGTGTACAGGTCGGCGTCGAGGGCCTCGGGAGGGCCCTGGAGCGCCCGCACGACCTCGTCCAGTTCCGCGCCGGAAAGGCGTCCGCTCTTGGCCTCGTCCAGAAGCCTCTTCGCGCGGCTGCGGGAAATCCCGGTCGTCATTGGGGCGGCACAAACCCTTCCGAGTGGTCCAGCAGCCTGCTCGCCTCACTCAGCTCCTCTTCGAGCTCGGTTCTCTCGGCGTCGGTGACGCGCGAGTCCCCCAGACGCCGCTGGATCTGCTGGATGCGGTTCCTGAGGCCCTGCTGGGCCTCGCGCACTTCGTTCACATGGTCCCACGGGGTACCGTCGGGCTTCCTCGCGACCACCTCTCCGTCCAGCTCCCGACGGGCGGCGTCGAGGTCTCTTTCGGTCAGGTGCTCCTTGATGCGGTCCGTCTTGGTCGGGCACCTCCTGCTGGAGTTGTGGACCAGGACGTCGGAGCCTCCGCCGGAGACGTGGTAGGTGTGGAAACCGGCGACGGTGAGGTTGAAGACCTCGTCTTCCTGATCGTAGTGGCGAAGGCTCCCCACGACGACGTCGGCGCCCGCGGACGAGGTGAGCCGGTCGCCCACCCGAAGGTCCTCGGCGCTGACCCAGTCGTCCTCGTCCTTCTCCCAGAAGGGGTGGCCGGCCGTGACGCGGATGCTCCCGCCTCCTCCGGCGAGGCCGACCTCCACCATGTCCCGTCTGCCGACCCCGTCGATCGTGGCGGTGACGTGCCGGGAGGCGGTCCGCCCCGTGACCGGATCGGACGCGACCACCAGGTCGCCGACCCGGACCTGCTCAATGGGCACCCTGTCGCCGTCTCCGAGCAGGACCGGTGTTCCCGCCTCGAAGCTGTTCGGGACCAGGCAGGCCGCTGCGGCGTCGTCCAGCCTGCTGCGCGCCCCGTCGACCGCCTCGTCGGCGGCGTTCTTGGCGCGGCGCGCACTGCGCCAGCGGTCGAACAGCCGCCACATCTTCGGGATCTTGGACCCGACCTTGAGCAGCTTGCCCCACGGCAGCGCGGTGATCAGCGTCATCAGGCACGCGCCGATGTCACCCTCGAGGAAGCACTTCTTGGCGTCCTCCAGACCGATCAGCTCACTGAGAAGGTTCAGCAGCTCCTCGTCGAGATCGCCGTACTCCTCCTCGGCCGCACTCTGGTCCGCCTCGGCATCCCAGAGATCGCGCTGGGCGTCCTCGTAGTCGGCGTAGTCGGCGTTGAGTTCGTCCCAGTCGAAGGAATCCCCCTCCTCCTCGACCGGAACGTCCTCCTCCTCGCCTTCGCCGTCCTCCTCGCCGTCCGGTGACTCGCCCTCGGGGCTCTCGCCGTCGCCCGGGTCGGTGCCGTCGGAGTCCTGACCGCCGTCGGGATCCTCTCCGGAGGACCCGTCGCCCTGCCCCGGCTCGCAGTCCTCACGGTCCAGGGCGGTGCACACCGCCGACTCCACCCCCGACGACACCTGCGTGGGCAACCCGAAACCGATCACCGCCGCCGCCACCGCGGCCACCAGAAGAACCAACCCGGCGTATTCGAGCTTGAAGGCCCCCGACTCCGCCCGCCACACCCAACGCACGAAAACCCCTCTCAGCCGAAGACGGCCGCACGAAAATACCGGATGGGCAGCACCTCGACCAGATGCAGGACCGCAACCGGCCACCGTGCGCGGACAGGCGGGGGCGGGCCCGCCCGCACCGTTCACCCTTGCGTATAGGTCTCAAGGAGGTAATCCAGGTCCGCATCGATCTCGAATCCGGCGATGCGGCTCACTTTCCGCAGGAGCTCCCCTTCGAGCGGATAGGCGTTGTACATCTCAGGATCGCCACTCGTATCGGAGGCCGCCCCGACCTCGGCCACGACGTCATCGCCCACCTCCGTCTCCCACACCAGGGAGTCGTCCGCCTTCGAGAATCCGGAAACGGCCCGGACAACACGCATTCCCGTCCTCCGGTCGCCGGTGCTCCAGTGGAATTCGAAAACGGCAGCGGTCTTTTCCCATCAGCCTTTTCCCCATCAGCCGTCTTCAGGGCCCATAAAGCCAAGATCGGCGAAGAGGAGGCGCGGCGGAAGGATGTCCGAACCCGTCCGGACCCGCCGCCGCCCTCGGTGCCGCTTTTCGGCGCGGACCACCCGCCACCCGGCCGGCCACAAGGCCGCACCGCATCGGTGAACACCCGAAGCCCGACCAGATCCTTGCCGCCGTTTCCATGCCGGTCACCGGCCCCGGCGGGTGGGATCTCAGTAGGCGGGCCACCTTCCCCGGACCCGGCCGTCCGGATCCGGCACCACGCCGACCAGCCGGTCCTCGCCTTCGGGGTTCAGCCCCGGGTGCACGAAGAAGAACGCCTCCGCGGACGTCCCAGCGGACTCCGCCAAGGCGGTGACCGACTCCGGATCGGTGAAGTACTCGGTCTCCAGCCGAGGCGGCTCCGCGGGCACCGCCCGAATCCACGGCTCCAGGTCGTCGACGTCGTCCTCGGACAGCGACCCGGCCCTGTCCCGCAGCTTCGCGGGGCCGAAGACGTCCACGTCGAAGAAGGCGAACACCTGCGACCGCGGACGGACCCGGCGACGGACCGCCTCCGAATCGCCGGGCAAGAGCGCGTACCAGCTCTGCCCATAGGTTCCCTGGGCCCAGCGCTCCAGAAGCAGGTGCCGGCCCCGCCGCCGCCCGATCCGCTCGCTCAGACGAAGCCAGAAATCCGCGTCGGCGGGGAGACGGAAGAACTCATCGTCGTCCACGTCCCGGAAGGGGTCGGCGGATGCTGATTCGTCCAGGACGTCCAGTCCCGTGCCGCGAATCCGCGCCAGCGCCTCATCGGGGTCTCCGGCGACGTCGGCGTAGACCGTGTAGTCCCGGCCGAAAGAGAGGTCGATCCTCCCTTCGCTCACCAGATGACAGAAGATCCCCGATTCCCGCAGGACCGCGCGCGCGACCCGGACGGCCGTCTCCAGGCTCAGGACGGTTCCGTCGCGGAACTCCGTCAGCCAGCCGGGAAGCGGAGACCACGCTTCCGGGTGGCGGACCGAAATCTCCGTCACCCCGTAGGCGTCCGCGAGGATCCTGATCGCTCGCAGATAAGCCTCCTCCACCCGGAGATAGGCGTCCCAGGTCAGTTCGGCGCCTCCGAACTCCTTTCCGACATCGGAGACGGAACTCCACTCGCCTTCCTTCTCCGGGTCCTTCTCGATCCGGAAAGTGCGGGTCAGTCCTTGAACCACTCCAGCCCCTTCGGCTTTCCGCTCTCGTCATAGGCGATCTTGTACGTCCCTGAACGGGTCTCCTTGCTCCCCAGGGCATCGATGCTGTTGGCCCCCTTGAAGTCGCCTCCATTGTGAACGTCGACGTCGCCGCTGATGAACTTGGGAAGTGACTTCGGGGCCTTCTTCGACCGCTTGAAGACGGGCTGGCCGTGCGACGTCTGCCCCGTCGGCTCGTATCCCAGCCCTGTGGCGAGCCTCCTCTGCTCAGGGGCGGTCCGCCGGCCGCAGCGGTCGGTGTTCCTCTTGTCTTTGTTGTGTACGAGCGTGTTCTGGCCGCCGACAGCGACGTAGTAGGTGTGGATGCCGGCGACGGAGAGATTGTGGACGGAGCGGTAAGCCGTGTAGCTCCGCACACTGGCGACCTGCAGGGACGATCCGTCCGGCGTCACGAGCCGGTCGCCGCTGCTCAGTTCGCCCGCATCCGTCCATTGCCTCGCCGCGTCGTCCCAGAAGGGGTGCCCGTCGGTCGCGGTGACGGTGGCCGTCGCGCCCCCGGAGAAGACGGTGACGTCGACGAGGCTCTTCCAACCGGTGTCGGTGATCGTGGCGGTCACCGGCCTGGCTCCTGTCACACCGGTCACGGGATCGGTTGCGAGAACTCGATCACCGGCGCTGACGTCCTCGATCGACAGATGGCCGCCGTTCGCGAGGAGAACGGGGGTGGCGGGGGTGAAGCTGTTGGGCGTATCGGGGAGGTTCAGCGTGCACGCCTCCAGCGCGCCGTCGACCTTGCCCCGCGCGTCTTCGATCGCCTCTTCGGCGGCGTTCTTGGCGCGGCGCGCACTGCGCCAGCGGTCGAACAGCCGCCACATCTTCGGGATCTTGGACCCGACCTTGAGCAGCTTGCCCCACGGCAGCGCGGTGATCAGCGTCATCAGGCACGCGCCGATGTCACCCTCGAGGAAGCACTTCTTGGCGTCCTCCAGACCGATCAGCTCACTGAGAAGGTTCAGCAGCTCCTCGTCGAGATCGCCGTACTCCTCCTCTGCCGCACTCTGGTCCGCCTCGGCATCCGACAGTTCGCCCTGGGCGTCTTCAAGGTCCTGGGCCAGTTCCGGGTCGTAGACGGCCGACTGGGTGTCCGCGCCGTCACCGTCCTCCTCTCCCTCGGAGCCGGTCTCCTCGCCTTCGCCGTCCTCCTCGCCGTCCGGTGACTCGCCCTCGGGGCTCTCGCCGTCGCCCGGGTCGGTGCCGTCGGAGTCCTGACCGCCGTCGGGATCCTCTCCGGAGGACCCGTCGCCCTGCCCCGGCTCGCAGTCCTCACGGTCCAGGGCGGTGCACACCGCCGACTCCACCCCCGACGACACCTGCGTGGGCAGCCCGAAACCGATCACCGCCGCCGCCACCGCGGCCACCAGAAGAACCAACCCGGCGTATTCGAGCTTGAAGGCCCCCGACTCCGCCCGCCACACCCAACGCACGAAAACCCCTCTCAGCCGAAGACGGCCAAACGAACAACATCGGATCCACAGGTCCGCGGACGGCCGCCGCGGGAGAACACGCGGTCGCACCGCGCCCGGCCGCCGCTCACCGCCCGCGTCACCCGCACGGGATGTCGGTGAACTCGAACAGCGGCACGTCGTGCCACTCCGGCCCCTCGGCGTAGCAGAGGCGGCCCGGAACGTAGTCCCGGGGCGCCTCGACCGTGTACCCCCACAGCCGCTCGGGCGTCTCGTACTGGAAGTAGCGGGAGAAGGTTCCGTCGGCGTACTCCGTCGCCTCGCTCTCGGGCGGGACGCCGGCGATGGCGACCGAGAACTCCCGGGTGGGGTCGTCCGGGGTCAGGACCGCGAGCACCTCGGATTCGGCCGCCTTGTACTCGTCGTACTGCTCGTCGAATCCGGCGACCTCCGCGGCGGGTTCACCGTTGTGGTCCAGCACGGTGAAGTCCTTGCTGTGCAGGGTGTAGTCGCCCTCGTCGTGCAGGTAGGTCGCCTCCCCGGCGAACACCAGGGCGTCGCCGTCGCGCCGGGCCGAGCTGAAGGCCATGGTGAGCCGCGGGGTCCACTCCCGCACGGCGGAGGAGGAGTCCTCCTCGCCCATCGGCCCCGCCGTGGCCAGCTCGATGGTGTCGTTCTCGACGGCCTCGGTCTTGACCCCGCCGACCTCCAGCGTCGATTCCCCGCCGGCTCCGGCGAGGTCGGCCCCGCCGCGGCCGGGGCCGGCGCTCTCGGACGGCGCGGCGCCGCCCTCCCGCACCGGGTCGGCCGCGTCTCCCCCGGAGCTCACGCATCCGGCCGTTCCCGCTCCGACCAGCACGAGCAGCGCGGCCGCCGCCGTCGTCCTGCGCAGAGCGGCCACTCTGGGAGACGGGCGTGCGGAGTCGCCGTCGGCCGCTGCAAAGTGGGGGGCGGTCATATCCGATCCAGTCAGGTCAGGGGGCGTTCGGGCGAACCAGGACCGGGCCGGTGGCGGCGGCCCCTTGAGTCCGGGACAGTGGCAGACTAACGACGGAAGGTCACGGCGGCGGTGTCCGGGAGTCCTCGAACGCCGTCGGTGGCCGCGTTCGGCCACGAAACGGGCGGCTTCGGTCGCCGGTGGATTTGTCGGTAGAGTGCATCGTCTATGAACCGTGTTCTCCGCCCTCTGTCCCTGATCACCGTGCTCCTGGCCGTGGCCGGCTGCCAGGGCGGTGATTCCGAGGGCAGCGATGAGGCCTCCGAGGTCCCGTCCCCGGTGCCGGCCGAGCAGATGGAGGCCGCCGAGCTCCCCGAAGACCCCGGGGAACTGGCCGACCTGGTCGCGGACCGGATGGAGACGGCCCAGACCGTGGACGTCGGCATCAGCCTCGAACCCGACGAGGAGGAGGCCGCCCCGGTGGAGAGCACCACCATGACCCTGCGGATGCTCGACCCGCCGACCGCCAGGATGGAGGTCGTGGAGTCGGACAAGGAGACCCCGACCACCACCGAGATCATCGTGATCGACGGGGTCGTCTACACCCGGCTCGAAGGCCAGGCGATCGTCGACGGCAAGAGCTGGATGCGCCTGTCGCGCGAGGACGTGGCCGAGGCTGAGAGCGAGCTGGGCCCCTTCGCCGAGATCTTCACGGTCGTCCTGGACGAGACCGACGCCGCGCTGACCGAGGCCACCGGCGATACGGGGCTCGACGTGGTGCGCCTGGGCGAACTCACCGAGGACCCCGAGACCGTGGCCGAGGACGGCGCGGAACTCACCCGGTTCACCGGTGAGACCTCCGCCTACGACGTCGCCGACGCGGGCAACGAGACCTACCGGGACCTCGTGGACGCCGGCCTCGAAGAGGTGAGCTGGACCCTGACGGTCGGCGACAAGGGCCTGCCGAGCGAGTTCAGCACCGAGATCCTCACCCCCGACGGCCGGCCGGCGACGAGCACCGTCAGCTACTCCGACTGGGGCGCCGAGGTCGAGATCGCCGCTCCGCCCGAGGAGGACACCGGCACCCTCCAGGAGAGCCTGTCGGGCTGACCCCCGCCGGGCCCGCGGCCGCCCCGGACACCTGCCCGGACCGGCCGCGGGCCCTGGGCCTGGCGCCCTGCGGAACCGCCCGCGCAGGGTCACCGGCTCCGCCGATCGCGGCGCAGCAGCAGCCACCACGCCGCGCCCATCCCGACCGCCCCGGCGGCCAGGCGTCCCCCAACGACGATCCCGGGGGTCTCGCCCAGGGCGCCCAGCACCGTCACCGCGATCAGCTGCACGGCCGCCGGGGCCAGGACCACGGCGTCCCGAAGCAGCCGGGACGCCCCCGGGCGCCCGTAGCCGAACCCGGCCAGCAGCACCATCGCGAAGGAGACCACCAGTTGGGGCAGGGCGATCCAGCCCAGCCGGCCGGCGGTGTCCTGCATCTGGTCGACGGTCGCCAGGTTCAGCACCAGCAGCGTGCCGGCGAGGACCCCGACGATCCACACGACGAGGGCGATGGCCAGAGCCCTGATGATCTTCACCGCTGTACCGCCTCTCCCGCGCGCGCCGACCCGGTCACGGTAGCGGCTCATCCCTCCTCCTCCGAGATGCAGGGCGGATACTCGACGAACCGCCGCTCCCCGTTGGACGGGGCGTCCAGGATCTGGGCGTCGGAGGTGTGCTGCTCCTGCATGGCCCAGCCCCCGCTGACGCCGAACTGCAGGCCCAGTTTGAGCTTGGCGGACAGCTCGACCGCCTCGCCGTCGATGCCGGTGGAGTACTGCCAGGCCCTGCCCTTGTTGTAGAAGTGCCGGTCCCAGGGGGCGGCGTTGAGGCCGGGCAGGCGGTTGATCTCGCCGCCGGTGCTGTCGTCCATGAACGGATTGGCCATGGAGTTCAGGACGTTGGCCGGCGGGACGAGACCCCGCGACTCGAGCATGGCCTCGCCGATCTCCTGCTCCTCGGGCGTGTCGAAGTCCATCTGCACCATCTGCACGATCCGCCTGCGCTCCTTCTTCCCGGCCTCGACCCCGCCGCCGTTCTCGTCGTAGTTCCTGGCGTCCCTGCTGTTGCCCTGCCCCACGCTGACGTCGGCGCCGTAGGAGAACTCGCCCTCGACCGTGGTCATGTAGCGGATGTTGGCCAGCGACCCGTCCTCGTTGCGCATGATCCGGGTGGCCCCGCTCCAACCGAGCTCGCCTCCGGCGTGGGCGCCCAGGTACGTGGCGCCCAGGTCACCGGTCGCCGTGTAGGTGTAGGTCTTGGAGACCTGGTCGTTGCCCTCTTCGAGGTACCAGCGGGAGAGGTCCATCTTCTCGCTGATCGAGACACTGCCCTCGGCCCCGA